>NZ_JBBOVF010000001.1:0-2461169 GCF_038006485.1 Lactococcus sp. FSL K6-0773 | reverse complement strand
CTCGACTCGCCAACTTTCTAAGCTCTTCTTCCGTCAAGCCTTCATAAGGATTTGAAACCTTTATTCCTCCAGACAGCTCCGTTTGAGCTTTATCGACGTAAATTCCAGCAATTGTTAAAATCATTTTGCGGTCCTGGAATCCTTTTTCTTTCATAGCATACTTATAAGCAGCATTTAAAACACTACCCGCTTTAGCTGTGACCAAGTCCATTGTGGTCTCATTGACGAGATTTGAGAACTCCTCTTTCCCCATCGCTTCATAATACTTACGACGGCTTACATTCGCAAGGTTACAAATATCTGTAACAGTTTTACCTGCATTTTCTGGATTTATAAGCACTTCAAGTAATTTTTTTTCAGCTGTAGTTGGCTTGTATATGTTACCTTTTGTCACATTTTTGTACCTCGCTTTCTGTAAAATTTGTATAAAAAAACCTGCCATTTCTGACAGGTAAAATCTAAAAGGAAAAAATGAGTCGTATCATCATTCACTCGTTCACAATACTATTTTAACTCATTTTTTCGGTCACTTGTTCGCTATTTTTTAGCAAAAACGGTCACTTTTCCGCAAAATTTATTTCGATGCGTTCTTCTGCAGCAATTTCATCAATCTTATATTCCAATTTTTCAAAAAACGGACGAATGATATTTTTATAAGCTTGAGTCTTTTTACCAAACCCAAATCGCATCAATGCCCCTTCAACAGTCAATTCATTGTGAATATAAACAGCCTTGATTATTTTCCAATGACCGGGGTCTGTTTCAGCAATCATTTCTTGAATCGCTTTAAACTGCCGCCTATACTTAATTAATGTTGGATCACATTCTAACTTAATGATGTCACTTAAAACTTTTGGGTCACGAACCAAATTTTGAGGAGTAATCCACCAATTGGGGTCTAATCCACTATGACTTACTGGATATTGAATTTCTTCGCATCTCCGTTTTACTTGTGCTTCAAATGGATATTCTCTCAGTGCTTTGATTAAATACCCATACTCTGTACTTACTTTCAATATTTACCCCCACAAAAGCTGAATGAATGATTCATAAGTCTTAATTCCAAAGATATTCTCCCCGTGGATTTCTCTGAGTGTTATAGTAAAACCTTCACCGAGCTTTTCTTTTAAAAGAGAAATAGTTTCTTTATTACCTAACCTCAATCTTAAATAACTATCATCCTGTTTGCTTACTCGAATTCTGTAACCTGTATATCCTTGTTGTGCTGAAATTCTGATAGCATTCTCTAAATCAGTTTTTCCATACCATCTCTCAAACCATTTTTCATGAGATTCTTTTTGAGATGATTTAATTTCATCAATTAATGTCACTCTATTTCCTCCAAATCTTTATAACTGTAACTCAATAGTGCTCCTTCACTTTTTAATGAGATGTAAACTTCATTGATTTCAACAGAATCATCAACCACTAGTCTAATTGCTGCCAAAGCTGATGGAAGTACACATTCAAAATCCGGAGCTTTAGTTTGGGATTTGAGTGCCTGTTTTCGTTTAATTCCAGGGGAAATTTTCATCAAATCACACTTTCTGTAAATTCATCTTTTCGAGCAACTTTTTTCGCAATCGTGATTGGCAACCCATAACGAGCAGCGAACATCTTTGCCTTAATTTTAAACTCGGGTAAAATCATACCTTTTACATCAATTACTTTGATTAAGTTGCCAGCATCATCGTAGAAAGTAAAATCTGGCTTGTAGTAAATTTCCCGATAAGCTTTCCCATTGAGCCTGAACTTATCTTGTAAGACAAATTTCTCTTGCATTTTCATGTTCGGCTCATGCTTATGCAACTGATAGTAGATTGATTCAGCCTTACTATCAAATGTGATGCCATCAATCGTTACTTTTTTAGCTCCGTATTTGTGGGCCATTATTCCGCCACCTCAATCTGCTCATATCTCCCAGTTTGCATGCTGTCGATTTCGGATTGGGTGAATTTTTTTGCGTGATTTATATTATTTGTTAAATATCCATTATTTGTTAAAAACAAATTTAAATATCCAATTAAATCGCTGCCTACATCTTCAAGTTCTATCTTATTCTTCAAATAGAACAGCTGCGGTTTTTCGACTGTGTAGCCGATATTTCGAGCAATGATATATTTTTCTGGATTATTTTTAACCCACAATCCTGCTTCTTTTAAACCTTTATCACTAGCAGTGAATATATCCTTCAAAATTTTTGCTATGCTGTTATCCATTTGTTCATCCCATGCAATTGCTCCTGACACACACTCAGGCACGACTGGCAGGGCTTGCTGTTGGAGTTGGGATTTTAAATCAATGATTTGCGATTCTAGTTTAGAACTTCTGATTACTTCTTTTTCATAGCTATCATTGAGATCACTATATTTATCAAATAGCTCCTGATATTCTTCGTCTGCTTGTGCTATCAATGATTTAACATGAACGGCCACATAATATTTAGTATTTCCAACAGGATGCTCAATATTTTTTATTGGTAGTATTTCCAGTCTTTGTTTAAATGTCTTATCCATTTTTTACCTCTTCCCAGGTATCTTCTAGCCAGTCAAGTAACATGTTCGTCTGCTTCATGACCAGCGGCTGTGAATTATATTTTGTGCTCAGCTCTCCAAGTGAATTTACAACCCAGTTCCAAAAATCATCATTTCCGAACCCTAATTTTATCGCCTGTGAGTTGCACTCTAAAATCCAATTTTTAATATCGTTGAAAAATTTTTCATAGTCCATAATCCTTACCTTGCCACTTTCCAGTTTCAGGATCATAAACAATCAGCCCTTGTTTTTTTGCCAGATTAAACAAATATTTTTTCATATCTCCACTCTGTTTCAATTTCTCCATGAGGAAATCAAGTACTGGATAAATTTGAATAATCCCACGATCAAAATCATTGTATTCTTTAAGCGAACTTTTACGAGGGGGCATTTTATCTAATCCCATTTCTAAAAAGATTGTTCTACGAGCTACAACATGTTTTTTTGAATTCCGAGAAAAAACTTTTTGCTCATATTCCTCAAATCCGAAATTTGCTCCTTGCAAATAATTAAATTCTTTATCAGGTACTAGATAACTTTTAGTAATCACCCCAGAACTCACAGCCCATTTCAAAACAACATAAGCTAATTGAGGTGAGTAGCTTATCATTTCAACAATTTGCTCTTTTTCAACTGGAGAAATACTTGAAAAGTAACTTATAAAGTATTGACTATTTGTTTGACCGTAAATTCCAAGATCTCTTTTTTTACTTCTTTTTTTACTCACAACTTTCAACCTCACTTTTCTAATTTTTATTTTCATTCCCCCTCCACCGTCCCCGGCAGAATTGAGTGACTTGTATAATTTTTTGGCAGTGAAACGTCTGCCCAAAATAATTTACTTGTCAATTCTATTCCCTGACTCTTTTAGAGTAGCTATCAAGCTTTTTTGACAGGTGTCAAAGTGTCAATTTTTAGTTAATTTGACAGGTGTCAAAAATATTACTTTTAGTTAATTTGACAGTTTGACAAGGGGTGTCAAATTAACTAATTTTTGACAGTTTGACAGGTTCGATAAAACTTATAATTTATTCATTATTTTCTAATTTAGTTATCCAACCTTTATCATCAATTGTCAAAGTTTCTTGTTCTTTAATCCAATTTTTTATAGTGTTCCGTGTAACTTTATCTTCAAAATATGTGACTATTTCTCCGATTCGGATTTTACCTGTCCCCTCCATATCAAGCGATTCAAAAGCAGTGTGAAGTTTTTCAGTATTCTTCTTAATTCGTTCAGCTTTCTTTTCTGCTGAGGAGCGGACATCTGCACTTTTTTTACCACCTTTTGACCATTTGTTATCATTTGCTCCAACTGGCTCAAGGTCTTTCAGAACTCCAGAATCATCGGAATAATGAAGTGGATAATTAAACCACAAATTGACTGGTTCAAACTTTGGAAACTCTCGAAGTGTGCCTTCAAGTCGCCAAGCAGTCATCAACTTCACAACTCGTTGAACTTGTTCCAATTCAAAGCCGGCAATTTCTCTTGCACGTTCATCCCCAAATGCTAAAGCCAAATGTTTTCGCATTTCAGGCGCTGACAGAAACTCATCTTGGCCAATTTCATTAAGATATTCAGGCTTTTCATCTCTGATTTTAGCTGCATAGAAGTTAGCCACTGCCCTGGCATCTTGTTGCTTTCTCAAGCTGTCAGTAACTTCAAGTTCGATTAAGTCAAGAATTGCGTCAGGGTCTCGGGCAAATACTCCAGAACCAGAACTTCGGTCCATAGAAGATTTACCGCCCTGTGCTCCTTTTGAGTGGTGGTGACAATAGATGACAGAAGTTCCAAGTTCTGCAGCTACTTTGTCAAAGTTATTTGTAAACTTGGCCATTTGTTCCGCATCATTTTCAGAACCTGTCAGTACTTTATAGATTGGGTCAATAATCACCGCATCAAATTTTTCTTTTTGAGCACGTCTGATCAGTTTCGGTGTCAATTTATCCATTGGAATAGAATGACCACGCATGTTCCAAATACTAATATTCTTTAAATGATTTGGTGGAACATTCATTCCTTGGTAAATATCTTTGAATCGTTTATAAGCTGAGGGGCGGTCAAGCTCCATATTGATATAAAGGACTTTTCCACGTTCACAATTAAATCCAAACCAAGGAATCCCCTCTGCAATCGCAATACACATCTCCATCAATGCAAATGATTTTCCGGCTTTTGATGGTCCAGCGATAAGCATTTTATGACCTCTGCGCAAAACTCCGTCAATCAAAACTGGTGCAAGTTGTGGGTCTTCTTCAAACATATCCGCAAGACTTTCAAACTCTGGCAAGTCATCATTCAAATCCTCAATGTAGGTTTGCCATTCTTCCCAGTTCGCTTTACCGATATTTGTATCAATAAGAAATTGCTTGTGCTCTCCACGAATTACACCAGGCATTCGAGATAAACGTGACGGATTTTTATTTTGACCATCAACTTCAAGACCATTTTTATTACAAATTTTATAGAGGTATTCAACCCGCTCACGGTATTCGTTTTTGTCTTTCGCATCAACTTTTACAATGGCATGAACTGATTTCCCACCAGAATAGACAAGAGCTGCAATTGGCAATTCTAATTCACGCATGATTGCATTTTGCTTTTCAAGTCCTAAATTATCCGATTCAACTAGAGCATATTTAAACTCAGTAACATTTTCATTTTTTACCCCTTTACCATCAAGAGGATTGAAACGAATCCAAGCCCCACCAAGAGGGTCAGAATCTCCCACAATATAACTCAAGTCTTTTTCATCTTTATACTTTTTTAGTTCATTGAGTAATTCTTCTGCGGTTCTAGTATAGTTACCTGCGCCACTGACAGAATATTTTCCGTCATCACGCAGCCAAGATTTCATGACGTAACCAATGTAATCATCATTTTTGAAAAGCGTTTGAATATAAGTTTTAAGCTGTTCTACAGGTTTCCAATTATCATCAGGCTCTCTGATTTCTTGCCCTTCAAGCCAAGATTTATCAATAAACTTATAATCTCGTGCTGCGCTCACCTCATCATCCCATCCTAAGAATTCGTTCCCATCATTTCCTTTATAAGAATTTGAAGACCAACCATTTTCTTTTGCTTTCATTGTGATAAATGCGCCAGTAACTGGTGTAGCTCCGTTATGGCCAAGTGAATCCCACTTTGATTCCATTTCTCGTGCATTATATCTACTGTCAGATTGTGACCAACTGTCCCATACATCAAAGGGATAGCCCTCGAATTTCAAAGCCATTCCAACTGATACCCAGTCCAGATAATCAAGCGATGATGGTGGTATATATTCTAGTAGTAAAGTTAAGTTAAGTTTATCTGTCATTGGGTTTTGTCTACTTTCTGTGGTATTATTTAATAAAGAATAGAAAAGAGGTTTTTTTATGGGTGAAATTATTTCTAATGCATTAATGTCATTTAGTGCTGGCTTTGCAGGAGCAACATTTTCAAATGCACAAGGTCCAGGTCAAGCACTAGATGATATAATGACCTTGATAGGATTTGAAAAACTACATGAAGTGGCTGAAAGGAAAAGAGTTAAAAGAGAGTATTCTGTTCAAAAATTCAAAGAATCATTGGCTCAAGGGATAATCTCTATTGATGAAGGTAACCTTCAGGATCCACCGCTTTCTATTGTTGGACCAGCCTTAGATGCCTCAAAATATTATATAGAAGAGCAAGAATTAAGAGAGATGTTTGCTAAGCTTATTACGACTTCTATGGACAAATCAAAAGGCATGATTGCTCATCCATCTTTTGTAGAAATCATTAAACAACTATCACCTTTAGATGCTAATATCTTAAAAAGTTTTAAAAATACAATGAGTCATCCTGTTGCCAAAATAATATCAATACGACCTAATGGATATTTTGAACTTAATGATTATTTTATTGTTGATGAACTCTTTGATAATCAAAGTATCATAGATGTAACTAAATCAATAGCAAATTTAGATCGTTTAGGTTTAATTAAAATAAGTGAAGGAATAATCGAAAATGAAGAATATTTTATGGAACATCCGAATGTGAAAAGACATCTTGAAATGTATAAACAAGAATCACCTGTTTTGAAAGTAAACAGGCTCGATGTCACTTCTTATGGAGTAGGCTTCATCAATTCATGCGTACGTATATAAACATAACGATTTATAATTCATTTCTTTTATTTTTTATATTCACTAGGGTTAATGTCAACCGGAATTCTCCAACCATTCCCAGCAATCCGGTCAATTAGACCTCGTGCTTTATTAAATTCCCAAGTTCCAACATGTTGGAAACCACGACTTTCTAAGAATCGAATTTGCTTAGGTGTAGTTAGACCTGACATTTTTCGTTTATTTAATTTATCAAGTAATACTTTAGCTTTCCCAGAGTTTTCAATTTCTTCTGGAAAGATGCCAAATTTTTCAAGTGCTGCAATTTGTTTATCAGAAGCTGGGGCCATTTCCCAACCAAAAGACGGGGCATAGTTTATCAAGTCTTCTGATTGAATAGAAAGTTCAAATTGTAGAGGGTCCACAAGTTTTCGTTTCCGTTTTTTCATCGTTGCCAATTTTTCTGCCAGTGAGTTTTCTCGGTCTTGAACGACTTCACTTTCAGCTTCCTTCGCAACTTCTTCTAAATCAAAGAGTTGTAGCTGATCATCTTCTTCAACCTCAGCCATTTTTTCAGTCATCTTTTTAGCAATTTCATCATCTTTAGCAATCAAGTGTGCTGGATGAACTAGCTCATGACGTTCTGTGTGCCAAAGGAAATCCAGAATCAAACAATCTTCTTTGCCTTCTGCCAAACGCAAGCCACGGCCAATACATTGAACATAAAGCGGACGTGATTTTGTTGGTCTTAGCATAATGACACAATCGACTTCTGGTGAGTCCCAACCTTCTGTCAGTAACATTGAGTTACACAGTACGTTGTACTTTCCGTTGTCAAAGTCTTCTAAAATCTCCGCACGGTCCTTGGAATCTCCATTGACTTCTGCAGCTCTAAATCCTTTTTCATTGAGAATATCTCGAAACTTTTTAGAAGTTGCTACAAGCGGTAAAAAGACAACTGTTTTTCTGTTTGAGCAATTTTTGACCATTTCATCTGCTATTTGGTAAAGGTAAGGGTCTAATGCACTTCCAACTTCACTTGCTTTAAAGTCACCGGCTGACATTGAAACACCAGATAAATCAATTTTTAATGGGATAGTCATTGCTTTCATCGGTGACAAGTATTTATTTTTTATCGCATCAGGCAAGGTGTATTCATAAGCGAGCGACTCAAAGAACTCACCCAGATTTTTCTTGTCTGTTCTGTCAGCAGTTGCAGTTACTCCTAAAACTTTAGCTTCACAAAAATATTCAAGGACTTTCTGATAACTACTGGCCAAAATGTGATGTGCTTCATCAACAATGATAGTGTCATAATAATCTTGCGGGAAATCTTGTAGCCGTTTTTCACGCATCAAGGTTTGAACACTTCCGACGGTCACGCTATAAAATGATTTTTTTGCAGTTTGGTCAGCTTTTTCGACTGCAGCTTTCAATCCTGTTACTTTGAAAAGTTTATCTGCAGCTTGGTCAAGTAATTCGCCACGGTGGGCCATAATTAAAACTCGCTCACCTTTGCTTACTAATTGTTTTGTTAAATCTGAGAATGTCACGGTTTTACCCAATCCGGTAGGAAGAACGAGCAACGTCTTCTTGACACCACTCGCCCATTCTTCTTGGATTCGGTCATTCGCTTCATTCTGATATGGACGGAGTTCCATTATTATCCTCCTCTAAATCAAAGCTCATTTGAGGGTTTGCTTTATCTTCTAATTCAAGTGCTTTCGCCTCAGCATTATAATAGTCTTCATCACATTCAAATTTTGCTGTGATAGTATAATCTTTCT
Organism: Lactococcus sp. FSL K6-0773; assembly: GCF_038006485.1. NCBI lineage: Bacteria > Bacillati > Bacillota > Bacilli > Lactobacillales > Streptococcaceae > Lactococcus > Lactococcus sp. FSL K6-0773. The sequence continues at coordinate 2,452,761 of NZ_JBBOVF010000001.1, read as the reverse complement.
CTTTATAGGAGAAGTCTTGGCCGATACTTACCAACCATTGAGAGAAGCTTTTTACAGCTTCTGAAAACTCAAATTTAAATTTACCTGTTAGATTTTTTTCTGCAAGCATTTTCTATTCCCCCCTTAAAAGTTATAGCTAGCGCCATTTTGAGGTGCAGCAGTTTGTTGTGGGAATGGCGTTACATTTTGTTGAGGTGGTTGAGTTTGAGCTGGTGGTTGTTGATAATTTTGTTGTGGTGCTTGATAACCTGGTGCAGCAGTTTGTTGAGTTGGTTCAAGAAAATCTTTGATTCTATTGTTTTGAGCTGGATTCCCAGAACGGTCAGTATAGTCATTAACAACAAGACTTGCCGCACCTTTAGCACCTAATACAGTGCCCCAGTTCATTTTTACCTTACCTTCTGGATTTTTAGGAGCACCAATTGATGTAAAGAATTGATTGATTTTCCATTGCATTTTCTTATAAAGATAGAAGTTTTCTGTCAGTGTTGATTTTTCACCAGTAGATGTTGTGAATTCCAATGTTACTGTCGCTTTAGGACAATTAGCAGGAATCTTACTTTCACGGTTTGCCGGCTTCTCATAAATACCTTTTTCAAGTCCTGTAATTGTGAAAGGATAATTACCTTCTGGCAAGAGGACGAAGGGGCTTCCTTCTTCTACTTCATCGTCCCAACCTAAAATTTGCATATCATCGTTCATGTTTAATTTCTCCTTTTATTTAGTAAGCTCTTTTAGCTTTAATTTCTGTGAAAATTTTGTCCCACTGAGCAACAAGACCACCTTGAATTAAATCATCTGGATAATCTTTAACTAGCATTTCATAAGGTCTAAAGCCTTTTTCTGCTACCAATCTACGAATTTCTTCTTCTGTCACTTCATTTACTGACATCAGTTGAGCCAATTCTTTTGGTATTGCTGGATCAATGATATTTGGTTCACGTCCAAAATTGTTTTCTTGAGGTGTTTCAACCGTGGTTGCTGCAGTTACTTGTTCTTGTTGAGGTTGCTCAACTGGTGGCTGCATTTGAACCGGTGGAGTGGCTTGTTTTTGGAAAATATGAGCAATTGCTCCAAATTCAAGTGGCAGCTTGTCAGGCAAATTATGTCTGTTTTTTGCATCCCAACCTGGATGATGTGCCGCAAACATAACACGTTGACCACCAGTTGCTTTTTTTGAATTGGTTTTGCTGTCAGTAACAATCGTTGTTTCATAATTCGCAAACAGAACCATATCCGCCCATTCCTTCAACATCGCTCCAGTCTTATCTTCCATTTTTAGCTGATAGCGGTCATAAGCACCCATTTGGTCAGGTTCTTCTTTTTTCTTAAGTTTCGCATGAGCAGTTACAACAACATTAATTCCAACTTCAACTACATCACTCAACTTATTTACAAGTTGACCAAATTCTTTTTCAAGAGAAACATATTTTGCCCCATAATCATTTGTACTATCCGTCCATTTTCCAAGTACGGCTAAATGTTCTTTACATTTTCTTTCAGCCCAATCCCCACTATCAATGATTAAGGTTTGGCAGATTTGACGTTGTTTAACATCTTCTACCTCATCCATAATCATTTGCCAACTTCGGGGAGAGGGCATTCGCATTACATCCATATTTGAGGTTGAACCCTCGATATCAATGAACACTGCATTTGGAAACTGTGAAGCAAAGGTTGACTTCCCAATTCCTTCAACTCCGTACAAAACTACTTTTTGAGCGGTAGCAGTTGGACCGCTTGTAATGTTAAATGCCATTACTTCTCCTTATATTTTTTCTAGTATTTCAAGGTATTTTTTATTCTCAGTTATGCGTCTTTTACAGGCGTATTTTCCTTGTATATCTTCAGGATGACTTGATATATAAAGATCGTTTAGTCGTATTCTTTTAATTATTTCATCCATGAGTTGATCTTTTCTTTCTGGGTAAAAATATAAATTCCCTCTGAAAGTTAGCCGTTTAAAATTGCAACATTTCAAAGCACAATCGTATTCAGTCGACTTATAAGGGTAAACCACTACTTCTTTACCGCCAGTTTCTGGATTAAGTTTAATCATTTTCCTTCTTTTCTGATTTTTGAAATTGCTAGCATTTCCTAAACGCTTTAAATGCTCTTCCTTTGATATCCCCTCTAAATTTTCCAAACAATTGTTAGTGGGGTTATTATCTTTATGTCTCACAATTTCAGGCTCATAGGCATTAAATGTTATAAATACCAACCTAGATAGACTTCTTTTAAAACACATACCCTCAACGGACAAATTTATAACGACGATATTCTTTTTAGTTAAATAAGGTACTAAAAATTTGTTAGTATTATAGGACCAAACTCTCCCATGTCTAGTCACAGCATAGTTAGGATAGTCTGGAATCTGTTTCATTTCCATAATCCACCACCTCAAAACTGATATTTTGTCTGTTCTGGCTGTGCTGGTTGTGTTTCTATTACAGCCGCTTGTTCAGTTTCTTCACCGTAACCATCGGAGATGATAATTGAGCACTCGTCACCAGTTGAAACTCTTGTGGCAATCGCTTGTAATTGCTCTTGTTCCAACCATTGGCCAAACTCTTTCAAAGTGTCTAAGTCCATCTGTTCTAACTTATCAATCAAGATGAAACCACATTCTGGATTAAGTTTGCGAACAATTGCGGTTGAAACTTTAAGCTGTTCAGCTCCAGACATGTTGTCCCAGCGTTGACCTTTGTAGAGAAGCTCTCCTTCTGCTACTGACAGACCCGGCAAAGGCAAATCTGCATCTTCTAACAACTGATTTTTATCTAAACGAATACGATCAATTTGAGCGCTCAAGTTATCATATTTTTCTTTTTCAATTTGAGCATCTTGTTCGGCTTTGTCTTTATCAAGATTGGCACGGACTTTGCGATTGATTTCTTCGGTATTACTGATGCTGTACTCAAGTTGCTCAGTTGACTCATCATGCAAATCAAGTGCATCTTTTTCAGCAATTTCTAGTTGTTGGTCAACTTTGGCTTTCTCTTTGATTAATCGAGCAATTTCAGAATCAAGTTGGGTTTGATGTTGTTTCAGACTATCCCTTTGCCCTCTCAGTCGCTCATTTTCAGCATTCTTAGCAAGAATAGCTTGTTGTTCCTGAATAAGTTCAGACACACTGATAAGCTCTTTGGGTGCTTCCTGGAAGTAGGTCATCTCAGCAGCAAATTTCTTTTTCTGGTCTGCAACTCGTCCTATAACCAAACGCTCATTATAAAGTTCTTGTTCTTTTTTCTCGAACTCTGCCAGCTTGTCACCAACTCCAATTATTTGAAGCAAGGTTCTTGCTTTTTCAGCATTTGATGATTCCATGAATTTTGGAAGATTGAGGGCAAATTCTTCTACAAAACTATCCAGAAGTTTTTGTCCGGCTTTTTGACCGCTAGGATCAATGACTTTCAAATCACTGTTTTTTCCATCACGCTTGATTTCTAAACCATTGCTCAATGATATTTGAAGATTTGGAGGAAGTACGCTACCTTCACGATGCGGTTGACTAGGTTTGTACTTATTACCACCCAAAGCCCATGCAATGGAATCAAGGATTGATGTTTTACCTTGACCATTTCGTCCACCAATCACTGTCAGTCCATTTTGTGTTGGTTCAAGTGAAACTGCTTTGACACGCTTCACATTTTCAATTTCTAATTTATTGATTTTTATCATGTTTTATTTTTCCTTTGGTTTATATTCAAAAAACTCTCCAGGAGTAATGTTGAAGTACTGACATAAGGTTTCTAACATTCTAAGGTCAATCCTTGCGGTTCTATGAAACTTTAAATCTGTCAGGGTAGTTCTTGATAGTCCTGTATCTTTACTAATTTCTGAAATAGAAACTTTCTGTTTATCCATCCAGTAAAATAATTTATTTTTGATCATAGTGCACCTACTTCAATTTCTTGTACTTAGTGACAGTTGAAGTTAAATCAAACCAATACAGATTTTCAGATTCTTTTTGTAGTGCAAAGTTAGCGGAATGATAATCAGTTCCAATATACTTTTCAAATTCAATTTCTTTAATCACTGAACGAGCAACTGCACAGAAGGCACTTCCTCTTTCACGAGATGTGAACGAATTACTAAATTGTTTATTGCTAAATTCTAGTCCAATTAAGTTCCCAGTTTTTGCAACTCTGAAATAAGGGGCATCAGTAACATTGATACAGTAAAACGCTAAATCTCCACCTTTGCTAATATGGATAGTCGGTGTCAAAATCATATTTCGAGCGCCAACTGTTCTTTTCTTGATTTTTGTAAAATCAAATTTTACGTTGCTTTTCATGTTTCCTCCAATTTGTTATAATGAAGGTAGAATCTTTCCACAGATTTTCTACCAGCTCGCATTACCAGTGCGGGCTTTTTTCATTTCTGCTAAGAATGGTGACTCTTCTAACCACATTCCAAGCGATTGTTCTTTTGCGTAATGAACAAGTGATTCACTGGGTTGGGCTCGTGGCTGTTTCATAGCTCGAACACGGTCATTTGCGTTCAGGATTGAACTATAAATCTCCAATTGTGCTTCAACGTCTTTTCGGCCCTCTAGCCACTGTTGGTCAGACTTGTTTAAAAGTTTAATTTTGAGCATTTTTCCTCCTATTTTTTATAACTCTTATAACGAGTTGCTTCTTTCCACTCTACAAACTCTTTGAATATTTCTTTATTGATAAATACAAGTCCGTGAGTTGGATTGAGTACACCTTTTTTAAATTCAGGTCGATCTCTCATTTCAGTAAGCCAGGCTGTTAATGTGCCTTTTGATAAGCCTTGCCAGACTTCCATAAGGTGTTTTTTGTCACACCATTCTGCATCTTCTGCATTTTCTACAGGTAGATAGGTTATTTTTGCGTATGGCATTTTAATTTCCTTTCTTAATCTAAGTCAAAGTATTTAATGAGAAATGTGATAAGCCATTTTACAGACTGAGTATATTTTCGGTTCCCATTTAATACAGAGCTGATATCTGTTTTAGCGAATTTATAAGGTGGCTCTTTGATGTTTTCGTATGCACGAATAACATCTTTATTACTGAACCCTTCTTTTTCTAAATACTCAACAATCTTTATTCGTTGAGAATCAAAACTTTGTTCTACTTCTGACATTTTTGTCCTCCTAACTCTAAAAGTTAGATAAAAAGTTAGATTTTTTGTAGTTCACCCTTGACATACAACTACATTTCGTATAGAATAAAGGCATAGAGAAAAGCCTTAACTAAACATATAAAACTGCCGGGAAGCTTATTTATTGTGTTTGTGATTAAGTTGTTTTTCTAACGTTTTTTCTAACTTTTTATCTTACAAGAATCATTATATACGTTTTTGTAGTTCTTGTCAAGGGTTAAAACTACGTTTTTGTAAATTTATTTATAGGAGACCTTTATAATGACTGATATGACTACATTTGATAGGATTAAAAAACTTGCAGAAAAAAGAGGGAAATCATTACCAGCTGTATCTGCAGATTTAGAATTTAGTGATAATTTATTTTATCGTTGGAAAACTTCAAACCCTAAAGCAAGTGATTTAGCAAAAGTAGCTGACTATTTCCACGTTTCGGTTGACTATTTACTCGGACGTGATACGACTGAACCCAAAAATCAAACAGTTGATTTGGCTGATTTAGCTAATAAACCTAAAGATTTTGACTGGGATAGCGTTCTGTCAGTTGGAGGTAAACCTATCCCTGAAGAGGATAAAGAAATTATTCGACGTTTATTTGCTCATAAACTATCTGATTGATTATAAATTAAAGAGAGGACGGTAGTTTATGACAGGTAAAGAACTACTAGAAATTATAATTATTAAAATTGAAAATTTAGGTATTGAACTTAAATATGAAAAGTTAAGTGGTGCAAGTGCTTATATCTCTTATAAATATGGTTGGGGAATCATAGATATAGAAAGAGCAACTGCATTCGAAATATGTCACGAATATATACATGCTAAAAACAAAGATTTAATACGTCATTCGGAATACGACTGGGATAATCCTTGCGAAAAAATTGCTGACAAAGAAGCCATTCTTCTTTTATGGGATATTTTTGAAAGAAATGATGGGACGGTTGAAGATATAAATCGTTTCATTGAAGCGACTGGTTGTCCGGAAAAACTTACAAAAATTATCGTTCTGAAATCAAAGATTAAAACGTGGGACAAAGAGGAAGTTCAATCTCAAGTTGTACACTACTTAGATAGAACTGATGATGATCCCGAAAGTTGGAACGTTTATAGTATAATGGATGCATGTCACATCGATCATAAATGGGAGTCTTTGGTTAAAAGTATTATAGTAGAACTAAATTCAAAAATTGGACTTCAAAAACAAGTAATGTAAAGGAGCGCTTCATGAAATTTGGAATGCGGAAACCAAGCATTAAAAAAAGCTTTAAAGCTAGAACAACTGCCAAATATAAGCGTAAAGTAAAAAAAGCCCTCATTCCTGGTTATGGAAAAAAGGGCATGGGTTGGGTTAAAAATCCGAAAAAGGCAGCATATAATAAAGTTTATAAGAAAACAACTTTCTCAATTTGGGATTTGTTTAAAAGTAAAAAAGAGTTATCCAAGGAAGTTACAACCTTTTCAAACGCTCCTCAAATGTCTAATTCTAAACCGGAGCTTACAGCTGCTGAGATAGAAGTGTTAAATTGGTGTCATAAGAAACCAGTCTCAACAAGATTTCCAGAGCATTTCTGGTTTGAACATGGAATAAAAGAAAATTCAATAATTAATCTTATTAATAAAGAATATATCCATTATGCTGAACCCTTTGAGGCATTAGATGGACTCACTATTATACAATTAAAAAATATTTTAAAAACAAAAGAATTGAAAATCTCCGGAAACAAGAGAGAGTTAGTTGCAAGGATAGAAGAAAATTTTTCTCCTAAATTTTTAGAGCCTCTTATTAAACAAAGAGTTTACTATGTCTCTGACAAGGGGGTTAAATATCTTCATAAACAGGATAAACTACTATCCACTGAATTTAGAACTTCTTCAACTAAAAATAAGAAAGATTCCACTGAAATTAAAAGCATTCTATCTAAAAAAGAAAGAGAAAAGCAACTATTAATTACCTTAGACAGTGCGATATCAAAAAAACAATTTAATACAGCAATCCAAACCGTGAATGAATTGTGCAAACTTACGAATGATATGCGCTACTTTCTTATTGCTTTCTGCATAGATATCTGTGGTCTGACAAATTTTAATTTTTTAGAAATATATGGTGTTCCAAAATGGCGTCAAAACCTTATGCATAAAGTAATGAAAGAAACTAAATTAGATCTGGTAGATTTGGAAATTCACCTTCGAAATATTTGGAAAGATATTTATCCTAAGTTTCCGATTTCAATCGTAAATTCAGTTGATGATGCAATTGAATTATTGAATGACATTTTGGGTGGAAATATTGAGGAATTTAACATTTTGATTTCTCGCTTATATTCTAATTTGCCTGACAAGTATAAGGCTGATTGGAGAAAATAAAAAATCCGCTCAAGTTTGACGACAAGGGGGGCGGATTTAAACTATAAAATAGTATAAAGGCTTTGAATAAGCTTTTTTACTATACCATTTTATCAGAAATGAGGTATAAAAAGCAAATGTGGATAGAAGATTTACCAAATGGGAAGTATAAATATTTTGAAAGATACCGTGATCCACTGACAGAGAAATTAAAAAAGGTTTCTGTAACCCTGGATAAAAAAACACCACGAGCACAAAAAATTGCACTTAAAGAATTAACTGAAAAAATAAATAAAATACTTTCTCATAATGAAGGAAGTGATATCACTTTTGTTGATTTATATGATGAATATTATAAAAACTGGTCTCCAACGGTCAAAGCCTCATCACTTCGTGGAACAACAGCAAATGATAATCGTATATTAGAGAAAATCGGTAAAAATGCAAAAGCTAGAAATATAAATCGCCGGTTAATTCAAGATTTAGTAAACGAGATGATGGACGAGGGCTATGCCTATAGCTACTACAATGGTTTCAAGAAAAGATTTCACTCCATTCTAGATTTCGGAGTCAGGATGGGTTATCTTGAAGTAAATGAAGCCAGTTTTGTAAAAGCTCCCAAAAAAACAAAAACTTTTAATGAAGTTCAGGAAAAACGAGATAGTTATCTTGAATTAAGTGATATTAAAAAAATTCTTTCTGTTCTGAGAATAACTTCAAGAGTTGAGCATATTGCCAATTTTGTAGAATTTATGGCATATACTGGGGCTCGTTATGGTGAAACAGCTGCTCTTACAATTCATGAAATAGATTTGGAAAATGGGACAGTAACAATTAACGGCACTTATGATAGGGCGTTGAAAATAAAAACCACTCCGAAGACTGAGTTCTCTTACAGAACAATAACAATCTCAGAAAACATTAAAAATATAATCCAAGAGCAACTTGAGTTATTAGAACTTCATCGTTCTTTGAAAGGTAATGATTTTAATAAAGATAACTATATTTTCTTTACTGTTAATGGTGCTGCGGTTGACTTAGATACTCTCAATGTAGTTGTGAGGAGAGCTGCAGAAAAAGTCGGAATAACAAAGCATATTACATCCCATATTTTTAGGCATTCTCACATTGCTTTACTCGCTGAACTTGGAATACCTCTAAGCGCTGCAATGGATCGAGTAGGACACACCGACTATAAGACAACTCTTAGCATTTACTCACACGTCACAAAATCTGTTAAGATTGATATTGTTAAAAAACTAAATGAGATTAAATAAAAAAATGCCTCTCAATTACAAGGGGCACTTTTTATTTACAAGGGCCATAATTGACTTTTAGGGGGCACAAACACATTATTTAATTAATCAGTATGTATCACTAATTATTTAACTTATTAATATATGCCCCTTTAGTGCCCCTTTGAAATTATTTTTTACAAGATTCAACCAAAAAACATTGATATAACAACACTATTTTATTTTATCCGATAGAACCCTCCATTGAATAAGAAATCAAGCGATTTAATTCAACAGCGTATTCCATTGGCAATTCTTTGGTAAAGGGTTCAATGAAGCCCATGACAATCATGTCAGTTGCTTCTTTTTCTGTAAGTCCACGACTCATCAAATAATAGAGTTGTTCTTCTGAAATTTTTGACACTTTCGCCTCGTGTTCCAAGGCGACTTGTGAATTATGAATTTCATTGAATGGTACGGTATCTGATTTTGATAAATCATCCATTAAAATTGTGTCACATTCAATATGAGAAGCAGATTTTTTAGAATTTTTTCCAAAAGTAACTTGTCCACGGTAATTGACTGCTCCACCATTTTTGGCAATAGACTTAGAAATGATTGAACTTGAAGTATTTGGTGCGTTATGAATCATTTTAGCACCTGTATCTTGATTTTGGTTTGCTCCAGCAAAAGCGATTGAGAGCATTGTTCCACGCGCTCCTGGTCCATTCAAATGAACGGCTGGGTATTTCATGGATACTTTTGACCCTAAGTTTCCGTCAATCCATTCAACCGTCGCATTTTTTTCTGCAGCAGCACGCTTGGTAACCAGATTATAGACGTTATCTGACCAGTTTTGAATAGTAGAGTAGCGCATATAACCACCCTCTTCAACAAAGATTTCAACCACTGCTGCATGAAGTGAACTTGCAGAGTAAGTTGGTGCAGTACATCCTTCAACGTACTGAATAGATGCCCCTTCTTCAACAATAATCAATGTCCGTTCAAACTGTCCTGATTTTTCGTTGTTAATACGGAAATAAGCTTGAATCGGAATCTCACATTTGACTCCTTTAGGAACATAGACAAATGACCCTCCAGACCAAACGGCAGAATTTAAGGCTGCCAATTTGTTATCCGTTGGTGGAACGAGTTTGCTGAAATATTTTTTGAAAATTTCTGGATAGTCACGTAATCCTGAATCAGTGTCAGTGAAAATAATTCCTAATTTTTCAAATTCATCTTTCATATTATGATAAACAACTTCTGATTCATATTGAGCAGAAGCTCCTGCCAAATATGAACGTTCAGCTTCTGGAATACCAATTTTTTCAAAAGTGTCTTTGATTTCTTGAGGAACGTCTTCCCAAGAACGCGCAGCTTTTGCTGATGGTTTTTGATAATAAACAATATCATTAAAATCAATACCAGAAAGATCTGGGCCCCATTTTGGCATGTCCAATTTTTTAAAAGCTTCAAAAGATTTCAGACGAAACTCTAACATCCACTCAGGTTCATTTTTTGTTTCAGAAATTTCGCGAATAACTTCTTCGGTCAAACCTAAACCTGTTGTGAATTCAAGTTCTGCATTATCGTGAAATCCAAATTTATATTCTTCGAGGTCTTTGACGACTTCTTGTGTACTATTTTCTGTCATTTTTCTTCCTCTTTGGCATATTTATTACTGACAGACTTGTCAGCTTTGCTGACAAATCCTTCATCCATTGATAAAAAGCTCAATTCAATCGCTTTTTACTGACAGACTTGTCAGCCTTACTAACAAGTCCTTTATCCATTGATAAAAAGCTTTTTTCAGCCGCTACTGACAAGCTCATCAGTTTTACTGACGAGTTTTTATTTGCTGATAAAAAATCTGTCAGTAACTTTTAGCTATTCGCCATGAATTACTGTTTCTTGTGCTTCACCAACATCAATGGCTTTTTTTAGGGCATTCCAAGCCAGAGTGGAGCATTTTACTCGAGCTGGAAATTTACTAACCCCTGCAAGAAACTGAGCATCTCCAAGTTTTTCTTGTCGTTCGTCAGTTTCACCGGTCACCATTGCTGAAAAAATAGTTGCTAGCTCTTTTGCTTCTTCTTTTGTTTTTCCAAGAACAGCAACGGTCATCATTGAAGCTGAAGCTGTTGAGATTGTGCAGCCATGGCCACTAAAAGCAATGTTTGAAATGACATCATTTTCAAATTCAACAGTCAGGCGAATCACATCACCACAGGTTGGATTGTTGAGGTCAACCATACATCCTGTCTGTAATTCTCCAGCATGACGTGGATTTGATGAGTGGTCAAGAATTACTGCACGATATAGATTATCTAATTTAGATAAAGCCACATTTTCACACTTTCTTTATTTTAATATTGATAAAAATAAATTCTAAAAGTTACTGACAGCCTTCTTTAATGACTTATAAAATTTCTGTCAGTAACTTTTTGATTATTCTTGTTCTCTAATCATCCGTTTTTATTCCATTTTTACGAATATAACGAAGGATGAGGTTTGCTGCAATTACCACAGCTAAAATGATGATGATAAATAGAATGAGTAAGCCAATCGAACCCTGAACGAGTGAACGAAATAGGCTTAGTCCTCCGGAGGCATAGATAAATCCCCAAGCTAAGTAACCTGGAATCGCAGCCAATGTGTATTTATACCAAGACCAATTTGTTAGGCCAGCGCCAAATTGAACAGCAGTTTGAAAACCGACTGTTAAAAAAGACAGAGGAATAATTGGCCAACCCATTTTTTGAATGGCTAAAATTCCAGCGGAAGTCTCTGAATTTTTCTCAAGTTTTTTGCCCCACTTCGTTTTCAAAATTCCATGATAACTCAATTTTCCTAACCAAAAAGTACATTGAGCTCTAAAGAAAACAACAACAAATAAAAATGTGGTTGCCAACCAAAGTGGGAGGGAGGCGACCCAATTAAGCATATTAATCAAGGTTGAAAAACTCCTTTGTTTTTTTAAGTGCTTCAACTAATTTATCACAATCTGCTTTTGTATTATAAAGATAAAAGCTTGCTCTAGCAGTTGCCGGAGTTTCGAGATAATTCAATAAAGGTTGAGCACAATGGTGACCAGCTCTTACAGCTACCCCCTCCATATCAAGGGCAGTTGCGACATCATGTGGATGAAGTCCTTCAATATTAAAAGCAATTAGACCGCCTCTTTTTACATTATCTTTCGGTCCATAAATCTTTAAGCCTTCAATTTCTTGAAGTTTTGGCATTAGGTAATCAATCAATTCAATTTCGTGCTGATGAATTTGGTCAATCCCAAGCTCTTGAATATAATCAATTGCAGCTCCTAAAGCAATAGCACCCGCAATATTAGGTGTGCCAGCTTCAAATTTCCAAGGAAGTTCTGTCCATGTTGAATGACTTTCATAAACAAAATCAATCATTTCTCCCCCAAATTCGACAGGTTCAAATTGATTTAGAAGTTCTTCTTTGCCATAAAGAACGCCAATTCCAGTTGGTCCCATCATTTTATGACCTGAGAAAGCAAAGAAATCGACATCCATTTTTTGAAGGTCAATCGCCATATGTGGTGTAGATTGTGCACCATCAACCGCCATGTAAGCACCGTGTTCATGAGCAATTTTGGTAATTTCTTCTACTGGATTAATTGTCCCTAATACATTAGAAACATGAGCAATCGATACAAATTTAGTTTGATTAGTGATTTTTTTACGTAAATCATCCATATCTAGCTGACCATCTTTAAGATAGACAAACTTTAAGATTGCTCCAGTTTTCTTAGCAACCTCTTGCCAGGGAACAATATTAGAATGGTGTTCCATAATCGAAATGACAATTTCATCCCCTGTTTTTAAGATTTGCCCGGCAAACTGAGCAACCCAGTTGATTGAAGTCGTTGTTCCTCTAGTAAACAAAACCTCTTTTGTTGATTTAGCATTGATAAACTGACGGACTTTTTCACGCGCCGCTTCGTATTTTTCAGTTGCTCGCTCTGCCAAAGTATGAACACCACGGTGGACATTAGCATTATCATTTTCATAATAATCTTTTATCGCAGCCAAAACCTTCAAAGGTTTTTGAGTCGTTGCCGCATTGTCCAAATAGACCAAAGGTTCATCATTAACAATTTGATTCAATACTGGAAAATCTTTTTTGATGCCTTCAAGCATTACATGCCCAGCTTTCTTTCAATAGTTTCAATAAATTCTGCTTGGACTGATTTGACAGGAATTTCACTGACAACTGAACCGAGAAATCCTCGAATAACAAGTCGTTTAGCAGTTTCTTCATCAAGTCCACGAGATTGAAGATAGAATAAATCTTCCTCATCTACCTGACCAACAGAAGCTGCGTGACCCGCAGTTACTTCATTTTCATCAATCAAGAGAATTGGATTTGCATCTCCTCGTCCTTTATCAGAAAGCATTAAAACGTGAGAAGATTGTTGAGCATCCGCATTTTTCGCCCCTTTGATAATATGACCAATGGCATTAAATGTCAAAGTTCCTTTATCAAGAATTACACCATTTTGCAAGATATGACCAACCGAATTTAGACCAAAATTAGTCACTCTTGTATCAATTCCTTGCGTTTGATGACCTGTTGAAATCCCAACCACTTTAATTTGTGAATGAGAACCATTCCCTTTGAGGTCACTATCAAAGTCAGCAACAACATTTCCATCATTCATGACACCAACGGACCAGTCAACTGTTGCATTATCACCAATCAATCCGCGACGAACAACTGAAGCTGTAACATTTTCTCCTAAACGGTCAATGGCTGCAAATTTGACTTGAGCCCCTGCCTTTGCAATTACTTCAACGACAATATTTGCTTTTGCCTTTGAGCTTTGCTCATCACTTGTTTCCAAACGTTCAAGGTAGTCAACTTTGGCATTTTTTCCAACGATAATTAAAATTCGTTTATTAAAAGGAACTTCTGATGAACCCTCTTGCATCAAAATTGATTCAATGGGTTCAAGTACTTCCACACCATCTGGAACATAAAGAACTAATCCAGAATTAAATGTCACAGTATTTGCTGCTGTTAAACGACTTTCATTAAATGGAACCACAGAACCAAAATTTTCCTCAAGTAGTTCAGGAATTTCGGTTAAAGCTGAATTGAAATCTGTGAAAATTACGCCTTGTTCAGCCAAATTTGGTGTCATTTGTTCCATAACTGTTTGACTTCCGACTTGAACAAGCAAAGGATGATTTGGAATTTCCGTAAAAGTAGGAACAGATCCAATTTCTTCGTTTTCAGAAATGCTTAAATGGTCTAAGCCCCAACGATTAATTTTTACTCGTTCAATATTAGGTAATTCTAGATTTTCAAATTCAAGTGCAGCTTTTTGACGTAAATCTGATAACCAAGCTGGTTCAGCATGCATTTGTGAAAAGTTTAAGATTTCTTGATTCATAATTAATATTAGCAAGTTTGCATTTTCTTAACTGAATTCATTAATTTGCTGACAAAACATTCTGTCACTAAATTAATGAATTTTAGACTTACTGACAGCTCTGTCAGTAAGCAAAAATAACTTACTATCTCCTTTCCTTAAACTTCTTCTTTATATTCTAATCCAAGTTCCTCAGCGATATTGACATATCCTTCAGTTTCTAGACGTTTAGCTAGTTCTGCGCCACCTGTTTTCACCACACGACCATCCATCATAATGTGGACAACATCTGGTGTAATATAATCAAGCAAACGTTGATAGTGGGTAATAATCAATGCCCCAAATTTCTCACCACGCATTGAATTAACACCTTTAGCAACAACTTTTAAAGCATCAATATCAAGTCCTGAGTCAATTTCATCAAGAATGGCAAAAGTTGGTTCTAACATCAAAAGTTGAAGGATTTCATTACGTTTCTTTTCACCACCAGAAAAGCCTTCATTGAGATAGCGCTCAGCCATTTCTTCTTTCATGCTCAAAACTTCCATATTTTTATCCAATTTTTTGATAAATTCCATAACAGAAACTTTGTCATCCTCAGCACGTTTAGCATTCATTGCTGCTCGCAAAAATTCTGCATTCGTAATTCCTGGAATTTCAGATGGATATTGCATGGCAAGGAAAAGTCCAAGACGAGCTCTTTCATCAACGCTCATTTCTAAAACGTTTTGACCGTCAAAAAGAACTTCTCCTTGTGTCACGCTATAATTAGGATTTCCCATAATTGCAGCAGATAATGTTGATTTACCAGTCCCATTAGGTCCCATAATCGCATGGATTTCATTGGTGTTGATGACTAGATTGACCCCTTTGAGAATCTCTTTATCTTCAATCGCCACATGAAGATTTTTAATTTCAAGTGTAGCCATTTTTTCGCTCCTTTGAATTGTCAATTGTATTTGACATTTATAGTCTCTATTCTAACAAAAAATTGACAAAATTTGTTATTTTCGCATACATTATTTTTATTAATCGCAATATAAATAATAAATGACAACAGGCATTTTTAGATATCAAAAAACCTCTAAAATTAGAGGTTTTTCTTATTTTTTATTTCGACTTCTACGATAATTTTGAATTGGGAATTCTTGTGTTGGTTCATCAATTTCCTCATCTATCATTGAATGATTTCCAATATCTTCTTCATTTTCATCTATATCTGCATCTTCATCAGAATGGAGAACTTTATCACGATAACTAGAATTTCCAACAAATTTCAGTGCTTTTAAGACTGGCTGCCGATTTTCGCCTAGAATTCCAACAAGTTCAATAAATATTTCCAATCCAAAGAGACAAGCAATCACTAAGAGAATCCCACCGATACGACTTGAAAATTGCAAAAGAATGGAGATAAATGCAAATATTGATGCAATTCCATAAATGACTAGAACAGCTCCATGATGAGTAAAACCAAGTGCCATTAGGCGATGGTGAAGATGTCGTTTATCAGCCGTTGCAATCGATTGACGATTAAGTTTCCGACGAACCATTGCCATAATTGTATCCGTAATTGGTACTCCTAAAATTAGTAAAGGAGTCAAAACGGCTACAGCCGTTGCATTCTTTAATCCTTGCAAAGAAGCAACCGAGATGATAAAACCAAGGAATAGGGCTCCCGTATCTCCCAGATAAATAATCGCTGGATGATAATTATAAGGAAAGAATCCCATAATTGCAGCCACCATTATAAAAATGGTAATCGGTAAAAATACATTTGGACTTGGTAAGAAAAAGTAAGAAACAATTCCCATTGTTGTCAGTGAAATAATTGATACTCCACTTGCTAGTCCGTCCAATCCGTCAATTAAATTTATTGCATTAGTAATCGCAAGTATCCAAAAAACGGTAAAAATAAAGGATAACCAAGCAGGAAAGATTAGTAAAGGCCCCCCGAAAGGAATTTTTAAATTATCAAAGCGGGCGTTGGTAAAGAACCAAATAAAACTCGCCGCAACTGTCAATCCTAAAAGTTTCATTTTAGGTGAAATTTCTTTTATATCATCAATCAAACCAGTCAAAACAACAATTCCAGCACCAACAATAAAGGGCCAAATGTAGCTAAAATAGCTGACTAGCTGAATTGGCTGATGACTTGCGCCATGTACTGGAGGTTGCGAATGAATGGGAGGCTGGTTATGAACAATATGTGGCAGAATAAACAAGGTCGCAATCGCAAAAGCAATGAAAATGACCAAACCTCCAGCAGAGGGCATTGGTTTTTTATTCACACGACGCTCGTTAGGCTTGTCCACCGCACCAATTGCTTTGGACACAAAAGTCATAATTGGCGTTAAAATCACAGAGATACCAAAAGTGATAATAATAACAATTAGGAACTTAAGTGCAAAGGGGATTTCTTTTAATGTATCAACCATATTTAGATTTTTCTAAGAACATCTAAAGCACGTGTCGCGATAAGACATTCACCATACTCCTGCAAAAATTCTCGACTCATTTTTGTTGCTTCCCCATATTCCATCATTCGTGAACGGGTACTTTCGACATGCATCTTGCCTTTTTCTTTTTGATTATCCAAAACAACAAGATAAAAATTGCCATCATAACGATAAAACTCTGATTCTTCATCAGCAAACTTCACATTTTTTATTCCTGTTAAGACAGACATAATATCTTCATAACGAATAGAGTAATAAATAAAATCTGGCTCTTGTTCAGCTTCGTCTTTTTTTGTTCCTGGTAAACCAAGCCCAGGTTTAAAATCAGTAATTCCTCGCTCGCGCGCCATATCTGCCCCTATTTCATTTAATTTATTATAAAAACCAGTCATCAATTCTTCAAACTCTTCTGGGTCATCTGGAATTTCTCCACCTTCACCTAGCATCGATTCTTCATGAACAATCATATGAACACCTTGAGGAAAAGGTTGGATTTGGAAAGTTAACATTCCCACATTTCCAAAGCGATTTTCTAAACCAAGCTCATCAACCAATTCATAGAAAAATTGTTCAATGACTTCTTGATTTCCGAAAAAGTCTGATAATTTGATATCATAATCTGTCAAATCATCAAAAGACAAGGTGATTTTTATAGTATTTTCGTTTATATCCTCATATTTCATTTTGTTTTCTCTTTTCTATAATTTGTCTTCTATCACTTTACCAGCCTTATTAGTATTATACCACAGACCAGAAAAAAAACAGCAGACATGCCGTTTTTTTGATATTCTCTTTAACTATAAGCTTTTAAATTATAGGACTTTTGCTAAAAAGTCTTGTGTTCTTTTTTCTTTTGGTGAATCAAAAACTTGAGCCGGTTTTCCTTGCTCAACAATTGTTCCATCAGCCATGAACAAAACTCTGTCAGCAACTGTTTTAGCAAATCCCATTTCATGGGTTACAACAACCATTGTCATGCCTTCTTTGGCAAGTTCTTGCATCACGGCTAAAACTTCACCAACCATTTCAGGGTCAAGTGCTGATGTTGGTTCATCAAAAAGCATCACATCTGGGTTCATGGCTAAAGCACGAGCAATAGCTACCCTTTGTTGTTGCCCACCTGACAATGCTTGTGGATAAGCCTCTGCTTTATCTGAGAGTCCAACTCTTTGAAGTAAATCTTCCGCCGTTTTTTTAGCTTCTTCTTTGGTCATTTTACCCGTTTTAACTGGAGCCAAACATAGATTTTCAAGGACTGTCATATTAGGAAATAGATTAAATTGTTGAAAAACCATCCCCATTTTTTCTCGGTGTTTGAAGACATCCACTGATTTATCAGCAATATTAACTCCTTCAAAATAGACTTGACCATCTGTTGGCTTTTCTAATAAGTTCATCGTTCTTAAAAAAGTTGATTTCCCAGAGCCAGAGGGGCCAATCATCACAACAACTTCACCTTTTTTTATTTGGATATCAAGTCCTTTTAAGACTTCATTTTTTCCAAAATATTTATGCAGATTTTTTATTTCGATTAAATATTCATTCATTATTTTGCATATCCTTTCCCGAGTTTCTTTTCAAATAAAACAAGTAAGCGACTGACAACAAAAGTGACTACAAAATAGTAGAGAGCTACAAATAACATCGGGCTAATGGTTTGATAAGTCAAATTTGCTACTGTTTGTGCACCATTGAAAACTTCCATTACTCCAATTGTATAAAGAAGCGAGCTGTCCTTGATAATTGTCACAAATTCATTGCCGACGGCTGGTAGAATGTTTCTCAAAGCCTGAGGTAAAATAACGGTTGCCATCGCTTGTCTTGGCCGAATTCCTAATGAATAGGCGGCTTCTTTTTGACCAAGAGGAACAGCTTCAATTCCAGCCCGAACAATTTCCGCCATATAAGCCCCCGAATTCAGTGAGATTACAATTATCCCTGGAATCAAGCGCCCCAAATCTTGTTGTAAAATCCCAACTTGAAAGGTTGGTAAAGATAGACTTCCCATTAAGCCAAAACCAAGCATAATTTGAACGAGCATTGGTGTTCCACGGAAAATTTCAATATAGATATTTGCCAACCAGCGCAAAGGAGCAATTTTAGAAATCTTGGCAAGGGCTGTGACAATCCCTAAGAGTGTTCCAATCAAAACCACGAAAGCTGAAATCAAAATTGTGACAATCATCCCGTCATTAAAATAGGGCAGATATTTCGGTAAAAAATCAAAGTTCATATTTTCTCTTTTCTGTTTTATAATTTCTATTTTTATAAAAAAACAATAGCATAATTATAATATAAAAAGTATAAAAATACAACAATTAATGTATAATAATTAATTGAAAATAAATAAAAACTCCATAATTGGAGTTTTTTTATTCTGTCAGTAAATAATCATTCTTCTTTCAGTACTGATTGAAAGTCTGTCAGCAGCTACTAACTCATGAATTTCTCCATCAATTTGGACTGGTTGACTTTCTGCTAATTCTACGGAAAACTGAGGACTCACTCGGTGTAAAAATAAGGGATGTTTTAAATGCATTCCACGAAGAACACTTGGAATTAATGAAAAAGTCCGTAATAAATGATGTTTATTATATTCAACAAGGTGAATATCTGCATTTTCATTGGTGGCCTCAGGAGAAATTTTTACTCCACCTCCAAAGTATGGATGTTTGGTAAAAGTCATCAGAAAGGCATTTTCTAGTGAAATTTCTTGATTTTCTACTTCAATTAAAGCTGGAAATGGTTTTTTAGTTATCAAAACGTGCAAGGCAGTCAAAATATATGAAAAACTTCCCAATTTCAATTTGTTAAGCACTTGTTTAAGCTTTCCTTCATTGGCAGATTTCACGATAGTTGCATCTAAACCAATTCCAATATTATTTAGAGCATAGCCACTCAATCCTTTAGATTGATAATTCATGATAAAAATCTCATGATTAATTCCTCTACGAGCAGCTTCAAAAGATTCAATTGGGTCAAGCTTCAACTTTAAGCTTCTGGCGAAATCATTGCCAGAACCTGAAGGAATATAAGAAAAGGCCTCTTCTTCTGGAAGTTCATTAATGACAAGTGAAATGGTACCATCCCCACCAATAATAACTAAGTGGTCATCCGGATTTTTAAGGTCTAATATTTGTCTGACCAAAGCGCCTTCTTCTCCAGCAGCTTTAGTTTTAAAAAGTCGATATTCATAATTATTTTTTTCCAAATATGGAATCAAAGTCTCCAAAGTCCGCGCACCTTTACCTGCACCAGAATTGGGATTTGCAAGGAGATAATAAGTCATAGAATTATTTTACCAAAAATGACAGAGATTTTATGTTTTTAATGATTTTGTCAGTAAATTTAATAAAAAAAGTTACTGACAAAAATAAAAAAATTACTGACAGAAATTCTGTCAGTAATTTTTATTTATTTTCTAGATTTAAAATTAGTTTTCCACAGTTTCTGTTTCAACTTCTTCTACTTCTGGAGCATTTGTTAAATCAGCTAAAGGTTCAATGTTACGGTAACGGAACATACCTGTACCAGCAGGAATAATCTTACCGATAATAACATTTTCTTTCAAACCAAGCAAGTGATCTTCTTTACCACGAATTGCGGCATCAGTAAGGACACGAGTTGTTTCTTGGAATGATGCAGCTGACAAGAATGAATTTGTTTCAAGAGAGGCTTTAGTAATACCCATCAAGACTGGACGACCAGTTGCAGGCATTTCACCATTCAAGAGTGCAGTTTCATTCAAAGCTTCAAAGTCAGAAATATCCATCAAAGTACCTGGAAGGATATCAGTTGAACCATTATCCATGACACGAACTTTACGAAGCATTTGGCGAACCATTACCTCGATGTGTTTGTCACCAATTTCAACCCCTTGTGAACGGTAAGTTTTTTGTACTTCACCGAGCAAGTAAGTTTCAACTGACAAGGCATCACGAACTTGAAGCAAGTGTTTAGGTTCGATAGAACCTTGAATCAAAGGTGCACCACGGTGAATAAATTCACCTTCTTCAACCATCAAGACATCAGCCATACCTACAGTGTAGCTACGAGTGTCTGTTTTACCTTTAACAGTAATTTCACGAGTACGTGTAGCAGGATCTTCAACGATTGATTCAACTGTACCAGTTACTTCAGTGATGATTGCTTCCCCTTTAGGGTTACGTGCTTCAAAGATTTCTTGAACACGAGGCAAACCTTGAGTGATATCTGAACTTGACGCAACACCACCCGTGTGGAATGTACGCATTGTCAATTGAGTACCAGGTTCACCGATTGATTGAGCGGCGATTGTACCAACAGCTTCACCAACTTCAACAGCATCACCTGTTGCCAAGTTGATACCATAACAATGTTTACATACACCATGTGGAGTTTTACATGTAAATACTGAACGGATAGTTACTTCTTTAACACCAGCATCAATAATTTTACGGGCAACATCTTCAGAAATCAAAGTGTCGTCAGCAATAATCATTTCACCAGTTTCTGGATGAAGCACTGATTTACGAGTATAACGACCTACCAAACGTTCAAAGAGTGGTTCAACCATTTCTTTACCAGTAGCAATATCAGAAATTACAAGTCCACGGTCAGTTCCACAATCGTCTTCACGAATAATAACATCTTGGGCAACGTCAACCAAACGACGAGTAAGATAACCAGAGTCGGCTGTCTTAAGGGCCGTATCGGTCATCCCTTTACGGGCACCGTGAGTTGAGAAGAACATTTCCAAGACAGAAAGACCCTCACGGAAGTTTGAGATGATAGGCAATTCCATGATTTTACCATTAGGAGCGGCCATCAAACCACGCATACCAGCAAGTTGAGAGAAGTTAGAGATATTACCACGGGCTCCAGAGTCCATCATCATAACGATTGGGTTTGTCAAATCCTGTTCATCAATCAATCGTTTTTCAAGGGCTTCTTTTGCATCACGCCAAACACCTGTAACAGCGTTATAACGTTCATCATCAGTAATCAAACCACGACGGAATTGTTTAGTGATTTGTTCCACACGTTTGTGTGCAGCATCGATGATTTTATGTTTATCTTCAACAACAGGGATATCAGCGATACCCACAGTCAAACCAGCCAAAGTAGATTGGTGGTAACCAAGGTTTTTCAAGCGGTCAAGGTACTCAGATGTAGCTGTTGTACGGTAACGTTTGAAGACTTCAGCGATGATATTTCCAAGATATCCTTTTTTGAATGGACGAACAGTATCAATTCCAGCCAAAACTTCTTTGATATCTTGACCAGCATCCATAAAGAAACGGTCATCAGTTGAAGTTGTCAAGTTAACATCAGTTGGTTCGTTCAAGTAAGGCATTCCTTCAGGAATGATTGAGTTGAAAATAACTTTACCAACAGTAGTTACCAAGATTTTATCTTTTTGGTTTTCTGTCCAAGGTTTGTTGAGTGATTTTGTTGCGATACCGATACGAGTATGTAAATGTACATAACCATTACGCATTGCAATTTCAACTTCTTCAGGAGTTGCAAAAATCATTCCTTCGCCTTCACGACCTTTTTCTTCCATAGTAAGATAGTAGTTACCAAGGACCATATCTTGAGATGGTGTAACAACTGGTTTACCATCTTTAGGGTTCAAGATATGTTCAGCAGCAAGCATCAAAAGACGTGCTTCAGCTTGTGCTTCTTCAGACAATGGCAAGTGAATGGCCATTTGGTCACCGTCAAAGTCGGCGTTATAGGCTTCACAAGCAAGTGGGTGAAGACGGATGGCTTTACCATCAATTAAGACAGGTTCAAAAGCTTGAATACCTAAACGGTGAAGCGTAGGTG
The DNA here is from genome assembly GCF_038006485.1 of Lactococcus sp. FSL K6-0773. Classification (NCBI taxonomy): domain Bacteria; kingdom Bacillati; phylum Bacillota; class Bacilli; order Lactobacillales; family Streptococcaceae; genus Lactococcus; species Lactococcus sp. FSL K6-0773. Next base: position 2,430,383 of record NZ_JBBOVF010000001.1, on the reverse strand, counting down.
CGCGGTTAAGAAGAACAGGGTGTTCTTTAACAACTGTTTCAAGTACATCCCAAACATCAGAATCTTGACGTTCAACTTTACGTTTAGCCGCACGAATATTAGCAGCCAATTCTTTCTTAACAAGTTGAGCCATTACGAATGGTTTGAACAACTCAATCGCCATTTCACGCGGAACACCACATTGGTACATTTTGAGTGTTGGACCTACAGCGATAACTGAACGTCCAGAATAGTCAACACGTTTACCAAGTAAGTTTTGACGGAAACGTCCTTGTTTCCCTTTCAACATGTGTGAAAGAGATTTCAATGGGCGGTTACCAGCACCAGTGATTGGACGACCACGACGACCATTGTCAATCAAAGTATCAACAGCTTCTTGAAGCATCCGTTTTTCATTTTGAACGATAATATTTGGAGCATTAAGTTCCATCAAACGTTTCAAACGGTTATTACGGTTAATAACACGACGGTATAAGTCATTCAAGTCAGATGTGGCAAAACGTCCACCATCCAATTGAACCATTGGACGCAAATCTGGTGGAATAACTGGTAATACGTTTAAGACCATCCAAGATAAAGCATTTCCTGATTTTCTGAAAGCTGACAAAACGTCCAAACGACGAATAATTTTTACACGACGTTGTCCAGTAACTGTTTTGAGCTCTTCTTTGAGTTCAGAAACTTCTTTATCAATATCAACATCGTTCAACAAATCTTGAATCGCTTCAGCACCCATTTTTGCAACGAATGAACCAAAACCATTTTTCAAAAGTTGTTCACGATATTCACGTTCAGTCAAGAGTTGTTTCTTCTCAAGATCAGTTTCTTTAGGATCAATCACAACATAACTTGCAAAGTAAATCACTTCTTCAAGTGCACGTGGACTCATATCAAGAGCAAGTCCCATACGTGATGGAATTCCTTTGAAGTACCAAATGTGTGAAATTGGAGCAGCAAGCTCAATATGTCCCATACGTTCACGACGTGATTTTGCAGTTGTTACTTGAACACCACAAAGTTCACAGACTTGATTTTTGTAGAAAACACCTTTAAGTTTTCCACAAGCACATTCCCAGTCTTTTTGAGGACCGAAAATACGTTCATCAAAGAGTCCTTCACGTTCAGGTTTTTGTGTACGATAGTTAATTGTTTCTGGTTTTTTAACTTCACCGAATGACCAGTAACGAATTTTTTGTGGAGATGCGATACCAATACGCATACTCTCAAATTTATTTACATCAACCAATTCTTTCTCCACTTCTAATAAATTTAACGCTAGACGATTATGAGATTAGAGATTTACTGACAGAAATTTTTGTCAGTAAATCTATCTCAAAATATTAATTACAAAATCTTATTTTTCAGTATCAGCGTTAATCAAAGCTTCTTCTTCAGCTTCTGCTTGTGCAACAATAGCTTCCTGTGCTTCAAGCATTTCAGGAGTAATTTCTGTATTATCTGGACGAGTCATTACTTCATCTTCATCCAATTCACGTAAGTCAAGAACATTACGGTCAGCATCAAGGACTTTCATATCAAGACCAAGTGATTGTAACTCTTTAACCAATACGCGGAATGATTCAGGAAGACCTGGTTTAGGAATACGTTCACCTTTAACAATAGCTTCATAAGCGCGCGTACGTCCAATCACGTCATCTGATTTGTAAGTCAAGATTTCTTGAAGAACATTGGCAGCACCATAGGCTTCAAGTGCCCAAACTTCCATTTCCCCAAAACGTTGTCCACCGAACTGCGCTTTACCACCGAGCGGTTGTTGTGTAACGAGTGAGTAAGGACCAACTGAACGAGCATGGAGTTTATCATCAACCATGTGGTGAAGTTTAATCATGTACATGACACCGACTGAAATTCGGTTATCAAATGGTTCACCAGTACGTCCGTCATAAAGGACTGTTTTCGCATCATCAGCCATTCCAGCTTCTTTAACGGTATCCCAGATATCTTCATCAGATGCTCCATCAAACACTGGAGTTGCAATGTGAATTCCAAGTGTACGAGCAGCCATACCTAAATGGAGCTCCATAACTTGTCCGATATTCATACGTGATGGTACCCCAAGTGGGTTCAACATGATATCAATAGGTGTACCATCTGGTAAGTAAGGCATATCTTCCATTGGAACGATATTTGAAACAACCCCTTTATTACCATGACGTCCGGCCATTTTATCCCCAACGTGAATCTTACGTTTTTGAGCAATGAAGACGCGAACAAGTTTATTCACACCTGATGGCAATTCATCACCATTTTCGCGTGTAAATACACGAACGTCATGAACAATACCGCCACCTCCGTGAGGAACACGAAGTGATGTATCACGAACTTCACGAGCTTTTTCACCAAAGATTGCACGAAGCAAACGTTCTTCTGGTGTTGGATCAGTTTCACCTTTAGGGGTTACTTTACCAACAAGCAAGTCGCCATCTTTAACTTCAGCACCAATACGGATAATTCCTGATTCATCAAGGTTTTTGAGTGCTTCATCCCCAACGTTTGGAATTTCACGAGTAATTTCTTCAGGGCCAAGTTTTGTATCGCGTGTTTCTGATTCATATTCTTCGATGGCAATTGATGTATAAACGTCGTCTTTAATCAAACGTTCTGACATGATTACCGCATCCTCGAAGTTATAACCTTCCCAAGTCATATAGGCAACAAGTGGATTTTGACCAAGGGCCATTTCTCCATTTTCCATAGAAGGTCCATCAGCAATGATGTCCCCTTTCTCAACTTTTTCTCCAAGTCGAGCCAATGGACGTTGGTTATAAGAAGTTCCTGAGTTTGAACGACGATATTTTGTAATATTGTAAATATCTAGTTCACCAGAAGTACGACGAACACGAATTTCATTACCATCAACATACTCAACAACACCAGCATGTTTTGCAATAAGCGCAGCACCTGAGTCACGAGCAGTTTGATGTTCCATACCAGTACCAATCCAAGGTGCATGTGGGTCAATCAATGGAACTGCTTGACGTTGCATGTTGGCACCCATGAGGGCACGGTTGGAGTCATCGTTTTCCAAGAATGGAATACATGCAGCAGCAACGGCGATAACCTGTTTAGGTGAAACGTCCATATAGTCTGCTGTTGAAGCTTCAACTTCAATATTGTTACCAGTATGACGAGCCATAACTGTTTCGTTAGCAAAGCGGCTATCTTCAGTCAATGGTGAGTTTGCTTGGGCAACAGTATAGTTGTCTTCTTCATCGGCAGTTAAATATTCAACTTCGTCAGTAACCACACCATTCACACGGTCAACACGACGGTATGGTGACATGATGAAACCATATTCGTTTACTTTGGCATATGATGACAAGTTGTTAATCAAACCGATGTTTGGTCCTTCAGGTGTTTCAATAGGACACATACGGCCATAGTGAGTATAGTGAACGTCACGTACTTCATATGAAGCACGGTCACGTGAGATACCACCAGGTCCTAAGGCAGAAAAACGACGTTTGTGTGAAAGCTCAGATAAAGGATTGTGTTGGTCCATAAATTGTGACAATTGTGATGAACCAAAGAATTCTTTAATTGAAGCTGTTACAGGACGAATGTTAATCAAACCTTGCGGTGTGATGTTTTCATTTTCTGAAGATGACATACGTTCGCGAATAACACGTTCCATACGTGAAAGTCCGATACGTACTTGGTTTTGAAGCAATTCACCTACTGAACGGATACGACGGTTACCTAAGTGGTCAATATCGTCCACTTTACCAATTCCTTCAGCAAGACCAAGCCAGTAGCTGATATTTGAAATCACATCGGCTGGTGTCAAGACACGGCATTCTGCATCAGGATTACCATTTGAGAGCAATGTAACAACACGTTCTGGATCTTTAGGTGAATAAACTTTGATACTTTGCAAAGTAATTGGTTCTGGAATTACAGCGTCGTCAGATGGTTCAACAACAAAGTTTCCAAGACCGTTATCAAGCAATGGTTCGATTAAATCAAGCACATCACGAGTAACAAGAGTATCTGTATTAACAAGAATTTCACCAGTTTCTGGGTCAACAATTGGTTCAGCCAAAGTCAAACCAAGCAAACGATTTTTAAGCGCTAATTTCTTGTTAAATTTGTAACGTCCAACAGGTGCGAAGTCATAACGTTTTGGATCGAAGAAACGAGCAACAAGCAAGCCACGTGAGCTATCTGCTGTTTTAGGTTCTCCTGGACGCAAGCGGTCATAGATGTCTTTGAGCGCTTCTTCTACACGCGTGTCAGCTGGGTTTTTATGAACATCTTTTGCAATAGTGTCTGTTAAAAGTTGAGTTTCGCCCAACAATTCAAGGATTTCTTCATCTGAACCAAATCCAAGCGCACGAAGCATAGTTGTAAAAGTTAATTTACGTGTACGGTCAATACGAACATAACCAATGCCTTTAGCATCTGTATCTAACTCAAACCAAGCTCCACGGTTAGGAATGGTTGTATGTCCAAAACTTTCAAGACCGTTTTTATCAGCTTTAAGATGGAAGTATGAACCAGGACTACGTACCAATTGGCTAACGATCAAACGTTCTGAACCGTTATTGATAAATGTCCCCATTTCAGTCATGAGTGGGAAGTCACCAAAGAAGACTTCTTGTGTTTTTAATTCACCAGTTTCTTTATTTACAAGACGGAAGGTTACATAGATAGGTGCTGAATAGTTTGCGTCATGTGCGCGAGCTTCTTCAACAGTGTATTTTGGGGTTTTCATTTCATAACCAACAAATTCGAGTTCCATTGTACCCGCAAAGTTGTCGATTGGAAACATTTCTTTGAAGACATTTGCAAGACCTTCATCGAGGAAGTTTTTATAACTTAATGTTTGAACTTCGATGAGGTTTGGCAAACCGATTACTTCTTTAATACGTGAAAAACTGCGTCTTGTACGGTGTTTACCGTATTTTACGTCATGTCCTGCCAAGTGTTTTCTCCTCTATTTTTTAGATTTGATTAAAAAAGTCTGTGTTTTTGATGAATTTTTAATTAAAAAAACCGAAAAGTCTGTAGTTTGTCTTTTTTATAACTTTTCTGGTTTATTCAATATAAAAGACGCCAAAAAAGCAACGAAAACAGTAGTGTTTCGTTGCTTACAAAGCCTATGGGGACAATATATCCCACAGATTTTGCTGACAAACCATTATTTCTATTATACTATTTTATATGAAAATTTTCAAGCTTTTTCTAGTTTAACGGTCTATTTTTTCAATGATGCTTTTAAATGCTTCTAATTCTGAACGAGATAATGATTGAACTAAAGAAACAAAGGTTTCATTTCGTCTTTGCCCTTCCAGTTCTGCCAGCATGATATAAGACATTTGATTCCCTATGAATGTTGATAAAAAATCTACCAATATTCTCTTTTCTTCTTCCAGAGGAGAATCTGTCAGTAGAAAAAGGGTTCCCAATCTCAAATGATTTCCTTCTATAGGTAGAAAGCTGAGAAATTTATTTGGAAATTTGCTCGAAATTTCTTTCACTGGTTCTAAAATTGATTGGGCCATTGGTAGGCTTGCGCTCATTTCGTAGTGATTTAATAGTTGACTAGAGATATCTTTTGATATTTTTTGATAGATAAAAAAATTTTGGAGGTTTATATCATCCTGATAAGAATTATCAGAATCAGTAAAACCATAACCTAAACAATTTCGTTTGGTATCTATGATAAAAAGGCTAGACTCTAAAACTTTGGCACTTTTCTCTACCACCTCTTGATAAGCTAATGGTTTTCCAAGGTCAATAAATGATCTTTTCAAAATAATATTTATGTCTTGGATTTTGTCATAAATTTCTTTCAATTTTTCCCTTTCTCTTCTCAAAAAGCATTTTGAGTATTCCTATGATTACTTTTATAATACCATATAACGCTATAGATGTCAATTTTGTTAACGAATTTGCAAAAATTAAGTTTTTAACTTAAATATTGCTATTTTTTAAGTTTTAGGTATTTTATATCTAATAACTATATGATATAATGTATTTGTTACAAATGTTAAAAATATTTATTCAATACATGTTGAGGTGATTTTAATGTTCTATGACCGTCTAAAAACTTTAGTTATTGATTCTCAGAAATCTTTCAACCAGGTCGAAAGAGAGTTGAGATATCCCAGAAACGCCCTTGCTAATTATCGCTTGGGAAAAGAACCTTCTGCCAAAAGATTGACAGAAATTGCTGATTATTTTAATGTCACAACTGAATCCCTTCTTGGTAAAGATGACAAGTACAGTTATAATAAGGCAAAGCTTTTGTTTGAATATCTTACATTAGATAATAAACAAAACTTGTTAAATTATATTCAAAATCGAATTGATGAGCTTGAACTTCTTGAAAGAGAGCCCATTTCTTTGAGTACTGAACAATTTGTATTTTGTGGTGATAATACTTGGGCGCTACAAGAAAGCCGCAAAACAATCAAACTGCTCACAAAGCAACTTCCTGATGATTACGATGCAGTTTTTGAACTCGTTGGGGGTCCTTTAGATGCGGAAGCTCCTGGTAATGGAGATTTACTTTTTGTAAAATTTACTGACGCAAATTTTGCAGAGCTGATCCATAATTTCTTGTTGCAACATGACCATTTTGCCAAGCTTTCAGTAAAAGATGAAAAGCTTACTTGTCTAAGCCGTGATGCTGGAAGCCTTGCCGAAGTCCCTGAACTTTTTGGCAAAATTGCTAAAATTTATCGTTTCAGAACTATTTAATTACGAGTTTACATTAATTTTCAAATTGCTGTTAAAAAGTGCTGATGGAATTCGTCAGCGCTTTTTTGTAAGTATGATATAATATAAAAAATATCCATAATAGGAGGTCGATATGACAAGGATTCAAGATGATTTATTCGCTACTGTTAATGCTGAATAGTTAGAAAATGCAGAAATTCCTGCAGACAAACCAAGAATTTCAGCTTTTGATGAATTAGTACTAAAAAATGAGAAAAATTTGGCTAAAGATTTAGCTGATTTATCACAAAACCTACCTACTGATAATCCAGAGTTGCTTGAAGCAATCAAATTTTATAATAAAGCAGGAGATTGGCAAACCAGAGAAAAAGCGGACTTTTCTGCCGTAAAAAATGAACTTGCTAAAGTTGAAACTTTAAATACTTTTGAAGATTTTAAAAATAATTTGACTCAACTCGTTTTCCATTCACAGGCACCTCTTCCGTTTTCTTTTAGTGTTGAACCTGATATGAAAGATGCTATTCACTATTCTCTTGGATTTTCTGGCCCGGGCTTGATTTTACCTGATACCACTTATTATAATGATGAACACCCTAGAAAAAAAGAATTACTTGATTTTTGGGCTAAAAATACAAGCGAAATTTTAAAGACATTTGATGTTGAAAATGCAGAAGAGATTGCAAAGTCTGCCCTTAAATTCGATGCTCTTTTAGTTCCATCAGCAAATACTTCTGAAGAGTGGGCAAAATATGCTGAACTCTATCATCCAATTTCTACTGACAGCTTTGTCAGTAAAGTTAAAAACCTGGATTTAAAATCTTTAATTAAAGATTTAGTAAAAACTGAACCTGATAAAGTCATTGTTTACGAAGATCGTTTTTATGAATCGTTTGATTCACTTATCAATGAAGAAAATTGGTCACTCATTAAAGCTTGGATGCTGACAAAAATTGCACGTGGCGCTACTTCTTTCTTCAATGAAGACCTTAGAATTCTTGGTGGAGCTTATGGACGTTTCCTTTCAAATGTTCAAGAAGCAAGAAGTCAAGAAAAACATCAACTTGATTTGACTGAGTCTTATTTTAGCCAAGTGATTGGTTTATTCTATGGTAAAAAATATTTTGGTGAAGCTGCTAAGGCCGATGTCAAACGGATGGTCACTGCAATGATTAAAGTTTACCAAGCGCGTTTGTCTAAAAATGAGTGGCTCAGTCAAGAAACAGCTGAAAAAGCCATTGAAAAATTGGATGCTATTACTCCTTTCATTGGTTTCCCAGATAAATTGCCTGAAATTTATAGTCGTTTAAAAACAACTTCTGGCTCTCTCTATGAAGATGCCCTTAAATTCGATGAAATTTTGACTGCTCGAACTTTTGAAAAATTCTCAGAAGATGTTGATAAAACAAGCTGGCATATGCCTGCTCATATGGTCAATGCTTATTATAGTCCTGATAGTAATACAATTGTTTTTCCAGCAGCAATTTTGCAAGCTCCTTTTTACTCTCTTGAACAATCTTCATCACAAAATTATGGTGGAATCGGCACAGTTATTGCTCACGAAATTTCTCACGCTTTTGATAACAACGGTGCCCAATTCGATAAAGAAGGAAATTTGAACAAATGGTGGTTAGATGAAGATTATGAAGCTTTTGAAGAAAAGCAAAAAGAAATGATTGCACTCTTTGACGGCGTAGAAACCGAAGCTGGTCCAGCAAACGGAAAACTCATTGTGTCAGAAAATATTGCTGACCAAGGAGGAATTACAGCGGCACTGACAGCAGCTAAAGATGAGAAAGACGTTGATTTGAAGGCTTTCTTTAGTCAGTGGGCTAAGATTTGGCGCATGAAAGCAAGTAAAGAATTCCAACAAATGCTTTTGTCAATGGATGTTCATGCACCCGCTAAACTTCGTGCCAATATTCCTCCAACAAATCTCGAAGAGTTTTACGAAACTTTTGATGTTAAAGAAACTGATAAGATGTATCGTGCACCAGAAAATCGTCTTAAAATTTGGTAATAGTTAATTGAATACAAAAAGTACTTCTAAAATATAGAAGTACTTTTTATTTATTAGAGCAGTTCATCTTCAATAATTATTTTCCCTTGAGCTGTAAAAGAAATTCCCTCTTTTTTTAGAAGTTCCATTTGCTCACTTTTAGCAGGCTCTGGCAATCCAATTGTTCTGTCAGAACGCACTACACGCCACCATGGCAGTTCATATTTTTTAGACATCGAATGCAAAATTCTAGAAACCTGCCGTGCACCATTTGGCAATCCAGCTAAAGCTCCCACATCTCGATAACTCATGACCTGCCCCTCTTTTAAATTTAGAATAACTTCTAAAATCTTTTTTGTATTTTCGGTAATTTCTGCCATTTATTATCCTTTTTAACTCTTATTAATAAGTCTGTCAGTAACTTTTTTACTGACAGACTTATTTTTTATTAGATATGTAATTTTCGACGAAGTGACAAACCTCTTGGACCAAACCATTTTTCTAGAAGTCCAAGTTTAGCAGCAAACCAGAGATAAGTATAAAATCCTGCACCACCGGCAATGGCAGCAATAAATACTGAGGCAATTCGACCTGGGCTCTTACCGAAAATAAAACCTAAAATGATTTCAACAATAATAACCACAATAGCCATAAATCCTGTCAGTAAAGTTGCCCCTTGAATTCTGCGAACTGTATTCTTAATTGAAAAATGAGTTAACTCATGTAGTTTTCTAATGAATAAGAAAACACCAACTAAGAATGAAACAGTGGTCGCAAGTAAAGGTCCATAAGTATGGAAAATAAGAATCATTGGAACTTGCAAAACTAATTTAATGACAAGAGTCAAGGTAAAGATTCGCATTGCCAAACGTTTATGGTCCATTACTGTCAGTGGAGGATAGACAATCATATAAAGTCCCAACAAGAAGGTTTGTAAAATAGCAAAGACAAACAAACTACTTTGTAATCCAGAAGGAATTTGGTAGAAAATTGTATAAATCGGTTTAGTCAATAGTGACATTCCAATCACGGCAGGAAGCATAAAACCAACGTATAATTGGAAATTATAACCTACTAACGTTGCAAGTTCACGCCGATTTCCTTGAACATAGTGCTCTGTAATCAGAGGGTCTGAAACAGAACCAAGCGTCAATGCGACACCCAACAAGACCATCGTTAATTTATCAGTATTTGCTGAGAAATAACTCATCAGAACAAGCAATTCATTATGACTATAGTTTGTTACCCAAGGCATCATATTCATAAAGGTTGAGTTATCAATAATTTTAAAAATTTGAATAGCTGAACCAATGACAATAAATGGAATGGCTGTGTGTAATGTTGATCTAAAAATTTCTAAAGCATTAATTTTAGATTTTACAGGACCAGGATTAATTAATTTATTAAGATTTCCTGATTTCTGTAAGTAATAGAATAATACAGCGTAGGAACCTAACATCCCAATAAAAGCAGCCAAGGTAGATTGTGTCACGGCATTTTGCCAATTATGCGAACCTAACTTCATGATAGCAAAAGTTGCTGCTAGCATCCAAATGACCCGAACAATTTGTTCCAAAAGCTGACTCATCGCATAAGCTTTCACCTGATTCAGACCTTGGAAATATCCTCGAATAACTGACATTGAAGGGAAAATCAAGACAGCCAATGCTAAACTTTTCATGACTGGAATTAAATCTGCGCTATCCTTACCGCCAACAAGGGCTGAGAGTGGACCTGCAAGAAAGAACATGAGCCCTGACGCAACAATTCCAAGAACCAGCATCACTCCGAGCATTTGCCGAACGAGCCGGTAAGCCATGTTAGGGTCATCTAATGTATTATAGCGAGCCACTTCACGCGCAATTGCCGCCGGAATCCCCACTGTTGAAATCAATAGGAAAAGAGCATAGATATTATAACCCATACTAAAGAGGGAGTTGGCCTCATTACCAAAACGCCCCATCCAAGCATACCAAGGAATAATATAAATTACCCCTAGTATTTTCCCAATCATGTCCGCACCAGTCCGCCAAGCAGCACCAGAGAGCATCTGATCTTTTGATTTTGCAGCCGTTTTTGGTGACTGCTGACCTGTATTCATTATTTTTTCTGAATCTTCCATTGTTCCATTTTACCCTAAGTTCTGTATTTTGACAATAAAAGAATGGTTTTAGATCATTAATTCACGATGTCATCTATTACCATCTATAAACAAATGGGACATGCACCAGCTCTTGGCTTGTGCTATAATATAGGGTAATGGGATTTTTCCCTTAGTTTCCTTGTTTTAGAAAGGTATCGCGAATTTAGCGATAAATAGGCATTCCTCACATGATTAGGCTTGAACAAGTTATAGAAATACTAAAAAAAGATAATAATTTCCGTGAGATTTCTTCTGCTGGAGAATATTATTTCAACTGGCCAAAGGAAGTAAACTTTGACCAACTCTCTTATGATTCACGAAAATCAACAGAAAATACCCTTTTCTTTGCCAAGGGTTTGAATTTTAAAAAAGAATATTTAACAGACTTAGAAGCTGCTTTTTATGTTTCAGAATTTGATTATGAAGTAGCTCTCCCAGCAATTATTGTCACTGATGTTAAACGAGCAATGGCTTTAATCGCTGCAAGCTTTTATGATTTTCCACAAAATAAACTCAAAACCTTAGCTTTGACTGGTACAAAAGGAAAAACCACTTCTGCTTATTTTGCTAAAGCAATACTTGACAAAATGAACGGTGGCAAAACTGCACTTTTATCTACTGCCCAAACAACTTTGGATGGAAAAAATTATTTTAAATCAGAATTGACAACTCCTGAAAGTCTTGATTTACTAGAAATGATGGCAAAAGCTCTGACAAATGGAATGACACATTTGGTCATGGAAGTTTCAAGCCAAGCTTACAAAACAGAACGGGTTTACGGTTTAACATTTGATGTTGGAGTTTTCTTAAACATTTCTCCTGACCACATTGGCCCAGTTGAACATCCAACGCTTGAAGATTATTTTTACTGCAAACGTCAACTTCTCAAAAATTCACGTTATTTTGTTGCTAATTCCGAAATGAATCACTTTGCTATCATTAAAGAGGAACTTAAGGAACGTAAAATTCCACATGCTTTCTATGGTGCTGATTCTGAAAATAAAATTATTGAATCAAAAGGACTTCATTTTGTTACTGACGGTTCTGTCAGTGGAGCATTTGACATTCGCTTATTAGGACGCTTCAACCAAGAAAATGCCTTAGCTACAGCATTAGCAACTAAAGCTTTAGGCGCTTCATTAGAAAATATCCATGACGGTTTAGCTCTTGCTGTTGTTCCAGGACGCATGGAACTTCTTACTGCCAAAAATGGCGCTCACATCTATATTGATTATGCTCACAACGGCCTGTCATTAGAAAATCTTGTTGAAGTTGTTGAAGAACACCATGCTGGTCAGCTTGTTCTAGTCCTTGGTTCAACCGGAAATAAAGGCGAAAGTCGCCGGAAAGATTTCGGACAAGTGATTGAAAAACATCCGCGACTTGATGTCATTTTAACTACTGATGATTCAAATCGAGAAGACCCTAAAATAATTGCTGACGAGATTGCTTCTTTTGTCAGTCGCACACTTGATTTTGAACTTGACCGTGAATTGGCAATAAAAAAAGCTGTCAGTAAAACTAAAAGTACTGACGATGCTGTGATTATCGCTGGAAAAGGGACTGATATGTTCCAATTAAAAGACGGAAAACGTCAACCTTATATTGGAGATACAGCTGCTGCTCAAAAATATCTCTAATTTACTGACAAAAGTTCTGTCAGTAAATTAATCATAAAAAAACGACTCAATAGGAGTCGTTTTTTCTTTTTCTTCTGACTAGGCAAAAGAATTAACAACAGCAAGAATTCTTTGTAATTCCGCATGAGTTTCATAACTTACAGTATCCGAATAAAGTAATGCTGAAAGATTCCGTGAAGAATAGCCAGCTTTTTCACTTACCTCATCGATATGCAAATTTTTTTCTTTCATTTTGTACAAAATAGCTTCTTTAAAATTGTTTGTAATTTCTTCTTGTTGAAATTGCGAAAGATTGTTAAATTCATCACTTGAGTAATTGACCAAATTTTTTGAATTCATCTGCATCGCCTCTTTTATATTTATTTAGTAAAATCAATGACCATTCGGCCTTCAATTTTTCCTGCCTTCATTTCATCAATAATATCATTGATTTCTTCCAGTTTGCGTGTCGCAACAATTGGTTTTACCTTACCCTCTGCTCCAAATTGAAAAGCTTCTGCCAAGTCAAGTCTTGTTCCGACAAGTGAACCTGCAACCTCCACTCCGTCAAAAACAACTGTTGGAACTGATAAAGTCATCTCAGTATTGGGAAGTGCCACAGCAACCATTTTGCCCATAGGTTTCAAAGAAGCAACCGCTTGTTCAAAAGCAATCCTTGCAACAGCACAAACTATTGCACTTTGTGCTCCTAAGCCGCCAGTTATTTTTTTAATTTCATCAACTGGATTTACATCACCAGAATTGATAATCACATCAGCTCCAATTTTTTTAGCTAAATTTAATTTATCTTGATTAATATCAACAGCAATTACTTTTGCTCCAAAAACATTTTTAGCATATTGAATTGCTAAATTTCCAAGTCCTCCAGCACCAAAAATTACTTGCCAATCACCAGGTTTTACTCCTGATACTTTGATTGCTTTGTAAGTTGTTACTCCAGCACAAGTAATTGAGCTAGCTTCAATTGGGTCAAGTCCGTCAGGAACTTTGACAGCATAATCGGCAACAACAATTGCTTCTTCAGCCATTCCGCCATCAACTGAATATCCTGCATTTTTAACTTCTCGACAAAAAGTTTCATTACCAGATACACAGTATTCACAGTGACCACATCCTTCAAAGAACCAAGCCACTGAAACCCGATCACCAACTTGAAGCGAGCTTACATCAGTTCCAATTTCTTTGACAATTCCAATTCCTTCATGACCAAGAACAGTCCCTGCTTTGTTGCCATAATCACCTGCTGCAACGTGCAAATCGGTATGACAGACTCCACAATACTCCATGTCAAGCAAAGCTTCATTAGGTTTGATTGCTCGAAGTTCCTTTTCAACAAGGTCCGCATAACCATCTGGATTGTGTCTTACTACTGCTGCTTTCATAAGAAAGTCTCCTCTATATATAAAATTTTGTAAACGCATTCTTTTGTTTTATTATATCACTTTTCACTTCATTTTGTATCATTTAAAGTAACAAAAACATCTTAGTTCTTTTAATGTAATCTTTGAACCATTCGTTATCAATTTTTATGAGTCATTTGTGATTTTTTTTCTTCTTTTACGTATAATATAGTAAGAATGAATTTAGAAGCTAAATTAAAAGAAATTTTTGGTTATGACAATTTCCGAAATGGTCAGAAACAAATTATTGAACAAGTCCTAGATGGACAAGCCACTCTTGGTATTTTACCCACAGGAGCTGGAAAATCAATCTGCTATCAGTTACCAGCTCTTATTCAACCAGGGCTTACTCTCGTAATCTCCCCACTTATTAGCTTGATGAAAGATCAAGTCGACCAGCTGAATATTGCCGGAATTCCAGCAACATTTATTAACTCTACCTTAGAGGATTCCGAATCTTATCAAAGAATGCGACAGGTTGAAAATGGCGAAATCAAGCTTCTTTTTGTAGCACCAGAGCGTTTTTCATTAGACTATTTCAATGCCTTTTTACAAAAACTTCCAATTGATTTAGTTGCCATAGACGAAGCACACTGCATTTCACAATGGGGGCACGATTTCAGACCCAGTTATGTCGATTTTGCCTCTCATCTCCAATATTTACCAACAAATCCTACCGTCTTAGCCCTTACGGCTACTGCGACACCAAAAGTTGCAGATGATATTCAAAAACTTCTTTCAATTTCCCCCAGTCATACTATTAAAACCGGTTTTCTTAGAGAAAACTTACGTTTTGAAGTAGTCAAAGGGATGGATAAGAGAACTTTTCTTAAAAATTATCTTAAAAATCAAGAAAGTGAGGCTGCTGGAATTATCTATGCCAGCACTCGTAAAGAAGTTGAAGAAATTTGTGAATGGCTCAACCATAATCATTTCAAATCCGTTCGTTACCATGCTGGACTGAGCGAACAGGAACGTCAAATAAATCAAGAACTTTTTCTCTTTGACGAAGTACCGATAATGGTTGCCACTAATGCTTTTGGCATGGGAATCAATAAACCAAATGTTCGATTTGTGATTCATTATGCCCTTCCCGCAACAATTGAAAGTTATTATCAAGAAGCTGGGCGAGCAGGACGGGACGGGCTTGAATCTGATGCTAACCTCCTTTTTTCACCAAATGATTTACGAATTCGTAATTTCTTGATTGAGCAAAGTGAAGGTGATGAAGCGCACAAGGAACATGAATACGAAAAGCTTCGACAAATGCAAGCATACACAAGTGCCGAAACCTGTTTACAACGCTATATCTTGCAATATTTTGGTGATGAAGGTGAAGATTGTAAAAAATGTAGTAATTGTCTTGATGAAAGAGAGCTTCTCGATATTACAATTGATGCTCAAAAAGTCCTATCTTGTGTCGTCCGAATGGGTGAACGTTTTGGTAAGACGGCCGTAGCACAAGTTTTGATTGGTTCTAAAAATAAAAATATTGCCAAATGGAATTTTGAATCTCTATCGACTTTTGGAATTATGAAAAACCATTCCCAAAAGACCGTGGGTGAATTAATCGATTTTCTATCTGCTGAAAGTTATTTAAACATTACATCAGGTAAATTCCCACTTCTCCTTCTTTCAGCCCAAGGATTAAAAGTCCTCAAAGGACAAATAAAAGTTTATCGCAAAGCTAGCCTAATTATTGAATCGAAAACAAAAATTTCTCATCATTTTGATGAAGAATGTTTTGCAAGTATTCGTGCACTTCGACTTGAACTAGCCAAGGAAGAAGGCGTCCCTCCTTTCATGATTTTTTCTGATAGTGCCCTTAAAGAAATGGCTCAAGTTCTGCCGGATAGTCAAAGTCAATTTTTACAAATTTCTGGTGTCGGACCTGTTAAACTCAAAAAATATGGAAGGCTTTTTATCGACAAAATATCTGAATATAAAAAAAGCTGAGCAAACTCAGCTTTTATTTTTTTAAAATAATTTTATTACAAGTTATTTTTCTTTCTATAGTTGCGCATCATGAAGTAGGCAATTACACCAAAGATAAGTGGCCCACCAATCATTGAAATAAATGATGTCAACATTTCAGATAATGCTTTACCAGTTTGGTCAACAGCTGGTAATTGAACATAATTCACAATTGGTTGAATAATTGTGAAGAAGTTAGCCCCACCAACAACAACCAAGACTAAAATTGTCAAGAAGTTCACAACAAAATTTGATTTAAAGAATTCAATTGGTTTAACAATATTTTTATTCTTCTTGAAGTACCAGAAAGCAATAACGATGAAGAGATAAGGCAAAGTCATAGAAACATTAGCCATATAAGTCAAAATGAGGAAGAATTGACTTGCTCCACCTTGTGAAGTCAAGAAATTCAAAAAAATAATTAAGGTAACAATTGCAAATTGAATCCACATTGCAAATTTTGGCATTCCTTCTTCATCAAGTTTTCCTAATTTACCAGGCCAAAGTTTTTCTGGTGTACCAGTAATCAACTGTTTGATTGGACTATAAGTCAAGGTAAAGAAGGCACCCATGTAAGCAAGAAGCATAGAAAGACCAATATAGCGGGCTAAAATACCACCAAGCATATCTGCTCCGGAAGTAGAAAGTCCAAGTGCATGACCAACCGCTTCACCAAGGTTTTGCAAAAGCATGTAAGGAACAGTCCCAAGGTTCATTGATCCATCTTTAATGGCTGGAATCCATTGTGAATAATCAACAAAGAAACCAACACTAAGAATGGCAACAGCATAACCAACAGCAATAATAAGTGCTGACGTGATGATTCCTCGTGGGAAGTTTTTCTCAGGCTCATGAGTTTGGTCAACTAAACCAGCAATTGATTCAACCCCACCATAAGCAAAAATGGCAAAAACAAGAAAGGCAATAAAGGCAACAATACTACCATCAAAAGTTGGATTAGGAGATGAAGTAAAAGCAGCAAGGTTAATTGGTGTTGCTGGATGACCATTAACAACAAGTACAAGAACAGCACCAAGAATTAATATAACATTGAGTGAAAGAACGGCAACCCCCGCAATAGAGGTGAATTTTTTAATGGTTTCCACACCTTTTGAGACCATAAAGGTAATCAATGCCATCCAAACTACAGCTGCAATTGAAATCCAAAGTAATGAAGGGGTGTGTGTTGAGTTACCAAAAATCAAATTGACCATTGGAATCAAAATTTTATTGGCAACACTTACCATCCAGATAACATAAGAAGCATACCACATGAATGTTCCAACGAAGGCGAAGGTAGGGTTAACTGCCTCACTCATCCATGAATAAATTCCTCCTTTTTCATCTTTAAATGCTGAACCCATTTCCGTTACCATAAAGGCAAAAGGGAGGAAAAAGAGCAGGGCTCCAATAATATACCAAGGAATGGCGCCGTAACCCATTTGGTAGAAAGCGACAGGGATATTCCCAAAACCAAAGACTGTCGTAAATATCATCAACGAGAGTCCTACGAGTGAGAGTTTACCTTTTGTGTTTTGTGACATAATCTTTCCTTTTACATTAATTGACTTATAATCAGTCAATTTTATTTTTAAAGTCTTGAATAATAGCTCAATTTTACTAACAAAGTTGTCAGTAAAATATTTAGAAACAGAATAATATTTTATACAGTAGCAGAAAGTTATCGAAAAGTAGCAATTAGTCTGAAAATTATAAGACAAGCGCAAAGCAAGCCGCTCATGAAGATTTTTAATCAAAAACCTTCTTGGGCGACTTGTTCTTTTATTATCGAGTTTAAAAACTAATTACTCTCTCTTTTTCTTTTATTTTACTACTTCATTGTTCAAACGAATGATTTCAAGCAAAGTATCTACAGCTTTTTCCATTGTTTGTACAGAAACAAATTCAAAACGTCCGTGCATGTTTTCACCACCTGCAAAAAGGTTTGGTGTTGGAAGTCCCATAAATGAAATTTTAGACCCATCAGTTCCACCACGAATTGGTTCAATAATTGGGACAATATCAAGATTTTCCATTGCTTTTTTAGCAATATCAATAATTGACATATCTTTTTCAATGATTTGAGCCATGTTGTAGTATTGGTCTTTAATAACTGGTTTCACACGGTTTTGACCAAGTTCAGCATTCATTTTATCTGCAATCTCTTGCATCAAAGCTTTACGTTCGTTGAATTTACCTTCTTCATGGTCACGAATGATATATTGAGCTCTTGCTTCTTCTGGTGTACCATCAAGTTTTAAAAGATGGAAGAAACCTTCACGGCCTTCGGTTTTTTCAGGACGATCAAATTCTGGAAGTGCATTGTGGTAGTCAATTGCTAATTGCAATGCATTAACCATTGTATTTTTTGCTGTCCCTGGGTGAACATTTTTACCTTGGAACTCAATCACTGCACCAGCTGCTGAGAAAGTTTCATATTGAAGTTCTCCAAGTGGTCCACCATCTACAGTGTAAGCAAAGTCAACATCAAAGTCAGCTACGTCAAATTTATCAGCACCTACACCAATTTCTTCATCAGGACCAAATCCAACACGAATTTCACCGTGTTCAAAATCAGGATTAATATTCAATAGATAGTCAGCTAAAGTCATGATTTCAGCTACACCAGATTTATCATCTGAACCAAGCAAAGTTGTTCCGTCAGTATGAACTAAAGTTTGCCCTTTGTAGTTTTTTAGATTTGGGAAATCTTTTGGATCAAGTGTAAACTCAGTATCACCAAGTTTAATCACAGATTCACCATCATAATTTTCCAAAATTTGTGGGTTAACACCCTCTGCGTTGAAATCAGCAGTATCCAAGTGAGCTAAAAGTCCAATTTTGCGCACTTTTTTATCTGTATTTGCAGGAATTGTACCGATAACATAACCATTTGATTCAAGATAATGAACATCTTTGAGACCAAGGGCTTTCATATCTTCACCCATTTTGTGGGCAAATTCTACGAGCGCTTGAGTTGAAGGTGTTGTTGTGCTGTTTTCATCTGAACGTGTATTTACTTTAACATATTCAAGAAAACGTGGTAACAGTTTTTCGTACTTCATTTGTTCTCCTTAAATTTATTCTAATAGCCTATTTGTCTCCAAGTGAGATGAACGGCTCAATAGCTGTGGTTTGTTGAATTTGAGCAATAATGAAAGATTTAGCATCAGCATATTTCTGCTCTGGAATCACTTGTTCTGAAAATTTCAAAAGACATTTGTATTCTTTTTCCGAAATTTTTTCAATATACTTGTATTTCTCCAGCACATTGACAAAAATATCCGACTTAGATTTGACAACTTCTTTACGCATAAATTTCAAAAGAAAAGTAGTCATATACTTAAGTGCATATTCTGGGTCAACATCGCCAATCATTTGATAAACCTCTGTTTCAAGCGGAGTTAAAGGTAAATTTTTGGCCACTTTATCAAAATAATTGGCAAGTGATTGTGGAATTCCAGTATTCTGTGGATATTCTTTGTAAGAAAAAGATGTCATGAAATTCAAGATAACTTGATTCGTTTGATTAGTCAAAGATTGATAAAGTATACTTTGGGATAATAGCCTTTCAATCCGTGACTCCTTTTCAATAAAAATTGGAGATTCGTAGATGTTTTTCTGTGGTTCAGCAATTTTATCTTTTAAAGTTTCCCAATCAAACTCACTGTCATTAAAAACATGAAAGCCCAGCGAATAACGTTTATCAGAACGTAAGATTAACCCAGCAGCAATAAATGAGTCAATTTGCCGGTCAATATTTTTTACGTCAGCAAAATCTTTATGAATCTGTCTGAGCATGACTTCATCATGTTGTGCTAAATATTCTATCAAATCTTTAAAAAAGGGCTGACTTGTCAGCCGATTTTCATTATAGATTTTAATAGTCATTATTTATTGAAGCTTTCAGTCAATTGTGGAACAACTTGTTTTTTACGTGAAACAGCACCAGCAAGGAAGGCGTGGTCATCTGCAAGTGTAAAGTTGAAAGCTGCTTCTGATTTTTCTGGATGTGCACCCAAAGCAATGATTTCAGAGTTTGAGTTAACAATGTCAGTAATCATAAAGACAAAGTCATCGTATCCATTTGCTGTCATTGAAGCATTAATAGCTGCTTTAATATCTGAAAGACGTTCTAAAACTTCTGGAATATCAACTGTATTAACTTGTGCAATACGAACATTTGAACCATTCAATTCAAAAGTTTTTGCATCAATATCAATCAATTCTTCTGCTGTTTTAGTAGATAAATTTGTTCCAGCTTTGAGCATTGCAAGTCCATATTCTTCAAGGTTAACACCAGCAATTTCAGCAAGTTCTTTAGCAACTTTATGGTCTGTTACATGAGTCGTTGGAGATTTCAAAAGCAAAGTATCTGAAATCAAACCTGAAAGTAAAAGTCCAGCAACTTCTTTAGGGATTTCAACATTTGCTTCAAGGAATTTACGGTAAACAATTGATGACGCAGAACCAACAGGTTCAACAGTCATAAACAAAGGAGCTGCTGTATTAAAGTTAGCCACACGGTGATGGTCAACTACACCATAAATTGTTAAGTCTTCAATATCAGAGATTGATTGTTGGAACTCATTGTGGTCAGTCAAAATTACTGTATCCACACCCTCTTCTTTTGCTGATTTTACTACACGTGGAGCTTTCACGCCAAAGTAGTCCAATACGAATTGTGTTTCTTCATTTGGAGTTCCAAGGGCAACTACTTCAGTGTTAAGGGCACCATTTGGACGGTGGTTGCTCAAATATGAAAATCCATATGATGAGCCGATAGCGTCAGTATCAGGTTTTTGATGACCAAAAACAAGTATTTTATCAGACATTTTTTTACCTCATTTTAAAAATTTTAATTTCCCACTTAAACTTCTAGTTTTAACTAAAAATTATTTGGGCTATCATCCCTTAAATTATACCAAAAAATGGCTGATTAAGCACATTTTCATTTTCATTTAGGACTGATTTTATTTGATTGTTCGTTTTGTAACAAAAAAATGAATCTGAATAACTTCAAATTCATTTTTATTTTTTATCTTATACGTTCTAAGTAATCTTGATAAGATTCTGTATTCATGATTTCTTTAGCATTATGAACACGATCTTTTGTTGGAGGTTTCACACCTTCAAGCGGATATTTCCAACCTAATTCACGCCATTTAAATTCACCCATTGTATGGTAGGGTAAAATTTCAAATTTCAAGACATTTTTTAAAGTTTTTACAAATTCACCTAATTGAACTAAATCTTCATCAAAATCACTTTCACCAGGAACAAGAACGTGACGAACCCACATTGCATTACCACGGTCTGATAAATACTGTGCAAAAGCTAAAATATTATCGTTTTTATTAGCTGTCAATTCTTTGTGTCGTTCTGGATTTATTTCTTTAATGTCTAATAATACTAAGTCGGTATAATCTAGTAACTCATCAATTTTTTCGGTTACATATTTATCAGTCAAATATGGTTGAGCCGCTGTATCAAGTGTTGTATGAATACCGAGAGATTTTGCATATTTGAAAAGAGCTAATACAAAGTCAATTTGAAGGAGCGCCTCACCACCAGAAACGGTAATTCCACCTTTCTCTCCCCAAAAACCTCTAAAACGAAGTGCCTCATCCATGACATCTTCTACGGTACGCTCTGTCGCTTTATCTGACTTTAATGCCCAAGTATCAGGGTTGTGACAATATTTGCAACGCATCCGACAGCCTTGCATGAAAATAATAAAACGGACCCCAGGGCCATCAACAGAACCAAAAGATTCAGTTGAATGAATCAGTCCAGTAACTTTTTTAAGTTCATCTATATTCTCTGACATCATCTTCTCCAATTCAAAACACTATTTCACACCCCTATCATACCGCAATTCATTGATTTTATCAAATCAAATTCTGTCAGTAAAAGTTAATGACAAGGGCTCTGTCAGTAAAAATTTTTAGTAAATTATTTCTTGTCAGTACCTAGATGTAAGGGCTTATCTAAATAATTATCAGTTTTATTCTATAAAAAAACTGACAGAATTTCTGTCAGTAATTTTTTTTAATTTCTGTTTCTTCTGGTTCGACATCAAATTCAACACGAAGTTTAACCACACGTTTTCCAGAGACTTCTAAACTTGTCAGTGAAAAATGATCTTCATCATTATCTACTTTGCAGACAATTTGTTGTCCTTTAGCTGGAATTTTACCAGTTGTCGCTAAGAAATAACCTGCAATTGTATCAACGTCATTGCTTTCAAGATGTGTATCAAATTCTTCATTGAAGTCATTCAAAGTCATTTTCCCTTGGACAACATAGAGATTTTCACCGATTTTGAAGACTTCTTCTTCAGCAATATCGGTTTCGTCATCAATTTCACCAACGATTTCTTCTAGTAAATCTTCTAAGGTAACTACGCCTTCAACACCACCATATTCGTTTAATAATACAGCCATTTGATTCTGAGTTTTACGCATTTGACGCATTAAGTCATCAACAAAGATTGTTTCAGGAACAAACAAAGGTTCTTGAAGAATTTCTCGTAAGTCAATATCATCAAAACCATGGTCAAAAGAATATCTTAAAAGTTTTTTCACATGTAAAATTCCCAGAATATTATCTTTATCATCATCATAAACTGGTACCCGTGAATAAGTTTCACTTAGAATAGCGGTAATATTTTCACGTGAATCATCATTAATATCAATCATGAAAGCATCCGTTCTTGGAACCATGATTTCACGCGCAACCAACTCGTCTAAGCTGAACACCCCAGTAATCATTTCACGCTCATTAGCGTCAAGTGCTTCATCATTTGTATTGAGTAAATACTCAATCTCATCTCGAGTCATCCCTTCATCCAAATCATCAAATTTCATTGGAGTCAATCGGCTTAAGAAATTTGTTGAACTTGCCAAGAACCAAACGAAAGGTTTCATCACTTTTCCCAAAAATTGGATAGGTGGTGCGACTCTTAGGGCCAGTTTTTCTTTAAGGTTTTGGGCAATTCGCTTCGGATAAAGTTCACCAAATACGAGAGAGACATAGGTTAAGACAGCTAAAACAATAATTTGAGCCAAAGTTTTAGCTAGAGCTGTTCCACCTAACAGTGGAGCTAAACGTGAAGATAAGGCTTCGGCCAAACTAGCCCCCGCTAAAATATTAATCAAAGTAATCCCAATTTGAATCGTTGAGAGGAAATTACTTGGTTGATTAAGGATATTAACAAGGTTGATATATTTCTTATCACCTTCGCTAGCCTTTTGTTCTACTTTCGTCCGGCTGAGACTGACCATGGCCATCTCACTGGCTGAAAAGAAGGCATTTAAAGCTGTTAAAAAAATAAGTAAAAGAATCTGCAAGAGTATCGATACACTCTCGGGATCAGGGTTTGACATTAGTGCTCCTTGAGAAAAATATTATAGTGTTTATTTTAACACTCAAAACTTTGCCAACTCAAATTTACTGAAAATGAGAGTTAACAATTTAGATAGAATTATTATATCATATTTTTGTTCTCATTTTGAAATAATTTTTCTTTGTTCGGCTTTATGATTATTATAAAGGCTATTGGCAAATTTAACAATCTCTTTGACTAAGCAATAAGCAGGAACAGCGATAATCATTCCTAGAATTCCATACAAACTTCCAGAAATTAACATGAGAATCATAACGGTTACTGGATGAACTTTAACAGCTGACCCCACAATTTTAGGATAAACCAGATTACCATCAAGCTGTTGCAAAACAAGGACATAGATAACGGCAATAAGTGCTGTTACTGGTCGATTAAAGGCCACCGTTACTATCATCGGTAAAACACCAATATATGGACCCGCATAAGGAATGAGATTTGTTACTCCAGCAAAGAGTGCGAAAAGAAAGGCATAAGGAATTCCAAGAACCATGTAACCAATAAAGACGACAATAAAGACAAGCAAGGCATCAAGCGCAACTCCTGAAATATAACGTGAAATCGTATGATTCATATTTTCAAGAAGTTCAAAGATATTCAATCTATCTTCGGTCAAAACATTTTCCTTCAAAAACGGAATAATCTTTTCACCATCTTTAAGCATATAGTAAAGTAAGATTGGTACCAAAATCATTACCATAACAATGCTTGTAATGATACCAACGATACTTCCAACACTAACCGTGATACTATTAAGCAAATTGTGCAAAATATCAGTATACGAAAGATTTAATTTCTCAACAAGACTATTAACATCAAGTTGGTCGTAGATTTGAGCGAATCGTGGATTATGTTGAAGCCCTTCAATCCAAGCCCTAACTTGTGGATAAGCTTTCCCAGTTGCATTAATTAGACTTGTCAACTGTGAAATTAAGCTTGGAATGACTGAGGCAATTGCAAAAATAATCATTCCTAAGATTAATAAAAGAACAATAAAAATTCCTAATACCTTTTTTATTCTTAACTTCTCTTCCATGAAAGTAACAACAGGATTAAAAACATAATATAAAAAACCTGCAATAATAAATGGGACAAATAAGAGTGTCAACAATGTTTTAATGGGTTGAAATACAAAATCAATCTGAGACAAGAGAAAGATTAACAAAGTAACGGCTAATATTTCCACTGTCCAGAAGAATAATTTACTATTTTTGAACATAAATTTCCTTTATTTAATATATTTTTGTCTTTCTTAAAATAAATGATTGAATAATTGTTATTTTAAATAACTTATTTCTGCTATTTTTAGACTATTTATATTATAATAAATCCAAGGCTTTTAAGCAAACTAATCTTTAGGAGAAATTATGGAAATTAGAGTAACTCGTGATACTATGTCTGATATTTATTTTGATGCTTTACGGATTCGTAATCAAGTTTTTGTAAAAGAACAAGGCGTTCCTTATGAACTTGAAGTTGGAAACGCTCTTGAAGAGGCCTCTTCTGTTCATTTTGTTCTTTATGACGATGGTCTTGCCAAAGGTACCGTTCGTTTGCTTGCTGATTTAGATGATAAAACAGCGCTAATTCAACGAATGGCTATTTTAAAAGAAGCAAGAGGTCATGGTTATGCAACTCTTCTAATCAATCGTTTAATTGAATTTGCCAAAGAAAACAGATTAAATAAATTGGAGCTTCACGCGCAACTTTCTGCCAAAGGTTTATATAGCAAACACGGCTTTAATGAGGTAGGGCAAGTTTTTGAAGAAGCTGGTATTCAACATATTCAAATGGAAAGAACAATTCATTAATTGAAGGCCAAGCCATGAAAAAAGTTATTAACAGTCTTGTTAGTAACTTTTTATCGTTATTTATTCTTGTCAGTAGCTTATTTCATTAATTGAGCAACTCTTTTTTTTAGTTCTGGTAAAAGTTCAGGCTCAAACCACGGATTTTTGGCTAACCACATATTATTTCGTGGGCTGGGATGAACAAGCGGAAAATATTTTGGTAAGTAGGCTTCAAAATCATGAATCACTTCTGTTGTTTTTGCTGATGATTTTAAATTTAAATAATACTTTATGGCATAAGAACCTACTAGAATAAAAAGTTCAATCTCAGGCATTTCTTCTAAAAGTGCTTTATGCCATTTTTGAGCAAAACCTGCCCGAGGTGGAAGATCACCTGATTTTCCTTTTCCAGGAAAATAAAAATCTAAAGGCATAATAGATATTTTATTTGACTCATAAAAAGTGGTTCGGTCAATTCCAAGCCAATCACGCAGGCGGTCCCCTGACGGATCATTCCAAAAGAGTCTTGATTCTTGTGCTCGAATGCCTGGCGCCTGACCAATAATACAAATCTTTGCTTCTTTATGGACAGAATAAAGAGGCTCTATCCCATCTTTTGTATATTTTTTGTTCTGTGGGTCAGCTTTAATCGCTTCAAAAATTTCCTTAAATTTATCCATTTTCTTTCCTCAAAAGCGTAATCTAAGTTTATAGATTACGCTTTTTATTGTAAAATTTACTGACAGAAAGCTTATCTGATAAATATTTCTAAGATAAATACTGTCAGTAAAATGCGACCGAAGGAAGCATTTTATCGGTGAATAAAGGAACTGACAGTGAAGCTGACAGTTCTATCATTAATAATGCGACCGGAGGAAGCATTTTATCGGTGAATAAAGGAACTGACAGTGAAGCTGATAGTTCTATCAAATGCGACCAAAGGCGAAACATTTTTTAGGCAGTTCTGTCAATTCGATTATTGAACTAAGTATTTTAATTACAGATGAACAAGCTAACAGTTTTATCAACCCTCTACACTTACTGACAAGTCTTTTAATTACAAGTCTAAATTTCCATCAGTCCTATTTTTCCAATTTTGCTTTCAAATACTGACCAGTATAGCTGTCAGCAACTTTTGCAACTTCTTCTGGTCTTCCTTTAGCAAGAATTGTTCCACCACCAGCACCACCTTCTGGACCTAAGTCGATGATGTAATCTGCTGTTTTAATAACGTCCAAATTATGTTCAATGACAACAATTGTATTTCCTTGTTCAACCAAACGGTCTAATACTTGAATCAGGGTCGCAATATCTTCACTGTGCAAACCAGTTGTTGGTTCATCCAAGATATAAAAAGCTTTACCATTTGAACGTTTTTGTAATTCAGAAGCTAATTTCATCCGTTGAGCTTCCCCACCTGATAAAGTAGTCGCTGATTGTCCAAGCGTCACATATCCCAAACCTACATCAACAATCGTTTGGAGTTTACGTTCAATTTTTGGAATATGACGGAAGAATTCCAAGCCATCAGACACGCGCATATCGAGTACTTCCGAAATATTCTTCCCTTTATAATGAACTTCTAAAGTTTCTGAATTGTAACGTCTGCCATGGCAAACTTCACATGGAACATAAACATCCGGCAAGAAATGCATTTCAATTTTGATGATTCCATCACCAGAACAGGCTTCACAACGTCCACCTTTAACATTAAATGAGAAACGTCCTTTTTTATAACCACGAATTTTTGCTTCATTTGTATTGGCAAATAAATCACGAATGTCATCAAAGACGCTGGTATAAGTAGCCGGATTTGAACGTGGAGTTCGACCAATTGGACTTTGGTCAATATCAATCAAACGCTCAATTCCTTCATAACCAGTAATTTTTTTATGCTTACCAGGTTTCTCTGAGTTATGATTCAATTTTTGAGCTAATGATTTCTTTAAAATACTGTTAACTAAAGTTGATTTACCAGAACCAGAAACCCCAGTTACAGCCGTCATAACTCCCATTGGAAACTCAACATCAAGGTTTTGCAAGTTGTTCTCACTTGCACCTGTAATCTTAACCATTTTTTTCTTATCAATGGCTCGACGTTTTTCAGGAACTGGAATGGCTCTTTTTCCTGACAAATATTGCCCTGTCAGTGATTTTTTATTTTTCATGACTTGTTTTGGTGTTCCAGAGGCAATAATTTCACCTCCTAAATCACCTGCCCCAGGCCCAACATCAATAAGCCAATCGGCTGCCATCATCGTGTCCTCATCATGTTCAACGACAATTAAGGTATTCCCCAAATCACGCATCTTTTGTAAAGACTCAATCAGTCTGTCATTATCTCTTTGATGTAAACCAATGGAGGGTTCATCCAAAATATACAAAACGCCTGATAAATTTGAACCAATCTGTGTCGCTAAACGAATACGTTGTGACTCTCCACCAGAGAGTGTTCCGCTTGAACGAGATAGCGTAAGATAATCCAAACCAACATTTTTCAAGAAAGTCAAACGGTCTTTAATTTCTTTCAAAATAGGTTTTGCGATAATTTCATTATTTGCAGAAAGAACTAAACTTTTCACATAATCAAGCGTATCGCCAATTGACAGAATTGAAAATTCAGCAATATTTTTCTCTCCCACTTTAACAGAAAGTGCTTGATCATTTAAACGATAACCATGACAAGTCGTACAAGTCAATTCAGTCATGTAAGAACGCGCCATTTCTCTAGCTGACTCGCTCATTCCTGAACGATAACGACGCCAAAGATTAGGAATGACCCCAACAAAGGTCATATCTTGGTCACGTAATCCAAAATCTCCTTCGTGCAGAAAATGGAAAAGTTTATCTCCATTTCCATATAAAACAATTTGTTGTTCTTTTTCTGACAGTTTTTCCCAAGGCCTATCTAAATCAATGCCGAATTGCTCCATTGCTTGCTCTAAAAGAGCAGGGTAATAAGTTGAGGCTTTCCCATACCAATAGATAATTGCTCCCTCACGGAGTGTTTTGCTTGTATCAGGAATCAATAAATCGACATCGGGTTCCAATTTAACACCTAAACCATCACAATCTGGGCATGAGCCAAAAGGAGCATTGAATGAGAAAAGGCGTGGTTCAAGTTCTGGAACGGTAAATCCACAAACTGGACAGGCATAAAATTCACTAAATAAAAGCTCTGAACCATCCATTTTATCAACAATAACATAACCCTCAGCCTGATGAAGCGCAGCCTCTACAGAGTCAAAAAGACGCGAACGAATTCCTTCTTTTACAACAATCCGGTCAATAACAATTTCAATGTTGTGCTTTTTATTTTTATCAAGTTCTGGAACTTCTGAAATATCATAAACTTCGCCATCAACACGAACACGAACATAACCATCTTTTTGGATACGCTCAAACATTTTAACATGAGTCCCTTTTTTGGTACGTACGACAGGAGCGAGAATTTGTAAACGTGTTTTTTCAGGGAGTTCAAGAATTTGTTCAACAATTTCTTCAACTGACTGTGCCGAAATTTTTCCATGACCATTCACACAATATGGCGTCCCAACACGGGCGTATAATAGACGCAAATAGTCATTAATTTCCGTAACCGTCCCGACTGTTGAACGAGGATTTTTAGAAGTTGTTTTTTGGTCAATAGAGATTGCTGGCGACAAACCATCAATTGAATCAACATCTGGTTTATCCATATTTCCTAAAAACTGTCTGGCATAAGCTGACAAAGATTCAACATATCGACGTTGACCTTCTGCATATAAAGTTTCAAAGGCCAGAGATGATTTCCCAGACCCTGAAACCCCAGTAACAACAACTAATTTATCTCTTGGAATTTCAACATCTATATTTTTTAAATTGTGCTCACGTGCACCATGTATTACTATTTTATCTTGTGGCATTTATTTTCCTTTTATTATTTTGTTTTGATTGCAGATATTGGTGTCTTCTCCATAGTGAAGGTGTATATTCATGTTTTTTTATTTTTTAAAATAATGTTCTACTTCATCTTCGAGTGCTTGAATATCATGTTTGACTTGCTCACCCATTTCATGGTTAGATTTTTCGATAGTTTCCATCGTATTTCTAGCCATCTTTCGAGCTTCATTCATAATGGAACGGCAACCTGCATCATCCGTTTCTTTCATTTTTTCATCATATTCTATATGAATTTTTCTTGTAAATTCATTGATGTCATGCATCAATGTTTCAAAATTTGAGCGGACCTTGATCTGAGTATTTTCAAAATAAGGCTTACGGTCATCAATCACCAGATTTAAAAGCATCATTTGATAATTTAAATCTGCTGCATTACGATCTCTTGACATCGTATTCTCATTAATACGAATAATGCGTCGCTGATTACTAGAGTCATTTGTACTTTCAAAATGACGTTGTTCTAAGCGGTCCATGTTAAGTTGAATTGTTACTCGCATCAACACTTGTGAGATATGAAGATAATCATAAAACCATTTAATAAAATCGTCTTTTTGCTTATGAAGCATTTCGATAGATAGAGTGGTTGAATGACGTCTTTTTCCAGCTTGATATTCCGCAAAAGCAATAACTGCGGTTACAATTATTGCAAGACTTGAAAGAATCGTAAGTGAAGTAATCATACTCTTATTATACCACGAATGGCAAGCTAGCTCTTAACTTTGGCTACGTTAAATGGTATAATCTGACTATGAAATTATATTTAGTAAGACATGGTGAAACGCAAAATAATCAGCAAAATTTGCTGACGGGTTGGTTGAACAGTCCTCTCACTGGCACAGGAATTCAACAGTCCGAAATTTTAGCTGACAAACTTTCGTCAGTAAAATTTGACTTGATTTTATCATCAGATTTACAAGGTGCTAAGGAAACTGCAATGATAATTTCTAATAAAATAGGAGCCCTACTACTCTTTGAACCTTTATTACGTGAACGAGGCCTTGGAAAATTGGAAAATCAAACAAAAGAAAATCGAGATTGGGCACAACTTAATATAGAAAATGAAGAAAATCTTACTTTAGGTATTGAATCTCTTGCTTCTATTCATGAACGTGCTAAAATATTTTTAGAAAAACTTCCTCAACTTTTTCCTTCTGCTCAAAATATTCTCATTGTTTCTCACAATGGAATGATCAATCAATTTCAAAAGATTTGGGAGCCTACTCATGAATTTACTCCTTTTGAATTTCTCACTATTTTAGAAAAAAACTTATGAACCAATATTTTACTTACATTTTACAATGCTCAGATAAGACTCTCTACTGTGGCTATACCACTGATTTAGAAAAAAGACTTGCCACTCATAACTCTGGTAAAGGGGCGAAATACACAAAAACAAGATTGCCAGTTAAGCTGCTTGCCTCTGTTGATTTTGATAATAAAAATGATGCCATGTCTTGTGAATGGTGGTTTAAACATAAACTTGTTCGCAAGCAAAAATTGTCACTTATCAAAAATGATTTAATCAAAGAAAAGTTTATTGAATACCTAGAGCTCAAACAAAAGAAAAACATTCATTTAAAATGAATGTTTTTTATTATTATGCTTTTTTCTTTCGGTAAGTAAAGTAAGAAAGGAGGCAAATCACTAGAGCAAAGACTGACAAAGTCCATGGATTAGTGACAATTTGCATGATGAAGATAATCGTTAAAGCGATAAGCACAACGAGTGTTGCCAATTTAACAAACCAATTCGTTACTTCTTTATGTTTAAAATATAAAACAAGAGCAGCAACTAAAAGGAGAATCCAAACGATTGAAATCGTAAATGAAATCGAACCAGCCACAAATTGCCAGAATCCATCACCCAAAATTGCTGACAAAAGTACACCAATAAACAAAACAAATGATGAAACTAAAATCGCATTCGTTGGGACTTGATTTTTAGATAATTTGCCCAATCTTTGACCCACATAAGAATTTGAACCTTGAATGCGTGAATAGAGTGAGCGTGAAGTGGCATAAATTGCTGAGTTAACCGCTGAGAAAATTGCAATAACAATAATTACGAGAACGATTTTATCAGCGTGTGGAATTCCTACTCGAGCAAAAATTGTAGCAAATGGACTTGCTGCATCTGGATTTAAAACTTCGCTCCATGGTAATAAATGCAAGAATAAAAAGATTGGAATAACATAAAAACTAATAATCCGAATTAAAACACCTCGAATAGCTCTCGGAATCGCTACTTTTGGATTTTCCGTTTCAGCAACTGTAATTGCTGCCAATTCAGAACCACCAAATGAGAAAATAACAACCAATAATGAAGTTAAAAATCCTGAAAAGCCATTAGGAGCAAAGCTTGGTGCTGTACTTTTAGTCGATACTTTTTGAGCGGTATCAGCAACAAAACCAAGATGAGCATCATTAATAACTAATAAATAAATTCCGAGTGCAATTAAAATTAAAATAACAGCGACTTTAATAAATGCAAGCCAATATTCCGTTTCGGCAAAAGCTCTAACTGACCAGAGATTGATTGCTGTTCCAAGAACTGCTACAATCAGGGCGAAAACCCATAATGGCACTCCAGGAATTAGCATGGCAAGGAAAGTTGATACCCCTGCTTCTTCTGCAATTAGGACGGCCATCCAAGTTGCCCAGTAAACCCAGTCCGCAAAATGCGCCCAGTGGTCCCCAATAAAAGGAGCAACAACTCCGGCCATTCCAGCCTTATGTTCATCTTGATGGATGACCATTTTCCCAACACCATACATGACAACATAAAGTGTCAGTCCAGCTAAGATGTATGAGAGTAATACACTTGGCCCAGCCTGTGCAATGACTTTTCCAGAACCTAAAAATAGTCCTGAACCAATCGCTCCCCCAAGTGAGAGCATAACAATGTGGCGAGTCTTTAAAGAAGACTTCAAGCCTGTAGAATTTTCCATAAAATTCCTCTTTTCTAATGTGTGAAAGCAAAGCTTTCTTTTATAAGTTCCCTTCCATTCATCTAGCAAAACCCTGCTTGGAGTCGGTCTTTACGATTAATTTTACTTTAGAGTCGAAAGAAAGGGTAAAAAAATTAAAAAAGAAAGACCAGATAGTTTTTACTATCCGGTCTTCTTTGAATCCCGGCGCAGAAACTTGAGTATACTCAAAAGTTGTATCTACGCCAATTGCATAAACACAAACTATCTGCACCAAAAATAAAAGACTTTAGATTGTTGTGTTGTCATGCGGACTCCTTTTCTTAATTTTTTTATAATTATACTTTTTTATTGACAATAATGCAAGGCTCAGCCTAAAAAAATACTGACAGAAATTTTTTAACTCTGTCAGTATTTTTAAGATAGTCTAATATTTCTGTCATAGGATAGCTGTGACTGCTTTAGCAGTTTACAGATATGCTAATATTTCTGTCAGTAACTTTTCATTTTAACATTTGGTCAATGATTTCGTGGGATTTTAGAATATTTTCTTGTTTAAGTTCTGTCAGTAATTCTTGACGATTTTGACCATCAAATTTTTCAACCGCTAGAACCATGGCAGAAATAATTTCATCAAAACCACGATTGTATGTCGCACTTTGCCAACCACTTATTCCAAATTTTTGACGGTCAATTCCTGTAAATTTTTCAAGTTCGCACAGTTCTGACAAGCGAAGGCTTTCTCTAGGACTTTCTACTGTAAATTCTTCAGTAAAGGCACCAGCTTCTAAGTTCATTGTGGCAATTCCACTCGTTGTCGCTGTTTCTAGCATAACAATTGCTCTTGTTAATTGCCCGTCTTGATTCTTCTTTAATGAATAATTGACTTCTAAAATCTCATCATCTAGCAAATAAATCAAGGTGTCCAGAGGGTGAATAAAAATATCGTACATTAAAAATGTAATTTTTTCACTGGCAGAATTTGCTAAATTTTTACTTACTTTCACCATATTTTTATCTGGGAGAGCTTTTAATTTAGCTGTTTGTGGTGCAAATCTGCGATTAAAAGCGACGACAAATAAAGTATTATTTTGGTCAGCAATTTTTTGCAATTCTTTTACTTCGGCTAATTTTTCTGAAACAGGTTTATCCATTAAAACAGGAACTCCCGCTGACAAATATCTTTTAGCTAACTCAAAATGTTGGGAAGTTGCCGCATGAATAATAACCAAATCCACAGTTTCTAGTGCTGACAAGTCCTCTGTCGCATATTCAAATTTATAATGTTTGCGAACTTCTTCAGCTTTTTCCCACTGACGAGAATACAAAATAAAACGATGGTCCGCCTGCATTTTCGCATAAACTGGTAAATAAGCCTTATTTGCAATATTTGATGTTGCCCCAATGACTCCAATAATCATACTTTTTCCGTTCTCCTTAACCTCTTATTGTTTATTTTTTATGCGAATCACCTGAATAAATTACAATGACCATTCCCTGATTGAATGAAACTTTCATTTGGTCACTGATAAATTCATTACTAGCATAGATTTGACTAAAATTATCCTCTGCTTTCAAAGGATATTTTGCTTCTTCAATGGCTAAACTATCCTTTGTTTCTACTTGAACAAATCCAACATATTGGTAAGTTAGCTTTCTCTTTAGTAAATGCTGACCAGGCAACAAATAGGTCACCAAATTTTGTCGGTCAACTAAAGTCATTTTTGGAGCGAGGACTTGATATTTTGGTCGTGTTGCTAAATAAGCATTGGTCAGTAAATGGTCCAAACGTCCACCTAAAGCACCAGCAATTACAATTTCCGCATCAGCAAAATACTCTAAAACAAAATCTAAAGCCGCTTCTAAATCTGTCAAATCTTTTTCAGCAGGCAATTTAATCAATCTGTCAGTACTGACAGAAATTTTTTCAAGTTCAATTTTACTGACAGAATCAAAATCACCAATTGCTAGAGCCAATTGATAACCTTTTTCCACTAAAAATAGTGACCCTCTATCCACACCAATATATTTATCAAAACTTTCATTAGGTATAAAATCTGGCAAACCAGCCACAATCAATATTTTCATCTCTCATCCCCTGAGCCTGAAATCTTGCCACGACTCAATCGACTCTCTAATTTCTCAATATTTTCACTCGCAATTTGTTCAAGAGAAATTCCTAGATAACGTGCACTCGTTGCTACATACCAAAGAATATCACCAAGCTCCTGACCGATGGCCTTTTTATCATTGGCTGACAGCTTTCCCTTTTGGTCACGGATAACTTTTTTTACCTTGTCAGCCACTTCACCTGCTTCACCAGATAATCCCAAAACTTTATCCACAAATGCAAAATCTACTTTATTTTGACTCTCTATTTTTTCATTCAAATCAAATTTGATAATTGCTTTTTGGTAAGCATCTAAATCCATTTTCTCCCCTTTAAGATTACAAAATTACTTTTTAAATTTTTTTCTCATTTTCACTTCCATAAAAATATCAGCTAAAATTGCCAAAACCATTTCCTGATAGTCTGCTTCGTCAATCAGAGCATGACGTAAACAACCTTGTTCATAATAAAGGTCACAAAGTTGTCTAAAAAGTCTGTGGTATTGTGCCACTTCATCTGGCAATCCTCGCATATTTTCATAAGCCATGTTGACAAATAATAAAAGCATCACCTCTTCATCAAGATTTTCTGGTTTGATTAAATATGAACGATAAGCACTAATGACAAACTCTGCAATAAAATCGGCCACAAACTGCGAACCAAGATAATCATATTTATAAATCTCATAAGTCATCAAAGCTCTTTCAGCCATTCGCTCAGCTAACTGCCTTGTTGCCAAATCTATCATCGCTTCATATTCATCATCCGACCACTTCATCCGAGGTTCTTCTTTATTTTTCATAAGTTAATTATATCACAGTCTTGCAAAGGCTATCATTCTCCAAATTTACAAAAAAGATGTAATTTTTATATTTTTTCCGTTTTATAAATAAGTTTATTGTAAAAATTTATACTTATATGACTTTTTTATCACAAAAAACACATTTAAGACTTGCTTAACTCAAACTAAAAATGTTATACTCCTAGTATCATGAAAAAAATATTAATTACAACGACACTAGCCCTCGCACTGCTCTCATTAGGGGCCTGCTCTAAAAAATCTGATGCTTCACACAAAAGTAGTTCGTCTTCTACTTCATCTTTCTCTTTCCCATCATCAACGTCTTCTTCTTCCAAAGTCTCTTCGTCTTCAAAAGTTGAAACTCCTACAGGAAATATCGATAGTTCATTTCAAAAAGCTGTTGATGCTACACAACCAACAGTAGCAACGATGAAGGAAACTTACAAAGATACCTATTCAGATATTACAGCAACTGCCGAAGCCCCTCAAACGATTGTTTATACCTATACCTATCGAAACCAAATAACACCTACAGCCACAAAAGAAGCTGTAGCTAAACAATTAGCCACAGCTACGGCCTCAGAATTCAACCAATTTTCTGCCGTTTTTCCTAATTTTAAGGAGCGTTACATTTATCTAAATTCAGACAAAAGTGAACTCTATAATATCTTAGTCACTAAAGAAGATGTTACTGCAGCCCAAGCTTCTTCCGCTTCCTCTTCAAAATAATAAAAAAACCTCTTAAAGTAGAGGTTTTTTATTTTTATTAAGGTTGGATACGGTTAATCATACGTGGGAATGGAATTGCTTCACGAATATGTTCTGTCCCAGCGACAAAAGTAACCATACGTTCAAGACCAAGTCCGAAACCAGCATGAGGAACTGAACCAAATTTACGAAGTTCTAAATACCAATCATAATCTTTAGGATCTAAACCGAAATCAGCAATTTTCTTAAGTAACAAATCATAATCAGTTTCACGTTCTGAACCACCAATGATTTCGCCATAGCCTTCTGGAGCCAAAAGGTCAGCACACAAAACGCGTTCTGGGTTACCAGGGACTGGTTTCATGTAGAAAGCTTTAAAACTTGCAGGATAGTTGACGATAAATGTTGGAACACCATAGTAATTTGAAATCCATGTTTCATGAGGCGAACCGAAGTCATCCCCATGTTCTACATGCTCATAATCTGTATCTTCATCATTTTCGTGTGCTTGCAACAAATCAATAGCAGCATCATAGGAAACACGTTTGAAAGGTGTATCAATATACTTTTGCAACATGCTTGTATCACGTTCAAGTGTTTCAAGAGCATAAGCAGCATTATCCAAAACACCTTGAATCAAAGCTTTCACATACGCTTCTTGAATATCCAATGATTCATCATGAGTAACAAATGGATATTCTGCATCCATCATCCAAAATTCTGTCAAATGACGACGAGTTTTTGATTTTTCAGCACGGAATACTGGTCCAAAGTCGAAAACACGTCCAAGAGCCATTGCTCCAGCTTCAAGATAAAGTTGTCCTGATTGTGACAAGAAAGCAGAATTACCAAAATAATCTGTTTCAAAGAGTTCTGTTGTGTTTTCAGCAGCATTTCCTGAAAGAATTGGACTATCAAACTTAATGAAGCCATTTTTCGCAAAGAAATCATAACTTGCATAGATGATTGCATTACGCACTTGCATCATTGCCATTTGACGTTTTGAACGCAACCATAAATGGCGGTTATCAAGGAGGAATTCAACGCCGTGTTCTTTTGGCGTAATTGGATAATCATGTGATTGACCAATCACTTCCAAATCAGTCACATCAAGTTCATAACCAAATTTTGAACGTGAATCTTCTTTAACGACACCTGTCACATAAACTGAAGTTTCTTGTGAGAGATGTTTAATTTCATCAAATTTAGCTGTTCCTTCTTCTTCACCAAAGTTTTCAATCATATTTGGTTTGAAAACAACAGCTTGGAAAAATGCTGTTCCATCGCGAAGTTGAAGAAATTGAAGTTTCCCTTTACCTGATTTGTCAGCAACCCAAGCGCCGATTTTTACTGTTTCACCAACGTGGTCTTTGACGTCGATGATTGAAATTAAGTCTTTCATAAATAAGTCCTTCTATATTTTAATTTTATAATTTTTAAATAATACTTTTATAACTTTTCAAGCCAGATTTCTTTTAAAGTTTTTAAATCTTCTTTGAATTCTTTAGTGGTTTGGAGCTCATCTTTTTCTAATTCTTCAAGAACTTCCAATTCAAAATCAGCTGTTTTCGCTGCTTTTTCAATGGCATAAGGTAAGCCAATTCCCGTTTTTTTGGCAAATTCAAAACGATTTTTTACACCTGCTAAATCTGGTGCTATATCAATATAGCGTTCATTCGTTTCGAGATTCTTATAAGCAACAACTGCTCCAACTTTTTTTGAAAGTTTATAGGCCGATTTTGCTTCTTTCTTATCGATCATTCATTCATCCAATCTTTTAAACGTGCCACTGCAACTTCTAAATTTTCAAGACTTGTTGCATAGCTCAGGCGCACATTTTCTGGCGAACCAAAACCTGCTCCTGTAACCAAGGCTACACCTGCTTCTTCAAGAATAGCAGTTGTAAAATCAGTCACATCACTATAGCCTTTCATCGCCATTGCCTTAGTCACTTTCGGGAATAAATAGAAAGCACCATTTGGTTTTACAAGTTCAAATCCTGGAACCTCAGAAAGTTGACCATAAATGATATTTAAACGTTCTTCAAATGCTGCATGCATTATCTCAAAACTATTATCTCTTTCTTCAAAAGCTTCTATTGCTGCGTATTGAGCGACAGCAGTTGGATTAGAAGTCGTTTGGCTCGCAATCTTAGTCATCGCAGAAATAATTTCTGGATCACCTACAGCTAGTCCAATCCGCCAACCAGTCATTGCAAATGTTTTAGAAACACCATTAATCACTGTCGTTCTTTTCCGAATTTCATCAGATAGACTTGAAATTGCTGTAAATTCCGCTCCATTATAAACTAAACGATGATAAATATCATCTGCCAAAATTAATAAATCATGAGCAAGAGCCCACTCTCCAATGGCTGTTAATTCTTCTTTAGAATAAATCATTCCTGTTGGATTAGAAGGTGAATTGAGTAATAAAATTTTACTTTTACTTGTTCTTGCTTCTTCTAATTGCTCAACCGTAACTTTAAAATTATTCTCTTGCTTGGCTTCTACAATTACCGGATTTCCTCCAGCCATTTTCACTTGGTCAACATAAGAAACCCAGTAAGGAGCAGGAATGATTACCTCATCGTCAGGGTCAACAGTTGCCATAAAGTAAGCATAAAGGGCAAACTTTGCTCCAGCTGTAATCAATATTTCATTTGGTTGAATTTCATAATTATAAAAACGCGTCCAATAATGTTGAACTGCATTTTTTAATTCTGGAAGTCCACCAGCTTGTGTATAAAAGCTCGCCTTGCCATTATCGATTGCTTCAATAGCTGCTTGACCAATTATTTTTGGTGTTGGAAAGTCTGGCTGACCAAGTGTCAGGTCAATAATATCTCGCCCTTGTGCTTTTAATGCTTTTGCGCGATTTGCCGCAGCAAGAGTGACGGACTCATCCATTTTTAATACAAAATCAGAATTTTTTTTCATATCAACTCTTTTCCTGACTCAAAGTCATAAACTTTAAAACCATTGCTATTATTTACTTCCCAAGCCGGTTTCCCTTTGTAAAGCGCTAAGACAACTGATTTCGTATCTTTTGTCGTTAAGCTTGCTGGTGAAACCCCTTGCGATAATTTAACTTCTTTAATTTTACCAGATTTTTTTGGAATTAGAATTCCAATTTCTTGATTCGCTTTATTAAGGCCAACAATTGAATAAGTCACGGTGTCAGTTGCAGCAATATCAAATCCTGTCGCTTTAACTAAATCTGTTTTTTCTGTGGCAATGTCAATCGCTTGCGCTCGAACGGAATGATAAGGATTTAGACTCTTCCAAAAGAAAAGACTGATAGACAAATAAATGGCTAAAATTATCACTAAAATTCCAATTATAATTTGCGAATGTCGAGTCATTTTTCGCTTTTTCATATTTTTCTTCTTTCAAAATTTGAGAAAATCTTTTTTCAAAGATTATTTGAAGGCTTATTAGTAAAATTTCTCATGATTAGGAAAAAATAATTTGTCCAATTTCCCATTTTAAGTTTTTGCTTAAACATGTTTTATTATATCAAAAAATTCTTGATTTCGCTGATTGTGTCTAGTAAATTCAGCATTTTTACAGGTAAAGTTTCTGAAAGATTTTTTCGCATTCTTTTGGCGTAAGATTTTCCTGCAAGTCTTTTATCTAATACGACAATACTTGAGTACTGATTTTTACGACGGTTTACCCGACCAATGGCCTGACGTAATTTTAAAGTTGCCATTGGAACATTAAAATCATAGAAAGGATTTTCAAACTTTTGCGCATATTTTTTAGTTAAAATATCATCAGGCGTTGCAAAAGGAAGTCTTGGAATAACAAGAATCACTTGATTTTGCTTATCAAAATCGACTCCCTCCCAAAAAGAACCCAAACCTAATAAAATTTTTCCTTCACCTTTATCAAACTTTTTCTTGATTTGGGCTGGACTCCCATTAATATCTTGTGCTAAAATCTCAAACCCTTCAGCAGATAATTTCTCAGCAACAAAAGTCAAAGCCATTTTTGAAGTAAATAAGACCACCATTGGCAAATTCAATTTTGAAAGTTCTCCAATTGAATTTGCTGTGTAATCTGCATAATCAATTAAACTTAGATTTTTGATATTAGGCGCATCTGTCACCGTCAGCAATTGCTGATTAGTGGCTTGATTTCCTTCAATTTTGAAAAAGCGATAGTCTGTAAAACCAAGCAAGTCAGGAAATGACGGTTTGTCTTTAGATAATGACAATGTCGCTCCCAACATAAAAAGTTTGGTATTTTTAGGAATCAATCGTTCAAAATTATAGAAATCTTGGTCACTCGAATAAAGCATCCCATTTTCACACCAGACAATTTGATTATCAGCTTCTAAAAGTGCTGACAGATTTCTCAAGCCAAGTTCATCAGCATCTATCTTTATTTTATTTAAATCAAGCTCTTTTTTATTAAGCTGAAAAACAAGACTTTCTTGAAGCCTTTTGGTCAGCTGGGGATTTTCACTTGTTTCAGCATCAATTTTTATCAGTTCGTCAGTAATTTTTAAAGACTTTTGACCCGCATTTTCCATGATAGGAAATAATTGTTGAGCCTCATCAACAACAAGAACACGATTTTCCAAAAAAGTTTCAGGATAGTCAGCTAAACGTTCAATCAAATAGGCATGATTCACCACTTTAATTTCAGCCTGTTCAGCTTCTTTTTGGGCTTTCAACCAAAAATCCTGTTCATAATGAAGCTGTTTTGTATTGACATAGCCATCATGGCGAATCACTTCAAAATAGTCATCATTAGTCATGACTTTTGAAACTTCATCCAATTCGCCTGTTCTTGTTTCTGTCAGCCAAATTAAAATTTTCATTTTAAAAATTTCAAAATTTTTGCCGTCAGTATTATTTAATAAAAGCTCAGAAAATTTTCTCAGAGAAATGTAATTTTTAGTCCCAACAATCTTGGCCATTTTTAAACCAAATGTTTTCCCAAGTTTTGGTGCCACATCATTTACTAATTGCTTTTGGAGAACTTTGGTTGCTGTTGAAACGACCAAACCTTTTCCTGAGGCCAAAATTGGCAGTAAATAACCATAAGTTTTTCCAAGTCCTGTCGGTGCCTCAATAAAACTTGCTTGTAAATGTGTAAGCTCTGTTTCCATTAAATGAGCTAATTTTTCTTGTTTTGAGCGAGAAGACAAGCCCAATCTACTGATATTTTCTGAAAAATTTGCTGACAAGGCTGTCAGTGGACTTTTTTTACTGACAGAAGCCCTAAACTTACGCGTCGCAATATTATGAACCACTTTAAAGCCAGCTGGTCGAATTTTTGTTTTATCCAACTGCTCTTGTAAAAAAGTTTTACTTTCAAAAAGTAAATTGTCCGAATGTCTAAGCAACTCTTCCAAAACGCTTCTTGGTAACTTTTGGATTTTTGCTTCTATTTTCAGCAATAATTCAGCTGTAGCATACGCATCCGAAACTGCGGCATGCGGATGGTCATGCGCTAAATCTAACTTTTCACTCAATGATTCTAAACCATATTTTTCAAAAGTTGGATAAAAAACACGCGCCAAATCGACTGTATCGACACGCAACATTTCATTAAATTCCAAGCCAGCATTAAGAAAACTTTTTTCTAAAAGTCCATAATCAAACCTAGCATTATGAGCAACAAAAACACTGTCTGTCAGTAATTCTCGCACTTTTGCAGCAACTTCTGAAAACTCAGGAGCCGTCTTTAACTGTTTATCTGACAAACCTGTCAGTTCACTAATCCTTGGAAGCAAAGGTTCATGTGGATTGACTTCAGTGGAAAAAGTTTCAACAATTTCTCCATCTTCAACAAGAACAATCCCAATCTGTATAATTTTATTTTCACTACTATGAGCATCGGTCGCTTCCAGATCCACCACAGCATATCGAGTCATATTTTTCACCTATTTCTTACAGTTTTCTTTAAGTTCATAAGTCATCAAAATTTGCTGACAGACTTTCAATAGAGAACTTCTATTTCTGTCAGTAATTTTTTCCACTATTTTAAAGAAATTCACTTCATCAATTATACCATAAACCATTTTTTAACAGTTTTCTTTTTACAAATTGACAAAATAAGAGTAAAATTAAAATATAGATAAAAACTTATGAAGGAGTCGCCTATGTTAGATAACTATAAGAAAATCCTTGTTGGTATTGATGGTTCGGTAGAAGCTACTAAAGCTTTTGACAAAGCAGTTGCAACAGCACTTCGTAACGATGCTGAACTCGTTATCGCTAACGTCATTGACCTTCGTGCCTTCCAATCTATCTCAGCCTATGATTCAGTTGTTGCTGATGATACACACAAAGGTGCTGAAAACCTCATTAATGACTTTGCTGACGAAGCAAAAAAAGCTGGCATTAAAAAAGTCAAAACTCGTGTTGAATTTGGTTCTCCAAAAGTCATGCTTGGCCAAACTCTTCCAAAAGAAGAAGAAATTAGCCTCATTGTTCTTGGAGCTACTGGTCTTTCTTACATTGAACGTATCTTTATCGGTTCAGTGGCGGATTACATTATCAAAAATGCACCATGCGATGTCCTCGTCGTTCGTCAATAAAATAAAAAAGCGGAGCCTCTTAAAGCTCCGTTTTTTTATACCTCAAATACAATCTACACTCGTTTAACTTCTAAAATATGAGGAGTAATTTTATCCATTTCAATAATAGTAATTTTCAAATTATCAAATTCGAAAGTCTGCCCCACCTCAAGTGGCTCATTTTGCTCTAGTGAATAATTTGTAATAAACCCACTAATCGTTTTACTTAAATTATTTTGAGCCAAATCAATATTAAACAGTTCTTCAAATTCAGATAAAAGCAATTTACCATCTACCTGATAAGTAGTCGGAGAAAGCTTTATTACCAATTCTTTCTCATGATCTTCTTCATCCTGAATATCACCAACTAACTCTTCAAGAATATCCTCAATTGTCACAAGTCCACTTGTCCCACCATACTCGTCCAATAAAATAGCAAAATGTTTATGCTCTTTTTGCATCTCTGAGAGTAATAACTTTACAGGAATAGTATCAATAAATATAATAGGTTCTTGCATGATTTTCTTTATTTCTTGACCAGGAGCAGTTAAATACTCTTTAATCAAATTTTGAAGCGTAACATAGCCTAGAATATCATCTTTAGTTTTAGCAATAATAGGGAAACGAGTGTGCCCTTTTTTAATCGCAAATTTTAACGCTTCTTCAATCGAAACATCAACGGGAATCGTCTCCATATCTAATCTCGACACCATGATATCCTTAGCTATCAAATCATCAAATTCAAAGACATTATTGAGATATTCGTACTCTTTTTCGTTGATTTCCCCTTTAATAAAACTTTGATTAGCAATTAAAATTAACTCTTCTTCTGAATGGATTTCATCACCTTCAGTAGCCAAACTTAAATTAAACAATTTACCAATTGAACTTGCTGAAGCATTTAATAACCACACAAAAGGATAGGTAAGTTTATAAAAATAATGGAGCGGAGCAGCAACCGTTAAGACAACTCCTTCAGTTTTTGTAATACTTAAAGATTTTGGAATAAGTTCTCCGATTACCACATGAACAAAAGTAATTAATAAAAAGGCTAAAATAATAGACAAGCTGTCTAATAACGCAGAAGGTAGAGGAACATAAGACAAGAGGGGAGCTAAAATACTATGCATTGTACTTTCACCTACCCACCCAATTGCTAACGAAGTCAAAGTGATTCCAAGTTGACAGGCACTTAAATAAGAATCAAGGTGATTGACGATATTAAGTGCTAATTTTGCCCTTTTATTATTTTCTTTTTCTAATGTTTCTAAACGACTTTTACGTATTTTTACCAGCGAAAATTCAGCCGCAACAAAAAATGCCGTAAGAAAAATCATTAAAACTATTATAAATAAATTTAAAATCACTATTTTTTCCTTAATTTCTCTCTATTATTTCTCGAATTTCTTTTTAGGATTGCTATACTTAAAACTAATATTTAAAAAATACTTCTTGAATTCAAAGAACTTAATGAATATCCCTCCTATTTACTCGATTAAATATTTATCAATTTAACTCTAAAATATCTTCCTCATTGACAATAGGAAAGTTTTTAAATTCCTTCTCATTTTTCAAGGATTCTGACAAACTTATTTTCCTGATTCTTTGATTACCATAAGTTGAAAAATAATAACTTAGAGTTTCTGAGCACATATATGCCGAATAACAAGTGAAATCACTTGCTCCATGCTCAGTTATAACAATTCCTTTTGGAATACTTACAGATTCTAATATATGATGACAAAGCGTAATAGCGGCTAATTCATTACTTGGTTTCTCAGCGTAGTTTTTTAAATAAGCCGTTCTAACAAATCTTGAAGGAGGTGTAAAATCTCCTGGAAATCCAAAAGTACCTGAACCTTGACTAAATGGTTTTAATGTCTTTCCTAATAGTTCGATACTTTCTTTTTGATTAGGTGTAAAAGAAAGATAATTTCTTAAATTAGTTTCGTGCCATTGGTAATCTGGACTATTTGTCATCACTCCAATTGAATCTTTTATAATTGAAAGTCCACCTTGCCTTGGTTCAATAATCAAACTTTGACCACTAGAATCAGAAAAAATAAAATGTAAAGGAGGCGTAAGACCTAAGGTTGGATTAGTATCATTAATAATAACAAATTTTTTATCAAATAAATCAATGATTTCTTCTAAATTACTCGCTTGAGTGAGGACCGTTGGAATAACCATATCAGGTGAAATTCCCTTTTGATTTTTTTTGATATTCTCACTATAGTCAGCATAGCCTGGGAAATACAAAGTCGCACCCATTAACCCTTTTTCGTTGATTCCATCAAAGAGTACTGGATGGCCCTCTTCCATCGCACCCATCCCTAAACAAGCATAGGATGTTTCAATTGTCTCTTCATTAGAGTGGGCAAATCCTATCTCCTTGTTTCTTGGAATAAAAAGAATTTGTTCCGCCATTTCTATTTGAAAATCCATTGTACGAGAAAGAAAATGTTTATTATCTTGACTCTCTAGTGTAAAACTACTACATCCAATCATCTTTTGTACCTCCAATGTATTCTATTAACTTAATTATACATCAATTAGCAAAAGAGTTCAAAATCACTTTTTTATAATTTATAATTTAAATAAATACTTTGGAAATGCTCGATATAATCCTTCTCAAGCGAGAGTCCTTCACTTAAGTAGCCCTCAAAAGAACCAAAATTTTCATTCATTATTTCTCTGGCATGAAATAAATAGTTCTTATCCACAGTAAGAGCAATCTGTAATCCCTCGATTTGGTCTTCAGTGAGTTTTTCTTTCAATGAATTGATAATTTCTTGATTCACCTCTTTGCGAGCAATATTCGTT
This sequence comes from Lactococcus sp. FSL K6-0773, assembly GCF_038006485.1. Taxonomy (NCBI): domain Bacteria; kingdom Bacillati; phylum Bacillota; class Bacilli; order Lactobacillales; family Streptococcaceae; genus Lactococcus; species Lactococcus sp. FSL K6-0773. The sequence continues at coordinate 2,385,485 of NZ_JBBOVF010000001.1, read as the reverse complement.
TTGAGATAATCCTTCATAATCTCCTCATCAGAAGCTCCTGCCAGTCTTAAAAGCAAGGCAGCCGCAAATCCAGTTCTATCTTTTCCAGCAAAACAATGAAAATAAACAGCTTGTTTTTGCTCTAAAAGATCCAGTAAAAAAGCTCGATATCCTTCTAAAGCAGACTTACTGATGACGATACTTTCATAAGTTTTCATCATCGCCTCACTAATATCTGTGGCATTAATAATCATATCCTGTAAAGAGCCATTATTTCCTGAAGTTTCAGAAGCTAAAATATCTATATTTTCATATTTAATTCCTTTGAGTTCAACATCTGGTTGAGTAGTGACCTCTTCTTGCCCTCTAAAATCATAAATTTTCCCAATTTGGAATTTATTCGTAAGAATTTTTTTATCCTCAGCTGTTAAATCGGTCAACTGACCTCCTCTAAAAAGTATATTCTTTTTTAGTCCGGATTCTTTTGAGTTTTGTGCCTGAATATCTCTAAAATTTACTAGCATATTGCCCCCTCGATTAATTATTAGTTAGGCTTATTATAGCATTTTTAAATTAATTAATTTTTAAATTCGTAAGTTCAAATCTTAAAAATCATCAAACAAAAGAAGCTCAAATCATAAATTTGAGCTTCTTTGACTTTAGAATTGCGAAAACTAAAGTAAGGGTATTTTTACAAAAAAACTTGTAAACAAAAGTTAAATAAAACTATTTGGTTGCCATCTTATCAGATGAAACACCAATTTCTGACCAAGTATTCATTGCACCATAGTCAAGCGTCATCCCTACCACACGTTTGTTAACTGGGGTGTAGTTGATAGCATAAGCCGTTGGAACAACATAAGCCTTTTTATTCATATCTTCTTGATATTTAATAAAAGCAGCCTTACGATAAGTTGAATCCTCAGCTTTGGTTGAATCAATATCATTCAAATCTTTTGTAATTTCAGGGTCATTAAAGTGACCAAAGTTATAAGGTGCCGCTGCTGAGAACAAGTCTTGTTGAGAAGGTTCTCCTGAGAGTGACCATGCACCGTCAGTGATATCCCAATCGTCTGATCCTGGAGGAGTCGTCATATGGTCAACCCAAGAATTAAATTCCATCAGTTTTCCATGATAAAGACTAACTTTCACACCAATTTTCTTCCATTGTTGGATGTAGTTTTGGGCAATGGTTTCGGAGTTTGCATCACCTACACGAGCTGCATAAACAAGCGATAATTCTTTTCCATCTTTTTCACGATAGCCTGTAGATTTATTGAGTTTCCAACCGTCTTCATCTAAAAGTTTATTCGCTTTATCAAGATCTTGTTTTTCATAACCTTTAACTGACGGGCTAGTAAATTCTTTGAAGATTGGTGGAATCAATCCATTAGCAGGTGTGGCAAGTCCATTAGAGAATTTTGCTTGAACTGCTGCGACATTTCGAGCATAACCAAGGGCTTCACGAACATTTTGATCTTGCAAAGGTGTTTTGCGGTCTTGAACACTAATTGACTTTTTCACATCATAGTGACCAAGATTATAATACATCAAACTAATATATAATTCTTGTTGACCCAAAACTTTATAGCCTTTGACATCTTTCACCTGTTTATACTGGCTTGCGCGCATATCATTGATATAATCATATTTGTGAGCAGAAAGAGCCGCGACTGATTTAGCGGTTGATACAATTTCATAAGTAATTGAATTTAATTTTGGTTTTTCACCCCAATAGTAAGGATTTGGGACATACTTAATAGATTCACCAGCAACCACATTTTCCGGTTTAAAAGGGCCTGTAACCAAAGGTTTTGTTGTCGATTTTGGACTAGAAGCCAAATCTTTAGGGGCAACATCTTTCAAATATTGATAAGGAGCTACAGTTTCAAGAAAATAACCATTTCCTGTTTGATTCATTCCAGGCGTCATTTCTTTAAATTGAACCTTGATGACTTTTCCGTTTTCACCGTCTGGGAAAGTAATCCCTGAGATTGTTTTAGCTTTACCCGCATGATAATCACTCAAGCCAACAATATTTGCCAGAGAATCAGTCCAACGGTCGGAACCATAAGCAGGATTAGCGGTAAGCTCATAACTGAACTCATAGTCTTTAGCTGTCACTTCTGATCCATCAGACCATTTCAAATCTTTACGCAAGGTAATCGTTGCTGTTTTTGCATCTTTGTAAAGACTTACATTAGCAGGCCCACCATTGATATATTTAAATGAACTGTTGGTAAAGAAGAGACCATCTTGCCCACCACCAGGGCTAGACATAGAACCAAAGGTAGCATCATTAGAAAGTCCCGATAACCATTGTGCTTTCATTGGAGAATCACTTTGATATGCGACTTTTAAATTTCCACCTTTGATTGCCTTGTCTGGATTTTGATAAGCAACGTCAAAGTTCCCCGCTTTTAATTTTTTTGTACTTGTACTTGAGCTTTGATTAGAACCACAAGCACTTAGGAGTGTAGCTGCTAAAACTACACTACTTGCCAATAAAGTTACTTTTAATTTGTTCATCTTAGTTTCTCCAATAATTTCTTTTTATTTCTTGCTTGCTTCAATATAATATTTAATTTATCATATCCATTTTTAATAGATAAACATTTTTATCACTCTTGAATGTTGTTTATCTTGTAGCTTGTCTTTGGTCAGCCACTCGTCTTAGTGCATTTCCGATAAAGATAATAGCAAGCACCACAATTAGGATGACCACTGTTGCTGGAACCCAAGTCCAAGGCTTATCAGTCATTGTTTCTGGATTAGTCGCTTCATTTATCATTGTTCCCAAAGATGGTGTCCCCGCTGGAAGTCCAAAACCTAAGAAAGAAAGCCCTGTTTCTAAACCAATATTTCCAGCAAAAACAAGCGTTGCTTCAGCAATGACTAAGGTGGACAAGTTGGGCCATATTTCCCGAAACATAATTTTAAAATCAGAGGTTCCCGAAGTTTTTGATGCTCGAACATAATCTCGATTGACTTCCGTCATTGTTCTTGCCCGAATCAGACGCGTTGTCCCTATCCAACTAAAGATACTGATAATCCCAATCAAAGACCAAGAATTAAACCGTGGGATGATAGTTACAAAAACAATAATGATCATCATTGATGGTAAAATCATGACAAAATCAGTGAAACGCATGAAGATTAAATCAAACCTTCCGCCAAAGTAGCCCGTAATTACCCCTAAGATATTTCCTACAACTAAAGTAATGAGTGTAACTGCAAAAGCGATATTGAAAGAGTTTCGTGCAGAAATCATTAACATCATGATAATATCTCGTCCACCATTATCAGTTCCCAGTAAATGTCCATTCGTCAGCGGTGCCAGATATTGGTCCATGATATTCACATCAACATAATTTGATTGTTTTAAAAACATCGAGTAAATATAAACGATTAGAAAGACAGCAACTAGAAAAATTGTTGAAATCATCGCTAATTTATCTTTTTTTAGTTCTTCTTTGATTGAGTGAACTAATGATAAAGAATTTTTGTGTTTTTTTTCTGTCATTTTCACTCCTTATTGAATCCGAATTCGTGGGTCAACCATTGCCATGATAATATCCGACAGGAGGGCTCCAAGAAGTCCCAAAAAACCATTTAATAAAATCAAAGCCGTAATCATTGAATAATCTCGCCCAGATATTGAAGTAATAAAAAGTTGTCCTAAGCCAGGATAGCCGAAAATTGTTTCAGCAAATATTGCTCCTCCCAAGAGTCCAGTAATCACAAATCCAAAATTAGAAGCAATTGGTAATGAGGCATTTCTCAAAATATGACGTCTAAAAATCACTTTTTCCTTAACCCCTTTGGCTCGAGCCGTTCGTACATAATCTTGTGTTTGTTCATCTAAAATTCCTGAGCGGAAGTAAGTAAAGATTCCAACTGTTCCAAAGACCGCCAAACTAAAAGCCGGAAGAATCATGTGATAAATCTTACTAAAGAAAACAGGAATTATTCCCATCGCATCTGGACTTACCGTCCCACCTGTCGGAAACCAATTAAGACTATAACCAAAGATAAAGATAATCAAGAGATAGAATACGTAAGGTGGAATACCAAAAGTAATTGAATTATAGGTCAACCACAATTGGTCTTGCCATTTTCCTTCATTTCGAGCTGCAACTATCGACATCGGAATAGCAAATAAGTAAGTTAAAATAACTGACAAAAGTGACATCCAAAAAGTATTAATCGCTCTATGTCCAATGACAGTCATCACAGGCTCTTTGAGATTATAGGACATTCCTAAATTCCCATGTATGGCATTCCCTAGCCACCTGAGATACTGCTCCCACCAAGGGTCATATAAACCTGCTGCCCGTCTTAATGCTTCAACTTCATGTGGGTCGGTATGAGGACCAATCAACCCTGAAAAAGGATCACCAGGCATCAATTTAGCAAAGAAGAAAACAAGAATACTCAAGATAAATAATTGAGGGATCATCAATAAAATACGTCTAATAATTACTTTCCACATTTTCCCCTCCTTTTGGCAAAGCAGCCCAATGACTTTCACTTAATTTTTTTAAGGGCAAAGCGTGTCCATCTTTGTCATAAAAATTTGCTTTTTTATCCTCAAAGTCTTGTTCAACTTTTAGACGGTTTTTCCGATTTTCCGCTCTTCTTGTAACATCAATCGAAGGGATAGCAGATAAGAGTCGTTTAGTATAAATGTGCTGTGGCTCATCAAAAATATCTCTTCGTGTTCCTTTTTCGACAATTCGACCGTTGTGCATGACTGCAATATTATCAGTCATATGGCGGACAACCCCTAAATCATGAGAAATAAAAAGAAATGCAATTCCCAAGTCCTTTTGAATGAGCTTCATGAAATTCAAAACCTGAGCTTGAACAGATAAGTCTAATGCTGAAACTGGTTCATTTGCCACAATTAACTTAGGATTAGTAGCAACTGCCCGTGCGATTCCAATTCTTTGTTGTTGACCTCCAGAAAATTGGAAAGGATACTGTTCTAAAGCTTGTTTAGGTAGTCCAACAATATCCAATAATTCATGAATCCGTTTATTTTCCGTATTAGCATCTATTTTTTCAAAATTTCGAATAGGCTCCGCAATGATATCGTAAATTGTTTTCCGTGGATTCAAACTCGAAAATGCATCTTGAAAAATCATTTGAACATCTTTATTGTATTTGAGCTGGTTTCTTATCTTTTTTTTGCTGACATCTTGTCCTTTGTAAATCAATTGTCCTGATGTCATTTGTTCTAAACCAACAATTGTTTTGCCAATCGTTGATTTTCCAGAGCCAGATTCACCAACTAAACCGACAGTTTCTCCTTCATGAATCGTTAAATCTACTCCATCAACGGCTAAAACATTATCTGTCACTCGATTAAAGAAACCAGATCGAATAGGATAATAAACTTTTAAGTCCTTTAAATTAAGAATTTCGCTCACTTTTTACCCCCTTTCAATTTTTGATCTGGAAATTCAAATTTTTTCCAAGCCTGACCTCGAACAAAATGATTTGAAGAAATTTCAGTCATTTTTTCCGAAATTACTTTTTGAGCTTCTTCTTTCATCCAAGGCACTCGAGCGAGAAATAAATCTTTGTCATACTCAATTTCTGACAGAGAAGGCACAGACCCTGGAATCACATATAAATCATCCGAAACTGTTTCGGCAGATGGATTTGAACGCAAAAGTGACCGGGTGTATGGATGTTTGGGATTTTGAAAAAGCTCTTCAACAGAAGCTTTTTCGACGAGTTGTCCGGCATACATCACCGCCACTGTATCAGCAACTTCAGCAACAACCCCTAAATCATGAGTAATTAGAATAACCCCAGCATTCTTCTTCTTTTGTATTTCTAAAATCAAGTCTAAAATCTGAGCTTGAATGGTAACGTCTAAAGCAGTCGTTGGCTCATCAGCAATAATCAAATCTGGGTCATTGGCAATGGCTATTGCAATCATTACTCTTTGTCTCATCCCGCCTGAAAGTTGGTGGGGAAATTGATTAACGACTCTTTTAGGATTTGGAATTCCTACTTGTTCTAAAAGTTGAAAGATTCTACTTTCATACTGATTTTCTGGATAAACATCATGCACGGCCAGCATTTCCTTGATTTGCTGCCCAATTTTCATCAATGGATTAAGCGCAGTGAGTGGATTTTGAAAAATCATTCCAACTTTACTTCCTCGAATACTTGCCATGGAATCACCCGTTTTACCAATCACTTCTTCCTCATCCAATAAAATGGAGCCTGTAATTTGAGTTTGATTTGGGTTATGTAATCCCATAACAGCAGTTGCAAAAGTTGACTTCCCAGAACCTGATTCCCCAACAATGGCTAAAACTTCACCACGTCTAAGCCTTAAATCAATATCATAAATTGCTTTTTGAAATTTACCAGCAATCCGAAAAGCAACACTCACTTGTTTTGCTTCCAAAATATTTTCACTTTCCACATTTACCTCCATTCTGTATTCTTATTTATACTCAATATCTTTTATTGAAAACAAATTACTTTTGTTTCAAAACAAGGACTTACGGTATTATATTCTTTTTTATTAATTTTTGCAACAATTTAGTATATTCGGAATAAAAAAACACTCCCCTAATGTCATAATTAAGAGAGTGTCTGCTTAAAATATAAAAAATCTGCTAGAAAACCAGCAGATTTTTTAAGATAATTATTTAGCCAAAGCTTTTTTTGCTTCTTCAGCAAGTGCAGTAAATGCAGCAGCATCAGCGATTGCGATGTCAGCAAGCATTTTACGGTTTACTTCGATATCAGCTAATTTCAAACCGTGCATCAATTTGCTGTATGAAAGACCATTCATACGTGCAGCTGCGTTGATACGTGCAATCCATAATTTACGGAAGTCGCGTTTCTTTTGACGACGATCGCGGAATGCGTAGTAGTATGAATTCATGACTTGCTCTTTAGCAGTCTTGAAGAGTTTATGTTTAGCTCCGTAGTAACCTTTAGCGAGCTTTAAAATACGTTTACGGCGTTTGCGAGTTGCAACGCTACCTTTAACACGTGCCATGTGTGTTCTCCTTTAATTCTTAGTAGATTTCAATTTTGTCATAATGACAAATTTATTTTTTTATTGAGTTGGAGCAAGAAAATTAGATGACTTATTTCATTGTCCCTCTTAGTCGCTTACGCTCCTGCGAGGATTGCTCCAATGCAGCGAACAATGTTCGCTTAACGCATTGTCGCAACCATACGACGGATACGTTTGAAGTCCCCTTTAGAAACCATAGAAGATTTACGAAGTTGACGACGTTGTTTTACAGTTTTACCGTGGAAACGGTGAGAAGTGTAAGCACGGAAGCGTTTAAGACCGCCGTTACCTGTACGTTTGAAACGTTTAGCAGATGCGCGGTGAGTTTTTTGTTTTGGCATTGTAATTCTCCTTAATTTATATCAGTTGGCAGAAAAAATTATTCTGCACCTCTATTCATTTTAAACATTCGTTTTCAATGAATAGAGAGGTGAAAGGTTAACCTTTCAGATGGTTGTCTTGTTAAGACCTATTTTTTAATAGGTGCAAGTTGCAAGAACATTTGACGACCATCCATTTTGGCTCTTTGTTCAACAACAGCAACTTCTTTTGTTGCTTGCGCGAACTTGTCCATTACTTGACGACCCACATCTTGGTGAGTAATCATCCGACCTTTAAATCGGATTGAAACCTTAACTTTATCGCCTTTTTCAAGAAACTTGATGGCTTGACGAAGCTTTGTATCAAAGTCGTTTTGGTCAATTACTGGTGACAAACGGACTTCTTTTACAGAAACAACAGCTTGTTTTTTCTTTGCTTCTTTTTGTTTTTTCTTTTGCTCAAACATGAATTTTGTATAATCCATGATTTTTGCAACAGGTGGTTCTTGGTTTGAAATTAAAACCAAGTCCATGTTAAGATTTTCAGCTTGCATTAGCGCCTCAGACGTTGGTGTGACACCTAATTGTTCACCCTCAGCGCCAATGAGACGAACCTCACGAGCACGGATTGCACCGTTCATCATAGGTTTTCTATTGTCTTGTTTAGCTATGTTCGTTCTCCTTCTAATATGATGTGAAAGTTGACTAAGATTTAGGCAACTTCTTTTTTAAAGAAAAACAAAAGCGGAACGACAATCTCGCCCCGCTCATGAAAACATTCGTTTTTGAATAATTCCATTCGTTTGCCCAGGGCTATAACCTCTAAGGCGAGAAGCGGGTGCTTCTGCTTTTCAACTCTATTATTCTATCAATTATTTAAAGACTTGTCAAGTCCTAATTTTTTTTATTATTTATAGTGAAATTTATCTCTAATTCTGGTTATAATTCTAATTTTTTGACACTTATAGAATACAATTTTAGAATATGGCTTTAGTCTTGTCAATTCAGCATTTTTTCTATAATTTCAAACACCATATCATTCAATAAAATGAAAATAAAATGATAAAATAATTATAATAAACTAAAATTATCGAAAGGAGAATAAAATGTCAGATATTCAACTCATTACAATTTTTAATACCAGTGCTACAGAAACTCCCAATCAACTCAAAACCTATCAAGTGATGGATGACAATTCTCTACGACTTTTTCAAGTGTCATCAGCATCAAATTAAAAATAGAAAGGATTATCTATGACTCCACTAGATTTAACTCATCTTACTGAAGATATCAAAAAAACAAAAAACTGGTCAATTCATCGGAAAAGAATGTATGCCATGGGTTTAATGCATGAGCTTTATATTACTGATGGTTCAAATAACGAAAATGAACATTCAATTATTCCTGCAAGTGACCGTTTGTTAACTGCCCAATTGGTCAGTGAAGTTCTTGACCAGCTGATTGAATATGATGAAATTTCGATTTTTGAGGAAATGGTCGAAAATCATAAAACAACTTGTCCCTCTACTCAATTTTCACATATTCTATCTTTTGATGACGAAGCAGGCATCCAATATATTTTAAATTCTAATAGTTGGCTAAAGGTTTTACGTGGTTCAAATGACATAGCTCTTGTTATTACTGGTAATCTTGTTGGTGATTTTACATTTTACCTTGAAAGTTATAACGAAACTTTTGAAGAAAAAAAGATTACTTTTAACAAAAATGGAATTTATCGGTTGTCTAACAAGCCTATTGACAGACTTTATTTAGCTGCTGACTCTTTAAAACTAGTCCAATAATAAAAAACGGTTAATCACCGTTTTTTTCTATAAATGAATCAAAAAAATCTTGAATGTTTGTAAATTCATAATCAGCAATCGTTTCTTTTTCAGGTCCAATATATGCTGTCTTCATTCCCAACTCTTGGGCGGGTTTGATGTCATGTTCGATAAGATCTCCAACCATTAAAGTCTCAGACGTTTGGAAATTTTCTTTGGTGAGCACGTTTTTAAAGGCACGCGCATCTGGTTTCAGATAGCCTGTTTCACCAGAGATGTAAACCGAAAATAATTTTTCAACTTGAGAACGACGTAATTTTTCTCTCTGCTCCACATGACCCCCATTACTTAATAGGGCAAGTTTGTAGTTTTTGGAAAGGTTTTTTAGATTTTGGATGAGTTGTTCATCAGGCTCTATCAATTCAAACAATCTATTCAAGAATTTTTTGAAAAAGCCTGTAAGATAATTTTCATCGACTTTCAAATCAAAATATTCGATAGTCAAACTTAATCTTTCTTCTCTTAGCTCTTCAATCGTCATTTTTCTTTGATGGACTTGTGGCCAAAGCAATTCATCAAATTCATGGTATTTCTCCATGAAACGGTTGAGCTCTTGGTCAGTAAATGGTCCTAATTGTTCTGAAAAAAGTTGGCGGTGAGCTAATTCCCAATATTTTTCTTTAAAGGGGAAGAGTGTATTGTCCCAATCAAAAATAATATTTTTTATTTCTGTCATCTATTTCCCTCATTCCTTCTTTAAGCCTATTTTATCAACTTTTAAAGTATTCCACAAGAAAAAAAGTTACTGACGAAAATTTTAAGTTGCTTCCTCAATGCCAAAACACAAGGACTCTCCCAAAAATTTTCTGTCAGTAACTTTTTGTCAGTAAAATTTTAATTTTTAATTATTTTCCTTCAAGGTAAACCATGAGAATACTGATGTCAGCAGGATTTACCCCTGAAATCCGACTCGCTTGTCCCAGCGTTTCTGGATTTATTTTTTTGAATTTTTGACGGGCTTCAGTAGCAATTGAGTCAAGCTTATCCCAATCCATATTTTTAGGAATTCGTTTCGCTTCCAAGCGATGCATTTTGTCCACTTGGTCCATTGCTTTTTTGATGTAGCCTTCATAAGTAATTTCAGTTTCAATCAATTCAATGACAGTACGGTCAATCTTTTCTGGTGCTTGTCCGATAAAATCGATGACTTCATTGTAGTGAACTTCAGGTCGTTTCAAAAATTCTGCACCTGTCAGCGCATCTTTAATTGGTCCAAAGCCCAATTTTCCTAATTTTTCTTGTGTGTCAGGCAAAGGTTTGAGTTTTTCTGAATTCAATCGTTTCATTTCACGGTCAAATTGAGCCATTTTTGCTTGGTAATGTTCCCATTGCTCATCTGAAACAAGGCCCACTTGACGGCCAATTTCAGTCAAACGGCGGTCAGCATTATCATGGCGAAGAATTAAACGGTATTCTGCACGTGATGTCAAAAGACGATATGGTTCCAGCGTTCCCTTAGTTACCAAATCATCAATCATTACCCCAATATAGGCTTCACTACGTTTTAAGATAAATTCAGACTTTCCTTGAACTTTAAGTGCTGCATTTATTCCAGCTACTAAGCCTTGCCCTGCTGCTTCTTCATAGCCTGAGGTCCCGTTGGTTTGTCCCGCTGTAAATAGTCCAGAAACCAATTTTGTTTCAAGTGTTGGACGGAGTTGATGAGGCATCACCACATCGTATTCTATAGCATAACCCGGACGCATCATTTGAGCATTTTCAAGTCCTGGAATTGATTTAACTAAATCAAATTGGACATCTTCAGGCATTGAAGTTGAAAGTCCACCGATATAGACTTCTTCTGTATTTCGTCCTTCTGGTTCAAGGAAGAGTTGATGACGAGGTTTGTCAGCAAAGCGAGTGATTTTATCTTCTATTGAAGGACAGTAACGTGGCCCTACTCCTTTAACAATTCCTGAAAAGAGTGGTGCTCGGTGTAAATTACCACGCAAAATAGTATGACTATTCTCAGTAGTATAAGTGAGCCAGCATGGAATTTGATCTTTTAGATAATTTTCATCAGAGCTCATAAAACTAAAATGATTAGGCGCTTCATCACCTGGTTGAATTTCTGTTTTGTCGTAATCAATAGAACTTGCCAAAACGCGTGGAGGAGTTCCGGTTTTAAAACGACCAATTTCAAATCCAATTTCACGTAAATTATCTGCTAGACCAATTGATGAAAGAGAGTTATTGGGTCCTGAAGAATATTTAAGTTCTCCAATAATAATTTCACCACGCAAAGCTGTTCCTGTAGTGATAATTACTGCCTTAGCACCATATTTAGTTCCTGTCGAAGTCTTGATTCCGATGACTTTTTTCTTTTCTTCATCAAGAATAAGTTCTTCAACCATTCCTTGACGGAGTGTCAAATTTTCTTGGTCAGAAACTGTATTCTTCATTGAATCGGCATATTCATCTTTATCGGCTTGAGCACGAAGAGCTCGAACTGCTGGACCTTTTCCGGTATTAAGCATTTTCATTTGAATATAAGTCTTATCAATGTTGCGACCCATTTCACCACCGAGCGCATCAATTTCTCTGACAACAATTCCTTTAGCTGAGCCACCAATTGATGGATTACATGGCATAAAGGCAACCATATTAAGATTAATCGTCATGAGTAATGTTTTAGAGCCCATCCGTGCAGCTGCTAGTGAAGCTTCAACCCCTGCATGTCCTCCTCCAATGACAACAACATCATAATTTTCTTGAAAATTCATTTTTTACTACGAATTTTTTAAATTCGCCTTTCTTTATATTTTGATAAAAGTTCTTGCAAAATACTGACAGAGTTATTAATCATTCTTTTACTGACAGCTTTTATAGCCCTTAATAAGCCTTATTAAAAGCTGTCAGTAAATATTTTGCAAATAAAAAAGCCAAAGCTGTGAAAAATATGTCAAAAAATCCTCTCATCAGTTACTGACAGAAAATAATCACAATTGATTTTTCTGTCAGTAACTTTTAAAAGTCTCTTGTCATATTTTCCCGAGCTTTGACCATCGAGTTCTTATCTAAGATAATGATATTTTAACTCATTTTAAACATTTTTTCAAGACTATTTTCTTATCATTTTAAATCTTAGACTGTTTTTAAAAGATTTCTTCCAATTCACGGTATAAAACTTGCTCAATGATATCTTGAGCAGACATATAATCATTAAAAAGAATGATACGATCTTTCTTCTTGTCAGTAGGATCATATTGACCTGCGTAATCAATTTTACCATTAGCTAATCTTACTGGAATAGCACTACCTTGTGGATAGATGCCTAGAAACTTCCCTGAGTTAATTCCTTCACCTATCAACTTCAAATAAGGTAGCTCATTTTCTGAACTCACTCCTTCCAAAGTTAAGTCATATTGTTGACCCTCAAAAGTTGCCGAAGGACCTGAAATAACAAGAGTTTTAGTTTTCTTAGCAATTGAGCTATTCTTCCAAAGACCTGATAGTGTCATAAAATTTTCTTTTTTGATTTCTTTGGTGTTTATTTTGATTCCTGTATTATTTGTTTTTGTTTTATTTTCAGTCGAATTTTGTGTGCTTGCTGTTGAATTCGATAGTGAATGCTCTTTAGATTGTTCCTGAACATTATGAAATAATGCCAGTCCAAGAACTGCGATAAGTAATATTAAAAATCCATCTAATATAATTAACGGTTTCTTCATAGCGCCTCCTAACATTAGATTTATATTATAAAATAATTATAATATAATTTCAAGTTTCTTACCAATGAAATGCTTACGATTATTCTATCAGAACAAAAGAAAGCTTACTCAGTCAGTAAACTTTCTCATTTTTTAATTTTCAGTTTTCATGGAACAGAAACGTTCTGGGAGTTCTCCAGATTTTTTACTATAACCTGAGCGCTTTTTCTCAAGCGGAATCGCATGCCAGTCTTCCAACAAAGCAATGCTGTGATAGCGCTGTAAATAACCTACACAGTCTTCACACCATTCTTCATCTCCGTTTTTCCAAAATGCTGTTTGCAAGCCAGACTTGCTAGTGAATTCTTTAAAATTCTCAGCCATTTCAAACCATTCTTTTTTATAATATTTTAAAGCTTTATAAAAATCATCAAACTCATCTACTGAAACTATATCTTCTTTCCAGCCGTCGAAGAACCACCATGGTTCATCGGTGCCGTACATTGTAACTACTCTATACATCTCTTCTTCTTTCCGCTGATTTTTTTCTTTGTATCTTTGCATACCTATTCTAGCGGATTTTTTTCTTTTTTTAAAATAATTTGCTTAATACTTTGATCTTTGTAATTAATAAACTTTAAACCAGATCTGCTTCAATTGTTTTAAGGGAAAAATCCCAAAATTCTTGAAGTCGCTCTTTTTGTTGCGTTAAATGGAGAATTCCAACAACAGCTTCAAAACCTGTTGATATTCTGTAAGTAACAACATCGGTATTTTTGGCCGTCGTTTTAGAATGAGCATTGCGCCCTCTTTTAAAATAAGTCAATTCATATTCAGTCAAAAAATCAACTTCATCCATTGCAGAAATAATTTTTGCTTGTGCTTTAGCTGACACAAATTTCGTTGCATTTTTTTGAAGCATGGCGGGCTTTGTCAGGCTTTTATCTAATAAGTACTCACGCACAAAGACCTCATAAATCGCATCCCCAATATAGGCCAATGCAATACCATTCAAAAGTTCTGCTTGTTGCTTATTCACGATGCCACCGTACCCCGTCTTTTGTATCTTCAAGAACAATCCCTTGAGCTTTCAAAGCGTCACGAATTTCATCTGACTTCGCAAAATCACGGACTTCTCGTGCCAATTGTCTTGCTTCAATCATGGCTTCAATTTCGCTGTCCAAACTTTGCTCAAATTTAAATTTAATCCCTAAAATTTCTAAAACTTGGTCAAAAAATTCTTTGACCTCAGGCCCACCGTTTCCTTTATTAACCCAAGAAACAAAGTCATAAAAAACAGTCATTCCATTGGCAATATTGAAATCTTCATCCATGGCAGCAACAAAATCATTTCTGAAAGTCGTAAGTGCTGACAAATTAGACTCAGCTTGCTCATCCAAATGACGATAAGCATTTTCAATTTTTTTGATATTATTTTCAGCTTCTGTCAGTGCATCATCAGTAAAATTGACTGGTCTTCTATAATGAGTAGTTGCTAAAAAGAAACGTAAAATTTGTGGATTAACTACTTGAAGGAGTTCATGAACAGTTGTGAAATTGCCTAGTGATTTAGACATTTTTTCACCATCGACATTTACGAATCCATTGTGCATCCAATAATTAACAAACTTTTGCCCAGTTTTTGCTTCAGATTGTGCAATTTCATTTGTATGGTGTGGAAATTCTAAATCTGCTCCTCCACCATGAATGTCAATTGTTTCGCCTAATAGTGAAGTTGACATGACTGAACATTCAATATGCCAGCCTGGACGGCCAGCTCCCCAAGGAGCTTGCCAAGAAACTTCATCAGCTTTTGCGGATTTCCAAAGAGCAAAATCGGCTGGTGATTCTTTAAGTTTTGTTTCTTCATCCGTACGTCCAGAAGCCCCTGCAAGTAAATCTGCAAGATTTTTATTTGCTAATTTAGCGTAATCTTTAGATTTAGATACACGGAAATAAACGTCTCCTTGAGAAACATAAGCAAATTCTTTATCCACTAGTTCTTGAATAAACTCAATCATCGCTTCGATGAATTCTGTTGCTTTCGGATTTTGGCTGGCTCTTTTAACATTTAAAGCATCAGTATCTTCATAAAAAGCAGCAATATAACGTTCAGAAAAATCTGTCGTAGTCATGTTTGCAGCTTTTGCACCGTTGATAATTTTATCATCGACATCTGTGAAATTAGAGATATATTGAACTTCAAATCCTCGAAATTCCAAATATTTTCTAACCAAATCAAAAGCAACAACAGAACGAGCATTTCCCACATGGATGTAATTATAAACGGTCGGTCCGCAGACATACATTTTTACTTTTCCAGGTTCAATCGGCTGAAAATCTTCTAGCTGTCGACTATAAGTATTATATATTTTCATTCTATTTCCTTCTTAATCTTCATCATAAACAATAGAGGTGATAAGAGAACGTATTGGTAAATAGAGCAATGGAATCCCCGTATAAGCAGGATATCCAATACTCGAAATCACAATAGCAAGTGCAGACATCACAATCAAATCCAAAGTTTTACGTGACTGATGCCTGCTGATTATTATTTCATTCAGGCGGTAAGTATATTTGATAATCAAAGAAGCAAACCGTGAGGTCACAATAATATATAAAACATAGATGATTGTGAAGTATGCGGGATGAATTCCATTATCAATTTGGGTCATAAAGGGAAAAAGTGAGACAAGCATGAGAAAAATTGTATAAGCAAAAATCTGCCAACCACTTATTTTCTTTATGCGTCCAAAGAACTTACTAAATTGAAAATAATAAGAAACAACAACCAGAAAACTCACAAAGAAAATAATGAGTGAGCTGCTTGTTTCACGAAAATCATACTGATTATTGCCAATAAGTTTTGGTAAAGGAATTTCTAAAACCATAATCGTTGCAATGATAGACATAACAGCATCCGTAAATGATTTTAAAGTTGCAAGTAAATGTCCCTCATAAATGGCTACTTTTCTCTTTTTCACTTCTCATTTCTCCTCACAAATGTGATGAATGATAGCTTGCTTCTCTTTTTTCTTCAAGGCTTGTGATGCGCTCGACATCTTTTTTACCTTTAACTCGAACAACTTTTGCAGGTATTCCAACAACAGTTACTTCTGGCGGAACATCTGTTACCACAACAGCACTCGCCCCTACTTTTGCATTTTCTCCAACTTCAATAGGACCTAAAAGTTGAGAATGGGCAGAAATTAATGCCCCTTGTCTAATTGTTGGATGACGTTTCCCTTTATCTTTTCCTGTCCCCCCCAAGGTAACTCCATGATAAAGCTTGACGTCCTTTTCAACAATGGCAGTTTCACCAATAACTAATCCAGAACCATGGTCAATAAAGACTCCATGGGCAATTTCTGCTCCTGGATGAATTTCAATTTGAGTCCAAAATCGCCAAAATTGTGAGTGCATCCGAGCCAAAAGTTTCAAATGATGACGCCAAAGAAAATGTGAAATTCGGTGAGCTGCAAGAGCTTTTACTCCTGGATAGGTCAAAAAGACTTCCAGGGCAGTTCTAGCTGCCGGATCATTTTCTTTGGTCACTCGAATTGCTTCAGACCAAAAACCTTTCTTTTTTTCGTTCATTTTTTCCTACTTCGTTAAAAAATACTTATAGTAAATTATACCATAAGCATTGTGGGCCTTGTTGATTCAAAAACGTGTAATTGACTAAATCAAGCTTTCAATTGATTTAATCTCTTGTTAATTCTTCCCAAGTGACCATTGAATTTTGAACTTCTTCTTGTGAGTAGTCCAAAGGATTTACAGTAATTCCTAGGCTTTTTCCTAAGTCATTTATGGCTTCATCTTCTCCATTTAATAATTCATCAATTTTTAAAAGTAGAACTTGTCCATTATTTTCCTTAAAGGCTTGACTAAAGTAGGCTTCATTGTGCCATTTAGCCAAACTATCTAAATTATCAAACAAAGGAAGATATTCTTCATTGTCCTGATTGATTAGATTAGGGAAAGTTCTCTGACCACTTGTTGTGACGAAAGCTGGAACGAAATAATATTTTTCTCTTTGTTCAGCCTCAAGATTTTCCGGACTAAAAACTTTATTCAAAATTTCAGTATAATGAACTAAAAATTGCATTAATTCTGGTGTCCCAAAGTAAACGGTGTTGCCTTTATCTTCATCTTGAGGTAATTTAGGATTGATTGCTAAAATATCAATATCCGTTTCCATTAATTGGTCTAAAATTTCAATTAATGAGTGCAATTCCCATTCCGTCTCAAAGTCTGTCAGTTCTGACAGGAAAACTTCAAGTTCTTCTTCTGTTGTAAAAACAGGTAGTGCCTTATGGTCTTCAATCGGAACAAAGAAAACTGATTTTGGTGCCAATACTGGAAATTGATGAAAAGCATAGACCAATGAGAGGTCTTCCATAAATGAGCCTGGATTTGCTAATGAAACTCGCAAACGTTCATCTAGTTCTGGATTGAAATTATAATTTGACATATTTTTTTGCTGACAGACCTGTCAGTGATTATTTACAAGCTAAATAAACAAATAATTTACTGACAGAAATCCAAGCATGAATAATCACATTTCGGTTATCATCTATCCATTAGCCATCTATGACTTCTGGATAGGCTAGCATTTTAATCAGTAAATTTTATTTTATTTCAAGGTCTATTTTTACAGCTTTTCCATTTTATGATTGAGCTTATTCTGGTTTTTTAGTTGAGAGTTCTGGAAACTCTTCATCAATATGTGATTTACGTTCACGGAGCTCAAAACTGTGGTTTCCAACTTTATTTCCCTGATTATTACGGTCATTATTACGACGGTCAAAACCATTACCACGGTTACTATTTCCGTTACCTTTGCGACGGTCACCATTTTCACGGCGTTCTCTTGGTTTACGCTCAGGTTCAACATAACCTTCTGGTTTCTCAACTAAAGCACGCATTGATGCATCTACGCGACCCTTGTCATCAATTTTCATGATTTTAACTTTGACAGTGTCACCTAATTTCACAACATCTTCAACATTTTCTGTCCGAGCCCAAGCCATTTCAGAAATATGCACCATTGCATCTTGCTTACCAAATAGATTTACAAAAGCACCAAAACTTTCGATACGAACCACTTTTGCATCGTAAATTTCACCAACTTTTGCTTCACGAACAAGTTCAGCAATAATTTCTTTAGCACGATCAATCGCTGCTTGGTCAGAAGAGAAAATTGAACAAAGTCCTTCGTCATCAATATCAATTTTTACGCCCGTTTCAGCAATAATTTTATCGATTTGCTCGCCGCCTTTACCGATGACAACTTTAATCTTATCGACAGGAATTGTAATTGTATCAATTTTAGGTGCTGAAGGTGCTAACTCTTCACGAGGTTGTGCAATTGTTGCTTCAATTACATCAAGAATTTGGAAACGTGCAGTTTTTGCTTGTGCAAGAGCTTCGGCAAGAATTTCTGGTGTAATTCCTGAAATTTTAATATCCATTTGTAGTGCAGTAATCCCGTCACGAGTTCCCGCAACCTTGAAGTCCATATCACCAAAATGGTCTTCAAGCCCTTGAATATCTGTCAAAACAGTATAATTTGTTCCGTCAGAAATCAAGCCCATCGCAATCCCAGCAACTGGTGCTTTGATTGGTACACCACCGGCCATCAGTGCAAGTGTTCCTGCACAGATTGAAGCTTGTGATGACGAACCATTTGATTCTAAAACTTCAGCGACCAAACGAATGGCATAAGGGAATTCCTCTAAAGAAGGCAATACTTGTTCTAAAGCTCGTTCACCGAGCGCTCCGTGACCAATTTCACGACGTCCAGGTGCCCCGTAACGTCCTGTTTCCCCAACAGAATACTGTGGGAAATTATAATGATGCATAAAACGTTTTTTATATTCATCATTCAAACCATCAATGATTTGTGCTTCATTCATTGGTGCCAAAGTCAATGTTGATAAAGCTTGGGTTTGACCACGAGTAAATAAACCTGTCCCATGTGTAATATTACGTGGGGTAAAGTCAATTTCAGCATCAAGCGGCCGAATTTCATCAATCTTACGTCCATCAGGACGGATTTTATCTTCAGTAATCAAGCGACGAACTTCCGCATGTTCCATTCCTTCAAGAATTTCAGCAAGATCACGCAAAATGATTGATAGATTTTCATCGTTCTCATATTTTGCACTGTAAACAGAAATTATCGCCTCTTTAACTGCTTTTGTCGCAGATTCACGCGCCAATTTTTCTTCAATTTGAACTGCTTTTTGCAAATCTGAATTGTAAGCTGCAATCACTTCGGCTTTTAAATCTTCATCAACATGCAAAAGTTCAACTTCAGCTTTTTCTTTTCCAACTTTTGCAACAATTTCATTTTGAAATTCAATTAATTCTTTAACAGCATTATGTCCTGCCAAAAGTGCACCAAGCATCACTTCTTCTGAAAGTTCCTTGGCCCCAGATTCAACCATATTGATTGCGTTGATATTTCCCGCAACAGAGAGCTCCAAACTTGATGCCTCTTTTTCCGCAACAGTTGGATTGATGATATATTCTCCATCAATATAGGCAACTTCAACACCTGCAATTGGTCTATCAAATGGAATATCAGAAATTGCAAGCGCTAAAGAAGAGCCAAACATTGCTGCCACACGACCAGAAGCATTTTCATCATAAGAAAGAACAGTATTAATGACTTGAACTTCATTACGAAAACCTTCAGCAAACATAGGACGAATTGGGCGGTCAATTAAACGAGCAGTCAATGTCGCATCAGTCGACGGACGCGCCTCACGTTTGTTGAAACCTCCTGGGAATTTACCAGCAGCATACATTTTTTCTTCATAGTTCACTTGAAGTGGGAAGAAATCACCCGTAGCCATTTTACCCATTGTAGCGGCTGTTAAAACAGTTGTATCTCCATAACGTACAACAACAGCACCATTTGCTTGTTTTGCAACTTGACCTGTTTCAACAGTTAATGTCCGACCTGCAAATTCGATTGAAAATGTTTCTTTTGCCAATGTTTTTCTCCTTGACTTGAAATGCTATGAACTTTCTCTAACAGTCCAGTCTCCTGCTTTTGTAATATATTTTAGCTTTATGTTTTTCTAAACAAAAATCAATCTGTCATTACTGAACCTCTTGTCAGTAATTTTTCACTGACAAAAACTTTTTTATTTTCTGTCAGTAACATTTTTACTGACAGATTCACTTTTGTATAGAACTACACGTATGTCCCATTATACTATATTTTAAGTAAGAAAAAAAGGCTCATAGAGAGCCTTTTAGACAATTTTTAGTTCATTAGTTAGCGGCTTTTACAGCAACTTCGCCAGAGACTTTAAATTGGTTTGCAGCTGGAAGAGCTTTGTAAGTATCAAGTTGTTCTTGAGTTGCAAAGTAAAGATTTCCAGTGATTTCAGATTGGATTGATTGACCATCAGTCCCTTTCATGTCGCGTGCCATAATTGAAGCATCTTTACCGACATAAACGTCACCTTTGATATTACCACCTTCAAGATCGAAAGCAGGTGAGTTAACAATCAAGCGTTTAACTGTCAAAGTATAAGATTTAGTGACTTGGTGTTGATCATTTTGTTTAATCATTGCAAGTGTACGTTGAACAGCTGATTTTTCATTGAGGAAAGTACCATCAATTGTAAGGTCTTTACCTGAAGCATCAACATCAGCGTTAGTAGCTACAAGCCAAGCACCATTTTTACCGAGTGCTTTTTTCAATACTGAAACATCAGCAGTACCAGTTGTTGCCCCAGTTTCTGTATCTGTACCATTTCCTTCAAATGAATAAGTTACATTTCCGTGAGCGCCAGCTGTAATTCCACCAGGTTTGAATGAAACAACATCACCTTTAACAACTGAAGTTGTACCAGTTACTTTAACTTTTTGAGCATCTGGTAATTTATTGTAAGCATCAAGAAGGTCTTGGCTAGCAAAAGTCAAGTTACCATCAATTGTTGCTTGTCCTTCAACACCTGTACCAGTTTGTCCGTGGAAGCCAGTTGCAAATACATCAACATTCCCTTTAACAGTACCATTTGAAATATAGAAACCAGGAGATTTCACTTCAATATTATCAACTGTCAAAGTATAACGGTCAGTAATTTTGTGGCTGCTATCTTGATTGTAGATTGCCAATTTACGAGCGACTTGTCCGTCACCTAAGAAAAGACCTTCAACAGTCAAAGTTTTCCCAGAAGCATCCATATCACCTTTAGTTGCATTCAACCAAGCTCCGTTTTTAGCAAAGCCTTTTTGCAAATCAGAGAAGTTGTTTGTTCCTTGAGTTGCACCAGCAAAAACTTCTGCTTTTGATGATTGTTCTGTTTTTTTATCAGAGCTACTTGAAGAGTTATTACTTCCACAAGCGGCAAGTAAAGAAACTGAGAGTACTGAAACTGCAAGAAGTGAAATCACTTTTGTTTTTTTCATTTTTAATTCCCCTAAAAATAAATAATTTGTTCGTAACACTTAGCTTTCACGAACCTTACAGAACCATTGTAACACTTCGCTTTTGTAAACGCAAGACTTTGCACGAACTTTCACAAACTTTACATTCTCGTTTTTTTGAAAATGTTTTCAATCGCTTATACATCAAGCATTAAAGCGCTTTTTAAATTTATTAGAATTTTAAGTTTGTGAAATAATTTTTTGCTTGAAAGAATTATTCAAAATACTCTCAAATTTTATTTTCAGATTAATTCATAAAGATATTTACAGATATAGACTATGAAAATCACTATTATTTTGCTAAAATAGAACTATATTATTTCATAAAAGAAAATGGAGAGAAATCGTGGTTTACTCTGATTCACACTTAAAGCTTTTTGCCTTAAACTCAAACCCTGGTCTTGCTGAGAAAATTAGCCAGTTTACAGGAGTTCCTCTAGGAAAACTTTCTTCAAAACAGTTTTCCGACGGTGAAATTATGATTAACATGGAAGAAAGTGTCCGTAGTCAAGACATCTTTATTGTTCAATCAACAAGCTGCCCTGTTAACGATCACCTTTGGGAATTACTAATCATGATTGACGCATGTAAACGTGCTTCTGCTCGTACAATTAATGTTGTTATCCCATACTTTGGATATGCTCGTCAAGACCGTACTGCGACTTCTCGTGAACCAATCACAGCTAAATTAGTTGCTGATATGATTGTTAAAGCTGGAGCTGACCGCTTATTAACCCTCGATATTCACGCTGTCCAAGTACAAGGTTTCTTTGATATCCCTGTAGACAACTTGTTTACTGTCCCACTTTTTGCTGACTACTACCGTAAGAGTGGATTATTTGGTGATGACGTGATTGTTGTTGCACCAAAAAATTCTGGGATTAAACGTGCACGCTCACTTGCTGAATACTTAGAGTCAGCAATTGCCATTGTTGACTATGAAGATGATGACAAAAACCGTGAAAACGGATATGTTATCGGTAATGTTTCAGGTAAAAAAGTTATTCTTATCGATGATATTTTGAACACCGGGGTCACTTTTGCCAACGCTGCAAATGTTGTACGCGAAGCAGGAGCAAGTGAAATTTATGCAGTTGCCAGCCACGGATTATTTACTAGCGGAGCCGCTGATGTTCTTGAAAAAGTAGATATCAAAGAAATTTTGGTCACAGATTCTGTTGTGACAAACCATCGCAAACCTTTAAATGTAAAATATTTGAGTGCAGCTGAATACTTAGCCAGTGCTATTCTTCGTATCCACGAAGGACGTCCAGTTTCTCCACTTTTTGAACATGAAAAACCTCAAGATTAAAGTAATTCTTATAGAGACACTTTAAGCAATTGAAAAATACCAACACTAAGTTGGTATTTTTATTTTTGATATATTAATTTATAAAATAAAAGTCATCTCAATTGATGACTTTTTCTTTTCTTTATTTAATAATCATTACGTTGCAAGAGGCATGGTTAACAATATACTGTGTTGTTGAACCAATGATAAAACGATCAATCGCATCAAGACCAGTTGACCCAATTACAACTAAATCGATATTATTTTCGTTTGCATAATTAATAATTTCTCTTTTAGGGCTGCCAGTTAAACGTACAATCTCAAAATCAACTTCTGTGCCTTTAAGATATTCTTGAACTTGCTCTACAACATAATCAGAATGCTCTTGTACACTTTTATACAAAGTCATTGTGTCTAAATGCACTGGAATATTTGCTAACTTATCATTTAAAACATACAATATTTTCAGATGTGAATGATTTAATTTTGCTGTGTCAACCGCTTCACGAAGGGCATCATAAGCTTGTTCTGAACCATCTACTGCAACTAAGATATTTTTATATTCTTCCACCATAATAAAACCTCCCTAAGAATATTATATAATTATTATTAGAAATATACCATCAATAAATCACATTAATTGATCTGAATAAGATTATAAGATATTTAAAGAATATCTCATTGCTTTTCATATAAAAAGAATAAAAAAATGGTAAAATAGAGCTTACAGATAAGGGGACTTTTAATCCTGATGGAATTAAATCATTTCCTTATAAAATATCCAGCAATTACTATGAAAGGTAGGAAAATCAAATTATATATTTAGATAACGCTGCTACAACACCTCTACTTCCTGATGTTATCACCGCAATCTCAGAAAGTTTATCCGCTAATTTTGGAAACCCCTCTAGCATTCACAGTCTCGGACGTGCTTCAAGTCAAATTGTTCGTAAAGCCCGTGAAACTGTGGCAAATGCTCTAGAAGTTCCAAGTCGCAATATCATTTTTACTTCTGGTGCTAGCGAAGCAAATAACCAAGCCTTAATTGGTTATGCACTGGCTAATAAAGATAAAGGAAATCATATCATCACAACAGCTATTGAACATCCTTCTGTTCTAAATACTGTTCAATATCTTCATGACCGTTATGGATTTGATGTTAGCTTTGTAAAACCAAAAGCGGACGGAACATTCCCAGCTTCACTTATAGAAGAAAACTTGCGCCCTGATACAATTTTAGTCAGCATGATGTGGGCTAATAATGAAACAGGCCAACTTCTTCCAGTAAAGGAAGTCGGAGAGCTCTTGAAGCAACATCAAGCCGTTTTTCATGTTGATGCTACTCAAGTAATGGGAAAAATTTCAGTGCATCCTCTGGATGTTTCGGCTGATTTCCTCTCAGCATCAGCGCACAAATTTCATGGACCAAAAGGGGTCGGCTTCTTGTACTATAACGAAAAGCTACATTTTGATGCTTTGATTCATGGAGGAGAACAAGAAGAAAAAAGACGGGCTGGTACAGAAAATCTCCATTCTCTTGTTGGTTTAGCTAAAGCCTTAGAACTTGCCCTTGAAAGTATTGAATCAAATTATCAAGCAGTTGAAAAACTTAATGAAACTTTACTAACTAAACTAGAAGAACAAAAGATTTCATTTTATAAAAATAATTTTGGTCCAAGTATGCCTCATGTTCTAAATCTTGCTTTTCCGAATGAAAATCATGATTTGCTCTTGACCAAGCTTGATTTAGCTGGTTTCGCAATCTCAACTGGTTCTGCTTGTACAGCCGGTACAATCGAACCTTCCCATGTTCTTGAAGCTGTTTACGGGAAAAATTCTGAAAAACTAAAAGAAAACATACGTATTTCTTTTTCAGAAATGAATACAATTGATGAAGTTAATCTCTTCGTTGAAAAACTTAGTTCTATTTTAAAAAAATAAACAATTTATTTAGGAGACTCACAATGGCATTTATCACCGAAAAACATTTGGAAGGTAGCAAATATGTTTATCAACTTGCGCCTACTGTTAAAAAATTCACTTTAAAAGATACAACTTTTATTCAAACTAAAATTGGTAATTTTGAATTTAAAAGACTTCTTGAAGAAGTTCCAAATTCAAACGAAGGATTTTTATTAAAAATTATTGTTAATCCATATTTAAGTGGTTTTAAACTTTCAGTTACTGATAAATCCGGTTTACGAAATGTTGATATTTTTAAAAATGCGAGTGAAATGATTCAAAATAAATTTTACTTCCAAATGGATGCACTTGTTGACCGCGGTGTATTTACAAAATCAGAAATTTAAAAAACTCCCCTTTTGGGGGTTTTTATTTTAAGAAAATTAAAAAAAAAAGAACTGTCATAAATGACAGCTCCAATTTGCTTAGATTTATAATTAAGCTTTGATTTCAGCAACGATACCTGAACCAACAGTACGTCCACCTTCACGGATAGAGAAAGTAGTACCTTGTTCGATCGCAACTGGGTGGATCAATTCAACGTCGATATGCACGTTGTCACCAGGCATTACCATTTCAGTTCCTTCTGGAAGTTTAACTGAACCAGTAACGTCAGTTGTGTGGAAGTAGAATTGAGGACGGTAGTTGTCGAAGAATGGAGTGTGACGTCCGCCTTCTTCTTTGCTCAATACGTAAACTTCACCTTCGAAAAGTTTGTGTGGAGTGATTGAACCTGGTTTAGCAATAACTTGACCACGTTCGATTTCGTCACGTTGAATACCACGGAGAAGTGCACCGACGTTATCACCAGCAAGACCTTCAGTAAGTGTTTTACGGAACATTTCGATACCAGTAACAACAGCTTTTTTAGTTTCTTCTTTGATACCAACGATTTCAACTTCGTCACCAACTTTAACAGTACCACGTTCGATACGTCCTGAAGCAACTGTACCACGACCAGTGATAGAGAATACGTCTTCGACTGGAAGAAGGAGTGGTTTGTCAGTGTCGCGTTCTGGAGTTGGGATGTATTCATCAACGATGTCCATCAATTCTTCAACTTTAGCAACCCATTGTGGTTCACCGTTCAAAGCACCAAGTGCTGAACCAGCGATTACAGGAATATCGTCACCTGGGAAGTCGTATTCGCTCAAGAGGTCACGAACTTCCATTTCAACGAGTTCCATCAATTCTTCATCATCAACAAGGTCAGCCTTGTTAAGGAAGACGATAAGGTATTTAACACCAACTTGACGTGAAAGCAAGATGTGTTCACGAGTTTGTGGCATTGGTCCATCAGTTGCAGCAACAACGAGGATTGCACCGTCCATTTGGGCAGCACCAGTGATCATATTTTTAACGTAGTCCGCGTGACCTGGAGCGTCGATGTGGGCATAGTGACGTTTTTCAGTTTCGTACTCGATGTGAGCAGTGTTGATTGTGATACCACGTTCGCGTTCTTCTGGAGCAGCATCGATAGATGCGAAATCAGTCGCTTTAGAGTAGCCTTTGTCAGACAATACTTTAGAGATTGCAGCTGAGAGGGTAGTTTTACCATGGTCAACGTGTCCGATAGTACCAATATTAACGTGTGGTTTGCTACGGTCGTATACTTCTTTAGCCATTTTAAAAATGTCTCCTTTGGGGAATTTGTTTTATTATAGGTAGTCTGCATAAAGCAAACTACCGTTCTTTATCATTATACTTAAAATAGTTTTGAAATGCAAGTCTTATCAGCTTTTAATCGCATTTTTTCAAGAAGTTTTTTCATATATCTAGCTTTTTTATCTATGAAGTAGTAAAATAGTTCTAGTATTGCTCTTCTCTTTTTGAGCACTGTAAAATATTTTATTTCAAGGAGACCACAATGGGCTTAACTTTTAGAAAACGTGATGATTTTGATAAAATGATGGACGATTTAGGCGTCTCAACTGTTGATTTAGTGACTGATGATGACAAAAAAAGCGTTCCTTCTCCTGAAAAAAAGGAAGATCCATTTGCTAAATTTTTGACTCCAAAAGAAAATAATAAGGAGAAAGACCCAAACTAATTGAAAAGTCTTCTTTTTCTTGTTACAATTAGTTAAAAATATTTTTATTGAGGAACTTATGGCATATAAAAAACCACAAAAAAGTACTTTCCAAAAAGTAACCATGGTTGTTGTGATTATCATGGTTGTTCTTACGCTTTTCAGCGTACTTGCATCAATGCTTGCGGTATTGTAATTATTAATTTTAAAATAAAAAGTTACTGACAGTTTTGTCAGTAACTTTTTTTATTTATTAATCTTCAAAACCTTCTTCAAGAATTTCAGGGAATTCTGTTTCAACGATATGTGCACAATGTTCACAAAGCATTTTGAGATGTTCATTAGCATTGTGTCCAACTGTTTCATCTGTTCTACGGCAACGATCACAAACTTCTCCAGCCGCATGTTCAACAAGAACTGCAAGGTCATCAAATTTCATTGCAGACTCTGGGGCATTATTTACTGGTTCGTTGGCAACTACAAAGTTTGATACAATCAAAAGTTGAGCAACATTTTCATCAATTGCCGTCAATAAAGTACGCACAACTTCATTTGGATAAATAGTTACTGTTGCTTCCAATGATTTACCAATCAATTTTGCTTCACGAGCACTTTCCAAAGCTTTCAAAATCTTATCACGGAAATCAAGAAATTCTTGCCAGTTTCCTAACAATTCTTCACTTCCAGGAATTTCTGCTGCTTCTGGCATTTCTGCAAGATAAGCAAAATTTTCTGGTTCATGTTCCAAGTAAGTCCATGTTTCTTCTGCCGTGTGTGGCAAAATTGGCACAAGAATTTTCACTAGATCTTTCAAAATAACATACATAACTGTTTGCATTGAGCGGCGTTCTGGTGAATTTGCTGCTTCAATATAAACAACATCTTTAGCAAAATCAAGATAGAAAGATGACAAATCATTTGTGATGAAATTAATGATTGATTTGTAAACAGTCATAAAGCTATAGTTATCATAAGCTGTACGAATTTGTTTTACAAGTTCATTAAATTTCACAAGCATATATTTGTCTACTGGACGAAGTTCTGCAAAATCAATTGCATCTTCTTTTGGATTAAAATCAGATGTATTAGCGATTAAGAAACGCAATGTATTCCGGATTTTACGGTAAACTTCAGAAACTTGACTGAGAATGTCCATTGACACACGAACATCTGATTCAGTATCAATTGATGCCACCCAAAGGCGGAGAATGTCAGCACCAAATTTCTTAGTGACATCTTTTGGCACGATTGTATTTCCAATTGATTTAGACATCTTACGTCCTTTACCGTCTAAAACAAATCCTTGTGAAAGAACTGCTTTATATGGTGCAACGCCATTTACCGCAACTGAGGTTGTAATTGATGAATTAAACCAACCACGGTATTGGTCTGAACCTTCAAGGTAAAGGTCTGCAGGGAAGCTAAGGTAGTCACGTTCGTTAAGGACACCATTCCAAGAAGAACCTGAGTCAAACCAAACGTCCATGATATCTTTTTCTTTTGTAAATTCACCATTTGGTGAAGCTGGATGAGTGAATCCTTCTGGTAAAAGGTCTTTTGCTTCACGTTCAAACCAAACTTTTGAACCAAATTCAGCAAAAAGTTTGGCTACATGTTCAGTTGTTTCTGGTGTGATAATTGGTTCTCCATTTTCACCATAGAAAATTGGTAACGGAACTCCCCAAGCACGTTGACGTGAGATGACCCAATCGCCACGGTCACGAACCATATTGAATAAACGAGTTTTACCCCATGGAATTACCCAATCTACTCTTTCAACTTCATCTAAAATATTTTGACGGAAGTCATCGATTGAAGCAAACCATTGTGGTGTTGCACGGAAAATTACTGGTTTTTTAGTACGCCAGTCATGTGGATATGAGTGAGTGAAGAATTCGAGTTTCAATAAAGCATCTTTTTCTTCTAGCCATTTACTGACAACTTTATTTCCTTCATCGTAGAAAAGTCCTTCAAGTCCAGGAGCTTCATCAGTATAATAACCACGGTTATCAATTGGTGAAAGAACAGGCAATTTATACTTACGACTTGCAAAGTAGTCATCTTCACCATGTCCTGGGGCAACGTGGACAAGGCCAGTCCCAGAATCAAGAGTAACATAATCTGCATTCATGATTAAAGTTTCACGGTCATAGAATGGATGTTTTGCAACCATATATTCTAATTCAGAACCTTTAATCGTTTGAAGGACTTCTGGATTTTCCCATTCTAATTTTTCAGCAACAGCTTCAAGCATTTCTGAGGCAATCACAAATTTACGACCATTAACTGCTACAACTGAATAATCATAGTCAGGATGAGCAAAGATTCCCAAATTTGATGGAATTGTCCATGGTGTTGTTGTCCAGATTACAAATTCTACATCTTCTGGTAATTTACCTTTAGTATCTTTAGCTTTAAATGCCACAAAAATTGATGCTGAACGAACATCTTGATATTCGATTTCAGCTTCAGCCAGTGAACTTTCTGATGAAGGTGACCAATAAATTGGTTTTTGTCCTTTATAGATATATCCTTTTTCAGCCATTTTACCAAAAACGCGAATTTGAGCTGCCTCATATTCTGGCAATAGTGTCAAATATGGACGGTCCCAATCAGCAAGAACACCAAGGGATTTGAAATCTGAACGTTGCATATCTACTTGTTTCATCGCGTATTTACGACATTCCTCAAGATAATCAAGCAAATCCATTTCTTTACGCTTCATGCCTGCTTTAGCAAGTTGTTGCTCAATTGGCAAACCATGAGTATCCCAACCTGGAACATAAGGAGCACGAAATCCTGCCATTGATTTATAACGAACAATAATATCTTTTGAAATTTTGTTCAAAGAGTGTCCGAGGTGAATATTTCCGTTCGCATAAGGAGGCCCGTCATGAAGCATAAATGAGGGTTTTCCTTCATTTAATTCTTGACGTTTCTCATAAAGTGTCGCATCTGCCCAGTCTTTTTGCCAGTTTGGTTCTTTATTTGGCAAGCCTGCACGCATTGGGAAAGCTGTTTTCCCCAAATTTAAAGTATCTTTGATCTTCATATTTTCTTCTTTCTTTCGATTTTGTTTTTATTGAATAAAAAAAAACGATTTTTCGCAAAGGACGAAAAACCGTGGTACCACCTTCATTTTTTCTGTCAGTAAAATTTACTGACAGAAACTCTTTTGCGTAACGTGCAAGACGCTTGAACTTACTTTTAGTTCAGTCCAAGATTTTTCTAAAAATTCTTTGAGAAAATAAATTCTGTCAGTAACTTTAGAAGTCCAATCAGCTGATAATAAGAAAAATAGGGAATACGAGTCTTCCATCATCACTCGCTTGCTTGAATTATATTTTTTCTTATCTTGGTCTGATTATTAATTTTTTAATTCGCTTAAATCAATTGTTTCTTGATTATCTTTTTCAACAACCTCAGCTGTTTCAGCTGGTGCTTTTGAATCTAATTCTGGGAAAATTTCTGAATCATCTGCTTTTGGAGCTTCAACTTCTGACTCTTCGTTAGAATCATCAGTAGTATTAGCTTCGTCAGTAATTTCTACTTCTTCTTTTACTTCGTCAGGTACTTCGGTTTCAAAAACAATTTCCTCTGAAACAATTGTTTCTGTTTCATCAGATGTTTCATTTGCTTGTGCAATATCTTCATCTGTTAAAGGTTTAATTGCTTGAGTTTTTGCCAAAGTAGATTCAGCATTTTCCAAATGTTCTTCAATGATTGATTGCAATTTTTCTTCAGGATTGATTGCATAATCTTGAGTAGGTCTAAAGATTTCAGCCCAGTCATCCGATTGAATAGACGCAAGTTGATTTTCAATAATTGAAGTCATTCGTTGGTGATAGAGACGCATTTTACGTTTCAAATCATCAGTATCACGTACTAATTTACGCGCATCATCAGAAGCAGCATTCAAAATAAATCCAGCTTCTTTTTTAGCCGCTTCAATAATTAAAGAACTCTTTTGTCCTGCATTTGCAATAATATCAGCAGATTCTTTTTCAGAATTAATTCTAAGCGTATCAGCTTCACTTTTGGCTTGTTCACGGAGATTATCAGCAGCATCTTGAGCAACAACAATTGACTTGTTCAGTGAATCTTTCATGTCATCAAAATATTTCACGCGTTCGCGTAACGCCTTTAATTCACGTTCTTGATCTTTAATTGTTTGAGCGAATTCATCATAATCTCGAACAACGATATCCAAAAATTCATCAACTTCATGTTTACTGAAGCCGCGAAATTGTGGATTAAAAGTTTTGTTTTGAACATCTAAACTATTTAATGTCATCAATCACTCCTCTTTATCCTTAGAAAATCTTATAAATCTGATTTTCATCTTAGAATCTATTTTTTTCGATTTCTTATAAGTTCTATTTCAACTCTCTGTTTTCCTTTTTTAGTAAAATCTAAAATCCTTAATATTTTGATACGCCCAAAACCTCGAACGCTAATCAAATCATCAAGACCAACAGAGAAATCTTTTTTATCAATTTCTAGGTAATTAACCTTAACCTTCTTTGATTCTAACATATTTGTAGCAATATTGCGAGAAATTTTGAAAGCGACTGCAATCATTTTATCAACTCTTAAGTTATCCACAAGAACAACTTCTCTGACAGCTTTATCTGTTTCTTCAACTAAGTTTTCCAAAGAAATTTCTTGAATTTTGATCGCTGCTCGCCCAATTTTTTCTATTGCTTTAAAACTCTCAACAAGATGTTTACTGACAAAAACTTGAATTTTATTGTCACTAACAATAATATCACCCAATTCTTGCCGTTTAACACCAGCCTGTCCCAAAAAAGTTCCAAGGACTTGGGCATGTGAAAGTTCTACAAATTTTGAAGCATAATTAATTTCAAGTAAGCAAATATCAAAATCTTCTCTGTCAAGAACATAAAAATCTGGCGCCAAAATTATTTTGACTAATTCCGTTCTTGCTAGTTCCTCACTAGAAAAAATTTGAACATTTCTCTTATTTGCCAGAGTTTTTAAAGTATCCACTTCTCGGGGATTAAGAAAAAATGTACTTATCACCGAATAAGATTCTTCTACTCGATTTATCCATTCTAAACAACGATCAATAAAATGCCGTTCCTTTTCTTGAAAGTGTTGATAGATATTTTCAGTAATCAATAGAATACTCCATTAAATACAATAACAATAAATCTTTGAATAAATTTCAAAACAATAAAAGCAATAACGATTGAAAAATCTAATCCCCAAAATTGTAGAGGTAAATTTTCAAATAAACTTAAGTAGGGACGAGAAACTTTAACAATTATACGTCCAAACCAAGTTCCATAAAGAGTTGGTATCCAACTCATTAAGGCGTAAATAACTAGAATAATTGAATAAACATCAAGTAAGCGTAAAAGCCAATTTATTATTGTAAGTGTAATAAGCATTAGTAAATATCGTAACTTTCAAAATTTTGACCAGCTAAGATAGACATTTCTTTCGCTGCATCGACTGTGATATTTGCTGGAGTCATCAAGAAAATTTGACCACCAACATTTTGAATATCACCATCAAGAGTAAAGACCACCCCAGTCATGAAGTCAATTGAACGACGCGCTTGGGCGTCACCCATAAATTTAAAATTGACAAGGACACATTCACCGTTTTTCACGATGCGTGCTGATTCCATGATGTCTGCATAGGCACGTGGTTCTTTAATTGCAATAGTAGAAACCGTTGCAGCCACTGATTGAGATTGTGAAACGGTTTGTTGTTGTACGATTTTTTCAGGCATAGGTTTTGTGAATGTTGAACCAGCGCGTTTTGGCGCTGCTGTTTGTGTTTGTGCTTTTGAAGTTGATTGTGCAGGACGACGAGTCTGATATTCCGGCTGGGCTTTGCGTTCCTCAACCTTTGGTTTTGGCGTAGATGCCACCGTTGGCCTAGATTCTTGCACAGGACGTGCAGGTTCATTGAACTCTTCATCATCCTCTACAAAATAATCACGTAGATTATTCATCCAATCTTTAAATGCCATATTTTCCTCCGTTGTTTACGTTAATCTTAAGACTTATAGATTTTTAAAAAATTCTGTACCGATTCGAACAAAAGTTGCACCATTTTTAATGGCAATCTCATAATCTCTGCTCATTCCCATACTTAATTCAGTACAAGGAATTCTGGAAAGATTCATTTCGGATATTTCAACTTGTAATTTTTTCATTCGTCCAAAAATGTCATTACATTCACTTTCAGTCGCATCAAACGGAGCCATTGTCATCAAACCAACAATCTCAATATTTTCCAATTCAGAAAACTCAGGTAATATTTCCATAAGTTCATTGACAGAAAATCCATGTTTACTTTCCTCGCCAGAAATGTTAAGTTCAATAAAACATTTAATGGTGTGTTCAGCACGTTTATTTATTTCCTGAGCTAATTTCAGAGAATCTAAAGCATGGAAATAATCAACATAATTAATAACTTGTTTAACCTTACGTCTTTGTAAATTACCAATCAAATGCCAAGTAATTTCTAAATCCTTAAGAGCTTCGTATTTTTCCAAAAAAAGTTCTGTTCGATTTTCCGCTAAATGTGAAACTCCATTTTCAAAAACTTCACGTGCAAGATTAGCATCAACAGATTTGGTCACAGCGACGACTGAAACTGACTGATTAGAATAAGAAGACGCAGCCTTTGCCGCATCTACATTACTCAGTATTCTTTTAACATTCTCTTTAATCGTCATTGGTTAGTTTTTACGGAAGAATGGTGGTGTGTCAAGGTCTTCATCTGTTGTTGGAACTCCGCCGAAACTTGTTACTGAAGAAGTATCACGTGTGTTACTTACGTTTTGACGTGTTGAAGTTTCACGACGAATATCCCAATCTCCAAATGCAGAAGATTGATTTTGCCCTTGCGGAGCCGCTTGCGTTTGTTGTTGACTTTGCATTGGACGGCTTGTTTGAGCATGTTGCATATTAGAATTGTGAGTCAAGTTAGGTTGACGACGTGGTTCAGGTTGCAAACCCAAAGCTTCGTCAGCATCTTCCTTAGCAACACCAGTTGCAACAACTGTTACACGGATTTCGTCTTTAAGGTTAGGGTCAATCGCTGTACCCAACATAATATTAACATCATTACCAGCTGCTTGGATAACAATTTCTGAAGCATCTTGTGCTTCAATCAAACTCATATCCATACCACCAGTAACATTCAAAAGAACATTTTCTGCGCCTTCGATTGTAGTTTCAAGAAGTGGTGAGTAAATTGCTTTACGAGTTGCTTCAATCACGCGTTCTTCACCAGTCGCAACACCGATACCCATAAGGGCATCGCCTTTGTTTTCCATTACTGTTTTAACATCGGCAAAGTCAAGGTTAATCATTCCTGGGTTAGTAATCAAGTCAGTTACCCCTTGAACACCTTGACGTAAAACATTATCAGCTTCACGCAAAGCTTCAGTTAAAGGAGTTTTCTTATCAACAATTTCAAGCAAGTTATTGTTTGAAATAATGAGAAGTGTATCAACATTTGCACGAAGAGCTTCAATTCCTTCAGTTGCAAAGTATGAACGTTTTGATCCTTCAAAACCAAATGGACGAGTAACAACACCCACAGTCAAAGCGCCAAGCTCTTTAGCAATTTGTGCGATAACTGGTGCAGCACCTGTACCAGTTCCACCACCCATACCGGCAGTGATGAAAATCATATCTGAGCCTTCAAGGGCTTGTGATACTGTTTCAGCTGATTCTTCAGCTGCGCGCTTACCAACTTCAGGTTGCGCACCAGCACCCAAACCGCGAGTCAATTTTGGCCCAAGTTGAATAACTGTATCTGCTTTTGAGCTACGCAATGCTTGTACATCAGTATTAGCGGCGATAAATTCAACGCCAGAAACACCTTCTTCAATCATACGGTTGATAGCATTACCACCACCGCCACCAACACCGATAACTTTAATTACAGCACCAGAAGTTAAGTCTGTATCAAATGAAAATTCCATGTTTTTATTTCTCCGTTTTTTACTTTCAGATTAATCAAAGAGATTGCCAAAGAAATTTTTGGCACGGTCAACGAGACCTTCTTTTTCTTCTTCAGGCTCAGAAGCTTTTTGAGCTACTACTGGACGTGCCTGAGGTTCAACGTAGAAATCATTTTCTACGTCAGCAACTGTTGTTGCTTGTGGTGTAATTGTTGGAACAGGAGCAACATAAGTTTCTTCTGTCGTCGTATAAGCATAATCACCAGAAAATGCTTGAGATACTAAAATATCAATATCACTACGATTTCCAATGTAATTAACAACACTAATCACTTGAGCAAATGCTGGATTACGTAATCCCATTTCGCCTGGAACAAAAAGACGAGCATTTATTCCTAAGATTTTTGTTGCTAAATCAACAACACCAGGCATTGCAGCCGTTCCACCGACCAAAATCAAACCTCCAGGAGTTTCTGAAGTATGTCCGTGTTCCAAATCTTGACGTACACGATTAAAAACTTGAGTCATACGTGCTTCAATGATTTGTGAAAGATAATATTCTGTAATTTGTTCTGGTTCTTCTTTACCTACAACATCAACAAGGAAGTACTCATCTTGGCTAGCACGTTCTGTACTTGCTTCACCATAGTTGACTTTCAAATCTTCCGCTGCAGAAACAGAAGTGTTAAGAACTGTTGAAATATCTTTAGTTACATAATCGCCACCTTCGGGGCTAGTATGTGTAAATCTTAATGATTGTTCTTTAACAATGCTAACTGTTGTTTGCCCAGCACCCAAATCAACCATAATTGTTCCAAACTCACGTTCACCTTCTGTAAGTACGTATTGTGCCATTGCCAAAGGAGCAATTACAATATTGTCAACGAGCAATCCTGCGCGTTCAACAACTTTGCGAACATTATGAACAAGAGTTTTAGGTCCAGTGTAAACAACCCCACGAATCTCAAGACGTACACCAAACATTCCACGAGGGTCTGAAATACCTGTAAATCCATCAACTGTAAACTCTTTCGTTTCAACAGCAATAATTTCTCTTTCAGGAACAATCCCACGCATCAAAGCATTTTGAACAACTTGAATAACATCGTTATCCGTGATTTCTTTAGTATCACTGACAATAGGAACCATTCCTTGGCAAGGTTCCATTTCGAGGGAATTCGCTGGGATGCTCACGTTAATTCTATCAATCGTGATTCCTGCGCGTTCTTCGGCAGCATTTACAGCTTTACGCAATGCTTGTGCCACCTTCTCAATATCTACAATAATTCCATTTTTAAGGCCATCGGATTTTGCATTTCCGACACCGATTATATTCATTTCACCTGAGACGTATTCAGCAACAAGCACCTTTATTGTGTTTGTCCCGATATCTACGCCTGTATAAAGTCCACTTTTGGCCATAAAAGCGACTCCTTTCCCTCACACATCACGATTCATATTTTTTTAATAAATTAGGTAAGTGTAAAGATAATTTTGTATACAATTACACTCATTAATTATTTTAACATAAAATCACAGTAAAACAAGAGTTTAGCTGTGATTTTTTTCGTTTTTTATTGAATTATTCTCTACTTTTTCTACTTATTGAAAAAATAGCGATTGTCCCGTCACCTGTATGAGTTACAATTGTTGGACTAAGTGGACGAACATCGACATCACTAATCCCTTTTTTTTGCATAGCTTGTTTTTTAATTTCTTGTGCTATTTCATCTGTTCCAGAATAAGAGATAAGTAGGCGGGGATAGGCTGTATCCATCTCTTCAAGACTCTTTTCAAGGAGTTGATTAATTGCTTTTTTCTTTCCTCGAACTTTGGTCACTTGCCGAAGTCTTCCCTCAGGGTCAACATCAAGAAGAGGTTTGATATTTGCCATTGTTCCAACGAGAGCAACAGCTTTAGGAATTCTTCCACCTCTTGCCAAATGATTTAAGTCGTCAACCATGAAGCGACTTTGTAAACGTGGAATAATATCTGACAAAACTTCAAGCGTTTCTGTCAGTGATTTTCCAGAGTCACGCAACTTTACAGTCTCTTCAACAAGGAAACCTTCTCCAGAAGCTGCTGCCAGTGTATCAACAACGGTGATTTTTGCAGAAGGAAATTCTTCTAAAACCATATCTTGAGCAATCAGAGCTGATTGATAAGTCCCAGAAAGTCCTGACGAAAAAGCAAGATAAAGGAGTTCTTCATCTGCAGATGCAAATTTTTTAAAGACTTCTAAAAATTGTCCTGAATTAATTTGGGACGTGTGGACAGTAGCACCTTTTTTTATTGCTGCAAGAAGCGTGGAATTATCTAATGCGGCTTCACCTATTGTTTCATAAGTTTCTTCTCCAACAGTTACAGTCATTCCCAAAACTGTAAGATGATGTTTTTTAATATAATACGGACTCAGGTCTGCTGTTGAGTCTGTCATGATTTGAAAAGTCATAATAATCCTTTCTGCTGTTTCAACTTGCTGATAATATCTTGAATTTACTGACAGATTAATCATAAGTTTGGGCTTTAATGATTCCAAGCGCTAAAGCTTTCATCAGTATTTTTTATAGTCGATTTCTAAAAATTTCGTACATCAAAATACTTGCTGCTACTGATGCATTTAAACTTTGAACGTGTCCTGTCATTGGAATTGTAATCATTTCATCAACTTGTTTTTTGAGATTTTGACCAATTCCATGTCCTTCATTTCCGATAATCAAGGCAACTTTACCTTTGGTATTCCACTTACTGTAAACTGTGCCGTCCATGTCCGTCCCAAAAACCCAGAAATTAGCAGCTTTAAGTTTATCCAAGGTCTGAGAAAGATTAGTAACACGGACAATAGGGACGTGTTGTAAAGCACCTGTTGAAGCTTTGACAGCCGTTGAAGTAATTCCAACGGCTCGGTGTTTAGGAATAATAATTGCATCGACTCCTGTAGCATCAGCTGTCCGAGCAATTGACCCTAAATTATGAGGATCTGTTAACTCATCTAAAATTAAAATTGTGGCATCAGATTTCTCGGCTAATGCTGGGAGAATCTTTTCTAAATCTGCATAAGCAAATTCGGACACTCTTGCCATAAAGCCTTGGTGAACACCGTTTTCTGTTAATTTATTTAATTCTGTTTTGGGTGTCCATGAAATATTAACTTTTTTAAGTCGTGCTAATTCTTTTATTTTTTCAACATTTTTACTACGTAAATCTTCTTGAACGTAAAGTTTGTTGACAAGGTCTCCATTTAAAGCTTCCGTGACCGCATGTAGTCCGTAAATCAAATCTGTATTTTCCATGAAATCATTATATCATTTTTAGACAAAAAAACCTGACTCAATTCGTTACTCTGGCTCATTATGTATCTGACAAAAAAATTATGTAAAACACCAAAAGTTCCTCTTCTGATGATTTACATAATTTTTTAGTGTGATAATAAGCCTTTTAATTGCTCGTTTTTTCTATATTAATATAATTTTTTATGTCTTTTTGATAATTTGAACTATCCCAAGAAATTTCTGGATGATTAAAATATTGGGCAAGTAAATAGGCGATATAAGGACCAGTAGTTAATCCAGATGACCCCAAAGCGCTGGCAAAAGCTAATGAAGAAAAGTCAGGGTGCGGACCAAAAAAAGGCGAAAAATCTGAAGAATAAGCACGTGTTCCCACACGATAATGATATGGAAAGTCAATTAGTTTTGTATCTGATAAGTAAGATTTGACCCCCTCTGTCAAGCTTTCAAAAGCTTCCTGACTCTCTGACAAATCCCAACCCTCTTCATTTTCATGGGTTGCTCCCAAAAGAACTTGACCATTTTGAAAAGGAATGATATCTGCAGCCCCTTCTAAAAATAAAACTGGCCAATTTTTTGTTTCAAAATCCGTTTGAAATGAAATTAATTGTCCTTTTTGTGGCTTGACATCCACTTGTGTGCCAATTGATTCCAAAAGTTCTTTTAAAGCTGGCCCCGGGCATAAAACTAAATCATCTACCACTTCCGTCACACCTTCATGAATGACTTGCCATTTATCTAACGCTCGAGCAATTGTTGCCCGCTCTGAATAAAATTTGACCCCTCTTTTTTGAGCTCGCTTTTTTAATGACGATAAGTAAGCTTTTCCATCTAATCTTGCACCTCCTGAAAGATACAAACTTTCTCTTGGTTTTAATAATGGAAATAAAGCAACAGTT
The DNA here is from genome assembly GCF_038006485.1 of Lactococcus sp. FSL K6-0773. Taxonomy (NCBI): domain Bacteria; kingdom Bacillati; phylum Bacillota; class Bacilli; order Lactobacillales; family Streptococcaceae; genus Lactococcus; species Lactococcus sp. FSL K6-0773. The sequence goes on along the minus strand of NZ_JBBOVF010000001.1, from coordinate 2,346,771 downwards.
TCTTCCTCCGAGAGTCTCTTAATCTCACCCATCTCGGGAGCTTCTTTTTTTCTTTCAATTGCCAATTTTTCTAAATCAATTAAGTCTGATTTTTGTCGCAAAAAAAGAGTGCCACATTTTTCATAAACATCCTCAGTTAACTCAAAATCATTTTTCATTTTTTCAAAAAAAGCTGCACCATCTTTTGCCAATTGATACCATTTTTTATTTCTTCTTTTAGAAAGCCAAGGAGAAATAATCCCAGCACTTGCTTTAGTTGCCTGATTTTTCTCATCATCAAAAAGACTAATATCAAACTTATCAGTATCTAAATAATTGGCTAAGGTCATACCGATTATTCCGCCACCAATAATTGCAATTTTTTTCATCACATTCTCCTTTTTTTCAATGAAATATAGAAAAAATCAAGACCATATAGGCTTGATTTTATTTTTTGTTTTAAAAGTTCTAACTCTCTAAAGTATATCACTTTTGCATAAAAGCATAAGAATCTGTGCTTTAGTCTTCTAGTTTCCATGACAAAAAGTTTTTTTCTTGCTCCTCATAGGTCATCGTAAAATAAGGTTGTTTTTTATTTAATTTACGAATTTCTTTTATTTCGGAGCAGGATAATTCAAAATCAAAAATATTTATATTTTCTGCTAAATGTTCTTTTTGCGTTGAGCGTGGAAAAACAATAATTCCCTCTTGAATATGCCAACGCAAAATGATTTGTGCGACTGTTTTATTATATTTTTTAGCCATTTTTTTAAATATTTTTTCTTCAAGTAAGTTTTTATCGCCATGTCCCAGAGGATACCAACTTTCAATTTTTGTACCATAAGGTTTCAAAAATTCCTGTAATTCTACTTGTTGATGATAAGGATGAGTTTCTACTTGAATGACACTCGGTTTGATATCAGCAAAATTAAATAAATCAACTAATCTTTCTCCATCAAAATTTGAAATTCCAATTGATTTCACCTTTCCCTCTTTTACAGCATTTTCTAAAGCAATCCATGCTTTTCGATAATTTCCAACCTGTTGATGCAATAAGAGTAAATCAATTTGTTTAACTTTTAGGCGTTTTAGCATTCGCTCAATTGCTTCTGGCGCTTGCTCATAATCAGAAGGCCAAAGCTTGCTTGTAATCCAGATTTCAGAATTTGAAATTTCTGAGTCTTGAATTGCTTGACCGACAGAAGTTTCATTTTGATAAGCGTGTGCCGTATCCAGATGACGATAACCTAATTCCAAGGCAGTTTTTACAATATTTTGCGTTTCTGTTCCTTCTGGAAGCTGATAAAGTCCCAAACCGAATTGGGGAATGACATTGCCATCATTTAATGTTAATTTTCTTTGCATTTTTTCTCCTTTTATTTTTTATTATTGTCTGTTCTAGTAAAAATTAAGACAAGAAGGCCTACTGATAGAAAAGCGGTGATGAATCCCATGACCAAATGATAATAAGCACTTAAGTCAACAATATTTGAGCTAAATAACACAACAATAGATAAACCAACAGGTCCTCCAAGTTGATGCATCATATTTGTCAAACCTGATGCAGCTCCTGATAATTCTGGGCTGACCTCTTCTACTCCCGCTGCCGTCAGCGGAGCAAGAAGCCAACCTTGCCCTAATCCAATAATCATCATTTGAAAAACCATCGCATAGAAATATCCCCATTCTGGTTGCGAAACTAATGACAAAATCATTCCAGTCAGTAAAATCACTTGTCCTAAGATCATTACTTTACTATTTCCTAATGCTCTAGTTAATCTAGGAAGAAAAAGAGCCGCGATAAAATTTACGATTGTTAAAGGAAGAAAAGCAAGTCCGGATTGCAATGGTGAAAAATGATACATTTTTTGCATAATCTGCGGCAGAATAAACCAGTAAGTCAACATTGCCATCATAAAGGCAAAGCGTGCAACATACGAACCCGTCCGTACTTTATTTTTAAATAATTCTAAAGGAATTAATGCGTAAGTTAACTTTTTTTCCCAAAGTATAAATAAGATAATTAAAATGAATGAGAGGATAATGATGAACAAATTACTTACCGTAATTCCGAAAACAAATAGGACTGAGATAAGGACTGACAGAAAACTTCCCAAAAAGTCAATTTTGCTAGCTTTGATATCGCTTTGATGAACATTAACAAGAGTTAAAATAATCAATAATAAACTAAAAGGAACATTTAATAAAAAGCCAACACGCCATGAAAGAGCCGAAGTGAGCCAGCCACCTAGAATAAGTCCAAAACTTGAACCAATTCCCGCAGTTGCTCCATAATATGAGATAGCTCTAACTCTTAAATCCCCTTTATATGTATCCATTAATAAAGCTAAACTTGTTGGAGCAAGAATAGCCGAACCAATTCCTTGAACTGCTCTGGCAATAATCATCATTTCTGAAGAAGTTGACAAACCGACAACTAAACTAGAAAATCCAAAAATGAAAAGTCCAAGAAGGAAAATTATTTTTCGCCCTAATAAATCACCCAGGCGTCCTGCTAATAAAAGAAAACCACCAAACGTAATCGTATAAGCATTAGAAACCCAAGATAAAGTTGATTCATTCATTTTTAAATCTTGAGAAATTTTTAAGCTACTTGTAAATATTATTGAGTTATCCATTAAAATAAGGAAATAGGAAAACAAAATAATAAAAAGGATAAGACCAAATGTTTTTTTATTTTTCATAGATTTATTTTAAACGCAAATTGTAAAATGAAGTTAGCCACCTTGAGTCAAGCAAAAAACATCTGAATCTCTTATACTAGAAGTTCGACCAAATAGTATAAAAAGGAAATTCAGATGCAAGACTATTCTATCACAAGCCAGAGCAAAGGGAAACACCTGACCAATCAAGACCGTTTAAACATTGAACGTTGGCACAATAAAGAAGGACTGAGCAACCGTGAGATTGCGCGCTTATTGAATAAAGCTCATGGGACGATTGACAGAGAGATGAAGCGAGGGGAAATCCAGCTCAAGCGGAAGGTAAAATACTCTGCTAAAAAGGCTCAAGAAAATTATGAAGGATTGAGGGCTCACAGTGTTCGTCCGAGTAAACTCACGACTGAGATTGATTGTTATGTGAGTACACGTCTTAAAGAAGACAAGGACTCTTTGGAAGTCATTCATCAGGCTCTAAAAGGAGTTTCTCTGAGCAGCCTCTACAATTGGGTCAACTGGGGCTGGTTAGAAGCCAAGCGTCATCATCTTTTCTATCCGCAGTATAAGGCGGCAAAGAAAATCAAACCTCGTGCGCCAAAGCATCCTTTTGGCAAGTCTATTGAAGAACGGCCTGAGTTCATTAACAATCGCTTAGAAGTGGGGCATTACGAGATTGACACGGTCATTCTTACGAGAGCTAAGAACAAGGTGCTTTTGACGCTCACAGAGCGAAAATACCGCACGGAGATCATTCGCTTGATTGATGGGAAAACAGCACAGGCGGTCAATGATGAGCTGGTGGAACTTCAAAAAAGTTATGACTTCAAATCCATTACCCCTGACAATGGCCATGAATTTGCAAGGCTCTCTGAGGTCGTAAGCTGTCCAGTTTACTATGCACACGCCTACGCGAGCTTTGAGCGAGGGACGAATGAAAACCATAACCGAATGATTCGTAGGCATCTGCCAAAAGGCACAACAAAGACGACCCCTGAAGAAGTCGCCGCTATCGAGTATTGGATGAACCATTATCCAAGAAAAATGTTCAACTATAAGAGTTCATATGAGATGAGCTTGGCTGGCTAACTTGGACTTGCAATTTGCGGATTTATTTTAAAATAAAAATTCACTGATTAGAAATGCTTATTTTAGTTATTATTATGCTTTGTAAGCATAATACTGACAAAAAAGTTACTGACAGAGCTGTCTGAGAATAGCTGTTGACACTTTAGTCTTTACAAATATGCTCTAATTTCTGTCAGTAACTTTTTATTCATTATCTTGAAGATATTGCTTAATAAATGCTCTTGTAAGAGGAGTCAGTGGAATATTTTTCTTCCAAGCAAGCACACTTAAAGTTTTCACTTCCGGACTCAATGGAATAGCTTTTAAATCAGGGTAATCTCGAATACGCCCCTTCTGTAACAACTGCTTCGCCAATTCCTGCACGAGCAATTTCAAAAAGATGAAAACCGAGATTAAAGCCGCCAATAATTTCTAAATCACTCACTTGGAAGCCTGCCCAATCGGCTATAAATTGACGAACTTCTGGTCGTTCTGAAATTAATATTCTTTGCTTTTTAAATATTTCTGGACTTACTTCATCTAATTCTGCAAGTTCTGAATCGGATTGAGTGAGCATCATCCAACGTTCAGGAAAACCAATTTTTTCAACATTATATTTTTCAGTTGATGTTGGCTCTAACAAAAAACCAACATCAACTAGTCCGTTGTCAATCTTCCATTTGATATCATCAGCATTTCCTGACAAAATTGTAAAAGTAATTGACGGATATTTATTTGTCAGTCTTTGGAGCGTTTTAGCGATACTGGAAGTTGTCCAGCCTTCTAAAGCACCGATCGTCAGATGGCCAGATAATTCTGCATTTTTTCGGTCTTCAAAAACTTGTACTGTTTTACTGGTCAGCTGTAAAATTTCCTCAGCCTTAATTTTAAGAAATTGTCCATCTTCAGTTAAGATCAGTTTTTTCCCATCACGCATAAAAAGTTGTGTATCTAGTTCGCGTTCAAGTTCTTTAATTTGTCTAGATAATGTTGGCTGCGTAATATATAACTGTTCAGCAGCTTTGGATACTGTTCCAGCAGTTGCAACTGTCCAAAAATATTTTAATAATCGAAGTTCCATTTATTCTTTTCCTATTTAAATCTTGATTGTTTCTTTTGAACTCTGGTTCAAATTAATTTCATTTGGCAACATCACTTCATCATAATTTTCAATTTTGAATGTTAAATAATCCAAGGCAGATTGCTTTTCAATAATTTCTGTTCTCAATTGTTCAACCTGGTTCTTCAAAATTTCAATTCTTTCTTCTTTCGTTTCAGGATTTCCCTCATTCACTAATGCCATATAACGGGTCAAAGGTTCAACTTGCACACCTGCATCTCGCATGTGTTTGACAAATTTCAAAGTTCTAATATTAGCTTCTGTAAAATTTCTTATTCCAGATTCTGTCCGTGTAATTTTAGGAATCAGCCCAATTCTTTCATAATACCTTATATTATCTGTTTTTATCCCTGATAATTCAGCAGCTTTTTTTATATTCATTCTTTTATTTTAACACTTGAAGTGAACTTTAAGTCAATAAAAAAACATTTAACCTAAAGTTAAATGTTCTTTGTTTGCAAATTAAGCTAAAGCACCCATTGGGTCCCATGGTAGAAGTACTTGAGGTTTCTCTTCGTAAGCAGCCAATTCTTCTTCAGTTAAAAGGTCTTTACGGACAACAATTTGATAAGTATATTCATCCATCCATTCATCAGAGGCAACAAAATATCCTTTTTGACCCGCATCTTTACCCCATGAATTTTCAACTTTCCATTTAGTTGAATTTCCGTCAGCATCTAAATCAACACCCGCTAAAACCATGGCATGCGTCATCAACGACTCACCATAGTCAAGACGTCCTGCTTTGCTTTGAGTAAATTCAATATCCAATGAAGATTTGAAATCATAAGAATCCATTGTCAAAAGTCCTGCTGAACGATTTGATTCTTGACCCACGTCACAACCAAACCAAACTGTTTCACCAGCTTGCATTTGGGCAATGGCCAATTTTTTAAAGCGGTCCATTTCAACATTCAAATGTTTCACTTCTTTACCACCGACAACATTTCCAAGAAACTCAACTGTGTAGCTCTTATTATAAGGTTTGTCAGCAGTTGGAGCATTGATTACTGACACATAATTATTCAAATCAATTCCAACATATTCATTGTAAAATTCTTTTGGACTACCAACAAATTTTTTGTATTCATTATCTTTATTACGGAAAGCAAATTCAAAATTTTGTGGTGGCAAACCTAAAGTTACCGCAAGGAAATTAAAGACTTCTTGCAAAAGTTCTTCTTTAACTGCTTCAACATCTCCACCTTGCTCAATTGTATAACGCAAAATTTCAGCATCTTGACGGAGTAGTTTATTCAAGTATTGATTCAATTCACGTGAGCTACTTGAAGCTTGTGATTCAGGATAAACAGCTTTGGGAACAATTCCATATTTTTCAAAAATTGCAACCATCATATCCCATTGGCCGCCATCTTGTTGTGGTGTTTGTAAAAGGAATTTCAAACGACGATCGTCCATTTCAATATCACTAATAATTTGTTCCATGAACCAGTTTGATTTTTCATATTTATCCCAGAAGAAAGTGTAAGCTTGTGAAAACTCAAAATCCTCTGTTTTAAATTCATTGATAAATTTATGACGGAAAGTGTTCAAAGCAGCAAACATCCAGCAACGACCAGATTGTTTTTGATTCGTTACAGGGTCTTTTGTCAAGTCAATTGAAAACTCAGGCAAATTTGCTGCATGTGAACCACGGACTTCGAGTGATGAAAGCAAACCATTTTTAGTCACGGCATTTTCCACCGCACGCAATTTTGTATTTTCTGCAAAATTTTCGTAGAGTTTTTGTGTGAAATCTGATGTTACTGTCATAATACCTCCCAATAAATCGAAACTTCTGACAAAAGTTTCGATAAAAATAATCATTATCAATTTTGAATAATGATATTCTATTATTTTTTACATTCTTCTATTATAATCTAAATTATCAAAAAAATCAGCTAGGAAAGCTGATTTTCTAAATCTTTCTTTGCTTCTAAAAGCCATGGGTGGGCAACTTTCAATCCATCAGCAATAATGAAATTAATATAATAAAGTGCCGCACTTTGCAAATTTACTGACAGAGCTGTCAGTAATCCCTGCCTAAATGGCGCATTATCTCCACCATCCCAGCTAATTTTGTCAGCAAGAAAAACAATCAAGTCCAATTCTGTAAAATTTTTTCTTAGGGTAGTATGACATTCAATTGCTGACAGAACTTGTTCGTCAGTAATTTTAAAATGTTGACTCGCCAAATACTTAGAAAGTTTCTGATGAATAATTAATGGAAATTCACGCTCTTCTGTCAGCAATTCGATATTAAAAATTTCTGCTTTTTCTACTCTTTGATCATTTGGATAAATTCCACCAATATCATGTAAAAGTCCTGCTATAAAAGCTTGCGAACGTCTTTCATTAGAATCAGTTAATTCTTCTGTCAGTGCCTCAGCCGTCTTTGCCACTGCTAAACAGTGCTCAAACAATTGGTCATTATTCAAAAAAATATTAACTTCCTCAATTAAGAGTTCTAACCTTTTATCCTTGATTTCTCCCATTTCACTTCCTCTTAGTTCTCATAAAAAGAAAAATCTATCAAAAGATAGATTCCAATTTTATACCATTTCTTTGAGTAAACGAATCAAGCCCTCAGCTGATTTTTTTCCTGCTTCAATAATAAATTTATCAAAATTAACATTAGCATCATGGTCAGCAGTATCAGACATCGCACGAATAATTACAAATGGTTTTCCAAGTGCTGTTGCTGCTTGAGCAATTGAAGCCCCTTCCATTTCAACGGCTAAAACATCTGGAAAATGCTCTTTAATCTCAGCAATTTTACTAGAGCTACTGATAAAACTATCCGAACTAGTAATCAATCCAACATGCACATTTTCTAAAACTTTTTTCAATTCAGAAACAAAATATTTACTTGATTCAAAATATAAAGGTTGTTGAGCCATTTGGCCATAAGCATAACCAAAAGCAGTAACATCAACATCATGATAAGCAAGTTTATCAGCAACTACAACATCACCAATTGCTAAACCTTGAGCAACTGCTCCCGCTGATCCAGTATTGATAATGGCGTCGACATCAAAAATGTCAACCAAAAAACCAACTGCCAAAGCAGACATCACTTTACCAATTCCAGATTGGACAAGGACCACTTCATGCCGGCCAATTGAACCTGTATGAAAAACTAAACCATGACGAGTATGTTTTTCTGCATTTTCTAAGTTTTCAACAAGTATGCGAATTTCTTCATCCATCGCACAAATAATTCCTATTTTCATTTTTTTACCTTTTTTCTAATCTTTTTACTCTCTAAAAGTAGTACAAAAAGAAAGCTACTGCCAATAGAACAACAATTAATGTAACGATGAAAAGCCATTTATTAATTGCTTTCCCACGTTTTTGAGCCTTGGCATTTTCAATTCTTCGACTTTTATAAACAGCATTTTTGCTTAAATTTTTCTCAATACTATCGTATTTTTCAGCGATTTCAGTATCTTCTTCAAGCTCTCTTTGCAATCTGCGTTCAAGATTTTTCTTATCCTGTTTTGCTTGTTCAATTACTTCGTCTGTTAAAAGAGGTTTAGGCATTATTTTCAAGCTCCTTTTTCAAATATTGCATTTCCCAATACCAAATAGCCATAATTGTTTTTGCATCCGCAATTTGTTCAAGTTCAATCATTTTTTTTGCTTCGCTTAAAGTGACTTCAATTTGTTCCAAAAACTCACCGTCATCAGCGGGTTTTGGATGTTCCACTTTTGTTAAATTTGATGAGAAATAGACATATGTTTTCTCTGATGAAAAACCGGGTGTCCCATAAAAAGCTGTAATTTCTGTCAAATCTTGCGCCAGATATCCAGTCTCTTCTTCGAGCTCTCTTAAGGCCGCAGCTTTGGGATCTTTTTCTTCACCTTTTTCAAGTTTTCCTGCTGGAATTTCAAAAATAAATTTTTCCAATGCTTTACGATATTGACCAACTAAAATCATCTTATTGTTGTGGACAGGTGCAATCGCTGTTCCTCCTTTATGAAAAACAAGTTCTCTAAAACTCTCTTGTCCATCATGCAAAGAAACTACGTCTTTTACAACATGAAAAATCTTCCCACTAAAAATTTCTTCTCTAGCTAAAGTTTTTTCTTCAAATTTTTTATCATCAAAATTTAACATTGTGTCCTTTCTTCCGAAAACTTTTTAAAATAATTTAAAGAATAGTTTTCTCATCAAAATCGAAGGAAAGAGCTTCAGGAGAAACTCTTTCTTTTATTTGTTAATTATTGACCACGATAATGTGGCATTTTTTTAGCACGTCCAAGTTTATTCACTTGTTTTCCACGTCCAATTTCGACTGCTTCATCTGGTACATCTTCTGTTACAACAGAGCCTGCTGCTGTTAAGGCATTTTTACCGATATGCAATGGAGCAATAATTGTTGAATTCGAACCAATAAAGGCAAAGTCATCAATTTCAGTATTGAATTTATTTTTACCATCAAAGTTTGCTGTAATTGTTCCAGCACCAAAGTTCACTTTCTCACCAACCGTTGCATTTCCAATATAAGTTAAGTGACCAGCTTTTGTACCTTTACCAAGCGTTGAACCTTTAATTTCGACAAAGTTTCCAACATGAACTTCTTCGCTCAAAACAGTTCCGGGACGCAAGTGAGCATAAGGTCCTACATTACTTCCAACACTCATTCTGCTTTCTTCAACCGTTGAATTACGAACTTCACAATTTGAATGGATTTCTGAATTTTCAATACGGCTACCATTTGTAATCAAAACATTTTTACCAATAAAGGTATTTCCTTTTATTGTTACATTTGCTTCAATCACAGTTTCTTCACCAATCGTAACTTCACTGTCAATATAAGTTGTCGCAGGGTCAATAAGCGTTACACCATTCACCATATGTTGATGATTGATTCGTTTGCGCATCGTCAACTCAGCTTGTGAAAGGGCAACACGGTCATTAACTCCTAAACTTTCGTCAAAATCATCAAGAATATGAGCCGCTACCGTTTGACCAGCTTTTTTGAAAATTTCAATGACATCTGTTAAATAATACTCTCCTTGGGCATTATCAGTTGTGATTTCATTCAAGGCTTTGAAAAGTGACTTATTATCAAAAATGTAAGTCCCAGTATTAATTTCGGTAATTGATTTTTCAAAATCATTCGCATCTTTTTGCTCAACAATCTTTTCTACTGAGCCATTTTCATCACGAATAATTCGTCCATATCCTGTTGGATTTGGTGCAATTGCTGTCAAGATAGTTGCTGTTGCATTTTGTGCAAAGTGATAGTCAAAAAGTGCTTCTAACGTTTGTCCAGTAATTAATGGTGTATCACCAGCAATAACAAGAGTTGCTCCATCTTCATTTGCCAATAAATCCGCAGCAATCCGAACGGCATGACCCGTTCCCAATTGCTCAACTTGTTTCACAAATTGAGTCCCTTTAGGTAAAGTTGCAATCACACGATCCGCTTCATGACCAACAATCACTACATTTTTAGCAATTTCTACCTCAGAAACACTTGTAAGAACATGAGCAAGCATTGATTTTCCAGCCACTTGATGTAAGACCTTCGGAAGTGCTGATTTCATACGAGTTCCTTTACCAGCCGCCAAGACAATTGCGAATTTATTCATAGATTTCTCCTTTATTATTACAAATAAAATAAAATGTTTACCTAATTATACCATAATCAAGGGGCATTTTCGTTATCTTTTTAATTCAAATCCTCTCAATATGCGCTAAATATGCGAGCTAGTACTCAGACTTAGAAAAAATCTGATTTATTTTACGATGCTACTAAAGTGATTTATTATTACTTTTTATGATAAAATGGACGAAAAGAAAAGAAGGGATTTTATTTATGAAAACAATAGGTTTTATTGGAGTTGGAAAAATGGCAACAGCTATTATTTCTGGACTTGACAAAAATAAATTCAAAATCATCATTTCCGGACACAATTTAACAAAAACTCAAAAACAAGCGGAAACCCTTAATGTTACGGCTGCAAGTAATCATGAAGAACTCGTTCAAGAATCTGATTTTATCATTCTATCAGTTAAACCTCAAGTACTTCCCTCTGTTTTAAGTAAATTAATCAATCATTTAACTAAAGACAAAACATTAATTTCAATTGCAGCGGGACTCACTTTATCTGACTTGAAACATCTGGCTGATTCAGAAAATCAACCAATCATCCGAGTGATGCCAAATATCAATGCACAAATCGGTCAGTCAACATCGGCCATTGTCAAAAATGAATTTGTTGATGATTCTGCTTATGCTACAGTTCAAGAAATTTTTAAATCAACTGGTTCTGTCCATGAAATTGCTGAAAAAGATTTTTCAACATTTGCAGCAATTGCCGGTTCAAGCCCTGCTTTTATTTATATGTTCATTGATGCCATGGCACGTGCCGGTGTATTGCATGGTATTCCTAAAGATCAAGCCACAGCAATTGTTGCCGAAACGGTTCGTGCTTCAGCTGAAATGATTCTCCAAAGTGGTGAAAATCCTTGGTCATTAGTCGATAAAGTCTCAAGTCCTGGTGGAACTACTGTCGCTGGTGTGGTAAGTTTAGAACAAAACCATTTTATCGGAACAGTTATTGATGCTATTAGCGCTACTATCGAAAAAGAAAAAAATCTTTAAAAATAAAAAAACTAGAAGGAAAACGATCCTTTTAGTTTTTAATTTATAAAATAAAAAATGCCATATGGCATTTTTTTATTAACGACGAAGTCCCAATGAAGCGATAAGTTCACGGTAACGTTGAACGTCTTTTCCACGAAGGTATCCAAGAAGGTTACGACGGTGACCGATTTTTTTCATCAAACCACGTTGTGTTGCGTGGTCTTTTTTATGAGATTTGATGTGGTCGTTAAGGTGGTTAATTTCCCAAGTCAATACAGCGATTTGTACTTCAGGTGAACCAGTATCGCCTTCTTTACGAGCGTATTGAGCGATGATTTCTTGTTTTTTTTCTTTTGAAATTGCCATGAGTTTTTCTCCTTTATTTGTATTGCCCAGTCCGAGTGACAGCTTGGCAAGCATGAAACCAAGAACGGGTTGTAAAAAACTACTCTACCATGATACACTTTTTTGCCTAATTTTACAAGCTTCTTGTAAATTAACTTATTTATCAAAAAACTAGGAACACGAGATTCCTAGTTTATTTTTCTCAACTACTTGATGACGTTGTTGAAGATTCTTTGCTGCTATTGTTGTTATCTGTTGACGGCTGACTTGTTGTAGAGCTTGAAGTACTTGAAGTTGTACTTGATGAAGTTTCAGACGTCGTAGTTGATTCAGAAGTTGTTGAACTTGAACTTGGAGCAGTATAGACGCTATAAGTGACTACAATTTCTTGAGTTGGATCAACAGATGTCCCTACATTTGGATAGACTGAGTAAACATAACCATCAGCTTGTTGATTCGTTGTTGCTTGAGGGTCTAGTGTAATATTAGTGAATCCTGCAGCTTTTAAGGCAGCTTGATACTGTGAATAAGTCATATATTGACCGTTCGGTTTATAATCCGGAACTTCAACTTGTTTTCCACTTGAAACTTCAAAGGTAATTTTTTCACTCCCTTTGGTATCAAAACTAGAACCTTTTTTAGGGCTTTGTTTAATGATTGTACCTGCTGGGTAAGAATCACTAGGAACGGAAGTTTGAGTGACTTGGCTTTCATCAATACCATAATCCTTAAGTAATGTTGCCATCGCCTCATCAATCTTTTCACCGACAAAGTCCTTCATTTTGATGATATCTTCATTTCCCGTAGAAACATAGATATCAACGGAGCTATTAGATCTCACGGTTGTTCCACTAGTTGGATCAGTCTTGATAACTTTTCCTTCAGCAATCGTTGAACTTTGTTGTTTATGAACTGTTCCCACTTTAAGTTTTGCATCTTTAATTTTGCTTTTTGCTTGGCTAAGTGTCGAGTTTGTCACATTAGGTATCTTAACATTAGTTGGTGTTGAGACAACCCAAGCCAAAGTAGCACCGCCAACAACTAAAAGAAGGATAATAAGACCAATAATCAAGCCTTTTTTAGATTTTTTGTTTTTATTTCCTACTTCTGAGCTTGCAGCTTTTTCATCTGTTTGTGAATCATTATCTTCTTTTTTATCAATCAGAGGCTTGGTGTCATAAGGATTAATTAGATTGGCAGGCATAATTTTTGTTTCATCATGATCCTTATTGAAAACTAATTTTTCTTCCCCACGACGGTCAAGACTCGTTGAAGTTGCCACATCAGTCATCATTTCTTCTACATCAGTATAGCGATTTTTAATATCTTTCGCTGTAGCTTTAATGACAACATTTTCCAAAGCTTGCGGAACTTCTGGATTGAGATTAATGATGCTTGGAATACTCTCTTGGAAATGTTTTAGAGCGATAGCAACTGCAGAATCTCCATCAAATGGAATTTGACCTGTTAAAAGCTCAAATAAAATAATTCCAATCGCATAAATATCTGATTGAACAGTTGCATTTGAACCACGCGCTTGCTCTGGTGATAAATAATGAACCGAACCAAACATTGTATTTGTTTGAGTAAGTGAAGTTTCAGAGAGTGCTTTCGCAATTCCAAAATCCGTTACTTTTACAGTTCCACTACTGGAAACTAAAACATTTTGTGGTTTTAAATCCCGGTGAATAATACCATGTGAATGGGCCATGTCCATTGCTGATAAAATTTCAGTAATAATTTCAATAGCTTCATCATTGGCTAAAGGTGCATTTTGATTGATGTATTGTTTAAGTGTCATGCCGTCAACAAATTCCATGACAATGTATTGTTGACTTTCAAATTCACCAACATCAGAAATACCTACGATATTTGGATGTGAAAGTTCTGCCATGGCGAATGCTTCTCGCTGAAAACGAGCAATCGCGATATCATCGTTTTCAAAATTTGAACGTAGCACTTTTATTGCAACTAAGCGGTCACCAAGAAAAGTATCTTCACCTTGATAAACGTTCGCCATTCCGCCACGTCCGATTTCTTTGATAATCCGATAACGATCGGCAAAGATTTTACCGATTTGAATCATCAACTAACCTCCTGCGTTGGTGTTTCGCTTTCTGACGTTTCATCATACTTAATCAAAACGACGGTAATATTATCCAAACCTCCATGTTCATTGGCTAAACGAACTAAAGCTTCAGATTTATTATCTAAAGTTAAATCTTCCCGCTCTAAAACTTCCATAATTTCGGTAGTTGAAACCATGTTTGTTAAACCATCGGAGTTCATCAAAATAATGTCCCCAACTTGAAGTTCTAAAACTTGAATATCTGCTTGAACTTCACTAGTTTGCCCAAGTGAACGAGTAATGATATTTTTATTCGGATGAACTTCAGCTTCCTCTTCGGTAATTTGTCCTGCATCTACAAGCTCTTGAACTAAAGAATGGTCTGTGGTTATTTTATTTAATTCACCATCGCGCATTAAATAAGTTCGGCTATCACCTACATGGGCAGAAACGAGCATTCCTGCTTTAATAACCAAGGCTTCAAGAGTTGTTCCCATTCCTTGGTATTCATCAAGTTTTCCAAGGCTGGCAATATTTTCATTTTCATTACGAACTTGATTTTTTAGCCAAATCTCAAGAGTTGCTTCTGGTGTTCCCGCATCAAAAAATGTCTCTGACCAAAGTTTGCCGAGATCTTCTACGGTAAGTTTACTTGCGACATTACCTGCTTTGTGTCCTCCCATGCCATCAGCTAATAAAAAGAGCTGATAACCTGCACGGTTGACATAAGTACCGGCATAGTCTTGATTAGTACTACGTTTTGAACCGATATCTGATAAAATACTGTATTCCACTTTTTCTCCTTAACAAGAATAAAGTTTTATTTTTAGGTCTAAAAATTACTGACAGAATTAAAAAAAATATTTGTCAGCAGTTATTCGCCTATTTTCTTAAATTTCGCGATGAAAAAGCCATCTGTATGATACATTTCTGGAGTAATAAAAATACATCCTTCTTTAATCATATCTGCCTTATCGCTAGAAATTTCAACTTGTTCAAAATTAGGATGACTTTCTAGAAATTGACGAACAACGTCAAAGTTCTCTTCATCAAAAATTGTACAAGTACTGTATACCATTATACCACTTTTTTTCAGGCTTTTCGAGGCGCTGTTCAGAATTTCTAGCTGAATTTTTTGTAAATCGACAAAATCCGAACTTTCTTTTCTATAGCGAATATCTGGTTTGCGTCGAATTAATCCAATACCTGAACACGGAGCGTCCACAAGAATTCGGTCAAATTTATCTGAACCAAATTCTTCAAAAATCATTGTCGCATCGGCTTTTTGAGTAGTAATTTTATCCGCAACATGTTGACGCTCTGCATTTTGATTAATTAAATCAAGTTTATGATCATATAAATCTAGTGCTGTGATATGGCCACTTGTTAAATATTGAGCCATATGAGTACTTTTACCACCAGGAGCTGCACAAGCGTCAAGAACTTCTTCTGTTCCTTCTAAATCAAGTTGAGGGGCAACTAATTGACTTGTTTCATCTTGAATCGTAATTCTGCCAGATTGAAATTCTTCTGTCATTGCAAAATTTCCACTGTCAGCAATTAGAGCACTTTCTGTCAGTAGAGAAGCACGAGTTCCTGAAATTTCTACGGTTGGGTCAATTTTTCGTAAGCTAACGTGACTTGGCTTTTCAAGACTTTCTAAAATTTCTCCTGTTCTTTTTCCACCAAATTGACGAACCATTTTATCCAATAAAAGTTTGGGCATTGAATATTTTGTTTCCCAATCCTTTGGTTCTTCATTTCGATGTTCAGAACGCATGAAATTACGTAACACAGCATTGATAAAGTTAGCCGTCGCTTGACCATCACGACGTTTAGCGATTTTGACTGCTTCATCTACTGCTGCCGAAGTTGGGACCTTATCCATGAATAAGATTTGATAAACTGTAAGCAATAGGAGCATTTTTGCCCAAGGTTTTGGTTCTTTTTTCAAGAAGGGAGTAATATGCCACTCCAATAAATCCTTTTTAGAAACCACTCCATATACAAGGGCAGTCACAAAAGCTTTATCAACTGTGGATAGTTCAGAATCTCGCAAATTTCGATCCAATGAAATATTGGCATAAGCATCATTGCCAAAAATGTCATTCAATACATCGAGTGCGGTTTGTCTTGCATTTTTTGTCATAGAGCTATTATGGCATACTGTGTCAATAAATGTCAATAGATACCGCTAAACCTTGTTTTGTGGGATTTATAAAAATTATTGTACTAATGAATACCTATGAGTTACTTCTAAAACGTAACTAAAAACGTAACTAATTTTTGTCGGGCAAGAGGCTGTATATCTAAGATATACAGTTTTTTATTTTAATTAACGTAACTAAAAAAACTCCTTTTAGAAGTTTCTACTATTTTAATATACATTTTTATGGTTCTTGCTGGACTCGAACCAGCGACCGAACGGTTAGCTACCAACTGAGCTAAATAACCGAAATGTACGCATTTATCGTACACTCCGTATAACAGTCTAGTACTGCTATCCTCTCACTTATATTATATCATATTTTGCGACCATCAAAAATGAGGGTCACAAACTCACAAACCGCATAATACCAAATATTGCTGAGGTCAGGGATAATGAAGATGTTGCATAAAGTGAAACAGCTGGATTTAATTCGGAAAATAAAGATGTGCGAATCTATGGACGATTAAATCGCTATGTATCAATGTATATTGTGGTTTTACGGACTATTAATGGACGATTAGGTTTAATTTGGAAAATAAAAAAAGCGCCTTGGGTAGAGACGCTTTTAAAAATATGTTTTTAGAATAAACTTATGAAAAAGTATATTTTTTGGAATATAAAAATTATATAACTTTCTATTTCCGTTGTCAAGAAAAAAACACCCTCGCTTTGGAAAAGGGCGCTTTATCTCTCCCGAAATACTTAGTTATTTGTACTTGTATTTGGAATAGCATTTACGATAAGGATATTATACTAATTTATCTTAAGAAAAACAGTAACATTTGTTAACAAAAAAAGACCCCCAATTAAGGGGGATCAGTGTTAGAAATTAATTATAGCAAACTTCTTAACGAGAACAAAGAAAAACGTTCGACAGAAGTCAGGGTTAATTTTTATAATTTATTCGCATTCAATCGACGTTGTAATTCTCTCACAGAATCAGATACTGGGCTAATTGTTCCATCTTGTGTTGTTCCAAGATGTTTCTGTAATGCTTTAATTGTACCTTGACCAAACAGACCGTCTTGTCCAACTCCTAAGAATCTTTGCAAGGCTTTAACAACGTTTGAACCTGTCAGCGATGAATCAAACTGTGCAGCATAGATATTTTGATTAAAGGTTTGTTTGTACTGGTGACTGATTACTCCGTCTTTGCCGGCCGTATCAAAGTATTCTTGTAATCGTTTAGCAGTCGCATTACCAAACTGGCCATCAACATTTAATGTAACCATTTGAGGTTTATTGTCAGTATTTCCAGAACCTGAACCAACAATTCGATAAAAGTGATGTGGTAAGCGAGTACTCATATATGCATCATTCGTATCAACCGCAATTCCATTGCGAGTGTAAGAACAGTGAATGAATGAACCATTGCTTAGGAAAATACCTGTGTGTCCGTCTGAACCAGCCGAACCTCCTGGAGTGCCTGAGATGAAGATATCGCCACGCTGGACCTCTCCACGACTGATTTCTTTCAGTTTTGTTCCTGACATTCCAAACAAGGTTTCAGTATTACCCATTGAACCTGCTGACAGAAATCCGCCAGCAATCATGGCAAAGAATACTGAAGAGCTACAATCATAAGAGTTTGGACCCATTCGTGAAGTCATTGAATAAGTAACTTTACCTTTTCGTGCTTGCATCCAAGCAATCATATTTTCAATACTTGACATTATTCGCCTCCTTCTGTGAATTCATGGTCAGCGTCAGAAACTTTAACCACTTGAACGCTATCACCATTTTTCAAACTTTTAGTAAGTTCAGTTCCTTTTTTAGCTGCATGAGTGAAGTCGTTATTCTTCCACCAAGCCCAAAGTGCAAAAACTGTTGTGATAACTGTGCTGACAGTATTATCATCAAGAGGCAATGGATTAATACCCAATGCTGTTAGAATTTGGTTTAAAATTGCCAACCAAAGTAAGATTGTACGTGTAAGTGTTCCTTTGTCGATTGTTTTCATGTTCTTTCTCCTTTATTTAAAAATTACTTTGATTATTTCAGTTAATGCTGCAAAAATTGCTGCTGCAGAACCGCCGATTCCAATCGTCAACTTCCAAAA
Organism: Lactococcus sp. FSL K6-0773; assembly: GCF_038006485.1. Taxonomy (NCBI): domain Bacteria; kingdom Bacillati; phylum Bacillota; class Bacilli; order Lactobacillales; family Streptococcaceae; genus Lactococcus; species Lactococcus sp. FSL K6-0773. The sequence continues at coordinate 2,328,646 of NZ_JBBOVF010000001.1, read as the reverse complement.
GTTTGTTTTATCAAGTAATTTCAACTGAAACTGATGTTCGTCTGAGCTTTCATTACCTTTGATAACTGCTTGTAGTATTTGAGCATTCTGTTCAGATTGTCGAGTATTCTGTTCTCTTAAAAAGCGATTGGATTCATCCACACGAGTCAGACCGTCATTCATTTGCTTTTGCATTTCAACCGACATATCATTAAGTCGAGATAATTCTTTATCGTGCTGCTTGAGTTTGTCCTCGTGTTGCTCCACAAGTTGTTCTAATTCCATAACCCCTGCTTTCTATATTAAGACGGAAACGCGTCTGTTGTAATCCATGATTGAATTGGAGTCATCAATGTATCGCTTGTTAATACACTTCCATTTTGCCAAATGCTGTTGTCCTCATCTTTTTCCATCTAAATCCTTTCTATTACACCGTTTCACGCATTTTTTGACTTGCTCAGCCAAAACCAAAATAGCCTTATTTTGCTCATCGTGGCTATCTAAGCGATGATTGGCGCTCTCTTTAAATTCTTTTAAATTTTCAATGTCTTTTTCAATCACCGTATTGCGGTTTTCCTGTTTCTTCATTTTAGCGGATAAAGTTGACCACATGCCAAGAATGCTGGAAACAAAGGCAATGACTGTCTCACTTTCATTTACCGCACAGTAGGTGTCTAAGCCAGAGTAACATATCCATTTGTATAAACTTCGATATGGTCTTCTGATCCATCTGATTCTGCTGCTTTTCTCACAATACCGTTACCGCTACAATTTTTTATGTTAAAAATCGTTTTGCCCAAATGCCCTTTACCATGGTAGGTGCAGTTAAAACTATTACCTCCACTAGCTTTTACGATACCTACACAACCTTCCACATTAAAGTGTGATGGTACTTGATTGTGGTTAGTATGGTAGCTCCACGCTTGACCATAGGTTGTCGTAATAAATTGGCTGTTGATAAAGGTGTAATCACTGCCACCGCCAGCGCCTCCACCTAAAACGGTTGGGTATTCCCACAAGCCTGGCACATTTCCCAGATGGGTAAAACGGCAATTTTTAATATAGCGGGTCAGATAAGGATTCCCACCGTTTGTTTCGTCATGTAGCGCATAACGGCAGTTCTTTGCGATAAACTCGATGTTTTCTATACTGTTTGTCTGATACAGGTTTAGAGCTGAGGTACATTGACTTTGTACATATGTTGCTGTATCTGGTAATTCATAGCGCAAAATAACATAGCCAACACCAAACAGATTGACATTTTTCTTTAAGCGCAGTCCTTGTCTTTCAGCAAATACACCAGACCGATCAATGGCGGATAAAAATGTTGAACCGCCCAACTCAGCCAATAGGTCATAGTCACCCTCGTAAATGTTGATGTTGACTGTTTTTCCGGCATCGCTAAGCACGTTTGCTTGTGTGACCGCTGCTACAACAGTTGTATAGTCACCTGTACCGTCTTTTTTGACGGTGAGCGTTGTCGGAAATTTGTCGCCTACTGTTTTAGCGTCTGCTGCCATCCCCGCTTGCGTCAACGTTGTATCCACGATGTCCAAAACATTTTTATAAATACCCTCAATGTATGTTTGCGGTAAAATGTTTGAGCTGTTAACAAGCATTGGCACTTCGGTGTTAACAGCACTCACATAAACGACACAATTAACGCTGGGTGTGTACGTCACCGTAACTGACACATCCGTAGAAGTAGTTAGTTTGTCGATAAATACACCGGACTTGTCAAATATCTGTGTAAAGTAGCCGTATACGTTGATAAATGTATAGGTTTCGCCCGCGATTAAATTTACACCCGAAAAGATACTAGTTTCTGCTTTTGTGGGTGTTTCAAGTAAACCGGAATAGGCGGTGTAATATTTACCTGTCGTTTTATTTGCCTTTAAAAGATACTGCTCCAAATGCTTAAAAAAAGTACAATTTTCTTCGGTGATTTGATTACCAACACTATCATTTTTTAATTGCCAATTTGTTTTACCCTCAACGTAAGCGTAAGCCGCTTGCGTATAATCAGCATCAAACACCATTGCGTTTGTACCTGTCGTCGTAGTCACGTACAGCAAGCCATCGCCAGTTGCGGTAAAGCTCAAATCACTAACTCGTGTGCTTGTTCCCAGCATCAACGAGGTTGCTGTCGCTCCACCATCATACGAAACCGTTGTAAAAATGCCGACAGCATCTACAAGGTTATATGTTTTTCCGCTGTAAATGGGGATTTCCGGATAAACAGCAAAATCAGCGTTGTCGCCTTTGATATGCGTGTCACGATAATAATATTTACCGTTTACTCTAGCACTCGCTTTTAAAAGCTGAGTAACAAAAGTAAAATTAGCATCAACATCGCTTTTTAGCCCACTAACCTGTCCTCTAACCGCCCCGCCAATATTAGCGTAAGTGATACCGTCCGCTCCAGTTCGCCCGTCAATCAGTTCAGCATCGCCCGTTGTGCTTCCAACGGCAAGAGTAGTAAAGCTGTCAATCCTTGCTTTTTCAACGTTCAAGGCTGTTTGGTTGGCCTTTTCTGCCAACTGTTCATCATATTTTTTTTCGATTGACGAAATTTTAGAAAATATAGAAGTAAAATCTTTATTACTAATAATTTCTTCAATTTCTCGTTGTATTTCCGAAAGTTCATAAATGTAATTACCTTGCGGAATACATTCCTTCCATCCGCCAATAACCGAGTATTGAAAATTCTTCGTGCTATCAATTATTTTTTCATCATTTTCAAATGAAAACCAAGCAGTGACTTGAGCAACCTCTTGCAAAAAGCTATCCGCAACAACGTAATTAAGTTTAGAATTGGCATAATCTACGTTGGTCACTTTGTCTCGAACAACGTAACCGTTAGGCAAGACTGCATTAAAAAATACAGCCAAATGGTCAAAATTAAAGAGTTGACCGTTTGCTGTGATTGTTGCTTGGATTGATTGTGAAGCGACATCTCCCTGTCGTAACTTAATGAGTCCTACATAGTTATTAGGCTCTGTAGTACTCAAAGTAACTGAGTAATCACTCATATTTATTCTCCTTTTTTCTAAAATTTGATATAATCTCTTGGATTCTTAAAGTGAGCGCTTGATGATGGCCAATATTGGTCCATAAATTGGAAGTGCAAATGTGGTCCAGTGACCGGACCAGTCGCTCCCATAAGTCCAATTTGTTGGCCCTTTTTAACATTTTGACCCACAGAAACATCGATTCTGCTTTGATGTGCGTACCCTGTATAAAGTCCATCCGCATGCTTGATGACCGTGTAATTTCCATACCAGTCATAATAATTACTTCCCGCTTGGACCACTTGACCATCGCCAGAAGCTAAGATTGGAGTTGTTGGATTGCCATTAACCAAGTCCATAGCATTGTGAAATTCTTGCGCTCCGGTGATTGGACTCGTTCTCCAACCCATTTCACTTGTTACGGTAATAGGACTTGAAATTGGAGCGATATAACCTCCGCCACCGCTTGGGATTTTAAGATTAACAAATTTGTTATACCACTCTTGTGCCCAAGTGCTACGTTCAGGGTGTCCGTTTAAAGGACGTTCAAAGTTAGCTACAAAAGCTTGCGTTGCAGTATTGATATTGGTCAATGTCATGAATTGAGTCCAAGAATAAGGATAAGAACTTTTCGCAATCCATTGGCCGTTTTGTGCATGCCACATCAAGAGTTTGAATTGGGCTGTGATTGTGTCAGGATTGTCAGTCACTCCTGCTCGTGTCATGAGGTTAATCATATAAACACGTCCAGAGCTAGCGCCTGAACTATCCGTCCATTGCCAAACCCCATAACCGAATCCAGGACGTCCGCCGCCCTCATCAGCCGTTGGATTGGCATCAGATTCACCCTGTGCATTTCCGAGTAATGCGGCCGCCGCTTGTTTAGAGAAACCAGCCCCAATTGCCATTGCCCAGATTTGCCAGTACCGTTTATCACGATCGCTTGTGACTTCTGGTGGATATTGGCCATTCCAACCACCGCCGCCACCAGAGTTTCCTCCACCGTTGGTATCGATTTTTACTCCATTAACATAAAAGTTACCATCAACTTTTACTTCTCCGTAAAGATTTAATTTTCGATTTTCAGCCGTACTGTCTTTTGGAATTTCTAAAACATTTAAAAGCGCTCCGTTGTTTCCCTTTGATGACAAGGCAAATGAATATCCTTGATTTTGAATTGCATTAATCCCTTGGAGTTGTCCGCCTGCATAAGTTGGCGCAAAAGCAAACATCTCATTTTCGGACGACCCATTTCTTTTAATAAAACGAATTTTCCCTTGGTCAAGTTCAATAATGAAGTCATGATGAACTGAACGAATCCTGACCCCTTGCAAAACTCCGGCATTAATAAAGTTAGCATTGAAAGTCCCATCAAGTGTCCATGCAGTATTACTTTTGCCATTATGAACATCTTGAATTGTCGTCCATTGACCTTTTTTACATTGCTTGAAAGATATTCCAGCATTATTTTGAATCATGAAATACTGTGAATCTTGAATCCTTGGGCCATCCATAAAGACTTGCTCATAGGTCTCTCTTGATTGTGATACACCAGCTTCAATTCCGTTGACCATGTAAATCGAGCCACCGTTCGCACCAGCACCTCGCATAATATCGTCTTGATACTTTCCAATTTCTGTGGAGTCATAAAATGTCATTTTATTATTATCAAGGTCAGAGATATTGCTTTGAACTTGTGACAACTGGCGATTAATTGAGTTTCCACTTAAATTATCGCCTAGACTAGCTTGCACTCGCCCATTAACATGGTCAGTAACTACTTTAAAGACTCTTGTCTGATAGTGATAATTTCGGTCTCCTCTATGGATTGAAACAGTATTTCCAATTGAATCACTGCCTAATATCTCAGTACTAAACTGAACAAGTGGCCGGCAGTAGTAAGCCAGTTGGTCATAAGTCTTTTGTAAAAGTTCGCTTGCATCTTCCACATCATCAAAGACAACAACCGTTTTACGTGGTAACATTTTTCCGTTTGATGGAATGCCATATTCTTTCGTCATTTCTGAATATTCAATCCAATTTTGACCTTTAGGCTTATCAAGTGGTTTACCATTTGACTTTCTCCACTCGACATCTGAAAACTCAAGTCTTCGTCCATATCCGTCCCCAACTTCTTCACCTTTTCCACGCCCAATTAGTGCAGTGACAATATTTGTGCGGTCTTGTTGGTGAACGATTTTCAGAACTTCCTCACCATATTCAAAGCGTTTATTGGTTATTTTCCCAATTTGGTTATAGCAGTGAATGATTTTTTTAGCAATCTTATTTCCTGTAATTTCAATAGAAAAGGTAAACTCTGCACCTAACTCTTGTAGAGCTTTTATAGCTTCACGCATGGAAGTATAGTAGAAAGTACTGGAAACTGTTTTAATTGGTTCACAGACACCTAATACCCAGTCACAACCTGAATCAGATAAAAGCTGATTAATCACATAAGAAAAAGACCTATTTTTAGGTCTTATATCTTTAATGATAAAATTATCCAGTTCATCGACGGCGAAATTTATCGCTTCAAATGAAAGTAAATTATCTTCATCTTTTGCGGTTAAAATTCGATATAAAGAAAACTCTTGTTCTTTCGTATCATTGACTGCAATATAGCTGGCATCTTTAATTGTTTCATCAAAAGGTAAAGAAACTGAAAGTGTGTCATTCATTAATTCAGAAGCGTTAGTTGTGATTTCTTTTGTCTGAACACATTCTATGAATTCATCGGAATCATAACTTTTGATGACTTGTTGCATCTTATCTAAAAATAAGATATTACTCACTAAAGTACCGCCTTTCTATATTGAATCGTTAACTCATAGTTTGAACTTGAAAAATCTGTTCCAGTTGTCAATCTGATATTTTTAAAATCAGAATCAAGGTCTAAGAGGTTGTTATTTACTTTTCCATTAATAAAAGTATTGCCAGATTGAAAATCAAATTCCAATAGGTCGCCTTTTTTAGCCTGTGATGATTTCAAGCGATAATTTCCATCAGTCGCAAGTAATCCCCCTGTCAGTAATTTAAATGACAACCTATCTGGTTTAACTGGATAGGGCAAAACTTCAATGACTTTATTTTTTACAATTTGAATTTTTCCGTGTTTAAATGGATCACTACAAAGTACAGTAAAACTTGAAATAATTGAATTAGTATCTTCCGCTACAGTATCAGCAGTTTGGAAACGGCCATAAAAAGTATATTCCAGATCATCATTAAAAATAATGGGAACATCTTCTTGACGAATCAAGAATGCTTTTAAAGTATCGAACTTTTCTTGTAATACTCGAGGGTCCCTATCCTCAAGCTTATATTTTATCGTCAGCTCCCGAGGAGGATATTTCACATTGGTGATTACTCCTCCCACTTGCATTTCTTGTGATTCAAAGCTGAGAGAATACATCTCTCGTCCCTCAACTGCCAATGTTTGATAACCTTCTATGAGTTCTTCTAACCAAGTCCCATCATAACTCATGGCACTGGTTGGAATAAAAGGAAGGTTGCGATAATGCTTCTGTTTTGTCGTATCTCTAAACTTGTACATTTCTACCTCCTAAAATCCCATATTTAAGTTAATTGCTTGACCCTGTGCATTAGAAATGTCATCCACAAAGGCTTTAAAGATTTGATTCCCAAGCTTCACAGTGAATGAAGCCGGCTGTTTGCCTTGGTTAAGATTCACATCATGAGAAACTTGACTGCTGATTGAGCGATTAGCTGCCGCAACGTTCGCCCCAATATCCACAGAATAGTCAGAATTAATTGCATTAGCAATCATATCCCCCATTCCTGAAACGTTAGATTGAACGTTACGGAAGCCTCCAGTTAAACCAGAATTTAAACCAGTCATAATGGCATTACCAGCGGGAGTTAAAAGTTTTCTATCGACACGGATTGGCCCTTTATGCTTCCGAATCCAATCTCCAATTCCACTTATAAATTTCATCCCATCTTCCCACTTTTTCTTCAGACCTTTTACAAGTCCATCAATGATGGCTTTACCAATATCTAGCAAATTTATATTTTTTAGATTGTTAAATGTCGTTTTTACATTATCAATCAAATCACCAACACTTTGTTTCAAACCATCCCAAATTCCTTTGAGTCCGTTAATCATTCCGTTCCACAAGTCAATTGTGCCTTGTTTGAGGTTTTCCCAACCTTGTTTGACTCCATTCACAATAGCATTGGCAGAATCAACGACCCACTGTTTAAACGATGCCCATGTATCCTTAACCCATTGAATAGTAGCGTTCCATAAATCAACGGTACCTTGCTTAAATGAATTCCAACCATTAACAATTCCGTCAACAATAGACTTGGCCATATTAACGACCCATGTCGTGAAAGCTCCCCAAAGACTTTTGACACCATCTACAATAGCATTCCATATATTAACTACAGTTTGGAAAAATGACTTGTAAAATCCAACTACGATATTCACAAAAGTTTGGACTATTGTTTGAATCGCTGTTGCTAGTGTTTGCCAGAGCATCGCAAAATCTTCTTTGAATTGGTTAAAGTCCCCAGTGATTAAATCAATGAGTAGTAAAACAGGCCCCATAACAACCGTCTTAATAATCTCCCAAGCTGAACCAAAGATAGTTTGGACTTGCCCCCATAATCCGCTAAAGAAATCAAGAATTGGTTGAAAGATTGTTTTGATTGTCTCAACAAATGGTGCAAGGGTAGTTGTTACACTGTCCCAAGCACTAGCTAAGCCGCTTGTTGTACCTTTCCAAAGATTAGCGAACCACTCCTTGATGCCATTCCAAGCATTTTTAACACTATCAACGGCATCTTTTGCACCTTGGATTGTTCCATCCCAAAGTCCTTTGGCTCCATTTTTCAGATTATTCCAAGTATCAGAGAACCATTTGGTAATGTCTCCCCATTTTTCTTTGATTGCTTCTGCTGCATCGGACGCAAATTTCTTCACATTTCCCCATACTTCTTTCCCGAATTTAGAAATTTTATCCCAATTTTTATAAACTAAAATTCCTATAGCTATAACAGCCGCTATGGCAGCGATTATTCCCAAAACAGGTAAAGAAATAGCAGTAAAACCACTACCAATTAGAGCAAGTCCAGAACGCAAGGCTAGAAAGCCGACTTTTACTCTTTGTAGAACAAGAACAGCTTGCCCAAATATTACCAATAAAGGTCCAATTGCAGCTACTATCAGCCCAATTGTAACTATCATTTTTTGTACAGGCTCAGGAGCAGAAACAAATTTATCAACTAAACCTGAAACAGCATCAGCAACTTTCCTAACTGCTGGAGCTAAAACCTTTTGAACAACTATTGCAGCTGACTCAAGCGCTCCCATCATTTGTTCTAATGATGAGTTCATATTATCCTGCATAGTTTTAGCCATTTTGTCAGCTGCACCGTCTGAATTTTTAAGAGACTCAGTTAGTTTCCCTAGCTTATCTGGCCCTTTATCAATTAATGCCATCATTCCAGATAATGATTCTTGTCCGTATAGTGTGACTAAAGCATTTTGTTGTTGCTCGGGCGTTAAACCTTTAAAGGCATCTTTTAACATGCCAATTTGGTCTTTCAAAGGTTTCATTTTACCTTCTGAATCATAAAATGATAGACCAAGTTCATCCATTTTTGCTTGCATTTCATCAGTCGGTTTTGCTAACCTAGAAAGCGCTCCTCGAAGTGAAGTACCAGCCTGAGAACCTTTAATACCTGCATCTGACATTATACCGATTGCAGCTGCAGTTTCTTCAAGAGACATTCCCATAGAACTTGCAACAGGAGCGATATATTTCATCGCTTCACCCATATCGCCAACTTCAGCATTTGTGTCTGCGGCAGCTCTTGCAAAAACATCGGCTACATGCCCAGATTGGCCAGCATCAATATTAAATCCTCTTAATGCTGTGGCAGCATTTTCAGATGCCAACGCAACATCACCACCAGAAACTGCAGCTAAGTCAAGAAGCCCTGGCATAGCTTTCATGATTTCTTTTGAATCAAATCCGGCTGATGCTAAATTTTCCATGCCTGCCGCTGACTCTTTCGCACTAAATGCAGTTTTTGCTCCTAAGTCAATTGCTTGCTGTCTAAGTTCATCGAAACTTGACCCTGTTGCACCAGAAATAGCTTTAACACGGCTCATTTGAGATTCAAAGTCTCCACCAATTTTTGCGGCAGCAACCCCAATCCCCACAATGGGGAGTGTAACTGCTTTAGTCAACGTTTTACCTGCTGATGTAGAAACTTGACCTACAGCAGACATCGTGCTATTAGTATTTTTTTGGAAGTTTTGAACTTGCTTAGCAGCGTCTTTAAATGTACTAACAAAATTATTATCTGTAGCCTTCAAATAGGCTTGTACACTGAAAGATTCCATATTTTCCTCCTTCCTAATTATTTGCTTTTTTCATGAGGTCAATTAATTTGTTATCCTTTTTAAACTTATTCTCTGGGCTTTCGATTCCTAAAATTTCATTTTCTAGTTTTCTCTTGTCAAAGAATTTTTTAAATGTTGGATAAACTGGCTTTTTACCTTGTTGTTTAGTTGCTTGAACTTGCCAATTGGCCCATGCTTGTTCATAAATGAATTCTTCTTCGTCCAAAGTTCTCAACTGAAAGGCGATTGAACGGATTGAATATTCTCGAATTGTCATGCGTTCAAATACAGATAAGTCTTGGATGCCGAAACACCGTAAGAATCTAATCATCATTGACTCATAAGTGTCCTCCGAACTTTCAAACTTTTCGGCTATTTGGTCATTTTTGCTTTGATTAACTTTCCCGTATTGCTTTCAGTAATTTCTTTCAAAACATCATCAAATAATTTTTCAATATCTTCGCATTCATCAATAAAATCATCAATATCCCCTTGAGAAAGTTTAGGCGTTTCTGTTCGATTTCCTAAAAATAAAACATTCGACAAAGTTGCAATGTTAGCCATTTCTAGTTCAGGGATGATTTTAACAGCAAGTGCCAGACCAAAAGATACGCCATTCTGTTCAATTACTAAATTTTTATCTAGTTCACGTACAAACTTTACTCCGAATTTAAAATGAACTTGTTTACCATTAATTGTTAATTCCATTTTGATTTCTCCTTAAAAAATAAAGACTAGAGCGAATCTCTAGCCTTTTGTTTATAGTATTTAAATTGTCACTTCTACAACTGTACTCCAGGCAGAGCCAGTAATATTTTCAGCTTTATCCCGCAACAGTATCTTTGAATACATACTGAACAACATTAGCTTGTTCTTCAGTTAGTGTGGCTTGGCCCTTTTGAGGTTTGCCAAACACTCCAAATTCTAAACTCAATTCAAGCGCATCTTCTGAGTTAGGTTCATAAGAGAAACTTGTAAGATAAGCACGAAGATATTTAGCTTTGTACTTTCCGTCAGATCCTTTTTCAGCTTTATCAATTTCCCACACTTCAATAATTTCTCCATCATCAAACGCTTTGTCCATTTCGTCAAGATGTGGGTCACCATTTGCTGCAATAGATGTGGCAGATAAACTGTATTCAATTGCTGCAAGAGAACCTATTATCCCATCTTTGGTAGCTGTAGTGTTGTAATATCGAGTTTTTTCATTCGAGTGTTCTGTTTGGAATGCAAGTTTCCAAGCGGCTTCTTTTGATGCTTTACTAAGCACACGATAGAGCAAGATAATATCTTTCCCTTGTTTAGCTGTTAATTCTGCCATATTAAATCTCCTATCTTAGTCTAAATTCTAAGTTAATCAACGCTCTTTTAAGCGGTGTACCTGTTGTTGTATCGTCTATCATTTGAATGGTACTTGCCTGTGAATTCAAAGCCCAAGAATAGCCCTCTGTGGCACTTATATTCAATGCTTGATTAAATATATTACTTGCCATTTTTGAAGCTAGTACACGACCTGCTTTTTCGGCTTTATTCCAAACAGACAATGAAAGACTTACTGTGCCTTTGATATCTGTTTTATTTGGTTCATGAATTATCTGAATACTTTCCATTTCAACAAATGGATAGCCCACTTCATTCATTTGCTTATAATCATAAACGGTATACCCCAAAGCTTGTATTCGTTTGAACAATTCGTCAAAAATAGATTGGTCTCGAGTTTTAATCATTTGAGTAACCTTTCTAAATCTTTAATGAATACGCCTTTTTGCACATTATAAGCTGGTTTTACAAAAGGTTGAGCAGATTGAAAACGAGTTCCATATTCAACGTATGCGGAATAATCTGTGTGTGGCCCAGCTTGTCCGCTGAATCCACCTTCTGTCAACTCCATTTTTATGGATCGCTTCATATATCCGGTGTCAACTGGAACAAGTTTCTGCATATTCGCTGTCATATTTGACGTGTTAGACTTTACAACTTGTTGAACATCCTTTAAAGAAGCGGCTTTATCCAAATGCTTTACAAGCTGGTCAATCCCTTTTATGGATAAGCTAGATTTCATTGACTTACCTCCTGCAAAATAAAAGTGTTTCGCTCACTTGGATTGCGGTAAGTCATTAAAGCCCACTTTTTATTATCAAACTCAATGTAATCATATTCTGGCATAGTAAAAAGGGGCATCATTCGCATGACTTTTGCCCCTTGTTTAATATCCCCGAAAACTTTTATACTTCTGTCAGTTCCAATATCAGTGATGTTTGCACTAAATACTGCTCGAGTTGGTTCTTTTTCAACCCATTCGCCCAAATCGGGGTCATAATGTGAGTCGGGCGATTCTTTGATAAAAGTAACTTCATCTAAATATCTCAATACAATCTGAACCTCCCAATCTTCTTATCGCCCTCAGTTTCTTTTGATTTTCGCCATGATTCAATTTCATCGGCATACTCATCAAAATCAGATTCTGAAAAAGTCATGCTTAATCCTTCTTGTGAGTAGGACTGCATGCCTTCTTGACCGATACGATTAAAACGCTTCAAGGAAACGTCCAAAACAACATATTCTAGTTCTGGCGGTACTTCTTCAATGTCAGAACCAAGAATAAGCAATAGACGTTCACGAGTGCGTTTTTCGATTACTTCCAAGCGCTCATCCGATGAACCGCCTAAAAGCTTTTTTAAATCATCAGTGATAGCCATAAGCAACTCCTAATTTTGAAATCAAATCTTCTTTCTTATCGTTTTTTGTATATTCTATCCCTTTAGTTTCAAGAAGCTCTTTTAGCTGATTAACGGTAAGCGTCGTTAGTTCATCATTTTTCACTTGCTTGGTCGCATTTATGTTTTCATATTTATGCAAGTGGCGACTTAGTAGCCGTCCCATTATACACCAGACGTAAATGTGATATTAACAACTTTTGTTAAATCATAGAGATATGCTGCGTAATGTTCATCTGCAGTAATTACAGTTGTTTTAGTAACAATATCACGGTCAGTTTCTACCTGAACTCCACGTTTTAAAACTAATTTCAAAGCTGGGCTATTTGAAACAATCTTGAACATTAGAGCTGAACCCTCAGCTAGTTTTTTAGATCGTACAATTTGAGCGCCTAAAACATCAGCGTAAGTTCCGTTGATAATAGTATTTGCTCCTACTTCTGAACCAATTTTTTGTGCGTTTGCATCTTTACGAATTTTTGCCGCATCTTTAGGATTGACGATAAGAACATAGGCTTGTGCATCCTCATCATTAAAGATATCCAATGCAGCTTGAACCCCGTCAACGTTTGCTTTAGTAGAAACAGTTTGAGAGGTAGTCTTAGCTGCGCTCAATAAGTCGTCATCGACTTTATTTGCAAGAGATAGCCCAAGTTGTTTATTAGATTCTCCAATTGGATCACCATAACCAGATAATGCGGCTTCATCCGTGATTTCTGTACCTTTTGCAGCTTTTTTAATTGTTACTGACTTAGTAGTAGTTCCGATTTTATCTAACGAAATTTCTCCGCCTTCTGCAACATCAGCAGCATCGCCAATATAAGTAAAAGCTGGGAATTTCAAAGTATTACCTGGTTGTCCTTGAAGTGTTGTGTCAACTTGTGCAAGAGGTGCAAACCGAAGTGCTTTATTCAATTCGTATGAAACAATTGGTGCAAGCACCTCTGGATTTACTAAGTCTGCAAGTGTTGTTTTTTGTTTTGACATTTTAATAGCCTCCTGTTAATTTTTTAAATTCATCTGGATTTGATTTTGCTAATTCAGCTTTTTCAGCATAAGTCATCGAATCAAATTTATCTTTATCGACTGATATTACATTACCCGGAACACGTTTAGGCGTTGTTCCTGTGTTTCGTGCTTTTTCCCACTGTGAGCGTTGATTATCAAGCAAATTGAGGAAAGTTTTTACATTGCTGTAAGTTTTTTCTTCATCAACATCAACTAACAATCCTAACTCCGCAGCACTTAAAGCAATTCCACTTTCTTTCAATACTTCGTCAGCTTGACTGGTAATGTTTGAAATTTTGATTTGTGCTTTAAGGCTTGCGATTTCATCGTCTTTAGCTTTTTGAAGTTCGGCAGCTTTTTCTTCGTCAGATTTTTCTTTAACTGACTTTTTGCCACCTTTTTCAAGTTCTTCAATACGAGCCAGCGCTTGGTCAAGCTGTGTTTTTGTTTCATTTTTTTCAGCCTGCTCTTTTCCGATTCGTTTTTGAAGCTTTTCGACAATTTTGTCATTGTCAGTTGATTGTTCTTGTTGCTCTTCTTCGTTTGTTTCTGTTTCAGTTTCTGAACCAACTTCAGACGTCTCATCAGCTGCTTCTTCTGCGAACAGTTGCAAATTAAGGGGTAAAAGTTCTGTTTGTTCCATTTCTGGTTCCTCCTACTCGCATTTAAAGACTTGGGAGTCTGATTTTCTCGTGTTTTATTTAGTGTCCACAACGTTCGGAAACGGACAAGAAAAGCGCCTGTCAGTGACAAACGCTTAGTTTTGAATATTCAGGTTTCCTGCTTTTATAATATCCCCAGCAACATCACCCAAATTACTATTTTTAAGACTATCTGTTTTTATTTTAAAATTAGTCCCTGATGTTTCTACATAATCAATAACAATAGACAAATGTTTTGAGCCATCTTCGTAATTCGTATTATCTACAGAAACACCAGTAATTTTTTGATTAGCTACATCTCCCAATAGCTCATTTGCAAGAACAAATAATTTTTTATCATTTTTATTCATTGAAATCTATCCTTTTCTAATTTTTTTAATACCTCAATCGGAAGACTTCCTTTATGATATTTATCCATATATGGATTGAATCTTAAAACCTCTTCGGGATCTATAATTTCTTCAATTACATTTTTATCACCATCAAAATAATAATGATAGAATTTATTTTCTTTTTTGAAGATGAAGTTAAGGGATTCAAATTCTCCATCATAGGAATAATATAGTATTTTCAAAATATACCTCCATATTATTTGGGAGTAACTAGTACTTCAATTCCCATATTTTTTAGCTGTTCAAATTCTTTAGAAAATTTATCTAAATAACTTTTATCTGGTACAATGATTCTCTTCACGTCATTTTTAAAAGTTAAATCTCCATGATATTGAGCTTCAATATAACGATTTGTTTTTTTATTTGAATTTAAAAATTCTGAGATACTGTTAATTTCCCCAATAGCTTTCTCTTTGATACCATTGTAAGTTGGCTTTGTACCTACTGGTGTAGCAGATGTTATCAAACCTCTTCTGTTAAATAAGCTATCGTTAACGGTATAAGTCGTGCGTTTTCGAACACTATCATCGAACTCAATGGTAATGTCCCCATAACCTAAAACTGAATGTCTTGCTTTCTTTTCAAATAAATCATCAGAATCTGAAAGATAGCCATATTTGGGCATTTCGCTTCTCTTAATATTTTCTGGCAAATTAAATAAAGTTTTTTCAATCCTTATTCGTCCTTTATCGAAGCCGTCCCCAAATTCATGGGAACTTTTAAAATTTCCGCTTTCTACTGCTCTTCTAAATCCAATACCTGAAATTCTCATTCTCATAGAAGATTCATTGGTCAGCTTCGCAAAGGACTCACTTTGAGCATCATATTTTTTAGCATTAACTCGCCCAGCTTTTAACCTTGATTCTTCACGTTTCTCGTTTAAATAATCATCGTTCAGACCTTTCAATGAAACTGGAATATTTTCACCACTATTTTTCTTGTCTTGTTACTTCAACCGATCATCCCAGAAACCTTTATCATCAACATGCGGTGCTGTGCTACATCTACAAAACGGATGCATGTTTGGTGCATTAATACCAGGCGACATATCTTTTAATTTGAATATTTTACCATTCAATGCCCCACAGATAGGACAAGCTAACGGTTCAGCAATATATTCATAACTTTCAATATCCGCTTTTTTATAGCTTTCTTCTTGAATAGCCGTTTGAATTCTCGTTGTTTCTGACACAAGCAATCGTTGTGCGTTGTAAGTCGCATTAAGCTTTCCTTGTTCAGTCATCAGCCTTTTAAGTTGTGGGGCCAATGCTTTTGGATTGATTCCGCCAGTCACTGACCGGATGAGAAGTTTTTCAATATCAGCTTTCAATTCAAATTGGTACTGCCAAAGCTTGTCAGAAAAACTGGCAAATCCTTCGACCTTATAACTTCCGTTAAGAACTGATTCAACTAGACTGTTATAGCCTTTCTTTGGAACGCTTAAACCAAGAATTCCCGCTTGTCTTTCAAATTCTGTAAGAGCTGCACCAGTCAAATTATTTGAGAAATACTTGTCCAAGTCATCAAATACTGAAATAAGCTCCAGACCAATATTTGCTTTCAGAAGTTCTAAACGATTCACTCTCATAGTCAAGTTATAAAGTTTCAACACTTGATTTGCTTGGTGCGAAAAGTCTTTTTCTTTAACATACTTTTTGGCTTTATTTTCAAATCCTTTGACGTCCATCTTATCCGCACGTTTCATGGCTTCACTAATAGAAATTCCTTGACCATTCGCAAAGTTCTGCCAGTTGGCATCGATTTCTTTTTGAATAGCCTCTTGAGCTTCAAATAGCTTATCCATGATTTGTTTCATGCGTTTGGTATCATCTTTGATTTGTTGCGCCTGCCACGCTTGCTCACGTTTTATCCAATAGTCGGGAGTTCTCATAGGTTACTCCTTTGGTGATTTGACCTTACACAGAAAGTATTTTTTGAAATTAGATTCAATATCTTTAATCAATTCCTCTGCCATCTTAGATGCAAGTTGCTTATTGAAAAAAGAGATAAATCTTATTTTAATAATACTGAATCTGTAAAATAGGCGCTGCTTTACTACAGCTTCAACTTTAATCTTGGGCATTGGTTACCTCCTCGTTCGTTTCAGGAACTACTGTTCCCTTTTCACTAGATTGCTTGTCCTTGTCAAAGATAGCTGTAGAAACTTCTTCCTTTTTGATTTTTTCCATTTCAGCTTGGACATCTGGAATAACAGAAATGACACTCAAAGCAGTCTCTTGGCTTGTAATTCCCATAAGAATATTAGCAGTCTCGGCTTGCTCTTTAATATCTTTAGGCTCATTACGTGTAAAGGTGTACTCAATATCTTTCCAAGCATCTTTGTTTGAAACGTTCGTACTTAACTCACAATATAGTTTGTATCGACTATTCAAAGAAGATTGGAACTTACGTTGAAATGACAAAGCTAGGTTACTCATTGCTTGAAGCTTGTAAGCTAACGAGACACCACTTGATGACCCGAAAGATTCATCAGAGATATTCGCAACCATTGTTGTTTGGAAGATTAATTTAGTCAGTCGGTCCAATAGATTTTCTGTTTGAGAATCACTATCAGGCTTTTCTAAGAATTTAACATCTAATTTTGAAGCAGAACCACTTTGATCATTCTGATTCTTATCATAATAATTAATTAGACGATTATCTGTGATATTTTTAACATCTTCTTCGTCTATTTCTGCTCCCATGAAAACCATATACTGATCGCTAAAATAATCAACGTCATTTGCTTTTTCACTAATAGCTTTATTAAAAGCGTTGACTAATGAAATAACAGATTCAAAGATACTCATTCGTTCTTCATTGAAATAGAACTCTACAACTGGTAAATCTGGATATGGGTTGTAAGTCTTTTCTCCAAAACTAATCTCATCATTTTCTCCGCTGATTTTAATAGTTTCAAGTAGAGTATAAACTTCTCCATGAATTTTTTTGTCCTCGTCAATACCATATCTCACGGCAAATAAAGGCTCTTGTTTGACTGTATCATCATAGACCATAAACATATTTTCTGGACCATTATAAACAACATTCGTTTGAGTGTCCTCGTCTTGATACAAGAGTTCAAAAGCTCGTCCATAAATACAAGCCATCTTTGCAAGCTCTGACTCTTCATCTTCCATGTCGTTCAAATTATCAAATTCTTGTAATTTAGTAAGTATTT
The DNA here is from genome assembly GCF_038006485.1 of Lactococcus sp. FSL K6-0773. Lineage (NCBI taxonomy): Bacteria > Bacillati > Bacillota > Bacilli > Lactobacillales > Streptococcaceae > Lactococcus > Lactococcus sp. FSL K6-0773. Next base: position 2,311,320 of record NZ_JBBOVF010000001.1, on the reverse strand, counting down.
CTTTATCTGAATGTGACTTTTTAACTGGAATCCCATTAAAGTAACCTGTGAAAGTATCAACGATATATTTTGCGAAGTTATTAGTTAAACGATTGTCAGGCTTCCAAGAATCTTTTTTTGGTTCATCATCAATATCCATGATTCCAAGATACATATTTTTCAAGTACTCATACCGAGCAACCTCTAATTTATGTTTTTCCATGAACTTGTTAACCACTTCAACTGTGATTGGCTCATCTTTTGAAAATGTCATTAATTTAGGTGGTTTGTATTTCAATTAGAAATCTCCTTTATATTTTAAATGATTTTAACCCGGCTTTTATTCGCTTACCGCTCATTGTTTCTGCAATACCCGTTGTTGCATCGGGCGCATCATCGTGTTTATTTTTACCTTCACGTTGATAAGTCGTCATTGCTTGATAGTATTCGGGGAAACGAGTTCGCCAGTCATTAGGAAATCGAACGTGCTGCTCTATCCAATAACTATTGGAATAAATTCGGGCTTCTTTATTATTTCCTTGGAAGAAATCTTCTACAGCACAAGCCACTTTGCCTTGAATCTTATCCCTGACAGAACGAGCAAAAGACCGACCGCCATTGTTACGCTCGATTCTTGATGCATTTACTCTGTTATTAATTAATTGATTGGCCACTGCGTTTTCTGTGTATTCCATCGGTTTTTGAGTGTAAATGATATCCAGTACATCCGCAAAGCCGTCTGAGGTTTCACCCCACACAATCGAACAGAGATAGTCTTTCCCGGTGTCTGCAGTATCGCAATAGTTCCAAATCTTTTTGTACTCTGAACGAGCATTGTAGGTTTGGAACTCACTATATAATCGACCTTTGACATCAATCGGCTCTTGTTGGTAGTTGGCGCTGGCAATATCAGCACCCATTGTTTTTACCTTGCGCTTATAATCTTCAAGAGTCAGAACGTCATCACAAAGCATTTCATTCGTTTGTTCATTGAAAGCCTTGAAATTAATATGCTTTACTCGATAGCCATTCTTAGGCAGTTCACGCAAAGCACGTCCAGCCAAATCTTCGCTATGCCAACGAGTCATATTGATTATGATTTTACCGCCCGACTCCAAACGTGAAAGCATGGTATTTACGAACCAATCCCAGTGTTTCTCTAAGACTGTCGCATTGTTGGCTTCCTCAGCATTCTTGATAACATCATCAATGATAATAATATCAGCACCAAAACCTGTTGCGGTACCTGTTGGAGAAGTCGCCAGATAGTTGTTATAACCGTCTGACAAACTCCACAGGTTTTTCGCAGCATCTCCGTCTTTAATCTTGGAATCAAAAATATCGGAGTAAACAATCTTATCCACATCCGCTTTATTTTGTTGAATAGTGTTACGAACATTTTTAGAGAAAACTGTTGATAGAATTTCGTTATATGAACCAGTCATGATTTTCTTCGTGTGGTCATTACCAAGCACCCACTCTACAAATTTACCGAGCGTGAGCGACTTCCCGTGACGTGGCGGAAGATTCAAAACTAAAACATCGTGTTCATCATCATTTAGAAATGACTGAAACTCTTCACACATTGTCACCAGATAAGCTCTATCTCGTTTATAAAAGCTTGGCATGATGAGATTACAGTAATCAAAGAAAAAGCGCTTAGACAGCTCAATTTTTGCCCCTAGCGCTATTTTATCCATCACGACTCGCCAACTTTCTAAGCTCTTCTGTCGATAAGTCTACAAAAGGATTGGTTTTGACTGAACCAGATAACTCAACTTTGCTTGTATAATCGCCATCCATTTTATTAAGAGTGTCAATTGCCTTAATCATGTCAGCTTCTTTTTCAGCGTTTTTAGCTATCTCTGATAGAGTGACCATTCGCTCTTTACGAGTCATAATCGCAGCATCTTGAGCTTCTTCTTGAAGTTCTTTATACCTACCCAAAACCTCACTGGCTTTTATTAATTCACTTGCTCTACTATCAACTGTATTGTCTTTCCATCTTTTTGCTTTAGGGAACGATTCACGATAAGAAAGTCTTTGACTCATGCCAGAAATTAGGCATTGAACGAACTTTTCATGTCTTGCATTTTCTAATACTGGCATTTAATCTCCTTTCCAACAATAAAAGGCTGCCCATTGGACAACCTGTAATAAAATAATAATGTGACTGAGTGAGATTCGAACTCACGCCTCTGCATTAAAAGTGCAGTGTCTTAACCCCTTGACCATGCAGCCACTTATTAGGCAATGGAGGTAGTCGACTTCGTCCATTCTTACCCTTAGCTCCATCCGGAGCCAGACCTAATATAATTTTATGAAGCAAATTCAAACCGATACTTATGATATTTTTTGCTTTTGCCTTTTACTTCATAATACAAGTATATCAGCAAAAATAAGGAGCAACACTCCAATTTCGTGCCTTTTTCGTTTCATTTTTATCCCAATTTGACCCATGCTTTCAAATGAAATAGCCAATATGAGGGTTTATATCTTTTCTAAAGCGATAATAAATAAACTTAGCTTTCTTTTCTGAAATCTCAATCCCTTCATTATCAAGTTCCATCATTACTCTGTACCATGTAAAACCACCGTAACCACAGTGTTTTAGCTTGATTATTTCTTTTTCCTCCTTAATTAAAGGTTCGTACCACAAGCTGAATTGGTACATCAGGTCTTTGAGCTTGATGTATTCCTCATCATTTTCAAGCGCTTCTTTATTTAAAACATGACTTTCAGGTTCCGAACCACCAGAATAAGCTGTACGAATACCTAAGTTATCTACTTTTTGCTTATAAAGATATCTGCTTTCAATTGATTTTATTCTGGCTTCAAGTCTGCCATTAACGTAATCTCCAATAATTCTATCTAACTTATCAGCCATTCATCAAATTCTCCTTTTGTGGTATAATTAAGTTAGAAAACTTCTTGCCGAAGCCCATTGCAGTGGGCTTTTTTTGTTTAATAGTGTATAATATACATTGGTCAAAAATATTACACAAACTAAGTTGATAATTAGTTGCTCCATACTACTGACCAAGTGTGGAGTTTTTTAGTACCCAAACCATATAAAGCGCAATATTCGAAGTAATAACCCTAAAAATATTAAGCAAATTGCTATAAATAGCAGCCACACAAAGGCATTACCAATAATTTCTCCTGATTTTTTAAACATTTTCTCCTCCAGTTGAGTTTAGCGAGTTCCTAGCTCAGTATGATATAATTTGTTAGACCATAAAAATTATCCATGAAACATTGTTCTATTAAGCTCGAATCTGGTCAGTTCGGGCATTTTTATTTTGGTATGAATTATTGTTATGTGTGCTATAATGTTAATGACTAAAAATAAAAATCGAAGTAATCTTCAGTATTTCGCTCAAGCTTGGTCAGCTTGGGCTTTTTTTGCGTTCAATTATCCTTCCATAAATAGAGAATCATAATTAAGATATAAAGAAATTGTCTTGTTTCAGCCAATCCCCAATTTCTAGAAATATGTTCAAATATGAGGTAAAAGATAGATAAACAAGTTACTCTTATTAACCCTTCGATAACTTTATCTTTCATTCCACAACCTCCTCGATATAGGCGACTTTGAAAGCTCCGTTGATACCAGTGTACCAACCTGCGTTGCTTTCGATATATTCAATAACATCAGCGAAACTATCGGCTTCAACAAACTGTTGTTTTGAACGAAGTGCTCCATTTTGGTCAATAAACGAATTGCTTACTAATCTAAATCTTTTCATCTCCACCTCAATCCATATGTTTATCAAGCCATTTCTCAGCTTCATAGTCTTTTTGAAACTGTCCGCTTTGAAAATATTCAACTGATTTATTAAGTTTTCTAATGGCTTCAAAATCAATTTCTGCAGTATTATCAGCCATTAAAAGAGCTTCTTTCTTATTCATACCAAGTTTGACAGCAGCATTTACTATCGGATTTGCGTATTCTGTCATCATTCCTCCCATTCGTGAGCTGTAGAACAATATGGGCAATAGAAACCTAAAGGCGCTTCATCCAAATTTATGAGAAATTCGTTTTTGCATTCCAAACACTCAATTAATTCAAATTCATCCATTTATTTCTTCTCCCCTCTCACGTTCTCAGACTCGTCAAGGTCTGAGCGGTTGAAATCATAAATGAAGCACCCAGCATTATGCTTGAGTATTTCTCCGCATCTTACGCAACGGTCTTCGCTCATTGTAAATGGCAATGGTTCCCACTTATGCCCGAACAGCTTACACAAAAGTTTCATTTTCTATTCCTCCACCATTTTTTAATATCATTTTTGAAAATGAATATGATAAAAGCCATGATAATAAGTCCCCAAATTGGAATAGCAATCATTGCTGCTTTTATGATTTGTATTAATAATTCTTGCAATTCATTATTCATTCAATCCCTCCCCACCAGTCATTGACCAGATATTAGTTTGTCGGTCATTCAAATCTCCTTAGTATTCATGAAATAATTCATTCAAATAAACTCATCTGTCCTTTCTTTTCTTCTATGAGTGGAATCCAGTCAGGAAATTTACTTTCAATATGTTCAATTGCCTGTTCCGTCCATTCATGAATCCCTAAAAATTCCATTGCATCTTTGCTGTGAGGGATAACATTTATCTCTGAGAAACCAATCGGATTATTAGCACTGTTTTGAATGAAATAAACTTGCTTCACGGCCATTTCCAATGCATCACCATGAATGATTACACCATTCATCCCTCGGATTGCAAAGGCATGAATCAAGAATGAAATAGCTTCATCCGATAATTCTAATGCCTGGTACCAATAGTTACTCGGCAAATAGTTAAAAAAGTCTGCATTCATTCGATCATTTTGCCATTTTTGGATAATTAGAGTTCCTGTTCCTGCTCCAGTTAAATCAGCACCTCCAGAACCACCTACAAGCAACGCTGTGAGCTTACCAAGTTCATCTGGTGTATAATGCTGCCCTTTTGCTGAAACAGCTGAATGAGCCATAAAATAGTCTCTAAAGAAATCAATGCCCATGTCATGGTGGATATTTAAGATTTTAGAATAAAATTCTTCACGTCCTTTTTTATCAAAAACAAGCTCTTGGATTCTATTTGTAAAATTCATGTGTTCATCAACATTGAGCATGTCATAGAATTGTTGTTCAGTAATTGTCATCTATCCCCTCCACCACTTTCACTAAATCAGTCATCATCCCCTCCAATCGCTGCGAGTGCTTTTTCTAAATCAGGCAAAATCCAGTCTGTTTGAATAGTTCCTAAATGCCCATCACGTTTAATCGTTCCAATAACATGCTCGATATACTTTTTCGCAGTGTTAATCTGTTCTTGGAGTTTTTCAACCGTTTTTTCGTCAGTGTCTGAAGAACATTCATCACATACAATAAATTCTCCTTCTGGAAGCCATTCAGGTTCGATTGGTTTATCACAGCTATAACATGTTGTTTGCTTCATCATTTTTCACACCTCCCCAGTGCTACCAAAACCGCCTGTACGCTTTCCATTTGCGTTGTCATCGTCTGTTGTAAGGTATTTGACAAATACCCCTTGCATTATTCTTTGACCTTTAGAAATGGTTACAGGCTCTTTTGAGATGTTCATAAATAAGCCTTTAAATTCTTGCGGATAGTAATCTGAATCGATAATTCCTACTGAATTAATCAATGCAATGCCACGCTTAACTGGATTACTTGAACGGTCGTATAATTTCAATACTTCATCATCACCAAGTTGAACAGCTAGCCCAGTGCTTACCATTTTAATTTCATCAGGTTGAATCGTAACTGTTTCACTTGCTGAAATGTCATATCCTGCGCTATGTTCTGTCGCTCGTTCTGGAATAGTCGCATTTTCGTTTAGTTTTTTAAATCCTCTTGTCATTCTCCGTCCTCCACAGGCACAGCAAACTGCCAGTAACGCTCATCAATTGACTTGATTTCTTGTTCTGTTAATTTTAATGCATAATCTTTCCCTTTTGTAAATTCTAAGATTATTCCACTTTCCGCTTTTGATACGAAGGTTGAATCGCTAGTTGAATCGCTTAATCCAAAAACTTTTGGTAAGTCAATATAGAACAGCTGCGGTTTTTCTACTTGATAGCCTGTAATAGCTAAATGAGAAAGGATAAATAACTTATTATTTAGACCTCCAAAACCAAATCGTCTATCTTTAAATTGGAAATCATTCAGCCACCAAAAGCCTTTTTCTGTCAAAATATCAAGATTCTTCAAATCAGTAAGTGTGGCAAAATTATTCTGAGTTTTCAAGTATTTGATAGCTTTATCAACCTCTTCAGGCACGACTGGCAGGGCTTGCTGTTGGAGTTGGGATTTTAAATCAATGATTTGCGATTCTAGTTTAGAACTTCTGATTACTTCTTTTTCATAGCTATCATTGAGATTACTATATTTATCAAATAGCTCCTGATATTCTTCGTCAGCTTGTGCTATCAATGTTTTAACATGAACGGCCGCATAATATTTAGTGTCACCAATAGGATGCTCAATATTTTTTATTGGCAACTTTTCCAATTTCTCTTCAAACTTAGTCATTTTTCGTGTCCTCCAAGACAAATGGCATAAACCACTTGCCTCTGTTTAGTTGTATCTGTGCTACATCTTCTTTTTTACATTGATTCAAAGCTCTTCGTAACTCCAAGTTCTCAGCTTTAGATAGCTCTATTACGATATCTTCGCCAATATAACTTCCTTTAGTGAATTTCATTTTGAATCCTCCAAGATAGCAATTAGTTCGCTACCATTTTTTATTTTGATAATTTTTATTTTTCTGTAAAGGAAACCGCAACTGAAAGCTTCAATATCATTACCACATTCAAATTGGACTATGATTCGATTTTTTTCAGTTTTTAAAATAACTGTCATTCCTTCTTCAATCACTTTTAATAAACTTTCAACTGTCATTTCTTATCTCCTTTAAATATCGAATGGGTCATAATCAGGGTCATTGGCTAAACTCCAGCATGCCCCAGCTTCCCAACCGTCAATATGGCAAAATCCACACGTTTCACAAGTATATTCTGGATGGCACTCATGGCATCCCATGCAATCACAATCTATTTTGTTACCGCATTTTTTACACTTCATCTCATCCCTCACTTCACAACTCTGTCAAAGAGTTCACATGCATGGTATCTTCCATTTATTTTTACAATTCTAAAATCATCACGCTTAACTGATTTTTTAGTGAACTGGTCTTTTTCAACCGTTATGTATTTGTCAGTAACTTCGATAACTTTTAAGAATTTTGTGTCGCGGAAGCATATTTTATCTCCACGCCTTATTTCATTTTTGCTGAACATATTACTACCTCATATTTTATCTTCTAAGCGCTTTTAGCTTGTTCGTGATAAATTATCCATGAAACGTTTTAAGCGCTCAATGTAACCGTAATTTTCATGAATTATAGCTATTACAGTTCTATTTGTTTATCTTTGGTCAATTCTTCAAGTATTTTGTATAAATCTTTCCATTTCATTTGCTTTGAATGGTTATATTTATTGCAAATATCTAAGTAAAGCTGAGAAAGTTCGTGATTGTGCTTAGTTCGACCGCTAATTTTCACAGATAAGTCTTTTTTAGTGGCTTTGAAATTGTTATTTCTTGCCAATCCATACAGCTTTTTCAAAGTGTCAAAATTTGTTTTAATCAATTTTTTCTCCAATCGCTTCGAGTGATTTTTTAGCATAGTATCTAATTTGTGATGGATACTCCTCAATGCTGATAATTCCATCATCTTCAGGTTGATTATAAATGTTCTTCAGTGTCTTTTTCATGGTTTCGTTATCGGCTTTGAGCTTTTCATACTCTGATTTAATTACGATAATTTCTTTAATCATTCTTACACCTCTGTAATTTCAATTTCTATTCTGTTTTTCTCGTCATTAACCTTTTTAGCTTCAAGCCATACAATCTGGCTGTCGTCACTGTAATAACGCAACTTAGTCATATAATCTTGTAAGTTCTTCATAAGATTGTCTAAGTCAGGTCTGCTTGTTTTCCATTGCCACCAACGCTTTTTTTGCTTGATAGCGTAGAAGAAAGTAACGGATAGCTTCAAAGGAACGTTTTTTTCAAAGCACTCTTTCGGTTTATTTTTCATGAGTTGAGCTTTAAGGCTGTAGTTTTTTGTCCCTCTACGGTCATAGAATTGAAGTTTCCCTTTCACTTTTTTAATGCCTTTTTGCTGCTGAGTAGTTGGCATTTTATCTAATTCAAATTCAAACTTCACTTGCTTCTCCAAATCTAGCAATTGCAGGCATCTGAGCCATACGATTAAGGATAAAAATAATCTCATGCTCAGTTTTCTCTGCCAGCTTCTGCTTTTTAATTTTTCCAAGTGGGTAATGTTCGTTTTCCCACTGCTCAATGATTATTGTTTTCATTGCTTCTCCTAGAACGGCAATTGACTAACACGCTTATCTTTAATATTTTCAAAATTGAATGCTTTTTTTCCAATACCTCTGAACAAACGGCTATATGTCCTGTTATGATATTTTTTCTTATTTCATCACTTTTTAGATTAGTGGTAATAATAGTCTTAGTCCTTGCATCCAAAACTTCTGTCAGTAAAGACATCGACCATTCTGTTATTTTCTCGCTTCCAATATCATCAATAACTAATAAGTCAGTATTTCTAAAAACTTCCATGAAGTATTCAGTTGAATAAAAGCTGTCTTTATTATCAAAACTATCTTTGATTAAGTGAAGAACCTCTGACCAACTTGCAAAAATAACGGTTAAATCAGTATGCTGCAAACAATCTTTTAAGATGCTCATGGCTAGGTGACTTTTCCCTGTTCCTGCTGGCCCGCTTACTACAGTATTTCCCTCACCGCCAGTATAATAATATTCAGATACTTCTTTTGCGAACGCCAAAGCTCTCTTTTCTTCGTCAGTTACTGCATTAAAATTTTCAAAACTTGCTTTTTTTATTGTCATATCTCTCACAATGCTATTGCGATTAAGCCTTTTGACAAACTCAGCTTTTTTCCTACGTTTAATCACTTCTTCAGTCTCACGATAGACAACATCGGCATAACCACAGTTCATAATCAAAAAAGGTTCATGTCCACTCAATGCTGTTTTTTCGTTATTATCAAATTTATTTTTCTCTTTAAGATATTCGTAGAATTTAGAATAACTTTTTGAAACTTCATCGCTAGTCATCTTATTATCCGAAATGAATTTTTCAATTTCTGGATGGCTTGTTACATCATTTGCCATTGACCTAAATTTATTCATATCAACAAATTTTCCAATAACATCTCCGATACTTTCCATTTCTTCCTCCTAAAATGGCAATCCAAGATCATCATAAGGCTGTGCTTGTTCTTGGCGCATTGGTGTCTGGTTAAGGTAATTATCAAACTTCGTTCCGAATAAAGTTGACGGCTGTAAATATTTTTCTGCTGGTTGACCGTTTATTGTTTTACCTGTCCAGTCAGCAACTTTATTATCAACGACCTTCTTAAAGTCATCTAGTTTATAATCCTCATTCCACCTCGCTTTGATAAAACGTTTGTGAGCTTCAGTAGTTCTAAAACTTCGCCCTGTTTTTTCATTCAAGTAAGAAATAATTTCAGAATATGGAATAACATCGTCAGATTTATCTGACATAGTATTATTATTCTTTTTCTTATTCTTACTCTTATTCTTATCTTCTTCTGTTGCATCACGTGACGTCACGCTAACGTCACTATTCTCTAAAAGCTTCTTCCGTTCTCGATACTTCTTATTACGTTCAGCATTTAATTTTCTGATTTTCTCCATTCCATCAATGTTTTGGTGCTTTTCCCAATTACTGATACCAATCATGTTGTTATCATATATCTCAATCAACCCAAAGTCTCTGAATGTTTTGAGAGCCAATCTTACAGTAGAAACAGGCCTATTACACAAAGCAGAAATCATTTCATCAGTATATGGAATATGATTACTTAAATAGACAAGCCCAGAATCATTTGTTTTTCCCGCCAAACTAAGCAAGTAAACCCATATTCTAAAGATCGCATCATTTTCTGGCATCTCATCAATCAACTTCATTTTTTCATCATCGAAAATATTAACGCTCAATTTAATCCAACTAATTTCAACCATTCGATCTCCTTTCTTCTATATTTATTTCAAGTTTTATTTTTCAAATTAAAGGCTGGGGGATGTTGCGCATTGCCTATCCCCTCGAATTTAAGCATTTGTTACGCACGCTGCACCTGGTTGTTAATTAAAATGGTAGGTCATCATCTGAAATTTCCATTGGATCACTTCCAAAAGAATCATTATTTTGTGGTTTTGAAGCTGGATTACCAACTCGTTCACCATTTGCTTGATTACTTTTTTCTAGTACTTGGAAATTACTTGCGACAACCTCCGTAATATAAACACGTTGCCCTTGTTGGTTCTCATAGTTCCGAGTTTGGATATTCCCAATAACTCCAATTAATTGACCTTTATGAGTCCAATTGGCTAAGTTTTCGGCTGATTTACCCCAGATAACACAATTGATGAAGTCAGCTTCTCTTTCTCCATTAGCATTTTTAAATTGACGATTAACTGCAAGAGTAAATGAAGCAACTGCTTTATTTTGTGGTGTATATCTAAGTTCAGGTTCTTTAGTAATTCGCCCTACTAGAGTGACATTGTTAATCATTTTGTTCTTCCTTTTTTATATCTACGAATTTTTCGATATCATTGTATGCTTCATCAAGTGGCATTTTTAGCCAATCATTTTGTTCATCAACACTTGCCCCATAGTCTTTTCCGGCAATAATAGCCATTTTGTTAACTACAGCTTGAAGCTTTTTCTCATCAAATTCTTTTTTATCTTTACCAACAACATATAATTTAGGTGGAGTTGGTATCTCTTCTTCAGTAAAATCAGCTTTTGTATTTTGAACCTTTGAATTCTGAGGTAAAGCCCAACTTGGAAGCTGTGGATTCTTCCACCAAAAGTCCTTTTTTGAATTTTTATCAAAAACTTTGTTCCAACCATCAGTCTTTTCAAGTGAGGTTTGAGCAAAACTGGTAGGTAAGTCATATAAATATCTACCTACTCCCCATTGGACAGCTGCTCTCTTCATTGATCCAGATAATCCACCTTTGACTGCTTCAACCTGAGTATTTTCTGCGCCATCCCATTTGGTGACCCATTCATCTCCAAACTTAACGGATATACCACATAATGTTCCACCATCTGGAGCTGTTTTGAATTCGTTCTTCCATCCAGCAATTCCAAAAACTTCATCAAAACGTTCTTGAACTGCCCGATTATCCATATAAGCAAGAACCATAGCCCAAGGTTTCCCTTGTTTAGAAAATCCTGATTGTTGAACTCTCCAAACTACTCGGTCAGGTTGTAAAGGTTTTTGTAAGGCAAGCATTTGTTCTTCATAATCTGCCATGATTTACCTCAAACTTTAACTGTAAATTCTTCTGTTTTATCAAACTTGAAACCCTCTACGATTTCGCCATCTTCTGACACGAGCTGACCGCCATCTTTTACAAATGCTTTTAGCGCCTTTTTATTGACGCTCTCAGTCGTTTTAGTCTTAACAGAAATGAATTTGCCGAACCCTTTTTCTTTAAGCTCTGAAAGCAAATTATCGTCATAAGAAGCATTTTCTTTTTTTGAAAATCGAACACTACCATTGATTGTTTTCTTAGGACTTTTCGTCTCAAGAGTTAAATAATATTGTTCAGCCAGTCCTTTGAAATAATCCATTTCTTTCTGTTCTTCAGCTTGAAGTTTTAAACGGCGCTGTTCAATTTCATACAATTCGGCATTATATTTTTCTTCGATAGCTTTTCTTGATTCTTCAGCTTGAATTTCATACTCGTCACATTGGATTTGATGTTCTTTATATTTACCAAGTACCCAGTTCAGTTCACTATCATTTTTAACTTTATACGGTTCTTTTTCTTCCGTCATTTAATGTTCTCCGTTTCAAATTTTTAGGCATTCGTGGTATAATTTAAGTAGAAGTTTTGGCGAATTTCCTACTTGCTCTGCGTGCCATGCAGGGCTTTTTTATTTTGCTACTGTTAATTTTTGACGAAATTCATCATTTTTGCGACGAATAATTAATTCTGTTTCGGCTGATTCAAGTTTAGCTTCAATGGCTTTAGCGTAATCCATCCACTCATTGCGATTTTCTTCCATCGCTTTATCATGAGCTAGCAAATCTTTATTTTCAGCTAAAAGTCTGTCATAATCAGCTAACTTAGCTTTTTCTTCTTCTGTTTTAAATCCGAACATTTTATTTTCCTTTCTCTCTGAATTCATCTAAGCTGATGTCTAGTGCATCCGCTATTTTGACCATTGTTAGCCAACGAGGATTTTCAGAATTTCTTTTTTTAAATTGATGAATTTGTTGAGCACCAAGTCCTGTAACTTTTCCAAGTTCATACTCAGTCATATTTTTATCAACAAGTTTAGTTTTTATCTTCGACCACAACATTTAGTGTTCCTTTCTTGTTTTTTACATAATTAAACACAATATATAGTATGTTATGTTGACTAAAACAATTTGTAGCAGTATAATATAGTAGAATGGAATACCGCGGCTAGCTGTTTTTATTCAAAATATTAAATAGAAAGTTGGTACCCTATGGGAACATACCAAATCACTCATGTCCGTGTTTCGGATAACAACGCAACTTCTACAGAGAAGATTACTGATGTTAGACTAGCTGGCAATTATGCAGATTGCACAGTAGCTCAAATCATCAAATATCTTGAAAACAATAACGACTTCTTCTATACGACTGCTTATCAAACAGCTAAGTCATTTATAGAAGTTGCTACCTCATCACTTGGAAATAAGTACATTCGTACTAAGGCTAATTACACTACAAAAGATAATTTGCTCAGCCTTCCAAGATTCTAAATTTTGGCCCATTACTTATGTGATGGGTTTTATTTTTTTAACTGAGGTCCATCTTTTTCTGAAGGCTCATCAACTTCATACTTAAAAGTCACAAGTTGATTAACTTTTCCTTTAGTTTCGCTTGGCTCGTTGCTCAATGCATATTCAACGGGAGTTACTTCTCCGCTCAATGTACGTGCCAAAATTTCAGTAAGTTTTTGTTCAAATAATGTGTTTGATTTCATAAATTTCTCTTTTCTAGCGGAGCACCGCATTTAATAAATTAACTTGGTATGTGGAGGTAGTCGTTTTCTCCTTAATCATGTCTTGCCCGACATTTTAGTAATAAAAATCATGTAAATCTTCCAATAGATAGAAGACTGAACCACCTCGATTTATCGAAGGTAATCCGTTTTCTCTCCACTTTTTCAGCGTATCTGATGACATATGGAATTCTTTTAACAAATCAGACTGCCTGATTTCTCCGGTCTTGCTTTCATATTTGAAAAGCTCCTTTTGGAATTTCAGCCATTCATTCGTCATCTTACGAAATTCTTCTAGGACGCCATTGGCTAGATACGCAGCCATTGGATCATATCGTTCTCCCATAGCTTCTCCTTTCTAACTAGCTAAATCTTGTAAAAATTTGTTTACAAAATAGATTTGACCTTTGCCTGTTACTTTGGGCGTTTTGGTTACGGTGATCTTCCCACTATTATGAACGTGAGTGTTTTCGGTAAACTCTAAAATACCTAAATTCATCGAACGTTGAGTTGGTGAGTTATAATCGCTACCAATTTTTTTAACGAGGTATCCGTTATCTCTAAGCCAAGTAAATAATCGTTTCTCTCCGATATCAATTCCATTTTGTTTCAGGATTTTAGCTAAATCTCGAATGAGAATCGTGTTTTTGGAAGCTGAAACACTATCAGCGAATAACGCTTTTGGTTTCATTTGGCTTTTTTCTAGTTCAAGTTGCTTAATCTGATTACCTGCTTGAAGTAGTAAATCAGCCAAACCGTTACCAGAAATAACATCTTGTACTTTCGCATCCGTCATATACGCTCCGTGCTTGCGGATTGTTGGGAGGACTTCAACAGCCAACCAATCTGTGAATTTTTCAGATACAGCATTGTTTGCTTTGAATGCAAGTTTGTATACCATAGGTTCACTGATGAATGAACCTTTTTCAATTTCCCCAGAAAGTTGGGGAAGATATTTATTAATAGTTTCCCAGCGAATGCTCTCGTAAATCTTTCCACTCTTATTTTGCTTTTGAGTTAAACCTAACGATTTTGCGACTTGTTCTGCACTAAATAGAACTTCTTCTCCCTCGACTTTAACGTCAAGATTGAAAATTCCATTTGTGAAATTTTGTAATTCGTTCATATTTTTTCCTTTCTAACTAGCTTTAAACCGATTATATTCGGTTGTTTTTCCTAAAAAAATAAAATCAATAGGATAGTCGTAAATTTCTGCCAATTTTCTTGCTAGACTCATGGGAATTTCAGTGCTATCTTTTTCATAACTCAAAATAGTTTGATAGTTTTTTCCAACAATTTCAGCAACTTCTTTAGCTGAAAAGTCAGCATTTGTTCTTGCAGCTTTTAATTTAATTTTTGGTGGTGTTTTCTCTGCCATACTGGCTCCTTTCTGTGTGTGTATTTGAATCCTCCAAGTGCTATAATGATTGAGTAAATATTTCTCAGATATTTACTTAATATTATGGAAAGGAGGAATAGTGTAATGGATTATTCTGATATTGTGTTCACGTTGGAATTTGACGATGACGGAGCAAATTATAGAGCTAACGATTTTCTATCTAAAGGATGGAAACTTATTAGCGTTGGAACAAAATTAATTGATATTCTTGAAAATAATCAAGCCTACTACAATACTGCCTATGTTGTTGGAGCAACTAAAGAGCAGTATGAGGGCTATTTAATTCAGGAAGAAGAAGATTTAAAAGAATCTCAAAGGATTACTGACCGTTTTACTGATTAGATTTTAAGTGCCTCAAACTTTTGTTCATGGCAACTTTATAAAGTTCTGTATCTACTGAATACAGGACTTTATTTATTTGGATTACTGAAAGCTCGGTTTTTGATAGTACTTCAATTATTTTTTCGAAAGCTTCTTTTTCTTCTTCAGATAACAAATGATTAATCGAAGCACCATTGAAACCTCTTAAAATTTTTTCCATTTTCGTTTCCTTTCTATTTTTAAACTTCTGCTTTCGCAGTAAGGGAAGTTCAGGAATCGAACCTGTTCGCCAGTCTTCCCTGCTCATTGTGAGCGATATCATAACTCCGTGATATAATGTAAGTGACTAAACTAAAATTATATTGGAGGTTCTTATGAACAAAAAATTACAGATCAACTTGAAAGACTTAGCAGACAAATTGAATAATAAAATAGGTAAAGTTTTAGGGTGGATTGCAATAGCAATAGTGGGATTTAGTTTTAATAATATTTTAACTATTATTTCAAATCCTAAGCATTTTATTTATCAAGACATTTATAAAGATTTTTATAATTACTCATTTATATCTCCAAATTTAATGACGATATTTTTAATTTTCTCTTTTGTTATGGGGATAGCTTGTCTTTTTGCTATGGTATCTTTGATAATAAAAAAGAAATTTGTTTCATTTCTAGGATTACTAGTAATATTATTACTAAGTATATTTAATTTTTCTAATACTTTTTATTCCCTGAAAGGGATATCAGAAAATAGAAAAATAAGTGTAAACCTAGAAATAGTACATCCATTTATATCAGATAAAGAATATCTATTATTAAAATCTCAATATATGCAGACTAATTCAAAAGAAGAATTTGAAAAAATCAATAATAGGATAAGATACATAGCTAATAAAAACGATGCAAATATCAATTAAGATATATAGTATAATCCACAAAGCTATGAAGTTCGCTTTGTCTTGCAAAGTTTTTTGAGGTTTCGCTTTGTAATCAAGGAGATTAAGCAATAACCATCCACATACTATATTAAGTAAAAATACTCTAGTCATTAACTATCTTTCTGCCCCTCTGGGGCTTTTGGTTTTGTCAGTTCAACTGCTGCTTTATAAGCATTTGACCATTCAAATAACTGAGGTAATAAAGAGTCTTTGATAAATTGAACAGAAAAATCTTTTAACAGTTGTTTTTTGTACCACTCAACACTATGCTGCTGAATAGTTTCTCTGTAATGCGTGACTACTTTTTCCATTAGAACCTCCATTTGCCTGCAAGGGCTTTTTATTTGCCAAACTTGCTACTTACGTCGCGGTGGATACGTCGTGTACCGTCATTTGAGCCTGTTCCGTCCGCCGTACTGAATGCTCCATGTTTGTTCGCTTGTTTGACTTTATGAATTAATTATAACACCGATTTTATTCGGTGTCAACTATAAAAACGATTTTATTCGATATTTTTTAGCTTTTGTTATTTACACTACCGATTTTTTTCGGTATAATATATTTAAATATTAAAGGGAGATGGAAATGGGAAGATCAAAATTAACGCCAAGAGAAGAAGCATTAAAGCCTATTATTGCAGGTAATATAAAAAAATATTTAAATAAATTCAACAAGAAACCTGCAGATTTGCAACGAGGAACTGGAATAGCCCAAAGTACTATTAGTGATTATACTAGCGGAAAAACTTTGGTTAATCCTGGTAATGTTGAAAAAATTGCTAGTTTCTTTGGGATTTTAAAATCTGATATAGATCCAAGATTTAGCGATGAATGGGTAAGCGAAAATGAGTTTCCTATTATTGAAAAAACTATTGATGCAATGAAACAACTTGAAGAACCACGTCAAAAAATAGTTCTTGATACTGCTTCTTCTCAATTGGAAGAGCAAGAAAAGGCTAAAAGAGCTGTTAAACCAAAACCAAAAGTTACTCCTCTTTTTGATATAAATTCTCCGCTTACTGACGAAGAGCTTCAAGAGGCTGTTGACGAAGCTGTAGCTTTTGATGGTGTGCCTCTGACAGATAGAGAAAAAGAACTTTATAAACATTTGCTCCGTGAAACATGGGAAGAAGACCATGGCAGGGGGTAAAATATATGTCAGTTATAAAGGAGTTGCTTTCAGAACTCGCACTAAAAATAAAATACTATAATCCTTCAGATTACCCTCATCTTAAAGATGGAATGAAATTTAATATTAGAGGAACAGCTTATATTTTTATTGATATATTCAATAGTGAAAAGGTAACTCAGAATATATTACTTCACGAAATAGGGCACGTTTCCTTTGGACATAGACATCTTGATTGTCGTTCTTCTGGTTGGGACAGAAGGCAGGAAAGAGAAGCCGACCGCTATATGATTGAACATAGAGCCGATGAATGGCTTGCTCAGTTCGATTGGGAACCGGATGTTATTGATTATGATAAATTTATTGAATATTTTGAGTTAGAAAAACGTCATTATGGATTGGTTGTTGAGGTGTTTGATGAAATAATCGGTCAACCTCAACTAGATAGCCACTGTTTATAGTAAGGGATGAAAAATGGATTACACAGAATTTAGAAAATATGTTGAAGAAAATACTCGTGCTCAAGGTAAATTCTTAGAAAAAGCTACAATATACCTATTAGACAAAAACGCTAGTAGACAATCATCCGCAAAATGGCCTGATTCTCGAATTGAGAAAGAAGCTAACAAGATGTGGGATATGAACATAAGCGGCGCTTTCACAAACGTGGCAGAAGGAATTAAAAATGCAGAAAACAAGCCTCGCTTTCACAGTCACGAAGAGCAAGTAGATTACTGGATAAACTTCATGAATGAGTATGAGTTTTTAGAAAACTTTACTGACGGTATCGATGATATGGAATTTGAATAAATAAAACTTTAATACTATCGCTTTCTCCTTAATCATGTCTTGCCCGACAATAGAACAGGAGAAAAAATGAATATTAAAGAAGTTCAAAAAAAAGACGGTACAACCGTCTATAAAGTAAATGTCTATCTTGGTGTAGATAGCCTAACAGGTAAGCAAGTACGCACCACGGTTACAGCCAAGAACCGTAAAACGTGCGAGAATAAAGCTCACCAAGCTATGAATAAGTTTATCAAAAATGGCTCTACTGTTGCAAGAGAAAAAGTTTCATTTGACAATTTTAATGCCTTAGCCACTAGTTGGTTTGATTCTTATAAATTGACAGTAAAAGCAAACACTATCAGAATCAATAGTAATTTTTTAAAAAATTATATTTTGCCAGCACTCGGAAACTATAAAGTTGAGAAAATTACAACTGTACTATTGCAAAATATTGTTAATGACTGGGCTAGAAATGCCAATACTGCTGAAATAGTTAACGGTAATCGTGAAAAGGGAAAAAGTAAAGATTATAAATTGTTGCTCAATATCATCAAACGCATTCTTGATTATGGTATGCAATTAGGTGTTATTTCAGACAATCCAGCTATAAAAGTATTTTCTCCAAAACTCAAGACAAGAACAGTCAAAAAAATAAAGTATTTTAATAATGATGAACTTAAACGTTTCTTGGCTTACCTTGACTCGTTACAATCAACCACAACAAATAAAAAGAGCGCTACTCTATACAAGCTTTTACTTGCTACTGGTTTGCGTATCTGTGAGGCTTTAGCCTTATCATGGTCTGATATTGATTTTGTCAATAATACCGTTAGTGTTTCTAAGACACTCATACAATACAGCAATGAGATACAAGACAGCGCAAAAACAAAAGAAAGCAATCGTTTAGTTTCTGTAGATAGCGAGACAATTTCAATGTTGAAAGAGTGGAGAAAACACCAAAATTATGGTGCTATATCTTTGCATGATTCTCTAGTTTTCTCATATCATCAAAAAATGAGAACTTACGAACTCGAAAGACAGCACTTAGTTCGACACTTTAAAAAAGCAAAAGTTCCTAACATAGGTTTTCATGGTTTCCGTCACACTCACGCAAGCCTACTAATGAACAATGATGTAAATCCTAAAGAAATTCAAATGAGATTAGGACATGCAGACTATTCGATCACAATGAATTTGTACAGTCATCTTGCTAAAGAGAAAAAGAAAGAAACTGCTGAAAAGTTCGCTAATATACTTAAAGCACTATGATTTTTCGAGTTTTTTCCGAACGTAACTAAAAACGTAACTAACTAATATAATGACAACTGAAATCCCTTTATATAAGGGATTCTAGGGATTTGTTGTGATACAGAGCTATTATACCCTTAGTAGTCAATGACTGTCAATGACTTTCGTCAGATGATTTTCCTTAAATTTCTTAAAAACACTCTCTTTTCATGATTCTTTTGTACTATATATAATACTTAACCGTTTTCTATTTAAAGTAAAATTTTCTTGAAAGTAACAAAAAAACTGACATCTTGTCAGTTTTTTTGTTAAATTGATTCTTATTTTACACGAGCATCATCGCCCATGTCATCAACTTTTTCTTTGACTTTATCTACTTGATCAGATGTAAATTTCCCTGTTGTTTGAGCTGCGCCAACCACACGATCTTGTAAACTTTTTTCATCATCTTTTTGTTGTTCTTTTGTTTTAATATCAACAACTGTAACATTAACTTCAACAACTTCTAAATCAGTCATATCAGAAACTTCTTTACGAATGACATCCTTAATTTTTCGGTAAATATCAGGAACGTTCTTCTTGTATTCTGTGACTACTTTTAGGTCCACTGCAACTTGTTTTTTACCAACTTCTACACCGACACCTGCTGTAACATCATCTGTATTTACTAGTTTTCCTGTCAGATTTGAGAAAAATCCTCCATCGACAGACAATAGTCCATTGACAGATTCAAGGGCAAGTCCAACAATTTTTTGAATCACTTTATCTTCGTAAGTCAAGCTACCTTTAACTTCAGTTACTTCTGTTTTTGTGTTTTCTTGTACCATAATTTCCTCCTAGTATTTTCTTATTTTTTCTTTAATAGTTGTTCAATGATTCCCGTACGTTGAAGATAAAGGCCAACGAAAATTCCTAAGCCAATAAGTAAGAAGAGAAGAATCATTTTCCAAAATCCGATTGTGAAGATACAAATAGCTATAATTAAACCTACTATTCCTCCAATTATCGGATAGCGATATCTTTCTAAAAGATTCATTTCCACCTCCTTATTCTACACGACGACTTGTCGAACTTTTATTTTCAGCAAGTGAGCTAACTTTTATTTTTAATTTTAAGTCATAATTTATACCAAAGAAATTTTGGATACTTTCTTTAATTTCTTGCTCAATTTCTTTTGTTTTTTCGACAATCTCAACTCTGGGAATAATTTCTCCTTTAACATCAATTTTTATTTTGGCTTGATATAAAGTCACATTGATTTTTGGATTTCTGATATAACCGTTGTTACTAACAATTTCTCTGACCAATCCTTCGATTGCTGAAACTTTTAAAGTTAGATTTCCTGTTTTATCATCTAGTAGAACTTCCTGATAAGTTTTTGGATAAAAAATAAGAATCAGCAAACAAATTAACAATAATGCTCCTAAAATTGAAGAGCTGATAAATATATATTGGGAAAGATGATTCCCAATGTAAGGAATTTCTGATGAGGGCATAAGCTCCCAACGAAAATTCATATAATTAAAGTAATCCCATAATATGGGGATAAGAATGGTGAGAAAGAATAAATCAGCCAAAATAAAAATAAATTTTTTCCTTTTGACACGATACCTCCTCTCTTTTGCTGCTTTATCTAGTTGTTAGCTCTACCTAAGAAGAATGAAACGACAGCAACAACGATGACAGCACCAACAATAGAAGGGATAAGTGCCATACCAGCTAAACTTGGACCCCAAGAGCCTAAAAGTGCTTGCCCGACGAAAGACCCAACAAGACCGGCTAAAATATTAGCAATCCATCCCATTGATTTACCCTTATTTGTAATTGCTCCTGCAATTACACCAATAATAGCTCCAACAATTAATGACCAAATCATAAATACCTCTTTCTAGTACAGTTCCTGTACATTTTTAATATATCAAAGTTCAAGCAACTTTTAAAGTAATTCGCTTTCTTTTTATTACACTCTAACTTATTTACCATATTTTGATGTAAAAAAAGTTCTATCATTAAAAATGATAGAACTTTTAATTTATTATTGTGGATAAATTTAGTCGCCAAACTTATCTCCAACTTGTATTTTTTGACCTAGACCGTTAAGAAAGCTAACGATATCCATCTTGGGTTTACCTGCTGGTTGAACGAAAAGAAGTTCAAGGAGTCCCTCACCTGTGGCAACTTTTAATGATTTCTTCGTTTTTTCCACAATTTCACCAGCTTGTAAGTTACCGACAGAATCATCAACAACTTTTGTTTCATAAATCTTGAAACGCTCTCCATTCCATGTGGTATGTGCAACTGGGAATGGATTCATACCACGAACTTTATTGAAAATTTCACGTGCAGATTTATTCCAGTCGATTTTTTCTTCTTCTGGCGAAATATTAGGACTAAAAGTCACTTCATCTTCGTTTTGAGCTTGAGCTTTTAATTGGCCACTCAGGTATTTTGGCAATGTTTCAAGTAACAAATCACGTCCAACAAGGGCTAACTTTTCAAACATAGTGCCAACATTATCATCCTCAAGAATTGGAGTAGAATCTTGAGAAATCATGTCACCGGCATCCATTTTACGAATCATTTCCATGATGGTTACACCAGCTTCTTTTTCGCCATTCATAATAGCATAATGAATAGGTGCCCCACCGCGATATTTTGGTAGTAAAGAAGCATGAGTATTGACTGCAAATTGAGCAACATCTAATAATTTACCTGGCAAAAATTGTCCAAAGGCGGCAGTCACAATTCCAACTTCTCCTGATTCAAGGAGCGTCATGATTTGAGTCATTTCTACTGAGCCTGAAAGTTTTTCTGGTTGAAGAACAGGCAAGTTAACCGTTAAGGCAAGTTCTTTAACTGGTGTCATTCTTAATTCCTGTTTCCGACCAACCTTACGGTCTGGTTGAGTCACTACTGCTAGAATTTCATATTGATTAGAATCAATCAAACCTTTTAAAACGGTCGCAGCAAATTGTGGTGTCCCCATAAAGATAATTTTTGTTTTTGTCATAAGTTTTCAAACTCCTCGATAATAATTTTCTTTTGTTTCATTAATACTTGAACAGCCTTATCGCCTTTTGCCATTAACTGTCCAAGATTTTCTGGAATAATTTGCCAAGAAATACCAAATTTATCTTTGCACCAACCGCATTGTTCGGCTTCTTTAACATGAGAAAGTTTTGACCAATAATCATCAATTTCGGCTTGATTTTTACAAGTTACAGTAAAACTAACTGCTTCATTAAATTTGAAAATTGGACCGCCATCAAGGCAGATAAAGTCAAGGCCATTCAGACTAAATTCACCATTTAATACTTTTCCAGACATTCCTACGAAATGCTCATCTAGCTTTTCATCAGGATAATATTCGATGTTTTTGATTTTTGAATTTGGAAATACAGATACATAATAGTTCATTGCTTCTTTGGCATTGTTATCAAACCAAAGGCTTGGGATAATTTTTGCTTCCATAGTTGACCTTCCAATCTCTGTAAATTTCAGCTTTATCCACATGGGGATAATTATTGATTTCGGCAATTACTTTTAGGACAAGTGGAGATGAATTTTCTACTGACAAGTTTTTAATCGATTTCCAGACTGCTCTGTCAGAGTCATTTTTTCCGTCAGCAACAATTTGTGGTAATTTTTTGGCTACACTATTTAATTTTACATCAAAAAGGTTGAAAATGTGGTGCCCAACGACTCGACGGTCATTTTCATAAATCCAAGCCGAATACAGGCGATTATTAGTACTTGCAAGAACCGTAAACCCTGTTTCTTCAAGAACTTCTCGCTCTAATGTGTCAACCATTGATTCACCAACTTCTTGCGAACCGCCAGGTAAATCATAGCGATTTTGATAGGGACCTGAATTTTTTTCAATGACAAGTAATTTCTCATTGTCAATTGCCACACCATAGACTCCAAAATGCTTCAATAAATCGAATTTCTCAAACATATTTACCTCATTTCATTTCAAAAATGGCCGAAATTTTTCATGTTTTTGTTCAAATTCTTGAATTTCACAAATTTTATTTCCGGAAAATTTAACAAGAGAAATTCCATCAAGAATGCCTTCTTTACCTTCATAAAAACACCGGAAAGTCCATGTGAATAAAGCAGTCTCATTATCCACATAATATTTATCCACAGTCCATGACTTAACTTTGTTTTCCACAGGATTATTCCACTGACAGAACCATTTTTCAATTTCAGCTTTTCCTTGATACTGAGCGCCGAAATATTCTGTCCATAAAATATCTTCTGATAAAATTATCAGTAACTTTTTGATGTCTTTATTTAACCATGCGTCAATTGTTTGTTGAAAAAGTTCTATTTTCTGCATTTTCCACACCAACTTTCTTTTGTTTTCAAATTCTTAACTTTTTCACCTGTGGAAATTTTTATACAAAATTTTGTGGCTCACTATCAATCAATACTCGTAAATTTTTGTTATCCCGAAGTTGGGTTAATTCAAGCACTTGATTTAAAGCTGATTCTAATTCTTCTTCAAAACGATATTTAACTAAGATTTGATAATGATAAAGGTTATGTGTTCTGGCAATTGGTCTGGCGGTTGGCCCTAATATTTTAGCTTTTTCTGTCAAATTTTGCTTGAGTAATTGAGCGATCTCATAAGATTTTTGAATGGCAACTTCTTCATCTTGATGAGAAACAAGCACTTGAACGGTGAAATAATAAGGTGGATAGGAAAGTTCACGACGAAATCTCATTTCCATTTCATAAAATTTTTCGTAATCTTGAGCCTTGGTCATTTCAATAGCATAATGATGTGGATTGAAAGTTTGAATTAATACTTCACCTTTTTTATCTGCTCGTCCAGCTCGTCCAGCCACCTGCATCAACAATTCAAAGGAACGCTCACTCGCTCTAAAATCAGGTAGATTTAGGCCAGTATCTGCGTTAATGACACCCACTAAGGTTACGTTTGGAAAATCTAAACCTTTGGCAATCATCTGAGTTCCTAAGAGGATATCAGCTTCATGATTACCAAACTTTTCAAGAATTTTTTCGTGAGCATTTTTTGTCCGAGTCGTATCTACATCCATTCGCAAAACTCGTGCTTCAGGCATGATTTCTCGAAGTTCTTCTTCGACTTTTTGCGTTCCTGAACCGTAATAACGAATTTTTCGTGAATGACAATTAGGACAAGTTTGCGGAATTCCTTCGACATGACCACAATAATGACAATTCAAAGTTCGGGTATCCATGTGAAGGGTCAAGGAAATATCGCAATTGGGACAATCAACAACAAAACCACATTCACGACACATGACAAATGAAGAATAACCCCTTCGATTCAACATCAAAATGACTTGTTCATCTTTGTCAATTTTTTCTTTTATTTTTGTCAGTAAAGATTGTGAAAAATTAGCAGATTGGTCAGAAATTTCACTGCGCATATCAATGATTTTTATTTCTGGCAGGATTGCTGCTTCATTTGCCCTTTTTGTCAGTAATAAAAGTTCATAAACTCCGCGCATGGCACGTGCTCGCGTTTCTAAACTTGGCGTTGCAGAACCTAAAACAAGTCTTGCACCATGCCATTTTGCACGCAAAAGCGCAATATCTCTTGCATGATAACGGGGACTTGAATCTTGCTTATATGAAGTTTCATGTTCTTCATCAATGATGATAATTCCCAAATTTTCAACAGGTGCAAAAATAGCTGAACGTGCACCGACAACTACCTGAGCTTTGCCAGATTTAATTTTTCGCCATTCATCATATTTTTCACCATCAGATAAACCAGAATGCATAATCGCCACTTTATCTCCAAAACGAGCAATAAATCGATTAGTAATCTGTGGCGTCAAAGAAATTTCTGGCACAAGCATAATTGCTGTTTTACCGAGTTTGAGAAAATGGTCAATGGTCTGTAAGTAAACTTCTGTTTTACCTGAACCAGTAATTCCTTCCAACAAAAATGGTTTGTCAGAAGATGCAATTATTTTTTCGTAAGCTGCATTTTGTTCAGAGTTGAGAATTTTAGCACTGTCATTTTCCGCATCTTCAAATTTTTCTTTCGTCCTCGAAATTTCAACTTCTTCAATTTTGACTAGGTCATGCTCAACGAAAAATTTAATGATTTGTGAAGAAAAATTTAATGATCTGACAGCAATTTTTTCTTCTTGAAGTCTTAATAGAAAATATTTCAACTCTAAGCGTTTTTTAGCTCTCTTTTCAATTTCAAATTCAGCTAGTTTTTCGATATCTGGAATAGATAAGAATTTTTCTGTTTTTTTATTTTCTTTAGATTTTGCTAAATATTCTACTGACAGCTGACCCAAACGCACAGCCTTTGCTGACGAGATTTTTTCTGCTTCTGTCAGTTGTGACCATTTGACAGAAGTTCCGTCAGTCGATTTTAGGAGCTTGTCATAATTAGAATTCAAAAGATTAGGTAACATGGCTTTTAGACATGAAATTTTATAAGAAAATACTGAATGACGCATTTCATCTGCCAACCAAAGCTGTTCATCCGTTAGGACTGGCTCAACGTCGAGTAGTTCAGAAATTCCTTTCAAATTTACTGACGGCTCAAGTTCTTCATCTTCAAATCCAATGACAATTCCTTGAACAAGCCGGTTTCCACTTCCAAAAGGAACATGGACCCGCATGCCCACTTCAAGCAAATTTTCAAATTCAGCTGAAAGGCTGTAAGAAAAGGGTTTATCCGTCTGCATCAGAGGCACATCAACGATGACTTTAGCAATTTTCATTTATTTTTGACCTCCGTTTTCTTATCTTTAATTATAACAGAAAAGCATTTTTCCTGCTTTTGACTTATCCGCTTCTTACTGACAAAGCTGTCAGTAACTTTTAGAAATCAAAAAAGCGCCAATTGACGCTTAAAAAATTTATTCTGCGGCAGCTGCTTTAGCGGCGCGGCTATTTTTTTGTTTTGCTTCTTCTTCAGCTTCTTCTTTAGCAATTTGCTCTTTGATGAGTTGTTCTTTCATCTTAGCTTGCAAACGTTCCAATTCGCGTTTTTCAACTAAAGTTTCACGTTTCAATTCAGGTGATGGGTGAATTTTAACTGTTCCATCAGCAATTTCTTCCAAAGCACGCAAAGTATTTTTTACAGCTTTAAATTCTTTTGTTGGGCGTTCTTTATCACGCAATTCATGCGCACGTTTTGCTTCCAAAACTACTAAAGAATATTTTGAATCAACTTGGTCCAATAACTTGTCAATTGAAGGTTCTAACATCATAATTCATTACCTCATTTTCTAAACTTTTCATTCTATTTTTACTGACAGACTTGTTATCGTCAAAATACAATTCTGTCAGTAAAATTTATCAACTTAATCATTTCTGGCAGGACTATCAGTAGAATTGATAGCTCCTTCGCATTAAACTGATAAATCTGTCAGTAATTTTTCCAATTAAATCAAACTTTCACATCATCAATCATATGAACGTAGCGTTCAATCACGCGGTCCACTCGGTAATGTTCAGCTTCAATAATCTTCTTAACACGTTCGGCAGCAAGTTCAACTTTGTCATTAACGACGGCATAATCATATTCACTCATCAAGCGAATTTCTTCTTTTGCTTTTTCAAGTCGTGAAGCAATGACTTCAGCTGAATCTGTCCCACGTCCAACTAAACGTCCACGCAATTCTTCCAAATCTGGTGGAGTCAAGAAGACAAAAACACCATCTGGAACTTTTTCCTTCACTTGAAGCGCACCTTGCACTTCAATTTCTAGAAAAACATCTTTTCCTTCGTCCAATGTCTGATTGACATAAGTTAAAGGTGTGCCGTAATAATTTCCAACATATTCAGCATATTCCAGCATCTGACCATTGCGAATCATTTCTTCAAATTCATCACGTGTCCGGAAATAATAATCTTTTCCATCTACTTCGCCAGGACGTTGCTTACGCGTTGTCATTGACACTGAATATTCAAAGTTGTTTTCACTCTCAAAAATTTTAGCACGAACTGTTCCTTTTCCAACACCAGAAGGTCCAGAAAAAACAATTAATAAACCACGCTCACGCATTTTTTCCTCCGATATATCTCTAATTCCATCTCTTAATCAACGATTAAATTCATTCTATCAAAAGCTAGCTCTTAAAACTAGCTTTTGTAATAAAAAAGAAATATAATTTTGTAATAAGACACAAAAAAACTGTCAAAAGACAGTTTTTTATTTTGCATAGTCAATCGCTCGAGTTTCACGGATAACAGTAATCTTGATATTACCAGGATAATCCATTTCATCCTCAATTCGATTTTTCACATCACGCGCCAAAATCACAATTTGGTCATCCGTTAATTTTTCTGGTTTAACCATTACACGAATTTCGCGTCCAGCTTGCAAGGCAAATGCTGTTTCCACACCTTCAAAGCTTGTTGAAATTGCTTCAAGGTCTTTCAAACGTTTGATGTAATTTTCAATTGATTCACGACGAGCTCCAGGACGTGCTGCTGACAAAGCATCAGCCGCTGCAACAAGTACCGCAATGTTACTCAAAGGTTCTGTATCACCGTGGTGACTCGCAATTGTATTGATGACAATTGGATTTTCCTTGTACTTACGCGCAAGTTCTGTTCCAATTTCAACGTGGCTTCCCTCAACTTCATGGTCAAGTGCTTTACCAATATCATGCAAGAAACCTGCACGTTTAGCAAGTGCCACATTTTCTCCCATTTCGCCAGCCAAATTACCAGCAATATGAGCAACTTCGACTGAGTGATCAAGTACATTTTGTCCATATGAAGTACGGAAATGCAAACGTCCCATAATCTTCATCAAGTCAGGATGCAAGTTATGCGCCCCAACTTCAAAGGCTGCTTGTTCACCATATTCACGCATTTTATGATCAAGTGCTTTGCGGTTTTTCTCAACCAACTCTTCAATTCGCGCTGGATGAATTCGACCATCTTGAACTAATTGTTCAAGAGTCATACGAGCAATTTCACGACGAATTGGGTCAAATCCTGAAAGTACAACTGCTTCTGGCGTATCATCAATGATGACATCAATCCCAGTCAAAGCTTCAAAAGTACGAATATTACGACCTTCACGACCGATAATCCGACCTTTCATACCGTCGTCTGGTAAATTGACAACTGAAACAGTTTGTTCAGCTACAGAATCAGATGAAACGCGTTGAATAGCAAGTGAGATAATATTTTTAGCTCGCTTATCTGCTTCAACTTGAGCTTTTTCTTCGCTTTGACGAATAATTTGAGCCATTTCTTTTGTCAAACCATCTCGAGTTTCACTCAAAATAATTTCACGAGCATCATCTGTGCTCAAATTTGAAATACGCTCCAATTCTAGTCGTTTCTTTTCTTCAATATGCGCTAATTGTTCTTCTCGCTTACTGAGCGTATCAGTTTTTCTAACGAGGTTCTCCTCTTTAGAATCTAAGTTTTCTTCTTTTTTCGTTAAGGTATCATCCTTACGGTCTAAGATTTCTTCACGTTGTTTTAGGCGCTTTTCAGTCTCCTTTAACTCCTGACGTTCTTGCTTAAATTCATCTTCGATTTCACGACGCTGCTTTTGTTCTTCTTCACGAAGGGTGTAACGGGCTTCTTTTTTGAAGGCTTCAGCCTCCATTTTCAAAGACTCCGCCTCACGTTTAGCATTCGCCATCACCTCATTTGCTTTATTTTCAGCTTCATTAAAAAGAGATTCAGCATCCTGCTTATTTTTCTTTATATTTTGAGCGTAAAAAATAAATGCGACAACTAATACAACCAATAAGACCAAGAGAACGATAGAAATAATGTCCATTAGTCTCCTCTAAAGTCAGTAGTAATTCCAATAAATTCTACTCACAGTTTGATTATAAATTAATGTATTTTACATAGTAAAACACTCATTTATTATATCATTTTAAGGCTCATTATTCAATGAAAGATAGTGTAACGCTTTCAGAATAATTTAGAGTCAATTATGTCATCATAAATTGACCTCCTTTACGAATAAATAAAAACAGTTATTTTACTAACTGTCTTCATCAACTAATTTTCAAGTAAAGCAGCGGCTTCTTCATCCAAAATAAAAGTAACATTTGGATGCGTCCGTAAAATAGAAGCTGGAATTTCTTCTGTGATTGGCCCCTCAAGAACTTTTTTCATAATCTCTGCTTTCTTTTTTCCGTCAGCAAAAACTAAAAGTTGCTTGCTAGCTAGAACTGTTCGTGGACCAAAAGTGACATAAGGAGAAGCCGGTTCTTTATCTGTCAAATTTTTGATTGACTGATAAATCTCATCCCCTTCTTCAAATGGAACAGCAAAAATTTCTCGCTCAAAGCTTGTATGTCCAGGCATATTTGCACAAAAATGACCATCTTCTCCTATCCCCATAACAATCAAATCAATCCCACCGTCCTGTAAGATTTTTTGATCAAAAACTTGATTATTTTGAGCATTTAATTCATGAAGATTACCATCATCAATATGTACTCGATCATAAAAAGCTGTCTTTAAAGCACTCATTGTTAATCCATAGCGTTCACCAGCAAGTGGTACTTCATCAAAATTGTAATAATGGATATTTGAGCGATCAAAATTCATTTTTTGGAGTTTATCAATAAGAATTTCATACATTCCAAGAGGGGTATTTCCCGCTGTAAGCGAAAGATTTACCCTTTTTGAAAGCATCATCTTATCAAGAACAATCGCTGCAGCAAGTTCACTCATTGTGGCGTAATCTTTAGTGATTATTTTTTTCATAGAAGCTCCTTTTTTCTTGTTACTTCTATTTTACAGGATTAAGTATTCTATTTAAAGCAATTCTACTCGTTGAAAATAAAAAAAGCGGAAATCCGCTTTTTTTATTATTTTTTAAGAGCTGTTTTAAGTTCTTCAACCTTATCTGTTTGTTCCCATGGTAATTCTACATCTGTACGGCCGAAATGCCCGTAAGCTGCTGTTTGTCCGTAAATAGGACGGAGTAAGTCAAGCATTTGAATAATTCCTGCTGGGCGAAGATCAAATACTTTACGAATTGCTGCTAAAAGTTCATCATCTGAGACTTTACCTGTGCCAAAAGTATCAACATTGATTGACGTTGGTGTCGCAACACCAATAGCGTATGAAAGTTGAATTTGCGCTTTTTCTGCAAGTCCAGCTGCCACAATATTTTTGGCTACATAACGTGCTGCGTAAGAAGCTGAACGGTCAACTTTTGTTGCATCCTTACCAGAGAAAGCTCCACCACCGTGGGGAGCATACCCACCATAAGTATCAACAATAATTTTACGTCCAGTCAAGCCTGAATCCCCTTGAGGACCACCAATAACAAAACGTCCTGTTGGATTGATGAAGTATTTAGTTTCATCATCTAAAAGTTCAGCTGGAATAACAGCCTTGATGACTTTATTAATCACATCATCGTGAATTTCTTCGTTTGTTGCTGACGCAGCATGTTGAGTAGAAATAACGACTGTGTCAATGCGTTTTGCTTTGCCATTATCATCATATTCTACAGTTACTTGTGATTTTGCATCAGGACGCAAGTATGAAATTTCACCTGATTTACGTAAATCAGCTAATTTTTTAACTAATTTATGTGAAAGTGAGATGGCGAGTGGCATATATTCGGCAGTTTCGTTAGTCGCAAAACCGAACATCATTCCTTGGTCACCAGCACCAATCAAATCAAGCGGGTCAACTAATTGGCCATTTTTATCGCGAACTTCTTCGGCTTCATTTACCCCTTGTGCAATATCGCTTGATTGCTCAACAAGTGAGACGTGAACGCCCACTGATTTATAATCAAATCCATTTTCGCTATCTGTATAGCCAATTTTTTTGATTGTTTCACGAACGACATGAGCAATATCAACATAAGCTGATGTTGAGATTTCACCAAAGACATTGACCGTCCCTGTATATACGACCGTTTCACAAGCAACGTGTGCATGTGGGTCTTGTGCGAGAATGGCATCAAGAATGGCATCTGAGATTTGGTCTGCAACCTTATCTGGATGGCCTTCTGATACTGATTCTGATGTAAATAAATGTTTTTCTGACATTAAAAATGTCCCCCAATCTAAATTTTGGTTACAAGGCGTCTTTAAACTTATCTAATATTTGCTGACGAAAAACCTTCATAGGATAGCCGTTGGCGCTTCAGCGCTTACGGAGATGCTAGTATTTTCATCAGTAATTTTTAAAATAAATCAAATCCTTTCGGGACTCGTAACTCTCTTATTTTACCTCTTTTTTGGAAAAAATGCACTCTTTCCTTTACATGATTCTAAAATAAATCTACTGATAAATTTTAAATAAGTTGTCCTTATGATAATTCAAACCCGAAATGCTGAATGGTCTTGTTTTTCAACTTATCAATTGTCAAACTTAATGTTTTTTAAACATGTATTCGCGGGTCATTGGCAAACCTTGACCTGAAGCACCTTTAGTCAAAAGATATTGAACAACATCAATATTTCCAGCTTCAAAACTTGCAGCGCAGGCTTGAAGATAAAGTGTCCACATCCTTGCAAATGGTCTACCCATTTCTTTTTCTACTTCATCAAAAACTTCGAGATAATTTTCATTCCAAATTTCAAGCGTTTTTTGATAATGACGACGAAGAGGTTCAAGATCATCCATTTGCAAACCAGCAGTCATAATATGTTCAACATTTTCAGCGATATTTGGAATATAACCTCCAGGGAAAATGTATTTTTCAATAAATGGATCCACACCAGCACCGCGATGTTGTCCAGTAATACCATGAATCAATGCACGACCGTTTGGTTTGAGATAATCAGAAACTTTTTGGAAATACATTTCCAAATTTTCTTTCCCAACATGTTCAAACATTCCGACAGATGTAATGTAATCAAAAGGTTCTTCTTTGAGGTCACGATAATCAACCAAATAAACTTTCACTTTATCAGAAAGTCCCAAATCATCCGCTTTTTTGCGAACATAATAATATTGTTCTTCTGAGAGTGTCACTCCGACTGCTGAAAGGCCATATTCTTGAACAGCCTTAAACATCAAAGTTCCCCAGCCACAACCAATATCAAGCAAACGTCCCCCAGGTTTACTATCGAGTTTGTCCAAAATATGATGAACTTTAGCAATTTGTGCTTCTTCCAAAGTCATATCTTCATGTTCAAAATAAGCACATGAATAAGTCATCGTTGGGTCAAGCCATTTGTTATAAAAGTCATTCCCAATATCATAATGACTATGAATATCTTCACGAGATTGTTTTTGAGAATGATTTCCCAAAAGTTTTATCATTGATTTCCCAATACCAGATTGGTCTGTTAAAAAGCTACCAGCCTTACGATATGCTGAGGTAACAAGCTCTTGAATGCTCCCCTCAATTTCAATTTCTTCATTCATGTAAGCTTCAGCCAATACTAAGGTTGGCATTGAGCTCAATTCACTAAATGAGAATTTTTTATTAAAAGTAATGTGAACTTGCGTTTCTCCCTCACCATACTTTTCTGTTTTTCCATCCCAATAAGTTACTGCAATGGGGATATCGAAAGCAACTGCAAGTGCTTTGTTCAAAACTGTTTTTTCAAATACCAAGTTATTCTTCCCTTTCCTAACATTGTTCTAATAAAACTATACTCCGTAGATTATTGAAAGTCAAATACTTACTATCGTTAGATTTTTCTGAAAATTTTCATTGTCAGTAAATTGCTAAAGATTTTGCCCATAACCGAGGTCAGTCTCCTAGACTATAAAAAATAGATAACTTTGAACTTGCGCAAGTACAGAAACGTAATTTCCTAATTTTTTCTCTCGCTTGCAGTCGACTTCACATGGTATAATAAAAAAATGAACGACAAACTTGAAAAATCTATTATTTTACAAAAAAATCCTTGGCTGACCGATGTAAAAATTGTCGCTGAATCTGAATCAACTCAAAAAGATGCTAAATTAGACGGACAAGAAAATTGTCTTTATTTAACTGAAAGACAAAATAAAACTTATGGTCGTTTTGGCCGTCAGTATTTTGCTGCGCCGTCTGGCGGAATTTATATGAGTTTGTCACTCAAGCCCAAAGTTGAACTAGAAAAACTTCCAGAGTTCACTCTGCTGACAGGAGCTGCCATTGTGTCAGCAATCGAAAAATTAACTGACAAAAAGCCTCAAATTAAATGGGTTAACGATATTTATCTAGACGATCAAAAATTTGTTGGTATTCTTGCCGAAACATCACTTAATCCAACTCAAGAAGCTCAAGTTATCATTGGTGTCGGAATTAATTTTTCTATTTCCCAATTTCCAACTGAAATCGAAGAAAGAGCCACTTCTTTATTTTATAATGAACAAGCAAACATCAGTCGTTCGGAATTAATTGCCGAAATCTGGTCTGAATTTCATCGTTTATCAGAGGGTTCATTTTTTGAAATTTATAAATCTCACTCATTTATTCTCGGCAAACAAGTTGAATTTGTTCAATCTGGACAAACTTTTTCCGGAAGAGCCACAGATTTAACCCCTAAAGGTGAGCTTATCGTAAATTTAGATAATGGTCAGCAAAAAATACTTTCCAGTGGCGAAATCTCACTAAAAAAATGGACTTAATCAGTCCATTTTTTCAGTTATTATTATTATATTATATAGGAGGCCAGTTTTTGGTCATGGTGGACCAGAATTATTTTACTGACAGAACTTTCTGTCAGTAACTTTTTTAGAAATCTGACCATTCATCTTCTTTTTCTTTTTCAACTGGTTGTGCTTCCTTAGTCTTACGACTTTTTGGTTCATCCCATGGATTTCCCCATTGGTTTGAATCTTGTTGATTTTGACGTCCTTTATCTTCATAACGACGTGCCCAATTATTCATTTTATCTGAATAACGTTCTGACCAACGATCCATTTTTTCATCAAAATGTTGCGCTTTACGATTCCATTTTTCTTGATAATCATCTTCTGAATCATCATAGTAATTTCGTGGTCTAGCACTTGGAATAATCCAACTTGCTACGAAATACAATGGAATCAATCCGCCCCAGCTTCCAAAAGCCAGAACAACAAATAGGATACGTAGAATCGTCACAACATCACGACCCAGACCAAAATATTCTGCAATCCCTGCAATGACACCACTGACTCTACGATTTGTCACTGATTTTGTTAATTGTCTTTGAGACATAATTTATCCTTTCTTCATAATCGTTGAATTAACCTTGTGACGGTGTCATCAATAGACTCGCAATCACATAAACAATGAGTAATGTTCCCCAACTTCCGAAAGTACCAAGCACAATCAGAACCCGAATTACATTAATTACTGTACGGCTCAAGCCAAAGTATTCACCAAGTCCCCCGACGGTTCCTGCGATGACTCGATTGCTACTTGATCTTTTCAGAGTTTTCTTAGCCATTTCTCACCTTTCTTTTCAAATTTACTGACAGAACTCTTATAAAATTTCTGTCAGTAAAATTTTATTCAGTTTCTTCTTTGTCAGTAGTTTCAGTATCTTTAAGCCAAATCGTTCCTGATTTTGTTTCAAATTCAAAGGTTAATGACTCAGCACCTTGACGGACAATCGCTGCTCCATTACGGCCAGCTTCAAAAGGACTATCAAGATTTAAACGTGTCTTATATCCGCCAAAGATTGTGCGAACATGACCAACCAAGCCCAAACTTTCTGGTACAGAAACTTTGATATCGCCATTCACATTTTTAAGATTTAATTTGTGAGCCGTTCCTGTTTTTTCGGTCAGCAAAATATTTCCGTTTACGAGTGAGACATCACCAGATTCAAAAGCAGTTGTAATTCTGATATTACCATTAACTCCAGTTAATTCTAAATCTGAATTCGTGCCATCAATTACTTTGATTTCACCATTCTTATTGTTAATCTTCAACTCATCGCTGTTTACTTCAAGCACTTCAGCATTTCCGTTCATAAGATTAATATTCATTTTTTGACTGGAAATTTTTTCAACTTTAAGTTCTGCATGAGGTGTATTAATCTCAATATTTTCATATTCTTTTACTGGTAAGTAAAGTTCAATATCCGCAGAAATTCGACCATTTGCTTCAATTTCAAGCACATCATCTTCAACTTCAAGTTTAGTTTTTTCAGCAATGTAAGCTTCTACATTACCATCTTCAACTGCCCCGTAAATTTTATATTCTACTTTTACATGGGCATTTTCACCCGGTAAAATATTTACTTTACCACTCTTAAGATTAAGATTAACATTTTTGAAATCTTCGTTGATATCTTTTTCTACAGTGTGAGAAATTGATTTAACCTTAGGAAATCCTTTTGAAAAATCAATATTATCATCAACAGATTTTGCAACCCCTTGGAAAATTTCTTTACCTCTAGCAAACAAACTTTCTGCAACATTTTTCATTGCATCAGGAAAATCTACATCGTGATTAACATATCCTTCTTTATCTGTATATGTGAATTCTTTGTTCTCAGTTTTATCATCAGAAGCTTCTCCATTCACTGAACCATTTTTTTCAAGTAATTCTAAAGCTTCATCTTCCGTGATAATTCCACGACGCATCAAATCCATAATTCTATCTTTTTTATTAGCCATTTTTTTAGATCCTTTCTCTGCTCATTCAAGCATTCAATATCTTAAAAACTTTTTTTATTGAGATTATCTTTATCTCGTACACTTATTATCTCAAACTTTTACCAAATAAAAATCAGCCTTTGGGCTGATTTTTAACATCTTCTTTTTTTAACTAAATAAAAGATTCAATACTCCTATTTTACTGACAGAACCACTAATTAATTTTGTCAGTAATTATTTAGGTTGAATATAAGTTGCCAAAGCAGCTACACCAGCAGAAATATGGCGTTCGCTGACAATATTATTACCTTTAACATTCATCTCTGAAACGAGAATAGAGTTATCTGAATAAACCTTTTCAACAAAAGCTACGTGACCATATTCTGAACTTGAACCAGCTACTCCTGGTGGGAAGCTAACAGCATAACCCTCAGTTGGAACAGTTGTTGTGAAATAACCTTGAGCTTGGGCATTAATTCCCCATTCTCCACCATTTCCCATATGTGTTCCAACGAGCCCACCTAATTGAATGATACGGTTATAAACATACTGTGTACAATTACCAAAAGCATAACTATCAGCACCTGGATATTCTACCCCATTATATTCTGGATAAGCTGAATTATCTAATTTTGATGCCACCAATGGACTTTCAGGAATTTTACTATCTACAACTTGTGTTGTACTATCAACATTATCATAAGCATCTAATTTATATTCTTGAATAATTTCAATTAATTTTTGTGCATATGCTGGGTCAGTAGCAAAAATTCCTTGCAATGCTTGAGCCGCCTCTTGGTAAGTCTTAGCATGTGACTTCCATGCGCCAGCATAAATTTCTGAGTTCCAAGTTGTCCCTTTAATCATTAAATTAATATAATCATCCAAGGCTTGGTCATAATTACTATAAACTCTAAAACTTTGTTCAATATAATAAGGATTATTTCCCGAAAATTCTTCCGTCTTAAATGAAATTGATTTTCCTAAATAAGCACCTGTAATATTGAAAATATTAAAATACTGCTGACTCATATTACTTTGACCAGAACCAGATTCTAAAATCGCCTGTGCCAAGATAATTGATGCATACAAATTATTCTTACCAGCTAAAATTCTCACGCGGTCTGCAATACTTTTAATAAAGGCTTCTGTACTAGAAGTATCAATTTTATCAATTGACTTAGCTGCTTCAATTGTTTTCAAAACAGGGCCAGCGTAAATAGAAGGAGCTGAATCTGCTGAAGAATTAGGAATTTGTGCTGCAGTTGATGTTTGATAGTAGGCATTATCCTGTGAATAATTAGAGGGTGCAACTGTAGAAGTTGATGCTGAAGGAGCTATGGTAGAAACTGAAGTTGATGGTGCTTGAGTTGTTGTAGAGGAATTACTAGTTGAATTATTATTTGTTGATGAACTTGGATTACTTGGTTTTGATGTCGAACCTGAAGTACTTGGTTTTGATGATGAACTTGAATTACCTGTACTTGACGATGAACTTGAAGCATTTGAATTTGATGATGAGCTTGAGCTACCTGTACTTGATGATGAACTTGAACCCCCTGTACCTGATGATGAACTTGAGCTACCTGTGCTTGATGATGAACTTGAGCTACCTGTGCTTGATGATGAACTTGAGCTACCTGTGCTTGATGATGAACTTGAGCTACCTGTGCTTGATGATGCATCTGAACTACTTCCAACAGTTACTCCATCAGCATGGCCAGCCACGCCAAAAGTCGTCATTCCTAAAATCAGCGCTGTTCCCGCAATAAATTTTTCCTTTTTTAAGCGCTTAGTTTTATCATTATTAGTCAATTTTAGTTAATCCTCCATGGTATGTATTATAATTTCAACATCATTTCTTTCAAGACATCTACTTTTACACAATTGTAACATTTAAAAATAAGCAAGTCAAATTAATCACTTTTATTTATTGAACACATTTCCATTTTTATTTGAAAAAATTATTATACGATATAGCTAGTAGCAAAATCATATAAAAAATGTCCTTCATAAGTGACAAAGCCATATTTAATCATATTTTATAATAAGTTGTTTATGACTTAGTTGAATTAACCCGTGCTCTCTCTAAAACAAATGACTACTATCGTCTCTAAAAAATATTCTGTTCTCTTTATCTTATATTTCTAAGTAAAATTACTAAAAAATAATATATTTATTACAAATTTAATAATGTAGAAAAATCAAATTCAGTCAAAAAACCTTATACATCGTCCGCTCATATTTCACAACTCTTCTTATCTTCATCTAGGTAATATTTTAAAAAGGTAGCATTCGCATAAAATAGATTCTTATATTCATTTTTTTTAGTCCCTCTCAAATGTCTTTTAAAGGAGAAATTTCAAATATCCTAAGAACAATTAATGAAGGAATTACTAGAGTACACTCTTTTGCTGTATAATAGTTCAAATCAATAAAGCTTATACCAGATTATTCGTAAATTAGACAAAATATTTTTGTAAGACAAGCATTCTTCTGGCCCAATCAGGAATTCAATGTGCCAATTTGTTAAAATCAAATTTTCTTTCATCATTCTGTAAGCAATGATAGATTTCCAACAACCAGATAAAGTTTTTTACTAGCACATAATGGATAAAATCGAAAATACTTGTTGAACATATATACTAAGATAGAACCTTATGCTATATCAAAGCAAATTGAAAAATAAAAAAACGTCCATCATAAATGACAAACGTTTATTTAATCATGTTTTAAAAGTTGATTAAGCTTTGTTAGCTGAACCGAATACATCGATACGTTCTTCAACAGACGCAGTAATTGCATCGAAACCAGGTTTCAAGAATTTACGTGGGTCGAAAAGTTTTTTCTTCATGTATTCTGCTTCATTAGCATCAAATTCATTAACGAATTTACGAGTAGCAGCTGCGAAAGCAAGTTGGCATTCAGTATTAACGTTAACTTTAGCTACACCATTAGCGATAGCTTCTCTGATTTGATCATCAGGGATACCAGAACCACCGTGAAGTACGATTGGCACATTGTGTCCCATAGCTTCAACAAGTGCTTTGTTCAATTTTTCAAGGTGATCGATGTGAAGACCTTTCCAGTTTTCTGGGTAAGGACCGTGAATGTTACCGATACCTGCTGCAAGGAAGTCAACACCAAGTTTAGCCATTGCAACTGCATCATCGATAGGAGCAAGTTCACCTTCACCAACGATACCGTCTTCTTCACCACCAATTGAACCAACTTCACATTCAACTGAGATGCCTTTAGCATGAGCTTTAGCGATTACTTCTTCAGCAAGTTTAAGGTTTTCTTCGATTGGAAGATGTGAACCATCAAACATCAATGATGAGTAACCAACTTCGATACATTCCAAAGCATCATCAAAATGACCGTGGTCAAGGTGAATAGCAACTGGAACTGTGATTCCCATTGATTCTACAAGAGTTTCAATGAGGAGTTTACACATTTTGTAACCACCCATGTATTTAGCCGCACCCATAGAAGTTTGGATCAATACTGGAGTCTTTTTAGCTTCTGCTGCACGCAAGATAGCTTGAGTCCATTCAAGGTTGTTTGTGTTGAAACCACCGATAGCGTATCCGTTATCACGAGCGGCTTGTACGAATTTTTCTGCTGAAACGATTGCCATTTCAAAATTCCTCCGAATATTTTATTACTTACCTAGTATAGCATTTTGTGAAGTATTTTTCTAGTCCAAGCTCGCAAAAATACAAAGTAACCGCTTTATTAAGCCATTCTTAAAGAAAGATAAAGAAAGATAAAGAAAGATAAAAAAAGATTAATAGTTTAATAACTATTAATCTTAGCATATCCCGAGGACCGGTTTCGAACCGGTACGAAGGTTACCCCTCGCAGGATTTTAAGTCCTGTGCGTCTGCCAGTTCCGCCACCCCGGGTATTATACAAAAACTCCCACTTGGGAGAATTATCAAGCGAACGACGAGATTCGAACTCGCGACCCCAACCATGGCAAGGTTGTGTTCTACCCCTGAACTACGTTCGCACTTAAACTTTGTGTCTTACGACAATGCCGACTACATGATTCGAACACGCGACCCTCTGATTACAAATCAGATGCTCTACCAACTGAGCTAAGTCGGCTAATACCTAGTATGCGGATGAAGGGACTTGAACCCCCACGCCGTTAAGCGCTAGATCCTAAATCTAGTGCGTCTGCCAATTCCGCCACATCCGCTAGGATTATGACCCGTGCTGGGCTCGAACCAGCGACCCTTTGATTAAAAGTCAAATGCTCTACCAACTGAGCTAACGAGTCATTAGTATTTCTACTAACGGTTCTGACGGGAATCGAACCCGCGATCTTCGCCGTGACAGGGCGACGTGATAACCGCTACACTACAGAACCTTTATTCACTTAATGGCTGAAACAACCAATGGGAGTTAACGGGATCGAACCGCTGACCCTCTGCTTGTAAGGCAGATGCTCTCCCAGCTGAGCTAAACTCCCAAAACTTGGCCACTCGCCTATCTCCCAGGGGGCAACCCCCAAGTACTTCCGCCGTAGATGGACTTAACTTCTGTGTTCGACATGGGAACAGGTGTATCTCCATCGCAATGATGACCAAATCATTAAATGTTACCTTGAACATTCAAAACTAAATAACAATTCTTCTAACTTTTAAACCATAAGCATATTATATTTGACTCTTTTGGTAAAGTCCTCGAGCGATTAGTACTGGTCCGCTCCAAGTCTCGCAACTCTTCCACTTCCAGCCTATCTACCAGATCATCTCTCTGGGCTCTTAATTCTTACGAATGGGTAATCTCATCTTGAGGTGGGCTTCGCACTTAGATGCTTTCAGCGCTTATCCCTTCCCTACATAGCTATCCAGCCGTGCTCCTGGCGGAACAACTGGTACACCAGCGGTAAGTCCATCCCGGTCCTCTCGTACTAAGGACAGATCCTCTCAAATTACCTACGCCCGCGACGGATAGGGACCGAACTGTCTCACGACGTTCTGAACCCAGCTCGCGTGCCGCTTTAATGGGCGAACAGCCCAACCCTTGGGACCGACTACAGCCCCAGGATGCGACGAGCCGACATCGAGGTGCCAAACCTCCCCGTCGATGTGAACTCTTGGGGGAGATAAGCCTGTTATCCCCAGGGTAGCTTTTATCCGTTGAGCGATGGCCCTTCCATGCGGTACCACCGGATCACTAAGTCCTAGTTTCCTACCTGCTCGAGTTGTAGCTCTCGCAGTCAAGCTGGCTTTTACCTTTACACTCTACGATTGATTTCCAACCAATCTGAGCCAACCTTTGAGCGCCTCCGTTACTCTTTAGGAGGCGACCGCCCCAGTCAAACTGTCCGTCAGACACTGTCTCCCTGGCCGATTATGCCAGCGGGTTAGAGTAACCATAAGTCAAGGGTAGTATCCCAACAACGCCTCAATAGAAACTAGCGTCCCTATTTCAATGGCTCCTACCTATCCTGTACATGACTTACAGGTACTCAATATCAAACTACAGTAAAGCTCCATGGGGTCTTTCCGTCCTGTCGCGGGTAACCTGCATCTTCACAGGTACTAAAATTTCACCGAGTCTCTCGTTGAGACAGTGCCCAAATCATTACGCCTTTCGTGCGGGTCGGAACTTACCCGACAAGGAATTTCGCTACCTTAGGACCGTTATAGTTACGGCCGCCGTTTACTGGGGCTTCAATTCATACCTTCGACTTACGTCTAAGCACTCCTCTTAACCTTCCAGCACCGGGCAGGCGTCACCCCCTATACATCACCTTGCGGTTTAGCAGAGAGCTGTGTTTTTGATAAACAGTTGCTTGGGCCTATTCACTGCGGCTGGCTTTTACACCAGCACCCCTTCTCCCGAAGTTACGGGGCTATTTTGCCGAGTTCCTTAACGAGAGTTCTCTCGATCACCTGAGGCTACTCGCCTCGACTACCTGTGTCGGTTTGCGGTACGGGTAGATATGACTTTACGCTAGAAGCTTTTCTTGGCAGTGTGACATCAGAGAGTTCGCAACCGTAGTTGCTTCCCCATCACAGCTCAATGTTAAAGAGAAATGCATTTGACACATCTCACACCTCACTGCTTAGACCAGAATCCATTAACTGGCATCTCTTAGCCTACTGCGTCCCTCCATCACGATCATATCTAGTACTGGAATATCAACCAGTTGTCCATCGACTACGCCTTTCGGCCTCGCCTTAGGTCCCGACTAACCCAGGGCGGACGAGCCTTCCCCTGGAAACCTTAGTCTTACGGTGGATAAGATTCTCACTTATCTTGCGCTACTCATACCGGCATTCTCACTTCTTAACGCTCCAGCACTCCTCACGGTATACCTTCATCGCGGTTAAGAACGCTCTCCTACCATTGATAAAATATCAATCCAAAGCTTCGGTAATATGTTTAGCCCCGGTACATTTTCGGCGCAGGGTCACTCGACTAGTGAGCTATTACGCACTCTTTGAATGATAGCTGCTTCTGAGCTAACATCCTAGTTGTCTGTGCAACCCCACATCCTTTTCCACTTAACATATATTTTGGGACCTTAGCTGTTGGTCTGGGCTGTTTCCCTTTCGACTACGGATCTTAGCACTCGCAGTCTGACTGCCGAACATGTGTATTAGCATTCGGAGTTTATCTGAGATTGGTAATCCTAGACGGACCCCTCACCCAAACAGTGCT
Source organism: Lactococcus sp. FSL K6-0773 (assembly GCF_038006485.1). Classification (NCBI taxonomy): domain Bacteria; kingdom Bacillati; phylum Bacillota; class Bacilli; order Lactobacillales; family Streptococcaceae; genus Lactococcus; species Lactococcus sp. FSL K6-0773. Next base: position 2,269,186 of record NZ_JBBOVF010000001.1, on the reverse strand, counting down.
CTACCTCCAATACACTTACATTTCGACGCTAGCCCTAAAGCTATTTCGGAGAGAACCAGCTATCTCCCAGTTCGTTTGGAATTTCTCCGCTATCCACAAGTCATCCAAACACTTTTCAACGTGTCCTGGTTCGGGCCTCCAGTGCGTCTTACCACACCTTCACCCTGCTCATGGATAGGTCACTAGGTTTCGGGTCTACATCATGATACTAAGTCGCCCTATTCAGACTCGGTTTCCCTACGGCTCCGTCTCTTCAACTTAACCTCGCATCATAACGTAACTCGCCGGTTCATTCTACAAAAGGCACGCTCTCACCCATTAACGGGCTCGAACTTCTTGTAGGCACACGGTTTCAGGTGCTATTTCACTCCCCTCTCGGGGTTCTTTTCACCTTTCCCTCACGGTACTGGTTCACTATCGGTCACTAAGGAGTATTTAGGGTTGGGAGATGGTCCTCCCGGATTCAAACTGGATTTCGCGTGTCCAGCCCTACTCAGGATACTGCTAGGTATAAGCGCTATTTCGTCTACGGGATTATTACCCTCTTTGATTAACCTTCCCAGGTTATTCGACTATAATGCTTAAGTCCACGTTGCAGTCCTACAACCCCAAGAAGCAAGCTTCTTGGTTTGCCCTTCTTCGCGTTCGCTCGCCGCTACTTACGAAATCGTTTTTACTTTCTCTTCCTGCAGGTACTTAGATGTTTCAGTTCTCTGCGTTACCTTTACATGAGCTATGTATTCACTCATGAATAACTGCTAGTAGCAGCTGGGTTTCCCCATTCGGAGACCTAGGGATCAATGCGTACTTACTGCTCCCCCTAGAATATCGTCGTTAGTCACGTCCTTCATCGGCTCTTAGTGCCAAGGCATCCACCGTGCGCCCTTATTAACTTTGCCATGATGATTTATAATCATCGTTTTTCAAGTATAAGTTTGTAAATTCTTTAAAATTCACAGCTTTTGGTTTATTTATCGTTATTAGATATTGTTATTTAGTTTTCAATGTTCAAGTGATTTTAACGTCTTGTCTGACAATGGAGCCTAGCGGGATCGAACCGCTGACCTCCTGCGTGCAAAGCAGGCGCTCTCCCAGCTGAGCTAAGGCCCCACAATCAAGAATTTGATTCTTGCTTAGGTTTATCACTAAACCCCTCAAAACTGAATAAAGTTGAATGCTCATGTCTTTGTATATATTCCTTAGAAAGGAGGTGATCCAGCCGCACCTTCCGATACGGCTACCTTGTTACGACTTCACCCCAGTCATCGGTCTTACCTTAGGAAGCGCCCTCCTTGCGGTTAGGCAACCTACTTCGGGTACTCCCAACTCCCGTGGTGTGACGGGCGGTGTGTACAAGGCCCGGGAACGTATTCACCGCGGCGTGCTGATCCGCGATTACTAGCGATTCCGACTTCATGTAGGCGAGTTGCAGCCTACAATCCGAACTGAGAATGGTTTTAAGAGATTAGCTAAACATCACTGTCTCGCGACTCGTTGTACCATCCATTGTAGCACGTGTGTAGCCCAGGTCATAAGGGGCATGATGATTTGACGTCATCCCCACCTTCCTCCGGTTTATCACCGGCAGTCTCGTTAGAGTGCCCAACTTAATGATGGCAACTAACAATAGGGGTTGCGCTCGTTGCGGGACTTAACCCAACATCTCACGACACGAGCTGACGACAACCATGCACCACCTGTATCCCGTGTCCCGAAGGAACTTCCTATCTCTAGGAATAGCACGAGTATGTCAAGACCTGGTAAGGTTCTTCGCGTTGCTTCGAATTAAACCACATGCTCCACCGCTTGTGCGGGCCCCCGTCAATTCCTTTGAGTTTCAACCTTGCGGTCGTACTCCCCAGGCGGAGTGCTTATTGCGTTAGCTGCGATACAGAGAACTTATAGCTCCCTACATCTAGCACTCATCGTTTACGGCGTGGACTACCAGGGTATCTAATCCTGTTTGCTCCCCACGCTTTCGAGCCTCAGTGTCAGTTACAGGCCAGAGAGCCGCTTTCGCCACCGGTGTTCCTCCATATATCTACGCATTTCACCGCTACACATGGAATTCCACTCTCCTCTCCTGCACTCAAGTCTACCAGTTTCCAATGCATACAATGGTTGAGCCACTGCCTTTTACACCAGACTTAATAAACCACCTGCGCTCGCTTTACGCCCAATAAATCCGGACAACGCTCGGGACCTACGTATTACCGCGGCTGCTGGCACGTAGTTAGCCGTCCCTTTCTGGGTAGTTACCGTCACTTGATGAGCTTTCCACTCTCACCAACGTTCTTCTCTACCAACAGAGTTTTACGATCCGAAAACCTTCTTCACTCACGCGGCGTTGCTCGGTCAGACTTTCGTCCATTGCCGAAGATTCCCTACTGCTGCCTCCCGTAGGAGTTTGGGCCGTGTCTCAGTCCCAATGTGGCCGATCACCCTCTCAGGTCGGCTATGTATCATCGCCTTGGTGAGCCTTTACCTCACCAACTAGCTAATACAACGCGGGATCATCTTTGAGTGATGCAATTGCATCTTTCAAACTTAAAACTTGTGTTTAAAGTTTTTATGCGGTATTAGCATTCGTTTCCAAATGTTGTCCCCCGCTCAAAGGCAGATTCCCCACGCGTTACTCACCCGTTCGCTGCTCATCCAGTTGGTACAAGTACCAACCTTCAGCGCTCAACTTGCATGTATTAGGCACGCCGCCAGCGTTCGTCCTGAGCCAGGATCAAACTCTCAAATAAAGTATTTAAGTCACCTTAGTGACTGGCTTGTCTTTCATTATTGATTGACAGATTTTTGATGTATCTTACTACATCACATGAGTCATTCTTCTTTATTCAGTTTTCAATGGTCTAGCTTATCGCTTCAAGACTCTCGTCTCTTGCGACAACTATTATATTCTATCAAACCTAACTAAACTTGTCAAGAATTAACTGTGACTTTTATACCTTTTTTTATCTTACATCCGGAAAATCCCACGGTTGTCATGTTTTATTAAATACATTAATATTCGATTCTTGGTAAATTTAGTTTTCTTTGTTCCGAAATGATTCTGATGAGAACGATAAAGATGACAGAAATAAACAAAGCTAAGTTATGGCTGATTACCGATTGAAGGTATACATATAGAATTCCACCAATAATACATGGTAGGGCATAGATGTTTTCTCTAAAAATCATCGGAACTTGATTTGCAATCACATCGCGTATCATTCCACCACCGACACCTGTCAATACTCCTAAGAATACAATGAAGAAGATATTTTGTGAATAACCATGTGCTATTCCGGCATCAATCCCTAATACAGTAAAAATTCCTAGACCTATGGCATCAGAAACTAAGAGAAGATTATTGTAGAAACGTGCTGCTTTAAAAATACTCAATGCTTCTCTTCTTGATTTAATTATTAGTGCTACAAGCATAGCTACTATTGATGCAATAATCGAAATAACTATAAAAAATGGCGATTTTAATGCTGTAGGAGGTGTTGCTCCTAAGAGTAAATCTCGAAATATCCCACCACCAACTGCTGTTATTACTGACATCACAAGAATACCAAAAATATCTAGTTTATGATTGATCCCCACCACGGTCCCCGAAATAGCGAATGCTACGGTTCCTAAAATTTCCAAAAATAAATAAAAACTGCTAATCACTTCCATATCCCTTTATACTTCACCTTAATAATCTTTTTAATACAATTTATTATACCCTATAATTCTCCAATATAAATAAAAAAGAGACTGATTTTCAACAGTCTCTTTTTCTTTAATCAACGCGGCTAAAATTAGCAACATCTGCGCTGATATTTTCAATAAATTCTTCAAGCGGAATGACTTTTGTTTCTTTTGAGCCATAACGACGAATATTTACAGTTCCATCAGCTTGTTCTTGGTCTCCAATAACGATTTGATATGGAATTTTGTGTGTTTGTGATTGACGAATCTTCCAGCCCATTTTTTCATTGGCTTCATCGACAACAACGCGGAATCCTTTATCTTGAAGTTCACGTTGAATTTTCCATGCGTAATCGGCATGAATTTCATTATTTACTGGGATAATGGTTGCTTGAGTTGGAGCGAGCCATGTTGGGAAAGCACCTTTATAAACTTCGATAAGGTAGGCAATGAAACGTTCAAGTGTTGAGATTACGCCACGGTGAATCATTACTGGGCGATGTTTTTCCCCGTCAGCACCGATATACGAAATGTCAAAGTTTTCAGGATTAAGGAAGTCCAACTGAATAGTTGAAAGTGTTTCTTCATTACCAAGCGCAGTTTTAACTTGAATGTCAAGTTTAGGACCGTAAAATGCTGCTTCTCCTTCTGCTTCAACGTAGTCAAGATTCATGTCATCCATTGTCGCTTTGAGCATGGCTTGAGATTTTTCCCACATTTCATCATCTGGGAAATACTTCACTGTATCTTTAGGGTCACGGTAGCTGAGTCGGAAGCTGTAATCATTGATTCCAAAGTCACGGTACATGTCCATAATCAATTGAAGAATTTTACTAAATTCTTCTTGAACTTGTTCTAACATGACGAAAGTATGACCATCATTCAAAGTCATTTCGCGGACACGTTGAAGTCCTGAAAGTGCTCCTGATTTTTCATAACGGTGCATCATCCCAAATTCAGCAATACGAATTGGGAGTTCACGATAAGAGTGAACGTGATGTTTATAGATAGCAATATGGCTCGGACAGTTCATTGGACGAAGTTCCATTTCTTCGCCATCACCCATATCCATTGGTGGATACATATCTTCATGGTAATGTTGCCAGTGACCTGATTGTTTATAAGTATTAAGGTTCATCATGACTGGTGTGATAACGTGTTGATAACCGTTTTTCACCTCTTGGTCAACGACAAAACGTTCAATAATTCGACGAATTGTTGCTCCAGCTGGGAGCCAGTAAGCAGTTCCCGCACCAAGTTCTGCGTCATTAAAGAACAAGTCAAGTTCGCGACCGAGTTTACGGTGGTCACGTTCTTTTGCTTCTTCACGAAGTTTAAGATTTTCTTCTAATTCTTCTTTTGTAAACCAAGCTGTACCGTAAATACGTTGCATCATCTTGTTATCAGAATTACCGCGCCAGTAAGCACCTGCAACGTTGAGAAGGTGGAAAAATTTGATGACACCAGTTGATGGAACGTGTGGGCCGCGGCAAAGGTCAGTATATTCACCTTGAGTATAGATAGTAAGTCCACCTTCATCTTCATTGTGTTCTTCAATGAGTTCGAGTTTGTATGGATCATTTGCAAAAATTTCTTTTGCTTCTTCTTTGCTTACTTCTTTACGTTCTGATTTGAAGTTTTCTTTAACAATTTTCTTCATTTCAGCTTCAATTGTTGCCAAATCATCATTTGAAATTTGACCGGCTTCGTTATCTGTATCGTAATAGAAACCATCTTGAATAGCTGGTCCAACACCCAAGTGAATATCAGGGAAATGGCGTTTTGCTGCTTGAGCAAAAAGGTGAGCAGCTGAATGTCGTAAAATTCCAAGTGCATCTTCATGGTCTGGTGTTACAATTTCAAAGTTGCTATCTTCATTGATTGCTCGAGTGGCATCAATCAATTTTCCGTTGACCTTACCTGCAAGTGTTTTTTTGGCAAGACTAGGTGAGATTGATTTAGCAATTTCAAATGTTGTTACGCCCGCCTCAAATTCTTTTACGTTACCGTCTGGAAATGTTATTTTAATCATTTTATGTGCCTTTCTTTAATCTTTTTTTAGTTGGAAATTACTGACAGAAAAATCCGAATTACTTGTTAAAAGTCTTGTCAATAATTTATGGAAATAAAAAAACGCAAATCTCATCCTATAAAGGACGCTACTTGCGTGTTACCACCTTTGTTCTATTTGCTGACAAAATTCGTTAAGCTCTTTCTAGCAATTATTGCTTACAAAAGTGCTCAATTTTTAGCTATAAAATTGCTGTCAGTAAATTTCTCTTCTTTGACGTAACGTGTCAGAGACGCTTTTCTGTTGTCCAAAAAAGAATTTAACTTACAAAAAGTCTGTAAGTAGTGAGTGGTATTTTTAGCTGCCATTTTCAGGCTCGCATCAACCGCCTGATTTCTTAGAAATTTTCACTAAAAACATGTCTCTTTTTATATTGTAAAGCTTGACCTAAAATTTGTCAAGAAGGAAATTATACTAAATAAAATTACTGACAGCCCAAGATTAAAAGTTCTGTCAGTAATTTTTACTGACGAGTAAAAAAGAACTCAATGAGTTCTTTTTATATTAATGTCTTTGCTCAATATTTTGCTTTGTTTTGTAAGCAAGAAAATCGCGTGCCACATCTTTATCAAAATCATTGAGTTGTTTTATCACTTGGTTTTGAATCGTTTCAATCTCAATTTTTTCAAAAGAGAGCTCAGCAATTACTTTTTCAACGACTTTTGTTACATTATTAGCAATCATATTGGCGTGGAGCGGTTTATCTTTGTATTTACCATTGATTGCAGCTTTGAATACTGCCGTTTGAATGCGGAAGCTATCCCAGTCAACGACATGTCCATTACGTTTGATAACTACTTTATTAACTAATTTTGCTTGCATCAATTTCTCCTTATTTTTTAATCTTCTTACAATACTATTATACCAAATTTTTCGGAATTATTTAAAAGTTTCGACGATTAATACGATATTGAGTAGAGTTACAAAAACTCCTGTTGCTAATAAGAGCCACTTTGTAAACCAAACATTTTTATATTTACCCATTACTCTTTTAGAACTTGTCAAATAAATTTGCAAAAAGATAGTAATTGGTAATTGGATACTTAAGAAAACCTGTGAATAAATTAAAATATTAAAGGGCGAAGTCACAAAACTTAAAGCGCAAATGGCAATCGTTGCTCCAATTATTGTGATTAAAACACCTAATTTACTATGTGGGTCTTGTGCATCATAAGGTTCTGCAAAGATTCCTGCAAAAATTGACCCACCTGCCATTCCGGCTGTTACCGATGAGGCTACTCCTGCAAAAAGAAAAGCAATCGCAAAAATAATTGCAGCCACTGGACCAAGGAGAGGAACGAGCATTTCTTGTGCTTGATTAATTTCTGTTACAATTCGAGGGAAAAATAAAGCCGCAGCAATGATAATAATTGCAGAATTAATCACCCAGCCTAGAAACATTGAAAAAATTGTATCAAAGAACTCAAAACGCAATTGTCTTTCCATCACCGCTTCATCTTTTAAATTCCACTGACGACTTTGAATAACTTCCGAGTGTAAAAATAGATTATGTGGCATGACAACTGCCCCTAGGGCTGACATGATGATTGGCATTGATTTTGCATCAACAAAAGGAATAACCATTCCTTTTGCTGCTTGTCCCCAATTAATATGTGGAATAATAAAAATTTCTAGTAAAAGTGCAATCCCAATCAAACTTACAAAACCAATAATAACTTTTTCAATTTTAGGATATGAATTACTAAACAAAAACCAGATAACCAAACCAGCTGTTAAAATTGCTCCTACCACAATTGGTAATTTAAAGAGCATTTGCAAAGCTATTGCTCCACCCAAAATTTCAGCAACTGCTGTCGAAATAGAAGCTAAAACTCCCGTTCCCAAAACTGTTCTACTGAGCCAGGGTCTAAGGTATTGGGTCGCATTTTCTGACAAACACTTTCCTGTGACAATCCCTAAGTGGGCCACATTATGCTGGAGAAAAGCCAACATAATTGTTGATAGTGTAATTACCCAAAGTAATTTATAACCAAATTGAGAACCCGCAGCAAGATTGGCAGCCCAATTTCCTGGATCTATAAATCCCACCGCAACAATCAATCCTGGTCCAACATACTTCAAAAAATCAAGGGCTGGATATTTTTTATCTTGTAAAAATCGCCTCATTTTTATCCTTTTCATTTTCACTTCCTTTTGGATAATTATAGCATGCAGCTTTTAAGAGTTCAACTTTACAAAATAAAAAACCGTCAGTAAATTTTACTGACGGTCATTAAAAATGATTGATTATTTAGCAACGATGAAACGGTCTGCATCATCCATGAAAGTTTTTTCGCCAGCAGGTGCTTCGATTGAACCAAATACAAGTTGTCCACGAAGTTTCCAGCTTTCTGGAAGATTCCATTCTTTAGCAACAGCTTCGTCAATCAATGGATTGTAGTGTTGCAAGTTAGCGCCTAAACCAAGTTCAGCAAGAGCAGTCCATACATTTACAGAAATAATTCCTGAACCTTGTTCTGACCAAACTGGGAAGTTATCTGCATAAAGAGCAAATTGTTCTTGAAGATTTTTAACAACTGCTTGGTCTTCAAAGAAAAGAATTGTACCAAAAGCAGCTTTAAATCCATCAAGTTTTGCACGTGTGTTATCCCAAGCTGATTCAGGAACACCTTGTGCTTCCATGGCTGCTTTAAGTTCTGGGGCAACAATTTCATACCAAAGTTTATCTTGGGCATCACCTGTGAGAATCAAAAGACGTCCAGTTTGTGAATTGAAAGCTGTTGGTGAAAAACGTACAGCTTCTTTAATTGTTTCAATCACTTTTTCTTCATCTTGAACGTTTCTTCCAAGAGCGTAGATTGTGCGACGGTTTTCTAATGATTTAATGAATGACATAATAATTACTTCCTTTTTTGTTTTTATTGTTTACATATGTAATCTTATCAAATAAATTTACACTTGTAAACTATTTTGATTCAAAAAATTACTTTTTTTATAAAATAAAAAAAATCCCTATTTGAAATAGGGATAAATTTATTATTTAGTACCGAACAAACGGTCTCCAGCATCACCAAGACCTGGGACAATATAACCATGTTCATTAAGTTTTTCATCCAAAGCTGCAGTATAAATTTCAATATCTGGATGTGCTTTTTGGAGAGCTTTCACTCCTTCTGGTGCAGCAACAAGACAAACAAATTTAATATTTTCTGCTTTAGCATTTCGTTTTTTAAGAGAATCAACTGCTAAAATTGCTGAACCACCAGTCGCAAGCATTGGGTCAACAAGGAAAATTTGACGGTCAGCAATGTCGGCTGGAAGTTTAACTAAATATTCAACTGGTTTAAGTGTTTCTTCGTCACGATACATTCCGATATGCCCTACACGAGCAGCTGGAATCAATTTCAAAATTCCGTCTACCATCCCAATACCAGCACGCAAGATTGGTACAATCGCTAATTTTTTACCTGCGATTTGTTTAACTGTCGTTTTTTGAACGGGTGTTTCGATTTCGACATCTTCAAGGGGTAAATCTCTTGATACTTCGTAGGCCATGAGCATTCCAATTTCATCAACAAGTTCACGGAATTCTTTTGTCGATGCCTCTTTACGACGCAAGATTGAGAGTTTGTGTTGAATCAATGGATGTTCTACGACTTGAAATTTTGACATTTTGATTTTCCTTTCGCTAGATCTCTTTGCTAAGCAAAGTTCAGATTTATAAACTGCCTTTAAAAGGCAATTTTGCTAATTTTAGGCAAAATTTTTTAGAGCCTAGCAAGTTCGCTATTCTCTAAAAGCATTTTTTCTATTTTACCACTTTTTTGGTCTTTTTGGGAGGAATAAGATGAAATTTAAAAAAATTTAAATTTTTCGTCTTTTATTCTTTATTTTTTCTTAATTATCATATTTTTTCAAGACCATTTTAATTAAAAATGGTGCTAATACAGTTGCTAAAATAATCACGATAACCAGCTCCGAATAAACTTCATCTGTAATAATGGCACTCGTCAGACCAATTTGAGCCACAATCAGGGCCATTTCTCCTCGTGAAATCATTCCTGTTCCAATCAACATACTCTCACCAGTACTTAATTTACTTGCTTTTCCAACAAAATAGGCGGGGATAAATTTTGTCAAAATTGCTAAGAAGGTAAAGAGTAAAATTATCCAAGGATGATGAATTAAACTATCGAATTGAACAGATATGGCGATAAGTACAAAGAATACTGGGATAAAAATAACATAACCGATTGCTGAAGTATATTCTTCAATCTTATGACTTACTTCTGTTTGTGAAATAGCAAGTCCTGCAAAGAAACTACCTATTACCGCTGACATTCCTACGCTATCAGCAAGTAGACTTAAGCCCAAACAAATAATCAAGGCAACAATCGTATTTTTGTTGGCAATGGGTAGTTTTTGGACGAATTTCCAAAATCTTGGAATAAGCTTATGCACAAGAAATAAAAAGGCAAAAAAGAAAAGTTCAAGCAAAAATTGGATGAAAAGATGAGAACCAGAACCACCATTTTTAAAACTAGTAAAAATTGATAAAATCAATACAGCTAAAATATCATCAACAACTGCTGCTCCTAGAATAATCGAACCTGCACGTGTACTGAGTTTACCATATTCTTGTAAGACTTCAACCGTAATCGACACTGAGGTCGCAGCGAAAACAATTCCATAAAAGAAACTGGTCGATATTCCGTAACCAAAGCCAAAAGCAACAAGTCCAAAGGCAATTAATGGCACAATTACACCACCAACTGCAACGAGCATTGATGCTTTAAAATTTTTCTTTAGAACAGTTAAATCACTCTCAATTCCTGCTAAGAACATGAGTAAGATAACTCCAATCTCAGACATCACTTCTAGAACATGACCGCTATGAACCAAGCCTAAAACTGATGGAGCAATCAAAATCCCAACAAGCATTTGTCCAACGACAGCTGGAATTTTAAGGCGTCTTGAAACAAGAGTAGCAATTAAAGAGGCAATTAAAACAATTGTGAGTTGTAAAATATCATTCATAAGTTGATTTTAACATATTTTTCATTCTTAAAAACACATTTTCGACTAAAATCCTTAAATTTTGAATGTTTCTACGAGTCGTTTGCTTGCTTCTTCAGTCAATGAAAAAGGTGCAGCAGCATTTAATCTGGCATGCGCTTGTCCAGCTTTTCCAAAGCTTATTCCTTTATTTAGAATCACACCTGCCTCTTCTGCTAATTTTTCATCCAATACCTTATCTTCTAATTGATATTCAGAAAAATCAAGCCAAATTAAATAGGTTCCTTGAGGTTTCATTACTTTGATTTTTGTTTTTTGATGAAGTTCTGACTCAATATAAGTGATATTTTTTTCAAGCACATTTTTGAGTTCATTTAACCATTCACTTCCATTTTCATAAGCAACTTTGGTGGCTAGCATTCCTAAAGTGCTAATTTCTTGTTGATTATTTGCTAGTCTTCTTTGCAAGTATTTTTCACGTAAATCTTGGTTTTCAATAATTGCATAAGCGCATTTCACGCCAGCAATGTTAAAACTTTTGGTGGCAGAAGATAAAACAACTGAAAAATCTTTGAAGTCTTCTGAAAGAGTGTTAAAGGTCTGGTGCTGATGACCAAACAATGTTAAATCTTGATGAATTTCATCAGAAACGACAATCACATTATGCTTTTTACAAATTTGGCCAAGTTTTATCAGTTCTTCTTTCGTCCACACGCGCCCACCAGGATTGTGGGGGTTACAAAGAATATATAATTTCACGGAATTTTCAACAATTTCTTTTTCAAAAACTTCAAAATCAATTAGAAATTCCCAATTTTTTTCCATCAGTTTATTTTCAATTAGCTTTCGATTATTTAGCTTAACTGTTCTGGCAAACGGGGGATAAACAGGTGTGTTTATTAAAACAGCATCATTTTCTTTGGTCAATGCTTGAATGGCCAGACCAATTCCTGGAACAACTCCTTCAACCAAAATTAAAGCTTCTTTAGAAAAGTCATACTGATGTTGATTTTTTTCCCAATTTTGAATGCTTTTAATTAAATCTTCTTCTACATAGGCATATACATAAACTCCATAGTCTGCGTAATCATGAATACTTTGTTTTATTTCTGGTAAGGCAAGAAAATCCATATCAGCCACCCATAATGGAAGTTTATGAGGATTCTCTTTTATTTCTTGCCATTTTACAGAATTATGGTCAAGTCGATTTGGAATGGTTGTAAAATCATATTTTGTCATTTTTATACTCTCTTTTTTCTTTTCGTCATAGGATAGCTGTCACTGCTTTAGCAGTTTACAGATATGATAGTAGCTCCATCAGTAAAAAATTTACTGACAGAACATATTTTAGCACTTATGGATATGCTGGTAGTCTCATCATAGGATAGCCGTTGGCGCTTCGCCTTTTTGTCACAAAACGGACAGCGTAGCACGCAGTGCGTAGATAGCCTTTACGGATATGCTAGTTTGTTCATCAGTAATTTTTTAATTTTCTAAAGCTTCTTTGAGATCTTCTATTAAATCGCGAACATCTTCTATCCCAATCGAAAGGCGAAGCAAATCATCTGTTAAACCATAACTTTCTCTAATCTCAAGTGGAATATCATGGTGAGTTTGCGCTGTTGGATAAGTGATTAAAGATTCAACACCTCCTAAGCTTTCAGCAAAGGTAAAAACGCCCAAGTGATTTAAAATAGCAGGAATTTTGGTTTTGTCAGTAACTTTTAGAGAAATCATGCCACCTAATCCTGAGTAAAGTACTTCTTTTACTGATGGAAGTTTTTTTAGGAAAGTCACAATTTTTTGGGCATTTTTAGTTGCCCTCTCCATTCTGAGGCTTAAAGTTTTCAAACCTCGCATGACAAGATAACTGTCAAATGGAGAAAGAACTGCTCCAGTAGTATTGAGCTGATATAATAATCTTTCATAAAGTTCTTCATCATAAACAATGACCGCTCCAGCCAAGACGTCATTATGTCCTGATAAATATTTTGTTGCCGAATGAATCACTAAATCCGCACCCAATTCTAATGGTTTTTGATAAATTGGGGTATAAAAAGTATTGACAACAATCACTTTTGCATGATATGCCTGTGCTTTATTGGCGATTTTTTCAATATTATATTTAACCATCATTGGATTTGTCGGTGTTTCAATATAAACAATATCAGTATTTTCATCTATTAGCTCAAGCATTTCTTTTTCAGTTTTAGCATAGGAAAAGTAAAATCGTCCCTCTTTTTCTTGTTCATCGAACCAGCGAAATGAACCTCCATACAAATCTCGACTGGCAACAATTTTTGAACCGATTGGGAAAACTGAAAAGGCCAAGACAATTGCAGCCATTCCTGACGAAGTTGCTAGAGCAAATTGTCCTGATTCAATTGAAGCAAGTGCTTCTTCCAAGGTTGCTCTTGTTGGATTTTTGGTTCTGGTGTAATCAAAGCCAGTCGATTGGCCAAATTCTGGATGTTGATAGGTCGTTGAAAAATGCAAAGGACTAACTAAAGCTCCCGTTGCCTCATCTTGATGAATTCCGACTTGCGCCAATAAAGTATCTAATCTTTTATCCATAAAATTCCTCATTTTTTAACTCATTATTTTTTACTTTTGCTCTTTTTGATTAAAATCATAATTTTCTTCATTCAAATGTTGACTCAGACGTTCTCCTAGATAAGGCGTTCCTTGATAAACCGCATAATTCAACCAATTTGAAAAAAAGAGGGAAGCTGCTGAAGCCCAAGTGCTTTTTGGCTTATTTTTATCATCATTTTCTGGAAAATAATTTTGGGGAAGATTGGGTTTCAGTCCTTCTTCTTTATCTCTCTCATATTCCCAAGCTAAAGTTTCACGGTCATATTCTAAATGGCCAAAAAGGTAAATTTCACGCAAATTTTTCTTCGCTAAAATTGAAAATCCGGTTTCTTTGGAGCTTGACAAGACTTCCAAATCAGGTACTTTTTTTATTTCTGATGGATTTGATTGGGTATATCGCGATTGTGGATAATTAAAAAAATCATCAAATCCTCTAAATAATGGATTTTTAGGTTGCTCTACTGAGCTTTTGTAAATACCACACAATTTTTGCGGAAGATTTTCTTTAGTTACACCATAGCGAGCATAAAGTGCCGCTTGTGCCCCCCAACAAATATGCAGACTTGAATAGACATGGCTTTTAGACCAGTCAATAATTTTCAAAAGCTCACTCCAATAGTCCACTTCTTCAAAGTTTAACTGCTCAACCGGAGCTCCTGTGACAATTAATCCGTCGTAATATTGACTCTTAATCTCAGAAAAAGATTTATAGAAGGAATCTAAATGCCCTTGTTTCGTATTTTTAAAATCATGAGAAGTCATATATAAAAATTCAACATTAATTTGTAATGGAGTGTTCGATAGTAATCGTAAAATTTGTCTTTCAGTTATTAATTTACGCGGCATGAGATTGACCACCAGCAAATTTAAAGGGCGAATATTTTGATTCTTCGCTCGTTCATCATTCATAACAAAAATATTATCCGCTCGCAAATCATCAATTGCGGGCAGACCTTCAATCACTTTTACCGGCATAAATCACTCAACTTTCAAATAGAATTAGACTCAATTATAGCCCTTCGTGATTTTTTTGCAATAGTCTCGTATTTTAATTCTGTGATGGTCTAATTTAAAATTTTTAATCTTATAATAAAACTTGCCTATGGCAAGTCTCATTTTGTATTTTATTTATTTATAATTCGAGTAATGATTTTATCATAGATTACTCTCATTTCTTTTTCTGAGGATTTTTCGGAAAATTTTTCTAGGGGAATCCAGGCTAATCCCCCTGTTTCATCCGTATTCTTTTGAAGTGAATCACTTTCCTTTGCTTCAAATAAAAAAGTAACATTAAGATGAATATGAGCACTGACATAACCATATTTTCTGTGATGATGTCCAAAAACAGGTAAGGCTTCAATTGAAATTGGCATTTCTGAAAGTTTTTTGAAAGATCGCAGTCCCGTTTCTTCTTGAACTTCTTTTACCGCTACAGCTAATAAGTCAGCATTGCCGTCAGCATGGCCGCCTACCCAACCCCAACTTTGATAAATCTTATGATAAATTCCTAAAATTTTATCATGACTTTCATTCAAAACAAATACACTTGCTGTAAAATGTGCAATAGAAGACCGATTCAAATTTTTTTCATCAGCTGCAAAATCTTGAAAAACTTTAAAATCTGTTTTTTCTTGCTGACCTTCTGGTACAAAATTCTCTAATAATTTTTCTATTTGATTTTTCATTTTTCACCTCACAAAATTATTACAATGATACTCATTAAAATTAAAGAAATAAACATGGATAAACTTATTGTCAATCCAGCTAAGGCCTTATCATTTCCAAGTTCTATAGCCTGAATCATATGTAAAAAGGACATTGGGCAAAAGAAGATTAATAAAAGAATTTCTTTTATTATAGCTGGAAATGGAAGGAAAAAATAAACCAAACTAGCTAAAATAAAGGCTAGTAAATAGCGCCAAGTCATATTTTTAAGACAAGTTTTAAATTTTCCCTTTGGCAGACGAAATTCCATAAAAAGCCCAATCGTAAAGATAGATAAAAGAGTATTAGCATTTGCTAAGGGGCGAATTGGAATCAGCCATTCATCCGGAAAAGATAGGCCGAAAATTGCTAAAATAAACATAAAAATATAAACAACAAAGGGTGGATTACGAAATAAGACGCCAAATATTTCTTGTAAGATAAAGCCGTGCTTTTTTCTACCACTTGAAAGTTCAACAATTGCTTGAGTAGTCCCTGTCACCATTAATGAATTTCCCATGTCAAACATGGCAAGAAATGGAATTGCTGCTGGAAAAAAACTAGAAACAAAAGGAATTGAAAAATTTCCGATATTATAACCTGACAAATCAAACATATAAAGTCCACGTTCTTCAACAGTAGCTTTTCGTCCAATAAATTTTCCTAGAAAAACTAAAAGAAGATTGGAAAAAAGTCCCATAAACATCAAGATAAAAAAATATTAGAGAGTTTTGTATGATTGACTCCAATTAAAATTGTTGCTGGCAAGGTCAAATAAACAACCATTTTTGAAGTTAATGCTCCGTCTTTTTGATGAAGAATTTTAATTTTCTTTAGTAGGAGAGCTAAAAATAAAACAAGCATGATACTCAAGGCGTTCAGAAGAATTGTAGTCATTATTTTACTTTCTGTCAGTCGTTTTTTATTCTGTCAGTAATTTTGTAACTCCTAAGTTTACTGACAGCCTATCTCAATTAATTCTAGCATTTTTTTAAGCAAAAACTCCCGTAAAAATACGAGAGTCTTTTTTGATTATTTAATTTCAATGGTATATTCACAAGAAAATTTTCCTTCTGGTGCCAATTGATTGATTCCAAATTTGTTGGTAATATCTCCATCAGTATTTTCATCATCTGCAATTCCACACCAAGGTTCGATACAAACAAAGGGTGCTTCATTTGGATAAGGTGACCATAAACCAAAATAAGGCATATTTTTCCATGTTAGGCTGACTCCGTGGTCATCTAATTTATTGGTCAAAGAAACTTTCATCTCCTTTGATGAGGTATAAACTAAAGCATCTTTATCAAAAAGTGCTCTTGTTAACGGAAGTTGACTGACTTGACTTTCAACTCTTTCATCTAGTTTCAAAGTTCCTGACGGTGGATCAAGTGGAATAAATGTCCGCTTTTCATCTGGTGAAATTGTTAATTGGTAATCTTCAAAAGTTCCATTTTTTAAAGGAACATTGAAAGCTGGGTGAGCCCCAACGCCAAAAGACATGAATTTTTCATCTTCATTTTTCACTTCATAACGAACTCTAATTTTATTGTCTACTAGTTTATAAGAAACACGGAAAACAAAATGAAAGGGATAGTGATTTAAGCTATCTTCATTGTCACGAAGTTCAAAAACAAGTTCATCAGCTGATTTCTTAATTAATTCAAAGTCATTATCACGTGCAAAACCGTGTCCGCCCATTTTATAAGTTTTGTCATTATAGCGATATTCCCCATTTTTCAATTTCCCTACGATTGGAAAGAGAACTGGAGCATGACGGCCCCAAAATTTTGCATCTGCTTGCCACAAATATTCAATATCATCATGTTGAATAGAATGCATTTCTGCTCCAAAAGTATCCACAACAACATTTAAGTGGTCATTTTTTAAAGTGTAATTCATAAAAAACTCCTTATATTTTTTTAACTTCCTCTATTTTACCATTTTTACTGACAAAAATTTCTGTCAGTAAAAAAATGTACGTCACACTTCAGAATGTTGACAAAGTACTTTCCACAAAAAATCAAAAAATTTAATTATGACTCAAATGACTGTGGAAATAGACAAAAGAGGAGCCTCTTGGGCTCCCCTTTTAACAATCCACTCGACTGCGAGAGTGGAAAGCCTAGCATGAAGTGCGAAGCTGTTCCACACCAAATTGTTCAAATTTAGGTGCAAAACAGCTTTTTTATTCACTTGAACCATGCGCCACGGTTTAATCTTTTCTTGGTTTATAAAAATTACGATTAGATAAAGCCCAAACGCGTTGACTAAATTGACCTGGGTCAAGCGTTTGAGTCGCCGTAGTCATCATCATCATATTGGCATCCATAACATCAATTTGATGAATCATTTCTGCTTCCATAATTTGCGGACGAACAGGGCTACCATATTCCAACTCACCATGATGACTCAACAAACAATGACGAAGCATTAATAAATCTTCATTGTCATCATCAAAGCCAAGTTCAATGGCGGCTTTACTCACTTCTTCATCAATCAAAACAATGTGCCCAAGCAAATTTCCGCGCAAAGTATAAGAAGTATTTTCCGCACCTGTAAACTCTAAACATTTTGCCATATCATGCAGTAAAACACCGGCAAACATCAAATTTTCGTTGAGTTGTGGATAAACTTCGCAAACTTTTTCTGCTAATTGAAGCATGGTGGTTGTATGGAAAGCAAGACCTCCTTCAAAAGCATGGTGATTAGTTTTTGCAGCAGGAAATTCATAAAATTCTTTATCAAATTTTTTCAAAATCGTTCGTACAATTCGATTTAAAGTCGCATTTTCAATACGGAAGACGATTGATTGAACATATTCACGTAGATCTTTTTCTTGAACAGGAGAACTTTCTCGGTAATCATGAGGTTGATTAGGTTCACTATCTGTCGCCAAACGTAATTGTATTTTATTGACTTGAGGCATTCCATTATAAAGTTCTTTGAGAGCCTTCATATGTACGACACGTCCAGCTCTAAATTGTTCAACCGCCTTAGGATTGGCATCCCAAATATTTCCGTTGATTGTTCCTGTTCGGTCTTGAAAACTTAAAGCTAAAAAGTCTTTTCCTGCACGAGTTTGACGTAATTCAACTGATTTAATCAGATAAAACCCTTCAAAAAATTCGCCAATTTCTAAGTTTTTAATGAGCACCATGTTTTCTCCTTTAAGATGTGAGTACGAGCATTCAGAAGTGATGGAAATTGTGGTTCTGAATATAATCCAGTTACTATTTCACACGCTTCTACGAGCCCGAACTCAGTTAAATTAATTTGCAGGGGCGCTTCATTTCACCAAAGAAATAAATGTTTTTCTTTCTTACGTCCCACTTTTATATGTTAATTTTTTACCGCTTTTAAAAGCGACTTTCTTAGATATCGAACCTAAACTAGAAAGAGAAGTTTATTCATTATCTATCCCTAGAAGTTCACTACTTTTACTATTATCAATTTCATTGATATTCCGTAATTTACGATTCATCACATTTGTTCTTGTGGTGATTAGATTGCTAATCTCTTTTTCAGATTGTTGCAGACGTTCTTGAACTTTTTTCAGTGAACCTTCAAACTTACCAAATTCTGTTTTGACAGCACCTAGTAGCTCATAAACTTCAGCTGATTTTTGTTCGATTTGCAAAGTTTTAAAGCCCATTTGCAAACTGTTCAAGACGGCTGTCATTGTCGTTGGACCTGTCACATTGACCTTGTAATCACGACTGATTTGTTCATAAAGTTCAGGGTTATTGACCACTTCCATAAACAGCCCTTCAGTTGGTAAAAACATGATGGCAAAATCTGTTGTTTTTGGTGGAACAATATATTTTTCGCTGATTGATTTGGCTTGAGCTTTGACGGCATTAAACAATGCTTTTCTTGTCTTATCAATTTCCAGACTGTCATTAGATTCTAAAGCCATTTGCAAGCGTTGATAATCTTCCATCGGGAATTTTGAGTCAATTGGTAATAAAAGCTCTGAATCATCAGATTTTCCAGGTAAAATCAAAGCATAATCAACTGCATTGCCCCCTTGGATATTGACTTGTTCACGGTATTGACTACTTGTAAACATTTGCTCTAAAATTCGGCCTAACTGAATTTCACCAACAATCCCACGTGTTTTAACACCTGTCATTACCTTTTGTAAGCTGTCCACATCGCTGGCAAGATTTCTCATTTCGCCCAAGCCCTCTTCCACATTTTTCAAATGTAAAGTTACCTGTTCAAAGGATTGCGAAATTCTGCGATTTAATGTTTCTTGCAATTTTTCATCGACCGTTTCTTGAATCTGACTCAATCTTTTATCATTTGAATCTTGTAATTCTTTAAATTTATGGTCAAATTTGGCGGTAATTGACTCTGTCAGTTCTGACAGTTTACTAACCGTTCTATCAGTAGATTCTACCAAACTTACAGAAATTTTTTCTAATTTTTGCTCATTTGAGTTTTGTAAATCTTTAAACTGCCAATCAAACTTACTATTGATATTTTCTGTCAGTGCCGAAAAATCATTATTGACCGAACGTAAACTACTAGAAAGTTCCTGTCTATTTTGCGCAAGTTGCTGGTTAATATCTGAGCGCATTTCCGATAAATTTTGATTAAGATAATTTAACTGATGACTCGTATTTCCTTTGTCAGTTTTTTTGAAAAAATTGGCAAGGGACAGTAAAATCAAAAGTATAAGTAATATAATAATTATGACTTCCATCTTGATTTTTTATTTTCCTACATTTCTAAAAACTTTAAATCAATTCCTAAAGTTTACTGACAGAAAAGCTGTCAGTAACTTTTTGAGAATTTTATAAATTTACACGAAGTTTTTCAATATTTTTCTCAACTTCACCATTAAAAATAAATGACCCTGCAACAAAAACATTAGCTCCGGCAGCTTTAGCAACTTTAATTGTTTGGTCATCAATTCCACCATCAACTTCGATTTCAAAATCAAGCTTTTTATCAGTCCGAATTTGAGCGAGTTCACGAACTTTATCCATCATTTCAGGAATAAATTTTTGACCCCCAAAACCAGGATTGACTGTCATTACTAAGACCATATCCACAAGTGGTAAAACAGTTTTAATCGCCTCTACAGGAGTTCCAGGATTAATAACTACCGAAGCTTTCATGCCGGCATTCTTAATTTTTTGAAGTGCTCCGTGAATATGATGAGTTGCTTCAACATGAATACTCATGCTATCAGCTCCTGCCTTTGCAAAATCCTCCACATATTTTTCAGGATTTTCAACCATCATGTGAACATCGAAAAATAAATGAGTTTGTGCGCGAAGTGCCGAAACAACGCCAGCTCCAAAGGTTAAATTATCCACAAAATGTCCGTCCATTACGTCAATATGTACAAGGTCAGCTCCAGCAGATTCTAAACGTTTCACATCTCTTGCAAAATTTCCAAAGTCTGCTGACAAAATTGATGGAGCAATTTTATTTTTCATTTCTATCCTCTCTCTAAATAACTTGAATTAGTAATTTATCTTTTGAAACTAAAAACACTTATTCACCACTATTTTCTGATGAATCATCATGAAGTTCTTCTTTAATAATTGTTTTCCAAGATTCACCCTCACGTTTATGCTCTACAACGGTTGCCGCACGAACTCCAAGCATAATTGCTAAGCCTAAAGCAATGACGGTCAAGAAATTCATCACAAAGGCCAGACTTCCACTTTTGAAGACAAACATTTCTAAGATTTGGCAAATAAGCGCAAAAATAACCGCTAAAAAGGCTTCTGTTTTCAATCGTTTTTTCATTTTTCTTTGTCCTGTGAACTCTCTAAATCTTTTTTATCCTCTTTGGGCTGATTAGTTAATCCAAAAAAGACACGGTTTAACCAACAAATAACAAAGAAAGTTGCAATAACCAAGAGGATAAATACAATAATCATCATTGTTTTTGACAAATCATTTTTAAAATAAATCGCTAAAATCCATGCTAAAACAAGGGCAAAAAAACTAGCTTGTTTTAACCAAATATTATCTTTAGCCCTGTTTTTTTCGTTTTTTCTCATAAGTCTCCCTCGTGTGATTAATTTCATCTAAAATCTGTAAATAATTATCATAGCGGCTCTCTAAAATTTCATGATTTTCTAGTGCCAGCTTGACTGCACAGCTGGGTTCATGCGTATGTGTACATTCGCGAAACTTGCAATCATGACTGATTCTTAAAATTTCAGGAAAAGCAGCATTTAAATCCGGCTGATTCGTCACTTCATAGTCTAGACTAGAAAATCCCGGTGTGTCAGCAATTAAGCCACCAGCCAATTCAAAAAATTCAACATGACGTGTCGTATGACGCCCACGTCCCAGTTTTTCTGAAGTTTCTCCCGTTGCCAGTTGCATTTCTGGTGCAATTTTATTTAGCAAAGTAGTCTTACCAGCGCCAGTTTGCCCCATAAAGACAGTTACTTTTCCCGCTAAATTACTGACCAAATGCTCAGCATCAAAAAAAACATCATAACCAATTTGTTCATAATCACTTTTTATCTGTTCATAATCTGTCAGCTGATTAAAAGTTTTTTTATTCTTATCTGAGCCTTCCTGCATCTCTGTCAGTAAATCCAACTTAGAAATGTAAATCATCGGGTGAATATTTTTATGCTCTAAAAAAACCAAAAAGCGGTCTAATAAATTCAAACTAAAATTTGGGCTCACTGTTGACATAATAATCACAGCTTGATCAATATTAGCAATAGATGGTCGAATTAAAGAATTTTTTCGCTCACCAATTTTTAAAATATAACCTTCTGAATTTTCCTCAGTAGAAAATTCAACAAAATCTCCCACAACAGGTTTCATTCCTTTTTTTCTGAAATTACCACGCGCACGCGTCTGATAAACTTCACCTTCTGATTCTACATCATAAAAGCCTGCCAAAGATTTGACAATACGTCCATTTTTTATCATGTTCTCATTATACCAAAAAAAGGCTTCACTGTAAGCCTTTCATTATTTTTTAAAGTTTATTAACTCAAAACAGTGATTTGAATATTTTTCCGTCCCCAAGCAATTGCTTGGTCATTAGTTGGAAAATGGACATCAATGATATTCCCAATAATTGCTCCCCCAGTATCACCAGCAATTGCAATTCCATATCCTGGAACTTCAACAAGAGAATTCAAAGGAATAACACTTGGGTCAACCGCAATACAAATTGGATTTTTACTTAAATCAATTCCCGTTGCTGTAATCCCATTCAAAGCATAAGCCGTTGCTTCTACATTTAAAGTACGACCACCAGAAGGAGTTGTTGGAGTAGTTTGTTTTGGTGGATCTGGCACTGTCGGTGGATTTGAGCTCGTATTTTTAACTGTTTCCGCTTTAGCTTTAACCTCAGCTACCGATTTAGCCAATGCTTCATCGCGAGCTTTTTGTTCTGATGCTGCTTTTTCTTGCATTTCACTCAAAAGTTGTTTATTAGAACTAATTTTATCCTTAAGCGATGAAATACTACTTTGCAAGCTATCTACTTGTCCTTGATAGTCATTTTGGTTTTTCACAAGAGATTCTTGCGTTTCTTCCAATTTAACTTTCATTGTTTTAAGTGAAGCTTCTTTCTCTATCAAAGATTTAGCTTGGTCAGCCTCGGCTGTCAAAACTACATTCAGATTGGTCAAACGTGTAATCATCTCTGAGAGATTTTTTGATGACGCAACGACATCAATATATGAGAACGTAGCCCCACCATTTGATTGTACTGCCCGCATTTGTTTTGCGACAGAAGCCTTGAGTTGAACAATATCATTTTCAGTTTCAGCAATTTTGCTTTCATATTCTGTGATTTTGCTCTTTGACTGCTTAACTTTTTCTTGAGCTTCTTGCGCTTGACTATAAATCTTATTCGCCTGCGCTAATTTGCTATCGAGTTCTGTTTGGAAGTTTGTAAGTTCTTGGTTGACTTCCGTTTGAGAGCTCTCAGCATTTACCTTTGTTACTCCTAAGAGATTAGATGGTAGTACTGACAAAATCATCAGTAAAGCTCCCACAAGTATTCCAACTTGTTTTATTTTTTTAGGAATTAAATTCTTCATACTTTGTCTATTCTAACATATCCCCTCAGGATTTTAATTGCAATATCTTTACTAAGATTAACATAACTTTAAAATAAATACAAAATGACACTTCCATAAGAGCCACTTGATTTACTGAAAGCAAATTTTCATTCGCTTCTTTATTATTTATTTGCAAAAAAATCTCTATCAGTAAAATACCAATAGAGATTTTTACTGACAGTTTTTTTGTCAGTACTTTTTTAAATTAACGGATTTCTATATCCAATTTTTCCACAAGATTTTTTGTAATTTTATTGACCGCAGCCGTAATTTCTTCATCTGTCATTGTATTTTCAACAGGTTGGAAAGTGAGACTGTAAGCCATTGATTTCTTACCAGCCGGTAAGTTTTTGCCTTGATAAATATCAAATAACTCAACTTGGCTAAGTGTTTTGACACGACTTGATTTAATGACAGAAACAATTTGTGCATGTGTCACTTCAGCATCAATCAAAAGTGCGATATCACGGTGAACAGCTTGAACTTTCGGAATGTCAGTAAAGATAGTTTGAGCTGGTAATTCTTCAAGCATCACTTGCATATCAAGACCAGCAACATAAGTTTCTGCAATATCGTATTTTTTAGCTGTCGCCGGATGAATTTGTCCTACAAAACCAGCCACACGACCATTAATTTTAATGACAGCAGTCCGTCCTGGGTGCATCGCTGCTTGATTATTGCTTGGAATAAATTCTACTTCTTTGTATGCTTCGAGAAGGTTTTCCACAATTCCCTTAGCATAGTAGAAATCAACAGGAACAGCTTGCCCATTATATGATTTATCCACAACATTTCCAGAAATAGCAAAAGCAAGGTTTGGTACTTCTATCGGACGAATATCATCTGGATTTGGTAAGAAAATATTGCCAATTTCATAAATTGCCACATCAGCATTTTTACGATTCTGATTGTAATTTACAATATCCAAAAGTCCTGGAATCATGTTTGCACGAAGTGTTTGACGATCTTCGGTCATTGGCATCATAAGCGTTGTTGTTTCAAGCTGACCCACAAATTCAGTTGCTTTTTCTGGAGTTACAAGCGAATAACCAATAACTTCATTAAGCCCTGAACTTTCGAGACCTGTTCGCACTGTACGACGGAATTTTTGCATTTGAGTCAATTCACCAGCATTTTGTGAGGAAGGCAAAGTACTTGGCAAATTATCATAGCCATAAATACGAGCTACTTCTTCAACTAAATCAGCTTCAATATGAATATCCCAACGACGTGATGGGATTTCACAAGTAAATTTTTCACCCTCAACTTCAACCCCAAAGCCAAGTTGAACAAAAATTTTTTCCACAGTCTCAAGAGATAAATCTGTTCCCAAAGCACTATTAACACGACTCAAAGTAATTGATACTTTTGGCAAAATAGGTTGATAATCATTTGATTCAACAACACCTGAAAGAACTTTTCCACCAGCCAATTCAACTATCATTGCTGCTGCAAAATCAAGTGCCTCACGAACCGTTCCTTCATTAATTCCTTTTTCAAAACGACTTGATGCTTCCGAACGCAAAGCAAATTTTTGAGAAGTTTTACGAATTGAAGTCCCATCAAATAGAGCCGCTTCAAGGGCAACACTTGTTGTTTCGTCAGTAATTTCACTATCAGCGCCACCCATAACACCACCAAGCGCTACAGGAAGTCCATTTGCGGTAACCACAATATCAGAATCATCTAATTCACGTTCAACATGGTCTAAGGTTGTCATTTTTTCACCAGCCTTAGCTTGACGAACCAAAATTTCATCAGAACCAAATTTAGAAAAATCAAAACTATACAAAGGTTGACCAAAAGCCATCAAAACATAATTCGTCACATCCACTACATTGTTGATTGGTTTCACACCAGCATTCATCAAACGGTTTTGCAACCATTGTGGTGATTTAGCAATCTTAACCCCTTCAATCAAACGAATTTTATATGTTGGAACCTTATCTGTTTCAACTTTTACTGCAATTTTACTTGCTGCTGATTCAGAAGCTTCTACTAAATCTTTCTTTTCTAATTGAACTGGTAAACCATAAATAGCACCAACTTCCCAAGCTGCCCCATGCATTGACAAAGCATCCGCACGGTTTGGTGTAATTGATAATTCAATGATTTCATCATCCATATCAAGATAAGAGAAAATACTATCACCAACTTTAGCATCCGCTGGCATTTCAAAAATACCATCCTCATGCTTCATTGGATTAATTTTTTCATCAATCCCAATTTCATCAAGCGCACAGAGCATCCCGAGAGATTCAACTCCTCGAATTTTACCTTTTTTGATTTTATAATTATCAGCAATTCGAGCACCCACAAGTGCTACAATTACTTTCATACCCACACGAACATTTGGCGCACCACAAACAATTTGCAATGATTCTTCAGCTCCAACATTCACTTGTGTGATGTGTAAGTGTGTGTCAGGAATATCTTCACTTGATAAAATTTCTCCCACAACAAGTTTTGACAAACCTTCCATTGGACTTGTCACGCCTTCAACCTCAATCCCAGACGTTGACATCTTTTGTTCTAATTCAGCCGATGTCGCTCTAAGATTAGGCACCAACTCTTTTAACCATTTATATGATACTTGCATTTTATTTCACTTTCTATTCACAGTCTTTTGACCTTTTTATTTTCCAAATTGCTCTAAGAATCGTACATCTCCTTGATAGAATCCACGAATATCATTGATTCCATAACGGAGCATCGCAATACGTTCTTGACCAAGCCCGAAAGCAAAACCAGAATAAACTGAAGAATCTAAACCAGACATTTCAAGCACATTGGGATGGACCATACCTGCACCAAGAATTTCAATCCAGCCGGTATGTTTGCAGACGTTACAGCCTTTTCCGCCACATTTGAAACAAGAAATATCAACCTCAACAGAAGGTTCAGTAAATGGGAAATAACTTGGACGCCAGCGTAATTCACGGTCTTGACCAAACATTTTTTTCATGACAAGGTCAAGCGTTCCTTTAAGGTCCGCCATTGTGATATTTTTATCTACAACCAAACCTTCAATTTGATGAAATTGGTGGCTGTGAGTGGCATCATCTGTATCACGACGATAAACACGACCAGGAGCAATCATGCGTAAACCACCTTTAGAGAAATCATGAGCATCCATTGTCCGAGCTTGCATAGGTGAAGTATGCGTACGAAGTAAAACTTCATTAGTGATATAGAAGGTATCTTGCATATCACGAGCTGGATGATCTTTTGGAAGATTCATTCGCTCAAAATTATAATGGTCCGTTTCCACTTCATAGCCATCAACAATTTCATAACCCATTCCAAGGAAAATTTCTTCAATTTCTTCTTGCGTTTGAGTTAAGATATGGCGACTTCCTTTTTTCTGAGCTTTTCCTGGCAAAGTCACATCCAAAGTTTCTGATTCTAAAGCGGCATTCATTACTGCTTGTTCAATTTCCACTTTTTTAGCTTCAAATTTTGCCCCAAACTCATCACGAAAAGCATTGGCAAGTGCGCCAATAACTGGACGTTCTTCATTAGTTAGGTCTTTCATCCCTTTCAGAATTTCAGTCAATTCACCCTTTTTACCAAGCATCACAGTTCTTAAATTATTCAGTGTTTTTTCATCAGCAACAGAGAGTAAGTCAGACAAAGTCCGCTTGCGAAGGTCTTCAATTTTTTCTTGTAAGTTCATTTTTATCCTTTCAACTTATGAAAAATATATATTTGTTATTAAAAAGAGATTTGAGCCAGATTTAATAGAAAATAAAAAATACCACAACTCTCATCTCCAAAGGAGCGAAAGCCGCGGTACCATCCTATTTTATCACTTAATTTAATTATTTAATTCACACAAAAGCCTACCTTTTAGACTATCACTCTAAATGATAGATTAAAAATAGCTTTCTTTAGTAAGGTGAACTTCAATTGCAATTCCATATTGTGGCTTTCAGTCGGTGACCACAATTCCCTCAAATTTCATAGACAATCTACTCTTCTTACATCTATGCTTAATTTTATCACTTTCATAAGATTTGTCAACTTTAAGAAAGTGTATTTTTTTATCTTGACAAAACAAAAAACGTATTTTATAATAAATATATATTTAAAACATGTTTATAAAACATGTTTAGAAAGAAGAAATTTAATGAAAACATTTAAAAGCTTAGAAGATTTTGTCGGAACACACTTTATCTATACCTATGATAATGGTTGGGAATATGAACTTTACGTCAAAAACGACCATACCATTGATTACCGTATCCATGGCGGAATGGTCGCTGGCCGCTGGGTCAAAGACCAAAAAGTTTCATTAGTGATGTTAACCGAAGGGATTTATAAAATTACATGGACAGAACCTACTGGTACTGATGTTGCCTTAGATTTTCTTCCAAATGAAGGAAAATTACATGGCATGATTTTCTTCCCGAAATGGGTAGAAGAACACCCAGAAATCACTGTCTGCTTCCAAAATGATTTTATTGACTTAATGCATGAATCTCGCGAAAAATATGAAACTTATCCTAAATATTTAGTTCCAGAATTTGCAAAAATCACTTATGCTGCTGAAGCAGGCAAAGATAATGACGATGTCGTCGCACAAGCTCCTTACAAAGAAATGACAAATGATATTCGTAACGGAAAATACTTTGACCAAAATTATAAAATGATTAAGCATTAATTTTCAAGTCAAAAATAATAAAGAAGAGACAAATAATATTTAATTTGTCTCTTCTTTATTTGAGAAATCAATAGAATACCAGCTTATCAACATTAAATAATTATCAATTTAGATTTCCTTAAATTTCGTTATATATAATAGAATAGACAGTTTTTTAAAAATGAAGTTTAAATTCTACATCAAAAATTTACAATTTACTATTTTTTGTGTATCATGGAAATAAAGGAGAAAAAATATGAGCCATAGAGATAAATTATCTTATATTATACTTGGACTTTTAAAGACCGAACCATTAAGTGGTTATGACCTTAAGAAAAAGTTTGAAAGTGAAGTCGGTGAATTTTGGCAAGCCAACACAGGGCAAATTTATCCTTCACTTAGAGTATTATTAAACGATCAAGCCGTTACTTTTGATGTACACATTGTAGGTGAAAAGTTAGAGAAAAAAACCTATCAAATTACTCCAAAAGGAATCGAACTATTTAACGAGTGGTTAAAACACCCTGTTGACCGCTATCCAATTCAAAAAGATGAATTCATGCTCCGCCTTTATTTTCTTGATGACAAAAATGAAGAAAATCTCCAAAAACTAATTGAAGAAGAAAGTATTGTCCACCAGAAAAAACTGGAATATCTGATTAAACGTCAAAAAGACCTCTTTGGTGAAGATGAAAAAAATAAAAAAAGTGGCCACTATTTGGTTTTAGATTTTGCTATTCAAAGAGAAACTTTTAAAAAAGAATGGTTAGATTCTTTACTTAAAGATTTAAAATAAGAAAAACACTAATATTTTATGAATATTAGTGTTTTTTTATCCTTCAAAAATAATTATTTTATAAACCTTTTTATTTTTAGTTAAGGAAAAAATTGTTAAAATAAAGTTAGCGCTTACAGAACAAGATTCCGGAATCTTTAAAATCACTATTGTTTAGGAGATATTTATGATTTCAGTGAAAAAACGTAGAGAAATTAAGGTTTTTTTGGTAACAGCATCTATAGGAATTGTTGTGTTAGGAGGGCAACAAGTCTTAGCAGATGCAGCTAGTGAAATGGTCAATCCAAAAGATAAAGTGCTTGTAGGTTATTGGCACAATTGGAAATCAACAGGAAAAGATGGTTATAAAGGAGGAAGTTCTGCTGACTTCAATCTTTCAAGTACACAAGAAGGCTACAATGTAATTAATGTTTCCTTTATGAAAACACCTGAAGGACAAACCCTTCCCACTTTCAAGCCTTATAACAAAACCGATACTGAATTCAGAGCCGAAATTTCAAAATTAAATGCCGAAGGTAAGAGCGTCTTAATCGCTTTAGGAGGAGCTGACGCTCATATTGAATTAAAGAAAAGTCAGGAAAGTGATTTTGTTAATGAAATCATTCGTCTTATAGATACTTACGGCTTTGATGGATTAGATATTGATTTAGAACAGGCTGCAATTGAAGCAGCAGATAATCAAACTGTTATCCCATCCGCTTTAAAAAAAGTTAAAGACCATTATCGAAAAGATGGTAAAAACTTTATGATTACGATGGCTCCAGAATTTCCTTATTTAACAAGTTCAGGAAAATATGCACCATATATCAACAATTTAGATTCGTACTATGATTTCATCAATCCTCAATACTATAATCAAGGAGGAGATGGTTTCTGGGATAGTGATTTAAATATGTGGATTTCTCAATCAAATGACGAAAAAAAAGAAGATTTTCTCTATGGTTTAACTCAACGTCTCGTAACAGGAACAGATGGGTTTATTAAAATCCCAGCCAGTAAATTCGTTATTGGTCTACCATCTAATAATGACGCTGCTGCAACAGGTTATGTGAAAGACCCCAATGCCGTAAAAAATGCATTGAATCGCTTAAAAGCTTCTGGTAATGAAATAAAAGGTTTAATGACTTGGTCAGTAAATTGGGATGCTGGAACCAATTCAAATGGCGAAAAATATAATAATACTTTTGTAAATACATACGCCCCAATGCTCTTTAACAATCAACCGATTGAAGATACTGAAAAGCCAACCTTGCCCACAATTTCAATTAGTAATGTGACTGCTTCTACTGCCACGATTCAAGGAAAATCTACAGACAATGTTCGCATTGATCACTATGAAATTAAGATTGGTACTCAATCATTTAAAAGTACTTCCGGCTTACAAGATGTGACTGGATTATCCAAAAAAACTGAATACAATGTTGAAATTGTAGCAGTTGACCCTTCAGGTAATCGTTCTGATACGGCCAGAGCTACATTTATGACACTGGACACATCAGCGGAAAATAATACTTGGCAAAAGGATAAAGTTTATGTTCAAGGTGATCGTGTTACTTTTAATGGAGTAAATTATGAAGCAAAATGGTGGAATACTGGCCAACTACCTGACCAATCAGGAGATTTTGGTCCATGGAAAAAGCTATAAATAGGAGAGGAATAAATTTATGAAAAAACTACTTACCGGTTTATTAGTTGCTGCAGGTCTGCTCAGTGTCTCCCTTTTAATTAAAACAGATACTGTATCAGCTCATGGTTATGTTCAATCACCACCAGCCAGAGGCTATCAAGGACAATTAGATTCTCAAAGTTTAGGGTGGACCGCCGCTTTTAACATTTATGGAAATGTTATTAGTAACCCACAATCTTTAGAAGCACCTAAAGGCTTCCCAGAGTCTGGTCCCGCTGATGGTCGGATTGCTTCTGCAAATGGAGGCTTAGGGCAAATAGGCGACTTTGTTCTAGATAATCAAACTAGTTCACGCTGGAAAAAAACATCTATTAGTACAGGTTCTAACATCTTTACTTGGAAATACACTGCACCTCATAAAACAACTAAGTGGCACTACTATATGACCAAAACAGGTTGGGACCAAAATGCACCTTTAAAACATTCAGAATTAGAGCTTATAGGGACAATCAATCACGATGGTTCTCCTGCAACAAATAATCTCTCTCACACGATTAACATTCCAACTGATCGATCTGGATATCACATTGTTTTGGCTGTCTGGGATGTAGCTGATACTTCTAATGCCTTTTATAATGTAATTGATATCAACGTCAATAATAAAAATGCTAGTTCACAAGTCTTTGGACCCTTCTTGTAAACAAAAAAAGTCAGAGCATGCTCTGGCTTTTTTATTTTGACTTTATACGCCCCAAACTGATTCTAAAACATTAGTTTGTTCACGACCAGGACCTACTGAGAAAGTCGAGATACGTACGCCAACTAGTTCACCAACACGACGAACATAGTTACGAGCAGCTTCTGGTAACTCTTCTAAAGTTCGGCATGAAGTAATATCTTCAGACCATCCTGGCAATTCTTCATAGATTGGTTTGCAATCTGCTAATTCCTTAAGTGATGCTGGATAATGAGTAATTTGTTCACCATTACTACGTTCGTAAGCAACACAAATTTTTACTGTTTCAAGTCCTGAGAGAACGTCAATTGAATTCAAGCTAAGATTTGTCAAGCCAGAAACACGTTTTGCATGACGCATTACGACTGAGTCAAACCAACCAACACGACGTGGACGTCCTGTTGTTGTTCCATATTCATGTCCTACTTCACGAATTTGATGTCCAACTTCATCAAAAAGTTCTGTTGGGAATGGACCATCACCCACACGTGAAGTATAGGCTTTACAAACACCAACAACTTTTGAAATTTTTGATGGACCCACACCAGAGCCAATCGTTACCCCACCAGCTACTGGGTTTGATGAAGTTACAAATGGATATGTTCCTTGGTCAATATCAAGCATTACCCCTTGCGCACCTTCAAAAAGGACACGTTTTCCTGCATCAAGGGCATCATTCAAGATAACTGAAGTATCTGTCACATATTTTTTAAGTTGTTGACCGTATTCATAGTATTCTTCAAAAATTTCTTCAAATTCGATTGGTTCTGAATCATACATTTTTACAAATTCACGGTTTTTAGCTTCAAGGTTTGTACGTAAACGTTCCTCGAAGATTTCTTTGTCAAGTAAGTCTGCAACACGAATTCCGACACGGGCTGCTTTATCCATATAGGCTGGGCCAATCCCTTTAATGGTTGTCCCAATCTTCTTATCGCCTTTGGCTTCTTCTTGAAGGAAGTCTAATTTTTTATGGTAAGGCAAGATAACATGTGCACGGTCTGAAATACGTAAGCTCTCTGCAGAAACTCCATTTTCAGCGAGATAAGCGATTTCTTCAATCAGTGATTTTGGGTTAACAACGACACCATTCCCAATAACGGAAATCTTTTCAGGGAAGAAAATTCCTGATGGAATAAGGTGAAGTTTGAACTTTTTGCCGTCGATGACGATGGTATGACCTGCATTGTCTCCCCCTTGATAACGGGCAATAACTTCTGCATTTGAGCTTAGGAAATCTGTAATTTTACCTTTTCCTTCGTCTCCCCATTGCGTTCCGACAACTACTACTGATGGCATAATATTCTCCTTTTGGATAGTTTTGACTATCCACTTTTCTTAAAATATTTTGCACGCTCCAAGTTCGCTTGGCTGGCATTTCTAAAAAACTTCTTCAACTTTTGAACTAATTTATCAAAAGTAAAAGATAAATCATTTCTTGAAAGCTCCTATCGCACTATTTTTTATTTTATCAAAAAACATCAAGATTTACTTAAAAAATCCTGATGCTTTTGATTAAATCTAAATTATCGTTCGGAAATACGGAACTTTTTTAATCTTTAAATTATGTTTTACAAAAAACTGAGAATTTTGGAGACTGTTCCACTTTCTAGTAAAACCATTATTCCAAGTACTATATAAACAAAAGCAAGAATCCAACGACTGTATTTTTCTAAAACGTCATGAAGGTGAGGAATTTTTGCAATTGTTTTTCCAAGAAGCCCTAAAATTAATATGTTTAAGGCAAAAATTATTATAGATAATAGCAAATTATTAGCTGACAGTGTCATAAAAAATGGAGTAAACAAAGCAATATTATCCGCTCCACAACTCGCAAAAGAAATGATAATAACAGTTCCAAGCAAGCTTTTATTTTTCCTTTTTTGTAGCAATTCATCTAATTCTTCATCGTCATCATCATCCCCAAAGAATAAATATTTTATTCCTAGTCCTAAAGGAATCAGGCCCAGTAAGCCTAAAATCCACTCTTCTGGAACAAGTTTTAGGATGACCGCAAAAAATAAACTGACCAATACAAGTGCAAAAGAACCAATTATTTGTCCCAAAGTAATAGATAAATGACTTTTTTTATCAAAACGAACATATAATATTGCTAGTAATATAAGTAAATCTAGGGCTGTTGCCCAGTAGATAACCGTTGAATTCATTATAACTGAAAACATATTAACCATTTTCTAACCTCTCAAAGCTATTGAGGATGAGCTTTTTCATTATTCTACTAAATAAAAAGCTATAAGCAAAGGGTTTAAGATTGACAACTTTAAATGCTTTGAACAATTTCCATGGATATTTATTATTTTTGTTACAACTTGTAAGTTTCGATTCTTTAAATTTTAGAAAACGAATAAAAGGCAGGACAATATTCTTCAGTTAAGAGCTAGAAAAATATCCATTATACAATTATTATCACTTATCTGACATTTGAGTTATTAATTTAGTGAAAGAAGCGAGATATTTTTTTCTTCAACTACTTTTAATTGACCATTTTCCAATTTTACAATACAGCTATGTTGATAATTTGATTCATCACCAAATATAACGGTAGCTTTCTGTCCATCAGCTAAGATGATGATGTCGCCTTTTTTCATGTTCTAAATTCTTTCTATTTTATAAAAATGGATTTTATCCAGTTGGATGATAGATTACATTTATCTTGAGATTATAGTTTGCACCCTAATACAAGTTTTAATATTTTAGCAAAATAAGCTATATTTTTTCGAATTATTAGTGCTAATTGTCTTAGAAAACTTTATTTTCTCAATCATTTATCGGAAATGCATCCATAGATTTTAGAGAACGAGCAACTGGGACAATTCTTTTACTTTTTTGTTGACTTTTAAAACCTAGAGTAATTTCAGAATTATCGTTAGGTAGCTTCTTAGCAATTTTAGAAACTATTTTTTGCAGGACTATAATTTTACTTTGTGCATAGGAATCCCCCATTTGTGAATCTATATTTATATTAAATAGCCTTTTTGAATCTCTTTCTTTTTTAGGATAAACTTCAATCATATCTCCTTTAGAAATATCTGCATTTGTCACATTATGAACGACTTTATAACTCCATTCATAATTATCAAAAGTAAGCTTCGAATCCCCTTTAACAGCAAGTTCTGATTTTAAATCTGAAATTACTGAATCGTACTTGCTATTTTTATTCTTTGAGCATGACGATAGTGTTAATATTACAAGAAAAGTAAGACTCCATAAGATAATTTTTTTCATAACTACTCCTAGTTGTTAAACTCTTATTCCATGTCAATTTGTTTTTTTATTTTGTGATTGAAAAATTATGAATCTTGAGGATATGTCCAATTTTTAGTGGTTGAATTATAATATGTTCTTGCCTCATTTATTATATTATCAAAAGTAGGAAGTCCTAATCCTCCATTTTCATAATGAGCTTCAGTATAAGCCCTTAAATGTTCAGGGAGTATTTCTTTTACTTTGTTTTCAATCGCTTCTGTACACTGCTTGTAATCGCTATCATATTTTTCTTGAAACTGACTGTCACTATAACTTATTTTTGGTTCAGCATACATGGTAATGATATCTCGCAACATTTGTCTATGCCAAGCCTCTTTCTCAAGTTCAATAGATTTATATCCTTCTTCAAGTTTCACCTGATCTTCTTGTGATAATTTTGATGAATCCTTGTAATCAATTGAAGAACCAGTATCTGTAGACTCCCTTTCTTTTTTGGAAGATTGAGAAGTGCTACTAGCAAAACTTGCTTGTGAACTCTTTGGACTGGGATAGAAAAAGATCGTTAATAAAATTCCTATCGCAAATATTAAAAGACTCACAATAACAGTTCCTAAAACAAGCACTGTTTTTTTATTAGAGTTTGGAACACTAGACTCCTCGCGTACCAAGCCTAGTGAAAGAGCCTTTTCATAGTCTTCTTCATTAGGCTCACGCCCATTTACATTTTTAAAGGATTTCTCCCACTCCTTTTTTCTAATCATTTTCTACTCCAAATTTTCATAATTTATATAAAATCATTCTCTTTTAAAGAACATTTTTATTTAGCTTAACAATATAAGTCCCAAAAATTTCTAATTTTTTTCTCAGGATGGATATTTTGTTTTACAGTATATGAGTCCAATTCAATTTTTATTACTCCAACTCGCTCTAACATTTTTTCTGGCATGGGGTCGTATTCTTTTCCTTTTGCTGCATGCTCCATTAAAAGCTCCAATGCCACCCTCTTTTCGTCCAAATTTTCTATCATTTCTGCTTTTCCAAAACCAATCAAACTTTGATAGGCGTAAGAATAAGTTGAAGCATTTTTATTTCCTTCGATTAGCTTATGATGACTATCCATTTCGACAGCAACTAAAGGATTTTTTTCTAGCATTGATACTTTCTTTCCTTCTTTTGCTCCATGAACATATAGTGTTAGTTGATCATTATTATCCCAAGAATAGCCGAAATTTACTGGTACTACATAGGGGTAAATTTCTCCATTTATGGCCAGACGAACGACTTGTACTTCTTCAACCAGTTCTTTAATTAGCTCAATGTTTGTGACCTGTCTTTTAGCTCTTCTCATATCCATTGTTATTATCCTTTACTTCTGTATTTGTTCAATTAATTTATATTAAATTTTTACATATGATTATTTTAAAATACCATTCTCAGGGTTTACTTATCCAACGAATCCATTCGGGCAAAGCTTCTTTTTTAGGCTTGTAACCTTTCTTAAACAACGTATAAAAATATTCTTTATTAAGACGTTCAAATTTATCTAAAAATGATTCATCTACATTTTCATTTTTACGAACTGCATTGATAAAAGCAGTTAAAATAATTGCTATGACTAGTCCTATATAAATTAATATAAAAAAAGCAATAAATATTAATATTGGTCCAAGTGGTACAGTTCGCATAATTCACATTCTTTCTTTTAATAATTGGTTTCAGGATACATAAATTTACAAATACAAATAATTTTTATAGTTTATTATCAAAACACCAGTTAAATTTAATGGCCCAAGTTCCATTTTACAATCTCACTAACTAAGCGTTTGAGTTCATTGGTTTCAACATCATAAGGGACTTTTATGGTCCCTTTACTGCATTCGTATTGTTCTTTAAGAGACGCACTATTATTTTCAATGAAGTTTGGTTTGGGATAAATTCCTAAGTGCTTTTTTTGAGGACTTGCATAAATAAGGACATTCTTATCCTTAAACCATGCAGGCATTCCGTAGGAAATACGTTCTTGTGCTTCAGGAAAGACCAATTTTACAGTTTCTCTGACAGTGTTCATTAACTCATCATTTTTAAAATAATCTTCAAATTCCATAGCAGGCCTCTCTCATCTTCATTATCATTTTTTTGTTGTTTTTAGTAATAATATGTTCAAAAAAAAATTTATTTACTGCTATTAGTTTATCAAAATCCTTTATTCTTAACAAACACTTTTAAGATTTCTCAAACGTCAAAGGAAAATCTGAGGTTTTTTCTTGCTTTTATATCATTTATTGATTGACAATTTTTGTGCTCTATTGAGGTCAGTTGGGGTCTTGTGGTACAATAGACTCATGGATAAAATTATCAAATCAATCTCAAAAAATGGGCATTTCAGAGCTTTTGCTTTGGATTCAACCCTAACTGTGAAAGAAGCACAGGAACGCCATCAAACATGGCCAACTTCGACGGTTGCCTTAGGTCGTACATTGATTGCTGGACAAATTTTAGGAGCTAATGAAAAAGGTGATACTAAAATTACAGTTAAAGTTCTGGGTGATGGAGCAATGGGTCCAATCATCGCAGTCGCTGATAGCCGCGGCCATGTCAAAGGTTATGTCAAAAATCGTGAACTCGACTATAAAAAAGCTTCAACTGGTGAAGTGTTAGTTGCTCCTTTTGTTGGTAATGGCTTTTTAGTTGTGGTCAAAGACATGGGGCTTAAACAACCTTATAGTGGTCAAGTTGATTTAATTACTGGTGAAATTGGCGAAGACTTAGCTTGGTATTTTTTAAGTTCAGAACAAACTCCTTCTTCTGTTGGTGTGAATGTTTTGCTTAATGAAGACTCAGATACAGTCAAAATTGCTGGTGGATTTATGTTGCAAGCTTTGCCAGATGCTACTGACGAAGAAATTACCGAAATTGAACATAATATTAAAAGTATGCCTTCAATTGCAACAATGCTGACCAGTGAAGAACCATTAAAAACGATGTTAGACAATATTTATGGCGATATGGAATACAAAAATCTTGGCGAATTTCCTTTGGAATTCAAATGTGATTGTAGTAAGGAACGTTTCCTTGAAGGCATTAAATCTTTAGGAAGAGAACCAATTGAGGAAATGATAGCCGAGGATCACGGTGCTGAAATTATTTGTCAATTCTGTGAAAACAAATATGAGTATTCTGAAGATGAATTAAAAGCACTCCTTAAGTAAAATAACTAATTATTTTACTGACAGAAATTCTGTCAGTAAATAGAATTGAGAAAAATGACTGTAAAACTTTTTATTGCTTCTACATTAGACGGCTATATTGCCACCAAAGAAGAAAGTCTCCAATGGCTTTTTGATGTTGAGGGTGAGGGTGATAACGGCTATGGTGCTTTTTATAGTGATATTGGTACAATCATTATGGGTAAAAAGACTTATGATTGGTTAGAAAAAGAGCAAGCCGGTCAGTGGCCTTATTCTGACAAAACTTCTTATATTTTAACTCATCAAAAAATTTCTTCTACTGACAATATCGTTTTTATTGACAAAGAAAAACTGACAGAGCTGTCAGTAAATTTTGCGGATACTGACAAAAATATCTGGGTTGTTGGCGGCGGAGAAGTCATCAAACTTTTTATTGAAAATCATTGGGTTGATGAATTACAAGTTACCATTGCCCCAGTTTTACTAGGAGACGGAATTTCACTTTTTCCGTCAGGAAATTACAAAGAGAAACTTCAACTGATTGACACAAAAATTTACGGACAATTTGTTGAATTACATTATTTAGTAAAAAAATAGATACTGACGATTTTGTCAGTATTTTTTGTCAGTAAAACTTACTGACAGAATTCACCGACAGATCTGTCAGTAACTTTTTAAGCCTTAAAACCTTGTGAAATCTCAAAAAATTGCTATAATATTCTTTATGACTATGGACAAAATTTACAACGAATCGTGGAAAATTGGCGATATCGAAATAAAAAATAAAATTGTGTTAGCACCAATGGCCGGAATTACGAATAAAGCTTTTCTGACTACTGCTAAAGAATTTGGAGCTGGACTTGTTGTAACTGAAATGATTTCTGATAAAGGAATTGAACATCGCAACAAAAAGACTTTGGAAATGATGGATTTTGAAGGGGTCCCTCATCCACTCTCAATGCAAATTTTTGGGGGTGAAGTAGATACTCTGGTTGAAGCAGCCAAATTTGTTGAAGCAAATACTGTTGCTGATATTATTGATATCAATATGGGTTGCCCAGTACCCAAAGTCACTAAAAACGAAGCCGGTTCTCGTCTTTTGCTTGATCCTGATAAAGTTTATGATGTGGTCTCTGCTGTTTCTAAAGCTATTTCAAGACCACTAACAGTGAAAATCCGAATTGGTTGGGATGACGACCACCTTTTTGCAGTTGAAAATGCTAAAGCGATTGAAGCGGGAGGCGGAGCGGCTGTTTCTATGCATGCACGAACCAAAGCACAAGCTTATACAGGAAATGCTCAAGAAAATTGGCACTGGCTCAAAAAATTGACCGAAAATGTCAATATTCCGGTCATCGGAAATGGCGATGTCAAGACTCCTGAAGACGCGAAACGCATGATTGATGAAACAGGCGTCACTGCGGTCATGATGGGAAGAGCAGCCCTTGGAAACCCTTGGATTCTTCATCGTACCGAGCATTATCTACGAACAGGTGAACTATTGCCTGAACCAACAGTTGCGGGAAAAATGGAAATTGCAAAACTTCACTTGGCACGTCTCGTCGAATTAAAAGGTGATAATCTTGCTAGCCGAGAATTTCGTCAGCACGCAGCATATTACCTAAAAGGAGCTTCTCGTGCAGCAAAAGTAAAAGTTGCTGTCAATCAAGCAGAATCACAAGCAGAAATTATCACTATTCTCGATAATTTTGTGAATGGAATCAAATAAAACGATATGAAATCTGGAAATTTCCAGGTTTTTTAGTTATAATAAATATAGAGATAAATATTCAAACAATTCCGAAAATAGAAAGGGTTTTCTATATGCGTACAACAAAAGCCACTGAAGAAATCGAAAAAGCTATTATTCACCTGAAGAAAGCAAAACGAGAAATTAGTAATTATACTTTTGAATACAATGTTCAAAACTTGATTCAGTTAGATAAGACAATTAAGCAGTTGGAAAATATCAAAACTGGAATCAATGCAGATAGTTTTTCTGTTGAAGGAGTCAAATCTACTGGTGAAATTGAAGGCGCACGTCTTTCAAGATAATTAATTTCACTGACAAAAATAAAAAATAGCTCTCTTGAGCTATTTTTTTCCTTTTTTAGCCACTTTATAACGACTGCGTGGATAAGTGAAATCACCAATGACTTCATGAACATTTATAATTGATGTGAAAGCATTCGGGTCAAGAATAGACAAAATTTGTTTTACTTCTTGAATTTCTCCAGGGTTTAAAACAACATATAAAATTTCTTTAGAATTTCCTGAGTAAGCCCCTTCTCCATGTAAATAAGTCGCGCTACGACCGATTTCTTCAATAATTGCTTTAGCAATTTCAGCATGATTATTCGTGATAATAAGCATTCCTCGAACCGTATAACCACCAGATTGAACCACATTAATTACTTGTGCTGCCACAAAACTTGCAATCAAAGTGTACATCATATGGCGTAAATCAATATAGCTTAATGAAAGTAACATCACACAAGCATCAAAGATAAAGAAAGTTCGCCCAACAGCGACCCCAGCCTTAATCTGCAAAAGCTTGGCAATAATATCGGCCCCACCAGTCGTTCCACCAAAACGGAAAACTAAACCAATTCCTGTTCCGGCAAATACACCAGCGAGCAAAGCAGCGATTAAATAATCATGTCCAACATTAATTGCGACTGGAATCCGTTGGAAAATCCACATCCAGATTGAAAGACTCACGATTCCCCAAATTGTATAAACAAAGGTTCGGCGCCCAAGAAAGCGATATCCAAGAATTAAAAGTGGAATATTTAAGATAAGCTGGGTGTAGGAAGGGTCAATATTCAATAAAGCATAACCAATCAATGAAAGCCCAGCGACTCCACCTTCAGCCAAGTGGTTCCCCATGTTGAACTCAACAAAACCAAAGGCATAGATTGCTGTACCAATTGTAACAGCAAGAAGTTGCAAAAAATGCACCTTAGATAATTTTTTCATAATATTCCTCAAAAATTTCGATGAAATATCCTTGCCGAGGGCAAGGATGTTTAAATCTATTGTAGTTTAAATTTAGAATTTAGTCAACTTTTGAAAACTTCTCCCTTTTTAACTTAAGTATCTTAAAAAAAATAGCCCAATGAGCTATTTTATTTTTTTAAATCTTTAAATCTACCCCGTTTAGGAGCGAAATCTCCCACAACTTCATGAACATTGATGACTGAAGCGAAGGCATTCGGGTCAATTACCGATAGAATTTGTTTTACTTCTTGTATTTCACTTGGGTTAAGAACAACGTAAAGCACTTCTTTTTCAGTTCCTGAATAGGCTCCTTCACCGTGTAAATATGTTGCGCTTCGGCCAATTTCTTCAATAATTGTTTTAGCAACTTCTACATGATGATTTGTGATAATAAGCATTCCCCGAACTGTATAACCACCATTTTGAATCAAATTAATCATTTGCATTGAAATAAAACTGGCAATCAAAG
The DNA here is from genome assembly GCF_038006485.1 of Lactococcus sp. FSL K6-0773. Taxonomy (NCBI): domain Bacteria; kingdom Bacillati; phylum Bacillota; class Bacilli; order Lactobacillales; family Streptococcaceae; genus Lactococcus; species Lactococcus sp. FSL K6-0773. The sequence goes on along the minus strand of NZ_JBBOVF010000001.1, from coordinate 2,228,400 downwards.
TATACATCATATGTTTAAGGTCAACATAACTTAAAGATAGAGCCAAGATACAAGAGTCAAAGATAAAAAGCATTCGCCCAACAGGAATTCCTTTTTTTATTTGAAATAACTTAGCAAGAATATCTGTCCCACCTGTTGTTCCACCAAAGCGAAAGACTAATCCGATTCCTGAACCTGAAAAGACTCCGGCGAGTAAAGCGGCTATTAGAGTATCATTTCCAATATTAATTGTAAAACTGACCCTTTGGAAAATCCAAATCCAAACAGCTAAACTCACAATTCCCCAAATTGTATAAATAAAGGTTCTTCTTCCTAAAAAACGATAACCTATCATCAGAAGAGGAATGTTGATTAAAAGTTGAACATAAGAAGGGTCAATATGCCATAAAGCATAAGAAATCAAAGAAAGTCCGGCGACCCCTCCTTGAGCTAAGTGATTCGCCATATTAAAGGCGACAAAGCCAAAAGCATAAATTCCAGTACCAATTGCGATGGCAAGCAAGTACAAAAAATGTACTCTTGCAAATCTTTTCATTTTATTTCCTCCTTTATTTTTTCAGATAATAAGGGGAGAAAGTCCTCCTTTTGGCTTTCTCCCTTTTATCTTTCTTTTTTCAATGTAAAACCTAAGCAGTTAATCTTCTACTTCTGCAAATTTTCCAAGCACTCGAACATTCTCCGATATTGATACAAAAGCATGTTCGTCATATTTTTGAATAATATCCTTGAATTCCTGATATTCATACATTGTAATGACAGTCATGAGGACGGTCTGACTGGTATGTGTATAGCCACCTTCCGCGTCATGTAAAATGGTTACTCCATGTTTAAAACGATTCACTAATTTCTTTGTCAGTAATTCTGGATTTTTAGTTACAATCATTACTTGAAGACGTTTTTGTCTTGTAAAGATTGCATCTTGTACACGAGAGTTAACGAAAATAGCAATTAAACTATAGAGCATGTATTCCCAGCCAAAAAGAACTCCGGCTGTAAAAATAATCACACCATTGACCAGAAATGCCAAAGTTCCAACACTTCTTCCTGTTTTCTTACGCATATAGAGGCTGACGATATCAGTCCCTCCAGAAGAAATCCCAGATTTCATTGCATTCCCAACACCAAATCCCATAATTGCCCCACCAAAGACAGCATTAATAACTGGCTCATGAGTTAAGGGCGTCACTGGAATAAAATGGATGAAAACTGAACTCATAACAACTGTAATCACTGTATAAACGGTGAACTGTTTGCCTATTCCTCGCCAAGCAAGAATGAAAAGTGGCGCATTTACTAATATCAAAGAAGCAGAAATAGGTAAGATATTATGACCACTTATTCTGGCTACTAATTCAGTAACAACCTGAGCTGCACCCGTCGCACCAGAAGCATACACATGTCCTGGCTGATAGAAAAAGTTCAATGCGAATGATGAGAAGACAGCATAAACAACTGCTGCCGAAAATTTATTTGCCATTTTTTCAGCGCCAATAGATTTTAAAACTTGATAAAGTCCAATTCTATCTAGAAGGGCGCCGAGAATTTTATTGATCTTTGTTTGCAAGTTTAATACTCAATTCTTCCAGTTGTTTTTCAGCAACTATGGATGGAGCCTGTGTCATTGGGTCAGAGGCTTTGTTATTTTTAGGGAAAGCAATTACTTCACGGATATTGTCTTTTCCAGCAAGCAACATTACGAAACGGTCAAGACCGAGTGCCAAACCGCCATGTGGTGGGAAACCATAATCAAGTGCTTCAAGCAAGAAACCAAATTGTTCGTTTGCATCTTCTAATTTAAAGCCAAGAGCGCTCAACATTTCTTCTTGAAGTTGGCGGGTATTAATTCTTAGTGACCCTCCACCAAGTTCATAACCATTTAAAACAATATCATAAGCATGGGCACGAACTTTTTTCAAATCAGAATCTTTGCTATGTCCGTCAGCAGATAAAAAGGCTTGTGTTTCTTTCGTTGGTAAAGTAAACGGATGATGAGCAGACATATAACGTTCTTCTTCATCTGACCACTCAAACATAGGCCAATCAATGACCCAAAGGAAATTGAACTGACGGAAATCAATCAATCCTTGTTGTTTACCAATCGTTAAACGAAGCGCACCAAGAGCTGAATTTGCTACATCAAGACTGTCAGCAACGAAGAGTACCAAGTCATTGTCAGTCAATTTCAATTCATTAACAAAGCTGTCAGTAGATTCTGCTAAGAATTTAGAAACGCCACCAGCAAATTCACCTTTTTCAAATTTAACCCATGCAAGGCCTTTGGCCCCATTTTGTTTGGCTTGTTCTGTCAATTTATCAATTGACTTACGAGAATATTTGTCAGCAGCATCTTTGACAACAATCGCTTTAACAACTTCTGCTTCTTGGAAAACTTTGAAATCAATTGTTTTAGCAAGTGCTGACAAGTCTGTCAGTAACAATTCAAAACGAGTATCAGGTTTGTCAGAACCATAAAAGTTCATGGCATCATCATATTTCATACGTGGGAAAGGTAAAGTGACATCAATTCCTTTCACATCTTTCATGACTTTAGCAATTAACTCTTCTGTCAAATCTTGAATTTCTTCTTCTGACAAAAATGATGTTTCTAAATCGACTTGTGTGAATTCTGGCTGACGGTCACCACGTAAATCTTCATCACGGAAACATTTAACAATTTGATAATAACGATCAAGTCCAGCAGTCATTAAAAGCTGTTTCATTAATTGTGGTGATTGTGGAAGAGCATAAAATTCACCTTTATTAACACGAGATGGAACAAGATAATCACGCGCTCCTTCTGGTGTTGATTTATTTAAAAATGGTGTTTCAACATCAATGAATCCTGCTCCATCCAAATATTCACGAATTGAACGAGTCGTCGCATGACGCATTGTGATATTTTTAAGCATTTCTGGACGACGTAAATCAAGGTAACGATATTTCAAACGAGTATCATCAAGAACTTCAACATCATCTTTAATTTCAAAAGGTGTTGTTTTAGAAGTAGACAAAATTTCAATGGCAGTCGCTTCAATTTCAATACCACCAGTTTTAATTTTGTCATTCTTGCTTGCGCGCTCAACAACTTTACCTGTCACTTCAAGAACAAATTCATTGCGTGCTTTATCAGCTGCTTCTGCCACATCAGCCGCTGCTGTTTCAGGATTGACAACGATTTGGACAATCCCTTCTCGGTCACGTAAATCAATGAAAATTAATCCACCAAGATTACGGCGTTTGGCTACCCAGCCTTTAACCGTAACCGTTTGATTTAAGTATTCTTCTGTAATATTTCCCGCGTAATTTGTACGTTTCATATAAATGTAAATTTTACTCTTCTAGTACACAAAGTAAAATTTTACTCCTCTTTCTTTTTATTATCTATAGTTTTGTTTTTCAGGTATGACACCACGAACACCACCGGTTGGATTCTTTACATCTCCCTGATGCCGCGGTATTAGATGAACATGACAATGAAAAACAGTTTGTCCAGCTGCTTTACCAACATTAATGCCAATATTGTAGGCCTCGGCATGAAATTTCTCAGTTAAATTATCTTTTGATAAGTCTAAAAGTTCTTCAATTGCTTTTCTTTCAGCTTTGGTCATCTCAAAATATGAAGACACATGTCTTGTTTGGCCTAATCAACATATGACCTTCACTGACTGGATAGGCATCATAAAATGCCTGTGCCAATTCATTTTCAAAGATTGTATCTTTCATCTGACAAAATGGACAATCCGTCATCAATTCACCCCTGCTTTAAGTCACTTAAAGTTCTTCATCCGCATAAATCTCTTCAAAAATCGGTGCAAATGATTCATGAACAGCTTTAAGTGTTGTTTCTACTTGTTTACGTGTTTGATTATGTTTCACTTTGATTTGACCTGTGCGAATCTCATCTTCTCCAAGTGTAATAATCAACTCAGCACCCAATTTTTCAGCCGTTTTAAATTGCGCTCCTAGTTTTCGATTTGAGAAATCACGTTCGACTTTAAAAGCCTGTTCACGTAGGCTTTCAGCTAATTTTGTTGCTTCAAGATTTGCTTTTTCGCCCATTACAGCAATATAAACATCCAAAGTTTCTTCAGGAATGAAATTAATTTCTTGTTTTTGAGCAATCATCAAAAGTCTTTCAATTCCTAAACCAAATCCAAAGGCAGGAGTTGCTGGTCCGTCGAAATATTCAACTAACCCATCATAACGTCCACCACCACATACGGTCAAATCTTTGCCATCAAAATCAACAATAAATTCAAAAATTGTATCATTATAATAATCCAAACCACGAACCATATTTGGGTCAATAGTGTACTCAATATGTAAAGCTTCAAGTAAGGCTTTCACTTCTTCAAAATAAGCCTTTGAAGCTTCATTGAGATAATCTAAAATAGCTGGAGCATTTTTAACAATTGCGATGTCTTCTGCTTCTTTACTATCCAAAACGCGTAAAGGATTTTCATTGAGACGACGACGGCTATCTTCTGAAAGTTGATTCTCAAAAGGAGTCAAATAATCAATCAATGCTTGACGGTAAGCCATGCGACTTTCCATATCTCCAAGTGTATTCAGAGCTAGTTTAAGACCAGTAATTCCTAACTGGCGGAAAAGTGTGTCAGCCATTGCAATAATTTCTACATCAACTGCTGGATTTTTCACTCCTAAACACTCTACGCCAAATTGATGAAATTGACGTAAACGTCCTGATTGTGGACGTTCATAACGAAACATTGGTGCGTCATACCATAGCTTCACTGGTTTTACTACTTCAGGGGCATAGAGTTTATTCTCAATATAAGCCCGAACAGCTGAGGCAGTTCCTTCTGGACGAAGCGCAATATGACGTCCCCCTTTATCCTCAAAATCATACATTTCTTTGGTAACAATATCACTTGTTTCACCTGTTGCACGACTAAAAAGTTCATAGCTTTCAAACATTGGTGTCCGAATTTCTTTGAAATTATAATCATTGAAAACGCCACGAGCAATTTCTTCGATGTACTGCCATTTTGCAGTTTCAGCAGGCAGTAAATCTGCTGTTCCTTTTGGTTTTTGAAGTTTCATTTTTTTCCTTTCGGTTAACTGGGAGTAAAAATCTTTATGATTATTCATTGGGTTTGAACATTCATTTCAAAGATACCGTTTACATAAGAAAGCACCCTAAAGCTTCTCGCTCTAGGGTGCATCATTGCACGGTACCACCTAAATTTGCTCCTAGAAAATCAGAGCCTCAGATTGATTATAACGTTATCACCGATAAACACTGTCACAAACCCTATGAGCTTTCACCAACACTCACTCTCTTTTCTATTATTGTAACGCAAAAAGTGAGCCAAAGCAAGCAACTTTTGTAGGATTTAGAAAATATTTTAACTTCTATGATTCTTCTAAATTAAGAACATGGCGATTATAATATTTTTGAGCAAAATCACGACTAATAGGAACTTCTAAAAAGTCAAATAAGGCAATCACTCTAAGCATTTCTTTTTGACCTTCTATTTTTCCATTCCTATAATCTAAATAAGCCCAAGCAAAGCGATAAAGTCCTTGGACATGTGTATCAAGTGCTTCTGCATAGTGATGAACCATTGATAATAAGTTACTTGCTTTTTGGGTTTCCCCTCTACTTATGAGTGTCATAGCACATCGCCCGGCAGTCTGTACAATACGACGTCGATAAATTAATTTACCTTTATATTCTTTCTCGTGTAAATTAATATCTGATATTATTGTATAAACTAAAGAGTAAGGGAGTTGCCAAGCATTTCAAGCCAAAGCTCGATTCCAAATAAAAAATCACCAATTTCTGTTACTTCTTCATCATTTAATATTTGATGACAAGCTTTAGCAGTTAATTCTAAGACACGGTAATCAGTGTATTGTCTGGTCAATCTTTCTTGCGAATGCAATTCAAGCCACTCATTGTTATAGTTCAAAGTTTCAAAATTTTCTTCAAGGATCTTAACTTTTATTTCTTGATTATTCGCATATTTTTGTGCTTCATTTTGAATCATTTCTGCTTCCGCAAATTCTTCTCTTAACTGTATCCTATCCAACCAGTTGATATAATGAACAAAATAATCATCCTTACTTCCATTGATAATATAAGAAAAATCCTGTTCCGGAATATGCATGAGCCCAAGCATTGCATCAATCAAATCATACGGTAGCAAAATTTTTCCACTTTCAAATAGCTTCAAACGAACAGGATTTACACCAACTGGAATAAAAAAATCATCACGATAGCCTTGCTGGTAGCGAATGATATGAAACTTTTCCCCATAAACTTCATCAACTCGACTTTCTCCAGATAAATACATAAAGTCACTCAAAGTATAACCCATAAATTTTAAAAGTTCAGCTAATTTCTCAAATGAAATATTAGAAGTTCCATTTTCAAATTTGACAATTCCAGTCTTAGACATAATAGCTTCTAAATCTTTATATTTAAAAGCCGCCAACTGCCTCAATTCTTTGAAACAACTACCACAATTTTGTGACTTTTGTTTCATTTACCTGTTCCTCTTTTGCTATGATGATTCCATTATATATTTATTATATAACGTTTTCAAGAGGTTTTTATTTTTTTGAATAATTATTTGCTTTGAAATAGAAAAGAGACCCTTAAAGGGTCCCTTTTCTATTTCAGTGTCAGCCCGACTTTTTTATCTTAGATATCAATTTTACGATTAGAAAAATTATCCCTGCCACAAAGAAGATTAAGCTAAGAAATACTAAACTTAATGTAAGCATAATTAATTAGTTGTAATTACAATATTATTTGAACTATTAATTGTGGCACGGACCCAGCCGGTCCAAGACAGGATATTGTAAATTGGTGTACTAAATGAGAAGCGGGCTGTTGCTTGTTTAGAACTATCAACTGTTACAGTTGCCGAGTTTACAGGCATCGCAATAATATAGTCAAGATTATTTGCAGAAGTTATTTTGTTACTAGAAATATTGATATAATAAGTTACATTCCAACCAATTCCCCAAGCATTAATTGTATAACTTCCATTTGAAACGCGTGTTCTTGGGTTAAATAGTGGAGTAAGAGAAATATTGGATACTGCTCCATTTTTATCTTTTATGGTTTGAACAGCACCACTTACTGGTAATATAGTTGGGTCAAAAACCGCAGACTCTGAACTATCTAGTACATCAACAGTTGAAACTAAAGAGTTATCCACATTTTCAATTACTATCTGAGGAACTTGATTATTACTTTGAGTAGATGAATCAGTATCTGCATTAACCATTAAAGGTGTTGCAAAAACTAAGAATGTGACTGAGGTCATCAGACCTATTAAAGTTTTTTTCGATTTCATGTTGTTTACCTCCTTTATTGAAACAACAAATGCTAATGTTCTTTCACAACATTTATCACTAATTCCCCCTTTCTTTTTAGAGTATCTATGCAATCAAATCGACTGCTAAACTTTCTTTTGTTTTTTCTAAAATCATTATAGCACCTGATTTTTATATTTTTTCAATTCGTATCCTCTAGGGTACTTTTTTCTTTGACTAATCAAAACAAAAAATCCAAGTATTTCTACTTGGATTTTTTTATTTTCTATTTGGAAATGATTAATCAGCATTTCTAAAAACTTGCATATTTTTAGCAAAATAGTCATAGCCACTATAAATGGTAAAGAAGACACAAACATAAAAGAGGATTGTTCCTATATACAAGGGATTTCCAATGAAAAGGAAAATAACACTCAACATTTGTGTGGCAGTTTTGATTTTACCAGGCATTGCAGCCGCCATAACAACTCCACCTTGTTCAACCAATAAGAGGCGCAATCCTGTAACCGCAAGCTCACGGCAAATAATAATGGCAACAGCCCACATTGGAACAACATGAAGTCCAACTAGAACAACAAAGGCAACCATATTGAGCATTTTATCGGCCAATGGGTCAGCAAATTTACCAAAATTGCTGACAACGTGCCATTTACGGGCGAGATATCCATCAAGCCAGTCAGTAAATGAGGCTACGGCAAATACAATTGCTGCGATAACCCACATCACTGAACTATGGTCTTGTGAAACAAAACCGTTAAAATGTGCACCTTCTGGTAAATAAAATAAAATCACAAAGATTGGAATCATAAAAATCCTTGCCATTGTCAATTGATTGGGTATTTTCTCTTTCATAGTTCTCCTTTTGCAACTTAAAATAAGCCTCAGCTTTTATTTATTGAGCAGCTGAATTGCTTGTCGTTCGATTAATTTGTAAAGTAATTTTATTTGGTCCAGTTGTGGTTAGTGATGATAAATCAAGAGCTTTTCCATTAACCGTAATGGTAAGCCCTTCAACACTTCCAAGTGTAATTACTGAATTTTCTGAGCCTGTTGTCACTAAAGCAGACAGACTATTGGCTCCATCAGATAATGTTTGACCAGTTGCTGGAACATTGGAATTCGTCATGCCAACCCAAATTGTTCGTCCTGCTGCAACTGAAAAATCAACTTTTATAGGGTCAGAAATATTAGAAATTGTGGCAATCATTGCCGAACTTGAGCCTGAGATAGCAATTGTTGGTTCAGGTGTACTACTACTTGCTTGTGTACTACTTTCTGATGGTTTTGTAGAGCTTGTAGAAGACTTAGAAGTACTAACTTCACTCTTTGAATAAGAATAATCATTGGTTATTAAATCTGGTGTTTCTGGTTTATTCATAATTACCGCTGCAAAAACACCTACTACAATTAATAATGCCGCTGCTGATAAAGAAATAATTGGTACATAATGACGCCATGTTTTTGGCACTTCTTCCTCAGGTTCTACTCGCTCACTCGGTTTCACAAAATGATAATTTTCTAGGATGTCCTCTTTATCCTCAACTGTGATTCCTTTGCCTTCATCATAGGCTTGAATAATTCTATCTGCATTCAACCCCAATTTTTCTGCATATTGTTTGAGGTAAGCTTTAATGTAAAAGTCACCCGGTAGGGCTTTATAGTCATCTGTCTCCAGTGCTACGATATATAATTTTTGTACTTGAGTTAATTGTTCTGCTTCAGAAAGATCAAGTCCAAGCGATGTCCGCTTTTCTTTTAAGACTTGTCCGATTGTTTTGATTGTCAACATATCCTCCCTTCATTTTTGTACTGCACATCGATTGTTAATTATCACTGTTCTTTGTTTATTTTGGAGATTTTTACTATCTCGCCTTAGAAATTGCGCTGACAAAGTTTCACTGAGACTTTGAGCGACTTTTATTTTACTGACAGAAAGATTTTAATATGCTTAAATTTCTGTCAGTAGATTTTTAGCTTTTCTGTCTTACTGACAGAGGGATTTATTTAGGTAAAATTGTAAATTCTACTTTTTTCATCTCAGAAATAAATTGGTCAGCAAATTTTTCAATTTCTGACAGACTTAATTCTTTCAAAATTTCAGGGAAATCAAAGAAAGTTAAGTCACCATAAATTTCTGATGAAAATTGATTAGCAATATATTCAAGCGAATTTAATGAACTAAAATAATCTCCCAACATTTCTCTTTTGAGTAAGTCGAGATGTTCCTCACTAAAATCTCTATCTATTTTATAACTTTTTATGGCTTCTTGCAAAGTTTGACCTAAAATTTGCGGATTTTCTGTGTCAGCAGTCAACACTGCAAAATGAAATCTCTTGTCCAAATCAAAGGAGAAACCAAAGGAATCGTCGATTAGCCCTGAATTATAAAGCTCTTCATAGCGCTGACTGGTTCTACCAAAAAGCAAATCGAGAAAAAGTTGATTGGCTAATTTATATTTAAATAGGGTCTTTGAGTCACTTGAAAGTTGGTCTTCACCGCGCAGACCCAAAGCAAATTTTGGCATGGCGACTTCAAGTTCCAAACTCTCTCCCGAAATTGGTTCGCTCGCTTTAATTTCTTTTCTTTGAATTTCTGATAGATCAGCAAAGTCTTTTTTAGCTTGATTACTTCTTACAAAGTCTGACATCATCTCAATATCAAAAGGACCTGTTAGGAACAAATTCATATTTTTAGGATGATAAAAAACTTCATAATTTTTATACAAATCATCTGCCGTAATGGCATTAATTGTTGCCGGTGTCCCAGCAATATCAGCTGCTAAAGGAGAATCAGGATACATTTTTTCCAAAAGCCCTGCAAAAAGACGCCAATCGCTGTCATCTTGATACATTTGGATTTCTTGTTGAATAATTCCTTGTTCCTTTTCAACATTTTCTTTTGTAAAATAAGGTTTTTGGACAAAATCAAGTAAAAGTTCTGTACATTCATAAGAATTTTCACGAGTAGAAAAAAGGTACGAAGTCCTTGAAAAACTTGTAAAAGCATTAGTTTGAGCTCCCAAAGCTCCAAACTTATACATGACATCACCCTCTTCTTTTTCAAAAAGTTTATGCTCTAAGAAATGGGCGATTCCTTCTGGAAAAGTCTGAAATTCACTTTCTCCCAATGGGACAAAACTTGTATCAAGTGAACCAAAATTTGTAGTGAACAAGCCGTAAGTTCGATTGTAATCTGCTTTTGGAAGATAATAAACTGTCAAGCCATTAGGCAAAATATCTGTAAATAATCTCTCACCTATTTTTTCATAAAACTTACTTTTCAAGGCTGACCTCCATTTTTTCCTGATTCACAGTAAATCCTTTCATAAAGTATTCTGCCTGCAGATTTAATGATTTTGCAACGCTAATCAAATCGGCTTTTGAAACAGATTCGAGGGCATTTAAAAATTCAGACATCGGTAAAAATTTATCTGGAATAAGTGCTTTTACATACTCTAACTCAATTGTGTTTGACGGCGAATCCTGCCCCACAAAATAAGCATTTCGTAACATTGTTTTGGTTTGCTCAACTTCTAATTCTGTAAAATCTCCTGATTTTATGGCTTCTAATTGTTCAAAGATTAAACTTTTGGCTTCTTCATAATTTTCAACGTCAATTCCAGCTGCAATTTTTAGAAAACCTGTGAAAGAATCAAAAGTTGAAGAAATTGAATAGGCTAAACTTGCTTTTTCCCGAACATTGGTAAAGAGTTTTGAATGAGCAAAACCTCCCAAAAGTCCATTCATCACTTGCAAAGCAAGGTAGTTTTTGTCTCCATAAGCAATTGGCATTTGATAAGCGAATTGCAAAATAGATTGAGCCACCTCTTTTTCATCTGTCACTACTGAGCTTTCTGTCAGTGATTGTTGATAAGAAATTTCTTTACTGACAGCTCTGTCAGTAAAATTGAAGTCTGAGAATCGTTCAATCATTCGTTTTTCATCTACATCACCTAAGACAAAGATATCAATGGCATTGTCTGTCAGCATTTTTTGATAATATTCAAAAACGGCTTTTGGATTTTCTTTGGCAATCAATTCGCTCGTTCCAACACTTGGTAATGCTTGATTCTCATCTTCAAAGAATAAATTAGCCAACTGACGGCTGGCATAATAAGAACGGTCATCATTCATTGAGGCCAAATAATGCAATAAATTTCTTTGCTCTCTTTTGAAAATTTCGGGATTGAATTGACCATTAGCAGCATCGGGTTGAAAAATTGCAATTTTCAAGAAATCGACTGCTGCTCCCAAAGTATCAAAATCAACAAGTTTAGGATTTACGATACTCATATTAAGAGAAAGTAAATGTTGTTTCCCTTTTTTAGCCACTCCTGTCGTAAACGAAGCGCCATACATTTCAGATAATTTGCGACTAAAATCTTTTCCGGTTTGATAAACCGCATTAGTGCTTTCGAGCATATTAGAAATAAGGACACGTTTCCCAAGGGTGTCAGCTGACATTTCTTCACGAAAACGAACCATTAGTCTTACTGTTTTAAATTTGCTTTCTTTAATGAGATGAAGCATCACTCCATCTGCCATTTTAATTTCTGTCAATTGACTATCACTTTCCTATTTTATCAAGCTTTTTCTAGTTATTAAGGCAACCTTTATTATACCAAAAACTGAAGGAATTTTGTGAGATTTCCTAACGAAAATGACGAATAATTTTTATCTTAAAGCTTCCTTATTTTATTCAATAAATTTCTAAATTTCCAATGAACTAAATTTCAGATTTATGTTAAAATAAGACTATGAAAAAATACATTTTATTTGAAGAATATATCACACTCGGACAAGTTTTGAAAGAACTTGGATTAATTTCAACAGGAGGTCAAGCAAAAATTTTCCTTGCTGAAAACGAAGGAAATATTTTCTATAATGGCGAAGCTGAAAATCGTCGTGGCAAAAAACTCCGTGACGGAGATTTATTAGAATTTCCAACTTTTGATTTAAAAGTTACTTTTGAGCAAGCTGACGCTGATGCGATTAAAGAACATGAAGCAGAAAAAGTTGAAGAAGCGCGTGTTAAAGCTATTGTGAAAAAAATGAACGCGGAAAACAAGACGACAAAACCAGCTAAAAAAGCTCCGCCACGTTTTCCTGGTAGAAAATAATGAAACTCAAAGCAATTGAACTCAAAAATTTTCGTAATTATGAGGAATTAAAACTTGATTTTCACCCTAATCTCAATATTTTTTTAGGACAAAATGCTCAAGGGAAAACAAATATTCTTGAGGCGATTCATTTTTTAGCACTCACTCGTAGTCACAGAACAAGTCACGACAAAGAGCTCATTTCTTGGTCACAACAAGAAATGAAGGTCTCAGGAGTCGTTGAAAAAGCTCATGCAACTGTTCCACTTGAAGTTCAATTAAGTCCCAAAGGGAGAATTGCTAAAGCCAATCATCTCAAAGAAAATCGCTTAGCCGACTACATTGGTCAACTAAAAATCTTGATGTTTGCACCTGAAAATTTGGAATTAGTCAAAGGTTCTCCAGCTACCCGCAGAAAATTTATGGATATTGAACTGGGACAAATCCATGCGGTTTACCTTTATGATTCCATGCGATATAATCGTGCGTTAAAAGAACGGAATGCTTACTTAAAATTTGATAAAGACAAAATTGATAAAAATTTTTTAAGTGTTCTTGACGGACAATTAGCTGAACATGGTAATAAAATCATGCTTGAGCGGCAAAATTTTATTGATAAACTTGAAGTTCATGCAAAAAAAATCCATGAGCAACTTACTCATGGTAAAGAAAATTTAAAAATCATTTATAATCAAAATGTGAAAACTGACTTTTCAAAAGAATTATTGAGCAGACAAGACCATGATATTTTTAGGCATCAAACATCGGTTGGCCCTCATCGTGACGATTTACAATTTTTTATCAATGAGATTAATGTTGCTGATTTTGGTAGTCAAGGACAACAACGAACCGTTGCTCTCTCAATTAAATTAGCAGAAATTGATTTAATTTTTGAAGAGACTGGTGAGTATCCGATTTTACTTTTAGATGATGTCATGAGTGAATTAGACAATCATCGTCAACTTGATTTGATTGAAACAAGTTTGGGTAAAACACAAACTTTTATAACTACAACTACTCTTGATCATCTTAAAAATTTACCTGAAAATCTGAGTATTTTCCATGTTAATGCTGGAACCATTGAACAAGAGCAATAAAAAGTTACTGATGAAACTACTAGCATATCTGTAAACTGCTAAAGCAGTAACAGCTATCCTATGACAAAAATTCATCAGTAACTTTTTTACTTTCTGTCAGTAAAAATTTCCTTAGCAACAAAGATAGCATTTAAAACTCTTGGAAAACCGACATAAGGAGCATAGTGAATAAAAGTTTCAATAATTTCTTCTTGCGTTAGTCCAACATTTAACGAAGCTTGAATATGCACGCGCAATTGATTTTCACAGCCTCCTTGAGTCAACAAACTGGTGATAGTAATCAATTCACGGTCTTTAAAATTGAGAACTCCTCGCTCATAAATCGTTCCAAAAGCAAATTTTAGCATCAGATTATTCAAGTCTGGTGCAAGGTCTTTGAGTGAATCAAAAACAACTTCAGCAGCTGCTCCGTCAATTTTCGCTAAATTTTTTAAACCAATTTCTTTTTTATTCATTTTATTTACCAGCTTTCTATGATAAAATCATTATAAACCTTCAAGTTAACTTGAGGGCAAGCAAAAAAGAGAAAAAAATGACTAAAACTTATAAAATTTCAGAAATAGCTTTACTGACAGAACTTCCAATCGCTACTCTTCGTTATTATGAAGAACTTGATTTATTAAAACCTGCTCGAAACTCTAGTAATTATCGAGAGTTTACAGAAGCTGACCTTGAATGGATTTTCTTTATCAAAAGAGCTAAAGCAACAGGAATGTCTCTTGCAAAAATCCAAGATTATTCTCGCTTAAGAGAGCAAGGTGATTCAACAATTATTCAACGTATTTCACTTTTAGTTGAACAAGAGCGAATTTTACGCCAACAAATTACTGACTTAGAAGGTCACTTAGATTTTATTTTACAAAAAAAACATCATTACTATGAAACTCTTCAAAAAAACTCGGAATCTTAATTCCGAGTTTTTTTATGGTGTTTCATATAAAAAATTTTTAACATATTTTGCTACAGTTGGATTTGTCGGAGCTTTTGAATGCCTAAGTTTCGTTGGATACAAACTTGCAATGATTTCATTTCCATTCTTTTTAAAAAGATGGTAAATTGAAAAACTATCTGCCCACGGAATAGCACTATCCGTCTGTTTTTCCGTATCAAAATCTCCTTCTAACAACATCATTTTTGTTTTTGGTGATATCTTTTTATAGTTATCAGCAATATAATTATACATTGTAGTTTTAATTAAAGGGCCATTTTTCAACACATCCGTCAAAGTTTCTCCTGCAACAAGATTTGTTACATCATTATATTCCCCTTCTAAAGAAAAATATTTATTGACCGGAGGAAAATTAGATTTATCTGCCGTATCAATCATGTAATAGATTGCTCCAGTTGCACCAGAAGAATAACCAACTAAATTAATCCATGGTACTTGATAATGCTCCACCAGATAACTAATTGCTTTTTGTAATCCTTTGGAAAAAAGAGAGCCCGAATCCGTTTTGGCAACCGTTCCAAATTCAATCATTGGATACTGCATATCTTTAGAAATATTTCCTTCAACTTTTAATTCATAGTCTTTCTGAACATCTGACATGAGAACCAATGGTTTATCCCCCGCTTTTTCCATTGGTAAAAGTTGAGTAACTAACCGATTAATTGACGATACGTCCCCTCCAGAACCTGTAATATAAATTGTTGGATAAATCACTTGTTTTCCTGAATTTGATATGGAGCTACTACTAGTTTTTGTCGATATTGATGACGTTTGTTTATCATTATTTTTGGTCACGGAGGTTATCCCTTTAGGCCAAAAAAGAAAAAGAGCTCCCGCTAAAATAATCACTAAACCAAAAAAAGCTAGTGATACTCTTTTAAATTTATTTTTATTTCTTCTTAACTGTCTTTTTTTCATCCACTTTATTATATCAATTTTTTTAATAATAATTATCACAATTACCATTACATTTTCATGACGATTACATACAAAAAAAGCTCAAAAATTTGAGCTTTTTTTTTCGAATTTTAGATAATTAACTAGTAACCTTTTGGATGACTTTGGTGCCATTTCCAAGCGTTCGTAATAATGTGCTCTAAATCATTTTGTGCTTTCCAACCCAAAATTTCACCAGCTTTTGTTGAATCAGCAACCAGCTCATCTGGGTCTCCTGCACGGCGTTCACCCATTTGGCTTGGAATTTCTTTACCTGTTACTTTTCGTGCGGTTTCAAGCACTTCAAGATTTGAATAACCCTTACTTGAACCGAGATTAAATTGGTCAGACTGACCGCCCGCTTTAAGATACTCTAGTGCTTTGATGTGTGCTTCAATCAAATCTTCCATATCAATATAATCACGAATACAAGTTCCATCAGGCGTGTGATAGTCATCACCATAAATAGTAATGAACTCTCTTTGACCAAGTGCAGTTTGCAAAATAATTGGAATCAAATGTGTTTCATTTTTATGAGCTTCACCAATTGAACCATCATCCTTAGCCCCTGCAACATTGAAATAACGTAAAGCGACATAAGTCATATCAGTTGCTTGCGATTGCCATTTCATCATTTTTTCCATGATTAATTTGCTTTCACCATAAGGATTAATTGGTTTTTGAGGTGTTTTTTCTGAAATTGGACTTTTTTCTGGAATTCCAAATGTAGCTGCTGTACTTGAGAAAACAATATGTTTTACTCCGAATTCTTCCATCGTTTCTAGAATTACTTGAGCACCACCAACATTATTATTAAAATACATTAAAGGTTTTTGCATTGACTCACCCACTAAAGAGTAAGCACAAAAGTGCATGATTCCTTCAATATTTTCTTTTTCAAAAACATCTGCTAAGAAAGCTTGATCACGTACATCACCCTCGTAAAAGCGTACATTTGCTGGAACAGATTCACGGTGGCCTGTCACTAAATTATCCACCACTGCCACATCGTAACCACGTTTAAGAAGCATATCTACCGCGTGACTTCCCACGTATCCTGCTCCACCAAGAACTAAAACCGTCATAAGAACCTCCATTTTCTCTATATTATATCAAATTCTTGAAAATTTGGATCATCACGTTAATTTAAAACTAACTTCATAATGATAATTTCCCTTTGTCAATAAATATTCCTGAGCGACACTTGGACTCCATGAATCATCTCCACCTACACCCATATGGAATCCGTCAATATTTAACCATGTTCCTGCTTCTTCTTCAAGTAGATGCCAATGTCCCTTTTTAGCAAGCTGGTTTTGACTATACGGACTTAGATTAAAAGCAAAAGATTGACCCATTGCCCGAACTTTTAAACGACCATAATTTAACTCTCTGGTTTCCATCCTCAACCCATTTTCACTAGGAAAAATATAAGGGGTTGTCATATCAGTAATCCTTAAATTCCACTGGCCAAATAAACTTGCCCCTCTTCGGTCAGGATAATTTTCATCTGGGCCAAGTCCAAAATATGTAACATTTTCTGCTTTTTCAGCTAGTTGAAGACTCAAGCCAATTCGAGCTGGTTCTGGAAACTCTATATTTCTTTTAAAATCAACTTTTAAAAGAAGTTCACCGTTTCTAAAAATATGATATTCTCGAATGGTTGAAAATGCAATTTTTCCTTTTGCTTCATAGTCTGTTTGGACAGAAATAATTACTTCATTCTCTGTTGCTTGTATTATCATAGTTTTCAAAAGCGTTTTTAACTCATAAAAGCCAATACCCTTCCAACGTTCTAACCAAGCATTAGGATCAATATGTTCAACTTCACTAACACCAATATCATTATCTAATGGAGCCCTTGTAAATTGTTCTGAGAGCTCATGCAGTAACTTTTCATTGCCTTTCTCATCAAGCCAGCGCGAGAGATTACCATTGCTTTTATTAAAAATAAATTTCTGTTTTGCTGATCGTACGGTCAGTAGCTCTTCATCCTCAAAAAGTGTAATTTCTTCATTACTATCTATTCTGTCAGTAAAATTAATTTTTTCTTGTAGAACAAATTGTTGATGAGCAACTTCAAAATCAGACTCAAGAAGATTACATTTCTCAATTGTTTTAACTTGAATGTTCAAAAATAAATTATCTGTTCCATCAATAGGCAACTCAGACAGGTCTATTCTCATAGACCCTCCAGCAGGCATATTCAATATAAGCTCATTTTCCCATAATACTTCTAAGCCATTGATCAGTTGGTAACATAATTTTTCATTGTCAGTACTTCGAAATAGATACTCATTTGTAACTGTAAAGGCAAAAACTTGACCTAGTGGAGTTTTCTCCAATTCAAACTGATAATATTGTTGCCAATATTTTGCTTCACGAAGAGCTGGTTTTGCTTGACGATTTGGAAAAACAAGACCATTAAGGCTAAACTGACGATCATTTGGCTTGTCCCCAAAGTCACCTCCATAAGCATAATTTCCATCTTTTAATAAACCTTGATCCACCCAATCCCAGATGAATCCACCTTGCAATCGGTCAATTTCTCGAAAAGCTTGCCAGTACTTCCCAAATCCTCCTAATGAATTCCCCATATCATGAGCATATTCACAAAGAATTAGTGGTCTATTCTCTCCAGCTACCCCCATCCAGGTTTTTAATGAATAAGGCGCATTAATACTTGGACTATCTACTCTAGCATACATCGGACAAATGATATCAGTGGCATCTGTTGCTCCTCTACTTGCGTCATCTCCCCCCTCATAATGAACAGGGCGGCTAGAATCAAATGATTTACACCAATCATATAAAGCTTGATGGTTACTTCCATAACCTGACTCATTCCCAAGAGACCAAATAATAATTGATGGATGATTACGGTCACGCATAACCATTCGTGTAACACGTTCACTCATTAATGGTAAATAAGTCGGATCATTTGTCAAACGATTCATCGGAGTCATTCCATGCGTTTCGATATTTGCTTCATCCATAACATACAATCCATATTCATCACACAATTCATACCAGCGTGAATCATTAGGATAATGAGAGCAGCGGACCGCATTAAAATTATGTTCTTTCATCAATTTGATGTCTTTAATCATCACTTCTTCAGAAACGACATAACCATGCTCAGGGGTAAATTCGTGCTTATTCACTCCACGAACAAGAAGTGCTTTCCCGTTTATTTTTAGCTGTCCTTTTTCAATAGCAATTTTTCGAATACCAATTTTTTTTGTTTCTTTATGAAATACCGCCCCACTCCGGTCCATTAAAGTTAATTCTAAACGATAAAGATAGGGAATTTCATCTGACCATAATTTTGGATTGACTACTCCAATTTCTGCATCAAAACCATGACACTCTCCAATTAATTGTTCGTCATCATAAAGCTTAAATTCTAAACAAGCATCATCCATGTTTTTAGCATATGCTTGAAGTTTTACATTTGCAAAATCTAAATCCTCATCCAAATCTGTTTTTATAGAAAAGTCTAACAAGTAGTTATCTGGAAGCCATTGTAAGTTCACCGAACGAAAAATACCTGACATTCGCCACATATCTTGATCTTCAAAATAGGTGACTTTTGACCAACGAAAAACTAGAACTTTTAAACAATTTTGACCTTCTTTGGCCAGGTTGCTGATATCGAATTCAGCAGGCAAGCGGCTATCTTCTGAATAACCTCCGTATTCCCCATTCAACCAAAAATGAAAAGCTGATCCAACCCCTTCAAATGTAAGGTGAACATGACCGCTCTCAAGCCATTCTTTTGTGATATCAAAATAGCGACTATAAGCTCCAACTGGGTTAGCCTCTGGTACATAAGGAGGCTGAATTGGAATAGGATAAGTCACATTTGTATAAATTGGAACATCGCTTTTATCCTTAAATTCTATTTGCCAATTACTTGGAACGATAATTTCCGTTTTACTCTCCGTCAGTTCTAACCAATTTTTAGGTACATCTGAAATTCTAGAAAAATGATCAAAATTCCAAAGACCATTCAGTGATTGCTTTTCTAAAAAGTCCATAGGTGTATGCATTGGCAACCTATTCCAATTTGAAACTACTGGATTTTCCCAATCTTTACGCTCTAGTACATCAATCATTGTCATCATAGCCATTCCTTTCAGATGAACTCATCTAAATCAATCTTTTTTCCATGATCATAAGTTTTAAAGTCAGAATCATTAATTTTTCTTTTAACCATACAAGGAGTTCCAAAAGCAACCACATTATCTGGAATGTCTTTAGTTACAAGACTCCCTGCGCCAATCACACTATTTTTTCCAATTCTAACACCAGGTAAAACAATTACACCAGCACCTAGCCAAACGTTTTCTTCAATGTAAACTTTTTTATTATATTGAGCCCCTCGTTTACGTAAGTCAGGCGAGACAGGATGTGTCGCCGTGTCAATCGTAACATTTGGTCCAAACATGACATGATTTCCTACAAAAATATCTGTATCGTCAACCAATGTTAGATTAAAATTAGCATAAATCTCTGTCCCAAAATGAACATTTTTTCCGCCAAAATTAGCATAAAAAGGGGGTTGAATAAAACAATTTTCCCCAATTTCTGAAAACATTTTTTTAGAAGTTCCATTTGTTGCTCTGGCTGAGTCACTGAAGTTTGATTAAACTTTTCCAGTAAAACTAAAGCTTCTTGTTGCTCTTTCCATAATTTTTGATCGTTAGGAAAGTAGAGTTCTTCTGTGTGAACTCGTTTGTAGCTTTCTAATTTAGGCATTTTATCAACTCCTTTTTAAAGCTCTCTTGATTTATGAAAATTAATTATTTACGAAATTTATAAATTCATAAAAACCTTTTTGTCCTACTTCATTATCTTTGAATACTCCGGCATCTTTTAACACCTGTTCAAATACTTCTCCAACTGCTTCCTGAACTGTTTCATGAACTGTTTCTTTTGAAAAATATTCTGTTTCTTTCAATTCTTCAGCCCATGGTTTGTGAATTTCTGACATCTCATTTTCTTGATTCAAGAGATATTTTTCAACTTCCAAAAGTTCTGTCTTTAACCTGGCTGGTAAAATTGCAAGTCCCATCACTTCAATCAATCCAATATTTTCTTTTTTAATATGGTGTAAGGCTGGATGTGGATGAAAAATTCCATCTGGATAAATTTCACTTGTATTATTATCTCGTAAAACTAAATCTAATTCATATTTCCCCTCTCGAATTCGAGCAATCGGAGTAATTGTATGATGAAGCTTTCCGTCAGCACTTTTAGCTTTGATTTGAAGACTTTCATCACTATAAACTTGCCATTTTTTTAAAAGTTCATCTGCAGCTTTTGAAAGTTCTACTTGGTTTTTACTTGATAATCTTAGAACAGACATTGGCCAATTCACAATTCCGCAAGAAACTTCTGGAAATTGTTGAAGTTTAATTTCTTCTCGAAGTTCAGCTTTTGCCATCGGAAATTCATAACGTCCAGCTTGATAATGGTCATGAGTCAAAATTGACCCTCCTACAATTGGTAAATCTGCATTAGAACCAATCATATAATCAGGAAATTGATCTAGAAATCCCAATAAATTATCAAAAGCACGTTTATTAATTTCCATTGGTTGGTGTTTAGCATTTAGTAAAATCGAGTGTTCATTAAAATAGGCATAAGGAGAATATTGGAAGCCCCAGTCTTCGCCGTTAATTGAGACTTGAATGATTCGATGATTAGAACGAGCAGGTTTATTTCCTATGCCATAAAATCCTTCGTTTTCCAAACAAAGTTGACAGGCTGGATAAGAGGAAGCCTTTACTAATTTAGCTGCCGCAATGGCTTTGGGGTCCTTTTCTGGTTTTGAGAGATTAATCGTTATTTCAAGTTTTCCATATTTTGTCAAATGACTAAAGGCAATATTACGTGCAATATCTCGAGTTTTTACTTGGTTCACTTGCTGTGCCAGTTCATAAAAATATTGAGTTGCTGCATCTGGAGAAGTCTTATATTTTTCCCAGAAATCTTGATTGATTTTACTTGGGCGTGGTGTAATAAAATTCATCAGAGCGGCTTCATAAAATTCATCTTGTCCTTTTTCAATCACATTATTTTCATTTGCAATCGCTAAAAGTTGGTCCATTAAAATCAAGGAATCTTTCTCGTGAGCTTCTTTATCGACTTCTGCCCAATCATTTAGACCAAGAAAATGAAGAAGTTGATTTCTGTGATAGAGCTCATCAAGTGGCTCAATCGTTCCATTTTGTAAAGCAAGACTAATAAAATCTTGAATTGATTGATAAATTGACATAAAATACTTTCTAATTTACTTCTGTAAGTAAAGTTCTTGCTTTGTCTTGATTAGTGAGTTTTGGAAATGAATACAAAATTCAAGCACTTAGTTTTGAGTGCTTGAATTTGCTATCACTAATTTAATGTTAACTCACTTAAATCACTCATAAAATTTTTTAAATATTATTTGATTTATTCAACATCCAACTTTGTTGAACCAGAACCAATTTGAGCGACGTAAAAGCTTGCTGGATAACCGACAACTTCTTCGTAAACTTGGCCGACGGCTTTTTCAAAGGCTGAAACATTGTCATGAGCAACAAGAGCGATTGCACAACCGCCAAATCCGGCTCCAGTCATTCTGGCCCCCAAGACACCGGCTTGTTTTTGAGCAGTCTCTGCTAAGGTATCAAGTTCAAGTCCTGTGACTTCATAATCATCTTTCAAAGAAGCATGTGAAGCATTAAGAAGTTCTCCAAATTTTGTCAAATTACCTGCAACAAATGCTTTTTGAGCAATTTTAGTTCGATTATTTTCATAAACGGCATGACGTGCACGTTTAATTAATGTTTCATCCCCAATCAAATCAGTATTGGCATCAAATTCTTCATTTGATAATTCTCCAAGTGATTGAATGTCCAATCTCGTTTGCATTCTTTTGAGCGCCTCACGTGTTTCAGCAAAACGTTCGTTGTATTTTGATTCTGTCAAAGCCCGCGGTTTGTTAGTATTCATGATAACAATATCATAATCACGAAGTTCAACAGGAACCATCTCATATTTTAGAGTGTTACAGTCCAATAGGATTGCTTTTTTGACTTCACCAAAACCAATAGCGAATTGGTCTAAAATTCCAGAATTAACACCAATATAATCATTTTCTGTTTTTTGTCCTAATTGAACCAATTCAAGACGTGGAACATTTAAGTTAAATAAATCATCCAAAACAACGCCGACTAAAAGCTCAAGTGATGCTGATGATGAAAGGCCAGATGCTGTAGGAATTTCTCCTTTTATCAACAATTCAAAACCTTTGTCAATTTCATATCCTGCTCCTTTAAGCATGACAATCATTCCTTTAACATAATTAGACCAAAGCTCACCATCTTTCTTTTCAACTTCATCTAAATCAAATTCAATGACGCCTAATTTAGGAAAATTTTCTGAGTAAAGTTTGACTTTTTTATCTTCTCTCAGACGAGCTAGTCCTGTTGTTCCAATTATAATTGATGCTGGGAAAACATATCCCCCATTGTAATCGGTATGTTCACCAATCAAATTAATTCGTCCTGGGCTAAAAAAGTATTCAACTTCTTTTGTATCTCCAAAAACTTCTGCAAATTTTTCTGTTAATGCTGATAATACAGTACTATTTTCTACAACTATAGACATTTCTTCTCTCCTCTAAATTTATTTCTTTATTTTGTATGCAAGCTGTAAATTGTGGTTGCTTGATATTTTTCTCCCGCTTTTAGGCTGATATCTCCAAGCTCTGGAATTTGCTCAGACCCAGGTGATACTTGACATTCAAAAGTAATTCCACCATGGTGCACTTGCTTTTTCTCATGATAAAGAGTTCCTAAATCACCAAAATTTGCTGTAAATATCACAATACTTGGTTGGTCGGTAAAGACTGAAATTGAAGTATCATCAAGCGTTAAACGAGCTTGTTCTTTATCAAGTCCTAACTGGTCTAACAAGAAAGGATGGTCAATTCCTTTAACTAATTGAACTTGTTCCATATTAGAATTGAAGGCATTTGATAATTGTTTTTCCTGACGGAAATCCAAGTCTGTATTTTTTATATCAACGATATCACCACGAACAATTTCTGTTTGGTCTTTTAAAGGAACAAATCTTGAAGCGGCCAGTCGAAGTCCATGATTTTCAACAGATTCACTAGCATCACCATTCAAATTAAAATAGACATGCCCAGTTGGATTAAACACAGTGTCTTTATCAGAAATGGCCTCATAATGAATTTTCCACTTATTGTCATCATCAAAAGAATGAGTTACTGACATTTCTATTTTACCAGGATAACCATTTGTTCCGTCATTAGAAACTAAGGAAAATTTGACTTGAACTTCAGCTCCTAAATCGGTAACTTCATATGTCCAAAGTTTAGTATGAATACTTTCTTCCCCACCATGTAAGGTTTGAGGGCCTTCATTTTGATTTAAGATATAATCTTTCCCAGAAATTTTGACCAAACCATCCTTAATTCTTCCTGCTGTAGGTCCAACAGTTGCACCAGGATAGGCATCTTTTTCTAAATATTCTTTAGCTGAATCAAAGCCTAGAATCAGATGCTTTCCATCTTTTTGCCAGTCAACAATCCGAGCGCCCAGATTTGTAAAAGAAATTGTGACACCTGCTTTATTGGTTAGACTAATTAAGTCACTTCCTAAGCCAAAATCTCTTATTTTAATTTCCATGATATTTCCTAACTATAATGACCTTTAATCAAATTTTAAAAATTCTACTGACAGATTTACTGATGACAGTTTAAACAAATTTCATCTTTTTATTTTCTATCTTACAAAAGCTGTCAGTAAATTATTTACCTATTTTAAACGTTCTTCGAGTTCTGCAACAATTTCTTCGTGACGTTTTTCAGTCAATTTAACTTTGAATAAATAAACTGCTAAAGCGATAATCATCAAAATGGCTGGAACTACAAATGAGTAGAGTTTAAATGTTGCCACACCGTAAGTGTGTCCAGCGATATATTTTGAACCTGTCATTCCGGCTGAAATTGCCACAAATCCATAGATACCATTTGAGAAAGCGCCGGCAATTTTATCAAGCAATGGACGCATGGCAAGCGTTACGGCTTCATTACGTACTCCATTTTTCCATTGACCATATTCTACCGAGTCAGTAATTGTCATTAATACTGACAAGAAAACAAGTTGATAGGGGGCAGTTAAGAAGATTAATCCAGCAACAGTCATTGCTACTGAACTTCCTAAAACGAACAAGAGATAACCAAGAAGCATTGAAATGATTGCTCCAGTCAAAACTTTGCGTCGTCCAAATTTTTTAGCTAAAATCGGAAACATTGGGACGAGAATGATTGAACCAATGAATCCGACAATTCCTGTAATTGAATAAAGACTAGCATTTCCAATAACAAAAGTAAAGTTCAAAATCAAAGTTGCTGTTGTTGCCACATAAGCAATGGCAAATAAAATATATGAAAGTGACAACCACATTAATTGGTCATTTTTTAGGAGCGCTTTAAATACATCCAATGTATTTGTTTTGGTTCCTTCTTGACGAATAACTGATTTTTGTTCTTTAGTTCCCCAAGCGGTTACCAAAGCCGAAATTCCTTGGACCAAAGCGGCAATAACACCAAAAGCAAAGAATCCTCTTGCTCCTTGAGCATGTCCACCTTTAGTAAAGAAAATTGTGATTGGAATCGCTAAAATAGTTGCCCCTTGCGCACCAATTGCTGAGCCAAAACGGGCGAAAGTTCCAAGTGTTTCACGTTCAGAATTTTTTTCTGATAGCGCTGGAATCATTGACCAGAAGGCAATGTCTTTGAATGAATAAAAGGCGTCAAGAATAATAAAGGCAATGATGAAGACAATGGCAAATAATGTACGATTATCACTTTTTGCTAGTCCGAAGAAGTCTGAAAACATGAGCATAATCATCAAAGATGACATAATCCCACCAACAACCAACCAAGGTTTAAATTTTCCCCATCTTGTGTGGGTATTATCAATAATTGAACCAATGATTGGGTCAAAAATAATTTCGATTAAACGAATAATAACGACTAAACTAGTGACTAAAGCAATCATCGCATCCTCATGTGGTGTTCCAGCAAACATTTGTGCCGTTACAAAGGCGATGAAGAATGTACTAATTGAATAATAGTAAACATCATGTCCTAATGCACCAAAAGCGTACGATAAACGTTGTTTCATTTTTCCCTCTTTCATGGGAATCCTCCTTTATACTAAATCTACTTAATTCATAAGTAAATCTACAAAGCTACTGTTTTGCCTTTTGAAACGAGTAATCCTTGGTTGGGAAAACTTTTATTTTGGATAAGTTTTTAAAAGCGAAACAGTCTTCAATTTCATTTTGAGATCGCTCACATTTAGAGTATAACACTTTGATTTAAGAAAGGGTTTCCAATTTTAGCTTATCTTTTGGAAACCCTTTCTATTTTGCTCTTTTTATAAAAAAAAGCTCGATATGACTTGATATCGAAGCATTATTGTTTTAAAGTATAAATGGAGTAAGCATCAATTAGAACTCTTGATAAAATGGATAATGAGAGTCTACTATGAACATCTAAATCAAAATAATTCACCTCAAGACTACTCTTGTAACCAATCAAACTTATATCCGAAAGATTGGTCAGACTGGTATTAGCATTAACAGTTAAGGATAATATTTTGGGATTTTGTCCTTTGGCAATATTTAGAGCATTTAAAATTTCTACTGTTTCTCCTGAAAGTGATAAAACGATGATTAGGCTTTTTTCATTAACAAAACGGGCATAGTAAGCCATGTATTTTGAATCATCATGCAAACTGACGGGCTTACGGAAAAGTTGCAACTTTTTCATCAGTTCGTCAGCAACGTTTGTTGATAAGCCTCGTGAAAAAATTAAGATTTCCTCTGATTCTTGAATCAACTCCACAGCTTTTTCAATTTCTTCAGCAGAGATATTTTCTATTGTTTTCAAAAGTTCTTCTTGATTTTTAGCAATAGCCCCCAAGACTTCTTTGGAAAAACCATTGATTTCAGGAAGTTTTTTCTCACGAATTGAATATCTAAATTCACCATAACCTTCAAAACCTTTTTTTCTTACTGTTCGATTGACAGTTGAGAGAGAAACATGAGCCAATTCTGCCAATTCTGAAATTGATAATTGTGGAATTTTCTCATAGTTTTCTTGAATAATTTGCCAAGTATAGGATTCAGCATTGGTTAAATTGGACATATTTTTACTCCATTGATTCGCTTGTTGTTATCAAAAAATGTTTTCTATCCTAAAATTATAACATTTGACGCTTACATTTGCTATAATTCCCTGAAATCGTTTTTATTTCTATTTTTAAGGAGAAAGTAATGACTTATATTCCCAATCCCACTCGTTATGACCACATGATTTATCGCCCAGCTGGAAATTCTGGTTTATTATTGCCTGCCCTTTCATTAGGACTCTGGCATAATTTTGGTTCGGTAGATGATTTTGAAAATGCGAGGGACATGATTCATACGGCATTTGATTTAGGAATTACTCATTTTGATTTGGCCAATAATTATGGGCCAGAACCTGGTTCGGCAGAACGTAATTTTGGTCGTATTTTGAAAGAAGATTTCCAAAAACTACGTGATGAGTTAATTATCTCAACTAAAGCTGGTTATCCAATGTGGCCTGGACCCTATGGAAACTGGGGCAGCAAAAAAAGTTTGCTGGCTAGTCTTGATCAATCTTTGGAGCGTTTGGGACTTGACTATGTTGATATTTTTTATTCACATCGTCCTGACCCAAATACACCGATTGAAGAAACAATGGGGGCTTTAAAGAGCGCTCTGGATAGCGGAAAAGCACTTTATGTAGGTTTGTCCAATTATTCCGCCAAAGAAACCGAAGCTGCGGTCTTAGCAGCTGAAAAGTTAGGCTTTAAACTCTTGATTCATCAACCTCGTTATTCAATGCTAGATCGATGGATTGAAGATGATTTGCAAGAAACTTTGACGGAGGCGGGGATAGGAATAATCGCCTTTAAACCTTTGTACCAAGGGCTCTTAACCGAAAAATATTTACATGGTATTCCTGAAGATTCGCGAATGCGTGATCCTCATTATGCAACTTTGCATGATGACAGTCTTACGAAAAAAAGATTGGAACAAGTCCAAGCGCTTAATGATTTGGCTCAAAGTCGTGGACAATCTTTAGCTCAAATGGCCTTGGCCTGGGTTTTACGAGAAAGAGATGACAAGGTTCAAGGCATCACTTCTGCTTTAATTGGCGCAAGCCGTCCGCAACAAATCATTGAAAATGTGGCAGCTTTAGAACATTTGAAATTTACTGACGAAGAATTAATTAAGATTGAAAAGCTCTTATAAAGAATAAAAAAGTTACTGACAAATCTGTCAGTAACTTTTTATTTTCTAAATAAAGCTGTCAGTAAAACTAATAGCTCAATCGGTCAATTTTTACACCAGTATATTCGTGAACAGCATCAATTGCATGATGATAACGTGTTAAATAACCTTCTTGGTCTCTATGGTCTCCTTCGTCATCTAAAATAACAACTTTATCCATTAAACCAAACTCAGCTAATTGACGCATCAATTCTTCATGGAATTCATGACGTGATTCTTCCCATTCCATATGACGAAAGCCGTCATCAATATATTCTGTAATTGGTGGAATGACTAAAATTAAATCCATTCGTTCATCGGCAATTGTTTTCTTGAATAGAGGTTCAAGCTGTTCGAAATCTTCTCTAGGTAAGTATAATTTAGCGTACACTCTGGTCACAATGGCATCAGTATCTAAAAAGACAATTCCTTGGTTAGCAGGCGAATTGACTTCGCGAGAATTTGCATCATATTGACCTGTAATCATTCGAGCATAGTCATCCATTTTCAACTCATCATCATCAATATTAAAAGCTTCTTCATATTCTCTAGCGTATTCTTCTGAAAACGGGGCATTAATGGAACGTGCCAAACGGCGAACAAGGGTTGATTTACCTGTTGAAGCTGAACCCATGACGGTTACAATTTTCGAAAAATGTCTTCTAAAGACGCGATTAATGTGAGTCCAGTATTCCTGCGGATTTTCTCTAATTTGTGTGGCTGATAGTGAAATATCATGTCTGTCAGCAATTTCAACAGCATATTGATTCCCGTCAGCTGGAAATCGTTTCTTCAATTCTGCTGCGTATTCTAATTCGCCGACATAAAAAGTGACTGATAAATCTCTCTCCAATGTATTATGATGAATCAATTCAAATAAACGATTTGCCCATTCGTCCCAACCATTAGGCATTTCTGGTAAATCATTTTCATTAAGCATCGAAACTTTAATATTTTCTTCATCATTAAAAGCTTCACGCAAATAACGAAATCGTTTCTCAAGAGGTAAGCCAATTTGAGCACCACGGTCATTATCATAACCAGAAACGACAAGCAAGACCCCGTCATTCAAACTCGCACATTTATAGATTTGTTGCTGATGCCCCGTATGTAGAGGAGCAAAAGTTCCAAAATAAATACCGATATTTTTTCCACTTAATTTTGATTTTGAAATATTATTTGTGAGCATTTCGTTTATATCCTGTTTTCATATCAACAATATTTGTCAATTCCTTACCATTTGCATAGGCATCGAGATTTTTTTCCAATATTTTCATAAAGCGACGCCATGTTTCAGGAAGAGTATAACCGCCAGAAGCATGAGGAGTGATTAATAGTCTTTCTGTATGCCAAGCCCGGTGACCTTTAGGCAATGGTTCTGGGTCGGTCACGTCAATTCCTCCCCCAGCAATTTTTTTAGACTCAAGAGCATCACACAAGGCTTCTAAATCGACATTTGTTCCCCGACCAACATTTAGGAAAATAGCATTTTCTTTCATTAAATCAAATTTTTCTTGATTAAATAATTTATAAGTTTCATGGGTCCCAGGGACACTTGAAGCAATAATATCAGCTCTCGGTAAAACTTTGTCTAGGTCAGTTTCGGCATAGACTTCATCAGCAAATTCTTCATCACCATAAACAGTTCGTTTGACTGCAATGACATGACCTCCCAAAGCTTGAATCTTTTGTGCAAAGTGACTTCCAATATCACCTAAACCATGAACCAATACTGTTGAGCCATAAATAGATTGAATCTGACCAATATTTTCCCAGATTTCTTTTTCTTGTTGTTTTTGATAAAGGTCAAATTTTCTTAGAAGAACGAAAGCCATTGTTAGTAAATGCTCAGAAATCGTAAGTCCATAAGTTCCTGTTGCATTTGTCAAAACTACCTCTTGAGGAAAATTTGCTCCTTGAGTATAACCATTGGTTCCAGCTGATAAAAGTTGGAGCCATTTTAAATTTTTATATTTTGCTAATAAATCAGGCTTTGGCAGACCAACTAATACTTCTGTTTCCAGAAAATCTGATTCTGTCAGCTCTTCTTCTTTTTTAAATTGAAACTGGTAAGCTTTATTTTTCTTGAAAGCCGCTTTTGTTTCATCTGAAAAATTTAACCAAACATTTTCTAAGGCAATTGCTTTTATCATTGGGACTCCTTTGTATAAAATGAATTTTAAAGACTACTTAAAGAGAATAAAGTCAAGCCTTGTTTTCTTTATCTTCTTTCTTTGATTATAGCACTTTGCCTTAATTTTATAAAAAATAGAAGTTTGACAATTCTGAAATTATCAGTCCTAAAATGACATAAAAGAGAATTTCAGAAAAAATTCTCTTTTTATTTTTATTAAGCTCGTACTGTTTTAGCAAGACCTGTTTTTTTATCATAAAGATTAATCAAACCTGAGCCATTTTTACGAATCATATCCCCTGCTTTAACCGCAAAAGGAACATCAATATGTAAAAGGGTCATTGGGTTTGGTGCACGGTCAATATGTTCATCTGTTTCTGCCAAACGAAGATTTTTGACCATTGTTTCCACGTGGCGGAATCCTGGACCATAAAATTCAATTTGGTCACCTTCTGTAATAACATTTCTTTGACGAATTGTAGCTACCATTGTTTCAGCATCAAAGTCAACAACTTCTCCGACGAATTTGTACTCAGGAATTTTACGACGAACCCCAAAGAGTTGTTTATTTTCATCAGGCGTTCCATAATAAAAGCCAGTATCTAATTCACGTTGAGCTACTTTCCATAATTCATCAACTAAGGCTGGTTTTATTTCTTCAAAACGTTCTGGTGATTCCAAATAGGCATCAATAGCTGCTTTATAAACGTTAGAAACTGTTGAAACATAGTGAATTGATTTCATTCTTCCTTCGATTTTAAGCGAATTAACTCCATTTTCAATCATATCAGGAATATGTTCAATCATTGACATATCAACGGCTGACATTGAAAATTCTTCAGTGACTTCACCAGTAATCGATTTTCTCTCGCCAGCAAATGGCATATCATATAAATCATATTTCCAACGGCAAGATTGTGAACATCCACCGCGGTTAGCATCACGCATACTCATATAATTTGACAAGACACAACGTCCTGAGTATGAAATACACATGGCTCCGTGAACAAAAGCTTCAATTTCAACATCAGTATGTTGACGAATTTCTCTTAACTCTTCTACAGAAACTTCACGCGCTAAAACTACGCGTTCAAGTCCTAAATTTTTCCAGAATTCTAAGGTTTCATAGTTAGTAGCAGACGCTTGGGTTGACAAGTGAATGGCCAAACCTGGTGCTTCAGCAGCGCAGATGGCAATCAAAGCAGGGTCAGAAACGATAACCGCTGAAATTCCTAAATCACGTAATGTACGGAACCATTCGCCCGCCCCTTTTTCATTCCCTTCATGTGTCACCATATTGGCTGCTACATAAACTTTAGCGTTGTGGGCACTTGCATAAGCGACCCCTTCAGCCATTTCTTCAAAGGTAAAATTACCTGCGCGTGAACGTAAGCCATAGGCCTGTCCACCAATATATACTGCGTCTGCGCCATAATCAATAGCGACTTTTAGTTTTTCGAGTGTTCCTGCTGGTGCAAGCACCTCTGGACGTGTTTTTGTAATTGACATGTTTCAATTCTCCAATTTTCAAGATTGTAAGTATTTTGAAAAGGCTCCAAAAAGAAAAATCTTAGTCAAATTTATTGTCAGTAAATTTGCGAGCCAAAACTTCTTTGTTTCTTTATTTTACAGGATTTCTTGCCAAATTTAAACCTTCAAATGTGACAAAGTTCTTTGACATTATGTTGCTTATCTCTCATTTTTACTGACAGAATTATTGATAAAGCTTCTTGCATTTTTGTCAGTAAATCCTCTATTTCAACTTTATTTTCCTGATTTTCTCATATCATTTATAACGAAAAGAATAAGTACCCCAATAATCAATATGAGCGTCAAAATTATTTTTTCTCTTGTTCCTGGATCAAAGAACAAAATAATGAGCCAGACAATCAGTATCAGCAACGGAAAAAAATATTTTTGAAATTTAATCATTATTTTCTCTCCTAAAGAGTTAATTTAAATTTTTATGAATTTTATTTAAAATTAATTATAAATGATTTACGAACCTTTGACAATAGTTTTTCATCAAAAAAAAGCTGTCAGTAAATGAACAACTTCTTTTCTTTTTTTATTTAATGGCATCTTTGTCCAAATCATAGAAACCGTGTGATAATGTCCGTCCTGCAGGATGTATTTTTCGGATTTCTTCATCTAGTTGGAAAGCCTTAAGTTCTGTAAATTCGCCTGCTTCAATCAGCTTTTTAGCTTCTACAAAAAGTTTGCTTATCGCTACAAAATCTTCACCACGAGTAAAAATTCCATCCAATTTCCAATGGTCATAACCCATTGCTACTAAATCTGAAAGTTCTGTCATCATATCTAAATCATCATTAGCAAAAATATGCGTCCCGTGATTATCTTCAAAGATTGAATAATGTGTATCAACTTTCTTAGGTTCAGAGACAAAAAGATTTCTTTCTCTGTCTTTGCCTTTTTCTTCAGTCTTGATGAAATTATAATAGTTTTGCACCAATGGACGTTTGCTATGATGAATCACTGTTGCACCATAAACTAAAATTTCGCCTGGTACAGCTAGTTCATCGGTCATATCAGCAAGTTCTTCTTTTGGCAATTCACGTGCAAGAACAGCTTCAATTGCCCCTTGTTTGGCCCAAAAATTAACTTGGCGGGCAGAAGCAACCATGGTTGAGGCATCATAAGTAAATGGTAACTCATATTTATCACGTTGCAAAACAAAAATCACACCCGCATCGCCTACTGCAATTCGGTCAGCTTTAATTTCAACTAAGAAATCTAAAAAATCTTTTATTTTTGCCATCATCTCTGTATGCATCAGAGCATTGACCGCGACAGTCACTGTCTTTCCTGCATCATGTGCAAGTTCTGTAATTTTTTGAATCTCTTCGTTGGTTAAGGCAGTTGGTACGCGTAAACCATAATTTTTTTCACCAATGTATAAACGGTCGACTCCAGCTTCGAGCAATGCTTTAGCTTGCTCTAGGCTTTCTGCCGTAGAAGTAATAGTAATCATAGTGATAATTATATCATATTGTTCTCTTACACGTTTTTTCTAATTTATCCTCTTACTAAAATTTACTACTCAAAATGATATTTATTCATAAAAAAGTATAGGTTAATTTTATTTTAACCCAAACGAAACTAAATAGTAATTAATTTAAATTTCAAGTAACGTAAACCTTTGCTTTTTATACTATAATTGATTACATAATATAGGAAAGTGCTAGAAAATTATGGAATTAAAGAATTTAAAAGATTTTTATGAGAAGCAAGAATATGTCGATTATAACGAAAGTAAAAATTTTGAGCAAAGACAAGTCAACAAAAGAATTGAAGAATTAAGCTTCTTCACTAATATTGCTGTTTTCTCAATTTTTCTTGTTTTTACTACTTACATTTTGGTGAGTTTATTGGCAAGCTGGATTGCTATTCCAGTTTCTATTGTTCTCTCGCTTGCTCTTTATATTTCCGTGAAAAAAGGAATTGCTAAAGCGATTAAATTTATGATGAAATAAAAACTGCCTAATAGACAGTTTTTTATTTTATTCCAATTAAAATTTGCACATGAATTCTCGCTGTTTTTGGCGGATTTTCCTTTGCAAATTTTTTTCTTTCCTCAGAAACTGACCATTCTAATGGACTCATCAATAAGAAATCTTGACGCAAATTTTCTGGAATTTCAAAAGTATAATCAATTGTTTGTTGAGTATTCTTAGGAAATTCTTCTTTAAAACGCTCAATAACTGCTTGATTATCATAATCAACTGGAAGTTGATAAACTTCTCGCAACTCACGTAAATAATTTCTGTCAGGAATAATTTTAATGACCCGGCCATTTTCTGTCAGAACTCGATGAAATTCTGCATAATTTGAAGGCGTAAAAATATTCAAAATTACTGACAGACTTTCGTCAGCAAAAGGGAGATTAGTTAAATCAGCTAAGGACAGAAAACTTTCCGTATCTAATTCGGTTGCCATTTCAATTCCATCTTTAGCAATATCAAAAGCAAACTTCGCCCCCGCACCCTCTAGGAGTTCTAAAAATGAACCTTCACCTGTTCCAACATCAAGTAAATTTCCACTGACAAATGATTTTTGAATTTCTGTCAGTAAATTTTGATACATTCCTGCTTGAATTAGGCGTCTACGTGGTTCAAACATTTTACGCGTATAATGCTCTGTGTCAGCTTTTGTTTGTAAAAAATTAACATAACCTTTCTTGTTTAAATTATAAGTATGATTATTTTCACATTTTAAGGCATAGGCTGCCAATTGAAATTTTCCATGACAAATTGGACATCTCAACATTTCCACATTTTCTTCTAAAAGTAAATAAGCTTTTTCAATTTTTTTTAACATAGTTCTATTCTAGCATAATCACTTTCATTCTTTTTATTCAAAATAATTCTTGTAATTTTTTTAAGTTAAACAAGATAATCATGTTATAATATTTTTAGTAGATGAAAGGAAGAAATTATGATTATCCGAGAACTTTGCCTTGAAAATTTTACCAAAATTCCTCAAGCGCTTCAAGCCGGCGTTGAGAGAATTGAACTTTGTGACAATCTCGCCGTTGGAGGAACCACTCCTTCTTATGGTGTCATTGAAGAAGCTGCCAAATATGTTGCCGAAAGTAAGACAACTCTTGCTGTCATGATTCGTCCTCGCGGTGGTAATTTTGTTTATAATTCTCATGAACTTAAAATTATTGAAACTGACACCCTTAAAGCTGTTGAAGCTGGTGCCCAAAACATTGTATTTGGTGCCCTTACTCCTGGCAATGAAATAGATACTGACGCACTTGAAACAGTGAGTATTGCCGCACAAGGGCTCCCAATCACTTTCCACATGGCTTTTGATGAAGTCACTGATCAAGAAAAAGCAATTGACCAACTTGTCGAATTTGGCGTAGATAAAATTTTGACGCACGGTGGGCCACTTGACCAACCCTTAAATACTGACAAACTTAAAAGTCTCATTGACTATGCTAAGGGTAAAATTAACATTATTATTGGTGGGGGTGTCAATGCTGAAAACTTTGAAAACCTCGCTCAATTAACCGGAACAAATTATGTTCATGGCACAAAAATTATCAAATTATAAATAAAAAAGTTACTGACAGACATTCTATCAGTAACTTTTTTATTTATTTTTAAGTCGGAATCTAACATAAAATTTTGTCAGTAAAAAGTTCGTAAGTAATATAATCAAACTCAAGAAAAATGGTCGAACAAAAATTAATGACAGAATCAATTCAACAATTGTCACAAACATCATCACTCTAAAAATAAGCACCCGTAAGCCAGCTGTTTTAGCCGCTTTTTTCAGTGGATAAATTCTTGTTAAAAGTTGATAATCAAAAGCCGTTTGTAATGATAAAAGTTGAAAAATAAGCAAATAGTTAAATACAACCACCATAATAATGGCAACAATTCCATTATTAATAAAAATCATCGCTAAAATTGACAAAATAAGTAAACGAATCG
This sequence comes from Lactococcus sp. FSL K6-0773, assembly GCF_038006485.1. Taxonomy (NCBI): domain Bacteria; kingdom Bacillati; phylum Bacillota; class Bacilli; order Lactobacillales; family Streptococcaceae; genus Lactococcus; species Lactococcus sp. FSL K6-0773. The sequence continues at coordinate 2,193,025 of NZ_JBBOVF010000001.1, read as the reverse complement.
TTAAACCAAGATAATCTCCTGAGCGTAAAAAACTTCTTGTAAATAGATACTCATAAGTTCTTTTTGTTTTCGTCAGTAGAAAATCAAGATATTTCCGACGATGACTGTGTGATTTAAGTCCCTTAACATTCGTAAACAGTGAAAATAATCTTAAAGTTCCTGTTTTTCGTCCTTCTTCTAAATCAATCAAGAAAGCCCAATCCAAAAGTCCACTTTTTTGAGAAGACCAAATTTTGTAAGCCAACCAAGCCGCTTTGATTGCGACAAGTAAGACGAACCAAAGGACTAAGAAAATAGGATTAAATCTTAATAATGGAGCAGCAATCAAAACCAAAAGTGCTGACACAACTGCTGGAATAATCAAAGATCGGATTAAACATTTTACTAAATATGCCCGAACTTCCATTTCTTTTGTCAGTAAAAAAACTTTATCTGGACTCTCAATAAATGTTGCCAAACGTCCCACAATTTGACTAGCCAAACTGATCAAAATAACTAAAATAATTTTGCCCCATAAATTCAGCTGATGAATTTGTAGAAAGTTAATGTACTGAACTACCAAAGCTCCTAATAAAATCATCAGGAACAAAACAAAATGGTCATTAAAAACATAACGAAGATATTTTATATTTTGCTTATACCAAAGGTTACGTCGTTTTTTAAAAATTTCATTCATTTGACTTTCCTGCCTCTACAACTTCTTTAGAGTTTGGAATATTTCCTTTTGTTAAGGCAAGATAAATTTCATCTAAACTTGCCTTAGGCTGATTAAATTGAGTCCGTAATTCTTCTACTGTTCCAAAAGCAACAACTTGACCTTCATGCAAAACAATAAATTTATCACAGAATTTTTCAGCTGTGGACAAGATATGTGTACTCATTAAAATCGAACTTCCTGATTTTTTCATGTCAATCATCAAGTCAATCAAATCCTGAATCGCAAGCGGATCAAGTCCCATAAAAGGTTCATCAACAATATAGAGCGAAGGTTCCACTAAGAATGCGCAGATAATCATCACTTTTTGTTTCATCCCTTTTGAAAAATTCACAGGGAACCAATCTAATTTATCACTCAAGCGGAAAGTTTCTAATAATTTTTCAGCACGTTCAAAAGCCAAGTCAACAGAAATCCCGTAAGCTAAAGCTGTCACTTCAATATGTTCACGCAAAGTCAATTCTTCATACAAACTTGGTGTTTCTGGAATGAAACCAATTTTTCTACGATAGCCTTCTAAATCTTGTTGTAAAGTTAAGCCGTCTAATTCAATTTGTCCAGAATAAGGAGTCAAAAGTCCAATAATTTCTTGAATTGTCGTCGATTTTCCTGCACCATTTAAACCAATGAGTCCAACTAACTCTCCTTCTTTAATTTCAAAATTAAGGTCTTTTAAGACAGGGTGCCCCAAATAGCCACCTGTTAGATTTGTTACTTTTAACATACATTCCTCTTTTCAATCTTATTCTATATTTATTATTGAAGTCATTCTTAAAATACGTTGCGCATAGCTCGGATTATCATCATCCTCGGCGATAACTTCTTTTAAGTCATCAAGATTATCTGTAATAATTCCATCTACTCCATTGAACATCTGTTCTCTCATATCCGTTTCGTCATTGATCGTCCAAGCAAAAACCATCTGCTTTCTTGCCTGAGCTTTATCCACAAAACTACTATTGAGTGTTGTGGCCTCCATGGTATAGGCCGACATCTTAGTTTGTGGGAAAAGTAAGTTGAAGGGAAGGATGAAACTCACTTTAATCTTAGGATTAATTTTTTGTTCAATTAAAAGGGCATTATAATCTAAAGAATGGATCATAGCCTTATCTTTTAAAAGCCGTGCACCATATTTTTTACTAAAATTTTCAACCATCTTTGGAGAATCAAATGGAGAAACTTTAATCTCAACCAGTAATTTTTGGTTAAATTTTTCTGCAGCCGCTAAATAATCATCAAAACTTGAGATTAAAGCCTTTTTCCCATTTTCCGAAACAACTGTATTCGTCAATTCTGCTAAGGTAAGTTTTTGTGGCGGAATATCAATTCCAGCTAAATCTTTTAAAGTTGGATCATGGAAAACAACAAATTGATGGTCTTTTGTTTCCTGAATATCCATTTCAACATAATCTGGTTTTGATTTAGCCGTAGCTTCCATGGCTGGAATTGTATTTTGCACCCCATTTTCTTCATCAACTCCCCGATGTGAAATGGTTAAAGGGACAGTATCCATAAATCCTTCAACATAAGTCCAGCTCACTAAAGCAAAAATTAAAACAGCTAAAGTAGAAAAAATTATTTTATATTTTCTTCTAACTTTCGGAGATTTTTTTACTACTTCTGAAATTTCAAAGGCTTCCAAGTCAGCTTCTCTCATCAAGTAACTAAAAAGCATGACCAAACTCAAGGTAGATATAATAGAGCTTCCCAACCAAATCAAATCCAGTATTGACACTGCTCCCACAAGGGCAAAAGAAGTTTTATCCAAATAATCTTGGGCAAAGTAGCCGCCCATAAAAAGAAGCCCCTGCATTATTATACTAAATAAACCGATAAGTCCAAAATAAACAGATAGTCTGAAAAAATTTCTAACTCCTTTTGTTCGTTTTAAACTTTCTTTTATTGCTACTTTCAATGATTGACCTTTTAAAATCATCAGTGGAAGAGTCAAAATTAAACGGGTACTAATCCAAAATGTTATAGCATAAAATAGGAACAAAATTAGCATATTTTGCCAACTTTTAAAGAAAAATTCAAATGTAAAAACAGGAATTTTAATTTTCGACAAAAGTGGCGTACTAAAAACATAACGTCCAAAAGGAATAATTAATAGAAAATAAAATACGAAAAAGACTAATTGTTGAATTCTGACATTTTTAAGATCCGAAATAACTTGCCTAAATAAACTTTTTAAACTAAAAGTTCTCGCCTGAATCAAACGAATTCCTTGAAACTGAACGATGAATTGCAGATAAACCAAAAATATGAGCACAAACAAGACAACTACGAGCCCCAAAACTCCTAAGAAATGCTGCTGAAGCAAGTTTCCAAGATTATTATAAGAAACATAAGGAATTCCACTAACTCGCATAATAAGCTCAGAAATGGATTCTAAAAGTGGAATAATAACAAGTGTGATGACTATAGTTGCCCCAACAAAAATCGAAAGATATTCAAACCAAAACTTAGAAAACTCTCGCAAATATTTAAAAATCAAACCAAGTGGCCGATTAGCATTCTTTTTCTTCTTAGCTTTTTTTCTCACCATACTCCTAAACTCCCCCATACTTTCTCTAAACAGAAGAATAATTTTCATTACATTATATCAAATTTATAAAATAAAAAATGCTTAAATTTAAGTTATAATAAATAAAAGTTTTATTTATTATAACATATTTGAATTTCCCTTTTTCGGCAATTCCCTTACGATTTAGTAAGTTTCAGCATTATTACTGGGATTTTTAGCTTATTTATAATATAATCTAAGTATATTATAAGTTTTGACTTTGAGTAAAGAGTCATTATTACTACTGGAGGACCTATCAAATGGAAGATTGTATTTTTTGCAAAATTATCGCTGGTGAAATTCCTAGCACCAAAATTTATGAAGATGATGATGTTCTTGCCTTCCTTGATATCACTCAAACAACTAAAGGGCATACATTAGTGGTTCCCAAAAAACATTATCGCAACATTCTTTCAATGACAGGCGAACAATCAGCTGAACTTTTCAGCAAAGTCCCTTTTATTGCCAACAAAATTGTTAATAATCTTCATGCTAAAGGGATGAACATTTTACAAAATAATGAAGAAATCGCTGGTCAAACTGTTTTCCATACTCATATTCACCTTATTCCTCGTTTTGATGAAAATGATGGTTTCGTTGGAAAATTCACTGCTCATGATTATGATTTAGCTGAAATTGCTAAAGAAATCAATGGCCAATAAAAGGACATTACTATGATTGAATTATTTAAAGACTTAAAAAATATCATTGGCGAGTTGTCAGAAGAAGTCAACACGATGAAAGTAAATGTGGAACGCGTTCAAGAAGAAGGTATCAAAGCAGAAAAAGTTGGAAAAGATATTCAAAAAAAAGTAGATGAATTTCAAATTTCCATCCAACCTAGAGTTGAAAAAATTAATGAACTTGTTAATCAAATAAATAAAAGAGTTGAATAATTTCAACTCTTTTATTTTTTTGATTTTTCTTGATGTTTATAAAACTGTCTCCCCCAGAAAATCCCCAATAATTGGGACAAGACAAAACTAACAACTATGACCAGCATTTTTTCGACATCATGATGTTGAATGTAAGTAAAGGTATGTTGTGAAAAATATAGAATACTTATGAATATAATATTAATAATATTCATTCCAATAATTCGCCAATGTCTTCCTTTGGTACTTTCCCAAAAACTGATAAAAAGAATGAGAATGGTAACGACCTCTAATCCAATCAGCGTCAGGTTTAGAACTTGAAAAAGATAGGCAATTGCAAAGATAATTGTTGTATAAGCCCATAGAAATAATAACATACCTCATTCTAGCATGTTTTTTTATATTCTACAATAAATAAAAAAAGAGAAAAATATTTTTCTCTTTTTTTATTGTTATTAGAATGATGCAGAATCAACTTTAACACCAGGACCCATTGTAGTTGTAACAGAAAGGTTTGTGATGTAAGCTCCCTTAGATGCAGCAGGTTTAGCAGCTGCAATTACAGAGTTCAAAGCTTTAAAGTTTTCAACAAGTTTTTCTGTATCGAATGAAACTTTACCGATTGGAACATGAACGTTACCAGCTTTGTCAGCACGGTAGTTAACTTTACCAGCTTTTGATTCTTCAACTGCTTTAGTTACATCCATAGTAACTGTACCAGTTTTAGGGTTTGGCATCAAGTTACGTGGTCCGAGGACACGTCCAAGACGTCCAACAACAGCCATCATATCAGGTGTTGCGATAACAACGTCGAAGTCCAACCATCCACCGTTGATTTTAGCAACGAGTTCATCAGAACCAACGAAGTCTGCACCAGCTGCTGTAGCTTCTTCAGCTTTCGCACCTTTAGCGAAAACGAGAACACGAGCAGTTTTACCAGTACCGTTTGGCAATACCATTGCTCCACGGATTTGTTGGTCAGATTTTTTAACGTCGATGTTAAGGTTGTAAGCAACTTCTACAGTTGCATCAAATTTTGCAAATGAAGTTTCTTTTGCAAGTGCTACAGCTTCTTCTACGCTGTATAATTTAGTTGCGTCGATTTTTTCAATCGCTGCGCGCAATGCTTTACTTTTTTTAGCCATTTCTATTTTCTCCTTGTGGTAATATCGGTTGTCTGTCTTCCTTGTTGCATTTAAAAGTCCGCTCTATTGCGCTCAAAGGAAGATATTTTCTCGCTCCGCGCCGCTCAGATGAACTAATAGTGCTTTATAACAACAAGAGTAACAGCCTTCCACTAAATGTGTGGATTGCATGTGTGACTTTTTCTGAATTTACAAAATGTAAATCTCGAAAATTTAGTCGAAGTACGAGGCGACAGGTTCCGAAGCCTACCTAAGTAGGTGAGGGTTCTGTCAACGAAGTAATTCGTCTAAATTTTTAGTCAGTAACAGTGAATCCCATAGATTTTGCAGTACCTTCAATCATTGACATTGCAGTTTCAACTGATGACGCGTTAAGGTCAGGCATTTTAAGTTCTGCAATTTCTTTGATTTGTGCTTTTGTAACTGAAGCAACTTTTGTTTTGTTAGGTTCACCAGAACCTTTTTGAACACCTGCTGCTTTTTTCAAAAGAACTGCTGCTGGAGGAGTTTTTGTGATGAATGTAAATGATTTGTCATCATAAACTGAGATAACAACTGGGATGATCATACCAGCTTGGTCAGCTGTACGAGCGTTGAATTCTTTTGTGAATCCCATGATGTTAACACCTGCTTGACCCAAAGCTGGTCCAACTGGTGGAGCTGGTGTTGCTTTACCGGCAGGGATTTGTAATTTAACGAGTTTTTCTACTTGTTTAGCCACGATAAATTCTCCTTATATTTTGTTTTCGTGATGTGGTATGATGCTGTATTTTACAGCTTCCACGCCTTGCATGTGAAAATTCACATACCTGAGTATTCTATCAAAAAAAAGGACTGATGTCAACTTTTCTTTGTTTACGAAAGGTTAATTTTCTTGATGGCTATCAATTTTTTTAAGTTACAAGTAATCTATAATAGAACTATCAAACCAAGAAAGGTTAATTCATGAAACTTCAAGCTTTACTAAAAAAATATAGTAATCAATTAACTGGTCTTTCAGCCTTATTAATTTTAATCGCTTATAGTGGAAAATATCTTTTGAATTCTTATTTTCTTTGGGCCTTTGCACTCTTATTAGCTACATTTATTGGTCTTGTCCCAATTGCTTTTCAAGCAGTCCAAGCACTTAAATTCAAACAAGTTTCAATTGAATTATTGGTATCAATTGCTGTTATTGCTGCTCTTTTTATTCAAGAGTATGAGGAGTCAGCAATTGTTACTTTTCTTTTCGCATTCGGAGCTTTTTTGGAAAAGAAAACTTTAGAAAAAACACGTTCTTCCATTAAATCTTTGACAGAAATTACTCCCTCGACCGCTCTTCGGATTTCTGGAGAAGTCATTGATATTGATGATGTCAAGATTAATGACGAATTATTAGTAAAAACTGGCGCTCAAATTCCTGTAGATGGCTCTATTTATGAGGGGGCTGGTTTTGTCAATGAATCAAGTATTAGTGGGGAGTCCGCTGAAATAAAAAAAGGAGTCGGAGATAAGGTTTTTGCTGGAACACTTCTTGAAAATGGAAGTCTTTTGATTCAAGCTGAAAAGGTAGGAGAGGATACCACCTTTGGTAAAATTATTGAATTAGTGGAAGAAGCTCAAGATACAAAATCCTCTGCTGAAAAATTTATTGACCGTTTCGCAAAATATTATACTCCTAGTGTTTTAGTTCTCTCTTTTTTAATTTTCATTGTCAGTCAAGATATCAAGTTGGCAATTACTTTATTAGTTTTAGGTTGTCCGGGTGCCCTTGTCATTGGACCTCCTGTCAGTAATGTCGCAGGGATAGGGAATGGAGCCAAAAAGGGAATTTTAATTAAAGGTGGAAATATCATGACTAATTTTAGTCAGACTGACCTGCTTCTTTTTGACAAAACGGGAACACTTACCAAAGGAAAGACTCAGGTCTCCATTACTAAAAATTATGGCGCTTCTACCGAACTTATCAACCAGGTCGCTATGCTTGAAAGTCAATCAGATCATCCTTTAGCTAAAGCAATCATTGATGAAATCGGTGAATTTACTAAAGTACCTCTTCAAAATATCGAAGTCATAAAAGGACAGGGGATTTCTGCTGACCATTTATTGATTGGAAACGAAAAACTCCTTGAGAATCATCAAATTTTTTTAAACGCTCAACAAAAAAATGATTTAATGAAACTTCAAAAACATGGACTTTCAACAGTATTAATTGCTGATGATAAGGTGCGTTTACTTTATGGAATTACTGACAAAATCCGACCAAATGTAAAAGAAACATTGACCAGACTCAAAAAACAAGGGATTAAAGAGCTGATAATGCTGACAGGCGACAATGAAAGTACCGCTCAATCAATTGCACAACAAGTGGGAATCAGTCAGGTTTACGCTAATCTCCTACCTGAAGACAAGGCAAAAATCGTGCAAGACTATAAACTAGCTGGTAAAAAAGTGGCATTTATAGGCGACGGTATTAATGATAGCCCTAGTATTGCCCTTGCCGATGTGGGAATCGCAATGTCATCTGGGACTGACATCGCCATTGAAACTTCGGATATTGTCCTTATGAGTTCTAATTTTGATAACCTTTCTTATGCTCATTCCCTTGCAAAAAGTACAAGGAAAAATATGAGACAAAATAATTTAATTGCTCTCTTTGTTGTAATCTTTCTTCTTTCCGGATTAATCTTGGGGAATAGTTCAGGATTTATTGGACAATATGTCAATATGGCGACTGGAATGTTTGTCCATGAAGCAAGTATTTTATTGGTTATTCTCAACGCAATGCGTTTAATTCCTCATAAAAAAATACTATCCAAAAATTTCACTGTCGCAAATGACTAAAAATAAGGTTATAATTAAAGAAAATCTTTCAGGAAAAATATCTACTCAAATAAGGAGAATAAAATGACTTTAGATAATCATCATTGCGTCCAATTAGTTCCACTCTTTGAAAAACTTGCTGAACAAGATTTAACTAAGGTCGAAAAAATTGTTGAACACAAAAAAATTAAAAAAGGTGAAATTATTATTAGCCCTGACAAAGAACCTTTATTAGTCATTGTAGCTCAAGGTGCACTTAAAATTTCACAACTTTCACAAAGTGGTAAAGAGCAACTTTTAAGAATCATCGAAGCAGGTGATTATGAAGGCGAAGGAGCCTTACTTGGCGTGACCAACGGACAACTTTATGGTCAGGCCATGATTGATTCTACGATTTGTTTCTTGCGTCAATCTGATTTTGAGACATTATTAACGACTTATCCTAGTCTTTCATTACAACTTTTAAAACTTAATGCTAAAAAATATCTAGCTGCTGAGCACCAAGCAGGATTTTTGGCACTAGATGATGTTGAAGCACGTCTTGCACATTACTTTTTGAATCTATCTGCCACTTCTGATAGCATTTATTTTGAAATTCCAATGAAACTCAAGGAGCTTGCCAATTATATCGGAACCAGTCCAGAAACAATTTCACGTAAAATCAAGGTTTTTGAAGAAAATAAAATTATTAGCCGTCAAGGACGAATGATTAAACTTTTGGATAAGGAGAAATTAGAAGATGATTTTGCTTAAAAATTTTACAAAAAAAAATAGAGTGAGTCAACTCTATTTTTTTTAGAAAATATTTCCAAATTACTTTAATTTAAGCTTCTAAATAACTTTCCCAAATATTATCAAACAGGGTAAGATTAAAGTAAAATGGGGCTTGGGTTTCTAAATAAGTCGAAATTTCATCGAAATCTTTAGACTGTTTTGGAAAAAGCGGGTCTTGAAAAACTAAATTTGCAAGACGAGTTGCATCATCTTTTTCTACTGGTGCACGATGGCGCATAAGGTAATTATAAAAAGTCATTTTCTCTTTCTATTATCATTAAGTCGGAAAATTAATTATTTTTTCCATTGTTTTTCCAAAAAATCATGACGAATTTTACTTGATTGGGCATAATCTTCTGGATTTTTTTTGTAAAATCCTTGATGGTAGTCTTCTGCTGGCCAGAATTTTTGAACGGTTTCAATACTTGTCACAATAGGTGAATCAAAATTTCCGCTGGCTTGCAATTGCGCTTTGCTTTCTTTGGCAATTTTTTCTTGTTCTTCGTTTTCAACAAAAATGACTGGACGATAGTTATCCCCACGGTCTTCAAATTGACCAAAAGCATCTGTTGGGTCCGTGAGTGTCCAATAAAGTTCAACAAGACTTTGATAGGTAATTTTACTATTATCAAAAATAATTTCTACTGCTTCTGTATGACCAGTCAAGTGTTTTTTTACTTGTTCATAAGTTGGATTTTCAACATTTCCACCTGTATAGCCACTTATCACAGATAAAATCCCTTCTCGTTCTTCAAAAGGTTGAACCATACACCAAAAACATCCACCTGCAAATATTGCTCTTTCTGTTGCCATTATTTCTCCTTCACTTTGTTTGTCTTGTGAAATATTATAGCATAGCTCAAAAAAAAGTAGCCAATTAAGCTACTTTTTTACTGACAGAAATTTTTATAAGTCATAAGACTGACAGAATTTACTGACAAATGCTTTTAAATTAAGCTTAGTATTTCTAAAGAAGCTGTTAGTAAATTATTCTCCGATTAATTCTGTTCCCTCTGGACTTTGTTTGATTTTTTTAGCTTTCATCAAACCACCAAGCGCTTTTTTGAATTGTCCTTTTGAGATTCCAAAAGTTGCTTTTATTTCATCTGGATTTGATTTGTCATTAAATGCCATTTTCCCGCCCATTGATTGAAGATAAGCTAAAATCATTTGGCTATCAGCATCAAGCATTTCATAAGCACGTGGTTTTGCTGACAGATTTAGACTACGGTCTTCTTTTCTAAAACCAATAACACGAACTTGAAGTTCTTGGCCGACACGTGGAACTGAGAAACGTTCATTTGGATGAATAAATCCTAGCATATTGTTGTCAGGCAAATAAACAAATGTTCCTGATTCTTTATTTCGATAAACAATTGCTCGTAAATCTTGGTTTTGCATGTTATCATAACCAGGACCTGCAAGATTCCAGAAATCTTCATGCCATGCTAAATGACCCCAAATTCGCTCTTTTCTGTCAATAATTAATTTCACATAAAGTTGGTCACCAACTTTTGGCCATTGGTCTTTTTCGAGTGGCAAATCATCAAGAGAGACGACCACATCTTTTCCTGGTAAACCTGTGTCAACAAAGGCACCAAGGTCCTTACGTACAGCTGTTACCGTTCCCCAACCATAATGCTCATTTGTTGCTTTTTGTTCCAAAGTCGTCAAACGACGATGGTCATCTTTATCCACATAAACAAAACCAGTTACCACATCGCCAACTGTATGTTCACCTTCTGTTTTATCTAAACGTAATAAATCTTCTCCCTTTTGGAGAAAATAGAAACGTTCACTTTCTTCCACGATTATCGCGGAGATTGTTTGTCCAATAATACTCATTTGTACCTCTTTATAAAATGTGATTGAGAGACTATTTGTCTCTGTTTAATTGATATTTCCTTCGTAAATCCGTGATTTTTCACCCCAAGGATGATAGCCGTCAGCTAGATAATGAAAATCAAAGTGCTCATAGAAATCAGCAAAATCCGTTGCAAGATAAAGTTTATCAATATCAAAAGTTCTGCAATCTTCTTTTACTGCTTCAATCAACAGACCAGCAAGACCTTGATTTCGAAATTTTTCTTCAACATAAAGTGCACAAAGCCAAGGGTATAAGTCCATTCGACTAATAAAATCATTGCTAATCAGTCCACAACCCGCAATAATTTTTCCTTCATCAACAATCAGATACCACTGAGGAATCTTTTTGTTACTCTCTAAACTATGCTTCAAACAGTCATCATATACAGGGTTACTGTCCGTATTTCCCCATTTTTCCTGAAAAAATCGAATTGCTTCTTTGAGATAAGATGGTTGCTCTCTAAGTTTGATTAGTTCTCTCAAATTTATCCATCCTGACAGATTTTTGATGTAAAAACGGCTCAATGGAGCCGTTAATGCTTTTACAGATTACTTTATTTGTTAGATTGTTCTACTTAGATATCCAACAATTCTTTTTCTTTAATTGATGCAAGACGGTCTGCTTCTTTAACCGCGTCATCAGTCACTTTTTGAATGTTGTTTTCAAGATCTTTAAGATCATCTTCAGTGATTTCTTTTGCTTTTTCTGATTTCTTAGCAGTGTCCATTGCATCACGACGGATATTACGGATTGCTACTTTTGCTGATTCAATATATTTACCCATTTCTTTGACAAGTTCGCGACGGCGTTCTTCTGTCAACATTGGGATAACTAAACGAATCACAGAACCATCATTTGCTGGTGTAATCCCAAGATCTGATTCATACAATGCTTTTTCAATATCTTTCAAGATTGATTTATCAAAAGGAGTAACCATCAATACGCGCGCTTCTGGAATTGTGATTGACGCTAATTGATTGAGTGGTGTTGGTGCGCCGTAGTAAACAACTTGAACACGGTCAAGAAGACTTGCGTTGGCACGACCAGCTCGGATATGTCCTAAATCACGTTGTAAACTTCCTAATGATTGTTTCATCCGGTCTTGAGCTGTTGTAACAATTTCGTTTGCCATTTTATTTCCTTTTTCTTTTTTTAATTCTTCTATTTATTTTACTGACAGAAACTTTGTCAGAGATAAGTGTTAGTGTTTTAATGATTACAGTTATGCTAGTATTTCCATCATAGGATAGTCGTTGACGCTTCAGCGTTTACGAATATGCTAGTATTTCCATCAGTAATTTTTTAATGAATAAATTTACTGACAACTTTTTTGTAAGTAAATCTTATTCAACCGTTGTTCCGATTTCTTCACCACGAACGACACGTGTAATATTTCCAGCTTCATTCATGTTGAAAACAACAAGTGGAATATGATTATCCATTGACATTGTTGAAGCCGTACTGTCCATTACTTGCAAGCCTTTGGTAATAACATCCATATGTGTCAAATGTTCAAATTTAATAGCATCAGCAACTAATTTAGGGTCAGCATTATAAACACCATCAACACCATTTTTAGCCATTAAAATGACATCAGCATTAATTTCCGCAGCACGTAATGCAGAAGTTGTATCAGTTGAGAAGTAAGGCGAACCAGTTCCCCCAGCAAAAATGACAACACGTCCCTTTTCTAAATGGCGTTCAGCACGACGACGAATATAAGGTTCAGCAACAGCTTTCATCTCAATGGCTGTCATCACTCGTGTGTCAACCCCAATATTTTCAAGAGCACTTTGAATGAACAATCCATTTTGAATTGTTGCAAGCATTCCCATGTAATCTGCCTGAGCACGTTCCATTCCGGCTTTCTCACCAGTAACTCCACGCCAAACATTACCACCACCGCAAACAATCGCAAGTTCTGCGCCCAAATCATGGACTTCTTTGAGTTCTTCAGCGACAGCTTTTGCTGTTTCAGGGTCAAATCCGAAACCTTTTTCGCCTGAGAGGGCCTCTCCCGAAAGTTTTAACAGTACGCGTTTATATTTAATTTCAGCCATATTGCACCTATTCTATTATATTTTCTCTATTTTACCATAAAATGCTCACGAAAAAAAGACTAATCAAAGCCTTTTTAGAAACTATCATGATGTCAATAAACCCAGGTGTCCCAACAATTGAATAAGTAAATAAATCACAAAAAGAATCCCCGCAATCCAAAAGATTAAATTAAGACTTTTAAAACCTTGCCAAATTGGATGCTTGATTTCTTCTAACTCTTTCAATTTTTCCGGGTCCAGACTGTCAACATGTTTAAGACTGTGTTTCCAAAGAATTTCAGCAGGAATCACCGATTTATTAAGTAACAAATCTCCATTAGGTTCAATCTTAATCTCATTTCCAATCCATGAAACCATTCCCCCAAGAAACAAATTTGCGCCATATGTCTTTTTTAACTTACTCACATCAAAAGGATTCATCAGCAAATCAATTTGCTCATGAACAGGATAATATCGAACTTGTCCATTATCAAATTCTAAACGTAAACGCACTCCTGGCAACATTTCAGCTTTTGTAACTTTTGGTACATCCTCCATAACCTTCCCTCCATTCACCCTAATTATAGCGCTTTCTTTTATAGAAGACAAACCATTTGTCAAAACTTTACTGACAGCTTTTTCATAAGTAAAAAAATTTACTGACAGCTTTTTCATAAGTAAAAAAATTTACTGACAATTTTCTGTCAGTAAATTTTATCTAATTATTTAGCAGCTTCAACATCACGAGCAATAACCAATTCTTCGTTTGTTGGCACAACAAGTACTTTCACTTTAGACTCTGGTTTAGAAATGATACCAAATGCTCCACGAACATTTTTACTTTCATCAATTTCCATGCCAAACCAAGAAAGTCCATTAACTACATCAGTCCGAACAGCTGTATCATTTTCACCAACACCAGCCGTGAAAATAAGAGCATCAGCCCCATTTAATACTCCAAAATATTGGGCAATAAATTTCTTGAGACGGTCAACATACATTTCATAAGCAAGAATCGCTTTAGGATTTCCTTTAGCCACAGCTTCTGAAAGATCACGCATATCACTTGAGAGTTCTGACACCCCAAGAACTCCAGATTCTTTATTGAGAATGTCAATCACATCTTGAGCATTTCTAAGGCTTGGGTCGCTCTCTAACATATAAGGAATGACTGAGGCGTCCATTTCACCTGCACGTGTTCCCATCATTACACCAGCAAGTGGTGTAAATCCCATTGAAGTATCAACAGATTTTCCAGCTTCAATTGCTGTAATTGAAGCTCCATTTCCGATATGAGCCGTAATTAGCTTCAAATCTTCCAATGGTTTTCCTAAAACTTTTTCCGCTTCTTGGGCGACATACATGTGTGACGTTCCATGTGCTCCATATTTTCTGATTGAATAATCTTCATAATATTTTGTTGGAATAGGATAACGATAAGCCTTTTCTGGCAAAGTACTGTGAAAAGCAGTGTCGAAAACAGCAACTGCAAGTGCATCTGGTAATAAACGTTGAAAAGCTTCAATCCCTAAAACATTAGCAGGATTATGCAAAGGAGCCAAAGTTGAAAGATTTTTAATCTCAGCCAAAACCTCAGGACTAATAACCGTAGAAGTTTTGAAAAATTCCCCACCTGCAACAACACGATGGCCAATTCCTGTGATTTCACGGAATTCATGAATTAATTTAAAGTGAATTAATTCATCCATTAATAACAAAACAGCTTGACGATGGTCAACAATTTCTTGTTTTCTAACGTGTTCTTCATTGTTAAATTTAGTTGTTGAGATTGAGCCAGACAAACCAATACGTTCAAAAATTCCTTTAGCAATCACGGTTTCTTCCGGCATTTCGTAAAGTTGCCATTTTAATGACGAGGAGCCTGCATTGACAGCGAGCGTTTTTTCCATACTTACTCTCCTTAATGTATGCGTTTTATTCTTAAAATTATATCATATTTTATGTCTGATTTCATTTCTCCTCCCTCAAGGATTCCCAGAACTTATCATTTTATGTCATTTTAAAAATAAAAAAGATTTTGTTTTAGAACAAAATCTTTTAATTAATTATTTTTTAAGTGCTTCAACATCACGAGCAATTACAAGCTCTTCGTCAGTTGGAATCACAAAAACTTTTACGCGTGAATGAGGTGTTGAAATTTCTCCCTCGACGCCAAAGACATTTTTCTCAGGGTCAACTTCAATTCCAAACCAAGTCAATCCAGAAAGAATTGCTTCACGAACAGGAACCGAATTTTCACCAATACCAGCGGTGAAGACAAGAGCATCAGCCCCATTCAAAACGGCCAAATATTGACCAATAAATTTTTGAATTCGGTCAACATACATCTCAAATGCAAGTTTTGCATCAGTATCTGTATCTTTAGCAGCAATGATATCACGCATATCTGATGAAATACCAGATACACCATAGAGACCAGATTCTTTGTTCATCATATCAACAACACCTTGAGCATCTTTTAACTCAGAGTCATTTTCAATAAGGTATGGAAAAACAGAAGGGTCCATCTCACCTGTACGTGTTCCCATCATTACTCCAGCAAGTGGTGTCAATCCCATCGAAGTATCAATTGATTTCCCACCTTTTACTGCTGTCAGTGATGCGCCATTCCCGATATGAGCAGTGATAATTTTAGTTTCTTCAATTGGTTTTCCAAGTAATTTTGCAGCTTCTTGTGAAACATACATGTGTGAAGTTCCATGAGCCCCATATTTACGGACAGCATAATCTGTATAATATTTTTTAGGCAATGGATAACGGAATGCTTTTTCAGGCATCGTTGTATGGAAAGCTGTATCAAAAACTACTACTGAAGTTGCATCAGGTAGTAAGTTCAAAAAAGCTTCAATTCCTGCAGCATTTGCTGGATTATGCAAAGGAGCAAGAGCTGACAAATCTTTAACTTGTTGCAAAACTTCTGGTGTAACAACTGTTGATTTTTGGAAAATTTCACCTCCAGCAACCACACGATGTCCTACACCTGTAATTTCAGTAAATTCCTCTACTATTTTCAATCGTTTTAAATCTTCAAGTAAAACTTCTACTGCTTCTGTATGATTTGGAATGTCAAAAACGCGTTCTTCTTTTTGCTCACCAAATTTGACGGTCACAATCGAATCTTTCAAACCAATTCGTTCGATTAATCCCTTGGCAAGAACTTTTTCTTCTGGCATTTCATACATTTGCCATTTCATAGATGATGAACCAGCGTTAACTGCTAATGTTTTGGTCATGTTTAATAAACCTTCCTTGAATTTGAAATACGGTTAAATTATAACACAATTACAATTCCTTTTGTGTTTTTCGGTCATGATTCACGAGCTTAATTCAAGATGTAGTTTTTAAAATAAAAACCTTTTCAAATTCAATTATTTTCATACACTTTAACCAAAAAAATTACTGACAGAACCTGTCAGTAATTTCAATCTTATAATTTTACAATTTTTGTAAATTCTTCCATAAAGACTTCTAAACTTTCTCTGTCTGTCAGTGAAGACAAAGGGTGAGCAAAAGTTGCATGTGCAGCCGGCCCCTTTTTCAAAACATAAATCGCCTTAGCATCAGCATTAAAAAGTGATTTTGGTAAAGTGATGATAGCCATCACACTTCCATGTTTACTAATCCACTCCTTTAATAGTGGTCCTTGAGGACTTGTCAGTAAATCTTCTGGAGCTAGGAAAATGGCAAAAGAACCCTCTTTTAAATAATTAAATGATTGCTCAATCAAAAGATGATGAGCAAAAGTATGTCCGTCAGTAGTCGCAACTTCAAAATTCTTTGCAACTTCATCATCCGGATAAAAACCAATTGGTAAATCACTGACAACAACGTCTGCAGGTTCCATCAAACGCTTTTGTACTGCATCAATTTGCATGAACTCAGCCTGACTCCCCATAATTTCAGCCATTGAAGCAGACAAATCTAAAAGTAAATCATCAACTTCAAAGCCTACATAATCAACCTTTTTATTAAGATTAACTAAAAGCGTTTCAGCAAGATTACCCATGCCAGACCCAAATTCAATTAAACGAAGTTCAGAATTTTTATTAAGATGTTCAATAATGAAATTAAAAATTAAACCAATTGCATCTGGAGTCATTGCATGATTGGGCTGAAGTGGTGCGACTTGTGACCCTTTCAACAAAACAAATTGAAAAAGTTTTTGCCACTCCTTATTTGATAAATTTAACTGACGAAGTTTGTCATTATTTACTGACAATTCAACAATTCCTTGGTCAGTATCGTCTAAAAAAGCAGCATTTTGTTCTACAAAAGCATCATAAAAATCTGTACCCAATTTCTCAGATAGTAACATAATATTTGCAACAACTAGCTCAAAACCTTGAGCCACTTTTTCCATATCCATGTTTTTTCTCCATTTCTACAAAATCAAAATAAAACTGCCAAACTTTGACAGTTTTATTCATTGCTTGATTATTAATCAATCAATCATTTATTTTTTTCTTTTTCGACTGTCCAACTTTTCCAATTCCATCCAAGCTCTGACCGTTACGACAAGCATCGCCACAATACCGATAATTTCTAAAAGTAATGACCGATGGCTTACCGCCTGGGCCACAGCAAAAGCAAGAACTAGAACTCCAACACCAGCAAAGAAGAAAATGTCCATACTCCGCCGAACGTCTTTGGGCATCATGAAAATATACGCAAAGGCAACTAAAATCAACAAGATAATATAGAACATTTTTCTCCTTTCCAATGACAAGAACTAACGAAAAATTAATTTATTCATCATCAAACTTTCAATAATTGAAAATCAAGTTTCTCTATTTGATTAAACTTATTTTTTCTTCTTAGTTGATTTTTCACGCATTGCTTTATCCAAAATTTGTTTACGCAAGCGGATTGATTCTGGAGTTACTTCCAAGTAATCATCATCTCCAAGGAATTCCAAAGATTCTTCAAGTGAAAGAATTTTTGGTGTGTTCAAAACAGATGTAGAGTCTTTATTTGAAGAACGAACGTTTGTTTGTTGTTTCATTTTAGTGATATTTACAGTCAAATCATTATCACGACTGTGTTCACCAACAATCATCCCACCATAAACTTCAGTACCTGCATCAACAAAAAGTTGTCCACGTTCTTGAACGTAACCCATTGCGTAAGAAGTAACTTGACCTGAATCCATAGAAATCAAAGAACCACGGTGACGTCCACCGATTTCTCCCTTAACAGCTGGAAGATATTGATCGAAAGTATGGTTCATAATTCCGTATCCACGAGTCATTGACATGAATTCTGTTGTGAATCCAATCAAACCACGTGCAGGAACAAGGAAAATCAAACGCGCTTGACCGTTACCAGTGATTTGCATATCAAGCATATCACCTTTACGTTCAGAGAGCGCTTGGATGATTGAACCTTGGTATTCTTCAGGAGTGTCGATTTGAACACGTTCAAATGGTTCGCAAGCAACACCATCAATTTCTTTGATGATAACTTCAGGACGTGAAACTTGAAGTTCATATCCTTCACGGCGCATTGTTTCAATAAGAATTGACAAGTGCAATTCACCACGACCAGAAACAACCCATTTATCAGGAGATTCAGTGTTTTCAACACGAAGTGAAACGTCAGTTTGCAATTCAGAAACCAAACGTTCTTCAACTTTACGTGATGTTACCCATTTTCCTTCGCGACCAGCGAAAGGTGAATTGTTAGCAAGGAAAGTCATTTGCAAAGTAGGTTCGTCAATGTGCAAGATTGGCAATGGTTCAACGTGGTCTGAAGGTGTAACAGTTTCCCCAACGAAGATATCTTCCATACCAGACAAAGCAATCAAATCACCAGCTTTTGCTTCTTGGATTTCTTGACGGTCAAGACCGAAGAAACCAAAAAGTTTAGTAACGCGGAAGTTTTTAGTTGAACCATCAAGTTTAGACAAAGTAACGCTGTCCCCAACTTTGATTGTTCCACGGAAAACACGTCCAATACCAATACGTCCAACATAGTCATTGTAGTCCAAAAGTGAAACTTGGAATTGTAAAGGTTCATCAGAGTTATCAACTGGGCCAGGGATATGGTCGATGATTGTATCAAAAATATTTGCCATTGTGTGTTCTTGATCAGCTGGATTATCAGACATTGATGAAGAACCATTGATTGCTGAAGCATAAACAACTGGGAAATCCAATTGTTCGTCATCAGCACCAAGTTCGATGAAAAGTTCAAGAACTTCATCAACAACTTCAGCTGGACGAGCAGATGGTTTGTCAATCTTATTAACAACAACGATTGGAGTCAAGTTTTGTTCCAAAGCTTTTTTCAAAACAAAACGTGTTTGAGGCATTGTTCCTTCATAAGCATCGACAACGAGGACAACCCCATCAACCATTTTCATAATACGTTCAACTTCTCCACCGAAGTCCGCGTGACCTGGTGTGTCCAAGATGTTGATACGAGTTCCGTTATATTCAACTGCTGTATTTTTGGCAAGGATAGTAATCCCACGTTCTTGCTCAAGTGCATTTGAGTCCATCGCACGTTCAGCTAATTCTTTACGAGCATCCAACGTTTGAGATTGTTTTAAGAGTTCGTCAACCAATGTAGTTTTACCATGGTCAACGTGGGCAATAATAGCGACGTTTCTAATATCTTCGCGTAATTTAGTCAATTTTATCATACCTTACTTTCGTATATATCTAACCCATTATAGCACACTTTTCTAAAAGCTGTAAATGCACACGTTTACAAGCCTAACAAAGATTTTTTTACTTCCAAAATGAAAACCCCAAAGAAAAATTTCTAAGGAGTTCTTTATTTTTTTATAATTAATAAAATCAGTAAAAATGATTATGTTGTTAACATTCTTTTATTCTTAAACTGTAGAGAAAGAGTAAAAGAAAAGCAACTAAACCAAATAGAACAGCAATAATATATCCAGCTCCATAAAAGGTTAGAAAGATAGAAAGTTCAGCCCCAAAAGTATTCCCAGATAAACTATGATTAAAAATAATCATAGACGGAAAAGCTATAACTAAGAAACTAATGTAAAAAATAAGACTAGCAAAAGAAAAATAGACACTAAAATTTATTTTCCTATAAATGAGAAAAAGTGATATAAGCAACACCAATCCCAAAATGAAACTATAAAAAGGGACTTGATGAAAAAGAAAATAAAAGAAATTTTCTCGACTTTTTTTATAGTCAAAATTCGTATTCAATTTAGCCTGATTTACCGTTGCAGGAAGAAACATGGTTCCTATCCAAATGATGAATGCAAGAAATACTTGCCAAATTTTTATGCCTTTTATATTCATTCCAATTCCTCCCACTTAATAAGCTCTATTTGTTGTTTGGAATTTCCATGTACTATTTCCCCGTTTAAGTGTGGCAAAATACGTAGCTCCTACATTTGCCCCACTTGCTGGAACTTTTACAGGTTTATAGTTTCGCGTAATTGACCACGATAAACTATTCCCTTCTGATTTGTCATCAACTTGTTGAGTATAACCACTTGAACCTTTAATCTGACCATTCGTTGCAGTAGTAACACTAGAATTAGCAACATAAACATGGTCAATGCAAGAACCATAGCCACCTGTTACTTTTGTTAGCGAAGTATAGCCATTAGATACTATCCAATTTATATTCAGTTTAAACGTAACAGAATAAGTCTTATCTGAATTTGTCTGATTTTGGCTGGCAGCAAAAACTTTTGTACCCCAAAATTCTCCAAAGGACATTGCATTCAAATTACCCACTTTTTTAACTACTTCTGCTTGGCTTAAATCTGCTGTATAGGTCCTTACACCCATAATCGTACCTTTATCGTTCGAAATTACCTGACTATCCACCGTCACAGGTGCAGCCAAATTAGGCCCACCACTAGTATTATCTAATGTAACACCATTATTTACAACATATTTAACTTGCTTTTTCGTATTTGTTATTATTTTATCTGCCTTTTTAAGTATATTCAAATTAACTTTTCCATTTTTAGACACATCAACATTAGGTGCTAATGCACCATCTGCTTTTACAGCAAGTCCAGTTGCAAATAATACACTGACAACAAGTGTGCCAATAATAATTTTTTTCGCATTCATAACTAAATACTCTTTTCTTAGTCTGTAAGTTACTAATCTAAGAGCTAGTCTTTAAATTATAACTTACTTGATGTTATATTTTTCATTAAAAAATTACCCACTTTCTTTTTGCACGATATATCTTTGAGTTGATATTGAACTTTATTAATTTTCCATTGGTCCTCCCTCTCTTTCAAGATTTATTTCTATCATTATTCATACTTTAATTGTAAGCCTTTTTATTTTCGTTTACAATATTTTTTTGCACAATTTCATCATTTTTGTGACGAAATCATTTTTTTGTGATGAAATTGATACTTTCATTGTAAAAAGTAAAAATCACCCCAATATATTACCTCATCTGGACAATTCAACAACCTCATCTGCCATTTCCCAAATAACAGGATTATGCGTAGCGATAATAATAATCCGATTTTCATTTTTCATACTCAAAAGCAGTTTCATCACTTCTTCACTATTCTCAGAATCTAGTGCTGCTGTTGGTTCATCCGCCAAAATAACCGGTGAATCTTTCAAAATCGCTTTAGCAAGTGCTACACGCTGTGCCTCACCACCTGACAATTCATAAATTTTTTGATTGAGTTTTAAATAGGCTACATTAACTTGTGCCAGAGTTTCAAGCTTTTTTTCTTGTTTAGTTTTCTTGGATAACTTTTGATTAATCAATCCCAAATCCAAATTTTTATCAATCGTTTCATTTTCAATCAATCCAAAATTTTGAAAAAGATAAGACAAATCATTTAGAAAATAGGAATGTTTCTTGATTTTTGATAATTCTTTTCCCTCATAAAGAATACTTCCTTCGTAGGATTCAAGTTTAGCAATCATATTCAGTAAGGTTGTTTTACCAGAACCTGATTGACCAATAATGGCATAAACTTTCCCAGCTTCAAAGGTTAATTTAAAGTTATCAAAAACCTTTCTATGTAAAAATTCTTTTATAATATTAGTTAATTCAAACATCTATTCTCCTTTCAAACTATTTATTTGTCCATTTTCAAAATTCTTCATTTGAACAAGTAGGATAATGAGCGAAATAAACCACAAAGCACTTACAACAAAAAGAGAATATAAAAACTCATTGCTGATTATTGTCAATGTTGGTAATAAAATCAAAAGTAATCCCAACTCTACAAAAATGAACCGACGATGAATTCTCAAGTTGGGCATTCCAGAAATAAATTTTATTACGATTGTTCTTCTGAAATGAGTAAAGTAAAGGACATGGAGTAAAATATAGAAAAAGCTAATGACAATAATCGTTATAATGGCTGATATGATTGCCATACTTAAACTCTCTTTTACAAGATTTGTCTGTGCTTCATACTGTCCATAGGCATTAACTAAATAATGAACCTTATCGTATAGTCCCAACTCTTTCAGCCTATTAAGCGTTTGTTCTTTACCTTTCACAAAAAAGTAATCATTATCCCCTGCCCATGATATGCCCGTTTCTTCTCCTGATGATTGCGGTGTTATCACAACAATAATTGGGTCAGAGATTTCTTGTTGCGTTGTCATTTTCTCATAAGCCACATTGTAAATAAAACGTTTTTCGCCATTTGGTACTTCTTCAACGTATTTCGCCTTCATCTTGGTCTCTTTTTTGCCATTTTGTGTTGTTTCCGTCAATAGTTTGTCGTACTGAGCAATCAATTTTTGACGATTTTTCATTTGATTTTTTGGTATCAGGAGTCCATATTCTCCAAGTTTGAGATTAGAAAAGTCTTCTTTAACATTTATATGTTGTGCTTTCAGATAACTTGGTGTGACAATGAGTTGTTCGTCGCTACTTTCTTCTGGTCCATCAAACAAATTATGTCTAACGAATATCGCATCATCTTTCGTTACTTCAATATTATAAAAGTTCCACCATGCTTCTACTTCCTGAGAGCTAACCTTAAGATTTGGTGCACCAGAAATCGTGTCATAATCTTTTTGTTGCTTCCATTTGTCTAAATCAGCGTCCTGTTTTTTTAATTCGATTTGATTATAGTGAATTCCTGATAGGCTTGTGACAAGGACAATACTCACAACAAATTGCATCAAAACCACAAGAACCATCAAAACTGTTGTCGGCAATTTTCCTTTAATAAGTGAATTGAGTTGACTCCGAGAGAGGATAAGCATGATTATTGCACTTACTAAGCATGACAGTAGCACAAATATCAAAGAAGAAAAGAGGATAGAAAATAAAGCAAAAATGTGAAGCGACAGGTTGCTTAGACCAGTTATGAGCAAGTAACTAGAAGTCCCTATCATAGCAATAATCGTCAAAATTGAGATAAACTTTATATCACGAATACTATCTGAAAATACAGTATTCAACAAGGTCTTTCCAGACAAAAGCTCTATTCCTGATTTTCGTAACTCTGAGATTCTTACAAAAATAGCTAAACCGACAAAAGCCAGAAAGATACTTATCAATAAGGTTACAGCCTGTGGATTACCATAGATATTATAGTACTCTCCTAAGATTGTCAATCGCTGAACAGGTACAGCTATCACGTGAAATTTATTGCTCAAGTAATTGCTCAGTTCCTCAGAACTCGTATGACCTGTCATGATATGGTAGGTCGCTCCCATTCCCAGTAAATCATTTTCAGCTCGATTAGCTTTAGGAAATAAACGCATATTACTCGCAAGCTTCCCATCTCCAAAAGTCATATAGCTCGGCTTAAAACTCCCGTTTCCCTCAGGTCTAACAACTGTAGAAACAATGAATGACTGATGACTCATTGCATAGTTATCTAACGTCGCAACAACCTGCTCATTCTTCGGAATCTGCGTTGACTTTTGATTGATGTTATTCATGACAAGAGCCCCTTGCGGAAGGCGGTCTGCAATAATATCTTGACTTTTATTCTCAATACTTATAGCATAAAAGGCTGTGACTAACACAATAGCCACAGTCAGAAAAACATACTTTAGTTTTTTCATCTGCATTTATTACCAACTTCTAGTGCCTACCCAGCCATTGCTGTGATAGAAAGTTGCAGGTTCTGCCCAACGCGTATTTAACCATGCATAGGCCTGTTGATTCGCATGAACACTGACAACTCTACCTCCATATTTATCCCCGTAAGTTACTTCAGCCCAATGGTTCCCATAGTTGTTCCAGTAGGTAGCGTAAGCTCCCATACCATACTTTTTGTCATTTGTTGAGCCTTGAGAATAAGTTGAACGATTAATAGCGAATACAGGGCTTACTTGAAGGAGCGTTCCGCCGAGAGTCGCAAGGATAAGTGTTGAAACAAGTAATTTTTTAGTTTGCATTTTTCTACTTCCTTTCTAAAAATTTTTAATCTTTTGTAGAACTTTTTAAAAATTCTACTACAACAAAATTTTTAGTACCTCCTTTCCTCACTTTGAGGGTGTACAAGCCTCTGGTCGAATTCGTTTGTTTAACATTTTTAAGTTGATGTTAAATTTCTATATTCCGATTGTAAACCCTTTCATTTTTGCTTACAATCTTTTTTTGCATAATTTCATCATTTTTGTGACGAAATCGCATTTTCTGTGATGAAATTGAGTTTTTATCAGGTAAAAACAAAAATCACCCTAAAAAAGAGTGATTATTTTATTCGTTTTGAATGTTTTTTGAGTTCTTTTAACTCTTTTTTGCAAACCGCCGGTGCTTTGACTTTTTTCAAGCTTTGTTTGAAACATAGCGTCAATCCGTCTTCTTCAATTCGACGAATTTTATTTGTATCAACAAGTAAACCGCGTCCAAGTGCAAGTAAATTGGGAATTTTCTTTTTTACATCAGAAATCGTACCACGAACTAAACATTCATTATCTTTTGTGATGGCTCTAAGATAATTTCGATGTGTTTTGTCCGCTTCAATATATAAAAGAGAATCTATCGAAATTGGATAACCACTGATTTCGACAATATTTAGCTCATTTGTAAAACAGTAGAGCAACACTTTCTTAATCATTTCTCTAACTTCAGTATCAGAGTCACTGGCCACAGTCATTTGAGTCCATAACGGAGAGGTAGTAAAGTTCAATAATTCATCTTTTAAGTCAGGATTATCAGTATAAATAAGAAAAAATGCCTTACTTTCTAACTTCTGTATTTTTTTCAGTATTTCGAACTCTTCTTTTTGTACAATTTTTATAAAATAAGTCTTAACTTCATTAAGGTAAATTTGAAGAAATTTATAGACATGCTGATGATTATAGAATACCATTGTTGCATCGATCTCGTCTTTTATCCCAAGTTCTTTTTCATTTTCAAGAACAAATCGCTCCAAGCGATTTACTGCATAAAAGTCCGCATCAATCAAAATTCTATTCATTTTTTTACCTTCAACAAGTAAATTTTAACTATAATCTTATTCCAAAAGCATCATTACCATTAAATATCTTTTTAGTTACGTTTTCAAATTATATTGTATTATACCATTTTATAAGCAAATTCTGCGCTATTCGCTCTCTTTTACATATAGCTTGGACTTGAAAGCCTTTATCAAATACGGTAAAATGTAGTAATGAAAACTCTCTATGACGTGCAAGAAATGCTGAAAAAATATGGATACATCAATCTTTTTCCAGATCGTTTGGATGCGATTGCTTTTATGCAAATTGAATTAGGAAAAATGCTTGAATCAGGAATATTTCAAAAAAGCGACCATGACTATTTGACTGCTCGCTTGATTTTGGCACGTGAAGAGAGAATTGAAAAGAAAAAATCTACGACCAATAAAAAATGATTCTTTTTTTATTGTCAGATTGGAGAAAAAAACATGACTGCAAGTAAAATTATCGGTATCGACCTTGGTGGAACTTCAATTAAATTTGGAATTTTGACACTCGATGGTGAGGTTCAAGATAAATGGTCTATCCCGACAAATATTTTAGAAGATGGAAAACATATCGTTCCTGATATTATTGAATCAATCAACCACCGTTTAAGCCTTTATAACTTGGACAAATCTGAATTTCTTGGAATTGGAATGGGAACACCAGGTTCAGTAAATATTTCTGAAAGTACCGTAAAAGCTGCTTTTAACTTAAACTGGGCAGATACTCAAGAAGTAGGTAAACCAATCTCTGAAGGTGTTGGCCTTCCATTCATTTTGGATAACGATGCTAACGTTGCTGCTCTTGGCGAACGTTGGGTAGGGGCAGGTGAAAATAATCCAGATGTTGTTTTCATTACTCTTGGAACTGGTGTTGGTGGCGGAATTATCGCTTCAGGTGAGCTCGTTCATGGTGTTGCCGGAGCTGGTGGCGAAATTGGCCACATTTGTGTTGACCCTTATGGTTTTGAATGTACTTGTGGAAATCGCGGTTGCTTGGAAACAGTAACTTCTGCAACAGGTATCGTTCGTTTAGCTCGTAAATTCGCTGAAGAATATGAAGGTGATTCTACTATTAAAGCAGCTATTGACAATGGTGATGAAGTGACTTCTAAAGACATCTTCTTTGCAGCTCAAGAAGGAGATCACTTCAGCTTATCCGTTGTTGATAAATTTGCTTATTATCTCGGTTTTGCTTGTGCAAACCTTGGTTCTACTTTGAACCCTGCTTCAATCGTCATCGGTGGTGGTGTTTCTGCTGCTGGAGAATTCTTACGTGAAAAAGTTGAAAAATATTTCACTAAATATGCCTTTTCAACTGTTCGTAACTCAAGTAAAATCAAACTTGCTGTCCTTGGAAATGACGCTGGAATTATCGGTGCCGCAAGTCTTGCTCTTAAATTTAAAGGAGAATAATTTTGGTTATTATTATCATTGATATCATTCTTGTTTTAGTAATTATCGGAATGTTTGTCTATCCTCGTTGGAATCTTCGTCGTAATGCTAAACTTGTTGAAGAAGCTGAGTTTGCTCGTTTAATGCCTACTTCTCAATTAATTGATATTCGTGAAGCAAAAGATTTTCGTATTAAACATATTCTTGGTGCACGTAATCTTCCTGCTGGACAAATTGACCAAAGTTTAAATGCCTTAAGTAAACATAAACCTGTACTCATTTATGAAAATGGTCGTCCTGTTGGCGGAGCAAAAGTTGCTAAAAAACTAAAAAAAGCTGGCATTCCTGAAGTTTATATCCTTAAAAGTGGTTTGAATTCTTGGAATGGTAAAACTAAATCTGGTATCTAATTACTAATCGTCTTATTAGTAAATTTCAAATAAAAAAACTCTCTATCATTAACTGACAGAGAGTTTTTTATTTATAAAGTAATTAACCTACTTCAGCTTCAATCATCCAAAGTGTTTTTTCAATATCTCCAAGAGCAGTCGTATATAAGTCAACTGTAACATCATCACCATCATCACCAGCAATTTTAATGCCATCTTTGAAGAGTTGAGTCAAATATTTGTAAGCAACAATCAATTCTTTCACACGTTCTGAATTAGATTTTCCCCAAACGGCGGGAGTCATTTCAATTTTAGAATTTTTATCAAATTCTGCTAAAGTTGAAACTGGAGAACCACCAATAGTGATTAGACGTTCTGCAAATTCGTCCAAATGTTCATCCAATTGATCTTTCAATTCATCCATTTTTGGGTGTAGGTAAAGAAAACCCGGACCACGCAAATACCAGTGGATTTGATGAACAAGTGCTGATGCTTTTGATAAATCAGCAACTGTTTGATTTAAAACTTCTTGTGTGTGTTCATTTGACATAACTAACCTCCATTTTTTAAATATTAAATGTCATAAAGAAACTTAATATTAACTTTTCTATAAATATATTATAAACCAATGAGATTTTTTTCTCAAATGATTTACTTATTTTCTTTTTTCGCTATATTTAAAGTTACAATTCTTCATTTATTTCGTATAGATTAGTATGGACATTTTATTTATATTTTTAATTGGAAGTATTTTTGGCTCCTTTTTTGGCTTAATAGTTGACCGTATTCCACTAAGAAAATCAATTATTTTTGGACGCTCACATTG
The DNA here is from genome assembly GCF_038006485.1 of Lactococcus sp. FSL K6-0773. Taxonomy (NCBI): domain Bacteria; kingdom Bacillati; phylum Bacillota; class Bacilli; order Lactobacillales; family Streptococcaceae; genus Lactococcus; species Lactococcus sp. FSL K6-0773. The sequence continues at coordinate 2,165,235 of NZ_JBBOVF010000001.1, read as the reverse complement.
TGATTCTTGTCAGCAACTTTTAGCCTATCGTGATCTAATTCCTATTTTTTCTCAAATAAGCTCTGGCTCACATTGCCGTTATTGTAAAAGTAAAATTCCATATTTATATGTTTTTTTGGAGTTCTCATCAGCTTTAATTTTTGTTTTAGCTTGGGTAAATTATCTTAAACCTAGTCAATTTTTACTGATTATTCTTTCACTAATTTTATCTGCTTTTGATTATCGTCAGCACAGTTTTCCTTTTGTTATCTGGTTTATTTTTGCACTCAGTTTTATTTTAATATTTCCTCTTTCTCCCCTTTTCTATTTTTGGCTTATTTTAGCCGTCTTAGCTGAAAAATTCAATTTAAGAGTTGGCAGCGGTGATTTTTTATGGTTTTTTACCGCTTCATTTTCTCTAACTTTCTTAAACGAAATGCTGCTCCTTCAAATCGCTTGTTCACTTGGTATCATTTATTATCTAATCACAAAAAAACGAGTTGAAATTGCCTTCATCCCGTTTCTAACTATTGCATATCTAATGTTGCTTTTTGGGCACCAAATTCTGTCACCGTAACCCCTAAAAGCCTTACTCCTAAACTTTCATCATATTCAAGCTCTTCAAATATCTCTTGTGCTACTTCTGCAATTTCTTCTGGACTTTCTAACTTTTCTGCTAAAGATTTTCTTTTTGTCAATGTTGTAAAATCAGAATATCTCAATTTTAAAATGACAATACTTCCTTTTAATTGATGACTCTTTAATGAGTCGGAAACTTTGCCAGAAATTTTACTCAACTCTGCTTTAATATCATCCGGAAGATATAATAGTTTACCATAAGTTCGTTCTTTTCCAACTGACTTTCGCTCACGGTAATTTTTGACTTTCGAGTTATGTATTCCATTGGCCTTTTGATAAAGCTCCCAACCATAAACTCCGAATCTTTCAGCTAAATCAACTGGGTCTGCTTTTTGTAAATCTCCCCCATTAAAGAAACCTAGTGCGTGCAATTTAGGAACTGTTGCTTTTCCAACACCATGAAATTTTTCCACCGGTAATTTTGCTAAAAATTCTAATGCTTCTTCTGGCATAATTAAGGTTAAGCCATGGGGCTTTTCATAATCAGATGCAATTTTCGCTAAAAATTTATTATAAGAAACTCCTGCAGAACAGGTTAAACCTAACTCAACAAATATATCATGCTGAATCAACTTAGCAATTTTAATTGCTGATTGAGCACCGATTTTATTTTCTGTTACATCTAAATAGGCCTCATCAATTGAAGCTGCTTCAATATCATCGGTATAACATTTAAAGATTTCACGAACTTGTTTACTTACTTTTGTGTATTTTTCATAGTTTCCTGAAATAAAAATAGCTTGTGGGCAAAGATCATAAGCTTCTTTAGCACTTGCCGAATGTATTCCAAAAGCACGCGCTTCATAAGAACAAGTTGAAACCACGCCACGTCCACCTGTCTGTAATGGATTTCTGGCAATAACAACCGGCTTACCTTTTAAACTCGGATTATCACGCACTTCAACAGAAGCAAAAAAGGCATCCATATCAATATGAATGATTTTTCGCGAAGTGTCATTGATGAGTGGGAAAGTTAACATATTGCTATTATACAAGAATTAGTTTTCAGACTCAATAGATTGATTACAAAAAAACTCTTAACAAGTAAGAGTTTTAATTTATAAATCAATAATTTGATATTCATAACCCTGCGACTTCAAAATTGTAAAACAAGCATCCATCGCAAAGAAAATAGTTTTGGTATTATCATTAGGATGAAAAGTTTGAATTTGATAGTCATCTAGCATTTGTTGGTCAAAATAAATATGCATATTATTATAATGTTTACCAACAAGTCCAAAAAGAGAAACAATTCCGGAGTTTAATCCAAGCATATCTTCTAGTCGTTCTTCCGAGACAAAGTGAAGTCTCTTCACTCCAATAATTTCTCCCAAGCGATTCATATCAACCTGTTTAGCATCATCCATAATTATCATATAGAACTGGGTAGACTTTTTATTGGCTAAGATTAAAGTTTTGGAACGACAACCTTCATAATCTTTAATGTAGTTATCCGACTCCTCAGTTGAATGACTTGCTGGATGTTCTACTATATTATAAGGAATTTCAAGCTCAGCTAATAATTCCTTAACTTCTGAAAAAGTTCTCATCAATTCTCTCCTTTATTCACTTTTAGAAAAATACCGATAAAATTAATTTATATAAGACAACTTATTTTTATATTTTGTTTAGTAGCCTAGTAATCCCCGAAGATCTAAAGCTGTTCCTGATTTTGCGCCACAAATCAAGACCAGAATTGCTAAAACTCCTAGTAAGGCCACAATGAACATTCCTGCCCATTCTTTGACTGATATTGCTTGTCGACTTTCTTTTTTCGCTTTAATAAATAAAATGAAACCAATCGTATAAAGAATCATCGCCAACCAAACATATTGCCAACCTGAAAGATAAAGGGCCAGAGCTTGAAAAGCAAAGGTGAAAAATCCTATTAATATATTTTTAATTGAACCTTCTTTAATCCCAATTTTAAGAAGATAAGCTCCAACCAAAGCATAACAAATCATAATTACAGCTGTTGCCATATAAATAAAGACATTATAAGCATTGGCTACAAAATATGTAATGATAATAAAGATTTGAATCATCAGCTGAGTAATAAGCAAAGAATTACTTGGCGCATGATATTTATTCAGCTTACCAAACCAACTTGGCAATAGTTTTTGCTCTGCCAATTGTTGTGTCGCCTCAACTGGTAACATTGTCCACGAAAGCCAAGCTCCTAATAAGGAAATCATTAGTCCAATTGCCATCAGACTTCCGCCCCAGCCACCAACCATCTCGTTAAGAATATAAACTAAGCCTGGTGCTTTAACATTTGCCAAACTTGCCTGGTCCATATAACCATAAGGAAGTAATGATAAAAGGACATAAATGACAAGCAAAACTGCTAGACCAATAATTGTCGCTTTAGCTGTATCCGATTTTTTCTTTGCCCGATTTCCCATCATCGCTGCGCCTTCAATCCCTACAAATACCCAGACCATGACCATCAGCGAGCCTTTAATTTGATCAAGGAGTCCACCAGCAGTCATCGCATGCCAAACTAGGCTTTTGACTGACCCATCCGCAGCTAGATTGCTTGTGAAAGTTTGCCAAAAATGTTGAGTGAATACGTCAGCTTTAAATAGGATAATCCCTGTGATTGAAAATACAACTAAAGGAATGAGCTTTGCAATCATAACAACCGCATTTACAAGGGCGGCAGTTTCTACTCCTCGGTCAACTAGAAACATTAATATCCATGAGATTATTGAAACAATAATTACTGATAAAACAGTCAACGAACCATTGGAATTAGCAAATTTGCTAGGGAAGAAATAGTCAGCAGATGTCATCATTAAAACTGCAAAACCAATTGTTCCAGTCCAAGCTGAAATCCAGTAACCCCATCCTGATAGAAAACCGATAAAGTCTCCAAACCCTTCTCGAGCATAATCAGAGACTCCCGAAAGTTTGGGTCTAATTGTAATCAGTCGATTAAAACTCAAGACAAGCATGAAAATCCCAAAACCGATAAAGAGCCATGAAATCATGACTCCACCGGGTGTTGAACCATTGGTGAGGTCATTAGCAAGATTGAAGACTCCACCTCCAATTGCTCCAGAAATAATAATTGCTAATAGTGCAAAAAGGCTAATCCCTTTTGTTTTCTTGTTTTCCATTTACTCACTTTCTACTATTTAATCATAAATTTCCTATAATTAAATTTGTATAATATCATTTATAAATATAAAAGAGTCTCTTGAATATAGAGACTATTTTATATTCTTCAATTATAATTATACTATCAGTTCTTTATTATACACTTTTTATACACTTTAGTAAAACAGAAATGTATTTTATAAAGAATATATCAAACCTGATATTCTCTCAAAAATTCAGATAAGAGTTTAAGGCCTTGACGTAAGGTTGTTTCATCTGTACAATACCCAATCCTAGCATAGCCTGGTAAATCAAAACGATTTCCAGGAATAATTAGGACACCTTTTTCACGAAGAAGTTGGATTGCAAAATCTTCAGTTTTTGTCGGATCAAGTTCTTCAAATTTAACAAAACTTACAGAGACTGCATTGGGATAAACCATTGAGACTAAAGGTTCATTTTCCACCCATTCTTTCAAAATTGATAAATTACCTTTGACAATTTTACGAGCGCGTTCAAGTACTTTATCTTTATGTTTCAATACTAAAGCCGCTACGGCGTCATCAAATACCCCGGTACAAATCAAGGTATAATCCCGGATTTTTCTAAATTCATTACAAAGGTCACGGTCTTGAGTGGCTACCCAACCCACACGAATTCCTGGTACAGAGTAAGTTTTAGAAATAGAGTTAGTTGATATTCCTTTTTCGTATAAATCAGCAATAGGTGAATAAGGCGTTTCTTCATCTAGTGGAAGATAAACTTCATCACAAAGAATATAAGCATCAACACTGCGTGCAATTTCAACCACTTCTGACAAAAATTTAGGACTCATGATTGCTCCAGTGGGTTGGGCCGCATTGTTTAAACAAATAAGTTTTGTATTACTTTTAACTAAACGACGTAATTCTTCAATTTGTGGCAACCAATTATTTTCTTCTTTAATATGCCAATAATCAACTTGGGCACCTAATGTTTTAGGCCAATCATACAGTTGTTGATAAGAAGGATATTGAGCAATCACATGATCGCCTTGACCAATTAATCCTAAAATTGTAAGGAAATTTGCTCCGGTAGCTCCATTTGTAGATAAAATATTATCCTCTGGCACTCTTTTATAAAGTTTTGCCACTTCTGATTTAAAGGCTGGTGAACCCTCAATCCAACCATAACTGAATTTTTCTTTCATCATCTGTGACATAAAAGCTTCGCCATTATCTTCTTCAAAGGCCAAAACTTCTTCCAAAGATAACGAATCAATGGTTGACTGAGCAATATCAATCGTTGCAGATTTTTCCCAAACATTGAGCCAGTCTTCACAACCAAATTGTACAAGTTCCATAAGTTTTATTTGCAAATTTAAATATTTTTTAAAAAAAAATCATTTAAATTTGTCTTCCTCTCTTTATTTTTTTACTGACAGATTTAGTAATCATTTTACCTTAATATTTATCGCCGATACTTACATCTTGTCAGTAACTTTATCAATATAAATCGTTTACATGTTAATTGTACAATAATTATTGATAAAATATCGGAAAGTTTATCGATTTTTAGACTACATTTATAAAAAAATGCTACATCAAAAATGTAGCATTTTTATCTTTAAGGAATAATCTTTGTTCCTGAATCATTATTGAGGAAATCTTCAAGATTTTCCAAAGAAGTAATTGTTGCAGGACGACCGGTACGAGCAACAAATTCCATTGCTGCTTCGACTTTCGGAAGCATTGAACCTGCAGCAAATTGACCTTCTTCAACATAAGCTTTCATTTCTGCCATTGTTACTGTTTCTAGTTTTTTCTGATTAGGTTTATTGAAATTAACAAAAACATTATCTACCGCAGTCAAAATCAAAAGGTTATCTGCTTCAACAAGTTCAGCTACTTTCGCTGCTGAAAAGTCTTTATCAATAACAGCTTCAACCCCTTCATAACCATCCTTAGTTTCAATGACAGGAATTCCACCACCACCAGATACAGTCACCAAAACACTTGATGAGATTAGTGGCTTAATCGCTTCGGCTTCAACGATACGTGTTGGTTTAGGACTTGGAACTACTCTTCGATAGCCTCGGCCAGAATCTTCAACAAATACCCAGTCGGGGTATTGAGCTTTCATTTCTGCCAATCCTTTTTCATCGTAGAATGGACCAATTGGTTTAGTAGGTTTTTCAAAGGCTTGGTCATCTTTATCAACAACTGTACGAGTCACTACAGAGATGACTGGAACACGTTCCATATTATTTTTTATCAAAGCTCTCGTAAAAGCTTGCCCCATCCAGAAACCAATTTGTCCTTGAGTCATTGCAACAGCTGTATCAATTGGCATAGCTGGATTTTTAGGACTATCCGCCGCTAATTGTTGCAATAAAAGATTTCCGACTTGTGGTCCGTTACCATGAGTGACAACCATTTCCACATCATTATTTCTAATAAGAGGAATTAATTGTTCTGCTGTTGTTTCAAGTGCTTTTTCTTGCGCTTTTGCTGTTGGGTCATCTGTTAAAATAGCGTTACCACCTAGGGCTACGACCATACGTCTTACCATGAAATTATTTCTCCTCTATCTTTGTTCTTATTTAAGGAACAATTCTTGTTCCACTACCAGATTTGACAAAATTTTCAACATTGTCAAGGCTAGTAATTGTAGCAGTCTTACCTGTTCGTTCAACAAAACTGACAGCTGCTTCGACTTTTGGTCCCATTGAACCTTTTCCAAAGCGTTCTTCGTCAACATATTTGCGCATTTCAGAAACTTTGACTGTTTCCAAATGAACTTGGTTTTCTTTCCCATAGTTCAAATATACGTCACCACCGCTTGTTAAAATCAAAAGCTCGTCTGCTCCAACCATCTCAGCCAGTTTAGCTGCAGAGAAATCTTTATCAATTACGGCTTCAACACCTTGATAACCCTTACCATCTTTAATGACGGGAATTCCACCACCGCCAGAAGCAATCAATAGACTACCAGATTCTAAGACTGGTCCAAAAGCTTTGGCTTCAATAATTTCAAGTGGTTTAGGACTTGGAACTACTCGGCGATATCCGCGACCAGCGTCTTCCATTAATTCCCAATCAGGAAATTGCTTCTTAATTTCTGGCAATTGTTCTTCTGTGTAAAAAGGACCAATTGGTTTACTAGCATTTTTAAAAGCTGGATCATTTTCATCAACCAATGTTTGAGTCACTGCTGAAATAACTGGATAACGCTCCAAGCCATTATTTGCCATTGCTCTTGTAAATGCTTGAACGGTCCAAAAACCAATCTCACCTTGGGTCATTGCTCCAACTGTATCCAATGGCATAGCTGGATTTTTTTCACTATCTGAACCTAGTTGTTGTAAAAGTAAGTTTCCAACCTGTGGTCCATTTCCATGAGTCACAACCATTTGCCGGTCATTATCTTTAATTAATGGCATCAATTGTTCAGCTGTAACTTCAAGTGCTTCTTTTTGAGCCTTCGCTGATGGGTCTTTCGACAGAATAGCATTCCCACCAAGGGCTACAACAATACGTTTTACCATTTCTGTACCCCTTCGCTTAATTTTTTATTTCTTTTTTGTTAATATCGCTACGAACGACAAAGTAAACAATAAATGTCACTACAATCAGTGGAACAACAGCAACAAGTAATGTATTACCATCAATTCCAAGTGCATCTTGCAAGCCAAGCCAGTTTCCATATACTCCAAAAACAGCAAGGATTCCTAAAACTGTTAAAACAAAAGTTGCAATTAATTCTGCTGTGGACATTTTAGTGCCATATTCTTTTTTGCCCAAAGCATAAAGAATGAAACCAACAGCATAGAGAATTAATGAAAGCCAAACAAATTGCCAACCTGAATAGTACAATGCTAAAATTTGGAAAGCAGCTGCGATGAAACCAATAATAATGTTACTTGTTTTCTTTTCTTGAATCCCTAATTTAAAGAGGTATAAACCAACTAAGGCGTAACAAATCATGATAACAGCAGTACAAAGGTAAACAAAGACATTGTAAGCATCAGCTACAAAATAAGTAACAATCAAGAAGATTTGAACTATTAATTGTGTCAACAAAAGTGAGTTTTTAGGTGCACCTTTGTCATTAAGTTTACCAAACCAACTAGGAAGTAATTTTTGTTCTGACAATTGTTGTGTTGCCTCAACTGGAAGCATTGTCCATGATAACCAAGCACCAAGAAGTGAAATCACCAGACCAATGGCCATTAGTGAGCCACCCCAACCACCAACCATGGCGTTCAAAATATGAACTAAACCAGGTTGTCCTGTGTTTGCTAACTCTTGTTGACTCATAAAACCAAATGGTAATAATGAGAGCAAGATATAAATTACTAACAAGGCAATCAAACCAAGAATTGAAGCTTTACCGGCATCTGATTTACGTTTTGCACGGTCACCCATCATAGCAGCACCTTCAATACCGACAAAGACCCAAATCATAACCATAAGTGAACCTTTGACTTGACTGAATAAATCTCCGCCAGTCATATTTGACCAAGTTAAACTCTTGATGACACCATCAGCATTTGTATTCGCAACGAAATTTTGCCAGAAGTGAGCGCTGAATACTCCAGCTTTAAATGTTACTATTCCAGCAATTACAAAAACAAACAAGGGAATCAATTTTGCAACGAGGACAATTGCATTAATAGCAGCAGCCCCTTCAACACCTCGCATAACGAGTAAGGTCAATCCCCACGAAACAATTGAAACAACAATTACTGACAGAATGGTCAAAGAACCATTCTTAGCTTGAAATACGCCGGGGAAGAAATAGTCAACGGAAGTCATCATCAAAACAGCAAAGGCAATGTTACCTGCCCATGCAGATAACCAATAACCCCAACCTGAAATGAAACCAACCATATTACCAAAACCAGCACGTGCATAATCTGATACACCTGAAAGTTCAGGTTTATTTACCACCAAATGATTTAGTGATAAAACCAACATTAAAATACCAAAACCAATAACGATCCATGAAATGACAACACCACCAGGTGATGCATTTGTTGCTAAATCGTTAGAGAGATTGAATACCCCACCACCAATCGCTCCAGAAACAATAATCGCAACTAAAGCAGCAAGGCCAATTCCTTTTTTATTTTCTGCGTCCATATCAATCCTTTCAGTGATTTCAACCGCCAAAACAGTCTAATTTTATCTTAGACTGCTTTCAACGACTTAAATCAAAATCTATCAGTTTACTGACAGCTCTGTCAGTAAACTGACAAATTATCTATTTTAATTATTTAAAATCTTCAGGAACTGCTGGGATAAATAAATTACCCAAAGTTGCAGCCATGATTGCTTTGATAGAGTGCATACGATTTTCTGCTTCTTCAAATTGGCGAGCATATTTAGAACGGAATACTTCGTCAGTCACTTCCATTTCTGTCAAACCATATTTTTCTTTGATTTCTTTACCATATTCAGTTTCAGTATCATGGAATGCTGGTAAGCAGTGCATAAAGATCAATTGACCATTGTCAGCATTTCCAGTCATTTTAAGCATATCCATTGTGATACGGTATGGAGTCAAAAGTTTAACACGTTCTTCCCAGTTAGATTCTCCCATTGATACCCAAACGTCTGAGTAAATAATGTTTGCGCCTTTAACACCTTCTTCAATATTTGAAGTTGCAAGAGGTTTAGCACCTGATTTTTCAGCAAATTTATTTGCAATATCCATAACTTCTTTAGTAGGATGAAGTGAATCTGGAGCAACAATATGAACATTCACACCAAGCATAGAACCAGTTACGATAAGTGAGTTTGCCATGTTGTTACGACCATCACCTACGTAGACTAATGTCAAACCTTTAAGATGTCCAAAGTTTTCTTTAACAGTCATAAAGTCTGCAATCATTTGTGTTGGATGCCAATCATCTGTCAAACCATTCCAAACTGGAACACCAGAGTATTTTGCCAAATCTTCAACTTCTTTTTGAGAAAATCCACGACGTTCGATAGCATCAAACATTGAACCAAGCACGCGAGCTGTATCTTCTGTTGATTCTTTAATTCCCAATTGAATATCGTTAGCTCCAAGGTATTCTGGATGAGCACCAAGGTCAATTGCAGCAGTTGTAAAGGCAGCACGTGTACGAGTTGAAGTTTTTGCAAAGAGCAAGGCAATATTTTTACCTTCAAGGTAGTGGTGAGGAATGTTTTGTTGTTTCAATGCTTTCAAATGAAGACCAAAATCAACAAGGTAGTTAATTTCAGCTGGTGTGAAATCTTTTTCAGCAAGTAAGCTGCGACCTTGGAATACTGAGTTTACTTCTGCTTTTGTAATAAGTGGTGATGTCATTATTTTTTCTTCCTTTTTCTATTTTTATTATATTTAATGAATTTTTTAAATTACATTAATAAGCTAGTAATTCACTCTTTCCTAAATAATTTAATTATCAAGTGAATCTATGAAATTATAAGTTTAAAGTATCTCTTCCTAAGCTATCAATGAACTTACGAAGATATTTTTAAATCTTTAAGATTACAAATCTTCACGCCAAAGTGGTTGTGACATACAACGGGCACCACCACGGCCACGACCAAGTTCGCTTGAAAGAATTTCATGAACTTTGATTCCATGCTCTTTCAATAACTCAACAGTTACATAGTTACGGTCGTAAGTAACGATTTCACCGGGTGCGATAGCAAGTGTATTTGATCCATCATTCCATTGTTCGCGAGGAGCGGCAATTGGATCACCTGCACCACATTCAATTAAGTCAAGTTCTGAAAGATTCAAGACTTTCTTGAGTGCTGCTTTAAGGTCAGTCAAATGTTCAATTTCAACTTCGTCATCTTTACCAGGGCGAAGAATGAAGACATTGATATTACCAGCACCATCCATAATTCCTGGGAAGACAGTAAATTGATCATGGTTAATCATTGTAAATACTGTATCCAAATGCATCATTGCATGGTTATGAGGAATTTCAACCGCAAGTACAGTGTCAAATGTTGAAAGTGGGTTTGCAAATAACTCTTTAGCAAGATTTTGAATTGTTTTAGATGAAGTACGTTCTGAAACCCCGATAGCTACTGTTGTTTTGTTAAGAATTAATTCATCACCACCTTCGATACGAGTGGTATGGTTACGATCACGCCAGATTGGAGTATCTTTGAAACGTGGGTGATTAGCCATAACATACTCTGTAATCAAGCTTTCAGGTTGACGAGCTGGGAAGGTCATTTTATTAATGGTCATTCCGACACCCATTGAAGCTTGTGGGTCACGTGTGAAGTAGGCATTTGGTAATGGGTTGAGGTAGAAATAATTTTCTGCATCAGATCCTGCCATATCGCTAAGTGCTGTACGTTTGATATCCAATTCATTTTTACGAACACCAGCATAGATTTTTTCGACCATATCTTTTGTTGACATTGAAGTCAAATATTCAGTCAAACCATCATATGTGCGTCCCGGACGGTAACCCGCTTCGTGTAATAAGTGACTTAAGAATTCTTCTTTTGTTTCAGATGATTTTTCAAAAACTTCTGTTGCAAGATTTTCGATATAAACAGTTTCTGCACCATTATCACGCAAAGTTTGAGCAAAGAAATCATGCTCTTTTTGAGCAATTTTGAGATATGGAATATCATCAAATAAAAGTTGTTTCATTGTGTCTGGGGTAATATTTTCAACTTCCGCACCTGGGCGGTGGAGGAGGACTGATTTTAATTTCCCAATTTCTGAGTTAACATTAATTCCATTGTTCATTTTGGAGTATCCTTTCTGATTTCGATTCGGTATTATTGGAATCGTTTACAAGGAAATTATACATCTATGCATATTTTTTGTCAAGCACTTATGCTACACTTTACAAAGGTTTATTCATTTATACATGTTTTTTTATATTCTGACAATTTCACGTTTATTCATTTCTTTTGTTATCATGCGATTCTTAGGCTTTTATTAAAAAAGCTTATTTTACAAAAGTATTTTAAAAAGGCAACAAAAAAATCTCTTATCCTAAAGAATTAAATCTTTTTGATAAGAGATTAAGTGAAAAATTTATTTTTTACATATTTTCAGGTGCAGCAACCCCAAGAAGACGCAATGCTTCTTTCAAGACGATTGAAGTAGCGCTAATCAAAGCCAAACGGCCATCCAATTGAGCATCATCTTCTAAAATGCGAACATGAGCATAATATTTGTTAAAAGCTTGCGCAAGCGAAATTGCATATTTAGCAATAACAGATGGTTCATAATTATCTGCAGCACGTTTAACAACATTTGGGAATTCTTTTAATGCTTTAACAATTTCCCAAGCTTCAGCGTCAGAAACTGCGAGAGAAATATTATTAATATCTACCTTACGGTTTGCTTTACGTAAAATTGATTGAATACGAGCATGTGCATATTGAACATAAGGGCCTGTTTCCCCTTCAAATGAAACCATTTCGTCCAAGTCAAAGTCATAACCGTTATTTCTATCAGTTTTTAAGTCATAAAATTTAACAGCACCAACCCCAACTTGTTTGGCAACTTCTTCTTTATTTTCCAAATTAGGATTTTTGGCTTCAATTTGTTTTTCAGCACGATCAACTGCTTCGTCAAGTGCCATTTCCAATTTCACGACATGCCCTTTACGAGTTGAGAATTTTTTCCCACCTTGAGTTACCATACCAAATGGAACGTGCACCATATCGTCAGACCAATCATAACCAGCTTCTTTCAAAACTGCTTTTAATTGTTTAAAGTGATTGGTTTGCTCGCCACCAACAACATAAAGAGATTTCACGAAATTGAAAGTTTTTTTACGGTAAGCTGCTGTTGCAAGGTCACGTGTAATATAGAGTGTTGCACCATCTGTTTTCTTAATCAAAGCTGGATTGAGGTTATATTTTTCAAGGTCAACAATCAAAGCACCTTTTGATTCGTGTAAAAGATTTTTACTTTCTAAATCTTCAACAATGGCGTCCATTTTATCACTATAGAAACTTTCACCCATGAAGTGGTCAAAACTTACACCAAGTTTTCTGTAAATACGGTTAAATTCAATCAAAGAAACATCTGAGAACCATTTCCAAATGCGAAGTGCTTCCTCATCGCCTTGTTCCATTTTAAGGAACCATTGACGTCCTTCTTCATCGACTTCTGGATCTTCTTTAGCTTCAGCATTGATTTTGACATAAAGTTTCAAGAGTTCATCAATCGGATTAGCTGTAATTGTAGCTTCATCACCATATTTCTTGTAAGCTGTAATCAAAAGACCAAATTGTTTACCCCAGTCGCCCAAGTGATTGATTTTGATTGGCTGATAACCCAATTTTTCATAAATTTTGGCGATTGAATCCCCGATAACAGTTGAACGTAAATGCCCAATTGAAAAAGGTTTAGCAATATTTGGCGCAGACATGTCAATCGGAACATTTCCTCCTTGACCAATATTTGCATCACCGTAATGTTCACCTTCAGTCAAAACTTCTCGAATTACTTCTGAGGCAGTTGCATTTTTATCAAGGAAAAAGTTAACATATGGTCCTACTGCGATAACTTTCTCAAAGCCTTTTGTATCTATCTTCTCAGCAATTTCTCCAGCAATGATTTGTGGAGATTTTCGGAGAGTTTTGGCCAATTGAAAAGCTGGGAATGCTAAATCTCCTAAATCTGATGATTTAGGTTTTTCGATAATAGCCGCGATTTGTTCTACTCCAAGAACACCATCGATTGCAGCAGACAGTGCTTGGCTTACTAATTGTTTTTCATCCATTCATTAATTATACAGAAAAAACACTAATTTTGTCAATATATAGTCCATTATATGGTATAATTATGCTATGAAAAGAGATAAAAGATTAGAAATTATTAAAGAAATTGTGACAAATAATAAAATATCGACTCAAGAAGAGCTTCAATCTCTATTATTAGAACGCGGTGTAGAGGTAACACAAGCTACTTTATCAAGAGATATCAGAAAATTAAATATTATAAAAAAACGGGATAAAGGAGAGAGTTTTTACTCATTTTTGACTTCTGGCAATTCCAAAATTAATTCTGATTTGCAGTTGTATTTTTATAATTTTGTTATTTCAGCAAAATCTGTCGGAGCTTTAGTGGTTATTCGGACAAAATTGGGTGAGGCCGATGTGTTGGCGAATGCTTTAGATGACGAACGTGATAGTCGGACAGATATTTTAGGTACAATTGCCGGAGCAGATACTCTGCTCGTTATTTGTGCGTCCGAAAAAGCGGCAAATATTCTTACTGCGGAAATAAAGTATATTTTATTAGGATAATTTTTAAACAAATTAAGGTTCGTTTAAACGTTTACATTTATACTCATATTACTCCCTAAATAATTTCTTCATAAACCCCTTTGATTCAAGTCGCACTCCCGTGACTTGAATTTTTTTTACTAACAAAAATTGAATAAAACAAAAAAAAGTACTGACCAAAAAGCTGTCAGTACTTTTTTATTTTATTGTAAGTTAGTTGAGACTTGGCTAAGTAACTTTTCAAAAGCAAGTTCATATTTTTGAATATTTCCTGCTCCCATAAAGACGTAAACCCCACGGTCATGATCCAACAATGGCGAAACATTGTCAAGATCAATTACTTTGGCTGGTTTACGAACTTTGTCAGCTAAATCTTGTGCCGTAATTTCATGATGGTCTACTTCACGTGCTGAACCGTAAATTTGAGCAAGGTAAACGGTATCCGCATGGTCAAGCACCTCTGCAAATTCGTCAGCAAATGCAATTGTTCTAGTAAAAGTATGAGGTTGGAAAACAGCAACGATTTCACGATCAGGATATTTTTGACGTGCAGCATCCAATGTTGCTTCGATTTCAGTTGGATGATGAGCAAAATCATCAATAATGACTGTCTCACCTACTTTTTTCTCAGTGAAACGACGTTTCACTCCACGGAAAGTCAATAAGTGGTCTGCAACTTCCGTCATATCCAACCCAAGATTATGACAAACGGCTACAACTGACAAGGCATTCAATACATTGTGTTTACCATAAGCTGGAACGACAAAATGACCAATTTTTTCACCGCGGAAATAAGCATCAAAAGATGAGCCACGTGTACTTCTGACCAAATTTTCGGCACGATAATCGTCATTAGCCTCAAAACCATAATAGTAAATAGGTGCTTTGGCAGTCAATTTACGTAAGTTAACATCTTCCCCGTAAGCAAAAATACCTTTTTTAATATTATTTGCATAATCTTGGAAAGCTGAGGTGACATCTTCAATTCCTTCAAAGTAGTCAGGATGGTCAAAGTCAATATTTGTCATAATTGTATATTCAGGATGATAAGGCATGAAATGACGTTCATATTCATCAGATTCAAAGACAAAATATTCACTTCCCTCAATCCCACGACCAGTTCCGTCACCAATCAAGTAAGAAGTGTCCACGATATTAGACATCACGTGAGCTAACATTCCAGTTGTTGAAGTTTTACCATGTGCACCTGCAACCCCGATGCTAGTAAAATCTTCCATGAAATGTCCCAAAAATTCATGATAACGTTTGAACGGAAATCCATTTTTATGGGCAAATGCAATTTCAACATTGTTATCATCGCGAAAAGCATTTCCAGCAATCAATTCAAATTCGGGCTTAATATTTTTTTCGTCAAAAGGCAAAAGTGGTACGTCAGCTTGTTCAAGACCACGTTGTGTGAAAAAGTAATCTGTTGAGTCCGAACCTTGAACTTTCTTTCCCATTTGATGTAACATTAGCGCAAGTGCACTCATGCCTGAACCTTTAATACCGGTAAAATGATATGTTTTTTCCATGATAAAATTTTCTGTCAGTAATTCTATTTCTTTATCAATCACTGACAGAAATTTCCCTTCTTTTCTTACAATTATTTTTTTATTTACTTAAATTTTTATGAGCTCAAAGACACACAAAATAACTGACAAGTGATATCTCCAAAGTAAATTTTACCATAATAAAATTTAACTTCTCTGTCAGTTTTTCATTTAAATTTGAAAATTAAACGATTCCACGGTCAAAGATATTTTTCCGCTTATTTTCAAAATAACTTCCTTTTTGTGTGTCATTAGCAGCGGCTCCATGTGGAACTGCCTTCTTCATTCCGCCTTTAGCGACTGCATCAGAAACGTTCATTCCTTGATTTTTCATATCCCGAATTGGGTTATCATTAGCTGAAGGTCGCTTATTCAAAATTGCTGATGTTGAACGACGAACTGTGATATCCTCCTTGTCCCGCTCCAATGGTGAAACATACTGTTTAGGAGGCTTTGGAAGTGTTGCTGCTGCACGTTTTGCCCGTTCTTTTGACTCGTCAACGCTAGTTTTCTTAGGCATTTTATCATAGGAACTTACGCCGTCATGATTAGAGTTTAGCGGACGATGCTGTGTGCTAAAGCTTGTTTTAGCTTTATAAGGTTTGAAACTCTCAGGTCTCTTGGCATCAGTTTTTGGCTTATTATTTTCAATTGAAGCTTCATCCTGAAGGCTGGGATTTCTTGTCAGCAACTGCTGGTTAGTAAAAATTACCCGAGTATCTTTTTGAAGTGCTTCGTCATCACCAATAACTGGAAATACCACTCTTCTTTCTACCATGTTTTGCCCTACTTTTTTATAGTTTGTTTAATCTATTAATTACACTTTAATTCTTTATGAAGATGATGAAAGTTTATCAAAGAACATTGAAAACTCTTGTCTTTCCTAGCTTTTATAGAATTTTTCTTCTACTAGATAAAATATCAAAACAAGATTTAGATTCTAAGATAACCGTTTCAATATCCATTATAGCTTAATTTCTAAGTTTTTTAAAGCTATACTCCAAGAATTTCACGAATTTCTGCTTCACTGAGGACTTTATCCACTGTATCGCCTTCTAAAACATTAGCAATTAAATCCTTTTTACGCTCTTGGATTTCCATAATTTTTTCTTCAATTGTACCTTTGGTAATCAAGCGAATGACTTCTACCGTATTTTTTTGTCCCATCCGATGGGCACGCGCAATAGCCTGTTCTTCAACAGCTGGGTTCCACCACAAGTCAACCAAAATGACGACATCAGCACTGGTTAAATTAAGCCCAACCCCACCGGCTTTTAGTGAAACTAAGAATGCATCACGGCTACCAGCATTAAAGGCTTGAACCATTGAAAGTCGATCTTTAATTGGAGTAGAACCAGTCAGTTTATAAGCGGTCATTTCTTGTTCTTCCATCAATTTTTCAATATGTGGAAAAACTTTTGTAAATTGAGAGAAAATCAAAGGACGATGGCCTGAATCTTTAATTTGCGCCAATAATTCTCGTAAACGTTCAAGTTTCCCAGAACTTCCTTTATAGTCATCCATAAATAATGCTGGTGTATTACAAATTTGTCTAAGTCGTGTAATTCCTGCCAGAATTTCAATTCTTGAACGTGATAAAGCCGCACTATCCATTTCTAAAACTTGTTTTTGCATCAATTCGAGTTGTGCTAAATAGATTACTTTTTGATCATCAGCTAATTGGTTATAGACCGTAATTTCCATTTTTTCTGGAAGTTCTTCAAGCACATCTTCTTTTTTACGACGCATAATGAAAGGCTGTATCAATCTTGAGATAACAGATGGTTCCATCTTATTGAATTTTTCACGTTTTGGTAAAAAGCCTGGCATCACCACTTGGAAAATGGCCCAAATTTCTTCAATTCGATTTTCTAGTGGTGTTCCTGAAAGGGCAAAGGTATGTTCAACATTCAGAGCAGATAGTGATTTATTGGTTTTACTACTATAATTTTTGACAACTTGAGCTTCATCCAAAAGTAAGTAATTCAATTTTTTATCCTGGTAGTCTTCAAAATCTTTCAAGAAGCTACCATAACTCGTGATATAAATTTGATGTTTTTCTTGAATTTCTTTACTTCGCTCGGCTTTTGTCCCGTCAATAACAGCAAAATCAATCTCATCAGTAAATTTTTCAAATTCACTTGCCCAGTTATAAGTAAGACTAGCTGGTGCGGTAATTAGAACACTCTCATCTTTTTTCAGATTAGAAAGAATAAAAGTAATCGCTTGGACCGTTTTACCTAATCCCATGTCATCAGCAAGAATTCCTCCCAAATTATAATGAGAGAGCATACTCATCCAGCGAACACCCGTTTCCTGATAAGAACGCAAGGATGCCTTAATATGTTCTGGTTTCTCGTAAGGAAACTCTTCAGGATGCATCAAGTGTTGATAGAGTGATTTAAATTTTTCAGAGAAGGAAGCTCCACCAATATTTTCAAATATTTTAGAAATTTGGAAACTTCGATTAATATTAACATGTAAACTGCTTCCTTGAATAACAAATTGGTCGTCAAGTTCGTTTAATGCAGCTTTCAAGCGGTCAAATTTTTCATTAAAATGATAAAATTTCCCGCTTTCACTGATATAAAATTCAGCATTTTCTTGTAATTTTGCAATAACATTTGCAAATTCACCATCTTCAACCTGAGGAATATCAAAGGAAATATCTAAGAGTCCTCCCTGACTATCAATATGAATTTCAGGAACTTCATCCATTCTCATATTTCTTAAAGTTGGCGATAGTTCAATCTGACCAAGTTTTTGAAAAGCAGGTAAGATTTTCAAAAAGAAATTCTCTGATAAATTTTCTGGAATATTTAATGACGAATTAAAAGCCTTAGCAAACTGCAAACGTTCCATCAGTGCAAAAATCTTTTGCTCTTTACGCAAATCTCTTGAAAATTCTAGGGTTTCTAAATCGTGGAAACTATCTATTGAGAAACTTCCATAATCAAAAGTCATTGCCAAACTAATGGTCTGATCTTCCAACAAATCAAAAGTAAATTTAGCATCAAAAGGTCTGACAACAAAATGGTCTGGCGCTTCAATCTCTCCCAAAGTTGATAATTGTTGAAGAGCCTGAGCTAATTTATCCTTATCAGCATATGAAAATTTAATTTGTGATTTTTTAGCAAATTGCTTATCTAAAACAAGGAGCAGACGCCGTTGTTCTTGATTGAGTTTATAAAATACATTATTGGCATAAAGAAGTGAATAATCATAAAAATTATGATAATCCTCACTGTAGAGTTTCAACTCGATATAATCTTGCTGACTTTCAACCTTAAATTTAAAAATCTCCGAATCATTATCAAGGGCTATAAATGTAAAATAATTGACCGTTCTACCTGTAATCTGAAGTTGATAATTCTCTAAAGCTGAAACTAAGTCCATTGCTTCTTCAAGGAATAAAAATGGAATATTAAGATAACGCCCATTTTTAATATATAAGGATTTGGTAAGTGCTTCATCGGATTTACTATCAATTTTTAAAAGAAAAGTTAAAAATTCTTGACTTGCTTCATCAAAATTATCAAAAAAGAGGTCAATATAGTGTAGAGAACCCAAAGAATACTGACTATAATTTTTTAAAGCGCGTAGAAAATAAGGAATATCTTTAATAACGTATGAGCGGCCCAAATTTTTACTTCTTAATTTTAAATCAAAATACAAAAAATAATCCATTGAAAAATAATCATAAAGCTGACTATTATCCTCAATTTGAACTTCGATAGAATATTGGTCTGTATTGAAATTTAATTGTGTCTCACCATTTACAGCATCTAAAAAAGCAACATTTTCACCAAAAAGCGCTCGTTCAGCTCCTTTGATTTCTTTATCTTTTGTTTCCTGACTTCCTTTATCTTGATTTTTTAGATACTCTTCTATCGCTGCAATGTGTTTGCAATAGCGGTGGTTTTGTTGAAAGACTGCACAAGTACAACTATCTTGCGCACCATCTAGGTCATAACTTACCTCTTCACCATCAATTTCTGCTGTTAGTTTAAAATCAGTTTCAATTGGGTCATTTAAGAAGCCTTTCGCATAGAGGGCGATTCCCTCACTTCGCACTCGTGCCGGCATCATTCTACTCATATTTTTATATTTTTCCTCGAATCAATTATTTCAAAATTTTGCGTATATTATACCATAATTACCCTTTTTTTGCTAGAGTTTTCCTCTTTCTTATCAATTTTTTCAATAAGAGCTGTTTTAGTAAAGAATATCCTCCTCTTTTTACTACTTATTCGGTGTCATGGTTTTGACTAATAATCTTATTATAACAAATATTAAAAATACCGACTAGCTGTCAGTATTTTTTAATCATCATTATTTACAAATATATTTTCTACTTTCCACGATACTTTTTCAATAAGTAAGCTGAGATGATAAGTAGTAACCCAACTCCTCCTACACCGATTGCTCCAAGAGCAGGGAGTTCTATGTTCGGTTTATTTGTTTCTTGCTTATTCCGCATCTCATTATTTTCTTCTTTTTCTTTCTCTTTTTCTTCACTTCCTCCTTCAGCTATTTTGTAATTTGCAAATACTATCCCTATTTCATCTTCCAAATCACCTTTATATTCTTTAAAGTCTTCTAAACTTCCAAACTCTAGGATTTCTGGATGAGTTGCCGAACGTTTGGCTAATCTAATATGAATGGTAGCTTTATCTGCATATCCTTGTGCCTTATCCATGTATGCCACAATAACAGTGTTAGTCTTTTGATAACCTGTAGGCACCTCCTCTTCACTTATGATATAAAGATTACCTCTAGCCATATGTTCTAAGGTTCTAGAACCCTTTTCAGTAGAAAGAGTGGCTCCTGCTTTGGCATCAATAGAAGTCTTACTACTCGTTGAAATATCATTCCCTGACAAGTCCAAAGTGTCAAGATTTAAACGCTCAAGGCTGTCAAAATCTTGAGTCGGTTCAAACTTCTCAACCCACCTTAAAGCAAATTGGGTGTCCATTGGTCTATTACTTTCTCCATCAACTTTTTTTATTGTAAAACTATGAGTAATATTAGAATGAATCTCAAAAGAAATTAAATATTCTGAGATTTTTTCTTGGAAAGATGAGTCACTTTTTACTTTTTCGACCTGAGAATCAGTACTCTCTAATGCTTTGAATTCTGGATTCTTTGTTTTAATAAGCGAAACGACACCGAGTGTACTTGGCGTTTGATTTATACTTTCTAGTATTGATTCATCTGGGGTTTCAAGTAAATCTCCACCATCAATTTCAATGTTATTATCTTCTTCATGTTCTTTAAGTTCATCCATATTTGGTGTTGTGATTATCCATTGGGAGGTTTCTCCAAAATTTGGAAATAATCCAATCGAACTTTTTTTAACCAATTTATATTGAGTATCATACTCTAAACTAATTGGAGATGTACTTTCTTGACCATTATTTTCATTGTCAATAACAGTTAGCTTGCCATCTAAATTAGATTTTAAGGCTATTGTTTCTCCTGTAAATTCATTATTAAATGTTTTTAGTATTCTATCAAAACTATTGATTCTTTTTACGGAATCCGAATCAGTAGACTTCCTACCTAAGCGAGTCAATTCAAAACTTACTCCAGCTAAAGGGGAGGTAAAGTCATCATCTATCTTATCAACTTCTAACTGCAAGGGCGGAACGGCCTGATTATAAAAAATTAGTGTGAGATGCAAATCACCATTTTCTTCTTCATTCAATACTAATCCATTTTTTCCACTTTCATTTTCATCTAAAAATGGAATATCTATACCCTCACTACCAATAGCAACAATGCTTCCATTAAATTTGACTCGGAAAAAGTGAACTTCATCATCTCTGTAATATCCATTTGGGCTAACACTTTCTTGCAAGGCGTAAAGACCGGGTAATAGATTATTTGTGATTTCAAGGGGCTTAAGTTGGGTCAATTCATCATCTACTGATTCTATCTGATATAAATTAAAAACTGCTCCATCAAGTTTTTCTTCTGAATCAACCGCTCTTTTATCAATTGTAACAGAGTTTCTAAATTCCTCTACATTTATATCATTAGTGATATTGAGACTAATCATGAATTTATTATAGTGTTCATCTAAAGCGATTTGCTCTCCATCAACTTTTATTATAGGCTGCCCATTTTCAAACTCAGTTTTTATTTTCCATGGTCCTTCCAGTGAGTGACCGGGCGATTTTATTTCGTGGAGTTGATATTCTTCTCCGTAATTTAAACGGGTCTTATCAAATAAAATTTCACCTTTTTCGTTCGTTACTGCCTTGTCAATTTCTTCTCCTTGACTATTTTTAAGTACAAATTCCACCTCTGACAATGGTTCATTATCATGGTTAGATGTTTTGATTAGCTGTAATCTAAACTTCTCTATGTTAGCAATTGTAGTTTTGTCTTCCCCAATTGTTATCCAATCATATATTTCGCTATTAAGAACAATCTCATCTTTTATTTCATAAATGAATTCTTCGCCCAAAATAGAATACTTAGGTAAATTTTCTAACTGACTCCGCCATTCATCATCCTCTTTAAGCGTAACAGTCTTGGTCCAATCAGATGATATTTGAGCACTTCTTCGGCCTATAAGCAGCTCAACATTCTCAGGTATATTTTCTGAATTAGCTAACCATTGTTTTTCAAGGGTAAGATTTATTCCTGATGATTTTGCTGATGGTACTCCAAAATTTACTTTATTATCTGGGTTACTACCGTTTGGAGTCAACGTCGTTTCTCCATTCATTTGATACCAATAATTAGTTTTAAAATCATCGGTTTCAGTATTTAATCGAACCTGATAATGAATTTGAACTTCTTGATTTTTCCCAATATTAAGATTTGAAATTTCTAATCCTTTTTCGTTTATCTTACCTGTTGGTAAATTATCAATTGAGTCTTCTCCGACACTAGTAATTTCAAACTTTGTATCCTTATATTCAAACTGAGCACCTAGTGGGTCGAGAATCAATCCATTTGTAATTGTGTTAAATCGACTTAGAACGACATTTGCTTGATTTTTTAAATAATCAGTAATATCATTTGCACTATTTGCATCTTGGTATAATCCTGTCGTAGCTATTAGACTGGTCCGACTTTTGACTTCTTCTTGACTCAGATAGCTTCCATCATTCCCAAGTTGAATTCCAAGTGTATGAATTTCTGAAATCTCTTGTTTAGAAATTTCTGCCTCTCCTAATGTTGCGGCCCAAGTGTCCCGAATTTCGATATTACTTCCACCATTTATATCTTTAACAGAATATGGGCTTTGAATCTTAGAAGTGTTTCCTGGTTCATCTCGGCTTTCAGCAAAGCTTTGACCATAAATGACATTATCAACTTTTGAGGCAGAATTTACTTTGTAACTAAACGTCGGAACACCATCAGTCATCAAAATCATCATTTTTTGATTATCACTGGAGTCCTGTTCAAGCATCTCAGTTCCCTTACGAAGTCCCAATTGAGTAAAAGTTCCACCTGAAAATTGTGGTGCTAATGCTTGATTAATTGATTTAACATGGCTTTCTGATGATACTTTATCTATCGGTACAGTGATATATCCACTAGCTCCCGTTACATAATTCCCGGGACTAGAATATCCAACAATTCCAACATTGACATAGTCTGCATAAGCAGTGTTTTGAATCGTTGATAAAAAATCACTCACTCCTTGCCGAACAGCAGTTTCTTTTGCCCCTTGCATCGAGCCTGACATATCAATTACCAAAACAATATCAACTGGTTTTATTGGGTTTTGAACATTTCCTCGAACATTTAAATAAACATCGTATAAGCCTGGTGTTTCTGTTTCTTTTGCATATTTTCTTAAGGCAAAATCGACTGGATTATTAACTCCAGCGTATTCAATATACGAATTTTGTAAATTTGTTGATTCTCCATTCCAACTATTGACTCCATCCCACTGTGAAGAAAAAGAATTCCAGCGAGAAATTCCTGTCTCATCTTGTCTATATTCAGGAGAAATATTTTCATAATTTTGCGCTAAATCATTAAAACTAGCCTTTATCCCAAAGTTTGAAGGATAAGAAAATGCTAATTGTGAATCTTTTTTTAATTGACTAACAGTTTCTTCTTGACTTGACTCGTTATTTAATACTTCTTCTGTATTTTTATTATCCTTCTCTTTTGAATCTGCTTTATTATTTTCTGGAATATATAAGCTAAAAATTGTTGATTCATTCTTCGCTAAAATATCTTCACTGATGACTTCTTGATCGTTTTCAATAAGTTTAGCATCTGCCTGAATTTCTAAGTTTAACAATGAAATAGAGTTGTTAGCTCTAAGTACAATCTTTCCTTCATTCTCTTTTTCAAAATCTGAAATTATTGTATTTTTTTCTTTAAGTGTCCAGCTTTCATTTTCCTCTATTTCAATAGGCTGATTCCCTTCAAAAGAAAACTTTAACTTTAATTCTTTATCATTTTCTGTTTTATTTATTCTATAATCAATTTCCCATTCGTATTGATTTTCTAAAGCTTGCATACTATATGAGATATTGAATGATTCATCATTAATAAGCTCAACTTTATCTTTATAATTTTTTTGATTTTCTGCAAATACTTGATGACCTTGCAGTAAGTTTGGAACAAAGTTTAGAACTAAGATTATTATACTTAAACAAACCGTCCATTTTTTTATCATCTATCATTCCTTTCTTGCGAATTTCATATTTATCGAAATTATTTTGGTAGAATTCTACTCCTTTCTATTTTTTATCCATGCTTCATATTTGAGTTTTAGATTAAATCTTTTTGATTTATAATTTTATTATTTTCACAACCATAAACTCATTTTACATAATTATTATCTCATATTGTTCTTATTTTTCAAATTGAAATACATTGTTTTGCTTTAGTATTTATAAAAGTACATTCGCTAAGACAATGAATAACGCGTACAAGTTCATATATAGTGACTAATAATACTATGATTTGACTTTGTTTTTTTATAATCCCTATCTAACAAAAACTAATTTTATTCTAATTTATTCTTTTATTTTAATCTATCTAAAAAAGACATTAGAGCTCTCTTCTAATGTCTTTTTATTCTAATATTATTTATTTTTATTCTTGAATCAATTTGCTAAATGGAATCAATCCTTGAGTTTGATATTCTTTTTCAAATTCAGCAGAATCAAGTTGCAATTGTTCAACAGGTAATGGACGATGGTCAAAGATGTTGACATTGATGACCGTTGGACGATTCGCTTCTTTAGCTTTTGCAAAAGCTTCATTTAATTCTGACAAATTATTAACATCAAAACCTAAAGCTCCCAAAGCCGCTGCAGAAGCGCCAAAATTAGCACCTATCAAATCAATTCCTGAGTGTGGTTGTTTGGCATCATCTTGTTCTGCTTCGATAAATCCAAGGCTCTTATTGGTCAAAACAACATTGATAATTGGTAA
The DNA here is from genome assembly GCF_038006485.1 of Lactococcus sp. FSL K6-0773. NCBI lineage: Bacteria > Bacillati > Bacillota > Bacilli > Lactobacillales > Streptococcaceae > Lactococcus > Lactococcus sp. FSL K6-0773. The sequence continues at coordinate 2,140,310 of NZ_JBBOVF010000001.1, read as the reverse complement.
GTTATATTTGACCTGAGTAAGAATATCAGGCATCACCATTGCCCAAGCTCCGTCACCAGAAATTGACCAAACTTGACGGTCTGGATATTGCGCTTTCGCACCAATTGCTGCAGGTAGAGCATAACCCATTGTCGCATACCAGCCACTTGTTGTGAATTTTTGATCCTTACTTGTATCGAGAAGTCTCATTCCATCAATTGTGACATTTCCTACATCAACTTGGAAAATGGCGTCATCAGTGGCCATGTCATTAATGGCTTTAAAGACAGGTTCTACTTCCAAAGGTGAGCTGTCAATGACTGAACGTTTTTCAAGCCACTCTACCCAATTTTCTTTGTCTGCTAGTGCTGCGCGATACCAATTTGTTTCTGGAAGTTGTTCTCCCACTTCCATTAATTTCTTAATTGTCAGTTTGGCATCTGCCAAAATAGCTAAATCTACTTGATGACGACGTCCAAATTTAGTTCCGTCAATATCAACTTGTACGTATTTAGCATCTTTAGGAATAAAGAAACTTTGGAATGGCATGTCTGAACCTAAGAACAAAACAGCATCTGTGTTAGAAGCAATTTCTACCCCAGGTTTAGAGGCCACTCGACCAGCTGACCCCATGTAAGCAGGGGCATTGTCAGGAATAATTCCTTTTCCTAAGGCAGAACTCAAAATTGGAGCATGAAGCATTTTAGAAAGTTCTAAGATTTCCTTGCGGGCTCCTCTTGTTCCTTGACCAATATAAATCAAAGGGCGTTTTGCTTCTTTTAGTATTTTCCATGCTTCTTGGATTTTTTCAGCCGCAGGTTCTAGTGGCAAAGGTTTTTGATATAGATTAGCGCTAGAGACATAATTATCTTCAATTTCTTGCCAACCTAAATCTTTGGGAATGGTAATGACGGCAACACCACGTTTGGCATAGGCTTGACGAATCGCTTCATCAACTACTGCTGGCATTTGTTCTGCGGTCATTACTGTTCTGTTATAGACACTAACGTCAGCAAACATTGGATTTTCATTTAATTCTTGGAAATAATTAGTATTCATTGCACTCGTTGGAACTTGACCAACCAAGGCAAGTACTGGAACATGGTCATATTGAGCATCATATAATCCATTTAACAAGTGAACGGCTCCTGGTCCTGCTGAACCAAAGGTTACTCCGATTTCTCCGGTTACTTTTGCTTCCCCAACGGCTGCTAAAGCACCCACTTCTTCGTGACGAACTTGAATGTAATTTAATGTGTCTCTTCGGTTATATAATGCGTTCATTGTCGAATCAATTGACCCACCGGGTAAACCGTAAATATTTTTGACACCCCAATCTTCAATAACTTTTAACATTGCATCTGATGCATTTATTTTTGTCATGATATTCTCCTTGACCTTAAATCTATCAACTACTAACTACTTTGAAACTACTTTATATACTAATTTCTCCTTTCGCCGTAAGTAAATAAATTACTTTTCAAGTAAATTATAGGTCAAAAAAATCTAAATGTAGACTATTTGAGTCCAGCCATTTATTTTTTTAGTCTGTCAGCAATAACTAAAAAAGAACTGTAAACTAAACAGTACAGTTCTTTTTATTTATGTCTTGATCTAAGGTCAAATGGCTGATTAAAAATTTTATCAAGAAGTCACGTTCTTCAATCCATTTTTCTCGATTATCTTTTAAATGTACACGATTTGATAAGAAAACGACTGCTTTTTTGATGCGAGGATTAATTAATAAAAAAGTTCCGGTATAACCAGTATGAAGCAACCAATCATCATTTGGCCCGAGTAAGTCCCAAGCCAAACTTCTTTTTTTATCTCCGTCAGCATAATTTTTTGTCAGCTTTAAATATTTTTCTTCTTGAAAATAAGCTTGACTGAATAAAATTAAATCAGACATCGTTGAAAATAAGCCGGCTGAGCCACAATGATTTTTTAAAACTTGAGCTTTAGGGTCATGAACTGTTCCTACTGGGATATTTTGACTTGTTGGTACTGCATTTTCTACTGGTCCAAAACTTGTGTCAGTCATTTTCCAGTCTTCAAATACTTGTTTGTAAAAGATTTTATCCAGACTTTCTCCATAATATTCTTCTAATAAAAAACCTAGTAAAATAAAATTAATATCTGTATATTTGAAGGTCTTATTGTCAGTAATTTTAATCTGATTAATTGCTTCTGTCAGTTCTTTTGCGTTTAGCTTATCTCTATTTTTTATGAAAGGATCAATACCAGAAGTGTGTGTCAGTAATTGCCGCAAGCTGACGCTTCTGTCAGTAAATTTAGAATAATATTTTTGAAGAGGGGCATCAATTTCTAACTTTCCTGCTAGGACAAGATTAATGACGGCTGTTCCGGTGCCCACTACTTTTGTCAAAGAAGCTAAATCCCATTTTTTTCCCTGAGTGAGCTTGATTGTTTTAGGATAAATTGCTGAATTTCCTAAAAGATACTCATTAACTTTTTCTCCTTCAATAATTGCGAAATTGACACCTGGGAAAACGTCACGCTCAATATAATCTTCGATTATTTTTAAAAATTCTTGTTGATTTTTCATGTTTCAACCTTCGTTTCTGATTTATTTTGAGTAAAAAAACTTGTCAAAAATTAACAAGTTTTTTTAAAATTATTATTTTACAAACCAAAGTTCTACATGGTCAGGAACTTCTAATGAAAAAGTTTTAGCTGAGCCATCCAAATATGTTCCGTCCACATCAGAAAATTGATGAGCAAAATCTTTCAAATCAAAATCTTTATCAATCATGAACACTAAAAACTCAAGGTCAAGTACTTCATCGGTTCCTGCAGCTAAATCTTCGCTTTCTTCAACACTAAAAGTCAAAGTTACAAAAGGAAATTCAATTTGGTTATTGATTGCTTTAAGACCAAAAACTGATTCATAAAATTCAATAATTGATTGGTCAGCAACATTCAAATCCATTGCTATAATTTCAAAATCTGACAAACCTTTAAAAGTTTTATCTTCCTCAAGTTCAATTTCTGATTTATCAATTTCTGTCAGTGATGATAAATCTGTCAGTAAATCTGATGTTACCAAAAAAAGTTCTGCTTCAGGCGAAAGTGCTGAAAAAGCAAAGCCGTTTTTTCCTTTATAGACCTTAGAAATCTTGTCCAAGTTACGAACAATTAATTGCTCAATCTCAGATGAATTAGCTTTGATCACCGTTTGCCCGTGTTTTTTCAATCCTTCAACAGGACGAAAACCTGGTGATTCTTCTAATTGAAACCGATCTTTTTTCGCTTCATGCCCACCAAGCCATACCATTGCGCCTTCTTCTACCAAGACCTTAAATCCAAGCACTTCACGGTAGAAATCTAAATTTTCTTCACGGTTAAGCACACGATAGACTGGTTGAAAAGCGGTAATATGATTTATAATCTCGCTCATTTTAGCCTCCATTGATTACATTTACAAATAACTATCTCTTATTTTCGCAAATTTCAAGGAAATTATCAACGATTTATATCTTTTAGTTTTCCTTTCTACATTAAATGTGTAATTTTAAAATCTCAATAAAAAAACTCATAGTCGTTAACCATGGGCATTTTTAAGGATAGTTTTAAGTACATATCTAGGTACGAACAAAGTTAGACTGACCTTTTAGTGTGGTTGCCAGATATGCACATTTTTGAGGTAGCTCTATTTTACTACAATTTATTCAAGTTCAGATTAACAAAAGTTATCAACAAAAATGAAATATTTTCTTCTGCTGACAGCTATTACTATGCTATAATATTGACATGTTTAATATAGAAAAACTTCAATCATTAGCCAAATATCGTTGGGTAATTGTAATTATTTTGGCGCTACTTTTTTCAGCCCTATCTGTCAGTATTTTTCACTTGCCATTTTTAATGACAGCTCTCGTATTATCGATTGTTGGATTAATTTTTGCTTATCACAAATCAGTTTGGTTGGTGCTCTTTATTTTATCTAACTTACCAATGCTTGCGACAACCATTTTTGCTTATCAGCACCATTTCACAACCTTAGATACCGTCATCTTTTTCATTATCTTTTTACTTACGATTATTTCTTCTTATCTGATTGCTCGTAAAGCTGATATTATCCCTAAAATAAGCTGGAAATATTTTCCTCCTTTAAAAATAATAATTGGTTTTGCTTTGCTTTTTCTGGTCTCTATTCTGACAGGAATTTTTGCTCAAATTATCAATCAAAGTCCAACAACCAGTAATCAAGATTCACTAAATGAGCTACAAAAAGTGATTCCAATTGCTGTCTTTGCGACCCAAACACTTGCTGCTGGTTTTTTAGAGGAACTTGTTTATCGGGTAGGAATTTTTGAAGTCATTTTCAAAAATCAAAAATATTTTGCTTTTTTAACGGCATTGCTCCTTTTTGCTTACATGCATGGTCCTACTGACCTCTACAGCTGGTTAACTTACGGTTTAATGAGTCTCGTGCTTACCAGTCTTTATGCTAAATATCGCAATTTTTATCTTAACATGAGTGTCCATCTTCTTTGGAATCTCTTTGGGTTAGTAATTGCGCTTGTGCTTAAATAAAAAAATTACTGACAGAAATTCTGTCAGTATTTTTTTTATTTTTTAAAGATAAATCATTTTAAATAGAGCTACGGCTGCAAGTGATGCAAGAATTGGTGCCAAAACTGGAACCCATGCATACCACCATTTAGAAGAACCTTTTGCTTCACCCAAAACTGATTTTGGTAAGAGGCTGTGAACCAAACGTGGACCAAAGTCACGCGCTGGATTCAAACCAGGTCCTGTAGGACCGCCAAGAGCGACTACAAGTCCCATAACAAGGAATCCTAAGAATAAGTGAGCAACCATTTTAGAAGCTGAAGCTCCTGAGGCTTGAACCCAAATCTGATTCATAATGTCTGATGAAGAAACATCTGCTCCTTGACCTTTCAAGTAGTTTGTCATCCAAGTAATTGATTGACTACCAAAGAAGATATTTGTCGCAGCAACTGCTCCGAAGAACAAGACGAATGATCCAACAAATTCATTCAAGAAACCATTAATTGTGGCTCCCAAACGAGTTTTTTTATCATTGTCATCAACATTATCGATTGTTGAGAAAGTTCCAAGAATAGCATTTGGATTTTGTGTTTTAAGATAGTATGGGCGATAAACCATAACAATCAATAATTGTCCAAACATCGCACCTAAAACTTGCGCAATAATATATTGAGCAACATGTGCCCAAGGAAAAAGTCCTGAGGCTGCAAGTCCAAGTGTGAAAGCTGGATTAATTTGTGAAGTAATATTACCGAAAGCAACTGCTGGTAGCATTACACCAAGTCCATAACCCCAACCAATAATCATCCAAGATTGTGCGTGAGCTTTTGTACCTTTAAGTTCAACGTTGGCAACCGCACCATTACCCATGATGATGAGTAGCGCAGTTCCGACAAATTCAGTGATATATTTCACTGTCCATGTAACATCCATTTTTTATGGAACCCTCCAAAATTTGATTTTAATATAATAACCTCAGCTATTATATCAGAAAAGCGCGCTTGCTTCAAATATTCATTGGAAATTAGACCCTTTTAGTTTGATTATTTACTGAAAATTTGCTATAATTAAAAGAATTATCATGCTTTTTATGGAGGACTTAAGATGCGCTTTAATCATTTTTCAATTGTTGATAAAAACTTTGATGAACAACTAGCAGAACTTGATCAGCTTGGGTTTCGTTGGTCTGTTTTTTGGGATGAAAAGAAAATTTTAAAAGATTTTCTCATTCAAAGTCCTACTGATATGACTGTTTTACAAGCAAATACTGAGCTAGATGTCATTGAATTCTTAAAATCCTCTATTGAATTAGATTGGGAAATTTTCTGGAATATTACTTTGCAACTTCTTGACTTTGTTCCAAATTTTGATTTTGAAATAGGAAAAGCAACTGAATTTGCTAAAAAACTTAATCTTCCACAAAGGGATGTTGAAATGACAACTGAAACTATCATCTCTGCTTTTTACTATTTACTTTGTAGCCGTCGTAAAAGCGGGATGATTCTTGTTGAACATTGGGTTTCAGAAGGTCTTCTTCCTTTGGATAATCACTATCACTTTTTCAATGACAAATCATTGGCAACTTTTGATTCTTCGCTCCTTGAACGTGAGGTCGTTTGGGTTGAAAGTCCAGTTGATACTGAGCAAAAAGGAAAAAATGACTTAATTAAAATTCAAATTATCCGTCCAAAAAGTACAGAAAAGCTTCCGGTTGTGATAACCGCAAGTCCTTATCATTTGGGAATCAATGAGAAAGCAAATGATTTAGCGCTTCATGAAATGAATGTTGATTTGGAAAAAAAGGACAGTCACAAAATTCATGTCCAAGGAAAGCTTCCACAAAAACGTCCATCTGAAACCAAAGAACTTCCTATTGTAGATAAAGCACCTTATCGCTTTACTCATGGTTGGACTTATTCTTTAAATGACTACTTTTTGACGCGTGGTTTTGCTTCTATTTATGTGGCTGGTGTTGGAACGCGTGGCTCAAATGGCTTCCAAACTTCAGGCGATTATCAGCAAATTTATAGTATGACTGCTGTCATTGATTGGTTAAATGGCCGAACTCGTGCCTATACTTCTCGTAAAAAGACGCATGAAATTAAGGCCACTTGGGCAAACGGAAAAGTAGCCATGACTGGAAAGTCATATTTAGGAACGATGGCTTATGGTGCTGCTACTACTGGAGTCGATGGACTTGAAGTCATTTTAGCTGAAGCTGGAATTTCTTCTTGGTATAATTACTATCGTGAAAATGGTCTTGTCCGTTCTCCTGGTGGCTTTCCTGGTGAAGATTTAGATGTGCTTGCTGCACTGACTTACTCACGAAATCTTGATGGTGCTGATTATTTAAAAGGAAATGATGAATACGAAAAACGTTTAGCAGAAATGACCACTGCTTTAGACCGTAAGTCTGGTGATTACAATCAATTTTGGCATGACCGAAATTATTTAATCAATTCTGACCAAGTTAGAGCTGACGTCCTAATTGTTCACGGCTTACAAGACTGGAATGTTACACCCGAACAAGCTTATAATTTTTGGCAGGCTCTGCCAGAAGGTCATGCCAAGCATGCCTTTTTACATCGTGGGGCTCATATTTATATGAATTCTTGGCAATCCATTGATTTTTCTGAGACAATCAATGCTTATTTCTCTGCCAAATTATTAGATAGAGATTTAAATTTAAATCTTCCACCCGTTATTTTACAGGAAAATTCTAAAGAACAAGTTTGGTCAGCTGTCAGTAAATTTGGGGGCGATGACCAGCTCAAACTCCCCCTTGGGAAAACGGCGGTTTCTTTTGCTCAATTTGATAACCACTATGATGATGAAAGCTTCAAAAAGTATTCTAAAGATTTCAATGTCTTTAAAAAAGATTTATTTGAAAATAAAGCTAACGAAGCTGTCATTGATTTAGAACTTCCTTCTGAGTTAACAATTAATGGTCCAATTGAACTAGAAATCAGACTAAAATTAAATGATAGTAAAGGGCTCTTATCTGCTCAAATTCTTGATTTTGGTCCCAAAAAACGGCTGGAAGATAAAGCAAGAGTAAAAGATTTTAAAGTTCTTGACCGTGGCCGAAACTTCATGTTAGATGATTTGGTTGAACTTCCTCTTGTCGAAAGTCCTTATCAGTTGGTCACTAAAGGATTTACCAATCTCCAAAACAAAGATTTACTGACGGTCAGTGATTTAAAAGCTGACGAATGGTTTACGCTCAAATTTGAACTACAACCAACGATTTATCATTTAGAAAAAGCGGATAAACTTCGGGTCATACTCTATAGTACTGACTTTGAACATACGGTTCGTGATAATCGTAAAGTGACTTACGAGATTGATTTATCTCAATCTAAACTCATTATTCCTATTGAAAGTGTGAAAAAATAAGATGGCAATTATTGGAATTCTTTGAACTCCTTACAATACAGTTGAACAATCCCCTTTTTGGTGGAACAAAGTAAGCTATACTCGTCAATCATTTATTGATGTTTTTCAGGATTTAGGTCATACTGTGATTATTCTTCCTGTTGACAAAACCGAAAATATAAAAAATTACCTGACACTGGTAGATAAAATTGTACTGACTGGTGGGGCAGATGTCAGTCCTTATCTATATGGTGAGGAGCCTAATGCTAAATTAGGAACAACTGATCCGATTCGTGACCGTTTTGAGCTTGCCACAATCAAAGCTGCTCTAGAAGCAAATAAACCTATTTTGGGCGTTTGTCGTGGCCTACAGTTACTCAATGTTTATTTTGGCGGAAGGCTTTATCAAGACTTGAGTCAAACTTCAAGTCAGATAAAACATCTCCAAAGTCCAACACCACAAGAAATTCCAACTCATCATATTAGTGTTGAACAAGAAAGTGCCTTGGGCTTCTTGCCTGAAAATTATATGGTTAATTCTTTCCATCATCAAGTCATTAAAGATTTGGGCCAAGGCTTGACGGCCATTGCTCATGGAAACGATGGCTTAGTTGAAGCGATTGAAAATAAAGAAAAACATGTGCTTGCTGTCCAATGGCACCCAGAATGTACTTGGGAAACTGAGCATTTTGATAAGAAAATTTTTGAAATTTTCGCTAACGGAACCATATAAAAGTTAAAAAACCGTCATAAATCTTTTTTATGGTGGTTTTTTTAAGATTATGTTAATATTATGTCTATATTAAAAGTCAGCTCACTCGTAACCAACTTCCAAATTTAAAATAAAAACTGAGCTGACAAAATTTCTGAGGAGAAATTGATATGAAAAAAATAAAATTGTTGACTCTTGCAACAGTTGGAATTGCCTCAATTGGCTTACTTGCTGCTTGCTCGTCAAAAGATAATTCATCTTCTAAATCAACAGATAAAGTAACAACCGTAACTGTTGCAACTTCTGCCGCTTCTGTCCCTTATGAATACAGCGAAAATGGCAAAATGACTGGTTTTGAATATGATATTTTAAAAGCTGCTGACAAAGACATGAAGGATTATAAATTCGACTTTAAAGTCTATGAAGATAGTGCGATTTTAGCTGCTTTAGACGGTGGTCGTGCACAAATTGCGGCAAATAATTTTGGTAAGACAAAAGCACGTTCTGAAAAATATCTCTTTAGCTATCCTGTTCGCCAAGGAATTGATGCGATTTTCTCAACATCTAAAGAAAATATTACAAAAATCTCTCAACTTGCTGGTAAAACGACAGAAATTCCTGCTGGAACCAACTATGGTGATATGTTTGAAAGCTGGAACAAAAATCATCCAGACAAAAAAATCAATGTAAAATACAGCCAACGTCCTTTAGCCGACCGTTTATCTGCTGTTTCTAGTGGACAAATTGATTTCTTATTTGCTTCTAAAGCACCCGCAGAAAATTTGATTAAAGAACATGCAATCACAGGTTTAGTGGATACTGTTCCAACAGACTTGGATAAACAACCAGAATTTAAAACTTATGATTACTTTATTCTTGATAACAGCCAAAGCAAGTTGCAAAAAGATTTGAATGTTGAGCTCAAAAAACTTTACGACAACGGCACACTTAAAAAACTGTCAGAACAATATTTCCATGACAGCCATATTCCAGCTGCTGACCAATTCAAATAATTAAATAACTCGTCAATGACGAGTTTTTTTTACTGACAGAAATTTTTTGTGCGATACTCACTCATAAAAGAAAGCTGTCAGTAACTTTTATTTCACTTCATTTTGAAATAAATCATTCAGACCTTCGCCCATTGTTGGATGAGTGAAAATTTGGTCGCGTAAAATTTGATAGGGCGTATGCATTTTCATAGCCAAACTTACAAGATTGATGACCTCATGAGAATCTTCATGATATAAAGTTGCACCGAGAATTTCATCTGTTTTTGGGTCAACAAGAGCTTTAAGAATTCCGCGAGTATCTTGAACAACTTTAGACTTAACAATTGGTGCCGCAGCCATCTTAAATAAACGATAATTAACCCCAGCTTTTTTCGCTTGTTTTTCATCCAAGCCAATTCGAGATAATGTTGGACTAATAAAAACAGAATAGGGCACGAGTGTTCTGTCACTTAATTTACGCGAGTGATCACCAAACAATTGATTATTGACAATCCGAAAATCATCTGTTGACAGATAGTAGAATTGTCCACCTCCCCGAACGTCACCAAGTGCCCAGATATTTTCTGTACTTGTTTTTAAATCATCATCAACTTTAATATAACCACTTTCTGAAAGTTCAACACCAGCTTTTTCCAAATTTAAGTCAGTAATATTAGGCCTGCGACCTGTTGCCACTAATATCTTGTCAGCTGAATAGGTCTGACCTCCTGCCAAAACTTCGCTGTCAGTAATTTTTTCAACTTTAACCCCAAGATGAATTTCAACTCCTGAAGCCTTTAAATCTTTAAAAATTTCCCTTGAAATATCATCGTCTTCTTTGGGTAAAAATGTTGAATGAGGTTCTAAAATTGTGACCTTAGACCCAAATTTATTAAACATTCCGGCAAATTCTAAACCAATATAGCCCGCGCCGATGATAACTAATTTCTTTGGAAGTTCAGAAAGTTCCATCGCTCCTTCAGATGTAATTACATTTTTGGATTCTTGAATTCCTGAAATTTCGGGAATCACTGGAGTTGCTCCCGTATTGATGAAAATGCGTTCTCCAATCACTTTGCTTATCTTGTCACCATTAACGACCTCAAGGGTTTCTTGATTAATAAAACGCGCAATTCCATCCATAACATAAACCAATGGTTCGTCAGCTGCCCCGTGATAGGCTCCATTGTGTAAAATTTCACGAACCTTGTATTTAGTAGCCATTGCTTCTGAAAAGTTCATATTTTTTTGTCCGGCAACAATTAGAGTTTTAGAAGGTGCACAGCCAACATTGGGACAAGTTCCGCCGTACATCGCCTGGTCACGTTCAATAATCAGAGCTTCTTCTCCGTGCTGCGACAATGTTTTTGCCAAAGCTCGACCAGCCTTACCGAATCCAATAATAATATTTTTGAAATGTCTTGTTTCCATAAGTCTCTCTTTTCGTTAGTTTATCTCCTTATTTTATACCATTTGAATGTCTGAGTGTTCTATTTTGGTTTAATAAAAAGACGCCACACGGCGTCTTTTTATTATATTATTTATTTAAAGCAGCGTCCAAATGAGCCAATACTTTTTCTTTTCCAAGAAGTGCAATTGTTTCTGGTAATTCTGGACCATGCATTGAACCTGAAGCTGCAATACGAATTGGCATCCAAAGCATTTTACCTTTTACGCCAGTTTCTTTTTGAGTCGCTTTAAAGAGTGGGAAAATATTTTCCACTGTAAAATCATTTTCAGGAAGCTCAGCCAATTTTGCACGGAAAGTACTCAAAGCTAATGGTGTTGTTTCAGCAGCCAACATTTCACGAGCTTCATCAGTCAATTCTGGGAAATCTCCATAGAAAAGGTCTGTTAATTCAACAATTTCATCTGCTGATTTCATTTGTGGTTGATAAAGTTTAACCAGTTCCTCAGCACGTTCATCAAAGCGATTAGCAGCAACAAGGAATGGTTTTGTCAATTCAAATACTTTAGCAAAATCAGCATTTTTGATGTATTCATTATCCAACCAGTCCAATTTCTTTTGGTCAAAGGCTGCTGGTGATTTAGACAAACGATGTTCATCAAAAAGTTCAATTAATTCTTCACGAGAGAAAATTTCTTTTTCTCCACCAGGATTCCAGCCCAAAAGTGCAATAAAGTTGAAAATGGCATCAGACATGTAACCTTTTTTACGGTAGTCTTCAATAAACTGAAGTGTATTTGTGTCACGTTTTGATAATTTTTTCCCAGTTTCAGAATTAATAATCAAAGTCATGTGACCAAATTGTGGTGCTTCCCAACCCAAAGCATCGTAAACAACTAATTGTTTTGGTGTATTGGCAATATGGTCATCGCCACGGATAACATGTGAGATTTGCATATCATGGTCATCAACAACAACAGCAAAATTGTAAGTTGGGTAACCATCACGTTTTTGGATTACCCAATCTCCACCGATGTTTTTACCTTCAAATTCAATGTCGCCTTTAACAATATCATTCCATTTATAAATTGCTTTTTCATCAACAGAAATACGAACAACCGGTTCAATATTTTGCGCTTTACGCTCCGCGATATAAGCTGCTTTTTCATCATCACTCATGTCAGCATATTCGTTAATATAGTGTGGAGCAATTCCTGCCGCTTCTTGTTTCGCATGGTCAGCTTCAAGTTCTTCTGGCGTTTTATAAGAATAATAAGCTTTTCCTTCAGTCAACAATTGGTCAATATATTTTTGATATAAAGGCAAACGTTCTGATTGACGGTAGTTTTCATGTGTTTCAGGACTTTCATCCCAATCCATTCCCAACCAACGAAGGTTTTCAAGTTGTGAACGCTCACCATCTTCTACGTGACGTTCACGGTCTGTATCTTCAATACGGATGATAAAATCTCCCCCGTGATGACGGGCAAAAAGATAGTTAAAAAGGGCTGTACGAGCATTCCCGATATGCAAAAGTCCTGTTGGTGATGGTGCGTAACGGACGCGGATTTTTTTATTCATATTAATCCAATTCTCCTCATTAATTCGTTCACTTCTTTTCTGTAAGAAATGAATCGTTCTTGGTTTTAAATAGCCTAAACTACTCTAACAATCACCTCTATTTTACCACAAATTAAGAAAGCATGCCGACCTAAAATTCATTTGTAATCTATCATTGACAAATTTAATCTAAGAATTGAAGAAATCGTTCATCCCAAAGATGTTTTTCATAAAAATCAACGATTTCTTTTGCTGACAGCCATTTACTATCAAAAGTTGAACTTGCCCCTCTTTGCATCCAATTTTGATAGCCCAGACCATGAGCAAAAACAAGCGTCGTGTTAACACAAAATTCAGTTTGAGCACCGCAAAATTCAATCAATTTTACTGACAAGTCTGTCAGTAATTTTTGCAGTTCCGTTTGATAGAAACCATTGGCATGCGTTTTTTCAACATACTTGTCAGTAGATGCTGTCAGCAATTCTGGAATCATTTGCCAACCAAAACTTTCTTTTATCAGTTCATCATCATTATGCTGGATAAAAATAATCGGTTTTTTAGCCTTTCGATAAGTAAGAATTCGTTGATTAATTTGCTCAATTAATTCTTCTCTCCGATAAATCCCGGCACATACCTCATTTTGCATATCAATTACAATTAAAGCATCACTTGTTTTCATCTTTTTATTCCTTTCAAAAATTGATTTTCTTAGCATTAGTATAAGACAATCTCTCCAGAAAACAAAGAATTTACAACCAAAATCAAAATAACACCCCAAAGAATGTTATTTTTGTAGTAATCTTTTATAATTTTCTAGTTGAGAGACTCTTCCTCAATAAATGAATAACCAATTGCCTTTGTGGCAACAAAAGTAACTAAAGACGCGATAATTAATGACATCGTGGTATCCGATAAGAAATGTGCACCAATTCGGACCCGAGCAGCCATCATTAAAAGTGTGAAAACAAATCCGCTGTAAGCCAAAATCTTTTGGCCTTTAAGATTTTTTCTGTCAGCAAAAAATGGTAAAAAGAGTGCTGCAGCCGCTGCGATTGTATGACCTGACGGGAATGATTGATGACCTGTTTGACCGTTCAAATGCCACCAATTAGTGAACGTTCCTTTGGTAGAGGAAACAATTTCCTTAACCTCATAAGGGCGAAAACGCCCCCAGTTAACTTTCATCGTATTGACAATTGAGTTGCTGGCATAAACGACAGCAATCCCAGCAATCGCCACAATAATCAATTGACTTAATTCTTCGTAAGTTTTCTTGCTCAGCCATCTATAAATCAAAAATGTCCCGATGACCAGGATAATAAATGTAAAAAGTGCTTCAAGTCCGAAAGAATAAGTCGCTGTGGCTCCAATACTGTTATTTGCTGCACCCAGTGGCTGATGATTTTTGATGTTATTAAGTGTGGTCACACCGTAAAACATCCAACCATCAACCCAGCCCCATGCTGACCAATAAGCAAAGCCAAGTCCAGAAATCGCTAAAATCCATTTTGTCAGTTGATTATCTTGTCTTAGACCATAAATGAAGATAATTTCCGCTGAAATAAAAGGGATAAGCGCTGACGGAAACATTCCAAATATCTGAAAAAGATTACCAAAAATTGAATTTTGATCCATAACCATTTTAGAAATTTGCAAATCCCCCAAAGACGCAATAATTAATAAAAGAGCTGAAATTCCAATTAAAATTCCTAGGAATTTTTTTCCGCTTGTGTTCATAAAACCTCCATTGGTTTGATTACTACCCTTTCATTTTATCCCATTCTCCAAAACTCAATGTAAATTTTTTGTAAATCTTAAGTAAACATTTAGTTAAACTTTATTTTATTAAAGATTTTAGATTTTTAAACCACTTCATATCCTTTAAATGACAAACTATTTATTCTTTTAATTACTAAGGATGATTATTGATTTCCTTTCTGAACAGTCTATGTTAGAATTAATTGTATGAATGAAATTACTTATACTCAAATTATGCCAAATGATATAGATGATGTCATCCGTATTGAAAGAGCTACTTTCTCAGAAAATGAAGCCCTCTCTGTAGAGTCAATGATCGAAAGAATTAACTTAATTCCTGATAGCTTTATCGCAGCAAGAAATAGTGAAGGAACTGTCGTAGGTTACGTTTCTGGTCCTGTTACAGAAGGTCGTTACTTGGATGATGAATCTTTTGAACGTACCGAAGCCAATCCCAAAACAGGTGGTTTCCAAAAAATCATCAGTTTAACCGTTGACCCTGATTATCAAGGCTTAGGAATTGCGACAAACTTACTCCTTTTACTTGAAAAAGAAGCCAAATCGAAAAAACGTTTGGGAATTAGTCTTACTTGCCATGATTATTTAGTTCCCTATTATGAAAAACACGGCTTTACTAACGAAGGACTTTCCGAGTCAAAATTCGGTGGAGAAACTTGGTACAATATGGTCATGGAATTTTAAAAAAACAAAAGTTACTAACAAACCTGTCAGTAACTTTTTTTATTGATAAATTTTCAATTTTACTGACAGACTTATCAATAAAATCTATTTATTACTTTTGAGCAAAATAATCATTCAAAGCTTGACGATATTTATTTCGCCAATCCTCTTTATTATCACTTAATAATTCATCAGCAAAAGTTGCAACATCATCGCCCAGAACCTCTGCTGGGCTTCGCCCATCAACTACTGCCAGTTCAAATAATTCAATAATATCATTAAAAATATGCCAATCTGTTGCCCCCATTTTGAACATATATTTTTGAATTGAACGATAAGCCTGATAAAAATCTTTAGGTAATTTTTTAGCTCGATTTTGCATTTCTTGCCAGTCTTTTTTTTCAGCAAGAAGGTCACTAATTTTATCTAAAACCATTTTTCAGCTCCTTATTAAGTTTATTTTTTTGCTTTTTTCCCCAACTATTATCATCCATCATCTCATCAATAAACGTCGCAACATCTGGACCAATTAAATCAGTCAATTCTTTGTCTTGGATTTTAGCTTCTTCAAGTAAATCAAGAACTTGTCCAAAAATAAATTTGAAATCTGCCCATTTCGTTACCCCAGAGTGCCATATATATTTTTTTAATTCCTTATAATCTTCATAATAATTCTCTCCAAGTTTCTGAGCACGATTTTCAAATTCGTGAAATTCTCTTTTTTCTTCAAGACCAATCATTCTATCAACGATATTTCTATGCTCCGCCATGATTTTCTCCCTTCTGCTCACTCAATAAATTTTGATGACGTAAAAACTCCAATTTTTCTGAAATAAAAGCCCATTTTTTCCAAAAATTTCCTCGCTCAATTTGCCCTGCCTCATTTAAACGATACCATTTTCGAGCGGGGCCAAGTTTTGAAGGCTTTTTTCTAATCTCAACATACCCTTTCTTTTCAAGACGCATCGTAATCGTATATACCGTTCCTTCTACAACGTCTTCAAAACCAAGTTCTCGCAGTTTTTGAGTAATTTCATAACCATAAGTTTCCCCTTGACCAATGATTTCTAAAACACAACCCTCAAGAACTCCTTTCAACATTTCTGTAATTTGATTCATTTTTTCCTCCACTATTTAGTATTACTAACTACATCTATATAGTAATACAATATAGCTAAAATGTCAATATTTCCCACTTTTATTAAAATAAAAAACTGCTAAAAAGCAGTTTTAATAAATTATTTTTCAAAATTAATAACTTTAGTTTGACCTTTAAAATTTTCATAAAGGGCCGATTCAATCCTTAAAGCAATAATTGACATATTCTCCGCATTTTCATGAAGAGATAGGATTAATCCTTCTTTTTTCACAATTTCTTGAGCTTTAGCCTCTTCTAAGATTTCTGCATGAACCCGATTTGAAGTCAAACGCCCTCCTTTTTCCAACTTATCAAACCAAGTCGTAAAACTCACTTGTGAATTTCTTTTTATATCACTAATCTTTGAAGCTTTTTTATCCGCAACCATGTAGAAAATATTTTCCGTTTTTTGAGCTTGAATAAAACTCATAATCGTTGTTGAACTCTTTGAATTTTCATCAGTCACACTTAAAGCAAGGTAGCCTGGAAAGTCTTTTAAAAGATAAGCAAGTTCATTTTCTACAGCATTCGTACCAACAACATTAGCCTTTTTATTAGTTTTAAAAATTGTTAAGAGAACAAGTGGAAAAGTAAGAAAAACATAAGCAATGATAAGTCCTAAAACAAATCTTAACCAATAATTTCCAAAATTCATTTCTAATATCAAAGCAAAAACAGCTAAAGAAATTAAAAAAACTACAAACAATTGAATAAAACGTTTTAAATACATATTAAACTCCTAAATACTCAAAATTCATTTAAGATAAAAACCGATAATTTATCGGTTTTCTTCTTTATTTTTTTACTAAATCAGCAAAAATCATTCGACCAGCACTTGTTTGTAGCACCTTAGCAACTTCAACAGTAACTGTTTTATCAATCAATTTTGCAGTATCTTCGATGACAATCATTGTTCCATCTGGCAAATAAGCCACGCCTTGTTGACGTTCAGAACCAGCACGAATAATTTGTACGTTAATATGTTCGCCCACAACAAGTTGTGTTTTCACAGCATTAGCAAGGTCATTAATGTTAAGAACTTGAACACCCTGAATTTCAGCAACTTTATTAAGATTAAAATCATTCGTCACTAATTTTGAGCCAGTAGAACTTGCATATTTAAGAAGTTTAGTATCAACTTCTCGAACATCTGCAAAATCAACTTGAGAAATTTCAACTTGATCAAATTTAGTCAATTCATTAACCAAATCCAAGCCCCGACGTCCTTTAGCCCTTTTCAGTGGGTCTGAACTATCAGAAATTAATTGTAATTCTAAAATCACAAAATTAGGAACAATAATTTTATCTGAAATGAACCCTGTTTTAATTACATCTAAAATCCGACCATCAATGATTGAACTTGTATCCAATAAAATACTATTATCACTCTTAGATTCACCGACAACTTCCTCAGCAACTTCTGCTGGTTCAGTTGCCATTGCTTCACGGCGCTTACGAAAAAGCACTCTAGCAATTTCGTCTCCTCGTCGATCAAACAAAACATATCCCAAATAAATCATCACCAAAACAAGTATGAATGAAATGATATTACTTAAAATAGGAACATTTAAAAATCTTAATGGAATACTTCCAATAACCCCAACGAGAAGACCAAGAACAATCCCAATAATATTGAAGACCATTTTTGACATATTCATTTTGGAAATTCTAGAATCTATTTTTTTCAACCCATTAAGCATTGAACCGGCAAATATAAATGAAAGAATAATAAAAATAATTGCACCAATCACACCGTCAACAGCTTCGTTCTGCAAAATCCCTGTGTCCCAACCAAATACCTTTAAAATTGATGGTACAACAGCAACACCTAGCGATGCTCCGATGACAGTCATAACAAGATGAATAATCCAACGACGCATATCTTTTCCTCCTTTTAGAAAATGGATAGGCTTACAAGAAAGCCCTGTGTCAATTATACCACACGCTCCTTTAATATTGCTTATCCAAACACAAGAAATCTATTTAATTTCTCATGCTATATTTATTATTTTATAACTTATATCCCTTATTAGCGATCATTTAATTTTTTACGCAAATTGCAAGTCCAAGTTAGCCAGCCAAGCTCATCTCATATGAACTCTTATAGTTGAACATTTTTCTTGGATAATGGTTCATCCAATACTCGATAGCGGCGACTTCTTCAGGGGTCGTCTTTGTTGTGCCTTTTGGCAGATGCCTACGAATCATTCGGTTATGGTTTTCATTCGTCCCTCGCTCAAAGCTCGCGTAGGCGTGTGCATAGTAAACTGGACAGCTTACGACCTCAGAGAGCCTTGCAAATTCATGGCCATTGTCAGGGGTAATGGATTTGAAGTCATAACTTTTTTGAAGTTCCACCAGCTCATCATTGACCGCCTGTGCTGTTTTCCCATCAATCAAGCGAATGATCTCCGTGCGGTATTTTCGCTCTGTGAGCGTCAAAAGCACCTTGTTCTTAGCTCTCGTAAGAATGACCGTGTCAATCTCGTAATGCCCCACTTCTAAGCGATTGTTAATGAACTCAGGCCGTTCTTCAATAGACTTGCCAAAAGGATGCTTTGGCGCACGAGGTTTGATTTTCTTTGCCGCCTTATACTGCGGATAGAAAAGATGATGACGCTTGGCTTCTAACCAGCCCCAGTTGACCCAATTGTAGAGGCTGCTCAGAGAAACTCCTTTTAGAGCCTGATGAATGACTTCCAAAGAGTCCTTGTCTTCTTTAAGACGTGTACTCACATAACAATCAATCTCAGTCGTGAGTTTACTCGGACGAACACTGTGAGCCCTCAATCCTTCATAATTTTCTTGAGCCTTTTTAGCAGAGTATTTTACCTTCCGCTTGAGCTGGATTTCCCCTCGCTTCATCTCTCTGTCAATCGTCCCATGAGCTTTATTCAATAAGCGCGCAATCTCACGGTTGCTCAGTCCTTCTTTATTGTGCCAACGTTCAATGTTTAAACGGTCTTGATTGGTCAGGTGTTTCCCTTTGCTCTGGCTTGTGATAGAATAGTCTTGCATCTGAATTTCCTTTTTATACTATTTGGTCGAACTTCTAGTATAAGAGATTCAGATGTTTTTTGCTTGACTCAAGGTGGCTAACTTCATTTTACAATTTGCGATTTAATTTTTTATTTTAAATAGAGTACATTAGATTATCATTGTGCTATAATGACCTTATCTTTTACAGATTATGAAGGAAAAAATTAAGCTTAAATCCGCAGTCCATTCTAAAGAAAGTTTACTTGTTGCTCTATTACTTGCCATGAATACAGGCTTTGTTGATGCCTTTACCTTTTTTCATTTTGACGGCCGTTTCGCTAGTCTCCAAACTGGGAATTTGATTCAGACTGGAATTAATTTAGCCCATGGAAATTTGGAGAAAGCTTTTCAATTTATTATTCCAATTTTATTTTTTGCACTAGGTGCACTTTTCAAGACCTTATTCACCAAATATAAAACCCAAAATAATCAAAGTGAAATTGAATCTCTTCTCTTCATACAAATGATTGGTATTTTACTCATTTCTCTCGCCTTCGCTACTTTTTTACATTTATCAGCCTCACTTTTTGTTGGAATTCTCTCCTTTTTTATGGTTATTCAAGGTGATACCTTTACTCGAGTCAGAGGACTTCCTTATGCTAATATCATGTCCACAGGTAATATCAAAGCTTTTGGAACAAATCTAGGTCAATATTTAGTTTCTAAAAACACTAAGGACTTAAAAAATTCACTCATCTTCTTATCTCTTGCTTTATCATTTGTTGTGGGAGCCTTTATTTCTTCTCTTTTAAGTTTATGGTTAGGTGATTTTACATTAATCGGCTCTAGTCTATTAATTCTATTAGCTTATTATTCTTATAAGATAAGTCATTCATAAAAAGCAAAGGCTATTTCATTAATGAAATAGCCTTGTTTTTATATTAGCCAAAGACTAGTTTTAAACATTCAGTTAAAGTTGTTACTCCAATCACTTGAATCTGTTCAGGAATATCAATCCCTACAATTGAATTTTTAGGAGCATATACTTTTTTAAAACCTAGTTTTGCAGCTTCATTTAATCTTTGTTCAATTCGGGTCACCCGACGAATTTCACCCGTTAAACCAATTTCACCAATAAAACATTCACGCGCATCTGTTGGAAGTTCTTTATAACTTGAAGCCACAGCAACCGCAACCGCGAGGTCAATGGCTGGCTCATCCAATTTTACTCCCCCCGCAGATTTGAGGTAGGCATCTTGATTTTGCATCAAGAGCCCCGTTCTCTTCTCAAGCACCGCCATAATTAAACTTACACGGTTAAAATCTAGGCCTGAGGTCGTCCTTTTAGCATTTCCAAACATTGTCGGTGTCGTCAGTGCTTGTATTTCAACTAGTATAGGCCGTGTTCCTTCAAGTGCACAAACAATTGCAGATCCAGTTGAGCCCTCTAAACGTTCTTCTAAAAAGACCTCTGAGGGATTAGTCACTTCGACCAAGCCATGACCCTGCATCTCAAAGATTCCAATTTCATTAGTTGAGCCAAAACGGTTTTTTACAGCACGAAGAATTCTAAATGTATTATTTCGTTCTCCTTCAAAATACAGCACCGTATCAACCATGTGCTCCAACATCCTTGGACCAGCCAGCTGTCCTTCTTTAGTCACATGACCAACAATAAAAGTCGCAATATCATTCGTTTTAGCAATTTGCATCAATTCTCCAGTCACTTCACGAACTTGACTTACAGAGCCTTGAGTTGATTGAATTTCTGGTGTCATGATTGTTTGAATGGAATCAATAATTAAGAAGTTAGGTTTTAAACGCTCAACTTCTGCACGAATCGACTGCATATTTGTTTCAGCATAGAGATAAAAGTCACGGTCAATATCTCCTAAACGCTCAGCTCTTAGTTTAATTTGTTGGGCTGATTCTTCACCACTCACATAAAGCACACGCCCTCTAGAAGCCAATTGAGTAGAAACCTGTAAAAGTAAGGTTGATTTACCTATCCCAGGGTCTCCCCCAATCAGAACTAATGAACCAGGAACGACGCCCCCTCCTAATACACGATTAAATTCATCTAGGTCCGTTTCAATCCGAGGAGTATCAAATAATTCGACTTCATCTAGCTTCAATGGTTTTGAACGTTCGCCAGTCATTGAAACACGTTGATTTTTAACTTCTTGGACTTCAACTTCTTCAACAAAAGAAGACCATTCGCCACAGTTTGGACAACGTCCTAAGTATTTTGCAGACTTATAGCCACAATTTTGACAAACAAATGATGATTTTTTCTTCGCCATTTTCCCTCCACTTATTCATACGTAAAATTTATTAAAATGTAACAAAACAGCGGATAATCCGCTGTTTTATTTGATTAAGGATTTTATTCTTTTACCATTTTATCATATTTCAGAGTGTCTGACACGAATCTTAGATAAAAAATAGTTAGTACATCATATCTTTAAATTTCCGTGACTTTACTCTTTTGGACAACATAGCCAAGTCCCTCAACTTTACTAACTAAGTCAGTAGCAGTTACCTGATTGTCATCAAATTCTGCCTTGACTTTTGAAGCGTTGAACAGCACCTTTGCCATTTCTACTCCATTTGTTGTATTCAAAGCTCCTTCAATCTTAGCCATACATGATGGACAGCTCAATTCATCTAATTTCATTACTATTTTTGACATTTATACTTTCCTCCTGCAATTATGCATCAATATTTATAGTCTTAGTATAAGTTTAAAAAGACTATAAAACATTAATTTACATCAAGAAAATATTATTATTTTTGTCCAAAATAGTTTTCATCAGCATTTAATTTCTTCTTAACATTCTGTAGAAATGGTTGGACAAGCCAGTAATATAAGGAAAATGGCTTTCAAAGTAAAAAAAGTCTGCCACTTTTTACCAATATTCAAATTTTGAAAGTACTTTTTGTCTTACGAATATTAATTGTTCCATCAAAGGCAACGAAAATTGCTTTTCTCATTTTTTGTTCACAACTATTCTATGAAAAATTGACATCATCATGTGATTGAAAGTAAGATGAATATCCTCAGCAATTTGCATATCATTAATAGGTGCGTGCATATTATCATCACTCATTTTATTAGGAGCCGTTTTTGTAAAACAAATGTATTTAACCGTGGACATTATTCGCTTTTTAAAGCTTTTAAAGTAAATAAAAAGTCTTATTTATAAAATAAGACTTCTCATATTTAAATATATCTACTGTAAAAAATATGCCATTGAACAGAATCGAACTGTCGACCTTCACCTTACCATGGTGCTGCTCTACCGACTGAGCTACAACGGCTAAAATAAATAAATTGAGTGGCCTGACTAGATTAGAAATTTAATCTAATCAGACAGAGCTAGACTATAAGCAAGGCTGATGCGAAAGAGAGTCAATCACAACTCAACACATGCACCCACAGAAACCCCCGCCAACATCATAACACTCAATTTAGTATTTTATTATTACTTCAAGATTTAATACAATTAAACCAATTCAATGATTGCCATAGGCGCAGCATCACCACGACGTGGTTCTACTTTAAGGATACGAGTGTAACCACCGTTACGTCCTTCGTAGCGTTTAGCAAGGTCGTTGAATAATTTTTGAAGGGCAGTTGGGAAAGTTTCAGTTTCTTCGTTGAAATCTTTAATTGCGATTTCATTACGTACGTAAGCAGCTGCTGCACGACGAGCTGAAAGGTCACCTTTTTTACCAAGCGTAATCATTTTTTCTACTGTACGACGAACTTCTTTAGCGCGAGCTTCAGTTGTAACGATAGTTTCGTTGATGATCAAATCTGTAGTCAAATCACGAAGCATAGCTTTACGTTGTGAAGATGTACGTCCGAGTTTACGATTGCTCATTTGTTTCCTCCTATATTATTATTTTCTTTTTTTAAGGGAAAGTCCCAATTCAGTCAATTTAACTTTGACTTCTTCTACTGATTTGTGACCGAGGTTTTTGACTTTAATCATGTCAGCTTCGCTCATTTCAACAATATCAGCAACAGTGTTAATACCTGCGCGTTTCAAACCATTGTAAGCACGAACTGAGAAGTCCATTTCTTCAATAATTTTATCGAGCACACGTTCTGTTTTAACTTCATCTTTAACAACAAGTGTTTCGGCTTCAGCTGCAACTTCTGAAAGATCAACGAACAAGTTCAAGTGGTCTGTCAAGATTTTAGCTGAGAGTGACAAAGCTTCGTCAGAAACGATAGTACCGTTTGTAGTAATTTCAAGTGTTAATTTATCATAGCTAGAATCTCCACCAACACGGGCAGGTTCTACTTGATAATTTACTTTACTTACTGGTGTGTAAATTGAGTCTACAGCAATTGTGCCAATTGGCGCTCCATCGACTTTATTTTCGTCAGCCGGAACATAGCCGTATCCTTTTTTAACAGTCATTACAGCACGCATTGAGTGACCTTCAGCAATAGAGAACAAGTAATGGTCTTTGTTGACAATTTCAATGTCGCTATCAGTTAAGATATCACCAGCAGTAACATCCATAGGACCAGTTACGTCAAGTTCGATTTGTTTTTCAGACTCTACGTATGATTTGATGGCAATTCCTTTAACCGCAAGAACGATTTGGATGACATCTTCACGTACGCCAGGGATTGTTGCGAATTCGTGTTGAACACCTTCAATTTGAATTGAAGTCACAGCAGCACCAGGAAGTGATGACAAAAGGACGCGACGCAGAGAGTTACCTAAAGTTGTACCATAACCACGTTCAAGTGGTTCAACAACGAATTTACCGTAATTTTCTGATTCGTCAAATTTAGTAATTTTTGGTTTTTCAAACTCAATCATGTATGTTCTCCTCTAAGCGAAAAGTGATTAGTGACAAGAGCAACTAATTATACACGACGACGTTTTGGAGGACGTGCACCATTGTGAGGTACAGGAGTCACATCACTGATAGATGTTACATTAAGACCAGCTGCAGCGAGTGCGCGGATAGCTGATTCGCGACCTGAACCAGGACCTTTAACTGTAACAGATACAGTTTTCAAACCTTGCTCTTGAGCAGCTTTAGCAGCAGCTTCTGAAGCCATTTGAGCGGCGAAAGGTGTAGATTTTTTAGAACCTTTAAATCCAAGTGCACCAGCTGATGACCAAGCAAGGGCGTTACCATGAACGTCTGTGATCATAACGATTGTGTTGTTGAATGTTGATTGGATATGAACAATTCCAGATTCAATATTCTTTTTAACACGACGTTTACGTGTAATTTTTGCCATTTTAACTCCTTTCTATTTAATTATTTTTTCTTACCTGCGATTGATTTAGCAGGACCTTTACGTGTACGAGCGTTGTTCTTAGTGTTTTGTCCACGTGTAGGAAGTCCACGACGGTGACGCATACCACGGTAAGAACCAATTTCCATCAAACGTTTGATGTTAAGTGACACTTCACGACGAAGGTCTCCTTCGAGTTTCAAGCCATCGAGTTCACGACGGATTGCATCTTCTTGATCTGATGTTAAATCTTTTGTACGGATATCTTCTGAGACACCTGCAGCTGCAAGTACTTTTTTAGATGTTTGAAGTCCAACACCGAATACGTATGTTAATGAAATAACAATGCGTTTTTCGTTTGGAATATCAACTCCAGCAAAACGAGCCATATTTTTCTATTTCCTTTCTATCCCTGACGTTGTTTGTGTTTTGGATTGGCAGGGCAAATTACCATTACACGACCGTTACGACGAATAACTTTACAGTATTCGCAGATTGGTTTAACTGATGGTCTTACTTTCATTGTGTCTTCCTTTCTATGGTTACTGTGCATCATGCACTCAATGAATGTCCGGATTACTTAAATCGGTAAGTAATTCGTCCGCGTGTCAAATCGTATGGTGAGAGTTCAACTTGAACCTTGTCTCCAGGCAAGATACGGATATAATTCTTTCGAATTTTTCCTGAAATCGTCGCCAAGACTTGGTGACCATTTTCGAGTTCAACCGTGAACATCGCATTCGGCATGGTGTCAACGACTTTGCCGTCTACTTCAATTACATCATCTTTTGCCAAGCAAAAGTACCTCCTTAGAAATTTCCCGAAAGATATATACTATATATATCTAAAAAGTCGGACTTATGTATTTTAGCATTTTTCAGCAACAAATGCAAGTCTTTCTTTCAGAAAAGCCTTTATTTTTCTAGCTTGAGTACATGTTTAATTTATTACTCGCTTTCAAAGCTGTTCATGGCAATGTTTTCGGGTGTTTCATTTTTATAATTTTACTGACAGAGAGCTTGTCAGTAAAATTTTGTATTCTAATCTTGCTATTTTACTAAAAAAACCTCTGACAGAGGTTTTTATTTTTATTATCCTAAAACTTTTTTAATATCTTCTGTTACTTGGCTAATTTCTTGTTCACCTTCAATGTTTTTAACAAGTCCAAGTTCAGTGTAGTGTTCAATAATTGGAGCTGATTCTTTAATATTGACATCCAAACGATTTTTAACTGTTTCTGGAACATCATCCGCACGTTGATAAAGGTCATGACTACCACAAACGTCACAAACGCCTTCAACTTTAGTTGGATTGAAGATTTTATGATAAGTTGCTCCACAGTTACGGCAGATGTAACGGCCACTTAAACGGTCAACCAAAATATCTGGGTTAACAACGATATTTACAACGGCATCAAGTTTAATTCCGAGTTCTTCAAGCATTGTATCAAGTGCATGAGCTTGGTCAATCGTACGTGGATATCCATCAAGCAAGAAGCCTGAAGCTTTGATATCATCTTGTGCTAAACGTTCTTTAACAATTCCGTTCGTTACTTCATCAGGTACGAGTTCACCTTTATCGATGAAAGATTTAGCAAGTTTACCCATTTCAGTTTCGTTTTTCATTGCGGCACGGAACATGTCACCTGTTGAAATGTGATTTACTCCATAATTTTTAACGATGAACTCAGCTTGAGTTCCTTTACCAGCTCCTGGAAGTCCCATGATTAATAAATTCATTTTGTTTTCTCCTGATTTTAATTTATAAATTACTGACAGAACTGTCAGTAAATTGCAGATGTTCTCTGTGATTTTACCTACACTATTTTAGCGTATTTTTGCTAAAAAATAAAGAAAAACCTTGTCTAATGACAAGATTTTATTTTGTTTCAAGTGGATTATCCATAAATCCTGCATATTTACGTTTGAGTAAATATCCTTCAAGTTGTTTCACTGCTTGTATAGCAACTTGAATCAAGATTAAGAGTGATGTTCCTCCAAGAGCGACAATTTTTGGAAGTCCCCAAACGTTTTGGGCGGCAATTGGAATGATTGAAATCAAACCAAGAAAGAGCGCACCTACCGTTGCAAGACGCATTAAGAGACGTGATACATACTTTTCGGTTCCTTTACCCGGACGAACAGATGGAATGTAAGAGCCTTGTTTTTGAAGGTTTTCAGCCATCTTTTCAGGATTGACCTGAACGAATGAGTAGAAGAATGTAAAGAGCACAATCAATAATGCGTAGAAGAGCATTCCTGTCCAAGTCGTATATGACAAGGCGTCTTGTAAAGTTGACAACCAACCTACATTACTTCCTTGCGAACGTTGCAAGAATTGCAAAATCGTAGCTGGAGCAGTTGTAATTGAACCAGCAAAGATAACTGGGATAACCCCAGCTGGATTGACACGAAGTGGCAAATAAGAACTCGTTGGTGCACCTTGAGTCAATTTAGTATATTGAATAGGTACTTTACGTTCTGCTTGTTGAACAAAAGTTGTTACATAAATAATGATAATTGCTGACAATACTAGACCAATGACAAATAACCAAGACATTGGAATTTCTGAAGGTCGAACGTTTAAGAATTTTTCATCATAAACAGATTTGACCGCCGATGGGATACTAGATACAATCCCAGCAAAGATAATTACTGAAACACCTGAACCAAATCCTTTTTCATTAATTTGTTCACCCATCCAAGTGACAACCATTGAACCAGTGGTCAAAATTGCACCAATCATCAAATAGCTTTGCCAATTTGGATTTTGCACAATATTTAACGAGCTCATGGCTTGGAAACCAGCAGTAATCCCGATAGATTGTGCCATAGCAAGCACTAAGGTAATGTAACGTGTCGCTTGATTCAGTTTACGACGTCCAATTTCCCCTTGTTTTGACCACTCAACAAATTTTGGTAAAATATCCATTTGCAACAATTGAACAATGATTGAAGCAGTAATATAAGGCGAAACCCCCATTGCAAAAAGTGAGTAGTTTTGCATGGCATTACCAGAAACCAAGTTCATCATGTTCAAGAAAGGAAGATTACTTACTTCTGTCAAGTTTTGAACGTTGACGCCAGGTACCGTAATATGAGCACCTAAGCGGAAAACAAAAAGGATGAAAATCGTAAAGAGAATTCTTGCTCGGACGTCCTTGACCTTAAAGGCTTCCTTAAGCGTCTTAAAAAACATAAAATCTCCTTAAAGCGTTTTAATTGTAAATAGACAATAAGCGGTTGAAAATTCAACCGCCAATTGTAGTGTAAAAATTAAGCTTCTTCTACAGAACCACCAGCAGCTTCGATTGCAGCTTTAGCAGCAGCAGATACTTTAGCAACTTTAACTGTAAGTTTTTTAGCTGTCAATTCACCGTTAGCAAGAACTTTAACACCTGATTTAACGTCCTTGATGATTTTAGCAGCTACAAGAGTTTCAGCTGAAACAGTTGCTCCATCTTCAAGACGGTTCAAAGTTTCAAGGTTGACAATAGCATATTCTTTACGGTTAACATTCAAGAAACCACGTTTTGGCATGCGACGGAACAATTCTGTTTGTCCACCTTCAAAACCAGGACGTACTCCACCACCTGAACGAGATTTTTGACCTTTTTGTCCACGTCCAGATGTTTTACCGTTACCTGATGATGTACCACGACCTACGCGATTACGTACTTTACGACTGCCTTCAGCAGCTTTCAATGAATGAAGTTCCATTTTTTTCTCCTTATTTTGTACCTTGCTGTCGCCTATTTTCCATGAAAGGAACGTGAAAAATAAACTCGCCGATACGTTAATATATTTATTTGCCTGATATCAGACTTCTATTATTTTACTATTTTTCGATTGGAATTACAAGCCATTTCGTCGTTTGCAAATATATTTTATTATTCTAAAAAATAGCAAATAATCTTTTTTAAAGTACTCTAGATTTCTGTCAGTAAAAAAACAATCCTGTCAGTAAAGACAGAATTGTATTTTTTAATATTAATTATGCTTCTTCAACTTTTACCAAGTGAGAAATAGAGTTTACCATACCAAGAATAGCAGGTGAACCTTCTTTTACTACTGAGCTGTTGAGTTTACCAAGACCGAGTGCTTTAACAGTTTTGCGTTGAGCAGGGATACGGCCGATTGGTGAGTTTACCAATGTAATTTTAATTTGAGCCATTTTTTCCTCCTTAGGCGAAATCTGATACAGATTTACCGCGTAATGCAGCAACTTCTTCAGCACGTTTCAATTGATTCAATCCATCAACAGTTGCACGAACAACGTTGATTGGTGTGTTTGAACCAAGTGATTTTGATGTTACGTCAGCAACACCAGCGAGTTCGAGGACGGCACGAACGGCACCACCTGCGGCAACTCCAGCACCTTCTACAGCTGGTTTAAGGAGGATTTTACCACCACCGAAGACACCAAGTGCTTCGTGAGGAAGTGTAGTACCTACCATAGGAACTGTAATAAGGTTTTTCTTAGCTGCTTCGATTGCTTTACGGATAGCTTCAGGAACTTCTTGAGCTTTACCAGTACCGAAACCTACGCGACCGTTACGGTCACCAACAACAACAAGTGCTGCAAAGCGAAGACGACGTCCACCTTTAACAACTTTAGTAACGCGGTTAATTGAAACTACGCGTTCTTCAAATTCGCTTTGTTCGCGATCATTTCTTCTGTTTTCTGCCATGTTTAATTACCCCTTTCCTTAGAATTTCAATCCAGCTTCACGAGCTGCTGTAGCGAGTGCTGCAACACGTCCGTGATAGAGGTAACCACCGCGGTCGAAGACAACTTCTTCAACGCCTTTAGCTTTTGCAGCTTCAGCAACGAGTTTACCAACTTCTGCGGCTTGTTCAGTTTTAGTACCAGTCAATTTAAGTGATGAAGCTGATGCAAGTGTTGTACCAGTTACGTCATCAATGACTTGTGCATAAATGTTTGTGTTTGAACGGAAAACGTTCAAACGTGGAGTTTCAGATGTTCCTGAAATTTTACCGCGTACACGTGTGTGACGTTTTTGGCGGAGTTTGTTTTTATCTGGTTTAGAAATCACAATTCTACCTCTATATTATTTTAAATTTCGATAGTTTTTGCCATCGATTTTCTTGCTGACAGTATTACTAGAATGCTGTCAGCAAGCGGGGAGTTTTTGTCTGTCTAACAAAGTTAGCATTGACAAAATACTGGCAATTTGACAAGTCAAACCACCAATTACGGATAACATTTTTTGCTAAATAAATGTTCAAGTGAACATTATTTTGACAAAAATTATTTACCAGTTTTACCTTCTTTACGACGAACGTATTCACCAACGTAACGGATCCCTTTACCTTTATAAGGTTCTGGAGAACGACGGCTACGGATGTAAGCTGCTGTTTGACCAACGGCTTCTTTGCTGATACCTTCAACAACGATAGAAGTTGGAGTTGCAACAACAAATTTGATGTTTTCTGGTGCTTCAACTTCGTCTTGATGAGATTTACCAACTGACAATACAAGTTTAGTTCCTTGTAATTGTGCACGGTACCCAACCCCGATCATTTCAAGTGCTTTAGAGAAACCAGTTGAAACACCTTCTACCATGTTAGCAAGAAGGGCACGAGTAGTTCCGTGGAGCATTTTCATTTCTTTAGTGTCGTTTGGACGTTTTACAGTGATTTCGTTTTCAGCGATATCAAGTGTGATGTTTTCGTTGAATGAACGAACGAGTTCACCTTTAGGTCCTTTGACAGTGACAGTTGCACCGTTTACTTCTACAGATACGCCTGCAGGGATAACGATGACTTTGTTACCAATACGTGACATTTTTTTCTCCTGTTAAATTATCAGATTTAATTCAATCTGTTTTCACGGGTTTTAAATCAAAATTTGATTTAAAAGAACTTTTATTTTACTGACAGGCATAAAAATATTTCTGTCAGTAATTTTGACTTACGAAAAATTCGCTCGTCAGTTTAATATCATCAAAAGTCGATATTAAACATTTAGATCAACTCCATCAATGAAGTCTCTCCGAACTAATTACCAGATGTAGGCAATTACTTCACCACCAACATTTGTTTCACGAGCAACTTTATCAGTTACTACACCAGTAGATGTTGAGATAATTGCTGTACCAAGTCCGTTAAGAACTTTAGGAACATCATCAGATTTCACGTAAACACGAAGACCTGGTTTTGAAATACGTTTCAAGTTAGTGATAACTTTTTCACCGTTTTTACCGTATTTAAGGAAAACGCGGATTACGCCTTGTTTGTTATCTTCAACGTATTCAACGTCTTTCACGTAACCTTCAGCTTTGAGGATTTCAGCGATTTGACGTTTGATTTTTGATGCAGGTGCTTCAACAACATCGAATTTACGCATGTTACCATTACGAATACGAGTCAAGAAATCTGCGATTGGGTCAGTCATTACCATAGTGTAATTTCTCCTTATTTGTAGTTTGGGCTTGTTCAAATCCCACTTTCAAATTAATGAGGTCTTTTTCATAAAAAGACCGAACTTAATTAGTATAGCAGAAGTTCCGCACCATGTCAACACTTTTCTTTACAATGTTTTCGGGTGTGTCATGGTTTTTCTATAAAAAAATACTGACAGAATTTCTGTCAGCAACTTTCATCCTGGCTTACGAATTCGGACTTGTTGTATCATTACTTATCTTGTAAAAAAATGACGTTGGGTTAGTATCAAATATTTCCATACCCTCATCATTTGAAGTTATTGCAAATCTATCTTTTGTCCTATCTGTTTTATCCGTTTGTGAAGAGTTTGCAAAAGTTGGCGAGCTGTTAGCCGCAGCAAACATGAACCCCATGTATTTCCCAAGATTCACAGCACCGGCCATAATAATCCCATTCTTTGATTGTGGTCCAGATATAACTCTTTGATATTCTGAACTAAAAATGATGGTACCATTTTTCAGAACAGCTTTACCACCTCCGTCAGTAGTTTGCCATGTTCCGTTTAAAGAAGAATAGTCACCTGCAAGAATTTGTGAACTATTAGCAGCCTCATACTGACTAGTTGAACTTGGACTTATGTCCGAACTTGAACTTGAACTCGTACTTATACTTGAAGATTGTGAACTACTGCTTGGGAGACTTTCCTTATTTTTTATACTTTGTGACGAACTAGTATGCTCAGCTTTTTCACTTTCTTTACTTCCGCTACCGCAAGCTGTTAAAGTCGCTAAAGCTCCTAAAAAAATTACAGAAACTGTTGCATACCTTTTAATTTTAACAAATATCTTTTCCATAAATTTCTCCTATTCTTTAGCTATTATAGCAAATTATTACATTTATTTCACTATTTTCGAAAGCGCTTCCATATCATAGGATTCTAAGATACAAAAAAAATTACTGACAGAAATTCTGTCAGTAATTTTTATTCGTTACACGATAATTAACAAATTACCATGAAGCTTTTTTAACGCCTGGCAATTGACCTTTGTAAGCCAATTCGCGAAGACAGATACGGCAAAGTTTAAATTTGCGGTAAACTGAATGTGGACGTCCGCAACGTTCGCAACGAGTATAAGCTTGTGTTGAGAATTTTGCAGGGCGTTGGTTTTTAACAACCATAGATTTCTTAGCCATTTATGTATTCTCCCTATCTTATTTAGCGAACGGCATGCCGAGTTTAGCAAGCAATTCACGTGATTCTTCGTCAGTGTTAGCAGTTGTTACGATAACAATATCCATACCACGAACTTTATCAACATCATCATAGTTGATTTCTGGGAAAATCAATTGTTCTTTCACACCAAGTGTGTAGTTACCGCGACCGTCAAACGCTTTGTTTGAAACACCGTGGAAGTCACGTACACGTGGGAGTGAAACAGTAACCAATTTGTCCAAGAATTCGAACATACGTTCGCCACGAAGAGTTACTTTCGCACCGATTGGCATACCTTCACGAAGACGGAAAGCAGCAACTGATTTTTTAGCTTTAGTAATCAATGGTTTTTGACCAGAGATCAAAGCCAATTCAGCAACAGCTTTATCAAGGTTTTTAGAGTTGTTTACAGCATCTCCAACACCCATGTTGATAACGATTTTATCAACTTTTGGTACAGCCATGATTGAAGTGTAGTTGAATTGTTCAGTCAACGCTGGTACTACTTCGTTAGTATATTTTTCTTTCAAACGATTAGTCATATTATTTCTCCTTTCCGCCTTAGTCTAAAATTTCGCCAGATTTTTTGTTGAAACGAACTTTTTTATCGTCAACAACTTTGTAACCTACACGACCAGCAACACCATTTTTGTCGAGCACTTGTACGTTAGAAACGTGGATAGGAGCTTCGATTTCAAGAATAGCACCACTTGGGTTTTCTGAGTTTGGTTTTTGGTGTTTCTTCATGATAGCAACACCTTCAACGACAACTTTATTTACTTTTGGCAAAGCTTTGATTACTTTACCAGTAGTACCGCGGTCTTTACCTGCGATAACTTTAACTGTATCACCAGTTTTTACAAACATGTTTAATTCCTTTCTTACGCCCGATGGGCACCCTAATATTTTGTTACTAGGGGACTATTCTGTTAATAATAACAGTAAAATATGATTCTGTCAAAAAAATTTTTCCGACAAAACCATATCTCTATAATGCTTGATTAGAGTACTTCTGGAGCAAGTGAAACGATCTTCATGTAGCCACCTTCGCGGAGTTCGCGGGCAACTGGGCCAAAGATACGTGTTCCGCGAGGAGTTTTATCGTCACGGATGAGCACTGCTGCATTTTCATCAAATTTGATGTATGAACCGTCAGGACGTTTCGCACCAGATTTAGTACGAACGATGACTGCTTTCACAACTTCACCTTTTTTAACTGCTCCACCAGGGGCAGCTGATTTAACTGTAGCTACAACGATATCACCGATACCAGCGAACTTACGTGATGAACCACCGAGAACACGGATAGTCAAAAGTTCTTTAGCACCTGAGTTATCTGCAACTTTCAAACGAGATTCTGTTTGAATCATGCTATATTCCTCCTAGTTTTGCTTAGATAATAACTGCTTCTTCAACGATTTCTACAAGACGGAAATGTTTGTCTTTAGACAAAGGACGAGTTTCCATGATACGAACGATGTCGCCAGTTTTTGCAGAGTTGTTTTCGTCGTGAGCTTTATATTTTTTAGAATAGTTAATGCGTTTACCATAGACAGGGTGGTTACGCTTAGTTTCTACGACAACTGTGATAGTTTTATCCATTTTGTCTGAAACCACGCGGCCTTGATAAACTTTACGTTGTTTGCGTTCCATTTATAGTTTCTCCTGACCTATTATTTGTTCAATTCAGCTTGCACAGTTTTTATACGTGCAATAGTTTTCTTGACTTCATCAAGCTTAGCTGTGTTTTCGAGACGACCAGCAGCAGCTTGGAAACGAAGATCAAACAATTCTTTCTTCAATTCAGCTTCACGAGTTGTCAATTCTTCAACTGACAAAGCGCGCAAATCTTTAAGAAGTGATTTAGTTTCGCTCAATTTCATTACGCTTCACCTCGTTTCACAAATTTAGTTTTAACAGGAAGTTTGTGTGAAGCAAGACGCAATGCTTCGCGTGCAGTTGCTTCATCAACGCCGCCCAATTCAAACATGACAACGCCACGTTTAACTGGAGCAACCCAACCTTCAGGAGCACCTTTCCCTGAACCCATACGCACACCAATAGCTTTGGCTGTGTATGATTTGTGAGGGAAAATTTTAATCCAAACTTGACCGTTACGTTTCATGTAACGAGTCATAGCAATACGAGCTGCTTCGATTTGGCGGTTAGTAATCCAGTGAGATGTAGTCGCTTGAAGACCATATTCACCGAAAGAAATAGTATCGCCACCTTTAGCATAACCACGCATTTTACCGCGGAATTCACGACGGTGTTTTACACGTTTTGGTACTAACATGGATTATTTTTCTCCTTTCACAGATTTTTTAGTAGGGAGAACTTCACCACGGTAGATCCAAACTTTAACGCCGAGTTTACCATAAGTTGTGTCTGCTTCTTCCCAAGCGTAGTCGATGTCCGCACGGAGTGTGTGGAGTGGAACTGTACCTTCTGAATATCCTTCAGCACGGGCAATATCAGCACCATTCAAACGACCAGAAACTTGAGTTTTGATCCCTTTTGCACCAGCGCGCATTGCACGTTGGATTGCTTGTTTTTGAGCACGACGGAAAGCAATACGTGCTTCAAGTTGTTTAGCAATTCCTTCACCAACAAGATGAGCGTCCAAATCAGGTTTTTTGATTTCAACGATGTTGATGTGAACTTGTTTACCAGTAAGTTTGTTGAGTTCTGCACGGAGTGCATCAACGTTAGCTCCTGATTTACCGATAACCATACCTGGTTTAGCAGTGTGCAAAGTTACGATAACTTTGTTAATTGCACGTTCAGTTTCAATCAATGATACTGAAGCATCAGCAAGTTTAGTTTGGATAAGTTGACGAATTGCCAAGTCTTCGTGAAGGTAATCCGCATATTCTTTTTCAGCATACCATTTGGCATCCCAATCGCGAATAACGCCAACACGCATTCCTATTGGATGTACTTTTTGACCCACGTTTTTACCTCCTTATTCTTTCTCAGCTACAACTACAGTGATATGAGCTGTGCGTTTGTTAATTGGTGAAGCTGAACCTTTGGCACGTGGACGGAAACGTTTCATTGTTGGACCTTCATTAATAAATGTTTCGCTTACTACCAAGTTAGCTTTTTCAAGACCAAAGTTATTTTCTGCATTAGCGATAGCACTCTTAAGTACGTTTTCAACTTCTACAGCAGCTTTAGTCGGTGTAAATTTCAAGATTGCAATTGCATCTGCAACACGTTTCCCGCGGATAAGATCGATAACAAGACGAGTCTTACGAGGTGAAACGCGAACTGTTTTTGCAGTTGCTTTAGCTGAAGTAATTTCTGCCATTTTTTTCTCCTCCTATTAGCGACGTGTTTTCTTGTCGTCAGCAGCGTGACCACGATAAGTACGAGTTGGTGCGAATTCACCAAGTTTGTGTCCAACCATATCTTCTTGAACGTAAACTGGTACGTGTTTGCGACCATCGTAAACAGCAATTGTAAGTCCTACAAAGTTCGGGAAGATTGTAGAACGGCGTGACCAAGTTTTGATCACAGATTTTCTTTCGGCGTTGACTTGAGCTTCAACTTTTTTCATCAAATGCTCATCGACGAAAGGTCCTTTTTTAAGACTACGACCCATTTTGTGAGTTTCTCCTTTAAATATTTGTACCACTACCGCTACTAAGGCGGAGTTGGCGGAATTTATAGATGCACTTTCGACATCTCATTAAATTTGACAATAAGTTTTATCAAATTTAACAAGACGCCGAGAAGGCTCTTGTGAAAATAAAGCGACTTATTAGTCGTTGATACGACGAACGATAAGTTTGCTTGATTTTGCTTTCTTGTTGCGAGTCTTGAGACCAAGAGCTGGTTTACCCCATGGAGTCATTGGAGACTTGCGACCAACTGGTTGACGACCTTCACCACCACCGTGTGGGTGATCGTTAGGGTTCATTACAGAACCACGTACTGTTGGGCGGATACCCATGTGACGTGTACGTCCTGCTTTACCAAGGTTGATTAAGCTTTGTTGTTCATTACCTACAACACCGATTGTAGCACGGCAAGTTGAAAGGATCATACGAACTTCGCCTGATTGAAGACGAACGAGTGTATATTTACCTTCTGAACCGAGTACTTGAGCTGAAGCACCAGCTGAACGAACCAATTGTCCGCCTTTACCAGGTTTCAATTCAATGTTGTGGATCAATGTACCAACTGGAATGTTAGCAAGTGGCAATGCGTTACCAACTTTGATGTCGGCTTCAGGGCCAGATACAACTGTCATTCCAACTTCAAGGCCTTTAGGAGCCAAGATGTATGATTTAACACCGTTAGAGTAAACGATCAATGCGATGTTTGCAGTACGGTTTGGATCGTATTCAATTGTAGCAACTTTAGCAACAACGTTGTCAGTTGTACGTTTGAAGTCGATTACACGATATTTACGTTTGTGACCACCACCGTGGTGACGAACTGTGATACGACCAGTGTTATTACGACCAGCTGTTTTGCTCATGCTTACAAGCAAGCTCTTTTCAGGAGTACTTGTAGTGATTTCAGCGAAGTCGCTACCAGTCATGTTACGGCGACCGTTTGTGGTAGGTTTATAAACTTTAATTCCCACGATTTTCCTCCTCTATTATTCTGCGTCTTCGCCGAAGATTTCGATTGTTTTAGAATCTTCAGTCAAAGTAACGATAGCTTTTTTGTAGCCTGATTTAGTACCAGTGTATTTACCAACTCGTTTAGATTTTGGTTTAACGCTGATAGTATTTACTGAGGCAACTTTTACACCAAAGACAGCTTCAACAGCTTGTTTGATGAGAAGTTTATGCGCACGTGAATCTACTTCGAAAGTATATTTCTTTTGATCCATTGCAGCCATAGAAGCTTCAGTAATGATAGGTTTACGGATGATATCATAAAGTGACATTATGCAAGAACCTCCTCAATTTGTGTCAATGCTGATTGAACCACAAGGAGTTTGTCAGCAGAAACGATGTCAAGTACAGATGCTGAATTAGCAGTTGTAACTTTCACGTTTGCAAGATTACGTGCAGAAAGTTCTGCAAATTCGTTACCTTCGTTTGGAAGAACCACAAGAACTTTACGTTCGATTGAAAGTGCTGAGATTACTTTTGCAAATTCAGCAGTTTTTGGAGCTGTAAAGTCAAGTGTGTCAACAGCGATTAATTTACCATCAGCAACTTTTGTTGAGTAAACTGATTTAAGCGCCAATTGACGAACTTTTTGTGGAAGTTTGTAAGCGTAGCTACGTGGGTTTGGACCGAAGACAGTACCACCACCACGCCATTGTGGAGAGCGGGTAGAACCTTGACGGGCACGACCTGTACCTTTTTGACGCCATGGTTTTTTACCACCACCAGACACAGCAGAACGATTTTTGTGTGCGTGTGTTCCTTGGCGAAGGCTAGCGCGTTGTGAGATTACAACGTCGAATACGACTGATTCGTTTGGTTCGATACCAAATACTGAGTCGTTAAGTGTAACTTCACCAGCTTGTGAACCATCTTGTTTAAATAATGATACTTTTGCCATTATAGATTTCTATCTCCTTTCCTTCT
The DNA here is from genome assembly GCF_038006485.1 of Lactococcus sp. FSL K6-0773. Lineage (NCBI taxonomy): Bacteria > Bacillati > Bacillota > Bacilli > Lactobacillales > Streptococcaceae > Lactococcus > Lactococcus sp. FSL K6-0773. Next base: position 2,102,742 of record NZ_JBBOVF010000001.1, on the reverse strand, counting down.
TATTTAGCTTTGATTGCTGATTTAACAACAATCAATGATTTCTTAGCACCTGGGACATTACCTTTTACAAGGATAACGTTCTTTTCAGGAAGCACTTGTGCGATAACAAGGTTTTGTACAGTAACGCGTTTGTTACCCATACGTCCAGCAAGTTTTTTACCTTTTGGAACTTTGTTAGCTGCAACAGGACCCATTGAACCAGGACGACGGTGGTAACGTGAACCGTGGGCCATAGGACCACGTGATTGACCATGACGTTTGATTGGGCCTTGGAAACCTTTACCTTTAGAAGTTCCGGTAACATCAACAACATCTCCGGCTGCAAATGTATCAACAGTGATTTCTGCTCCTACTTCAGCGCCTTCGAGTCCTTTGAATTCACGAACGAAGCGCTTAGGAGTCGTATTAGCTTTAGCAGCATGACCTTTGGCAGGTTTGTTGGTCAAAACTTCACGAAGTGTATCGAAACCAACTTGAGTTGCTTCGTAACCATCTGTTTCAACAGATTTAACTTGAAGAACTGTGTTAGGAGTCGCTTCGATCACAGTAACAGGAATTAATTCACCGTTTTCTGTGAAGATTTGAGTCATTCCCACTTTTTTCCCTAAGATTCCTTTTGACATGAGAATTACCTTTCTTAATTAGAGTTTAATTTCGATGTTTACACCACTTGGCAAATCGAGTTTCATAAGTGAATCAACAGTTTTTTGTGTTGGTTCGATGATGTCGATCAAGCGTTTGTGTGTACGCATTTCGAATTGTTCGCGTGAGTCTTTGTATTTGTGAGTCGCGCGGATAACAGTGTAGACGCTACGGTCAGTTGGAAGTGGAATTGGACCACTTACTTCTGCGTTTGTACGTTTAGCAGTTTCTACGATTTTTTCTGCAGCTGCATCAAGGATACGATGTTCGTATGCTTTTAAGCGAATGCGAATTTTTTTAGTTGCCATTTTTTCTCCTCTCGTCTATTGTATTCAATAGGCTAGCTCCACGGGAAAACCGACACGTTAGGTATGGCAATACCTTCGGGTGTGTCGCAACCTCTCGTTTCGTCGCTACATACTGTTTTTAACAGCACTTGTCTATTCTATCAAAGGAGATGTGGCTTGTCAAGGACTTTTTAGACTTTTTTTCATTCTTTCTAAATCTTTTTGGGGAATGAAGGAATTTACTTGAAATGACAAGAAAGCTTACTTTGTCATCTTTAAACTTTTTGGTATAATTTGTTTGAAGGATTTATAAACTATTATATAGGAGGATTTATGTTAAAGGAATTTAAAAACTTTATTTTACGTGGGAACGTATTGGACTTAGCCGTTGGGGTTATCATCGGGGCAGCTTTTACTGCTTTAGTTAAATCTTTAGTTGATAACTTGATTAATCCGTTAATCGGAATGTTTGTTCAAAGTACTGCTCTTGCTCATTTGTCAGTAACTGTTGGAAAAACAAAATTCACTTACGGTGCTTTCTTAAATGATGTCATTAATTTCATCATTACAGCCTTTGTTATTTTCATTCTTATCAAGTTCATCAACAAACTCTTCCCTAAAAAAGAAGAAACTGTCGAAGAACAAAAAAACGAAGAATTGGAAACTCTCCAAGAAATTCGCGATTTATTGAAAAAACAATAAAAAAATTACTGACAGAAAAGCTGTCAGTATTTTTTTATTTTAAATTTTGCTTGTGAGGCTTTGATTAAACTTGATTTTGAGAAAAATAAATCTAAAGAGATTATCAAGTAAAACTGCTAACCAAACTCCCTCTAGCCCTAATTTTAATCCTAAGGCTAAAAATGCTCCTAAAAGCAAGCGAATGCCAAACATCCCTAGCGTTGTGGCATAAAAAGGAAGTTTTGTGTTTCCTATTCCCTGAAAGGCTGCTGTATAAGTTGTTGCTCCTGTGACGAAAAAAGTCGCTAAAAATGAAAACAAAATAACAGTGGTACTTGCATTCATGGCAATTCTATCAGTAGTGAAAAATTGATTTAGAATATTGGCTGTCAGTAAAAGGGCCAAACCAATCACAAACATCATAATCGTCGCTAACCAGTAGGTCTTTTTGATATAAGCTTTAACATTTTCAATACTATTTTCAGCTGCTGCTTGTGCTACCAAAATTACTGTTACGGTTGCCATTCCGAAAACGGGCATATAATTAAATTGTGTAATGCTTTCACCAATTGCATTTCCTGCAAATACACGTTCGCCTAATCTGACAATAATCATCATGATGAGCAAATCGCCCAAACGCATTGACAAACGCTCTCCAGTTGCTGGTAAACTTAATTTAATCAATTGATGGTCCAATTTTTCTTTATAAAATCGAAAATCGGGTCGCTTATCTTTTAACTTATAATAGAGGAAAAGCGTCCCAATAAATCTAGCAATAACCGCTCCAAGTGCTGTTCCCAACACTCCTAAATGGAAAACAAAAATAAAGACAATTGACAGTATCAAATTTAGAAGACTGGCAAAAAAACTTGCCCACATCGGTGTCTTTGTATTTCCATCAGCCCGTAGAAAGGCTCCAAAAGTCGTCATTAAAGCCAAAAGGACAATCAAGCCACCTACTAAACTAAGATAAATAATGGAAAGCTCTAAAACCTGCTGACGAGCACCAAGTAAATAGAGAATAGGTCGTGCTCCCACAACTGAAACAATCCCCAAGGCAAGACCAATTAAAAAAGTCAGTTTGGTAGCAGAATTAATTAATCTTTTCGGGTTTTCCTCTACCTTCTTTGCAATAAGCACTTTGGCAAATAAACTTGAAACAATTGTTCCCAAAGCAATAAAAATCGCCTGATAGACCGTGATGAGATTATTAGCGAAAGAAACAGCTGCTACGGCAGAAAGACTAAGGTGAGCAACAATCATTGTGTCACTCACCCCTACAAGCATTTGTAAGAAATTTTCAATAATCGCCGGAAATGCGAATTTTAATATTTCTCTATTTGTTTTCATTTTAAGCCAAGATATTTTTCTACTTCTTTTTGCATTTCAGCGGCTGGAATAACGGTATGATGTAGAACTTCTGCTTCTTCAAGTCCGATGACTGCTTTTGGTAATGGAATCCCACTCAATTTTTCAAGTGATTTAACAGCAGCAAAATCGTCTCTATTTACTGACAGCTCTGTTTTATCATTTTCAAGCCCTTCTAAAACAACTTTTGGAAACTTATAAGGACTTGCCGTGCTGACCACAACTGTTTTTTCTTTGGGTTGAATTTGATGATAGACATAATTTGCTACTGCTGTATGAGGGTCCAGAACATATTTTTCATTTTCAAAAGTTTCTTGAATTTCTTTTGAAATTTCATCTTCTGATGCCCAGTCGGCCACAAATCCCTGAAGTTTAGTAATCATTTCTTTAGAAATTTGATAATGCCCTTCTACTGATAGGGCTGTCAGTAAATCTGAGGTTACTTTATCATTTTCGTCAGTTAATTCAAAAATTAAACGTTCAAGATTTGAAGAGACCAAAATATCCATTGAAGGTGAACTTGTTACATAGAATTCACGATTTTTATCATAAAGTCCTGTTTTGAAAAAGTCTGTCAGTACATTATTTTTATTTGAAGCACAGATGAGCTGATGAACGGGCAAGCCCAATTTTTTAGCATAATAAGCCGCTAAGATATTTCCAAAATTCCCTGTTGGAACTGAAAAATTAATTTCTTCTCCGTCAGTAATTTGACCAGTTTTGACAAGTTGTGCGTAAGCATAAATATAATAAGCAACTTGTGGAATCAAACGTCCAATATTCATTGAATTTGCTGACGAAAATTGTTTATTATTTTTCAAAAGTTGATCATGTAAAACTTTGTTATTAAACATTTCTTTTACTGCTGTTTGAGCTTGGTCAAAGTTTCCATCAATTCCAACAACGTGAACATTTTCCCCTTTTTGAGTCAGCATTTGTTGCTCTTGAATATGGCTGACACCACCTTTGGGATAAAAAACAATAATTTTTGTTTGGGGCACATCAGCAAAACCGGCCATTGCGGCTTTCCCTGTATCTCCAGAAGTTGCAGTCAAGATAACAATTTCATTAGTCACACCATTTTTCTTAGCCGCTTGGGTCATTAAATGAGGTAAGATAGAGAGTGCCATGTCTTTAAAAGCAATCGTTTCACCATGAAAAAGTTCAAGAATATAGTGATTCCCAAGTCTTTTAAGCGGTGCAATTTCCGGACTATCGAATTTTTCTCCGTATGCTTTTGTCACCATTGATTTAATTTCGTCAGCAGAAAAATCATCAAAAAATGCTTTCAAAACAAGTTCAGCAATTTCTTGATAAGAAGCGTTTTTTAATTTTTCAAAGTCTAAATCAACTTTTGGGAAGTCAACGGGAACAAAAAGTCCACCATCTTCTGCCAAACCTTGTAAAATAGCTTGTGACGCTGTTTTTTTATTTGATTTATCACGTGTTGACTGATAAAAAGTTACCATGATATTTATTCCCCAATCACATTTTTTATAATTATAACAAATATTCTGTAAACTCGCAAAAAGCCACGAATTCTCGTGGCTTTTTTTATTATAATACTTAATTAAGCTTGAATATCTTCAATTTGGTGCATGTCCAATTCAACTGGAGTTGCACGACCAAACATATCAACAGTCAGAGTCAATTTGTCGCCATTGATTTCTGTGATTGGAGCTTCAAATCCTGAAAATGCACCGTCAACAATACGAACACGTTTTCCAACAAAAACATCAAAGTCAATTTCACGAACAACTTTGCCCATGCCAACCAAAATATCTTGAATTTCTTGTTCAAAAAGTGGTGTAGGTTTTGATCTATTTCCGTGTGAACCAACGAATCCAGTAACATTTGGTGTATTACGGACAATAAACCAGGCTTCATCAGTCATATTCATTTCAACCAAAACATAACCTGGGAATAAGTTTTCTTCAACTTCTTTCATTTTGCCGTTAACTTCTGTACGAATTGTCTCAGTTGGAATTTCCACACGCAAAATTTTGTCAGCCATGTTATAAAGTTCAGCACGCTCAAGCAAATCTTCTTTAACTTTACGTTCATACCCTGCATAGGTTTGAATAACGAACCAACCTTGGTCAAAACTTACTAAATTATTATCTTCCATTTGAAATACCTCTGTATTTATTTTTTTTACTTAATCAGTTAAAATCCCAGCTGACAGAAATCTGTCAGTAATTTGGGTACAAGAAAAAGGGCCAAGCCCTTATCAGATAATATTATTATATCATATTTATCTTGAATTAAAAGGACTTTTAATAAAATTAGAAAAGAAAAATCTGTCAAAACTGACAGATTTATAGATTATTTAAGAAATGGGATTAAATGGTTAACACTAAATGTAATTCCATGTTGAGTTACCCAATCGAAAATTATGATGAACACCAAGAAGAAAGCTGTATATTCAATGACCATAAAAAAATCACGAACAGATTGTTTTCTGCTTGGCCAAGTGGTTAATTTCATTTCTTCAATAATGCTACCAATAAATTTAAACATAATCTTTTCCTATCACTGCCACAAATTTACTGACAGAGTCCATTTCTTATAAAAGTTTACTGACAGAATGTCAGTTCGACGTGTTTAAACCCTATTAAAGTAAATACGATTTAACGCGTTTCTTTGTGTAATGTGTGTTTGCCACAAGTACGACAAAACTTTTTAACTTCAACTCGTTTTTCTTTCGCAACTGACGAAAGATTGAGGGTGTAATTTCGTGAACCACATATGGTGCACGCTAATCCAGCTTTTCTTAACATATTATCTCTTATTCTATCAAAAATTATTTAGAAGCGCAAACTATTTTTCCACATTGGTCAGACTATTAGCTACTAAAGCGGCGTATTTTTCGGCCCCTGTTCCTTTAGGATGAATATTATCACTGTAGAACCATGAACTTTGACCAGATGCTTTTTTATTCCAATCAATAATTTTCAAATTTTTATATTTCTTTGCCATTTTTATCAGCAATTTATTATTAGGTTTTGCCCAAACACGGTCTGCGTGGACATTCATCCAATAAACAGGTTTATTACCTGCCACTTTCATCGCAGCATCAATTTCATCTTCTTTAATTGTTCCATTTGTTCCTAGACCAATTAAGTAAGCATCAGGATTAGGCATTTTTGATTTAGCATTCGTTAAGTCTGTCGCCAGTGACTCTGCTTGTCTTCCAACTGCTGCATCAATATACATATGTGGAAAAACTTCTTGAAGATTTGTAGAAGCAGCAACCATAACCGAATCTCCAAGGGCTAGAACATTCATTTGAGAAGCTTTTTCAGCAACTACAGGTTGAACCTTATACTTTTCTGCTACCGCCTTTAAGGACATCGGTACTTTGTTGTTAGCCTCAGCCAGTTGTTTCTTTTGTAGTGCAACCTGTTGGGCCATTATTTTTTCTTCAATCACTCGTTGGTCATGGGGTGAAGGCGGTGAAAAAATAATGAAACCTAAGCTTATTAGAGCAAGCCCTGAAATGAGCATCGGTAAAATATTCTTTTTAAGTTTCCAACCTTTTTCTCGAACAAAATTTTGAAGGATTCCTAAAATATTACTATAATCAAAGCGCTGCGTTGGCAGCTCAATCAAACGATATGAAAGTTCCGTCAGAATAAGAATGAGCGCCAATTGCCAAATTAAATTATACCAAGCGGTAGGAGCAAGTACCTTAGCTTCAGCGAAAGCAAAAACAGGAAGTTGCCACAAGTAAATTCCGTAAGAACGTGAGCCAATATATTCAAAAACAGGGTTTGAAAATAGCTTGTTAGTCGGAAGACTTGGATGTGCCACCAAAGCAACCATTATCACACTGGCCAAACTTGCTAGCCACATTCCGCCATAATAAGTAAATGTCCCTTGAGCAGGCATAAAGATATAAGCAAGCAGCAAAAGCAAAGATAATCCAATAGTCAACTGCCAAGCAATCTTAACCGCTCGTTTATTAACCTTATGTGAAAGTTTATTCAAAGGCCAAATGAAAGCAAGACTAGCCCCCATCATCAAGCTAAAGAAACGCGTATCCGTTCCATAATAAACCCGCGTTGGGTCTGCTCCGGGAACGAAAAGAATTGCCATCCAAATTGCCGAAATCAAGGCCAAAACATTAGCAATGACAAAAATCCGACCTCTTTTTTTAACAAATTTTAGCAAAACAATCAACAGCAAAGGCCAAAGGATGAAGAATTGCCCCTCGATTGATAAATAATAAATATGTTTGAAAGGTGAAGCACCGGCAATATCAGCAAAATATGAACTTCCTTGCGAAATTTGCCACCAGTTTTGAACCGAAAATACAGCAGAAAGGAAATTAGAACGTAATCCCGCCCACAAATTAGGTTGAAAAATGATGATATAAGGTGTCACAAGAAGAAAAATTGCAACTAGTAAAGGATAGAGACGCTTTAATCTTCTTCCCCAAAACTTCCAAATATTAATCTTCTTATTTTTTTCATACTCGCGAAGGAGCGAATCCGTCACCAAATAGCCCGAGAGAACAAAGAATAAAACAACACCAAGAAAACCACCCTGAACATGGTTTGGCCAGAGGTGATATAGAATAACTGTTAAAACACCAATCGTCCGTAATCCATTAAAACCTGTGACGTAACGCTTCATTTTTCTTCTCGATTTCTATCTTTATTCTTTAAAATTTTCTTGTCTTAAAACTACTACGCTTTACCTCTAATTCTACCATATTTCTACCTCTTTTTTCAGTTTTAGTTGCCAAAAATCCCTTTAACTTTATCCCAAGCATTTTTAGCTGCATCTCCAATATCTTTACCCACTTTTCCGAGGTCCAAACCACCAGAATCTGAAGACGATGAAGAGCTAGAACTAGAGCTTTCTGGTGTATTTCCAGTCGTGTGAGCTTCTGCTTGTTCTTGGTCCACAATATCATCTTGATATTGTCTTTGTTGAGTCCAATAAGGTTCTTGTGCGGCAACACCTGCTTCCGCATAAGGATTTTCAACTGTAAATGCCGTTCCTTTAGTATAAGGCAACATATAACTAGCTTCTTGACGGAAAATAACTGAGGTTTGTCCTTCTGATGAACCTGTCAGTTTATATTTCCCATCCGCATAACCAACCCAGAGAGCCATAACCACATCCGGTGTATAACCTACTACCCATTGGTCTTGGTCTTCATTGGTTCCTGTCTTACCAGCAAGTGTATAAGACTTAGGTGAAGCTTTCCAAGCAGAACCATTAGTATAAGTCCCCAGCATCATTTGAGTCATTTTGTCAGCTGTATCTTTACTAATAACCCGTTTTTTGGTTACCTTTGCTGTTTTTACAACTTGTCCTGCAGCATTTTCAATTTTAGTAATCAAATGCGCATCATTCATCACTCCGCCATTTGCGAAAACTTGATAAGCCTGAGCAATTTGCCATGGATTCGTTTCAACTCCAGCTCCGAGTGCCGTCGGTAAAACATCATTTTTACTACTTAAATCTAAACCAAACTCACGCCCTAAAGCATTTCCGACTTTTGGTCCAATCGCTTGATATGTATTAATAGCTGGAATATTATATGAATTTGCTAAAGCAGTATACATTGGGATTTGTCCACGCCATTGATTATCAAAATCGGTTGGTTTCCAGCCATTATAATCTGCTGGTGAATCATCAACCGTTTTATCAATTGACCACCCCGCTTCAATTGCTGGAGCGTAAACAATAAGAGGTTTGATAACTGAACCAGGAGAACGTTTAGACATTGTGGCATAGTTATAATCAGTAAAGCTATTTGAACCTTCTGTATTAACATTTCCGACAAGAGCATTGACAGCTCCCGTTTTAGGGTCAATAGCAACCGAAGCAGATTGGGCATAAGTTCCATCAGATGCTTGTGGGAAGAAACTTGGGTCAGAATAAGTCTTTTGCAAGCCGGATTGCATATTTTGGTCCATGCCCGTATATATCTTGTAACCATTATTCATGATTTCTTGTAATGTCAGACCATACTTGCGTTCCGCTTCAGAAATTACAGCATTATAATAGCTTGGATATTTATATTGACTACTTTTAGATTGATAATTGTCTTGCAATTGAGCTTGTAAGTCAACTTTCATAAAAGTATCTGCCTGTGACTGCTCCAAATAACCAGCATTAACCATATTTTGCAAAACTGTATTACGTCGGTCAGTCGCATATTTTCCTTTTTCGTAAAGAGGATTATAAATTTCTGGCCCTTTTAACATTCCCGCAAGACTGGCTGCTTCATCAACAGTTACTTCACTTGCTGGAACACCAAAGTATTTCAAAGCTGCATCCTGAATTCCCCAAACACCATTACCAAAGTAAGAATTATTCAGATACATATCAAGAATCTCATCTTTACTATAATGTTTATTGATTTCAAGTGCCAAGAAAAACTCACGCGCTTTACGGTCAATCGTTTGTTCTTGAGTCAAATAAGCATTTTTGGCCAATTGCTGAGTGATTGTTGAACCACCACCAAAACGCCCAAGAGTAACGGCTGCTAGAGCAAAACGTTTCAAATTGACACCATGATTTTTATAGAAAGTTCTATCTTCAGTTGCCACAACAGCATTTGTAATATTTTTGGAAATTTGGTCAATCTTGACCGGTGTTCCTTTTTGACCATAAAGATTTCCAGCTTCATTATTATCTTTGTCATAAATGACTGTTTGTGCCGAAATAGAACTTTGCAGTACTTTAACATTAGCTGTTTTAGCTAAGTAAAAAAGATATGAACCTGTCGAAACAATGGCTACTAAGACAAAAATAATTGTGATTTTTGTCAGATTATAACGTTTCCAGAACCGTTTAATTGGTTTCATGAATTTACCGAACTTCGTTTTAGCCGGTTTTTCTATTTCTTCTTCAAGCTTTTTTTGTTTTTTAGGGCGTAAATTAGGAATTTTTAAACTATTTTTTTTAGATTCCTTTTTATTACGCCGACTGAAATTATTATTTTCAGACATATATCGTTCCTCAGATGCTTTTTATTTCTTTACTTACTCAAATGAATACAGCAATACCTTATTTTAATACTTTTCTGCTTTTTTTGCCTTACATCTTTGTAAGGTATTTAGATTTCATTTTTTCAGTTCTGATTATTTTACCCAAAATCCCTTTGGCTTACAATGTAAGTTTGTAAAACGAAAGGGATTTATGTTTTATTATAAAGGTTTCTCTAGATTTTTCAATTGTTTCACTTCTAACACCAAAATTCTATTTATAATTTAGCTAACTAACTCTAAATTAAAACAAGAGTATTCGCTTTCTAATATTATTTTGTATATCCGTAAAGTTTAAGTTCACCTGATAAGTATTCTCCTAAATATATTTCCTTAATTTGGTTATATCCTTGCAGATTAATTTGTTGTTCAAGCCAATTTTCATCTTTATCAATTAATTCGAGAACATCAAAATTAGCTTGTCCATCAACAATAATTGGATATTTAATATTTTCACCACCAAATTCAATCAATGTCAATTGACCATTTTGTTCTAAAATAGCTCTTTTAACATTATGTATCTCATAGATACCATTAGAACGTAATTTAAACATTAATTCATTAGCAGAGATTCCATTTCTGAGACATTCATTTACTCTCACTTTTCCATCTTGAATCAGAGTCAATGGTTTACCATCAACGATTAATTTTACATAGCGATTGTGCTCCTTTGCAAATTTTAAAATTAATACTAACAGTGTCCATATGATTAGAACCAAGACAAATTGTAAAACCGTAATAGAATCATTATAGATGACTCCACCAATAATTCCCCCTAAAACATAATTTTGAACTTGATCCATTGCTGATGAGGGGGCAAGATTACCTTTCCCCATTAAATTTATTTGAATAATTAAACAAATAATACCTAAAGCAAATTTTAGTATTATTGGGCTGTATAATTGCATTTTAACTCCTAATTTTTTATTTTTCGGGATTAATCAAGTAACTTTTAGTAAGGGTGTATGACTGTTGATCAGCACTAAGGTTAACTTTATAATAATCACCTTTTATCTTTACAATCACACCATCAGCTAATTGCGTGGAATTAACAAAAATATTATTTTTATTCGTTCTTTCGTTTTTAGCGACTCTTTCAATAAATCCAACCATCTGTGAAGATTGAGTATGCTTAGACTGATTAATTTGATAATTTGAATATTGTATACCAATCTCTAAAATAATAAATAATAATAAAATAATACTAAGATCTCTATATTTCGTTTTAATTCTATGCTTAATATATATAGCAAATACAATAACAAGAACTACAAGACTCCCAAAAATAAAGATATATCGAAGATAATCACTAAGTCCAGCTTGCGATTTTAAAAATTCAATATCATAAAATTTCATATTTTTCACCCCTTAATAACTATTATATTAAAAAAATGATTAATAAATCATTTTATAATTATTCAAACCTCATTTAATTTTATAAATAAACCTTCTAAGATGAAATATTATCTTTATAATAGTTGTTCTACTTCCACCGGAGTAAGTTCAAGAACTGCTCGCAAAAATGGATACTTTTCTTTCATCATTTCAAATTCTGGACCATTTGAAATAAGTTTTGCTTTAGCACTCACCCTAAAGCCAATCCCTTGATAGCCATTTTTACCTTCGACTTCTCTAACCCCAAGCATCAGATAAATTGTATCATTCACTTTAATATCTTCTTCTAAATAATGCATCCCTGCTGCTGGTGCCAATATTCGTTCATCACTGGTAAGCTGTAAATAAGAAATCCATGTTCCTGTAACATGAGGACTTTTCTCTGCTCCCCATGAAGTGAGGGAAACTGACCCTTCATATTTTAATGTTTCTTTAAATTTTTTTGTTAGCATTTTTTCTCTTTCTATAATTCACTCATAATATTTATTATTTTTTACATTTTGAGTTATCTTTATTACGTATTTTTAAGAAGATACTTTGATTATAACAAACCTAGAGTTAATTGAAAAGTAATTCTCTTGATAATCCCGACGCTGTCACCCTTTCAGTTTCTTATATTTTTGGGCCAAATAAAAACTTATAGTATAATGTGAATATGGAATATAACTTCATTTTACCCGAAAATTTTATAGAACAGCCTGTCTCTGATTTACTCGAAAAAACTTGGTTCATTCCTCGTAAACAAAGACACTTTCTAAGAATGAAAAAAAATTGCATAGTCAATAACAAGCTTATTAACGAAAATCAGCTCGTCCATGCTGGAGATAAAATCACTCTTATTTTTGATAATGAGGATTTCTCTAATTTATCTCTAAAATTCGGTTCAGCAAATTTAGCTGACATCCTTTATGAAGACGAACATTTGATTGTTGTTAATAAACCTGAAGGAATGAAGGCCCACGGAAATACGGCTGATGAATTAGCCTTACAAAATCATGTTGCAGCGGCAATCAACCAAGAAGTTTTTGTTGTCCATCGCCTGGACCAAGCAACATCTGGTGCTGTTTTATTTGCAAAAAATCAATTTGTTCTCCCTATTCTTGGTAAAATGTTTGAAGGAAATAAAATTCATCGTGAATACTTGGCACTAGTCAAAGGTCATTTCCCAGAAAATCAATTTACCATTGATCGGGCCATTGGTCAAAATCGCCATGATAAAAATAAACGAATCCTTTCCGCAAAGGGTCAAAAAGCAGTGACTCATGTTGAGATTATCAAAAAATTTACTGACAAAACTCTTGTTAAATGTACCTTAGATACTGGAAGAACTCACCAAATACGTGTCCATTTATCTTCATTAAATCATCCTATCATTGGTGATGCTTTGTATGGTCAAAAAACACAGGAGAGAATGATGCTTCATGCTGATAAAATTATTATTCCCCATCCGTTTGAAAATAAAATTTTAGAAATTTCAGCAATTAGTACTAGTTTCCTTGACATTTTAAATAAAACAAAATAAAAAGAAGTGATTTTTGATGTGAACCCCAAAAGCTAGACTTTTTAGACAAGAATAATTTCTTGTCTTTTTTTTGTTATTTTGAATAAGTTAAACGATATTGGATTGGACTCATCCAGTTCAATTTTTTCTTAATTCGTTTCGTGTTGTAATAGTGAATCCATTTAGTAATCGCTTGTTCAAGTTCTTCAAATGAATTGAAAACATGACCATAGTAGATTTCTTGTTTAAGCAAGCCAAAGAAGTTCTCCATGACTGAATTATCATGACAGTTACCTTTGCGACTCATAGATTGGATTATTTTTTGTGATTTGAGCTTAAAGACATAGTTTTTCATCTGATATGCCCACCCTTGGTCAGAGTGGAAAGTACGACGATAGAGACAATCAGAAGTCAATTCTAAAGCCTCCTGAAGTGCTGTCGCAATAGCTTGATAGGTTGGTTGTTTAGAGATTTCATAGCTAATCACTTCGTTGTTGAAAAGGTCAAGATAGGGGTTGAGATAAAGCTTCTTTTGAACCCCTTTATCGTAATATTTGAACTCAGTGGTGTCTGTCGTTATCTTCTGATGTGGTATAGAAGTGTTAAATCGTCTGTGGAGCTTGTTCTTAGCCACAGTCCCAACTTTACCTTTGTAAGAGTTATATTTACGAGATTTATGCCAAAAAGTAGTCACACGAAGCCCAAGTTTTTTCATCAAGCGCTGAACTTTCTTGTGATTAACATAAATTCCACGTTGTTTTAATAGCTCAACCATTGGACGATACCCTGCATTAGTGTGTTCTTGACGTATTTCAAGCATGACTTGCTCAATCATTTCGTCTTTATTAGGACGTTCAAAACGATTGACCCAGTAGTAATAAGTTGCTTTAGAAAGTTCAGAAATGGCTAAGAGTTGCTTAAGTGGGAACTTGAATTCTCGTCGGAGTTCACAGACCACTCGGGATTTTCCCTCTTGTGTTGTTCCTGCCGTAATCTCCTCAGCCCTTTTAAATATTCAACTTCCATTCTTAAATTAAGATTGTCGTTTTGAAGCCTAGCAAGTTCTTGCTCTGTTTCATTCACCACATCTTTCGCTTTCTTAATACTTATTTCAAGCAATTCAGACTCTTTTCTAGGTCGCCCCTGAACATTAGAAAAGGCAAATTCCCCTTTTTTGCGATAATTTGATACCCATCGTGTAAGAAGTGGCGGATTATTCATTCCCAATTCATGAGCTAGTTCTCTATATGACTTTTCACTTGTTAGATATAAGTTTACCGCATTAAGTTTGAATTGTGTTGAATAAACTGTATTTTGTCTTTTACGCTGAATTCCAACCGCCCCTAATTCTTTATAAGCTTTGACCCAACGCCTGACAATCGCTTCGTTCGTGACATGGTACTTTTTGGCTAAATAATCACACCCCCCTACACCGTTATCATAATCCTGAACCACTTTTAGTTTTAGTTCAAATGAATATTTTGTCATAATAAAAGACCTTTCATATTTTTGAAAAGTCTATCTTTTGGGGGTCACTACATTTTTACCACTTCTTTTTGTTTATTTCTTAGGCTCGAATCAATCGTTTTAAACTTGAAGTTACCAAGAAAAGGACGATGAAAATTAAAGTAATTGCGGCAGATGCTGGAGCATCCATATAGTAAGAGGCAATCAAGCCAGCATTTAAACCAATAAAACTTACAATAACCGAGATAAACAACACAGCTTTAAAAGATTTGCCTAGACGCATCGCAATTGAAGCAGGTAAAACCATAATTGCCGAAACAAGTAAAGCCCCCGCTGCAGGAATCATCAGGGCAATAGCAACCCCCGTGACAATATTAAAAGCAATCGAAATCCATCGAACAGGAAGTCCATCAACAAAAGCTGTATCTTCATCAAAAGTCATCACGTAAAGCGGACGTAAAAAGAGAATAAATCCAAGCAAAACAACTGCTGCTAAAACAAAAAGCATAATCACTTGCGATAAGGAAATTGTGATAATTGAGCCAAATAAATATTGCTCCAAACTAACACTTGTTGCTCCTTTTGAGGAATTCAAAATCAAAAGGGCAATGGCAAGTCCTGCTGACATCAAAATGGCCGTCGCAATTTCCATATAGTTATGATAAATTGTTCTTAAATACTCTAGAAAAACAGCCGCAATTACAACTGTAATTAAAGTTGTAATTGTTGGATTCCAACTTAAGAGAACCCCAAAAGCGACACCGGCTAATGATACATGTGATAATGTATCTGACATTAAACTCTGTCTACGTAGTACAAGAAATACGCCAAGCAAAGGAGAAAATATTGAAATAGCGGTTGCTGCTAAAAGAGCGTTTCGCATAAAATCATACTGAAATAATTCAAACATCAGCTTCCTCCTTTAATTCTTGTTGGTTTTCTTGAGCTACTCTATCGCGGTCTGCATGCAAATCAAAGCAAGCAAATTTCCCATTTTTATCTTTCAATAAATGGATATTTCGGTCAGCATAATCTTTCACTTCTTCCGGATCATGAGTGACCATTAAAACAGATTTTCCATGTTTATGAGCCGCATGGTGCATCAATTCATAAAAGTCACTACTTGATACATCATCCATTCCTGTTGTTGGCTCATCAAGAATAAATAAGTCAGGATCACTGGCAAACATTCTTGCAATAGCAATTCTTTGCTTTTGCCCTCCAGAGAGTTCACCAATACGCTTATTTCTGTAGTCCCACATTCCTACTGAGTCAAGGGCTGCCTTAACGTGTTCTGAGTCGTGAGCTGTCATTTTTTTAAACCAGCCTTGTCTCGGATAGCGTCCGCTCATAACAAATTCATGAACCGAACTTGGAAAACCAGCATTAAAACTTGCAACTTGCTGAGGAAGATAAGCAATTCTTAATTTTTCTCCTCGGTTGTTTTTGGGAGAAATTTTTATTTTACCTTTTTTAGGTTTTAAAATTCCTAAAGTTGTTTTTATAAGAGTTGATTTGGCAGCACCATTCTCACCTGTTAATGTGACAAATTCACCGGAATCAACATGATAGCTGATATTTTCTAGAACTGGCTCTCTATCATAATAGAAAGTCAAGTTTTCAACATTGATATATCTCATTTTTTCTCTTTATATCTCTAATAGTAATTTTTATTTCGGTGTTTTTCTTACTAATCTATTTTTATTTCAAAAACACGAAACTCCCGTTCATGAGAACGAGAGTTTCAAGGAGTTTTATGAAAAGATTTTTTGGAAGAAATTCATTATAAATCCCTCATCTTAATTTTTCCTTAAACTCACTTGATAGTTTTCTTTAAAGCAGTCAAATTATCTTGCATCAATGTGAGATAATTGTCACCTTTTTTTTTCTGCTCGTCAGATAATCCTTCAACAGTATTGATACCAATAAGGTTTGCCCCTACTGATTTTGCTAAAGTCTCAGCAATTTTACTGTTAGCATTTCCTTCAAAATAAACATTTTTTAGTCCTGCTTTTTCCATTTCAACTTTTAAATTAGCTAGCGTTGATGCTGAAGGTTCTACTTCTGGATCCAATCCAGCAACCGCAATTTCTTTCAAACCATAATCACGACTTAGATAAGCAAAAGCTTCATGTTGTGTAATAAATGTTTTTTGTTTAGCATCTTTCAAAGTATCAAATTCACTGTCTAGCTTCTTCAATTTAGCGACATAACTCGCTGCATTTTTTTCAAAAGTTGCTTTATCATCTGGGAATTTTTTCCCAAGCTCAGAGGCAATGGTATTAACTTCAATAATTGCTTGCTTTGGACTAATCCAAGTATGAGGGTCACCAGATATCTTATCAACATCCTTGCTGGCTTCGATTTTAATCCCTTTATTATTTACTTTTTTGGCCCATTTTTCAAGGTCATTAGAATTGTAAACAATAGCTTCAGCATTTGTCATTGTCGCAACTTGCTTTGCACTTGGTTCAAATTCATGAACTTCCTGATTAGCAGGGACAATATTTTCGACATCGACTTTGTCACCAACAATTGCCTTCGTAAACTCATACATTGGCTCAAAAGTCGTGACAACTTCTGGCTTACTGGCTGATTTTTGACAACCTGCCAAGAGTAAAACTGCTGGAATAGCAAGTAACATCAATATCTTTTTCATTGAAATTCCTCCGTAAGTGCTGATAAGAATTTACTTATCACTTCTTGTTCTTCGTCAGTAAATTTGTTCCCTAATTCCTGGTAAGTACTCAGAGTTTTCTCGTGATGAGTAGCATGCTCCTTAGCAACCGGAACCGCTTTTTCTGTCAAGCTCCAAAGGACCACGCGTTCGTCATTTGTGGCTCGACCTGATTTAATTAGTTCTTGCTCTTGTAATTTCTTTAGAGCTTTAGTTACTGCTGCTGGAGAAATCTTTAGTTTTTCGGCAATTTTAGCATTTGTCGATATTTGTTCTGCCAAAAGCATTAAAATATGTTCTTGTGTGCTCGTTAGTTTCACATCACTTTCACACTTACCAAGTAATATTTCATGCTTATTTTCTGCAAATTGCATGATTGTCCCAAGAAACTGGTCGATTTGATTTGCTATACTCATCGTATTTCGTCCTCCATAATTAGTTTACTGGTTAATTATATAGCAAAGAAAAAATAATGTCAACCAGTTAACGTTATTTTTTTATTTTTTTATTTTTTTATTTGAAAGTTTGCGCCATCTTTTAGATGGATACTAAATTGATAGGTATTTTCATCACTTGAATGGTCAGTAATTTTTGAACTGGCTGACGAATCTGTCAGTAAATTGTAGGACAAATCTCCTGAATCAAAATGAATTTGACCTTGAGATTTTAAATCAGTCTTTAAAGCTACTGACACCATTAATTCAGCTGTTAACTGCTCCTTTTCACTTCTTAATTGTCGAGCATCATCTATTTGCCTTTCCAAATAGAACTGAAGAAACATTGAAAACATCAATAATAAGACTAGCGTATATAGAAGTATTCCTCCTCTTACGTATCTTCTGGAAATTGATAAATAAATGTTCTTTCACCTCCTTGATTAAAATCAATTCTTATGGTTATTAAATTTTTAGTAGCTTGAATCTTAGCCGCTTTTATATCATAAAGCATTGGCTGATAACCCTGACCTTTGTCATCAGTCTTCCGGAAATCATCACTCATAAAACCAAACCTTAGTTTTTTATCTTTAGTTACATACAGAAAATTCTGTTCTACCCTATCTAATTTTGTTCCTGAGAGTTCAAAACGCATTTGCTGACAGAAAATTTGCCAATCTTTTATGCTATCACTTTGACTAATCGCCACTTGTTCTTTCAACATCTTTGTTAAACCTGAGATGACAAGGACTGAACCAGAAATTGCAAGAAGTGCCACCAAACACTCCAACAAGGTAAATGCTTTAACTTTGAAGTTCAAGTCGCATAATTTCCTTTCCATGATTACTAATAATCAGTAAATTTTGGTTTTCTTTTATCTTTATATCAGAACCGTTGATTGATAATTCTGTTAAGTGACTTTCAATCGCCATTTGTGCCACGTTTAAAGCTTCAATCTTTTGATTTTCTTCCGTATCTTTTTGTCTTACTTGCACAAGAGAACTTACGATAAAGCTGACTAGAAAAGCGAGTAGAGCTATACTAATTAAACTTTCCAAAAGCAAATATGCCTTAACTGATTTTCTTTTTAAATTTTCCACTGCCTATCTCCAATTGATAAGTGATGAACTTTTTTTCGTAAGGTAAAAAAATTGTGAGTTTTTGTAAGCTAGAATTCCCTCCCTTATCATCAAATTTAACTGTAAAATCTTTAACTGCTACCTCCTTTGGAATTGTGATACTTCTATCTTCACAGATTAATTCTTGATTTTTAGCAACTAAACTTTCAGATTTTTGAAGCAGTGCAGCATCTTCTTGACTCCTTTTATAGAAATTTTCAAACTGGAGAACAAACAGTTCTCCCTTAAAAAGATGGACTGTTTGTATTATTTCTAAAGAAAAAAGAGTTGTGATAAAAGAAATAATCAACAAAACTAGAAGAGACTCTAGTAAAGTAAATGCTCTAGTCATTAAAATTTCGTTCTTCATTTTTGTTCTGATCATAGTAATTATCGTAAGCAGAAATTTGTTTTTGAGTAATCATCCCAGCGCTGAGCAATTCTGGCAGACTCGGCTTCTCATCATCATGATCTAATTCATAAAGTTGAGCTTGACTTTCTACTACTTTTACAACTGCCGCTTCTCCAGTTTTTTGAACTTGTGATTTTTCTTTAATTAAATTTGGAACAAATAGTAATATTAAAATACTAATAATAGCTAGTACAATTAACATCTCAATTAAGGTAACTAAAAAACTCATTTTAAAGACTTTCTACTATTATATAGTTCCTAAAGTTTACATTTTTAAAGAAAAAAGGCGAAATGGTTACATAAGGTATGCATGTTAACTTTTTACCTTTTTTTGATAAATATGTTAAGTTTTTAAAAATAAAAAAACACCCGCCGAAGCGGGGTTAATTCCTACAGTTTGTTCGCATTCAATCGACGCTGTAATTCTCTCACAGAATCAGAAACTGGGCTGATAGTTCCGTCTTGCGTTGTTCCAAGATGCTTCTGTAAAGCTTTGATAGTTCCTTGACCAAATAATCCGTCTTGGCCAATTCCTAGGAATCTTTGCAATGCTTTTACCACGTTTGAACCTGTCAGCGATGAATCAAACTGTGCAGCATAAATATTTTGGTTAAAGGTTTGTTTGTACTGGTGACTGATTACTCCGTCTTTTCCAGCTGTATCAAAGTATTCTTGCAATCGTTTAGCAGTCGCATTACTAAACTGGCCATCAACATTTAATGTAACCATTTGAGGTTTGTTGTCAGTATTTCCTGAACCTGAACCAACAATCCGATAAAAGTGATGTGGTAAGCGAGTGCTCATGTATGCATCATTCGTATCAACTGCAATTCCATTGTGAGTGTAAGAGCAGTGAATGAATGAGCCGTTACTTAGGAAAATACCTGTGTGCCCATCTGACCCAGCAGAACCGCCTGGAGTGCCTGAAATGAAAATATCGCCACGTTGCACTTCTCCTCGACTAATTTCTTTCAGTTTTGTTCCTGACATTCCAAACAAGGTTTCAGTATTTCCCATTGAACCTGCTGACAGAAAACCACCAGCAATCATTGAAAAGAATACTGATGAACTACAATCATAAGAGTTTGGACCCATTCGTGAAGTCATTGAATAGGTAACTTTACCCTTTCGTGCTTGCATCCAAGCAATCATATTTTCAATACTTGGCATTATTCGCCTCCTTCTGTGAATTCGTGGTCAGAATCAGATGCCTTAACTACTTGAACACTATCTCCATTTTTTAAACTTTTAGTAAGTTCAGTTCCTTTTTTGGCTGCATGAGTGAAGTCGTTGTTCTTCCACCATGCCCAAAGCGCAAAAACTGTTGTGATAACTGTGCTGACAGTATTATCGTCAAGTGGCAATGGATTAATGTTTAACGCTGTTAAAATTTGGTTTAAAATTGCAAGCCAAAGTAAGACTGTACGTGTAAGTGTGCCTTTATCAATTGTTTTCATGTTCTTTCTCCTTTATTTAAAAATTACTTTGATTATTTCAGTTAATGCTACAAAAATTCCTGCTGCAGAACCGCCGATTCCAATCGTCAACTTCCAAAAGTTTGTTTTATCAAGTAATTTTAACTGAAACTGATGTTCGTCTGAGCTTTCATTGCCTTTGATAACTGCTTGTAGTATTTGAGCATTCTGTTCAGATTGTCGAGTATTCTGTTCTCTTAAAAAGCGATTGGATTCATCCACACGAGTCAAGCCATCATTCATCTGCTTTTGCATTTCAACTGACATATCATTAAGTCGAGATAATTCTTTATCGTGCCGCTTGAGTTTGTCCTCGTGCTGTTCCACAAGTTGTTCTAGTTCCATAACACCTGCTTTCTATTCTTTACTAGCTTCAAAATCAGCCAACAAAGCTTTAGACTGATTAACTGCCGAGCTAACCAAATTAGCTATGTCTTGAGCTGCTTCTGGCGTGCCATGAAATGTTGTAGGGTCATTAATCATGAAATTTGCATTCATTGTCCCGTTGTCGAACGTCGTGAGAGTAAAATTACCCACATTCTTATCATCGACAAAGATATCAGTTGTTGTATTCGTTGTATTTACTTTTTCCATTTTTCCTCCTTTTATCCGATAGGATATGGTAATGTGGCATTAAATAAGTTAGCTGTTGGCGATTTATTACCACTGCATCGAATGAATATTCCTCCAGCCTGATTAGAAAGTAATGCCCAACTTAGACCATCTACACTATCTCCTGCTGCAATTCGATTTGCTCTAATTGGAATTGCTGAACTTCCTGTTGGCAATTGAGCCGCTTGCTTCCATTGACCAGCAGTCATTGCTGGTACGCCAACTCCTGACGCTGATATATAGACAGTCCCATTGATAATTGCATACTCAATATTTCCATTAAAATTATTCATCAAACTAAGCTTGGTCCAAGGAACATCAGTAGATAACTTTGTGCCTTGAGGTGTGAGTTGAGCAAAATTTCCATCTGAGTCACTTGTGAATGGCCCTTGATAATTAATCCCAGCTGTTCTGTAGAATCCTGTATTAATGTTCGTAAATTTCTGAGCTAGTCCTTGTTCAGAATCAAGCGCTATATCATTTCTGGTATTAACAGTTCCGTCTGTCTTTGAAATCGAAATATGATTATCTTTAATTTCAGTAGAGGTTGTAACTGGACCATTAGTTGTTTTGCTAATGAACTCACCATCAGTAATTGTTAAATTTTTACCATCAATTTTATCTGATGTTATCGATTCAGCCGCAAAGTTATTGACGCTAAAATAGTTAATCACCCAATGAGTGCCATTATAGTAATACTCAACATTTGGCTTAATGACCGTTCCATCACTAGCTGTAAGGTCAGTGGTGCCTGAATACTTCCAAGTCAAGCCTTTAAATCGAGTCGTTGGCTCAGTATCAGAAACAACTTTACCTGGGTCGCCGTTACTACCAGAAGGTCCTTTGATGTTTCCAAGTACATCGCCAACTCCAAAAGTTCCACCACCGCCTCCGCCGCCAACGTTTACAGTATCAATTTGTAAAATGTTGCCAGATGGAGTGATTACGGTATCACCAATTTTTGGAGGATTATCAATGGACGGTGCTGGGCTTAAATCAGACCAATAATGAAAATTATTATGTGGTACAGACTCGTAACTACTTTTAAAAATCTGCTTTCCACGTTCACCTTTAACCCCCATCATTGCAACGGAATATCCTGTTTCGCTGGTATTATCCGTATAAGCCCAAACAGTCTTAGTCCATAGGTAGTTACCTGCTGCAACTGTTGGAACTGTGGAAGTCCAACCAGTATTTGGTGCTGTCGTTCCATTTGTTGAACCTGCGTATGTAATGGTCGTAGTTTTAATACCAACGCCGTCCTTGCCAGCAATTCCATTAGTACCGTTGTTACCATCCTTAGAAATATAAGTGACTGAATAACCTGTTTCAGATGAGTTATCCGTGTATGTCCAAACTGTTTTCGTCCAGAGATATTGCCCTTTTACAAGACTGGGAACTGAACTTGTCCAGCCAGTTGCCGGTGCTGTTGTTTCATTTGTTGAAATAGCGTAAGTAATAACGGTGGTTTTAATACCAACACCGTCCTTACCTGCTATTCCGTCTTTACCAGGGTCTCCTTTAGGTCCTTGTTCTCCCATTTTCGCAACGGAAAAACCAGTTTCATTTGTGTTATCTGAATAGAACCATGTCGTTCTCGTCCAGAGGTATTCGCCGGGATTGGCCACTGGTATGTCAGGAGTCCAAGTACCGTCTTCAAATACAATGTTTTTAACCCAAATTGAATTATCTATTTCATAACTGTTAATACGAATTTCGTAATCACCAGTCGGACGATTGTGCGTGTATTTCGTACCGATAGCTGTGTTGGTGTCGGAAATAATATCCCACGTGCTAAAACTTGGATTAACAATCCAGATTGTAGCGTTGTTACTTTGTTCCACATTATGAACATTTGTAAATATGCCGTTCGTTTCAGCAGATAAGATATAAGTCTTACCTTGTTCGAGGTGAACCTGTTTACCAGTCATGATGAGGTTATCGATGATTGAGCGAGCTGGTATGAACTTATCCGTGAAAGAAGCTACAATACGACCTTCAGGTTTATTTACACCGTCTTTTGACTTTGCATAACGTAGCGTGGTATTAATAAGCCCAACGCCATCTTTACCAGCAATTCCGTCATTACCGTTATTTCCGTCTTTTGCAATATAAGTTACTGTATATCCCGATTCACTCGTTCCGTCTGAGTAATTCCAAACTGTTTTCGTCCAGAGATATTGCCCTTTTACAAGACTGGGAACTGAACTTGTCCAGCCAGTTGCCGGTGCTGTTGTTTCATTTGTTGAAATAGCGTAAGTAATAACGGTGGTTTTAATACCAACACCGTCCTTACCTGCTATTCCGTCTTTACCAGGGTCTCCTTTAGGTCCTTGTTCTCCCATTTTCGCAACGGAAAAACCAGTTTCATTTGTGTTATCTGAATAGAACCATGTCGTTCTCGTCCAGAGGTATTCGCCGGGATTGGCCACTGGTATGTCAGGAGTCCAAGTACCGTCTTCAAATACAATGTTTTTAACCCAAATTGAATTATCTATTTCATAACTGTTAATACGAATTTCGTAATCACCAGTCGGACGATTGTGCGTGTATTTCGTACCGATAGCTGTGTTGGTGTCGGAAATAATATCCCACGTGCTAAAACTTGGATTAACAATCCAGATTGTAGCGTTGTTACTTTGTTCCACATTATGAACATTTGTAAATATGCCGTTCGTTTCAGCAGATAAGATATAAGTCTTACCTTGTTCGAGGTGAACCTGTTTACCAGTCATGATGAGGTTATCGATGATTGAGCGAGCTGGTATGAACTTATCCGTGAAAGAAGCTACAATACGACCTTCAGGTTTATTTACACCGTCTTTTGACTTTGCATAACGTAGCGTGGTATTAATAAGCCCAACGCCATCTTTACCAGCAATTCCGTCATTACCGTTATTTCCGTCTTTTGCAATATAAGTTACTGTATATCCCGATTCACTCGTTCCGTCTGAGTAATTCCAAACTGTTTTCGTCCAGAGATATTGCCCTTTTACAAGACTGGGAACTGAACTTGTCCAGCCAGTGTTTGGTGCTATCGTTCCGCTTGTTGAAATAGCGTAAGTGATAACAGTGGTTTTTATTCCAACACCGTCCTTACCTGCTATTCCGTCATTTCCAGTATCTCCCTTATCGCCTTTATCACCATAAACTGCTTTTTGTTCAATAACATCTTGCGTTAAAGGTGCTAAATTGAAAGTTGTTCGAGTGATAGACCATAGATATTTATTAGTAGCTGTCGTTGTTGGTTGAGTAGTGAGCCAACCTGCGTCTGACCAAGCTTGCGTTGGTGTTGCAGTAGTCGTTGTCAAACGCCACTTTTGAGAAACGTTTGTAACAGAACGTCCATTTGTTCCATCATTCACATTAGTGATAGTGACCGACTGACTTGCGACTACTTTACCGCCAACCGTTGCTTTAAAACTATAAACTGCTTTATCCACAACTCCGCTGGCATCAACTGTGATAGTCTGAGCGTTCGCAACAACCGTTCCATCTTTCGACCATTCGTAGCTGTCTGCGACTGTTTCAGTTGTTGCAGAGCCTTTGAAAATATGAGCTGATAAAGTTGTTGAGCCAGTACCATTTTTGAACTGTGTGCCATTAGTTGTGCTAAGTTCTGCTCGAAACGGAGTAGCTGCATCGACCAACTGATTAACTTGTGTCATTAGGTCATCTGATAAATCATTTTGCAATTCAACGAAATTTTCAAAGGTGATTTCGTTTGTTTCTGGATTACTATCGGATGATTTAATTTCAGTTGCTCTCGCTCTTAAGATTAATCCGAAATCACCTTGCTCATTTGAAAAATTATCATCTTCAATGGTTACTGTATCACCAATCTGAATAGGAAGTTTTCCATCGAGAGCTTGCGATACTAAATTGCTATTTGTTTTGATTTTATAAGTAATCTGAGGATAAGCGTATGACTTAAATTGTTGAACAATATATCCCCACATTTGAGCAGGAGTAGTATACTCGGTTTCAAAATTTTTCCTAAGCCATATATCTGAAGAGTCTTTTCTAAGATGAGCTGGATATTTCTGAGCAGAAAGTGGAGCAAATGCTGTATCGTCATTTTTTCTTTTATAAAACTCCTCAACTCCATCTGAATTAATATAGGAAAATTCACTTGAATTCCAATTAGTTCCATCTTTACCTATAACTTTAGACGCATTAAAGAACTCAAAATTATAAGTTCTCTCAATCCCCTTAACGTTCTTTCCATATACAAGCTCAACATCATCCCTGATTGCCCCTATACCACCTTTGCCTGAATCATCGCGTTTTTTAACGATATTTAAAATTATTTTATCAACCGCGCCATTATTGGTTAGTTTTGTAATAAACTCAAACTCGGCATCAAAGTTGTTAATTAAAGATAAAAGGCGATTTAGTTTTGTATCTTGGGAATCATATTTTATGACTCTTGTATAATCAGCAACATCATTCCTTCCAATTTCAATTTGATTGTTTGAAATTAATTCAAAATAATCGATATACCATTGCAGAGTATGAGTTGATGAATTATCAAACTTATCAACATATTCTAAAGACAATTCACGGTCTAGTGATAAACATTTATACGTTATTTCTGTGTCTGTTTCATAGAACCCATCTGAACCAGCAGGAAAAACTGCATATTGTTTACCATTTTTCTCGAAAGAGAAGCATGTCTCATCATTAAAAAATCTGGAGTAGTCTTGAATGATGTTGTTTTTGGATTTTAATATCGTAAATTCAAATGATGCTGTACCTAGACTTAGATAATCAATCAAAGTATCTTTGTAATAACTTGGTAAACCGGGAATATCATTATCAATGAAAGTTACTGGAACTAAGTCTTTATTTAAAACATTAATAATCAAAGTATATTTTCCTCCCATGAAATTTCTACATCTGGAGCAATAGTTACCCAACTTGAAGGTGATAGAATTATTTCGCTTTCTCCCGGTGGAAAAACCAAAAATTTAGCTCCGTTTATTTTTTCATTTGCTGATGATACCCCATCAATACTAATTGTTCCGTAATAACTATCAATTGAAAACTTTGAATGCTTTGCATAGCGATTTGGAATATCTTCCCATTTTTGGATATTATCCTTACGACAAGATATGTTTCTCATATATAAATTAGTCATAAATTTATTCGACTGTGTATATTGCCCAATATAAATGTAAACTTTTGCAATTTCAACATTTGCTAAATCTGGAATATAAAAAGGAATTCTAGCCCCCTTCCAATAGAATTCCAATTTCTCGCCAGTTTTAACAAAATCTGTACTACCATTTCTCTCATTGAATTGTACGTTATTCATATCTCCAGCGCCATTTCCTTCGCCGTTATTGGAAATAAAATCCTTTGAACCTAATTCTCTCGGATTACTACCACCGCACCAGAATTTAACTTGAGCTTTATTTCCAGACATATCACCTTTTGAAATTCCATATCCGGCGACTAATTTATCGTTCTTATCAGTAAATAGAACTTGTAATAATCCAGTTTGACCAAATGCACCAGCCCAAGCAAAGATATTAAAATATGAATAGAAATTAACTGCTCCAACATGACCGTTTGAATCTGCTGGTAAAGTCATTACTTTCATACCACCAGCTACTCCTTGTCTAGAATCAACAGTTCCTTGGTCTTTTAATCTCAACCCATCTGTTTGAAATTCAAGTTTTCCGTTCGTGGCTAACCAATTATTTTGAGGGTTAACAGTTCCAGCTGCAACATCTTTAAATTTAGAAAACGATGTGTCATCCTTGCTATCATAAAGATACTCGCTTTTTTGCACATCTATACCATCGGCTTCTGTAATTTTCCCCATAGCAAACCCACCACTAACATGAGCTAAGGATAAATATCCGTTTTCTTGATTATTTGTAATGTCAATTCTAGGATATGCTGGTTTTGTACCATTATTTATTATTTTTATTCTGACAGTTCCATCAGAGTTTTTTGTAATGCTTCCATTAGCACCTCCGCTATTCGAAGAATTTAATGTAATTCTATCTGTCCTGTGAGCTGCACCGTCACTTACAAATAGAGTAAATGAACCATCGGCTTCAAATCCATTATCGGTATATTCAAATTTCCCAGTAAGAATCGCATTATAATAATAATTTGGTTCATCGCTAAAACTTAACTCTTTGGTAACGTTCGATGATAGAATTTGTCCCAATTTCCTTCTGACGAAGTTTACATCTAATCCATCAATAACATGAAATGACATTGGGATTTCTTTAGGACCTCTTTTTACAGATACAATTTCAACACCATCAGACGAATTTTCTTCTGTAGTTAGATTATTTTCAGAAGCTACTCCACGTTCAATTTTAGTGAATTTAACGTAATCTGTGAGGTAGTTATCACCATATTTTACTTTGAACATTTTTCTCTCCTATTTTTTTCTACCAATCATTCTGTCTCTGGTATCTCTTGAAGTTTTTACAGTTTCGAAATCATCATAGATAGTTTCTGCAACTTCTCTACCATTAACTTTTATAGAAATTTTTCGTTGATTCATTTCATCGATTCTATCGCCCATTTTGTCAATCTTTTCAGACAGTGTCGCATTATTAGAGTTAACTAGCTGAGCTTGACTATAAGAAGTCGAACTAGAGACACTAGCGTTTAATGCTGTGTCAAGCGAAGGTAATCCTCCTGTGAGCGAATCAGCTAGCTTGTTAGCCATAGATGAAACATTAGCTTGAACTTTTTTGAACTTGTCTTGAAGTCCTTCGTCCAACCCTTCCATGATTGAACCACCATGAGGAATGAGTAAGCGTCTATCATATGAAATAGGCCCTTTATGGTCTGAAATCCATTTACCAATACCACCTACCCAGCTTTTAACATCTTCAAATTTTTCTTTTAAACCATTAAAAAAACCGCTG
The DNA here is from genome assembly GCF_038006485.1 of Lactococcus sp. FSL K6-0773. Taxonomy (NCBI): domain Bacteria; kingdom Bacillati; phylum Bacillota; class Bacilli; order Lactobacillales; family Streptococcaceae; genus Lactococcus; species Lactococcus sp. FSL K6-0773. The sequence continues at coordinate 2,074,767 of NZ_JBBOVF010000001.1, read as the reverse complement.
ATGATTGCTGTTCCTTGTTTATAAAGTGTATCTAGTCCAAATAACCCAGCGATATCTTTTATAAAATTCTTAAAAACATCAACTGGATTTTTGCCGCTAATAATACCATTTACAAAGCTTCCAATGATTTGCCCACCTTTGCTAAGGAAAGAACCAATAGATGAAGCAATATAACTCAACAAAGCATTTATCATATTATTAATTGCTCCTGTTGCTTTTGGTATAGCTTGAAGTATCCCACTAGCAACTGCTACTAAAATCTGAATAGCTGCAATAATAATTGATGGTAAATTATTAATAATCGTTTGAACAATCATTAAAATAACCTGAACTATTGCTGGTGTTAATGCTGGCAATGCTTGAGCAATCCCATCAACAATCGCAAGAATTATTTTAATAGCTGCTTGAATAATAGTCGGTAGATTGACAATGATAATAGTAACGAGCTGTGGCATTAATGTTGTAAATGAATCAATCAACATTGGTAAAGCTGTTGTAATTCCCTCAACCAACGCCATAATTATTTGAAGTGCTGCTTGAACTAAAAGAGGTAAAGTTGTCATTATTACCTGAATGATTTGAGGTAATAACGTTGTGAACATTTGCATTAATTGAGGAAGTGCGGTTACAAATCCATTTATTAAAGCTAAAATAATCTGAACGGCTGTATCAATAATTTGAGGAATGTTTATCATCAAAATATTAATGAGTTGAGGAATCATAGCTTGAAAGTTAGCAATTAATTGAGGTAAAGCCGCACTTACACCTTGAACAATTGCTAAGATTAATTTTAGTCCTGAGTTCCAAAGCATAGGCAATCCAGTAGTCCAAGCATTTACCATATCTAAAAGAGCATTTGCCAATAATGGTATTAAAGCTGGTAATTGTTGAGAAATACCATTAATTAAACCATTTATCATTACCATACCTTGCATTATTAAAGTTGGTCCGCTTTGAGCTAACATACCAATAATTGACTGAACAGCTTGACCAAGTGCTGAAGTAAGCTGAGGAGTAGCTCCAACAATACCTTGCATCAAACTCATGATGATATTAACCCCAGCTTGAATAATACTAGGTATTATAGTAATTATTGAATTTACCAATGAAATTATTCCTGCTGTAAAAGAAGGAATAACTGTTGGCAAAAGACTCACTATTGTAGTCAGCAAAGTTCCAAAAAGTGATGAAACTGTAGAGAATACTATTGGCAAAAGTTTAGCAATTGCCCCCAATAAACCTGTAATAACAGGAGGCAATGCAGTTATCAGATTTCCGATAATAGGAGTAATATTGTTAATAACATTAGTCAAAGAACCCATTAAGTTATCGACTAATTGTTTGATATTAGCGTTGCTACTACCCAGACCAGTAATCAGATTTTGATAAGCCGCTTTTGTACTATCAATTGAACCACTGATAGTTGAAGCCGCTTCTTTTGCTGTCGTTCCCGTGATGCCCATTTGCGTTTGTACAACATGAATAGCTTGAGTTACATCAGCAAAACTAGAAATATCATACTTCTGTCCAGAGAATTTTTCAGCGTCTGATAAGAGGCGCTTCATTTCTTCTTGAGTACCACCATACGTTTATATTCGTCATAGGTCGTTAATCTATAACCGTTCTCTTATGAACTGCTATATGTTTCCATATAGACTAGACTATCTCTTGTACATTTCTGTACCCTCGCACTTCCACCCACTTGGGTGTACTCTACTCCATTAAAAAAGCACCTTATTTTATAAATAAGAATGCTTAATCTGTTTCGATAGCCGTTACACTTTTATGAATTTATTTTAGAACGTTTTCTGTTCTTGTAAGAAAATTGATAACCTCTTGTTATTCCTCTTTGACCAATCGTACCTTTTTCTAACATTAAAGATATATTGCCTATTGTACAATTGAAATATTTTGCGGTTTCTGAAATGCTTTTGAATTCAAGAGTTTCAATCACATAAAGCCATGATAAATGACCGCCTCCACGTTTTTTTCTTTCTTCTGCAAAGTGTTCAACAATTATTGTCTCACTCCTTACACCAATTGTTTCAAAACGTGAATTATTTTCTGAATAAGTTGCCCACCTCAAATTGTCAATAGAGTTATTCTTCCTATTACCGTCAATGTGGTCTACTGTCTCCTTATTTTCAGGGTTAGGGATAAATGCTTCTGCTACCAATCTGTGAATTGGAATTTTTTCAGATTTGTTATTCATATAGAGGTCAACTATTAAATACCCATTATCTTTGTTCGTAAATGGATGTTTAATATGTTCTGTGTTATCGTTTCTAACCATTCCGTTTTCATTTATAGAATAGTTATTATTTCTTGCAATTTTTACCCACATAATCAGTTTTCCTTACCACGTATTTATATATTCATTTTATCATACAAATACATTAAAGTCAACATCTATGCAGATATCAATTCATACTTAGCACGGTATTGTCTACGTCTTAATTCGTTTAGAGTTTCACCGTTTTCACGAGGTTTATACTGAGCTAGTTTTTTAGGTTTACCCAGTTTCAAGTTATCCAACATGGTGTAGTTTTGTTTTGCAAAACCTTGATAAGCATTCTGAATATCACCGATATTTGAACCCATTTTATTGGCATTGTCTGCCATATCGACAACCGCTTGATTAGAGTAATCAGCAGCCTTTGCAGTATCTCCTTTAAGAGATGCAACCATAGATGCTGAAAAACCTGTTACAGTTTCCATGTAGGCATTAGCTGATAACCCTGCTGTTTTATATGCGTTAGCAGCAAATCCTTGGACTGTTTTAGATGCATTACCAAAAAGAGTATCAACACCACCTACTAACTGTTCATAATCAGCATAGGAGGCAAGGACTTGCTTACCAATTCCAACAGCTGCAACTCCAACTGCGGCTGTTCCAGCAATTGCTGCGGCTGTTCCTGCTTTTAAGGCACCTCCTATTTTGCTTCCTGCACCAGACATAACTGAACCTAACTTATTATATTCAGTCATTGCCTTTGTGCTATCTAACATGACATCAATTACTACTGCTCCGTCATTGGCCATTTAATTCCTCCTCCTTTCTTCTCATGAACTCCCGTTGCTCTTTTAAATCCATCATTTCGAATTCAATTTTTTCGCGGTCTGATTTCAGAGCAACTGCACTTTTAGCTTTTTTGATTTCTTTACGCTCTTTTTCATTAGCATTCTCAGGAATTTCCATCTGCCGAATTTCAATCACTCGCCTAAACTTAGAAGTTTCTGATAACCCAGTTAAGAGAGCGTTAAACTTATCCCAACTCATGGTATGATTTCTAAATTTTTCGAGCGACATCTTTCCAGACTGAACTTTATTCCAGTAATAATTGGATTTCTCACGCTCTTTTATTAAATCAATTCCATAATCTTGCATAAATGAAGCAAAGATATAATCAGCGTCTTCCTCAAAGTCATAAAATTTCTTCTCTTCTTCGAGGATATTGCCTTTCATATCTCTCTCAACTGTTTCTTCCCTAGAATTATCACCAATTATCTTTTGTGTTAATCCTTCAAGTATTAGCTGAAAGTCTTCCTCTGGCATCTCATTAATAGGCGTTAAAAAGAACATTTCAATGGTAATGAACAGTTTTTCAGATACATCGATATCATCTTGCTTATAAAGCTCAAATAACCTCAGAACTCGTGAAAAATCCATTACAACTTCATAATCAGCAGTTTTGGCTTCAATTACATCTGGCTGACTCCATGAAAGAGAAAGTACCATGTAAAGCCTCCTGTCTTAACGTTTTTTACCGTCAATAAATGATTGAGCTTTAGATTTTGTTTGAATCAATTGGAACTGCTCTGTTACTTGACGCATTCCTTCTTCAACTACAAATAAATCTTCATCTGCAACATCATAGAGTTTTTCAAAAGCACCATCACCCAAAATTAAATCTGTATATTCTTGAATTTTTGATTTAATGAACTCAAGTAATTCAAATAATGCTTTAAGGTCATTTTTACCCTCTAAAATCTTGACTTCTTTTCGCTTGCTCTCAATTTGCTCATTAATTTTAGGAAGCTCTTCTGTATATTTTTTTAAATATCGAGTACCCATTTTAATTTCGAACTTGATTCCAAAAACACGAGTAGGGATGACGTTTTTCTTGAGTTCAACTACGATTTCATTTTGTTTTTTTGCCATTTTTTCTCCTTAAAAAATAAAAGCTAGAAGGAATCCCCTCTAGCTTTATGTATGTATTACACGCCCAAAGATTTTGAATCATCTGGCAAACCATTGAAAGTGATAGTTGCTTCGAAGTTACCGCGCTCACCGGCATCCCCGCCACCATGAACGATTCCTGAAAGAGTGGCATTACCAGAAAGAATTCGCCCGTCTGGTTCTGTATGTTTGAAATAGACAACACGGTCTTGACCTGTTTTAGCAAGTCGTTCGCGAATAAACGATTGTGCATCACTATCAGCATATCGGCGGTGACCTTTAAATGCATAGCTTGTCGAAACAGATGAAATATTCGTTTGCTTACCGCCTTTATCAGCGTAGTAAGAATAATCCGATGAATCTTCATCATTTTTTAGATCGACAGATTGAATGCCTTCAGCTAGTTCATAAAGTTTGCTAGGTGGTGTTACCTTACCTGTGCCAGGGGCAACAGTTCCTGCTTCTCCAATTTCGTACTTATTGAGGTAATTTAAAGCAAATCCTGTATAAGTCATTTTTTTCTCCTTATTTTCTAATATTTAGTGCAAGCGTTAAAACATAAAGATAGGCATCATGTTCTTGTTTTCCAAGATTTCTTGGTTGAGTATAAACGGAACTAGAATCAAAGAAAAAAGAGCCATCTCCTGATTCAAGAGTTACCAATTCATTATTTTCATAACGAGGTAATCTATCAAAATCATTGGCTATCTTCCATGCATCATTGTAAGCTTGCAATTGGTCAGTGTTTTTTATTGTGACTTGGACTAAAAAAGACATTTCCCTACCAAGAGAAAGGTCTTTTATTCCTTGTCCAGACGCCACAGATTGAAGCGATATGTCACGCTCATTATCTTGTGGAGGATTATCCTCTTGGATAATTTGGCGGCCGCTATCGGTTAATCGTGGCGTTTCTAGTTGTAAAGTTCGCAAACGATTAGAAAGAACTGAAAATATATCCATCAAAGATTCTCCTTAATAGCATTTTGAGCAACTCTTCTAATATCTTCCATGTCTCGTGACTTTGCAACTTCTCCCCACCTCTGCTCGGCATCTGGATTATGTTCCTTAGATGGGGTACCAATGTAATAGGCATAAGCAGCATAATCTGTATCCCAGATTACTTGCCCTTTATCAAAGTTACTAGCGCTCCAAACGCTCGATTCAGTTGCTCCAGTATCTTTTTTAACATACTTATTGGCTTTTTTAGCAAACTCTACGCTTGTTGGATTGAGTGCTTTTTTAATTGCTCTATCAACTCGGTTAAAGTTTCCTTTAAATTTAACACTCATTGTAACTGTACCTCCAAATGATGAGGGGTTTCTTGGTCAGTATAAGCTTCAAGACAGCCAATAATATTCAACTTCTTATTTTTAAAAGTTATTTTTCCTCCCTCATTAATTTCAATGAAAGGGCTAGAGTTTACTGAATCAATAAACAGAATGCCATTTGTATAAGCTTCTGTATTATCCGATTTAGTTACTTTCTTTCGAGTTGGAGTAAATCGTACATTCTTAATTACTGTACTTTTAGGCTTAGAGCCACCTCCCATAGAACCATCGCCAACGTTTGGCGGCTCTGTGTAGGTTACTTCATGAATCAGTAGTCTTTTCGGGATTGGTTCAAATAACACTTATTTTTACCTCCTTTTTGACTAAAAGACCCGTTCCTTCCAGATACATTAATGTACTGGGAGATACTCTGTTTGTCTGCCTGCTTGAAGAAGGTTGGCTTGAAGAATAACTAAACCCAGAAATAGAAACGCTTTGAGATGATGAACTGACGCCGTTTATATTTGATTCAATACCTTCAACTTTGAAGTATTCAATTTGAGCACAAACAGCCTTTTTAATTAACTCTTGGACATTTGTTTTTAAATTATCAAATCCAATTTGAGGTATTTTATAATTTGTCAAAGAATCAATGATATCCTGAGAGCGTTTATTAAATTTTGGAAATCCATCATTTGCTATTGATTCTCCTTTATAAGATTCATCATAGTAAGTTTTATCTACATATTCCATTTGACCTCCTTTCCAAAAAAAAGAGTGGCATAAACCACCCTTTTTATTTAGAATTATTTAGCAGTTACGGTAATCACGCATGAGTTACGGTAATCTCGCATGTTGCAGTTTTACCATTTGAAGTTGTGGCTGTAATTGTTGCTTTTCCTTCTGCGACGGCAGTAACAGTTCCTTGAACAGGAGTGACTGTCGCAATAGCAATATTATTAGAACTAAATGTTACAGTTTTATCGTCTGCGTTATCAGGAGCAACTGTAGCAGTTAATTTTTGAGTTCCACCAACAGCTAAGCTTGCAGTTGTTTTATCCAACGTTACCCCAGTTGGTTCTTGGGGAACATCAGGGTGTCACCGTAACAACACCAACCATCTTAAGTTCACGGATTACGAAGTCAGCTGATGTCAAAACAAAATGATAAGTTGCTTGTTTAGCAATTGATGTTGGATCAGCTGCAGCTGTCTGCATTTTAACTTCATATCCAAGAACTGGGGTCAAATTTTCAAATGGTGAGAATAAAACAACCTTATCTGGGAAGTTATCAACTACTTCAACTGCAAAACCAGCAATATTTGTAAGTTGTCCATTAACAATTGCTACATCCCCAAGATTAGTTGCACGGCTTTGGATTTCAGCAACATAATGAGTTGAAGTTTTCAATGACATAAACCACTTGAAGTTAGAGTTGATGTATTTGCTTTCGAATCCTCCCACAACATCAGTCGTAAGTGTTTCGATTGTTGGAAGCGCAGTAGGTGTAAGTTTAACAACCGCTCCTGCTTGCGCTTTTTTAATGAATCCATCCTTTTGTTTCAAGAATTCATCCTTTGAGGCAGTGTCTCCATTAAAAGCAAGGTCTTGTAAATCAGCTCCAAATTGTTGTTGCATAAGAGTTGTCAACGCTTGGCGTACATCTTGGCCACGAGTTTGAGCAGTATAAAATACATTACTGTTTTCAATCCATGCATCAACGAAAAATGGTGAAAGAGTAAATGATACAGAAGATTCTTCGGCAATATCTGAACCTGTAGGAGTTGTAGCTGTTCCTTTATGCGTGCGCATTGTACGGCGTTTAACACCAAGCTTATCGATAGAACCTGTTGATGATTTAGCAAAGTAAGGTGGCAATTTTTGAAGAGTTGCTTGTCCAGAAACGACATCCAAAACAAATGCACGCGCATTGTCAGAACGAAGCGTCACGTCGTTACCTGCTTTAGAAATAGCAGCAAATTGTTTTTGTAAAAGTTCTGTGTTGTTCATATTGTTTTTCTCCTTTAGTCTTCAATTGGGAAAAGTGCATCAACATAACTTGGTGTTGCTGACTTTTTAACTGTTTCTGAAATAATTTCATTAGTATTGCTGACACGAGCTTTTTCTAGAGCTTCAAGACGTCCAGCCATTGGAGCAATTGCTTCAGAAACTGCTTTTGCTACTGCTTTCGCATCAAGTGCTGTTTCTTCTTCATCCTCTTTGTCTTTTTTCTTTTTACCGTCTGCTTTAGGGTCTTTTGTAGCTTTTTCTAGAGCTTCCAAACGATCATTGATTGGTGCAAAAGCTTTACCTAGAGCTTTTTTAAGTTCTTCTTGAGTCATTTCGACTTCCTCCTGTTTTTTTAAATTAAAAAAAGACTTAACTGTATCAATTAGTCCTTTTGATTTCACTATTCCATTACCTTCTTTTAACTGGTTTATCACATCAATGAATTCATTGGCTTCAGCGATAATACTATCGTAAGTATCTGGTAATTCTTCATCGCCATCCCATATTAATCGATTTGCAGTTTGATAAAAAGCATCAATCGCAGCAATTAAATTTCTTGAAGGTTCATTCCTGATATAACGGTCTTTAGTCTGTTTCTTAACTTCTTCAACCTCAGCTGTTCCAGCAAGAGAGTATCCTGTAAATTCTCCCTTTTGGATTGATTCCCAAAGTTCGTCTGTAGCTTTTGTTACAAGAACCCAAGTTCCTTTAGCAATAGCAGTATCACCTACGGTCATATCACTTGGAGCAACATAACTTTCAACAACTTTTCCAGCACTCGTTTTAAAATCATGTTGCTTATCAATGTTTTGATATTCTTCCATGAATCCATGAGCTGCTTTTTCAATCGTTTCAGCGTCCATAAAATCGCCATGTGCATCTTCTACATCAGGCTCATAGACGACTCCATAAACTAGCTTTTGAGGGTCATCTGACTTTGTCAAAAGTTTTACTGTCGTTTCAAAAGTTGGTTCACTAGCAGATTTAGTCAAAAAGAATTGCTTTTTATTTGCTGCTTTATCAACATACGAAACGTGGGTAACTTTTACATTTTCTAGCTTTCGCATTTTTATCCTTTCTGTTTAATTTTTGGTGTACTTGTCAGCAAGTACAGGATTCATGAAACAATGACAGCTGATAGAATTACCTGGTGATAATTGAGGGTCCCTTGGATACCTCGCTCTTTCGCCATCAATAATAAAGAAATCATCAACTGCAACAACTGTTCCGTCTGCCTGCCCATGTGACATTCTTGGTTCTCCTATACCACTAGTATGCCTCCATTCCTTTCCCACTATGTTCGGATTGGACATCATCGCTTCATACTGAGAGCCTGAATACATCCTTAAAACCTCAGTAATTGATGTTGTTCTTGCTCTGCTATGTCCAAACTCGTCTAGTTTAGAGAGGTTGCGCTCTAGCCATTTAATGCCCTTTCCTTCGTCATACGAGGATTGAACAAGAAAAATGAACCTCTCTTTAGAAGTTAGGTCCATTAATTTTGGTAAACCTTTAAGCCACTTATCAATTTCTTTTGAATGACGACTTTTAGGATTGAATTCATTATTTCCTTTGTATTTGCTATTGAATTTATCAAAAAGCGTTACATAAGAAAGTTTTATTTTAGGATTGACTCTTTCGGACATTTTACTAATAAAAACTCTAGCTGCAAGTGCTGCTAGAATCATTTTCCGACTTGGTTTTTTATCTTTCTGAGCTAACTCTTCCAAGATTGGCGCAACTTGCTCATAATCTTCCTGAAGTATATCCTCTAATTCCTGTTCAATATCAGATATATTATCAGCAAGAGTTTCAGTAAAGCTAAAACCAGCCTTCCTTAAAAGCTTAATCAGCTCTTCTTTTTCCTCTGCTGATAGTTCTAAAGATTTTTGAATTAATTCCGCATCATTCATCACGCGCCCTCCGCATTATTTGACGGATACCTGCCGCTATATCTGCCCCTGTTTCTGCGCCATAGGCTTTAGATAGGTTCACATCATCAGAATTTAGCCCATTTTGAGCGTTGGACTGTTTGGTCGGTAAATTATACTCCTCACCCTCAAAGTTCTCTAAAGGCAAGCCAAGTACATCAGATAGAGTGCCGCGTAAATCATTTGGAGCAACAGACCCAGCAGAATTTGCAACTTGAATAAACTTGGTAACGTCATCCATGTTTTTAATTTTTGGAGCTTTAAGATAAACTTCAACATATTTTAGGTCATACTCTTTAAATAAAGAATTAATCCGCCAAGCATAAGATTCACGTAAAGGTTGAAAAACTTGCTCCTCTGTCAATTCTTTGGCAGTCTCAGCAGTGTTTCTGTTGTAGTCAGTAGTCTTTGCCACATATATTGGAGGAAGCCTGAACGCCCCTAAAACAGCTTGAGTGACATTCTCATCATATTCAAGGAAAAGTGCATCTTTTTGTAAAACATCAGCAAGATGTTCAACCCTAATTGATGGCTTACTTTTATCTTCTCCGTAGCCTGCCGCTTCTTCTCCTGGCGAAACTTTTTCAGATTCTAACAAAATAAATTTATGTTGATTTTCTTCTCCACCAATTGAATCAGCATAGCTCTTCAAAGTCGCTTCACTTGCTTGTGTAAGTTGAGCATTTTCAAGCATGATTGCCAGAGGAATGTGCCGACCTTGTACAAAATAACGATAATTCAGCTCATCGGCTTTACGATTACCAATAATTTTAATCAGCGGTCCAATCCATCTTGGAACGCCATACGGGCTTTGGAAGTCTCCGATTTTAATGTGGATAACTTCAGTTGCTGTTCCATTGCCAATAGAACCATTCGTATCAAGTGGTGTTGTATCACCATAAGTCTTAAACCAAGTCCCAGAATTTACGGAGCTATCATCTGAGTTGTCACGATAATTAAAGTATCTAACCTTAATTTGTTGCCCTTGGTCATTAGTGACTACATTCTGCTTGGTAACTGTCATAAATTCAGGCTTAATCGAATCAATTCCCACAACATGGCCAACGCCATTTCTAATAACTTCAAAATATCCATTTCCACATTCTTCGACTTGACGAATGACTTCTTGGACGATTTCCTTAGGCGGACGTTCAAAGCTTAATTCATTGAGTAATTCTGTAAGAACATCCCACTCTGCTTTTGTTTCCTCGTTTTCGTTGGAATCATCCATTTTGTATCTCAAATCAAGACCGAATCCAGCAACGTTAGTTGCATAAGCTTCAATACATTGGTTAAGAATATTGCTATTATCGACTACATCTCTCAAAGCAGCAATATCATAAGGAGGACTAATTAAAGTCAAATCTCTTCTAAAACTCTGTTCTCCATTTTCGCTTTTGATAACAGAAGCTAATACCCTGCTTTCATCTGCCATAACAGCCTGTTTCTTTAACCCTTTGGGAATTCCACCAGATTTCCCACCACTTATAATTTTAGATGTCAATTTATCACCTCCCTAAAATGCTGTTGTTCTATTTTCTCTTCTTGTGTGTACTGGCCTTTTATCTAATCTGACAAGTGCCTGAGTCATACTATCGACATCATCGTCATGCGCTGCATTTGGAAAAGCAGTCAACTCATCAAGTATCTCGTCACTATATGATTTCCATAGTGGATGTGGCAAATAAACATTGCCAGCCTCCCATAGAGGAGATACTGCCTGCGCTCTTACTTCTTTACCACCTTGTGGATTTACTGGTACTATACCTTTTATTTTTTTCTGTAGCATTTCAATTACTGCAGAACCGTTGGCTTTATCCTCAATAAGCTTTCCAATAGCTTCTGGATGTTTGGCTGTCATGACTTCAATAGCCTTCATAGTATCAACAATCCCCATTCGCTCATGGTGGCGGTCTAGTAAATAGTTTTCTACACCAGCACGCGCCCATACTTGACCAGAAACAAAGTCAGATGTATTTTTATCTTTGAATGTACAGTCCCATGACTGCATTTGAATATCAAAATGACTTGGCATAACTTTTACATCATCACCAAGTCCTAATTTAACTTTCATTTCGAGTGTAGGCACATAAAATTTGGCCCATGACCGTTTAAAAATATTCCCGCCAGCTGGTGTTGGCCTTTGTTGATACAAAGCAGCCCAACCACGAGAGCCGGTTACTTCTTTAGTTTGCCTTGCCCACTCTTCATCTTTTCCGATTTCAGGGGCAAGAGATTCACCAACTTCACGATTTAATAAGTCATTTTCTTCAGCAACTGCTGGTATTTTTATTTCAATCCATGGTAATTTATTTTCTTTAAGAAGTCGTCCTGCTAAATCATCCTCATGCCATCTAGTCATGATAACAATGACAGAACCATCAGCAGATAAACGGGAGTAAAAGGTATCTTGCCATTCGCTATATATTTTGTCGCGAATAGTTTTAGATTCCGCCTCAGCCCTATTTTTTATAGGGTCATCTATAATGAGCAAATTTGAACCACGACCTGTAGCTCCACCTAAAATTGATGTGCTATAAAGTTGCCCTAAATGATTATCTATTCCCCACTCTGAAACACTGGCAGTATCAGAACTAATTTCTAAATCAAATAATTCCTTGCTGAAAGTTCTAAATTTTTCACGGTTTTTTCTACCAAACTTTTTATAAAGTTCTTCTGAGTAAGAAACGACCATTGCAAGTTTATCTGGATTCTTCATCAAATAATATGAGGGGAAAGATTCTGTAATGAATGTTGATTTACCGTGTTGAGGTGGTAATTCAACGATAATAAAAAGACGTTCACCGTCTGATATTCGTTGCAAATAAGGAGCAATATACCTTTGATGTCTTAACGGCTCAAAAGTACAGTTATTAGCATAGTAGAAATAATCAATATAATTTCTTCTAGCTAGCTCTTTAAGGGCCTCCTCACGAATTTTGTTCATATCATGTTCCATCAATGCCATTTGCTAACCTCCGAAGTTCTTCTTCTGTTAGGTTTTGCATAGGATTACGAACCCCAATATCACCAGAAATTTGTGTTTCTCGTTTATCTCGCCATTCATTTGGCTTACGATTTTTAAGCCAGAAAATAGCCGCGGTTGTGTCTGGTGCAACCTGCTTAGTAACTTCTTTTGTTACCAATAAACCAGCATCCGTTAATTCTTTAGTTACTTCAACAGATTCATAGCCTAAAGCACGTTTAAGCAAAGCATTTTCAACTTGAATGTCAACAACTTCTTTACCCTTTTTTAGGGCCTCCAAAATCTCCAGATGACTTTTTTTCCAATTACCCAGAGTTGAAACGGCAATCCCCATATTATGAGCGATTTGCTCCTCTGTTAAGCCGTCTCTTGCCCAACCTTGAATTTTGAGCAATCCTTCTTCTAAAATCCATTCTTCATATTTAGCTTTTGCCATTTCTCCTCCTTTCATCAACAATAAAAGGCTGCCCATTGGACAACCTGTAATAAAATATAATAGCAAGTCAGGGAGTCGAACCCTGCGCACTCTCCAGTGGTGCTTTCCTTGCTACGCTGGTTTTATCGTCCAGCAACGTTAGAAGTATATCCAACCGAACGAATTACATTTTGTTTGCTTTCGCTGATAACTTCATGATACAAGTATATCAGTAAAAACAGCGGTTGAGGTGCCAATTTTAGGCAATTTCGTGCCAATTTTTGTCCAAAAATATGCCCTAAAAACAGTGTTGCATTTGTCGGTAGATATCATTTCTAAATTTGTAGAATATCGTCTTAGCTTTTTTCAAGCCAATATCTTCAATTCCTTCGATATCTAAATATTGCATTACTTGGTACCAGTACAAGCCAGCATAACCGCTATATTTTAGTTCAATAACTCTTTTTTCATCTGGTATCAAAGGTTTAAACCAAAAGTCTAATATCTCTAATTGCTCCTTAAGTTTAAGATATTCTTCGTCACTCTCAAGCTTTTCCTGATTAATAACATGACTTAACTGTTCCGAACCACCAGAATAAGCTGTACGAATGCCTAAGTTATCTACTTTTTGCTTATAAAGATATCTACTTTCAATTGATTTTATTCTGGCTTCAAGTCTGCCATTAACGTAATCTCCAATAATTCTATCTAACTTATCTGCCATTCATCAAATTCTCCTTTTGTGGTATAATTAAGTTAGAAATTCAGTTGCCGAAGCCCATTGCAGTGGGCTTTTTTTGGTACTCAAGAAAATTAGTCATTGAATACTGTGCTATAGTGCTATAATATATTTGAGTTAATAAATTTAACTACATCATTAGAAAGGAGAATTATATGTCTAAAACAGATAAAGAATTGACTTCAGAAATTGTAATTGCTTATTTAGGTAATCATAATTACGCTTATAGCAATGATGAAATTACTAGCTTGATTAAAGATGTTCATGAAACTTTGCGTGCATTAGATTAAATAATTAATTTCGAAGTTCACCAATTAGCTCACTAATGGCTACCATTTCTGAGCTTTTTATTTTATTTTTATCTCTTTCTTTAATTAGTAAATATATAATATAATCGGAAAGTGTCTTTATATTTGTTAACCTCTATCACTAAATGTTTGACAGGTATTTTTTTATTTTTATTAAAACACTCGTTTTTTACTCATCTATTCTTCTAAAATACAAGATATTCATCACGTTTAAAGAAATTACTTCGTCAGTTTCACTATCTTTGACATGAAACCATTTTTTTCCAAAACTTATAACCTCAGCTAAATTATCTTCCGTTGCAACGAATTTAATGCTATATCCTTTGAATATTGCTAAATAGGTATGTTTTTTCATTCCACAACCTCCTCGATATAGGCAACTTTGAAAGCACCGTTGTCAGCAGTGTACCAACCTGCGTTGCTTTCGAGTTTTTGGATTACTTCAGCATAATTATTAGCTTCAATAATATTCATTACACACTTAGGTTTTCTATATTTGCTAACGAATTCTGCGCTATATAACTCAAATTTTTTCATCTCCACCTCAATCCATATGTTTATCAAGCCATTTTTCAGGGAACACGTTCTCAGACTCATCAAGGTCTGAGCGGTTGAAATAAGACTGGTCCACATATAATTCACCGCAACGACTACAATATGTTGGTGCTTCATCTCCAATAAGTGCTGGCGGGTCATAATCATGCCCGAACAGCTTACACAAAATTTTCATTTATATACTCCTAATCCTTTAATAATCTCATCAGCGCTCATACTAGCCCAAGGTTCTGGAATCTGTGGGTTTAATGAGTGTCTAATAACATCTATTTCACGCAGGTTATCAATTGTTTTTATTAGAAGTTTCTTTCTTATACTTTCAGAAGCAAATAGACTACCAGCATGTATATTATTGGCTATACTTGTTATAAAGTCTAGCTCGTCAAACAGTTCACTTATTCTTGGATTCATTCAATCCCTCCCCACCAGTCATTGACCAGCGATATTAGTTTGTCGGTCATTCTGAAACCTCGTCAAATAAACTCATCTGTTCTTTCTTTTCTTCTATGAGTGGAATCCAGTCAGGAAATTTACTTTCAATATGTTCAATTGCCTGTTCCGTCCATTCATGAATCCCTAAAAATTCCATTGCATCTTTGCTGTGAGGGATAACATTTATCTCTGAGAAACCAATCGGATTATTAGCACTGTTTTGAATGAAATAAACTTGTTTCGCGGCCATTTCCAATGCATCACCATGAATGATTACACCATTCATTCCTCGAATTGCAAAAGCGTGGATTAAGAACGATACAGCTTCATCTGATAATTCTAATGCCTGGTACCAATAGTTACTCGGCAAATAGTTAAAAAAGTCTGCATTCATTCGGTCATCTTGCCATTTTTGGATAATTAGAGTTCCTGTTCCTGCTCCAGTTAAATCAGCACCTCCAGAACCACCTACAAGCAACGCTGTGAGCTTACCAAGTTCATCTGGTGTATAATGCTGCCCTTTTGCTGAAACAGCTGAATGAGCCATAAAATAGTCTCTAAAGAAATCAACTCCCATGTCATGGTGGATATTTAAGATTTTAGAGTAAAATTCTTCACGCCCTTTTTTATCAAAAACAAGTTCTTGAATTCGATTTGTGAAATTCATATGTTCATCAACATTGAGCATGTCATAGAATTGTTGCTCATTAATTGTCATCTATCCCCTCCACCACTTTCACTAAATCAACTCCGAGGGCTTTGCCTGCGAGGTATAAAGCACATAGATTTAAATTATCCTTGACAAATTCTTTTAATCCTGTAAATCCGGGAAAAGCTTCATCTTCATCAGCTTCATAAAATTCTCGTAATTCTACAAAATCATCAAGAATAGAGTAATCATCAAAACCATTTTCTTGAACATATCTTTTAGCTTCATTTGGGATTTTATCCAACTCATCCACAATGCTTTTCGGAATCGTGAGCTGGGGTTGAACTCTTTTCCCGTTTTGTTGGATAATATCTCTCCAACCTTGAATTTCTTTACTCATCGCCGCTCCCTTCATTTTTCATAAACTTTCCATATATTTGTCATAGCATTCTAGCGAACAAAAGGGATAAGCAAATGAGCAAAACTCACAATTATTATCTTCAAACTCTTCTCCACAAGTGTAACAATCTGACTTATTCATCATTCCCTCCAATCTCTGCTAGTGCTTTTTCTAAATCAGGCAAAACCCAGTCTGTTTGAATAGTTCCTAAATGCCCATCATGTTTAATCGTTCCAATAACATGCTCGATATACTTTTTCAAAGTTTTGTTATCTGATTTTAGTTTTGCAACAGCTTCAATAATTAGATCAAGTAATTTATTGTCTTCTTTATCTGCTTTATAAGATTCTTCAATATATTTTTTAGCAGCATCAATCTCTTTTTGTAGTTTCTGATTTTCAAGTTCTGCTTGTAAAATTTTTGAATTAAAATCTTTAAGCTCTTCTACTCGAATTTCTTGGAGTTTTTCAACCGAAAGTTTGTCAGTGGTGGAAGATTGTTGTCTTGCTCCTGCAAAAAACGCTTTGTTTACAATATCCATTATTTTTCCGCAATCAACTGAACCAATTCCAGTTTCTTCAAAATCCATGGCCACATCAATTGCTAAATTATTTATTTCATCTAGTGCTTCAAGATAAATGCGCTCTTTTTCTGTTTCTTGTGTCATTCTCACACCTCCCCAGTGCTACCAAATCCGCCTGTACGCTTTCCATTTGCGTTGTCATCGTCTGTTGTAAGGTATTTGACAAATACCCCTTGCATTATTCTTTGACCTTTAGAAATGGTTACAGGCTCTTTTGAGATATTCATAAATAAGCCTTTGAATTCTTGCGGATAGTAATCTGAATCGATAATTCCTACTGAATTAATCAATGCAATGCCACGTTTAACTGGATTGCTTGAGCGGTCGTATAATTTCAATACTTCATCATCACCAAGTTGAACAGCTAGCCCAGTACTTACCATTTTTATTTCATCAGGTTGAATCGTAACTGTTTCGCTTGCTGAAATATCATAACCTGCGCTGTGTTCTGTCGCTCGTTCTGGAATAGTCGCATTTCCGTCTAGTTTTTTAAATTTTCTTGTCATTCTCCGTCCTCCACAGGCACAAGCTCAATGAGTGGGTTAATCCATTCAGGAAAGCCCATTTGTTCTGTTTGAGCATCATAAACATCTGTGATTTCTTTTTTATAAATCGCACCGCCCATGATTTCAGCAAGTTCTGATTTTGTGAATTTAGAGTATTTATTCTCATATCTACCGTTTTTATTTTTGGTATTACATTTAGCAAAACCAAATAATTCTGCCATAAATCCAAAACTTACTAGTTGAAAAAATGGCTTGTTCCCATTATTTAACGGACTAAGAAACACATAATATTTTTTCTCGATCATTCTTCCACCTCCACAGGCACAGCAAACTGCCAGTAACGCTCATCAATTGACTTGATTTCTTGTTCTGTTAATTTTAATGCATAATCTTTCCCTTTTGTAAATTCTAAGATTATTCCACTTTCCGCTTTTGATACGAAGGTTGAATCGCTAGTTGAATCGCTTAATCCAAAAACTTTTGGTAAATCAATATAGAACAGCTGCGGTTTTTCGACTGTGTAGCCGTCTAACCATGCACGAGCGAACTCATCAGGATGATTGCGTCTCCAAAGAATACATTTATTATTTTCAGTAGCTTCTGATCCATCTTCCTGTTCATAAAAAGCCTGATCCAAATCATAGTTGAATTCTCTACATTCTTTGATGAATAAGTCCACACACTCAGGCACGACTGGCAGGGCTTGCTGTGGTTGCCAATCTTTGAATACCGTTAGTAGTTGAGCTTTATTCCAGTACTCTGTATATTTTGTACTGTGCGATACTGGTAGAGCGTTTAATTCTTCTTCAAACTTAATCATTTTTCGTGTCCTCCAAATTCATCATCCATCCATATTTTCATTTCTGCTGCGTGGTTAACGTCACCAGTAGTTTCAACATACCAGTTAATCAACTCCCAACAATTTGCTTTTGCGTACTCTTGCATTTGCTCTGATGTGTAGAGTTTAGGAAAATCATCAACCTCTTTTGCGCCAGTTTTATACCATCTATCAATGACATAGCTGTATGGCATGCCGTCTTCTTTGTCAAAGACCACAAAATCTTCTGGGCTTACCGCTTCAATCTCGCTTAGTTTCATCCATCTGCTCCTTATATCCCAGCTTCATCTAGCTCGTTCAAAATAATACGGTCTTTGCTAGAGAAATCATCATTTGATTTATATGCTTCTCGTTCCGCTTTTGAAAATGATTTTCGTTCTCCGTCAAGTTCAAAACACTCAACTTCTACAGTACTATCTTCCCAACTGACCGGTTCAGCGTTCAGCGATAGCTCTTTTGCCTTTTCCATGCTTGAAACTACTCCAAGAACTACTTCTGTGTAGTCAGAATAAATCCCCCATGACTGGGTTACAATATATACTTCCATCTCATCCCTCACTTCACAACTCTGTCAAAGAGTTCACATGCATGGTATCTTCCATTTATTTTTACAATTCTAAAATCATCACGCTTAACTGATTTTTTAGTGAACTGGTCTTTTTCAACCGTTATGTATTTGTCAGTAACTTCGATAACTTTTAAGAATTTTGTGTCGCGGAAGCATATTTTATCTCCACGCCTTATTCCATTTTTGCTGAACATATTACTACCTCATATTTTAGTCAATCCAAATAATAGACTTTTATTTTAGTTACTTTTTTTCTTTTTATTCCATCAACCATCTGTTGGGCTATTTTTTCAGGATTACTTCCAGAGTATGATTTCTGATAAATAGAAACGTATCCATCTTCTTCTCCGATATCCTTAACTTTTATCTCATAACTTACTAAGATGGAATCGGTGGGTTCAATTGTCTTAATTGTTACTTGAAATCTTCCGCCTTTTTTGGATTCAAGTTTTTTATCTGATAAGTTGATTAATTCCATAATCCACCTCATATTTTAGCTTCTAAGCGCTTTTGTCTAGTTCGTGATAAATTATCCATGAAACAGTTTAAGCGCTCAATGTAACCGTAATTTTCATGAATTAGAGCTATTAAAGTTCAATTGCTAAACCTGAAATTAATTCTTCAAGTGTTTTGTATAAATCTTTCCATTTCATTTGCTTTGAATGGTTGTATTTATTGCAAATATCTAAGTAAAGCTTAGAGAGTTCGTGATTGTGCTTAGTTCGACCGCTGATTTTCACAGACAATTCTTTGTGGTTAGCGTTGAAATTATTATTTCTTGCCAATCCATACAGCTTTTTCAAAGTGACAAAATTTGTTTTAATCATTCTTACACCTCTGTAATTTCAATTTCTATTCTGTTTTTCTCGTCATTAACCTTTTTAGCTTCAAGCCATACAATCTGGCTGTCGTCACTGTAATAACGCAACTTAGTCATATAATCTTGTAAGTTCTTCATAAGATTGTCTAAGTCAGGTCTGCTTGTTTTCCATTGCCACCAACGCTTTTTTTGCTTGATTGCATAGAAGAAAGTAACGGATAGCTTCAAAGGAACGTTTTTTTCAAAGCACTCTTTCGGTTTATTTTTCATGAGTTGAGCTTTAAGACTGTAGTTATTTGTTCCTCTACGGTCATATAATTGAAGTTTACCCTTCACTTTTTTAATGCCTTTTTGCTGCTGAGTAGTTGGCATTTTATCCAATTCAAATTCAAACTTCACTTGCTTCTCCAAATCTAGCAATTGCAGGCATTACTCCTGAATCTGTCAGTTCTTTATTTTTTTCATAAAATATTTCGGTTGCTTTTTCATTGTCAATACCTTTAACTATTGCGATAAAAGTGATAGGACTTAATACTATTTCCTCTTCATAAGCTTTTTCAACATATCTGCAGTATTGTTTATGGGTAATCCCAGGAATAAAGCTACGGTAGTATTCTGATAGCCCCTCATCAAGAGCACGTTTTTTAAGAGTCCAAGCCATTCATATATTCCTCGAATTCTTCCGCTGTCAGTGTTTCTTCGTCTTTTTCAAATCTTTGATTAGACCAGTTAGGAGCAGATTTGAAAACTTTATTATTTTTGTACGTTTGATTTTGAATAGGCATTAAATCGTAGTCATCTTCCCAACCCTTACCGTTAAACCATGTGCTACCATGCTTTATATAGTTTTGTTGGGTATTTTTAACTCTTATTTCTGCCAAATAGTTTTCAAGACCAGTTTTAATCTCTTCGTCTGTCGTTCCAGATTTTACAGCTCTTTTATAGGCTAATAGAGCTTTCGGTTTTCCTTTTTTGTTAGGATATATTTTCCAAATATTATTAAATCTAGTTTCTAAATCAGACTCTTTATCGGACTTGTCCGATATATTATTAGTTGATTTATTAATTGATTTATTAGTTGATATATTATCTTTTACATCTGTGTATATACCCTCTTTACGTTTTTGTGTAGGGGTATTTACATCTGTGTATATACCCTCTTTACATTTATGTAAATAGGGTAAAATGTATCTTCTTTTTACTTCTTTCCCCTCATATTCATATTTTAGGTTTATATATTCCTTTTCTTGTAAGCTTTTTAATGTTACGGATATTGTTTTTTTACTTTTTCCATATCTACTTGCCAAAAAAGCATTTGACGGAAAGACGCTTCCAAAAGAATTAGCCATCGTGTATATTTCACTAAAAAGAAGTTTTTCAAAATCATTTAAATCATCAGCTTCCACAATTGGCACTGGTATTTGATTGAAGAATTTTGTACTTTGTTCCAAACTTTCTCCTTTCTTCTATATTTATTTCAAGTTTTATTTTTCAAATTAAAAGCTGGCGATGAGTGGTTATGTGTAAACACTAAATACTCATTGACTTTACGGCTCGTTCCGCCACCCTCCAGCTTTGACTAAATACGAGTACTACCGCCCAAGGTAGTCTTGCTTAAAGTTGAATTATTTCTAATTCTACTGCTCAGGATTTTTGAGGACTGCAGTTTGCTCATAGGTTTAGTTTTGACCTACTGGAAATAATTCATCCACAATTAGTTCTTCTTCATCAACGACTGACTGAGCGGATTCTTTAATTCGAATCCAATCGGCAATAGACATAATCGCTTCTGACGGTTCCATATTTTTCCAATACTCAATGTCTTTATCACTTGCATTATGAGATGCTGCAGCCGCAAAAGCTTTATCATATTGTGCTTTTAATTTATTAGCTTTTTCCTTTGATTCTTGTTGCTCTTTTGGGTCAATGGCAGGTTGAGGAATCTCAAACGGTTTAGCAATAATTTGTTGAAGCATCCCTTTCATTTCTTCATACCTTAAATTAGAAATATCAAATTGACGATTACCGCTTCTATCAAAATAAGCTCTGATTTCAACATCTTGGTCTTTTAGAATGATATTTTTGAGAGATTTTCTTAAAGCAGGCTTATATCCAATGACTTCGCCTGATTTTTGGTCAATTTCTTCAACATCTCGACTAAGCAAAACGATTGTTTTATCATGAAACTTACTCATCATTAAACTTTGCATATCTTTGTATAAACTATTGATTTTTCCCCATGCTTTCATTGTCGATTTAAAATTATTAAGTTCGCCACGCAATAAGGTTTGGGCCCGTTCGTCAAAGTCTTCAATCAAATCAATTACAAGGACATCCCAGCTTTCAGCGTTTTGTTCTGCCATATTTAATGCTTGAGTAAAATTTGTGATAATTTGTTCAGCTTTTTGAGGAAATTCAAAGTCTATTGCTTGGTAACCTTGCTTGTATGCATTCCCGTCAGTACTAATAAATAAGGCTCTGTCATTACTACTGGCAAACTTAGCCGCTAGTGTCGTTTTTCCTGAAAGCCCGCCTCCTGAAATAAGGACTCGTGTCAGTTTAGGGTTTCTAGTCCCTGCAGGTTTAATTTGCATTACCATACTTCTACCTCTAATTCTTCGTATTTTTTATTTTGGATACAGCAGTCGCAATTATGACAAAAGTATCCATCCATTCCCTCATGCTCAATATTATGAGCGATATTATCTAACTCAGATAACACAGTTTGAACAAGAATTTTATCTGAAATATCAGCAAGTTTTCCAAAATCCATTGTAATTGTCTTAATATTTACTGGCAGTTTCTTGGTAAAACCTACAATTTTTCCAACCACTGTATAATCTAGTTTTGTATAATCAGAGAATTCTTGAGCGACTAACCACGCATATAAAGCTAATTGCTCCCTATAATGGCTGTACCATTCCAAATAAGCTCTGATATTTTTATCAAATATATCTTCAAAGCTTGCGGCGGTTTTCCAGTCGATGATTTCAATCGTTTTGTTTTCATGGTCAAACCTTAAGACATCAATTCTTCCACTAATCACAAAATCATCATAATCAGCTCTGATATAAAGTTCTTTATGAGTATGTAAAGTATCGAAAGACTGATAAGTTTCAGTCTTTTTGACTTCATTAACCGCCATCACAATATCTTTAAAAACTTTTTTAATGCCTTGGTTTTTCTTACCAATATTGCCCATCATATCCACAGAATGCTCTTGGATAAAATCATCGGTGCTTTTATCTCCCTCAAGCATTGCATGAGCATAAGAGCCAACTAGCATAGCTTCTGTAGGAGATTCAGCGTACCTTTTTGCTTTTCTTTCCCTTAATCTAAAAGGGCATTCCTGAAAAGTTCTAATATCAGAAAAACTAAATCTTAGTTTTTCTTCCGTCATTTAATGTTCTCCGTTTCTTATTTTTGTTGAAACGTGATATAATCTAGATATAAAATTTAATAGACACATCACGTCTTAGTCCGCATTCCCGTGCGGGCTTTTTTATTTTGCTACTGTTAACTTTTGACGAAATTCATCATTTTTGCGACGAATAATTAATTCTGTTTCGGCTGATTCAAGTTTTAAATATGCTTCATCGAGCAATTGATCTCTTGTACCAATCATTTGAGCTTGTGTTGCGATTGTAGCTGACATTTGATCTACCAGGTCCTTCAACTCTTTCATATCACGGACTACATTATTGTAATCAGCAAGAATTTCTTTTTCTTCTTCTGTTTTAAATCCGAACATTTTTTCTCCTATCTAACGAATAACTGCATTTAGGCGTTTGGCTTTTATTTTAAAATTCCGTATAGCCTCTTTTTCTACTAAGAACTCCCTATCAAGAATTTCTCCAGTATCAGGGTCAACAATTCTAAATATCATGCAATCTCCTTTTTATTCTCTTTACGACTTAAGACTGCATCGACTAAAATTTTTAAAGAATCGTTTGGCCAAGGAGTTTTCTTTTTCCAATTGTCAAACTGCTCTTGATTCATGCTGTTTGTTTTTCCCTCTGACCAAAAAGTGACTGTTGGGTTCAGGTTTGTTTGTTTTGTAGCCATATCTCACGCTCCTTTCTAAGCCGTTTCGTCAAATAAGCTAAGTTGATGAATTTGCGCTTTCGTTACTGATGACGGCTCCCATGTATCAACGAAATCAAGAACTTTCATGAAGTCTTTATCTTTAATTCGCCCTCTATTAGGCACATTGAACAACCGTTTAATGCTTGAGCCTAAATCCTGAAAAAGTAAACTTTTCGCTTGTTGGTCAAGGCGTTGCTCTCGACAAATACTTGCTACTTTTTTGCGAACGTGAGAATCAATAGTTCCTTTATCCTCAGTTGTAATCAATTTATTTTCTTTAATTTCATGAATCTCTTCCTCAACAACATCTAGTCGTTGGTTAGTTTCTTCATTAGCTGATAATGCTAATTGAACAAGTTCCCGTTGTGTTCTTGGAGCTGCCAGTTGATTTTTAAAATCTTTTTCAACTTGGATAAAGTAATCTCTAATCTCACGACTTTTTTTAGTTTGACTTTGCATGGCTAGATGTTTTGCGTTATCTGCAGTAACTGCATAGTCTTGAAGTTGTTGAACTTTATCTGGAAACTTTGGGTTATAGGGTGCAGTTATAACTACACCCTCAAAATCTTCATGTTCGATAAGAAGTTTTGAATTTTGAGTCCACCATTCAGCAAACCTCGTTTTTACTCCGAGAATTTTATGCAATTCTCTTGCACTGACAACTTGTTCATTATTTTTGTTTTGTTTAATTTTGATAATTTGATTCATTACTATTCCTTCCGTAAATATGTTTTAAATACTATAAAATATCAAAAATGTAGTTTTAAACACTAGTTTTTGGTAAAAATTTAATGTCGTCAATAGCGACATTAAATAGTATTTTTATTTTTTGTAATTGCCAAAAATCTGGAGCAGTTTTTCCTGACTCCCAATTTGCCCACGTAAACTTTGAGACCTCTAGTTTTTCAGCTACCTCATCTTGAGTCATTCCATTAACCCCTCGCAATTGCTTTAAGGTGTAAGTCTCTGGCATATCGCTTCTCCTCTCTTTTTTTATTTATGAGTTAATTATATAGCATTAAAATGTAGTTGTCAAGAGAAAAGTAGTTTTTTTTACTACTTTTTATTAAATAATTACTATTTATTTGTGTTTATCTACAAAAATGCTTGAAAAAATTACAATTAAAGTGTAAAATACACTTAAACACTATTAAGGAGAAAATATATGCCTTCAGACTTAGGAAATCTTATGGTAATGGCGGAGAATATTCAATATTATTTAGATAAAAAAGGAATAAACTCAGTTAAACTTGCCGAAGACCTTGGAATAAATTACACAACTATTAGAAACTGGATTCAAGGCAGAAGTTATCCTCGTATTGACAAAATTGAAATGATGGCAAATTATTTTGGAATTGAAAAGTCAGACCTTGTTGAGCGTAGAGATAATAAAACTGGTGAAAATATGGAACCGATAGACCTATCTGAACTTGCCAATACTGACGATGATGCCGTTTGGGATAAATTAGTTTCTTCTGGTGGACGTCCACTGACAGAAAAAGATAAAGCGATGATTCGCCTTGTGTTTGCTGACCGTTGGGACGAAATTACTCAAAAAGCTAAAGATATAGATAATAATAATAATAAATAAGAGGTGAGCTATGGATGAACAGGAACTAAATAGCTTACTGATTTGTGAAATTGAGAATCAGCATATTGATTACCGATTGGGGGATTGGAATAATCAAGTAGCTTGGGTTGCCCCTTTGCTTGGTCTGGGTGGATACGAAAAAAATGCACGACCTTTTGATCACGCTCATGAATTATCACATATACTTAACCATGATGATTACAGAGGTGGAGATTGTGATACAACAAGCCCAAACGAAAGTCGAGCCCATCGGGAAGCAATACTCCTTCTTTGGGACATGTTTGAGAAACAAGGTGGAGATTATTCCCACTTTAATTTATTCATAGAAATTACTGGTTGCCCATATGATTTTGCCTATTCTATCATTTCAAAAGAATTTAATGAAATGTATGAAGCAATAAATGAAATTTTTGTGGATGAAATTAATATAAAAATAAAAAAAGAGCAAATACACAAATTTGCTGTTGATTATATTAGTTATTTTGATATTATTGAGTCAATTAATATTTATAATTTTTTAGAAGCCTATCATCTTAACCACTCTTTTTATGACTTAGCTGAGAGAGAATTTCAAGAACTATTAGGTGTAGCATAAATTAATCTACGAGCAAGCTCTGAACCTCGTTAAAAGCTGCTAGGAGTAAAGGAGTATTATGGGAGTTAATAGAAAATGCCCTAAATGCGGAAGTACACACGTTCAATTATCTAGCCAAAAAAGTAAAATGGGCTGGGGATGTCTTGGTATGATTTTCTTCGGGATATTCTATTTCATGCATATCTTTATGAAGTGGGCAGTTGGACTTATGTTATTTATTTTTGTGGACTGGTATATGGCAATCATTAAAGCTGCACAAAATAAAGGCTATGTATGGCGATCTAAAAAATGGTTTTCAGGTAAAAAGCAAACGTTCTTCTGTCATGATTGTGGGAATAACTTTTCTGCTTAAAATTATGAACTTAACAAAAAATAAAAAAAGTCCTCCAAGTTTTGGTCGAGGAGGAGGACTTAATCACAAATGTATAGCAAGACACACAAAAGATGTGATGTTTTACTATGCTCAATTTTAACACAGAATTGGAGCAAAAAGCAAATGAGTAAGAAGGTAGCTATTTATACCAGAGTATCAACAACGAACCAAGCAGAGGAAGGATACTCTATAGATGAGCAGATAGATAAATTAAAGATGTACTGTGAGGCAATGGACTGGAAAGTTTCAGAAATATATACAGATGCCGGATTTTCTGGTTCAAAACTAACACGCCCCGCAATGGAAAAAATGATTACTGACATAGGCTTAAAAAAATTTGATACAGTGATTGTCTATAAACTAGACAGACTTTCAAGGAGTGTAAGGGATACTCTGTATTTAGTTAAAGACGTCTTTACAAAAAATGAAATAGACTTTATTTCCTTAAGCGAAAGTATAGATACTTCCTCTGCTATGGGTAGTTTATTCTTAACAATTCTGTCAGCAATTAATGAGTTTGAACGTGAAAATATTAAAGAACGGATGACTATGGGAAAAATCGGACGAGCCAAGTCTGGTAAATCTATGATGTGGGCAAAGACAGCATTTGGATATTCTCATAATCAGGAAACTGGAATATTGGAAATAAATCCTTTAGAAGCATCAATTGTAGAACAAATATTTAACGAATATCTAAAAGGAACTTCAATTACTAAGTTAAGGGATAAGCTTAATGAAGATGGACATATCGCAAAAGAACTGCCTTGGTCGTATCGAACAATACGGCAAACTCTTGATAATCCCGTATATTGTGGCTATATAAAATATAAAAACAATACTTTTGAAGGGTTGCATAAGCCAATTATTTCTCATGAAACTTATTTAAGTGTCCAAAAGGAACTAGAAGCCCGTCAGCAACAAACCTATGAAAAAAATAACAATCCAAGACCTTTTCAGGCAAAGTATCTGCTTTCTGGAATAGCTCGTTGCGGTTATTGTGGCGCTCCTTTGAGGATTGTTTTGGGCCATAGGAGAAAAGACGGAAGCCGTACAATGAAATACCAATGTGTTAATAGATTCCCCAGAAAAACTAAAGGAGTGACTACTTATAATGATAATAAGAAGTGTGATTCAGGAGCTTATGATATGCAATGGATTGAAGATATTGTTTTAAAAACACTAAATGGATTTCAAAAGAGTGATAAGAAATTAAGAAAAATTTTAAATATAAAAGAAGAATCAAAAGTTGATACATCAGGATTTCAAAAGCAACTCAAATCTATTAATAATAAAATTCAAAAAAACTCAGACCTATATCTAAATGATTTTATTACAATGGATGATTTAAAAAAGCGAACGGAAATGTTGCAAGGAGAGAAAAAATTAATTCAAGCAAAAATAAATGAAGTTGATAAGCCTTCTACTTCTGAGATATTTGACTTAGTTAAATCTGAACTAGGAGAAACTCCTATTAGCAAAATTTCTTATGAAGATAAAAAGAAAATTGTTAATAATCTTATATCAAAAGTTGATGTTACCGCTGATAATATAGATATCATATTTAAATTCCAACTCGCTTAATTGCGAGTTTTTATTTCGCTCATCTCTATCAAAGTAAAAGCTTTTAGCTCTTTCTGACGGCATTTTTTTTCACAAATTTTAACGAATAAAAATATTTTTTGTATTTTTTTTAAAATAAACTTCTTTGTTCTTTCCATTTTTTCATCCTTTCTATATTCCAGAACCCATATTTGAATAGATGGGGAGTAACATGGCTGCATATAGCAAAATAATCATCAATGCTACGAAAATAAAAACAAGAGGTTGGATTAATTGCATTAAACGATCTATCTTTGTAAAAAAATGTTCCCAACATTCATCCGCATAAAGCGAAAGCTCTAAGCCTAATTTATCTTTAATAGCTCCATATTCAATCATTAATGAGAGCTCGGGTAAAAAAAGCGCAAGTTTACTGACAGCTTGTTCAAAAGACCGACCAGCATTCAATTCTAAATCAAGATTCTTGCCAACTTCTGAAAAAATTCGACTTTTTTGTTTTTTCATCAAGTTAATAATTTGACGTAATTCAACACCTTGAGCAATTAGATTTCCCCATTCTCTTGCAAAGTAAGCTGTTAAATATAAACGGATAAAAGAATGAACCAGAGGTAATTTAACAAGAAAGGTAAAATTCATTATTGCTGATTTTCGTTTAAAAAGAGTTACTGACAAAGCTGTCAGTAAAAATATAAAAGCTCCAAACGAAAAAAATACTAAGGGTAAATGATTAATCAATAGAGTAGCAAAGTTACTGCCACTATTGAGTTGTGGTAGTAAATAATTTTTTAAGCCCCACATAATTCCAACCAGAAAAATTAATAACAATATTGGATAAGTAGCAACTTCCACTAATTTATTTTTAACTTTAAGCTGTTTTTTTAGATGAAGTTCAACCAATTGCATCGTCCCTGACAAGTTACCATGCACTTCTACCAAAGCAAGTTGTGTCACCACATTTTTAGAAAATGAAAGACTTTCTAAAAGCTCTGATAAAGCTTGACCAGAAGCGAGACCTTCTTTCATTTTCAATGTAAATTTTTTTTCCACAAGTTTTGATAAAGATAAGAAATTTATCACTTCTCCTAAATTAAATCCACTATTCAAAAGATTTCCCATCAGTTGGATAAGTTTGGCTTGTTTAATCAGCCTTAATTTTTTCCCTCTTGGCTTCAGTAGGTGTGAGATATCCATTTGTAAGTAGCTGATCAATTTTTTTATTCCAATTTTCTGATGACCAAGACTCAAATTCGTTTTTGGCAATGTCTAATACTCCTTTTCCAGCTATTAAACGCTGATAAACAACACTTGATAAAGCATTTTTTATTTCCCAATGACTTAAACCCAGCTCTGATAATCTCTGAATGACACCTCTAACAGAAGAGGCATGAACGGTTGAAAACACTGTATAACCTGTCAAACTAGCCCGTAAAACTGCTTGAGCGGTCAATTTATCACGAATTTCACCAACGATTAACAAATCTGGGCGATGCCTCAGTGATAATTTAATTAATTCATCATAACTATTACCAATGACTTCGTTGACTTGTAACTGAATAAAATCGGAATCAATCAACTCAACGGGTTCTTCAATAGTGATAACTTGTAAATCTGTAAAATGACGACGAGCTAAATCAAACATTAAAGATGTTTTGCCCGAGCCTACTGGACCGGCAAAGAGATGCAATCCTCTTTTACAATCATAATTCTCTAGCTCTTCATCAAACCAAAAATCAAGTTTTTTGTTTTGATCATGCAAGAGACGTATTACTAAAGATTCATTACCCTCGAAATCCCCCACTGTCGAAAGACGCAAACGTTTTGCATTACTTTCCTCTAATTCATACCAATAAGCTCCCAATTGAACTCGTCTGCGTTCTCCTGTATTCATCCCAGCTAGAAACTTAAAGTGAGTAAGTAGTGCTAAGCCAACTTCTAACCCAATTTCTTCTACCAGATCACGTGCTGTCATTTGTCGAAAATAAAGTTTATACTTTTCTTTTGATGCAATCAGATAAATATCTGATTGCACCTCTATCAATTGCTCTTTGAATTAATTCTTTTGCCATTTTTGGTATCATACTAGACTATACGCAAATAATCAGTTAATGTAACAAAAAAGCCGAAAATTTTTCGACATTTTGTTATTTCTAAAAATAAAAATACTCTCATCATTTAAGATAAGAGTATTTTATAAAAATCAAAAGAAATCATCAAATAGACTTAATTGATTATCATCAGGCATTCCTTCAAGAATACCCATATTGGTCATGTTTTCAATAATCGTTTGTGAAACACCACCACGCTTACGAAGTTCCATTTTACTTAAAAATTCACCTTCAGCACGCGCTGCAACGATTTGTTTTGCTACGTTTTCACCCAATCCGTCCATTGTTACAAATGGCGGAATTAAAGTATCACCATCAATAACAAACTCAGTAGCCTCCGAGCGATAAAGGTCAATTTTACCAAAAGTGAAACCACGCTCTAACATTTCATTACAAAGCTCTAAAGTCGTATAGAGGTTAGTTTCAACATTTGTTGCATCAAAACCTTTATCTTTAATTTCTTTCATTTTGGCTTTGACTGCTTCAAGACCTGCTCCCATTACCCCAATATCAAAGGCAGTTGCTCTAATAGAGAACCATGCACAATAATACAATATTGGATGATGAACTTTGAAATAAGCTACCCGTAAAGCCATCATAATATAGGCTGCCGCATGGGCTTTAGGGAACATGTATTTAATCTTTGAACAAGACTCAATGTACCATTCAGGAACATCATGTTCTCGCATAGCTTCTACATATTTTTCACGTTCTTCGGCGGGAATTTTATTCCACATTCCCTTACGCACCCGTTCCATAATTGTAAAAGCAAGACCGTTTTCTAGCCCCTTATGAATAAGATAAACCATGATATCATCCCGACAGCCAATAACGCTTGATAAGTCGGCAATCCCTGAACGAATTAAATCTTGAGCATTTCCTGACCAAACGTCCGTTCCGTGTGAAAGTCCAGAAATTTGGAGTAAATCTGCGAAGTTTTTAGGTTTGGCTTCGGCAATCATGTTCATTGAGGTGAAAGTTCCCATTTCAGGGATTCCCAAAGTTCCTAATTTTACCCCTAACTGTTCTTCGGTCAAGCCCAAAGATTCTGTCCCAGTGAAAAGCTTCATCACTCCTGGGTCATCCATTGGAATATCTTGAGGAACAATACCAGAGAGACTTTGTAATTTTCGAATCATCGTGGGGTCATCATGTCCAAGGATGTCAAGTTTTAAGATATTGTCATGAATCGCATGGAAATCAAAGTGAGTCGTTTGCCATTCGGCATTAACATCATCGGCCGGAAATTGTACAGGAGAAAAATCATAAACATCCATATAATTTGGAATAACGATAATCCCACCTGGGTGCTGTCCTGTTGTTCGTTTAACACCAGTTGATCCAGCAGCTAAGCGGTCAATTTCTGCATTTCCATAAAATTGATCATAATCACGTTCATATCCTTTGACAAAACCAAAGGCTGTTTTTTCAGCAACCGTACCAATTGTTCCTGCTCGAAAGGCATAATCTTCACCAAAGATATCTCGAACGTCCAAGTGAGCAAGAGGTTGATCATCCCCAGAGAAGTTCAAATCGATATCGGGAACTTTGTCTCCCTTGAAACCTAAGAAAGTTTCAAAAGGAATATCATGCCCATCTTTGATGAGTTTATGATCACATTTAGGGCAATTTTTATCTGGCATGTCATAACCAGAACCGAAAGATCCATCATCATAGCATTCAAAATATTGACATTCTGGGCAACGATAATGTGGAGCCAAGGGATTTACTTCGGTAATCCCAATCATTGTCGCAACAAGTGATGAACCAACAGAACCCCGTGAACCAACGATATAGCCTCGGTCATTAGAACGTTTTACAAGTTCTTGTGAAATAATATAAACAACTGAGAAACCATTTCCTAAAATCGATCGAAGTTCTTTTTCAAGTCGTGCGTCAATAATATCTGGCAATGGATTACCATACCACTCATGTGCTTTTTCATAGGTTAAGCGAACAATCCGTTCTTCGGAGGTTTCTCCTCCATCAAAAACCATCTTAGGTGTATATAAATCATCCCGAACTGGAGTCAAAACATCAAATTCATCGGCCAATTTTTGCGTATTGTCAATGACAATTTCACGCGCGGTCTTCTCATCAAGAAAACTAAAGGCTTCAAGCATTTCATCAGTTGTTCTAAAATGAGCTTCGGGTAACGGAAGAGGTTTGGCATGTTCCCCGTGTCCTTGAGTCCAGTTAATTTCAGCTCCAAGACCAAGTGAGCGAACAATAATTTCTCGATAAATAGCATCTTCTGGGTTCAAATAATGTAAATTACCTGTGGCCAGAACTGGCTTGCCTAAAGTCTTACCAATTTTTATCAAATCTTTAAGCGTTTGTTCCAATTCTTTTTCTGATTTGAAAGAACCACCAACAACAAGTGAACGATAAAGAGCTGGTGGAAATACTTCGATAAAATCATAAAACTTGGCGATTTCAAGCGTTTCTTCAAATGTTTTATTGATTGCTGCATCAAAAACTTCACCAATTTCGCAGGCCGAACCGACCAACAAACCTTCACGGTTGGCTTCTAAAACAGAACGTGGAACCCGAGGAAGACCAGCATAATATTTAACATTCCCAAAACTAACAATTTTAAAGAGATTTTTTAAACCTTCTTGTGTCTTGGCATATAAAGTCACGTGTTTTGGACGAACTTTTTTATAAGAATCTTCACTGACCAATTTGACATTAAGTTCTAAAAGACTTGTCCATCCTGTATTTCTAGTACGTAATTCTTCCAAAAATACAAAGAGCAAACGTCCGGTTGCTTCCGCATCAAAGTTGGCCATATGGTGATATTCAAGTCCAATTTGGAATTTCTTAGTCAATTGACCCAAACCAAAACGTTTCATTTCTGGGTAGAGATTACGGGCAAATTCAAGGGTATCAACCACTGGTTGCGTGATAATCGGCAGACCATTTCGTGAATAGTTCATATTCATGAAGCCCACGTCAAATGTTGCATTGTGGGCAACAAGAATTGTTCCTTCACAAAACTTTTGGAATTTTGTTAGAACTTCATATAATGGTTTGGCATTTTTGACATGGTCATCTGTAATTCCGGTTAATTCTGTTGTAAATTCGCTCAAACGATATCCTGGATTGATAAATTCATCAAATTCATCAATTGGATTCCCTTTGTGCATTTTTGTTGCCGCAATCTGAATCAAATCATTATGAACTGCCGAAAGTCCTGTTGTTTCCACGTCGAATACAACATAAGTTGATTCATACATGTCAACGTCAGTTTCATTGTAAACAATCGGAATTTTATCTTCAACAAGATTGGCTTCGACGCCATAGATAATCTTGACGCCATTCTTCTTTCCAGCCGAGTGAGCTTCAGGGAAAGATTGCAAACCACCATGGTCAGTAATTGCAATAGCTTTATGTCCCCATTTAGCAGCCTGAGCAACCAAACTAGAAGCAGAAGGAATGGCGTCCATTTGACTCATATTAGTATGCGCGTGAAATTCAACACGTTTTTCATCTGATTTGTCTTCACGAACATTTTGTGTCGGAATTTCAATCAAATCAGTCAATTGTAGGACTAAATCATTTTTGAAATTGTCCCGTTGAACATTCCCGCGGACTCGACACCATAGTCCCGCTTTAATTTGTTTGGCTAGCTGAATTTCTTCTTCGCCACGTAGCCATTTCTGAACATAAAAACTTGAAGTGTAATCAGTCATTTCAAATTCAAGAAGGTAACTAATATTTCCTGTTTTACGTGATTTAATTTCACGGAGTTCGCCTTTAAAGATATATCCTTCAAAAACAACTGGTCCGTTAGTCGAAAATTCACTGACAGAACGCATCGGAGTGACGGGTTCATTATTTTTGATTTCGCGACCTAATTGAATTTTATCTGATTTTACAGCTTTGATTTGAAGAGCAACACGGTCAATGGTTGGTTTAGGTTTAATTTCCACAACCGCATTAGCGGTCATCACCAAATCATCTTTGTATTTGTCGTGTTCAATATTTCCTTGTACACGCAACCAAAGAGCATCAGATAAGCTGTCAGTAAAATTATCTTCTCCATCAGTACGGTCAGCTATAATTTTTTCATTCATAGCTTTGACAGTACTGACAATTTGGTCAAATTGGGCAATTTCTTCATCCTTACGACCCCATTTTGAAATCATAAAAGTTGAAGTTTCATCAGCCATTTTTAATTCTAAAATATGGTTGACTTTCCCTGATTCTTTTCCCGTAAACTCACGGTGTGCGGCTTCAAAAACAAGACCCTCAAAAATAACGCCAAAACCTTCTCCAGCAATAAAAGACATGCTGGTAATAGGACTTTGTCCGCTGATTTTTCGGCCAAAGAAAATGCCGTCAGAAAGTGCTGTTTCCACAAATTCTGGTTTTGCTTCTCTGGTATTTTTGCTTTCCCGTTCTTCTGAACGTTGTTTTTTGATTTCAGAAATTTGGGCTTGTTCTGCAGTTTGAGCCGCCAAGCGAGCCGCAACTTTTTCAGCGTGAGCAGCTGCTTGCGTTTCTGTCAGCTCCTGGTCAACTAGAGGGGTTATTCTTAATTCTCCAAAACCGAAAGACTTAAATTTTTCCTCTAGAATTGGAAAATATTTTTCCACAAAAAAATCCATTTGCGGATTATCTTCCACCATTAAGTGAATTTTTTCTTCTTCCTTTTCAAGATGATATTTCTTAAAAATACTTGAAAAAGCAGAATCGCATAATTCTGGAAGTGTAAGTGCATATTGATAATAATCATTCAGATTTTTCTCATCAATATTTTGATTTCGACTGCTGACAGAAATTTCTGTACGAGCAATTGTCGAAAAAGCAGTTTCCGTCAGTTCTGTCAGTAATTTATATGTATCAATTGGTAAAATCTCATCAAAAATTAACTGAAAGTGCCAGAGCTTACTTGCCGTGTGCACTTCAACATTTTCAATATCAGCATGCTCAAATTGGCTAGAACGACGCAAATTTGGTGGCATTTTGATTTGTTCCATCAATTTTTCAAACAGATTTTCCATGTTTTTTTGACCCTTTATCTTATTTTTTCTATCCTTAGCAAATAGAATTTCATTTCTCATTATAGCATAAAAAAATGTTGCTTTTCATACTTTTTTAAGAATAAAATAACTGACAAAACTGTCAGTTATTTTATTTTAAAATTAATAGTTACTGACAGAGCTGTCAGTAAAACTATTTACCAGTTGAGCGATTTTCTTCATCCATTTCCCAAAAATAGAGTGCTTCTTCTACTGTCTGTGCTTCGCCACGTTTCATATAGCGAATCATATGACTGACAGCTTCTATTGTTTTAAATTGTGTGGGAATTCGTCGAAAATGATTTAATTCTGTCTGAATTTTTTCTTCATCTTCTTTAAGTTTGTTCAAATCAGCATTTAAAGATTTCATTTTTAGAGAACTTTCACCCTCTAAAGCTAATTTTTCTTTAAATTTTTTGGAATCATATCTGAACAAAAGACAAAAAATGAATAAATAGACAACTGAAATCACCAACAAAAGAACTAATGACACCTTTAAAAATATTCCTACTCCTAAAATAATAAGAAGAACTGCTAATTTTAAAATCAATGATAGACTTTGATGAGTATGAATTTTTTGCTTATCAGAGTGTTCAGCAAAAGATTCAATGCTTTGTTGAACTTTCTGCAAATTCTCAAGTAAGTGAAGCACTTTTTGACAATAAACTATCTCTTTATTAGTCGTTTCCACACAATCTACCTTTCATTCTCCCTTACTAGTCGAGCTAATATGCGATTGAGACCCCGAGGGTCTTTGTAGCCATGTTCAAAATAAAAGTCTGTGAACTCAATATCCTCAATTTTTAATTCTTGTTGAATCGCAAGTGAGAAAATATTGACGTACTCTGCCATATCGCTCGTTTTTCCAATACATTGTAAACCAAGAATTTGATGAGTGCGTCTCTCATAAATCATCCAAATATTACTTGGTAAATGTCCGTCTAAGTGTTCATTTAGTAAATGAACCGCATCTGCATCATAACCAGCATCAACTGCCTGTCTTATTGTAATCCCAGTCATAGCCATCACTAAATTATTCATTGGAACATGATAAGTTCCCTGACTACTATTAATTTTTTGGTGAGGAGCAAGTAAATTAATCGCCGCAATTTCACCATCGCGAACAGCATCCGAAGCATGTGGCAGATAATAGCTTTTTTCCAACAAATTAACATAAGTCGTTGAAACATCTCCGACAGCAAAAACATCTGGACAAGTGGTTTGCATGTATTCATCAACAATAACCGCTCCGCTATCTCCTAACTCAACTTGTTGATTCAGAAGATAAGAATTAGGCCGAAAACCAATCGTAAAGATTACTCCATCAACAGGAATTTTCTGACCATTTGCTGTTTGAATGATTGTATTTTCTTCGTCAGACCCAATTTCTGTCACTTCTGTATTTAATAGAAGACGCATTCCCTCTGCATTCATCCAACTTTCCAATAAATGACTTGCTGGTTCATCAAGATAATCGTTTAAAAGATTTTTATTGCGATGAATGAGTGTTGTCTGAATTCCTCTTTCTTGGGCAATCCGAGCAACTTCAACTCCGGTCATTCCACCACCAATTACTGCAATATTTTTGGCTGTTTTCAGAAATTCATCTGTTTTTATTGCATCATCCATACTTTTTAAAAAGTAAAGTTTGCTTTTTTTATCAAAAGGAACAGAGGTCATTGCCGGATAAGAACCCGTAGCAAAAATCAATTTATCATAGAGAGCGAGTTTCGTCTTTTTGGAATTGACTCTCCGATAAAATAGCCGTTTATTTTTGGTATCAATCTCTTCAACCACCGTTTCCATTTGCATGTTTAAACCAGCAGCTTTTAGTTCTTCTACCGATGAATAACTAGATTGATTAAGGACAGATTTTTGACCCGCCAGATAAGAAATAATTCCTTGAGAAACAAAAGAAACCTGATTACGCTTATCATAAAGCGTAATTCCGGCGTGGGAGCTTCCAACAATAACAATTTTCATAGTAAATCTCTTTTATTATTTACTTAAAATTTCAATGGTATTGACAAGTTCATCTTTATTAATTTCAACAACTTCACCTGTTGCACGAATTTTAACTTCAACAACACCCTCAGCAGCTTTTTTACCGATTGTCACACGAACTGGCAAACCAATCAAATCGCTGTCAGCAAATTTAACACCTGCACGTTCATTACGGTCATCTACTAAGACCTGATAACCTTTGCCACGCAATTTTTCTTCAAGTTCAGAAGTCAATTCCATTGCTGCTTCATCTTTAACATTAACTGGAACAAGATGAATATCAAATGGTGCTAATTCTTTAGGGAAATTAATTGACCAGCTAAATTTAAATTCTTCTCTTGGCGTTTTTTCAACATAGATACGAGCAAATTGTTCCAAAATAGCTGAAAGCAAACGACTTACACCGATTCCGTAACAACCCATGAGCATTGGAATTGAACGACCATTCGCATCAAGAATATTGGCATTCATCGCTTCTGTATAGCGAGTTCCTAATTTAAAGATATGTCCAATTTCGATACCACGCG
The DNA here is from genome assembly GCF_038006485.1 of Lactococcus sp. FSL K6-0773. Taxonomy (NCBI): domain Bacteria; kingdom Bacillati; phylum Bacillota; class Bacilli; order Lactobacillales; family Streptococcaceae; genus Lactococcus; species Lactococcus sp. FSL K6-0773. The sequence continues at coordinate 2,037,712 of NZ_JBBOVF010000001.1, read as the reverse complement.
CAAATTTCAAAGTTCCACGGCCATCTGGTGAAATCTCACCTTCATTAACTGTACGTAAATCAACAAACTCTTCAACTTCATAATCACGGCCAAAGTTAGCATTTTTATAATGGAAACCATCAACGTTAGCTCCAACCACAGCATTTTTAATTTGTTCAACTTTGCGGTCAGCAATAATCTTGACATTTTCAAGCCCGATTGGTCCAAGTGAACCAAAATGAGCTCCAAATTTTTCTTCAACTTCTGCTTCACTGGCAGCTTCAATAAATGATGCTCCAAGATAATTGGTTAATTTGACTTCGTTGAGTTGGTCATTACCATTTAACAAAATAACCACTAATTCATCATCTGCGTGATAAACCAATGTTTTAACTGTTTGTTCTTCATCAATTTCAAGGAATTTTGAAACTTCATCAATTGTTTTAGCACCTGGTGTCGCTACTTTTTCAAGTTCAAGTTCTTCAGTATAAGCTACATTTGGTTCAAATTGACTGCTGGCCATTTCAATATTTGCCGCATAATCGCCACCTTCAGCGTAGACAATTGTATCTTCACCGGCAATCAACCATTTGCCAAGTTCTTCTTTGATTTCTGAAAGGACAGATTCTGGAATTTCTTCGATTGAAGTAATATTTTTACTCAAAACGAGCCATTTTTCAAGATTGATTCTATCATCTGTAATAGCAATAAATTCTTGACTATCTTTACCACCCATTGCTCCAGCATCGGCAATAATTGGTTTAAAGTTTAAGCCAGCACGTTCAAAGATTTTTTCGTAGGCTTTTTTGTAATCATTATAAGTCTCGTCCAATGAATCTTGGTCAGCATGGTAGCTATAACCATCTTTCATCAAGAACTCACGACCGCGCAATAGTCCATAACGTGGACGTTTTTCATCACGGAATTTTGGAGCAATTTGGTAAACATTAAGTGGTAATTTTTTATATGAAGTAATTTCATCACGGACAAGAGAAGTCATTGTTTCTTCATGTGTTGGTCCTAAAATAAAATCAGAATTATCACGGTTTTTTAATTTATATAAATCCTCACCATATGTGTCATAACGGCCAGATTCACGCCAAAGGTCAGCTGTCAAAAGACTTGGGGCAAGAAGTTCTACTGCACCAATTTCGTCAAACTCTTCACGCATGATATTTTTCAACTTTTCAAGTACGCGGTTTGCTAATGGCAAGTAAGCATAAATTCCTGCTGAAACTTGACGAACATATCCTGCGCGCATAAGTAAAGCATGGCTGATAACCTGGGCATCAGAAGGCATTTCCCGAAGGGTTGGTATAAGCATTTTTGATTGTTTCATAATTTTAAAATTTCCTTTATGAGTTTGGTTCAGCTTCTTTCCTTTTGAAATAGAAGACGAATAGATATATTAATTTACAAAGGCTCGGAGAATATCATTCCATGTTACTGCTACAAAGAGCACAAGCATGAAGACAACTCCTACCATTGTGATGATTGATTCCTTTTCTTGTGAGAGTGCTTTGCCACGAATTGCTTCAATAATATTTAGGACAATTTTTCCACCATCAAGTACTGGAATAGGAAAAAGATTGACAATCCCTAAATTAATTGAAAGCATAGCTAAAAGATTAATAATCGTCGGCAAACCTGCTCTCGCGGCTTGGCCACTGAGTTGATATATAGCAACTGGGCCACCAAGTTTATCAAGACTCGGTCGTGCAATCAAACTTCCTAAAGCTTTAAAGATTGCTGTAGCTGATTGGCCTGCTCGAACAAAGCCACCTGTAATCTTATCAAAGAAACCTGTTTTCATTGACTGCATAATGCCAACACGATAACTTCCGTCCATTTTTTTTGGTGTAACTGATAAGGTTTCCGATTTGCCTGAACGGCTAACTTCAAGTTTTAATTCTTTTCCTTTAGAACCTGAAATTTCAGTAACAACATTGTTCCAATCTGCCGTTTTAGTTCCATTGACTGCTTCAATTTTATCACCAGCTTTTAAGCCAGCATTGTAAGCGGGTGTTCCTTTTTCAACTTGGCCAATAGCATTAGTAGTTGAAGGAACGCCTCCTTGAACAAAGGTTAGAACGATAAAAGCGATGATTCCTAAAATAAAGTTATTCAAAGGACCACCGAAGTTTGTCAACATTTTATGAAAGACACCGGCTGATTGATATTGAACATCGAGTGGTGCAATCCGAACTTCTGTTCCATCTTCTTCAATGATTGTTGCATCATGATCAACAGAATAACGTTTGATTTCCCCAAAAACTTCTCCTTCAATGAAAAGTTCTTTTTCAAAATCATATTCAGTAATCAACATTGGAATTGCTTCTTCTAATTCAACATGTTCTGACAGATTAATTCTTCTGACGATATTACTGACAGAATTTTCAGCTTCTGGATTTACTACTTCAGATTTACTGACAACAAGACTTGCAGCTTGTCCTTTTTTGATTTCAGTCTTGTCATCACCCCAACCAGCCAAACGAACATAGCCACCGAGTGGAAGAATTCTTATCGTGTAAAGTGTCCCATCTTTTGCTTGGTGAGCAAAAATTTTCGGGCCCATTCCAACGGCATATTCACGCACTAAAATTCCTGAACGTTTTGCCCACCAAAGATGGCCATATTCATGGATAGCGACAATAATACCAAAGATAATAATAAAAGTAATCAGTGTTTCTATCAATCGACTTCCCCCTTAAAATTAGAATAGTCCAAGTAGATGCATAATCGGGAAAACAAAAATTAAATTGTCAAAGCGGTCAAGAATTCCACCATGACCTGGTAAAATTTTACCTGAATCTTTTACGCCAAAATGACGTTTAATACTTGATTCCACAAGGTCACCAATCTGACCAACCACTGAAAAGATAATTGTAAAGATAACAAGTTTCACAAAGCCAATTTGCGGCAATTCCTTAGTAAATAAGAAATACATGACTAAGGCAACAACAACGGCTGAAACAATTCCTCCAACTGAACCGACCACTGTTTTATTTGGTGAAACAGATGGCAAAAGTTTTTGTGGAAAGCGGTCTTTAAGCGAGCGGCCAAAAGCATAGGCCCCGATATCTGTCGCCCAAACGATAAATAGAGCTAAAAAGACAATATAAACACTTGTTTGACGTGCTGTCAGTAAATTTTGAAAACCAATCCCTACATAGAAAGCCGAAAGAAAAGGAAAACCAACATCAACAAAAGAATATTTCCCGTTTGAAAGGACCATTCCTGTTAACATCATGAATAAAAAGAGTGTAAAGAGCATCACTCCCCCGTCAGCATTTAGACCTAACCAATGTTTACCGACTGGCAAAGCAAGTGACAAAGCAGCTAAAGTCGCTAAAATTCCTTCAAATGAAAAAACTTGTAATTTATACATTCTAAATAGCTCTTGCATTGCAATAATAACAAGCAGAGCGACTAAAATTTGAAAGTAAGCTCCTCCAAGAAGCAAGAGGGCTAAAAAGATTCCTCCCGCAACTACTCCTGTGATAATTCGTTGCATCATTATTTGACTCCTCCATATCTGCGGTCACGCTTTTGAAAAGCAGAAATAGCCTTGTCCAATTCTTTGTCATCGAAATCTGGCCAGGCAGTTTGCGCAAAATATAATTCACTATAAGCTGACTGCCAAGTCAAGAAATTAGACATTCTTTGTTCACCAGATGTTCTGATAATCAAGTCTGGATCCCGAAGATTTTCAGGCAAAACAGCAGTTTGTAGATGTTTTGACAACTCTTCTTCTGTCAGTAAACTTAAATCCTGACCACTTTTAGCAAGCTCTTGAATGGCTAAAATAATATCACGACGGCCACCATAATTCATTGCAAAATTCAAAATCATTCCGTCATTTTCAGATGTTTCTTGAGCCGCACGGTCAATTGAATCTAACGTTGCTTTTGGCAAACCTTCGCGTTCACCAATCATCCGAATCTGAATATTTTCTTCTTTTAAAACTGGAACATATTTACTATAAAAATCGATAGGTAAACTCATGATGAATTTCACTTCATCAACTGGTCTTGTCCAATTTTCTGTGGAAAAAGCATAAACGGTCATCACTTTTATGCCACGTCTCGCACCATGAACAGCAACATCTTTTAGCGAATCCATTCCTGCTTTGTGTCCAAAGATTCGTGGTTTCCCTTTCTGCTTAGCCCATCGTCCATTACCATCCATGATAATTCCGATATGCTCTGGAAGTAATTCTTCTTGCTCTTTATTTTTTAAGTTATTAAACATAGTACCTCACATGAGAATTTTATGCAAAAATATTTATCATAAATTCACCATTATGCTCTTTGGTTATTAAAGTTTTATTTACACCAAAGACTCTAAGAAAGAAATTCTCTTCTTCTTATTTTTTTCTTTATCAATTTATTCAAAAACTTTCTCTACTGTTTTTTTCAAAAAAGACAGTATTACTTTTCCATTTTACCATATTTTAATATAGATTTGTATCTCAAATTTTATTGGTCAGTAATCATAAGTTATTCTATTTGCTAAAATCAACTGACAGATAAATCTGTCAGTAAAATATTTTATAAAAAAATCCTGTCAGTAACTGACAGGAAAATAAATTAAATCTATTTTCTCATTAAATGTAGAAAAGAGATTAGTTTTCTTCAATTGGGCTTTCCACTTTTGTTTCGGCCGGTGTTTCTTCAACAACAGTTGTTTCTGGTGTTACACCACTTTTTACAGTTTTTACGGCTGCACGGTCGAAAGTCAAAATCACACCTTCACAATCAAGTTCAATTGTTCCTTTTGCTGAATCAATGCTTGAAAGAATTCCGTGCAATCCACCAATTGTTACGATTTCTGAACCTGGTTGCATTGCATCCAATTGTTCTTGGCGTTTAGATTGTTGTTTCTTTTGTTGACGGTTCATGAAGAACATCATCCCACCCATAACGACAACGATAAAAATAAGAGATAAGCCTGACATTTCTGTCTCCTTTATATGTTTTATTCAAATTTAAGTTCATTTTCGAACATTCTTCTTATTCTATCATAGTTTGAAAACTCTGTCAAATCAGGCTTTAGAGATGTTTACTTGCTTCTCGAATTGAAAGTTTCGCCATTTTATTTTCATGTTCTTCAATAAATTTTATGACCCAAGCAGAATTTGTTTTTGCCAAATCTCGCAAAGCCCAACCTATTGCTTTCGTAATAAAAAATTCATCAGCAAAAGAACTTCCTAAAAGATTTTTTTCAATATTATATGAAAGTAATTCTAAATCTGTTTGATTTTTAAAGCTTAATTGACAGTCAATTGCAATTCGTCGAATCCAAAAATTTTCGGCTTGAGCCCATTCTTTCACGAGAGTCTTGACCTGTTCATAAGCAGTTGAGTCATTTTCGGTCGCTTGTTTACGACCTGTCAGTAAAAGATGACCAACTAATTCATCTAAAGCATCAACCGTATCCCACCATGATTTACTGACAGTCAATTTTTTTATCTTTTCCATGTCATCAAAAATAACCCATTTCTTCATTTGATGAAGATAATCTAAAGCCAGATATTGAAATTCACGCTCAGGCAAATTCCAAAATTCAAAAACAAGCTCCCAATCAATTTGCCTATCTGCCTTTTTTTCCTTTAGAAAATCTTTTGCCAAAAGACGTCTTTCTGGCGTTTTTAAACCAATAAACTCAAACTGGTGACGCAAATATGCTGCTTGTTTTTCAGCATTTTCTTCATTCTTATATTGACGAAACTCTTCTATAATATTAATCATTTCATTCCTTTCAAATTTTTACTTATGATAAGCCGAACCTCGATTAATCATTTGTGCCCGATAAATTTGTTCTACTAAAACCAGACGCATCAGTTGATGAGGAAGTGTCATCCGCCCAAAAGAAATTTGCAAATCACTTCGTTGATAGACTTCCTTTGAAAGTCCTAAAGAACCACCAATTACAAAAACAAGATTTCCTGTTCCGTAAACTTCAGCTTTCTTCACAAAATCAGCCACTTCCTCTGATGACATTAATTTTCCTTGAATGGCTAAAATAGCTAACTGATCTCCTGCTTGAATCCGTGATAAAATTTTCTCACCTTCACGTTTTTTCAACGCCTCTGCTTCTTTTTCGGAAGCATTATCTGGAATTTTTTCATCCGCTAGCTCAATAATTTCAAGTGGCAGCATCGTTCCCATTCGTTTAACATATTCAGCAATTCCATCTTTTAAATACTTTTCTTTAAGTTTTCCAACAACTACTAATTTAATCTTCATTTTTATTTTTCTCTCTAAATTAAAACTTTATTACTTAAAAATTAACAACTTTTCCCCAGTTTTTTGATTACTTTTACACTTTCAAGAATAAAAACATTTATAAATTCTTAAATTTATTTTATAATTTTACCCTTTTCCCCCATTGAAAACAAGATGAAAACATGATTTATCAACATTTTTTTACTTTTTTCCACTTTTCTGTGGAAAACTTTATTAAAATATCCACTTATCCTCATTAATTTTTAGATTATCCACAAAAATGTGGAGAAACTATATTAGTTTGATTTTTGTTACTTTTAAGGTATTATTAAGTGAGAGTAGATATAATTACATCATAGAAATACTACAAAGAGTAATAATTGAAAGGAATTATTTATGGCAAAAGCTAATATAGGAAAATTGCTATTAACAGGTGTCGTGGGCGGAGCCATCGCACTTGGAGGAAGTGCAATCTATCAAAGCACTACAAATCAATCGGCAAATAATAGTCGTTCAAATACAACTAGTACAAAGGTTAGTAACGTTTCGGTAAATGTCAATACCGATGTTACCTCTGCAATTAAAAAAGTTTCAAATTCTGTCGTTTCTGTTATGAATTATCAAAAAGATAACTCACAAAGTAGTGACTTCAGTTCAATTTTTGGTGGAAATAGCGGTTCAAGTTCATCGACTGATGGCTTACAGCTTTCTAGTGAAGGCTCTGGTGTCATCTACAAAAAATCTGGTGGTGATGCTTACGTTGTAACTAACTACCACGTTATTGCTGGTAATAGCTCACTTGATGTTCTGCTTTCTGGTGGAAAAAAAGTCAAAGCTTCTGTGGTTGGTTATGATGAATACACAGACCTTGCTGTTCTTAAAATCAGTTCTGAACATGTCAAAGATGTGGCGACATTCGCTGATTCTAGTAAATTAACAATTGGTGAACCTGCCATTGCCGTTGGCTCACCTTTAGGTAGTCAATTTGCAAACACCGCAACTGAAGGAATTTTATCTGCAACAAGCCGTCAAGTGACTTTGACCCAAGAAAATGGTCAAACAACTAATATCAATGCAATTCAAACAGATGCTGCCATTAACCCTGGTAACTCTGGAGGGGCTTTGATTAATATTGAAGGGCAAGTTATTGGAATTACTCAAAGTAAAATTACAACAACTGAAGATGGTTCTACTTCTGTCGAAGGTTTAGGATTTGCGATTCCTTCTAATGATGTCGTAAATATCATTAATAAACTTGAAGCTGATGGTAAGATTTCACGCCCTGCTTTAGGTATCCGAATGGTTGACCTTTCACAATTATCAACAAATGACAGTTCTCAATTGAAACTACCAAGCAGTGTAACAGGTGGGGTTGTTGTTTACTCCGTCCAATCTGGACTTCCTGCTGCCTCAGCTGGTTTGAAAGCTGGAGATGTAATTACAAAGGTTGGCGATACAGCAGTAACTTCTTCAACAGACTTGCAAAGTGCTCTTTACTCACACAATATCAATGATACAGTAAAAGTTACTTATTATCGTGATGGTAAATCAAATACAGCAGATGTTAAACTTTCTAAATCAACCAGTGACTTAGAAACAAGCAGTTCATCTTCTTCTAATTAATAACTTAATAATTTAATAAAAGTCTTCTGTAAATAGAAGGCTTTTTTCATACTAAAGTCTGAAATTTTTAAAAATAATAAATTTCCATTTTTCTTTTATTGATTTATGGTAAAATAAAGTTAAGCATGAAAATTTTACTTTACTTAGAAGCCGAACAATTTTTGAGTCATTCAGGAATTGGTCGTGCAATGAAACATCAACAACGCGCCCTTGATTTAATGGGCATTGACTGGACAAAAAATCCTGAGGATGATTACGATATCCTCCATTTAAATACTTATGGCTTTAGCAGTTGGAAAATGTTAAAGAAAGCAAAAAAAGCTGGAAAAAAAGTAATCTTCCATGGTCATTCGACCAAAGAAGATTTTCAAAATTCCTTTATTGGCTCAAATATTGCTGCTCCTTTCTTTAAACAATATTTAATGCACTTTTATCGTGCTGCTGATTTAGTCATTACACCAACTGATTATTCTGCTAGTTTGCTCCGTTCTTACGGAATTAAATGTCCAATCTTACCTATTTCAAACGGAATTGATTTGACTAAATATTCTCGAAGTGAAGCCAAAGAGCAAGCCTTCCGTGAATATTTTTCACTAAAATCTGACCAAAAAGTTGTCGTGACAGCTGCCCTTTATTTTAAACGTAAAGGGATAGATGATTTTATTAAAGTGGCTGAAAGAATGCCCGATGTGACTTTCATTTGGTTTGGTTATCAAAATCTTTGGACTATTCCTGGTTGGATTCGTCGAATTGTTAAGAAAAATCATCCGAAAAATGTTCTTTTCCCAGGTTATATCAAGGGAGATATTTTTGAAGGAGCCATGTCATCTGCAGATGCCTTCTTTTTCCCTTCTCGAGAAGAAACTGAAGGAATCGTTGTTCTTGAAGCACTTGCTAGTCACCAAAAAACTGTCGTTCGAGACATCCCAGTTTATCATGGCTGGCTTGATTCAACTTGTGTAAGTATGGCAACAGATGTTGAAGGTTTTGTCAATCAACTTCAGGATGTTTTAGATGGAAAGGTTGACAAGACAAAAGAGGCTTATCAAGTAGCTGAAAGTCGGACAATTGAAAAAGTTGCCCAACAATTAGCTGATGCTTATCAGCAAACTTTAGAACTTTAATTTTTAAAAATTACTGACAGAAAGAAAAAGTAGTTGCTGACCAAGCTGTCAGTAAAATTTTCTTACTAAAATTCTTGTCAGTAAAAAAATAAAAAATTTACAGAAATATAAACGGGAATTTATTTATGAGAGTTGGACTTTTTACAGATAGTTACTTTCCACAAATCAGTGGAGTAGCAACAAGTATTCGCACTTTGGCCCTAGAGCTTGAAAAATTAGGGCATGAGGTTTTCATTTTTACAACAACAGATCCAAATGCTGATGTGGACCACGAACGAAATATTATTCGGCTGCAATCCATTCCTTTTGTGAGCTTAGCAGAACGTAAAATTGTCCTCAAAGGTGTTTTTGCTGCTTATTTAATTGCTAAAGACTATGATTTAGATATCATCCATACGCAAACTGAATTTGGAATGGGAATTTTAGGTAAAATGGTTGCTGCTCAATTACGCATCCCTGTCATTCATACCTTACATACTAAGTATGAAGATTATGTTTACTACATCGCCAAAGGACGCTTAATCCGTCCAAGTATGGTTAAATACATTATTCGTAATTTCCTGCGTGGAACTGAAGCGATTATTTGTCCAAGCGAAATGGTTTTGGAAACTGTCAATAGTTACGGTGTCACTCTTCCTAAACGTGTCATTCCAACAGGAATTGAAATTGACCGTTTTAAACGTGATGACATTGAACCTGAAGAAACAGCAAAATTAAGAGTCGAGCTTGGTCTTGCAGAAAATGAAATCATGTTGCTCAGTCTCTCACGGATTGCGGCTGAAAAAAATATCCAAGCAGTGATTCATGCATTACCAGATATTTTAGAAGAGTTTCCCGTGAAACTTGTAATCGTTGGTCATGGCCCATATGCCGAAAATCTAAAAGAATTAGTTAAAGAACTTGAACTTACTGATAAAGTTGTCTTCACAGGCCCAGTTGAAAATGAGAAAACAGCCTATTATTATAAAGCTGCTGACTTCTTCATTTCTGCTTCTACTTCAGAAACCCAAGGCTTGACTTATCTTGAAGCAATGGCAGCAGGGACAAGAGTCCTAGCTGCTAAAAATCCTTATTTGTCTGAATTAATTAATGACGATGAATTCGGACAACTCTTCATTGGTGATGATGATTTAGCTGAAGTTACCAAAAAGGCAATTCGTGATTTACATCCCATTGATAAAGATAAATTTGAAAAGAAACTTTATGAAATTTCAGCGGAAAATTTTGCTAAAAAAGTTTATCTCTTCTATATTGACATCATTATTGAATACAATAACCTTAAGTCTATTGAGGCGGAACGTTTTCCAATGAAAATGGAAGATACCATTCGTCAAATGCCAGTTACTGTTAAACGTTCACTTAAAAGAGAACAAATTCGAGCAAAATATTTTGCCAGAAAAGCCAGTAAACTTGCCAAAAATCTACAAAGTTATGTTAAAATAGATAAGGACAAAGAACAGGACTAATGGGGTCAATCCTAAGAACTGTCCCTTTGAAAAACAATTGGAAGTAAAAAACAATTTTATAAAAACAGAGTTTTGCTTTGCAGAACACCGAAAGGAATTTTTAAGAAATGAAATCACATTTGTTAGCAATTATGAATCGCTTAAACCGTTTGGTTGAAGGTGGTGACCCAAAAGAAACTTATAATTTTGAACGTGAAGGCGAAGTAATGCTTACTGTAAGTTACAGTCCAGAAGATGAAGCTTTTGCTTTGCGTTATCCTAAACAAAAAGATGCTTCATTGTTCGATGATATCGACCTTGTTGCCATTGAAATTTATGATATGATTTATTAAAAAGTTACTGATGAAAAGATTAGGATAAACCTAAGAACTTTCATCAGTATTTTTTTATCTTAATTCTAACATTTCTTAAATGTTGTTGAACTTTTATATTTTTTATAGTAGAATATCAATAAAATACAATTGGAGATGTTTATGAAAAAGAAAATTTGGATGTCCTTGGGACTTGCTGCACTTGCAGTTTTTTCCCTTTCTGCTTGCTCAACTAAAAACTCTGATGAGGCCAAAAAGGCCTTTATTTCAGATACAGTTGCCTTGAATAATTCTAAAGACTATAATGCTCAAAAAGTAAAAGTTGATGTTAATGAATTCAAAATTCATGGTGGTGGAGATAATTCTGAATTCAACAAGATTTTTAACAAGGGTGCTGGACTCGATTTTAATATTGGACTTGATAAGACTAACCAACTTGCAGTTCTTGATGGAAAATTGACAGTCGCTAAAAAAGATTATGATTTAGGATTTATGATGTCACAAAAAGGGCTTTATATTAGTAGTTCAGACATTAAATCACTTTATGATAACAATAAAGATTTAATTCCAAGTTCTGCCGAGGATACGGCTACAATTTACGAAGCTATGATTGATAGTCTCAATAAATCATATTTGCTGATTGATTCGCAAACGCTTGATTCAAATGTTCAATCTTCTAAAGATAACTGGGAATCAACGCTTAAGCAACTTTTTGAATCAAATTCAAAAATGAGTGAAGCTGATTTAGAGAAACAATATAAAGAGATTCCGAATTCTGATTTCACCAAATCTGGAAATAAAGTGACTGTGGAATTTTCTGGTAAAGATATTGACCTCAATGATTTAATCAATAATTTGAGTGCTACTTATTCTATTCCTAAAGAACAAACAGAGCGATTAATCAAAGAAAGTAAAAATATTGATATCAGCAAACTTTCTGTTAAATTAACTGTAGATAAAAAATCTCATGAAATGACTGGAAAACTGACTGGTAGTATTTCTAATACAAAAGAAAAAACAAGTGCTGACCTTGATATTTCTTTAGCCTCAACGCGTAGCAAACTAAAAGAAACACTTAAAGAGCCTGCTGCTACAGACACTAATACACTCGAAGAAGTGCAAAATGCAGCCATTGAAAAATTAATGGCGCAAGCAAGTGCGATTTAATAAAAAAGTTACTGACAGAAATTTCTGTCAGTAACTTTTTTTAATGTTTTCCATAATAAATTTCATCAATTTCATCAGTGTAAGTTCCGTCATCATTATGAACAATCAAAGGCGGTAAGAAAATTTCGCCCCCTTCTTTGCCGTCTTTAATCGCATCAATCAATAAAATATTTGCTGGTTGATTTGCCTTAGGATAAACAAATTGAATCCATTTAGGTTGCAAATTATTAGCACGCATTTTGTCTACAATTTCTAAAAAACGCTCTGGTCTATGAACCATGGCAATATGTCCGTTTGTTTTGAGTAATTTTTTACTGACAGAAAAAATTTCATCCAGATTTGTCGTCAATTCATGACGGGCCAAAGTATAATGCTTACTTTCATTTAAATGACTTTCATCTGAATCCACTTTAAAATAAGGTGGATTACAAAAAATCAAATCTGCACTTGAAGTATGAAGATGGTCAAGCGCCCGATTAAGATTATCATTAATGACAGACATTCTGTCATTAAGTCCATTGAGTTCAATTGAGCGAGTTGCCATATCAGCCAAACGTTCTTGAATCTCTAATTCAATAATTTGAGCATTTGTTTTAGAACTCGCAAAAAGTCCGACAGCTCCATTTCCCGCACATAAATCTACAATTTTACCCCGTTTTGGTAAGCGCGGAAAACGAGCTAACAAAATCGCATCAATGCTAAAAGAAAAAACCTCTCGGCTTTGAATAATTTTTACCCCACTGCTGGCGATTTCATCAATTCTCTCATCCATGTTCAATTCGATATTTTCCATAATTTTATTATAACACAGCCAGTAAGGCGAAACAAAATTTCGTGCTGTTGACTCTCCGTCTAATTACTATTTCGCTCCCTTCGTCAGCTGAATTGTCCATACTCTCTACGGCAGTAAACTGCCAAGTTCTAGTGGCAATCAAGTCCCATCGGGCTTAGCGGGTTGCCTTTCTACTAATCCGAAAAAGGGTGAAGATACGGGCAATGAGTATTTTAACATAGCCCCTAACCTTTCTTCTAACAGTACCCGTTAAAAAACGATAATCAGCCCCAGCTAATTATCGTTTTTATTTATTTTGTCAATAAACATGAAGAAGTGAACGGTTTAATTCTATCAATAATCTTTATTATTTAGCTTCATACCAAGTCTTACCAGTATTTTCATCCACTTTTAATGGGACAGCAAGTTCAATCGCTTCTTCCATCGTTTGTTTTACCAAGGCCTTAATTTCATCTAATTCCTCTAAAGGAACATCAAGGATAATTTCATCGTGTACTTGCAATAATAATTTTGATTTAAAATCACGAGCACTCAAAGCTTTATCCAAATTAATCATCGCAATTTTTAAGATATCAGCTGCCGAACCTTGAATTGGTGAATTAATAGCCGTCCGTTCTGCAAAACCACGAACATTAAAATTACGAGCATTAATATCTGGAATCTTACGACGACGGTGACTCATTGTTTCAACAAAACCTTTGTCTCGTGCCTCGCGAACAATATTTTCCATATAGGTTTTAATCCCAGGATAACGTTCAAAATAAGTTTCAATGTAATTTTTAGCATCTTTTCTTGTAATTCCAAGATTTCTTGCTAAACCAAAATCGGAAATTCCATAGACTACTCCAAAATTGACTGCTTTAGCATTTCTACGATCATTAGCAGTCACATCTTCTGCTTTTTCAATGCCGAAAACACGCATAGCCGTTGAAGTATGGATATCAGCTCCATGTTTAAAGGCATCAATCAAATGTTCATCCCCGGAAATATGTGCCAAAACCCGCAATTCAATTTGTGAATAGTCAGAACTCAATAAAAGTGAATCTTTGCTTGGGACAAAAGCTTTACGAATTTTTCGTCCCTCCTCAAGTCGAACAGGAATATTTTGTAAATTCGGGTCAACTGAGCTCAAACGTCCAGTTTGAGTCAAATCTTGAACATAACGTGTATGAATTTTTCCATCATCTGCAATTTGAGGAATCAGACCTTTCACATAAGTTGATTGTACTTTATTGATTTGACGATATTCCAAAATTTTTGCTACAACGGGAGATAAAGCAGCTAAGTCTTCTAAAACATCCACTGCCGTTGAATAGCCTGTTTTTGTTTTCTTTCCAACCGGTAGCTGTAATTTTTCAAATAAAATCACACCCAACTGTTTTGGTGAATTAATATTAAATTCTTCACCAGCCAAGTCGTAAATTTCACGCGTCAAAGAAGCCAATTTTTCTTCATTTTCCGCACCAATTTCTTCCAGTGTATTTTGGCTGACAGCAATCCCTGTAATTTCCATTTTTGCTAAAACTTCTGCTAATGGTAATTCCATGTCAGATAAAAGATGCTCTTGTTCATTTTCAAGCAATTCAGCCATCATTTTTTCTTTGGCCAAGGCAAGCACTTTAATTTTACGAGCTAAATGTTCAAATAAAACCGCATCATCAGGTAAAGCAATTTTTGTACCTTTGCCAAAAATTTCTTCATCCGTTGCCAAATGTCCGCTATTGAAAAGTCTTGCAATCGTCGAAATTTTATTATCTTCTGTTGTTGAAATTAGATATTTTGCAAGCATTGCATCAAATTTGACCAAAGGTAATTCGATATCCAAGTGACTCAAAAGTACCCGATTTTTCTTGAAATCATAAGTATTTTCAGGGAACTTCATTTTTGTCAGTAAATCTATATTTTTAGAAACATAAATTTTCTCAGCATTTCCCCAGGCAAAAGCCACAATTTGCTCACGATGATAATTTTCCCCTAAAGTTTCCAAATAGAAGAAATCATCAGCATTTACCTTTTCACTGATAGAGCCATCAGTAACTATTTCAAAATCAATTTCGTCAACAACTTTTTCGTCAGTAACTTCTCCACCAGCCTCAGCCAATAATTTACTTTTGAATTGAGCAAATCCCATTTCATCATAAAATTGACTAAGTTCATCAACCTTTTTACCTTTTAAAAGCGTATCATCTAAGCCAATTTCAATTGGAGCTTTCGTATTTATCGTTGCCAATTGTTGTGACAAAAAGGCCATTTCTTTGTCAGCAATTAGATTTTCTTTCATTTTGCTGGCTTTCAAAGAATCAACATTTTCATAAAGATTTTCAAGCGATCCAAACTCTTGTAAAAGTTTAAGACCAGTTTTTTCGCCAACTTTTGTCACGCCAGGGTAGTTATCAGAAGAATCGCCCATTAATGCTTTTAAATCAATAAATTGGGCTGGAGTCAATCCCATTTTTTCTAAAAGATAATCAGGTGTAAACTCCTCAAACTCAGCAACACCCTTCTTAGAAATTTCAACTCGCGTATTTCCATCCACAAGCTGAATCATATCCTTATCACCCGTCACAATAGTAACATCAAAATTAACAATTGGGGCTTCCGCCATTTTGTCCAAAGTCCCAATAATATCATCAGCCTCGTAGTTAGCTAACTCATAATGACGAATTCCCAATTTCTCAATCATTTCCTTGATAAAAGGTAATTGCTCACGAAATTCATCTGGTGTTTTTGAACGTCCACCTTTATAGTCAGCAAACATTTCCGTACGAAAAGTTGTTTTTCCTGCATCAAATGCAATCAAAACATGTGTGGGCTCAATCCGTTCCATCAATGAAGAAAGCATTGTATGAAATGCAAAAATAGCATTAGTATGTAACCCATTTGGCGCTTTAAAGCGATCTATCTGATTATATAGCGCAAAAAAGGCCCGAAAGGCAACCGATGACCCATCAATTAGTAAAAGTCTGTCCTTGTTCTCCATTTTATTTCCTATCTCTTCCATATTTCTATACTTTTATCCATTCATCTAAGTAAATATTATCTTAAAACACATAAAAACGAGCTTTACTAAATTATAACATTTTCACCACTTCTTTTGGAACTGCTCAACTTTAAGCATGGTCATTCAATTATTTTAAAAATAAATGATCAATAATCCTTGACATGGAACGCGTTCCATAATTTAAAATAGACTTAATCAAACAAAGGAGCTTAATCACATGAAAATTAAACACATTTTTACAGATATGGATGGAACATTACTTGACTCACACGGAAGTGTATCAGACACTAACCACTGGTCTATTTATTACAGTGAACTTCCAATCACATTAGTTTCAGCCCGCAGTTCCTTAGAAATGAGCAATATTGTAGAAAAATTACAACTCACAACCCCTCAAATCGCCTTTAACGGGAACCTAACCTTCACCCAAAATCAATTTGGACTAAAAATTATTGATAAAAATCCCCTAGCTTCAGAAACCGTCTCACAACTATTAAATTACATCTCAACAGAATTTCCCAATGTCAGCTTAAATTGGTACAGTCTTGCTCACTGGTACATTAACAAACAAGACAAAGGAACCTTTATCCAAAAAGCAATAACAGGTATAGAACCTAAAATCAAAGCCTTTGATGGTCAATCAGAAATATATAAAATAATGATGATTGTCTTTGATTCTCAAGAACTCTTACAACTTCAAGCTCAACTAAATAATCTAAACATCCCCAATATTTCAGTTCAACAAAGCGGACAATGGTATTTAGAAATTACATCTGATAATAAAACAAAACCCGACGCTGTACAATCAATACTTGATAATAAAAATTTAGACTTTCAGGAAATTGCCGCTATTGGTGATGGTCATAATGATATTCCACTTCTCCAATCAGCTGGACTCGCTATTGCCGTAGATAATGCTAACTCCGAGGTCAAAAAACATGTTAAAATGGTTGTAGCAAAAAATACTGACCATGGTGTCGCTGAAGCAATATCAGCTATTAATACCATTAACGAACAGGTGATATAATGACCTCTTTATCCGATTTATCGAAACTTAGCGGCTATTCAAAAGCTACCATCTCTCGTGCCCTTTCTGGGAATGGCTATGTTTCAAAAGAAACACGTAAAATTATTTTGGACTTAGCTAAAGAACTTGACTATACTCCCAATGCAATCGCACAGGATTTATCGGCTGGTACAACAAAAAATATCGGAGTTGTCCTCCCCTACGTCAAGCATCCGTTTTTTGGGCAAATATTAGAAGGAATTCTGGATAAAAGTTTTGAAACCGGTTATAAAATCGTCATCCTCCCTTCAAATTATGACCAAAATCTAGAAATTCAATACTTAGAGCAACTCCGAAAAAAAGCATTTGAAGCATTAATTTTTACCTCAAGGGAAGTTTCTGAACAAACCGTTCATAAATACCAAAAATATGGCCCAATTATTTTATGCCATAAACCTAAAAGTAAAAAAATAGCCACCAGTTATGCAGAAAGAAAAATTGGATATCGAAACGCTCTAGAATGGCTTCAAGAACAAAATTGTAATAATATTGGGTTTCTCTTTGCACGTTATAAAAGTCCAACTACATCTGTTACTCTCCAAACCTATAAAGAAATATACGAAGAAAAAGTAAGAGATGAGCAAATAAAAACGGGTGCAGTATCTTCAGCAGACGGTTACAAATTGGGGCCCCAACTTACACAATTTGATGCAATATTTGCTAATTCTGATGATATTGCTGCTAATGTTTGGCGCTGGTTTGAGCAACAAAAAATACCTAAACCTATTATTATTGGCCAAGAATCCTTAATATCTGGTCAGGTTCTCAATATTCCAACCGTAAATAATCACTTTCAACAAGTAGTTCTTGTGCATTTGAATTGGCTATTTCCAAAGAAATTCAGCAACTAGCAATTAAATCAGAGTTTATTCTAAATCGTTAAATAAAAAAAGGCCCGAGAGGTCTTTTTTATTTATTCATACATCATATCTCTTGAATCTCGTTAGCGAGATAAAAAAAGAGGAGCCATAGCTCCTCCAGTTCACTTGGCCACTCGCCTATCTCCCAGGGGGCAACCCCCAAGTACTTCCGCCGTAGATGGACTTAACTTCTGTGTTCGACATGGGAACAGGTGTATCTCCATCGCAATGATGACCAAATCATTAAATGTTACCTTGAACATTCAAAACTAAATAACAATTCTTCTAACTTTTAAACCATAAGCATATTATATTTGACTCTTTTGGTAAAGTCCTCGAGCGATTAGTACTGGTCCGCTCCAAGTCTCGCAACTCTTCCACTTCCAGCCTATCTACCAGATCATCTCTCTGGGCTCTTAATTCTTACGAATGGGTAATCTCATCTTGAGGTGGGCTTCGCACTTAGATGCTTTCAGCGCTTATCCCTTCCCTACATAGCTATCCAGCCGTGCTCCTGGCGGAACAACTGGTACACCAGCGGTAAGTCCATCCCGGTCCTCTCGTACTAAGGACAGATCCTCTCAAATTACCTACGCCCGCGACGGATAGGGACCGAACTGTCTCACGACGTTCTGAACCCAGCTCGCGTGCCGCTTTAATGGGCGAACAGCCCAACCCTTGGGACCGACTACAGCCCCAGGATGCGACGAGCCGACATCGAGGTGCCAAACCTCCCCGTCGATGTGAACTCTTGGGGGAGATAAGCCTGTTATCCCCAGGGTAGCTTTTATCCGTTGAGCGATGGCCCTTCCATGCGGTACCACCGGATCACTAAGTCCTAGTTTCCTACCTGCTCGAGTTGTAGCTCTCGCAGTCAAGCTGGCTTTTACCTTTACACTCTACGATTGATTTCCAACCAATCTGAGCCAACCTTTGAGCGCCTCCGTTACTCTTTAGGAGGCGACCGCCCCAGTCAAACTGTCCGTCAGACACTGTCTCCCTGGCCGATTATGCCAGCGGGTTAGAGTAACCATAAGTCAAGGGTAGTATCCCAACAACGCCTCAATAGAAACTAGCGTCCCTATTTCAATGGCTCCTACCTATCCTGTACATGACTTACAGGTACTCAATATCAAACTACAGTAAAGCTCCATGGGGTCTTTCCGTCCTGTCGCGGGTAACCTGCATCTTCACAGGTACTAAAATTTCACCGAGTCTCTCGTTGAGACAGTGCCCAAATCATTACGCCTTTCGTGCGGGTCGGAACTTACCCGACAAGGAATTTCGCTACCTTAGGACCGTTATAGTTACGGCCGCCGTTTACTGGGGCTTCAATTCATACCTTCGACTTACGTCTAAGCACTCCTCTTAACCTTCCAGCACCGGGCAGGCGTCACCCCCTATACATCACCTTGCGGTTTAGCAGAGAGCTGTGTTTTTGATAAACAGTTGCTTGGGCCTATTCACTGCGGCTGGCTTTTACACCAGCACCCCTTCTCCCGAAGTTACGGGGCTATTTTGCCGAGTTCCTTAACGAGAGTTCTCTCGATCACCTGAGGCTACTCGCCTCGACTACCTGTGTCGGTTTGCGGTACGGGTAGATATGACTTTACGCTAGAAGCTTTTCTTGGCAGTGTGACATCAGAGAGTTCGCAACCGTAGTTGCTTCCCCATCACAGCTCAATGTTAAAGAGAAATGCATTTGACACATCTCACACCTCACTGCTTAGACCAGAATCCATTAACTGGCATCTCTTAGCCTACTGCGTCCCTCCATCACGATCATATCTAGTACTGGAATATCAACCAGTTGTCCATCGACTACGCCTTTCGGCCTCGCCTTAGGTCCCGACTAACCCAGGGCGGACGAGCCTTCCCCTGGAAACCTTAGTCTTACGGTGGATAAGATTCTCACTTATCTTGCGCTACTCATACCGGCATTCTCACTTCTTAACGCTCCAGCACTCCTCACGGTATACCTTCATCGCGGTTAAGAACGCTCTCCTACCATTGATAAAATATCAATCCAAAGCTTCGGTAATATGTTTAGCCCCGGTACATTTTCGGCGCAGGGTCACTCGACTAGTGAGCTATTACGCACTCTTTGAATGATAGCTGCTTCTGAGCTAACATCCTAGTTGTCTGTGCAACCCCACATCCTTTTCCACTTAACATATATTTTGGGACCTTAGCTGTTGGTCTGGGCTGTTTCCCTTTCGACTACGGATCTTAGCACTCGCAGTCTGACTGCCGAACATGTGTATTAGCATTCGGAGTTTATCTGAGATTGGTAATCCTAGACGGACCCCTCACCCAAACAGTGCTCTACCTCCAATACACTTACATTTCGACGCTAGCCCTAAAGCTATTTCGGAGAGAACCAGCTATCTCCCAGTTCGTTTGGAATTTCTCCGCTATCCACAAGTCATCCAAACACTTTTCAACGTGTCCTGGTTCGGGCCTCCAGTGCGTCTTACCACACCTTCACCCTGCTCATGGATAGGTCACTAGGTTTCGGGTCTACATCATGATACTAAGTCGCCCTATTCAGACTCGGTTTCCCTACGGCTCCGTCTCTTCAACTTAACCTCGCATCATAACGTAACTCGCCGGTTCATTCTACAAAAGGCACGCTCTCACCCATTAACGGGCTCGAACTTCTTGTAGGCACACGGTTTCAGGTGCTATTTCACTCCCCTCTCGGGGTTCTTTTCACCTTTCCCTCACGGTACTGGTTCACTATCGGTCACTAAGGAGTATTTAGGGTTGGGAGATGGTCCTCCCGGATTCAAACTGGATTTCGCGTGTCCAGCCCTACTCAGGATACTGCTAGGTATAAGCGCTATTTCGTCTACGGGATTATTACCCTCTTTGATTAACCTTCCCAGGTTATTCGACTATAATGCTTAAGTCCACGTTGCAGTCCTACAACCCCAAGAAGCAAGCTTCTTGGTTTGCCCTTCTTCGCGTTCGCTCGCCGCTACTTACGAAATCGTTTTTACTTTCTCTTCCTGCAGGTACTTAGATGTTTCAGTTCTCTGCGTTACCTTTACATGAGCTATGTATTCACTCATGAATAACTGCTAGTAGCAGCTGGGTTTCCCCATTCGGAGACCTAGGGATCAATGCGTACTTACTGCTCCCCCTAGAATATCGTCGTTAGTCACGTCCTTCATCGGCTCTTAGTGCCAAGGCATCCACCGTGCGCCCTTATTAACTTTGCCATGATGATTTATAATCATCGTTTTTCAAGTATAAGTTTGTAAATTCTTTAAAATTCACAGCTTTTGGTTTATTTATCGTTATTAGATATTGTTATTTAGTTTTCAATGTTCAAGTGATTTTAACGTCTTGTCTGACAATGGAGCCTAGCGGGATCGAACCGCTGACCTCCTGCGTGCAAAGCAGGCGCTCTCCCAGCTGAGCTAAGGCCCCACAATCAAGAATTTGATTCTTGCTTAGGTTTATCACTAAACCCCTCAAAACTGAATAAAGTTGAATGCTCATGTCTTTGTATATATTCCTTAGAAAGGAGGTGATCCAGCCGCACCTTCCGATACGGCTACCTTGTTACGACTTCACCCCAGTCATCGGTCTTACCTTAGGAAGCGCCCTCCTTGCGGTTAGGCAACCTACTTCGGGTACTCCCAACTCCCGTGGTGTGACGGGCGGTGTGTACAAGGCCCGGGAACGTATTCACCGCGGCGTGCTGATCCGCGATTACTAGCGATTCCGACTTCATGTAGGCGAGTTGCAGCCTACAATCCGAACTGAGAATGGTTTTAAGAGATTAGCTAAACATCACTGTCTCGCGACTCGTTGTACCATCCATTGTAGCACGTGTGTAGCCCAGGTCATAAGGGGCATGATGATTTGACGTCATCCCCACCTTCCTCCGGTTTATCACCGGCAGTCTCGTTAGAGTGCCCAACTTAATGATGGCAACTAACAATAGGGGTTGCGCTCGTTGCGGGACTTAACCCAACATCTCACGACACGAGCTGACGACAACCATGCACCACCTGTATCCCGTGTCCCGAAGGAACTTCCTATCTCTAGGAATAGCACGAGTATGTCAAGACCTGGTAAGGTTCTTCGCGTTGCTTCGAATTAAACCACATGCTCCACCGCTTGTGCGGGCCCCCGTCAATTCCTTTGAGTTTCAACCTTGCGGTCGTACTCCCCAGGCGGAGTGCTTATTGCGTTAGCTGCGATACAGAGAACTTATAGCTCCCTACATCTAGCACTCATCGTTTACGGCGTGGACTACCAGGGTATCTAATCCTGTTTGCTCCCCACGCTTTCGAGCCTCAGTGTCAGTTACAGGCCAGAGAGCCGCTTTCGCCACCGGTGTTCCTCCATATATCTACGCATTTCACCGCTACACATGGAATTCCACTCTCCTCTCCTGCACTCAAGTCTACCAGTTTCCAATGCATACAATGGTTGAGCCACTGCCTTTTACACCAGACTTAATAAACCACCTGCGCTCGCTTTACGCCCAATAAATCCGGACAACGCTCGGGACCTACGTATTACCGCGGCTGCTGGCACGTAGTTAGCCGTCCCTTTCTGGGTAGTTACCGTCACTTGATGAGCTTTCCACTCTCACCAACGTTCTTCTCTACCAACAGAGTTTTACGATCCGAAAACCTTCTTCACTCACGCGGCGTTGCTCGGTCAGACTTTCGTCCATTGCCGAAGATTCCCTACTGCTGCCTCCCGTAGGAGTTTGGGCCGTGTCTCAGTCCCAATGTGGCCGATCACCCTCTCAGGTCGGCTATGTATCATCGCCTTGGTGAGCCTTTACCTCACCAACTAGCTAATACAACGCGGGATCATCTTTGAGTGATGCAATTGCATCTTTCAAACTTAAAACTTGTGTTTAAAGTTTTTATGCGGTATTAGCATTCGTTTCCAAATGTTGTCCCCCGCTCAAAGGCAGATTCCCCACGCGTTACTCACCCGTTCGCTGCTCATCCAGTTGGTACAAGTACCAACCTTCAGCGCTCAACTTGCATGTATTAGGCACGCCGCCAGCGTTCGTCCTGAGCCAGGATCAAACTCTCAAATAAAGTATTTAAGTCACCTTAGTGACTGGCTTGTCTTTCATTATTGATTGACAGATTTTTGATGTATCTTACTACATCACATGAGTCATTCTTCTTTATTCAGTTTTCAATGGTCTAGCTTATCGCTTCAAGACTCTCGTCTCTTGCGACAACTATTATATTCTATCAAACCTAACTAAACTTGTCAAGAATTAACTGTGACTTTTATACCTTTTTTTATCTTACGTTCGCTTTTTCCCTCTCCTGTATTCGCTTTATTTCATACCACCACTAGCTTTGACAAATTAAAAAAAATAAGTCTTTTTTAACTTGCTTTTTTCTTCTCTTATCAAAAAACTCCCTATTTTTACTAAAATAGGGAATTCCTCTTCACTCTTCGTCTTCTGAAAATAAAATAGCCTTTATTTTTTCACGAAGGCGATACCGTTCCATGCGAGTTAGTTCTTCTCCTCGCATTTGTCGAAGTAGTAAGTCTTGATAATGTGCGCTCAAACCTTCATATACTTCTGCCAGCAAATGATTGAAGACCACTTCATTATCTGGACTAGTATCACCTGAATTTATCCAGTCTGAGCATTCATAAACATCTAAACCTATAAAATGGTCATGGCTTCGTTTCTTTGCATAACTTCGCCTTAATTCATCTATTAATCTTTGATGATACTTTACCTTAAATTTTGTATGCAGCTTTTGACCATCGCTCTGCTCTTCTAATAGAAGATGTAAAATAATCATCCCCTCTTGAAGATAATCCTCTATTTTCCATGTTCTAATGCGAATTTGTTTCATTAATTTCATGACTATAGGTTTCATTTCTGAAAACAGAATTTCAAAACCCTCTTCTTCCAAGTAATATGTCATTGGAAAGTTCTCCTTTTATATTATCTTTATTTGATTTATTAGTAAGAAGATAGGGGTGGAGAATGTATATCTAATAAACAGTCAGGGAGCATCTTATTATAATGAGCTATTTTCATATCTATCCTTCCAAGACATTTTTATGGCTTTTATTACATTATAATAATTTTTACGTGTTTTACCTAACGATATTATGCGAATATTCAGAATTTATAACCCAATAAATAAAAGCAAGGCTATTTACCTTGCTTTTTTATTTTATAAGTAATCAGGAGTAGGTTTATTTTTAAAATAAACTCCTGAAATTCTAGAAGCTGCACCTGGTTCTACAAGTTCTAGCGTTTTTGAAATTTCATCAAATGAACCATCATAGTCACGGCTGTTTTCAAATAATTGAAGCGCTCTTGAGATCCCTTGTGCTACTTGTTCATTTGCAGCTTTATACCGATTAGCATATTGAATCAATTGTTCAGCTAATACCGCATGGTCAGTCAAATTAGTCGTTGCTTCTTTTAAAACGTGCATATCTTCAGTGCTTACGTCAACAAGATGATTAATTGTATCAATGTTGATTCTAACTCGTCCTAATTCTTTGAAAAGATTTTGTACTCGATCTCCTGTTGTGAAGAACAAGTCGAGATAATCTTTAGGAAGACCAGGGAGATTACATTTTTCAACATAACGTTTTATTGTACGGAGTTCAGAATCAAAGCGTTCTGCAATTTCTTGAGCTGCTCTTTCTTCATCTCTGAGTCCTGTAAGGGTATCACTAATCTTAATTTGGTTCTTCTCAATATCTTCAAGCGCATTGACTACTGAATTTACTCTACGAGAAAGAATTGAGTAAGGCATTGTTTTAGCTTGAATATTTCCTAGAATTTCATCAACATCTGAGTCAAGAGATTCTAAATGTTCTTGATAACCTCTAACATATCCTTTTTCGTTTCCAGAAAGGATATAGGCTTGTGTAACATGGTCAATTTCAAGGAGAAGATTTTTATTATTTGCTCTGATATGTTCAATATATTCTTTGAGAACTGATGAACGTTTTTCAACATTTCGACGTGCGCTATATTCTCTTTCAAAAATAGCATAAAGTTCTTCAACTTTTTCTTGAATTAAACCAAGTTCAGCTTCTACTCGATCTAGTTCAAATTGTTCTAATAATGAACTACTTTCAACGAGATGATCATGTAAATCATCCATTCTTTCTTTAATGTTGACATTATCGGGAAGAATGTATTCTTCTGCAACGAATTTATCACTCGCTTCTTGCAATTCTTCAAGTCGTTTAGGAACATCTTTTTCAATTGTTTTAATAAATGATGGAATTTGCTCTGTAATTGCACGTAAAGCAATCGTATGTTCTTCAGCAGTCTCCAAAACTTCAGCCGCTTCAATCGGATCTCCTGTTGAGTTTAGCGTTACAAACTGAGAAAATTCTGTTTCGATATTGGCTAAATGTTTTTCAAGTTCAGTAATAACTGTTCCATACAAATCTGCATTGTCAGCAATATCGCTACGTAAGTTATCATATAAATCAAGGGATTCTTGAATTTTATTTGAATTACGCTTTTCTTGTTCAACAAGTTGAGCAACACCTTGACGAATTCCTTCGACATCACCTTCCATTAATTCAATTTGTGCCTCACTATCCGCTACAGATTCACGAGCACGGAAAAAATGAAATGAATCGTTTAATTGTTCAGCTTCAAAAATATGTTCTTCCAAATCAGCAAAAGAATTTGATGATAAGTCAAGCCATTTTTGGTTCCATTCACGGAAAATTGTTTGCGATTGTCCGACGAGATGCATTTTTTTAACAGAATCAATTTCTTCTTGAACAGGCAAATCGAAAAGCGATTCCTTTCGCTCTTCTAAGGCTAGTATGCGGTCTTCTGTTTTCTTTCGCATTAATATTGCAAAAGCATAAAAGGCTACGAGAATAACTAATAAGACAACAATGAGGATAATGACAGTACTTGACATGCTTTACTCCATAAAATGATTTAATTACTTAAAAATAGTTTAATTACTTAGGTTAGATAGATTTTAAATAGATAGAAAATCTCAAATATAATTATAGCATATTGCTTCAAAGAAATACACTATTTTCTTAGTTTTCTAACCGAAAAGCCGTTTTTTATTTTCAAAATAAAAAAAGCAACCTCTAGAGGCTGCTTTTTAATTAAATTAAAGTCCTGCTTTTGCTGCTTCAACTTCTGCTGCGAAGTCTGTTTCAGCTTTTTCAATTCCTTCACCAACTTCAAAACGTGTGAATGCAATTGCTTTAGCTCCTTTTGATTCAAGGAAAGCTTCGACAGTTTTGCTGTCATCCATGATGTAAAGTTGTGCAAGAAGAGCAAATTGTTGGTCAACTTTTGTATTGTCAACGATGAATTTAGCCATTTTACCTGGAAGAATTTTGTCCCAGATTTTTTCTGGTTTTCCTTCAGCTTTGAGTTCTTCTTCAAATGAAGCTTTCGCTGCTGCAAGAACTTCTTCTGTCAATTGGCTCTTAGAACCAAATTCATGGTGTGGAAGTTCTGGTTTGTTAACAAGTACACGGCTAGCGTTGTCTTCATCAATCTTGTGGTTCATTTGTGCTAATTCAGCTTTAACAAATTCTGAATCAAGTTCATCAGCTGAAAGAACTGTAGGGTTCATTGCAGCGATATGCATTGATACTTGCTTAGCAAGTGTTTCATCTGCACCTTCAACGACAGAAACAACCCCAATTTTACCACCGTTATGTTGGTAAGCTCCAAAGTGTTGAGCATCAGTTTTTTCAATTACTGCAAAACGACGGAAAGTAATTTTTTCTCCGATTGTAGCAGTTGCTTGAACAAGTTCTGCTTCAAGAGTAATACCTGAAGCTGTTTCAAGTGCCAATGCTTCTTCGTTAGTTGCTGGTTTTTTAGACGCAATAAGTTCTGCTGTTTCTTTAACCAAGGCAATAAATTGATCATTTTTAGCTACGAAGTCTGTTTCTGAGTTCAATTCAACAATCGCTGCAACATTTCCGTTTACAGCAATTCCTGTAAGTCCTTCAGCGGCTACACGATCAGCTTTTTTAGCTGCTTTCGCAATCCCTTTTTCACGAAGAAGTTCTGCTGCCGCTTCCATATTTCCGTCAGTTTCAACAAGAGCGCGTTTAGCGTCCATGATTCCTGCACCAGTTTTTTCACGTAATTCTTTTACTTGAGCTGCTGTTACTGCCATTTTGTAAATCTCCTATGTGTTTTTTCTGTCAGTATTGACAGTAGTTTTATTTAAAAAAACAGGCGAGGCGTAAGGCCTCGCCTGTTGTAGTTACTTAATTAGTATAAGTTGAAGTTAAAATTATTTACCTTCAACGATTTCAGCAAGTTCTTCAAGTGATTCTTCTGAAGCTGCTTCTTCTGCTACGAAATCTTCCGCTGCATCTTCACCTTGACGTCCTTCAATGATAGCGTCTGCCATTTTAGCTGTAATCAATTTAACAGCACGGATAGCATCATCATTTGCAGGAATAACTACGTCGATTGGTTCTGGATCTGCGTTTGTGTCAACCATTGCTACAACTGGGATTCCCAAAGTTTTAGCTTCTTTAACTGCGATTTGTTCAGCATGTGGGTCAACGATGTACATAACATCTGGAATACGAGGCATATCAGCGATACCACCGATGAATTTTTCAAGGCGTTCGCGTTCTTTGTTAAGAAGAACTACTTCTTTCTTAGGTAAAACTTCGAAAGTTCCTTCTTCTTCCATTTTGTTGATTTCTTTAAGGCGTGTCACACGTGTTTGGATAGTGTTCCAGTTAGTGAGCATACCACCCAACCAACGGTGGTTTACGTAGTATTGACCAGCGCGGAGAGCTTCTTCTTTAACTGCTTCTGCAGCTTGTTTTTTAGTACCAACAAAAAGAACTACTGCACCTTCTTGTGAAGCGTTTTTTACATAGTTGTAAGCATCGTCAACAAGTTTTACAGTTTTTTGAAGGTCGATAACGTGGATACCATTACGTTCTGTGAAGATGTATGGTTTCATTTTTGGGTTCCAACGACGAGTTTGGTGACCGAAGTGAACACCAGCTTCAAGAAGTTGTTTCATTGAAATAACTGACATGTTAATGTCTCCTTTTAAAATAGTTTTTCCTCTTTCATCTGTCATCCGCAGCCGCAATACTTGCGTACACTACGACTTTGTCGAGACGAAATGCGAGATGGTTGCATAGCAACTCTATCATTATACATTGTTTGACCTATTTTTGCAAGTATCTATTCATGCTTCTATTGTTCAGTAAATCTATTTTTCTAACCACTCCTATTATCTGACAAATTTAATTGTTAATTTAGGCTCTATAATCACTAAAAGAGTAAGTTTTTAAATTTTTTTCTAAGAAAAAAATTAATATTTTTGCTGAAACCGCTTTTTTTGTGATAAAATAATTATAGTAAATAAATTAGTTTGTGAGGAGAGAAATATGAAAGAAAAAATCCTTTTAGGCGGCTATACAAAACGTGTATCTAAAGGCGTATATAGTGTTCTTTTGGACACTAAAGCTGCTGAATTATCATCATTAAATGAAGTCGCTGCGGTTCAAAACCCTACTTATATCACTCTCGATGAAAAGGGACACCTCTATACTTGTGCAGCAGATAGTAATGGTGGAGGAATCGCCGCCTTTGATTTTGATGGCGAAACTGCTACTCATCTCGGAAATGTCACAACCACGGGAGCTCCACTCTGCTATGTTGCCGTGGACGAAGCGCGCCAATTAGTTTACGGAGCGAACTATCATCTTGGAGAAGTTCGTGTTTATAAGATTCAAGCTAATGGCTCACTCCGATTAACGGATACAGTGAAACATACCGGTTCTGGGCCACGTCCTGAGCAATCTAGCTCACACGTTCATTATTCGGATTTGACTCCTGACGGACGACTTGTCACCTGTGATTTGGGAACAGATGAAGTCACTGTTTATGATGTCATTGGTGAAGGTAAACTCAATATTGCTACAATTTATCGGGCAGAAAAAGGAATGGGTGCTCGTCATATTACTTTCCATCCAAATGGTAAAATCGCTTATTTGGTTGGAGAGTTAAATTCAACAATTGAAGTTTTAAGTTACAATGAAGAAAAAGGACGCTTTGCTCGTCTTCAAACAATTGGCACCCTACCTGAAGATTATCATGGAGCAAATGGTGTTGCTGCCATCCGTATTTCATCTGACGGTAAATTCCTCTATACTTCTAATCGTGGACATGATTCTTTGACAACTTACAAAGTAAGTCCTCTTGGTACAAAACTTGAAACTATTGGCTGGACAAATACTGAAGGTCATATCCCTCGCGATTTTAATTTCAACAAAACTGAAGATTATATCATTGTCGCTCATCAAGAATCTGATAATTTATCTCTTTTCTTGCGAGATAAAAAAACCGGTACTTTAACTTTGGAACAAAAAGATTTTTACGCTCCTGAAATCACTTGTGTTTTACCACTATAAAAATTTATTTTTTTACAAAGTTTGACTGATAAACTAAAAAAGATTGCTAATTCCTCTCAAAGAATTAGCAATCTTTTTTTCTTCAGTAAAGCTTGTTATAAACCGCTTTCTAAACTTTTGATGAGTGTTTTTGTAAAAACTATCACAATATTACTTGACATCTATAAAAAACTTTGTTAAACTATTCACGTAAAAGAAAGTGAATGAAATCACAAAGGAGAACCTACAAATATGGCAACTAAAAAAGCCGCTCCAGCTGCAAAGAAAGTTTTAAGCGCTGAAGAAAAAGCCGCAAAATTCCAAGAAGCTGTTGCTTATACTGACAAATTAGTCAAAAAAGCACAAGCTGCTGTTCTTAAATTTGAAGGATATACACAAACTCAAGTCGATACTATTGTCGCTGCAATGGCTCTTGCAGCAAGCAAACATTCTCTAGAACTCGCTCATGAAGCCGTTAACGAAACTGGTCGTGGTGTTGTCGAAGACAAAGATACCAAAAACCACTTTGCTTCTGAATCTGTTTATAACGCAATTAAAAATGACAAAACTGTTGGTGTCATTTCTGAAAACAAGGTTGCTGGATCTGTTGAAATCGCAAGCCCTCTCGGTGTACTTGCTGGTATCGTTCCAACGACTAATCCAACATCAACAGCAATCTTTAAATCTTTATTGACTGCAAAAACACGTAATGCTATTGTTTTCGCTTTCCACCCACAAGCTCAAAAATGTTCAAGCCATGCAGCAAAAATTGTTTACGATGCTGCAATTGAAGCTGGTGCACCGGAAGACTTTATTCAATGGATTGAAGTACCAAGTCTTGACATGACTACCGCCTTGATTCAAAACCGTGGACTTGCAACAATCCTTGCAACTGGTGGCCCAGGAATGGTAAACGCCGCACTCAAATCTGGTAACCCTTCACTCGGTGTTGGAGCTGGTAATGGTGCTGTTTATGTTGATGCAACTGCAAATATTGAACGTGCCGTTGAAGACCTTTTGCTTTCAAAACGTTTTGATAATGGGATGATTTGTGCCACTGAAAATTCAGCTGTTATTGATGCTTCAGTTTATGATGAATTTATTGCTAAAATGCAAGAACAAGGCGCTTATATGGTTCCTAAAAAAGACTACAAAGCTATTGAAAGTTTCGTTTTTGTTGAACGTGCTGGTGAAGGTTTTGGAGTAACTGGTCCTGTTGCCGGTCGTTCTGGTCAATGGATTGCTGAACAAGCTGGTGTCAAAGTTCCTAAAGATAAAGATGTCCTTCTTTTTGAACTTGATAAGAAAAATATTGGTGAAGCACTTTCTTCTGAAAAACTTTCTCCTTTGCTTTCAATCTACAAAGCTGAAACACGTGAAGAAGGAATTGAGATTGTACGTAGCTTACTTGCTTATCAAGGTGCTGGACATAATGCTGCAATTCAAATCGGTGCAATGGATGATCCATTCGTTAAAGAATATGGCGAAAAAGTTGAAGCTTCTCGTATCCTCGTTAACCAACCAGATTCTATTGGTGGGGTCGGAGATATCTATACTGATGCAATGCGTCCATCACTTACACTTGGAACTGGTTCATGGGGGAAAAATTCACTTTCACACAATTTGAGTACATACGATCTATTGAATGTTAAAACAGTGGCTAAACGTCGTAATCGCCCACAATGGGTTCGTTTGCCAAAAGAAATTTACTACGAAAAAAATGCAATTTCTTACTTACAAGAATTGCCACACGTCCACAAAGCTTTCATCGTTGCTGACCCTGGTATGGTTAAATTTGGTTTCGTTGATAAAGTTTTGGAACAACTTGCTATCCGCCCAACTCAAGTTGAAACAAGCATTTATGGCTCTGTTCAACCTGACCCAACTTTGAGCGAAGCAATTGCAATCGCTCGTCAAATGAAACAATTTGAACCTGACACTGTCATCTGTCTTGGTGGTGGTTCTGCTCTCGATGCTGGTAAGATTGGTCGTTTGATTTATGAATATGATGCCCGTGGTGAAGCTGACCTTTCTGATGATGCAAGTTTGAAAGAACTTTTCCAAGAATTAGCTCAAAAATTTGTCGATATTCGTAAACGTATTATTAAATTCTACCATCCACATAAAGCACAAATGGTTGCAATTCCTACTACTTCTGGTACTGGTTCTGAAGTGACTCCATTTGCAGTTATCACTGATGATGAAACTCATGTTAAGTACCCACTTGCTGACTACCAATTAACACCACAAGTTGCCATTGTTGACCCTGAGTTTGTTATGACTGTACCAAAACGTACTGTTTCTTGGTCTGGTATTGATGCGATGTCACACGCGCTTGAATCTTATGTTTCTGTTATGTCTTCTGACTATACAAAACCAATTTCACTTCAAGCGATCAAACTCATCTTTGAAAACTTGACTGAGTCTTATCAATATGACCCGGCTCATCCAACTAAAGAAGGACAAAAAGCCCGCGAAAACATGCACAATGCTGCAACACTCGCTGGTATGGCCTTCGCTAATGCTTTCCTTGGAATTAACCACTCACTTGCTCATAAAATTGGTGGTGAATTTGGACTTCCTCATGGTCTTGCCATCGCCATTGCTATGCCACATGTCATTAAATTTAACGCTGTAACAGGAAACGTTAAACGTACCCCTTACCCACGTTATGAAACATATCGTGCTCAAGAGGACTATGCTGAAATTTCACGCTTTATGGGATTTGCTGGTAAAGATGATTCAGATGAAAAAGCTGTGCAAGCTCTGGTTGCTGAACTTAAGAAATTGACCGATAGCATTGATATTAATATCACCCTTTCAGGAAATGGTGTCGATAAAGCTCACCTTGAACGTGAACTTGATAAATTGGCTGACCTTGTTTATGATGATCAATGTACTCCTGCTAATCCTCGTCAACCAAGAATTGATGAGATTAAACAGTTGTTGTTAGATCAATACTAATAATCTGTTGATAAAAATAATAAAAACGCTCTGATGAATTCGTCAGAGCATTTTTTATTATAGCTTATACAACTATCAAAAGGTATAAATCAATTTCGATATAGGCTCTTTTCACTCCATTGATTTATATTTCTATAAAAATCAATAATTAATTAGCGATAGAAGTCGAGTTCATGCATGCTAATAATGAAATTGTTTTAAATTCTGGTTTTTCTTTATGTTCTTTGCGAACATCTTTCACAGTTTCTTTGTTCATGAAAATTCCTCCTTATTATGGTACTATTTTGAGCCCAAATAGTTATATAAGAATCCTAAACTTCGGATATCTTATCAAAGATTAATTAATAATAAAATAAATTAGGGGTTCTTCTATTCCCAACAGAGCATCATTATCTACGAAGCCTAATGGACAACCGTATATCTCTTTTTCTGAAAGTAGTAGTTGAAAATTTTGCAGAAAAGCACCACATTCGATTGAAGCATACCTTATCCCACAATTACCATATTTACCAAAATATTTATCGTAATCATATGCCACAGCAATAAGAATTGAACTTGAAGAAAAATATTTATCATCATAAAAACAAGTTTTTTTAATTTGATTTATCTCGAATTTCTCTGTACTTATCTCCCCTTTAGAGTTAAATATTTTTTTATTGTTCTTATAAAAAAGTAAAACTTTCAAACCATATATAGCTCCGGCAGAAGGAACGCTATGTTTCTCAAAATTATAGTAGGATTTTTTTACTACTTCTATTACACTTTCAACATTTACACCAATATTATGAAATTTATTTGATTTTCTTAGTTGAATAAGCTCTTCAAGATTCTTCAACGATTTTCTCCTTGATTAACTCTTTCAGAAATTCATCTTCATCATCTGTCCACTCTCTATCACTTTCTTGTTCAAGAACTGCCAATAAAATATCAAAACCTGTATCGTTGAATTGTGTTAATTCCGCCCTTGAGAAATTGAAGACTGCTTTATCTGTTTTTCTGAGCGTAAATAATGGGTTTAATTTATACTTCATTTATTTGTTCTCCATTTTTCTAATATATATTTTTTATATTCTACAGCTGGTTCAGAAGTGGAAATATTTCCAATAACATCTCCTGTTTCTTCAATTGCTAAATCCCCGTTTGCATATATTGTCAGGGAGGGATATTCCGATACATAATTTAATGTTTCTTGAACAGGCGAGTAGCGTACATAAATCCCATCAGTATTATATTGTCTTGCAAAGATTTTTAACTCTTCTTTTTGAATTTCTGTTAATTTATATACTTGATTTTCTCCATCATAAGTTGAAAGTTTCAACAGTTCGGCTCCTGTTTCTTTAGCATAACTCACAATTTTACTAAGCTCTCCAATATTTTTTCGAGTGACACAAGTTGCAAAACCATATAATATCCCCAATTCTTTTAAATATTTCACAGTTTTTTCAACTTTTCTAAGATGCCCGTTTTCTTTGTAATTATCCAATTTTGAATATCGCAAACTATCAATGCCTATCTGTAAATATCGAATTCCTGCTGATTTTAACTGATATAAATACTTATAGGATACGTCAACTGCATTAGTCGCTATAGTTGGATAATTCTTATGTTCTGATAGTAATTGGACAAAATAAATAAGTTTTGGGTGGAGAATTGGATCTCCCCCACAAATAGCAACTAATGGTACTTTATATTTTTCTAAATAATAAGCTATTTTTTCTAAATCTTCTTTTGAGATCTCCTTTGTATTTAACATCTTCATTTCTTTAAGGAAGCAGTAATCACATTCGTAATGACAATGATTAGTTAAATATATATACACCTTAATTGGTAAAAAAAGTTCGTCATCTCTAAACATATTTTTTCCCCTTTCCAAAGATACCTAAAGCCATAATAATTAGGACAAAAATTGCACTAATATATAAATAGGTCATCAAATAGTTATCAACTCCCCCTTGAACAACACCCATCAGGAAGAAAGAAGCAGATAGTAAAAGCTGGGCCATTGTAGAATAAAGAGAAAAAATAGTTGTTTTATCGTCTCTATCCTTAATCGCGGTGTTGATAAAATAAGAGGAGAGTCCTTCTGAAAATAGTCTGATAATCTGCATACTTGAAAATATTATCGCTACAATCAAAAAACGAAAAAGATTTCCTGGTATAAAATGTTCAATTACCAATACTCCTTGAAAAGTAAGAACCGCAAAAGAAACAAGGAGTAATGTTGAAAGTTTGAACAGCGATACTTTCTTTTTCAAAACTCTCAAAAGAACGAATATCGACAGGTTCACTATCATAATAAGTAGGCCATAATAATAAAGAGGAATACCTAATGAAGTCATAACTGGTTGGTATAAAGAAAATGTCCCCCTTGAAATACAAAATAAAAGGGCAAGCGAGAACAAGAGAAATAACAATTTATGATTTAAGGACTTTACTTTCATTTTTATTTTTGTCATTTCTTTATGTATCGCTTCAGAACACATGAAAATAGCAGATAATAATTTGATGATTTTTATCGATAAATCCAATATAAGTGGCAAAATCACTAGATAGGAAAATAGAACCGTGGAAACAAATCCAGAAATTGCTGCTATAATCGCTCCTATGGAAAAATATGAGGCGGATTTCTCCATAAAATCTTTTTCAGTTTTTCCTTCTCTCTTAAACATATTAAATATTAACACTTCATAATTACCACTCGCTAAAGCCAACATGCCTGTTCTTATAATTTCTATAATTAAAACTGGAATAAATAAAGAGCCTTTTATCAAACTAGGAAGAAAAAGTAAAGTTATAAGACACACAATTTCCGCACCATTTCCTAATACTAACATTAATTTCCTATCGAACTTATCGGATAAGTAACCTGTTGGAATCTGAACGAACAACGAAATTAACAAACATAAGCCCATAATACTTGAAAAATCTGAAAAAGAAAGCTTTAAATACACACTGAAAAATATAACCTCTACAACCGTTATAAATGCATCATCAAAAAGTATTCTATTTATGAATAAAATTTTCTGACCATTGAAAAATTGAGTCATTGGTACCCCCCCACATTCCTCAAATAGCGGACATAAGTTACACGAGGTTGATTTTCGATATTTCCCCGCTCTCCATATATTAAAAATCGAACTTGTTCCCCATATGTAATCAAAACTTGAACCATCGTTACCTAATTTTTCGATAGATTTTTGGGTTTGAGATACTACAGGACAGGCTGAAAGTGTCAAGTCACTATTTATAACGCAGGCAGCTGTTCCAGCACCACAACCTAAAGTTTCAGCGGTATTCTCTTCTTTTAGGTAAGTTGTGACAATTAGATTATCTGGTATTTTTAAATCTGAGCATGCTCGAACTAAACCTTCATAATCCATGAATAGGCGTTCTTTTTCTAATAATCCCGTTCCCATGGGCATAAATGGCATTAATCGCAATTCTCTACACCCTAATGTGGCACACATATCAATCATTTGTTGAATGGTAGAATTATTTTCTTTTGTCACGACCATAGCAAGCCGTGTAGGAACATTCTCTTTTACTAATAGTGCTACACTTTTTATTGCACTTTCAAATGTTCCTTTCCCTCTGACTGCGTCATTGATTAACTTTTGGGGAGACTCTAAAGAAATTTGAACCTCTTTTAAATATTTGGATTTAGAAAGTATTCTAATTAACTCTTCATTTCTAAATAGTTTTTGACCATTAGTTGAAAATGAGTATGAAATTCTCAATTTTTCTAGTTGAATAATAATATGTTCAAAGTACTCACATTCTGTCGGTTCACCGCCCAATAGAGAAACATGGGTAAATTCTTTATCTTGTATAATATCTAGGACCTGATTTATTTCATCAAGCTCCAACTCTTTTCCTTGATAATCTTCCAAATAACAAAATTTACACCTTAAATTACATTTGTTGGTAAGCATCCAAGTCAGGAACAGTGGATTTTTTAGGTAATTAATCATCTTACTTCTCCAATCTATAAAAAAATACAGATAATTTTTATTA
Source organism: Lactococcus sp. FSL K6-0773 (assembly GCF_038006485.1). Classification (NCBI taxonomy): domain Bacteria; kingdom Bacillati; phylum Bacillota; class Bacilli; order Lactobacillales; family Streptococcaceae; genus Lactococcus; species Lactococcus sp. FSL K6-0773. Next base: position 2,001,714 of record NZ_JBBOVF010000001.1, on the reverse strand, counting down.
TCTGTATCTTAACATATAAAATTGGGTGGAAATTTTCTTTTGGAATATATGCCAAAGCCCTATAATTTTTCAATTTCTTCAAAAAGGACCTTTGCTTCTAGTGGGAAACCATAATCTGCAAGAGTTTGCGCGTGTTTTTTCATTTCTTCTATCGCTCCGTTTTGTTTTTGCAATACCTTATAATGAGCTTTGTGATATTCAAAGAGAATTTTTTCATAGAAAAAATTGATACTTATTCCTATTTCTTTTAAATGGTTGATATATTTAAAAGCTTGTATTAAGTTTTCTCGACGTAACCAAGTATCAATGAGATTTAAAAATGTTCTTATTACGATCTGTTGATTGAGATGAATTGAATGATAATAATTTGATTTTCCTAAAATTTGCATTCCGTAATACTTTAGTGCATTATCATCAAAATGTCGAAGACAATTGCCAAAAACCCACAGTTCATAGCGTCCCCATTCGCTGACAGATTCAAGGTAGTTCATCAAAAGATCAGTATCTTTTTTGATATCCTCTGCATTTTGAACCATTACAAAGTTGGTTTTAACTACTGTTTCATTAATTTTATAGTATTTATTTTCAGGATTTTGTTGAGATTTTTCTTTCCAAAAATTATGAATTTCTACGATTTTCTCGATGTTTTTTTGCGCATAAGCAACCGCCAACTTGTGACGAAAGTTGTATTCATCTGATTGTTCATAGTCGTTATAAAGATTTTGAAATTCGTCTAAATAGACATTTGAATTTTCTAGGACGGTAAATAGTTTACCCACCGTAATCTCTGTTTCTCCTTTTTCAAATTTTGCGAGCTGAGATTCTGAAAAAGAACCACCAGTCATTTCTTTTAATTTTAGATGCTTCGTTTCTCTGATAAAAGCAATGATTTCTCCGGTTTTTAAATTTTTTTCCATTTCATTTTCCCTTTGTCATATATTCCAAATTTATTAAATTATTTGAAATTATTATACAACTTTGCTTTTAGCTTGTAAACTAGATGAAAAAACTACTGACAGAAAAGCTGTCAGTAGTTTTTATTTTTCTAAATAATCTAAAGCGTCCTGAATAGTTTTGACGGGAACGATTTTCATCTTCGTTTTTAGTTTTTTAGCGGCGGCTTTGGCTCCAAGGTAATTGTTGCTACTTTCTTTTTTGGTGCCTGAGTCAGGCACCAAGAAGACCTTTGCCCCTTCTTTGCTCGCTGTGGCTACTTTTTTATCAACACCGCCGATTTGGCCAATGCTTCCGTCATGTTCAATCGTCCCAGTTCCAGCAATTTCGCGACCGTTTCGCAAATCTTTTCCTGTCAACTGACTGTAAATTTCTAGTGTAAACATCATCCCCGCAGAGGGACCACCGATTGAACCCGCGTTGACAGTAACTTTTGGAGTCGTCACGACTTCAGTATGGTCAACTAGGCTGATCCCAATTCCTGTTTTTCCATTAGCAATTTTGATGTATTTGCCAGTTGACTTGTGCTTTGTGCCGTCAATTCTCGTGTATTCAATCGTTACTGAATCACCGACTTTTTGTTTGGAAACATAAGCAATCATGTCGGCACTTGATGTAAACTGTTGACCATTGACTGCTGTAATCGTATCTGCAAGTTCTAGCTTATTTTTAAAGGTCGAATTTTTGGCAATATCAAGGACATAAACGCCTTCATATTTAAGTTCATAAGGTTTATTAGCTAATTTAAAAGCTTGATAAATCGCTGTATTCTGTGCCGTTTCCATGTAAAACTGGTTGACACGGTTGAACTGTGCGTCGTTAAGTCCACCAGTCATTTCTTGCTCACTGTAAATGCTTGTAAAACTATTAAAATGGCTGTAAATCATTGTAGCAAGATTTGCTCGTGCAATTTGGACAGTCGTCAGGAAAAAATCACCTTTATGTTCATCTTTTTTGCCTTCAACTTTGACCATTTTTCCTAAAGGCTCGGTTGTTCCGGGCATTTCCACATAGTAACTTGTTGGATAAAATAAAGCTAAAAGGGCAACAACAATTAGACCAATCGAGATTCCCCATTTTAATTTGGGATTAATTTTTTTATTTTTTTTCATCTAATTTCCTTAATTCACGACTCACATTTTCTGGAACCCAAGCACTGACATCTTGACCAAAGGCATGTAATTCTCGCATCCGTGTTGAATTTAATGGTTCAAGTTCTGGTTTTGCTAAGAAAAAGATGGTTTCAATGCCTGTCATCTCCATATTAAAATAGAACATATTTTTTTCATATTCTAAATCTTGGCTATTACGTAAAGAACGAACCAGAGCTGTCACGCCAAGTTTTTTAGCAATATTCACTGTCAAATCACGTTCATGTTTGATGACTTTGACTTTATGAGTTACTGACAGACTTGTCAGTGCTTCTTCTAGCATTTCCACTCGTTTATCAGTTGGAAAAAGTGGATTTTTTTGGTCATTTTTAAAAATTCCAACATAAAGTTGATCAAAATGTTGACTGGCACGTTTGATAACGTCTAAATGACCATTTGTCAGTGGGTCAAAAGTTCCTGTAAAGAGTCCAATTTTTTCTGTCATTACTTTTTTCTTTCTTAATTTACTGACAGAATTTCTGTCAGTAAAAGTCAAAATTCATAAATTGAAATTTTAGAAATTCCGTAAGTTTTTTGTCTGGTCAGCTCTAATTTCCCAATTAGGTCAGGGAGTTCAACTTCCTTGTCTGTTTCACAGACGACAATTACATTTTCTGTCAGTCGTTTTTTCTCTTGCAAAAGTTCTAAGTTTTCAACAATTTGTTCTTTAGCATAAGGTGGGTCTAAGAGGACTAAATCAAAAGTCTCTGACAAGTTTGATAAGACTCGTTCTGCTGACATTTTTAATAATTGAAATTTTTCAGGCTCTTTGGTCATCTTGATATTTTCCAAAATGACTTGTTGAGCTGCTCTGTCTTTTTCGACAAGAATGGCGTGATCCATTCCTCTTGAAATGGCTTCAATTGCCAAACTACCTGAGCCTGCAAATAAATCAAGAACACGTCCCCCTTCAAAATAAGGGCCAATCATATTAAAAATGGCTCCTTTAACTTTATCGGTGGTTGGTCTTGTTGTTTTTCCTGCCAATGTTTTCAGCGGTCTTCCGCCATAATTTCCTGATACTACTCTCATGAAAATAATTATATCACAAAATTTCAAATGGAGAGCCGAATCTCCCTGTAAGCCTTGGTCTAAAGGTTCTGTCAGTAAAAATTTTCTTATTATTTTACTGACAAAAAAATAAGTTTATCAAATCAGAATTTCATTCTAACTTTTGAAACTTATTTTTACCTATATTTAACTCATGAATGACTTTCATGCATCCGAATTGCTCGTAGTGAGGGCAGCACACCTAATACAATAATGAAAAACATGAAGATGGTCATTCCAATATTTCCATAAAGACTTGAGAGAGACACAAGGATTCCTGACAAGACCGAAGCGATAGGCTGAGTCACTGAAAAAGCTCCTGTATAAGTTCCCACTTGGTCTCCATCCATTAAATCGGCTCGCAGAGCCTGTGAAAATGGAACCAAAATCATTTCACCGATTGTTGCTACCAATGCTGCAATCAGTTCCCAAGTTAAATCACGACCAAGAAATGCAATCATGAAGCCCAAACCTTGCAAAATAATTCCAATGGATATTCCACTACTTCGTGACCAGTTTTTGGTTAGTTTGTTGACTCTCCCCATAAATAATACGATGACTAAGGTATTGACCATTAGGAAAATTGTCAGCATCCGTTGTCCATAAACTTCAATTCCAAAAATCCTTGCTGTTCTAAAACTATCACTCAAATGGACTGGAAGATAATAATCAATTTGATTAAAAATCATCGCAATAAAGACCGAAGCAAATAAATAATACATGAAAATACGGTCTTTAGCAACTGTGAAATAGGCTTTAATAATGTTTGATTCTTGCTTATGCTGCTGAGTATCTGGATTGAAGGATTCATCAATCCAAAAAATTACAACCAAACAACTAACGATTTCTTCAATTGTGATAGCTAAAAGTAACCAAACCAAATAATCTCGGAAAAACCAACCTGAAAGTCCCGAACCAATCATGATTGCAAAGTTAATAATCCAATATTGAATACTATAAACAACTCGCCGATTTTCACTTGTTGTCAAATCTACAATCATCGCTTGACTTGCGGTGTTAAAAAAGCCAAAACCAAAATTAATAATAAGAAATCCTAAAAAAGTAACCCAAGGATTGAAGTAAAAAGATGAGTTTGCAAATGTTGCTAAAGCTCCACCAAAACCAGTAATGGCAGTTGAGAAAATCATCACAGGTCTTCGTCCCTGAACGTCGGACAAATGACCAGCATAAAGACCAACCAAGAAAACCATGACTGAACTAATGACTAAAAGTAATCCCGTGATTCCCGCTCCCATATATTTATTGTAGTAAATTGTCATTGAGCCACCCACTGTACTAAAGCAAAGCGTCCCAAAAAAATTCATAATTAAACGAATTTTAAGTGTAGGATGTAATCCAAAAAAATCTTTCATTTTATTTCTTTCTGTTTTTTTTCAATAAAAAATCTATCTTGACTCCTTTTCAAGATAAATTCCTGTTTTTAGAAGTCATTTTTTTAATTAATTTTTGTTTTCTGATGTCTATTTACAGCAATAAGCACTAAAATAATCGCTAGAACTTCAGTCAATGCTAAGACTAAAGAAACTCCTGTTGCTTTAATCATTGGTGAAATCGAAACAAGTAAACCGGCAAGAATGGAGGCAATCGGCATCTTAATTGCGGCAACGCCATTGTAAGAACCAATTTTTTCTGGATTCATCAAATCTGCACCTAAAGTTTGAACACTTGGTGTATAAACAATTTCACCTAAAGTATAAACAATTCCGGCAATGAAAATAGGCGTAAACGTCGTTGTCAAAAATGAAAAAATCATCCCAATTGCCATAAATAAACTTCCCTAAATAAATCCTTTTTGGTGTGACCAGTCCTTGGTCAATCGATTTAGGGTGGTCATTAATAGGACGACTAATACACAAGCTAAAATCAAATAAATCGTAAGCATCCGTTGTCCATAGATTTCAAAACCAAAAAAAGTGATTGTTTTAAAACTATTTGATAAATGAACAGGCAAAAAATTATCAAATTGCATGATAATAAAAGTGGTCGCAATATTAGCACCCATAAAAATCATGTAAGTTTCATCTTGTAGCACTGTCTTATAGGCCTGAAAAATATTTTCTGCTTCTTCTTTGGCCTTTACAATCGGTCTAAAAGTCTCAGTCATTACAAAAGTGGTTAAGAAAAATGAGACTAAGACAGTTAAAAGTAATATCACTAAAAGTGCTTCAAATGCTGGTCTAAAAAGCCAAGCACCTAATGCTGCTCCTAAAATAACTGACAAGTTTTGCGCCCAATAATCCAACATAAAAACAACTTTACGATTTTCAGCATTTGATGCATCAATAATCATGGCATTTCCTGCAGTAATCACAAGATTATAACCAAAACTAATCAGCAAAAAAGCAATAAAAGTTGACCAAGGATTCACGTGACCTGGTAAGTTTGAGGCAATGGCTAAAAGAGCTCCCAAAAGTTGAATCACTGTCCCAAAACCATCACTGGTTTTCGACCATTTCGGTCAGCAAAAAACCTGCAAGAATTCCTGCGACAAAAGTGGCTACTGCAGATAAGGCAAGCAAAATCCCTGTAATTGCACTTCCCAAATGTTGATTATAATAAATGGTCATTGAAGAAAAAACGGTGCCATATGAAAAGGCACCTAAAAAAAAATTCCTAAACGGAGTTGCAAATTTTTGTCTAAATTCCAAAACTCTTTCATATTATTCCTTAAATTCTTTTAAATTTTCTAAATTTATTAATTTATCTATAATTGTAGCATATTTATACTTCTAAAACTAGATGAATTACATCTTTATCAAAATAATTCTTCTACTTATATCAATTTTTGTTAAAATAAACTGTAACCAAACTTAATTTGATTTGTTATATATATGAGAGAGGAGGAAATGGTGAATTTAAAAGAATATGAAAATGACGTCAATGATTATGCGATAGAAATCACTAAATACCTTATCTCTCGTGGAAGTCAGTTGGTCGATGCCGAAGATGCCGTACAGGATACTCTGGTTAAAATTTTAAGTCTGGATATTTTCATTGAACCTGACAAATTACGGGCTTTTATGTATCGAACATCTATCCGAACTTATATTAATAGTTATAATCGGAGTAAACATTATCAAAAAATTATTAAAAATTTGGAAAAAGAATTGGAAACAGCAGCTTTTTTAGTTGAGTCTAGCCCACTTCCAAAAATCATTGAACAACTTCCACCTTATTATAAAAAGCTTTTAAATGCATACTATTACGAAAATAGTTCGACTAAACAGCTTGCAGAATATTTTGAATGTAGTTTAAGCAAAATCAAAATCGACCTTTATCGAGCTCGAAAAAAGCTTAAAAAACAACTTGAAAAAGCTGGTTATGACCAGTGGCTCCTCTAATCGTCTCATGAAAGGAATTAAAAATGCGTACTCTCTTAATTTTCCCTTACTTTGTCTTAGCTATCACTTTATTTTTCGGACTGATTCGTCTGTTTATTTTTGTGATCAATAAAACACGGCACAAACTTCAAACAACTGAATCTATTTCTAATCTCAACAAAGATTTTCATAATTTTGCCCTAAAAACAAAAATAAAACGTTGGGGGTTAACTACTTGGATTGCTTTGACTGTATTTTCAGCATTTATAGTTATTGGTTGGCGAGTGAACTCTGCTATCATGGAAAAAAATTTCTTTAAAACTTTTGATTACTCTACAGCTATTTTCACCGCTTCCGCCCCAAATGTTGCTTATAATAATCAGATTATCGATAATTATGGCGTGTTTAGTTCTAATCTTCATTCAGATACTTATAAAGATATTGATGGTTATCCTGTGCCCTGGGAATCTTATAATTTTTCCTTTAATGTTTCGAATGTTGGGGGCTTAAATCTTAATACCTTGAGTCCGTCAGTAAATTCAAATGCTTATTTTACCCAAACAACTAATCAAAAAATTGCTAGTTTTTTCTCTACAAATACCAACTACAAATCGAAAGATTATTATGGAATTCTGCCTACCCATGATGCAGACAAAATTTCACAACTTTCAAACCACGTGGCGGAAGTTGCTGTCACCTTTGATAAAGCTTATAGTTACAACGAAATCCAAAAAATGATTCCCAAGAATCTTTTAATTAATTGGTATTGGATTGGTTACAATGATTCAAAATCTCTTGATGCTGCTGGACAAACAAACTGGTTTGGCTTGATGAGTAACAGCAATTATGCTGAAAATGGTAATAATTCACAGCTCACTGGAAAATTAGACAATACTACTTATCAAGATTTTAAAAAGTCAGTAGCTGCTATTGCGAAAAAGAACCAAATCACAATTAACGACTTTAGCCCAAGTAAAGATGCACTTAAACAAGTTAAAAAATATCCTACTCTTAAATCAGCTAAATTTTCGGGGGTCATTTTAACAGGACAAACTAAGAATTTTGCGAATTTTGATAAAAATTCTTGGGTTTTTGCAAGTAATGTTGGCCTCACAGTAGAACTTCGCCCTGATATTAAGCCACTTAAATAATAATTTTACTGACAGGATTTATCAGTAAGAAATGAATACAAAAAATCACTGACAGAAATCTTGTCAGTGATTTTTATGACACTTTTAATCAAAGATTAAAGGCGGTCATTCAATTCTTTGCTGAGTTCTTCAAATCCTGGTTTACCAAGAAGAGCGAACATATTTTTCTTGTAAGCTTCAACACCTGGTTGGTTGAATGGGTTAATTCCGTTCAAGTAACCAGAAACACCGATAGCAAGTTCAAAGAAGTAAATTGCATATCCAAGTGTGAATTCGTCTTGTTCAGGCAATGTCACGATCATGTTTGGAACATTTCCGTCAGTGTGAGCAAGAAGCACGCCGTCAGCTGCTTTTTTGTTAACGAAGTCAACATCTTTACCTTGCAAGTATCCAAGTCCATCAAGGTCAGCGTCAAGTTCTGGAATGTTGATGTTTTTACGTGGTTTTTCAATACGGATTGCTGTTTCAAAAACAGTACGTGTTCCTTCTTGAATCCATTGTCCTAATGAGTGAAGGTCTGTTGAGAAGTTAGCTGAAGTTGGGTAAATTCCTTTTTGGTCTTTCCCTTCTGATTCACCAGCCAATTGTTTCCACCATTCTGAGAAATATTGAAGGCTTGGTTCGTAATTGATCAAGATTTCTGAGAATTTACCTTTACGGTAAAGGATATTGCGAAGTGCAGCATAGGCGTAAGCATCATTTTCATGAACATTTGTAGAAGTGTATTCTTTACGCGCAGCGTTAGCACCTTCCATCAAAGCTGTGATATCAGCACCTGAAGCTGCAATTGGCAAAAGTCCAACAGCTGTCAATACTGAGAAGCGTCCACCAACTGAATCTGGAACAACAAAAGTTTCCCAGTTGTTTGCGTCAGCATTAACTTTTACAGCACCTTTTTCTTTATCAGTTGTTGCGTAAATACGTTTGTTTGCTTCTTCACGACCGTATTTTTTAACTAACATTTCTTCGAAGACACGGAAAGCAATCGCTGGTTCTGTTGTTGTACCTGATTTAGAGATTACATTTACAGAGAAATCTTTGTCAGCAACGTAATCTACAAGGTCAGCCAAGTATGATGAAGAAATTGAGTTACCAGCATAAAGAATACGTGGTGCTTTACGTTCTTCGGCAGTTTGCAAGTTAACAAAGCTGTTGCTCAAAAAGTCAATTGCTGCACGTGCACCGAGGTATGAACCACCGATACCGATAACAATAAGAACTTCTGAATCAGATTGAATTTTTTTAGCTGCTTTTTGAATACGAGCAAATTCTTCTTTGTCGTAATCTTCAGGAAGGTCAAGCCATCCGATATAATCGCTCCCAGCACCTTTTCCTTCGTGGAGCAATTTAGCTGCCCCGTCGATTTGCCATTGGATTTCGTCTAATTCATTTTCAGCTACAAATGGAGTGAGTTTTGAATAGTCAAATTTAATATGAGCCATTTTAATTCCTTTCAATTTCTCGCTTTTTACGAGAATTTAGCTATTGAAAAACGACAACTTTTGCATTGTTTTATCTTCGAATTTTCTAGTTCATTTTATCACTTTTTCGGCTTTTTAACAATACTAAAGGTTATGTAAGCGCTTATTTGTTTAGCTTTCTATCTGTGAAACTTTTCCAGCTTTGGGACAGCTTTTTTTATAAAAATTTAGTTTAAGATTTCAATGAATATTTATTGTTATCAAAAGATTTACTGATAAGCTAACTCCTAACACTTTTAAGGATGTCAAATCTCTTTGACGACTGACAAATCAGTCTTTCATGTAAATTTTTGCTAAAATATTAATGATGAAATATACATTTGAAATTGACCTTGACCGTTATAAAAATCTAGCCCAACAAAAACAAAAGACACATAAGAAATTTTTAGCTGGACTTGCCAAAAAACCACCAAAGCAATTAGATAAAATCGTTAAAGAAGTTCATGAAGAGGTTTTTTTAGAAATTGATTGCACCAAATGTGCTAATTGTTGCAAAACCTTAGGCCCTCTTTGGACAGAGGCCGATATTGAACGCGTCGCCAAACATTTAAAAATGAAAGTGAGTGACTTTGAAGCCGCATATCTCCAAACTGACGAAGATGGTGACAAAGTTTTTCAAACCATGCCTTGTCAGTTTCTTGGTTCTGACAATCTCTGTAGCATTTACGAAGTTCGGCCTAAAGCTTGTCGCGAATTTCCCCATACTGACCGTAAAAAGATTTATCAAATCAATAATTTAACGATAAAAAATACACTTTACTGTCCAGCTGCTTATGAATTTGTTGAGAAATTATCTTATAGACTCAAATAAAAATTACTGACAGGTCTGTCAGTAATTTTTTTATTATGCCAAAAGTTCTTTCAAAGCTTCTTTTGTATCTGTCAGTGAATGTCCCAAGGCTTTTTCAAAATCTTTAGATTCCACATCTAAATCTTTTGCTTCAATATCTTTTTGGAAGCCGAGGAAAAGTTCCGCTACAAAATCTGGAAGTCCAGTTTCAACTAAATGACTGACAAAAGTTTTGTCATCAGCAGCGACTACTTCAAATTCCTTATCAGAAACTGCTTTTAGTGCTTGAGCAAGTTCGGCGTAAGTCAATATTTTTCCTGAAAGCTCCAAAACTTCTGGAAAATCTGCTCCAGCAAGTGCTTTTGCTCCAACTTCTGCATATTCGCGTTTCAAAGCCCAGCCCACTTTACCTGTTGGTGCATTGTATACAAATTTTCCAGTTGAAAGTGCAGCAGCAATAATTGGCATTTCATTTTCAAAGTACCAATTATTACGTAAAAATGTGTGGGCAATTCCTGATTTTTCAATCGCCTTTTCAGTATAGATGTGGTCAGCAGCTAAGTCACTTGTTGCCCTTTCTGCTTGAGGAAAACTTGTATAAGCAATATAAGAAATTCCAGCACTTTTGGCTGCATCAACCACATTTTGATGCTCAGCTTGACGATTTCCCGGCGCTCCTGAAACAAAAAGCAAACGGTCAATTCCTGTAAATGCTTGTTCTAAAGCAGTTAAATCTGAATAATCTGCCAAACGTACATCGAAACCTGCCGCTTTGAGTGGGGCTGCTTTTTCTTCTGTGCGAGCCAAAACCGCAATATCAGAAATTGGAACCAATTCTTTCAAAAATCCGAGTGCATAAGTACCGTATCCACCTGTCGCACCTGTTACTAAATATTTCATGTTAAATCCTCCATTTTTTTATTATTTTTTATATTTTAAAGTAGCTTGCTTTTTTGACTACCTAAGTGTATAATATCATTGTACTACCATTATGTAAAGTAAGCACTTGAAAGTTAGATACACCCCTTTTAGATACTATTGTATAATATCAACGATTTGAGGTAATAAAAAAATGAAAAAAATTTCTGAACTTCCAGCTTGTCCTGTTGAAACAGCACTTGTTTTGATGGGCGACCGTTGGAAAATGCTCATTGTCCGTGATTTATTAGAGCGAACCATGCGCTTTGGCGAACTTCAACGTTCAGTTGGACATATTTCACAAAAAGTTTTGACCCAACATTTACGTGCCCTCGAAGAAAGCGGGCTAGTTCATCGTGAAGTCTATGCAGAAGTACCTCCTCGTGTTGAATATTCACTGACAGAACTTGGAAGAACCCTCAAGCCCATCCATGATACGATGGCAGCTTGGGGAAATCTTTATAAAAAAGAAATCAGCAAAGCTTAAAGATAAAAATTACTGACAGGAAATTCTGTCAGTAATTTTTGTTTAATTATTTATAAATTTCGTCTTATTCTTAGTATCTTCTTAGTGTTTTTAATGTCTGTCAGTACAATTATTTGCTCAATCTTATCTGTAAATTTCGTCAGAATTTCTGCTGCCTTAGAATGCTTTAGCATTGCATTACTACTCTTCTTTTTTCAAAAATATGGCGAACAAACGGTCAGCAAAGAAACTGATTTCTGGATTCCACGAAAATTTGGTTTAGGTATGAGTATCAATCCTCATACAAAGGCAAGTAAAAGAATGACTACTTTTCTTATTTGCTTTCTTGTCTTCGCTGGATTCTTATTAATATTTTTGTAGAAAAAAACCAGTAGCTTTTGAGCTACTGGTTTTTTATTTATGATTAGTTTTCTTTCAATTCTGCAATACGAGCTTTCACAGTATCGAATTTCTCTTGATAATCGGCTAATTTATCTTTTTCTTTTTGAACAACTTCTGCTTTAGCATTCGCAACAAAACGTTCATTACCCAATTTTTTATTCACTAAATCTAACTCTTTTTTCCATTTGGCAAGTTCTTTTTCAAGTCGAGCAATTTCTTCTTCGATGTTAATCAAACCAGCCAATGGTAAGTATAATTCTGCTCCAGTAATGACCGCTGACATCGCTTGTTCTGGAACCGCCAAGTCTTTAGTAATTGTTAATTCTGAAGGATTAGTGAAACGGCTGATGTAAGGAGAAACAGCATTCAAGAAATCTGCATGTTCAGATTTAATCAACATTGGGACAGCTTTAGACAATGGAGTATTAACCTCAGCACGAATATTACGAACGGCTGTAATTAATTCGATTAACATCGCCACACCTTCGCTTGCCTTGTCGTCATTAAATTCTGGACGTACTTTTGGATATTCGGCAACAACAATTGAACCAGAAGTATTTGGTAATTTTTCAAAGATTTCTTCAGTGAAGAAAGGCATAATTGGGTGTAATAGACGTAAAACTTGATCTAAAACATGGAGCAATACTGCACGTGTAATGTCTTTTTCAGCTTCATCCTCACCAAACATAACTTCTTTTGTTAATTCCAAATACCAGTTTGCAAACTCATCCCAAATGAAATTGTAAAGAATATGACCAGCGACACCAAATTCAAATTTATCCATTTGTTCAGTCACGCGCCGGGCAGTATCATTCAATCGTGTCAAAATCCAACGGTCAGTGACATTACCAGCAGTTTTATTTGCAACTTTTGTCAAAGCCGAAGAAACAGCATCAGCGCTGACATCTTCTGCATTCATCAAAATATAACGTGAAACATTCCAAATTTTATTGATGAAATTCCAAGCGGCATCCATTTTATCATAAGAAAAACGCACATCTTGTCCTGGTGCAGAACCATTTGATAGGAACCAACGGAGTGCATCAGCTCCATACTTTTCAATCACATCCATTGGATCAATTCCGTTACCAAGCGATTTAGACATTTTACGTCCTTCTTCGTCACGAATCAAACCATGAATCAAAACATTGTGAAATGGTGATTTACCAGTGAATTCTAAAGATTGGAAAATCATGCGTGAAACCCAGAAGAAGATAATATCATAACCTGTTACAAGGGTACTTGTTGGGAAATAACGTTTGAAGTCTGCTGAGTTTTCATCTGGCCAACCCATTGTTGAAAATGGCCACAAAGCTGAACTAAACCAAGTATCAAGTACATCGGCATCTTGTGTCCAACCTTCTCCCTCAGGTGCTTCTTCACCAACATACATTTCACCCGCTTCATTATACCAAGCTGGAATTTGATGTCCCCACCAAAGTTGACGTGAAATAACCCAATCATGAACATTTTCCATCCATTGCATGAAAGTATCATTGAAACGTGGCGGATAAAATTCTACTGCATCTTCTGTTGTTTGATTAGCAATTGCATTCTTAGCTAATTCGTCCATTTTGACAAACCATTGTGTTGATAAACGTGGTTCAACAACCACTCCTGTTCGCTCTGAGTGCCCAACTTCATGGCGGACTGGTTTTATATCAACCAACTGCCCCAATTCCTTGAGGTCAGCAACAATTTGTTTGCGGGCTTCAAAACGGTCAAGTCCTTCATATTTTCCACCATTTTCATTGATGGTTCCGTCATTATTCATCATGTTAATCATTGGCAAATCATGACGCATCGCAACTTCAAAGTCATTAGGGTCATGAGCAGGTGTAATTTTTACAACCCCAGTTCCTTTTTCCATATCAGCATGGTCGTCTGTCAAAATCGGAATGACACGATTAATGATTGGGAGGATAACATTTTTGCCCACTAAATGTTTATAGCGTTCATCTTTTTCATTGACGATAACAGCTGTATCACCAAGGAAAGTTTCTGGACGTGTTGTGGCGATTTCAACAAACTCATCACTTCCTTCAATTTGGTAAGTGATGTGGTAAAAAGCCCCATCAATTTCTTTGTGAATGACTTCAATGTCTGACAAAGCAGTCATCGCTTTTGGATCCCAGTTGATGAGTTTTTCACCACGGTAAATCCAACCTTTATTGTAAAGTTGAACAAAAACTTTACGAACCGCTTGTGAAAGGCCTTCATCAAGAGTAAAACGTTCACGAGAATAATCCACTGAAATCCCCATTTTACCCCATTGTTCCTTGATTGTTGTGGCATACTCATCTTTCCACTCCCAAACTTTATCAAGGAATTTTTCACGTCCAAGGTCTTGTGGTAAAATACCATCTTCAGCAAGGCGGGCAGCAACTTTTGCTTGAGTGGCAATCCCCGCATGGTCCATTCCTGGCAACCAAAGCGTATCAAAACCTTGCATCCGTTTTTGACGGATGATGATGTCTTGCAAAGTTGTATCCCAAGCATGACCCAAGTGGAGTTTTCCTGTCACATTTGGTGGTGGAATAACGATGCTATAAGGCTCTGCATCGGGATTTCCAGAAGGTTTGAAAACATCAGCTTCAAGCCATTTTTCGTAGCGTCCTTCTTCAACCTCTGTCGGGTTGAATTTTGGGGTTAGTTCGTTTGTCATATTTTTCTCCTTTGGGTACAAAAAAAGCACCCTGATTTATTCTCCAGGGTGCTTCCGCACGGTACCACCTGATTTTCGTCAATTGACGACACTCATTTTATGCCATAATTTTCTTGAAATGACGCAACCTTCATAAAGTTTGACTGAACACTTTCACCAACCGTGTTCTCTCTATAAGTCTTGCTTTATTACTCCTCGTCAACTTGTTTTTATTTTAGCAGAATTCTTGTTTTTTTACAAGATACTTCTAAATTTTTATTTTTCTTTAATGATTTCTAAAAAATGCTCCAAGCCTTCTTTGGCTTGAATTTGCTGATTACATTGTTCAGAATCTAAGCAAATATAGGTGCCATTTTTAGTATAGGTCCCGTCAGCGCCTCTTTTTGTTGTCGCTAGAAATTGAGTGACAATACTTGTTTTTTGGCAAATGGCACAGATATTTTTCATACTGCCAGAGATACTGCCATAGAAACCACGCCCGTCAGCGGTCAAAAGATATTTTCGGCCGCTTGAAACTTCATTCCAAGCAAAGTAAGTGACATCACGTAAGTCCCATTGACTTGTCGCTGGAATTTTTAACTTTTTAACTTTTTTGAAAGCTTTTTTCATTTGAGATTCACTCGGTAAATGAAAAGCTTCGACTAAAGTTTTAAGTTCTGTCAGTAATTTTTCAGCTTGTTCTCTTGATAATTTAGGATTATCAATGGCTGATAAATATTCTTGGATAGCAACTTTTACTGACAGATTATTTTCACTGACAAGACTGTCAGCATTTTCAGCGATTTGCAAAATTTCTGTGGCGACTTGGGCATAAACTGCCTCAACTGTCGATTTATCATTGACAGAGTGATAGACATTGACGAGGTCAAAGGTCAGGTATTTAATTCGATTATATTCATATGGTTTTAACATTTTCTTATTCCTTAAGATGTGAACCCGACTGCTTTGAAGTTATGAAAATTGAGAAAATGTGGTTCTGTGCAAGGCACAAGTTCCTTTTTGTCCATTCTCATCCACTTCAAGGAGGGTGAACTCAATTTGTTCTTATCCGCAAAGAAATAAGACTTTGCGGTAATCTAAGCGAGAGCTCTTACTCGCACTTGATTACCAACCATCTTCTTAAAATTCATTTGAATCTCCTTTTATCTAATGGTTAGAAGTCACTTCTCTAAAAATAGAAGTCACTCATTAAAATGTTTTTGTTCCAAAATCTGGAACGTCATGGAAATCTTTACCATTTTTGTAGTTTTCAAATTTTCCTTGCAAAAATTGGTAAGCGTCTAAACGACTTTCATAGCGAATAGCAGCTTCTTTCGCTTCTTTTTTACCGTCTTCTGTGGCAATTTTTTCAGCTGCTTTCATGGCAAGTTCAGAAATTTGAACTTGTTGGTCCACCCATTCTTGAAAATCTTTTAAAAAATTTTGTTCGTAAGTCATTTTTTCTCCTATTAAAATTCAGAGCTGTTGGCTCATCATTATCTTTTGGGTTTGATTAAATCATAGCTTTGCTCAACCATTTTGCAAACTTGCTCATCAGCAACATCTCCACCAAGTAAAACATCGTTCCAATGCGTTTTGTTCATGTGAAATGCTGGATTAATATCCACAAAGAAATCTCGCAATTCGATTGCGATTTCTGGCTTCTGCTTGATTGCGATATTGACTCGTCCTTCTCGCTCAGAAATATAAGCAAATGATTTTTTATTCTTTAAATGTCGCATCACTACCGTTGGCTGACCCTTCTCCATTTTGGCAAAGGGAGTATCTGCAAAAGTCGGCCCAAGAGACAAGCAAAAATCAATAAGTTCTTTTTTATTCATCTATTTATTAAGCTCCAATTGATAAGCAAAACGGTCACCTTCAAATTGAACAAGTCCTCGTTTTACAAAGCCTTCACGTTCAAAGACATGTTGCATCAATTTATTGACCGGGTGGGTATCTAGGCGAAAATCAGAGTATCCTTTAGATAACATCAAGGTAAAAATATTTGAAAATAGATATCTTGTCAAAGATTGTCCACGAAATTCGTTAGACAAAGCAATTCGATGAATGGTCACATAATCAAAATTTTGATTTGACCAAGCGCCGTCAGTAATTTGAGTATAAGCTGGTTCTTCACCCGTAATAATTGCACAATAACCGGCTATTTTATCATCAACTAACAAGACATAGGCCTGTTCTTTCACAAAATCCTCTTCAATATCAAAAACTGCTGGATAAGCATTTTGCCATTGGTCACTCCCGGAATCAGCCAAAAAAGTTCTTGCTTCTTCAATAATTTTCATAATTGACAGCAAATCTTTCGGGCCTGCTTTTCTCATATAAATCATATAAAACCTCGGATTTTTTCCATTTTATCATAAAAATAATTAATGACAGAACCGTCAGATTTACTGACGGCTCTTTTTATTGACAGTATCATCAACTTTCCTATCAAATCTCTTATCTGTCAGTAAATCTAATTTTTTTAGATGTCACAAAACGCTAGTCTAAAGAAATTTCTGGATTTTCTTTAGTGACTAGGAGTACCTGTGCTGTTCCCCCTAAATATTTTTCACTCAATTCAGCTAATTTTTGAGTTGCAGCATCTAGAACTTCACCGCGTTCAGGGTCAACAGATTCAATAATCAAAAAAGCATTTTTGGTTTGTTCTGTCAGCATCGTTCTTTGACCATCACGCCAATTCCATGAGCGACAAACTGCCCCTTCATCATCAAGATAGCAGATTTCACCAGGCAAAGCATTATCAGCTTCATCATCACCCAAAGCCAAGAAATATTCGCCACCAACAGCTTTTGTCAAACGTAGATTTCCTGCAAAAGTATCAATATCCTCACCACCAGCAGGTAGCCCATAGTTCAAGCTAATACTATTGTAAATATCAACCAAAGGATTAATCGAACCCACAGCTTTACCTTTATCTACTCGTTTAAGCAGATTTTCAATCGAACTTCTAGCCCCTTTTTTTGTTTTAAATTTTTGATAAGCCTTGCGCCAAACAGAGACTACAGGATTTTCACTAAAAACAGCCGCTTCTAAAAATTGCTCTGCATTTTCATTCGCCTCATCAAGATTTTTTTTGATTTCAGCACTTGATTCCATACTATTATCAATATTTTTAGCTAAAACAATTCCGATTTTTGTCTCAGGAAAAAGTTCCCAAAATTCAGGTTCAACAATAAATTTTTTCATAATTTTTTCTTACTTTTCTAATTTTAACTATAAAATTTACTGACGAAAATCTTGTCAGTAAAATACGACTGAATAAGGAGTATTTTATCTGTGGATAAAGAATGAACAGCGGAGCTGGTCATTCTATCATTCGTCAGCGAGTGAATTGAGCATTTTAGTTGTGGATAAAAGAATGAACAGAAAAGCTGAGCATTCTATCCATCATCAGCGATTGAACAACGGGCAGGTAAATCGTAATTAAAAGAATGAACAACTAAAATATCCATTCTGTCAGTAAATTTTCACTTAAACTTTAGCTGCTAGCAACTAATAATTCTGTCAGCAAAATTTCTCAATATTTACCATATTTTTGCGGACGGCGTCCACGTTTTTTACCTTTAGCAAAAGCTTCAGCTTTACGTTCTTCTTCCAAATGTTCAAATTTAACAATTTTCAAAGGTTCATCACGTTTTGTCAATTTAACAACTGCTTCAGTTCTTGCTGTATGTGGGAACATATCCACTGATTGGATGTATTCTACTTTATAATAATTGGCCAAAACGACTAAATCTTTTGCCAAAGTTGAAACGTTACAGCTGACATAAACCATTTTTTCCGGTGGGAATTTAGTAATTGTTTCAAGCAATGCATCATCAAGCCCCGTACGTGGTGGGTCAACAATCATTGCAGTTGCTCTATGACCAGATTTGTTCCAATTTGGAATAATTCGCTCAGCTTTACCAATTTCATAGTGGCAATTTTTAAGCCCCAAACGTTTGGCATTTTCACGCGCATCAAAAATTGATTCTGGTGTAATATCCATTCCATGAACCGATTTTACTTTTTTAGCCACCGCAAAACCAATCGTACCTACACCACAATATGCATCAATGACACGGTCATCTTTTTTAGGATTCAAAGCCTTAACTGCTTCACCATAAAGTACATTGGCTTGCTCAGAGTTCAATTGGTAGAAAGCACGAGGACTTAATTCAAATTCATAATCCAAAACGCCTTCGGTAATTGTTTCTTTTTCATTGAATAAAATTTGTGTGCGTTCGCCATAGATTTCACTGGTTTTTCTTGGGTGGAAATTGACCGCAACCGTCACAATTTCTTCAAATTCTTCTGTCAGTGCTGACAACATTTTATCAAATTTAACAAAAGAATTTTTTTGACGTTTTGAAGGTTCTTCACGTAATTCAGGCCAAACTTGTCCGTCCAAAATAATTGGTGTTGAAGTCACAAAAATAATTTGTACTTCACCTGTTTTTTGTGAGCGACGAACCATGACCGTACGAATTCCGCCGATTTTACGTTCATCATATACAGGTAAATCAAATTTTTCAATCAAACGGCAAATGTGATTGATAATTTCTTGGGTTTTGGGATCTTGAACCAAACAGTTATCTAGGTTAACCAAATGATGTGTTCCTTCTTGATAAAGTCCCGCAATCACTGTTCCGTCATTCAAACGACGCACTTGGAACTGCAATTTGTTACGATAACCAAGTGTATTTTCCATTCCCAAAGTTGCACGCAATTCATAATTACGCCAACCTGCTGGCTTATATTTTTCTAAGGCCTGACGCATAACATCACGCTTAAATTCCAATTGCATTGGATAAGAAAGATGCATGATGTGAGATTGACTCATTTCATGATAAGCTCTATCCTGTGGTTTCACACGGTTTGGTGATTTTTCAATAATCTTAACCAATTTTGCACGACTAAAATTTCTAGCATTTTCAGTAATTTCAACTAAAACTTCTTCACCTGGAAGTGCATAAGGAATAAAAACAAGTCGTCCTGAAATGACGCCAATTCCTTCCCCATTTATTCCCATTGGCTCGATTTCGAGTTGAAGTTCCTGTCCTATTTTTAAATTTATCATTTGTTAATTATTTTCCCTCTAGTTCGTCAATTAAATGACCATTTTCAATCCATTATAAAAAATCACTAATAAAGGATTGTGTGATACACTATTATAACATTTCACAATTTCTTTTTGTAGTCTTTTTCTACTTGAATCCTAAAAGATTTGAACTTATTTTTTCATCTATGAATATTACTCTCCAATAAAAAGCCTGACACTGTCAGACCTTTTATTTTTCTTTAATTATTGTTTTTTACGTCTAAGTAAAAGAGCAAGTGGCGAAATAATCACTGCCATAATTCCCAGCAGAGTCAAAACAATTTGTGATTTTTGACTATCACCAGTACTTGGAAGAACATCTGTTGGCTTACTATCTTTTACAGCCTTAGCCGTAGGTGTTTTTGATTGATTATTAGATGGTTGACTTGGTTTATCTGGGTGAACTGGAGGAACGATAATTCCTGCAGGCACCTTATGATAAACGACAATTCTTTCAATGTCCGCTGTATCTACCGTAATTCCTGTCATTTCATCAATCTTAAGTTGACTTGCGATGTAATCTTTAATGATTGGCGAAAGAACTGCAGCAAATCTTCCACCATTATCAGCTGTCCAGTCACTATAAGTTTTGTCACCCGTCACTTTGTCGGTAGTGATTGTCCGACTAAAGACAATTGTTGCCTTATAGTTGTCAGCAGCCTTATCCCCATTATCATAAACATAATGAATGACTTCATTAACTGATTTATTTTCCGTCTCAACTACTGTGCCATGTTTTAGTCTCACAATATAATGTTGAGGGTCATCAGCAAATTTAGTTCCATCTTTTGGATAATCATCAGAAATTAATTCGTAGCCTTTATCTGTATAAGATTTAATCGTGTCAGCCGTTGTATAACCTGAATCATCTCCAGTTCCACCAGACAAATCTTTTGTAGTCAAAATTTTTCCAGTCGTTTCATCAATATAAGTAACATCAATGGTTCCTTGATTTCGAGTGTAAGTTACTGTCACAGAAATATCTTCTGTATCAGCAGTAATTCCTGTCATTTCAGAAACTTTAAGTTGATCAGCTGTATAACCGTCAATTACTGGAGAAGTTACTGACGCAAAACTATCACCGTTATCAGCAGTCCAATCACCGTATGTCTTATCATTCGTTACTCTGTCAGTAGTAATAGTACGACTAAAGTCAACCGTAGCATTGTGGTCAGTAGCTGCTTCACCTCCACCTTCATAAACATAATGAATCACTTGATTGACAGCTTTTTTATCAGTTGATTCTGTTAAGCCGTGTTTTAATTTTACTACATAGTGTTGTGGCTCATCCGTAAAGACTGTCCCCCACTTGGGTAATCATCAGAAACTAATTCATAGCCTTTAGCTGTATATGACTTGATATCATCAGCAGTTGTATAATTTGACGGATCATCCGTTCCACCAGATAAATCTTTTTTAGTCAAAACTTGACCAGTTGTTTCATCAATGTAAGTAACATCAATGGTTCCTTGGTTACGTTTATAAACGACCTTTTTCTGAATATCTGCTGAATTAGCTGTGATTCCGCTTATTGCATCAATTTTTAATTGGTCAGCTGTTTCTCCTTTAATTGTTGGCGAAACTACTTCTCCGAAACTATCCCCATTTTGTGCTTGCCAATCCCCATAAGTCTTTTCACCAGTTACTTGATTGGTTGTCACACTTCTTGTAAAATTCAATGGAGGAGCATTATAATCATCTGCTGCCTTGCTTCCATCTTCATAAACATATTGAATAGTTTCATTGACTTGTTTTTGCTCAGAACTTACAACTAATTTTTGTTTCAAATTAACAACATAGTGTTGAGCTGTATCCGTAAAGACTGTCCCACCACTTGGATAATTATCCGAAACCAATTCATAACCTGCATCTGTATAAGATTTAATGGTGTCAGTTGTGGTGTAATTAGAAGAATCACCTGTTCCACCAGATAAATCTTTTTTACTTAAAGTCTGTCCCGTTGTTTGGTCAATATAAGTAACATCGATGCTTCCTTGATTTCGAGTATAAACATAGTTTTCAGTTTGGTCATTGACAGCATAATTTCCCGAAGTTGTTGCTCCATTTGAAGCCTTAAAGGTATAGCCTGGAATAGTTTTTTGACTTGTCGTATACGGAGTGTTAATATCACCACTTGTTGTTTCTGAAGGAGCAATTGTCTTTCCTTGTTCATCCACATAATTAGAAATAACAGTACCTTGAGCTACCGTATAAGTAAAATTAACATTACGCAGTTGTTGCAAATTCATTTGGGCACCAGTTGAGGCCGCAATTGAGAAAGACATCGCCTGATTTGTTCCAACAAAAGAAGAAACATCCTGTGTCCAAGTTAGACCACCATAAGTGATTGACATTACTTTCGTCGCACCATTATAGCTCATTGTAAAGTCCACAAAATTATTATTTGACGGATCAGAAATAGTCTTAGCAGTGGCAGCAATTGTTTTGGCTTGTCCATTCAGACCATCAACAAAAGCACCAAAAGATTTACCAGAAAAACCTGTTGGGTCAGGTAGAAAGCTTGCTTCACTACCAGTATTGAAGTAAGTATCAAGCTTAAAGCCAAAGGCCCCCGGAACCCCACCAATACCTGCTGCACCACCAGGCGCACCTACAACGTTCGTATCACCTGGGTGAAAAAGGAAACCAACACCGTCAGCACCACCCATTCCCTGTGATTTATCTCCTAAATTAATTTTCCCAGTGAAAGTAAAGTTTTGTGACATATCAACTTTAGTCATCAAGGTTACATTACCCGCTTTACTTCCCTCATTAGGAGTCAAAGTTTGCGTAAAAGTATTTGTATCATAAGGAAAATTAGCGGCCGATCCATTTCTTTGGAAATAATTTAAGAAGTTGGTTGGTAAAACTGTAACCTCTCTGGGACTGGCAGCATACACCCGTTGTATTTTAAAAGAGTCGGGGAGGTTTGTTAAAACAATCCCGCCGCCTGCCAGAAGCGTTAAAGTTCCCATAGTTAAAAGAGCACTTGATTTTTTATTCATTTCTTCATCTCCGTCATATTTGTAGATTGTTTGTTATAATTTTACTACAAAAAGAGAGGGAAAGGGGATATTTTGTACTTTTTTTATTACGCTTTTTTGAAGTTACACTTCTCAAATTGAAAATAAGTAGATGAAACCGCTCTATAAAAGGATGATGTTTGTAACCTTGAAGAAATAAGCATCTTTTACAAACATGTACATAAGCTACATTTCCGTTTCGTGTAGTAATTTTATTACGCGGTTTATCCGTAACAATTTTTAATTGTTTTCGTATATAATATAGGTATGGGAAAAATCACAGCAATAAAAAAATTAAAACGACTTTACCGTGTGGATTTATCTGGATTTGATGATGAAGATAAAATATATCTTTCTGAGGATACAATTGTTCACTTTTTTCTAAATGTCGATAAAAAGCTCGATGATGCAGATTTAGAAGAGATCCAATCTTATGACCAATTTGCTCAAGGAAAATCGCTAGCACTCTACTACATTTCCTTTAAAATGAGGACAAGTTCGGAAGTAAGAAAATATCTTAGTGAACACGAAATTGACAATACTGACCAAATTGACGAGGTCATAAATGTTCTTACAAAAAACAATCTAATTAATGATAAAGCCTACGCTGAAAATTTTATTGAAGGAAAAATTTCAATGGGAAGCGCTGGCCCCTATCAAATTAAACAGAAATTAATAACAAAGGGTATTGATCCCCTGATCATTGACCAAGCGCTTTCTAACATTTATGATGAGGAAAAACAAATAGATGTTGCCTACAAACTTGCCGAAAAAACAAACAGAACTTCTGGGCATAGATTGACCCTAAAACAGCTGAAAGATAAAATTATTCAAAACCTAATGAATAAAGGTTTTACGTATTCTATCTCTTCAATTGCTTTAGAATCACTTGAATTAGAAACAGATGAAGAAAATGAGACCCAACTTCTCTACACAGCACTAGAAAAAGTTTCCAAACGCTACAGTAAAAACTATGAGGGGTACGAGCGAAAGCAAAAAGTAACACAGGCTTTGGCTAGAAAAGGCTTTTCATATGATGATATTAGTAGTGCATTACGTGATTATACATTTCCAGAATAAATAAAAAAAAGGCCCGAGAGGTCTTTTTTTATTTATTCATACATCATATCTCTTGAATCTCGTTAGCGAGATAAAAAAAGAGGAGCCATAGCTCCTCCAGTTCACTTGGCCACTCGCCTATCTCCCAGGGGGCAACCCCCAAGTACTTCCGCCGTAGATGGACTTAACTTCTGTGTTCGACATGGGAACAGGTGTATCTCCATCGCAATGATGACCAAATCATTAAATGTTACCTTGAACATTCAAAACTAAATAACAATTCTTCTAACTTTTAAACCATAAGCATATTATATTTGACTCTTTTGGTAAAGTCCTCGAGCGATTAGTACTGGTCCGCTCCAAGTCTCGCAACTCTTCCACTTCCAGCCTATCTACCAGATCATCTCTCTGGGCTCTTAATTCTTACGAATGGGTAATCTCATCTTGAGGTGGGCTTCGCACTTAGATGCTTTCAGCGCTTATCCCTTCCCTACATAGCTATCCAGCCGTGCTCCTGGCGGAACAACTGGTACACCAGCGGTAAGTCCATCCCGGTCCTCTCGTACTAAGGACAGATCCTCTCAAATTACCTACGCCCGCGACGGATAGGGACCGAACTGTCTCACGACGTTCTGAACCCAGCTCGCGTGCCGCTTTAATGGGCGAACAGCCCAACCCTTGGGACCGACTACAGCCCCAGGATGCGACGAGCCGACATCGAGGTGCCAAACCTCCCCGTCGATGTGAACTCTTGGGGGAGATAAGCCTGTTATCCCCAGGGTAGCTTTTATCCGTTGAGCGATGGCCCTTCCATGCGGTACCACCGGATCACTAAGTCCTAGTTTCCTACCTGCTCGAGTTGTAGCTCTCGCAGTCAAGCTGGCTTTTACCTTTACACTCTACGATTGATTTCCAACCAATCTGAGCCAACCTTTGAGCGCCTCCGTTACTCTTTAGGAGGCGACCGCCCCAGTCAAACTGTCCGTCAGACACTGTCTCCCTGGCCGATTATGCCAGCGGGTTAGAGTAACCATAAGTCAAGGGTAGTATCCCAACAACGCCTCAATAGAAACTAGCGTCCCTATTTCAATGGCTCCTACCTATCCTGTACATGACTTACAGGTACTCAATATCAAACTACAGTAAAGCTCCATGGGGTCTTTCCGTCCTGTCGCGGGTAACCTGCATCTTCACAGGTACTAAAATTTCACCGAGTCTCTCGTTGAGACAGTGCCCAAATCATTACGCCTTTCGTGCGGGTCGGAACTTACCCGACAAGGAATTTCGCTACCTTAGGACCGTTATAGTTACGGCCGCCGTTTACTGGGGCTTCAATTCATACCTTCGACTTACGTCTAAGCACTCCTCTTAACCTTCCAGCACCGGGCAGGCGTCACCCCCTATACATCACCTTGCGGTTTAGCAGAGAGCTGTGTTTTTGATAAACAGTTGCTTGGGCCTATTCACTGCGGCTGGCTTTTACACCAGCACCCCTTCTCCCGAAGTTACGGGGCTATTTTGCCGAGTTCCTTAACGAGAGTTCTCTCGATCACCTGAGGCTACTCGCCTCGACTACCTGTGTCGGTTTGCGGTACGGGTAGATATGACTTTACGCTAGAAGCTTTTCTTGGCAGTGTGACATCAGAGAGTTCGCAACCGTAGTTGCTTCCCCATCACAGCTCAATGTTAAAGAGAAATGCATTTGACACATCTCACACCTCACTGCTTAGACCAGAATCCATTAACTGGCATCTCTTAGCCTACTGCGTCCCTCCATCACGATCATATCTAGTACTGGAATATCAACCAGTTGTCCATCGACTACGCCTTTCGGCCTCGCCTTAGGTCCCGACTAACCCAGGGCGGACGAGCCTTCCCCTGGAAACCTTAGTCTTACGGTGGATAAGATTCTCACTTATCTTGCGCTACTCATACCGGCATTCTCACTTCTTAACGCTCCAGCACTCCTCACGGTATACCTTCATCGCGGTTAAGAACGCTCTCCTACCATTGATAAAATATCAATCCAAAGCTTCGGTAATATGTTTAGCCCCGGTACATTTTCGGCGCAGGGTCACTCGACTAGTGAGCTATTACGCACTCTTTGAATGATAGCTGCTTCTGAGCTAACATCCTAGTTGTCTGTGCAACCCCACATCCTTTTCCACTTAACATATATTTTGGGACCTTAGCTGTTGGTCTGGGCTGTTTCCCTTTCGACTACGGATCTTAGCACTCGCAGTCTGACTGCCGAACATGTGTATTAGCATTCGGAGTTTATCTGAGATTGGTAATCCTAGACGGACCCCTCACCCAAACAGTGCTCTACCTCCAATACACTTACATTTCGACGCTAGCCCTAAAGCTATTTCGGAGAGAACCAGCTATCTCCCAGTTCGTTTGGAATTTCTCCGCTATCCACAAGTCATCCAAACACTTTTCAACGTGTCCTGGTTCGGGCCTCCAGTGCGTCTTACCACACCTTCACCCTGCTCATGGATAGGTCACTAGGTTTCGGGTCTACATCATGATACTAAGTCGCCCTATTCAGACTCGGTTTCCCTACGGCTCCGTCTCTTCAACTTAACCTCGCATCATAACGTAACTCGCCGGTTCATTCTACAAAAGGCACGCTCTCACCCATTAACGGGCTCGAACTTCTTGTAGGCACACGGTTTCAGGTGCTATTTCACTCCCCTCTCGGGGTTCTTTTCACCTTTCCCTCACGGTACTGGTTCACTATCGGTCACTAAGGAGTATTTAGGGTTGGGAGATGGTCCTCCCGGATTCAAACTGGATTTCGCGTGTCCAGCCCTACTCAGGATACTGCTAGGTATAAGCGCTATTTCGTCTACGGGATTATTACCCTCTTTGATTAACCTTCCCAGGTTATTCGACTATAATGCTTAAGTCCACGTTGCAGTCCTACAACCCCAAGAAGCAAGCTTCTTGGTTTGCCCTTCTTCGCGTTCGCTCGCCGCTACTTACGAAATCG
The DNA here is from genome assembly GCF_038006485.1 of Lactococcus sp. FSL K6-0773. Taxonomy (NCBI): domain Bacteria; kingdom Bacillati; phylum Bacillota; class Bacilli; order Lactobacillales; family Streptococcaceae; genus Lactococcus; species Lactococcus sp. FSL K6-0773. Next base: position 1,975,182 of record NZ_JBBOVF010000001.1, on the reverse strand, counting down.
TTTTTACTTTCTCTTCCTGCAGGTACTTAGATGTTTCAGTTCTCTGCGTTACCTTTACATGAGCTATGTATTCACTCATGAATAACTGCTAGTAGCAGCTGGGTTTCCCCATTCGGAGACCTAGGGATCAATGCGTACTTACTGCTCCCCCTAGAATATCGTCGTTAGTCACGTCCTTCATCGGCTCTTAGTGCCAAGGCATCCACCGTGCGCCCTTATTAACTTTGCCATGATGATTTATAATCATCGTTTTTCAAGTATAAGTTTGTAAATTCTTTAAAATTCACAGCTTTTGGTTTATTTATCGTTATTAGATATTGTTATTTAGTTTTCAATGTTCAAGTGATTTTAACGTCTTGTCTGACAATGGAGCCTAGCGGGATCGAACCGCTGACCTCCTGCGTGCAAAGCAGGCGCTCTCCCAGCTGAGCTAAGGCCCCACAATCAAGAATTTGATTCTTGCTTAGGTTTATCACTAAACCCCTCAAAACTGAATAAAGTTGAATGCTCATGTCTTTGTATATATTCCTTAGAAAGGAGGTGATCCAGCCGCACCTTCCGATACGGCTACCTTGTTACGACTTCACCCCAGTCATCGGTCTTACCTTAGGAAGCGCCCTCCTTGCGGTTAGGCAACCTACTTCGGGTACTCCCAACTCCCGTGGTGTGACGGGCGGTGTGTACAAGGCCCGGGAACGTATTCACCGCGGCGTGCTGATCCGCGATTACTAGCGATTCCGACTTCATGTAGGCGAGTTGCAGCCTACAATCCGAACTGAGAATGGTTTTAAGAGATTAGCTAAACATCACTGTCTCGCGACTCGTTGTACCATCCATTGTAGCACGTGTGTAGCCCAGGTCATAAGGGGCATGATGATTTGACGTCATCCCCACCTTCCTCCGGTTTATCACCGGCAGTCTCGTTAGAGTGCCCAACTTAATGATGGCAACTAACAATAGGGGTTGCGCTCGTTGCGGGACTTAACCCAACATCTCACGACACGAGCTGACGACAACCATGCACCACCTGTATCCCGTGTCCCGAAGGAACTTCCTATCTCTAGGAATAGCACGAGTATGTCAAGACCTGGTAAGGTTCTTCGCGTTGCTTCGAATTAAACCACATGCTCCACCGCTTGTGCGGGCCCCCGTCAATTCCTTTGAGTTTCAACCTTGCGGTCGTACTCCCCAGGCGGAGTGCTTATTGCGTTAGCTGCGATACAGAGAACTTATAGCTCCCTACATCTAGCACTCATCGTTTACGGCGTGGACTACCAGGGTATCTAATCCTGTTTGCTCCCCACGCTTTCGAGCCTCAGTGTCAGTTACAGGCCAGAGAGCCGCTTTCGCCACCGGTGTTCCTCCATATATCTACGCATTTCACCGCTACACATGGAATTCCACTCTCCTCTCCTGCACTCAAGTCTACCAGTTTCCAATGCATACAATGGTTGAGCCACTGCCTTTTACACCAGACTTAATAAACCACCTGCGCTCGCTTTACGCCCAATAAATCCGGACAACGCTCGGGACCTACGTATTACCGCGGCTGCTGGCACGTAGTTAGCCGTCCCTTTCTGGGTAGTTACCGTCACTTGATGAGCTTTCCACTCTCACCAACGTTCTTCTCTACCAACAGAGTTTTACGATCCGAAAACCTTCTTCACTCACGCGGCGTTGCTCGGTCAGACTTTCGTCCATTGCCGAAGATTCCCTACTGCTGCCTCCCGTAGGAGTTTGGGCCGTGTCTCAGTCCCAATGTGGCCGATCACCCTCTCAGGTCGGCTATGTATCATCGCCTTGGTGAGCCTTTACCTCACCAACTAGCTAATACAACGCGGGATCATCTTTGAGTGATGCAATTGCATCTTTCAAACTTAAAACTTGTGTTTAAAGTTTTTATGCGGTATTAGCATTCGTTTCCAAATGTTGTCCCCCGCTCAAAGGCAGATTCCCCACGCGTTACTCACCCGTTCGCTGCTCATCCAGTTGGTACAAGTACCAACCTTCAGCGCTCAACTTGCATGTATTAGGCACGCCGCCAGCGTTCGTCCTGAGCCAGGATCAAACTCTCAAATAAAGTATTTAAGTCACCTTAGTGACTGGCTTGTCTTTCATTATTGATTGACAGATTTTTGATGTATCTTACTACATCACATGAGTCATTCTTCTTTATTCAGTTTTCAATGGTCTAGCTTATCGCTTCAAGACTCTCGTCTCTTGCGACAACTATTATATTCTATCAAACCTAACTAAACTTGTCAAGAATTAACTGTGACTTTTATACCTTTTTTTATCTTACGTTCGCTTTTTCCCTCTCCTGTATTCGCTTTATTTCATACCACCACTAGCTTTGACAAATAAAAAAAATAAGTCAAAATTGACTTATTTTTTTATTAATGTACCCAGATACTCATTAACATGACCATTCCTAAACCTACAACTGCGATAATCGTTTCTAGTACTGTCCAAGTTTTTAATGTTTGTTTGACATCTAAATCAAAGTATTCTTTAAACATCCAGAATCCTGCATCGTTAACATGAGATGCGGCAATTGAACCTGCCCCTATTGCCAAGACCATTAGTGCGGCTGTATTTGGAGAAGCTGATGCAAGCATTGGTTGAACTAAACCTGCTGCTGTTAAAGCGGCCACGGTTGCAGAACCTAAGGCTACACGTAAAATTACTGTGATGATCCAAGCAAGTAACAATGGCGAAAGTGGTGAATCTTTAAACATATTGGCGATTTGGACTGAAATCCCTCCATCAATAAGAATTTGTTTAAGAGCTGCTCCACCACCGATAACTAACAATAGCATCGCAATTGATTTAACTGAATCTGCAATCGATACTGCAATTTCAGAATTTTTCTTACGTTGCATCCAACCCATAGTAACTAAGGCAAAGAGTAGTGAAATAATCATTGCCGATACGGGATTACCAATAAACATCATCACATTTTCAACAAAACTTGATGGGTAAGTGGTGGTCGTTACTACCTTTCCTGCTTTCATTGCACTTGTTGTTACTGCGGCAAAGGGTTTCCCATCATTAGTCGCGATAGAATAAATGGTGCTGATTGCCATTAAGATTACTGGCATTAATGCTGTCAAGATGGAAATCCCAAATCCTGGAGTTTCTTCTAATTTCCATTCTTTGATTTCACCAAAGGCGGATAGTTTATTTTTTACAACAAAGGCTTCTGGAACCCATTTTTTAGCAATTTTTGTGAAAACTGGACCTGCGATAATGACTGTTGGAATTGCTGCAATAATTCCGTAAAGGAGAACAGTTCCAGGATTTGCGCCTAGTACACCGGCAATTGCAATTGGTGCTGGATGGGGAGGTAAGAATCCGTGAGTTACTGAAAGTCCGGCTGCCATTGGAATTCCGAGGTAAATCAAGGGAACACTTGCTTCTAAGGCGACGGCAAAGACAATCGGAATCAAGAGAACCATCCCAACTTCAAAGAAGAGGGCAATCCCAATAATGAAACTGGCAACCATAATTGCCCATTGAATTCTTTTTTTACCAAAACTGTTAATAAGCGTTTTTGAGATACGATAGGCTCCACCAGCATCAGCAATTAGTCTTCCAAGCATTGCTCCAAAACCAAAAACGATTGCTAACTCTCCTAATGAGCCTCCGATTCCGTTTTGGATTGAAACAGGGATTTGACCGAGTGGCATTCCAAGTCCTAACCCAACTAAAACCGCTACGACAATCAAGGACACAAAAGTGTTAATTTTAAATTTGATAATCATCAGGAGGAGGATTAAGACCACAATTAAAAGTACAAGTAAATCAATCATATATTTTTTCCTTTCAAAAAATATTGAATATACTGTGTAAGGACGATTGCTGGCGCTTACAATTTGCTTTTAAAAATTAACTCAATACTTTTTTGTGATATATGGAAGTATTGAGTCTTTAAAGAATACAAGTTTATTTTTCTTCTTCAAATTTTCTTTGGAAATTGGCAATATTTTCATATTCTGCCAAGAGAGAGCGAGAAAGTCGGATAAATATTGGACTAATTTCTCGGTAAATTTCGAAATTTTTTGGATTGGGTTGGTAGGTTTCATTTGTTCCTACCATCGTTTCGATTTCGCTGATATCTTCAATTAAGCCAAGGGCTTTTTCAGCCATGATAATGGCGGCTAAACAGCCAGCTTCTCGGCTCTCTGGCACATTGATTGGTTGTTCAAAAATATCTGCTAGGATTTGTGTCCAGAGTTCAGAGCTTGTAAATCCTCCTGTCGCTTGAATCATATTTAGGTCACCTACTACTTCAACAAGGCTAAGCGCAACCATATAAATATTGAAGATAACACCTTCAAGAACAGATCTTGCCATATGACTACGATTATGTCCGTAGTTTAGGCCAAAAAATGAACCTCTGGCATTGGCATCCCAAATCGGTGCTCGCTCGCCTCCAAGATAGGGGTGGAAAAGCAATCCATCAGCGCCCGGGGAAATGTTTGCTGCAAGTTCCGTGACTTCATCAAAAGAAATTTTTCCATCAAAAATTTGGTCACGAGCCCAACGGAAAACATCTCCACCAGAGTTTACGGGACCACCGACTACCCAATGTTCTTTGTCTAATGCATAGGTAAATGTGCGTCCTTTTTCATCTGTTTTAGGTTTGTCAGTAACTACTCGAATCGCACCAGATGTTCCAATTGTGATGGCTGCAACACCCGGTTTAATCGCATTTACTCCCAAATTTGACAACGGACCATCGGCTGCACCCCAAATAAATTTGGTGCTGCTTTGAATTCCCATTTTCTTGGCATATTCGTGAGGAAGGTTTTCTTCTATCTCATAGGGTTCAACTACTTTAGGCAATTGACTTTCTTTGATTCCAGTCATCTCTAGCGCTTCTTTATCCCAATGAAGTTCAAATATATTGAAGATACCTGTACCTGTTGCGGTTGATAAATCCATTTTATTTGTTCCAAAAAGTCTTTGGAAAATGTATCCTTTAAGTTCCAAATAGTGGGCTGCTTTTTGATAAATATCTGGATGTTCAGCTTCTAACCAGATAAATTTAGATAAAGGAGCCATTGGATGAAGAGGCGTTCCGGTTCTTCGATAAATATCAAAACCATTTTTAGAGGCCTTAATTTGTTCGGTGTATTTTACTGCTCTTGTATCAGCCCAAGTGATTAATCTTGTAAGCGGCTGCCAATTTTCGTCAAAAGCAATTAGCGAGTGCATTTGTGTACTAAATGAAACGGCTAAAAGTTCATCTTCATCTTCTAAATTAATTGAAACTTCCCTGATTGTCACTAAAACTGCTTCAAAAATTTCTTCAAGAGATTCTTCTGCCATCCCACTAGCATCACGATAGAGGGGATAGGCTTGGCTACTACTTGCAACTATTTTTCCATTTTTCTCAAAAAGCACTGCCTTAGTTGCTGTGGTTCCTAAATCGACGCCTATTAAATATTGCATTTAGGCTCCTTTTCTTCTATATATTTACTGACAGACTTTTAAATTCTTTCATCATCAGTAGTTTTTTACTGACAGAAGTTTTTTGTCCTAGTTAGCTCACACTTCTCATCTGTCAGTAAATTATTTTTGTTCTACGTCATGCCCGCCAAAGCCATTGCGCAGAGCGGCAACTACTTTTCCAGTCATGGTATCTTCTTGTAATGAGCGTTGACGCATCATTAGTGACAAGGCAATGACCGGGGCAGGAACGCCCAAGTCCAAGCTTTCTTCAACGGTCCATTTTCCTTCTCCTGAAGATTGAACATGACCGATAATTTGGTCTAGTTTAGGGTCTTTTGAAAATTGTTCTTGAGCAAGCTCCATCAACCAGCTTCGGATTACTGAACCATGATTCCATAATTTTGCAACGGCTTCATAGTCATAATCAAATGGTGACTCTTCTAAAATTTCAAATCCTTCAGCAATCGCTTGCATCATCCCATATTCAATTCCATTATGAATCATTTTCAAGTAATGACCACTGCCAAGTTTCCCTGTATAGAGGTAGCCATCTTCCATTGAGATTGCTTTGAAGATTGGTTCTATGATTGTCCAAGATTTTTCATCATCTCCACCAATCATAAAATTCCCGCCTTGACGAGCTCCAGCCATTCCACCAGAGGTTCCAACATCAAAAAATTTAATTCCTTTTTCTGTCAGTAATTTATTTTGTTCTAAATTATCTTTGTAATTAGAATTTCCACCGTCTATCAGAATATCTCCAGCTGACAACTTTTCAGAGAGCATTTCAATCGTTGAATTTGTAGGAGTTCCTGCTGGAAGCATCAACCAAACAATTTTGCTTGCTGGCAATTCTGTCAGTAAATTTTCAATTGTGCTGACAGCGGTAATATTGTCTGAGTAATCCTTAGCTTCCTCTACCGCTTTTGTATTTAGATCGTAAGCAACAACTTCAATCTCATGGTCAACGGCATTTTTCACAAGATTCATTCCCATTTTCCCTAAACCAATCATACCAAATTTCATCATTTTTTCCTCCGTGGCATCGCTTTCATTTTATAACTTTAGTATAAGTAATTTTTTTCATTTGTCAACAATATTTTTTGTAAAATATTTTCTGATTTGTCAAAAAAATTTCAAGTTAGGAGTTTGGAATTTTTGAGAAATCGAGAAATCTTGAGTATCACTACTTATAACACGCTATAGCGAACTCCCTAGATACCTTATTACTCCGCTCTAGGTGTAACAACTAGCATATCTGTAAGTCAGTAAACTGACAACAGCTATCCTACGCATCGTTCGGCCCCAATAAAATGATAGTCAGTACATGAAACATTGTTTCGTGTTACTGGCTATGATATAATGTAGTCAATTAGAAGGAGGCTTGATATGTCGCGTACTTTAATCAGCCGAATCCGAAGTTATTATGATAACCTCAGTAAATCAGATCAGGCAATTTCTGACTATTTAATTGCGAATATTGATAGTGCAGCGAGGCTTTCAATTCAGGAATTTGCTCAAAAAACTCATGTCTCTACGGCTACAATTTCCAGATTTTCTAAAAAAATTGGCTTTAATTCCTTCCAAGAATTAAAACTCGCCATTCATGCCACTGACTCGACACGAAACGATGAATTTTTTAGCGAACTTTCACCAACTGACGATTACAAAGAAATACTGACAAAAAACTTCAACGGCAATATTTCATCATTAAATTCTACATTAAACCTTATCACTAACAGAGAACTTGACCAAACCATGGAAATTTTGCTCAATGCCAGCACTTGCGGTTTTTTTGGTTTGGGTGGTTCAAACGCTGTTGCATTAATTGCTTTTCATAAATTTTTGAGAATGCCTTTGCACTGCGTTTATCATCAGGATTTTCATTTTCAACAAATGCAGGCTGCAAAATTAACGAGCGACGATTGTGCTTTTGTTATTTCACATACAGGAAAAAACAGAGATACAATGCACTTGGTTGAAATTTTGAAGAGTCGCGGGGTTCCAATTATTGCATTGACTTCTTTTGCGAGTTCACCTTTAGCTAAAGCGGCCGATGTTGCGCTAATTTCAATTTCTGAAGAAATTTCATTTCGACCTGAAGCCGTTGCTTCCACAGTTTCTCAAATTAGTTTGCTTGATGCCTTGTTTATGATGTACGGAATGAAAATGAAAAATGTTTCTGAAGGGACTTTATCTGAAATCCGAAAAGTCATTCGAGATTCCCGTATTTCCTAGAATTTATCCATTTATCTTATAGAAAGGATGTGATTTTATGTCATTTTCTAACACTAGACGACGCTACGCAAGTTTTGATACCGTTGCGTCAATTCCTGGAGAAGTCATTGATGCCTTTTGGTTTATTATTGACCATCACCTCAAGGGCGTTTTTCCACTAGAAACAATTATCAATTTTGACTTGGTTAATTCGGATAATTTACTTTCTATTCGTTTTTCTCAAGACAATAGTCCAACAACCATCCTCGTTGATTTTGGCTACCCTTTTAATCCTGAATGGCCTCTACACTACCGAGCCGTTGATAATATGGGACGCGAAACGATCATGACTGCAAGAGAAATGTAATGACAGAATTTTTAACAAAGCTGTCAGTAAATTTTTAAATAAAAAAATAAAAAAATCTGTCAAAATTACTGACAGATTTTTTTAGATGTAGTAATACACAATTTCTGGAGGCACCCCAAAACGAATAGGTAAGAAAGTCAAACCAATTCCACGATTAACATACAATTTTGTTCGGTCATTGAGCTGATACAAACCAGCATCAGCACTACTTGACCCCTTATTGCGTAAACGCCAATTTCCTATCCGAATTTGCCCTCCGTGACTATGACCAGAAAGAATTAAATCAAATTCCTTAATTGTTTCCATGTCTAAAATAGTATCCGGTTCGTGAAGGGCTAAAAGCGAAAATGTTGCATCAATAGGCTCAAGTTCAAAATCAGGCCGTCCCTCACGCCAGTCATCAACCCCAGAAATAGATAAATTATCTTTGACAACTGATGAATTTTTCAACAGAACAAAACCAGCTTTTTCTAGAAACTCTTCAACAAACCTTGACGATTTTTCATCATCAAAATCATGATTACCAAGTATCGCAAATTTCCCAAGAGGAGCTTTAAGTTCTGACAATATCGTCAGTAAATCAGTCCAATCTCGATTTTTTGCCCAAGCAACCTTGTCAAATAAATCTCCAGAAAAAATAATTAAATCTGGCTGTTCATTAGCAATATTTCGAGCAAATTTTTTAAAACGACGACTAGTCGTGTGCCAAGCAAAGTGGGTATCGGTAAAATGAGCAATTTTTAAATTTTGTTTTTGAGCGATTTTTACATGTCTCACTTTCATCAAATGAGGCTCTATAAAAATTCCATAAATTAACAAACTTAAGAGCACTGCTCCTATTATCAATTCAATCATTTGTCCATTTTATCATAAATTCACTGACAAAAACATAGTATTAATCAAAAATACTTGATGAAGTTATCAATCTATTCTCTTTTTCTAACAAATTTCTGGTCAGTAAATTCGGACAGAACCGAGCTTTCTGTCAGTAAATATCAACTCTAATTATCAAATTTTTATACAAAAAAAGACTACCGAAGCAGCCTTTCATTTATTAGTTTTGGTCTTCAGCTACGAATGGAAGCAAAGCCATTACGCGCGCGCGTTTGATTGCGTTAACCACTTTACGTTGGTTTTTAGCAGATGTACCAGTCACGCGACGTGGCAAGATTTTACCACGTTCTGAGATGAAACGTTTCAAAAGTTCAGTGTCTTTGTAGTCAACGACTTCGATTTTGTTTGCAGCGATGAAGTCAACTTTTTTACGGCGTTTGAAGCCGCCACGACGTTGTTGTGCCATTTTATTTCTCCTTATATTATTTTTAGATGTCTGTTTAAAGTTTCCTTAGGATTACTAGTTATTATGAAAAGCCGATTCTGCTTTTCATAATAACTAGTAAGAGGGTTAGGAAATCCGCCATAGCGGTTTCCGTGAAATAATTAGGCGCTTTAGCGTCAATTATTTCACCCTATTAGAATGGAAGGTCATCATCCGAAATTTCCATCGGTGAGCTACCAAACGGATCAGCATCACGACCGAAATTCGGTGTTGCATTATTGTTATTCGTTTGTGGACGTGGAGTATTATTTGTAGATTGGCTAGGTGCAGAATATGAACCAGCAGAAGTTCCGCCTCCCATACCTTCACGAGCAGATCTACTTTCCAACATTTGGAAACTGTCAGCCACAACCTCAGTCACATAAACGCGTTGACCTTGTTGATTTTCATAGTTACGTGTTTGAATTCGACCAGTTACCCCAATCAAAGCTCCTTTTTTAGCCCAATTCGCCAAATTCTCAGCTTGTTGGCGCCAAATAACGCAGTTAATGAAATCAGCCTCACGTTCGCCATTCGCATTTTTAAATTGACGGTTTACAGCCAATGAAAATGTTGCGACAGCTTGATTTTGAGGGGTGTATCGAAGTTCAGGATCGCGAGTAATGCGTCCTACTAATACAACATTGTTAATCATGATGAACTTCTCCTTAGAAATGAAAGCTCTTAAGCTTCAACTTTAACGATCATATGACGAAGAATGTCAAGGTTGATCTTAGCAAGACGGTCAAATTCGCTCAAAGCTTCTGAAGTTGTTTCAGCTTCAAAAGTTGCGATGTGGTAGATACCTTCGCGGAAATCATTGATTTCGTAAGCAAGTTTACGTTTTTCCCAGTCTTTAGACTCAAGATTTGCAGCACCGTTGTCAGTCAAGATTCCATCGAAACGTTCAACGAGGGCAGCTTTTGCTTCTTCATCAATGTTTGGGCGAATAATATAAAGAATTTCGTATTTAGTCATTGATTTTTCCTCCTTTTGGACTAATGACGCAGGTTGAGTCCTGCGTAAGTTGTGAGTTTTTCCCACAGAGTTATATTCTATCACTTTTTTCTATTTTTAGCAAGAATACATTTAAACTTTCCCTCAGCAAAGAGAACTATTTTAAAATAAAAAATACCAACTAAAGAGAGTTGGCATAATTTATCTCATTCTCAGCCCAAAAAGGCTTTAAACATTGCATAAATAAGAAGGATAATCCCTAACACAATCCGATATTTCCCAAAGAAAGTAAAATCATGTTTTTTCACATAATCGGTCAAGAACTTGATGGCAACCATTGATACCCCAAAGGCAACTATACAAGCTACTAACAAGACCCCAAATTGTTCAAAACTTAAAGAATTCCCATTTTTGAAAAAGTGAAGTATTTTGATGAAACTAGCCCCAAACATAACTGGAATACCCAAGAAAAAGGTAAATTCTGCGGCAACTTCACGACTTACACCAATTAATAAAGCACCGACAATTGTCGCACCTGAACGCGATGTCCCTGGAAGTAAAGACAGCACTTGGAATAATCCAATATAAAGAGCGGCACGATAAGGCAAACGGTCAATATTCATTACGGAAAATTCATGGTTTGGTACCCACCGACGCTCAATGACAATAAATGCTACCCCATAAATAATTAACATGAAGGCAACAGGAACAAAATGGTAAAAATGTTTGTCCAACCAGTCATTAAGTGGTAAACCAATAATCGCTGCTGGTAAAGCCGCAATCAAAACTTTCAACCACAAACGCCAAGTTAATTGAATCTCACGTGGTGTTTTTTGTTTATCAGTTGGATTTAACTTATTAAATGGATTCAGTTTATGAAAATAAAGAACAACAACTGACAAAATTGCTCCTAGCTGAATCACAACATCAAACATTTCTTTAAAAGCTGCTGATTGATTAAGACGAATAAATTCATCAGCAATAATCAAATGTCCTGTTGAGGAAATAGGTAACCACTCAGTGATTCCTTCAATAATACCTAAAATAATGGCACGAATAAAATCCATATTTTGCTCCTAGAAAATTTCAGTAAAAAGACTGATTTTTATTGACTGACATAGCAGTCCTATCCTCATAAGTATATCATAAATGACAAATGAATAAACTTACAAAGAAAGTGATTATTTGTAATTAATTTTACATTCTCTTCCTTGACATCATCTTAAAATTGCGCTAGAATTACAAATAACACATCGATAGAGGTCGCAACTGATATGAATCTACGCCGAGTTGGAGCACAACAAAGACGCGTATTTAGAGGAGGAGAGGTTGCCGAAAGAATTTTGTTGCTCAGCAAAGTTCTTGGGCTAGTGAGAAAAACTCACTAGACTGTCGCAAATGGTTAATAACCATGCGGAGGGCTATTCGTTCAAGAAAATTTTTAAAATTTTGTCGGACCTTTAGCAATCTATTCTATCTAGTAGGATTGCTTTTTTTGTTTTTCTCAGACTTTTCTAAACTAAACAGGAGTAAGGTTGAGTCTGAGTCAAACAAGTCGGTGTAGAATAAATTTTATTAGGGAGAGAATTTTGGAAAATTCTTCAAACTCAACTACTGAGACGCAAGTAAAACGCGGCTTAAAATCACGTCATGTTTCCATGATTGCCCTTGGCGGAACAATCGGAACTGGATTGTTTCTGACTTCAGGCGATGTCATTCACACGGCAGGACCATTTGGTGCACTGACTGCCTATGTTCTTATCGGAGCAATGGTTTACTTCCTCATGACATCACTTGGTGAAATGGCCACTTATTTACCCACTTCTGGTTCTTTTTCAGACTATGGAACACGTTATGTTGACCCAGCTTTTGGTTTTGCTCTAGGTTGGAATTATTGGTTAAACTGGGCAATTACCGTAGCGGTTGATTTAACAGCCGTTGCCCTTTGTATCAAATTCTGGTTACCAGATGTTCCAAGTTGGATTTTTTCACTGATTGCCTTAATTATTGTCTTTGCAATCAATGCCTTATCAGTTAAAACTTTTGGCGAAACTGAATATTGGTTGTCAGCCATTAAAATTACTGTTGTTGTTTTATTCTTGATTATTGGTTTCTTATCTATTTTTGGAATTATGGGCGGTCATATTGACGTCGCTAAAAATCTTTCAGTTGGTAATCATGGTTTTGTCGGAGGACTTGGTAGTTTCACTACCGGCGGAGGGATTCTCGGCGTACTCTTAGTCGCTGGTTTCTCTTTCCAAGGAACAGAATTGCTCGGAATTACAGCTGGCGAAGCTGAAAATCCTGAAAAATCAATTCCTAAAGCTATGAACTCTATCTTCTGGCGTATTCTTGTCTTTTATATCTTATCTATCTTCGTGATGGCGGCTATCATTCCATTTACCGACCCCCACTTAGTTGGAGGAGATTCAGCTGCTCAAAGCCCTTTCACAATTGTATTTGAACGTGTTGGTCTCTCTATTGCAGCTTCTATCATGAACGCCGTTGTTTTAACTTCTGTCGTTTCAGCAGCAAACTCTGGAATGTATGCCTCTACTCGGATGCTTTATTCACTAGCTAAAGATGGTGGCGCACCAAAGATTTTCTCAAAAACTTCAAAAAACGGGATTCCTTTCATTGCTTTATTAGCTACAACTGCTGTTGCTTTACTCACATTCTTGACATCAATTTACGGAGTTAACTTCTTTACATTCCTCGTCTCAGCCTCTGGTTTAACAGGATTTATTGCTTGGATTGGGATTGCAATTAGCCACTTCCGCTTCCGCCGCGCCTATGTCGCTCAAGGAAAAGATGTTAAAAAATTACCTTATCATGCAAAACTATTCCCATTTGGTCCAATCTTAGCCTTAATTATGACCGTTTTAGTCACACTCGGCCAAGACCCAATGCTTCTTTTTGGTAAAACTTGGGTGCAAGGTGTCATCATGTATGCCGCAATCCCACTCTTCTTCATCCTTTACTTGGGTTATAAATTTAAAAACAAAACGAAACTTATCCCCCTTAAAGAGGTTGATTTAAGTCGTCATAAAGATTAAAAAAAGTCGCTCAATGAGCGGCTTTTTTATTAGTTTAATCATTAATTTCAACTACTTTTTCACCAAAGAGTTCTTTAGCTAAGTTTACCGTTTCATCCGGCTCTTTTTCATCTTCTTCATCTTCTTGAACATTTTCAGATTTTAAATTAGAAACATATTCTGCTCGAACTTCTTGCCAGTCTTGTTCAGCAAGAGAGATAATTTCTGGCGCAAATCCAACAATTGAACTCAAGAGATTCCCACAAAAAAGTTGCAATTCTTCATTTTCACTGACTCTTTTAGCAAGATTCTCATGAGGAAAAGTCACCACAAGGAAATTTTCTGACGCAGCAACAGGGGCTGTATTATTAAGTAAAGCTCGGTCTGCCGGTTTAGTTACCGAAGCAACAAGTTCTGGCCACGCACTTAGAGCAGCTTTTCTAGCTTCATTTGTCGCCTCAGCCAAAGCTTTATAAATTAAATCTTTGTTAATTTGGCGTTTTTTAGATGCTATTGGTTTCGAACTGCCTTTAACTTTTTCTGTCAGTAAATTATTTTGTGAATCTGAATTTACCTGAATTTGACCAGCTGAAATTTGAGCTTTCAATTGATTAATTTCGGTTTTTAAAGTAGCAATTTCGGCTGTCAGCTGATTAGGGATTTCTCCTTGCGAAGCTGTCAGTAAATTATTTTGTCCAATTTCAGCCAAACGCATGGTCATGACGTCTGCCGCAATTTTTGTTTGAGTCGTTTCCTTTATCGTTTTCAAACTTTCAATTGCAATATCAATCCATGAAAAAATTTGACCACGGTCATACTGAGAATTTTTATCCAAGAGTAAATCCCGAAGGTATGCTAATAAATCTTCCGTAAATCGAAGCATATTTTTTCCTTCAGAAAAAATCTTATCAAGTTCCATCAGCGCTTTTGCTTCATCATGCTCAAAAAGTGCTGCAACATATGTTACTAAAGCATCTGCAGCAATCGACCCTGTGACAAGTAGTGCATCATTTTCTTCTAATTTTCCTGATGAAAACGATAAGGCTTGGTCTAATAAAGAGAGGGCATCACGCATTCCACCTTCAGCTGCTTTAGCAATAACATCGAGTGCTTTACCGTCGAATTCAAGTCCTTCATCAGCCATTATTTTTGCTAAATAAGTCCGAATGTCTCCTGTTGTGATTGATTTAAAAGCAAAACGTTGAACACGCGAGATAATGGTTGCTGGAATTTTTTGTAATTCAGTAGTAGCCAGGACGAAAACAACATTTTCTGTAGGTTCTTCTAGTGTTTTCAAAAGTGCATTAAAAGCCCCTGTTGAAAGCATATGCACTTCATCAATAATATAAACCTTGTAAGTAGCTTGACTAGCTGCGTAAGTTGATTTATCTCGAATTTCTCGAATTTCGTCAACCCCATTATTTGATGCCGCATCAAGTTCAATGACATCATCTAAGCTTCCTTTGGTGATTGAGTCACAAATAAAGCAATTATTGCAGGGCTCTCCATCCACTTGATTAGGACAATTTATTGCCTTAGCAAAAATTTTAGCTGCTGAGGTTTTCCCTGTCCCTCTTGGACCAGAAAAAAGATAAGCATGTGAAATTTGATGATTGACAATCGCATTTTTTAATGTTGTTGCTACAACTTCTTGCCCCACCATTTCATCAAATCTTTGACTTCGATATTTTCTATATAATGCTTGATATGCCATTTTTCTCTTCCAATTTTTTACTTAGTATTCTTTTCATATCCGCTTGTTTCAATAGAAATCTTGCCCAAGACTATAGTTTAAGTCTTTTAAAATTTCAGTTGAAGCATCACGTGATTGAATCAATTCATCAATATCTTGTGATTGATAATTTCTGAGGGCCTGTCTGAGGGCGAACATTCTTGCTCGATTAATCGTTGCCTCATCTGCTTCGGTTGCCGCAAAAAATATTTTACGTGCTTTTTCATCAAAAATCGTCCAAGCAATTGCTAAATCAAAAGCTGGATCACCAATAACAGCTTTGTCAGTAATTTTGACGTTAACTAACTTTCCGTCAGTAACTTTTAAATTTTGCGTAAGCAATTCTCCCAAAACCCAAACAGGTTTCTTGGACCATTTTGTTTTTGCTGCAAAATCAAATTTTTCTTGCAAAAGGTCAGCAGGAACAACTTTTTGATAGACTTTCAAAAGTTCTATCATCTCAGCTTCAAAGAAAATCAAATCAGAACCAGCAAAAGCATTTTCAAAACTAGGTGACTTTGCATCTGTTGTTGGTAGCCGATGTAATTGATAGAGAAAACTTCCTAATTCTTGCGCAAATTCACGAACATCTCCAATATTACCTGGATTTACAGATGTTCCTTCTTTTTCCCCAAAACGGTCAGCAATAAATTTTTTTACTATTTCACTCATTTTTTCTCCGATACCCTTTAAAATTTTGATTTAACCTACTTCAAAAAATTTAAAATCAGTCATTTCACATAAAATGTTAGCAAATTCTTCAAGATATTTTTGGTCGATTTCATCATAAAAACCAATTTCTGAACTATCTAAGTCAAGAACCCCAACTAATTTACCATCTTTAACCATTGGAACAACAATTTCAGACATTGCTCGACCGTCACAAGAAATATAATTTTTGTGTTTCTTTACATTTTCAACAATAATGGTTTGACGATTTTGAGCTGATTCCCCACAAACCCCTTTGCCCATTATAATTTCAACGCAAGACACAGACCCTTGAAATGGCCCTAAAATTAATTTTTCACCATTGTAGAGGTAGAAACCTGTATAAACTTGCTCAGGCAAAAAGCTCCAAAGTAAACTACTTGCATTGGCTAAGTTTGAAAGTGTATAATTTTGTTCACTAAGAAGCGCTTTTAGTTGCAAATTAAGCAACTCATAACCTTCGATTTTTTCTTCTTTATTCATCTTGTTGCTCCTCAAAAATAATATAATCCATTATATCATTTTTTAAAGGCAAATTTTAGATTAGTTTTGATATAATAAAAACCATGAATAAACTAGAAGAACTTCGGAACAACATTGACCAAGTGGACCAAGAAATCGTTCAGCTTCTTGAGAAACGTATGACAATTGTTCAAGAAATTAGCCAAGAAAAACAAGCACAAAAAATTACTATTTTAGATAACTCTCGCGAACAAGCCGTATTAGATTTGGCTCGCCAAAATATTAAAAATTCTGCTTATCAAGAAACAATCATTAATACTTTTAAAGATATTATGAAAAATTCTCGCCTTTATCAAAGAGAAAACCGTGAACAATAAGAAAAAGTTACTGACAAAAATTCTATCACTCCTATCTGCTTGCTTACGCAACTTACAGATTGAGCGATAATTTTGTCAGTAACTTTTTTATAATTTAAATTGTCCAGCTAAACTGTCTCGCAACATCATGTATTCTAATTGCGGCAAATCAAGCAGAACCAATTTACTATTTTCTAAAAGATTATTTTCTTTCAAGCTGTTAAGAAAACCTTTAATTTCTGTTGTTCCCAAATAGAGACACTCAACAAAAATAATATGTTTTTCCTTGGTCATCTGACCGATAAATCGCGAAAAATCTTCTGGAGTCAGTGCCTGATCAATATCTGAACGACCAACTACCACTAAATCCTCGTTTTCATCTTTAACTGTAGCAGCAAGCTCTTTAAAGATTCCAGAATTTATCTTTTGATCTTTACTTTCCGCTTCAATAGACTCTTCAATTTCAGCATGTGCGCCTCGGTCAATCATCGCGACAGTTGCAATTTCACCATATTTTAAAGCAGTCAGTGAATCTTTCAAATCATTGAGTTCCATATTTTCCTATGCAAATCTACTTTTAGTAAAAAGTATTAAGACTCGCTTCCTTTCTCGCATTAAATTCATAAAACCTATCTCAAGTTTACACTGACTTTGTGAATTTTTCAAAAAATATGGCTCTTTTTGTGATTTCAACTTTGATTTAAAGTTTTATCAGTAAAAAATAAGTGCCATTTGCTATAATAAAACTATATAACAAGAGAGAGCTATAAATCCCTTTGTAACAAGCATTCCACTAATTAAAACTATCTTTTTTTACGCTTTTTACTACGTTCGCCCCAAAAAATCATAATGCTTTTAAGATATTGCTGAACTTTTCAGCAGTCTCTTTTTTCTTGTCCTTGGCAAGGTGGCTATATGTATCTAAGGTTGTTGTTATTTTAGAATGTCCCAACCGCTCTTGTATTTCTTTAGGGTTCACATCATTATTCATCAACAAACTAGCGTGAGTGTGTCTGAAACCATGCAATCCGATATTTGGGAGCCTTGCTGATTCCAAGTGAGAAGAAAGACGTACTCTCTCACTCTCATAAATCAATCTTTGACCGTCATAAGAAAATACTACACTATCAGACAAACCTATCACTTTATTATGGTTATTTTGGAATTTACGCCAATTGGCTAAAATTTGTAAAGTGGCATTATCAAGCGAAATAATTCTATTACTTCCTTTAGTTTTGGGGCTATCTTGCACTTCTCTGCTCTGTAAAGTTGTCTTTGTTACATTAACAAGTTTTTCGGAGAAGTCTATATCAGACCAATTCAAAGCCAAAGCCTCACCAATACGTAAACCAGTAGCCAATAATAGACGATATAAGGCATTATGTAGCTGGTTCTCTATACTTGGCTCTAATGATTCAAGATATTCTAAGAACATTTTCAGCTCTTTATCATCAAAATACTTAATCTTTTTAACTGTCCTTGTCTTTAACTTAGGAGGGAAAACTTTAGTAGCTGGATTGTCGTTTATCGCTCCTAATTGCACACCATAATCAAGGATACGTTTGATGATATTGAGCATTATCTTATAGTTTTTACCTTTACCCTTTTCACGTTTACCACTAATAATCTCAGAGGTATTAGCATTCTTAGACCAATCATTAACAATACCTTGTAATAACATAGCCGTTATTTTTGGTAAAACGTATGTCCCAATAGCTGGTAAAATATAAACTTTTAGATAATTTTTTACTGAACGTATGCTATTGGCTTTAACTGTCAGCTTATAACTCTCAAACCAACTCAAAGCCAAAGATTCAAAGTTATCAAAAACCACTTTTTCCCTTGCAATTGTAGACCCATTATTGATAAACTTATTTATAGCTTGGCGTGCTTTAATATCACACATTTTTCTACTATTGGCACTTACACTTGTTCGTACTTGCTTACCAGTCAGACTATCTACGCCTAAATAAACGTTAGTACGGTACACTTTTGTACCGTCTTTTTTTATATATTCTTTAATATTCATATTATTTCTTCCTTTCCATTTTGTACTAATGTCAGGCAAGGCATGTACGAGGATTGAGAAATATTGTTATTAGAGCTTATACGATTAATTAGTTAACTGGTTTATTAGTTTATAGAGTTATTAAATTCTCAACTGATATAGTATTATTTACGGTAACAAGAGTAACAAAGTATTATAAAGGTAGTTATATCAAGGGTTTATACTGTTACCTTTCTCTAAAATAAGAGTAACAGTAAGGTATCAATGGTAACAGATTATAAGAAACAGACTGATAGTTATTTAGAAGTGAAAGAATGCCAAGCAAAACTAAATAATTTTTTAATAGCCCAAAATATAATAAAGCTTTTAATTGTTTCTTTGATTGCTTTAAACATTTATATTTCCTCCTATCAGCTTTTAACGTGGTTCAGTGATTGCACGTATTATGGTTAAGTAAAAAGTAGTAAATAACTAGTTGCAAATGTGAACAATAAGCTTATATTGATTTCTACAAGCCTTACATCACGCGCATTCTATTAACTGACTGGGCGCGTGATATCATTGTCTGCGGTTGATATGCCTTCCTCTAATATCAGATACATCCTTGGCTAGCGTTAGGGTTTCTCTATCAATTACTCTTAGCTCTCCGTCTTCAAGTTTTACGATATAACTATTCTTTAATTCAGACTCATCTCCTCTGATAATCGTAGCTTCCTGCCCGTTTGATAGTTTAATGATGTCATCTCTTTTCATAGCTTGTTCTTCCTTTTATGCCAGTTGATGAACAGCATAAATAATAATTAGTAAAATAAAAACTAATTCAATAATAAATGATTGTTTGTCCTTATTCATATTCTCCTTTCAAAAAAAATAATTTAAACGATTGGATCAAGCACGAAGTAAAAAAGAAATGCTGAAAGAATCCCCCACAATAAATTATTATGAGAGATAGCATGAACTAAAGTTACTATAGCTAAAATGAACCATATCACATCAGTTGGCTTATATTTGGTTGGTAGCTTCATAATAAACCTTTCTATCTTAAATTAACAGGTTGATGAATGCCAAACGCCTGTACCTGCCACAGACGTATAGCAAGGATGATTAACAGTACCATCAATATAAATACGCCTAGAGACATCATAAATGTTATAAGAGGGTCTTTCTTTCGAGCCATATTAAACCTTTCTATAATTTATTTTATACCTGTCATCACAGACTATATGAACTTTCGTAAATTTCCGATAGTTGAGGTAAAGTAAAAAAGTTACTTGCCCTAATTAGATTGTGGCAATAGTCGTAAAATGCGACCTCAGGTAGTTTAACAAAAAAATTGTAATAACTATGTCTCTATTTCTTAATTTGAAACCGAATATAAAAAAGTGTAAGATGAAAGTATAATGATTTTGAGATGTCATTACTTTCAAGTATTAAGCTACTCTTTCGAGTGGCTTTTTAATGTACAAATTATAGAATATGTTGTATAATCTATTTATTCCAAACATAAACTTTTTCTAAAGTTTTGCACAGAGCGTCCTATTTCAAACTAGGGCGCTTTTTTTATTTTCCAAATTAAACCCTTTACGCTAGAAAATACGAGTGATTTGATAGAAAATATCTGATAAACAGCTTTATTAAGCCATTTTTTCGCGTGAAAATACGCTTGTTTTATTTCATGAATTAAATCCAAACTCATCGAAATACGTGAGAGCAACTGTGCGCTGACCTCACGAATATTTGGTATTATGCGGTTTTAAGACTCCTTAAACACTTGCTATTACTATGTTTGTGTTTTTGCTACCGTCATTTTTGACGGTCACAAAATATGATATTTTAGAGTGAACCTATAGAGATTTGTACAAAAATGTTCATATCCTATTATTGGTTTCAGAAAAAAGTGAAACCAAAAACATATAAATAAAATGAGATTATGGCTAGATAAAACTAGCAAGGTTTAGACAAGGTTAATCACAAAAATGTGAGAAAGTATCTTTCATTATCTGAGACCCTAAAAAAGGGGGCTCCGATTCGTTCCTCCCTAGCAAGTCGCGAATCACGACCCCCCTTAATAACAACAACGAAATTTTCGTTTTTGCCACTTGTGGCAGAAAGTTGAGACCAAAAATGGTCGTAGATATCATTCAATTCGCTGGTCGACAATTACGAAATATCTTCGCCAAGAAGTTGGCGAAATGTAAGCAAACTGACAGCGGTTCAGGGTGTAAAGATTTTAACGCCCTCAAAATTGTGGAGGTTATCAACACTAGACAAAGCTATACCGACATCACGTCGGTCAGGGGTAACTTTGAGGTGTACCCATTCAAAACAAAAATGTTATAGCTCCGTAGTTACAAATACACAGCAAATTCTAGCAACATACAAAATTTACATGCTGTTATGACCTAATGCAAGGATTGGTTGCGTCAGCTCCCTTGCTAATTGTTGGCAAATGTTGGCAGAAATTGACTTGGTACGTCATTGTATTTATTGATGTTTTATGATATTAATAACCGTGTCGCCCTCTTGTAAGTTCGCTTCTTAGTCTTAGTATCATTTTTATCAATAAAATTCTCATTTCATCTCCTACCAGTTTTAAGTGACTGGAAACACATAGATTTACAAATATCATGCGCACAAGCGCTTTTTATTTTGCATTCCTAAAATTTAGGACTTGCTATAGTATACTGTTCATCGCAACACTAAAGAAATTATTGAGAGAATCGATAAAACGGCAATGAGACCTATACGTCCTATTTTCATATATTTATTTTCAGGATTTTTCAATACTATTACTACAAAAAGCAATGAAATGAACATTGACGGCATCAAATTAATTTTTAAAAATACCCTTATCATTAGAAGTATTAATAAACCAAATAAGAAAATTATAGTTTTAGCAATTACCTTTTTATTAATTCCTCTTTGTTCGCTATTATTTACTTTCATTTTTATATCCTTTTCTACTTGACAAAAACTAACAAATACAGTTGTTTTATACTATCTCAATATATCCGTCAACCATTGTCATTCCTTGACTTTCGCACATCTTATAACTTTGGTAGTGTCATCTTTTGCGTTACCAGTACTAAATAATACTAAAGGTTTGAGCTTATAGTGAATTGCTATAAGCCTTTTAAAGCAGGCAATTTCCCTTAGTTACTTTTTGAACCTTTAGAGCTATGTTGAGAAATGTTGAGGTTTACAGATATATAGACTTTAGCACTATTAAAGTTCTAATCTATTGCTTTTTTCATTTCATGAATAACTCTTCTTAATTTTGGCAAAGGTAATTCCATCAGGTCAGAAAACTGTTCTTGTGGTAGTCTGTAGTGTTCTCCAAACATTTTCTCATACCCAGCTATAATTACAGCCTTTTCCATTTTTTCATCTAAGTGATCAATACTCTTTAAGTAGTCCGATAGTTTCATGTTTCCTCCTTTTTTAACCCACCAACTCAAACCAGCACAGCTCATACAGCAACGCACGAGCCTCGTCATAAGCGTTGTGATGATAACCGTAGAAGTCAGTAAAGAAGGGTGTTTTTATTGATTCCACGGTAGTTCATCCTCTCTTACAATAGTCTGTGCTTTTAACAAATCTTCTATGTAATCATTTACCTTCCTTTTATAATTGGAAGAAAGCTTATTATACCTAGGCAACATTAAATCGGTTAATTTTTCTCCCTCAGTATCCTTTGGACTTATACCTTTATTTTTATTGATTGACTGAACGGCGTTTAGAGTAGTTTCGAACTTTTTTATCTCTTCAACAGAAGTGACAGGGGTGTTTTCAATAAAATTTATTCCTCTTGAAAAAAGTTCATTCCATTCATCATCGCTGAGTTTAATATCTTTTTCTTTGTCTGTTCCGATAAAAGAAAATATCTCATATACTTGCTCATTATTTTTAAAATTAGAATCTCCTTTCAGATATGGAACATCCACTTGAAATATTTCTGAGAGTGCTATCCAAAAGTCATCCGCAACTTTCGAACGAGGTAACCGAGTACCATTTTCATAATAAGATAATTGGCTATCAGTGAAAGATAAGCCCTTTTCTTTTAGTTTTTCTGAGAGTTGTTTCAAAGTTATTTTAGGGGTTGTAGAATTCCTTAACTCTTTTATCCTATTTTTAGCCATGATTAGATGACCTCCTGACTAATATTATATAGCATTTTGATAACTAAGTAAATAATAAATTCTTTTTTTGAGAATATATCTATTGCATTCTCAAAAAAAGAATGATATTATTAAATTGTCAATTTGAGAATATTTAAGAAAGAGGTAAATTTTGTATCTAACGTCAGAAATCAAAACAGCTCTACGCAAAAAGCGCGGAGTATTGAACTTAACCAAAGGCGAAGCAGCCGACAAGCTTGGCATTAATCGCCTGACGTACGGGCGACTTGAAAGCCCAACACGTAACGAGAAAGTACGCCAAAGCACGTATGAACGTATTGCTGAATGGCTCGCTAAAGACTACTAATAATCATCAAAGAGAACAATCGTCGATAGTTATGAGTAATTTCTATCTAACGAACGTACACAAGGTATTCACGTCCTTGTAAGTATCTTTGCTGATTTCACAGCCTAAGCATGGCTCTAAACTACTGCCCTAACATACATGACCGCGATGTCTTTAAACGAAGTAGAAACGAGGGAAAAATGACCCCATTAGTATTATTTGACAGCCTAGACTTGTCTAAAGCAAGTAATGAAAGTTTTTATACGACTACCGAAATTATTGCTGAACAAACAGGTATTATCTATGATTCAGTTTCTCATTTGGTTCGTAAATATAAAAAGAAACTTGAAGAAATAGCACCGTTGACATGGCACTTTGAAAGTTCCATGAAGAAAGGTTCACGCGGATTTGAAATCCGTGTAAACAACCGAGGAAACGCAAGAAAAGTTTATCATCTCAACGAACAGCAAACTTTATTCTTTATTCCATTATTAGGAAATACACCAGCAGTTGTGCAATTCAAATTTGATTTAGCTGCTGCTTTTATAGCTATGAGAAATGAGTTACAAGCTCGCAAGATTGCAAGAGCAGTCGAGAAGCCGAAGGGCGTTACTCTTCATCAATCTATTTCAGAGTGGGAACACTTTCCACGTCATGGCAATACATGGCACACCATTATTAGAAGTTTGCTTGCTACTACTGTGACAGGACTAACCAAGAAGCAAATTCAAGCTAGAGATACAGACTGGCGAAAAGAAAAAACGCTCCTAGACCTCTTAAATTCAGAGGAAATGGAACGTTACAAAATGCTTGAAAGTATCGCAATAGCAATGATTGAAGCTGGTTCTGATTATGAGCCTATCAAAACAGCTATTAAAGCCACAATGACAACAAAAAAAGCCGGACATCTCCCCAGATAAACGACTTTAAATTATAAGTAAGGCAAGCCTTGCAGGGCTTTGCTTTACTCCATTCTAACAAAAAATATCAGCAAAATCAAAGCTGATTGACCTTTGAAAACTGAATAAGAGTGAACTTCTTGAAAAATGATTTATTTTTAATTTGTGGTGCAATAATTCTTGACATATATAATTAGTGGTGTTATAATTATATATGTAAGGTTAATCAAGGGTTACGGCTTAGGCAAATGAGTACTGATTGACTTACGAATTTTAGTAAGAAAGGTGCAGGATTTGACTGAGGAAGAAAAAAGACGTGTAGGGCGACCTACCAACGACCCAAAAGAAACAAGGATGTCTGTAAGTTTTAATGCTGAACAGGCAAAACTAATCAGAGATTATTCCCAAGAAAAAGGGATAACTAAAGCTGAAGCAGTACGTCATGGCGTAAACAAATTAAAAGTAAAATAAAAAACTACTAAACTTCTCCCCGACCAAAGTTTGAAGTTAAGTAGTCCGCACCGAGAGTTTCACTCGATAGATAAATTATATCAAAGCAGATAAAATATATCAACATATTAAGAAGTGAACTCTTTTTCAACACGCATTTTTTAAAGTGCGAGAAATAGAGTTTTTTTGTACCCTAAAATACAAATTAGCCCTAGAAATTCAAAGGTAAAATCATGTTTGAAGAACTAGAAATTCATATCGAAGAAGTTGAAATGTATATACAAAACATCTACAAAGCTGTTAATGATTATGCAAGCGGAACTTATGAAAGTTTCGAGTTAGATGATAAAGGCAATCTCTTTATTACCAAAGGTAACGCACAGGACTTATCAGATTATGTCAGTGACTACCTTATGACCATTGCTAACATTATCGGTGTATCAATAATTGAATAGAATCGGAGCTAAAAATGAATAATACAGCAAACAAAGAAACTTATATCCTTGATGATTCAATCGCTTTTGAACTTATGGACTTGTTAAAAGCCAAAGCGAGACATTTTATCAAACTTAATGAGTATGTCTACCGCTTGTTTGACGGTCAATCAGTAGTGACTTTCACAACTTTAGAAAATGACATTCAAGTAGAAATGGTTAAGGGGTAAAGCATGAAATTTAAAACATTTGATTTAAATGCCTATCCCAGCAATGACGGCACATTACTTTCTTTTGATATAAAAGGTGAACGGATATCCAGAATACTTTATATCAAAAAGGGAAATCCTTTTAAAATGAAAATTTCTCAAGCTATTGCTGAACGCTATCGCATTAAGCAAGAAATCAAACAAACAGATTATAAGGGATACGTTACAGAAGGCGTTATGCAATTAGCTGACATCATTGAGGAAAAAATTATCTTGATGGACTATCACAACGCAAATAAAGAAAATTGGCAAGACTGGATGCGTGTTTTTGTTTATGAGTATCTGTATGATGTGGCGTTTAATCGTGGTATTCGCCATGAAAGACAACGTAGAAAAACCAAGCACAAGGCAATGACAGCATTTGATATTATCAGTTCCGAAGATGTTTCAGAGCTTTCTAATGAGCTAGGAATTAGTGAAGATAAACTCACTTATGCAGTTATGGAAGTTATTTCTAAACGTAAGAACGGAGGCAAAAAATGATTGAAGATATTAATTTAAAAAATGCTGAGGTTTCAGCAATCCTAACAATGGTTTTTGATGAAGTACAAAGAATTTACGAACTCAAAAAAGGAGTTAGGGAATACGAATTGGATAGATTGAAAGATACTTTAACGACGTCGTTTTATATGATGAGCAAACGAGTGGAAGACATCAATGAAATAGCTAGTTTGATTATGAAAAAAGAAGGCAAAAATGAATGATGACACTTTAATAAACCTTGTTGCCCGTGGCTTAGTGGATAAAATCATTCATTTATTTAATAAGTATCTTGGTACACAGCTCAAAATCAGAAATGAAAAGCGAGTATTACCTTATATCTCTAAAAAGCGTGTTATGGAAGACTTAGATATATCAGACGGCACACTTGATAATTGGGAAAAGCACGGATTGAATCGCTATAAACCAAAATATAAGACTTCACTTATTTACTATTTAATCGATGATATATGCAAGTTCATCATCATAGATACATAGTAACTTGTCAGGCAAGGCAAATTTTATTAAAGGATTGAGAAAATGACAAATATTATTAGAGCTTGCCCTTATGTGGCTGGTATTGATAGCGTAGGAATGCGAAGTTTAAAAGCCTATCATACAGCACTTACAGACAAGCAAATCGAAAAAATAGACCCATTGAAAGCAAATACAGGCACAGTTGACTATAGCTTTAAAGTTCGTAAATATAAGCACGGTGTCCGCTTTGAGGGCGAAAAAGAGGGTGGAGAAATCAGCTTATTTGATGAGGTAGCGAAATGATTGAACACCACCAAGGCTACATGGCTATAACACGGCACGGACGGAATAGTTTTAGACCAGCAGGCAAACACCCATTTAAGATGATTTACAATGCACAAGCGGTTAAATATGACTTAATACAGCAGTTTGAAGCAAGTACAGGCATAATCTTACCCAGCGGAGTAAAAAGCAACTTATGCACGCAATCAGTGCCGATTTTAGGCAAGCAACTGGCTATCATAAAATTACAGATAAAGGAAAATAAACCATGAAAATTACGATTGATGTCCTTGAAAATGAAAGTAATAAGGACAATTTAGAATATCTTATCAGCGATACAAGCAACGAAGCTATTACTGTTTTAATGTTTGCCTTGATTGGCGAAGCTAGACAGAGAGCAAGCTATGAGCAATTTTTAGAAACCATTACTAGAATTTGGGGGTATTTCAATGAAGATAACTGACTTACAGAAATTAGACCAAAACATTATTAAATTTCTTGCTGAACATCGAGGAATTGACCGAGCTGTCAAAGGTAGAAATTTAGCACAAAACCTTAACATTGATTTTCGTACCTTACAAGGTCGCATTGAGTACCTCCATAAGCAAGGTTGCGCCATTGGTTCAATTGATAACGGCTATTTTATTCCAACTAACGAAGACGAGCGCAGAGCTGGAATCATAAAAAAACAACGCACAGGCATAGCGATTAATAATGCAGTCAACGGCTACACCCTTGCAGAACTTGATTGGATTGACCAACTCTTTGAGGAGGTTGACCATTGACACCCAAAGAACAAGCCCTAAACTGTATTAATCGCGGTTTTTCTGTTATCGCTGGTTATCCCGCTGGAAAAAGTGAGAGGGCTGTTATCCGCGGGACTTCAAGCGGAACACTTGACGAAATCACAGTAAGCGAATGGTTTGATGAAATACCGAACCGCAATATTATGATTAATCTTAGAAATAGCGGTTTGATTTGTATTGACTTAGACCAGCACCAAAACGGACAGAATGGTCGGAGTGTTTTCAGTCGATTGTGGAATGAACACAGCGAGGGCGAAATACTAAGTACTTATGTCGAGAAAACACCCACAGGCAACGGCTTGCATGTTTTCTTTAAAGTTCCCAAAGAGCTATTCAGTCAGCCGATTGTCAGTGAACTAGCGGACGGCGTGGAGATAAAAACACACTTCACACCAATCTACCCAAGCAAACGCACAGACGGCGATTATATCCCTTTGAATGATACAGAAACTAACGAGCCACTCACTTTTGATAACCTTTCTGATTGTCCTGACTGGTTACTTGAAATGATACAGCGACCACAAAAAAGACAGAACCCAACGCTAGGCAGTCGTACTTATGGCGCTGAAATGTGGGAGTTATTCAACCAAGGCGCACGAAAAGGGAATCGAAACAATGACACGAACCGCATTCTCCACTACTGGAGAAAAATTGGTATTGATAATAATAGCTGTATGGACTTATTGCGAACCTTTAACAATCGAACCAGTCCGCCCTTACCTGATGACGAGCTGGCGACCATTTGGAAAAGCGTATTCAAGATGAAATAGAAAGGAAGTCATGACAGACCAATTAGAAAAACTTGTGGCAGAAACACCACAGGGAAACGTAAGAAGTCCCAAACCTCAAATAGAGGACTTCACAGATTATGGCGAAGACGGCAAAAAAGTCGTCAATATCGCAGGTTATCAAGACAGTTTGACAGACTGGTTAGAACAAGAAAAAGAAATCATTAATCAGCCTGATTATGTCAAAGCAAACACTCAAACGCTTAGAGCTGTTAGAAAACTATTCTTTGAACACCGTAACTTATTTTTAAGCACACCTAAAGAGGACGGAAAGCCACCGAAATCATTAAGCCCTTTAGAAACAGCAAGAATTATCTATAAGACGCTCAAAGTCATCAAACTAGACCACCAAAGCGGACTGTTAGGCGTTTATAATCCTGAACTAGGGATATATGAAACAAATGAGAACTTCTTTCATCGGCTCATTTATTGGTTAGAACCGTCATACAGTCAGGCACGGTCTAAAGAGGTTCTCTTTAAACTTGAAACCTTAGCAGAGGTTAAGCAACAAACCGCAGAAGCTCATTTAATCCCAGTAGCGAACGGTATTTTCAATAAGAAAACACAGCAATTAGAGCCATTTAGTCCTAAGTACGTCTTTACCTCAACGATTGCGACCAAGTACAACGCTAAGGCAAAAGTACCCAATATTAACGGCTGGAACGTAGACGACTGGTTACTTGATTTAATGAGTGGAGATAAAGAACTCGTTAGCCTTTTATGGCAGATTATTTCCGCAAGTACCAACGGAAACTATTCTTATCGCAAAGGCGTTTGGCTAGTCGGTAAAGGAAATGACGGAAAAGGGACTTTTCAGAGCCTTATCATGAACCTTATCGGACGCGAGAACGTGGCAAGTGTCAAAGCTGAACAATTTGCGGAACGGTTCGCCCTTTCCCAAGTCGTTGGCAAAACTTGCGTTATTGGAGATGATAGCCAAGTCAGTTACTTAGACAATGCAGGGAACTATTTCAGCGTAGTTACTGGCGACCCTGTACCTATTGAAGCGAAAGGAAAACAACCAACTTTGGCAGTATTTAACAAGCTGGTTATTCAATCGACTAATTTCTTGCCTAAGTTTAGAAACAAGTCAAATGGAACTTATAGGCGTTTGCTTATCGTGCCTTTTGAAAAGTCTTTTACCGCAGATAATGACGACTGGAAAATCAAAGATGATTATATCAAACGCAAAGACGTTTTAGAGTACGTTCTTAAAATCGCCTTATCACTTAATTTTGATAAATTTGACGAACCCAAAGCCACACAAGGGCTGTTAGATGATTTTAAAATCTCTAATGATAACGTGCTGGCGTTTGTAAATGATATGTTTGAGGAGTTCGTCAGTGATTTTCTACCGACCACCTTTATAAGCGCCTTATATCGTGCATGGTGTGAAGATGAGGGAGTGAAGCCCTTTACTAAGCGAGAGTTTGAGCTTAAATTACCCGACCACATTAAAAAGGAATGGGAGAAGACAAGTAAAAGACCTCATACGGCAGGCTTTAACAGAGCGATTGATTTACACCGAGCCGAGGAATATGAGCTTTTTAGACGGCTATTTCATTGGGACGAAGATAAACAAAAAAAGGTCACTAAGGGTTATTTACGCAAGAAAAAGCGAAAATGATACCGTACTTCGGTAACATGTTACCGTTAGCGGTAACAACTTAAACCGCGTTGTTAAGCTATTTGTAGAGTGTTGTTACCGTGGTACCGTACTTTTCCTACTTCGCTAGGAATTTATAAGAGGAAATAAAAAAACATGAAAAAAGCACGCTGTCCGACAAAATGAATTTACTGACAAAACCTGACTTAAAAATATAAATCGGAGAAAATAAAATGAGCAACGAAACAAAAAACTTAGAAATCCCAGTCGCTGAAAACGAGAGGAATAAAGCAGTTGAAAATCTTCTCTCATTAAAAGAATACTTTGATAACCAACTTCAATCAGACCAAGAAACTTATCAAGCAATCGCGACATTAGGCGATAAGTTGGGCGTTCTGTGGAATGCCGATAAGTAATAAATAACGAAAAATGGAGAAATAACATGCAAGTAAAATATATTGAAGAAGCAAAAAACAAACTCGAAAAACAAGCTAAACCACTCACTCAAAAAGTGGACAAAACGAATCAATTAATTTCTGAATTAAAAAACAAAATTGAAAAAATGGAAAATCAATCTCAAAATGATGATATTGATGAATCACTCAAAGCCTTATCGGAATTGAATAACGCTAAGCAATTACTAGAAACATTAGAAAAACGACGGGCGGAGGAACAGAAAGAACTAGATGTTTTTTGGAGTTCTCAAGAAGTTGATGATACTATCGGAGAAGCATTAAGCCGAGCAGATAATTTAAGTAACATTCAACAAGATTTATTAAAAAGTACCTTATCTAAAGATACGAAGAAAAAACTAAAGGAATATAACAAGGAAGTTGATGACCAACGTTATCGCCTTCAGGAATCAGGAAATTACTTACTAGAAAAATCAAATGTTTATTCTCGAGGCCCATTATATAAGTTAATTGCTCAAAAAAACGGAAGTCACAAAAATAACTGGTTCTTTGGAATTGTTAGATTAATGGCAAGCCAATATGAAAAAGAATTAATGGCATTCCTAAAATCTGAAAAAATCATGACTGATTTAGATTAGGGGATTAAATGAATAAAAAAACAGAAATTAATTTCGGGATTAATAGCAAACTAGAAATTAGAGATGCAAATAAAAAAGAAGGATTCATTGGTCAAATTGCAGGGTATGCTATTGTATTTAATAAGCCAAGTGTGCCTAATGCTCCATTTATTGAGTATATCGCTCCGACAGCACTCAATAATGTCGATTTAAGCGATGTATTAGCTTTATATAACCATGATTACGCCAATGTGCTAGGCAGAGTTGATGCAGGAACTTTAAAGTTAAGCATTGATAACGTCGGCTTACATTTTGTTTTGGATATGCCAGATACAACAGTAGGCCATGATGTCTATAACAACATAAAGGCTGGAAACCTTAAAGGTATGAGTTTCGGTTTTGTCGTGGCAGACCGTGGCGATTCATGGCAACAAGGAGCAAGTAAACCTATCAGAACAATCAACCAACTTCAAACATTAGGCGAAATAAGCGTAGTAAGTAAACCAGCTTATGATGATACTTCTATCAATGTCACTCGTTCTATCAAACAATTTGAAGACGAGCGTACACGAAAGTATAAAGAAAAAGTAAGAGCTTATCTTGACGGATTAAGTGATTAGATTATAATAAAAAAACCTAGTCTTTATTGGCTAGGTATTTATTGTTAATGTCAGAAAAAGCGAAAATGATACCGTACTTCGGTAACATGTTACCGTTAGCGGTAACAACTTAAACCGCGTTGTTAAGCTATTTGTAGAGTGTTGTTACCGTGGTACCGTACTTTTCCTACTTCGCTAGGAATTTATAATATAGCATGAAAGGATATAAAATAGATGGTTAGATATTATTGGGGGAGACCTCAAGATGTTGTAAGGTGGTATCTTAGAGGAACACTATACCTAAGCGCTCAAAGCAGAAAGTCATATATTGAAAAGACTGGCGCTGATCTAGGCAACTTACCAAGACTTCTAAAACTATTAGATAATCTTGATGAGTTATTTGATTCAGTCGATACTGATAGCATAGCTGTATTATGCTTGAGGTATGTAGAGCTATTAAGTATCGCAGAGACTACAAAACGCACAGGACTATTAGCTTATCAGATTACAGCTAAGACAGGTAAAGTCATGAAGAAAGCTAAGGAAATTATATCTAAAGCATGATATAATAGAACTATCATAAGTCCCAGAGATGGGCAGTGGTATAATAAGTTCAGGAAAGTATCTCTAATTGTGGGGGTGCTTTTTTGTTTGGAGGATTATATTATGAATGAACTAGAGTTTAATATCAGATTATATCTCACGGGTACAATGAAGTCATGGACGGATAGGATAGACAGCACAGACCAACTCACACCACAACGCTTTATATTCAAAGCAATGACAGAGGTGTTTGATTCATTGAGTGATGATGACCTAGAGTTAATCAGACTTAGATACATGGAACGCATGACACTATCAGAAGTTGCAAGTCGTTATCTGTTACACGAACATACTATTAGAAACTACACGAACCCAACTATTAAGCAAGTGAAAAAGATTATAAAACAAGGTAATGAACTTTCAATAAAACAAAAAAGCCCGTGAATTTTCACGGACAAATATAAAGAAAAGTAGTAATAATTTACCTAACTCTATTATATCATTTTTTCTCTATAATTTTTAGATACCCCCCCCGCCATTGCTTCAAGGAATACCGTATACCAATAGTTCCTCCCTGATCAAAAAAGTGATTTTTCAAAACTTTTTTTCTGAAACGAAATCGCTCAACCGCAAAGATAACTAGGATAATTGACCCCGAAAAGTTATGTAGTAGAAAGGAGGAAATAGGCTAAAAACTCTAAAAAAAGGCTAAAAAGGGGAAACTATTCATAGAAAACAACCAAAAAATCCCTTAACCATGCCATTTTCCGATTGTACCCCCCCTATGCAAAAAGTTTTCAAAAATCACTTTTTTTGAAAGGGAGCCACCATTGGTATACGGTATTCCTAAAACAAATAGGGGCGGGGGTATTCATCTTTTAATAATTTTTTTACGTTTTTATAAAAAAAGTCAGCAAAATTAAAAGCCGTATATCATGGATATACAGCCCCTTGCCTGACAAAAATTTGTTCATTTTTTTAACGCTTTTTACTACGTTCGTGTTTTTTTACGTCTTTTACTACGTTTAAAAAGCTGTATATTAAGGTCTAATGGGTCGTGTTTTTAGTGCATAATTGCATAAAATAGCCTTTATATCTTCTATTTGGTTCTAATGGGTTGCCGTGGTATACTAAAACTATAACAAAGAAAGGACTTTTTATTATGAAATTTAAATTTAAAGGAATCAATTATTACGAGGACTCAGAAAACAATTATGTCGGTGCCACAAACACTTGCTCAATCGTCAAAGAATTCGCTGATTTCCAAGCAGCTATTGACTATGTTGCTGAACACAAAGGATTCTTGATTGCCGAAGACGGAAAAACTGCCTTCAACGTTTTGACAATTACTGAAAACAACTAAAATATTTAAATGGTCCAAAAAATCACTGACAGGCTTTGTCAGTGGTTTTTTATATCAATTAATAAAGTTCTAAATAGTTATCAATTTCCCATTGCGATACGAATTGTGCATAGCTTGCCCATTCAATGCGTTTCGCTTCAACAAAGTTAACCAAAACGTGTTCTCCAAGCGCTTCAGTCACAATTGTATCTTCACGCAATGCTTTAACGGCATTGTGCAAAGTAGATGGCAAATCTGTAATACCATGTGCTTTACGTTCTTCTTCTGTCATTACGTAAATATTTGATTCGATTGCTTCTGGCGCTTCCAATTTATGTTCAACACCGTCAAGACCAGCTGCCAATAGAACAGCCAATGCAAGATATGGATTTGCTGTTGGGTCAACCGCACGAAGTTCAACACGAGTTGACAAACCACGTGAAGCAGGTACGCGAATCAAAGGTGATCTGTTACGTCCAGCCCAAGCGACATAAACGGGTGCTTCATAACCAGGAACCAAACGTTTATATGAGTTAACAGTTGGGTTTGTAATTGCTGTAAAGTTATAAGCATGTTTCAAAAGTCCAGCAATAAAGCTATGTGCAACATCTGAAAGTCCCATATCTCCTGTTGGATCAGCAAAGGCATTGGCACCATCTTCTGTAAATAAAGACATGTTACAATGCATCCCAGAACCGTTGATTCCGTGAACTGGTTTTGCCATAAACGTTGCATGTAAACCATGTTTACGCGCAATTGTTTTAACAACAAGCTTAAAGATTTGAATATTATCACAAGCTTTCAAAGCATTGGCATATTTAAAGTCAATTTCGTTTTGACCGATTGCTACTTCGTGGTGAGAAGCTTCAACTTCAAAACCAAGGTCTGTCAATACATTTACGATTTCACGTCTTGTGTTTCCAGCGAGGTCAGTTGGTGCAAGGTCAAAATAACCACCTTTATCATTCACTTCAAGTGTTGGTTCATCATTTTCATTAAGTTTGAAAAGGAAGAACTCTGGTTCAGGTCCAAGGTTAAAGCTCTTGAAGCCCAATTTTTCCATTGATTTAAGGTTACGTTTCAAGACACCGCGTGGGTCTCCAGCGAAAGGTTCACCTTCTGGAGTGTAAACATCACAAATTACACCTGCCACTTTACCATACTCATCTCCCCAAGGAAAAACAATCCAAGTGTCAAGGTCTGGATAAAGATACATGTCTGATTCATTGATACGAACGAATCCTTCGATTGATGAACCGTCAAACATCATTTTGTTTTCAAACAATTTGTCCAATTGTTCATCTGTAGCTGGAACTTCAACGTTTTTAAGTGTTCCAAGAATGTCTGTAAACATCAAACGCAAGAATTTAATATCCTTTTCTTTGACGTCGCGACGAATGTCTGCTGCTGTGATTGTCATGCTTTACTCTCCTAGTTAAATTTTCGCTGTAAACTTAGTTGACAAATAAAGTAAACTAAACTTACATCCGCGGTTGGGTAAAATGAGTGGGATCAGGAGTTCCGAATCTACCTTGTTGGGCAAATTCGCGTTCAAGTGCATGGTGGACTTCTCCGATAGATAAAGTTTGAGCCTTCTTAGCATCCCTTTTGGCATAAATTTCTTTGATATCTGCAATATTATTACCTTCTTGCAATAAGTCAGCAATATCAAATAGAGCATCTATGTCATTGAGCGAATACATGCGACGATTACCGTCACTTCGCTCCGGGAAAATAAGCTCTTGCTCTTCGTAATAACGAATCTGCCTTGCGCTTAGGTCAGTGAGTTTCATGACAGTTCCTATTGGAAGTACCGCCATAGAGCGTCTTAATTCACGTTCTTTCACCAAATCTCGCC
The DNA here is from genome assembly GCF_038006485.1 of Lactococcus sp. FSL K6-0773. Lineage (NCBI taxonomy): Bacteria > Bacillati > Bacillota > Bacilli > Lactobacillales > Streptococcaceae > Lactococcus > Lactococcus sp. FSL K6-0773. Next base: position 1,940,238 of record NZ_JBBOVF010000001.1, on the reverse strand, counting down.
TCCATGCTTTTCATTATAGACCTTGTTATTAGCAAAGTCAAGTTTTAATGTGAGATTTTCTCACATCGGTTTATTTTATTTGAAATATTTTATACAATTTCATCCAATAATCTTTGACAACCCGTCTTAACAAGTTGATAAGTTTCTTGGAAATCGCCCGTGAACCATGGATCTGGAACACCTTGTTCTAAAAGCATCGCGATTTTTTGACTCGTTCCTTCTGGTGCCATTTTTCTAAGATTTTCTAAATTGGATTCATCCATTGCGATAATTTTATCAAATTCATAAAAATCTTCACTACTGATTTTTTGACTTCCTTTGTGAAGGTCAAAAGCAATCTTTTGTTCTTTTAGTTTTGTTTGGGTTCCAGAATGAATTGGATTTCCATGCTCCCAAGAAGAAGTTGCTCGACTTTCAATCAAAAACTTTGATTCATTCCCTGCCTTTTCAACTAAATCTTTCATGACAAATTCTGCCATTGGGCTACGACAAATATTTCCTAAACAGACAAAAACAATCTTTTCCATGACTTCCTTACTTTATATCATTTATAAATTAACTAATTTTGAGCATTTATTCTATTATACCCTATTTCACAAGATATTACTGACAGAATTCTAAAATGAAAAAGTCTGCCAAAATTTGACAAACTTTTTTACTGACAGACGAACTAATCTTTCTGCTTAATTTTTTTCTTTTTTTCCTTCAATTTTTTATAAATTTTATTGTTATCTACCAAAACTTTACTTTCATTATTTTTAAAAGAATTTTGGAGTTGTTCAACCTCCCGAAAAATATCACTTTTAGGTTGAGGGGCAGGTGTAATTACTGACATAAGTTCTCCTTATCTTTCATTCGACTTATCTCTTAATCGGAAACAATTATTAGAAAATATATAAACCAAATAATATAGTATTCTTTCGCATTAATTCCCTTTCACTAAAAAAATACATCCATATAACCGATTTCTTTTGCCGCTTCATCAAAATTTGTCACCAAAGTCAGTCCTTTTTCGGACAATAGATAAGCTTGGTCACAGAAATGTTCAATTTCCTTGAGATTGTGTGAGGTTAATAAAACAATTTTTTCTTGAGCGATTTTTTTCACTTCTTCATAAACTAGGGCTTTTTTGGAAACGTCAAGCCCACTGAATAGCTCGTCAATGATTAAAATATCACAGTCGATAGAAAATGATAAAATTGTCGCAAAAAGCTCTTTCATTCCTAAAGAAAATTGGCCAATTCTCTTTTTCGCAAATTTATCTGCACCAAAAGTAAGACTTAACTCTCTTGCTCTATCCTGTTCACTATTTTTCAAAATTTTAAAATAATCATGCATTTTTAAACTTTCTTCAAAAGATTCTACATTGGGAAGATAAGCGACACGCCCATTTTCTATTTCTCCTTGAGAAAATCCAATTTCTCCTGAAAGAATGCCGAAAAGTGTACTTTTCCCAATCCCATTTCGTCCAATCAGACCGTACAAACCATTTTCAGAAATCTCAAAATTAAGCGGAGCAATGTCTGGTATCTTTAAATTTTTTATTTTTAATATCATGAGATTCTCCTTGTTTTTTGATTTTTAATAATGAAGACAGAAATGAGCAAAAATAATACACTTAAAGAAAGTAGATAGCCAGCCCCGATTAATATAGAATATTTTCCAAAAAGAGCACTAGGATTTCCAAAAAGTTTTAGAGGTTCAAGATAAGAAAGTGGCACAAAACGTCTAATTGAAATTATCCAAGAAACATTTCCTATCATCGAATATCCCATGACAAATAGAGCTATAACCCCAACAACAACCATACTCCGTTTTACAAAAACAGAAATCAAGGCACCTAATGAAGCCAAGAAAAAGATGACAAAAAACAGATAGAGGATACTTCCTAAATCCAAAATTCCATTTGGAATTGTGAGATTAGTCAAAGTAAATCCTGTTTTCAAATCCGAATCACCAAGATAGGCGGGATAATTCCATGCTCCAAAACCATTCACCACCCCAATTACCAGAAAATAAATGATACTAGAAATAATAATCCAAGCAAAGGTCGCTAAAGTTCCAGATAAAACTTTTATAATTAAATTTTTCTGCAAATCAATTCCCGCAAATCGATAAAATCTGTTTTCTTTTGATTCATAACTAGTGGCGACAAGGATTGAAACCATGGAAGCAAATAAGACAATGAATAGACTACTCGTTAAAATTGGAATGAACTGCTGATGAAAATTTCCAAAAGCATGAGATTGCATGGTAGGCATTGCTTCAAAATCTAACTTTCTCTCTTGAACTGTCTTGATATACTTAATTTCTGCTTTCAGGAATTTATCTTGACCAGATGATGATTGGTTACCATTTTGTTTAAAATACAACTGGTCAATTTCTTTTTGTAAATGATAATATTCATTAATGTCATTGACGCCTATAGCTGCGATTTGTTTTTGATAGATGTTATCTTTTTGCTTTAAGTCACTCAATGTATTATTTAGATTATCATCTTCTGCCTTCACTTTTGTGGTTTTTAGGCTTTCTTCAGTAGTTTCAATGTTATCCTGAACTGATTTTTCATTAGTCTGTACCTCTTGAACAAGGCTAGTGATGTTATTTTTAAAAATATTAGTAAAAGAAATTGTATTATATACACTATAAACTATGATTAAGGAAGAAATCAAAGCTAATAAGTATCTGTTTCTTTTGTTTAGAATAAACTTTTTTAATTCAAATTTGAAGTATTTCATTTAATCACCTCTCAATCAAAAATAATCATTAAATAGGAGTAAGTGAGGTAGCTTACTCCTATTCCATCAATAATGATAATAAGTAGTTACTTGTTTTGCCGGTTGACTTTGTCCGACAGAATTTACTACCGTGTAGTAAATTGTACTTGTGGTGGTTGTATAAGAACCTCCATGAAGGATATTCACATAATCATAATAATCCGTTGTTCCTGTAGAAACATTATTTAGATAGTAAGTAACTGAACTTGTTTTTACATAGGCGACTTGAGTCGCAGATACAGAAGTTATCCCTATCGCACCTGTCGTAACAAGTAAAGTTGATAAGACAAAGATTTGTTTTTTCAAATTCATTTTCATAATTTACCTCTTTCTGCCCAAATTCAGAAAGAAATTATCTTTTCTGAATCAAGCTGATGATATTTTTCTCATGTTGAGAGCTTCCTTTCATTTTTTACTTTGTTTTCTTGGCTGCGCTCAGTAGCTTGCGAATTTGTCCATTGGTTTTTCCTCGTTTGTTTTTATTTTTGTCTCCTTAACTTTATTGTAGCACCGATTTCGAAAGCACAAAAAAAAGATTCAAATTGAATCTTTTCCTAGAATATCACTTAACCATTGAGGAAAATTATAGTTTTTCACATATTTATCATAGAGTTTTTGGTAGGTTTTTGCTAAATTTATACTTCCTTCCCAATCAAAAATTTCGATGACCTTTTTCATGCTTTCAATTCCCAGAAGTCGTTCTTCGCCTTGACCATAAAAAATACAATAATAACCTTTAGTAAAGCGATAAATCAATCTAGAATATGCGTCTTTTTCATGACAATATGCTTTGACCAGAGCCAGACATTCTTGCGCTTCCTTTTCTTTCCCTTCTTGGATACAAGTCACTGCTCCGCGACAGGCGATTTGACAAATAATTTTGCGATAACGTGTACGATTGGCTAACCTTTGATGATGATGGCTCAAATCTTGAATAATTGCTTTTATCATTTCTGACGAAAATTGCTCAATGGTATCTGACAAAATGAGAAGTTCATAAAAACTAAATATTTCAATTCCTAAAATAAAAGAACTTAACTCAACCACTTCGTTTTCTGGCAACTTTTCTAAGCGTGCTTTGGCACAAAGAGCAATCAAATGTTCGCCAATTTGCTCACATTGCCAGGCAATGTCTTTTAGTTCTTCAATATTATTATTCGTTGCCGCTTGGTCGATTTTACTAAATAATTCTTCGTAAAAACTATGTTTAAAATTATTGAGATAATAATCATATTCAGAAAGTTCCAAGTGAAGAAATTCAAGCAAAGCATCAATTTGATCAAGATTTAAATAACCTTCTCCACTAAAAAAACGAGAGAGACTACTTTTAGGAATTCCTGTTTTTTTGATAATTTCATTTTTCGTGATTTCTTTAGCTTCACAGAGTTCTTGAAGTTTTAAACCATAGTATTGTTTAACCATTTGTCTTGTCTCTCCAGTCGTAACTTTATGGTCATATTATATACTTTTTTTCATTATTGTTACAACGGCAGGAATTTATGTAATATAAAAAAGCCCGTCAAGCTTTGACAAACTTTTTTACTGACAGATACTAACTGTCAATCTTCTTCATTATAAACGTAACCTAAGTGTTCATAGGCTCTTTGGGTCACCTTACGTCCCTGTTTAGTTCTCATCAAAAATCCTTTTTGAATCAAATAAGGTTCATACATATCCTCGACCGTTTCACGGTCTTCGGCAATATTTACCGCCAAAGTTCCAATCCCAACAGGACCACCGTGGTACATTTCAATCATTGTGCGGAGAATTTTTTGGTCAATATAGTCCAAACCAGCGGCATCAACATCAAGAATAGACAAGGCCTTATCGGTAATTGCTTTATCCACTCGGCCATCCCCCATTATTTGAGCAAAATCACGCACTCGTTTAAGTAAACGATTGGCAATCCGTGGAGTCCCTCGACTACGTAAAGCAATCTCTAAAGCGGCATTATCAATAACTTCGACTTCAAAAATATCAGCTGTTCTTTTAACAATTTCTTCTAAATCACGCTCTTGATAATACTCCATATGACTTGAAATTCCAAAACGGGCACGCAATGGATTCGAAAGCATTCCAGCTCTTGTTGTTGCCCCAACTAGAGTAAATGGCGGCAAATCTAAATGAACCGAGCGTGAACCATCACCAGAACCAAGCATAATATCAATGTAGAAATCTTCCATAGCGCTATAAAGAACTTCTTCAACTTGCATTGGCATCCGATGAATTTCATCAATAAATAGCACATCGCCAGGTTCCAATTCATTCAAAATCGCAACTAAATCTCCTGGCTTTTCAATGGCAGGACCCGCTGTTTGTTTAATATTAACTCCCAACTCATTGGCAATGACAAATGCCATTGTTGTCTTACCAAGTCCCGGAGGGCCAAAAAGTAACACGTGGTCCAAAACTTCTTCACGCATTTTTGCTGCTTTAATAAAGATTTCTAATTGTTCTTTGACTTTATCTTGACCAATATATTGATTAAAAAATTGCGGACGTAGAGATTTTTCAATACCGTAATCTTCTTCCATTGGCTCTTTGTTTAATATATCGTTCATCTTATCTTGTAATTCTCCTTTTAGAGATGATTTTTGATGACTTATGAGAAGCTGTCAGTAAATTTTACTGACAGAAAGACTTGAATGACTATTTTTGATGTCTGTCAGTTCTTTCTTCAAACTTTTTTATTTCATCATAAGTTTTAAGGCTGATTTGATATATTCTTCGCTGGTCAGACCTGTTTCTTGAGCTAATTTTTTCTCAATTTTCTTCAATTCTGTTGCTTTATAACCCAAAGCTTGCAGCGCTTCAATCGCTTCTTCCAAAGCAAGATTGCCAGCAGGTCCAGCATCAAGAAGAGAAATACCTACAGTTCCTGTCGCATCAAATTTCCCAGCCAAATCAAGCACCATCTGCATGGCTGTTTTTTTACCAACTCCTGGAAATTTAGTTAAATACTTGATATCACTATTGTCAATAGCAGTGATTAAACCTTCGTTATCAGCCGCTGCAATGATGGCCAGAGCTGATTTTGGCCCAATCCCAGAAACGCTGATCAGACGTAAGAATAAAGCTTTTTCGGCCTCGTTAACAAAACCATAGAGGCTGTGGGCATCTTCGCGAATGACTTGATGAACATAAATTTTTACTTCTGTGTTCATCAAAGCAGACCAAGCGTAAGGGTTAGCTACACTGATAAGATAACCAATTCCTGCTACATCAATTACAATATTTGTTGGGGAAATTTTTACTAATTTTCCATTAAGATATTCAAACATTTTTTTACTTTTCTAATTTTTTTGATTGACAAACTCCCTTATTCAAGTCTGTCAGTAGTTTTTATCTATTTTTTTACTGACCAACTTCATCATTAATCTGTTTAGTCACTTTTTACTCAAAATCTTTCCACGAAGCTGCTTTTGAACGATGCGTTTCTTGGATTCTCCGGAACATTTTTTGAATGTCATCCCCTGAAAAATGAACAATCGTTGGCCGTCCATGCGCACAACTATAAGGATTTTTACAAGTTGCTAATTCTGCAAGCAATGCTCTAGCTGACTCGGCATCAAGGGGATGATTAGCTTTAATTGAACTTTTACAAGCAACCATTGCAGCTAAATCATGACGATATTTTTTGAGTGAAAATTCTTTTGATGCGAGAATAATATCAATCATTGCATTAATTGATTTCTCTATCTCGGTTTCTTTTAACCAGATTGGATGTTCTCTTAAAATGAATTGATTTTCTCCGTATTCTTCTAAGAAAACACCGGCTTCATGCAACAAATCTTTCTTCTCGGCTAAAACAATAAAATCATTTTTGGCTAAAGTGAACAAATATGGTGCAAGTAAAATTTGTTGCTCCATACTGACCTCACCAATTTTATCTTTCCAATACTCATATTTTATTCGCTCTTGAGCCGCATGTTGGTCAACCAAATAAAGTCCTTCTTTGGACTGACAAAGTAAATAAGTCGCATGCAATTGTGCCAAGTATTCAAGCTGCGGAAAAGTTGATGACTGACTTATCTTTGCTTCATTATCAAAATCAATTTCAAAGTTGCTGACAGTATTTTCTAGACTGTTGTCAGTAATTTCAGTTGTACTTTCAACAGTTCTATCAGTAATTTTTTCATTGACAGCATCTGTATTAAGTTGATTTTCTGTAAAATTATCAAAAGTTTGTTCAGACGAATCATTTGAAGGCTGATTTTTATTGATTTTAAAAGTTGCCTCTTCTCTGACATAAAAATCTTGGCGAACATTATCATAATATAAAGGATTATTTTGCAAAGGAAGTTCCGTTTGAACAGAAAGAGTTTCCTTTTCTTTAGCTCTTCCTTGCAAATTTTCCAAAGCTTCTGGAATCAAAACACCTTCTGATAAAGCCTCATCAATTGCTTTAGAAATTAAAGCCATCAATTCACGCTCTTTAGACAAACGCACCTCTTGTTTTGTCGGATGAACATTAACATCAGCAAGTGTTGGGTCAATTTTAATCGATAAAATAGCAAAAGGGAACCGTCCCACCATCAATCGATTGCCATATCCTTCTAAAATTGCCCGATTCAATAAAAAGTTTTTGATAAATCGACCATTTATTAAAATCGTAATATAATTACGATTAGCCCTTGTCAGCTCTGGTATGCTGACATAACCTGTTAGTTCAAAATCTAAGTCTGAACCCTTGATTTGACGCATTTTTTTCGCTGTCCCTATGCCATAAATTGCAGCAATAACCTGACGTAAATCACCATTTCCAGCCGTTTTCAAAAATTCTTTACCCTCATTAACTAAAGTAAAGGAAATCTCTGGATGAGCCAGACTCAATCGGTTGATGATGTCTGTGATATGAGAAAGTTCAGCCTGCAAGGACTTGATATACTTGAGTCTTGCTGGTGTATTATAAAAAAGATTAGCAACAGAAATTTTCGTCCCCACGCGCTTAGCAAGTGGTTCTAAAGTTTCGATATTTCCACCTTTAGCAATTAGTTTTGTTCCTGATTCTTCCTCAGCCGTACTTGTTTCAATGGTCATCTGGCTGACAGAAGCGATTGATGGCAGAGCCTCCCCCCGAAAACCGAGTGTTCTAATCCGAAACAAATCTGCCGAATCCTTGATTTTACTTGTTGCATGACGACGTAAAGCCAAAGCCACATCTTCTTTTTCCAAACCCAAACCATTATCAATGACTTCAATTAATCGCAAACCAGCTTCTTCAACATTGATAATAATTTTACTGCTTCCAGCATCAATTGAGTTTTCGACTAATTCTTTGACAACACTAGCAGGCCGCTCAACCACCTCTCCAGCAGCAATTTGATTGGCGAGCGCTTCATTTAGTTCAATAATTTTTCCCACAATAATCTCGCTCTCTTGTTTTTTAAAATTAATTCTAATTATAACACAAAAAGCAAGGGCTCGCTTTTCATTTTTTACTGACAAAAAATGATAGACAAGATGAAAATTGTCTATCATTTTTACATAAATTAGTAGTTTCCAAAATCGCGGTATCCATTATCAAAATTATTATAGCTGTTAAAAGCAAAGACTAATACGAAAATAAGAATCAAAATTGCAATCACAAATAATACAATTCCAATGATGAATGCAACGAAACCTGCTCGATTCCAACCGTCCATGACCTTACGGAACTCTTCCTCATCACGATATTTATTATCTCGATTTTCAAGTGCCCATTTTTCGCCATTAAAACCAAAAACGATCATCCATACAATCCCAAAAATCCAACCTATCCATGGGATTAATCCAATCAAAATCAAGAGTCCCAAATAAGCACGGTTGGCAATCCCAAACCACATTGGAAAAGAGAAAGCTCCCCAGTTCCATTTAGTTTTAATTTCATCTTGATTTTCTAGTGAGCGATTCTGAGGAATATCTGCATAAGCTGATTGTTCGCTCGTTTTCTCTTCGACTTTTGAATCAAGTGGTTCACTAGCAGCAATTACTGGTTCTGCAATCACTGGTTCACTTACAAAACCTTCTGAAACTTCAGCCTTGGCAACTACTGGCTCATCAAGTACAGGCTCTGAGGCATCCCATTCACTAATATCACTCTTAGTTGTTTCTTCTTGAGAAGCAAGATTCTCAGAAGTTAATTCTTCAGTTGGCTCCACTTGAGTCTCTGGAATTTCTTGCCCTTTAAGTTCTTTTTCATTTTCCATGTTTAGCTCCTTTTTATGTTAGCTTCTACTCAATTCATCTTTCAATGAATCTCTTTTTAAGTAATTATAGCCTTTTTTCTTAGCTTATTTACAGAATAAGCCTCGCTACCAAGTTCAAAGTGAATCTTTAAGTTCCCACAAGAAATTCAATGCCTCTCTTGCAGTCATATTATCAACATTTTGCCTTTTTATCTTTTCAATAATTTCTGAAGAATTTTCGGTAAAATCAAATAAACTAAGTTGTTCTTGTTCATCAGCAACTTTTTTAGCAGGCAAAGGTTTATTTTCTAACTTCTGCAAAATCAAATCTGCTCGCTCTAACAAAGGCTGTGGTAAACCTGCAATTTTCGCCACATGAATCCCATAGGATTTATCAGCTGGTCCCTCTGTTATTTTATGCAAAAAAGTCACATTCCCATTTTGTTCCAAAGTAGCAACATGGACATTATCAAGATGAACGAGCGCTTCATCTAAGTCTGTCAATTCATGATAATGCGTAGCAAACAAGGTTTTTGCCCCAATATGGTCATGAACATATTCAATAATTGCTTGAGCTAGAGCCATCCCATCATAAGTTGCCGTTCCTCGCCCTAATTCATCAAAAATAATCAGGCTGCGACTGCTTGCCTTTTGAATGGCATGATTGGCCTCAGACATTTCAACCATAAAGGTCGATTCCCCTGAAATCAAGTTATCACTGGCACCAATCCGTGTAAAGATGGCATCAAAAATTGGTAAATTGGCTGTTTCGGCTGGAACAAAAGATCCAATTTGAGCCATAATCACCGTCAAAGCAAATTGACGCATGTAGGTTGATTTACCTGACATATTCGGTCCTGTGATGAGTTGAATATCTGTTTGTTCAGGCAGTTCAATATCATTTGGCACATATTCTTGAGCACCCATGACCGCTTCAACGACCGCATGACGACCGCCTTTAATTTCAACAATTCTTGAACCGTCTGTAAGCGTCGGACGGATATATCCTTGTTTTTCGGCAACGACAGATAGACTTTGTAAACAATCAATTTCAGCAATTGTTTTGGCTAGAGCTTGTAGTCTGCCAATATATTGCTCCGTTTCAGTCCGAAGGTCCATGAATAAATCATATTCTAGAGATGATGATTTTTCACGCGCTTCCAACATAATTTCTTCAATTTCAGTTAATTCCTGAGAACCAAAACGCTCAGAATTTTTCAAAGTTGCCTTACGATAAAAATGTTCAGGAACACTATTCAGCTGACTTTGAGTAATATGAAAATAATAACCATCCTTACGATTATAATCAATTCGCAGTGTGGAAATTCCTGTCTTGGCTTTTTCATCTGCTTCCAATTTAGCAATCCAAGAAGTCCCATTTTCAAGCGCCTCCCGATATTTATCTAATTGAGCATTGTAGCCTTTTTTAATAATGCCCCCTTCAGTAATCGTTCTTGAGGCATTCTCACTAATAGCTGAATTAATTAAACCAGATAATTCTGGAATTTCGTCTAATTGGCTTTTTAACTCTTCTAATGGAGCTTCATTAAGCATTCCCAAAATATTTTTGATAGCAGGGACATTTGATAAAGAATTAGCCAGCTGCAAAAAATCAACCGGAACAGCCTTACCAAAAGAAACACGTGAAGCCAAACGTTCTAAATCATAGACCCCTTTTAAGGCTTCTATCAAATCGGAACGCTCAAAGAAATGGTCTAAGAAAATTTGAACAATTTCCATTCGTTTTTGAATGGCTGAATTTGAAACCAAAGGGCGGTCAATCCACGACCGTAACATTCTGGTTCCCATCGCTGTTTTCGTCTCATCAAGCAACCAATAAAGTGTGCCATGTTTTTTATTTTCTCTTTTATTTGCCGTCAGCTCTAAAGATGATTTTGTCGCAAAGTCCATTTGCAAAAAGTCTTTAATTTCATAATGTTCAACTTCTTGTAAGTGACTCAAATCACGCATTTGTGTTTCTTTAACATAAGCCAACAATTTTGAAGCGACTTGATTTTCTAGGGCGGTCAATCCTGACAAATCTATCAGTAAATTTTCCGGAATTTCAATTTGTTCTGAAATCAAAAGATTCATTTGTCTTTCAAAAACTTTTAACTGACTTTCATCTAAAGTAAAACCAGCTACAATTTCTCGCGCCTTGAGTGAAGCAATTTCTCCCACCACCGCTGAAAATTCGCTGAGCTCTGTCACCTTGAATTCCCCAGTTGATAAGTCCATATAGGAAAGAGCATAATGTTTATCTTTGAAGTCAATTGCCACCAAGAAATTATTATCAACCGAATTTGCAGTGTCAATCGTTGTCCCTGGGGTAATCACCTGTGTTACTGCCCGTTTAACAATTCCGACCGCTTTTTTCGGGTCTTCCATTTGTTCAGCAACAGCCACTTTGTAGCCTAAATCAACCAATTTATCAATGTATTCAGCTGCTGCATGGTGGGGAACACCAGCCATTGGAATTGGATTTTCTGAATTTTTATTTCTTGAAGTCAGGGTTAATTCTAATATTTGGGCAGCATTCACTGCATCATCATAGAAAAGCTCATAAAAATCGCCCATCCGAAAGAGCAAGAAAGCATCGGGATAATCTTGTTTGATGTCTAAATATTGTTGCATTCCTGGTGAAATTCTTTCAGCCATTTTTTCTTCCTATCCCATCTAAATTTTACTGACGAAATTCTTAGCATATCCGTAAGAAAATTTAACACTAAATATCCTAAAACAGAAATTCTGTCAGTATTTTTGTATTATATTTTTACTGACAAAAATTCTAGCATCTCCATAAGCAAGCTTACATGGCCTATCCTATGCCAGAATTTCTTGTCAGTACTTTTTATTCACCAGTTTCCAACAAAAGATTTACTTTCTCTTCTAATTCACCAGTGATATATTGAACTAAATCATTGACATCCTCTAATTTTGTAGCATAATCTTCTACCAAAGGATGATGCTTAATCCGTTTTTCAATGACTTGAGCCGACTGTGAAGTCTTTTTGTAAGCTTGTATTTTATCAATTTTTTGATATAAAACAGCCTCTTTTTGTAAAGCTTTCATTTCTTCTTGAGCTTTAAAAAGTTCTTGATTAGCCATTAGTGCTGTTTCAGCTTGTTGAAAATCTTTAACATAATCAAGACTTTTTATTTTTTCAACAAGCAAATCAACTAAGTCATCATAGTGCATCTCAAGCCTCCTTAAAATTTCATTAATTACTAATTATTTCTTTCATTAAAACTCTTAGACTTTATAAAATAATTATAACATATTTGGTAAAGTGACGATACTTCGCTTTATAAATTAGGGTTAAATCTATAAAATATATTTAGTTTTTCAATCACTTCAACTTTTTTATCTATAAAAACAGCCTGAAATGTTCAGGCTGTTTTGCGCTATTTCTCTTATTCTGGACGATGTCCATTTGGCCACCAAAGTTTAATCAAAGCTTGAGTCCCATCATTTTCAAAGCCTTTATCAGCTAATTGCTCATAGAGTTCTTTTGCCCCTTTAGTTGCAGGAAGCTCAAGATTCATTTTTTCTGCCTCAGAAAGTGCAATCCCTAAGTCTTTGATGAAATGCTTAACAAAAAATCCTGCACTATAATCTTCACGGAGAATCCGAGGCCCGTAATTAGCCAAAGACCAAGTAGCACCAGAACCTCCCCCAACAGTATTTAAAACTTTATCCAAATCCAAACCAGCCTTTTGGGCATAAGCTAGAAGCTCAGTCATTCCAGTCATTGTACCCGCAATACAAATTTGGTTAGCCATTTTGGTGTGTTGTCCACTTCCAGCTGCCCCTTGATGAGTAATAGTTTTTCCCATTTTTTCAAATAAAGGCAAAGCTTTCTCATAAGTTTCTGAATCACCACCAACCATAATAGTCAGTGTCGCATTTTTTGCACCCAAATCTCCTCCAGAAACAGGGGCATCAAGTGCGAAAGCTCCAACTTTTTTAGCTTCTTGATAAATTTCTTGTGCTAAAGTTGGCTCGGTCGTCGTCATATCAATAAGAACTTTTCCTGAACAATCATTTTTGAAAATTCCTTCTGCACCAAAATAAACTTCGCGGACGTCCTTAGGATAACCAACAATTGTAATCACAAACTCAGCTTGAGCCGCAGCCTTTTGTGGATTTTCAGCATAAGTTGCACCACGTGCCACAAGACCGTCCGTTTTTGATTTTGTACGATTATAAACAATTAAATCATGACCAGCGTCCATAAGATGACCAGCCATTGCGGCTCCCATCACACCCGTACCAATAAATGCTATTTTTGCCATTTCTTCTCCTTTATTTAGCAGATTTATAAAATCTGTTTCGTCTAATTTTGGTAATCACGACGTTTACGGGCTTTATCCCCCCGCAACCGTTTGATTTTTCGGTTACGATATTCATCCAATTGATAAGTTTTCAACCATTTTTCAATAGCCACTCGTGAATTTCCTGTTTCTTCGCCAATGCTTGATAAAGAGCGTAAAGGATTTTCATCAATGATTTTCTCTAGTTCTTCTCTTGTTAATCTAGTCATATTTCTCCATCTCTTAAAAAGCTCAAAAGAGCAAAAAACGGCCAGCTTCCAGCCAACCGTCCACTTAATCATGGGGAAGAAGGGATTTGAACCCTCACGCGATTTCTCGCACATGCACCTGAAGCATGCGTGTCTGCCATTCCACCACTTCCCCTACGGATCATAACCTTGTCCTTTTACGTAAGTCGCTAAAGCGACTACTACAAAGGCACTTCCCCTACGGGTCATAACACTTTTCTATAATATCAGTTTAATAGAAAAAATGCAAGTTGAAAATCCGCTATGACGCCCTATTTAAGCACCTCCGTGCCCTACAAACATTGCAACAATTAATATAATCAAAACCAAAGTTGTAATTGCCACATAGAGTTTATCTCCTTCTTTTGCAAAAGCCACAATTGAAGCAACTACTCGCAAAACAGGAGTCAAAATTAAGAGGAATAATCCAGTCATCAACCAAGCCAATGCTTTAAATTCAACTAAACCACTTAAAATTTCATTAAATTTATCTGGCCAAACCCCTTCAGCATAACCAGAATGGCCACTTAGGAGAAACATCAAAATTCCAATAATAATGACTGTAGTACTAACAAATACACCAATCCTAAGAATCTTTCCGATATTTCGCTCTATTTTGAGTAACTCTTCTTTTGTTAATTCTTTATTTACCATTAGAACGATACCCCCAATCCTTTAAGCAACATTTGCAGTGCCATAATCAAAATAACTGGAATGAAAATCAATCGAATTGTTTTTGCTGGTAACTTAGGCATAATTTTTGAGCCCAAAGCTGCACCGGCAACAATCCCAATAGCAAGCGGACCTGCTAAACTTGGATTAACATAGCCATTGAAAAAATAAACCGTTGCAGAAGCCGCTGCTGTTACCCCAATCATCAAATTTGAAGTCGCTGTTGAAGCTTTTAAAGGCATTTTCATCATTGAATCCATTGCCATGACCTTAAAGACCCCAGAACCAATTCCCAAAAGACCTGACGCAACACCAGCACCAAGCATTACAGCAGCACCACCTGGAACCTTTTCTACTTGATAAGGAATTTCTTTGCCAAGTTGTTTATCGTAATAGCTTGAGTTTAATTTTAACTTCTCAGCTATCTTATCTGACTCAACCTTTTGAACAACTTCCTCACCTTTATGCATTTTCCGCCACATATTGTAGCCTTGGAAAATCAAAAGACAACCAAATAAAATATTTAAAATCGTAGCATCAAAAAATCCTGCTAAAATTGCACCAACTAAACCACCAATTGTGGTAAATATCTCCAAAAACATAGCGGTACGAACATTAATCATATCATCTTTCAGATAAGAAATGGCCGCACCAGAACTTGTTGCAATAACGGCAACAATACTTGCCCCAATGGCATATTTAATATCAACACCAAAAAATGTCGTAATAATAGGCGTGATAATAATTCCACCCCCAAGACCCAAAATTGAGCCAAATACCCCTGCGACGAAACCAAGAAGTAACATCAACAGAGTAAATACTAATAAAGACATGTGTTTCTCCAATCTAATAACCCTATTTTACCAAAAACTTTTTAAAGCTGCTTGTTCCTTTGATTAAGATACTTTATCAAGAACATTTAAATCCTATTCTATTTTTTACAACCCCAATTTATGATATAATTCTTATAAGATTAATGCTTCACAAGAGTTTTTGAGGCAACTTATTGGAGGTTAAAATGAATAGACAAGAACTTGAGACACGACTTCGTCAAGAGCTAGCAATTCCCTTTTATAATGCTAAAATAGCCGAGCGCGATTATAGCGAGTCCGAATTTCAAGAAATGAAAGCTGAACTCAAAGCCGATATTGAACAGTACGCTCATGATTACGTCAATGAAACTAATACAAATGGTTAAATTTTACTGACAGAAATTCTAAATCAGTCTGTCAGTAAATTAATTATTGTTTTTTAAAAAAGGAAAAAATATGACCGAACAAAAACAAGCACTTTTCACCATCTTCGGAGCAACTGGTGACCTCGCTAAAAGAAAGCTCTACCCTTCACTCTTTCGCCTTTTCAAAAAAGGTGAGCTAGCTGACAATTTTGCAGTCATTGGTACCGCTCGCCGTCCATGGACAAACGAATATTATCGTGAAGTTGTTTTAGAGTCTATCAAAGATTTAATGAACTCAAAAACGGAAGCCGAAAATTTCGCCAGTCATTTTTATTATCAAAGTCACGATGTTAGCGACAGCTCACATTACGTTAACCTAAAAGATTTGGGTGAAAAATTGCGTAAACAGTATAAAACTGCTGGCAATCAAGTCTTCTTTTTAGCAATGGCTCCTCAATTTTTTGGCACTATCGCTGAACACCTTAAATCAGAAAATATTTTGACAGGTGAGGGTTTTGAGAGAATCGTCATTGAAAAACCATTTGGAACAAGCTACGATACGGCAAAATCACTTAATGACAGCCTCGCAAAAGTATTTAGTGAAGAACAAATTTTCCGAATCGACCACTACCTTGGAAAAGAAATGATCCAGGCCGTTTCTGCCGTTCGTTTTGCCAATCCAATCTTTGAATCGCTTTGGAATAATCAACACATTGATAACGTTCAGATTACTTTTGCCGAATTTATCGGTGTTGAAGACCGTGGCGGTTACTACGAAACTTCTGGTGCTTTAAAAGATATGATTCAAAACCATGTCTTACAAGTACTCAGCCTCATTGCCATGGAAAAACCTGAAAAATTTGATGAATCTTATATTGTAAAAGAAAAAGTTAAAGCCCTTAATGCAATCCGTCAATATTCTTCTGAGGAAGCTTTAGAAAACTTCGTTCGTGGTCAATATATCGCAGGACGTTTTGACGGTGAAGATTACCTAGGCTATCGCGAAGAAGATTCTGTTGCAACAGACAGTCGAACTGAAACTTTCGCTGCTGGAAAATTTGTCATTGATAATGAGCGTTGGTCAGGCGTCCCTTTCTATGTTCGCTCAGGAAAACGTATGACTGAAAAAGGAACTCGTATTAATATCGTTTTCAAAAAAGATAAAGACAATCTCTTTGCAGAAAATTGCGATGACCAATCCGTTCAAAATGTTTTGACCATTTATATTCAACCAACTGAAGGGTTTTCACTTTCAGTAAATGGAAAAGCGGCTGGTCAAGGCTTCCATTTAGAGCCTTTGCGGTTAAATTTCCGACACGATAGTGAATTTCTTGGAAATTCTCCTGAAGCATATGAAAAACTTTTCCTAGATGTCCTTAATGGAGATGGAACAAATTTCTCACATTGGGAAGAAGCGGCTCGCGCCTGGGAACTTATTGATGTTATTCGAGAAGCTTGGGATAAAGAAACTTCTGAGCTTCCAACTTATGCGGCTCGCACAATGGGACCTAAGGCTGCATTTGACTTACTAGAAAAAAATGGTCACGAATGGGCTTGGCAACCTGATTTATGGTATCAAGAACGTGGTTACTACAATAAATAAAGAAAAAAACCTGTCTTAACGATAGGTTTTTTATCTTTTCCACAAACTTTTACACAGTTTTCCACATATTTGTGGAAAGACTTCACAATTCTGTGGAAAACTTTCTGTTTTTATCCATAAAATAAGATAAAAAAAGGATTTTACTTGTGAATTTATTTTTCCACAGGTAAAATTCTTTTTGAAATCTATTTTTATAAACTTGTTTTCCACACAGGCTCACCATCTCGAGCAATCAATTTTTTCCAAACGCGTCGTTCACGCCAACGATTCACTTGTGTACTCCAAGAGTCTGATGCAACTAAAGGTTTGACTAAAATACTTCTGACGCCGGCACGATGAGCAGCTCTAATATCCGTCATCAATTGATCACCAACCATAATCACATTTTCAGGACGCTCATCAAGCAATCTCAAGGCTTTTTTTATCCCCCAAGCAAAAGGTTTCATTGCCCGCCAAATATATTGAACACCAAACTTTTCCACAGCACGAGCAACTCTTGCTTGTTTATTATTTGATACAACCACCACTTTTAAACCATTTTCTCGCATATCCAAAAGCCAAGCCAAAAGCTCTGGAGTTCCGTCAGGATTATCCCAGGCAATTAAAGTATTGTCCAAATCCACCATTACGGCACGAACATTCAAGGCTTGCAGACGTTTAGGGTCTAGTTGATAGACAGCTTCCACTAAATAATCAGGCTTATAATTATCAATTTTCATGCCCCTATTATATCAAAAACTTACAGAAATTCCTGTTTTCTTCCCTAAAAATACTGACAAACTTGTCAGCAAAAAAATAGAGAACAAAATTACTGATAGAACAAAAAAAGCCGCCAAAAGCGACTTTTACTTTTATTTTTATTTAAACTTATCAAAGAAACCTTTTTTACCTGAACCAGAGACTTCAACACCACTTGCTTTAGCAAAAGCTTGGAGCGCTTCTTTTTGAGCTTGATTCAAATTCTTAGGAGTGACAATATTGATAATAACATATTGGTCACCATTACCAGAACCACGGAGTTTTGGCGCACCTTTACCTTTTAGACGGAAATTAGCCCCTGTTTGTGTTCCAGCAGGAATTTTCAACTTCACATTTCCATGAACAGTCGGAACTTCAATTTCATCACCTAAAGCAGCTTGAACAAAGTCCATTGGCATCTTGTAGTAAATTTCTGCACCATCACGCTCAAATTTGTCTGAAGCTTCCACTTGGAAAACAACATACAAATCACCATAAGGTCCACCATTTACACCAGCATCACCTTGTCCTTGCAAACGCATTTTTTGTCCAGTTTCAACACCAGCAGGTACAGTAACCTTAACAGTATGTGCCACTTTTTCATGACCTGAACCATGACAAGTTTCACATTTCTCTTTGATTTCTTTACCTGTTCCGTTACAAACATCACATGTTACTTGTGTTTGCATCCGTCCAAGCGGTGTATCACGAACAACATTAATTTGTCCACGACCACCACATTTATGACAAGTTTCTGGATGTGTGCCAGCTTTCGCTCCAGAACCTCCACAAGTGTGACAGAGTTCTTCACGATTATATTTGACTTGTTTTTCCACGCCAAAAATAGCTTCTTCAAATTTTAAGTTTATCCGATACTGTAAGTCATCTCCTTGACGGGGTGCATTAGGGTTAACTTGTGCACCACCTCCTCCAAAGAAACTTGAGAATATATCTTCAAAACCACCAAAGCCACCTGAGCTACCGCCGAAACCAGAGAAACCAGAAGCTCCGCCGAAGCCACCGCCACCAAAGCCGCCATTGGCTCCAGCTTCACCATATTGGTCATAAGCAGCACGCTTTTGTTCATCCGAAAGCGTTTCGTATGCTTCTTGAACTTCTTTATATTTTTCTTCAGCACCCTCTTCTTTATTTAAATCGGGGTGATATTTTTTGGACATTTTACGATAAGCTTTTTTTATTTCATCTTGACTGGCATTTTTATCGACACCTAGTCGTTCATAATATTCAGTATTATTCATTTCTAAATTACTCACTTCCTTTACTAAATCAATTTTTCAATAGCACTATTTTACCACGTTTTTTCATTTTTGGCAAAAAAATTAGCACTCTTTTTATAAGAGTGCTAATTACACTATAAAAATTCTATCGCAAATTGATTTGTTCCACTATAAACCGAATCAACTGTAGATTCAGCCAACCAATATTTTCCTTTTATTGGATCAGTAACATGAAACTCATTTTTCTTTTCGTTATACCCATCTAAAATAACAGCATGCGTATTAGCTACAACCTTATAACCGTAATAATCATCGTAAGTGATATTAGGTTCATCAAAATCAATCGTCACCCACATTTCAACTAAATGTTCTGATAAAACAGCATCTTTAATCTCGCTAATACTTTTTCCAGATAAGTCAGCAACTTGGATATTATTTTCTTGAGCAAAACTCATCAAAGCTGTGGGCCAAATCGTTGGAAAACCACCATCCGGGATGTCTTCATCAGACGTCCAAGGATTACCAGCATAACCACTTCCTGGATCACCTCCCCAACCCACATACGGCAAAGATTCAATCCAATCAGTGACCGTCCTACCCTGAGTTTTATCCAAATAGACCAATGCATTGTAAAAAGAAACAATTTCACATCCCTGGTAGGCTCCGATTGTCATTTGATTAACATCACCAGTTTTCATCAAAACATAATCGTACTTACCCTTACGATCAGTTTGGACAAAAGTTTTTGATGCAGGTGTTAATTTTTTATCTTCTTGATTCTTAGGATTTACAATTAAAGTAAAAATAAGTAGACAGGCCACAAGAACAAATAAAATTACGATTCTTTTTTTAAAAAGTTTTTTCTTTTTAATAGTCATCTAATAAATCTTTTTTTCCCATCATAGATATTGTTCGATGTACAGTTTCAGCTTGTGCATCTATTATATTGTACTCTTTTGTCAAATCATAGGCTTCATATAAGACTGACAATTCTGTACAACCTAAAATGGTTACTTCACAATTCATTTCTGACGCGACATCAGACAAAATTTCCTTATAAAGCTCAAAATTAAGATTTCTATTTTCCTTAACTTCTTGATAAATCAAGCGATTTACCTTTTCTTGCAATTGATCATCTGGAATTACCGCTTCATATCCTTGTTCTTCCAAGGCCTTACGATAAACTCCTGTCAAAATTGTTCCTTCAGTCGCTAGCACGGCCACCCTCTTAGCTTTTGGAAAGTGATGGCTAATACTATCAACGGCAATGCGTGGCATATGTAGAATCGGAATTTCTGTTGCTTTTTGCATCTCATCAAAATAATAATGAGCCGTGTTACAAGGAACAACGAAAAATTTTGGTGAAAGTTGACTGTGAATCTTAATATCATCAATCAATTTTTCTTCTGGATTTTCCAATGAAGGATTCTTGATATAATCTGTTCGGTCAGGAATTGTCGCATGATTAACTACGATATAATTCAAATAATCTTGGTCACGATAAGCCTCTGTTCGTTCATTCAGTGTATGAATAAAACTTTCAGTCGCAAGAGTACCCATCCCCCCCAAGATTGTAAAGAAGTTTTCCATTATATCCCCCTGTCCTTCTTATTCTTAATTTTTATTTGTGAAAGTACGTTTTAAATGCCCCAATATAGCGATGGAATGCATATTTCATCAAAAGATAACGTTTTGGTGAGTTATCCTTAGAATAAAATAGAGTTGTCCCATAGTTTCCTGAATTAATAAAACGACGAATTTCTTCTTTAAAACTAGGATTTACATATTTGAGCAATACTTTTTTAGGAACCCCTAACCAAAGTTTTGAACCTTTTCCATAAATTGTCTCAGTAAAAGGTTCATTGTTAATACGGTCAGCAACTAAATAACGTGTCAAATTGTAACCATTTAAAGTAACATAAAAGGAGCTACGTCCTTGACGTAAGTTAATTTCAAAAAGTTTATAAGAGCCATCACGTGGGTCATATTTCATATCAAAATTAGCAAAGCCTGTATATTCAATTTTTTCAAGAAAATCCTGAATTTGTTGATAAACTTGTTGATTATAATCAGGCAAAATCGCCACATAATTCCCAATCGCTTTTGGACTTGGATCCTCAAGTAATGGATGACCCAAACACATCATGCGAACTTTATGATTTTTATCTACATAAGCGTTAAGAACACGCATATTTTCATCCCCTCCAGGAATGAAATCTTGAATAATCATCTCATCAGGATAACCAGCTTCATAACAACGATGCAGCATCAACTTCATTTCTTCGTTAGATGCAATCGTGAACGCTTTTTTCTGCCCTTCAAAGTGCACATCTAAATAAGAAATAGAATTCCCTGGTTTTAAAATCATTGGATAAGGGAAAGTTAACTCATCTACTAAAGTATCTATTTCTGATTTTGGATTAACTAATACCGTTTTTGGATAAGGTAAATTATATTGTTCACAGATATTGTAAAAATCAGGCTTATTTTCTAATTGACGATAAAGCGCGTAGTCAATATAAGGCACTTCAAAAAATTTCGAAAGTTCCTCACGATATTTTGAAGCAAGTAGGGCATAACCGTCCCCACAAGCTACTAAAAGATATTTTTTCTTACTGTCTTTATGTTTACTTGCAAAATCACGAAGCACCTGAATAAAAGTTTCTTCATGGTCAAAATTTTCATGAGTTTGTACTTCAACAATTTTTGAATACTTTGTTGGAGCTAATCCAGAAGCACTTAAAGCCAGAGAAGTAATTCCAAATTCTTCATGAAATGAACGAGCCATTCCATAGACGTTGATATCAGAACCTAACAAGATAGGTTGAAATTCATTTGTTTGTGACACAAAAACCTCCCTTAAAAATTAACCACAGCAGGTTTTTCACCATTATTGATGAAGTAAACATCATACCAAGTCAAGAATGAATAAATTGTCCAGAGTTTACGACGTGCATCATTTTTATCTGCAAAGTTATCATCCAACATCTTCAAGAGTTTTTCTTGATCAAAGAATTCAGCAACAAAATCTTGTTCAAATAATTGACGAACAACTTTATAATATTTTTCTTCTCGCAACCAGTCTTTAATTGGCACTGGGAAGCCTAATTTTTTACGATTTGACCATTCTTCTGGTAAATGACGACGAGCTGCTTGGCGGAAAGCATACTTTGTATTATGCTCATTCAAAAGATATTTTGTAGGAATTTGTTCCGCTGTATGCATCAATTCAATATCAAGGAGTGGAACACGCAATTCAAGTGAGTGTGCCATTGCCATTTTATCAGCTTTAAGTAGGATATCTCCTGGCATCCATTGGTGCATATCAAGATATTGCATTTTACGAAGTTCAGAACCTTCTGGGGCCTTTTTGTAAGTTTTTCCAACAATATCTTTAACAGTTGGAGCTGCTTTAAATTCTTCTTTCAAAAGCTCTACTGATTCAGACTCATCAAATACTTTCGCTTGGCCGATAAAGAAATCTTCAGCAGGCGCAAGTGATTCATAAAGATGTTTTTGACCTTTGAAATGTTTATTTTCAATACCACGAGCAATTGAGAAACGTAAAGATTTTGGTAATTTCTTCAAACCTTCTGCGAAAACACGAACCGCACGAGAATTTGTACTAAATCCATAAGACTCATAACCAGCAAAAAGCTCATCGGCACCTTCACCGCTCATTACAACACGTACATCACGTGCTGCTAATTCTGCGAGGAAAAAGAGTGGCACACAAGAAGGATTTGAATCTGGTTCATCCAAATAATATTGAATTTGTGGGAAATACTTGAACGCTTCATCTCCATGGATTTCACGAGAAGTATTGTTCAAACCAATCATATCAGTCAATTGTTTGGCTTGTTTAGATTCATTGAAAGTTCCTTGACCAAAACCAATAGAATAAGTATGTTCAGGACGAAGCGTTGAAGCAACATAACTAGAATCGACACCGCTTGATACAAAAGCTCCAACTTCTACGTCAGCAAATTTATGAGCGTCAACAGAACCCAAAACGGTCTTGTCAATCAAATCAATTGATTCTTCCAAGCTCATATCTTTTTCATCAACTTTCATATCCCAATAAGGTTTGATATCCAAGACCCCATCTTTGTAAGTAAAGTAATGACCTTCTTTGATACGAAAAACATTTTTAAAGAAAGTTTCATCAAGAGCAGAGTATTGGAAAGTCATGTAAGGTTTTAAAGCTTCTTTATTTAATTCTTTTTTGAAGTTTGGATGTTTCAAAAAACTTTTAATTTCTGAACCATACATGAAAGTTCCACCCATTTGAGTATAGTAAAGTGGTTTGATACCAAAATGATCACGAGCACCAAACAATTCTTGTTTTTCTCTATCCCAAATAACAAAAGCGAACATTCCACGAAGCTTTTGAAGAAGTTCTACACCATATTCTTCATAACCATGCAAAAGAACTTCTGTATCAGCATGAGTTGTAAAATCATGACCTTTAGCGATAAGGTCCTCACGTAATTCGCGGAAGTTATAAATTTCACCGTTAAAAGTAATCAATTTACTTTTATCTTCATTGAAAATGGGTTGGTCTCCACCTTCAAGGTCAATAATACTCAAACGACGAAAGCCAATTGCGGCACCTTCATCAATAAATTCACCTGAACTACTTGGACCACGGTGAACAATAGTATTCATCATTTCTTCTAAAGTTTTTGATTTATCATTTTGATTCATCCGGTCAATAAAGCCGACAATTCCACACATTTGTATCTATCCCCTTATCATTTTTCCTTATTATTATACCACAATAATAAAAAATGATTTGACAGAAGGAAAATTATTCCCCACTATCAAATCACTATTTTTTTATTTATTAAAAATTTGAACTAGTTTGGCATCAAGAATGTTACACCAGACGCACTTACAGTGCGTTCATGTCCCCACCAAGTTGTACCATATCCACCTTCTTTAATGGTAATTGTACCATTTGAGTTAACTGATTTTACAATAGCAACATGACCGTAAGGTGAATTTGCATATCCAACAAAATCAGCTGAGAAGCTTGATGCGATAACACCAGGTGCAGCTCCTACAACATGGAGTACACCTTGGGCAGGACCATTAGTTGCCCATTGCCCACCATTACCTGGCATGATATTTCTGATATAGATTCCTTGTGCAGCAAAGTATTGCCATACATAGTCAGTACATCCACCACCAGCATAAGGATTAGCAATTGGTGTGCTATTAATACCTGATGAACTTGAACCACCAGTATTACCAGTACCAGCAGCATTATTGTTACCAGTATTTGTACTTCCACCACCATTAGAGCTATTAGAGCTTGATGAATTGCTACTTGAGCTGCTTGAATTTGATGATGTATTATTGCTACTTGTGTTTGAACTTGATGAACTTGATTGTGAAGCTTGACTAGATGAAACAGTTGAAGTTGCTTCTTCTACCGCTTTAGTTGTTGCTGCTGTAGAAGCTGCCTGAGCTTTAGCGGCCTCTTTTTGTTGTGCTTCATAAGCTGCTTGTTTTTTAGCTGCTTCTTGAGCTGCTTTTTCTGCGGCTGCTTTTTCATCTAATAAAGATTGTTTTTTATCTTGCGCAGTAGCAATTGTTGCTTGATAATTCAAAGTAGCAACTTTAAGTTCAGCTTGTTGTGAAGTCAACTCTTGAGCTTGAGAATCTAAACTTTGTGAAAGAGAAACGAACTGGTTATAGTTCTTTTTAACAGTTTCTGATTTTTGACTAAGTTCTTTTTGCTCTTTTTCTTGTTGTTCCAACATTTGTTTGTTGGCACTAGAAACTGTAGCAATTGCTGTTACTTTTTGAATAACATCTGTCAAAGATTTTGAATTAACAACAGCATCCATATAGTTTGTTGCTGAGCTGTTAACTTGAGCACTACGTGCTTGAGCTTCCAATGTCTTTGTACGTTCTGCGATACTTTCATTCAATGTTGCAATTTGTGCATTAAGCGCTTTTGCTTCACTTTCGATTTTAGCAATTTGAGCTTTTGTGCTTGCTTGTTTTTGTTGTAAGCTATCAACTTTTGATTGTAAGCTATCAACTTGTGCTTGGGCTTGAGCCTTTGCAGACTGCGCACTTGAAATTGTCGCATCTTGTTTAGCAATATCTGAATTTGTGTCAGCGTAGACCCCTGACAACGGTGCTGCAGCAGAGAGTACCACTGTAGACATTAAAATAGCTGAGATAATCTTTTTTTTCATAACTGTAATTTTTTAATTTTTCCTCCCATTAAGTTCGGTTGAATAAACATATTATACTATTCCTACCCGCCCAAAATATTTCTTTATGGTTACAAAACGCTTTCTAATTGTATCTTCCGTGACTTTTCTTTAATCTGTAAAAGATTTCTAAAGGAAATTGCAAGGCTACAGCCAAGATAATATTAAGCAAAAGTGTAGGCGCTAGCTGGTAAACAACAAAATTAATAAAGTTTAAATGTGCAAATCCAAAAGCTACCATAATGATTGCACTAAAAACTTCAAAAGCCGTCACAATAATAATTGTTGTAAATAACCGTGTCCAGCGATTAGTAAATATGGTTATCTGTATATTATATATAAAAAGAGCAATAAGTGGGAACAATAAGGTCGCAATTCCATAAATCCCTAGATAATAACTATCATATATTGCCCCCAAAACTGCCGCTAAGATGATAATATAGCTTGGTCTGTGCTGAGTGACACTGTACATCAGAAATATCAAAAATAAATGACTCACTGGTACCCACGTCCCGCTGCTAACCCCCGTTAATATATGGGTAATTTGACCGTCCAAAATCATTAGTAAAAAAAGAATAATTGGACTAAAAAATTGAAATGTAAATCGACTCACTACTTAATTCCTTATATTCTAGTTGGTTTTAACAAATTAATGCTTTATTTCCATAAGCAAAATAATAATTAATACTTATCTAGCAAAAACTACTGACCGTCAATTTTGCTTTTGACCACAAAGACGAATCTAATATCATAGAGATTTGTTTCTGGTTTGATATAAACCATTTTACCAAGGCCATCACTATCTTGCTTTTCACCGATAACCTTTCCTATAAGTAAACCACTTGGTGTTCCACCTTGACTACCAGAATTCGTTCCAAGACCACTAGTAAAAACGGAATCTCCATTTTTAAATTTCCCTTGTGAGTCGATATTTTTAACTACATAAGCCTCTTGTTGGGAATCATAGCTGCTCAAAATGCCATAAATAGGTGAGCCGTCACTTTCAATTCTTACAGGAATTTTATTATCAATTCCTTTAGAAGAACTTAAAAGTGCAACTTTTGAACTATTTTTATTCACTTGAGTTACTCGACCAACAACGCCACCATTTGCCATAACAATCATACCTGTTGTCAAGCCATCCTTACTACCGCTATCAATCACTAGTGTATCATTCCATGAAGAAGGCTCACGAGTAATCACATTTGCAGCAACCGTTTGATAATCAGTTAAAGTTTCTTGGAGTTTCAAAGCTTTTTTCAACTCTTTATTTTCTGACTCAAGGCCGCTTAATTTATTATCATCATCTTTTGACTTTGCCAATTGTGTTTTTAAACTTTGGTTTTGTTGGTAGGTATCCATCAGATTCGACAATTCATTAGCCTTGTCTTGAACAAAGTGGATAGGTGCCACAAGTACTCTGTCAACAAAACTTGTCCCATCATTAATGGTTTGAGTCATTGCTGACGGATTACGGTTAGACTTAAAATTTTTGGCAGAGATAAAAATTGCTGACATCGCTGCAATAATGATAATGAGTGCAATAATAATAAGCTTACTTAAGTTAATTTTTTTCACTATTCTATGTTCCCTTCGGTAATATGTTTCAAACTCTCTAAATTAAATTTGAAAGCTCTGTGATTTCACATAGCCCTTTGCATAAGCAAAAGCAATTCTTATATCGTTTATCTCTTTGAACTAATCTTCACTTTCAATCCGATAGTCGTATAAGTTCTTCTTACTCGTACCTTATTTTATCAAATTTGACAGAATTTTGATAGAATAGTAGTAATAAATTTCTGTAAGCGGTTTTTAACTATTTTAAAATAGTTATGTTTATCATAATAATCAGTATTGGGGAGAATTTTTTATGAATCATATTCCAGTTTTCGGTGAAAAAAATGAAGAGAAAAATTATCAGGCAAGATATGGTGTCTATTCGATTGTCGCAAGAGAGAATAAAGAAATTTGTCTCGTTCAGGCACCCAATGGAGCTTATTTTCTTCCTGGAGGGGAAATTGAAGCGGGTGAAGATCAAGAAAAAGCACTTCATCGTGAACTCATGGAAGAGTTAGGAGCTACCGCTGAAATTGGAGAATTTTTAGGGCAAGCAGATGAATATTTTTATAGTTCGCATCGTGATAAATATTATTATAATCCCGCCTATATTTATAATACTAAGAATGTCCGCTTTGATTCCAAACCTCTCGAAGATTTTAACCATATTAGCTGGTTTGACCCAGAAACAGCTATTAGTAAACTCAAACGTGGCTCTCATAAATGGGGAGTTCAAGAGTGGTTAAAGAAATAAAAAATCGTCTGATTGACGATTTTTTATTTACTTATTTATTATTCTTACGCCTTCGTTGCCAGCAACAATCACTTTTTTAACCATGTTATTAAAGAGGCCGTGTTCAACAACTCCAACCATTAAATCAAGCTCTTCAGCAAGTTTTTCTGGTTCTTTAATTTGAGAGATATGAAGGTCAATAATAAAGTGATGCATATCCGTTATCAATCTCTCGTTTTCCTCATTTAGACGCCAAGTTGGAGCATAGCCAGCCGCTTCGAATTTTTTAAAAACTTGTTGTGAGCCATAAGGAATAACTTCTACAGGAATTTTAAAGGATCCTAGATTTTCTGATAATTTACTTTCATCAACAATCCAAATATAGTCTTTTGAGTAGGTTGCAACAATTTTTTCCATTAGAAGTGCTGCTCCACCACCTTTAATACCATTTAGTGAAGAATCAATTTCATCTGCGCCATCAACTGTTAAATCAACATAATCTACTTCGTCAATAGAGGCTAAAGGAATTCCAAGAGCTCTGGCTTGGCTACTTGTTACATTGGACGTTGTTACACCCGTAATTTCCAATTGTTCTTCGGCAATTCTTCGACCCAATTCTTCGACAAAATAGGCTGCTGTTGACCCAGTTCCTAAACCAACGACCATTCCCGATTTAACAAATTCAGCAGCTTTTATGCCGACTTGTTTTTTTAAATTATCCATTTTACCTCCTTGAATACTTTGATATCATGCTGACCTAATTATAACAAAAAAGCTACCTAAAGTAGCTTTTTTATCTGTTTATATTAACTAATATATTCTTCCAAATATTGAGGATTATAAATCATGATCTTATTATCAATCACATCAATTACTTTCTCATCCTTTAAATCGTGGAGAATACGATTGACACTGTTTCTTGTAGAAATACCACAGAATCCTGCAATATCCTCATTAGTAACTGTGAAATCAATCAAAATTCCATCTTTCTTACGAATGCCAAAATCATCAATTAAACTATGGAGACAAGCACAAACTGCTCCTTTTTTACCATTAATTGTCATTTTTTGAAGAATTTCTAAATTAAGTGCCAATCTTCTTTTATAAAAATCATCAACAACTCTAAATAAATTTAAATCTTCGCGCACCCAATCCCAAAAATCACTCCGCGAAATTTTATAAAAATTAGCCGTTGGAGATTCCACTCTGACATTAAATAATGCTGAGATTCCATCATTTTGTTTTTCTTCCAATAAAGAAACAAAATCTGGCTGCGCAACATACGCGATATTAAATTCACGACCATCTCTTAAAATATTGCTAATCTTCGCTACACCATCTTTAAGGACATAGATATATTCTGACTCAATTCCTTGATACATAATATAGCTATGCTTTTTACGTGTTACGACACTGACTTTTTTTTGCTCTAGTGTATTGATTAGATATTCAATGTTTACGTTTGCCATTTCTTCCATCTTATTAAAACTCATCTACTCGCTAATTTGTTCATTTATTCGCCTATATAAGGCTGTAGCCATTTCATTATATCATTTTTTATGTAAATCATTAAAATCAAACTTTAGAACTTGATTTTTGATGTTTACCATGAATGAGATAGTATATAATCCAAACAATTACAACTGCGGGAGCACTGTAAAGATACAAATTTCTGAAACCAAGCATACCATTTCCAAGCATTGGAATAATTGCTCCAAGAACAATAGGTCCTCCACCAACACCTAAATCTAAAAATCCAAAGAAGGTAGAAGTTGCAACACCGATACGGTCTTTACTTGAATCACGAATAGCAATTGCTTGACCAAATGGTGCAACACCACCGTAACCAAGACCGAAGGCTCCACCAGCAATTAATAAGACAACAAAGCCAATAGCTGGGCTGAAGAAACCGGCTAAGCCAACAAGAAGCATTGCCACTGCAAAGAAAATAAATGTTGGATTGAAAATCCAGTTATCCCCTTTAGTATCGAATAAACGACCTGTGAATGGACGTGAAACAAAGATTAACACGGCATACATCGTGAAGAATAATGATCCCGCAAGTGGAATTTTAAGATCTGTTGAAAATGAACCCATTCCTGTTAAAATAGCTGAGTCAATAAATCCGGCTAAAAAGGCAATAATTGAAATAGGAAGAGCTGATTTTTCAATATATCGTTCAACACCTTTAGGTTCATGCGCCAGGGCATAGGCACGCTCTTCTGCAGAAAATTCTTTGACACGAACAAAGAAAATTAATATGAAGGTAATAACCAACAAACCAAGAGCAATTCCAAGTAAAGAACCAAAACCAAGTGAAGAGTAAATCATGATTGAAAGGGCTGGACCAACTGCAGCTGCCAAGGTAACAGATAAAGCGTAGTAGCCAATTCCTTCACCACGACGTGAAGCAGGGACAACGTGACCTGCAATTGTTCCTGAGGCTGTTGCACCAATCCCAAAACCTGCGCCTTGAATCACTCGAATCAAAAAGAGTAAGGGAATATTAGTTGTCAAATAATAACCAAAAGTTAAAACAAGAAAAATAAGTCCACCAATATAGAGCAATCGCTTCATTCCGATACGTGTGATATTAATACCTGTCCAAACCCGACCAATCAGGGCTCCAATAACAAAAACGCTTGATAAAGAAAGACTAACAACTGTTGATTGATGAAGTTGTTGAAGCGCATAAGTCCCTATTGAGGAGGTTAAGACGTAAAAAACAATATAAAATAAAAAACTAATAAGCGTGTTAATAACGAAAGTAGGAGTAAAAATACTTTCTTTTTTCATGATTTTTTCCATTTCTAAGTAAAAGAGACTCTGCTCTTTTTATGAGTGACTAAGTAAGACTATTATTTTCTAACGATGAGTGTATTGCAAGTGGCATGATTAACAATATAAGATGCAACTGAACCAACAACTACACGCTCTATATAACTAATCCCTGTGGCGCCAATTACAATCAAATCAACATTTTCTTGCTTAGGAATTTTTGTTGCCATTGCTACTTTAGGTGAACCATATTCCAAAAGTGTTCTAACATTTGTTAGTCCTTCATCCAATGCTTCCTTAGCAAATTGTTGCAATAAAAGTTTTGTTCCATTTTCATGCTGTTCTTCGGCAATTGTGTCGTAAGTATTCACGGCAAGAAATGAACGTTTTTCAATAACGTTGGCTAAGATGAGCTCAGCGTCATTGCGTTTAGCAACTCTGACTGCTTCATCAAATGCTTTAAGTGATTCTGCTGAACCATCCATACCAACTAAAATTCTTGAATATTTTTGTTCCATGCTAACTGTCCTTATCTAATTAACCGATAGCTGAGATATTTCTTACTTCAAAAGCAAATTTTCCATCTTCAGTTTTTATAAAACCGTGGTGATTTGAAACAAATTCAATTGCTTCATCCATGTTAACGAAGTCTTGAATGACACTACGTACTTTAGTATCGCCTACATAGTTTGGTGTTGAATTTTCTTCATATGAAGAAAGTCCTTTAAATTCAAATTTCATTTCGAAATTCCTTTCTTAAATAACAATAATTTCTATTTTTGAGAAACGGGAATCTTGTTGTTCTCAAATGTTTTTAAGTTACTCAATTATTTTAAACAAAAGCGATACGAAGCGCGACCACAATTTTTGATACCAAGCATTGACATCCAGTATTGATATTAAGCATTGATACCCATCATTGATAACATTTGTTACTCTTTATATAAAAAAATACTGACAGATTTGTCAGTATTTAATCTTTATTTTTTAATAAGCTTGAGCAGTTTCCATTTCTGACTCTCTTTCTGATTCTTCGACTGAATTGGAAGTAGTGTTCATTCTCTTTTTAGCCGTGGTCATCATTAAGCGGATCCGATTCAATTGATAGACCGCAGAAACTCCTGGGTCATAATCAATGGGAGCGAGATTGGCTCCTGGGTACTGACGACGAAGTTCTTTCATCATTCCTTTACCAACGATATGGTTAGGAAGACAACCAAATGGTTGAAGACAAATGATATTGTTCACCCCTTTTTGCAAGAGTTCAATCATTTCGCCAGTGAGGAACCAACCCTCACCAGTATGATTCCCAATTGAAATCACTTCTTCAGTTGATGCTGCAATATCATAAATTGATTCAATAGAATCAAAGCGTTTTGAGGCTTTCAAGGCTTTATTCATTGGCTTTTCTAACATATTAATAATACCAATGAAAGTTTTAGCCATGAGTTTATTTTTCTTACTAAAGCCAATCTCATCTGCTTTCCAGATTTGATTGTACAAGCTATAGTTCATGAATCCAATTAAATCAAGAACAACTGCTTCGCCGCCCTCTTCTTCAATTATTGACACAATATCATCATTTGCTGTTTTACTATATTTAACCAAAATTTCACCGACAATACCCACTCGTGGTTTTTGAATATCCAAAAGTTCAATTTGGTCAAATTCGGCAACAATTTTTTTCATGTTACGATTAAATTCAAAAATTGATCCAGATTCTACATTTTTCCGAGCTTTTTCTAACCATTTCGCATGTAATTCATTGACAGAACCTTCAGTGGCTTCATATGGTCGAGTACGATAAACGACTCTTTCAAATAAATCTCCATAAAGAACTGCAATCATAAAGCGTGTTAAAAGTGGAACTGTGAATTTAAATCCTTTTTCTGTTCCTTGATTCCCCATTGATAGGGAAACGACAGGTACTTGTGGGAAACCTGCATCAATTAGAGCTTTACGCAATAAAGGAATATAGTTTGTTGCGCGACATCCCCCACCTGTTTGAGTCATCATGACCGAAGTATTATCAAGGTCATACTCTCCTGACTGGAGAGCTTCAATGAGCTGACCTATTGTAATAATCGCTGGATAACATGAGTCATTATTAACAAATTTCAACCCATTATTGACAGAAGTATTGCTTTCTGGTAGAGAAACGACATTATATCCCGCAGCGGTAAAAGCTGTATCTAATAGCCCTTCTTGGTGAATTGGTGACAACATTGGTAAAAGAAGAGTGTGTTTTTTTGCCATTTCTTTTGTGAAAGCTGGTGTTTCTTGTACTAATTCGTGAACTTCGGTGCTTGCTTCAATATTATGACGCACGCGCTCTGAAACTGCTGCTTTCAGACTACGTAAACGAATCCGAACAGCTCCCATGTTTGATCCTTCGTCAATTTTCAAGACGGTATAAAGCTTATTGTGTCCACGCATGATTTCTTCTACTTGGTCTGTCGTTACGGCATCAAGACCACAACCAAAGGAATTAAGTTGAACAAGTTCTAGATTTTTATTTTTACAAACAACATTTGCAGCTGCATAAAGGCGGCTATGGTAAACCCATTGATTAACCACACGCAGACCAGAAACTTCAGCTAAATGACTAATAGAATCCTCAGTCAAAACGTGTAAACCTTCTTGAGTGATGATGTCAGCAATTCCATGATTGATTTCTGGGTCCAAATGATAAGGACGTCCAGCGAGAACAATGGCTTTTTCATTATTTAAATTGATTTGCATGAGCAGCTCTTCTGCTTTAAGGCGCAAATCTTCTTTAAATTTATCCATTTCTTCAAAGCCATGTTGGACAGCAGCTTGTACTTCCGTAAGATTGACAGAAATCCCTTGGGCGGTTAAAGCCTTATGAACATTAACAGCTACTCCTTCCGGATTGGCTAGATTAATGAAAGGATGAAGATAATTAACTTGCCCTTCACGAATTTCATCGATATTATTTTTAAGAACTTCAGGGTAAGATTGCACAATCGGACAGTTGAAATGGTTTTGAGCATTTTTTTGTTCTTCTTGTTCAAAAAGGACAGATGGATAGAAGATATTTGGAACGCCTTGTTTAATCAAAGCCATAATATGTCCATGACTCATTTTGGCTGGATAGCATACCGTATCTGAAGGAATGGTTTCAATTCCCTCTTCAAAGAGTTCTTTATCAGAGCGAGGGCTTAAAACAACACGGAATCCAAGGTCTGTCAGCATCGTGTGCCAAAGCGGATAGTTTTCATACATATTGAGTACACGTGGTATCCCAATTTCTCCTCTGGTTTGTTTTTTCTTGCTTAAGCTATGGTAACGGAAAAGTTTTTTATACTTGTAATCAACTAAGTTAACTTTTTTATCTTTTTTAGCGACTTTAACTTTTGTAGCTTTTTCTGCACCACGTTCGCAACGGTTCCCAGTTACAAACTTATTCCCATCATTGAATACCGTTAGGGTCATTTTACAGTTATTTTCGCAAAGACCACAGACCATAAATTCTTTATGAGTTGTGAATTTTTCTAATTCATCAAGTTTTAGAATTTCTGATTCTTTATTTGCTTCTTGGTTATCTAAGGAAATCAAAGCACAACCGTAAGCTCCCATTAATCCCGCGATACTTGGACGAACCACTTCGCGCTCAGAAATTTTTTCAAAAGCACGTAGAACGGCTTCATTGTAAAAAGTTCCCCCTTGAACAACGATTTTCTTACCAAGTTCTTCTGGACGTTTTACTTTTATAACTTTATAGAGGGCATTTTTAATGACACTGTATGAAAGACCTGCGGAAATATCTCCAACAGTCGCTCCTTCTTTTTGAACTTGTTTTACTTTTGAGTTCATGAAGACGGTACAACGAGAACCCAAGTTAACTGGATGCTCAGCCAAAAGTGCTTTTTGTGAAAATTCACGAACATCATGTTTTAGTGAATGGGCAAAGGTTTCAATGAATGAACCACAACCTGATGAACAAGCTTCATTAAGTTGAATACTTGATAGAGCACCATCACGAATTCGCATAGCTTTCATATCTTGTCCACCAATATCAAGAATGAAATCTACTCCTGGATTGAAATAATCAGCGGCCTTATAATGAGCCATTGTTTCAACTTCACCATAATCAGCATGAAGTCCTGCCTTAATCAGGTGTTCTCCATAACCAGTTACTGTTGATTTTGCAATATAGACGTCTGCTGGAAGTTTAGCATAGACATCTTTTAAAATATTAATGACAGATTCAAGCGGTTCTCCATTGTTGGAACCATAATGGTCATAAAGAATATTTCCTTCATCATCAATAAGAACAACTTTTGTTGTGGTTGAGCCGGCATCAATTCCTAAGAAGGCAGCTCCATGATGTTCAGACAGGTTCTTATAGTTAGCTGTTGCTTTGGCATGACGTGTCCGAAATTCATCAAGTTCTGCTTGATTTTCAAAAAGTTTATCCATTGTATCTTGTGGAATTAAGCTGTCTGAATCATCATTTTCTAAACTATGAATTAAATCAGTTGCTGTTTTCTGACTTGTTTCTTCATAGAGCGCAGCTCCCATTGCCACAAAAAGTTGTGGATTTTCTGGGAAGATAATATTTTCTTCTTTTAAATCCAAGGTTTCGATGAAACGTTTGCGTAATTCACTCATAAAGAAAAGCGGACCGCCTAGAAAGGCTACATTTCCTTTGATTTTTCGTCCACTTGCTAAACCAGCAATGGTTTGATTGACAACGGCTTGAAAAATACTAGCAGCAATATCTTCACGACGCACTCCTTCATTTAACAGCGGTTGAACGTCGGTCTTGGCAAAAACGCCACAGCGTGATGCTATCGGATAGAGTTTTTCGTAGTTTTTAGCTAACTCATTGACACCATTGGCATCAACTTTCAAAAGGGCTGCCATTTGGTCAATGAAAGCACCTGTCCCACCGGCACATGTTCCGTTCATACGTAATTCTTGAGTTCCGTTATCAAAAAATGTCATCTTGGCATCTTCACCACCAAGCTCAATCATCACGTCTGTTTGGGGAATGAATTTTTCAATGGTAATTGATGAAGCGATAACTTCTTGAACAAAAGGAACATCAATGACTTCCGCAAGTCCCATTCCTCCTGAGCCGGTAATGGCTAGTTCTAGATTTAAATCTCCATATTCTTCTATAAAATCTTTGAATACTTTGATGGTTGCTGCTTTCACATCTGAAAAATGGCGCTCATAG
Source organism: Lactococcus sp. FSL K6-0773 (assembly GCF_038006485.1). NCBI lineage: Bacteria > Bacillati > Bacillota > Bacilli > Lactobacillales > Streptococcaceae > Lactococcus > Lactococcus sp. FSL K6-0773. The sequence continues at coordinate 1,904,800 of NZ_JBBOVF010000001.1, read as the reverse complement.
CGTGAGAAAATGAGCTTAAAATTTTCGTCAAAAACGACGAGTTTTACTGTGGTTGATCCAACGTCAATCCCTGTTTTATAAATTTGTGTCAAGATGGTCTCCTAGTTATGTGAGAAATATCACTTGAACAAGTCCGCTAAGTTCTTAATATTTTTTTCGGCAAGTTAAATTTGAAATCTAACTTATCTTTTGGAGGCAGAATTTTGATAAAAAGTAATTTAGACGGTCTGTTGCTTATCTTATTATATGTTCATTTTATCATTTGTCATAAGAAAAGCAACCAGCAAAAAGGGCGTGGTTGTCACATAAACGACAATTCAAAACAAGCTGTTGATTATGTTAAAAGACTTTGACATCGAATGACAAAATGTTTTGACTAAATTCTTTAATGACTTTAATCTATTTTTTGATTATAATGGAGTTAAATAGTACAATGTGAAAAATTAGACAAAGCAGTCTATCGGGACTGGGTCTTTTTGAAACTGGAAAGATGGTTTTTTATGGTTAAATCAGATGATTTACGTGTGAAACGAACGAGAAAATTGATTAGTCAGGCTTTTTTTGGTTTGTTACGCAAGAAAAAATTTGAAAAGATTTCAATTCAAGAAATTGCCGATTCAGCCATGATTAATCGGGCAACTTTTTATGCTCATTATGCTGACAAACAAGATTTATATGATAGTTTGATTGACCAATTTTTAGCTAGCTTCACTGGCATTTTAGATGAACAAAATTTGGTTGATGGTAACAATGTTCATGTCAAAGAAATTGAAACTGTCTTGAGTCGTTTCTATGAATTTGTTCGCGATAATCCTGAAATTGCACAAATGATTACTGACAGAGCGCATGATCAACGATTAAAAAATCGATTTCTGGAGATTTTATCTGAACGCTATACCGAGTTATTTGAAAAACTGGAAGTTAGAGAAAAAGATGTTGTGGTTCCCAATGATTTTGTAATTTCTTACATCAGCTCGATTTTGGTGGGAACTTTAGACTGGTGGGTCAGCACTTCTACACAAATGTCTGCTCAAGATTTTGCTCATTTGATTATCAAATTAATTTCTAATGGCCATTTGACCGTCCTTGGGGTCAATATTAATCGCGAAAATTAAAAAAGTTACTGATGAAACTTCTAGGATAGCCGTTGTTTTTTAACTTACGGATACCTTCGAATTTTCATCAGTAACTTTTTATTTTTTCAAATTTTCTATTTCTTCGGTTGTTAAAGGACGATAGGCTCCTAGCGCTAAATCTGAATCCAATGCTAAATTGCCCATCCGAATGCGTTTGAGATAGAGAACGTACATTTCAACAGCTTCAAACATCCGTTTGACTTGATGAAATTTTCCTTCATGAATAATCACACGAATTTCACTAATCCAGCCAGATTGACTCTCCCCTTTGTAAATATTTTCAATGAATAATTCTCCTGGTCGTGCTTTTTCTCCATTTTTTAGAGTCAAGCCCTCAGCAAATTTATTGACAATTTCGTCAGTAACTTTTCCATCAATTCGCGCAAAGTATTCTTTTTCAACATGCCTTTTGGGTTGAGTTAAATCATGTCCCAATGCTCCGTCATTCGTTAAAATTAAAAGTCCCTCAGTATTTTTATCTAAACGTCCGACTGGAAAAATATCCTCACGAAAATCTTTTTCCGATAATAATTGAACAACTGTCTTAAAAAGATTATCTTTTGTTGCAGAAACAAGACCTTGCGGTTTATTTAATAAGTAATAATAATATTCTTGGTAATCTAAAATCTCACCATCAAAGGCGACTTGTCTAGAATTCTTATCTACTTGAAACCTGCCGTCTCGCTGAACTTCCCCAGCAACTGTCACGCGCCCTTTTTTCAATAGAATTTTGACTTCACTACGGCTTCCGAGGCCACTTTCTGCTAAAAATTTATCTAGTCTCATGTCTTTTATTATATCAGATTTTGCTGACAGGTCTGTCAGTAAAATAATGGAAAAAAAGTTACTGACAGAATTTCTGTCAGTAATTTTTCTCATTCTTATTCTCCATAAATATCTGCATCTGTCAGCTTAAAAATAATCATTGTTTCTGGTGGATATGCTGCCAATTGATTGGCAAAACTGTCATCATCATCTTTTTTGACTTTTGCTTTGATATTAATGGTCACTTTTTGATGTTCTTCAACAAGTGCGTCATAAAGTGTTTTTAAATCGGCAATATCTTGGCTGCTGGCTTTGGGTAAAATCGTATATTTGGTGTAATCTTTATCAAACCAAGAACCTTCTTTTTCAAAATCAACTGATGAATTTTCACGAATTTGCAATTTAGCTGAGATATCATAATCATAATCTTGCTGTTCAATCATTTTAGCAATTTTTACCATTGATTCATAATCACCACTTGCTTTTAATTTCAAAGTAGCTTTATAAGGAATCCCAGCAAGCTCTAAGCGACCCGCAATCATAAACGGGTCTGGCTCAGTTCCCTTGTCATCAAGTTGAGGTGGAGCAAAATTGACTGAGATTGAATAACCTTTTGTCAGTAATTGCTCATATTGCGTGATGACTTCTTCTAATTCGAGTCCATCAATAAACTCATTAAATGTACGCTCAGTGAGTTTGTTATTTTCAGCGGCTTCTTCTTTTGGATAGATAATTTTTACTTGATAGGTCATATCTACTATTATATCAAGATGTGAGCATAAATTGGGGAAATGCGAAGAAAAAATAGAAAATTTTTTGTTTCTATTTTTAGTCAGCATCAAAATTTATTTTTTTATCACTTTTTATTGGTGCAAACTCAATTATTATAGATTTTTATTTTTTATAAAAAACGCAAATTGTAAAATGAAGTTAGCCACCTTGAGTCAAGCAAAAAACATCTGAATCTCTTATACTAGAAGTTCGACCAAATAGTATAAAAAGGAAATTCAGATGCAAGACTATTCTATCACAAGCCAGAGCAAAGGGAAACACCTGACCAATCAAGACCGTTTAAACATTGAACGTTGGCACAATAAAGAAGGACTGAGCAACCGTGAGATTGCGCGCTTATTGAATAAAGCTCATGGGACGATTGACAGAGAGATGAAGCGAGGGGAAATCCAGCTCAAGCGGAAGGTAAAATACTCTGCTAAAAAGGCTCAAGAAAATTATGAAGGATTGAGGCGTCCGAGTAAACTCACGACTGAGATTGATTGTTATGTGAGTACACGTCTTAAAGAAGACAAGGACTCTTTGGAAGTCATTCATCAGGCTCTAAAAGGAGTTTCTCTGAGCAGCCTCTACAATTGGGTCAACTGGGGCTGGTTAGAAGCCAAGCGTCATCATCTTTTCTATCCGCAGTATAAGGCGGCAAAGAAAATCAAACCTCGTGCGCCAAAGCATCCTTTTGGCAAGTCTATTGAAGAACGGCCTGAGTTCATTAACAATCGCTTAGAAGTGGGGCATTACGAGATTGACACGGTCATTCTTACGAGAGCTAAGAACAAGGTGCTTTTGACGCTCACAGAGCGAAAATACCGCACGGAGATCATTCGCTTGATTGATGGGAAAACAGCACAGGCGGTCAATGATGAGCTGGTGGAACTTCAAAAAAGTTATGACTTCAAATCCATTACCCCTGACAATGGCCATGAATTTGCAAGGCTCTCTGAGGTCGTAAGCTGTCCAGTTTACTATGCACACGCCTACGCGAGCTTTGAGCGAGGGACGAATGAAAACCATAACCGAATGATTCGTAGGCATCTGCCAAAAGGCACAACAAAGACGACCCCTGAAGAAGTCGCCGCTATCGAGTATTGGATGAACCATTATCCAAGAAAAATGTTCAACTATAAGAGTTCATATGAGATGAGCTTGGCTGGCTAACTTGGACTTGCAATTTGCGGATTTATTTTAAAATAAATTAAATAGGCTAGGAAATTCAGCCTTTTTGCGTTAAAATAGTCTTTATGACATTAACACAAGAATTTGATACGATTGCGGCGATTTCGACACCGCTTGGTGAAGGAGCAATTGCCATTGTTCGTTTATCAGGGACAGATGCCCTAAAAATTGCTCAATCTGTCTATAAAGGAAAAAATTTAACTCAAGTTGCTAGCCATACGATTAATTATGGCCATATTTTTGAAGAAAAACGTCTCGTTGACGAAGTCATGGTTTCAGTCATGCGTGCGCCTAAAACATTTACACGCGAGGATATTGTTGAAATAAATACGCATGGTGGAATTGCAGTCACACAAGAAATTTTGCAATTACTTTTACGTAATGGCGCAAGACTCGCTGAACCTGGCGAATTTACCAAACGTGCCTTTTTAAATGGACGAATTGACTTGGCTCAGGCTGAATCTGTCATGGATTTAATTCGAGCTAAAACTGACAAAGCTGCCAACATTGCCGTAAAACAACTTGACGGAAGTCTTTCAAAAATGATTAATAACATTCGTCAAGAGATTCTCGAAAGTTTGGCACAAGTCGAGGTCAATATTGACTATCCAGAGTATGATGATGTCGAAACAATGACTTCACAAATGCTCCTTGAAAAAACGGCTCATTTTGAACAGCTTTTGGAAAATCTTTTATCAACAGCTAAACGCGGAAAAATTTTAAGAGAAGGTTTAAAAACGGCGATTATTGGTCGGCCAAACGTTGGAAAATCAAGTTTACTTAATCAATTGCTTCGTGAAGAAAAAGCCATTGTCACTGATATTGCTGGAACAACGCGCGATGTCATTACTGAATTTGCCAATATTGGCGGTGTTCCTCTTGAACTAGTGGATACTGCTGGTATTCGTGAAACAGATGATTTAGTCGAAGCGATTGGGGTTGAACGTTCTAAAAAAGCTTTGGCTGAAGCTGATTTAGTTTTACTCGTTTTAGATGCCTCAAATGAATTGACTGACAAAGATTTAGAGCTCTTAGAACTGTCTAAAAATTCAAATCGCATTGTTCTACTCAACAAAACCGACCTGCCAGAAAAAATTGATAGCACTCAAATTTCTGGTGATTTTATCCGAATTTCAGCCCTTAAAAATGAAAACTTAAATGCTGTTGAAGAAAAAATCAATCAAATTTTCTTTGCCGGTGAAATTGAAGCCAAAGATGCAACGGTATTATCTAATGCCCGCCACATTTCAATTGTTGAAGAGGCTTTGAAGGCTCTTAAAGAAGCAAACTCTGGGCTTGCTCTGGGCTTACCTGTTGATTTAATTCAAGTGGATGTCACACGTTGTTGGCAATTACTTGGAGAAATCACAGGGGAAGCTGCCCCAGATGAATTGATTACACAACTTTTTTCACAATTTTGTTTGGGAAAATAAAAAAGAGTTCAAATGAACTCTTTTTTTTACTGACAGAAATTGGTCAATCATCAAATCATCCCTTTAATTTCTGTCAGACATTTTCTAACAAACTGGTCAGTCATTCCACCGAAATAAGTTCCTTGAAAGTTTCGACCGTTAATCACGATTAATTTTTTATCGACACGATAAGCTCGAACGTATTTGGCAGCTTTTCCTATTTCTTCTTTATCAAATATTTCTTCGATTTCAGTTCCAGCATTTTTAAGTAAAATTTTTAAATTACTTACTGACAGACTTGTCAGTAAAATATCTGGTTCTAAAAGTTGCAAAAGTTGCGGAAATTTCATCTTGAATTGTTCTTGTTGGCTCTTAGCTAAACCTGGCCAAACTGGATGTGTCGCAATTGGGGTAAACAAATCAATGTGTAAGGCTCGATTAATTTGATTTTCAGATTCTTTATAAGCTGAATCAAAAACAGGTAAAAATTTTGCTAACTGATTGAACCAAGGACTAGGATTGTATTCAAAATACCGATTGAGATTTGACTTGTAAGTTTCCAAATTTACTGACGAAAATTCTGTCAGTAATTTTTCATAACGTTGATTTTCACCAAATTCCGCATAAGAAACATTTTTACTGACCGTCAGTATTTTTAAGTCTGATTTTTCATATTTGGCTAAGTCACCAAACCACAAAAGTGGCATACTATTTGGAATCAAAACTTCTGACAGCTCAGCCTTATTTTTTAAGTCAATAAAATCTGTCCATGTTTCTAAAATCAAGTGGTCTAATTTTTCATTATCCATTTTACTCATCAATCAAAGCCCCCGTCAACATTAACTTGAGCAATCAAATCAGGAAACTCATCTGCATTTTTAAAAATTTCAACTGCTTCTTTTCTAGCCACTTCTAAAATATTATAATCATTGACTAAATCAGCCGCAATAAATTCTGGAAGTCCTGACTGACGAAGTCCAAAAATCTCTCCAGAACCACGCATTTTCAAATCTTCTTCGGCTAAAATAAAACCATTTTGTGTTTCTGTCATAATTTTCATCCGTTGTTTTCCTGAATCGGACTTAGGATTTGCTACTAAAATGGCATAAGATTTTTTTGTTCCCCGACCAACACGACCACGCAATTGGTGAAGCTGCGAAAGTCCAAAGCGGTCAGCATCCATAATCACCATAATGGTAGCATTAGGAACGTCAACTCCCACTTCAATCACTGTTGTTGAAACCAAAATATCTAATTTTTTAGCCTTAAATTCTTGCATGATTTGGTCTTTTTCATCATTTTTCATTTTTCCATGTAAAAGACCAATTTTGGCAAATAATCCAAAGTATTCATTTAATTCCGCAAAAAGAGCTTCTGCGTTTTTCAGGTCCAACGTTTCACTTTCCTCAATTAAAGGTGAAATAAAATAAACCTGTGAATCTTTAGCAACCTCTGCTTTTATCCAACTTAAAACTTCGGAAAATTGTTCATGTTTGACCCACCTTGTAGTAATGGGTTGACGTCCCTTGGGTAGTTCATCAATAATTGAAACATCCATATCCCCAAAAGCCGTAATCGCAAGCGTTCTTGGAATGGGTGTAGCTGTCATCATTAGAACATCTGGATTTTGCCCTTTTTCTCGTAAAATTTTTCGCTGATTAACTCCGAAACGGTGTTGTTCATCTGTAATCACAAGACCCAAATTATAAAAATCTACCCCTTCTTGAATTAGTGCATGAGTTCCAACTACCATATGTGTATGACCACTAACTAAATCAGCCAAAATCTCGCGGCGCTCTGCCACTTTCAAACCCGAAACCAAAAGTGAAATTTGCAATTCTGGAAAAAGAGCTTTCAAGTTTGCAAAATGCTGACGGGCAAGGATTTCCGTTGGTACCATAATTGCTGCTTGAAAATTCGCCAAACAAGCCGCGTACATGGCAAGGGAAGCAACAACTGTTTTACCAGAACCCACATCACCTTGCAAAAGTCGATTCATGTGATAAGGAGATTTCATATCCGTCAGAATCTCTGACAAAGCGCTTAATTGAGCACCTGTCAGTTCAAAAGGTAATTCAGAAATCTTCTGATCAATTTCTCCTTGCTCAAAAACAACTTCTAATCCTGCTCGGCCCGATTTTTCTTTATTTTTTAACGCCTGTAATTTCAACTGAAACATGAATAATTCTTCAAATTTTACACGACGTAAAGCCTGCTTATGAGCTTCCATATCTTCAGGAAAATGCATAGCCAAAACGGCTTCTTGCCGGTTCATCAGACGATATTTTTTAATCAAAAATTCTGGTAAGTTCTCAGGTAATTCTGATAGAAGATCTGATTCAAAAACCTGATGAATTACTTTGACCAATTGACTTTGTTTCATACCAGCTGTCAAATGATAAACAGGTTCTAAGCCATCGTCCACCTGAGCCACAACTTTCATCCCCATCAGTTGTTGCTTTGCCTGCTCCCATTTTCCGTAAACTGCAATTTCCTTACCAACTTCCACTTTGTCAGCCAAATAAGGTTGATTAAAAAAGCTGACAGCAACCACGGCCTCACCTTCTTTAATTTTAAATGAAAGTCGATTACGTTTAAATCCGTAATACTGGACATTAGCTGGTGTCACTACCGTTCCAATAATTGTTGCTTTTTCTCCGTCAACAAGTTCAAAAACCGAACGACTTGCGAAATCTTCATAACGAAAAGGGAAATAAAGCAATAAATCTTGAACCGTGAAAATTCCTAACTTATGGAAATTTTCCACAGATTTCGGTCCCACACCTTTTAAAAATTGCACTGAATCTGTTAATTTCATACTTTTATTATACCAATATATAAGGTTAAATGCTTCAAAAATCAAATATAATTTGCTGACAGAGAATTTATCAGCAAAATTTACTGACAGAAAGCTCTGTCAGTAAAAAAATAATCAGAAATTACTCTGATTATTTTTTATGCTTTCTTAACAACTGAACCCTTCAAAGCAATTGCTCCAAAGCCCGGAATTTTTGAATCAATAAAATGTTCATTTTTCCCTTCTGGATTAATGCGAATGTTTTTCACTTTTGTTCCCTGCTTAATTGGTTTTGGCATTCCCTTAACTGGCAAATCTTGCACAATAACAAGGTCATCCCCAGTTTCTAACTCATTTCCTGAACTATCAAGGACAATAAATTTTCCAGCTGCCTCAATTTCCTCAAGAGTAAATTCATTTCCACATTCAGAACAGCCAAAGCTCGTATCTGATAATTCATAAGTATATTCACTTGAACAATGAATATATAAAGAGCTTAGACCCTTGATATATAAGCACTCCACAGAAAACAACGCTATTTTTTTACGCTTTTTAATACGTTACACAAAAATTATAATGCTTTTAAGATGTCGCCGAACTTTTCAGCGGTCTCTTTTTCTTTACTTTTGGATAAGTGGCTGTATGTGTTCATTGTGATAGCATAGTCGGCATGTCCTAATCGCCTTTGTATCTCTTTGGGGTTTACATCGTTGTTCATTAAAAGGCTGGCATGAGTATGACGGAAACCGTGAAAGCCAATATTAGGAACGTTGGCACGCGCAAAATGTTTTTTTAGTTGAGTTACTTCATTTATATAAGTGTATGTCTTCCCATTATAAGAGAATACTGGCGAATCTATAAGCCTAACAGTATTATTGTTTTGGCACTTCTTCCACTCTTTCAGCATTTTAATAGTGTCATTGTCCAAAGCGATCACCCTGTTACTCTCTTTCGTTTTAGGCATGTTTTGCACTCCCCGCGCTTGTATCATTGTTTTGCTCACAGATACAGACTTATCAATAAAATCAACATCAGACCATGACAGCGCCAAAGCCTCCCCGATACGTAAACCAGTAGCAAGCAAAAAGCGGTATAAAGTTATACGCCTTTTATTTGTTGGCGTTGTTTCCAAAGTGTCTAAGTATGTTAGAAATTGTTTAAGTTCTTCATTATCAAAGTATTTTATTTTTGAAACTTCTCTAATTTTGAGTTTTGGCGGGAAAACTTTAGTAGCTGGATTCTCTTCAATAGCCCCTAACTGTATACCATAGTCAAGAATACGTTTGATGATATTAAGCATAACTTTATAATCCTTACACTTACCGCGTTCGCGCTTTCCGTTTACTATTTTAGCCGTGTTCGCATTCTTTGCCCATTTATTAACGATTGTTTGTAATAACACGGGATTAATTCTATCAACTCTATACGCGCCAAGTTCGGGCAATATATAAACTTTCAAGTTATTGTTTGCTATCCTTATGCTGTTGGCTTTAACAGTCATCTTATAACTTTCAAACCAGCTCAAAGCCAAAGATTCAAAGTTATCAAAAGAAACTTTTTTTCTTGCAATTGTTTGACCGTTATTGATAAAATCATTTATAACTTGATGTGCTTTAGTTTCACACATCTTTTTGCTTTTTGCGGTTACGCTTGTTCGTACTTGCTTACCAGTCAGGACGTCTACACCTATATAGACGTTCGCGCGGTACACCTTTGTGCCGTCTTTTTTTATATATTCTTTAATATTCATAATTTTTTCCTTTCCTTTTTGTACTAATGTCAGGCAAGGCAATGTAAAAGGATTGAGAAATATTTTTATTAGAGATATTTACTTAACTGGTTCATTAGTTTATAGAGTTATTAAATTCTCTACTAATATAGTATTATTTACGGTAACAAGGTAACAAAGTATTATAAAGCTATATATATCAACACTTTAAGCTGTTACCGTTCTTTATATTAAGAGTAACAACAAGGTAACAAGGTAACAACTATAAGAAAAGAGATTGATAGAAAACAAACTAAAAACAGCTTAATAGAGCCTTTTTATTTGGCAGAACTATCAACATAATGGCGCCAGCTTTTAACGTGGTTCAGGTTTGCACGTATTGGCATGATTCACGCGCGTGACATGTTGCTTATATGTTTGGCGGTAAATATTGCGCTGGTTGTATATCTTCAAAAATGGAGCAAATGGAAAACGTTAGACATTTAAAAAACGGTTTTGAGTATTGAAGTGCTTTACTTCACTTTATAACTTCTTAGAAGTATAGTGACATTTCTGACACCCTAAAAAAGTAACTATAAAATATATAGGGAAATTTAAACGCTCCTTTTATGTATGGTATGAACTTTCCTAATGGTAAGGTTTTGGTAAGGTTAATCACAAAAATGTGAGAAAGTATCCTTCGTTATCTGAGACCCTAAAAAATGGGTAACTATCCGTTCCTCCCTAGCAAGTCGCGAATCACGACCCCCTTAATAACAACAACGAAATTTTCGTTTTTGCCACTTGTGGCAGAAAGCTATACCGACATTACGTAGGGTATGAACAACATACAAAATTTACATACTGTCAGTATCATACTGAACAACCGTACCTGAAAGTACACTTGCTAATTGTTGGCAAATGTTGGCAGAAATTGACTTGGTACGTCATTGTATTTTTTGTTATTTGTGTTTTTATATCATTGACTGGAAGAATAAAAACAAATTCTTTTCTATCCCACCAACTCAAACCAACACAACTCACACAGCAATGCACGCGCTTCGTCATAAGCGTTGTGATGATAGCCGTAAAAGTCTTTTTATTAATAAACATAATTTAGGAAAGATAGATAAGCCTCACTTACTCTCACTCTCTCTTTTCATATTCAACATTTCAGTATATTCAAGAATTTTATTTAAATCTTCTAAATTAAGTTTCGGAAACAACTCCAACATCTTAAGAATTGGTTCTCTTATGTTTTCATCCGATAGAACGACAACTTCGTTTCTACTGATTCCATACTCTTTCAAATATTGGTAGTCAAGTGAATTCCCTAAACTATATATCACTTTAGCATTAAATCTTTCGCGTTCTATTTCCTCAAGAACTTCTTTAAATTCTTTGTGATTTGGATTTTTTTGTAGATTTTTTTCCACCCTTTTCTGAAGTTCATCCAATTTTTTATTAGTTAGCTCAAATGTTTTTTTATTATCGGTATCAGATAAGCCTAATAAATAATTAATCGAAACATTAAAAAAACTAGCTATATCTTCTAGCTCTCCCATTTTAGGACTTCTGGATCCTTTTTCCCATGTTGAGATAGTTGATTTTGTTTTACCAAGTTTATTTCCAAGTTCTTCCATAGTCATGTCTTTCGACAATCTCAACTCTTTAATTCTTTTAGCAAATTTTATTTCATCATTATTCATAATATCATCAACTTTCTTTTTGATAATATCAATTATAATATTTTTGTTTGATTTATTCAAACTTCAGTGTTGACATTTTTAAAACTTTATTTTAAAATATTCTTGTCAACAAAAATAAAACAGAGAGGCTTTACAAAATGACACAAACACCTTTTGAAAAACTGTTAAAATCTAAAGGATTACGCACAGGATTTATAGCAGATAAGCTTGGAATGACACCTTTTATGTTTTGGCATAGAAGGCAAGACCCAGCTAATCGTTTTAAAACAAAAGAAATCGAAATGCTGGCTGAAATTTTAAGTGTAAATGAAAAAACGGTATTTGATGCCGTTAAATTTAGCTCTTTAAGTTCGCAAAAATCAAACAAAGAAGGATAAAATGGCAACTTTTGAAGATATTGAAATCAATGATATGGCAAAACTTGCGCGTATCCTTAATATTGATTTCGAAAAGATTTACTTAGCAATGAAACAAGTTTCTTCTGAAAACTACTAACTGCGTGTGAGCGCTGGAAAGAGAACAAATGAACTTACAATTAGTCAATCAAGAATTATTCAACGGCATTACCTGTGATGTTTGGCGAAATGATAATCATGAAATTTTCATGACAACTGAACAACTTGCTCAGTGTATTGGATATCAAACTAGATATGGTATTACAAAACTAGTACAGAAAAATAAGTATCTCAAAAACAGAGAATTTTCAGTTAGTGCCAAATTGGCACACGGTGACGGAAAGCAATACGATACTCGAGTATTTACTTTTGAGGGAATCAAAGAAATTCTTTTCCTTGCACCAAAGAGTGAAACGGCTCGAAAATTCCGTGAATGGACACGTAGCGTATTGAAAGCTTATTTCAAAGGCGAATTAGTCAAAGCCAAAGAAATGGCAAAAGCCACTATCACACGGCGAGAACTATCGACTGCCATAAGTGAAAGTCCTCACTTTGAGAAAAACTATCATGTTATCTTTGCTAATATGCTGACAGCTCTGGTTACTAACGGCGAATATAAGAGTGTCCAAGGCATGAGAAAAGCGCTAGGACGTCCTAACGCTAAACTTAAACAAATGCTTGACTGTCCTGAAGAACTGCAGATACTGCAAACTTATGAATCGAGTATTACTAATTTACTAGATTTAGGTTTTGACCGACACCAAATCAAAGCATTTTTGACAAAAGAAAAAGCCCAACCGCTACCAACGAAAAAGGCCTAATTCAAAACTTAGCATGATTCACGCGCTAACGTGATTTCATGCTCTTATTTTACCATAATGAGAGGAATTTTCAACATGAACACACCAATAAACAAAGAAACTTATATCCTTGACGATTCAATCGCTTTCGAGCTTATGGACTTATTAAAAGCCAAAGCAAGACACTTTATACAGCTTAATGAGTATGTTTACCGCTTGTTTGACGGTCAATCAGTAGTAACTTTCACAACTTTAGAAAATGATATCCAAGTAGAAATGGTTAAGGGGTAAGAAAATGGCAATAACAGACGAAAAATTGAATGTACGTGCAGAAATCGAGCAGGCAGTCGCAAAAGAATGTAGCTTTACAGAATTTAACCCAGTATTTGAAGATTTATTTTTCTCTCTTAACTGGCTCGAAGAACAAGACGGCTTAAAATTGGAAAAATACGATATCTATCAAGCATTAATGACCGCTTATAGTGTGGGATTTAATCGCGGTAAAAAAGCGCACAAACCTACAAAATGGCTAGAAAAAGAAACCGAAGAATTTGAAAATTATTGGCAACTCTATAACACTGTAAAAAATCAGGCAATTAAAGATATATCAGGCGGAAGCGTGGCAAGAAAAAGCCGTGAATTTAATTCTTTGGTAACTCGAAGAATGTACGAAGCAGGAATGGCAGAGGAAAAGAAAAACTGGACTTCTTGGGATAAGTAAGGAGGTAAGCCGTGAATGAAGACACACTAATAAACCTTGTGGCGCGTGGTTTAGTTGATAAAGTCATCAGCCTATTTAACGAACATCTTGCTACACAGCTCAAAATCAGAAATGAAAAGCGAGTATTGCCCTATATTTCTAAAAAGCGTGTCATGGAAGACTTAGATATATCAGACGGCACACTTGATAATTGGGAAAAGCATGGCTTGAAACGCTATAAGCCAAAATATAAAACTTCACTTATTTATTATTTGATTGATGATATATGCAAGTTCATCATCATAGATACATAGCAACTTGTCAGGCAAGGCAAAGAGGATTATAAAAAAATGCAAAATATTGTTAAAATTTGCCCTTATGTGGCTGGCATTGATAGCTTAGGCATGCAAAACTTAAAAGCCTATCATTCAGAGCTGACAGACAAGCAGATTGAAAAATTAGACCCGTTAAACGCCAATGCTGGATCCGTTGACTATTCTTTCAAAGTTCGTAAATATAAGCATGGTATCCGATTTGAGGGCGAGAAAGAGGGCGGAGAAATCAGCTTATTTGATGAGGTAGCGAAATGATTGAACACCACCAAGGCTACACGGCTATAAAACGGCACGGACAGAATAGTTTTAGACAAGCAGGTAAACACTCCTATAAGATTATTCACAACGCACGAGCGGTTAAATATGACTTAATACAGCAGTTTGAAGCAAGTACAGGCATAATCTTACCCAGCGGAGTAAAAAGCAACTTATGCACGCAATCAGTGCCGATTTTAGGCAAGCAACTGGCTATCATAAAATTACAGATAAAGGAAAATAAAAAATGAAATTAAGCGAATTACAAACAATTGACCAAAATATCATTAAATTTCTTGCTGAACATCGAGGAATTGACCGAGCCGTCAAAGGCAAAATTTTAGCACAAGCCCTTGATATTGATTTTAGAACGCTTCAAAGTCGAATTGAGTACCTCCACAAGCAAGGTTGCGCCATTGGTTCGATTGATAACGGCTATTTTATCCCAACTAATGAAGACGAGCGCAGGGCTGGCATTATCAAGAAACAACGCACAGGCATAGCGATTAATAACGCAGTCAACGGCTACACCCTTGCAGAGCTTAATTGGATTGACCAACTCTTTGAGGAGGTTGACCATTGACACCCAAAGAACAAGCCTTAAACTGTATTAATCGCGGTTTTTCTGTTATCGCTGGTTATCCCGCTGGAAAAAGTGAGAGGGCTGTTATCCGCGGGACTTCAAGCGGAACACTTGACGAAATCACAGTAAGCGCGTGGTTCGATGAAATACCGAACCGTAACATCATGATTAATCTTAGAAATAGCGGTTTGATTTGTATTGACTTAGACCAGCACCAAAACGGACAGAATGGTCGGAGTGTTTTCAGTCGATTGTGGAATGAACACAGCGAGGGCGAAATATTAAGTACCTATGTTGAGAAAACTCCCACAGGCAACGGCTTGCATGTTTTCTTCAAAGTTCCCAAAGAGCTATTCAGTCAGCCAATTGTCAGCGAACTAGCGGACGGCGTGGAGATAAAGACACACTTCACACCAATCTACCCAAGCAAACGCACAGACGGCGATTATATGCCTTTGAATGATACCGAAACAAATAAGCCCTTAACTTTCGATAGTCTTTGCGATTGCCCTGACTGGTTACTTGAAATGATACAGCGACCGCAGGCACGCGCAACAACTGGCACAAGTAGCCGAACTTATGGCGCTGAAATGTGGGAGCTATTCAACCAAGGCGCACGAAAAGGCAACCGAAACAATGACACGAACCGCATTCTTCACTACTGGCGAAAAATAGGCATTGATAACAATCATTGCATGGACTTATTGCGAACCTTTAACAATCGAACCAGTCCGCCCTTACCTGATGACGAGCTGGCAACTATTTGGAAAAGTGTATTCAAGATGAAATAGAAAGGAAGTTATGGCTGACCAATTAGATGAACTTGTGGCAGAAACACCACAGGAAAACGTAAGAAGTCCAAAACCTAAAATAGAGGACTTCACAGAATACGGAGAGGACGGCAAAAAAGTCGTCAATATCGCAGGTTATCAGGAATGTTTAAAAGACTGGCTGGAACAAGAAAAAGAAATCATTAATCACTCCGATTATGTCAAAGCAAACACTCAAACGCTTAGAGCTGTTAGAAAACTATTCTTTGAACACCGTAACTTATTTTTAAGCACACCTAAAGAGGACGGCAACACACCCAAGTCATTAAGCCCTTTAGATACGGCTAGAATCATCTATAAAACGCTCAAAGTCATCAAATTAGACCACCAAAGCGGATTGTTAGGCGTTTATAATCCTGAACTGGGAATATATGAAACAAATGAAAACTTCTTTCATCGCCTCATTTACTGGCTAGAGCCGTCATACAGTCAGGCACGGTCAAAAGAGGTTCTCTTTAAACTTGAAACCTTATCAGAGGTTAAGCAACAAACCGCAGAAGCTCATCTTATCCCAGTAGCGAACGGTATTTTTAACAAGAAAACGCAACAATTAGAGCCATTCAGTCCTAAATACGTCTTTACTTCAACGATTGCTACAAAGTACAATGACAAGGCAAAAGTACCCAATATTAACGGTTGGAACGTAGACGACTGGCTCAATGATTTAATGAGTGGAGATAAAGAACTTGTTAGCCTTTTATGGCAAATTATTTCCGCAAGTACCAACGGAAACTACTCTTATCGCAAAGGCGTTTGGCTAGTCGGTAAAGGAAATGACGGCAAAGGGACTTTTCAGAGCCTCATCATGAACCTTATCGGACGTGAGAACGTCGCAAGTGTCAAAGCTGAACAATTTGCGGAACGGTTCGCCCTTTCCCAAGTCGTTGGCAAAACTTGCGTTATTGGAGATGATAGCCAAGTCAGTTACTTAGACAACGCAGGAAATTACTTTTCAGTAGTTACTGGCGACCCTGTACCGATTGAAGCGAAAGGGAAACAACCAACTTTGGCAGTATTTAACAAGCTAGTTATTCAATCGACTAATTTCTTACCTAAGTTCAGAAACAAGTCGAACGGAACTTATAGGCGTTTGCTTATCGTGCCTTTTGAAAAGTCTTTTACCGCAGATAATGACAACTGGAAAATCAAAGATGATTATATTAAACGCAAAGACGTTTTAGAGTACGTGCTAAAAATCGCCTTATCACTTAATTTTGATAAGTTTGACGAACCTAAAGCCACACAAGGGCTATTAGATGACTTTAAAATTTCTAATGATAACGTGCTGGCTTTTGTAAATGATATGTTTGAGGAGTTCGTCAGTGATTTTCTACCGACCGCCTTTATAAGCGCCTTATATCGTGCATGGTGTGAAGATGAGGGAGTGAAGCCCTTTACTAAGCGAGAGTTTGAGAATAAACTACCTGATTATGTCAAAGACCAATGGAAAAAGACCGTGCAAAGACCAAATAGCGCAGGCTTTAATAGAGCTGTCGATTTACATCGAGCCAATGAAATGGAATTGTTTAGACGGTTGTTTTATTGGGACGATGAGAAACATAAAAAAGTCACTAAAGGTTATTCCCGCAAGAAAAAATAAAAGTGTTACTGAAAATCGGTAACACGTTACTGTTAGAAGTAACAGCTTTAACCCTATGGTTAAGCCGTTTATAGGTATCTGTTACTCTGTTACCGCAAAAACACCTACTCGCTAGGAATTTATCAGAGGAAATAAAAACATGAAAAAAGCACGCTGTCCGACAAATTGAAGTGTTGACAAATGTTGTCATAAAAAATACTACAAATTACTACATAGAAAAATCGGAGAAAATAAAATGAGCCAAAATACAAAAACAATCTTATCTAACCTTTTTACACTTACAAGTGAACTTTCAGAACCCACTTCAAAATTAATTCATATTGAGGGAGCAAACGAAACTCCAGCCACTCAGAAAGACTTAGCGGAAGGATTGCATGAGAACCTAGTCAACCTTACAGAAGTTTTGGGCTTATCTGTGGACGAACTGACAGAACCGCAGGAATACGAACCACAAGAAAAAGTAAAATCAATCATTAAGGAAATGCAAGAGCTGACCTTTGCACCTCATGAAATATCAGGCAATGACACGCAAGTCTTTGCGGACTTACTGACGGATAGTGTTGAGCGTTTGATTAAAGCGCTAGGATTGAATGAAATGAGCCTTTCAGCAGAGAGCGAGAATAAACCGCAAGAGCTGGCACTAAAAGCACAGTTACAAGACTTGCACGCGCTCAATCATTCAATGTTTAAAGAAGATATCAACGAAGTGCCACGGTTCACAGACGGCACAATCATCACAGCGAAAGACTTAGCAGATATGAATATCAACGCGCTGGATAATATCGCGGAATTAATCGGCTTTGAGTTAGAAGAATAAACAAAAAGAGCCTAGTCAATGACTGGGCTTTTTTAACGTTATGTGGAAATAAAAAACTTATAAAACTTATAAAACTTGTCTTTTTACTTTGTTATAATCAAAAGGACGTATAAACAGAAACGAGGGAAAACAATGACACCGAAACAGCGTAAATTTTGCGACGAATATATAAAAACAGGAAACGCCACGCAGTCGGCTATTAATGCAGGGTACAGCCAAAAAACAGCGAAGTCGATAGGAGCCGAAAACCTGACTAAACCTGACTTAAAAAAATACATTGATAGCAAGTTAAAAGACATTTCAAACAACGCCATAGCAACCGCAGAGGAAACCTTGGGCATATTAACACAGATAGTCCGCGGAGAGCATACAGAGCAAGTGATAACAGCAGAGGGCGACGTCATAGACAAACACCCTGATACTAATCAAGTCATTAGGGCGAGTGCTGAAATCTTAAAACGTTACCCGCTTGCCCAAGACATTAATATCAAAGGGAATTTAAACGTGAGCAATCCTTTTGAGAATCTAACGGAAGAGGAGCTTAGAGCCTTAGCAAGCAGAGAGGGGTAAGCGTGAAAGATAAAATAGATAGAATCATAAGTGATTATATTAACGGGCGCACACAAGCCAAAATAAAAGCAATTGAGAGCCGTTATCTATACAGGGTAAAACAGGACAACCTAGGGATTAGAACAGCTTATAAAGGCACAGCGGAGCCAGAGGGTAACACATTAGACAAGGAACGCATGGAAGAGGACAAAGAGCTGATAGGATTAAGGCGAACACTTGAACTTTTAGGAGCTTTATACAATACTTTAACAGTATCAGAAAAAAGAATCATAGAGTTAAGATATAAAGGGTATAACGGTTTTACGTGGTATCGTGTCGCTATGGAGTTAGAGAGTGCAGGCATAGACATACCTATCAAGAGAGCTAAAAGAATATACTTTTCTTTCAAAGAAGACGTGGCGCGTGTTTTGTAGTGTTTTTGTTTGGAGGGCGATACTATGAATAAAACAGAGTTTAATATCAGGCTATATCTTTCGGGAGTTATGGAGCCATGGACTGACAGGATAGACAGCACAGGGAAAGAAACACCACAACGCTTTGTATTAAACGCAATGACAGAGCTGTTTGATTCATTGAGTGATGATGACATAGAATTGATAAGACTTAGATACGTGGAACGCATGACACTATCAGAAGTCGCAAGCCGTTATCTGTTAAACGAGCATACTATTAGAAACCACACGAACCCAACTATTAAACAAGTCAAAGACATTATAAAACAAGGCACAGAACAAGCACAGCACGCGCGTGATGTTGATTGAATATAATTTACCGCAAAACATATTAAAAGCTCACAGACAGTAAACTGTGGGCTGTCGGTTAGGTATCCCCCCACTTCTCAAGTATTTCAAAACTTATAAAAAGAACCGATTGAGTATAGCTTTTTCCAAGTGTACGCAGGTCTGAAAAACTTTTTTTCTGAACAAAAATGGCTCAACCATGAGGTTTATAAGGGCTTAGTATGGCCCTTAGCATACATTAAAAACTAAAAAAAGAGTGTTTTTACACCTTGTAATAGGCATGGTTAAGCCATTCTTATAAATACGTAACTTTAGGTCTGTTTTTGAAAGAATATAGAATAAAAATGGCTTAGACATATTTCAAAAAACAAGAATCGCTCAACCGTGGGAATCTCAAAATATTTTTTTACGTTCGTTAAAAAAGTCAGCAAAATTAAAAGCCGTATATCGTGGATATACAGCCCCTTACCTGACAAAAATTTGTTCATTTTTTTAACGCTTTTTACTACGTTCGTATTTTTTACGTCTTTTACTACGTTTAAAAACATGTATATTATGGTCTAATAGGTCATGTTTTTGTTGCATAATTGTATAAAACGACTTTCCTGTCCTCTGTTTCCCTCTAATAGTTTATAGGGATTCAATTGAACAATGAATACATTTTGGTGTTTCCATCTTCTCTCCTTTATTAAATCAAAAAAACCAGCCCGAAGACTGGTTTTTATACCGTTAAAATCGGAAAATTATTTAGCGATTTTAGCGAAGTATGCAAGTGTACGAACAAGGTTTGAAGTGTATGACATTTCGTTATCGTACCAAGATACAGTTTTAACAAGTTGAGCTCCATCAGCTGAAGTAACTTCAGTTTGAGTAGCATCAAAGAGTAAAGAGTTTGAGATACCAACGATATCAGATGAAACGATTTGGTCTTCGTTGTAACCAAATGATTCATTTGAAGCAGCTTTCATAGCTGCGTTGATTTCGTCAACTGTAACTTCTTTGTTAAGGATAGTAACAAGTTCAGTCAATGAACCAGTTGGAACTGGTACACGTTGAGCATGTCCTTGAAGTTTACCTTGAAGTTCTGGCAATACAAGACCGATAGCTTTAGCAGCACCTGTTGAGTTAGGTACGATGTTTTCAGCTGCAGCACGTGCGCGACGGAAGTCTCCACCGCGGTGTGGGCCATCAAGAGTCATTTGGTCACCAGTGTAACCGTGAACTGTAGTCATTGTACCAACTTTGATACCGAATTGTTTGTTCAAAGTATCAGCCATTGGAGCAAGACAGTTAGTTGTACATGAACCAGCTGAAATTACTGTTTCAGTTCCATCAAGTACTTCGTGGTTAGTGTTGAAAACGATTGTTTTGACATCAGATCCACCAGGTGCAGTGATAACAACTTTTTTAGCACCGTTAGCGTGCAAGTGTTGTTCAGCTTTTTCTTTAGTTGCGAAGAAACCAGTTGCTTCAAGAACGATTTCTGCACCAACTTCAGCCCAGTTGATGTTAGCTGGGTTAGATTCAGCAGTAACTTTAACGAATTTACCGTTAACTTCAAAACCACCATCTTTAACTTCAACTTTACCATCAAAACGACCTTGAGTTGTATCGTATTTAAGCAAGTGAGCAAGCATTGCTGGATCTGTCAAGTCGTTGATTGCAACAACTTCAACACCTTCAACATTTTGAATACGACGGAAAGCAAGACGACCGATACGACCGAAACCGTTAATACCAACTTTAACTACCATTAGTAGTTTCCTCCTTATAGGGATTAGATTTTATAAAAGGCTTACCTTTTAAATTGACTAAGTTAACAATTTAACTTACTCTTTTATTTTAACACTTTTTTTAAAATTTGCAAACATAAACTCCCTTAGAAAGCGCTCTACAAAAGCAAAAGAAGTCCACTTCTCTTGAAAGCGTTTAACATTAAAAAAGCTCGTACTTTTAAGAATAGTTTCTTCTTCCACTTCTATAAAAAAGCAATAAAAAAATTTACTGATGAAACGCTCAGCAAATTTATGATTTATTTCTTACCAAATAAACGCCCAAAAAAGCCCTTATTATCAGTGGTTTTTAACTGTTCTTGCAAATCCGTAAAAAATTGTTTTTGATCTGTCAAAGCTTTTTCCATTAACTCTTGCTGTTTTTTAATCTGTACATCTTTTTCAGCAATTTGAGCATCTTTTACGTTTAATTGTTGATCTTTGGAGATAAGTTGACTGTTTAAACGTTCAATCTCAGCGTTTTTATCTTTCATCAAAGCGCTAATCATTTCGTAAGCTGCGGATGTTGCATCATCTGTCTTAAGCGCAACCTCAGAACCTTTGTCAGCATTTTCTTCCAGAACCTCTGCCTTGGCAGTCACCACTTTTCCGTATAGTCCCTCAAGTTCATGAATTCCCTCGGCATTAACGACTGTTACATTCTTCTCATTTTTTTCAACAAATTTAGTATCTAGCGACTTAACACGTTTATTCATCGCTTGGCGAGTCACTCCAAAAAGCTCTGCCAATTCACTTACTGTTTTAGTTTTCATATCATCCATAATACCATATTTTCGGCTAATTATACAGACTTTTGTAAAAATTTTATTTGCATATCGTTCCAGTAATTATTAAAAATATATTATAATTATATTATAATGTAAATTTCCAAAAGAAAGGGCTAAAAAATATGAAATATAAAACAGAATCCATTGATAATATAAAAAAATTCTATGATATTAATAGTAAAACTGGTCTCAGTCCAACTCAAGTCACAAATTCACGAATAAAATACGGTCATAATAACTTTGAAGAACAAAGTGGCCCAAATATTTTTCAAAAACTTCTTCATCACCTCTTAGAAGTCATGAATATCATTCTTATTTTAGTTGGTGTTCTCTCAGCCTATTTGGCTTATATCAGTAACGGAAACTACACTAAAACAATTGTTGTTTTACTTATCGTTGCCATCAACGTTTTCGTTTCAATCTTCCAAGAAAACAGGGCGGAAAATGCACTCGCTGCACTCAAAGAGCTTTCCTCACCAACTTCAACTGTTCTTCGTTCTGGAAAACGCCAAACTATTCCTTCAAGTGAATTAGTCTGCGGTGACCTCATTGAGCTGACAGCCGGCGTACAAGTTGGAGCTGATATTCGCTTACTCACAAGTAATAGCCTGCAAGTTGATGAATCTTCACTGACAGGTGAATCAGAACCCATTGACAAGAATGCTGACCTTGATATTACTGACGAAGTTCCTCTTGGAGATCAACTGAATATGGTTTTCTCAGGAACAAATATCCTTAACGGAACAGCCGAAGGAATCGTTGTCGCAGTTGGTTCCGAATCTCAAATGGGACAAATTGCCACACTTATTGGCGAACAAATAAAAGGAAAAACTCCTCTTCAAAAAAGAATCGATAAACTTGCCAAACGCTTAGCAATCATTGCCTTTGCCGCTGGAATCTTAATCTTTGTCATTAATCTTTTGTATGGAAACGTTCCTTTTGTTGATAATTTAATGACCGCCGTTGTTTTAGGAGTAGCTGCCGTTCCAGAAACACTTCCAGTTATTGTTACCCTCAGTCTGATTTACGGTGTAGAAAATATGGCTCAGAAAAAAGCCATTATCCGAAATGTCCCTGCCGTTGAAACTCTTGGAAACGCAACAGTCATTGCTTCTGACAAAACCGGAACACTCACACAAAATCAGATGACCATTCAAAAACTTTGGCTATCTGGACAAGATAGTTGGTCAGGAGGTCAATTATCAAGCTCTGAAGTTTCCTTAATACAAAATTTTGCTTATGCCTCAAACGCCAGTGCACAACTCATTGACGGTAATTGGGAAATCCATGGTGACCCAACCGAAGCAGCAATCATTCGCTTTTTAATTACTCATGACCTCTATGAACCCGAAAAAAATCCAAAACGACTTGCCGAACTCCCTTTTGATAGTTCACGCAAAAAAATGACCGTTGTCATTCCACATCCGCAAGATAATGAAAAATATCTTGTACTGACCAAGGGCGCTTTTGATAGACTTGCACCAAGCAGTCAACATCAAGCACAGCATCCACAGCTCCTTTCTTCAAATAACGAGGAGACTTCCACTCACTTATCAAATGATTTATTGAGTCAAGCCCAAAAAATACATGATATTTTTGCTGACCAAGCCCTACGTGTTCTTGCTCTTTCTTACAAAATCATCGATAAAGTCCCAGAAGATTTAACTGAATTAGAAAATAATCTTACCTTTCTTGGAATCGTGGGAATGATTGACCCTCCACGATTAGAATCAAAAGCCGCTGTTCAAGAAGCAAGGGCTGCTGGTATTAAACCAATCATGATTACAGGGGTCCACGCGCTTACAGCAAAAGCAATCGCTCAACAAATTGACATCTATCGTGACGGAGATAAAGTTATTGACGGCTTAACGCTCAAATCAATGACAGATGATGAACTTAGCCAAACGATTGAACAAATTTCGGTCTATGCCCGAGTAAGTCCTGAAGACAAACTTCGTATTGTAAAAATCTGGCAAGAAAAAGAACAAATCGTCGCCATGACAGGAGACGGGGTCAATGACGCACCTAGCTTAAGAGCAGCCGATGTCGGAACTGCAATGGGAATAGCTGGAACAGAAGTTGCAAAATCCGCTTCTGATATCATTCTTGCTGACGACAATTTTGCGACCATCGTCGCTGCCATTCGCGAAGGCCGTCGCGTTTACACCAATATCAAAAAAACAATTTATTACCTTCTCTCAGCAAACGTAGCTGAAATTCTAACAATGCTCATTGGAGCAATTGTCGGTTGGGGAATGCCTTTTACAGGAATTCAACTCCTTTACATCAATGTCCTTGCTGATGGAATTCCCGGATTTGGACTTTCACGTGAAAAAGCCGACAGTCATATCATGGAACAGCCACCTGTTGGAGTCAAAGAAAGTATCTTCTCAAGAGGAGTCAGCTGGCGTATCGCCATTTGTTCTACAGCATTCATCATTACTGCTCTAGTTGGTTTTTATCTTGGTAGGTTTATTGAAATCGCTGGATTGACACCCAACCATCAACTCGGACAAACAATGGCCTTTGTGATATTAACCCTTGCTTCTACGATTAATGTCTATAATGCTAGAAGTAATGAATCTCTCTTCACAAGAGGAATAACCACTAATAAAATGATTTTTGGTACCACCTTATTATCACTAGGAATAACCGTTCTCTTTACAAATGTTCCTATTTTGATGAACATCTTAGAAGTTGCTCCTTTATCAATGACACACTGGCTAATAGCTATCATCTTAGCTTTAATCCCAACCCTTGTCATTGAAATTACAAAAGTGTTTCTTAATAAACAAGGGAAAAAATTTATTGGCTAAAAGAAAGGCTCAAAATAACTTGAGCCTTTTTATCTGTCCACTTATTCATGGAATTCTACAACCATCTTCACCACTTCATCATAAGACTCTTGACAGCCATTTTTCACCCAATTTCCTAAAACATAAAATAAACCAGCAGCCATAAAATCGTTCCAAAATTTTTGCTTTGTCCCTAGATAATCAGCCCAAGTCGTTGTTTCATTATAAAAAATAATCATCTTTTGAGCAAATACCTGAAAAATCAGCGAATAATAATTCCCCTTGACAGCTTTTTCTATTTCTTCTTCTTGTTCAACAAATAGTCCCACCAACTTCTCACTTAAAATAAGTGAGTTAATACTTTCTAGCTCCAAAAGTTCTTTGAGAAATTTATCATAGATTAGCTCAAAATACTCTAATACGACTTCTTCCTTATTTTTGAAGTGCCGATAGAAAGTCATCCGACTCACCCCGGCTTTTTTGCAAACTTCTGTCAATGGCAATTCATTGATTGTATATTTCTCTAAACACAACATCATTCCTTCAATAATAAAGTCATGAAAATCTTGATATTGCTCTTTTCGCTTCATTTCTGTTACACTTTCATTTTGTTGTCACTTTTAAAGACAAACCGTCCAAAGTTAATTGTAAAAGTTCTTTTTTGCTGTTACACTTGTATCACATAAATATTATAACACAAAGGAAAATTTTATTATGTCAAATCAAGAACCAATAGCAAACTACAAATTTAATTATAAAACAACAGCAAATAAAGTTATGAAAAATATTAATCTTTCAGGAAAAACAATCATCATCACTGGTGGGTATTCTGGTATTGGTTTAGAGATGACCAAACAACTTTCACGTGCTGGAGCAAAAATTATTATCCCTGCCCGAAGAATGGAGGTAGCCAAGAAAAATTTATCTAAAATAAAAAATATTGACATTCTTCCCCTTGACCTCACCAATCCAGAAAGTATTCATCAATTTGCCGAAAGTTTTTTGCAAAATAATTCAAAACTAGATATTCTTATTAATTCCGCTGGATTAATGTACCTTCCTTTAAAAAGAGATTCACGAGGAATAGAATATCACTTTGCCACAAACCATCTAGGCCACTATCAATTAACAATGGAACTTTTACCCGCTTTAAAAAATGCAAAAAACTCAAGAGTTATAAATTTATCCAGTCGTGCTCAACAAATGACACCATTACTAGAAGATTGGAATTTTGAAAAAATAGAAAACTATAATCCCCAAATAGGCTACCAACAATCTAAAACTGCCAACGTTTTATTTTCAATAAAACTAGATGAACTAGGAAAAAAATATGGAATTAGAAGTTTTGCCGTCCACCCTGGTATGATTCCAATGACAAATATTGGTCGTCAAAATTCACCAATTACCCCTTGGCTCCGCTACCTAGCCGACTATTTTAAATTAATTCATATCCCCGTATTTTTTAATGCACTTAAATCCGGCTTTGACCGAAGTAAATATCGCTATTTAAAAACAATCGCTCAAGGTGCCGCAACACCTCTTTGGGCCTCAACAAGCCCTGATTTAGAAAGTAAGGGTGGTCTTTATTGTGAAGACCTTAATATTGCCAGACTTATGACATCAGAAGAAGCTAATAATTTTTCTGGAGGCTTACGTCCGCATGCAATAGACCACAATGACGCAGATAGACTTTGGCAGATTTCAAAAAATATAACAGGTCTAGATTTTGAATAAACCCTTACTATAAAATAAAACTGACCTATTATAAATAGGTCAGTTTATCTATTTTTTCATTAGATGAAACTTATTATACATACTACTTTTGATTAAATAATGGTATTTATATTAAAAATACACAAACTTCTTTGACATGTTATTGATCAAGTGCTAATATTATGCTATATATTCGAAATAGTTTGAATATATAGTTTTTTTATAACAAAGGAGATGCTTATGAAGAAGAATTTAAATGAACTTCAAAAATTTATAGTGATGAACCTGCAACACTCACTAAAAATTTTTATAAGAGAACAGCCATGATTTTAAAAAAATACAAACTTAATATTTTAGGAATTCTATTTTTTCTTTTATTAAACATTCTTTATCAATATCCTCTTGTTTTAGTTTTTGCCTATTTCTTTAATAAAACAATCTTTTTCTTTACCGATTTTTTATATACTAATTCCTCTTGGACCTTACCACTATTAATGACTTTGGTATTAATACTCATTTTTATAATTGCTTGGAAGCTCGGATATCTAAAAAATACACTTAAGAACTGGGATTTAAAGCGTATTTTTTGGCTAATGGGGATTGTATTTTTCACTTTAGCAACCAATTATCTAGTAACAGTACTTGTCCTAAAAGCACAAATTATTTCTTCCGTGACGAGTGATACTGGTATGTCGGATATTTTAGGCCAACTACCAATCCTTTGTCAAAAATATATTTTAGGAATTATTGTTCCACTTTCGGAAGAGCTATTGTTTAGAAGTTATATTTTTGGATCAATAACTAATAAAAAGGTTGCCTTTTTAATCTCTTTTGTACTTTTCGCTCTTGTCCATACGGGATTTTCTTGGTACTTACTTCCATATCTCATCCTTTCTTTCATTATTACTTGGGTTTATTCAAAAAGAAATAATTTCATCGAGAGCGCGATTGTCCATAGCTCAGTGAATCTTTTTGGTGGATCTGCAATCAAACTGCTAGACACATTTTTTAAGCTATTACCTTATTAAAAAATAATGTAAAAAGGAGAACTATGAAAAATTTTATAAACAAACCAAATAATATTAAAAGATGGATCTTATTACTATATTCTATCCTTTCACTAATTATTACCATCACTTATATTATTTTTAACCACACATTTTTTAAAGTAGATTGGCAAAGGTATGATATAGATGGGACTTACCGAGGAAAGGTGGATGAGATACTAAAACATGGTGTCTTCTGGATAAATGGGAATTTAACAGCAATCAACTCTACACTACTGATTTTACTTCTAGCTGTAGGGACGATTCTTTCACTATTAATTTTCTATTTAGCTTGGCATAATCTAGCAACTAGAACATGGACCCCAATTCTGTGCTTAGCAGGATTTTTGATTCCTCTAATCGTTCATGGCGACGGAAATATTCTCAAATCCTTGATTATTGGCTATATTTTTATCATTGCTGGAGCAAGCTTCTCAGTTCAGGCTTTACGCTTTTCCTGATTTTAAAAACGCATTTAATATAACAAAAAACTACTGAATTCAATAATTTTCAGTAGTTTTTTATTAACTATAAAATAATCCAATTAATTATATAAAAAAAGCTAACAATAGGCATGTTAGCTTTTATGTTATGCCGAAGGCCGGGGTCGAACCGGCACTCCCGTGAAGGAACCAGATTTTGAGTCTGGCGCGTCTGCCTATTCCGCCACTTCGGCGAAACATAACAACTGGGGTAGCTGGATTCGAACCAACGCATGAGGGAGTCAAAGTCCCTTGCCTTACCGCTTGGCTATACCCCATTAAAAGGCGGATGACGAGGATCGAACTCGCGAGTGCCGGCGCCACAAGCCGGTGTGTTAACCACTTCACCACATCCGCCATAATGAAACACGGGCAGCAGGAATTGAACCCACACTAAAGGTTTTGGAGACCTTTGTACTACCTTTATACGATGCCCGTTTTCTATGGAAGGGGAGGGATTCGAACCCCCGAACCCGAAGGAGCGGATTTACAGTCCGCCGCGTTTAGCCTCTTCGCTACCCTTCCAAACTCTTTATTCACTTAATGGCTGAAACAACCAATGGGAGTTAACGGGATCGAACCGCTGACCCTCTGCTTGTAAGGCAGATGCTCTCCCAGCTGAGCTAAACTCCCAAAACTTGGCCACTCGCCTATCTCCCAGGGGGCAACCCCCAAGTACTTCCGCCGTAGATGGACTTAACTTCTGTGTTCGACATGGGAACAGGTGTATCTCCATCGCAATGATGACCAAATCATTAAATGTTACCTTGAACATTCAAAACTAAATAACAATTCTTCTAACTTTTAAACCATAAGCATATTATATTTGACTCTTTTGGTAAAGTCCTCGAGCGATTAGTACTGGTCCGCTCCAAGTCTCGCAACTCTTCCACTTCCAGCCTATCTACCAGATCATCTCTCTGGGCTCTTAATTCTTACGAATGGGTAATCTCATCTTGAGGTGGGCTTCGCACTTAGATGCTTTCAGCGCTTATCCCTTCCCTACATAGCTATCCAGCCGTGCTCCTGGCGGAACAACTGGTACACCAGCGGTAAGTCCATCCCGGTCCTCTCGTACTAAGGACAGATCCTCTCAAATTACCTACGCCCGCGACGGATAGGGACCGAACTGTCTCACGACGTTCTGAACCCAGCTCGCGTGCCGCTTTAATGGGCGAACAGCCCAACCCTTGGGACCGACTACAGCCCCAGGATGCGACGAGCCGACATCGAGGTGCCAAACCTCCCCGTCGATGTGAACTCTTGGGGGAGATAAGCCTGTTATCCCCAGGGTAGCTTTTATCCGTTGAGCGATGGCCCTTCCATGCGGTACCACCGGATCACTAAGTCCTAGTTTCCTACCTGCTCGAGTTGTAGCTCTCGCAGTCAAGCTGGCTTTTACCTTTACACTCTACGATTGATTTCCAACCAATCTGAGCCAACCTTTGAGCGCCTCCGTTACTCTTTAGGAGGCGACCGCCCCAGTCAAACTGTCCGTCAGACACTGTCTCCCTGGCCGATTATGCCAGCGGGTTAGAGTAACCATAAGTCAAGGGTAGTATCCCAACAACGCCTCAATAGAAACTAGCGTCCCTATTTCAATGGCTCCTACCTATCCTGTACATGACTTACAGGTACTCAATATCAAACTACAGTAAAGCTCCATGGGGTCTTTCCGTCCTGTCGCGGGTAACCTGCATCTTCACAGGTACTAAAATTTCACCGAGTCTCTCGTTGAGACAGTGCCCAAATCATTACGCCTTTCGTGCGGGTCGGAACTTACCCGACAAGGAATTTCGCTACCTTAGGACCGTTATAGTTACGGCCGCCGTTTACTGGGGCTTCAATTCATACCTTCGACTTACGTCTAAGCACTCCTCTTAACCTTCCAGCACCGGGCAGGCGTCACCCCCTATACATCACCTTGCGGTTTAGCAGAGAGCTGTGTTTTTGATAAACAGTTGCTTGGGCCTATTCACTGCGGCTGGCTTTTACACCAGCACCCCTTCTCCCGAAGTTACGGGGCTATTTTGCCGAGTTCCTTAACGAGAGTTCTCTCGATCACCTGAGGCTACTCGCCTCGACTACCTGTGTCGGTTTGCGGTACGGGTAGATATGACTTTACGCTAGAAGCTTTTCTTGGCAGTGTGACATCAGAGAGTTCGCAACCGTAGTTGCTTCCCCATCACAGCTCAATGTTAAAGAGAAATGCATTTGACACATCTCACACCTCACTGCTTAGACCAGAATCCATTAACTGGCATCTCTTAGCCTACTGCGTCCCTCCATCACGATCATATCTAGTACTGGAATATCAACCAGTTGTCCATCGACTACGCCTTTCGGCCTCGCCTTAGGTCCCGACTAACCCAGGGCGGACGAGCCTTCCCCTGGAAACCTTAGTCTTACGGTGGATAAGATTCTCACTTATCTTGCGCTACTCATACCGGCATTCTCACTTCTTAACGCTCCAGCACTCCTCACGGTATACCTTCATCGCGGTTAAGAACGCTCTCCTACCATTGATAAAATATCAATCCAAAGCTTCGGTAATATGTTTAGCCCCGGTACATTTTCGGCGCAGGGTCACTCGACTAGTGAGCTATTACGCACTCTTTGAATGATAGCTGCTTCTGAGCTAACATCCTAGTTGTCTGTGCAACCCCACATCCTTTTCCACTTAACATATATTTTGGGACCTTAGCTGTTGGTCTGGGCTGTTTCCCTTTCGACTACGGATCTTAGCACTCGCAGTCTGACTGCCGAACATGTGTATTAGCATTCGGAGTTTATCTGAGATTGGTAATCCTAGACGGACCCCTCACCCAAACAGTGCTCTACCTCCAATACACTTACATTTCGACGCTAGCCCTAAAGCTATTTCGGAGAGAACCAGCTATCTCCCAGTTCGTTTGGAATTTCTCCGCTATCCACAAGTCATCCAAACACTTTTCAACGTGTCCTGGTTCGGGCCTCCAGTGCGTCTTACCACACCTTCACCCTGCTCATGGATAGGTCACTAGGTTTCGGGTCTACATCATGATACTAAGTCGCCCTATTCAGACTCGGTTTCCCTACGGCTCCGTCTCTTCAACTTAACCTCGCATCATAACGTAACTCGCCGGTTCATTCTACAAAAGGCACGCTCTCACCCATTAACGGGCTCGAACTTCTTGTAGGCACACGGTTTCAGGTGCTATTTCACTCCCCTCTCGGGGTTCTTTTCACCTTTCCCTCACGGTACTGGTTCACTATCGGTCACTAAGGAGTATTTAGGGTTGGGAGATGGTCCTCCCGGATTCAAACTGGATTTCGCGTGTCCAGCCCTACTCAGGATACTGCTAGGTATAAGCGCTATTTCGTCTACGGGATTATTACCCTCTTTGATTAACCTTCCCAGGTTATTCGACTATAATGCTTAAGTCCACGTTGCAGTCCTACAACCCCAAGAAGCAAGCTTCTTGGTTTGCCCTTCTTCGCGTTCGCTCGCCGCTACTTACGAAATCGTTTTTACTTTCTCTTCCTGCAGGTACTTAGATGTTTCAGTTCTCTGCGTTACCTTTACATGAGCTATGTATTCACTCATGAATAACTGCTAGTAGCAGCTGGGTTTCCCCATTCGGAGACCTAGGGATCAATGCGTACTTACTGCTCCCCCTAGAATATCGTCGTTAGTCACGTCCTTCATCGGCTCTTAGTGCCAAGGCATCCACCGTGCGCCCTTATTAACTTTGCCATGATGATTTATAATCATCGTTTTTCAAGTATAAGTTTGTAAATTCTTTAAAATTCACAGCTTTTGGTTTATTTATCGTTATTAGATATTGTTATTTAGTTTTCAATGTTCAAGTGATTTTAACGTCTTGTCTGACAATGGAGCCTAGCGGGATCGAACCGCTGACCTCCTGCGTGCAAAGCAGGCGCTCTCCCAGCTGAGCTAAGGCCCCACAATCAAGAATTTGATTCTTGCTTAGGTTTATCACTAAACCCCTCAAAACTGAATAAAGTTGAATGCTCATGTCTTTGTATATATTCCTTAGAAAGGAGGTGATCCAGCCGCACCTTCCGATACGGCTACCTTGTTACGACTTCACCCCAGTCATCGGTCTTACCTTAGGAAGCGCCCTCCTTGCGGTTAGGCAACCTACTTCGGGTACTCCCAACTCCCGTGGTGTGACGGGCGGTGTGTACAAGGCCCGGGAACGTATTCACCGCGGCGTGCTGATCCGCGATTACTAGCGATTCCGACTTCATGTAGGCGAGTTGCAGCCTACAATCCGAACTGAGAATGGTTTTAAGAGATTAGCTAAACATCACTGTCTCGCGACTCGTTGTACCATCCATTGTAGCACGTGTGTAGCCCAGGTCATAAGGGGCATGATGATTTGACGTCATCCCCACCTTCCTCCGGTTTATCACCGGCAGTCTCGTTAGAGTGCCCAACTTAATGATGGCAACTAACAATAGGGGTTGCGCTCGTTGCGGGACTTAACCCAACATCTCACGACACGAGCTGACGACAACCATGCACCACCTGTATCCCGTGTCCCGAAGGAACTTCCTATCTCTAGGAATAGCACGAGTATGTCAAGACCTGGTAAGGTTCTTCGCGTTGCTTCGAATTAAACCACATGCTCCACCGCTTGTGCGGGCCCCCGTCAATTCCTTTGAGTTTCAACCTTGCGGTCGTACTCCCCAGGCGGAGTGCTTATTGCGTTAGCTGCGATACAGAGAACTTATAGCTCCCTACATCTAGCACTCATCGTTTACGGCGTGGACTACCAGGGTATCTAATCCTGTTTGCTCCCCACGCTTTCGAGCCTCAGTGTCAGTTACAGGCCAGAGAGCCGCTTTCGCCACCGGTGTTCCTCCATATATCTACGCATTTCACCGCTACACATGGAATTCCACTCTCCTCTCCTGCACTCAAGTCTACCAGTTTCCAATGCATACAATGGTTGAGCCACTGCCTTTTACACCAGACTTAATAAACCACCTGCGCTCGCTTTACGCCCAATAAATCCGGACAACGCTCGGGACCTACGTATTACCGCGGCTGCTGGCACGTAGTTAGCCGTCCCTTTCTGGGTAGTTACCGTCACTTGATGAGCTTTCCACTCTCACCAACGTTCTTCTCTACCAACAGAGTTTTACGATCCGAAAACCTTCTTCACTCACGCGGCGTTGCTCGGTCAGACTTTCGTCCATTGCCGAAGATTCCCTACTGCTGCCTCCCGTAGGAGTTTGGGCCGTGTCTCAGTCCCAATGTGGCCGATCACCCTCTCAGGTCGGCTATGTATCATCGCCTTGGTGAGCCTTTACCTCACCAACTAGCTAATACAACGCGGGATCATCTTTGAGTGATGCAATTGCATCTTTCAAACTTAAAACTTGTGTTTAAAGTTTTTATGCGGTATTAGCATTCGTTTCCAAATGTTGTCCCCCGCTCAAAGGCAGATTCCCCACGCGTTACTCACCCGTTCGCTGCTCATCCAGTTGGTACAAGTACCAACCTTCAGCGCTCAACTTGCATGTATTAGGCACGCCGCCAGCGTTCGTCCTGAGCCAGGATCAAACTCTCAAATAAAGTATTTAAGTCACCTTAGTGACTGGCTTGTCTTTCATTATTGATTGACAGATTTTTGATGTATCTTACTACATCACATGAGTCATTCTTCTTTATTCAGTTTTCAATGGTCTAGCTTATCGCTTCAAGACTCTCGTCTCTTGCGACAACTATTATATTCTATCAAACCTAACTAAACTTGTCAAGAATTAACTGTGACTTTTATACCTTTTTTTATCTTACATCCGGAAAATCCCACGGTTGTCATGTTCTCTAATGTACATTTTTTATAGAAAATGTAATTTTTGGGTTTATTATTTTACCCTTTGGATATCGTAAGAGAGAATTTACAAATTTTCTAGGTGTAAATTTAATACAAAAAAAACACTTCCGTATGGAAGTGTTTTAAACATTGATATATGAATAATATTAACGTTTTGAGAATTGTGATGCTTTACGGGCTTTTTTGAGACCTGGTTTTTTACGTTCAACCATACGGGCGTCACGTGTAAGGAGTCCAGCGCGTTTCAAAGCACTACGGAAGTCTGGGTCTACTTGGAGCAATGCACGAGCGATTCCGTGACGGATAGCTCCTGCTTGACCTGATACACCACCACCATTTACGTTTACGAGTGTATCGTAGCTACCTTCTGTTTGTGTAGCTGCAAATGGTTGGTTGATAACGAGACGCATGTCTGCGTGTGGGATGTAGCTTTCTACTTCACGTCCGTTAACTGTGATTTTACCAGTACCAGGTACGAGACGTACGCGTGCTACTGCATTTTTACGACGGCCTGTGCCGGCATATTGTACTTGTGCCATTATGTTCGTTCCTTCCTGATTAAATCAAACCTGTGATGTCAAGGACTTCAGGTTTTTGAGCTGTATGTGTGTGTTCTGCACCAACAAACACTTTAAGTTTCATGCCTTGAGCACGTCCAAGTGTGTTGTGTGGAAGCATACCTTTTACTGATTTTTCAATCAAACGTACAGCATTTTTTTCACGGAGTTCACCAGCAGTAACTGATTTCAATCCACCTGGGTGAAGTGAGTGTGAGTAATATACTTTATCAGTTGCTTTTTTACCAGTCAATTTGATTTTTTCAGCGTTAACAACGATTACGAAATCACCTGTATCAGTATGTGGTGTGTATGTTGGTTTGTTTTTTCCGCGAAGTACGCTTGCGACAACTGCAGAAAGACGTCCAAGAGGAACATCAGTTGCATCGACGACGTACCATTTACGGTCAACGTTTTGAGCGTTAGCCATGAATGTAGTTTTCATCATTTTGGTTATTTTCCTTTTACTAGAATTTGTTTACAGCAGGTGTAAGAGTCCTGCAAAGTATTTTTGGGTTTCCGGGGCCACAAAAATGGGGTAAACAATACCGTTTATCATCATATCATATTATTCCTGGGTTTGTCAAGACATTTTAGGGATTATATCCCCTTTATTTACTTCTTTTCGTGGATTATGTATTTTTTAGTTTTATATCTTTTCAAATGTTTCTTTGTGGTTTTTGCTACAAGCATTATGGCAGCATTTCCATTTGAACTATGATAGACTTTTTTAAAAGGGGTTTATATAATACAAGTCCTTTTATTCAGTTAGTCCTCAGAAATTTTGGGGATTTATATAGAAAATAGGAGCTCGATGATGTTTTTAGCAATTAATGAAATTAAACATTCAAAATTAAGATATGCTCTCGTAATTGGTGTCATGTTTTTGATTTCCTATCTTGTATTTTTCTTATCTGGTTTGGCCTATGGTTTGGCTCAAGAAAATAGAATGGCAGTTGATAAATGGAAAGCAACTGATATTTTTTTATCTGAGAAAGCCAATGATTCTCTCAATATGTCAATGATTGATTCAGATATTGCCAGTCAGGTGAAGGCGAAAGAAAAGGCTGTTCTCGCTCAAACTGCTGTGATTATTTATGATGCCAATGATGAAAGTAAAAAAAATAATGTCAGTTTTTTTGGAATTAATTCAAATGAATTTTTAAATCCCAATATTATTGAAGGGAGGGATTTTAAAAATAAGGGCGAGGTAGTAGCTGATATTAGTTTTAAAAATCAATATGATTATAAACTTGGTGATAAAATTAAATTAGCAACCAATAATGAAGTATTGACTATTGTTGGTTTTACAGATAGTGCTAAATTTAATATTTCACCTGTGCTTTATACTTCTTTAGATACTTTCCAACAAATTCGTTATGGTTCAAATTCCAATTTTCAACCTAAAACTACTTACAATGCTATCGTCACGCGCGGAAAAATTAGCCAACAGCCTAAAGGGCTCCAAAAATTATCTATCAGTAAATTTATAGATAAACTTCCTGGTTATAGTGCACAAGTTTTGACCTTTGGTTTCATGATTGGCTTTCTAGTGGTTATTGCTGCGGTTGTCATTGGAATCTTTATTTATGTTCTGACAATGCAAAAAATAGCGATTTTTGGTGTAATGAAGGCTCAGGGAATTTCCAGTCGCTTTATTAGTAATTCTGTCATTGCTCAAACTTTTATTTTAGCTTTTAGTGGTGTATTAATTGGTTTGTTAGCCACTTTAGGTTCTGCGTTAATTTTACCGGAAGCTGTTCCTTTTCAAACAAATCTCCTCTTCTTTGGAGTGATTACCCTTTTAATGATTGTGGTTGCAATTGTGGGCGCTTTGTTCTCTGTCAGAGCAATTGTCAAAATTGATCCACTAAAAGCGATTGGATAGGAGAAATAATGAAAGCTATTGAATTAAAAAATGTCAAAAAATCTTTTAAGGATGGGGATGAAACAATAGAGGCTTTAAAAGAAACTAATTTCTCTGTTGATAAGGGTGAGTTTGTGGCAATCATTGGGCCTTCAGGTTCTGGAAAAAGTACCTTACTTACTATTGCCGGCGGACTGCAAAGTCCTTCTTCTGGGGAAATTTGGATTAATGGCCGAGCTTTAAATGAAAAAAAGGAGAAAGCACGCGCTAAGGTTCGTTTTGAAGAAATTGGTTTTATTTTACAAGCTTCTAATCTCGTGCCATTCTTAACGGTTAAGAAACAACTTCAATTGGTTGACAAGGTAAATAAGGCAAAAGAAAATAGAGCAGGCTTAGACTTACTCAAGCGTTTAGGGCTTGAAAAATTGGTGGATAAATATCCTGAGGAACTTTCTGGTGGAGAACGCCAACGGGTAGCTATTGTTCGTGCTTTATATAATGACCCTACAATCATTTTGGCTGATGAACCGACCGCAAGTTTGGATACTGAAAAAGCTTATGAAGTGGTTAAAATATTAGCTAAGGAAGCAAAAGAAAAAAATAAGGCAACAATTATGGTCACTCATGATTTACGTTTGGTTGATTATTGTGACAAAGTTTATCTGATGGAAGATGGGCGTTTAAGTGAGAAAGTTGACTAACTTTGAGGTCTTCATATTTAGAATATGAAGACTTTTTTCATTATTTTACAACATGTTTGCTATAATAGATTCTAATAAGAAATTATTTTTAATAAATGGTCGGATTCTTATTCTAGAATAGCTAATTTATGGTAGAATGTTCTTATGAATATTGTTCTAAAATTAGAGACTAAAGAACGCCAACAGCTCGCTGAGAAATACAAATCTTATGAGCAAGTTTCCAAAAATCCTTACATCACTTTTTTTGCCAAGGTTGGGAAAACTTCTATCTCGGTTTATACTTCTGGAAAAGTTGTTTTTCAAGGAAACGAGGCTGAAAAATTAGCGAGTGACTTTGGTCATATTGCTCAAGTCGTTCCTCAAAAACAAACAAATCTTATTGGGACTGACGAGGTGGGCAACGGGTCATATTTTGGTGGTTTAATGGTTACTGCTAGTTTTGTCATTGAAGAAAACTTGAATTTTCTAAAGGAAATTGGAGTCGCCGATTCTAAAAAATTAACTGACGAAAAAATTTGTCAAATTGCTCCAAAATTGATTGATAGAATTCCACATGTTGCTTTAGTGGTTGAACCTGCCAAGTATAATGAGGTGATTGCTTCTGGTTATAACGCTGTCAGCATTAAAGTTGCTCTGCATAATCAAGCCATTTATCTTCTTGAAAAACAATTAGGTCATAAGCCTGAAAATATTGTTATTGATGCTTTCACAACGGAAGCAAATTATAAAAAATATGTTAATAAAGAGCAAAATCATCCGCTGACAAAGGTAACTTTACTGACAAAAGCTGAAGATCAGTTTCTGGCTGTTGCTGTCAGTTCAATTATTTCTCGTTATCTTTTTTTAGAAAATCTAAAAAAATTATCTAAAGAATCAGGTTTCACGTTACCCAGTGGAGCAGGAAATTTATCTGACAAAATTGCAGCACAAATTATCAAAAGTCAGGGAGTTGATGCTCTGAATCAGTTAGCAAAACTTCATTTTGCTAATACACAAAAAGCGATTAAAATCGCTCAATTATAGAAAGTAAAATTATGATGAAATTTTTAAAAGAGTGGGGATTATTTCTCTTTATAATTATCGCTATTCTTCTCTCACGTGTCTTTCTTTGGTCACTTGTTGTTGTGGATGGTCATTCAATGGACCCAACTTTAGCTGACAAGGAACGTCTGGTTATTGTAAGAAAATCAACCATTAATCGTTTTGATATTGTTGTTGCCAAAGAAGAAACAGCCGATGGTTCAACTAAAGATATCGTGAAACGTGTCATTGGAATGCCTGGAGATACTATAAAATTCGACCACGACCAACTCACAATCAATAACAAAGTTTATCCAGAAAATTATCTCAAAGATTACCAAAAGCAACTTGCTGACGGTCAGTTGGAAAAAACTTACGGTAAGTATCCTTTAACAAATGCACTCAGTGAACAAAACCGCAGTTTGTTTGTTAGTTTAGCTCAAAG
This sequence comes from Lactococcus sp. FSL K6-0773, assembly GCF_038006485.1. NCBI lineage: Bacteria > Bacillati > Bacillota > Bacilli > Lactobacillales > Streptococcaceae > Lactococcus > Lactococcus sp. FSL K6-0773. Next base: position 1,866,648 of record NZ_JBBOVF010000001.1, on the reverse strand, counting down.
TACCAAAGCATTTACCACTGACAGCACTGGTAATCCAACCTTTACAGTAAAAGTTCCTGAGGGACAATACTTCCTGATGGGAGATAATCGGGTAGTTTCTCAAGATAGTCGCGCAGTTGGAACTTTCAAACGTTCAGCAATTGTTGGTGAAGCGAAATTACGAGTGTGGCCACTCAGCAAAATTTCTTTCTTTTAAGTAAATAAATATAAAAAGTTACTGACAGAATGTCCTGTCAGTAACTTTTTTATTTGTCATTAAATATATTTCCCAATTGAACATCAATTGAGCGGTTAGCAATGTCAATTCGATCAACTTTCAAGATTGATTTATAGTCATCAATCAATCGTTCTCCTTTAAAAGGTCCCTCAAGAAAGACGACAACACCGGCAAGTAAACAATCAAATTCATGAACAAGACTTCTCATTCCATTGATTGTTCCTGCGCCTTTCATGAAGTCGTCAACGATCAAAACATTTTGACCAATTGAAAGACTCCGTTTGGATAAAGTCATATTTTCAACACGAGAGCTTGAGCCTGACATATAATTTACATTAAGTGTTGCTCCTTCGGTCACTTTAGGGTCACGACGAACAATTACGAAAGGGACATCTAGAATCTCAGCAACTGACTGAGCAATTGGAATCCCTTTTGTGGCAATAGTCATGACGACATCAACTTGCTTTTCATGATACTCATGAGCAATAATTTGACCGATTTTACGAAGATTTGATGGAGTGCCTAAAATATCTGACAGATAAATATATCCTCCAGGTAAAATTCGATTTTCTTCACGTAAAAGTTCAGCAATTTCCTGACTCATTTCCAACGAACGTTCGTCAGTAATGTAAGGCGTAAACCGAACTCCTCCAAGGCTACCTGGGAAAGTTTCAACCAGACCTACTCCTTGGTTTTCAAAAACACGTTTGATAAATACTAAATCTTCTGAGATAGATGATTTGGCTACCTCATAATGTTTACTTAATTCATTTAAATTTAGCATTTGATTGGGATGATTAATTAAAAAATTTGTAAAATCAACTAAACGTTCGTTTCTTTTCATTTATTATCTCATCTCCTATTTGATAAGCTTATTATAGCATGGCATTTCCGAACATTCAAGTTTCACATGAAACAATTTTACTGACAGATTTCGGATTCATAAAATATTTTTCTGTCAGTAACGTTTCATTTTAAAATGAAAATAAAAAAAGCAGTATCACTTAGATACTGCTTTTTCACTTTTAGGAGTAAAGTTATGAAAAAATTTTTTTGGAATAAATATATTATAGCTTCACTGACTTAATGGTTCATTAAGTCAAGATAAAGTGAAACTAAACCAAAGAAAATCTTGTCAGTAAAAAAATAACCTGTCAGTACTGACAGGTTATCTCATATTATTAAAATTAAAGCTTAGTCAGCGTTACGGCCGTTTTTAGCAATAATTTCTTCTTGTACTGATTTAGGTACGTCTGAATAGTGGTCAAATACCATCATGAAAGTACCACGTCCTTGTGTAGATGAACGGAGAGTAGTTGCGTAACCGAACATTTCAGCAAGTGGAACGAAAGCATTAACGATTTGTGATTTACCATGAGCTTCCATTGAGTTAACTTGACCACGACGAGCAGTCACGTGACCCATGATATCTCCAAGGTTTTCTTCAGGAACAGTGATTGTAACTTTCATCATTGGTTCAAGAATTGCTGGTTTCGCAGTTTTAGCAGCTTCTTTCATTGCAAGAGAAGCGGCAACCTTGAAGGCAGTTTCTGATGAATCGACATCATGGTATGAACCATCATAAAGTTTAGCTTTAATGTCAACCATTGGGTATCCAGCAAGGACACCGTTAGCCATAGTTTCTACCAAACCTTTTTCAACGGCTGGTACGAATTCACGAGGAACGACACCACCGACGATAGCATTTTCAAATTCAAATCCAGCGCCTTCTTCGTTAGGTGTGAATTCGATCCATACGTCACCATATTGACCTTTACCACCTGATTGACGTTTGAAGAATCCACGTGCTGAAGTTCCAGCGCGGAATGTTTCACGGTAAGCAACTTGAGGCGCACCAACATTTGCTTCAACTTTGAATTCACGTTTCATACGGTCAACAAGAACGTCCAAGTGAAGTTCACCCATACCAGAGATGACTGTTTCACCAGTTTCTGGGTTTGTTTCAACACGGAAAGTTGGATCTTCTTCAGCCAATTTTTGAAGGGCAACACCCATCTTATCTTGGTCAGCTTTAGTTTTAGGTTCAACCATCAATTGGATAACTGGTTCTGGAACTTCAATTGATTCAAGGATGATTTTAGCTTTTTCATCTGTCAATGAGTCACCAGTTGTCGTATTTTTCAAACCAACAGCAGCAGCGATATCCCCAGCATAAACTGTTTGGATTTCTTTACGAGTGTTAGCGTGCATTTGAAGAATACGTCCGATACGTTCACGTTTACCTTTTGAAGTATTCAAAACGTATGAACCAGCATCAAGTGTACCTGAGTAAACGCGGAAGAATGAAAGACGTCCAACAAATGGGTCAGTCATGATTTTGAAAGCAAGAGCTGCAAATGGTTCTTCATCTGAAGCTGGGCGTTCGTCTTCTTCGTCTGTATCAGGGTTAACACCTTGGATAGCAGGGATATCAAGTGGGCTTGGAAGGTAGTCAATAACTGCATCAAGCATCATTTGAACACCTTTGTTCTTGAAGGCTGAACCAGCAAGCATTGGGTAGAAGTCAACATTGATTGTTGCTTTACGGATAGCAGCTTTAAGTTCTGCTTCTGGAATTTCTTCACCAGCAAAATATTTTTCCATGATATCTTCATCGAAATCAGCAATTGCTTCGATGAGTTTTTCACGCCATTCATTTGCAAGTTCTGTGTATTCTTCAGCATTGAAATCCAAAGCTGCCAATTCAGCGTTAAATTCGTCTGAACCTACAACAGTTTCTTTAATATCTGTACCAAGGTCGTTAGTATAGATTTCAGATTTCATAGTTACCAAGTCAATGATACCGATGAAGTCATCTTCTGCACCAATTGGAATTTGGATTGGATGAGCATTAGCACCCAAACGATCTCCCAAAGTAGAAAGTGAGTAGTAGAAATCAGCACCGATTTTGTCCATTTTGTTAGCAAAAACGATACGTGGAACACCGTATTCAGTCGCTTGACGCCATACAGTTTCTGTTTGTGGTTCAACACCTGATTGAGCATCAAGAACGGTAACAGCACCATCAAGAACACGGAGTGAACGTTGTACTTCAATTGTGAAGTCCACGTGACCTGGTGTGTCAATGATATTTACGCGGTTACCTTTCCATTCAGCAGTTGTTGCTGCAGATGTGATTGTGATACCACGTTCTTGTTCTTGCTCCATCCAGTCCATTTGTGATGCACCTTCGTGAGTTTCACCGATTTTATGGATTTTACCAGTGTAGTAAAGAACACGTTCAGTTGTTGTTGTTTTACCAGCATCGACGTGGGCCATGATACCGATATTACGTGTATTAGCAAGTGAAAATTCGCGAGCCATTTTGTTCTCCTATTTGATTTTAGTCATGAGAATTTCTCATTAGTTTTATTGTATCAAATTAATGTTAAAAAATTAAAACAAAACCGAGCAGGCGAGGAGCCCAAGCCCGGTAATGTTCGTTTTTACATCAATTCGATGTTACTTTACAATCTTTAAGACTGATCGTAAAATTTATTTGCTAAGCAGAAGCGAGAAAGAAGGTTCCGAAGCGTACTAGAGTACGCGAGGGTTCTTCTGACGAAGCAGCCGCAACGCAAATAGATTTTACCAGCGGAAGTGAGCGAACGCACGGTTAGCTTCAGCCATTTTGTGAGTATCTTCACGTTTTTTGACTGCTGCACCTGTGTTGTTAGCTGCATCCAAGATTTCTTTTGCAAGACGATCTTGCATTGTGTGTTCACCACGGTTACGAGCGATTGTTACCAACCAACGAAGTCCAAGAGTTGTACGACGTTCTGGACGAACTTCAACTGGGACTTGATAGTTAGAACCACCGACACGACGAGCGCGAACTTCAAGAACTGGCATGATGTTTTCCATAGCAGTTTCGAAGACTTCGAGTGGGTTGTTTCCAGTAGCTTCTTCAATTTGTTTGAAGGCACCGTAAACGATTTGAGCCGCAACACCACGTTTACCATCAAGCATAACGCGGTTGATAAGACGAGTTACGACGATTGAGTTGTACATTGGATCTGCCAAAACTTCACGTTTTGGGGCACGATTTTTACGCATTCTTACTTATCTCCCTTCTTAAGCTTTTGGTTTTTTAGCACCGTATTTAGAACGGCTTTGTTTACGGTCAGCGACACCTGCTGTATCAAGTGCACCACGAACGATATGGTAACGTACCCCTGGAAGGTCTTTTACACGTCCACCACGAAGAAGTACAACACTGTGTTCTTGGAGGTTGTGTCCGATACCTGGGATGTACGCTGTTACTTCCATAAGGTTTGAAAGACGTACACGCGCGAATTTACGAAGCGCTGAGTTAGGTTTTTTAGGAGTCATAGTACCAACACGAGTTGCTACTCCACGTTTTTGTGGGCTTGCAAGTTTAGTTTGTACTTTTTTACGGCTGTTGTAGCCAACGTTCATTGCTGGTGATTTAGATTTAGTCACTTGAGCACGACGTGGTTTGCGTACCAATTGGTTAATTGTAGGCATTTTACTGTCTGCTTTTTGTATTTTTCCACATTTTTATGCGAAGCGATGAGAAATACAAAAGCATTCCTTTCTTTTTATTGGATGGCGAATCGCCAATTTTTTAGTCAGTATATGGTCGCTTAAGCCAAGTTCTGACAAGAAGTTTAGCAACTTATACAAGTTCTCCTGAGAGTCCAAAGTAAAAAGTACCGTTTAATATAATATCATTTTTTATAACAATTGTCAATCTATTTTTTAGAATTGATTTTGAAAAAATAAAACTATTTAATTATCTATCAAGTTTTGAATCTATTGTACCTTACGAATAGACTATGGTATAATCGAGTCATGAAAAAAATTGCAATTATTTTTTGTAGTTTCCTGATTAGTCTGTCAGTCCTTTCGGGCTTTTCTGTCAGTGCTGCTACGACTCCAACGACAAATGATTTTACAGTTGCTGCTAAATCAGCAATTGCTATTGATGCCTCAAGTGGTAAAATTTTATACGCGCAAAATGCTGATGATGCAAGCACTCGTATTGCCTCTATCACAAAATTACTGACAGCCTATTTAGTTTACAAAAATGTAGCTGAAAATAAATTGACTTGGAATACTAAAGTTCCTATTTCAGATTATGCTTATGAATTAACTCAAAATTCTAATGCTTCCAATATTCCCCTTGTTCAAAATGGTCAATATACTGTCAAAGATTTATTGAATGCTTTACTTCTTCCGTCAGCAAATTCTGCTGCTGTCGCTTTAGCTGAAAAAATTGCTGGTTCAGAACCAAAATTTGTTGATATGATGACAAAACAAATGAAAGACTGGGGAATTACTGACAGCCATCTCGTCAATGCTTCTGGCTTACCAAATGATGATTTAAACGGTCATATTTATCCAGGGTCTGGTGCCTCAGCAACAAACACAATGAGCGCAAAGGCTGTAGCAACACTTAGTTATCATCTTATTCAAGATTTTCCAGAAATTCTTCAAATCACTAAAAAAACAGAAATTCCTTTTGATACCGGCAATGAAGCAAAGATGACCTTAACTAATACCAATCAAATGCTTAGTGGTTTTTCTACTTCAAGAACTGGTGTGGATGGCTTGAAAACAGGTTCAACAAGTTTTCAAATTGACTGTTTTGCTGGAACAACAAATCAAAACGGTTTTAGAATCATTACGGTTGTTTTAGAAGCTACAGATCCTGCTGCTGACAACTCAACTCCTTTCACCCTCACAAATCAACTGATGAACTATGTTTATGGTCATTGGCGTACGACCAGTCTTGTGCAAAAAAATAAATCCTTAGATGATTTTAAAGAAATTGCTGTGACTGATGGAAAAGAAAAATCTGTTCAACTCGTTGCTCCACAAAATATCACTCCCGTTGTTCCTTATGCTACAGATGGTAGTGCAGATACAAAATCACTGACAGTCAAATTCAGTAAGAAAAAAACAGCCTCAGTTGAAGCAACTGTGACTAAAAACCAAAAACTTGTCACACTTTCTACTACAGTAAAGGATAGTTTAGGCTATCTTCCAAATTGTACAGCGGAGCAAATTCCATTGGTTGCCAAGAAAACTGTCCCCCGTAGTAGCGCTCCAAAGGTTTTTTGGAATCATTTTGTAAATTTCGTTAATGAAAAACTCTAAAATTTTACTGACAGAAAAGCTGTAAGTAAATTAGCTTATAAAAAAAAGCCGTCAAGTTACTGACAGCTTTTTTATTATCCTTTAGATTTTACAATTGCAAGTAAAATTGCACCTGTTACGAATAGAACAATCCCAATTCCAACATAAACCAATTCTTTTTTGGTTTTCTTTTCACCAAGGAAGAGAATTCCTCCAATAGTTGAAATGATGACACCTAATTGCGAGAATGAAAAGGCAATTGCGTTACCAGCAGCGCTTGCAGCCATAAGCATAAAGATATTACCTACACCCCACATTGCTCCAACAATCATATTTTGATAAACATATTTTTCCATTTTAATTTTGAAACGACCCATCACAAGTGCTCCAAAAATCATTCCAACTGACATTGGCAAGATAATTGTCAATGTATCAAAATGAACATTGAACCAAAGTACTGCTAAGTTATTGAAAAGAATAACATAGATAACATATCCTAAAGTTGAGTAAGTTAAAGCAGTCAATCCTTTAGTATAATTACGTCCTTCTTCAACAACTGCATTTTCTGGGTCACGTTTAGCTGAGAAATAGAAACCAACTACCAAAACAGCCATCGCAATAAATCCGAGAATAAATTGAATTTGTTTTGTCCATTCGTGGAAAGCAAAAACCCCAATCAATCCACCAATTACTAATTGACTTCCTGATGAAAGTGGACTTGCTACTGAAACACCCATGTATTTCATTGAATTAAACTGACCAAATTGTCCAATTGCCCAAAGCAATCCACCAATAAATCCAATTAAGAAAATTTGCCATGTCAACGTTGGCATGCGGAATAAGAAAACAATAAGTGCAAAAACAAAAGCGCCCAAAGTCATTCCAAGTGTTTGTTGTTTAGCATCACCACCAAATTTATTAGCTACAAATCCGATAGAACCCCAAGCAAACATTGGAACAAGCGCGAGAAGAACTCCTTGCATGTGTATATTTACCTCTTTAAAATAGTTTTTTTACTTAAAAAAATAAGCATTTCTCTATTTTACTCTTTTTTTTGGAAAAAACAAGAGATAAAAGAATACATAAGATTCATAACTATTCAAGTAAATTTATTTTCTTTTTTCGATTAGGACTAAAATTGGCGGCGTATGAATTTGGTTAAGAGGTGCATAAGAAGTCACTTCCCAGTCCTTTTGTGGCAAACTAGAAGTCCACTTAATAACGGCATCTTTTTCTTCCATTCCCCCCTCATGACCGTAATAAATCATAATCGCAATTCTTCCACCTACAACTAACTGATTAGTCAAAGCATCTAGAGCAGTCAAAGTGGTATCAGCTTTTGTAACCACACTTTTATCAGTTTTTGGTAAATATCCAAGATTAAAAATAGCTGCTTTGATTGGCTCTTTGACATATTCAGAAAGCTTTTCATGACCAGACAAAACTAGATTTACTGACGGCTCTGTCAGTAAATTCGAGAGATTTTTTTCAAATATTTGATTCTTTATTCCAGCATCATCTAAACGTTTTTCAGTTGCATTTAGCGCTTCTTCTTGCACATCAAAAGCATATACATTCGCCCCTAATTCCGCTAAAAATTGAGTATCATAACCATTCCCCATCGTTGCATCCACCACAACATCATTAGTTTTGATGATATCTTTCAACATCCAGTGAGCCATTTCTAACTGTTTTAACATTTATTTCCTCATCACTTTCTAATTATTTTTATATACCAATTTCAGTTTTACTGACAGATTTTCAATTTCTTTCCTATTATAACACCAAATTCAATAAAAAAGAGATGAATAAAAATTCACCTCCTGTCAGTTAAAATGTAATTAGATCACTAATCCGAACATCTTTACAACCTTGAACACTTCCTCGCCGTTCCATTTCAGCATCAATACTATTCAAAACTTCCCACTTTTTTAAAGACCACATAGGTCCAATAATTAAATCCCGCGGAGCATCTCCTGTTAAACGATGAATAACAATTTCTTTTGGAATCATCTCTAGTTGGTCACAAATCACTTTTACATATTCCTCTTGCGACATCAGCTGTAATTTTCCTTCATGATAATCACGTTGCAAACGAGTTTGCTTCATCAAATGAAGTAAATGTAATTTCACACCTTGAATATCAGAATCTAAAACCATTCTTCGAACATTTTCTAACATCATCTCACTAGTTTCACCAGGTAAACCATTGATTAAGTGAGTACAAACATTAATATTATGAACCCTCAATCGCTTCACCGCATCTACATAGGTTTCATAATCATGAGCTCGATTAATCAAATCTGATGTTTCTTCATAAGTTGTCTGCAGACCCAAATCAATCCAAACTTCCATTCGACGATTTAATTCTGCCAAGTAATCTACAACGTCATCTGGTAAACAGTCAGGACGAGTACCAATTGAAATACCTACAACATCTGGTTGGTTTACCGCTTGTTCAAAACGCTCTCTCAGTACTTCAACAGGGGCGTGAGTATTAGTGAAATTTTGAAAATAAACAATATATTTCTTCACTCCAGGCCACTTTTTATGAAATTGAGCCACTTCGGCAGCAAATTGGTCCGCAATTGGAGCTTCTGGCTCCAAAATCATGTCCCCTGAACCAGATACTGTACAAAAAGTACATCCACCATGAGCAACCGTACCATCCCGATTAGGGCAGTCAAAACCAGCATCAATAGGAACTTTAAATATTTTTTCACCAAAATTGGTTCGCAAATATTCATTCCAAGTTGTATATCTCTTTTGCATTCTATATCATCTCTCCGTTTATCAAATTATATCAATATTTCTTAAACATTTTCTACATTTATAATAAAAAAAGAGACCCGTAGGTCCCTTAAAAGCTGCGGATGTCAGACTCGAACTGACGACATCATGATTAACAGTCATGCGCTACTACCAACTGAGCTAATCCGCAATAACATAAAACTCGGTTCCCCGAGTTTTAATAATATAGTCCGTACGGGATTCGAACCCGTGTTACCGCCGTGAAAAGGCGGTGTCTTAACCCCTTGACCAACGGACCATACTTTCAACTTGGCCACTCGCCTATCTCCCAGGGGGCAACCCCCAAGTACTTCCGCCGTAGATGGACTTAACTTCTGTGTTCGACATGGGAACAGGTGTATCTCCATCGCAATGATGACCAAATCATTAAATGTTACCTTGAACATTCAAAACTAAATAACAATTCTTCTAACTTTTAAACCATAAGCATATTATATTTGACTCTTTTGGTAAAGTCCTCGAGCGATTAGTACTGGTCCGCTCCAAGTCTCGCAACTCTTCCACTTCCAGCCTATCTACCAGATCATCTCTCTGGGCTCTTAATTCTTACGAATGGGTAATCTCATCTTGAGGTGGGCTTCGCACTTAGATGCTTTCAGCGCTTATCCCTTCCCTACATAGCTATCCAGCCGTGCTCCTGGCGGAACAACTGGTACACCAGCGGTAAGTCCATCCCGGTCCTCTCGTACTAAGGACAGATCCTCTCAAATTACCTACGCCCGCGACGGATAGGGACCGAACTGTCTCACGACGTTCTGAACCCAGCTCGCGTGCCGCTTTAATGGGCGAACAGCCCAACCCTTGGGACCGACTACAGCCCCAGGATGCGACGAGCCGACATCGAGGTGCCAAACCTCCCCGTCGATGTGAACTCTTGGGGGAGATAAGCCTGTTATCCCCAGGGTAGCTTTTATCCGTTGAGCGATGGCCCTTCCATGCGGTACCACCGGATCACTAAGTCCTAGTTTCCTACCTGCTCGAGTTGTAGCTCTCGCAGTCAAGCTGGCTTTTACCTTTACACTCTACGATTGATTTCCAACCAATCTGAGCCAACCTTTGAGCGCCTCCGTTACTCTTTAGGAGGCGACCGCCCCAGTCAAACTGTCCGTCAGACACTGTCTCCCTGGCCGATTATGCCAGCGGGTTAGAGTAACCATAAGTCAAGGGTAGTATCCCAACAACGCCTCAATAGAAACTAGCGTCCCTATTTCAATGGCTCCTACCTATCCTGTACATGACTTACAGGTACTCAATATCAAACTACAGTAAAGCTCCATGGGGTCTTTCCGTCCTGTCGCGGGTAACCTGCATCTTCACAGGTACTAAAATTTCACCGAGTCTCTCGTTGAGACAGTGCCCAAATCATTACGCCTTTCGTGCGGGTCGGAACTTACCCGACAAGGAATTTCGCTACCTTAGGACCGTTATAGTTACGGCCGCCGTTTACTGGGGCTTCAATTCATACCTTCGACTTACGTCTAAGCACTCCTCTTAACCTTCCAGCACCGGGCAGGCGTCACCCCCTATACATCACCTTGCGGTTTAGCAGAGAGCTGTGTTTTTGATAAACAGTTGCTTGGGCCTATTCACTGCGGCTGGCTTTTACACCAGCACCCCTTCTCCCGAAGTTACGGGGCTATTTTGCCGAGTTCCTTAACGAGAGTTCTCTCGATCACCTGAGGCTACTCGCCTCGACTACCTGTGTCGGTTTGCGGTACGGGTAGATATGACTTTACGCTAGAAGCTTTTCTTGGCAGTGTGACATCAGAGAGTTCGCAACCGTAGTTGCTTCCCCATCACAGCTCAATGTTAAAGAGAAATGCATTTGACACATCTCACACCTCACTGCTTAGACCAGAATCCATTAACTGGCATCTCTTAGCCTACTGCGTCCCTCCATCACGATCATATCTAGTACTGGAATATCAACCAGTTGTCCATCGACTACGCCTTTCGGCCTCGCCTTAGGTCCCGACTAACCCAGGGCGGACGAGCCTTCCCCTGGAAACCTTAGTCTTACGGTGGATAAGATTCTCACTTATCTTGCGCTACTCATACCGGCATTCTCACTTCTTAACGCTCCAGCACTCCTCACGGTATACCTTCATCGCGGTTAAGAACGCTCTCCTACCATTGATAAAATATCAATCCAAAGCTTCGGTAATATGTTTAGCCCCGGTACATTTTCGGCGCAGGGTCACTCGACTAGTGAGCTATTACGCACTCTTTGAATGATAGCTGCTTCTGAGCTAACATCCTAGTTGTCTGTGCAACCCCACATCCTTTTCCACTTAACATATATTTTGGGACCTTAGCTGTTGGTCTGGGCTGTTTCCCTTTCGACTACGGATCTTAGCACTCGCAGTCTGACTGCCGAACATGTGTATTAGCATTCGGAGTTTATCTGAGATTGGTAATCCTAGACGGACCCCTCACCCAAACAGTGCTCTACCTCCAATACACTTACATTTCGACGCTAGCCCTAAAGCTATTTCGGAGAGAACCAGCTATCTCCCAGTTCGTTTGGAATTTCTCCGCTATCCACAAGTCATCCAAACACTTTTCAACGTGTCCTGGTTCGGGCCTCCAGTGCGTCTTACCACACCTTCACCCTGCTCATGGATAGGTCACTAGGTTTCGGGTCTACATCATGATACTAAGTCGCCCTATTCAGACTCGGTTTCCCTACGGCTCCGTCTCTTCAACTTAACCTCGCATCATAACGTAACTCGCCGGTTCATTCTACAAAAGGCACGCTCTCACCCATTAACGGGCTCGAACTTCTTGTAGGCACACGGTTTCAGGTGCTATTTCACTCCCCTCTCGGGGTTCTTTTCACCTTTCCCTCACGGTACTGGTTCACTATCGGTCACTAAGGAGTATTTAGGGTTGGGAGATGGTCCTCCCGGATTCAAACTGGATTTCGCGTGTCCAGCCCTACTCAGGATACTGCTAGGTATAAGCGCTATTTCGTCTACGGGATTATTACCCTCTTTGATTAACCTTCCCAGGTTATTCGACTATAATGCTTAAGTCCACGTTGCAGTCCTACAACCCCAAGAAGCAAGCTTCTTGGTTTGCCCTTCTTCGCGTTCGCTCGCCGCTACTTACGAAATCGTTTTTACTTTCTCTTCCTGCAGGTACTTAGATGTTTCAGTTCTCTGCGTTACCTTTACATGAGCTATGTATTCACTCATGAATAACTGCTAGTAGCAGCTGGGTTTCCCCATTCGGAGACCTAGGGATCAATGCGTACTTACTGCTCCCCCTAGAATATCGTCGTTAGTCACGTCCTTCATCGGCTCTTAGTGCCAAGGCATCCACCGTGCGCCCTTATTAACTTTGCCATGATGATTTATAATCATCGTTTTTCAAGTATAAGTTTGTAAATTCTTTAAAATTCACAGCTTTTGGTTTATTTATCGTTATTAGATATTGTTATTTAGTTTTCAATGTTCAAGTGATTTTAACGTCTTGTCTGACAATGGAGCCTAGCGGGATCGAACCGCTGACCTCCTGCGTGCAAAGCAGGCGCTCTCCCAGCTGAGCTAAGGCCCCACAATCAAGAATTTGATTCTTGCTTAGGTTTATCACTAAACCCCTCAAAACTGAATAAAGTTGAATGCTCATGTCTTTGTATATATTCCTTAGAAAGGAGGTGATCCAGCCGCACCTTCCGATACGGCTACCTTGTTACGACTTCACCCCAGTCATCGGTCTTACCTTAGGAAGCGCCCTCCTTGCGGTTAGGCAACCTACTTCGGGTACTCCCAACTCCCGTGGTGTGACGGGCGGTGTGTACAAGGCCCGGGAACGTATTCACCGCGGCGTGCTGATCCGCGATTACTAGCGATTCCGACTTCATGTAGGCGAGTTGCAGCCTACAATCCGAACTGAGAATGGTTTTAAGAGATTAGCTAAACATCACTGTCTCGCGACTCGTTGTACCATCCATTGTAGCACGTGTGTAGCCCAGGTCATAAGGGGCATGATGATTTGACGTCATCCCCACCTTCCTCCGGTTTATCACCGGCAGTCTCGTTAGAGTGCCCAACTTAATGATGGCAACTAACAATAGGGGTTGCGCTCGTTGCGGGACTTAACCCAACATCTCACGACACGAGCTGACGACAACCATGCACCACCTGTATCCCGTGTCCCGAAGGAACTTCCTATCTCTAGGAATAGCACGAGTATGTCAAGACCTGGTAAGGTTCTTCGCGTTGCTTCGAATTAAACCACATGCTCCACCGCTTGTGCGGGCCCCCGTCAATTCCTTTGAGTTTCAACCTTGCGGTCGTACTCCCCAGGCGGAGTGCTTATTGCGTTAGCTGCGATACAGAGAACTTATAGCTCCCTACATCTAGCACTCATCGTTTACGGCGTGGACTACCAGGGTATCTAATCCTGTTTGCTCCCCACGCTTTCGAGCCTCAGTGTCAGTTACAGGCCAGAGAGCCGCTTTCGCCACCGGTGTTCCTCCATATATCTACGCATTTCACCGCTACACATGGAATTCCACTCTCCTCTCCTGCACTCAAGTCTACCAGTTTCCAATGCATACAATGGTTGAGCCACTGCCTTTTACACCAGACTTAATAAACCACCTGCGCTCGCTTTACGCCCAATAAATCCGGACAACGCTCGGGACCTACGTATTACCGCGGCTGCTGGCACGTAGTTAGCCGTCCCTTTCTGGGTAGTTACCGTCACTTGATGAGCTTTCCACTCTCACCAACGTTCTTCTCTACCAACAGAGTTTTACGATCCGAAAACCTTCTTCACTCACGCGGCGTTGCTCGGTCAGACTTTCGTCCATTGCCGAAGATTCCCTACTGCTGCCTCCCGTAGGAGTTTGGGCCGTGTCTCAGTCCCAATGTGGCCGATCACCCTCTCAGGTCGGCTATGTATCATCGCCTTGGTGAGCCTTTACCTCACCAACTAGCTAATACAACGCGGGATCATCTTTGAGTGATGCAATTGCATCTTTCAAACTTAAAACTTGTGTTTAAAGTTTTTATGCGGTATTAGCATTCGTTTCCAAATGTTGTCCCCCGCTCAAAGGCAGATTCCCCACGCGTTACTCACCCGTTCGCTGCTCATCCAGTTGGTACAAGTACCAACCTTCAGCGCTCAACTTGCATGTATTAGGCACGCCGCCAGCGTTCGTCCTGAGCCAGGATCAAACTCTCAAATAAAGTATTTAAGTCACCTTAGTGACTGGCTTGTCTTTCATTATTGATTGACAGATTTTTGATGTATCTTACTACATCACATGAGTCATTCTTCTTTATTCAGTTTTCAATGGTCTAGCTTATCGCTTCAAGACTCTCGTCTCTTGCGACAACTATTATATTCTATCAAACCTAACTAAACTTGTCAAGAATTAACTGTGACTTTTATACCTTTTTTTATCTTACGTTCGCTTTTTCCCTCTCCTGTATTCGCTTTATTTCATGCCACCACTGATTTTCATTACTTTTTATTTTTTCTTATTTTTTAGTAAGATAAGGTACTTATTTTAGTCTTTCTTACCTTCTGAGAATAAAATTCTTTGATTTTTCACGTAGAAATGATGTTTTTAAGCTTAACTAAATTTTTATTATAAACAGTAGAAAATTGAATTCTCTTTTATTTTGTAGCAAATAATTCGTCTCTTTATTCCGTCTTTATATAGTAGAAAACTTAAAATTTAACAATTTATTTTCAAATTCTTGGATTTTATTACATTAGAGATAAAATATCCCCAAAGATAGAACTGACTGTCTAAAAGCTGTGGTAAATTTTTCTTATTTTTTTCTTTTTCCACAGCAAATAATCTATAAATTTAACTTTTTTTGATTTGTGGATAAGTCCGTATGCATTTGGTATTCCTTATCTTTTTCTGTGGATAAAAAAACTTTTACACATTATCCACAGTTTTGTTAATAACTTTTTCTTATGGTGGAAAACTTTCTTTTGTTAATTTCAACAGACTGTGGAAAAATATAATGTGAAATGATATAATGAGTTATCAACAAACTAAAAAGTAAAGGAGTAATATGGCATCCCTTAATGAAAATCAAAAATTTTGGGCCCGTGTAACCGAACTAGCTCGGCAGAGTATCGGTAAACAAGCTTATGATTTTTTTATTGAGCCTGCTCAATTAATGTCTGTCGAGCAAGATACTGCCAATATCTTGCTTGATAGTGGAATGAAAAAAGATTATTGGAAAAAACAGTCCGATTTGATCACAACGGCGGGATTTGAGGTCTTTGGTCGGATGATTGATTATGAACTCTATGCAAATGATGAGTTAACTGAACTGGAACTTCATCGTTTAAATAATCAATCTTCTATTGAAGAGCAGCCGCATTTTACTGCTAAACCCGCTTCTCCTTTGGTTAGTGGTCTCAACGAGAAATATAATTTTGAAAATTTTGTGCAAGGTCCTGGTAACCGTTGGACTTTGGCTGCGGCAATTGCTGTTGCTGATAAACCTGGTGATACCTATAATCCACTATTTATTTATGGTGGAGCTGGTCTAGGTAAGACGCATTTAATGCATGCAATTGGAAATCAGATTTTGACTGACAATCCGACTGCTCGAATTAAATATGTTTCTTCGGAGAATTTCGTTAACGACTATGTTAATGCAACGCGAAAAAACCAAATGGAGAATTTTGAAAATACTTATCGTAATTTAGATTTACTTCTATTGGACGATGTGCAATTTTTCAGTGATAAAGAGGGGACGAAAAATGAATTTTTCAATACCTTCAACGCACTCTATGATAAAGGTTCCCAAATTGTTTTAACTTCTGATCGTATTCCGCAAGAATTAAATAATTTGGAAGATCGCTTGGTTTCACGCTTCTCTTGGGGTTTGACTACTGATATTACGGCTCCTGACTATGAAACTCGGATGGCTATTCTTTTGATTAAATCTGAATCAAGTCGTTTAGAATTTCCGAGTGAAACTCTATCTTATATTGCTGGTCAGATTGATTCAAACGTTCGAGAACTCGAGGGCGCTCTAAATCGAGTCGAATTTGTGGCTCGAGCAAATGGCATTGCCGTGGTCGATATTGAAACAGCTAGTCAGGCTTTGCGTTCTTTAAAAAATGCAACTCAGCAATCTTTATCAAATCTTACTATTAAAAAAATTCAAGATGAAGTTGCTAATTATTATCATATTTCATTCTCAGATCTTGTTGGTCCTAAGCGTCCTAAGGAAATTGCCTTTCCAAGACAGATTGCGATGTATCTTGTCAGAGAACTTTTAGGTACAAGTCTTCCGGCAATTGGAACTGCTTTTGGCGGCCGTGATCACACAACGGTAATGTATGCTTATAAACAAATTTCGGATAAGATGAAAAATGATATGGATGTTCAAAAAGACATCGATAGCATTAAACGTAAATTTTAAGCCTGTGGAAAACTCAAGGACTTATAAAATGCTTATTCTTTAATTATCCACAGGGGAAAAGCTTATACTTCTAAGTGGATTTGTCTTATACAGATTATCCACAGGACCTACTACTATTACTATTATATTTATAAAAAGAAATTATAAAGGAATCTCATGATTAAATTTTCAATTAATAAAAATGCGTTTCAAAATGCTTTGAGAATTACCAAACAAGCAATTGGTTCTAAAGTAACAATTCCTGCTTTAACAAAGTTAAAAATTGAAGTTGAAGAAAATGGAATTACTTTAATTGGTTCAAATGGTCAAATTTCAATCAAGAATTTTTTACCTGTTGATAATAAAGATGCAAGTATGCTTATTTCAGGAACGGGTTCAGTTTTGTTAGAAGCTGCTTTCTTTGAAAATGTGGTAAGTCAATTACCAGAAGTCACTCTTGAATTTACTGAAAAAGAACAAAAGCAAGTTTTGTTAACTTCTGGTAAGTCAGAAATTACTTTAAAAGGCCTGGATTCAGAAATCTATCCGCATTTACAAGAAATTTCCGAAGGCTCTTCATTGAAAATGAAAGTTAAAGTACTTAAAGAAATTTTTACAGAAACAGTTTTTGCTGTAAGTACTCAAGAAAATCGTCCAATTTTTACAGGTGTTCATTTAGAAACTTTATCAACTGGAGAATTAAAAGCAGTCGCAACTGACTCACATCGGATGAGTCAACGTTTATTGCCTTTAGAAGATTCAGAATTAAAATTTGATGTTATTTTGCCAAGTAAATCAATCAATAGTTTTAAAAATGTTTTCACAAATGATGAAGAAGAGATTGAAATTTTCATTAGTGGAAGCCAAATGCTTTTTAGAAATGAAACAATTAGTTATTATAGTCGTTTGATTGAAGGATCTTATCCTGATACTAATCGTTTAATTCCAAATGAAGCTGATTATACTTTAGATTTAGTTTTTGATGCTGCGCAATTGCGTCATACAATGGATCGTGCGCGTTTGTTGACAGTAA
Source organism: Lactococcus sp. FSL K6-0773 (assembly GCF_038006485.1). Classification (NCBI taxonomy): domain Bacteria; kingdom Bacillati; phylum Bacillota; class Bacilli; order Lactobacillales; family Streptococcaceae; genus Lactococcus; species Lactococcus sp. FSL K6-0773. The sequence goes on along the minus strand of NZ_JBBOVF010000001.1, from coordinate 1,849,097 downwards.
TGACAACTAATGGAACTGTAAAATTGACGGTTTCTGGTGATTCTGTAGTAACTACAGCCAACTCTCCTGAGGTCGGTTCTGTCCATGAAGAATTGACAGCCTTATCAAAAGAAGGAAATGACTTAGCAATCAGCTTTAATCCTGAATATTTGATTGATGCTTTGAAAGTGATTAAAGCACCAGAAGTTCGTATTCGCTTTATTTCTAATGTTCGTCCGTTCACTTTACAACCACGTAATGAAGAATCTGGATTTGTTCAATTGATTACACCAGTACGTACAAATTAATTTTACTGACAGCTCTTTTGTCAGCTTAGATTTACTGACGAAAATGTCTGTCAGTAAATTTAGATTTTGTTATAATGGACTTAACGAAAGTTAGGTCTATTTTTTATGGAAATTTTATATACTGAAATTACACAAGATTTAACAGAGGGACTATTAGAGATTTCTCTTGAAGAACTTGGAAAAAATCGAAAAGTTTATTACATTGTGCCTTCTTCAATGTCATTTGAGAAGGAGAAAGAAATTTTAGAGCGCTTGGCTAAGGGAAGTGATGCAGCAGTTTTTGACTTACTCGTCACTCGTTTTAAGCAATTGCCTTATTATTTTGATAAGCGGGAAAAAGCGACAACAAAGACAGAGTTAGGCACAGCAGGCCTTTCAATGCTTTTTCGACGTGTTTTGAGGAGTTTTTCAAAAGAAGAAATTCCGCTGTATTTTTCTCTACAGGATTCTGCTGGTTTTTTGGAAATGCTAATTCAGTTAAGAACAGAGTTACTGACAGCAAATCTGTCAGTAGAAAATTTACCTGACAGCCCTAAAAATCAAGAATTAAAAAAGATTTTAAGTAGATTTGAAGAAAAATTAGCAAATGACTATGCTAACTACTCAGAATTTGGTGATTTTACTAGTCGTCTTGCTGATGGGGAATTTGATTTTCAACTCAAAGATGTGACAATTGTCATTGATGGATATACTCGATTTTCTGCCGAAGAAGAGCTTTTTATTGAAAGTATTCAAGATAGAGTGGCACGTTTTGTCATTGGAACTTATAGTGATGATAATTCACTGACAGCCGGATCTGAAACAATTTATATCAGTACGAGTCAAATGATTGGGCGTTTTCGCAGTAAATTTCCAGTAGAACTAAGAAAAATGGCTTTTTCATCTGTCAATGAAGTTTACAACAAGTTGACAAAATTACTCGATTTGGATTCACGATTTGCCATTTCTGATCAAAATATTGAAATAAATTCTGCTGATGCAAAATATTTCAGAATTTGGGAAGCCGAAAATCAAAAAGTTGAAATTGAAGGTGTCGCAAAGGAAATTAGACAAAAAATAAGTCAGGGGGCTTTTTTCAAAGATTTTACAGTTTTAGTAGGCGATCCAGCTGCTTATGAAATTACTTTGAAAGAAATTTTTGAACTTTACGAGATTCCATTTTTCTACGCCCAAGAAGAATCAATGAGTCAGCATCCTTTGGTTATCTTTTTTGAAAGTTTACTTTCAATTAAAAAAAATAATTATCGGACAGATGATGTTGTCAATCTTCTAAAAAGTAAGGTTTACACTGATGTCAACCTAGATGAAGAAGTCATTGATTACTTTGAATACTATGTTCAAAAATATAAGATTTCTGGTCGAAAAAAATTTACGGAAGCATTCAATGAAAGTGAGTTTTCTAAAATTGAATTAGTGAATCAACTTCGCGAAAACTTATTGGGAAATGATTCTCCTTTACAAGCCTTTTTGGGGACAAATCGGCAAAAAACAGGAAAAAAATGGGTTTCTGATTTACAAGTTTTACTTGAAAATGGAAATGTAATGGCCAATATGAACACTTATTTTTCAGAAGCAGAATCTGAAAATAAGCACCAAATGGCTGATAAACATGAACAAGTTTGGCAAATGCTTATTTCGATATTGAATGAGTTTTTGGCTGTTTTTTCTGATGAAAAATTGAAAAGTGTGGAGTTTTTAGATATTTTATTAGCAGGATTGAAAAATGCGAAATATCGACAAATTCCAGCAAACGTTGATGTTGTAAACATCAAAGATTATGAACTTGTTGAACCTAAAACTAATAAATATATCTATGCCATTGGTTTGAGTCAAACCAATTTTCCAAGAATAAAGAAAAATTCAACACTTTTATCCGATGAAGAGCGACTAGTAATCAATCAAACAACTGATGAAAATCAGTTTATTGAACAGTTGAATGTTGTCAACTATCAAAAAAATCAGTTTACAGTCCTTTCTTTAGTGAATTCAGCAAAAGAAACTTTAGTTTTGTCCATGCCACAAATTATGGCAAATGAGCAAGGAGAATTTTCACCAGTTTTCCAATTATTTTTGAATCATTCGGATGAAAAAATTCTTCAAAAAATTCAAGAAGTCAATCTTTTTGAAAGCTTAGAGCACATTGGAAACAGTCGTTCAGTGATTTCTATGATTGGAAAAATTGAGCGTGAACTTGTTGAAACTGAAGAAAAAAATGATGACAAAAGAGTTTTTTGGTCTAGTATTTTCCGAATCTTAGTTAAGTCAAATCCTGATTTTCAAAAAATATTATTGGATTTAGCTAAAGATATTGATACGGTCAACTTATCAAAAGAAACCTTAGACAAAATTTATGGTGATAAACTTTATGCTTCTGTCAGTTCTTTTGAACGCTTTTATAACTGTGAATATCAGTACTTTTTAGAGACCACTTTGGGTCTGGAAACTTTTGAAAATATTGATATAAATTCCAAAATTGTCGGTAACTTTTTCCATGAAGTTTTTGAAAAAGTCATGCAAGAAGAAGCTTTGTCAGCTGAAAATTTTGATGAAAAATTGACAAAAGTTTTACATGATGTTGACAGTAATTACTCTCGTTATTTTACTCAGGATGCAACAGCAAGATTTACTTGGACCAATTTAGAAGAAATTGTTAGACAGACTGCAACAGTTTTAAAGGAAACAGTTTCTACTGATGAACTTAAAACTTTACTGACAGAAAGTAGTTTTGGCTTACCAAAAAGTGAATTAGGTAATTTTTCTGTTGACGATATTTACTTACGAGGAAGAATTGACCGTTTGGACCAACTTTCTTCTGATTATTTAGGAGCTATAGATTACAAATCAAGTGCTCATTCCTTTAAATTACAGGATGCTTATGACGGTCTGAGTTTACAATTTATGACCTATTTAGACGTGATTAAAGAAGCTTTTCCTAATCAAAAAATATGGGGTGCTCTTTATTTACAATTTAAAAATCAACCAATTAACTTATCAGAAATCAATCATTTATCAGAGATTGCTGGCTTATTGAAAGAATCAATGCGCTATGATGGTTTAGTTTTGGAAGAGGCAGCTGATCAAATAAAAGCAATAGAAAATATTACTGTAAAAAAATCTAATATTTACAATCAAGAAGAATTTGAGCAGCTTTTAAAATTGAATGAAAATCATTATCAGCATGCTGGTCAGCGACTTAAGAGTGGTCAGATTGCAATAAATCCAATTATGAAACGCTCCGAAGGGATTGATCAAACAGGTAATGTTCGAGGTTGTCGCTACTGTCCGCTTAAATCTATTTGTCGATTTGAAGCAAATGTACACATGAATGAGCATAGTCGTGAAATTGGTCAAAAATCCCAAGCAGAAATCTTAGCAGAATTAAAAGGAGAAGGGCGAAATGAGTGAAGTAAAATTAACTCCAGAGCAAAATGAAGCCATTCATAGTTCTGGTAAGAATATTCTAGTTTCAGCGAGTGCTGGTTCCGGAAAAACTTTTGTTATGGCTCAAAGAATTGTCGAGAAAGTCAAACAAGGAATTGAAATTGATCGACTTTTCATTTCCACATTTACAAAAAAAGCAGCAAGCGAATTACGGATGCGGCTTGAGCGAGATTTAAAAAAAGCCAGACAAGAAAGTTCTGATGAAAATCAAGCTCGTAGGTTGACACTTGCTTTACAGAACCTGTCAAATGCTGATATTGGAACTATGGATAGTTTCACCCAAAAATTGACAAAAACGAATTTCAATCGAGTAAATATTGACCCGAATTTCCGAATCTTAGCTGATCAAACAGAGAGTGATTTAATTAGACAAGAAGTCTTTGAACAATTGGTTGAGTCTTATCTATCAGAAGATGATGGATTGAATATTTCAAAAGAAAAATTTGAAGAACTTATAAAAAATTTTTCTAAAGACAGAAATATTGCTGGTTTTCAAAAAGTAGTTTACACTATTTACCGTTTTGCGTCAGCAACCGAAAATCCAATAAAGTGGTTAGAAAATCAATTTTTAAAAGGTTTTGAAACATATAAATCACTGACAGACTTGTCTGCAGATTTTTCAGCAGATATAAAAGAGAATTTACTGATATTTTTTGAACTTCTAGAAACTTCATTAACCAATGGAGTAATTGCTAAAAAAGGGGCTGGACGTGATAAGGCCAATCTTATTTTAGATAATAAAAATGAACTCTTAGAAGCAATAACCACTAAAGATTTTACAACTTTCACAGAACTATTTTTATCAATAGATACAGATATTCGAGTGGGTTCTTCAAAAGATGAAATACTTTCGGCTCTGAAAAAAGATTTTTCAGCACAAAAGCAAGACTTAGTGGGCTCGAAATCCAAACCTGGAGAAATTCGGAAGTTTGTTGATAAAATAAAACATGGTCAGTTGATTGAAAAATATCAAAATCAAACATTTGAAATCGCAGAAAACTTACAAAAATTTGTTATTGAGTTTTACCAAAGTTATTTAGAACGTAAAAAGAATGAAAATGCCTTTGAGTACTCTGATATCGCACACTTTGCCATCGAAATTTTAGAGGAAAATCCAGATATACGTGAAACTTTAAGAGAACATTATGATGAAATCATGATTGATGAGTATCAGGATACCAGCCACACTCAGGAGCGAATGCTGGAACTTTTATCGAATGGACATAATCTCTTCATGGTTGGTGATATTAAGCAATCAATTTACGGCTTTCGTTTAGCTGACCCTGGCCTCTTTTTAGAAAAATATAAAGACTATGCCAAGACAGAAAATCCAAATCAACTAATTCGCTTAAAAGAAAACTTTCGTTCACGTGGTGAGGTTTTAACATTTACAAATGATATCTTTAAACACCTGATGGATGAAAAATTAGGTGAGATGACTTATGGCAAAGAAGAAGCATTAGTTCAAGGAAATATTACTGATTATCCAGTTGAATCTGAGAAAGATTTTTATCCAGAACTTCTTTTATACAAAGAAAATACAAGTGATGAAGAAACAGATGAATCCGAAGTAAGAATTTCGGATGGAGAGATTAAAGGAGCAGCTCAAGAAATAAAAAAATTGATTGAAGCTGGAGTTGAACCAAAAGATATAGCAATCTTGGTTCGTTCTAAATCAAATAATAATAAAATTGAGGATATTCTGCTTAGTTACGATATTCCGGTTGTTCTTGATGAAGGTCGAGTTGATTTTTTGAAATCAATGGAAGTCTTAATTATGTTAGATGTTTTACGAGCAATTGATAATCCACTCTATGATTTATCATTGGTTGCGATGTTAAGGTCTCCGTTATTTGGATTTAATGAAGATGAATTAACTAGAATCAGTACTCAAGGAAGCCATGACCTTCGATTTTGGGATAAAATTCTTTTGTCACTTAATAAAGAAGGACAAAATCCAGAACTTATCAATCCTTCCTTAGAGAACAAGCTTAAAGCATTTTATAAGAAGTTTACAGAATGGCGTAAACTTGTAAACCAAGTTGCAATTCATGATTTACTTTGGAAAATATATACTGAAACCTACTATTTCGACTATGTTGGTGCCTTAAAAAATGGTGAAATGCGTCAAGCGAACTTACAAGCCTTAGCAGTTCGAGCAGAATCATATGAAAGTTCTGGTTATAAAGGATTATTTAAATTTGTAAGATTAATCAACAAATTTATGGAACAAAATAATGATTTAGCTTCTGTTAATATAAAACTTCCTCAAAATGCTGTTCGAGTGATGACCTTCCATAAATCAAAAGGATTAGAATTTGATTATGTCTTTTTAATGAATTTACAATCTCGTTTCAACGATCGTGATTTGAAAGAAGATGTTATCCTAAGTCGTGAAAATGGTTTAGGAATGAAGCTTATTGCCGATTTAAAGGATGAAGCAGATGTTATAACTGATTTCCCTTATGCTTTAGTGAAAATGGAAACATTCCCTTACATGGTGAATAAAGACTTAAAACAAAGAGCAGCTCTTTCAGAAGAAATGCGTGTTTTATATGTTGCATTTACACGAGCAAAGAAAAAACTTTATCTTGTCGGAAAAATAAAAGAAACAGATAAAAAATCAGGACTTGACCTTTATGATAATGCAAGTTTAGAAGGAAAGATTTTAGAAGATAAATTTCGTAATTCAAGTCGCGGTTTTCAACACTGGATATTGGCGCTTCAAAATGCCACAAAACTTCCGATGAAACTCAATGTCTACACAAAAGAAGGGTTGGAAGCAGAAAAAATTGAATTTACAAGTCAACCTGATTTCAAAAAATTGGTCGAAGAATCGGAAAAATTTGATAATATCATGGCCTATTCTGATGAAATACAAAAAGCTCAAAAAATTATGAATTATGAATATCCACATCAAGCAGCAACAGAGCTTTCAAGTATTCAAACACCAAGTCAGGTTAAAAAACGAAGCTATGAAAAACAATTACAAGTGGGTGAAATTCAACCGAAAAGTGAATTTACTCGGGTCAAAAAGCTAGATTTTTCTGATTTTGGTCCTAAGAAAGTTACTGCTGCAGAAATCGGTTCGGCAACTCATAGTTTTATGCAGTATGCAGATTTTTCTCAAGCAGATTTATTTAGTTTTCAAGTGACACTTGATGAAATGGGATTTGATGAAAAAATAAAAAATCAAATTGATATTGCTAAAATTTTGACTTTGTTTGATACAGATTTCGGTCAGTTTTTATCGGAAAATGTTGATAAAACAGTTAAAGAAGCACCATTTTCAATGTTGAGAACAGATGAATTTGCTAAAGAGCAGTATATTGTTCGGGGAATTTGTGATGGATTTGTTAAACTTACTGATAAAATCGTTCTATTTGATTATAAGACGGATAGATTTACAAGTTCTTCAGCTATTTCTGAAATAAAAGAGCGTTATAGAGATCAGATGAATCTTTATAGTGAGGCTTTGAAAAAAGCCTACGATGTCAACCAAGTTGACAAGTATCTCATTTTATTAGGAGGCCCTCAGCAAGTTTTTGTTGAAAAACTAGATGATTAGATTATAATGACAGGAATTGTATAGAAAGGATAGATAATGCTGGAATATGAATTAGGTTCGATTGTCGAGATGAAGAAACCTCATGCCTGCACTGTTAAGGCGACTGGTAAAAAAGCAAATGCTTGGGAAATCACTAGATTGGGTGCAGATATCAAGATAAGATGTACAAACTGCAATCATGAAGTGATGATGAGTCGTTTTGACTTTAATAAAAAAATAAAAAAGGTGCTCAAGTGAGCCCTTTTTTTAATTATAAACCGATTTGAGATTAAATTTGAGGTATTTAATAAGCCAAAAGTAAAGTAACTTTGTAAATCGCCAAATCAAAGGGCTAACAAGAACCATCAGCGAACAAGCGATAATCGCAACTAACCAGTACCACCAGTCAAAACCTGTTGCTCCATTCGCATTCCCAAAAGTAATATGTGGGTTATGAGTAGCAACAGCGAAAATCATAATAAATGGAGCAAGGAATAAGGCTAATATAATAGCATAGAGAGCCAAAAGAATCAAAGCAGTAGTAATTATCAACCAGAAACCAAGAACGAAGTTAAAAAAGACTAAGCCAAAACCAGCAAATAGGTTGATATGTTTCTTTCTTTTTTGTGGTTCAATTCCTTGAGCAAAAGCTGATAAATCTGATTCATATAATTCGGCTAGGGCAATCAATGTTTCAAAATTTGGTTCAGCTTTATTGGATTCCCAACGTGAAATGGCTTGTCTACTAAAATAAAGTTCTTTTGCAACTTCTTCTTGTGTGAGCTTCTGGGCAAGACGAGCTTTTTGTAAATTTTCTCCGAGCATTTTTTCTCCTTAAATTTAAATGGGTGATTTAGTGATTTATTTCTGATTTCATTATCAACTAAAGCGAAGTTAAAAGCAAGAACATAGGTGGTATTTTAGGGTAACATTTTGTGGCAAGCCTTTAAAATAAAGGCTAGTGATGACATGCTCTATTGTTTACGAGCCTTGTGTAAACTTGTAAACTTAGAGATTTTCTATGATTTTCCTTGCCTTTATTGTGTTTTTAGGCGATTTACAGTATAATTAGAACTAATTAATCTTAATTTTGGAGAATATAAAACATGGCTTTAACAGCAGGTATCGTTGGTTTACCAAACGTTGGTAAATCAACTCTTTTTAATGCAATTACAAAAGCAGGCGCAGAAGCTGCAAACTATCCTTTTGCAACAATTGACCCAAATGTTGGGATGGTAGAAGTACCGGATGAACGTTTAAACAAGTTAACAGAGTTGATTAAACCTAAGAAAACTGTTCCGACAACTTTTGAATTTACAGATATTGCTGGGATTGTTAAAGGGGCTTCACGCGGAGAAGGTCTAGGAAATAAATTTCTTGCCAATATTCGTGAAGTAGATGCCATCATTCACGTTGTTCGAGCTTTTGATGATGAAAATGTAATGCGTGAAAATAATCGTGAAGATGCTTTTATTGATCCAATGGCAGACATTGAAACAATTAATCTTGAATTAATTTTGGCCGATTTAGAATCAGTCAATAAACGTTATGCGCGTGTTGAAAAAGTTGCTCGTACGGCAAAAGATAAAGATGCGGTCGCAGAATTTAATGTTTTGAAAAAGCTCAAACCGGTACTTGAAGATGGTAAAACAGCACGAACAATTGACTTTGACGAAGATGAAACAAAGGTTCTTAAAAGCTTGTTCTTATTGACAAGTAAACCAGTTCTTTATGTAGCTAATGTTTCAGAAGATGAAGTAGGCGAACCTGATAATATCGAATACGTGAAACAAATTCGTGAGTTTGCGGCGACTGAAAATGCTGAAGTTGCTGTGATTTCTGCTCGTGTTGAAGAAGAAATCTCAGAGTTGGAAGATGATGAAAAAGCAGAATTTTTGGAAGCAATTGGCTTAAAAGAATCTGGTGTTGATATGTTGACTCGTGCAGCTTACCACCTTCTTGGACTTGCCACTTACTTTACTGCTGGTGAAAAAGAAGTCCGTGCTTGGACCTTCAAGCGTGGAATGAAAGCTCCACAAATGGCAGGAATTATCCATACAGACTTTGAAAAAGGCTTTATCCGCGCAGTAACTATGTCTTATGATGATTTGCTTAAATACGGTTCAGAAAAAGCTGTTCGTGAAGCCGGTCGCTTGCGTGAAGAAGGAAAAGAATATGTTGGTCAAGATGGCGACATTATGGAATTCCGTTTCAACGTGTAAACCTTGTAAATGAAATGAAGAAATGCACCGAATCGGTGCATTTTTGCAACCTAAAAATGCTTGAGTTGAAGAATAAAAAACGATACTCTTAAAGCATGAAAGGAAGGCAACATGGAAATCTCTCAGATAATCAAAGAAAATCGTAAAATGAAAAATCTCAGTCAGGAAGAATTGGCGAAAAAAATGCATATTTCTCGTCAATCAATTTCAAAATGGGAGACAGGAAAATCACTACCAACAACAGGCCAAATTATCTTACTTAGTGAAATTTTCGATTGTTCTTTGGACACGTTGCTCAAAGGTGACAAAAAGATGGAAGAAAAAGCAAAACATGAGATTGATGACAAACGGACTTTGAAGTTAATCTATAAGGTGGGTTGGGGATTTATTATTCCTTTACTTTTTATTTTGAAATTTGTTTTACATTTGTTTTGATGATAATGAAAGACCATTTTGGTCTTTTTTTGTTTGGTAAAAACATTCAAAAGAGTACGATGTAAATCTTAAAGTTACGTTTTATTAAATTAAGTTTTTTTAAAGTTAAAATTTTGACAAATAAATTAAAACCGAGTATAATCACTTCAAGAAAGCGTTAACAAAATAGTATTACTCTATCATATCAGAAGAAAAGTACTAGCACTCTGATAGATATTTTAGCTAGCTTATAAACAATTTGAAGGAGGAACACAATGGAACTTACAATGACACGCGCTCTGATTAGACGCAGAAATATAAAGAGAAAAGTATCGGTTTTAGTACTGGGGACTGCACTTATCTCAGGAACAGCTTTTGCTTCGGCACAGGTTTTTGTTTCTGGTGGTTGGAATACGAATTATATCGAACGATTTAATCCGACGATTACTAAAGCTACTGCGCATGATAATGCCCAAATAAATCAAAGACATTATAGCTGGGCAAAAGTCGGAAAAAGTGCAACAGCTTTTAGTAATACCGTATCAGCTAACAAGATTGCACAGGCGAAAGCTATTGGGGCATGGAATGCTGGTTATAGTGGTTGGTTTGTCAAATTATAATAGGGAGTTAATATGAATAAGGTTATTAAGTTTGTTCTTCTTGTTCTATTTATTGTTATTTCAATATCTTCTGCCAATATAGTAAAAAATAATTTTGTAGATAAGCAAATTGAAAAAAATTATGATGTTCAAGATTTTACACAAATTTATCTTCCTTCATCCATTAGTAGCGACAAGAATTTAATTTCCCTTGTAGAAGGTGTGTCAGCTAAAACTGGGGCATCTTTTATTTTTAGGAGTACGTATGGTGGAGTAAAGAACGATGGGAAAGGTCATGCGGATTTGCTTAAAATGGATAGTAAAGCGGTGTTTTACAAGACAAACTATCAAACATCTGATAAAAAAACTTTTGTATCTCACGGTTTTAGCTGTCAATTATGGAGTGAGCCTCTTAAGAATATTACGACTGTAGAACAGGAAAATAGTGATGTTTATATAAAAAATAAAAATATCCAAACTTCTCTCCAAGACTTTTTAATAGCTCTTAATCAAAAATATGGGACTCATATTACTTCTAAAAAATTAATGACTCGTCCTAGTGATTTTTATCCTAATAATTATACTAGTTTCATTGGTTTAACTAATGATAATTTATCTTTATTTATAGGAATTTCGATAGTTTTCTTTGCTATCTTTTTATTTGTTTGGTTAGTTGGAAATAATAAAAAAATTGCTACTTATCGTTTGAATGGCGTCAGCGCTCATAGGATAGGCTTGCGTTTATTTTTGAAAGAATTTTTTATAGTGACATTGCTGGCTTATATATTTTCAAGTTTTTTAGTTTTCAGAGGATTTAATCTTCAATTTAGTTTGCAAATGTTTATTATGCTGTTACTTGTTATCATAGTTTCCTATATCTCCATAGTACTTGTATCTAGCTTTTCACTTGCCAATCAGATTAACTCTAAGTCATTTTTTAAGTATAGTCACTATGTTCTCTATGCGGTCAAAGCATTTGTATTTTTGATTACAGTTTTTACAACAGCAACTCTACTCTATTTTGTAAATGCTAAGCTAGAAATAACTTCCAAAATTGGGCAAGAATATGCCGTACTTTACCCAGAATTTTCAGGCTATGACGGAGGTCAGCCCCTAAATCTATCATTCATTGATTTATTTGTTTATGCTGAGGAACATGATGGACTTTATATTTCTGATTCAAGCATTGATATTGTAGAAAATGATAGTCTGAATGACTTACAAATTAATGATAACTATCTTTCAAAATTTGCTATATACTCTCAGGACAATCAAAGAGTAGAAATAAATCCTGATACAAATTCGGGGATTATTTTGGTTTCGGAAAAATATAAATCTCAACTTTCTAAGATAAAAAAATATTATGCTTCTTCTGATTCATTGGCATTTTTTAAAGGTTCAACTATAAAATACTACTTCATAAAAGATGCTCAAAAGTTAGACTTACTAGACGAAAATAGTACCAAAATATCTCCAGATTTAGTAGAAGTTTATACGAGAAAAAATTTTACTGATAAGGGAAATATTACTTTTCAACACAATACTGTTTTGAAATTTAAAATTAGGGGAACAATAGAAAAAACATATCAACCTCTTATTCCTATTTTGAAGAAAAATAGTGCTCTTGAAACTCACCCTTCCATGATTAAGATAGACGATATAAGTAAAACGGATAATTTGAGTACGGTTGGAAATCCCTATAATTATGCTGTTACTAATGGTTTAGTGATTCTTATATTTTTATCAATGATTCTGACAACTACGGTTTTTTATTTTGAAACATACAAAAAGAAAATTGCGGTCAAAAGATTATATGGAATTTCTTTCTTTGTAACTTATAAAACTCTTTTTGCAATAGTCTTAGTGCAGGGAAGTTTATATTTTGCTTTTGCTTTAAGTCAAAGAGATGTTAACATCACACTGGAGGGACTGGGAATTTATTTTGTCTTAGAAATTTTGATTATTATTTTGATATTGCTAAAACTACAAAAAGGACTATTTTTGAATGTCTTGAAAGGAGAATAGAATGATTGAGATTGAAGAACTGACAAAAAGTTACAAAGGGCATATTATTTTTGATAAATTAAATTTAAAAATTCCGGAAGGAAAAATGACCGCAATTTATGGGACAAGTGGTGCGGGAAAGTCAACACTTTTGAATATTATCGGTTTAATTGAGGATTATGATGATGGGAAATATTATTTTAACGGTCAGTTTGCACCACCTTTTAATAGTTCCTTAGCTTTAAAGATGAGGAGAAATAAAATTTCCTATCTTTTTCAAAACTTTGCTTTATTGGAAGATGAAACAATCGAAAAAAAATTAGAGATAGCACTGATTTATTATAGAATTTCCAAAAAAGAAAAACGAAAAAAGATGAAGAATTTGTTACTCCAAGTAGGCATAAATCATCGATTAAATACAAAAGTTTATAGTCTTTCTGGTGGAGAGAAACAAAGAGTAGCAATTGCACGGGCTTTATTAAAAGAAAGTCAGCTGATTTTGGCAGATGAACCAACAGGTTCGCTTGATACAGAAAATAGAAATGAAGTGATTGCTCTTTTGCGTCAAGAAGTTGATAAGGGAAAGACGGTTGTCATTGTGACATATGATTCTTATCTGAAAGAAATTAGTGATTTGGTTATTGAGATTGGGGAATGATCTGTGATGAAAATTAAAAAGGCTCAATAAAAATATTGGGTCTTTTTTTTTCTCCTCTAGGTAAATAAACATGTTATAATAATCTCAGAAGCTGATTTTTATGAATCGGCCTTTTGGCTTTTATTGAAATATTTACTGACAGATAAAAATAGGACAGCTGAAAAGTCTGTCAGTAAATTTGGTAGGTTAAACTAATGAAAATCTATATTGTCGGAACAGTTGGTTCTGGAAAATCAACGTTGGCTAGGAAATTAAGTGAAAAAAACTCAATGCGCGTGTTTCACTTGGATAATATCGTTCATGAAGGTGAAAGAAATCGAACAGATAAAGAAGTTTTCGAGTCAATTGAGTGTATTTTTAAGAATGAGTGTTTTATCATTGAAGATACATTACGCGAACGATTTATTCCATTGTTAGACAAAGTTGACAAGATTATTTATTTAGATTTACCTAAAAACTTACTGAAATATCGGATAATTAAGCGCTATGTAAAACAAAAATTGAGACTTGAAAAATCAACTTATCGACCAAGTTTACAGATGTTAAAACAGATGTTTATCTGGCAAAAAATTGGCCGGAGTGAACTGATAAATGCTCAAAAAAATAAAATTGTTTTACACAATAAAAGAGAAATTCGGCAATTTATAAAAAATTTTCAAAAATAGAGAAGAAAGAATAGAAAATGACAAAAATGATTGTTGGCTTGGGAAACCCAGGCGATAAATATGAAAAAACAAAACATAATATGGGCTTTATGGCACTTGATTTACTGGCAAAAGAACTGAATGTTGATTTTAAAGAAGAAAAACCTTTTATGTCGCTTGTCGCGTCAACATTTGTGAATGGTGAAAAATTGTTTCTCGTGAAACCTTTGACTTTTATGAATGAATCTGGGCGTGCGGTGGCGCCACTTTTGAAATATTATAATATAGACGAGGCAGATTTAACGGTCATGCATGATGACTTGGACTCACCAGTCGGGCGCGTGCGTCTAAGACAAAAAGGGTCATCAGGTGGACAAAATGGAATAAAATCAGTCATTACACATGTGGGAAGTCAAACCTTTAACCGTGTAAAAATTGGGATTGGCCGTCCAAAACATGGGATGACAGTTGTGAATCATGTACTATCTGGTTTTGACAATGAAGATAAGGAAATTGCTCAAGATGGAATTTTCAAAGCTGTTGATGCAATGAAATTCTATCTTGAAAATGGTGATTTTCAAAAGACAATGAATAAATTTAACTAAATGAATATTATTGAATTTTTTGACCAAAATTGGCAACTACAAAAATGGCAACAAGGTTTTTCAAAGCGTGAGCGAACTTTACTGACAGGATTGTCAGGAACAGCAAAGAGCTTAGTGATGGCAAATGCTTATGAAAATGTTGCTGACAAATATATTATTGTTACTGACAGCCAGTTTCATGCGAATGAACTTTATGATGAACTGTCAACTTTGCTTGGTGAAGAAAAAGTTTTTCAATTTTTTTCTGACGATAACATCTACGCAGAGTTCGCACTTGCATCTAAAGATCGAGTTGCTTATCGACTTGAGGCACTTAATTTCCTACTTGACGAAAAGTCAACAGGATTTTTGGTCATACCTTTTTTGGCATTACGGAGCTATTTACCAAGTCCCGAAAATTTTTTAGAAAATTATCTTTTACTGACCTCTGGGGATGAGTATGATTTATCAAATTTAGTTAATTTATTATCAAAAGCTGGTTATGAAAAGACACAGCGCGTGATGACGCCAGGTGAATTTTCAATGCGAGGAGATATCGTTGATATTTATCCTTTAGATGCGGAAAATCCGGTACGTTTAGAGTTTTTTGGTGATGAAGTAGATACGATTCGCTCATTTGATGTGGAGAGTCAACGTTCACTGACAAGCCTTGAACGTTTGGAAATATATCCGGCAAGTGATTTTATTTTGACTGACAAAGAATTTGACAAGGGTGCAAAATCACTGACAGAAATGACAAATTTACTGACAGACCCGTCAGCAAAATCATATATGGAAGAAGTGATTTCAGCAGCTCAAAATCACTACTATCACAAAGATTTACGAAAATTTGCGGAGTATTTTTATGATAAAAAAACTTCACTTTTAAATTATTTTCCAAAAAATGTTCAAATATTCATTGATGATTTTCAAAAAGTAAATGAAATGAATAATAAGTTAGAAATGGAATTAGCAGATTTCATTTTATCTGAAAAAGCAATGGAAAGAGGATTTGAAGGGCAGACTTATTTGCTAGATACAATGGCAAAAGTTAGAAATTATAAGCCTGCTACCTTCTTTTCAAATTTCCAAAAAGGGCTCGGAAATCTCAGATTTGAACAACTTTATAATTTCAAACAACATTCAATGCAACAATTTTTCGGTCAATTAGAACTTTTTTACACTGAAGTTGAA
Source organism: Lactococcus sp. FSL K6-0773 (assembly GCF_038006485.1). Taxonomy (NCBI): domain Bacteria; kingdom Bacillati; phylum Bacillota; class Bacilli; order Lactobacillales; family Streptococcaceae; genus Lactococcus; species Lactococcus sp. FSL K6-0773. Next base: position 1,833,503 of record NZ_JBBOVF010000001.1, on the reverse strand, counting down.
CGATTTATTAAGCAAGAGTTTACAGTTGTTTTAGCTGTATCATCAGAAAAACTCCGTAAATCACTCCATGAATTAGATTTAAGTTTACAAGAGGTTGACAGAGAATCTATTCAAGTGGGTAAAGTCAATCTGATTGATTTGCAATTATCCAATGGTTTTAATTTCCTCGATGAAAAATTAGTCGTCATGACTGAGCATGAAATATTTGGTAAAATGCGTAAGAAAAAGGCACGCAAACTGAATATTACAAATGCAGAAAGGCTAAAAGATTACAATGAACTCGCTGTTGGTGATTTTGTTGTCCATAAGAATCATGGGATTGGGAAATATTTAGGTTTACAAACGCTTGAAGTCGGCGGAATGCATCGTGATTATCTGACCATTCAATATCAAAATGGGGATACAATTTCTGTTCCAGTTGATCACCTAGATTTACTCAGTAAATATACAGCTGGTGAAGGAAAAAGTCCTAAAATCAATAAACTGAACGATGGGCGTTGGCGTAAAACCATGTCTTATGTCAGTAAACAAGTTGAAGATATTTCAGATGATTTGATTAAACTTTATGCTGAACGTCAGGCGAAAAAAGGATTTGCATTCTCGCCGGATGACACCAGTCAAGAAGAATTTGATTCTGGTTTTTCATATGTTGAAACTGAAGACCAGATGCGTTCAATCAATGAAATTAAGCATGATATGGAACTTGAACGGCCAATGGACCGCTTGTTAGTTGGTGATGTTGGTTTTGGTAAAACCGAAGTTGCAATGCGAGCAGCCTTCAAAGCCATAAATGACGGGAAACAAGTCGCAGTTCTTGTGCCAACGACTGTTCTTGCTGAGCAGCATTTTAATAATTTTACTGAACGTTTTATCAACTTTGGTGTAAATGTCGAAGTTCTCAGCCGTTTTCAAACGAAAACACAGCAAACTGAAATTCTAGCCAAATTGAAAAAAGGACGAGTTGATTTAATTATTGGAACTCACCGTTTACTTTCAAAAGATGTTGAATTTTTTGATTTAGGTTTGATGATTATTGATGAAGAACAACGTTTTGGGGTTAAGCATAAAGAACGTTTGAAAGAATTAAAAACCCAGGTTGATGTTTTGACATTGACAGCCACACCTATTCCTAGGACTCTACATATGTCAATGCTTGGAATTCGTGATTTGTCAGTTATTGAAACACCACCAACAAACCGTTATCCAGTTCAAACCTATGTCATGGAAACAAACTACGGTGTGGTTCGTGATGCAGTGTTGAGAGAAATCTCTCGTGGTGGACAAGTTTACTATGTTTACAACAGAGTTGACACGATTGAGCAAAAAGTTTCTCAATTAGAAGAATTAATTCCTGAAGCAAGAATTGGTTTTATACACGGCCAAATGACTGAAGTACAACTTGAAAATACTTTACTTGCCTTTATCGCAGGTGATTATGATGTGCTTGTTGCAACGACAATCATTGAAACTGGGGTTGATATTCCAAATGCGAATACGCTTTTTATTGAAAATGCGGATATGATGGGCTTGTCACAACTTTATCAATTAAGAGGGCGAGTGGGGCGTTCAAATCGGGTGGCTTACGCCTATTTAATGTATCGACCTGAAAAAATATTGTCTGAAGTTTCGGAAAAACGTTTGGAAGCTATTAAAGGCTTTACAGAATTAGGCTCAGGTTTCAAGATTGCCATGCGTGATTTGTCTATCCGTGGTGCTGGTAATTTACTGGGAAGTGAGCAATCAGGATTTATTGATTCTGTTGGTTTCGATTTGTACTCACAACTGTTGGAAGAAGCCATTCACGCTAAACTTGGGACAAGTAAGCAAAAACGGACTTCAAATGTGGAAATTTTTTTGGAATTGGATGCCTTTATTCCTGCTTATTATATTTCTGATGAACGTCAAAAAATTGAAATTTACAAACGAATTCGTCAAATTGATAGTCGGGAGATTTATGAAGAACTACAAGAAGAATTGGTTGACCGTTTTGGAGAATATCCAGATGAAGTCGCTTATCTTCTGGAAATTGGTCTCTTAAAACACTTTGCAGATAATGCCTTAGTTGAAAAAATTGAAAAATCGAGATTTGAAGCAACTGTTACTTTGGAAAAAGTGGCTAATACCACCTATGACCCACAAGATTATTTCAAAGCCTTGGCTAAAACAAGCATGAAAGCTTCTGTGGGGGAAAAATATGGTAAAATGACTTTCCGCTTTAAAATTGAAAATCGAAACTCCGTTGTTCTTTTGAGCGAAATAATGAATTTTATTGAAGAATTATCAAAAATACGAGACAGTTACGAAAACAAGTAATTATTTTGTAAAAAAAGATAAATATGATACAATGCTTTTATATAAAACTATAAAAAATAGAGTTTAATAATTTTATGGAAATAAAAAACATAAAGAGAAAAAATTCTCAAGATGTAATTTATAAAATTAAACTCATATTTTAAAGGAGATTTATAAAAGTGGATTTAAAAGCAGCAAAAGCGGAGTTGAGAGAAAAAAGCCGACCCTATCAAACTTATTCTTACTATCTTATTATTCCAATCTTTATTATTCTTGTTTTTCTATTATCTTTAGTGGGGTACAATAAAGGAACTTTTGGAACAATCGTTTTTGTTTTTGTGATTTTTGCTCATGTTTGGGCAAGTAAACTGGATTTAGTAAGAAAAAGAAAACATGTGGCACCAATTTTAATGTATGTAACTCAAGGATTAGGAGTTGTTCTTATGGTTTTATTAGTTACCGAAGTTTCAGCGGGAGGGACAGGAAATATTGCTTTAGGACTTTCAAGTCTTATTCTACTTCCAATTGAAATTATTGCGATTGTTTTCTTCTTTATTTCAGCTAATGATATAAAAAAAGCTTATCCAACAATGAAAGAAGACGCCAAAGCAGCAAGGCTAGAATATCAAGAACTTAGACGTTCAAAATAATAAAAAAATTACTGACAGGTCTGTCAGTAAATTAATAAGGTTCTGTCACTAATGATGGAGCCTTATTATTATAAATAAAGGCATTTTCAAACAAAATGAAATATGTTATAATCAAACCATGAGATTAGATAAGTTTTTAAAAGTTTCGCGCTTGATTAAACGTCGTCCAGTTGCGAAAGAAGTTGCCGACAAAGGTCGGATTAAAATTAACGGAAAATTAGCGAAATCTTCATCTGATGTAAAATTTAATGACACAATTGAAATTCGTTTCGGAAATAAAATTGTTGAAGTTCGGGTTGCTGAATTAAAAGAGTTTACACGTAAAGAAGATGCTGATAAAATGTATGAAATGATTAGCGAAACTCGTATTACAGAAGAAGTTGAGTAATTATCATCAAAATAGATTGGAGGTTGTCATGGCAAAGCAAGTGATTCAACTAAATAATAAGTACACTCAGAAGCATAAAAAAAGAAATTTAAACCCAGTACCAAAAAGAAAACATTTAGGGCTTATTTTGATCGTAGCAATTTTACTTTTTAGTTTAGCAAGTATGAGTTTGATAAAATCATATGAAACTTTGCACAGTCAAGTAGCTTTAGAACAAAGTGCAAAGAAACAATATGAGAGTCTTTCTAAAGAAGTAACGATTAAAAAAGAAGAAATATCAAAACTTCAGGATCCTAACTATCTCCAAAAATTTGCTCGGAGTGACGGTCAAGAATATTCACAAAGTGATGAAAAAGTTTTTACTACTGACAGTCCCTTGATTGGAAGTAACGGGTCAAAATAATGATTGGACAAGTTGAAAACATTACAAGATTTGGACTTTTTGTAAAAATTTCTACTGACAAACTTGACGAAAGTACAGAAAAACTTGCTGACAAAGCTGTCAGTAAAAATAGAGGACTTTTGCGTTGGTCACAAATCCCTAAAAATGTACCCAAAGTACAAATTGGAGATTTGATTGGTGTTGAAATTTCAAATATACATGAAGATGGTAAGGTTGATTTAAATTATCAAGAAAAAATTTTTAAAAATGTCTATGCCGAATTTTTAGAAACAAGTCACCAAAGACTTACAGAACTTGAGCAAAAAAATCGTGAATTGAACTAAATAATTAAAAAGAAAAAATATTATTTAGTTTTTTCTTTGACTATTCTATTGACTAAAAATAGCACCTATTTTATGAAAAATTCTAGGAATTAAAAAGATAAAGATTACAACAGAAATTATTCTATGGAATGGATAAGATGTTGGGCAAGGTTTTAATCATGCAAAAACAGAGAACAAAAATTAATAGTGGAGTAGCCTTGGTGATGCTTTTAATGATTATCACAGGCTTTTTTGCTTTTTCACAAACAAGATATTTTGCTGACAAAAATGTCAGTAAATCAAAAAATATTGTTGCAGCTGACAAAGTTACAGACAAAGAAAAAGAAACTGAAACTTGGACTTCAATCCCCCAAAGAGCAGTGGCTTATCAAGAATTAACAACTTATGAGGACTCAAACCTTACTAAATCAGTTGGTAAAATTCCAGCTAAGACACAATTAGATATTGCCGAAATCGTTGGGAAATCCTTTAAGTTAAAGACAGGAAAGTATATTTCTACTGACAAAAAAGCTGTGATATCAGATCTTACAATTTCTAGAGAGTCAACAAATACAACAATATATACTGATAAAAGTGACAATGTATTTTACAACCCCGTAACCACTTATGATAATCAAATAATGACAAATTTAAGTGGTACACATCAACTTTCTGCTGATAAAATGGCTAAGACTAACTGGGGAACTTACTACGAAGTATCTTTGGATAATGGCCAAACGGGTTGGGTTTCAGAAAATGATATTTCTTTGGAAAATCCCAAAATCAAACAAGTTCAGACATTATTGAATCAGAAATACAATGACAAAAAGTATTCGATCTATGTCAAAGAACTTGACGATAAGTTTACAGCTGGTGTAAACCAAGAACAGAAAATGTATTCAGCGAGTCTTTCTAAAATTCCAATTCTTTATTGGACTCAAAAACGACTTAATGAAGGTTTGGCTTCACTTGATGACAAACTATTGTACACCCCAGCCATTAATACTTTTTATGGAAGTTATAAACCAGAAGGAACTGGAAATTTACCAAAAACAGCAGATAATAAATATTACAGTCTTCAGGATGTTATCAATAGAACAGCCAAACTCTCAGACAATGTCGGAAGTAATATGCTCGCCTATTATGAAACCCAGGAGTTTAATCCAAACTATCAAAAAGAAATAAATAGGATTGCTGGACAAGAGTGGAATCCAAAAGAGCGAAATGCCTCAGCTCAAATGGTAGGTAGAATGCTAGAAGCTCTTTACAATGAAGGAGGGGCTTCCTTTAACGCTTTATTTGATACCTCTTTTGATGATGTTAAAATTAGAGCAGGCGTTCCTAAAAATATATCGGTTGCTCACAAAATTGGTGGTGCAGATACAGATAATCATGATGCAGCCATTGTATTTGCAAGTAAACCATATCTTTTGGTAATTGAAACTGATGGGGCAACAGATGATGAAATAAAAGCAATTTCTCAAGATGTTTATGGAGTTATGAAATGACACCAGCTCAACGTAAATTTTTAAAAATAGTCAAAGATGAACACTATTTTGATAAAGATTCAAAAATATTATTGGCTTTATCAGGTGGTAAAGACTCAATGACTCTTTTTAACTGGCTCTATGATTTAAAAGAAGTTCTCGGTATTGAACTGGGACTGGCTCACATTAATCATGGCTTACGAGAAGAGTCAAAGTTTGAAGAAATTGCTCTTCGAGAAATGGCAACAAAACTTAAAGTACCAATTTATGTTGACAAGTTTACAGGAGAGTTTACAGAAAAAAATGCACGTGATTTCCGTTATCAGTTTTTTGAAAAGCTAATGATAGGAGAAAATTACAATATTTTGCTGACAGCTCATCATCAAGGAGACCTTGTTGAAACGGTATTAATGCGTCAAATTACAGGACGTCCTTTGAGAAGTCTTCAGGGCATTGCTGACCGTCAACCTTTTGCAAGTGGGCAATTAATCAGACCATTATTGAAATTTACAAAAGAAGAACTTGATGCACAAATCTATTATGAAGATTCAACAAATCAAGGACTAGATTATTTTAGAAATAGAATACGTAATCAACTAATTCCAGAATTAACAAAAGAAAATCCTCAATTTTCACAATCAATCAGTGATTTGAGCTCGGAAATTAAAAAGGCGTTGGCAGTAATTAATCAAAAAATTTCGGAACTTGAAATTGTTGATGAAAAAATATCATCTAAAAAATTCATCTCCCAAACAAAAGAATTACAACATTTTATCTTACAAGCATTTTTTGCTCAATATCCAGAAATAGAAGTAAGTAAGAAAAAATTTGCGGAAGTACTTCATATTATCAATCGCCCTCAACAATATTTCGCAAAATTGAATAAGGAATTTTATTTTGTGAAGACTAAAGATTTCTTTTATCTTGAAAAAATTCAACTTGAAAGGGAGAATTCAGTAGAGATTGTAAGTGAAAATCCGCAAGATGAATCATTTATGGAAGTTTATTTGCCTCTTGAAGGGGAAATTGAAATTCGTAAACGCCAGCCTGGGGATCAAATTCTAATCAATGGTCATCATAAAAAATTACGCAAGTTTTTTATTGATAACAAAGTTCCATTAAAGGCCCGAGAGAATCCACTTATCTTCGTTGATAAAAAACTCTATGCCATTGTCGGTCTTGCGTGTTCTGATTTGAGTAAAATGCTCAAAAATGATAAAATTAGAAGAATATTATGGGTCAAACCCAGTATAGGAGAGGAAATCAACGATGCTCGAAAAAAATCTTGATAAGGCCATTGAAAAAGTATTAGTTTCAGAAGAAGAAATTATAGAAAAATCCAAAGAACTTGGAGAAATATTAACAAAAGAATACGAAGGAAAAAATCCATTAGTCTTAGGAATTCTTCGCGGTTCAGTTCCTTTCTTAGCTGAATTAATCAAACATATTGATTGTCACTTAGAAACTGACTTTATGACTGTATCAAGTTATCACGGCGGAACAAAATCTTCTGGTGAAGTAAAATTAATCCTAGATGTTGATACAGCAGTCAAAGGTCGTGATATTTTAATTGTTGAAGATATTATCGATACTGGTCGTACTTTAAAATATCTAAAAGAACTTTTGGAACATCGTGGAGCAAACGTAAAAATTGTAACACTTCTTGACAAAACAGAAGGACGAATTGTTGAAATTAAACCAGATTATTCAGGTTTTACAATTCCTAATGAATTTGTTGTTGGATTTGGTTTGGACTACGAAGAAAACTATCGTAATCTTCCATATGTCGGAGTTTTAAAACCAGAAGTTTATAACAAATAATTCGTTGATTTTAGTCATCTAAAGTTTTTCTCAGACTAAAGTATGAAAAAATCTCTGACCAATACTTACTATTAGCATTCCAAAAGGAAATATGCTATAACTAGGTATAGCTGTTATTGACTAGCCTGTATCCTTTATTACCAGTGATACTAAGAAGTAAATTCTTGGCTTTTCTAATAATAAATAAACAAAAGATAAGGAAAATATGAATAACAACAAACAACCAAAACAAGGAAATTTTGTAAAAAATATCTTGATGTGGGTAATCTTGGCTATTGTTGTTGTTGTCGGTTTCAATTTCTTCTTCAGTAGTAATCAATCAAGCGTGGATAAAATTAGCTATTCACAATTGATGACGAAACTTGACGGTAACAAGATTGAAAACGTCACAATGCAACCTTCTGATAGCTTAATTACTGTAACAGGTGAATATAAAGAACCTGTAAAAGTAAAAGGAACAAATAATTTCCCACTTTTAGGCAATTCTAGTAGTGAAGTTAAAAACTTCCAAGCTTATATTATTCCAACTGACAGTGTTGTCAAGGATATCCAAAATGCAGCTAAAAGTAATGATGTAAAACTTAGTGTTGTTCAAGCTTCATCAAGTGGTATGTGGGTTCAAATTCTCTCATACATCATTCCAATGCTTCTATTTGTTGGTATCTTCTGGCTCATGATGGGCGGAATGGGCGCTCGTGGCGGAGGCGGCGGTGGAAATCCGATGTCCTTCGGTAAATCTCGTGCTAAACAACAAGATGGTAAAACATCTAAAGTTCGTTTTGCTGACGTTGCCGGTTCTGAAGAGGAAAAACAAGAGCTTGTAGAAGTTGTTGATTTCCTTAAAAATCCGAAAAAATATCATGATTTAGGAGCTCGTATCCCAGCAGGTGTTCTTCTTGAAGGCCCTCCAGGTACAGGTAAAACATTGCTTGCTAAGGCTGTTGCCGGTGAAGCAGGAGTTCCTTTCTATAGTATCTCAGGTTCTGATTTCGTTGAAATGTTTGTCGGTGTTGGTGCCTCACGTGTCCGTGACTTATTTGAAAATGCTAAGAAAACTGCACCATCAATTATCTTTATTGATGAAATTGATGCTGTTGGTCGTCAACGTGGTGCAGGTCTTGGTGGTGGTAACGATGAACGTGAACAAACCCTTAACCAATTGCTCGTTGAAATGGATGGTTTCCAAGATGATGGCAACTCAGTAATCGTTATTGCTGCAACTAACCGTTCAGATGTGCTTGACCCAGCGCTTTTACGTCCAGGTCGTTTTGACCGTAAAGTCTTGGTCGGAGCTCCAGATGTTAAAGGTCGTGAAGCCGTTCTTAAAGTTCATGCTAAAAACAAACCTTTAGCAAGTGATGTTGATTTGCACAATGTTGCTACACAAACTCCAGGCTATGTCGGAGCTGATTTGGAAAATGTTTTGAATGAAGCTGCACTTGTTGCTGCACGTCAAAATAAAAAAGAAATCAATGCTGCTGACATTGATGAAGGAATGGACCGTGCAATGGCTGGTCCAGCTAAGAAAGATCGTATTCAATCAATGCGCGAACGTGAGATCGTGGCTTACCACGAAGCAGGTCACGCTATTGTTGGACTCGTTCTTGAAAATGGATCTACTGTTCGTAAAGTTACCGTTGTTCCACGTGGACGCATCGGTGGTTACATGCTTGCTCTTCCAGATGAAGAAATCATGCAACCAACTAATTTCCATCTTCAAGACCAACTTGCCAGCCTTATGGGTGGACGACTTGGTGAAGAAATTGTCTTTGGTGTAGCTACTCCAGGGGCATCAAATGATATCGAAAAAGCAACACACATTGCTCGTTCAATGGTAACTGAATATGGGATGTCTAAGAAACTTGGTATGGTATCTTATGAAGGAGACCATCAAGTATTTATTGGTCGCGACTATGGTCAAACTAAGACTTACTCAGAAGCAACTGCTGTTATGATTGATGATGAAGTGCGTCGTATTCTCGGTGAAGCTTATGACCGTGCTAAAGAAGCAATTGAAACACACCGTGAGCAACATAAAGCAATTGCGGAAGCTCTGCTTAAATATGAAACACTTGATGCGAAACAAATCATGTCACTCTTCAAAACAGGAAAAATGCCTGATGAAGCAGCGGCAGCAGAAGTACCAGAACCAAAAACATTTGAAGAATCTCTCAAAGATGCAAATGCGAATGTTGATGATTTTTCAAACATTAATATCTATAATGGTGATGAAAAAACAGATTCTAAACCAGAAGAAAATAAGGAAAAATCAGAAGATGAAACAGCCGAATAAGGCTGTTTTTCTTTTTTTTTATGTTTTAGAATAAGTGGTCTAGTTTATTCTTGACAAAAAATAATATTTTGATATAATTAAATAGTTGTCGTTTGAGACGACTGACTTTCTTATTATTCATCTAAAATATTATTTTGAAAAGATAACACAGTTTATTCTTGACAAAAAAATATAAAAGTGTATAATAGAAAAGTACTGTTTGAGACAGCACAACAATATATGGTCCGTTGGTCAAGGGGTTAAGACACCGCCTTTTCACGGCGGTAACACGGGTTCGAATCCCGTACGGACTATATCTGGAGGATTACCCAAGTCCGGCTGAAGGGAACGGTCTTGAAAACCGTCAGGCGTGTAAAAGCGTGCGTGGGTTCGAATCCCACATCCTCCTTTTTAATTATCGCGGGATGGAGCAGCTAGGTAGCTCGTCGGGCTCATAACCCGAAGGTCATAGGTTCAAATCCTATTCCCGCAATTTTGGCTCGGTAGCTCAGTTGGTAGAGCAATGGATTGAAGCTCCATGTGTCGGCGGTTCGATTCCGTCTCGCGCCATTCCTTATTTAGCGGATGTAGTTTAATGGTAGAACCCCAGCCTTCCAAGCTGGCTACGCGAGTTCGATTCTCGTCATCCGCTTAACTTAATATTTTGGGAGTTTAGCTCAGTTGGTTAGAGCACTGTGTTGATAACGCAGGGGTCCCAGGTTCGAATCCTGGAATTCCCATATTTGGTATTTATTGCATAGGAGATATACCTGTTCCCATGTCGAACACAGAAGTCAAGTCCTTTTGCGCTGGAAGTACTTGGGGGTTGCCCCCTGGGAGATAAAGACGATGCCAAGTTTACATTGCGGATTAGCTCAGTTGGTAGTAGCGCATGACTGTTAATCATGATGTCGTCAGTTCGAGTCTGACATCCGCAGTAACTAAGTCACCTAAGGGTGACTTTTTTTATTTTATAAATATTATCAATAAATCTTGGCACGCCTTTTTGTGTCAAGATTTTTATTTACAGCTTTATTGGTAGCGGTTACAATATAATTATACTAGTTACTATGTAAAGGAGTCTGAAATGACTGATACTGTAAACTTAAAAGTACGAGTGCAAAAACTTGGTACCGCATTATCAAATATGGTAATGCCAAATATTCCTATTTTGATTGCCTGGGGGGTGTTGACGATGTTCTTCATTCCTGATGGTTTTACCCCTAATAAAACATTTGCAGCAATGGTTAGTCCGATGCTTGCTTTTCTTATTCCCCTAATGATTGGTTACACTGGTGGAAAAAATATTTATGAACATCGTGGAGGAGTGGTTGGTGCAATTGCGACTTTCGGTTCAATTATTGCCACAGCTAGTCTTTCTCTAGGAGGTCTAAACACTAAAGGAAACGTTCCTATGATTTTAGGTGCAATGATTTTGGGTCCTTTTGGTGCTTGGGTAATAAAAAAATTTGATGACTATGTTCAACCGCATATTAAAGCAGGTCTAGAAATGTTGATTAATAATTTCTCAGCTGGTTTAGTTGGATTTGGACTCGCACTTTTTGCTGTAAAAGTGGTTGGTCCACTTGTAGCTTGGTTAACCGACGTGATGGGACATGGGGTCGACTTTTTAATTGCTAATCATTTGATTCCCCTTGCTAATCTTTTTATTGAGCCAGCAAAAATATTATTTTTAAATAATGCAATCAATCAAGGGATTTTATCGCCATTGGGAATTCAGCAAGTTTCTGAAAATGGAAAATCACTTCTATTTTTACTAGAAGCAAATCCTGGACCAGGACTTGGAATTCTGATTGCTTTTATGCTTTTTGGTAAGGGTTCAGCTAAAGCGACGGCACCTGGTGCGATTTTGATTCAATTTGTCGGTGGTATACACGAAATCTATTTTCCTTATGTCATGATGAAACCTGCGCTCTTTTTTGCTGTGATGGCAGGTGGGGTATCAGGAACCTTGACAAATAATTTACTAGGCTCGGGTCTTGCGGCTCCTGCTTCTCCTGGTTCAATTATTGCAATCACAGGAATGGCATCAGCTAAATCAGCGGGTGGTTTTGTAAATGTCTTATGTGTCTGGTCAGGAATAGCTGTGGCAGCAATTGTTTCATTTCTAGTTGCATCTTTTATTTTAAAGCGAGATAAATCAATGATTGATGATTCTGCTTTTGAGAATGCAAAAGTAGGTGTAGCTGCAGATAAAGCTGTCAGTAAAGGACAAGTTTCTGTCAGCAATAATATTACTGACCAAGTCGATTTCTCTACGATTAATCATATTATCTTTGCTTGTGATGCAGGAATGGGTTCATCAGCAATGGGAGGCTCTATTTTGAGGAATAAAGCTAAGAAAGCAGGTTTGCTACAAGATGTTACTAATGTCGCTATAGCTAACTTAAAAGCAGGTTCTGACACAATTGTTGTGACACAAGATGAACTTGCTCCACGAGCTGCGATAATGGCTCCTGAAGCAATCAGATACTCAGTGGCTAATTTCCTCAATTCACCTCGCTATGATGAAATTATCAGTAGTTTATTGACTACTGATAATGATACAAATCAAACAATAATTACTGACAGACCTGTCAGTAAAAATGAGATAGACTTGAACCAAATTGATGAAGTTGTCTTTGCTCATGATGATTTACATATTGGTTCAAATACAATGGGCAAAGAAACATTAAAAGCAATATTCCAGATGCATGGTGTTAAAATTCCTATTTCTGATGTTGAATTTATTGGTTTAGGAGCATTTAATGCCAAAAATATCATGATTGTTTCAACAAAAGAATTTACGACAAGTGTAAAAAACGAAGCTCCAAATGCTCAACATCTTTTTGTTGAGTCATTAATTACTACTCCTGAATACATCAATATGGTGAAACGGATGAACAAATAAAAATACTAGCTGTTAATTGGCAGTCTAGTTATGAGTAGAATTTTAAAAAAGGAATTTTTATGTTTTTAACAAGTCGTGAGCAAAAATTAATCCAGACATTTTTGAAACGTGGAAAGCTTACGATAGCAGAAATGATGGAAATTACAGATACAAGTCGCAGAACGCTTTATCGCGATTTGAACAATTTACAAAAGTCTTTACCAGAAAATATCAGTTTGGAAAATACTGATGAAGGCTATTTTTTGAAAGGGGATATCAATCAACTTACTCAAGCTCATGAATTAATAGACTATTCAATAAGTGAACGTTTGTATGGTGAGTTGCTTTTATTAATTGAAAATAAAGCATCTATCGCTTCTCTAACAGATTATTTTGGAATTAGTCAACCGACAGTAACTAGTGATTTGAAGCAAATTGAGCAAGCTCTGTTTAAAAATGAACTAGTACTAATCCGAGATCGTGGCTTAAAACTTAAAGGGGCAGAAGAAAATATTCGTCCAGTATTTGTGGCAGTGATTTATAATTCAGCAAGCATTCAGGAACTACTTCTTAATCAACTTTCTAACAATAAAATTTTAAGAATAATAGATTTAAATAAATTTAAGCAAGTTAATGAGGCTTTTAAACGTATAGATTTACCTGAAAAAATGACTGACAAAGTCAAAGTTTTAATGCAACTTTTTTGCTTAGTTGTTTTGCTGCATTTGGATGAGGGGTATTCTGTCAGTAGTGAAACTCTGGGCAGACCAAGTAAGCAAGCCTTAAACTTTGTCAATAAGTTACTGACAGAGTTGCCAGTAACAAAATTTGTTGTTTCTGAGATCACTTATCTTGCATCAGTTTATGATATTTTATATTTTGGCTTTGGAAGAGAGCTGCTATTTATGGAAAAATTTGATACCGATTTTTCTTATAAAATTCGCCAACTCATTGATAAAGTTTCAACAATTCTTGAGATAGAATTTGGGAAAGATGACCGTTTATATGGTTTACTATATGCTCATCTCAAAGAATCAGAGATGTTACCAGTCCTCTTTCCTAAAAAAGAAAATGATTTTATCAAAAAGATAAATAAAGATAATCCTGAAATTTATAAAACAGTCAAAGAATCATTAAGGGAGGTCTTTGATAAGAATTTTTCAGAAATGGAAATTGCTTTTATAAGTCTTCACTTTGTGGCGACTCTTGAACGCAGTGACCTAGTTTTACCTTTAAGTGCCGCACTTGTCAGCAGTCGTGGAAGAATTTCTTGCGAATTTATCATGAGTAATTTAAGAAAGAATTTTCCCTTCTTAAAAAAGATAGAACTTATTCAAAGTTCAATCCATATCACTCAGGAAAAATATGACGTCATTTTTACAACAGAGAAAGAGTTAGATTACCTCTACATCAATCCAATGCTAGATCAAAAGAATTTGGAAAATATTCGTCACCAGCTGAGGTTGATTCAACAAAAATCACGAGCACTTACCTCTGATTCAGAAAAAGAAAAGAATTTTTTAAATCTCAATGACTTATTTTCAATAGGCAATGAAATATTAAAATCTTTTGAAATCCTATCTCTTGAAAATAAGGCAGAATTACATGATACTGTAAAACAAATTATTCAGCGAGTAAACCCAGAGGATAGTGGAGAACTCGTTCATTTGGTGGAAGAAAGATTTAAAGAAACACATCTAGCAATTCCAGAAACAAAAATTGCTCTCTTTCACGCAGTTCATTCATCAATCTCAAGCCCAATTTTTAAAATCTTTGACTTAAGTCAGCCAATTGAAGGAATAGCAATGGATCATCAGGCTATTCAAATTGGACGAGTTCTATTGTTATTAGCGCCTCCAGAAGTTCCAGAGTATGTTTCCTTTTTATTAGGTAAAATCTCAAGTTCAATTATTGAAAACAAGCTTTATACTAGGATATACGATTCCGGAAATTATGAAATTGTAAGTGAGTTACTAAGAGAGATAATTATCGAAGCTGTTAAACATTATGATGACTAGGTTTACATAAGTTGTAAACCTAGTAAACCAAGAAAGGTAATTTTTAAAATGGAAATTCAAAAAAGTCTGATTAAAATTAATCAAAACTTTTCAAATAAAGAAGAGGCCATAAAATATTGTGGAAGTTTGTTGGTTGATGGAGGTTATGTCAAACCTAACTATATCTCAGCAATGATTGAACGAGATAGAGAATTGTCAGTCTATATGGGAAACTTTATTGCAATTCCTCATGGAACTGATGAATCAAAAAAAGAAGTTTTAAAAACAGGAGTAGCCATTGTTCAAGTTCCTCGTGGTGTAAACTTTGGAACAGTAGAAAATCCTAAGATAGCCACAATGCTATTTGGAATTGCGGGGATTAAAGAGGAGCATCTTGAGCTGATTCAAAAGATTTCAATTTTTTGCGCGGACGTTGACAATGTTGTAAAACTTGCTGATGCTCAAACAATCGAAGAAATTGCAAAATACTTTGAAAATTAATTAAAAAATGGCACAGCTTTTAGTGCAATTTTTTATATTTACCAGCATAATGTAAAAGCTTACAATTGCTTATATAGAGGGATTTTAGAGGATTCTATTTGAACTTTTACTTTCTAAATAAAGGAGCAGTAAGTAAGATGAAAAAAGCAGTACATTTTGGTGCAGGAAATATTGGACGTGGTTTCATAGGTGAAATTTTGAGTAAAAATGGATTTGATATTCACTTTGTTGACACAAATAAATCTATAATTGACGAACTTAATAATCGGCATTCCTATGAAATTGGGATTGCAAGTAGTGAACATGAAAAAATTTCTGTAAAAGCTGTCTCTGGTATTAACAATAGTGAGAATCCTGAGGCAGTCATTGAAGCAATTGCAAAAGCTGATATTCTAACAACAGCGATTGGTCCTAATGTCTTGCCTTATATTGCTGAGCTTATTGCAAAAGGACTTCAGAAACGTAAGGAAGAAAAGGTTCAGAGCCCGTTAGATATTATTGCCTGTGAGAATATGATAGGGGGCTCTGAATTTTTGGAAGAAAAAGTGTCCGATTATCTGTCGGAATCTGATAAACTTTATCTTTCTAAATTTATTGGTTTTCCTAATGCTGCAGTTGACCGTATTGTTCCTGCTCAAAAACATAAAGATGTTCTCTATGTTGAGGTAGAGCCTTTTAGTGAGTGGGTAATAGATGCAAGTCATTTAAAAAATAAAGAAATCAAACTTGAAGGAGTTCATTATACAACTGACCTCGAACCATTTATTGAGCGTAAACTTTTTTCTGTAAACTCAGGACATGCTGCAGTTGCCTATTCTAGCGCATATAAAGGTTATAAAACAATATTAGAAGGTTTACAGGATGAAGAAATTTTGAATATCCTAAAAGCAGTTCAAAAAGAAACACGCGCTTTACTTTTAGCAAAATGGGCTCAATATTTTAAGCAAGATGAGTTAATTAAATATCATGAACTAATCATCTCTCGCTTTTCTAATCCAGAAATTATTGATGAAGTGTCACGCGTGGCAAGAACACCTATCCGGAAATTAGGATATGATGAACGTTTTATTCGTCCAATAAGAGAATTAAACGATCGTAAGCTTTCTTATCAAAATCATCTAGATATTGTTGGAAAAATTTTTGCTTACCATGATGAAAATGATGCTCAAGCCATTCAACTCCAAGAAAAACTAAAAATAACAGAACTCCCAATGCTCATTGAAGAAGTGACTGGTCTAAGCAATCAAAAGTTGATTTTGGAAATCGAAAAGGTTATTAATCACTATAAAAAATAAAATTTGGGAGAGATGATGATTTTTTATTAATACAATTTATGATTCAAAATTTAACCGCTTTCTATTGAAAAAAAAGATAAAAAGTGTTATTATAGAATCATAGAAAAAGCACTGGAATGTGCGAGCTCTTTCATTTTTTTGACCGACTATATTTGTATTGCATAGGGGTTCATGAGACATTCGGTAGCGTAATACCTCGAACGAAAGTAGGGGAAGCTGATGCGAAGCGAGAACACCCACCTGGCGTTTTAGCGGGTTCAATACACGGAAGAGCATACGGCATTCAATCAGTGTTTTTTTGCTATCCAGCAGACCTTAATAGAGGGTAAGAAGTGCGGTTTTAAGCGATTCTTTAAAAATTGATACCCACCAGAACCCATTAGAACCAAACGAACTCGTAATAAATCTCGTAATAAAAAAATAGTAAATTTTTGTCAGGCAAGGGGCTGTATATCTCGGATATACGGCTTTTTTATTTTGTCTCTTTTTTAGGAACTCGTAATAAAATGATTTTTCTATTCCCACGGTTGAGCGATTCATATTTTTGGAAATATGTCTAATATATTTTTTTATATATATCAGTCTAAAAAAAGGCAAGAAAGGGAAGCAATTCCCCCCTTTTTTTGCCTATAAACTTGATTATATCAATGTTTTAGATTTTTGACCCCCCTATATAAAAATTTTCAAAAATGGACTTTCACGCAAGATGATACCTATGTGTGTGGTTTCCCTGTGAAAAGATACGGGCGGGGGTGTTTAAAAAATAATCTAATCATTCGAGCTTATCGCAAAAATATTATAGATTAATAATGTAAATCAATCACAGAAGCTCACGGTTTAATCGCTGTGAGTTTTTTTATTGTCTAATAATAATTTTTATATTCAATCAACCTCACGCGCGTGCTGTGCTTGTTCTGTGGCTTTCTTTATAATCTCTTTCACTTGTTTAATAGCTGGGTTCGTGTGGTTTCTAACAGTACGTTCGTTTAACAGATAACGACTTGCAACTTCTGAGAGTGTTAAGCGTTCCGTGTATCGCAAACGTATCAACTCTATGTCATCATCACTCAATGATTCAAACAGCTCTGTCATTGCGTTTAGTATAAAGCGTTGTGGCGTTTCTTCCCCTGTGCTGTCTATCCTGTTAGTCCATGACTCCATAACTCCCGAAAGATATAACCTGATATTAAACTCTGTTTTATTCATAGTATCACCCTCCAAACAAAAACACTACAAAACACGCGATACATCTTCTTTGAAAGCAAAGTATATTTTTTTCGCTCTCTTGATAGGTATGTCTATGCCTGCGCTCTCTAACTCCATAGCGACACGATACCACGTATAACCGTTATACCCTTTATACCTTAACTCTATGATTCTTTTTTCTGATACTGTTAAAGTATTGTATAAAGCTCCTAAAAGTTCAAGTGTTCGCCTTAATCCTATCAGCTCTTTATCCTCTTCCATGCGTTCCTTGTCTAATGTGTTCCCCTCTGGCTCCGCTGTGCCTTTGTAAGCTGTTCTAATCCCTAGGTTGTCCTGTTTTACCCTGTATATATAACGGCTCTCAATTGCTTTTATTTTGGCTTGTGTGCGTCCGTTAATATAATCGCTTATGATTCTATCTGTTTTATCTTTCACGCTTCCCCCTCTCTGCTTGCTAAGGTTCTAAGTTCTTCCTCTGTTAGATTCTCAAAAGGGTTACTAACTTTTAAATTCCCTTTGATATTAATGTCTTGGGTAAGCGGGTAACGTTTTAAGATTTCAGCACTCGCCCTAATGACTTGATTAGTGTCAGGGTGTTTGTCTATGACATCACCCTCTGCTGTTATCACTTGCTCTGTATGCTCTCCGCGTACTATCTGTGTTAATATGGTTAAAGTCTCCTCTGCGGTTGCTATGGCATTGTTTGAAATGTCTTTTAACTTGCTATCAATGTATTTTTTTAAGTCAGGTTTAGTCAGGTTTTCGGCTCCTATCGACTTCGCTGTTTTTTGGCTATACCCTGCATTAATAGCCGACTGCGTGGCGTTTCCTGTTTTTATATATTCGTCGCAAAATTTACGCTGTTTAGGTGTCATTGTTTCCCCTCGTTTCTGTTTATATGTCCTTTTGATTATAACAAAGTAAAAAGACAAGTTTTATAAGTTTTATAAGTTTTTTATTTCCACATAACGTTAAAAAAGCCCAGTCATTGACTAGGCTCTTTTTGTTTATTCTTCTAACTCAAAGCCGATTAATTCAGCGATATTATCCAGCGCGTTGATATTCATATCTGCTAAATCTTTCGCTGTGATGATTGTACCGTCTGTGAACCGTGGCACTTCGTGGATATCTTCTTTAAACATGGAATGATTGAGCGCGTGCAAGTCTTGTAACTGTGTTTTGAGTGCCAATTCATGCGGTTTGTTTTTACTCTCTGCTGAAAGGCTCATTTCATTCAATCCTAACGCCTTAATCAAACGCTCAATACTATCCGTCAGTAAGTCCGCAAAGACTTGCGTGTCATTGCCTGATATTTCATGAGGCGCAAAGGTCAGCTCTTGCATTTCCTTAATGATTGATTTTACTGTTTCTTGTGGCTCGTCTTCCTGTGTTTCTGTCAGTTCGTCCACAGATAAGCCCAAAACTTCTGTAAGGTTGACTAGGTTCTCGCGCAATCCTTCCAATAAGTCTTTTTGAGTCGCTGGCGTTTCGTTTGCTCCCTCAATATTAATCAATTTTGAAGTGGGTTCTGAAAGTTCACTTGTAAGTGTAAAAAGGTTAGATAAGATTGTTTTTGTATTTTGGCTCATTTTATTTTCTCCGATTTTTCTATGTAGTAATTTGTAGTATTTTTTATGACAACATTTGTCAACACTTCAATTTGTCGGACAGCGTGCTTTTTTCATGTTTTTATTTCCTCTGATAAATTCCTAGCGAGTAGGTGTTTTTGCGGTAACAGAGTAACAGATACCTATAAATGGCTTAACCATAGGGTTAAAGCTGTTACTTCTAATAGTAACGTGTTACCGATTTTCAGTAACACTTTTATTTTTTCTTGCGGGAATAACCTTTAGTGACTTTTTTATGTTTCTCATCGTCCCAATAAAACAACCGTCTAAACAATTCCATTTCATTGGCTCGATGTAAATCGACAGCTCTATTAAAGCCTGCGCTATTTGGTCTTTGCACGGTCTTTTTCCATTGGTCTTTGACATAATCAGGTAGTTTATTCTCAAACTCTCGCTTAGTAAAGGGCTTCACTCCCTCATCTTCACACCATGCACGATATAAGGCGCTTATAAAGGCGGTCGGTAGAAAATCACTGACGAACTCCTCAAACATATCATTTACAAAAGCCAATACATTGTCATTGCTGATTTTAAAGTCATCTAACAGCCCTTGTGTGGCTTTCGGTTCGTCAAACTTCTCAAAGTTAAGCGATAAAGCGATTTTAAGGACATACTCTAAAACGTCTTTGCGTTTAATATAATCATCCTTTATTTTCCAATCGTCATTATCTGCGGTAAAAGACTTTTCAAAAGGCACGATAAGCAAACGTCTGTATGTTCCATTTGACTTATTTCTAAACTTTGGCAAGAAGTTAGTGGATTGTATAACCAGCTTATTAAATACTGCTAAGGTGGGTTGCTTTCCTTTCGCTTCAATCGGTACTGGGTCGCCAGTCACTACTGAAAAGTAATTTCCTGCGTTGTCTAAGTAACTGACTTGGCTGTCATCTCCAATAATACAAGTTTTGCCAACGACTTGGGAAAGGGCGAACCGTTCCGCAAATTGTTCAGCTTTGACACTTGCCACGTTCTCACGTCCGATTAAGTTCATGATGAGGCTCTGAAATGTACCTTTGCCGTCATTTCCTTTACCGACGAGCCAAACGCCTTTACGATAGGAGTAATTGCCGTTGGTACTTGCGGAAATAATCTGCCATAAAAGGCTAACAAGCTCCTTATCTCCACTCATGAGGTCTAACAGCCAGCCGTCTACGTTCCAACCGTTGATATTGGGTACTTTTGCTTTGTCGTTGTACTTGGTCGCAATGGTTGAGGTAAAGACATACTTGGGACTAAACGGCTCTAATTGCTGGGTTTTCTTATTGAAAATACCGTTCGCAACTGGGATAAGATGAGCTTCTGTGGTTTGTTGCTTAACCTCTGCTAAAGTTTCAAGTTTAAAGAGGACCTCTTTAGACCGTGCCTGACTGTATGACGGTTCTAGCCAATAAATGAGCCGATGAAAGAAGTTTTCGTTTGTTTCATATATGCCTAGTTCAGGGTTGTAAACGCCTAACAGTCCGCTTTGGTGGTCTAATTTGATGACTTTTAGCGTTTTATAGATGATTCTAGCCGTATCTAAGGGACTTAGTGACTTGGGTGCGTTGCCGTCTTCCTTAGGTGTGCTTAAAAATAAGTTACGGTGTTCAAAGAATAGTTTTTTAACCGCTCTAAGCGTTTGAGTATGTGCTTTGACATAGTCAGGGCTATTGATGATTTCTTTTTCTTGTTCCAGCCAGTCTTTTAAGCATTCCTGATAACCTGCGACATTAACGACTTTTTTGCCGTCTTCGCCATAATCTGTGAAGTCCTCTATTTTAGGTTTTGGACTTCTTACGTTTTCCTGTGGTGTTTCTGCCACAAGTTTTTCTAATTGGTCTGTCATGACTTCCTTTCTATTTCATCTTGAATACACTTTTCCAAATAGTTGCCAGCTCGTCATCAGGTAAGGGCGGACTGGTTCGATTGTTAAAGGTTCGCAATAAGTCCATACAGCTATTATTATCAATACCAATCTTTCTCCAATAGTGGAGAATACGATTTGTATCGTTGTTTCGGTTGCCTTTTCTTGCGCCTTGGTTGAATAGCTCCCACATTTCAGCGCCATAAGTTCGGCTACTTGTGCCAGTTGTTGCGCGTGCCTGTGGTCGTTGTATCATTTCAAGTAACCAATCAGGACAATCGCAAAGACTATCGAAAGTTAAAGGCTCGTTAGTTTCTGTATCATTCAAAGGGATATAATCGCCGTCTGTACGTTTGCTTGGGTAGATTGGGGTAAAGTGTGTCTTTATCTCCACGCCGTCCGCTAGTTCGCTGACAATTGGCTGACTGAATAGCTCTTTGGGAACTTTGAAGAAAACATGCAAGCCGTTGCCTGTGGGAGTTTTCTCAACATAGGTACTTAATATTTCGCCCTCGCTGTGTTCATTCCACAATCGACTGAAAACACTCCGACCATTCTGTCCGTTTTGGTGCTGGTCTAAGTCAATACAAATCAAACCGCTATTTCTAAGATTAATCATGATGTTACGGTTCGGTATTTCATCGAACCACGCGCTTACTGTGATTTCATCAAGGCTTCCTGAGGAACTCCCCTTTATAATTGCCCTTTCGCTTTTTCCTACAGGATAACCAGCGATAACAGAAAAGCCACGACTAATACAGTTTAGGGCTTGTTCTTTGGGTGTCAATAGTCATTCCTCCTTAAAAAGTTGGTCAATCCAATCAAGTTCTGCAAGGGTATAGCCATTGACCGCATTATTAATCGCTATGCCTGTGCGTTGTTTCTTGATAATTCCGGCTCTGCGCTCGTCTTCGTTAGTTGGAATAAAATAGCCGTTATCAATCGAACCAATGGCGCAACCCTGCTTATGGAGGTACTCAATTCTGCTCTGAAGCGTTCTAAAATCAATATCAAGGGCTTGTGCTAAAATCTTGCCTTTGACAGCTCGGTCAATTCCTCTGTGTTCGGCAAGAAATTTAATAATATTTTGGTCTAACGTCTGTAAGTCAGTTATCTTCATTGAGATACCCCCAAATTCTAGTAATCGTTTCTAAAAATTGCTCATAGCTTGCTCTCTGTCTAGCTTCGCCAATCAAGGTAAACATTAAAACAGTCATAGCTTCGTTGCTTGTATCGCTGATAAGATACTCTAAATTGTCCTTATTGCTTTCATTTTCAAGGACATCAATAGTAATTTTCATGGTTTAGTTTCCTTTATCTGTAATTTCATGATAGCCAGTTGCTTGCCCAAAACTGGGCTTACTTGAGTGCATAAGTTGCCTTTTCACTCCACTAGGTAAGTTTATGCTTGTGCTAGCTTCAAACTGCTGTATTAAGTCATATTTAACCGCTCTTGCATTGTGAATCATCTTATAGGGGTGTTTTCCTATCGTCCTGAAACTATTCCGCCCTAGCCGTTTCCTTGCCGTGTAGCCTTGGTGGTGTTCTATCATTTCGCTACCTCATCAAATAAGCTGATTTCTCCGCCCTCTTTCTCACCCTTAAATCGGACACCGTGCTTATATTTACGAACTTTAAAGCTATAATCAACTGTGCCTGTATTTGCGTTCAATGGGTCTATTTTTTCAATCTGCTTGTCTGTCAGCTCTGTGTGATAGCCTTTTAAACTTCTCATACCTACGCTATCAATACCAGCCACATAAGGGCAAGCTCTAGTAATATTTGTCATTTTCTCAATCCTCTAATAAAATTTGCCTTGCCTGACAAGTTGCTAAGTATCTATGACGATGAACTTGCATATATCATCAATCAAATAGTAAATAAGTGAAGTTTTGTATCTTGGTTTATAGCGATTCAATCCGTGCTTTTCCCAATTATCAAGAGTGCCGTCTGATATATCTAAGTCTTCCATAACACGCTTTTTAGAGATATAAGGTAATACCCGCTTTTCATTTCTGATTTTGAGCTGTGTACCAAGATACTTATTAAATAAATGAATGACTTCATCAACTAAGCCACGCGCCACAAGGTTCGTTAAGGTGTCGTCATTCACGGAGTACCTCCTAAATATTCGTTTAGTTTTCTATCAAAATCAACTTGTTCCCCTATAAAAATATATTTTATTGAAAGACCATAAAATTTTGAAAATCGAAACATCTCATCAATTGTGATAAAACTACTATCTTGTTCTAGTTCAGCTATACGTTCCCTGTTCAGTTTTACTTTTCTAGCAACTTGTTTTAATGTTAAGTGGTTGAGTTCTCGTAGATCTTTTAAAGTATATCTCGAAGTAAACTTCATGCCATGCCTCCATTCTTGCGTTTAGAGATAACTTCCATAACTGCGTACGTTAGTTTATCTTCACTAATTCCTAGCTCATTAGAAAGCTCTGAAACATCTTCGGAACTGATAATATCAAATGCCGTCAATGCTTTGTGCTGGGTTTTTCTACGTTGTCTTTCCTGACGAACACCTCGGTTAAAAGCTACATCATAAAGATATTCGTAAGCAAAAACGCGTTTCCATCCCTCCCAATCGTCCTTATCTTGTTTATTTAACAATTGAGATACATCTTTTTCAATGGCTTCAATTAATGGATACAACCCGTTAGGGCTGTCTGTTTTCTTTCGCGTTTGCTTAATTTCTTGTTTAATACGGTACTTTTCAGCAATTTCGTGCGTGATTTTCATCTTAAAAGGGTTGCCTTTTTTAATATAAAGGATTCTGCTTGTTGGTATCCGTCCACCTTTGAGAACAAATGAAAGTATAGTTTCGTCTTTGCGATGGTAAGCTCTTAAATTAAATGTTTTAAATTTCATACCCTACCCCTTAACCATTTCTACTTGTATGTTATTTTCCAACGTTGTGAAAGTCACTACTGATTGACCATCAAACAAGCGGTAGACATACTCATTAAGCTGGATAAAATGGCGTGCCTTGGCTTTTAATAAGTCCATGAGTTCAAAAGCGATTGAATCATCAAGGATATAAGTTTCTTTGTTTATTGGTGTGTTCATGTTGAAAATTCCTCTCATTATGGTAAAATAAGAGCATGAAATCACGTTAGCGCGTGAATCATGCTAAGTTTTGAATTAGCCCTTTTTCGTTGGTAGCGGTTGGGCTTTTTCTTTTGTCAAAAATGCTTTGATTTCTCGAAAACTGTAGTCAATTTCTAGCCATGCAATAATACTATTTTCTAATTTCTGCAATCTTTTTAAATCTTCCTCTGAATCAAGCAACGATTTCAGGGGAATTTTGCTAAATTGTTTACCATAATAGCCTTTATCTTCTCTCAATTTTTTAACAGTTTTATATTTGTTGTGTGTAATCAGTTGGCAAAGGAAATCAGAAAATCTTGAGTAATAAAATGGCTTGAAATGTGGGCTTTCTTTAATAGCTTGATTCAAGTTTTTACGATTTTCTGTTTCTTTAGCTTGTTCTAGGGTGATATGCTCTAACTCATCAAACCGTTCAATGAAAGCCAGTTTAATTGGTAAGATACGTTTACCGTTGAATGAGTTAGCCAATAACATAAAGCCGTTACGGTTCATTTCAAAGAATTTAACTAAACGTCCATTCTCCGCGATATATTCACTTTCCTTAAAATAGTCAGTAAAAATCACTTGTTTATTGCCCTGACTTTTCAGGGGGATTATATTTCTATTCAATCCATTTTTGGACTGAATTAAACTATCCCAATCTCGTTTAATATCTTCGATACTTCTTAAAATATGACTATGTTGTCTGTCAAATGCTTTAGCGACACTTAGACTACTGACAATCACATTTTTATTTTTGATGATGACATCAAGGCTTACTGTAATTTCGTTCATTTGTCCTCTTTCTAGTACTCACACGCAGTTAGTAGTTTTCAGCAATGACAGATACTACCGCATTGAAAACCTTGTTTTTCACTTCTTGCGGTTCGTTATCTCGTGTTAGACTTTGAGCAGTCTTTTCGGTTACTCCTAAGACTTTCGCAAGGTCTTTCTTTGTCATGAGCTTGTCAGCCTGAACTCGTCGCAAGGCTTTTTTCATTTCTGGGGTTAGTAGTGGCACTTTTTACCTTCTTTCTTTTTTTTGTTTTACTTCTTTAGATATTTTCCTTTGACATTTATTATCTAAAAAGGTAAAATATAAGCATAATTAAAAGAGCAATCAACGAACTTATAAACCTGCTGGGGAGCTAGTTAAAAGAAGTCTTTGCTTTTTTGTTGAATAACTTAACTGAAAACTATTTTACTCTACAAGATAATAAAAGTCAAGTGTTTTTATCTAGAAAAGTAAAATAATTTTCGTGTTATGCTTGAAAGGCTGACATGACTATATTTGAAAGAGTACAAGAACTATCTAGAAAACAGGGGAAAACATTACAAAAAGTAGCTAATGACCTAGGGTTTGGCGACAACTATTTGTATACGTTAAAAAAACAAAAACCGAAAGCTGACAACCTTGAAAAACTAGCCGACTACTTCCATGTATCGGTTGACTATTTACTAGGACGTGCTGAAGCTAAACCAGTCAACGAACCGATAGACTTGGCGGAAGTCGCAAACTCTGATGATGACGCTATTTTTGACAGTATTCTAAGTGCTGGTGGTCGCCCTTTGACCGAAAAAGACAAAGCTATGATTAAATTAGTTTTTGCTGACCGTTGGGAAGAATTGCAACAAAAAGCTAAAGACTTGAAAGATAGTGAAAAATGAGGGCGTTAAATGAATCAAGAAGAATTGACCGCTCTTATAGTAATCAAGATTGAAAACTTAGGCATAGATTACAGAACATTTGAATATGATAATCAAAGAGCTTGGATAGATACAAGGCTTTGTATTGGCGGTTATAACCCAAATTTAGCTACGCCTTTTGACCATGCTCACGAGTATATGCACGCTTACTACAAAGATGATAGACGGCTAGGCGAATGTGATACGTTAAGCCCTACGGAAAAAAGAGCCAACAAAGAAGCTATTTTAATGCTTTGGGATTGGTTCATACAAAATGGCGGTAACTTTGATGATATAACACAGTTTTGTGAGATAACTGGTTGCCACTATGACGCCACTAAAAGACTGATAACATCAATGTGTTGCGATACAACTACAAAGAACTTTCGTGAGTGCGCCATTGATTACGTTAGCCATTTTGACATTATCACGCGCGACACGTTAAATATATACAACTTCTTAGACTTTTACGGCTATCATCACAACGCTTATGACGAGGCGCGTGCGTTGCTGTATGAGCTGTGCTGGTTTGAGTTGGTGGGGTAAAGTAATGAGAAGAAAAAAGAAAAAACCAGTTAAAAAGTTTGTTGTATTACAAGCTATAGGAGATATTCTTTTAAGTCTAATAGGTTTTTGAAAAACCAAGGAGATAAAATATGAAAAATATTGTGGATGAATTAAAAAAAGAACAAAAAATAAATCTACTTCTATTTGTTGTTCTTAATCTATTGTTTATTTTTATAGTGAAAACAAATTTTGTATATATGATAGCTTTAAATATTGCTTTAATCACTAATATTTTTATAAAACATATTAATAAATTTGCGAAAATAGCACTATATACCATAAGTTTTATATTATTCGTTTTGAGTATTGTTGCCTTTTGATTGATAATGAACATTAACTTGTTGATGAAAGACGCACACACAAGCTATTACTAATATTGTAAAGGAGGAAACATGAAACTATCGGACTACTTAAAGAGTATTGATAACTTAGATGAAAAAATGGAAAAGGCTGTAATTATAGCTGGGTATGAGAAAATGTTTGGAGAACACTACAGACTACCACAAGAACAGTTTGCTGACCTGATGGAATTACCTTTGCCAAAATTAAGAAGAGTTATTCATGAAATGAAAAAAGCAATAGATTAGAACTTTAATAGTGCTAAAGTCTATATAGCTGTGAACCTTAACATTTTTTAACATGCTAACAAATGCTAAGGTTCAAATCTATAAAACAAATCCTAAATTTTAGGAATGCAAAATAAAAAGCGCTTGTGCGCACGCGAAAGAGGAAAATAAAGTGGATAATATTACGAACGAATCAGATAACCTTATTCAAATTTTTAGTCATAACCCATTAGCACTTATCTCATGTATTATATTGGGTATTGGCCTTCTATTTACTTTTGCTAGTAGACAGTTTATTTTAGTTAGAGTGCTTTTAGGAAATGTAAGTTTTATTAAACAACGAATTCTTGGAGTTATTTTTGGAATAGTTGGTGCCTTATTACTTCTTTTTGCAACAGGTAACTTGAATCTTTAATAAAACAAATCACTTGCTCAGCTAATTTTATATAAATATATATCGGCAAAGAGACTTTGATTTGAGAAAAAGAGGTGTGAATATAGTACAACACTTTTTCATCTCGTGTTGTGTCTTGGAACGAAGCGGAAAGGAATGATTATAACAATGATAACAAAAAAAGAGATAAAAGATCGCTTTGAAAGAACTTCTGGAGGTATTTTAAGCGGTGTAGAAATAATTACTGATAAAAATACTGGCGTACAATATATGGTGGTTAATAAAGATTCTGACGGTTGTGGAATAACACCGTTGATAGACAAGAATGGCAAACCACTGTTAGCTAAACCAGATTCTGAATCGCATTTTGATTTATATTAGTATATAAACTCTAGATAAATTTTGGGATTATAACCTGATAAGTCAATTTCGTGCCAACATTTGCCAACAATTAGCAAGTGTACTTTCAGGTACGGTTGTTCAGTATGATACTGACAGTATGTAAATTTTGTATGTTGCTAGAATTTGCTGTGTATTTGTAACTACGGAGCTATAACATTTTTGTTTTGAATGGGTACACCTCAAAGTTACCCCTGACCGACGTGATGTCGGTATAGACTTTGTCTAGTGTTGATAACCTCCACAATTTTGAGGGCGTTAAAATCTTTACACCCTTAACAGTATTTTAGTGGTATAGCTTTCTGCCACAAGTGGCAAAAACGAAAATTTCGTTGTTGTTATTAAGGGGTCGTGATTCGCGACTTGCTAGGTAGGAACGAATCGGTCCCCCCTTTTTTAGGGTCTCCAAAATCTCACTATATTATACAGAAAGAAGTTATATTATTTTATGGAAGTAAAATATAAAAACAAATCAGTCGAAGTATGGGAAATTAGTAAAACAAATGAACAACCTGATTGGGTTAAGCAAGCGTTTAAAGAGAATTATCTTTCTTGGTATGATGATAGATTAAAAATCCTTTTAACTGGTATAAATCCAACAGCTAAAAGAAATATTAAATTGGGAATAATGAACGGTATTTTGAGCGTTGGACAAGGCTTTGGTGGAACTTATGCAATGGGAAATATAGGCGATTTTTTAGATATAACAAACGGTAGGGTAATTTCTAAAAAATATTTTATTAAACACTACTACATTAAAATAGATGATGAGTAAAGTTTATTGGTTTCACTTTTTTCGGAAACCAATAATAGGATATGAACATTTTTGTACAAATCTCTATAGGTTCACTCTAAACGCATAACAGCCAATTTTGCCGACGTTAGCAATAATGAACAAGTAAATATTTCTTACTAGTTGGATCTAATTCGGAAAATAAAATAAGCATATTTTCACGCGAAAAAAATGGCTTAATAAAGCTGTTTATCAGATATTTTCTATCAAATCACTCGTATTTTCTAGCGTAAATGGTTTAATTTGGAAAATAAAAAAAGCGCCCTAGTTTGAAATAGGACGCTCAGTGCAAAACTTTAGAAAAAGTTTATGTTTGGAATAAATAGATTATACAACATATTCTATAATTTGTACATTAAAAAGCCACTCCAAAGAGTAACTTTATACTTGAAAGTAATGACATCTCAAAATCATTATACTTTCATCTTACACTTTTTCGTATTCGGTTTCAAATTAAGAAATAGAGACATGGTTGTTACAAGTTTTATATGCAACTACCTGAGATCGCATTTTACGACTTTAGCCAATCGGTCGAAAATTCCGCCGATTAAATTGTTATGGGTTTGAGCCATAACAAAATGATAAAATCTAAGGTCGGTTTGACCGACTTTACTACAGACTATGGACTTACTCAAAAACGGGTGGCTCTGACCCACTTGTTTTTAATATCAATGGTTTCAGAGGACAGCGCACTTTTGCGCTCTCCTAAATCTGAGGAGTCCACACTTTTGTGTTCTCGACTTTCGGAAAAAAGAGAAAGTTCATATCTGTGAAAATGAAAGGTATGAATATATTTTTTAATTCATATCATCCGTGAAGGAGTATTTCAAACTCCCCAATATAATCAAAGTGGTTTATATCCACTATAAACTTAGAAAGAATTTACACCATGAAAAAAGATGACGTTATCAAACTATCAGACGGACAAATAGCCACAATTGTTACTGGCGACGAATCTACAACTTTGCAAAATTGTTATATTGTTCGGCTCGAAAATGAAGATATAAGAGTGGTTGATAGAAAAACTCTAACGCTTGCGGAATCATTGAAATAATAGTCGTTTATAACAAATTCCCCCTTTTTCCACCAATTCCATAAGTAAATTATTGAATCTTTTTTACTTAACCCCAATACGTGCAAACCTGAACCACGTTAAAAGCTGATAGGAGGTATTTATGGCAGACAATGATAAAACATCTCAAATAAAATTAGATTTTTTAAATACACTTTATAATCTTATCCTTAGTGAGGATAT
This sequence comes from Lactococcus sp. FSL K6-0773, assembly GCF_038006485.1. Lineage (NCBI taxonomy): Bacteria > Bacillati > Bacillota > Bacilli > Lactobacillales > Streptococcaceae > Lactococcus > Lactococcus sp. FSL K6-0773. Next base: position 1,803,770 of record NZ_JBBOVF010000001.1, on the reverse strand, counting down.
AAAAGAAGAAGAACGTAGAGTGCTGACTAAAGCAAAGAATCTAGTAGAAAAAGGAGAGTATATTCCCAATGTCATCAGACGTATGCAGACAAATTTTACGTTGGATGCCATAAATAGTAACTTATCTCCAAGTGTGAGTGAGTTTTATAGTACATTGCCTAAAATACTTGCAGAGATTCTACCAGCATTTCCAGGTACTGGCTCTAGTTTAGGGATTCCTCTCTAATTATCTTGTTACCCTTGATACCTTACTGTTACTCTTCTTTTAGAGAAAGGTAACAGTATAAACCCTTGATATAACTACCTTTATAATACTTTGTTACTCTTGTTACCGTAAATAATACTATATCAGTTGAGAATTTAATAACTCTATAAACTAATAAACCAGTTAACTAAATATCTCTAATAAAAATATTTCTCAATCCTCGTACATGCCTTGCCTGACATTAGTACAAAATGGAAAGGAAGAAATAATATGAATATTAAAGAATATACAAAAAAAGACGGTACAAAGGTGTACCGCGCTAATGTTTATCTGGGGGTTGATTCTCTAACTGGTAAGCAAGTGAGAAAAGTTATAACGGCTAAATCTGAAAAGATGTGTAATACAAAAATAAGTAGAGCTATTAATGAGTTTGAAAAGAACGGCCAAACAGTCAGAAAAGTAAGTGTAGATGATTTTAAAGATATTGCCATGCTGTGGTTTGATAGTTATAAGCTAGGGGTAAAACCTCGAACAGTTCAAATCATGCAGACACGCTTAAATAATTATGTTTTGCCAGCTCTTGGAGAGTATAGAATAGATAAAGTAAATTCTATTATTCTTCAGCAAATTGTTAATCAATGGATGATTAATGCTAGTCAACCATTAAATGGGGCTTACCACAGACCAAAAGGAAAAGGCAAAGACTTCAAAATATACTTTAATATCGTTGAGCGTATTTTTAAGCATGCCTTATCTCTTGGGCTAGTTAAAGATAACCCTTGTGTTAATGTTATTGTACCAAAAGTAAGACTTGAAAGCACCGAAAAGAAAGTAAAACATCTTACAGCGGAGCAACTGAAAATATTTTTTGAGTATATTGGAGCACTACCCAAAGAGAAATATACTAATGAGCTGATGACTGGACTTTGTCGTTTGCTTGTTGCCTCCGGTTTGCGTATTGGGGAAGCTGTGGCCTTGTCATGGTCTGATATTGACTTTAAGACAGGTTCTGTGTCTGTCAGTAAAACAACGCTTAGAGCGGTCATACAATCAACCCCAAAGACTGACAAAAGTAATAGGATTGTTTTAATAGACAGCAAAGCAGTAGAAGTTTTAAAGCATTGGGAACTATTTCAAGCGAAATACTTCATGAGTATTGGAAAGGGAAAGCAAGAACTGGTATTTCCCAACCGAACAGGAGGGGTGTTGGACTATCAGACAATGAGGCCATTCTTAATAAAATGGTTGAGAGCCTGCCAGCTACCACAAGTTGGCTTTCATGGTTTTAGACATTCTCATGCTAGCCTTCTACTTAATGCTGATGTTCCCTATAAAGAGATACAAGAACGCTTAGGACACGCAAGCATAAAAATGACTATGGACACATACAGCCACCTTGAATCTGACAATAAAATAAAAGCAGTTGAACGCTTTGAATCAATTGCAAATTTCTAGTAAAAAAATGCTACTCGTAATAAATCTCGTAATAAATTTAGCTTTTTAAAAAAACAAAATCTCTACAACGTAGATATACCAGTATTTAACGAGGTTTTTCTTATTACACATACGGCATTCAATCAGTGTTTTTTTGTGTATCAAAAATTAGACAAATCAATAATAAATCTGGGGCTACGGGACTATATATTTAAATAGAACGGCTTTAGAGCTTTAGATTTGTTTTTGCATTCATTTGTTAACAATTTTTGTTAATTTATTTGTTGGATAATTTTTGTAGAATAAAGATACCTCAAATGTGTAGACCTTACACGAATAATAAAAGGTCAGTCTAACTTTGTTTGTACCTAGATATGTACTTCAAACTATCTTTCGATTTTGAAAGCCCATAGTTTAACTTCTATGAGTTTTTTGTTTGTAAAAGGATATGAATCTAAAAGGAGTAAAGATTTATGCTGATTAGAAATTATGAATCAAAAGATTTAGATGAAGTTATTAATCTGTTTAAAAACACTATTTTTGAAATAAATATTTCTGATTATACTTTGGAACAGGTTAAAGCTTGGGTTGACGTTGACACAGAGTTATTTGATGATAATCTTGGCAAAACCTACGCCAGAGTCATTTCTAATCATGAGCAGTTAGTAGGATTTGGTAACATTGATGATAAAGGATATATTGATTTATTTTATGTTAGTGTAGACTATCAAAGGCAGGGAGTAGGGCAAAAACTTCTAAATGATTTAGAAAAAAGTTCGAATTATACTAGCTTTATGGTTAATTCATCTATTACTGCTAAGCCCTTCTTTGAAAAAATGGGCTATAAAGAAATAAAAAAGAACTGTGTACACTTGCGAGGGCAAAATTTTGTTAACTTTACTTTAAAAAAAGTTGTTGAATAAAGTTGATTTTATTTAACAACTTAAAATAACGTGCAGGCACTGAGCCACGTAAAAAGCTGATAGGAGTATTGTTATTATGACAACGAAAACAGTTAACAAACATTTGTTTGTATGGTTAGGAAGTTTTCTATTTGGGGGATTTGGGGTTGACCGTTTTATGCGAGGACAAATTGGAATGGGAATTTGTAAATTGTTATTCAACTGGGCTACTTTTGGAATTTGGTCTTTTGTTGATTGGATTGTAGCCTTGGTCAAGGCTTATAGTACTTACAACGATACTGAAGATATTACATTTATTAATGGTGGATATTCTAGATAAAAGCTCATCTATTTGAGTTCTTTCTCAAATTTCTTTTAGGAGTTTATAAATAAAAAATAGACCAATTATTGGCCTATTTTTTATTTATTTTTATCAACTAAATCTAAAAGGAATTCATTGACACTTGGGTAAATGGCTTCTTCACCAACCATGCTAATAAGTCCAGTTCTCTTAAATGATTCTTTTAATTTAGGATTCATTGAGGCAAAGACGATTTGGCGTTCTTCCTTATGAAAAATACTGTAAATATCAATCAATAGTTTTATAGAAGTGACGTCAATCATTGGTACACCTCTTAGAGAAAGAACAACATTAGTATTTGCTGGAAGTTCATCAATTGCTTGTTTTAACTTGCTACTATTTAAAAAGAAGAGCGGGCCAGAAATATAAATAACTGTCCAATCAGTAAATACTTCATGATGACTTTGACTGATTCGTTCGGGTTCAATTTGTGAACTATTAATCTCAATTTGGGAAATTTTTACGATAAAGAGTAAGAAACCAACAATGATTCCTGCTAATATTGCAGTACTTAAATCGAAAATAACAGTGATAATCATCGTTAAAAAAAATTCGATGATTCCACTTTTTAATTTATTTTTGAATAAGAAACGAATGGCTTCCCACTCGTTCATTCTTACGGCGGTCATGATAAGAACACCAGCAAGGACACTTAGTGGAATATGAGTCATAAATGGTGCAAATAGAAACATTGATAGAAGAAGAATAAGGGCGTGAATAATACCAGTTAAGCGAGTTTGAGCACCTGATTTTATAGCTACACTTGTTCGAGCAATTGCGGCTGTTGCTGGAATTCCTCCGAAAAAGGGAATGAAAATATTTCCGATTCCTTGAGCAACAAGTTCTTGGTTATTGTCCATTGGGTGATTGGTTGCACGGCCTGCTGAGGCACCACAAAGGAGACTTTCGGTCATTCCAAGTACGGTAATGCTTATGGCTGGGATAAGTAGAGTTTTCATATCTTGAAGATTCAATTCAGTCAAACGTAGATGAGCTTGGGGAATAAGGGTGGTTGGAATTTTTCCTACTAAAGGAATATCTAGTTTTAGGGCAAGGACTGCTAAAGTTGACAGAAGGATAGCCAACAATGAAGCTGGGAATTTTTTACCCCATGATTTAGGATAGAAAATCATTAATAAGATTGTTAAAAGTCCAATAATTGTTGAAGGATAATCAATGTGTAAGCCAGAGATAAATTTCATTAAATCAAAAAAAGAACCTGTAAAATGTTCTATTCCGAAAAAGTTTTTAATTTGTCCGCTGGCAATGATGATGGCAATACCAGAAGTAAAACCTGTTATTACTGGTGAGGGAATAAGTGAAATTAAATTTCCTAAACGGAAAATACCAGCGAGTAATAGAAAGATTCCTGCCATAAAAGTAGCAATAAATATTCCATTCATTCCGTATTTACCAATGAGTGAAATTAAAATAGCCGCCATTGCTCCTGTTGGACCAGAAATTTGATAGAAAGCTCCAGAAAGTGAGCTAATAATTATACCTGCAACAATGGCTGTTATAAGTCCGGCTGCGGCTGTTGTACCACTTGATACACCGAAGGCAAGGGCTAGAGGGAGGGCAACGGCGGCTACAGTAATTCCTGCCATCAAATCTTGTAAGAATTTTCGTCGGTTGTAGTCTTTGAATTCTGAGTTAATAATACCTAAAAATTGTTTAATCATAATAATTCCTTTAATTTTTTATCACAATATTCTATGATAACAGAGATGAGTAATCATATCAAATAATTATCGGAATCGAAATGAAATCAAGATTAGGTAAATTTCTTGTAATTAAAAAACCAGAAAATAAATTTTTTACTAATATCTAATGAAAAATAGAAGAATAACTGCTAAAATGATGATAGAGATTTTATTAGGAGAGGAAGATAATGATAATTAAAACAATAAATTTGGAAAACTATAAAGAAGTTACTGAACTTATTCGTGAATCTTTTAGTCAGTCAGAACATGGTTATGGTAATGAGGCTGAACTTGTTGATAAAATTCGTAATGAAGAAGGTTATATCAAAGATTTGGAAATTGTTGCTTTTGAAGATGGTAAAATCGTTGGTCACGGTCTTTTGAGTGAGGTAGAGATAGTAAGTGACTCACAAAAATTCAAAGGTTTGGTCTTAGCTCCTCTTGATGTTTTAACTACTTACCAAGGTAAAGGAATTGGGGCAGCAGTATTATTGGAACTTGAAAAAAGAGCAAAAATTTTGGATTATCCGTTTATTAGTATTTTAGGTCATGAAACTTATTATCCTAAGTTTGGTTATGTACCAGCAAGTCAATATCAAATCAAAGCACCTTTTGAAGTTCCTGATGAGAACTTCATGATTAAAGAATTAACTGACGGTGGCTTAGAAGGAAAATCAGGAGTAATTCACTACTCAGAAGCCTTTAACTAAGTAACAATTTTGTTTAAAACTCTTTGTTAGTAACTCTATATTTAAGACTTAAATAATAAAAATTCTTGCATTTTGGTCTATAAATCGGTATAATAAGCTAGTAAGTTGACCCGGTAGCTCAGTTGGCTTGAAGCACTGCTTCAAGGTTGGTGATAGAAAAATTGCGAAGCAATTTATCATTACTACCACAGAATTTTAGAATTCTAGAAGTGGTCACAAAATATTCAACTTTTTATAAGTTGGCCCGGTAGCTCAGTTGGTAGAGCAGTAGACTCTTAATCTATGGGTCCAGGGTTCGAGCCCCTGCCGAGCCATAAATAGTAAAAGCACTCTAAATTTTTAAAAGTTTAGAGTGCTTTTTTTACTGACAGAAATCTGTCAGTAAAGTAAATAGTCTGAAAATAGTGTATAATATTGTCAAAAGATTTCTGTCAGTAGAACAGGATGTAAGTAGAGGATGTTTTATGGATTTATTAAAAAAATTTAACCCTAATTTAGATAAAATTGAAATTTCATTGATTCGTCAGTTTGACCAACAGGTTTCATCTATTCCTGATATTATTAAGTTGACTTTGGGAGAACCTGATTTTTATACGCCTGAGCATGTTAAACAAGCAGGGATTGCGGCGATTGAAAATAATCAAAGTCATTATACTGGAATGGCTGGTTTACTAGAACTACGTCAGGCAGCTAGTGAATTTATGAATAAAAAATATGGTTTATCTTATGCAGCAGAAGATGAAATTTTAGTTACTGTTGGAGTAACGGAAGCCATTTCTAGTGTTTTGTTATCAATTTTGGTTGCTGGTGATGAAGTTTTGATTCCCGCGCCTGCATATCCTGGTTATGAGCCATTAATTACGCTTGCTGGCGGTTCTTTGGTTGAAATTGATACAAGAGCTAATGATTTTGTTCTTACGCCTGAGATGCTTGAACAAGCGATTGTCGAGCGTGAGGGAAAAGTTAAGGCCGTTATTTTGAATTATCCAGCAAATCCTACAGGGGTAACTTATAATCGGGGGCAAATTAAGGCTTTAGCTGAAGTTTTGAAAAAGCATGAAGTATTTGTGATTGCTGATGAAGTTTATTCTGAACTAAATTATACTGACCAACCGCATGTGTCAATTGCTGAATATGCACCTGAGCAAACAATCGTACTTAATGGTTTATCAAAATCGCATGCGATGACTGGTTGGCGGATTGGATTAATCTTTGCAGCGCGTGAATTAGTGGCACAGATTATTAAGACTCACCAATATTTGGTGACTTCGGCTTCAACTCAGTCACAGTTTGCAGCGATTGAAGCTTTGAAAAATGGCGCTGATGATGCTCTTCCGATGAAAAAAGAATATCTTAAACGTCGTGATTATATTATTGAAAAGATGTCAGACCTTGGTTTCAAAATTATTGAACCAGATGGAGCTTTCTACATTTTTGCAAAAATTCCAGCTGATTTAGAACAAGATTCATTCAAATTTGCTGTGGATTTTGCAAAAGAAAATGCAGTTGCCATTATTCCTGGTATCGCTTTTGGTCAGTACGGTGAGGGATTTGTCCGCTTATCTTATGCGGCTTCAATGGATATGATTGAGCAAGCAATGGCAAGATTGACGGATTATGTGACTAAAAAACGTGGCTGAGCAATCGGTCAGTAAAATTAAAAATCATTGATAACAGTTAGAAGAGTTGTCAGTGATTTTTTTGATATAATTAAATAAAATATCGAAAGGAGAAAATCATGCGTGATGCCGAAACTCAAGGTCTAGTGCTTTACAGTCGTAATTACAAAGAAAAAGATAAATTGGTCAAGATTTTTACAGAGTCTTTTGGTAAACGGATGTTTTTTGTCAAAAATTTTGGAAAATCCCCTTATGCTAGTTCCTTACAAGCTTTTACTGATGGAAAATTGACGGCAACGATTAATGACGGGGGATTTTCTTTTATCGAGGATGTCAGTGAAGTGGTCGTATATAAAAATATTAGTTCAGATATTTTCATCAATGCTCATGCTTCTTATATCATAAGTTTGGCTGATGCGGCCATTTCTGATAATCAATACGACCCAGGGCTTTATGGATTTCTAAAGCGAAGTTTAGAGCTTTTAGATCAAGGATTTGATATGGAAGTCGTGACTAACATTTTTGAATTACAAGTTCTTCATCGTTTTGGGATTTCTTTGAACTTCTCAGAATGTGCATTTTGTCATAAAACCGTTGGACCCTTTGATTTTTCTTATAAATTTAGTGGCTGCCTTTGTCCCCAACATTTTGATGAAGATTTACGACGGAGTCATCTTGACCCAAATGTGATTTATTTGGTCAATCTTTTTCAAGAAATATCTTTAGATGAACTCAAAAAAATCTCGATAAAAGCAGATATGAAACTAAAAATTCGTCAATTTATTGATGGGCTTTATGATGAATATGTCGGAATTCATCTCAAATCCAAAAAATTCTTGGACGGAATGTCTGGTTGGGCAGATATTATGAAATAAATCTGTGGATAAGTCGCTAGAAGTTCTGTCAGTAAATTTATCCACAGTGGAAAACTTAAAATTACTGACAGAAACCTCTAAATATTTCTGTCAGTAAAAAATGAGGATAATTTATGGACTCAAAATCATGGGGAAGAGTTTTTCGTGAAATTCGCGAAATGAAAAATTTGTCATTAGCCAAAGTTGCAGGAGATTATGAGAATTCACCAAATTTTATTACTTCAAAGCAACAAGTTTCACGTTTTGAACTTAGTAAATCTGATATCACACTTACAAAAATTTATGAGTTAGTTGAAAATATGGGACTTTCTTTTGAAGAATATCTTTATCATGTCAGAAATTATGAGCTTCCGAGTGGACGAGCACTTTTTGAAGAACTTGGACGATTACAAGAGCTTGGTAATTTCTCTGAAATTGAAAATGTTTATCAGAAATTACAGATGAGATTTATAGAGAGTCAAAATAGAATAGATTATTGGAATGCTTTAGAATACAAGTCATTTTTGGCACAAAAAAACTATAAATCTTATCAGATAAGTGAAGAGGAAATTCAAGAAATTAGTGATGAGCTATTTTCCATATTGGAATGGGGCGAGGCTGAACTCTTTTTATTTAGCGAATTTATTTATTTTTTACCTGAAACTCTTGTTTTTGAGTTTTCAAAGGAGCTGATTAAACGGACAAAGTTTTATCGAAAAATACCAGAAAATAAAGCTCAAGTCATCCTCGTTATTCGAGATTGTACCAATTATTTCATTGAAAAATCTCAGGTGGAGCAAGCTGAAGTACTTCTAGATAGTTATGAAAAATTGATTGAAAGTCCGATTGTTGACGTTTATTCTCGTAAAAAGTATCTATTTGTTGAAGGAAATTATCAATTTTTGATTGGTAACATAGAAAAAGGAAATCAGATTTTTGAAAATTTAGCCATTATGTATGAAAAATTAGGTTATGACAAAGCGGCAAGTTATATGAAAGAAAAACGTCACAAATAAGTGACGTTTTTTGATTTTGAAAATGGAGTGGTAGAATGGATTTGTGATTAGAAATAGAATTTTAATTTCAACTCATAATAGAATATTTGGAGGATTTTCATCATGAAAATTACAATCAAAAGGAACAAAAAAGTCAAAGAAACTCGTCAACATGTTATCAATATTTGCAGTTGATATGCTTAGAAGCTACTGTAAAGTAGCTTCTATTTTTATTTGAGAAAGGTTTATTTTATGACACTATTTAATAATTATATCGAACAAATAGAAAGCTCAGATAACACAATTTTATATAATTTTTATAATGGTGTGTCTATTAAATACCCACATAGTCTATTTAAAAATATTAAAGAATTTTCAAATAATAGAGAGATTTATGACCTTTTATCCTCTGAACAATTTTTATCTGATAATTTTTGCCTTGAAATTGTTGATAGAACCCTTCAACTTATCCTCCTTGTCCATGAAGATTGTAATTTTCGCTGTACTTATTGTTATGAAAAATTTGAAAAGGGTGCAATGAGTAAAGAAATTGCAGAAAGTATTATTAGATTTATTGAAAAAGACGTGACTGAAAATCGAGAAAAATACGATAAAATCCAACTTTTCTGGTTTGGTGGAGAACCATTATTAAATTTGAAGATAATTGAGTTTTTGAGTAATAAAATTTTGCAAATTGCAGAAGAAAATGACTTAGAATATAGTTCTGATATTACAACAAACGGTTATTTGCTTAATTCAAGAGTATTTCAGAGGCTTGTATCCTTAAAGATAAACAGTTTTCAGATTACTATTGATGGAACGCAAGAATATCATGATAAGCAACGTGTCTTAAAAAATGGACAAGGAACATATACAAGAATAATTAAAAATTTGATAGATATAAAAAAAGATATACCTGAGGATACATTTGTCATTCTTAGAACAAACGTAGGAAAAGATAATTATGAGATGATGGATGAAAATATTTTAAATCTTATTTCTTTGTTTGGAGATACTGAGAATATTTTGCTTTCTTTTCACAATATTGGAAATTGGGGAGAAAAAGAAGTAGAAACTATTGAAAGAGATGTTCGCCTTGAACTGACAGAAAAAGTAGTTGAGCTTGGAGGTCACGCAGTACCTTTTGTTTGGAGCATGATACCAGACAATATATGTTACGCAGCAAAAGAGAATCATTATGTTATTGGCTCGACAGGTTTGGTCTATAAATGTACGGTAGCTCTTTATGACCAGAGAAATATTTTAGGAAGACTTGGCAGAAATGGTCAATTATTAATAGATAGACAAAAAGAAAGATTGTGGACAAAGATTGCACTCGATGAAGAATGTCATTCTTGTTCATTATTACCTAGTTGTATGAACAATAGATGCCCTTTAAAAAGAATGGATTCTAAGCAAAGTCATTATTGTCTTCCAACAAAAAATCAAGTCAGAGACATGATTTTAATGTTGGAAAAGCAATATGAGATTGGTTTGGAGTGAACGTTATGCAACTTATTACCAAAAATTCAGCCTTTCGCTCGCTTTTTCTGTGCAGTATATTTAATACGACAGGGAGTAATTTATTTGCTCTCGCTTTTCTTATTTATGCTTCTACTTATCCTAATAGTAAGTTTTATATTTCTCTTGTGGCATTATTTATGGTAATTCCCTCGTTTTTTAATGCTTATATGGGTTATTTGGCAGACCGCACTAAGGATAAAAAGCGTGCGCTATTTATGACGTCTTGGATTCAGACAATTTTGTTTATCGGCGTCGCTTTTACCATTGAACAGCATTCATTTTTTGTTTTTTTGTTCTGTATTCTGGTCAATTTGGTAGATGAGCTCCTTGCTATGTATAAAGACGGCTTGGAATTACCGATTATGCAAATACGGGTATCATCTGATGATATTCAACCTGCTTATGGATTAATACAGGGCGCAAGTTCTTTGATTGGAATTGTCGGAAAACCAATTGGTCTAGCACTTTTGGCTGTTTTAGTAAATTCTTTTTCCATGTTGGCTCTGGTAAATGCTGGTTTATACTTTATATCAGGAATAGTCTTATTCGAGAGTAGAAAATATCTGGACATAGAAGTTACAAAGAAACTTGACGAAGGAAAATTTCATTTTTCACTCAAGGAAACACTCTTGCAAATTATAAAAGTTTTTAAAGTTGAGGGAGCAATGTCAGCAACTTCTCTCATTATTATTATACTGATTATTAATTTCTCAATTAATGGAATTTTACCTTTAATTGATCTAGCAATGGTGCGGCACAATCCATTTGGTCATAGCTTTGGTTTGGCTGTTACTGTATTCAGTGTTTCATTTTCTCTAGGTGTCTTCATCTCATCGTTTTTTATGCACGATTTTTTTCAAAAAAAGGACTTAAGCTTTATATTAAAATTAATCTTGGGAATGCTTATCTTATTTTCTTTGTTGGTTATTCCTTTGGGGCTCATTTCTATTGTAGTCTTTTTCGGTATCGGATATTGTTTTGCTAAGGTTAATCCGAAGCTTACAAGCATCATCTTTCAGATTATTCCAAAAGAAGATTTAGCTACAATTCGGGGAGGAATTTCAACATTTTTTGCAACAGCAAGTTCATTGGGAGTTTTAGTATTTGTGGCCTTGGCTAATCTTATTGGTCTTAGTTTAACTTTTTATATTATTGCCTTCATCTGTTTTATTGCTTTAATTGGTCCTACTTTTATAAATTTATTCAAAAAAAAATACTGACAGATTATTTCGTCAGTATTTTTTCTTATTTTAAACGTGAATTGGTAAGCCATCAGCCAATTCAGCTGTATCCATAATCGCTTCACCAAGTGTTGGGTGAGGTTGGATAGTCAATGAAATGTCTTTAGAAGTCAATCCATTTTCAATCGCTAGTGACAAACCAGAAATCAAGTCAGATGCACCAGGGCCAACGATTTGAGCACCGATTAAGGCCCCTTCTTTAGTTTCAGTAATCAAACGTAAGAAACCAGTGGTATCATTCATTGAAATGGCACGGCCATTTGCAGCAAATGGGAACTTAGAAATTTTAACATCTTTACGGTCTTTAACTGATTCAGGCGTTTCTCCAACTGTTGCCAATTCAGTTGTTGTATAAGCTACAGCAGGCAAAGCAACGTGTAAGTCCACGTCGTCCTCAGCTCCAGCAATCGCAGCAGCAGCAACTTTAGCTTGGAAAGAAGCTTTGTGAGCGAGCATTGGACCAGGAACCACATCACCGATTGCATAAATGTGAGGAACATTAGTTGCATAAGAATCGTCAACTTCAATCAAACCACGGTCAGTCAATTTAACATCAGTGTTGTTCAAGCCGATTAAATCAGTATTTGGACGACGTCCAACAGAAACGAGTAAGTAATCACCAGTCACCGTTTGTTCTTTTCCGTCAACCTCAAAAGTCAAAGTTACATCTTTATCAGTTTGAGTAGCTGATTTAGCCATTGCTGAAGTAAAGATTTCAGAACCAGCAGATTTAACGCGATTAGCAATGATATCAGACATTTCTTTATCAAACCCGTTTAAAATGTGGTCCAAACCTTCAACAATTGTAATCTTAGAACCGAGCATACGGTAAGCTCCACCAAGCTCAGAACCAATAACTCCTCCCCCAACAATAATCAAATGTTTAGGAACTTCTGGAAGTGACAAAGCACCAGTAGAGTCAATAATGCGACCACCAAATGGGAAAGAAGGAATTTCGATAGGACGTGAACCAGTTGAGATAATCACATCATTAAATTGCAAAAGTTGGAACCCATCTTCTTGTTCAACATTTATTGTATTGTTATCAATAAATTCTGCAGTTCCTTGAATCACGTCAACTTTGTGTTTTTTAAGTAGCATTTTAACGCCACCTGTCAACTGGTTGACAACTTTATCTTGTTTCCATTTTTGGGCAGATTCCCAGTTTAATTTAACATTTCCGACAGAAAGACCAAAAGGATTTTCTCCTTTTTCTTCCTCCAAAGATTCTTGGTAATGATGACCAATATTAATCAATGCTTTTGATGGGATACAACCAATGTTTAAACAAACCCCACCAACATTATCTTTTTCAATAATTGTAACTTTTTTACCAAGTTCAGCCGCACGGATGGCTGCAACATAACCACCAGGGCCTGAACCAATAACAACCAAATCAACTTCTGTTGCTTGTGCACCAACAACCATAATATATCCTCTTTCTTGTAAACATTAGTGTCAACTTGAATTTACAATACTGTAAACTAGTTTTTTAAATCTATGACAGAAAGAAACGAAAATGATATTTTTTCGTTCCTTTACTAATAAGACAATTAGCGAGTATCCTCTAGGGGACTCGCCTGTAATAAATAGATGCTTTAGCACCATTTATTACAGTCTATTAGATTTCCATAAGCATGAACTCAGGGTCAGCCAATAGAGATTTCAAGTAGTTAAGTGATGTTTGACCCAACATTCCATCAATCAAACGGTGATCATAAGTCATAGACAATTTCATGTTTTGTCCGACAACAATTTCGCCTTCACCATTAACAATTGGTTCTTTAACGATTGAACCCAGTCCTAAAATTACGACATCAGAACCATTAATGATTGGTGTAAACCAAGAACCACGAGCAGATCCAATATTTGAAATTGTAATTGTTGAACCTTGCATTTGTTGAGGTTTAAGTGTTCCTTCTCGTGTAGCAGTAGCTAATTCAGCGATTTCTTTAGCAATCTCAAGAATTGATTTAGTTTCAGCTTCATGAATCACTGGAACGTACAAACCAGTTGGAGCATTTACAGCGATTCCAAGGTTGACATGTTCGTGATAAACAATTTCTTGTTTTTCATAGTCAACAGAAGCATTGATATCTGGGAATTTATGAGCAGTAGTAGCCAAAGCTTTAGCAACATAAGCAAGATAAGTTAATTTAATATCTTGTTTTGCAGCAATTTCTTTAAAGACAGCACGATGTTTCACGAGTTTAGAAACTTCAACTTGGTCAAAGTTTGTTACTGGTGGAATGTGTGTATGTTGAGCAGTCATAACTTTAGAAACAACTTTACGAGTTGGATTCATTGCTTCACGTCGATCACCAGCCCCTGCTTTAACGCTTGGCGCTTTTTCAGCAACAGGAGCAGCTGGTTTATCAGCCTTAGGTGCTGGAGCGGCTTCTGGTGCTGTTTGAGCGTTAGGAGCGACACTGCCAGATTCAAAAGCTTTAACATCGGCCAACGTTGTGTGACCGTGACGACCAGTTGCAGGAACTTGACTTAAATCAATACCAGCCTTGCGTGCATAATGACGAACAGAAGGCATCGCAAGAATGTGACCAGTAGAAGTTGTTTTAGTCAATGGAGCATTTGCAGGACTTGCAGGACTAGCTGCTTTAGGTGCTTCTGCGACTGGAGCAGGACTAGCAGCTGCTGGAGCAGCCCCATTTCCATTGTATTCAATTAAAGGAGCCCCAACTTCTACAGTCGTTCCAGCTTCAACGAAAAGTTTAGTGACTTTTCCAGAATATGGAGAAAGAATTTCTTGCATGAGTTTATCATTTTGAACCTCTGCAACAGGATCATCTTCTTTAATTTCATCTCCAACTTTAACTAACCAGTTGGCGATATCTCCTTCATGCATTCCTTCACCAATATCAGGCATCGTGAAGATTTGAGCTTCTCCAGAAGGTGCATCAGTTGTAGCAGTATCAGAACCAGCTGTTTCTTGAGGAGCAGGAGCAGCTGCAGAAGAGCCTGAACCGTCACCATCAAACTCAACCAAAGGAGAATCAACTTCTACGGTTGTTCCAGCTTCAACGAAAAGTTTTGTTACGGTACCAGAATAAGGAGAGAGAATTTCTTGCATAAGTTTATCATTTTGTACTTCAGCAATTGGGTCATCTTCTTTAACAACATCTCCAACTTTAACTAACCAGTTGGCAATGTCTCCTTCGTGCATTCCTTCGCCAATATCAGGCATTTTAAAAATCTCAGTCATAGTCAACCACCTCTTTAACTTTATTCACAATATCTTCAGCTTTAACTGCCCAGTCATTTTCTGCTTGTGCAAATGGGAAAATTGAGTCAGGACCACTAACACGTCCAATTGGCGCTTTAAGGTTCAAAACAAAACGTTCTGAAATTTCGGCCATGACATTCGCTGCGATACCGGCTGTACGTTGAGCTTCTTGAACAACGACCACACGCCCAGTTTTTTCAACTGTTTTACCAATTGACGCAATATCAAGAGGAGCAACTGTTCTGAGGTCAAGGACTTCAGCTTTAATTCCATCTTTTTCGAGTTGTTCAGCAGCTTTAAGAGCAAGTGGAACTGTTCCACCATAAGCAATGATTGAAACATCAGATCCTTCTTTAGCGACTGCAGCAGTATCAAGTGGTGTAGTATAGTAACCTTCAGGAACTTCACCTTTAAGTGAGCGATAAAGGTGAAGGTTTTCAAGGAAAATAACAGGGTCGTTATTTTCAATTGAAGCCAGCAATAATCCTTTAGCATCAGCTGGATTTGAAGGCATTACAACACGAATTCCGGGGATTTGTGAAAATAGCCCTTCAATTGAATCCGCGTGCATTTCAGGCGTTTTAGTTCCGATTCCATAAGGTGTACGCACGACAATATTATTTGAACGTGTGTTATTAAAACGGTAACGTGTCCGGCTCATTTGTCCAGCAATTGAGTCGAAAACTTCAAAGATAAAGGTTCCGAATTGGATTTCCATAATTGGGTGGAAACCTTGTGTTGCAAGACCAATTGCCATTCCACCAATTCCTGATTCAGCAAGTGGAGTATTGAAAACACGTTCTTCTCCATATTTTGCTTGCAGACCATCAGTAGCACGGAAAACCCCACCATTTTGTCCAACGTCTTCACCAAAAATGAGTGCATCTTTATCTTTTTCGAGCGCCAAATCAAGCGCTTCTGTAATTGCTGCAATATAAGTTTTTACTGCCATTCTTATTTGCCCTCGCTTTCAAATTTTGCAATTTGTTCTGCCATTGCTTGGCTTGGCACTTCAAGTGTATTTTTAATGAAGCTAGAAATTTTTTGTTTTTCAACATTATTGGCTTTCTTAATGTCGGCATCAATACCTGCATCAAGTTCAGCAATATAAGCTTCCTCTTTATCTGTATCCCAAAGTCCTTTTTCAGTCAGGAAATTACGCATACGAACGAGAGGTTCTTTTTTCCACCAAGCTTCAATGTCTTCTTTAGTACGATAGCGAAGTGGGTCATCACCAGCTGTTGAGTGTGGTTCTAAACGGTTTGTAATTGCTTCAATAACAACTGGACCATTTCCAGCTACTGCCCAAGCACGAGCTTCTTTAGAAGCAAGATACATAGCAATGGCGTCCATTCCATCAACTACGATAGAAGGAGCACCTGCGGCCCAACCTTTAGCAGCTAAATGAGGAGCGGCACTTTGGAGACTACGAGGCGTCGAAATTGCATAGCCGTTATTTTGGATAAAGGCAACAAGTGGGGCTTTATAAGCTCCAGCAAAGTTAATTCCTTCATAAGTATCACCTTGTGAAGAACCACCATCACCAGTGTAAACGAAAGCTACAGCATCTTTTTTACGTTTTTTGAGTCCGAGTGCGACACCAGCGGCTTCAACGTATTGAGCACCAATGATAATTTGTGGGAACCATGAGTTTACAGGTTTACCATCATCGGTAGTGTACTCATTACCAAGTTGATGTCCACGAGACCAAAGAAGACCTTTCCAAATTGGCCAACCTTTTGCGTAAATTTGTGGCAAGTCACGGTAACCTGGGAAGAGCCAGTCTTCGTCAGTGAAAGCGAATGATGAGGCCATTTGAGAAGCTTCTTGACCAGCGTGAGGTCCAAAGAATCCCATACGTCCTTGTTTAGCTAATTTCATTGAACGAATGTCAACTTGACGTGCAAAAAGCATACTTTTAAAGAGTTCAACGAGTTTTTCATCAGAAAGTCCTGCACGTTTAAGACCATCTTCGTCAACAATTTTTCCTTCTTCGTTAAGAATTTGAAGCATTGGAAATGTAGTGTCTTGCAGTTCTAGCTGCGCTTTGAAATCTAAGATTTGTTCTGAATTTGACATAATAGATTCCCTTTCTATTTTATGTGTCTATAATTAGAAATTTATCATTTTTTGGAGAAATTTCCTAAGGTTATGCTTGTGAAATAACTTAATCTGTTCGGTAGTCAGCTTTGAACATTTCAGAAAGTTCAGTATTTTGAATTGTTCCAAAATATTGTCCTTCTTTATTTGTTTCAAGGACTTCAAGAATTGCTGAAGGTTCAAATTCAAGACCAATAAATTGCTCTTTGATATCTCGCCAATCTCGAACGCCTAAGAAATCTCCTTGGAAATTAATTTCAGTGATTTTACCATTTTCAACATTGACTTGAATATCAATGGCTCCGCCAGTAAATTTAGCGTGATTTTGGAAGGAGAATTTTGGTGATTCGCCATAATTCCAATCCCAAGTTGCAAATTGCTCATCTCGTATTTTTTTGATTGAGCTAAGTTGGTCATCAGTTAAAACTAATTCACCATCTTTTCCTTCGTCTGTGAGATAGTATTTTAATGCGTCAATAAAACTATCTAAGGTTAAGTCCTCAGGGGCAAAATCTTTGATATTTCCCACACGAGCGCGAACTGATTTAGCCGCTTTACTGACAAATTTTTCATCAGAAACATTGAGAGAACGAATCATTGCTTCAACATCAGTGTCCCAAAGGAGGGTTCCGTGATGCATCAAATAACCTCCAGCATAGCGTTGGGCATTTCCCGAAATCTTTTTACCCTCAACTTCAAGGTCATTGCGTCCAGTGATTTCAGCTTTGATTCCAACAGCATGGAGTGCTTCATACATCGGTTGAACAAATTTTTTAAAGTTGACAGAGCCAGAATTTTCGACAGGAACAAAAAATGTGAAACAGATGTTTCCTTCATCATGATAAACTGCACCACCGCCAGATACTCGACGAACAACTTGAACATCATGACTGTCAATGTAGTCTTGATTCACTTCAGCAAAAGTGTTTTGGTTGCGCCCCACAATAACTGCACGTTTATTTTGCCATAAAGCAAAAACAGGCTCAGTTGGTTTTAGGTGATAAAGTAGCCAGCTGTCCATCGCGATATTTGTGTAAGCGTCTTGACCTAGATAGTTAATAAATTGCATGTTTATGCATCCCTTCCAAATCCTTGTGCTTATTTTGTCAAACAAGTTTGACAAAATAACACGCACGATTTAATTATACCCTTTGTGAAACAAAATGTAAAGAGAAATGCTTTACGCTTACAATTACTGTACTATGTGATTTTCACCTCAAAATATTGTGAAATAGATATCATTTGTGATAGATGAAAAAAAGACCAGTCTATTTTGACTGGTCTTGGATTTCTCGACGAATTTCGAGGGCACGTTCCGGAAAATCGGTGATGATTCCACCTACATGTTGTTTAAAAGCTTGTCGTATTTCTGTTTCTTGATTAACTGTCCAAAGACGAAGGGGTCTTTTTGAACTTTTGAGAAGAAGTGGGTGCTTGAAGGCGTAGGTTCTTCGGGGATGAATTCCTGAAATAAAATCTGTTGAGCTGCCTTTATAATGACTTTTTAGGGTCAAAAGATTTTTTGTCAGATAATTAACTTCAGCCTTTGAATCAAAAGTGTGTATTTTTTTTAATGAATCAAAATTAAACGAACTATAAATATAGCTAAAGGGCCATTTAGTTTCTGTCATTAAGTCTGAGAGTTTTTTTTCAATTCCGGGATAGTCAAATTTATCAGTTTTAATTTCGATATTTAAATAACCAGTAAATGATAGGTCTGTAAGTAATTTTAAAACCTCTGACAAAGTTGGAATTTTTTCGTCAGTAAATTTTGGATTGAACCAAGAACCAGCATCAAATTTCCTTAAATCTATAGCATTCATATTTTTGACAGGACCTTTACCATTTGTTGTCCGGTCAATTTTCTCATCGTGAATAACAATTAATTCATTATCGAGTGATAAGTGGACATCAAGCTCAATTCCGTCAGCATGGACACGAACAGCTTCATGAAAAGCGGCCAATGTATTTTCTGGACAGTTGGATTTAGAACCACGATGAGCAAAAACCAATGTTTTAGAAGTGAGGCTTGGCTTGAATTTCAAATTGTTTTTGATTTTATTTCTGTCAAGAAAATTATGAAGTTTAAAAACTATTTTTGTGAAGCCAGACATTAGTCACTTCCTTTCGATTTGGGAATGATTTTTACTGACAAGGCCATAAAATAAGCACTGATAGGGTCTGTCAGTAAAAATTAAAGATGAGTTTCCTTGTATTCTTCTTCGATTTGGCTGACAAAAAGGTGCATTATTTTATCACGCTTTTCGCCTAGTCTTTTTCCTTCGGTTGTATTTAATAAATCTTTTAACAAAAATAATTTTTCATAAAAATGATTGAGTGTGGAGTTATTTTTTTGACTATGATAGTCTTCTTTAGAATTGTAATCTAAAGGTGGCAGATTTGGGTCATAAAAGACTCGATTTTTTGCCCAACCATATTCAAGTGTCCTTACAATTCCCCAAGCTCCCATTGCATCAAGGCGGTCAGCATCTTGCACAATTTGTCCATTCAAAGAGAGTGTTTTTCTCTCAATTAAATTACTTGAAAAACTCATGTTGTCAATAATCATAAAAAGTTCATCAATGAGCTTTTTATCAATTTTAAGCTCATTTAAAAATTGCGCAACTTTAGCTTTTTGTTTAGGAACATCATCTGTTAATTTTTCATCATAAGTATCATGTAAATAACAAGTTGCTAGAACAAGTTCTTGATTTGCTGACGGCTCTGTCAGTAAAATTTTTTGAGCAAGAGCAACGACCCGTTCAATATGGTCAAAGCCATGTCCATCATTATTTTTATCATGAATTTCTTGAGCAAATCTTTTAATTTTCTTTAAATCAATCAAGTTAAATCTCCAAAATAAATGACTTGAGTTTACACCAGTGTCAACTAAAAGCAAATAGTGTAAACTGGTAAATCCTCAAGATTAGTAAGGCTAAGGAAGTAAAATTTGAAAATGAATTATTTGAAATAGTTGATTCCCATTGCAGACTTAACTTCATCAAGAGTTTGACTGGCTACAGTTTGGGCCTTAAGTGAGCCTGCTTTAAGCATATCGTAAACGTAGTCCATATTTTGTGCAAACTCAATACGGCGTTCACGGATTGGTGAAAGTTCGCGGTCAAGAACATCAAGAAGGAAACGTTTTGTTTTCACATCACCAAGACCACCCGCTTGATATTGGGCTTTCATTTCAGCAATTTGCTCTGCATCTTCAGCTTTACCAAAAACGTCAAGATAATGGAAAACCATGTTTCCTTCAATTTTACCAGGATCTTCAACTTTGATATGGTCAGGGTCAGTATACATTGACATCACTTTTTTCTTGAGTGTGTCCATGTCATCAGCAAGGAAAATTCCGTTTCCAAGAGATTTAGACATTTTGGCATTTCCGTCAAGTCCAGGTAAACGACCAGCAGCTTCATTTTCAGGGTAAATTCCTTCTGGTTCAACTAAAACATCTGTGTGATAAGCATTATTAAATGAGCGAACAATTTCTCGTGTTTGTTCAATCATTGGTTTTTGATCATTTCCGACTGGAACATGAGTGGCTTTAAAAGCAGTAATATCAGCAGCTTGAGAAACTGGATACACTAAAAAGCCGGCAGGGATTGATTCACCAAAAGCTTTTTGTGCAATCTCTGTTTTTACAGTAGGATTGCGTTCAAGGCGGGCAAGTGAAACTAAATTCATATAATACATTGAAAGTTCAGCCAGTTCAGGAATTTGACTTTGAATGAAAATGGTTGATTTTTCAGGGTCAAGTCCTGCTGCTAAGTAGTCAAGGGCAACATCACCGACAGATTGACGAATGAGTTCAGGTTCTTTTGCATGGTCAGTTAAAGCTTGTTGGTCAGCTAAAAAGACAAACATATTGTATTTATCTTCATTTTGCATTTTGACACGATTTTGCAAAGAGCCTACATAGTGGCCGATGTGAAGTTTTCCTGTTGGACGGTCTCCAGTTAAAATAGTTGGTTTTGTCATTTTGTTCTCCTTATGTGTGTTTGGATTAGATTGATTATTGAAGAGTGTAAACTGGTTTACACTAAATAAAAAATAAAAAAAGCACCCATAGAACTATAAAAAGTCCTACGGGCGCTATGAGCGCGGTGCCACCGTAAATTTAAAATCAAATGATTTTCTTAGAACTTGTCAAAAAACAAGTTGCTCTGTAACGGAAGCGGCCGTGATTCTTTATTTTTTTAAATCAAATTTATTAGTTAATCACAAGCCCATTCACTTTGCTGAAAACGTTGGTTTGCACAACCACCAACTTCCTAAAGATTTCAAAATCAAAGTTACTTTCTTGTTGTTTTAAATTTTACACTTTTTGTAATGAACTGTCAAACTTTAAAAAGTAGAAAATCAATTTGCTTGAATTCACAATTGCAAAAAGATATACTCAAATTACAAGAGAGAATTACAAATACAACTTAAGTATTCAATTCATAAAGCAATTGCACAGTTCTATTAAGGAGGAAAAAAATGAAAAATATCTCTACTGCATCAGCACATTGGGAGGACACTTTAGAAAATGGTTTTGGCACAATTTCTGCTGAAAGTTCTCAAATTTTTACAGAAACTCCCTATAATTTCAAAGCACGTTCAGAAAGTCAAGCTCATATTACCACACCAGAAGAACTTTTGGGAGCTGCTCATGCAGCCTGTTTTAGTATGGCATTCTCAATGGTTTTAGGACAAAAAGGCTTAGTAGCAACTTCTATTGACACAACGGCAGATGTTACTTTTGAGGCAACAGCAGATGGTCCAGCGATTACAAAAATTAAATTGACTAATCGTTCAGTGGTACCAGAACTTTCTGAAGCTGATTTTCAAGAAATTGCCAAAGTAGTAAAGGAAAGCTGCCCAGTATCTAAGGCTCTGTCAGGAGTCGATATTGAACTTGAAGCAACTTTAGGCTAGTCTATTTTATAGAATAAATGAAAAACTAAGTTATCAATGAATAGCTTAGTTTTTTTGCATAAACTGGTGAAATAATGACGAAAAATGAGGCCTTTCTGATATAATTTAACTAACAATAAATTTAACAAAGTCTTAACTTAATTAAAATAAGTGGGGTCTCAATGAAAGAAAATAAATTATTATCACCGGCAGCCATTTTTCTGTTGGGTGTGAATTCCATTATTGGTTCAGGAATTTTCTTACTTTCTGGCAAAATTTATGAAGATGCAGGAATTTGGAGTTTACTGGCTATTTTATGTGCTGGTTTATCGATTTTTGTGATTGCTTTTGCTTATGCCAACATGAGTAAGATTTATTCAAAAAATGGTGGAGCTTTTGTTTATGCTAAAGAAACTTTTGGGCGTTTTCCAGGCTTTATTGTGGGAATGGTGACATGGTTGCTAGGTACAGTGACACTAGCTACAGAGGTTTCGGCTTTACTGACAGCAATGAAAATGATTCTTCCAAATCTTAATAGTCGGTTAATTGGTATCATTATTATTTTAGCCCTAGGAATCATCTCCTATTTTGGGAGTTCAATTATTGCTGGTTTAGACAATCTGACTTCTGTTGTGAAAATTGTCTTAGTTCTTGTTTTTATTTTTACTTGTCTATGGTTGGTACGTGGTCTTAATTTTTCAAGTCCAAATTTACTGACAGCTTCGTCAGCAAATTTAGGTGGCTTTAAAGGATTTCTGTCAGCTTACGGTACTGTGTTCTTTTTCTTCACCGGCTTTTCATTTCTACCGGTGAATGCTGAAAAAATGAAAAATCCAGCAAAAAATTTACCAAAAATGATGTCCCTTGTCATGTTAACCTGTTTGGCTGTTTATATGATTATTCAAACCATTACCATTGGGGCATTGGGGCCAGAACTGACTAAAACACTTGTGCCTGCGGCAACAGCTTTTAGTAAAATCGTGGGTAGCATTGGAATTCCGCTCTTTGTTGTCGGAATATGTTTTTCAATTTTTGGTGTTATTGTTGCGACCACTTTTAATACACCAACAATTTTAGCCAGTTTGGCTCAGGCTCATGAAGATGTGCCTATGTTTGTTTCTAAAAATAATCGCTTTGGAACCCCCACTTGGGCAATTATTTTGACGACAGTTTGTGGAATAGCTCTCTTTTTGAGTGGAAATTATGTTTTTCTGAGTGGCCTGACTGTCTTTATGAGTTTTGTTCAATATTTATCAACTGGACTTGCTAACATTAAGAAAAAATTCCTTTTGATTGGAATTGGTTCGGTTCTCTTTTCATTGGTTTTACTGACAAGCTTTACTTTATCCGTCCTAATTTTAGGTTTAGGAATCTTGATATTACTTGTTTTGATTTATTTTGTCGTTAAATTAGATGATGATGAACGTGAAAAATGGCTCAAAGAACACCAAGAAAAGTCAAAAGGAGCAGATGTCAATACTGTTAAACGTTTGTAAGTAATTTTTAGATATTTTATTTTACTGAAGAAAGCTGTCAGTAAAATAAGGAGAAAAATATGAAAAAAAGAATATACATTTTGGTTGTTGAGCAGTATTTTTTTAATAATTGGTCTAATTTTGCAATTCATCCCCAGTCATTCAATACAAAATGCTAGTTTTACTGCTTTAATAATTGGACTAGTTTTAGTTTTTTTCATTAAGGACAAAAATGAATCGAGAAAACCATTACCCGAAAAGTTTTATCAGAAAAAAGTTTTTTGGGCTTGGATTTTTATTCCACTCTTTGTAATTTTGTTTATTTATTCTATTTTTTTGAAAAAAGAGTCTCCTTATAATTTTATGATACTAATTTTAGTTGTTGATATGATTATCTTTAACTATTTCGGTACGAAGTATAAATGGTAGATAAAAAAATACTGACAGCTCAATTCTGTCAGTAAAAAACTCGGTTTCCCGAGTTTTTTATTTGTCCATTTTTTCAAAATGTTCGACTAATTTACCAGAAACATCTGATTCCAACATTTTATGAATTTGTTTCAAGGCAGAGGCAATCGCCAATTCACTTGAATTTCCGTGAGCTTTAACAACAGGTGCTTTAAGACCAACAAAAGCAGCTCCACCAGCTCCATCTGTACTCATCAAATCTTTAAGTCCAGACAAAGGTTTTTTAATTAGAGCCCCACCAATTTTAGTGGTGACACTACCAGCCATGATGGCTGATTTTATTTCTTTCATGAGAACAGTTGCTGTTCCTTCAATCGCTTTTAAAATGGCGTTTCCCGTGAAACCATCGGTTACTACAACATCAGCCCCACCTGAAAGTAAATCACGAGATTCAATATTTCCGATGAAGTTGATTTCAGACATAGCTGACAAAATTTCATGCGCTCCTTTGACAGTTGGCGAACCTTTAGATTCTTCGGCACCATTAGAAATCAAAGCAACACGTGGTTTATTGATGCCGCGAACATTTTCAGCGTAATATGAACCCAAAATGGCAAAATCAACTAAGTGGTGGGCCGTATTTTCAGTATTTGCTCCCAAATCAAGCATATCAAAACCGCGACCATCAGCTGTCGGTAAGGTTGACATCAAGGCTGGACGTGACACTTGCTTAATTCTCTTAACCAAAAGTAAGCCGGCGGTTAAAAGTGCACCAGTTGAGCCGGCAGACAAGACTGCATCAGCCTCTCCTTTTTTCACAGCAGTCACAGCTCGGACAAGTGAGCTGTCTTTTTTTGATTTAATGGCAGCAACTGGATCATCATGAAAATCAATGATTTCAGTTGTTTCAACAATCTCAATATTTGTTTCACCGTCTAAAAATTGACGAATTTTTGCCCCATCTCCGTAGAGTTGGAAGGTAACATCAGAAAGTTCTTTCTTTGCCAAGTTTACACCTTTGACAATATTTTCGGGAGCAAAATCTCCTCCCATTGCATCAATTGCAATTTTCATATTTTTATTTTCTCCAAATCAAATAATCTCTCATTAAAATTATAACAAAAAAAGTGACCAGATAGTCACTTTTTTTCACAATAGGAAATCTATTGAATAAAGTTATTCTTCATTTAAAATATTTTCAATCTCAACCAGTACAGCATCTTCGTCATTAGAAAGAATGACTTTATCAGCTAGTTCAAGAATTTCAGGCGCTGCGTTACTGACAGCAAAAGAAGAACCAGCGTATTCAAACATTTCCAAATCATTCATTTGGTCACCAAAAACAGCTAAATTTTCAGGGAGCCAGTTAAAATGTGCTAACAAATGTGCCAAACCAGAAGCTTTAGAAATACCATTTGGCACGATGTCAATACTAGTAAAACCAGTTGTTGTTGCCCTTACGAAAGAGAGTCTGTCTGTAATCCATTGCTCACAGTCACGGACGTGGTCTTCGGGGAAGTTGGTTGTAACCTTGAGCAATTTGTCATCAATTTCATCTAAGCGATGGTAAAGTTGACAGTTAGGGTAATAAAGTTTTGCATGAGTAAGGTATTCTTTAGAAATACCTTCAGGATAATAAGCACCTTTAAGGCCAGAAATTAAATAGTCATTTTTGGGACTAAACGGCATCTCTTGCAAGTCATCAATTAATTCTTGAGTTTGAGCAACAGTCAAATCTTTTGCAAAGAGAATTTCTCCTTTATAAGCAACAACTCCACCATTCTCAGCAACAAAAGCCATTTGATCTTTATATTCTGAAAAAACCTCAATCAAACCAAGTAAAGAACGTCCAGAAGAAGCAGCAAAAAGAAGATTTCTATCTTGAATTTTTTTAATTACTTCAGCGAGTTTTTTGTGATTATACGAATGGTCATTGCGCAGAAAAGTTCCGTCCATATCTGTCGCAAAAAGTTTTAAATTTTGATTCATGACTTCTCCCCCAGTCCACTGTTAGCGCTAACAGTGGATGAAAATGAATTCTGTCAGTAAATTTTACTGACAGAACTGTAAACTTGGTTTACACAACAGTGTAAACGAACTAAATAATAATAAATTTAATCGGCCCAGAGTGCTTTTACTTTTTCTTGTACTTCTGCATTATCTAAGAAATCATCATAAGTTTCACCAATACGGTCAATGACACCAGATTTACCAAGAACAACAATGTGATTGGCAATAGTATTAATGAATTCATGGTCATGTGAAGCAAAGAGGATTGAGCCTTTAAATGATTTCAAACCATCATTAAGTGCAGAAATAGATTCCAAATCCAAGTGATTAGTTGGGTCATCAAGAACAAGCACATTAGCTCGTTGAAGCATCATTTTAGAAAGCATGACACGAACTTTTTCTCCCCCTGAGAGGACATTGACAGCTTTTAAAGATTCTTCACCTTTGAAAAGCATACGTCCAAGGAAACCGCGAAGGTAAGTATTATCGTCTTCCTCTTTTGTCAATACAAATTGACGCAACCAGTCAAGAATAGAGTCACTTGTATCAAAATCTTTGGTATTATCTTTTGGAAGATATGAACGAGAAGATGTAACTCCCCATTTAATATCGCCAGTTACGGTCCAATTATCTTCTACATCATCCATTAAAGCACGAAGTAACGTTGTTTGTTGAATATCGTTTTGACCAATGAATACGGTCTTATCACCAGGATTTAAGATGAATGAAATATTTTCGATAATCATTTCTCCTTCAATCGCAACTGAAAGATTTTCTACACGAAGTAAATCATTACCGATTTCGCGTTCTTGTTCAAAACCAACGAATGGATATTTGCGTGATGAAGGAACGAATTCTTCAACTTCAATTTTATCAAGCATTTTCTTACGTGATGTTGCTTGTTTTGATTTAGACGCATTAGCAGAGAAACGAGCGATAAACTCTTTCAACTCGGCAATTTTCTCTTCAGCTTTACGGTTTTGGTCACCTTGCAAGCGAAGAGCAAGTTCAGAAGACTCTTTCCAGAAATCATAGTTCCCTGGGTAAAGTTTGATTTTACCATAGTCAAGGTCTGCCATGTAAGTACAAACATTGTTCAAGAAGTGACGGTCATGGGAAACAACGATAACGGTATTTTCAAAATTAATCAAAAATTCTTCAAGCCAAGCTATTGCTTGAATATCAAGTCCATTGGTCGGTTCGTCAAGAAGAAGAACATCAGGTTTACCAAAAAGTGCTTTAGCAAGAAGGACTTTAACGTGTTCGCCAGAAGTCAAATTGGCCATCAAATCTGTATGTTGTTCAGCTTTAATTCCGAGGTTTTGCAAAAGACGAGCAGCGTCAGCTTCGGCTTCATAACCACCCATTTCGCCAAATTCTGCCTCAAGTTCGGCAGCTTTCATGAAGTCATCATCTGTCGCATCAGGATTCATGTAAATGGCATTTTTTTCTTGATTAATGGCGAAAAGTTTTTCATTCCCCATCATCACGACATCAAGTGGTGTTTGGTCTTCGTAATCGTAATGATTTTGACGAAGAACAGACATGCGTTCGTTTGGCCCCATTGAGATGTGACCCGTTGTTGGTTGAATTTCACCGTCCAAGATTTTCAAGAAAGTTGATTTACCAGCACCATTGGCACCGATTAAACCGTAACAGTTTCCCGGTGTAAACTTGATGTTTACTTCGTCAAAAAGCTTGCGGTCAGAGAATTGTAATGAAATATCAGATACTGTAAGCATGTATTTTCCTTTTTTATTGATGAGAAAAATTCTCAAATATTTTTCGATAAAGTAGTTTGACTACTTTTGTGCTAAAAAATAAGCATTCTGCCCTTATTTTATCATAAATCTTGGACTTTATAAAGCCCACTTTTTTATAAATCTTGACAAGTTTTTCATTCATGTTTCTTACAAAAAGACGAAGTTTAGTTTCAATTTAGCGTAATTTTAGCATTACTTAAGTCAGGGTGACTATAATATATTTATTCCAATAAAATTTTTCATAAAGTTTACTCCTAAACAAAAGAATGAGCGGCTGGTTACCGCTCATTTTTTTATTTATCGCTATTTTTAATGAATAAAATAATTGAAATAGCTAAAGCCACAAAACCAATTCCATTAAATTCTTCAAATGTTATGAAAACATTTGAAGAATATCCCAAATGATTAAAGATAAGCACGGCAGGAATTCCTATCCCCAAATAAATAATGTTAGGACTAAAAAATTAAGGCTCCTATGAATAGTTTTTATTCATATTTTATCCTTCTCCTAACTTTCTTTGGCATCTACAGAAATATTTACAACATAAATAAACAGTAGAATTGAAAATAGACTACCTAATAGACTTGTTAATAAATCCCAATCCTAACGTTCGCCAAACTTCCATATATGTTAGTAGGATTGTACAGTTTTAAATCAATGCTAGAAGTCACAAAGATAAATTTTTTGTATGTTTAGCATACAAGTATAAATCAAGTTTCATTTTAGCCTAGTTTTAGTAAAACTTAAGTCAAGGTGACTATAATATACTTATTCCAATAAAATTTTTCATAAAGTTTACTCCTAAACAAAAGAATGAGCGGCTGGTTACCGCTCATTTTTTTATATTTTTTCTAATGCCTGCTCTAAATCAGCAATCAAGTCAGTTACATCTTCAATACCAACCGATAATCGAATGGTTCCTTTGGAAATCCCTGCACTAGCAAGTTCTTCGACATTCAGCTGCTGGTGAGTGGTCGAAGCAGGATGAATGGCCAATGATTTGGTATCTCCAACGTTGGCTAGAAGTGAGAAAATTTCAAGATGATCAATCAAATCACGCGCTTTTTTCTCATCTTTGTCTTTGAGTTCAAAGGTAAAGATAGATCCAGCATCTTTTGGATAATATTTCTGATAGAGCGCATGATAGGAATTACTTTCAAGCAGAGGATGGTTAACAAGTTCCACCTTAGGATGATTGTCTAAAAATTCTACAATCTTTTTAGTATTGGAGATGTGACGTTCTACCCGGAGTGAGAGTGTTTCTAGCCCCTGTAAGAAAAGCCAAGAATGAAAAGGTGATAAAGCCGCACCCGTATCACGTAATAAAATAGCTCTAATCCGAGTCACAAAAGCAATTTCACCCAATTCGGCAAATTTAATCCCATTGTAGCTTTCATCAGCTTGTGTAAAATCAGGAAATTTACCATTTGCCCAATCAAAGTTTCCGCCATCAACGATGACTCCACCAATAGAAGTACCGTGACCGCCAATGAATTTCGTTGCTGAATGAACAATTACATTAGCACCATGTTCAAATGGTTTAAAGGTCACAGGGGTAGTAAACGTTGCATCAACAATAACGGGAATTCCATGTTTTTTAGCAATTTGACCAATGGCATCATAATCAATCACATTATTTCCCGGATTGCCCAAAGTTTCATAATAAATAGCTTTGGTTTTTTCATCAATCGCCTCTTCAAAATTCTTCGGGTCATTTGGATTGACGAATTTAGTTGTAATTCCATATTTTGGTAAAGTCCCAGAAAAAAGGTGGTAGGTTCCACCATAAAGGGTACTTGCGGAAACAATATTATCACCGACTGTAGCGATATTCAAGATGGCATAGGTAATAGCGGCTGAGCCAGAACCAACACCAAGGGCTGCACTTCCACCTTCAAGAGCTGCGATGCGTGCTTCAAAAACATCGTTGGTTGGATTTCCTAAACGTGAATAAATAGCTCCAGGATCTTGTAAAGCAAAACGAGCTTCGGCATGGTCTGAATTGTTAAAAACGAAAGAGGTTGTTTGATAGAGCGGAACGGCGCGTGAACCCGTGACAGGATCAGGGACTTGTCCTGCATGGACTTGCAAAGTGTCGAATTTATAATTGTGATTAGTCATAGTTTTTTTCTCCTATTTTTGAAAATTTTAGTTAGTATAAAAAAAGTCGTTAATCACATTCGTTGATTATTCGTCAGCAATTCTTGAACCATAGCTTTCTCCTTTAGCTATAAAACTTATTATAATTATAAGAAATTCAGAAAATTCTAGCGATATGATTTTTTAATGGAGCTGATAGAACTTTTAAAAGTAGAAATAAAAAAATACAACTCAAGGTTGTATTTTTATTGATTGTGCTTTTCAAAGTAACGCATTGTAATAAGAAGAGCTTTACGAAAGATTTTTGGATGTTTACGAGCAACATTTACCATGAATTTATCACCGAAAGAGTGGAGGTAGCGAAGGCTCGGTTTAATCTCTGTCGCAGCTTTATAAAAAACTTCAGCTAAATCAGAAGCTTTAGCACTATTTTTCATAAAACGGTCAAGTCCTGAAGCAACAGAATTTACCAAAGGTTGGTAAGCAGAGTTTGAACTCATATTCTTTTTAGAATTTTCTAGGGCAATATTTCCCCAGCTTGACTGAGTTCCACCAGGTTGAACACAAACTGAACGGATACCAAATTGGGCAACTTCGAGGTCCAAAACGTCAGACCATTGTTGAAGGGCGGCTTTTGTAGCATGATAATAAGCCCCAAGTGGCATATAGACATCTCCACCAATTGATGAAATATTAACAATTCGTCCATAATTTTGAGCTCTCATTGTTGGTAAGACAAGTTGAGTTAATTCAACCGCACCAAAGAAGTTGGTTTCAAACTGATTGCGAATTTTATCCATTGGGATTTCTTCGGCTGGTCCGTATTCGCCATAACCTGCATTATTGATGAGGACGTCAATATGACCTGCCTCATCTAAAATTTTTTTCACAAAGGCTTGGTTTGATTCAGAGCTAGTAACATCCAGTTTTAGTGCTTTGATGTTGTTCTCGTATTGTGGAATTTTTTCAACGCGGCGTGCCCCAGCGTATACTTTCCAACCCCGTTTGGCAAAAAGTTCTGCTGCCTCAAATCCCATTCCATTTGAAGCACCTGTGATTGCAATAATTTTTTGTGTCATCTCTTTAGAGTCCTTTCAATTTGTCTGTATCTTGTTTTCATGATTTTAAAAGTAATTATACCACTTTAGTAAATCAAAGGCTAAAAAAACTTCCGCGGAGTAAACGGAAGTTTTAGGAGTATTTATGAAAAAAGTTTATTTAGGAGTATGGAAACTATTATACGTTATAATGCTGAAATGAAACTTAAATGAAAAAGAAAATGTTTTTGTATTTTTAGAATCCCTTTTCTATAAATCAATTCTAACTATAAAGACCTGATGATTGAGTGATAATACTAGTTTGAAGCATTCTTAGTAAGAAAGTGATTTTTTATAAATGGTTTATAGAATAAATTGTACAGCGTTTAATTGGACTTGCTCTCTGAAATAACGTAAAATTGTAGTGAGGAGGACGGTTACAATGAGTAAAAATTATAAAAAAATCCTAGTCGCAATTGATGGATCTGAGCAGGCAGAAGGAGCGTTAAAAGAAGCTATTGTCCTTGCTAAAAGAGACAACTCACAATTATTCATTTTACATGCGACGGATAAAAACAGTATTTATGCAGCTGGTAACCCAGTTCCTGTGGTTCCTGCACCAGCTATTCCAGTAGTTCCAGCAGTTCCCGTACTTGAAGAAAGTGCAGATAATGAAGCTAAAGAAGTTTTAGACAAAGCTTTGGCAATTATCAATAATGAAGTGAAGTTTGAAGAAATTCGAGTTGATGGTTCGGCAAAAAATGAAATTGTCGATTTCGCTAAAGAACATGAAATTGATATGATTGTGATGGGCTCTTCAGGAAAAGGCGCTCTTGACCGAATGTTGCTTGGCTCTACAGCAGTTTACGTGGTTAAACATGCACCTTGTAGTGTAACAATCATCAAATAAATTAGATAGATTTCAAGAATCGGCAAGCATTTGCCGATTTTTTTGTATTTTAAAAATAAATTCCTTGACAATGAAATTCTTTTCGTTTACAATTGTAAACATAGAAATGAGAAAGTTGGATTGAACAATGAAAGTTACTTTTAAAACCCTTGATGGACGTACAATGACTAAAGAATTTGCTAGTGTAGATGAATTCGTAACACTACAAAATCGTGAAATTCCGGCAATTGATGATTCAGCGAAAGTTCTTGAAGTTGTAATTTCTGGACAAGTTGAAGAATTTAGTGGAAATGTTGCTGATTTGTATTTCAAACTTAGTAAATAAGAATCTGAAATCGTGAATGGAGGAGGAAAGATGACAGATTATGTTTTTAAGGCAGGTCGTAAAGATTTGGCACCTCTTTTGTTATTACATAGCACGGGTGGAGATGAGCATCAATTAGTAGAAATTGCTGAAATGATTGCCCCTTCACATCCTATTTTGTCAATTCGTGGACGTATTAATGAGCAAGGAGTCAATCGTTATTTTAAACTCCGAGGCTTAGGTGGTTTTACTAAAGAAAATTTTGATCTTGAATCTTTAGATGAAGAAACAGACTGGTTGACGGATGAGGTCAGTTTGTTGGCTGAAAAACATGACCTTGATGTCCATAAAATGATAGCTATCGGTTATTCAAATGGTGCAAATGTAGCTTTGAATATGTTTCTTAGAGGAAAAATAAATTTTGATAAAATTATTGCCTTTCATGGGATGCAATTGGAAGACTTTGAACAGACCGTTCAATTTGATGATAAGCATGTCTTTCTAAGCTATGCGCCAAATGATATGATTGTTCCTCAGAAAAACTTTGGTGATTTAAAAGGTGATTTGGAAGATTCAGGCTGTCAGCTTGAAATATATGAAAGTTCACTTGGTCATCAATTGACGCAAGAGGAAGTTTTAGCCGCTAAAAAATGGCTTACAGAAACAAAATAATTTTGTATTGAAAAAATTTCAGTGCAAAGTAACTAAATAGGAGAAAACAAATGGCTGAATTAACAAAAATTGAAACAAAAATACCTGAAAATCTTACTCTTGGTGGTGTTCACCACGTAACAGCAATCACCTCAAGTGCTCAAAAAATCTATGATTTTTTCACAAATATCTTGGATCTGCGTTTAGCAAAATTAACAGTCAATCAAGATGACTATGAAACTTATCACCTCTTTTTCACAGAAGAAGATGGGCATGGAGCTGATATGACTTTCTTTGATTTCAAAGATATTCCTAAAGGAAATCATGGAGTTAATAATATTGAACGTGCTTCATTTCGTGTACCGACAAATGCGTCCTTAGATTATTGGACTCGTCGTTTTGACAATGCCCATGTTAAACATGGCGAAATTTCTAGTAAATTTGGTCAAAAAACCTTAGAGTTTGAAGATTTTGATGGTCAATTGTATCAATTGATTTCTGACCAAAATAATAGTGGGGATGATTCAAAAGGACGTTCTTGGCAACTTTCCAATGTTCCGCAAGAACATGGAATTACTGGACTTGGTTCTGTTTTTGTAAAAGTTGAAAATGCCGAAAATCTTCGGACCATTTTGGAAACAGTTTTTGGCTTCCGTTACGCTGGGCAAGAAGCTGATTTACATCTTTTTGAAGTGGCGAATGGTGGAAATGGAGCAGCTTTGATTCTTCAAGAAGCTGGTGAAAAAGAAGCTTACGCTTATCAAGGTTATGGTACGATTCATCATTTAGCTCTGGGAACAGCAAATCCTGAAACTTTAAACTATTGGATTGAACGCATTAAGGCTTTCCGTTTGCCACATTCTGGTTTGGTTGACCGTTTCTATTTCTCAAGTGAATATGTCAGAGTAGCACCAGGAGTTCTCTTTGAAATTGCGACTTACACACCAGGGATTGGGGCATTGGACATGGCAAAATCAGGTCTAGGAGCTGTTGATTCTTATGAAGAAGCTTTAATTACTTCTGGTTTCTGGATTGACCAAACTAAGGAAGAATCAGGTTTATCTTTGAGCTTACCTCCTCATTTATTCCCCGGAGATGAAGCTACTAAAGCGAGAACAGCCGCAAGTTTACGTCCATTGGACACTTCAGATGCTCATCGTGACCGCACAAAAGATGAACTATGGACTGTTGAAAAAGTATTGGAACACAAAGCTGGAACTCCGGCTGAAACAGTGCAATAAAGGAGAACTGATGAAATCATATCAAGCAAATGAGCTCGACGAAAAAACAGTCTATAAACTTCTGTCAGGCAGTATTGTTCCACGCCCAATTGCTTGGGTGACCAGTCAAAATCTCGAAGGTCTAGTTAATGTGGCACCCTTTAGTTTTTTCAATGTTGCTTCGTCAAATCCACCACTTTTATCCATTTCGTTTACGGGAAATAAAGATAGTTTGAATAATTTATTGACGACGAAAGAAGCAGTGGTTCACCTTGTGAATGAGGATAATGTGGAGCTAATGAATCAAACGGCAGCACCATTAGCGGAGCATATTAGTGAAGCGGAAGAATTTTCACTTGAACTTGTCCCTTCTCAGAAAGTTCAGGTTCCAAGTTTAAAGGAGTCAAATGTTCGTTTAGAAACTAAATTGTATCATCATTTACCTTTAGGAGAGAGTGGGCATTTAGTTCTTCTTGAAGTTGTCAATTTCTCTTTTGCAGAGGAACTATTGGATGAGGAAAACTTTCATGTCAATCTAAATAAACTCAAACCAGTTGGGCGTTTAGCGGGTGATGATTACAGTACCTTAGGAAATCGATTCAGCCTTTTACGACCTAGATAAATAAAAAAACTTACTGATGTTTGGTCAGTAAGTTTTTATTTGCTTTCAAAGTTTGACCATCCATACAGAGAACCACCAGTACCTGGATTTACCAACATTCTTTTCTGTGCCTCTGAAAAAAAATACTGCACATCAGATGAATGAGCAAGATACTGCAAACTAGAAATCAATTCACTAATTTGAGGATCAAAATTTCGACCACTTTCAATATTTTTTTTAGCTATCAAAAAACATTTTCTTTCTTCAATGGAAAGTTTATCTCTAGATAAAATTTGATTAATAATGTTGAATAAATCTCTCTGGTTATCTTTTAAATTTGGAAAAATATATTTTGTCATTTTAACCTAAACCACCCATCCATTTAGGTAATTGTTTGGGATTTCCATCATTATGACCATTGAGCCAATGAAGAACATCATTCATGCTTTGGTTATTAGGGTATCCTCCTCCAACAATTTTGGCAAGTTCGTCATCAGAAATAGCCTCAAAATTTAATCGATTTTCCATAATAATCTCCTTTTCTTAATATCACTATTTTAATACTATTCGTTCCATCTTTCATTAGCATACGTTACACATCAATGTTGTCTTAATATTATTCTATTTTTATAATTAATCGAGCCAACCTATCTATACTATAAGGTAAGAGTAAATCACTATTTTGATATATATTCTGATAAGGGTTCATTCTTGAAGGGGATGCTTGTTGTAACTAATTTTTTATTCTCATGTCTAAAATTTTTCACAACACTATTTTCTTCATTAAAAAAGGCACAATAGTGGAAAAATAGGAGAAATGGAGCGAGTGGTTAAAATCAGCTCATAACGTAACAGTTATGGCTATTTTATATCTAGTTTTGAATTTTTTGAAAAAAGTTAAGAGAAGGTAAAATGAAGAAAAAATCCACTTCCTTATGTGGAGGTGGATTTGATTACCCAAATATAAATTTCTCAAAGGTAGAGAAAAAGGTAGAGATTCAATTGATTTTTATTGAAATGTAATGAAAGTCAAGTTTTTTCAAACACCTCTAAATCAATGTTTTACAAGTCTATTGACTCGTAACGAACCCTTATTTAACTTCTTTAAAGATTACGTGTTTACGCAATTTTTTAGAGTATTTTTTAAGTTCCAATTTGTCTGGAGTGTTGCGTTTGTTCTTTTGAGTAAGGTACAGACGTTCACCAGATTCTTTGTGTTCAAGTGTAATATTTACGCGCATGATAGTCCCTTTCTATAACTTTTGTCGAATTATTTAGTGTCGCGAACTTTGCGGCCTTTGTAGTAGCCTTTAAGTGAAACGCGATGTGAGTGACGGTAGTCACCAGTAGTTTCGTCAAAAGTAACAGTTGGAGCTGTCAATTTGTAATGTGTACGACGACGGTTTTTCTTTGCTGATGAAGTGTGACGTGCAGGTACTGCCATTGTTTTTTTCCTCCGTAGAATTTTATCTCGTTCTTGCAGAGTGCAAAAACGTACTTTATTAGTATAGCATAAATTTTCAGAAATGCAAGTTTTGTAAAGTAAAATTACTTGACAAATTTTTGCAAACCTTTCTGTCAGTAAAATTTGAGTAAGCAAAAGTACTGACAAATATCTTTGACAACTAAAATGATAGGGCCTTTAGCGCAAATTTGATAAAATAGAAGTAACTTAACGGATAACTTAAAAATTTAAGCTCAGCTTCGAAAGAATCAAAGCGGCGTAAGGAGAAGACAATCAGGTCGTAAAAACTCCTCACAAAGCAGGGCAATGT
The DNA here is from genome assembly GCF_038006485.1 of Lactococcus sp. FSL K6-0773. Lineage (NCBI taxonomy): Bacteria > Bacillati > Bacillota > Bacilli > Lactobacillales > Streptococcaceae > Lactococcus > Lactococcus sp. FSL K6-0773. The sequence continues at coordinate 1,767,721 of NZ_JBBOVF010000001.1, read as the reverse complement.
TCTAGGACAATTAAATTTTTAAGGAGAAATGAATGAAGAACTGGAAAAAACTGATTCTTGTTTTTGTCATTGCAGGCGTGGCATTGATTGCTTACTTTGGCTTTAATCAGCCTTTTTTGGCACGCTTAATTGTTACAATTGCTGGGGGAGTCTTGGCTTTCTCAATGCTGATTGAAATGATTAAAACTTTACGGTCTGGCTCTTATGGTGTTGACTTATTGGCCATCACGGCCATTATTGTTACTTTACTAGTGGGCGAATATTGGGCCTCTTTGATTATTATTCTCATGCTTGTTGGAGGTGAGAGTTTAGAAGACTATGCAAATGGTCGAGCTCACCGAGCTTTAGCTGCTTTATTAGATAAGTCGCCTGATATTGCTCATGTGCAAAAAGGAGATAAGGTGGTCGATTTACCGATAGACCATGTGGAAGTCGGGAGTCATTTATTGGTTAGACCGATGGAAATTATTCCAATTGACGGGAAACTTATTTCTGAGGCAGTGGTACTTGATACGGCGTCATTGACGGGTGAAACCAAGCCGAATGAATTAGTAAAAGGTGATCCTGTTCTTTCGGGTGCTATCAATGGGAATTCCAGTATCCAGATTGAAACTACGGTGATAGCGGCAGAATCACAGTTTCAAAAGATTGTAGAACTGGTTAAAGAAACGGAGAAAACTCCAGCTCAATTTGTACGTCTGGCTGATCGTTATGCTGTTCCTTTTACAATTATTGCCTATCTTATTGCAGCAGTTGCTTACTTTATTTCTGGTGACCCAGTACGAATTGCGGAAGTCCTAGTGGTTGCAAGCCCTTGTCCATTGATTCTGGCAGCTCCTATCGCGTTTGTTTCGGGAATGAGTCGCTCTAGTCAAAATGGAGCTTTAATCAAAAATGGAACAGTCATCGAAAAATTAGCAAAAGCTCGGGAAATATTTTTAGATAAAACAGGTACAATTACTGAGGGGACAATTAAGGTTGACAGCCTAAAACCAATAGAAACGGTAGATGAAGTAGAACTTTTACAGTTGGTTTACACGGTTGAAAAATCAAGTGGTCATATTTTGGCAAAAGCTGTTGTTGAATATGCTGAAAATAAAAAGGTTCAACCATTAAAATTGACCTCTTTAACTGAGGTTGCTGGACTTGGTGTGATTGGAGAAATCGAAGGTCAAGAAATTAAAATTGGCCGAAGGTCTTTTGCTTTTGCACCTGAAAATCTCAACTATGAAACAGCATTTTATGTGAGTAAAGCAGGTAAATATGTTGGGGCGGTCACATTCTCTGATACTTTAAGACCAGAAGCTAAAGAAACAATTGCTCAGATGAGAAAAATTGGTCTTGAAAAGATTACAATGTTGACGGGTGACAATCAACTTGTTGCTGATAAAATTGCGAGCACTGTTGGAATTGACAATGTTTATGCAGGTTTGATGCCAGATGAAAAATTAAAATTTATTAAAAATGCGACGAATAGACCAGTAATTATGATTGGAGATGGAGTTAATGATGCTCCAGCTCTAGCCACAGCAGATGTTGGAATTTCGATTGGTGTGGGCTCAGGTACAGTTGCAAGTGAAGCGGCTGACATTGTTCTATTGCAAAATGACCTTAGGAAAGTGACGACATCTATTGAAATCAGTCGTGATACGTTAAAAATTGCTAAACAAGCGGTTATGATTGGGATTATCATTTGTATTATTTTGATGTTTATTGCAGCTCTGGGAGTGATTCCAGCTGTGATTGGAGCTTTGTTCCAAGAGATCATTGATGTTGTTTCAATTCTCTATGCGCTTCGGGCTTTAAGAGGATAAAAAAAATTTACTGACGGAATGCTTAAAAGTCCTCTGTCAGTAAATTTTTTTATTTTTTTAGTAATTTTATTAGATGTTCCAGTTCATCAAGATTATCAAAATGAATGGATAAATTCCCTTGATATTTTTTATTTGCTTGAATCTTAACCCTATTTCCCAATTTTTTCATCAGTTCTTTTTCAGTTTCGTCAGTAAAAAGATTGATATTTAATTTACTGACAGATTTGTCAGTAACTTTTTCTTCACCATAAATAATAGCTTCAAGTGCTCTGACATTGAGCTGCTCTTTAATTATTTTATCAACGAGCTCTAATTGCTTTTTAGGATTTTTTTCAGCTAAAAGTGTTCTAGCGTGAGCAGGTGAAATATCTCGATTTTCAACATGCTTCAAAGTTGTGTCAGGCAAACCAAGTAAACGAATAAGATTAGAGACATAAGACCTTGATTTTCCAAGGGCCTTAGCGATTTGATCGTGGGTCATTCCCAATTTGTCAGCCAGTTGTGCCAAGCTTTTGGACTCTTCTAGTGGATTGAGATTTTCTCTCTGCAAATTTTCTAAAATTGAGAGAGTCATCATTTCTTCATCAGAATAGCTTCTAATAATTGCTGGTATAGTTTCTAAACCAGCTAATTTTGAAGCTTGAAACCGACGTTCACCTGCTAAAAGCTCATAGCCAACAAGTTTTGATTTACGAACGATTATGGGTTGTAAAACGCCATTTTCTTGGATAGAATTAGCCAATTCTTTTAATTTATCCTCATCAAAAACAAGACGAGGCTGGTAAGGGTTTTTTACAATTGTTGACAACTTAAGTTGAGTGATTTGTTCTACCATATTTTTCACTTTCTGTCAGTAAATTTTATTGTGCTCTATTTACTGACAGATTTGTCAGCTCCTCTTTTTTTGTTCATCAATCCATTCTTTACGACTGTGGAGTGCTTTTTCATATCTTCCCATATCATCAGGACGGAAATAATCAGCATTTTTAATTTTATCAGGTAAGTACTGTTGGTTTACCCAGTGATTAGGAAAATTATGAGCATATTGGTATTCTACAGACCTTCCTAAATCCTTTGCCCCAGCGTAATGGCCATCCTGTAAGTGTGGTGGTACAGCAAGATTTCCATATTTTCCTAAATCAGCAATGGCTTCATCCATCGCTAAATAAGCCGCATTTGATTTAGGGGATAAAGCCAAGTCAATAATGATATTGGCAAGGGGAATCCGTGCCTCAGGAAAACCGAGTTTTTCGGCTGCTGATAATGCTGAAACCGTATGAAGTGCGGCATCAGGATTTGCTAAACCAATATCTTCATAAGCCATAACGGTTAAGCGCCGGGCTAGACTCTGCAAATCTCCGCCCTCAATTAAACGAGCCGCATAGTGTAAACTTGCGTTGACATCAGAACCACGAATTGACTTTTGTAAAGCAGAAAGCAAGTCATAATGAGCATCGCCATCTTTATCAAAAGTTGCAGCTTTTCTTTGTAAAGAATTTTCCATATCATCTAAAGTGACATGATGTTCTTCTGAGGAAAGGACGGCTAATTCTAAGGCATTAAAAGTAGAACGTAAATCCCCATTAGTCGAATGAATTAAAAAGTAAAGTGCATCATCGTCAATGGTCACATCAAAATCAAATCCACATTCTTTATCTTGTAAACTTAGGTTTACAGCAAATTCTAAATCTTCTGGCTCTAAAGGTTTTAATTCAAAAATCTGTACGCGAGAACGAATCGCTGGAACAACTGAAAAATAAGGGTTTTCGGTTGTTGCTCCAATTAAAATAACTTGTCCATTTTCTAAAAGTGGTAAAAGAAAATCTTGTTTAGGTTTGTCTAGGCGATGAATTTCATCAAGTAATAAAACAAGTTGGCCAGAAAATTCGGCTTCTGAGGCAATTTCTTGAAGTCTTTTTTTAGTATCTGTCGTTGCATTAAATGTCCGAAAAGCGACATTCATTGTTCCAGCAATCGCTGAAGCAATTGAAGTTTTACCAATGCCAGGAGGTCCGTAGAGAATCATACTTGAAAGAAGTTGAGTTTCGACCATTCGGCGAATGATTTTTCCTTTACCAACTAAATGTTTTTGTCCAACAATTTCATCAATATTTCTTGGTCTCATTCGTCTTGCAAGATTTTGTGCCATATTATTCTCCAATCCATAGGTTTACAACAAATGTAAATCTGGTTTACATAAGGCTTTTGTCTAGATAGAAGGCGAGAATGCAATCATCAATATATTCACCATCAATGAAAAATTCTTTTTTCAAACGTCCTTCTTCAACAAAGCCTAATTTATTATAAAGTTTCAAGGCTGCTGGATTTGAACCCATCACTTGAATTGTAATTTTTTTGAATCCTTCTTTTTTTGCAAAATCAATAAAGAAGTTTATTAGTGTAGTAGCTACGCCCTTACCTCTGGCTTCTTGTGCTGTCATAATGCCAAAGGTGACAGTATGTCTTCCAAATTCAGATTTGTGGCGGGGGCCGTAATCAAGTATTCCAAGAATTTCATCATTTTCTACTGCCAGAAAATAAGTGGTTCCAGTCATAATTTTACCGATAATTTTTTCTGCTGAGGAATCCATGACATGTGGAGTTGAAGCTAGGGTCCAGTTTTCATTTTCCAATTGAGCAACTTTGACAAAGTCACGTGGTTCTATTTTTCTAATTTCCATTAAATCTTTCTCCAAATTCTAAAAAAATATCTATTTACACATTATAAACGTAAAAAAGCTATTAAATGAACTGATTTATTAAGTCTTGCGACTTTTCTAGAGCAAATTTTTGTTATAATTATTTTAACATAATATAAAGAGGGTGTGAACAATGGCTAAATTTGGATTTTTAGATGTTTTGGAAGAAGTTTTAGAAAAAGGATTTACTTATGATTTTGAAATGAATTGGGATAAGCGTAATTTTGCGGTAGAAGTCAGCTTTTTACTAGAGGCAGAAAATAGTTCTGGAGCGCTTTTGACTGATGCAGAAGGAGTAGAATCAGCAGAAAATATCGTCTATGAGGATGCAGTTTTATTTTATAATCCAGCTAAATCACGTTTTGATGAAAATGATTATTTGGCAACAATTCCTTATGATGAAAAAGGCTTATCTCGTGAATTTTTGGCTTATTTTGCTCAATTTTTACAAGAAAGTGCCGATCAAGGCTTGGATGATTTAATGGACTTTCTAGCTGATGAAGCTGCCGAAGAATTTTCAGTCAATTGGGATAAAGAAGCTTTTGAAAATGGCATTGCTGATTTGTCTGAAACAGACTTTTATAAGTATCCAAGATATTAAGAAATTTAGAAAGATTTAAGAAATAAAAAATGAGTATTTTAAATGTAAAAAATCTATCCCACGGTTTTGGTGACCGCGCAATTTTTGAAGATGTAAGTTTCCGTTTGCTAAAAGGTGAGCACATCGGCTTTGTTGGGGCAAATGGTGAGGGTAAATCAACTTTCATGAATATTATCACAGGAACTCTGGTTCCTGATGAGGGAAAAGTAATCTGGTCTAAAAAACACCGGGTTGGCTATATGGATCAACACGCTGCGCTTGGAAAAGGTAAAACGACGCGTGAAGCATTGGCTGAGGCTTTTCAATATCTTTTTGATATAGAAGCGAAAATTAATGATACTTACATGAAAATGGCAGAAATGTCAGAAGATGAGATGAATGCTGCGCTTGAGAATGTCGGAGAACTTCAAGAAGAATTGGATAATAGTGACTTTTATCTCATTGATGCCAAAGTTGAAGAAACAGCACGAGGTCTTGGTTTAACTCCTCTTTTGGATAAAGATGTAGCCGAGCTTTCTGGAGGGCAAAGAACAAAAATTTTACTTGGTAAACTTTTGCTTGAAAAACCAGATATCTTGCTTTTGGATGAACCAACAAACTATTTGGATGAAGAACATATTTTATGGTTGAAAAATTACCTTAAAAACTATGAAAATGCCTTTATTTTGATTTCGCATGATGTGCCATTTATGGATGAAGTGGTCAATATCATTTATCATGTGCATGGTCTAGGGATTACCCGCTATTCAATGGGGTATGCGGAATTTGAACGTGTCTTTGAAGAGAAAAAGGCACAGCTTGAATCTTTGCATAATGCGCAGGTCGCTGAGCAAGCTAAACTTAAAGATTTCATTGCCCGTAAAAAAGCGAATGTGGCAACATCTGGTCAAGCAAAAGCGCGTGAGAAAAAATTGGCGAAAATGGAAATTGTTGAGACTATTTCTGAAAAGCCAAAACCTCATTTTGATTTTAAATTTAGTAGAAAACCAAGTCGTCTCGTTTTTGAGGCGAAAGATTTAGTCATTGGTTACAATGAACCTTTGTCGTCAGAAATTAATTTAAAAGTAGAAGCTGGACAAAAAATTGCCTTTATTGGTTCCAACGGGATTGGGAAATCGACTTTGCTTAAGAGTTTAATGGGCTTGATTCCAAGTCTTGATGGAGAAGTTGAAAAAGGGAATTTCCAAGATATTGCTTACTATGAGCAAGAAATCAAAAATCCTTCGCAAAAAACGGTACTTGATGATTTATGGGATGAGTATCCAAGTTGGAATCAAGCAGAACTCCGCGGGGCACTTGCTCGGGTGGGCTTGACGGCTAAACAAATTGAATCACGTGTTTATGTTCTTTCAGGTGGAGAACAAGCAAAATTACGTTTTGCTAAATTAATGAATACCGAATCTAACATTCTCATCTTGGATGAACCAACCAATCATTTGGACGTGGACGCTAAAGAAGAACTCAAGCGTGCACTTATTGAATATCCGGGAACTGTTTTGATGGTTTCACATGAACCAGAATTTTATGAAGGTCTAGTTTCTGATGTCATTAACTGTGAAGAATGGACAACTCGTATTTTGTAATTACTGATTAATTCTTATGCTAGTTCATCTCTAATTTTTCTTAAAAATTGGTAGTTGAACTGCAGTTATACAGGCTTGCACAAACACAAGAAATGGTTTGCATGAAAAATTAAACAGTATTGGGAGAAAAATGACTCAGAAACTTCATCCTTGGGAAAATCCCGAACAAGATTATGCACGAACTTTGGCAAAACGCCGCTCAGAGCGGCGTTATCGGAGCTTACAGTTAGTAAAGACGCTTAAAATTTTACTGACAGAATTTAAAAAGTACGATGTGAACAATTTTAACTCAGAGATATTGAGTTGGATTGATTTGCTTGAAGATGCTGTTGAATATGTTGATGATGAAGATTTTAAGTCAGCAAAAAAATTTGTTTCGCGAATGCAAAGAGAACTAAAAAAACTTGAAAAGTAAATTTTTACTGACAGGAAAGAGGACTTTAAGGTCACTATGAAAAGTTATAGTTTTCAAGCTGAACTGGAAATTATCGGTATCAATCCCTTTGTGGCTGTACCACCAGATATTTTGCAGAAAATATTTCAGGATTCAGGACGAGAAAAATCGCCCATTCCTATTTGTGGTCAGATTAATGAAAAAACTTATCAGCAAAATCTCATGTTTTTCAAAGGGGATTGGCGCTTATATGTCAATACGACGATGCTGAAAAATTCGCCTAAAAGAATCGGGGAAATCTTTGATTTTACAATTTCCTATGATTCAGAGCCACGAATTGTCAAACAAGCACAAGTTTTAAGTGAAGCATTAGCCAAAAATCCGGAAGCAAAAAAAGTATTTGACCAATTAATTCCCTCTAAACAAGTTGAAATTAATCGTTATATTGCAAGGTTGAAAACAGAAGAAGCTATCGAGCGAAATGTTAGGCGAGCGATTGGTTTCTTACTGGGAAAGAACTCTTTTGTAGGCCGAGATAAATCATAGAAAGAAAGATGAAATAAATGAATAATTGGAATTCAATCACAATAAAAATCAGTCGGGAAGCCGAAGAGGCCATTTCAGCTTTGCTGATAGAGGCGGGGTCAGCCGGCGTTGAAATTAATGACAGTGCTGATTATCTTAATCACGAAGACCAATTTGGCGAAGTTCTTCCTGAAATTGAACAATCTGATTTTGTTGAAATTACTGCTTATTATCCAGAAAATATGCCAATTGTGGAACTCAAAGCCGAAATTGAACATAAAATCGCAAATTTGAGTGATTATTTTTCACTGACAGGTCTGTCAGTAACAACGAATAACCTGTCAGAAACAAATTGGGCAGAAGCTTGGAAAAAGTATTTTGAACCAGCACGAATTACGCATGATTTAACCATTGTGCCGAGTTGGACAGAGGATTACGTGGCGACAGGCTCTGAAAAATTGATTCGACTTGACCCTGGTATGGCTTTTGGGACGGGGACACATCCAACGACCAAAATGTCACTCTATGCCTTAGAACAAGTTCTTCGTGGTGGAGAAACGTTACTTGACGTTGGAACAGGTTCGGGCGTGCTGTCAGTTGCAGCTTCATATCTTGGCGCATCAGAAATATTTGCTTATGATATTGATGAAGTGGCTGTGCGCGTGGCTTTAGAAAATATTCAACTCAATCCTGGTCATGAAAAAATTCATGTTTCAGCAAACAATCTGCTTGAAGGAATTGACAAAAAAGCGGATGTCATTGTGGCTAATATTTTGGCTGATATCCTTGTTTTAATGACAGAAGACGCATTCCGCTTGGTCAAAGAAGAAGGCTATCTCATTATGTCAGGAATTATTGCTGACAAAGCGGACATAGTCATTGCATCAGCAGAAAAAGCTGGATTTTTCCTTGAAACACGAATGATTCAAGGCGAATGGAACTGCCTGATTTTCAAGAAAACAGAAAATCGTGAAGGCGTCATTGGTGGATAAAAGGCTTAAATAAAGTCGTTTATCTTTCAGTCAATGGAGAAGCACAATAAAGAAAAGATTAGATTCAAAACTTTATTCTAAGAAATGATTGGAAAAAATATGGCCAACCAATATTTTGTATTTAAAAAATTACCGGAACTGGGCGAAGAATTTATCATTGAAAATCAAGCAGCAGCTCATCATATTTTCACTGTGATGCGGGCTAAAAGTGGTGACCAAATCCGTCTTGTTTTTACTGATGGTGAAATTGGGCTGTCAGAAGTCATTTCGCCAAGTGACCAATCAGTGAAGCTGATAAAATTACTGACAGAGTCCTCAGAATTGCCTGTTCAAATTACAGTAGCTGTAGGATTTCCTAAAGGAGACAAGCTCGATTTTATTGTTGAAAAATCAACAGAATTAGGAGCTACAGCCATTTGGTCAGCACCTTTTAAAGCTTCTGTCAGTAAATGGGACAAGAAAAAACTGACAAAAAAACAAGAAAAATTGGAAAAAGTTGCTCTAGGAGCAGCCGAACAATCACGCAGACAAATGATTCCAGAACTTCAACTTTTTGAGCAATTTACTGATTTACTTGATAAGTTTACTGATTTTGACCAAGTTCTTATCGCTTATGAAGAATCAGCAAAAATGGGTGAGAAAACAATGTTCAAACAAGCACTGACAGAAATGTCACTCAACCAAAAAGTACTTATCATTTTTGGACCAGAAGGCGGAATTAGTCCAGACGAAATCACAAAATTTTCCGATTTAGGTGCAAAAATGATTGGCTTAGGGCCGCGAATTTTAAGAGCAGAAACGGCTCCATTATATGCCCTCTCAAGTATTTCAGCTTATTTTGAATTATTATAAATAAAGAAAAATTTTTAGGAAATCGATTATGAAAAAACGTGCACAACATAACAAAAAACGAATTCGCTGGGCTTCAATCCTCACAGTTTTCGTTCTTTTAATTGGAATAATTGCAATTGCTTTTGCTGGGGTTCATTTGTTAAGTCCTAAAACAAATACAAGCCCAAAAAGCAGTCAAACTTCAAGTCAAGAAAAAGCTAAAAGCACTGCCTCATCTAGTGCTTCTCAACCAAAAGAAACAAAATGGCTGGCTGGAACAAATGAAAATCAACTGCCCATTTTGATGTTTCATTATGTCACTTCAAGGGCCGATCAGCTCCCACAAGATAGTAATAACATCAATATTGTAACCTTTGAAAATGAATTAAAAGCGCTGAAAGAAAAAGGCTACACAACGGTTAGTGGCTCAGATGCCGAAAAAATTCTAACGACCAAAGAAAAACCAAGTGATAAAATGGTTTGGCTTACTTTTGATGATGGTTCAGTCACAATGTATACTGAAATTTTCCCTTTATTGAAAAAATACAATATGCACGCCACGAATTTTATTATTACAGGTTATGTGAATAAAGGTCAAGGCGGAATTTTGACCTGGGAGCAAATCAAGGAAATGAAAGCAAGTGGACTTGTTGATTTTGGCAGTCATACGGTCAGCCATCCTGATTTAGGAAAGCTCACTTTGGAAGCTCAACGAACAGAACTTGAACAATCAAAAGCAGATTTAGATAAAAACCTCGAGCAAAAAACTGATATCATCTGTTATCCAGCAGGGGGTTATAACCAGAATACCTTGAATTTAGCTAACGAGTTAGGTTATAAGTTTGGTTTGCTTGACCCGGGCCGTAATGGTGCTATTGCAATAGCAGCCAAAGAAAGTGATGGTCTATTAACGCTACCACGCTTTAGAATGATGAGTTCTACCACAACTGAGCAAATGCTACAAATGATTCAACCCTCAACCGATTATAATGAAAAAAATAAATAAACTCCGAATAATCGGAGTTTTATCTTTAGTTTTGCAATAGTCATCCTTTTGCTTAACCTACAAATGTGATAGAATAGATTAAATTAAGTGAAATAAACCTTAACTTACAAAATTTGATGAGATGATATATTAATCTAAATAAGGAGGAAAACTGGTCACCATTTTAGAGTCATTTTTAAAATGGTCTAGTATCTAAAGTTATGCCTAAAGAACCAGATTTAACCGGAGCAGAGGTTGTCAATATCTGTTCTGACTACATGAATGAAACAGACCTTTTACTCGTAGAAAAAGCACTTGCTTGTGCTTCACTTGCCCATGCAGACCAATATCGTGCATCAGGAGAAGCTTACTTTGTCCACCCTACCCAAGTTGCAGGAATTTTAGCCAAATTAAAACTGGATGCCGTTACCGTTTCCTGTGGTTTTTTGCATGATGTTGTTGAAGATACCAATTTTACCCAAGGTGATTTGCAAGAATTATTTGGCGACGAAATTGCTGAAATTGTTGATGGAGTTACTAAGTTAGGTAAAGTTGAGTATAAGTCACACGAAGAACAATTGGCTGAAAACCACCGTAAGATGCTTATGGCTATGTCCAAAGACATTCGTGTTATTTTGGTCAAATTGGCTGACCGCTTGCACAATATGCGCACGCTTAAACATCTCAGACCAGATAAACAAAAGCGGATTTCACGTGAAACCATGGAAATTTATGCCCCTCTTGCTCATCGCTTGGGGATTGCCAGTATCAAGTGGGAATTAGAAGATTTATCATTCCGTTATCTTGAAGAAGCAGAATTTTATCGCATTCGTGGTCTCATGAATGAAAAAAGAACAGCTCGTGAAGCGCTTGTTGCTGAAGTAATTGGTAAATTACAAGAACGAGTTGAAAAAGCTGGAGTTGATGCAGAAATTTACGGTCGTCCAAAACATATTTATTCTATTTATCGTAAAATGCACGATAAGAAGAAACGTTTTGATGAGATTTATGACCTTATTGCCATTCGTTGTATCACAGAAACAACAAGTGACGTTTACACAACTTTAGGTTATATTCATGACCTTTGGAAACCAATGCCAGGTCGTTTTAAAGACTATATTGCCAATCCAAAAGCCAATGGTTATCAATCTGTCCATACAACCGTTTATGGTCCCAAAGGGCCAATGGAATTCCAAATTAGAACACGAGAAATGCACCAAATCGCTGAGTTTGGGGTTGCCGCTCACTGGGCTTACAAACAAGGAATTAAAGCAAAAGTTGATGTTCATGAAATTTCTGAAACCTTGAATTGGATTCATGAACTTGTGGAATTGCGTGAAGAAGCTGGTGATTCAGCAGAAGATTTTGTCAAAGCCGTTCAAGAAGATATTTTATCAGATAAGATTTATGTCTTCACTCCAAATGGTGAAGTCCAAGAATTACCAAGAGGTTCAGGTCCTATTGACTTTGCTTATGCTATCCATACAAAAGTTGGTGACCATGCGACTGGAGCGAAAGTAAATGGACGAATGAAACCATTATCTGTTCAACTAAAAACAGGTGATCGGGTTGAAATTATTACCAGCTCAAGCTCTTTTGGACCAAGCCGTGACTGGATTAATCTAGTTAAAACTAATAAAGCCAGAAACAAAATCAAACAATTCTTTAAGAACCAAGATAAAGAATTGTCGGTCAATAAAGGCCGTGAAATGTTACAAGAAGCTTTGGAAGAAGGTGGATTTGTACCAAATCAGTATTTAGATAAGAAACATCTAGATGAAGTCTTCAATAAGATTAGCTACCGTAATGCGGAAGCTTTGTATGCAGCAATTGGATTTGGTGAGCTTTCAGCAACAACAATTGCCAATCGTTTAACTGAAAATGAACGTCGTGAAGTTGAGAGAGCCAAACAAAAAGCCGAAGCTGAAGAGCTGATGAAGGGTGAAGTTAAACGCGAATCAAGTAAAAACATCATGAAGATTCGTCACGATGGTGGAGTCAGTGTTTCTGGTATTGATAGCCTACTTGTTCGTATCGCCAAATGTTGTAATCCTGTTCCAGGGGACCCAATTGTGGGGTATATTACAAAAGGGCGTGGTGTTTCAGTTCATAGAGCTGATTGTCAAAATGTGCGAAGTATGGAAGACTTTGAACAAAGACTTGTTGAAGTTGAATGGGATGATTCAGAAAACTTAGTGAAAGAATATGTCGCTAATATTGATGTCTATGGCTTTAATCGTCCTGGATTACTCAACGATGTGATGCAAGTTTTATCAAATTCTACTAAAAATTTGATTTCAATTAATGCTCAACCCACTAAAGATAAAAAAATGGCGAATATTCACATCGCTTTAGGCATTAAAAATCTATCAGATTTGACTTTGATTGTTGATAAAATCAAAATGACCCCAGATGTTTATTCTGTAAAACGGACAAATGCTTAAAAAAAGAGCTTGACTTAGTCAAGCTCTTTTAGATTACTTTCTTTAATAATATAATTGGGACGTTTTTTTGTTTCCAGGAATATTTTAGCGATATATTTACCAATAATTCCAAGAGAGAGAAGTTGTAAGCCGCCTAAAAGTAAAATCAAAACAATCAAAGTTGGGAAACCTTGAACAGGGTCACCGTAAATCAGTGTTTTAAGAAGATAAAAAATACTGAGTAAAAGTGAGGCTAAAAAACTAAAAAAGCCAACAAATGTCGCAATATTGAGCGGCATTTCCGAAAAATTTATAATCCCATCAATAGAATAACGGAGAAGTTGACTAAAAGACCAAGAAGTTTGACCAGCACTTCGTTCGTGATTTTCGTATTCTAAATAAGTTACATCATAACCGACCCAAGAAAAAAGCCCTTTTGAAAAACGATTATTTTCTCTGAGTGTCAAAATACTATCCACAACTTGACGAGTCATAAGCCGAAAATCTCTGGCTCCGTCTACAATAGGTGTAGTCGATACTTTATTAATAATCTTATAAAAAAGTCGAGAGAAAAATGAAATCAGTGGAGATTCACCAGAACGTGAAATTCTGCGAGCACCAACACTATCATAACCTTCTTGAAGTTTCTGATACATAGAAACAAGTAGTTCAGGTGGATCTTGTAAATCAACATCCATTACTGTAACAAGAGGTTCTGTAGTAGCTTCTAAACCAGCAAGTAAAGCTGCTTCTTTACCAAAATTTCTTGAGAAACTAATGTAGTTAATATTATCAACTTGACTCGCTAATTTTTTTATAAGAGGAAGCGTTTGGTCACTAGAACCGTCGTTTACAAAGTAAAAAACCTTTTTTAGCTCGAGTTTTTCTGTTTTGTCATTTACCTCTTTAATAAAGAGCTCAAGCGTTTCTTCTTCGTTATAAACGGGGACAACAATCGCTAATTCTTCCATTTTTTTCCTTTATTGTTTTTTTATCTTATCTTAGTACCTATTTATGATAATACCTAAAGAGTCCTGTGATGTCAAGCTTTCTTTTGAGGTTATTAAAATGAATAAATGCCCAAAGAGAGCTGATTAAAATTGGACTTTTTGTGCTATACTGTCAGTAAAGAGATTATCATAGGAGTGAAATATAAAGATTATGAAAATAGTAATTCAACGTGTAAAGACAGCTTCTGTCAGTATTGATGGAGTCATTAAGGAAAAAATTAATCAAGGTTTTTTGTTGTTGGTTGGGGTTGAAGATGCTGACAGTAATTTTGATTTGGATTATGCAGTACGTAAAATCGCGCAAATGCGTATTTTTTCAGATGAAGCTGATAAAATGAATCTCTCTGTTCAAGATATTCAAGGAGAGATTTTGTCAATTTCTCAGTTTACTTTGTATGCGGAGACTAAAAAAGGGAATCGTCCGAGCTTTTCTGCAGCAGGAAAACCTGATTTTGCTAAAGCAATGTATGAAAAATTTAATGATAGCTTAGCTCAGATTGTGCCGGTTAAAGCAGGAGTTTTTGGGGCTGATATGCAAGTTGAGTTGATAAATGATGGCCCTGTCACTATTATTTTAGATACGAAAGAAGCTAGAAAAAATGCCTAAAAGACTGCAAAAAAGTAGCGTAAAAAAACGGGTTCCTGTTCGCTCTGTCAGTAAAATAAAAACTTATCAGCCCTCAGAAAAACCTGACCAAGTTGGTGAAATTTGGCAAAATAATATTATTGGCTCACTTGATAACGGTTATTCAAAAGAGCAGGCTAGAAAACAACAAAGTCAAAACCTGACTGAACGTCAGAAACGAAAAATTGAGGAAATGCAAAGCAATCCGGAGATGATTCAAGCGCGTGAAGAACTTAAAGAAGAGTTTCTCAATACGCATCCACAATATGCCAAGATGACGAGTGAAGAATTGCAAGAATCAATGACTCATCATGCTTTAGAAGATGAAAAGCTTAGAAAACAAAAGCTCCGTCATCACATTGAAGCATTTGCTGACGGAATTATTGCGGTCATCATTACTATTATGCTCCTTGAAATTCCTGTCCCTTCTGGTAATCAAGGTTATTGGGAGTTCATCAGTTCAGTTGGAATCTTCTTAGTTAGTTTTGTTGTTACAGCTAATTTTTGGTTCAATCGTCACAAGATTTTTGCTCTGACAGAGGAAATTACGGAAAAAATTATTGTTCAAGATTTTATCTTTATTGGTTTGCTTTCACTAATTCCGCTGTTGACCAAATGGATTATGGTTGCTCCAACATCATTTAGTGCCCTGAATTTTGGTCTGGTTTTGATTGTGATTTTACTTCAGCAGGAGCTTTTAAGTTATTCAATTACTAAAGATCATTTTCATAAAATGCCTAAATCTTTTAAATTCTGGCGTCGTGTTTGGTTAATCAGGCTATTTTCAACTATTCTAATGAATGTTGTTATCATGATTATTGCCATTATTTTTCCATTTTATGGACATTGGCTCTTTGTTATTGTTCCTATTTTTAACTTTTTGTTCCGCATGGTTAATGACCGCAATCAGGAGGAAGAAGTTTATGCTGCTACACGTTCTATCGGTGTTCCTTATTTGAAAGAAGGTTAATAATGACTGTAAAAAATATTATTTTTGATTTAGGTGGTGTAATTTTAGACTTAGGTTTTGAACGAATGGTCAATTCCTTTGAGAACTTAGGAATAAAAGATTTTTCTGCTTATTTTAATCCGCAAAAGCAAGTCGATTTTTTTGAGAAATTAGAATTAGGTCTTATTTCTCCCGAAATTTTTTATGACAAGTTTAGAGAAGCAACAAATAGCCAACTGACAGATGAAATAATTGAAGAAAATTGGAATTTAATTCTAAAAGATTTCCAAAAAGAACGAATGGATTTACTGACAGAGCTGTCAGCAGATTTTTCACTCTATCTTTTTTCAAATACGAATGCTATTCACGCTAAGTGTTTTGAGCAACGTTGTATCGAAGAAATGGGTCAGCCTCTATCAACTTATTTTAGAAAAACTTATTATTCACATGACTTGCATTTAAGAAAGCCAACAGTTGAAAGTTTTCAAGAGGTTCTTCGTCACTCAAATTTAAAGGCTGATGAAACTTTATTTATTGATGACAATGCGGATAATATCTTGGGCGCACAAGCAGCAGGTTTGAAAACTTATCATCTAAAGGCGCCAAAAGTACTGACAGAACTCAATTTCCAAGAAATAATTTACTGACAAGTCTGTCAGTAATTTTTTTTTGGAAAAAATATTTTTATACTGCATAAAGTTAGTTCTTGACAATTATCAGACAATTCGGTAAAATACAGTTTATTGAAATTATTTAGTTACAAATTCAGAAAAATGAGGATTTATTATGGGATTTATGAGAAAAGCTGATTTTGAGCTTTATCGAGATGCAGATAAACACTATAATCAGGTGTTAACCACACGTGATTTTCTTGCACTAGGTGTTGGAACAATTATTTCGACTTCTATTTTTACTTTACCAGGTCAGGTCGCTGCTCAATTTGCAGGCCCAGGTGTTGTCTTTTCTTACCTGCTTGCTGCATTGGTCGCTGGTTTTGTTGCCTTGGCTTATGCTGAAATGTCAACAGTGATGCCATTTGCGGGTTCAGCCTATTCTTGGATTTCAGTCTTATTTGGCGAAGGTTTTGGTTGGATTGCTGGTTGGGCTTTGCTTGCGGAATATTTTATTGCCGTTGCCTTTGTTGGTTCAGGCTTCTCAGCAAATCTGCAACAATTGCTAGCGCCACTCGGTTTCCATCTCCCAAAAGTATTGGCCAATCCATTTGGTACAGACGGTGGAGTTGTCGATATTATTTCACTTTTAGTCATTTTACTCTCGGCAATTATTGTCTTTCGTGGGGCATCTGATGCTGGACGAATCAGTCAAATTCTTGTTGTGCTTAAAGTAGCGGCTGTCATTGCTTTCATCATTGTTGGGATTACGGTCATTAAGCCAGCAAATTATCATCCATTTATTCCACCACACAATCCCAAAACAGGTTTTGGTGGCTTCTCGGGAATCTGGTCTGGGGTATCAATGATTTTCTTGGCCTATATCGGTTTTGATTCAATTGCAGCCAATTCAGCGGAAGCTAAAAACCCCAAAAAAACAATGCCACGTGGAATTATTGGGTCGCTTCTAATTGCTGTTGTTCTATTTGCAGCAGTAACCTTGGTACTTGTAGGGATGCATCCTTACTCAGCCTATGCAGGAAATGCAGCGCCAGTTGGTTGGGCTCTTCAACAATCAGGTTATTCTGTTTTATCAGAAGTTGTAACAGCTATTGCACTTGCCGGAATGTTTATCGCCCTTTTGGGAATGGTTCTTGCAGGTTCACGTTTGCTTTATGCTTTTGGACGCGATGGACTTTTATCTAAAGGTTTGGGTAAAATGAATGCTCGAAATCTTCCAGCAAATGGTGTGTGGACCTTAGCCATTGTTGCTATTGTCATCGGGGCATTCTTCCCCTTTGCTTTCCTTGCTCAACTTATTTCAGCAGGAACTTTGATTGCTTTCATGTTTGTTACACTTGGAATCTATTCACTTCGTCGTCGTCAAGGAAAAGATTTGCCAGAAGCAACTTACAAAATGCCTTTCTATCCAGTTTTACCAGCTCTTGGTTTTATTGGTTCATTATTTGTATTTTGGGGATTGGATGTGCAAGCAAAACTTTATTCAGGAATTTGGTTCCTTATTGGAATTTTGATTTATTTTGCTTATGGAAATCGTCGAAGCAGAAAATCAGAAGAAAAATAAAAAGATATTATAAAAAATGGTTTCAAAATCTTTTGGAACCATTTTTTTGTCATCATTTTGGAGCGGACAAAAATTGCTAAAATTACTAAAATAAGTTAAAATAGGGAAGTTATCAGCAACTATGATATGAGGAGTAAATTACCCAAAAATGAAAGAATATGAAAAACAACATCGAATCTTTTATGTCTTTTTACGCAATCTTGTCGCTTTTTTACTTTTGATTTTGAATGGAAAAAGTAAATACTACAATGTTGACCGAATTCCTAAAGATGAAAATTATATATTAGTCGCCCCTCACCGAATGGCTTGGGAGCCAGTTTGGTTTGCTTTTGCAACTCGTCCTAAACAATTTATTTTCATGGCGAAAAAAGAATTGTTTAAAGGTTTTGGGGGTTGGTGGATTAAAATGTGTGGTGCCTTTCCAGTTGACCGCGAAAATCCAGGAACTAAGCCTTTAAAACATGCGGTTAAAATGCTTAAAGAATCAGATAAATCAATGATTATGTTTCCATCAGGAAGTCGTCATAGTGCAGAGATGAAAGGTGGGGTTGCGGTCATTGCTAAAATGGCAAAAGTCCGAATTGTACCTGCCGTCTATCAAGGGCCTTTGACGATGAAAGGTGTTTTCAAGCGTCAAAAAGTGTCAATAAATATTGGACATCCAATTGATATTTCAGATATTAAAAAGATGGATGAAGCAGGCATTGCCGAAGTTAACCGTCGAATGGAAGTTGCTTTTGCAGAACTTGATAAAGAATTGAACCCAGATTTTCATTATGAAGCAAAATAAAAAACTCTAGCAAATTGATTTGCTAGGTTTTTTTTTGACTTATTCTGAATCAAAAAGTCCTGCTTCTGTCAGATTGAAATCAGACAGAAAGCTCAAAATAATTGATTTTTCTTGTTCATTATATTTATCGAAAATTTGTCCAAGTCTAATATCCATGATTTTATGCATTTTATCGTGAATGGTCGCTACTTTTCGACCTTTGACTGTCAGGTGATAGAAAATTTTCTTTTTATCACTTTCAGATTGATAAGTAGTTAAAAACTGATATTTGATTAAATTTTGGACAGCACGAGTCACTCCGCCACGAGTGACGGATAATTTTGTGGCTAATTTAATACCGGTTAAATCTTCTTTGGTCAAAGCTGACAAAATGTGAAGGGCAACAACTGACAAAGTCAAAACTTCTTTTTCCAATTTATCATTATCTAATTGAGCTAAAATCCAGCTTCTTTCCTGAGAACGATTGTCAGTTGCATGTCGTAACTCATGCAATTCTTTTGAGATTTGTTGGTTTAGGTCTGCTGAGGTCATCTTATCCATGCTTACATTATACAATAAAAGGGAATTAGAAGGCTTTCCCAAAATTTTCTGCACTGGTAAATGCTTTTTCTTTTAATTCATCCGCACGTTCTGGGTAGCGAGCATATCCTTCTACGAAAAGTTGTTGACGGTTCTCGTCAGTAATTCCTACCATTTTCATTGTTTGGTCAATATAAGCAGCACCTAAATCGTTAGCCATATGTGTTGGGTCTTGTTCATTATGATAAAATCCTCCGGCTGATTGAATATGAAGCGATTTTTTTCCTTCAAGTAAGCCAATCGGACCATTTTCAGTATAACGGAAAAGTTTTCTAGGCACAGCAATAACATCAATATATTGTTTCAATTCAGCAGTGACAAAGCCGTTGTACATAGGGTTGACGAAAACATATTTGTCAGCTGATAGAAATTCTTCTAAATATTCTTCGTGTCGATGTAGTAAATTTTTATCATCAGCACTCAGTGTATCAGGAGCATATTTATTACGTTTCCAAGCAGCAAAAGTTTCATTATCAAGAGCTGGGACCTTTTCTGAAAATAAATCACGGATGATTATTTTATCTAAAGGATGAGACTCTTGATAAGATTTTTTGAATTCTTCTACTGTAGCAAGAGACCAGCTAAAGTCGTCAGTATGTGGGTGAGCTAAAATTATAAGTAAAGTTGTCATTTTTTTATTCTTCTTCCTTTTTGTTGATAAGCAACATTATAAACTTAATTTTGTTGCTTGTCAACATGAAAACGAATTAAATTCGAATTATTTGTGGTATTTCAGTTTGTAAAAGCTATGTAAAAGTGTTACAATTAATGGTAATATCCACTTATTTTTGTGAAAGAGAAATTATGCCGAATATTATTAGAAAACTTGTCGAAAACGACAAAAAAGAGCTCAAAAAACTCAATAGAATGGCGCTTCAAGTTGAAAGTTTCGCTGATGAAATGGAACATTTGACTGATGAGCAATTGAAAGCCAAAACTCCCGAATTAAAAGAACGTATTGCAAAAGGAGAAAGTCTTGATGATCTTCTCTATGAAGCATTTGCTGTCTGTCGTGAAGCAGCCCGCCGTGTGCTTGGCTTATACCCTTTCCACGTTCAAATTATGGGTGGGATTGTCTTACATAATGGTGACGTTCCCGAAATGCGTACTGGTGAAGGTAAAACTTTAACTGCGACAATGCCAGTTTATCTTAACGCTTTGTCAGGTAAAGGCGTTCACGTTGTTACTGTCAATGAATATTTGGCAACACGTGATATGACTGAAATGGGTGAACTTTACAGCTGGCTTGGATTGACTGTTGGCTTGAACTTGAATTCAAAATCACCAGAAGAAAAACGTGAAGCTTACAACTGTGACATCACTTATTCAACATCAGCTGAGCTTGGCTTTGATTATCTTCGTGATAACATGGTGACACGTGCCGAAGATATGGTTCAAAAGCCATTGAACTATGCTCTTGTCGATGAAGTTGACTCAATCTTGGTCGATGAAGCCAGAACACCTTTGATTATTTCTGGACAAGCTGAAAGTTCATCAGCACTTTACTATCGTGCTGACCAATTTACTAAGACATTAAAAGGTCAAAACTTGAATGTTGCTACTTCTGAATATGAAGAAGGCGACGATTACAAGATTGATTTACAATCAAAAACAATTTCCTTAACTGAAGAAGGAATTGATAAGGCCGAAAAATTCTTCCAAATCGAAAATCTTTATGATATGGAAAATGTTGCCTTAACTCACTTTGTAGATAATGCTTTACGTGCCAACTTTATCATGCTTCACGACATCGACTATATGGTTGATGAAAACCAAGAAGTTTTGATTATTGACCAATTTACTGGACGTACGATGCCTGGACGTCGCTATTCTGATGGTCTTCACCAAGCAATTGAAGCTAAAGAAGCTGTGCCAATTCAAGATGAATCAAAAACAATGGCTTCAATTACGATTCAAAACTACTTCCGGATGTATAAAAAACTGTCAGGGATGACAGGGACTGCTAAAACCGAAGAAGAAGAATTCCGTGAGATTTATAACATTCAAATCACACCAATTCCAACCAACCGTCCTGTTCAACGTTTAGACCATCCAGATTTACTTTACCCAACTTTGGAAGCTAAATTTAAAGCAGTTATTGATGATATTAAACGTCGTCATGCTGAAGGTCAACCAATATTGATTGGTACTGTTGCTGTCGAAACTTCCGAATTGATTTCTAAGAAATTGGTTGAAGCAAAAATTCCTCACGAAGTTTTGAATGCGAAAAATCACTTCCGTGAAGCACAAATCATCATGAATGCGGGTCAACAAGGAGCGGTAACGATTGCGACCAACATGGCCGGTCGTGGGACTGATATCAAGCTTGGGCCTGGTGTAATTGATCATGCAGACCCTGAATTCCGAGGTCTTGCTGTTATTGGTACTGAGCGTCATGAATCTCGTCGTATTGATAATCAATTACGTGGTCGTTCTGGACGTCAAGGTGACCCAGGGGTTTCACAATTCTATCTTTCTCTTGAAGATGAATTAATGAAACGTTTTGGTTCGGAACGTGTTTCAGCTTTCTTAGATAGAATGCGTATTTCTGGTGAAGATGCTGTCATCAAATCTGGGTTGATTACTCGTCAGATTGAAAGTTCACAAAAACGTGTCGAAGGAAATAACTACGATTCTCGTAAACAAGTCTTGCAATATGATGATGTCATCCGTGAGCAACGTGAAGTTATTTATGCGCAACGTCAGGAAGTTATCTTGGCTACAGAAGATATGACTCCTGTTTTGATGGGCATGTTCAAGCGAACAATTGATCGTCAAGTGGATGGTCATGAACTTGCAGGAAGTCTTAAAGATGAAGAAAATGTCAAAAATCTCTTGCAAACATTACACAATACAATGTTGCCAGAAGATGGCATTGAATTGTCTGAACTGACAGGCTTGTCAGTACAAGCAATGAAAGATTTGATTTTTGATAAAGTCAAAGCTCGTTATGCTTCACAAATGGAAAAATTATCTGACCCAGAACGTCAGTTGGAATTCCAACGTGCAGTTATCTTACGAGTTGTTGATAATAACTGGTCAGAACACATTGATGCGCTTGACCAAATGCGTCAATCAGTAGGACTTCGTGGTTATGCCCAAAATAACCCTATTGTTGAATATCAAGAAGAATCATATAAAATGTACAATAATATGATTGGTGCGATTGAATTTGAAGTGACTCGTTTGATGATGAAAGCTCAAATTCAACCACAAACGGCAATCCGTCAGGAAGCGCCAAGAATGACAACCACAGCTTCACAAGAAAATATTACAAATGTTGATACTGAACATTCTGTCAGTGAAGAAGTTTCATTTGAAAATGTTGGTCGTAACGACCTTTGTCCTTGTGGTTCTGGTAAGAAGTTTAAAAATTGTCACGGACGTACACATATTGCCTAAAAGGCCAATTAATTTACTGACAGTTCTGTCAGTAAATTTTTTTATATTAATGGACGCAAATAAGTATAGAATTAAATAAATTTTTGATACAATAGATAAAATAACAAAGCGAAATACGAGGAATTGGAATGAGTTTTAAAGAAATAAGTCCTAAGATAAATATTGATGCAATTAAGATGTTGGGACATCTCAACAGTGAGCAACAAGAAAAAAAATTGCAACGAGATAAAGAACTTGAAGCAATTATAAAAGGTGAAGATGACCGTTTACTCTTGATTATTGGGCCATGTTCGTCAGACAATGAAGAAGCAGTTTTAGAATATGCTCGCCGTTTAGCTAAACTTCAAGAAGCAGTTAAAGATAAAATTTTTATGGTCATGCGTGTCTATACTGCAAAACCTCGTACAAATGGCGATGGCTATAAAGGATTGATTCACGAACCAGATGCTGACGGTCATACTGATTTAATCAATGGAATCAAAATGGTTCGTGATTTACATTACAAGGTCATCACTGAAACTGGTTTGACAACTGCTGATGAAATGCTTTACCCAGAAAATCTTCCAATGGTAGATGATTTGGTCAGCTACCATGCGATTGGTGCACGTTCTGTTGAAAATCAACAACACCGTTTTGTTGCTTCTGGGATTGATGTGCCAACTGGTTTGAAAAATCCAACATCAGGAAATTTGAAAGTGATGTTTAATGGAATTTACGCCGCTCAACAATCACAAGATTTCCTCTTTGGCCGTGCAGAAGTTCAAACATCAGGAAATCCTTTAGCACATGCGATTTTGCGTGGTGGACAAGATGAAAATGGAAAATACCATCCAAACTACTACACTGATAACTTGCTTGATACAATTGAAATTTATGAAAAAATGGGCTTGAAAAATCCTTTTATTGTCATTGATACAAACCATGATAACTCTGGTAAAAAATTTATGGAACAAATCCGTATTGTTCGTCAAACCTTAGTTAATCGTGACTGGGATGATAAAATTCGTCAAAATGTTCGTGGCTTCATGATTGAATCTTACCTAGAAGATGGTCGCCAAGATAAACCAGAAGTATTTGGTAAATCAATTACTGACCCATGTTTAGGTTGGGATAAAACAGAAGCACTTGTTCAAGAAATTTACGAAGCTGAAAACAAAAATAACTAAAAATGAAAGCTGTCAGAACTGACAGCTTTTTTTCAGCTCATTTTCTTCAGGAAAATAATATAAAAAATACTTATTTGATGATAAAAGAAATCAAAGTCTAGCAACCATTCAAAAGCAGCCATGAAAAAAATAATGAAAAATTAACAGCAGATATTGCAAACCCTTTCGTTTTGTGGTACAATTTCAAGAGTGATAGATATTTTAGATATCGTCAATAAAAATGAAAAAACATCTAAGGAGAACCATAAAAATGGCATCTAAAGAATTCCACATCGTTGCAGAAACTGGTATCCATGCACGTCCAGCTACATTGCTTGTGCAAACAGCTTCAAAATTCACATCAGAAATCACTTTGGAATACAAAGGTAAATCAGTAAACCTTAAATCAATCATGGGTGTTATGTCACTCGGTGTTGGTCAAGGCGCTGACGTTACTATTTCAGCTGAAGGTGCAGATGCTGACGATGCAATCTCAACAATCGCTGAAACAATGACTAAAGAAGGACTCGCAGAATAATCATGACAACTATGCTTAAAGGTATCGCCGCATCATCAGGTGTAGCAGTAGCTAAGGCATACTTGCTTGTCCAACCAGATTTGTCTTTTGAAACAAAGACAATTGCTGATACAGCTAATGAAGAAGCTCGCCTTGATGCAGCACTTGCTACATCTCAAAGCGAGCTTCAACTTATTAAGGACAAAGCAGTAACAACCCTTGGTGAAGAAGCAGCATCTGTATTTGACGCTCATATGATGGTCCTCGCTGACCCAGATATGACTGCTCAAATTAAAGCAGTAATCAACGACAAAAAAGTTAACGCTGAATCAGCCCTCAAAGAAGTAACTGATATGTTTATCGGTATCTTTGAAGGAATGACTGATAATGCTTATATGCAAGAACGTGCAACTGATATTAAAGACGTTACAAAACGTGTTTTGGCTCACCTTCTTGGTGTTAAATTGCCAAGTCCAGCGCTTATCGATGAAGAAGTAATCATCGTAGCAGAAGACTTGACACCATCTGATACAGCTCAATTGGACAAGAAATTCGTTAAAGCCTTTGTTACTAACATTGGTGGACGTACTTCTCACTCTGCAATTATGGCTCGTACTTTGGAAATTCCTGCTGTTCTTGGAACAAATAATATTACTGAACTTGTTTCTGAAGGTCAACTTTTGGCTGTTTCAGGATTGACTGGTGAAGTAATTCTTGATCCATCTACTGAACAACAAAGCGAATTCCACAAAGCTGGTGAAGCTTATGCTGCTCAAAAAGCAGAATGGGCTGCTCTTAAAGACGCTGAAACTGTTACAGCTGATGGACGTCATTATGAGCTTGCTGCTAATATCGGAACACCTAAAGACGTTGAAGGTGTTAACGATAACGGTGCTGAAGCAATTGGTCTTTATCGTACAGAATTCTTGTACATGGATGCACAAGATTTCCCTACAGAAGATGACCAATACGAAGCATATAAAGCTGTACTTGAAGGAATGAACGGTAAACCAGTTGTTGTCCGTACAATGGACATCGGTGGTGACAAAACATTGCCTTACTTTGACCTTCCTAAAGAAATGAACCCATTCCTCGGATGGCGTGCACTTCGTATCAGCCTTTCAACAGCTGGTGACGGAATGTTCCGTACACAATTGCGTGCACTCTTGCGTGCTTCTGTACACGGACAACTTCGTATCATGTTCCCAATGGTTGCTCTCGTAACTGAGTTCCGTGCAGCTAAGAAGATTTATGACGAAGAAAAAGCAAAATTGATTGCTGAAGGTGTTCCAGTTGCAGATGGTATCGAAGTAGGTATCATGATTGAAATTCCAGCAGCAGCAATGCTTGCAGACCAGTTTGCTAAGGAAGTTGATTTCTTCTCAATTGGTACAAACGACCTCATCCAATATACAATGGCTGCAGACCGTATGAATGAACAAGTTTCTTACCTTTACCAACCTTACAATCCATCAATCCTTCGTTTGATTAACAATGTAATCAAAGCAGCTCACGCTGAAGGTAAATGGGCTGGTATGTGTGGTGAAATGGCCGGCGACCAAACTGCTGTACCATTGCTTATGGGTATGGGGCTTGACGAATTCTCTATGTCAGCAACATCAGTACTCCAAACTCGTTCACTTATGAAACGTTTGGATTCTAAGAAAATGGAAGAATTGTCTAGCAAAGCTTTGAGCGAATGTGCAACAATGGAAGAAGTTATTGCCCTCGTTGAAGAATACACTAAATAATCTTTTCAATTGATTTGAATAAATGAATCCTGTCAGTTCTGACAGGATTTTTTGTAATCTATTTATCAACAACAAATTTACTGACAGAAAAACTTATCCACGTGGATAAGTTTTTTGTATTATTTTAATGTTAAAACGTACAATAATGATAAGTGGAGAGAAATGGCAAAATTAAATTTTTTTGATTACTGGTTAGTTGGAGAGGAAGGTTACAGTCTCATTTTGATATTGATTTTACCTAGCCAAATTAATATTAATTTCTGGCTTGTTTTGACGAGTAAGCAAACTAGCGGTTCAGTTTTTAATATTATTGTCCTACCAATTTTGATGGCCTTGCCTAATCTAATTCAACGGGTGATGACCTCAAATTCTATTTATTAGACTAAACAAAAATATATTATTCTGATATTGAATTATATTTTACTTTTAGTGACAACTTTTTGGTTGCTAACATTGCCTTTTGGTCAGTAAAAAAGTTACTGACAAAAAATCTGTCAGTAACTCATACATGCTTAAAATGGTAATCCTTTAGTGAATTTTCCAAGTTTTTGTTCAGTAACTTTTTCGATTTGGCTTAGCGCATCATTAACAGCATCAGTAACCATATCTTGTAAAGTTTCAGGATCTTCAGGGTCAATCACATCAGGTTTGATGTCGAGAGATTTCAAAGTGCGGTCACCTGAAAATTCAACAGTTACAAGGTCTTGAGCAGATTTACCAACAAAAGTTGTATTGGCAATTTCTTCTTGTGAAACTTGCATTTGCTTTTGAAGTTTTTGTGCTTGTTTCATCATTGATTGCATATTCATCATGGAAATATTACCTCTTTTAGAAATTTTGTTGAAAGCCTTTCAACACCTCTCTATTTTACCATAAAAAAAGATAATAAAAAAATAGGAAAATAAAGGAGAGGCAAATGAAACGTATGTAAAGTCACTTTTTATTTACTGGCAGAAGTAGAAAGGTTTGAGGAGCGTTCTGTCAGTAAAAAATGAGACAAAAAAACTCAGCCTTAGCTGAGTTTTATTAGTGCGGTGGGCGGGACTTGAACCCGCACCAAGAAAATTCCCGACAGGATCCTTAATCCTGCGCGTCTGCCAATTCCGCCACCACCGCGAAAACAGTACCTAAATATAATACCATTTTCATTGTTCTCTGTCAAGAATTAACTCGTAATTTACTGACAAGATTCATAGTAAATTATGGATTATAAGCTTTCATAAATTTTGAAATTGTTTGGCGGTAAAGTTCAGGATTTGTTTCAAATGATTTGGCGTGAGCAGCCCCTTTGATAACCAATAATTCTTTTGGCGTTCCTTTTTTGACAGCTTTATAATTTTCGTAAACCATCGAAGTAGGGACATAAGTATCATTACTTCCATGAATCAATAGAATAGGAAGTTTATCTTTTGTCAGTGCTTTTGTAGCACTAGCCTCTTGGAAAAACCAACCTTGTCGCAATTTACTTTCAAGAGAAACACTATAAACGAGTGGGAAAGGTGGAATATTATAACTTTCTTTTGCTTGATAAGTAATTTCATCCCAAGCGTTGGTATATCCACAATCTTCAATAATATTTTTTACTGACGAAGGCAAAGATTTTTCGCTGGAAGCCATCATTACTGTAGAAGCTCCCATGGACAGTCCATAAAGACTTATTTGACTCTCAGGATTCTTGTCAGTTAAATAGTTAGCCCAAGCAATGACATCAAATTTGTCATGATAACCAAAAGTGATGAATTTGCCTTCTGACTGACCGGCCCCACGATTATCTGGCATGAGCACATTATAACCTAATTCATGAAAAAGTTGACCATACTGGCGCATAGCCGACTTATCTTGGCGAAAACCATGTATCACGATTACTGTATTATTAGTTTTGTGCTCAGCTGGAACATACCATGCATCAAGTTTTAGACCATCATTTTTAATTGACTCAGTACTTTTGGATAATTTATCGAATTTTTGTACCAAAGAATAATTAGGACTGCTACTTTTGACCTGACCAATCTGTTGATTATTTCGAACACAGGCAATTTGATAAAAATATAAAGTTGCTCCTAAATTAATAACTAAAAGAAGAGCAAAAAGGCCAATTATCACACGCCAGATTTGTTTTTTTCTAAATTTTTTCATGAATTTTATTATACATGAAATTCAATATAAAACCAAAATTAAAAGATTCTCTGTTTTAATAATAGATTTAATCATTCAACTCTAAAAAATAAATTTAGCTTTTTTAATAAAAGTGTGATAGAATGAAGAAAATAGAATAAATACTCCACCGGGAGTTAAATCGTATGAACGATTGTTTGCATTTCAGTAGGTCTGAGAAGAAATGTAGATGGTCGTTCTTTTTTTAGCTGAGGAGGCAAAAATGACTTGGATTTATTTACTTATAGCGGGAACATTTGAAGTGGCTTGGGCAACAACAATGAAGTTGAGCCACGGTTTTTCAAATTTGAAGTTTACACTACTGACGATCATCGGAATGATTGCTAGCTTTGGTTTTCTTGCGCTAGCTCTAAAAAAATTACCTTTAGGGATTGCTTACCCAATTTGGACGGGGATCGGAGCCGTTGGCTCAATCTTAATCGGACTTATTCTATTCAAAGATAAAGTCCCACCATTAACTTGGCTTTTCATTGCCTGTTTAGTCGTGGGTATTATTGGAATAAAAGTAACAAGCGGTCACTAAAGATGATACAGTCTTTTAATTTTTTAGTATATAGATTTCATGATATAATAAGAGAATTGGTAAAAAATAAAAGAAATAGCAATAGAATAATCTATTTGCTATTTTTAATGAGGAGGAAAAAATGAAAAACAAAAAAAGCATGATGAATTTAGCAATTTCTAATCTGTTTTTAGTATTTTTGGGTGCAGGTTTAGTCATTCCTGTTTTGCCAACCCTTAAAGAACAAATGCACTTTTCAGGAACAACAATGGGAATGATGATTTCTATTTTTGCAATTGCTCAATTGGTTGCTTCACCAGTCGCTGGTGCTTTATCTGATAAAATTGGGCGCAAAAAACTCATTGCCATTGGAATGATTATTTTTTCTTTTTCTGAACTTTTATTTGGTTTAGCACAAGCGAAAACAGGTTTTTATATTTCGCGAGCGCTAGGGGGTGTCGCAGCTGCGATGCTCATGCCTTCAGTTACTGCTTATGTGGCTGATATGACCACAATTGCTGAACGTCCTAAAGCGATGGGGCTTGTTTCAGCAGCAATCAGTGGTGGCTTTATTATTGGTCCTGGAGTGGGTGGTTTTATTGCCCATTTTGGAATACGTGTTCCTTTTTATGTTGCAGCAATTTTAGCTTTCCTTGGTTTTATTTTAACTATCACAATTTTAAGAGAACCAGAGCGCACAATTGAAAGTCATCAAGAAATCGAAAAAGTTTCATTTCTTGATATTCTCAAAAATCCATTATTTGGTTCACTCTTTATTATAATTTTGATTTCATCATTTGGTTTACAGGCCTTTGAGTCAATTTATAGTATCATGGCAAGTATTAACTTTGGTTTTAGTATGAGTGAAATTGCTTTGGTAATTACAGTGAGTGGAATTTTAGCCCTCTTTTTCCAACTTTTCTTATTTGATGCAATCGTCAATAAAATTGGTGAACTTGGCTTGATTCAATTAACTTTCTTTGCCAGTGCAATCTTCATTGCTGTTATTGCCTTTACAAAATCAAATTTAGTCGTTGCTCTTTCTACATTTGTTGTTTTTCTGGCCTTTGATTTATTTAGACCGGCTGTAACAACCTATCTTTCAAAGCATGCGGGCAATCGGCAAGGGGCAATCAATGGCTTGAACTCAGCCTTTACGAGTTTTGGGAATATTTTAGGGCCAATGGCCGCGGGTTATATGTTTGACCTTAACCATTTATTTCCATATTATATCTCTGCGATTATTCTACTGGGAACCGGATTTTTATCACTATTCTTAAACAGAAAAAATTTCAGTAAAATCTAAATAAAACTTTCAATTTTATTATATTTATAACTACTACCTTGCAAAAAGTGGTAGTTTTTTCATAAACAAAAATTTTTTTGAATAAAAAAACCTCCTGATGTAATCTTATACAGTCAGGAGGAAAAGGAGTAAGCGTATTGGTCACTGGATTTTCTATAATTTTTTCAAATAGGGGAGAAAAATCCATTTATAAAAGGAGTCAAGGGGATTTGAACCCCTGCGCCGCTTTACACGGTTCGACGGATTTCGAGTCCGCTGCATTACCACTCTGCCATGGCTCCACTCCTTTATCTAAATTAATTATATCACAGTTGATTCTCTTCTTGAAATAATATGAAATTGCTAGAATGAAAATAAAACGCATATTTATACAAAAATGTTGACAAATGAATAAATATGCTGTACAATTGCATTTATATTAATTTGAAAGAAGAAAAATGATGGGAAACAAAAAAATTGTCTTGGCATATTCGGGTGGATTGGATACAAGTGTTGCTGTAAAATGGTTGACTGATAAAGGATTTGACGTCATTGCTGCCTGCATGGACGTTGGTGAAGGAAAAGACTTGAATTTTATTCATGATAAGGCACTTCAAGTAGGGGCAGTGGAATCTGTTGTTTTGGATTGCAAGGAAGAATTCGCTAAAATATTTGTTGGAGCTACACTCAAAGGAAATTTAATGTATGAAAATAAATATCCTTTAGTATCCGCTTTGAGTCGCCCTTTGATTGCTCAAAAATTAGTAGAAGTAGCCAAAGAAAAAGGGGCAACGGCTATTGCTCATGGTTGTACAGGAAAAGGAAATGACCAAGTGCGTTTTGAAGTAGCCATCCATTCTCTTGCGCCTGAGCTTGAAGTCATTGCTCCAGTTCGTGAGTGGCATTGGGCTCGTGAAGAAGAAATCGAATATGCCAATCAAAATGGTGTTCCTATTCCTGCTGATTTAGACAATCCCTACTCAATTGACATGAATTTATGGGGACGTGCGATTGAAGCTGGTGTTCTTGAAAATCCTTGGAATACTTGTCCAGAGGATGCTTTCTTTATGACTAATTCTGTGGAGGACGCTCCAAACGAAGCTGAATATATCGAGGTTGAGTTTAAAGAAGGATTACCAATCGCCTTAAATGGAAAAAGCTTAGAATTGCATGAAATCATTAAAGAAGTGAATATTATTGCAGGAAAACATGGAATTGGTCGGATTGACCATATTGAAAATCGCCTGGTTGGGATTAAATCCCGTGAATTTTATGAATGTCCTGCTGCCATTACTTTATTAAAAGCACATAAAGATTTGGAAGATTTAACTTTCGTTCGAGAACTTGCACATTTTAAACCAGTTCTTGAAAATGAATTAGCAAACTTGATTTACAATGGTTTGTGGTTCAATCCTGCTACTAAGGCTTTGATCGCTTATCTTGATGAAACTCAAAAAGTAGTTAACGGGATTGTAAAAATTAAATTATATAAAGGTTTAGCAACACCAGTGGGACGTAAATCAACTAATTCGCTTTACAGCGAAAAATTAGCAACATATACTGCTGCAGATGAGTTTGACCAAGCAGCGGCAGTTGGATTTATTAAATTGTGGGGTCTACCTACTCAAGTCAATGCTCAAGTAAATCTCAAATAATAGCTATAGGAAAATTTGGAAAGTAAGAGAATGGTAGAAAAACTTTGGGGAGGACGTTTTGAGGCGTCACTAGATAAACAAACGGAAGAATTTGGAGCATCAATTAAATTTGAGCAACGACTTGCTCCTTTTGATTTAAAAGGCTCATTAGCTCATGTAAAGATGTTGGGTGAAACAGGAATTATTACTACCGAGGAATCCCAAAAAATTGCCGAAGGTCTGAAAAAAGTAGAAGAAAAGCTTCTTAATGGCCAAATTGAATTCAAGATGGAAAATGAAGATATCCATATGAATATGGAATCTTATCTTCATCAAGAAATTGGTCCACTAGCTGGTAAATTGCATACGGCTCGCTCTAGAAATGATCAAGTGGCAACAGATATGCATCTATACCTAAAAAGTATCTTAGAGGCCGTTTTAGAAGCTTTAAAAGGGTTAAGAGAAACAATTGTAAAGCTCGCTGTAAACCAAATTGATACTATTATGCCTGGTTATACTCATTTACAACATGCACAACCGATTTCCTTTGGTCAACATCTAATGGCTTATTATCAAATGCTGACACGTGATTTTGAACGTTTTGAATTTAATGTTAAGCATACAGATATGAATCCTTTAGGAGCGGCAGCTCTAGCTGGGACAACGTTTCCGATTGATAGAATGTTGACGACAAAATTACTTGGTTTTGAGAAGGCTTATGATAATTCAATGGATGCGGTCAGTGACCGTGACTTTATTTTAGAATTTCTCTCAAATGCAAGTTTGTTAATGATGCACTTATCAAGATTTTGTGAGGAGCTTTTACTATGGTCTAGTCATGAATTCAAATTTGTCAGTCTGTCTGATGCATATTCTACGGGTTCTTCTATTATGCCACAGAAGAAGAATCCAGATATGGCAGAATTAATCAGAGGAAAAACAGGCCGCGTTTATGGAAATCTTACAGCTTTATTGACTGTGATGAAAGGTTTACCTTTAGCTTATAACAAAGATTTGCAAGAAGATAAAGAAGGAATGTTTGATAGTGCTGATACTATAATAACTTCTTTAACAGTTATGAATGGGATGTTGTCAACTTTAACTGTAAACCGTGTAAACATGGAAAAATCAACTGAACAAGATTTTTCTAATGCGACAGAGTTGGCCGATTACCTTGCAGCAAAGGGCCTTCCTTTTAGAAAAGCTCATGAATTAGTTGGTCTCTTAGTATTAGATTGTATAAAAAAAGGAATTTACCTCCAAGATGTAAATTTACAAGATTATCAAATGCTATCTCCATTAATCAATGAAGATGTTTATGAAGTTTTAAAATCAAGAACGGCAGTTTCAAGAAGAAATTCTCTAGGTGGTACAGGATTTGAATCAGTTAAAAAACAAATAGAAGAAGCAAAAAAAGAACTTCAAATTTGAAGTTCTTTTTTATAATTAGTTTTTTACAGCAAGTGATTTAGTATGTGTAAAGTAGTTTATTAAATTAAAGACAACCAGAATTGCTGAACCCACAAAGACATAACGATAGTCAATAAATCCAGCAATAGCTGAACCAAGTAAGGGACCTGCAAAAGCACCAATTGATTGAGCAGATTGATTATAAGAGAAAATTCGACCAGTAATAGCTTGAGGAGATTCTTTTGCTAAGATGGCTTGAACTGAAGGGAGAATTGCCGCATCAGAGACTCCGACAAGTAGTCTCATAACAATTAAAAACCAAACATTAGTTGTCATTGCTGTGATTGAGAAGACGATTAGTGAAAAGAAAAGTCCAAAACCAAGGATTTTTCTTTGACCAACTTTATCACCTAGACGACCTAAGAATGGAGCAGCCACTAATGTAACGATTCCTGGGGCAGCAGCGACAATTCCGGCCATGAAAGTAATGTTTCCTTGACCATGCATAAGTTCTTGGACATAGAGTGAAAGAACTGGATTAATCGATTGATTGGTCATTTGAGTAATGAGGGTTGCAAAAAACATGCCCCAAATAATGGCTGGGTGGGTAACAACTTCCCAAACTTGTTTATAGGAAAGCATGTTTTTCTTCTCAACGGGCTTAAATGTTTCTTTGACAAAAAATAAAGCAAGGAAAAAGACGAGAAACATAATGATTCCTGTGACGCTAAAAACGCGACGATAACCAGTTATATTAACAAGTATTCCGCCAATGATTGGACCGATAAGAGTTCCAGCAACAGATCCTGTTGTAAGGAGCGATAAGACGGCCCCTGATTTTTCCTTTGGTGCAGAACTGGCCATTAAGGCCATTGAATTAGAGACAAAACCAGAAAAGGCCCCAAGTAGCATGCGTAAAATAAGCAATTGCCAAGCAGCTGTAACAAAAGCCATTAATGAAATTGAAATTGCCATCCCAAGAGAAGCGCGTAAGAGCATCAATTTCCGACCTTTCTGGTCAGCTAATCTTCCCCAAAGGGGAGAAACGATTGCTAAAACAATAAAGGTGGATGAGAAGACCAAGCCTGACCAGATGTTTAATTCCGTTTTTGAGTAATGGCCAAGTGTACTGATGTAAAGTGATATAAAAGGGGCGATAAGACTTGAACCTATCCCCGTCATAAATGTCCCAAACCAAAGGACAATTAAATTTCGTTGCCATGATTCTTTCATGAATGAATGCCCTTCTTTCTTGATGTATTCATAATAATATTATAAAACTATTGTTCATAGTTTGTCAATGACGAATCATTGCTTGAAAAAGATTGAGAATAGTTTTATACTGATAGTAAGATAGTTTGAATCGACTATAAAAGTTCAAACTTCGAGTAAACTTTCGGCATCGAAAGTATTGAAAGGAATCCAATTATGGCAAGGATTGCATTGACTCGTGATAAAATCGTTCAAGCTACTATTGAACTAGCTGGTAAAATTGGTCTCTCTAATGTTAGTTTTCCGCGCTTAGCTGAGTATTTTGGAATTAAAGCTCCGTCACTTTATAATCATTTTAAAAATATGGAAGAAGTACGTGTGGCAACGGCAGTCTACCTCCAAAAAGAATTAAACTATGAACTAACTCATGCAATGGTGGGACTAACTCCTTTGGCAGCACTTAGGGCTTATGCTGAGAGTTATAAAAGATTCGCTGAAAAATATGAAGCAGTTTATGAACTGATTAATGTAATACACCAAACAAATAATGGGGAACTTGAATATTTGGCAAAAGAAAATATTCGTTTGGTTCGTCGAAGCTTGGAAAATTTTCATTTGTCAGAAGAAGAAAATTTTCATATCAGTCGGATGTTTCGCTCAACGCTTCATGGATTTATCACTTTAACACAATTAGGATATTTCCGTCAGTCTGGATCAATTTCTAAAGAAGAATCCTTTACTTACATGGTCGATCATCTGCTTAGTCGTCTAGATAATCCAGAAAATATTTAAAAATACCTTGTTAAATACATGGTATTTTTAAATGCTAAATGTAACTGATAATTCCTTCGTTCTATATAGAACGTTTTCAAGTGATATAGTGACTTTTTAGCAAGTTTATGATAAAATTAATACGATAATTTCTAAAATGGGAGAGAGTGGCTTGGCTATAAAAAAAATATATCGCGTTAAACGCTCAAAGGATTTTGACCAAATTTTTTCAGCGAAACATAGCTTTGCCAATAAAAAATTTGTGGTCTATAAATTAAACACAAATCAACCTCATTTTCGTGTAGGTCTATCAGTAAGCAAAAAGCTTGGTCATGCGGTTTTGCGTAATCGAATTAAACGTCTTTTACGCCATGCCATTGCTGAATTTAAGCCTTATTTGACAGATGAAGATTTTGTAATTATTGCACGTTCGGGTGTTGAAACACTCAGTTTTGAGGAAGTAAAGAAAAATCTAAAACACGTTTTGAAGTTGTCAAAAATCTATGTGGATGGAGAAAACGATTGAAAAAGAAATTTAGTTTGATCGCAATGGCAGGGGCGGCTCTTTTGTTGCTTACAGCTTGTGGAACAACAGCTGTGACAAGTAGTTCAACCAACCTTTGGGACCAAATTGTATATGGCTTTGCACAGGTTATTCGTTTCTTGTCATTTGGTGGTTTGACCGGAGTTGGTATTATTTTATTCACGATTGTTATTCGGGCAGCATTGCTTCCCTTGATGAAT
Source organism: Lactococcus sp. FSL K6-0773 (assembly GCF_038006485.1). NCBI lineage: Bacteria > Bacillati > Bacillota > Bacilli > Lactobacillales > Streptococcaceae > Lactococcus > Lactococcus sp. FSL K6-0773. Next base: position 1,732,177 of record NZ_JBBOVF010000001.1, on the reverse strand, counting down.
ATCCAAATCAAATCTAGCCAACGTATGCAAGAAATTCAGCCAGAAATCAAAAAAATTCAGGCTAAATACCCAAGCAAAGATATGGAATCTCGTCGTTTGATGAACGAGGAAATTCAAAAACTTTATGCAGAAAATAAAGTCAACCCTTACATGGGTTGTTTACCACTAGTTGTTCAAATGCCAGTGCTATGGGCACTTTATCAAGCCTTGTCTCGTGTGGACTTTTTGAAACACGGAACTTTCCTATGGTTTGAAATTGGTGCTAAAGACCCTACTTTTATTTTGCCTATATTGGCTGCGGTCTTTACTTTCTTGAGTTCATACTTGATGATGAAATCTGCTCCAGAAAGAAATGCAATGACAACTTCAATGACTTATATCATGCCTATTTTCATCTTGATTATGGGGGTTAACTTTGCTGCTGGGATTGCACTCTACTGGGTAATCTCTAATGCTTTCCAAGTATTCCAAACAATGTTGTTGGCAAATCCATACAAAATTATTGCGGCGCGTGAAGCTAAGGTACAGGTCGAAAAAGACAAAATTAAAGCTCGCGAAAAAGCATTGAAGAAAGCAAGAAAAAAATAAAAAATACCATTGGCAGTTTTTATTTTAATTTGGAAGTTGTGCTAGAAATTGTCAATAGGCTTTATCATATGACAGGAGTAGTTTTATTATGGCTATTTTTACTGGTGAAACGGTCGAAGATGCAATCGAACGTGGCTTAAATCGCTTAAATGTTAAGCGTGAAAATGTTCATATTCATATTGAACAAAAAGAAAAAAAGGGTTTCTTAGGATTTGGAAAGAAACGGGCTCGGGTTAATATTGAGCCAATCCATGAAGAAACAGTGCGTAAAGCTGACCATTTAGCAGAACGTGGTGTGGATGATACAATTAATCTTGGTGTGCCTAAGTCACAATCTGCTATGGAAGCAACACTTGAATTAAGCCAAGTGGTTAAAGCTGTCCGTGCGGCTGAGAGAGAACAAAATGGTGAAATCACTGAAGAAGAGCGTAATGCGATTATTGAAGTGGCTAAAAAGACGGTTGTTCAAAATCGTCAAGGAACAGCAGACCTCTCTGATGTGGTTTCTGCTGTTAAAGAAGAAGTTGAAGCGAAGAAAGAAGTTTCAAACGAAGATGAAAAAATTGCTTCAAAAATTTCAAGCTATTTAACAACTATCACACAAGAAATGGGAATTGCAACGCGTGTTTCAGTTTCTCGTGACGGAAATTTAACAGTTTTCAATTTGACTTCTAATCATGATGCTTTGCTTATTGGCAAACATGGTAAAATTTTACAAAGTTTGCAAATTTTAGCAAAAGCTTACGCTAATAGTATTTTGAATACAAGAATGAATATTGCTGTTAATGTGGGTGATTATCATGAAAAACGCAAAGCTTATATCGTAAGTCTTGCTCATCGTGCAGCTGAACGTGCGCGTGGCGGTGAAACTGTTTATATTAATGATTTACAGTCTAATGAACGTAAAATTGTTCACACTATTATTGGTCAGGAAAATGGTGTATCAAGTCATTCAGAAGGACAGGAATATAATCGCTATATTGTTGTGGCTAAAGAGATTTAGCCTTGACAAAAGACCTTTCATAGTGTAGAATTGTAAGGTATGCTTTTAATAGCAGTAAAAAGATGAAAGGAACACCGAAAAGGTGGAGCTACTTTCAACCAAAAGTGAAGTAGCCCAGGGACTTATATAAAATGAAACGTACTTACCAACCACACAAAAAATCTCGTAAGACTACTCACGGATTCCGTAGCCGTATGGCAACTAAAAACGGACGTCGTGTCCTTGCAGCTCGTCGTCGTAAAGGACGTGCTTCACTTACAGTTTAATTTGTAAATGAAATTGAAATCAGCTTATGGCTGATTTTTTTTATTTGATTATTCCTAAATAAGGCAGGAGTCGGTTGATGATTAAATATATTTTGTTAAACGGTTTCATTAATTGTGTTATAATGGTTTTATTAAATAATTAGTGAAATTTTTTCCTTTGTTGATTGAAGATAAGGTGAAATCTCACACTTAAAGGAGAGTTTTGTCGTGAAAAAATTCAAAATTGGTGAACTTGAAGCTTCTCAAATTATTTTAGGTTGTATGAGAATTAATGAAGAGGGAAAAGATCCGGTTGCTGTCATTGAAAAATCGGTAGAGCAAGGGATAAATTTCTTTGACCATGCTGATATCTATGGGGGTGGAGCTTGTGAATCGATTTTTGCAGATGCTCTAGAAAAATCGTCAGTAAAACGAGAAGATATTATTTTACAGTCAAAATGTGGAATTGTTCCTGGGAAAATGTTTGATTTTTCAAAAAAACATATTATTGAATCGGTTGAGGGGAGTTTATCTCGTTTAAAAACTGATTATTTGGATACTTTGCTCTTGCATCGTCCAGATACTTTAGTCGAACCTGAAGAAGTAGCTGAGGCTTTTTATGAATTGGAAAAAGCAGGGAAAGTACGTTATTTTGGGGTTTCTAATCAAAATCCTGGTCAAGTTGAACTGTTGAAAACAGCGGTGAAAGAGCCATTGTTATTTAATCAATTACAGTTTGGCTTGAAACATACGGGAATGATTGATGCTGGGATTCATGTAAATATGAGTGATGAAGGTTCTTTTGTTCATGATAATGGAATTTTAGAGTATTCTCGTATTAATAAGATGACTATTCAGGCTTGGTCACCTTTCCAATATGGTTTCTTTGAAGGCGTCTTTGTTGGAAATGAAAAATTCCCCGATTTGAATAAAAAATTGGAATTTTATGCAGAAAAATACAATTCTACTCCAACTGGAATTGCTGTCGCTTGGATTAATCGGCATCCTGCCAATATCCAAACAATTATTGGAACGATGACATTGAGCCGAATTGAAGAAATTGCTGCTGCTTCAGATATTGTCTTAGAACGTGCGGAATGGTACGACTTGTACATGGCAGCTGGAAATATTTTACCTTAAAATCATTGTAGTAAAGACTAGTTTTTAAAACTAGTCTTTTATTGAACTTATTTTTATAATTTATATCTTTGGAAATTTTTAACTTAAATTTAAAAGCCTTGATAGAAGGCTTTTATTTACTTTAATGGAGAAAACGGTTGAATTCAAGCAAAAAATAACGTATAATTAACATGTATCTAAGAAATTTTTAATGGGATATTTCTGTCAGTAAATAAAATGATTGTCTTCTAAAAATGTGGACATCAGTTGGCTGACGGGATGGAAATTATTGATTTTTAGTTTAATCTGGCTTTACAGATAAATTTAAAGGAGGTGTCTTATGAGTTTTACAGATGAAACAGTCCGTTTTGAATTTGGTGATTCGGACAAGAAAGAAATTGGCGAAACACTCGTTGATGTTTACAATGTGCTTGAGGCTAAGGGTTACAATCCTATCAATCAAATCGTGGGTTATGTTTTGTCGGGAGACCCTGCTTATATCCCTCGTCATGATGATGCGCGTAATAAAATTCGCCGTTTTGACCGAGATGATATTGTTGAGGAATTAATCAAGAATTATTTGAAAGATAATGGTGTCAATTTATAGTGTTTGCACGAATTTTAGGGCTTGATGTCGGAACAAAAACTGTGGGAGTTTCTGTCAGTGATTTACTTGGGATGACCGCTCAACCTGTTGAAACCATTAAGATTGACAGTGAAGCCGGTGAGCTTGGCTTTGAACGTTTGGGCGTTTTGATTAAAGAATACAAACCTGAAAAGGTAGTTCTTGGTCTTCCAAAACATATGAACGGTGATGAAGGGATTCGTGCCGAAGCATCACGGGATTATGGCACAAAGTTGGCCAATGAATTCGGTTTGGAAGTCGCTTATCAAGATGAACGATTGACAACTGCGCAAGCTGAAAAAGTATTGATTGATGGTGGAGTGCGTCGTAAAGATCGCAAAAAATCGATTGATAAATTGGCTGCTGTTTTGATTTTACAAAATTATTTGGATGCTCATGCATTAAAATTATAATTTTTGGTTTACTGATGAAAGCTTTAGTTTATTTGTAAGTATAAAAATACTGACAAGTATTCGTAGGATTTTCTGTCAGTAAAAGTTGTCTATTTATTTTATTATGAATAGCAGAAAATTCCTCTAATTAAGGATGAAGAAAAGGAAATAAAATGACTCATACACATGATCACGAACATGACCATAATCATGAACCTGACTATATTACTTTGGTTGATGAAAATGGAAACGAAAGCTTGTTCCAAATTTTGATTACCATTGATGGACAAGAAGAATTTGGCAAAAACTATGTTGTTTTACAACCTACTGAGTTTGAAGAAGATGAACAAGGTCTTATCGATGTTTTGGCTTACTCATTTACTGAGAATGCTGACGGTACTGAGGGTGATTTGCAACCAATCCCTGAAGATGCTGAAGATGAATGGGATATGATTGAAGAAGTCTTCAATAGCTTTATGGATGAACAAGAAGATTAAAATAAAAAGCTGTCATTAACTGACGGCTTTTTATTTCTTTAAGAAACTTATGAGGGATATTGTAGCAAGCATAGCAACGCAAACTAAGCCGATAGGAGGCCAAAACCAAACGATAACAATAGAAAGAAAGTTGATGAGAAAAAGATTTCTACCTGAAAGACTGTGTGTGAGTTCTTTGTATTCTTTATCAGGATTTTCTTTGAGCAGCTCATGGTCCATAAGATGAAAAACAGCCGCCCAGAGAAAAATAACAATCAAGTAGAAAAATTCAGGGAGAAACTCACTTGCATGTTTTCCGACCCAACCCGTGGTGAAGGGGAAAAATGACATAATGAATAGCCAGAGCGTATTCAATAAGAATATTCGAGGAGTAATATTTTTAATATCACGATAAAGTTGATGATGATTATACCATACGGTCATAATCATAAAAAAGCTCAAAGCATAAGCTAAAAGTGGGATGGTTAATTCTGCCAGAGCAGGCCAGCCACTTTTATCAGGGGTTTTAAATTCTAAAACCATAATCGTTGCAATGATGGCAATAATAGCATCTGTAAAAGCCAAAAATCTTTCTTTTTCCATGGAATTATTTTATCATAAATGTTAAGATTTGCTTACGCTTTTTTCAAAAAACAATAAAAAAGTTACTGACAGATTAGTCAGCAACTTTTTTATTTATTTTTTAAATTTACGCTTTAAACCATTTTTAGCGACATCTTTAATGACTTTGTTACGTAAGCCTGGTTCATAGTTATCATAAATTGTTCCGTCAAAATTAATAATTTGAGCATTATGATTTTTGTCATCAAAAATAAATTTACTAATCATTTGAGCTGTTTCTTCAGGAGATTTTACAAACGGACTATCCCCAACTTTTGCACCGTTCAAATCTGTTGCAACTGCACCAGGCATAACAGCAAAGATTTGTTTTTTAGATTTATCTTTTTTGAATTGATGACCAAAAGCAAAGGTCATGGCATTTTGTGCAGCTTTTGAAGTGACATAAGCAAGTGGCATCCAATATTCTTGAGAAACGGGTACGGTGATGTTAATAATTTTAGCATTTTCTGTCAGTGAATGTGGAAGAAGTTCTTTGATCACAGCATGTGTTCCCAAAAAATTGGTTTTAATTGCTTCTTCTAAATCAGTTGTTGAATAATCAAAAGCTGATTTTTCCATATCAAGGTGCCCTTTATCTGAATGAATATTCCCAGAAATTCCAGCATTATTAATAAGTAAATCAATATGTGTTAGTGCTGACAGACTCGTCAATTGATTTAAGTCATCTAAATCTACTTTGACAAATTTGGCAGTAATTCCTTCGGCTTTCAGCTTTTCAACGGCTTCTTGTCCACGCGTTTCATTACGGGCTCCGACCAAGACTTCATAGCCGCGATGACCAAGGTTTTGAGCAAGTGCAAAACCAATTCCTTTATTTGCGCCAGTGATAAGTGTTTTCATGATTTTTCTCCTTTGAGTTTTAGTTGTCGCCTTTAGACATTTGTTGTTGGTCAATTAGATTGGAATTTAAAAACCAGTGACGGTGCCAATCTCCAGATAAAGCGGTAAAGGGAACAGGTTGTTGACCTGTTTTTTCTACTTTTTCTAGTAAATAATTTCGTAAAATCCAAGTGTCTTCGAGTGTTCTTTGTTTAAGATTAAATATTTTTTCAAGTTTTACTTCGCTAATTTTTAAATCAGTAGCAACTTCAGATTTGCTAAGTCTTGTGAGTTCAAAATTTTTACGGAGTTCTTTTTTGGTATTATGCATTTGAAGGGGATTAAGTGACATTTTTCTTCTCTAATCTTTCATTTTGGGAAAATAATTGCTGAGCATTTGTTGAGAAAGTAGTTTGGTGTTTTCGTCACTATTTACTTTGCCCATTTGGTGAAGTTATTTAGCAAAACCAGCGTCAATCCGTTCTAAGCCATTTTCAAGCCCGGCTAAAGTTTCACTAATTAAGTCTGAAAGTGCCATGTTATTGGGTGCGTCAGTATTTGTATGGCTTTCGAGATTTGTTTCAGCAACTAATGGTGGAACTAATTCGATGACTTTTAAAGTCTTTTCAAAATATTTAGCTTGTTCTCGAAGCGCATCAGAGTAAAAATGAATCCCAGCTTTGGTCAAATTGTAAATAGGGTGTGCACCGTCAGCCAGATTTGATAATCCTGATGAAACATTAATGACTAGTCCATTATTTGCGACAAGGATTTTCAAAAATGCTTGTGTCACAGCAATTGTTCCTAATAAATTAATATGAATTTCTTCTGTCAGTACTTCCAGAGAATTGTCAGATTGTTCAAATAAATTAATCGCACGCATAATTCCGGCACAGTTCATAATGACATCAAGTTGAGGGAAATTTTCTTTGATGAATTTGACTAATTGGGGGAGGGAGTCTTTGTCAGCAACATCACTGACAAATCCTGTAAAAGTTGGATTTTCATTTAAAATTTGATTAAGACGTTTTTCATTTCGGGCGGTAATGATGACTTTATTTCCTAATTCGGAAAACTTTTTAGCAAAACCAAGTCCGATTCCGCTTGTACCACCTGTGATTAAAATCGTATGTCCTGTAAATGTCATGATTTCTCCTTTTTATGAGGTTATTTTTTTTAACTTTTATAACCAACAAAATGAATTATAAACCAGAAAGTTATATTTGTCAAGAATTATAACTTGTGTTACAATTAATTTATGAATACACGTGAAAAGATTTTAGGAAAAACAGAAGAATTTATCTTAGAGAATGGAATAGAGAAACTCACCATTTCAAAAATTGCTAAGGAACTCAATATTAGTCAACCAGCTATTTATAAGCACTTTAAAAGTAAAGATGAACTTTTAACGATACTTGCCCTTCGTTGGCTCAATGGTCAGACACTTGTAAAAATATTTCCTTTTGACACAAGCAAGTATGAACATCAAAAAGAGATTGTTCATGATTGGCTCTGGTCAGTCGCCATTGCCAAATATGAAGCACATCGAAAAACTCCAGAAATGTTTGCCTTATACACAACCTACATTGGAGAAAATTTAGAATTGGGACGTAAACATATTTTAGAAATGGTTGAGAGTCTAAAGACAGCTGCTAAATTTGAAAGTGAAGAGGAAGCTGCTGCTTATATTCAAGCTTTTGTTTATTTTCATCACCCAAAAATTGCCCCACAGTGGGATGACCAATTTCAAAATCAATTTGAAAATCTCTGGACTTTGCTTGAACCGAATTTAAATGCCTTTTAAAGTTACTGACAGACTTTTTGGATTTCTGTCAGTAACTTTTACGATTTTGTCAGTAAAAAAAACCTGTCAATTGACAGGTTTTTATTCTTTAATTCGGAAAACCATGGCAGTTCTAGGTTCAAGGATTAGATTTAAATGCCCTTTTGACCAACCAAAACTACTTCTTGGACCAAAACCACCAAATTTTTGGTCATCACTATCGAAGATAAGTTCTGGTTTTTCAGGAAATTGGAGTTGAAGCTCTTGTTCATAACTAGGATGGAAATTAAAGACGAAAAGAAGTTGCCCTTTTTGGTAAGCTAGTAATTTATCCGAATTTTTTATCCAAAGTTGTTGGACAGGTTCTGGGCTTTCTAAAAACTTGTAATGTCGCTCTAGATTAATCATCGCTTGGTCAAATGCCAATAAATATTGGAAACGCAAATCTTTATTATCAGCTAAAGACCATTGTCTTCTAGCATGTTGGAAATCATCATGATTTTCTTGACGCGGAAAATCAAGCCATTCGGGGTGGCCAAATTCATTACCCATGAAATTTAAATAACCCTCACCAGCCAAACTAAAAGTAATTAGGCGAATTAATTTATGAAGTGCTATGGCACGGTCAATTTTTAGAGATTGATTATTAAGGTCCATTTTCCAATAAATCTCTTCATCAGCTAACCACATCATAATCGTTTTATCACCAACTAAAGCTTGGTCATGACTTTCAGAATAACCAATATTTTTTTCACCGGGACGTCGCGTCGTTAATTCCCACCAAAGACTCAATAAGTCAAGACTATTATCCGTTTTTTCTTTCAATTGTTTAATCCAAAAATCAGGAATTCCCATTGATAAACGGTAATCGAAACCAATTCCTCCACTTGAAATAGGTAGGGCCATTCCCGGCATGGCTGACATATCTTCAGCGATTGTTGTTGCTGATGGATTGAATAAATGTGTTAATTCATTTGCCAACATCAAATAAGTCACCGCTTCGATATCTGTATTGAGCGAAAAATATTTGCTGTAATCAGTAAATACAGTCCCTAAACCATGATCATGATAAAGCATTGAAGTCACACCGTCAAAACGAAAACCGTCAAAATGATAGGTATCCAACCAAAATTTAAGATTTGAAAGTAGAAAATGAATCACTTCATCTTTGCCATAATTAAAAAGTTTTGTCTTCCAAGCTGGATGATTTCCTCGTTCACCTTCATGAAAATACTGATTTTCTGTCCCATCAAAATAGTTGAGACCATCTTCGATATTTTTTACAGCATGTGAATGAACCACATCTAAAAGCACTCGCAAACCTATACCATGAGCTTGATCAATCAATTCCATCAAATCTTCTGGCTGACCAAAGCGACTAGAAATTGCAAAGAAATTGGAAACTTGATAACCAAAACTAGCATAGAGCGGATGTTCCATAATTGCCATCAGTTGAATAGTATTGTAACCAGCCTTTTTAATTCTTGGTAAGACATCGCGCGTGAATTCTTTATAAGAATTAATTTTATATTCTTCAGTTGAAATACCAATATGTGCTTCATAAATCAAAGGAGCTTCTTTTAACTGAGGGGCTTTATTCTTCCAATCATATTTTGGTTGAACAATCACTCCATCCAATTCATGGCGCTCATTGGGGATAGCAAACATAATATAAGAGGGAACACGATAAACTGTTTCACCAGACGGTAAAAGCAGCTTAACCTTCACCTTAGAACCCACAGGTAGCATACCCGGAATTGAAATTTCCCAAGTCCCACCATAGGCCTGTTTCAACTCAAAATTGTTTTCCCAATTATTGAAATCTCCAACCAACCAAGCTCTTTTAGCATTTGGTGCCCATTCGCGAAAAGTCCAGTGTTTACTTTCTTGTTGAAAGCCAAAATACTTATAACCATTAGCAAAATCAACAAGCGAACCATCAGTTCCTAAAAGCCGTTTTTTGGTTCGAGCAAATTCAAAAAGCCGCAAAGACAAATCTTCTTTGAAAGGTTCCAAATAAGGGTCGTAATCCAAAATATTTAGAGGCATAAGCTATTCTCCTTTTTACTGAAAATCATTTCTAGCTCTATTTTATCACTTTTGCAAAGGTTTTCACAATGAAATTCCCATATAAAATAAAAAATATTTACTGACAGAATGGGTCAGTAAATATTTTTATTCATCATTAAAACCAAACCAAGGGTCTTCCTCACCTCCGAGTGCTTCTTGACCAAAAGAAACTGTTTCTGGAATTTTGGGAGCATTAAAAATTTGCGAAGGAGTTGCTACATTTTCTGTCAGTAAATTTTTTTGGTCAGCAACTTTTTCGTCATTAAAAAGATGAGCTTCTAGGCTTTGAATATAATCATAAAACTCTGTCAGTAAATCATGATAAGCCTTTAATTCACTTGTTTTATTTAAATTTTTATAATTAGCCTGAAACTCTCCCCAACGTTCAGCAATGTGCTTACTTTTCATAAAATCATTATAATCCATATTTGTTCCTCGTTCCTTTCTCTTTATTATACATTATTATCCTTAATGCTTAAGCGGTAATATTTATTATTTAAAATAAGACTCAATTTAGAGGTGTAATGTAAAAATAATAAAACGAAAGTGAAACTTTCCCCTTTTAAAAAAGTATTATCTTATTTTTTTGTTATAAAAGTCGATTTAGAATCAAATTTTTATTTTTTATCGGTCTTTTTTTATTAATCATTTAAATATTTATGAAATATTAAAAAAGGGGCTAATGGCTTTATGGAGCCATTATGTTGCAGAAAGGCTATATTAGGAACCAACAAAAATATAAATAAAAGTAAGATAATAGAACTTAATGTACGAAATTTATTACACATTTGTATTGTATTATGCTATAATGTCCTAGAATCAGCAATTTTTATAAGAAAATGTAATTAATAAAATACATCGCTTACAAAACTGATTTAAAATCAAAAGGAGGACATTATGAAAAGTAGAAAAAAAGTTATTTCTATAATTTTAGGTTTAATGCTGCTTTTACAATATGTTATTACCCCAGTTGGAGCAATTGCAGGAGCAATAAATGAAGAAACAAATGATTCGGATATAATATTAAGTCAATTTAAAATAGATGAATCCGAAAGTAATGCTGATTTAATGACATTTGATTTAAGTCTCAAGATTAATCAGTCAATATTGAAAAGTAAAACAACTATTATTGAATTAGATAAATCAATTAAAATTAATGAACCAAATGAGGCTAACAGACAAAAGTCAACAGCATCTTATACTGCTGACGAAAATAGATTGACAATAGACCTTAATTCACTAAATACAAGCGAAGTGAAAGTCAATTTCTCAATCTCTAAAGAACTTTTGAAAAACTTTGAGCGATTAACAGCCAAATTAAATGATAGCCAGGTTGATGTATTGTTGCCAAAAACGAGTTCAACTTCAGAAACTCCAAGTCAGTCAACTTCCACTGTGACTCAAAATACTGTTATACCTGAAATCAAAGAAAAAGAAAGTAGTACGACTAAACATTCAGAGCAAGCTATAAAAACTGTGGAAAGTCAAGATATTCGTAAACTTCTAGAAGACTCAGGAATTTCACCAGCGACTATTATCGACTCAGCTAAGGTCATATATCTTGATAAAGAAGGAAAACCTTATCCAGATCAAACAGATGTTCCGATAGATGCAGAAGTTCAAATCGATTATACCTGGAGTATTCCAGAAGATATTTTACCATTGAAATCAGGAGATTACTTTGATTTTAAACTTCCTGATGGTGTAACAATTGAGCAAGCGACATCGTCACTGGGAGATTATGGAACCTATACAATTAATGCAGATGGAACCGTTCGTTTCGTCTTCAATGAAAAAGTTGAAACCTATCATGATATTAAGGGTACCTTTCATTATGATGCACATTTCGATAAGACAATTGTTCCAGGAGAAGTTGTAGTTGATACACCAACGGAGGAAAATTTTCCCCCTTCAGAAATTCATGTTCGGCCAACCTATGACCAAGCAATTGATAAATCAGGACATTTTGATAAAACTCCAAATCCTAGTAAAGTTATTTGGGAAATAAATATTAACCGTCCATTAAATACAATGGAAAATGCTACACTTACCGATCCAATGCCAGAAGGAACAACTTATGGATCCGTCGAAATTTACCCTGAGACAGTTGGAAAAAATGGAGAAATCATTTCCATTGATAAAGAACATCCTTTAGTAAAAGGTACAGATTATACTGTTGATTCAAATGGAAAAATTACTTTTATTGGTAAATATGCTACTACCGATCAAGCGTTCAATGTTGTCTATACAACAACTATCGATGAAAGTAGTTTTCCGGAAAAAGAGGGATCTGTAAGTTTTAAAAATACAGCGACATTAAATGATGGAAAAACAGATACCAATGCAAGTGCCTCTGTTACTGCGCAATATAAAGGGCCAATTAAAAAAAATGGACCATTTACAACAGGGAACGATCAAATTTATAATTGGAATATAGAATACAATTATAATGAAAAAAATCATAAAGCAGGGTCATTTATTGAAGATACCATGAGTGATGCCATCGAGCTGGTGAACGGAAGTGTTAAACTTTATAAAATTACTTTTGATAGTAATGGAAAAGAAATTAAAGGTGCTCAATTAAAAGAAGGGGAAGATTATAAACTTGTACAAGACCCTGATAATCCTCAAAAATTTAAAATTGAGTTTATTACTGATATTGATTATGCAGTAAAAGTTGAATATCAAACGAAGGTTAAAGATATCGTAGATGGAAATGCTACCATTGATAACTCAGTAACAACTGATACGGGAGATAACAGCGAGTCAGGTGGTAATGCAACTCAACAAGGAATCGTTAAAAATATTGATGGAGATATTGATTACGAGAATAGAGAAATTCCATGGAAAATAGATATTAATAGTGCAGGCTATTGGATGGAAAACTGGTCACTTGAAGACAAAATGTCTGAAGGTTTGACTTTCCTTGAAAATACTTTCCAAATTATTGATAAAACTGCTGGAAATAAAGTACTCTCCCCAACAGAATATACACTGATAAAAACAACAGCAGGCTTTTCAGTTTCCTTTAATTCCCCACTTAAGGAAGGGACAGATCATAAATATCAAATTAAATACAAAACAAAATTTGATACTAGTGTAATTGATAATGGGTCTGGTCATGAAGGAGATATCAAATTTGTAAATGATGCTTCAATGACTTGGAAGGATAAAAATGGAGGAGATCATACTAATAATGATCATAAAGAATTTAAACCAATACCTCCGTTCCAATATAATGGACAAAAATCTGGTTCATATAATGCAACCAGCAAAAAAATTACCTGGACAATTGCAGCAAATTTCAATCAACAAGAATTAAGCAATGCCTCAATAACTGATCCAATCTCTGATGATCAAAACTATGTTTCTGGAAGTGCTAAAGTATATGAAGCTACGATTAATAAAAATGGTACTTATACTTTAGGTGCTGAAGTTACTTCAGATATGGGAATAAAAATAGTAGAAAGCAAAGGAAGTGTTAAGGTAGAACTACCAGATGGAAGCACAAAAGCCTATGTTCTAATATTTGAAACAAGTCTAGAAGGTAACCTCATCAATCAGAAGGAGTACAAAAACAAAGCGACATTTACAAATAAGGACATTTCACATGATTTAAGTGCTAGTGTTACTCCAGCACATCAAGGAGAATTCGTAACGAAAGATGGTTCACAGTCAAGTACAGATTCTAATTATGTAAATTGGAAACTTACAGTAAACGCCTCGCAATCTACCTTAAAAAATGTTGAAGTCACTGATAATCCTTCCTCAAATCAGTATATTGTAGCAAAAGATATTCTTATTGGTTCTGTTGCAAAGTTTTCTGATAAGTCTATTTTAGTGTAAAATGAATAAAAATGACAGCGAGGATATATCAATGAACTATTTTAAAGGTAAACAATTTCAAAAAGATGTGATTATTGTCGCTGTTGGTTATTATCTACGTTACAATCTAAGCTATCGTGAAATTCAAGAACTCCTTTATGATCGTGGGATTAACGTTTGTCACACAACTATTTATCGTTGGGTACAAGAATACAGTAAAGTCCTCTATCATCTCTGGAAAAAGAAAAATAGACAGTCCTTCTATTCGTGGAAAATGGATGAAACTTATATCAAAATCAAAGGTCGTTGGCATTATCTCTATCGTGCAATTGATGCGGATGGATTGACTTTAGACATCTGGCTACGCAAGAAACGGGATACTCAAGCTGCTTATGCGTTCTTGAAACGACTCCATAAACAGTTTGGTCAACCAAGAGTAATTGTCACGGATAAAGCGCCCTCTATTGGTTCTGCATTTAGAAAGTTACAGAGTAACGGTTTATATACTAAGACAGAGCATCGAACCGTGAAGTATCTCAATAACCTCATTGAGCAAGACCATCGACCAATCAAACGACGCAATAAATTTTATCGAAGTCTACGAACTGCCTCAACCACGATTAAGGGCATGGAAACAATTCGAGGAATATACAAAAAGAACCGAAGAAATGGAACGCTCTTCGGATTTTCGGTATCTACTGAGATTAAGGTCTTAATGGGAATATTAGCTTAAGAACAAGAAGGATTATAAACCTTGTATTTGATTTTTAAACTTTGCAACAGAACCTTTTTCTTTGCTTTGTAAACGGTTTTATGTTATTACTATAGTATAGATTAATTATTAGAATTAGTCTAATTAAGAACAAGGAGGACTTTCTAATGACATTCGATTATAAAGATCATGGCAAAGAAAAATTTATCGTTAACATTGAGGATTATACCAAAGAAAACGAGAATTACCGTACAACAATTTGGACTGGTGAAAAACTTCAGGTTACATTAATGGCTATTGAACCCGGTGACGATATTGGTTTAGAAGTACACATGGGTATCGATCAATTCCTCCGTATCGAAGAAGGTAAAGGTTTATGCCAAATGGGAGATGCCGAAGATAATCTTACATTTGAACAAGAAGTTTCAGATGATGATGTAATTTTAGTACCTGCTGATACTTGGCATAATGTAACCAATATTGGTGACAAACCTCTGAAAATTTACTCAATTTATGCAGGTCCTGATCATGTCCCTGGTACAGTACATAAAACGCATGAGGAAGCTAAAAATGATCCTAATGAAGACTAATTTTAGTTATATGATTTGTCAAATTAAGGGCACCTCTAATAACTACCAATTAATTCACCTCTAAATGAAATTAGAAAAAAACACAGAAAACTAAGCATAGTCTACTGTGTTTTTCTTTATGTTACAGACGCCACTTGACTGTTTATTCTTATTTTAGACAGATTACCGCCATGTTTTGAGATTTAAACGTTTAACTTGTTCGTACCTCAATAAGTTATAAGTCAGATTTGTAAGGTCAGTATTTAAAACAGCTCGATCGAATCCAATAGAACGTAAACTAGAACCATGCATTGAATTTTCAACAAAGCCAAATAGGTTCTGTTGCAAAGTTTAAAAATCAAATACAAGGTTTATAATCCTTCTTGTTCTTAAGCTAATATTCCCATTAAGACCTTAATCTCAGTAGATACCGAAAATCCGAAGAGCGTTCCATTTCTTCGGTTCTTTTTGTATATTCCTCGAATTGTTTCCATGCCCTTAATCGTGGTTGAGGCAGTTCGTAGACTTCGATAAAATTTATTGCGTCGTTTGATTGGTCGATGGTCTTGCTCAATGAGGTTATTGAGATACTTCACGGTTCGATGCTCTGTCTTAGTATATAAACCGTTACTCTGTAACTTTCTAAATGCAGAACCAATAGAGGGCGCTTTATCCGTGACAATTACTCTTGGTTGACCAAACTGTTTATGGAGTCGTTTCAAGAACGCATAAGCAGCTTGAGTATCCCGTTTCTTGCGTAGCCAGATGTCTAAAGTCAATCCATCCGCATCAATTGCACGATAGAGATAATGCCAACGACCTTTGATTTTGATATAAGTTTCATCCATTTTCCACGAATAGAAGGACTGTCTATTTTTCTTTTTCCAGAGATGATAGAGGACTTTACTGTATTCTTGTACCCAACGATAAATAGTTGTGTGACAAACGTTAATCCCACGATCATAAAGGAGTTCTTGAATTTCACGATAGCTTAGATTGTAACGTAGATAATAACCAACAGCGACAATAATCACATCTTTTTGAAATTGTTTACCTTTAAAATAGTTCATTGATATATCCTCGCTGTCATTTTTATTCATTTTACACTAAAATAGACTTATCAGAAAACTTTGCAACAGAACCAACAAGACCATCGTCCAGTAAAGAGGCGCAATAAATTCTATCGAAGTTTACGCACTGCCTCACCCACGATTAAAGGCATGGAAGCCATCCGAGGATTATATAAGAAAACCCGAAAAGAAGGCACTCTCTTCAGGTTTTCGGTCTGTACTGAAATCAAGGTATTATTGGGAATCCCAGCTTAAATCATAGATACCGTAAGGGATTTTATTCTTTATTTAAAACCTTGCAACAGAACCAGCGTGTTGGGTTTATTAAACGAATACAGGAACTTGGTTTTTCTTTAAGCGAGATTTATAAATTACTTGGTGTTGTAGATAAAGATGAAGTTCGTTGTCAAGATATGTTCGAATTTATTTCTAAAAAACAAAAGGAAGCGCAAAAACAAATAGAGGATTTAAAACGAATTGAAATGATATACATCTTTCCGAAAAAGTTTGCTTTTTCTCAAAGCATGGCTATAAATAATTGTTAGTCCATTCTTAAGGTCGATAACACTTTTCAATACCGACCCTAATACCGACCTCAATACTGACCTTGATACCGACCTTGATACCGACCTCAATACTGAACAAAAAAAGCCACCTGATTTCAGTGGCCCAATTAATATATTTAAAATCTTTATAAAGGAGGATTCCTCAGATGTATCTGGTTGAGCGAATATCAAGCTTTCTGATTGGCTCGTGGTATATAACGAGTTGGTCATTGAGTTTCAACCTAGTTTGATACATTTGATTGGAGCATAATTTAATTTCATATTCTCAAAAGATGAGAAAAATTTATATTATCCCAAAAATTTCGTAATACTATCTGCAACATTTTGAATTTGTTCAGGAATGTTTTCGGTTATACCTCCTGCAACATTTTGAATCTGTTCGGGAATGTTTTCGGTTATACCTCCTGCAACATTTTGAATCTGTTCGGGAATGTTTTCGGTTATACCTCCTGCAACATTTTGAATTTGTTCAGGAATATTTTCGGTTATACCTCCTGCAACATTTTGAATTTGTTCGGGAATGTTTTCGGTTATACCTCCTGCAACATTTTGAATTTGTTCAGGAATATTTTCGGTTATATTCCCCAAAATTTCTTGTGCTTGTTCAGTTAAGTTTTGAAATATATTTTTAAACATTTATAGCTCTCCTTCTATATCTTTTTTATTTGGCAATAATAATCTCAATGAATTTAGCAGAACAACCAGCGTACTTCCCTCATGCAATGTTATGCTTAGTACCACCGAGGTATTTTTCCATAGACTAATATACACTAAAAATAGAACAACTAATAAAGCAAATATTATATTTTGAGTTACAATATTTTTTAATCTTTTAGAAGTTTTATGTGCACTCACAAAATTACCAAGGTCATTATTCATTAATACTACATCTGCAGTTTCTATAGCTACATCCGTGCCATCTCCCATCGCAATACCTACATCTGCTACAGCAAGTGCTGGTGCATCATTCACACCATCTCCGATCATCGCGGTTGGACCATATTTTTCTTTATTTTCATTTATTATTTTTGCCTTTTCATCAGGCATTACATTTGCCTGCACATCTCTTACGCCTAACTGTTTCCCAATTGCCTTTCCCGTTAATACTGCATCACCAGTTATCATAATAGTCTTTATTTGATTCTTATTTAAATATTGAATTGCCGAAATTGCAGTCTTTTGAGGAGTATCTTGAATTGCTATTAAGCCTTCGACTTTATCGTTAACAGCAATAAATACCACCGTTTTTCCTTCATTTTCAAAGTTTTCCTGTTTTTCAATCCATTCTTGACTTACGATTTTAAAAGCACTTGGTTTAGCAATTCGATAGCTTTCTCCTTGGTAGGTTGCGCTCAACCCTGTCCCAAGTTCATTTTCTACTTTGATATCGTAGTCAACTTTTTGAATTTCAAATTTATTAACTATAGCATTTGCTAATGGGTGATTACTTTGCTTTTCCATTGCTACTAATGTATTTCTAAAGGATTCACCATCAAGTTCGGGATTAAAATAGAAATCTACTACTTTTGGTTTTCCTTCTGTCAATGTTCCTGTTTTATCAAAAGCGACAGCTTTTAAATTAATTAAATTTGAAAGAAAATTACCACCTTTAAATAGTATTCCTTGTTTTGCTAAAGATGATATTCCAGCTAATGTTGCAGGAATTGCAGCAACAGCTAATGCACATGGTGAAGCAGAGACTAGAAAGACTAAACTTCTTGAAATTGTTTCCGTTAATGTCCAGCCTAAAAACATTGGAGAAAATATAATTAAAGCTAAAAATATTACTAATACTCCGTTGACATAGTGTGGTTCAAAACGTTTTATGAAATCGGCAGTTGGTGAAAGGTTATTTTGTGACTCTTCAACCATAGTTAATATTTTAGAAAATACTGTATCCTTGCTATCCTTGGATACTCTCATAGTGAATGTACCTGTACCATTAATGGTTGAACCAAAAACAATATCACCAACATTTTTTTCTCGAGGAATACTTTCACCATTTATGGTTGACTCATCAATGCTTGTTGAACCATTAAGTATGATACCATCAGTTGGAACTTGCGCTCCATTCAAAACTTGAAGTCTATCACCTATTTTTAATTTATCAATCGAAACTACTTCTATATTTCCCTCATTATTAATTAAACGAGCTTCCGTAGGATTTAGTTCTATTAGTTTAGTAATTTCCCGTTTACTTTTTCCCTCAACATATTCTTCAAGAAAGTGTGCCCCTGCGAATATAAAGATTAGTAGAGCAGCTTCAACGGCTTCTCCTAAGAAAATTGCACCTATTGCGGCAAGTGTCATTAAAATATGCGTATTAGGAGTAAATCTTTTCTTTTTGACTGTCTCTTTTATGGTATCATCTATCCCTTCAAGCATTACATGATATCCCGATAAAATAGTTGCTATTATGCTAATTAAAACTCTGACTGTACTTGATATTGGGAGTAATAATCCGATGATAAAAATTATTATTCCGATAAAATATAAGCGTAATGCTCTCTTTTCTTTTAAAGCTGTAATTAAGCTTTTCATATTAGATACCTCTTCTAAATGATATACCCGAATTGCTAGTTAATTTCATTGGAAAATAAATAAGTCGTGCTATCCTAATCTTAAACCACTAAGCATTAGAAAGCGCACGACTTATATGACTTATAATAGCACACTTCCAAAAGTTTTTGTTTATTTACTGACAACCATTGAGACGCTTTATCAAACGAGTGTTCCCCTTGAGGTTCAAAACCGAAAGAACGTCCATCTCGCAACATCAGATTGCTTAGTTATCGCTTGTTACCTATGGGGCGTACTGCATTTTAGTGAAACGCTTAAAGCTAAGCACCAATTGGCTCAAAGTTTATTTCCTAATTTCCTAGAATATTCTCGCTTTGTCCGCCGTTGTAATGCCCTCTTACCGAGTATCCAAGTCATTCGCCAAGCACTCGTCTTTAAAGAGGTTGAAGGAATGAGTGTATCCATTATTGACAGCTTCCCCCTTCCTTTGTGTCAGCCTATTCGTAATTTCAGAAGCAAAGTTCTTGGAGATTATGCAAATGTTGGCTACAATGCTACAAAGGGACAGTACTTCTATGGATGTAAATGTCATGCTTTAGTCAGTGAATCAGGCTATGTCATAGACTACACAATTACTCCTGCTTCAATAGCTGACAGTACAATGGCCAAGGAAGTGTTGAGTCAATTTGGGACACCAACAGTCCTTGGAGATATGGGATATTTAGGTCAGTCACTGCATGATAGGCTGGAATTAAAAGGAATTGATCTAATTACACCTGTCAGGAAGAACATGAAGCAAAAGAAAATCCTTTTCCCTAATTTTTCAAAACGTAGAAAAGTGATTGAGCGAGTTTTCTCTTTTTTGACAAATCTAGGAGCTGAGCGTTGTAAAAGTCGTTCGCCTCAAGGTTTACAATTGAAATTAGAGATGATACTTTTAGCGTATTCTTTACTGTTAAAATCAGCTAAATCACTGGAACCATAGACTTTAAGATATTCTATCGGGTATCAAGTCATGGCTAAATAATCAACTAGCAATTCGGGTAATGATATAAATATTTTTATATGTTATACTGATATTATAAACTATACCTTTACGGTAAGGTCAAGGAGAAAGAATGGAAAATAAAAATTATTTGACTATAGGAAAACTTAGCAGCTATTCTGGTATACATATCAAGGCTTTAAGATATTATGAGTCTATCGGCATTTTACATCCAGCATTAATTGATGCTAATAATGGTTACCGCTATTACTCTCATGCACATATTCCATATGTGAAAATTATAAAATTATGTGCTGATTATGGAATTCCTCTAGGGACTTTTAACGACTTTATTAAGTCCGAAACTGAGATCAATTTGATCGAAATCATTAGAAAAGCTAGTAACATATTAGAATTAAAAGAAAAGCAATTAAAAGAGGATAAGCAATTTTTAGAATATATACAAAATGAAATAAGCTTATCTCAAAAACTAGACTCATCAATTAATGTTGATTTAGAGCAAACTCATGAGGATTTTATCTTGATACCTTTCGATGATGTATTTTTTTCAAATAAGTACTATGATACAATTAATAAAACTATCTCTATGTTGAAGGATTTAGAAATAGAATTTTTTAACCGAATTGGGTGTTATTATTCACTCCAGTATGGTAACTACGATAAATTTCTTGCCTTAAAAGTTCGGGGCCACTCATCAAAGTTAAAAAACATAAAAATTTTGCATATTGATCATGTCTGTGTTCAAGCACAACATATTGAACCTGATAAGATAACGGATGAATTAATTAGACTTAAAAAACTTAAGCAAAATTCTATATTAATTCTGGAAACTTACGAAAATCCGTACAACTTTTCAACGCCACATCTGGAATTAAGGATATTATTAAATTAATTGGCAGTTATCTAAAAATACAATACTAGATATGTATCTAGTATTGTATTTTTTAATTTGGGAGTAGGAATACTACATTTGGTTCTGTTGCAAAGTTTTAAATAAAGAAAAAAATCCCTTACGGTATCTATGATTTAAGCTGGGATTCCCAATAATACCTTGATTTCAGTACAGACCGAAAACCCGAAGAGAGTGCCTTCTTTTCGGGTTTTCTTATATAATCCTCGGATGGCTTCCATGCCTTTAATCGTGGGTGAGGCAGTGCGTAAACTTCGATAGAATTTATTGCGTCTCTTTACTGGACGATGGTCTTGTTCAATCAAATTATTCAGGTATTTAATGGTACGATGTTCTGTCCCTTGATAAAAGCCGTATTCTTTTAGTTTCTTAAAGGCACTTGTAATAGAGGGGGCTTTATCTGTGACTACAACCTTCGGTTCATCAAACTGCTTCACTAACCGCTTAAGAAAAGCATAGGCTGCTTGTGTGTCCCGTTTTTTACGTAACCAAATATCCAAGGTTAAACCATCTGCATCGATGGCTCGATACAAATAATGCCATTTTCCTTTAATTTTGATGTACGTTTCATCCATTTTCCATGAATAAAAGGATTTTTTATTTTTCTTTTTCCAAATTTGATAGAGTAGTTTGCCATATTCTTGCACCCAACGATAAATCGTCGTATGAGAAACGTTAATGCCACGATCATATAAGATTTCTTGAACTTCACGATAGCTAAGGTTATAACGAAGATAGTAGCCCACGGCTACAATAATCACATCCTGCTGAAATTGCTTTCCTTTAAAATGATTCATCGTCATTCCTCCTGCTATCTTTTTCTATTATTCTACCTTATTTGATAGTAGATTTAAAACTTTGCAACAGAACCCTTATGATTATTCTTGGCTATATCCTTTTTCTTAGGCTGATATCTATGAATAGTGGCTGGACATATTTTACTGCCATATTAGCTTTCTTTTTAGTTTTCTTTGACCCTGTTGTTTTCGCTACTTTTTTTAGTAAATCAAAAATACAAAGTAAAATAAAATTTAGTACCCAGAAAAAAATATATAAAATTAAAATTTGGATTGCCGCTATACCAGTTTTTGCCGCCATTGTTCAAATGTTACTACCAATTGGAAAAATCACTTATTCCATATTTGATAGTAACAGTAACTCCACAACACCAATATTTGGAAGTAAGGCTTTAAAAGAAGCCTTTCAAGAGGTAGGATATGTCACTTGGACGGTTTTTTCAGTAGCCTATATTATTTTTATAATCATGCTAATTTTTATTTTATTTAGCGGGATTAAAAGCAAATTTAATAACAAGAAAAACGTCGGTTATGAGAATAATAAAATTAGTTTGGGTGAACGAATAATATTTTTAAAATTATTTACTGAACTATTGAATGAGTTAAAGTCGGATGACATTGAAAAAAATAAAAAAGCTGGAATTTGAAGAAGAAAGGCTAAGATTTCTAATCAGTAGTAATCTAAAGTATACGATACGAAAGAGTCAGCAACATAAAATAGTTATAGTTAATAGGGAAAAATTAAGCTAATAACCGATTGACAATTAATGAATACATGATATGTTAATACTAACGAAGATTCTTGCTAGTGCAACTCATAAAATCGAGGAATTCCGAAAATCTCTCGGTTTTTGGTATAAAAAAGCCCACCTCTCCGAAAGGTGCGCCTTTAAAATTATTATCTTTATATTCATATATAGTTCTTGCCATCAATTATGATATCTGAACATAGTATGAGTAGCATGAAATTTGATATTGCGCTCGCTCTAGTGCTTGAATAATGTCTGATAGTTGAGATGGAGTACGAGCTTTGATAATGGCCCAACCATCTAAAAAAACATGAGCAAAAATGGCTTCTTGTGTATTTTCAATGACTACTCTAACTGCATCTACGCTCACTTTATCATGGATTCCATAAATCTTTACACGGATATTTTTCATTTATCCTCTCCCCTCATTTTATTACTTTGTTATCAAAATAGTATGAAATTTTGAAACCTGCAAGTTTGACGGCATTGTTAATATCACGATAGGATAGTATAGAGCTATCATAAGTAATTTGAGTAACATCGATTTGTGAATCAGTTCTGACAGCAACCACTCCAGTTACCTCGGAAATCGCTTGCTTAATAGATTCTTGGCATTTTTTACAATGCATTTCTTCAATTTTGGCAGATATTTTTGTTAGTACCATGGAATTAACCTTCTTTTTAGAAAAATTTTTTAGTTGTATATGTAGACAATATGCTTTTATTAATATAATTATTATAAAAAAAGAATTTGCAGAACTTGTGATGATAGTGTGTTTTCATGATAGTACAAAAAGTGAGGTGCATCCATTTTATTTTTCTAAACTGTACCAATTTACCATTTGTATAATGAGAAATTGGGGCTAATATCATAAAAACCTTACCAAATCGTTTCATAAAGGATACATTGTTCTACAAATCTTCAAACAGAATATATCGCAAATTGTCATGAAAGTTTTGGTTATACATGTAATGCTGCGGACGATTGAACTGTGCCAGAATCTCATCCTCACGCGATTCGGGCGAGACAATATACATCATTATATTTTCCTAATCGATAGAGGACAAGTCATCCATGCGATTCATGCCTGACATAATAGAAGTTGATTTTTCAATTTCAAAAGCACATACAGATTTTCCCACTTTAGCAAACTAAATGACATCAATCCAATTGTTTTACGCAGGTGATCCGGTAAATCTTGAATTTTTTGCGGCAAACTAGGCAGTGAAAAATCGCCGAGTCGCTTTCCATCAACCATGCGACTGTGGTCATTCGAAGCAATCCAAGCCTGATAACCAATTGCGTTATCTGAGGTTGCTAATTGATATTGAATTTTCTGGTGTAAATTTTTTGTTTCATCTTTTCTTAGCTTATTTTGCACAATTTCCAGTGTTTTGTTCTCTGATACCTGGATAGTGATGGTTTCATTTTCACGAATGACATAATTGAGCTTACCAGTGTCATACATAAAAGTGGAAATTGCACCTAAATCTTTTGAAAATAAACCGCCCAGTAGATTAAGTTCGATGATACCGTCACGTAGTTTGAAATAATCTTCCTACTTGCCCAGTCGAATTTTTGATTTTGTCAAATAATTGTAATCATCGACAATTGCGGTGTTAAAAGGGGGAAAAATACTTGGTTCAAGAAAATAAAGAATGTTGGCAACTGCAGCCCCAAGCCCCCTGATTTTCTTCTCAGCCATTATATTAACGACCGTCAACATTTTGATTTCTTGACTACTTCTGAGCACTTGGTTGAGACTATCAGCAAGAGTTAATTGATTTTCACGATTTTCATAAATACCAGGAGCCCTTAGTTTGGATTTCCACATAAAAGCGTGTTGTGCGCCTTTGAAAATCTCAGACTGACTTGCAATTACATCCATAACTTTTTCAAGAGTAGACCCTTTGATGTCGGGTGGAAATTTGACATTGTTAATGCTATCAATAAGCTCTTGCTTATATTTTCTAACTTGTTTAAAGGCCCTCAAGCGTTTTTCACTTCTGATAAACCAGTGGTGATAGAGCAAACTATCACACTTTTTGTAATGATTAAATAAATCTTATCCATATTACCTATATTTTCTAAATGTATTATATGATAAATTTAAAAAAAGTCCGTCAGTTATGACAGACTTTTTTATTTATAAGTCAGCAAGCCTATAAAATCGGACGTCGTAGCCCACGTCCGCAATAGCGTCACTGATTTTTGACAGCTGAATTTCACTTTCATCAAATTTGATAACAGCTTCATCGTTTTTCAGAACCACATTAGCAAATTTAACGCCATTTATTTTGCTAATAGCATTTTCGACGACATGTTTACAATGCTCACAGTGCATATCTTCAATCTTTGCAATCACTTTTTTCATGGATGAAAGCTCCTTACTGACTGCCTTGACCTGTTGCCAAAACTTTACTGCCTTTAGGTAAATGTACGTTATTCAATAAAAGAGAGCTAATGACTACGGTGATTGAGCTTAATGCCATGGCGAGTCCAGCAAGCTCTGGAGAAAGGGTTAGTCCCAAAGTACTAAACAGGCCCGCGGCGATTGGAATACCGACGATATTGTATATAAACGCCCAGAAAAGATTGAGTAAAATACGATTGTAAGTTTTACGTGCCAAGACGAGTGATATTACCACATCCATCAAATCATTCTTGACCAGTACAATACCACCTGACTCAATGGCAATATCGCTTCCAGAACCCATGGCCACTCCTATGGTAGCTGTTGATAATGCGGGCGCATCGTTGATTCCATCGCCAACAAAAGCAACTGGGCCATTTTCTTGTAACTCTTTGATTTTCTGAGCTTTGTCCCCTGGCATTACGTCAGCAATGATCTCATCAATACCGATTTCGTCCGCAATGGCTTGTGCAACCAAGTGATTGTCTCCAGTCAACATGACTGTGCGGAATCCTGCTTCTTGCATAGCCCGTATGGCGGCCTTAGAGCTAGCCTTTGGCGCATCTTGAATGCCGATGAGAGCAATGATTTGATTGTCATAGCCGACTAAGACAACGGTTTTAGCTTGTGCTTGGAGCTCCGTCATCTGTGTTTTCAGTTCTGATGTCATGTTGAAATCTTCGGCTAGACGGTCATTTCCAATAAAAGCTTGCTTGCCGTCAATTAAGGCTTTCACACCTTTTCCAGAAATGGCTTCAAAATGCTCAATCGTTGCAGGGAGAACCTGCTTGTCTTTGGCTTCATTGAGCACAGCCAAGGCCAGTGGGTGCTCCGATGAGCCTTCAAGTCCTGCAGCAATTCGTAAAATATCATTTTCCGCAAAATTCCCTGTTGAAACAAGATCAGTCACTTGTGGTTTACCAATAGTGATGGTTCCTGTCTTATCCATGACGACAGTTTTAATGGTGTGAGTAGCTTCTAACACTTCACCATTTTTGATGAGAATACCAAGTTTGGCCGAGCGGGCCGTCCCCACCATAAGAGCGGTTGGTGTGGCAATTCCCAGTGCACATGGACAAGCAATAATCATAACCGACACTGCAAAAATAAGCGCAGTGACAGGACTTGCACCTAGGAAAACATACCAAACGATGTAAGTCAAAATCGAAATCATTAAAACGATGGGCACAAAGATATTGGAGATTGTATCGACCGTTTTTTGAATTGGTGCACGCGAATTTTGTGCTTGCCGTACCATCTCAGCAATGTTTGACAGCATGGTGTCGCTACCGACTTTAGTGGCTTTGAAAGTGAAAGCACCCGTGTTATTGAGCGTGGCTCCAATGACGGCATCGCCAGGGCCTTTTTCAACGGGCATAGACTCGCCTGTTACCATGGATTCGTCCAAAGTTGACGTTCCTTCAACGATTTCGCCATCAACTGCGACTTTTTCGCCTGGCTTGATGCGAATGAGGTCACCTTCGATGACTTCCTCAATCGGTAATTTGACAAATTCGCCATCTCGCAGAACTTCTGCTTCCTTAGCCTGCAAGTCCATCAACTTGTCAACGGCTGAGGAAGCAGAGGCTTTCATCCGTTCTTCAAAGACCGAACCTAAGAGTATTAGGGTGATGACGACAGCAACCGCCTCAAAGTAAGTTCCCATAGGACGTGTGAACATTGCGTAAAGGCTATAAAAATATGCTATCGTAGTACCTAATCCCACCAGAGTATCCATGTTGGCATGATGATTTTTGAAAGAGGCAATGGCTGTGCGCAAAAATGGTAGCCCCGAAAACCAGTAAACCAGAGAACCAAATACAAACAGAATCCAGACTCCATATTTTTCGCCACCTAACATGTGACCGCCAAAGCCCATGAACATATTGATGAGTAAAGGCACTGAGCCGATGACACCAATGATAAAACGTTTTGTAACTGACATCAATTTCTCCTTTTGAACTGCGATTGCGCAGGCGCTCGATTTTTGTTAGCGTCAAAATATTTAACACTTATTTTTGTTTTCTTATAAACCGAGCTAATATTCTGTAAATAATTATTTGACAGTGTAATGACCTTTTGCCATTTTCATTCCACAAGTCCATTCGTGATCACCTTTTTCAGTTGGTTTGAAGACGAAAGTGACAGGTTTATTGAGTGGCAAGTCACGCAATTCGCCGTTGAAGATAATTTGCTGTGTGCAGCCATTATCAGTTGTGCGGGTAAAGGTGACTTCAGCAGGTTCGCCCGCTTTGAGTTTGAATTTTGCGGGGGAATACCCGCCATCGACTGTAACCGCAACTTTGTTGTTAATTTTTGATCCGAACATTTTAGTTTCTCCTTTTAAATAGATGTTGAGTGATATATGATTTTTAAATTTTCTAAGTGTAATTTCTTCTGTTATTTGATGATGATTTTGCCGTGAAACATGTGCATACCACAGGAATACTCATACTCTCCAGCTTTCGAGGTGTCAATGGTTATCACAACATCCTGCCCAACTGGCAAGTCCGCATCCACACCAAAATCTGGAAAAACTACTTTTTCAAGACAAGTCGTAGGGTCTTTGCGGTTGAAGGTCAATTTGACAGGAACGCCCTGCTTTAGTTTCAGGACAGCAGGATTATAGCCACCATTGACCACTACTGTTGCACTTTGCCCATCAGCGCTTATAGTAGCAGATTCTTGACTTACTTCGTGTTTTCCAAAGAACCACCAGGCGATAAAGACGATTAGGACGAGTCCAACGATGAGAACAATAATTTGAGACATAGGAACTCCTTTCTATAACATTAGCAGCTGCAATATTGCAGATTATCAAGACAATCGCAGGCGACTTCAGTGACTGAAGGTTTCTCTGCTATTTTATCATCAATAGCTACTTTATCATCCTCAGTGAAGTTGCTCGCATCAATCATTTCCAGAATGACATTCGTATGTTTTCGGGCACAAATTTTGTGCATAAAATCCTGAGCCATCTGAGCAATAGCCTCGTCCTCCGTACATGTTGCCTGATAAACGTATTTTCGACTGACGCGTTGGTTAGTAAGTAATCCTTTTTTTACCAATCTTGCCAGGAATGTTTTGATGGTGGATGGTGCCCACTGATAGGTTTTGTCCAACTTACTGTAAATCTGATCAGCCGTTGTTGCTCCTAGAGACCAAACAATCCGCATGACTACCAGTTCGCTATCAGAAATATTGAAGTCATTAGTATTGATATTATTTGTTGTCGTGCTTGTCAGTCCTGTAAGTTTTAGAGATGTTGCATGGTGACAGTTGTGATTTTTGATGTCCATTACTATGCCTTTCTTTTTTATTAATTAAAGTTTACACTTGTAGATTTGATTTGTCAAATAAAACTACGTATGTAGTTTTATCGTTTTGATTATTTAGCAGTGTATACAAAGAGAATTAGCATAAGGTAAAACCGTCTACAATATGTTTTTAATACAAAAATTCACTTCTCAAAAAATTGAGCTTACCGAAACAATATTCTTTGATCCAAGTTTTTTGGATTAGGGAAATTCAAAAAATCTAACTACTCATACCATCCATTAAGCCATTTTAGTATGGTCTACATTTTAACTTTTGTTATAATTAAAAACTTTTATCGTAAGGCATCTTCTGGTTTTTGAATTGGACATATTATTCACTTAGTTACAATAGATTTTTCTATTTTGTGTTTGGAATAGATTGTATCACCATGTGCTTTATGTTGTATCAGATGCTTTCTAGCCAATTTTTGAAATGGTTATTAATCTTTTAGCTATAGTGAATTAATGAATTTGTCGATAGCCTATGCGACTACGCAATGGTGCTGCGATTTGATAAAACTAGAAAATAAAAATTATAAGAAGGTGAAGGGGGTATACTGCATGAAAAACAAGAGAGTGTTCCACCAGAAATATGACACATGGTATCAATAAGGGTGAAAAACTAAACTTAAGAAATAAAATATAATGAAATAATATATCAAATTGTGAGAATGTCTTGTAAATTTTGTGAGGATTATGTGAAAATGGCTCATCAAACTGTTAAAACAACAAATAGCTTAGATATTTGTTGATAGAGGAGGGTAGAAATTCCTGCTGAAACTCCTTTAGATAAAAAATATTTGTAGTAGCAGTAGCTAATGCATGATAAGGATTGAGTTATTCGTATAAAGCTAAATTTTTTAAAATCTATAAATATTGGCTGAGCATTTTTATTTAAAATATGTATAATAGAATGTGAAAGGCGATTGAAATAATGAAAAATATTTTATTGGTAGATGATGAACAACGGATGCTAGACCTGCTAGGGTTATATCTAGAAGGAGATATTTACCACTGTGAAAAGGAAATTTCAGGTGTTCAAGCGATTAAACGAGTTGCTAAAGGGAATTTTGATTTAATCTTACTTGATGTGATGATGCCTGATTTAGATGGCTGGACTGTCTGCAAAAATATAAGAGAATTTAGTGAGATCCCTATTATAATGCTTACTGCTAGAGGACAAAATACAGATGTTTCCTTCGGGTTAAAAAATGGAGCCGATGACTATATCACCAAACCTTTTGATGAAACAATTTTATTGGCTCGAATTGAAGCTATTTTAAGACGAACAAGCCTTTCTGATAAAATTGATTTTAAAAACTTATCCTTGGATAAAGAAAGGTTTCAAATTTGGATTAATCAAAAATTGCTGGAAGTTACACCAATTGAATTCAACTTATTGGACATGTTTTTGACGCATCAAAATCATGTCTTTAGTAGAGAACAAATAATCGAACACATTTGGGGACTGACTGCGGATGTTGATAATCGTACAGTGGACTCTCATATAAGAAATTTACGTGAAAAAATGCGTAAAGAAAGTTTTGATGTAGATAGTTTTCTGCTTACAGTTTATGGAGTAGGCTATAAATGGCAAAAATAAAGGAAAAACGAAAAAGAAAAATTTCTGTTAAAATAGGCGGGTCTTTTTTGGCAGTAGTAGTAGCAATTGAGTTAGGTCTATTTATTAGTCTCTATCTTCTCATTGTTAATACATGGGTACGTGAGGAAGTTGATTCAGTCGTAGCTCAGGGACAGAATCATGCTTTGGTTCTTTCTGGAGATTTTAGTGCTGAAACGATAGAACATGTAGTACTGATGGAAGAAGGAAGCAGCCAAACAGCTATTGTAGTCCAAGACCCTTATGGGAAAACATTAAGATCATCTCAAACAATAAATAGTCAAATGAAGAAACATATTTCTGCGCTTCAAAATGAAAAAAAGAACAAGAAAGAGTCTCTCCACTTTCATTGGTTAGGAGATAAATACATTGTCTCAAAATCGCGCATTCAAAGTAATGGAAAGATCGTAGGATCTGTTTATATGTTTTTATCAACGAGACCGATTCAGAAGATGGTTTTCAATTTCACAGGAATTTTTGCAGTTTTAGCGGTGATTACTTTAATTGTAACAGCATTTTCCATCTTCTATATCACCCGTACAGTGACACGACCTCTTCTAAAAATTAAACTAGGGACAGATAAAATTGCACAGGGAGATCTATCAATTCAATTAAATGTAAACACAGAGGATGAGTTAGGAGAACTAGCAAAATCGATTGAAGATTTAGCAGAAAAACTTGACTTTATGAAAAGAGAGCGTAATGAGTTTCTTTCCTCTGTGGCCCATGAACTGAGAACACCATTAACCTTTATTAAAGGTTATGCGGATATTGCTAATCGCTCTACAACAAGTCTAGAGGATAAAACTCAATATCTACGCATCATCCGAGAAGAAAGCCGACATCTTACGCAACTCATGGAAGATTTAATGAATCTTGCACAATTGGAGGAAAATGGATTTAAAGTTGAAAAACATCAGGTTTTAATTCAAGAGCTTATTAATGAGGTGGTCAGTAAAGTTTCAGGAGTATTTAGTGAAAAGAGAATTAACTTTTTAATCTCTGGAGAAGGAAACTTTTATGCAAATATTGATTTCATGCGTATAGAACAAGTATTGGTCAATCTTTTGATGAATGCTTACAAATATTCTGCTGAGGGATCTGATATTAAACTTGCTTTTATTCCAGAAAAAGAAAATTTTAAAATCGTTATTTCGGATAAAGGAGAGGGAATTCCTGAGCAAGATCTTCCATACATTTTTGAACGATTTTATCGTGTAGATAAGTCGAGAACTCGGACAACTGGCGGAGTTGGATTAGGTTTAGCAATTGTTCAGGACATTGTCAAGAAACATAATGGAAAAATAATTGTAGAGAGTATCCAAAATCAAGGGACTACATTCATTATTGAACTCCCATATAGTTAAAACACTAATTTATTTTCAGTGTTTTTTTATTTTCTGCACAAGTTCTGCAAATTCGTTAGATATAATAATCTCATTAAAATAAAATTTGCCAATGAAGCATGAGAGTGATAATAACGTCAACAACTCCTCTATTGTGGTTCATTGGCACATTTTATTTGAGAAGTAAGAGGAATAAATAGTGATATCATTGACAATAAATAAAATTGCTTTTGAACTCGGCCCTTTAATGATTAGATGGTATGCGGTTCTTATTGTTGGAGGTGCAGGTATTGGTGTCTGGTTAGCTTATAAGGAAGCGCCTTATCGTCATCTAACAGGCGAAGATATAATTGACTTTGTTATTTGGGCTGTGCCTTCAGGTTTAGTTGGAGCTAGACTCTATTATGTCATCTTTAACTGGAGTTACTATAGCAAATATCCCAATGAAATTATCGCTCTTTGGGACGGAGGAGGTGCAATTTATGGAAGCTTAATTGCAGGATCAATCGTTCTTTTTATCTTTAGCTATTATCGTATGGTCAATCCAATGGATATTCTTGATGTAGCTGTACCTGCAGTTTTTCTGGGTCAGTCCATCGGTAGATGGGGGAATTTTGTAAATCAAGAAGCCTATGGAAAAGCGGTTGAAAATCTTGATTGGCTGCCTTCGTTTATTCAAAAACAGATGTATATTGATGGCAGTTATCGAATTCCTACATTTCTTTTTGAAAGCTTAGGAACTCTAATCGGTTTTATACTCGTTATTTTTTTACGTCATCGCCTAAAAAGCATACTCAGAGGAGAAGTTTTTGGTTTTTACCTTATTTGGTATGGTTCTCTTCGATTAATTATAGAAGGAATGCGAACAGATAGTTTGATGTTTGGAATGCTTCGAGTTTCTCAAGTTTTGTCGCTTATTTTTGTGTTAATCGGAACCTATCTTATTTTTTACAGACGCTTTAAAATAAGAAATATCGAATTCTATAATTTATCTAAAGGAGAATAAAAAAATGATACAATTCATAACCTCTATCGCTCCCTATGCTTTTATTTTAGTTTGTCCTCTCATGATGCTCTTTATGATGAGGGGAATGCATGGTAAACATTCTGAATCAAGTTCTAATCATGAAGCAAATGAATTTCATCAAGCTGAGATTGAAGAGTTAAAATCTCAGAATGAAAAAATGTCAAGAGAATTAGAAGATTTGAAGAGACATATCTACTAAGCAAGCTACTTTTAGTAGCAAGAAGCCTATACAAAATATTTTGGACAAGCAATCAGTATAGGTTTCTCCCTGCTAAAATGCGGAATAATTCTAGATAAGGAGAAAAGTGAAAGAATACAAAATCAATATCAACGGAGTTCAAACGTTTCTCCATATTCAAGCTCTTTACTTTAAAGGAATAGTTTAGTAAGAAATTGAATTTAAAAATATAAGGTTTCTTTAGAAACAAAGGAATGATAAAAACTAATATGAAGAAAAAAATTATTTCTAGTCTAGTAATGTCAACAGTTACTTTGTCTGCACTGTCTCCTATTTTTGAGGTTATCGCAGATACAACTACTGATATTGCTAAACAGGAAGCGACTATTGCAAGCGCTCAATCAGAAAAAGATAAAGCACAATCTCAAGTTGATACCATCCAGTTAAAAGTAGATAATTTATTAAAACAACAGGAAAATACTAAGAAAAAAATTGAGGATGCTAAGAATCAGGCGAGAGCTCTTAATGAACAGATAGAAAAACTATCTCAAAGTATAGCTGAGCGTACAGATGCCCTTGAAGCTCAAGCTCGTAGTGCTCAGCTCAACAATACATCAAATAGTTCTCTCAACGCAGTGATTAACTCAAAATCATTAACGGAAGCCATTCAGAGAATTACTGCAATTGCTACTGTATCAAGCGCTAATAAACAAATGATTGATGAGCAAATTAAGGAGCAGAAAGCTCTTAATAAAACATCTGATACGGTTAAACAAAATTATAATCAATATGAAAATCTTAAAAAGAATCTTGATGCCCAAGCTAATGATTTGAGCACACAACAAGCAAATCTTAGGGTTGCAACTTTAAATTACCAAGCAATAATTGAAACGGCTCAAGATAAGAAAGCTAGTCTAATTAAACAAAGAGCGGCCGCAGAAGCAGTTGCAAAGAAAGAAGCAGAAAAAGCCAAAAAGATTGCGGAAATTCAGGCAGTTGCAGAAGAAACTTATAAGAATCAAACGCGTTTTTTAAATGATAGTACTAAGGGAACTTCAAATAATAAAGCTAGCAGTACTTCAACGACACCTTCTGGTGGCAAACCTTCAAATAGTTCAACTACCACCTCAAGTGAAGCATCTGAAAATACTCCTTCAAACGATTCATATAACTCCTCAAATACTGTTGCTGGCAGTAAAGCTTCGAGTGATTCAAATACATCCATTACAAATAATTCGAGCGGAAATGACTCAATAACTCCACCTAAAACAGGAACCCCAGGTTATAATCCATATGCCGGAGGAGGTTGTACAGATTTTGTTTGGCAATATTTTGCAGCAAAAGGAATTTATATTGCAAACATTGTAAATGGGAATGGTGGTTTTTGGGGAACCAATGGAGTCAGTCAAGGAGTCCTTCGTCGTACTTCGTTAGCACCTGGTGTAATTGCCTCAGGATTCACTGATCAATTCACTGGCTATGGCACCTCAACAACTAGTGGTAGTTCTCCTTATGGTCACGTTGCAGTTGTTACGGCAGTTCACCCTGATGGTACCTTTGATGTACAAGAAGCAGGATATGGTGGTACATTCCCTTGGGGAAATGTACGTAAAAATTTAAGTCCTCAAAATGTAGTTTTCTTACTTCCAAATTAGGAAGACTTTAGATTATAAAATGATAAAAAAAGAAGTGCTTCTAGTTTTATAATTCAATAAAATTTATATACCTATTAGCATTAGTTGGACAAATTTTCCGCTTAAGTTAAACGTTCCCTTCCTCCATAATATTGGTGTAAAGATTAATGTAATATTTCCATCAAGAATGATAAAACCTATTTTAGTTTACGTTGAACAAAAAAATGAAATTAAGGGAGAAAAGATGAAATTAAAGAAAAAAGTTTATATGGGAGTTTTTGTTCTAGCAACTACATCATTACTTGCTTCTTGTTCGTCGGGAAGTAGCTCTATTGATAATCAGCAGCAATTAAAAGACGATTCCTATAATATAACCTCAAAAAAAAGTTCTACAAATGTGAAGGTTAATATAATTTCTACTATCTCAGAAATTGCAGGAAAGAAAGAAACACATTACCAGTATACTGATGGATCAAAGAACAGCTATCTAGCTGGTGTGCCTATCGTACTTGATAAGGGAAAAGAAGCAACAATAAAGGTTTCAAATAACAGCAGTACAACCACCAATATTCATTGGCATGGTCTGAGTATCCCTAATAATCAAGACGGCCCAGATATTACATTAAAGAAAAAAGAGAAAAATACATTTAAATTCACACCAAAAGAGTCTGGGACTTTCTGGGTTCACTCTCATTATCGACCAGTGGAAAATCAGGTAACGAAAGGGATGTATGCTCCTGTAATTGTACGAACAGAGGCAGATAAAAGTTATGATCTAGATGAAATTATGATGCTAGGAGATACACTAGAAAACAATGATCAGAACTCCAAGATGTCTGGAATGAATATGGACGATATGGATATGAGTGAAAGTGATTCAATTAGTGATACGATAAATGGTAAGAAAGTAGCTCCAAACCTTGAACTTGGAGGAGGACAAATTGGGAAGTTGCGATTTGTTAATGCCTCTGCCAATAATTTTAAAACGGTTAAATTTCCTTTCAAGGTTAGAGTTATTGCGAAGGATGGTTATAACTTAGAAGAACCCTATGAAGTACGGAATTTCAAGATAGCACCTGGACAACGTTTAGATGTTGAGGTTGCGCTTATAGGAAAAGATAATAAAACTTACACAATCAAGGATGGAAATGCTAAGGTAAAAATAAAATACAAAGGTAACAACAAAACTAAGGCAATATCTCCATTCGTTCCTCTAAAAACAGATAATTTAGCAAAATATGTCTTAGATAAATCTCCTGATATTAGTATGAGACTGACCGAAGAAATGGAGATGAATACGTCAGGAATGAAAATGAAAGAAATGATTAATGGTGAGGTATTCCCAGATACAGGAACCTTTAATGTGAAAGTGGGGCAAGTTTATAAAGTTCAATTTGAAAATGCTGATAAAATGGCTGGAATGTCACACCCTATGCATATTCATGGAGCACATTTTCAGATTATTTCAAAGAACGGTCATCCAACAAACGATACAACATGGTATGATACTTATCCTATGGATCAAGGAATAAAAACAGATATCGCCATCAAGTTTGATGAACCAGGAGTCTGGATGGTACATTGTCATATTCTAAACCATGAGGATAATGGAATGATGACAAGTTTTACAGCAAAATAAGAAAAATGAATTAATTTGCTACTATAAATAATAAAAACAGGAATAAAAAGGTACTATCCCCCAAAAGTGGACTAATGTCAAATATTTAGAATTGAAAGGGAAATAAATGATTCAAGTTTATACAACAACCTCCCACTCTTCTTCACGCAAAGCAATAAAATGGCTGAAGAGCCATCACTTAGAATTTGAAGAACATCACATAGATCAACTAGAGACTGTAGATTTTTACAAAATACTGTCTCTTACCGAAAGAGGGTTAGATGATGTTCTGTCCATTCCTGGTCAAAATTATCAAAAATTCAAAATCTCTCATTCAAACTTTAAGTTAACAGAAATTTTGAAAATAATAAAAAAGGCCCCAAATCTATTAGAGATGCCAATACTTTTTAATGATTCGTATTTACTAGTGGGATATAATGAGGATGAACTTAGAACTTTTTTGCCCTCCAGTTATAGGAAAATAGAACGTCATGAAGTCACGAGGCTAAGAAGATAGTGATAATCGGATAAAATAAAATAGAAATATCTTAATTTTCTTGTTTTAATATCAATATTTTTCGATTAAATTTTTGAAGTAAAATGTTCATAAAAAATAGAAAATGCTTACCAATTTTATTGGTGGAGGTTATTATTGTTATCTGTGTTTTATGGTTAAAAGGGGGCATCAACGGTAAGTTCAGTGGCTGATGAAGTGATTAATTTAATTAATATTTTAATTCAACAAAAAATGATTTTGGCGGATGTTGAAAAAATGATTTTCACTTATCCAACAGTGGCTAGTGACTTAGAATATTTTTACTGACAGAAAATAAATTACTACCGACATTATAATAGTAGAAACAATAAGTTACGGCAGAATAAATTTTTTACTGACAGACTTTATTTTCAATCTGTCAGTAAATTTTATTGATAGAAATGAGGACATTCATGATTGAATTCCAGAATGTGTCCAAGGCTTTTGCTAACAAAAAAATTCTTGATCATGCTAATTTTACAATTAAAGACCAAGAGTTTTTTGTGTTAGTGGGGCCGAGTGGAAGTGGGAAAACGACCACTTTAAAAATGATTAATCAATTAGTCACTCACAGTGAGGGAAAAATATTAATCAATAATGAAGAAATATCAACGGCAAATTTACGAAAATTGCGCTTATCTGTGGGCTATGTGCTGCAGCAAATCGCTCTCTTTCCTAATTTGACTGTCTCAGAAAATATTGCTTTAATTCCTGAAATGAAGGGGTGGGATAAAGCAAAAATTGCTGATAGAACCAATGAGCTACTTGATTTAGTTGGTTTGAATCCTAAAGATTACGCTCAACGCCAACCTAGTGAATTATCAGGGGGTGAGCAACAGAGGGTAGGAATTTTACGGGCCATTGCCGCAAATCCCAAAATTGTCTTAATGGATGAACCTTTTTCAGCACTTGACCCAATTTCACGACGTCAGTTACAAATATTTATCAAAGACTTACAGAAAAAAATGAATTTAACAGTGGTCTTTGTGACACATGACTTAGATGAAGCACTCTATTTAGCTGACAGAGTCGCTGTAATGAATGATGGATTAATCCAACAAATTTCTGAACCAGCAGATATCTATCAACATCCGGCAAATGATTTCGTTAAAACATTTTTTAAAGAATACCGTCAGAATTTATCAACGGTTTCTGTTGAAAATTTATTACTGACAGAGCTGTCAGTAAATCCAGAAGCGCAAGAAGTCGCTGATAATACAGCTATTTCGGAAATAATTAATCGTCTTTCTGATAAGGAAGTTTTAAAATACAAGGGCAAGTCAATTTCCTCAGATGATATTATATGCTATATCGCAGGAGGTGACAAATGAATCAGCTAATTTCAACTTTTCAAAGCCAGCAAGGCCAATTTTGGCAGGCGCTTTTAGAACATATCCAGATTTCATTAATTTCAATTTTTATTGCAATTCTGATTTCGATTCCTTTAGCTTTATTGTTACGACGTCTTCCCAAAATTGCTGAACCAGTTTTGCAAGTCACCGGAATTTTTCAAACTATACCTAGTTTGGCACTGCTAGGACTCTTGATTCCATTCATCGGAATCGGAAGTTTACCAGCAATCGTCGCTCTTGTTGTTTATGCGATTTTCCCTATTGTTCAAACTACTTATACTGGTTTAGAGCAAATTGAACCTTCTTTAATCGAAGCTGCAACAGCATTTGGGATGAATCGAAGAGAACGATTGATGAAATTTGAGCTCTCATTAGCGATGCCCTTTATCATGGCAGGAATTCGGACG
Organism: Lactococcus sp. FSL K6-0773; assembly: GCF_038006485.1. NCBI lineage: Bacteria > Bacillati > Bacillota > Bacilli > Lactobacillales > Streptococcaceae > Lactococcus > Lactococcus sp. FSL K6-0773. Next base: position 1,694,242 of record NZ_JBBOVF010000001.1, on the reverse strand, counting down.
AGTACAGTTATGGTCATTGGTACCGCAACACTAGCTGCTTTGATTGGTGCTGGAGGCTTAGGGAACTTTATTCTGCTCGGAATCAATATGAATGATGTTTCATTGATTTTAATTGGAGCAATTTCATCAGCACTTTTAGCGATTATTTTCAGTAGTCTTGTAAAATTTTTAGAAAAAGCCAAGATAAAAACAATTCTCATCAGTTTTTTCATTGGCTTACTCGTTCTTGGAGGCTCTTATTATCGACCTCAAACTTCTAATCATCCACAAATTACAATTGCTGGTAAATTGGGAGCAGAACCTGATGTTTTGATTAACATGTATAAACTAATGATTGAAAAAGATAGTAATATTCGCGTGAACTTAAAATCTAATTTTGGTGATACCACTTTCTTATATAATGCTTTGAAAGCTGGAAAAATTGATTTATATCCTGAATTCACAGGAACCATTACTTCAACATTTTTGAAAGATCCAGTGAGTTCAACTGATCCTAATGTCGTTTGGCAAAAGGCAGAAGAAGGAATAAAAAAACTTAATCAATTTACATATCTGTCCCCAATGAAATTTCAAGATACATATGCAATTGCCGTCAAATCTGATTTTGCTAAAGAGCATCAGCTCACCAAAATTTCTGATTTAGCGAATGTTTCAGGTTTAACTGCAGGCTTTGACGTTGAGTTTGCTAATCGTTCAGATGGAAATATTGGTTTGAGAAAGCTTTATGGTCTTGATTTAAATGTCAAAACCATGCAAAATAGTTTAATTTATAAAGCACTAAATTCTGGTGCTGTGAATGTCGCTGAGGTTTATTCTACTGATAGTCAAATCAAGCAATATAATCTGACTGTCCTGAAAGATGATAAAAATCTTTTCCCACCTTACCAAGCAGCACCATTGATGAAAGAAAGTTTATTAAAAAAATATCCTGAACTCAAAAAGATTCTCAATAAACTGTCAGGAAAAATTACTGACCAAGAGATGATTGAGATGAATTATGATGTTAATGTCAAACAAGAAGATGCTGCGAAAGTAGCAGAAAGATATTTGAAAGCTAAAGGATTGATTTAAAAGAAAAAGTCATTTTATAATGGCTTTTTTGCTTGGACTAATGTCAAATATTTAGACACAAAATGAGATACATCTTCTTAGCCCAATGTTCTTTGATATTTTAGTGTTCAGAAAATGGTCATTTTCTGGACACTCTTCTTTTGTTATAAAAACTCTCAAGATCATTTACATTTCTTGTTCATTAACCCGTAATTTATTCTATGTTCATTTATATAAGTGCTTTCAGGTTATGGTACAATAGTATCAATGGAGGAATAAAGACGTAAAGCTTCTTAAGACATTGGTAGAAAGTGGAACACCAATTAAATCGATTGCGGATTCTTGAGGAGTTTCTAGAACAACAATTTATAGATATATTAATAAACCCGAATTGCTAGTTGATTATTTAGCCATGACTTGATAATTAACTAGCAATTCGGGTATATGGTATTATTAATTTGTATGTTTTAAATATTAATTTTAATTAATAAACATTAAAAAAACCACTCTATATTAGAGTGGCCCTAATTTATGCATGGGAAGTGTGAGTTTCCTCTTGCTGGCTAAGTATTCATACTCTCTCATCATTGCAACTGAATATAAAAAAACTGAAGTCATGACTCCAGCTTTTGCACGATTTTCAGATACAATTATGCTTTTGTGATATTAACTGCTTGAGGTCCACGTTGACCTTCTTCAACATCAAATTCAACTTTTTGACCTTCATCAAGTGTTTTGAATCCATCAGATTGGATTGCTGAGAAGTGAGCGAACAAATCTTTGCCTTCTTCTGAAGTGATAAAGCCAAATCCTTTATCTGCGTTAAACCATTTTACTGTTCCATTTGCCATAATATTTATTTCCTTTCGACAAAATTGTAAATCTCATTTTGCGAAAAGTGAATCTATAAAACATTTTACTCATGACAAAATTTACTTCTTCATAATAACACTAATTATAGTCAATGTCAAACTACTCTCCATTAATAAAATCCATATCGTAATGACATGGATTTTATGAACTGTAGGGAAAGCAACTAATCTTTCCCTCACTTAGTATAACATTTTAATTCGTTTTTGCAATAACAATAAATAAAAAAGCAAAGGACACCCCATGCTTTAACTCATTTATCTTTTATGTACGTTTGAAGCATAACGACCACGAGACGTCATTTTGATATCAAAAGTAACCTTTTGACCTTCATCGTATTTTTTAAAATCATTTCCCTGAATAGATAAGAGATAAGCAAACACATCTTGCATATCATCTGCCATAATAAAACCATAGCCTTTGTCAGCGTTAAACCAATTTATTGTTCCTTTATTCATGTAATACATCCTTTCGCATCATCTGTAAATCCCATTTTGCGAAAAAGTGCATTCCTAAAACATTTAAACTCGAGACAAAACCTACCTCTTAATAGTAACACCTATTCTTACCAAAGTCAAATTGGTCTATTTAAAACTTATTGATTTTCTTGTGATTCCCCAGATTTTCATGAGGATTTGCTTTAGCAAGTGTCAGGGTTTCTCTATCAACCACCCTGTTCCCTAATTTTTCAAAACGTAGAAAAGTGATGAGCGAGTTTTCTCTTTTTTTACAAATCTAGGAGCTGAGCGTTGTAAAAGTCGTTCGCCTCAAGGTTTTCAATTGAAATTAGAGATGATACTTTTAGCGTATTCTTTATTGTTAAAATCAGCTAAATCACTGGAACCAGAGACTTTAAGCTATTCTATCGGGTATCAAGTCATGGCTAAATAATCAACTAGCAATTCGGGTATTTATAGTAGTTTTACTAGTGATTGTAGCTGTTTTTATTTTAATGGTAATGGGGGGGCTTGAAAATTATGACCCAAAATCAGATAATATTATACCTATAAGGAGTAATAATTCAGATTCAACAACTAAAGATGAACTTCAAAAAAACAAAAAAATTGAATTTGAACAAAAATATTCTAAAATAAAGTGGCGAGTAATTAGATATGCAACAAATTATTTTGATTATGAAGAAAGAGATTTTGATAATGAGTATGAAGCGAGGGACTTAGAAAGATACTTAATATCTGGTATGAGAGATACAAAAGATTATTTTAAACCTGCTCGAGTGGAAGTGAAAATGGTTCAAAGAATCGGAAATGAAAATAGTTCATATATTTATTATAAATAAAAAACTTGTAGGAAATCTTACAAGTTTTTTTAATAGGCTAAATTTTGTTGGTCTAAAAGTTGCTGAAATTCTTTAACTGCTTCATCATATAAATCATAAGATAAATTATATAATTCAAGAAAATCATATACTTTGATTGAATTTAATACATCAAAGCCAGAAATATAATGAATAGCACATTCTCTTAGATTTCCTTCAAAACATGGAGTAATCTCTTCAATATTTTCATCATTCATTTCTATTTCTCTTAGAATAGTGATAGATTCTTCAAAAGGGCAACCAGCTATTTCAATAAAATTTGAAAAATAAGATGCATTACCACCTTGTTCTTTGTATATTTCCCACAAAAGAATAATTGCTTCTTTATTTGCTCTCTTTTCTTCACAACTTAAAATATCATTATCGCAATGGCGCAGTTTATCACCATACTTGGCATGTATCAATTCATGAGCAAGAATAAAAGGGGTCACGCTTGAAGGGTCATAAACTCCAATAAATTTTTCACAGTTTATAATAGCAAACTGTTCTAATTTTGTCGGTGCCATGACAATTCCTAATCTTTCTATATTAAGTAAGATTAGTTCAATAAGTTCATCTTTATTCATAAATTAATCTTTCAAGCGATCTCCAAAAATTTCCTTGATTTTATTTTTATCATGTTCAGAAATTGGTTTACCGCCAAAAGAAAGCCATTCGTCCCAGTTGATACCGTCATCAGAAGTTAATTCTTCAAGGTCAACTGGTTCTTTTTTGGGTTCTCTTAAATCTGTATTGCCCAAAAGATAATCAGAGCTTACGCCAAAATATTCGGCTAATTTAGATAATTTATCACTACTTGGTTTAACTTTTTTATAGTGATACATAGAATTTTTTGAATATCCTAGTTCAGATTCAATTTCATTGAAAGATTTTTTCTTTTCTTTAGCAAGCAATTTCAAGCGTTCGTAGAACATATTTGTATCATCTCCAAAAAAAATCGAAAAAAATGCATTTAATAGTTGACATTTTTAACGTAATAGGTTAAAATCATATATGTAGTTAACGTAGAACGTTAAAAACTACAAGAAAAATAAGCGGAAGCGCGCTTTGGCAACTCCCACAGAAATGTTATATAAATAACGTAGCAATTATTATTATAGCATTTCAGAAGGAGATTTTCAATGCAAGCACAAAGCTTAAAACAAACTTTGAAATAACAAGCGTGCCTGAGGGGGAAGATACATACCGCAGAGCAGGAGGATTTTGAGTAAGGGCGCTATATAAATCAAGACCAAAGCGAGAGGAAGAGGGTTCTGGTCTAAAAGGTTACTGCCTGCGTAAAGACAATAACAAATTATTGAAAATATAAATTTTAAAAAATCGTCCGAAATGACAAAAAACTAGTCGTTTAAACTGTCCGAAATGGCAGTTTTTTATTTTAGAAAAATAATGGTTTTAGTAAAAATCTATCTTATGAAATAAGTATCTATCAGATGTGTTGATACTATCTGTCAGACTTAATTTGAGGATAGATTTTTTTATGGGAATATAGCTTAATAGGCTAGAGTAACCACTTTTATAAGTGGTGATATTGGTTCGATTCCAGTTGTTCCCTTATAAAAAGAATGGAGTTTTTTATGGAAAGTTTTTCAGAACGTTTGATTCATTTAAGACACAGTCACAATTTAACACAAAAAGAAGTAAGTGATGCTTTAGGGCTTGTGCGCTCAAATTATAATCGCTACGAAAGAGGAGCAAGGACACCTAGTAATGAAACTATAGTAAAGTTTGCTAATTTCTTCAAAGTTTCTCCAATGTATATGCTTGGAATCAGTCACCTTATGAATGGAGATGAATTTTTATTAGATGTTTTAGAAAATATTGAGTTGACTGGTGACCCTGAAGGAACTAAAGTAAAATATGCTTTAGAAGAATATAGAAAAGAATTCACAGCGTAATAAATATGTTACTAAAAAAAGTGAATCAAGAAACAATGTTAATTAACTTTAATAAACCAAATGGTTTGTGATATAATAAACTTAAATTAGAGTAAAGATAGGAATGTATTTATGAATAAGAATTTAAACCCTTTGAATTGGACTAAAAAACAGCAAATTATCGGTGGAGCAGTTACGATTGTTTTAATCGGTGGTGTTACTACTGGAGTAGTCGCTAATGCTAATCATCAAGCAAAAGAAAGAAAAATTGAAGCTTTAAAAAATAAAAAAATTAAACTTTGTAAGGCTAGAGCCGAAAAAGTAAAACAGCTTGAAAAATCTAATGAAGCAGACAGTAAGAAATTACTTGATATTGCTGAAAAAACTCCTACTGACAAAAATATTAAACTAGCTGAAGATTCAATTCTTAAAGTTAAAAATGCTGAAGTAAAAAAAGCGTTTGATAATCAAGTAGTTGGTATTAAAAATCGTGTGAAGTCAGAAAATGAAGCAAAGACAGCCATTAGTAACTATCAAAAAGATGCTATGAATCAAAATAAATATAAAACGGCTCAACAAGCAATATCTAAGCTCACAAGCTCTTATTCAAAAGGTTTGAAAGATAGCTTGAATAAACAACTTGCGACTTCTAAGAAACAAGCTGATGACGCTACAAAGGCACAATAATCTAAGAGTGCGAGTGATTCAAAAGCAAAAACTGCTGACACTAATAAACAAGAATCAAATTCAACTAATAATAGTAACAATTCTAATACAGGTGCTGATTCACATAGCACAGTAAATAATGATGTTGCTAGTGGTTCTAATTCTTACGGTGGAGGAAGTCAAAATAACTATTCACAAGGTAGTTCAAATACTTCTCAAAACAATACTATTTCAGGTTCAAGTAATCAAGGTCAAGGTAATAGTGGACAAAATAATTCTAATTCTAATTCAAACACAGGTGGGAATGGTTCTAATACAAATAATAATGGTTCTAATGGGGGGGGAACTCAGGTCAACCAACACATACTACAAAATATTTAGGTTGGGTATCTGTAGATGGTGTACGAAAATATACAAAAATGTGTGATACGGTTGCTGAAGCTCAAAGTTATGTAGATTCTATAGTAAATTCTGCTGAAGTAATTAATTTAGGGTTTGACCATAGTATTGGTTATGGTCTTGATACGGTTGAAGTTTAAAAAATAAAATTAGATATAAAAAATCACTTTCTTAAATGAGGGTGGTTTTTTCTTTTAGCGAACGAAGTTACACGGTTGAATGGGGTTCAAGTCCCTGCGTTCGCATTAATTGACCGAGATGTCATTAAACTAATAAAGAAAGGTGGAAATATGATTAAAATTCCAATTAATGCAACGAAACTCTTAGGTTCAAAAGTTACTGTCGATAAGACCATTGAACCAGTCGCAAAAACATCTACTGAATCAGGTTATACAAAATATCGAGCTACAAGTCCGTTACAACCTCAAGGTTTTGAACTGCGTGTACCAAATGGTAAAGGGGCTAAACCTACTCGCCGCCAAGAAGTTGTTTTGACAGATGTCACGGTTGCTTATGTTCGTAATCGCACGCCAAAGGGCAAATATTCACAAGAATATGTTGTTTATGCTGAAGCGCTCAAATTAGCGTAATTATAGGGGGAAATTAAATGTCGTTAAAATTAAGTAAAGTTTTTGAAAAAGAAAACAAGTTGACTGAAGAAATCGGTGATTTTGACAAAGCATTAGGTAAAGTTTTGTTCTTGCATGCTGAATCAGTAATGGTCTTTGAGGACGGAGAACCAAATGAAGAAACTGGTGAAATTAAACGTTATCCAACGGATAAAGTTGATTATTATGAGGTCAATATTTATTCTGACGCACAAGACAAGCAAATTGTTGTAAAAATGCCTGCTGAAGCTGATTTTTCAGGGCTTGAATATGAAGATGAAATTAAATTGACGAATCGCTCAATTAATTTTTGGTCTGATAAAGAAATCGTACCTACTGGAAACGGTCAATTCCGAACGAATTACTTTTCAGGTGAAAAATGGAATGCTGAAGGGATTGAAAAAGTGGGTAAATCTAATTCAAAACCTGAACAAAGTCCAAAGCCTGAAGCTAAAAACAATGAACCGAAAAAATGATAAATGGCAAAACGTACAATAAATAAAGGCTCTCGTTTAAAGCTTAGAGATAAGTATGACCGTGAATTTTTTGTATTGATTACTGGTTTACTTGTTGCTAGTCCTGTAGGGCTCTTTTATAAAAAATTTGAAACTTTGCCACCAAAAGTGCTAGCAATTTATGCTGTAGGTATTTTGCTCATTGCATTTTCGGTGGCTTTTGGTTTATTGATTTTGCTTTATCACAAGTTTCTTTTCTTTTCAAAAAACAATTATAAAAGATTGTTGCTGAACTATGTTGTGAAGCATGGTTTAGTTGAAAAAGAAACGGTTAAAGATGAAAAAGGAAGTCATGAAAAGTTAAAGCTAGCACCTATTTATCTGAAGCAACCTAATACTTATGAACTTCATACTTATTTTCCGATTGACGGTGGAGTTCATCAAGAAAAATTTCTTGATTTAGCTGACGGTTTAGAAACAACTTTTTTTGCGGATTATCAAGAACAAAATTTTATTAATGAAAGTAAAATTCTTTCTAAAAAAGCATTTGTTGAGTATGTTTTTGCAATTGACGGAGAACGTAATCGTATTTCAGTTAATGATGTCATAGTCGATAAAAAGCTAGGTTTAAAATTAATGAATGGGGTTTACTGGAATTATGAAGCTGACCCACATCTGCTTATTGCAGGTGGTACTGGGGGCGGGAAAACCGTTCTTTTGATGTCAATTTTATCAGCCCTTGCTAAAGTAGGACATGTTGATATATGTGACCCTAAAAGGTCTGATTTTGTTGGAATGAGAGATGTTCCAGTTTTTGAAAATCGTGTGTTCTTTGATAAAGAGTCTATGATTGAGTGTTTACGTTCAAAAATGCAATTTATGGACGAACGCTATGATTATATGACAAATCACCCTGATTATAAGGCAGGAAAACGGTATTCTGATTATGGTTTGACACCTGAATTTGTACTTTTTGATGAATGGGCTGCTTTTATTTCTAGTTTAGATTTTAGAGAATTTGATGAAGTAATTCAAATTTTAACTCAAATTGTTCTAAAGGGTCGTCAGTCAGGCGTTTTCTTAATTCTTGCCATGCAACGTCCAGACGCTGAATATCTCAAATCAGCTTTACGTGATAACTTTATGAAACGGTTGGCGGTTGGTCGTTTGACTGGTTCAGGTTATCGTATGGTCTTTGGAGATGAAAATGAGAAAAAAGTTTTCAAATACATCAAGGGTAAAATTGGTCGTGGTTATGTCGCTAATAATGGTGAACTTGCACGTGAATTTTATAGTCCGTCTGTGCCATTTGATAAAGGCTATGATTTTCATGAGGAACTTTCAAAATTACCAGTTTTAGCTGATACTACAGAAGTTCAGCTTGAAGCTCCACCAATTTCTAACGTTGAACAGGAACGAGCAGAAAGTGGAGTTTTGGATGATAAAACTTACACGATTACTTCTTTATCTCGCAAGTTGGGTCAACCGTCAAAAACTGTCAAAACAGCTATGGAACGCTTAATAAGTGGGGGTTATTCAATAAGTGAAAAGTCACCTTACAATGAAGATGATTTTTTTGCTTTACAAACTGTTTTCTTAACCAAAGAAACAGAAGAATGTACTTTGAATGAAGCCATTGATACTGTCTTAGCTGATGAAGCAGAGTTTGAAAAAGAATTTATCACGTTCAATAAAAAATAATTAATAATTTTTTAAGATTCTATTTCAATTTGTTGTTGTTAAAAATATAGAAAAATGGTAAAATCATATCAAAATACTAGTGATTAGGATGTGAGTCTTTTGGGAAAAGAATATTTCATTAAAACTGAAACAAATATTGTAGAAAATCCATTATTGAGAGAGCCACAAATAGAAGCATATGTTGAAGCTTATGATCATTTCATTAAAAAATCTAAAACTAAACAACATGCTATTATTATACTTCCCACTGGAAGTGGTAAAACTGGTTTAATATCAATGCTACCCTTCAATATTTCCAATGGTCGAGTTTTAATCATAGCTCCCCAATTAACAATATTAGATTCATTGGAGAGTAGTTTAAATAGTGGTGATTCACATAATTTTTGGACGGAAGCTGGAATTATTACTAATCCAAATCATTTGCCTGTTGTAGTTAAATATGAAGGTAGAAGTTCTAGGAGAGAGCATTTAGAGAAAGCAGATATTGTGATTGCGAATATTCAAAAATTACAATCTCGTAATGAAATGGCGCTATTGAATCAATATGATTCAGATTTTTTTGATATGATTATTATTGATGAAGCTCATCATTCTGAAGCGAAAACTTGGCTTGAAAATTTAGAACATTTTTCGAATGCTAAAGTAATAAAATTGACCGCAACGGCATACCGATCTGATAATAAGCCACTTGTAGGGGAGCTTATTTATAAATATAAACTTAGTCAAGCCATGAGTAAAGGCTATGTTAAGTCACTAGAGAAATTTAACTACCTACCCGAACAATTATATTTTACTATGGATAATGATTTGAGTAATCACTATACTTATCAAGAAATAATTGACCTTGATTTGAAAGATGAAGACTGGATAGCTAGATCAGTTTGTTTTTCAGATGAATGTAAACTTAGTGTTGTAAAGAAAAGTATAGAAATTTTAAATCAGAAGAGAGAGAATTCAAGTGTTCCTCATAAAATAATTGCTGCCGCTACTAATATTAATGAAGCAAAGAAGATTGCATCTATGTATTCTGAAGAAGGTATGAAAGCAGTAGCAATTTATAATGAGCTTTCCTCATCGGAAAAAGAAAAAATATTCCTAGATATAGAAAATCATCGTGTTGATGTTATTGTAAATGTTTCAATGATGGGAGAAGGATACGATCATAAATATTTATCTGTGGCGGCTATATTCAAGGTGTTTAAAAGTGCATTACCTTATGAACAATTTATTGGAAGAATTTTGCGGTCTATTCCTCAAGAAGAAGTTAATAAACCAGAAGATAATATCGGAAGTGTTGTTGCTCATAAACTTTTATTTTTAGATGAATTATGGGACTATTACAAGTCACAGCTTCAAGAAAGTAATTTTATAAAAGAGCTAAACGATAGTGATATTGTTGATTCAGAAGATAGAGATTCCGGACGTGAAGGCAATATCCTTAATGTAGATTTTGGTAAAGTTGATGAACAAGGTCAAGGTAAATTAGAACATTCCTTTTATATGGAAACTGAATATATCAGAAAAGCAAATGAGGAGGCGCAAGAGAGAAAAACCAAAATTTTAGAACTTTCAAAACTTCTAAATATTACTCCAGCTAAAGCTTCTGATATAATTAATGAAAGTAATTCCGAATCTAGTGAGTTGAAGAGACCAGATATTATTTTCAATAGGAGAAAAAAATTTACTGATATAAATATAAAACAAGTTATTGTTCCAGAAATTTTAATAAAAGCGAATGTAAACATTAAAGGGACAGAATTAGAAAGTCTCCCAATATTTTCTGGAAAATATGCTTGGATTCCTAAGAATATACCAAATAATGGAGGAATGTTAGCAACTTATTTTAATACTTTCTTAAAAAATTCTATTGGTTACAAAAGAGAAGAATGGGATGATGATGACTATGAACGTGCTTCTGATCTCTTAGAACAACAAGCGGAATACATAAAAAACTTTTTTGAAGGGGAAAATTAATATGTTTAACTACATAGATGAAATATACAAGTTAACAAACTTTGCTATATTAACTCCATCTAATCTGCTAAATAATATAAAGCTAGAAAATTATGAAGAAATAAGATATTATAAAGATAATGGTGATTTAATATGTGAAATGGTCTCTATAGAAGACAAAGAAGTTGTTAGGTATATTTATACATTTGATTTATCTGATAAATTAAACAAAGCTATCATATATTTTGGAACAGAAACAATGGAAATTTTCAATCGAGATAAAAAATTAAAAAAATGTTTATCACAATATGATAATTTAAAATCGAGAAATGCAATATAAAAATGATGGACCAAAAAAGACTTACTATATTTTATCGAGATTTGAATAAAGGGAAAGGCAATTAAATATTGCTTTTTTTTATATACGCACGCAATCGGTGGTGAGTAAATGATAGGAAGTTGTTTCCGTTTGTCTTTGGACAACTTGCCGTAGGCAAGTCATTTTCCACGGTCGAATTGCTCTCGCAAACGGTAGTGCGCGACAGCGGTTTATTCTTGAAAGAATTGGAGGAAAAACTTTTGGGTTTTGTTTTAAGGCTATTCCGTTTTAAACGTGATGCTTTTTTTGAAAAAGTGCAAGAACGTAAGCATAGCTCCGAGCGTAGCGTAAGGAGTGAGCGTGTGATTGCACGGCTGACGGCTTGCCGTCAGCTTGGACTTGACCCCCCCAAATGCTAATGAGGGGGGGTACAAGTGACACAAGTCTAACTATCCTAGTCATACCAACAGTATAGCTTGTGTCACCTCTTTTACATTTTACAAAGTAAGGAACGCTCAATTGATTTTAAAGGGGACACTTCAGGACTAATGTTATTCAAGAGTTTAAGCGTGTTCTCTTATGAAAAAATGAAATACGTAAATTTCTAGTACCTATAAAAATAAATATTCAATTGTTCTTCTATTTAGGAGTATTTTATCTCATGGCATTTTTAAATTGTTAATATTAAAGCAATATATATATTGCTTTTTGCAAAATATATGGTATACTATAACTAAGGAAGGAGGAACGGTGAAAAACAAGAAAATGAAAATGGCTCGAATTGAGGCTGAAATGAGTCAAGCAGATTTAGCTGATGAAGTAGGTGTGACTCGACAAACAATTGGACTTATTGAATCTGGAAAGTTTAATCCGTCCTTAAGGCTATGCATAGATATTTGTAGAGTTTTAAAAAAAACATTGAACGATATTTTTTGGGAGGAACATGATGAAAAAGAATAAAATAATACGTGATGAGAGTTATTACTCAGATGAATCGCATTCAGGGAGAAGCCTATATTATAATTAGTGTTGTCCTATTTTCATCGGTAATCGTTCAACAAATATTTTTTGATGCACCATTTAAGCAGTATGCAGTAGAACTTTTTTGTGTTGTTGGAATAGCTATTTACACTATAATTAGAAGTATTATTGCAGGAATCAATTTGGAAGGAACACAAGGAAAAATAAATACTTTTACGGTAATGTTTTTTGTGGGAATGCTTGTAACGATTATTCAAGGCACTAAAAATTATATTGCTTATTCTGAAATGTATCAAAGAGATGGTATGGGATATTTTATTGCAGTTTTAGTAGTTTTATTTATTAGCTCTTCTATTTTGGGAGGACTTGTAATTATGGTATTAAATTACATCAACAAAATAAGACAACAAAGTATTCAGAGAGCTCTAGATGAGGAAGAAACAAAAGATTAAAGATGCTTAAACTTAAGTATCTTTTTTATTTTAAAAACAAATATTGTAGTTTTTAATTTAGAAAGTGAGGAACGACCGATTGATTTAAAGGATATACGCTCTAGTGCGAATGTTACTCAACAGTTTATGTGTGACCTCTTAGGGATATCTTTGAGCTATTACCGAAAAATGGAAAAAGGCGAACGTGCTGTTACTTCTGAAATGGAAGAAAAAATAAGACACTCCTTTTTCAAAAAAAGAGAGAGTTCAACGGTTTTTGTTGGTACAAATGACTATACAAATATTCGCTTTCAGACTTTAAATGTTCGTGAAGTTGTTTCTAAGATTTTAGGTTTAAACGTTGAGAATTTTCAACTCAATGAGTATAACCGTTATCAATACCCTTTTTTTATTAGTTACGGTCACATCAATGTTTATTATCATGATAAAGATATAAAAGCCGGTGTGCTGATTGAAATGAGCGGTCAAGCGTGCCGTGAAATGGAATATGAGTTTGAATATCATCAAAAACAGCGTACTTGGTACGATTTTTTTAATGATTGTTTTCTTTATGCCAATAAAAAAGCACCAGAAAATGATGATTTTGTAAAAATCACACGTTTTGATTTAGCACTTGATGAACAATATAACCCGCAAGAAGGAAATTTTGACTTGTTCAAACTTTTAACTTCTGCCCGTGAGGGTCGGTGGAATGGTCGTAAACAAAACTATTCTGCGGTTCTTGGTGGAAGAAGGACAAAAGAAGGAATGATTAATGACGGTCTAACCGTTTATTTTGGATCTAAACAAACTCATTTATTTTTTCGGTTTTACGAAAAAGATTATGAGCGAGCAAGTCAAGAAATGACTTCGGTTGAAGCGATACGTGAAATGTATGGTCTGCGAAATCGTTATGAAATTTCCATGCGAAAAGAAATATCAACCGACTTTATAAAGAGATATATTGAGCAAGATTTTGATTTAGCTGATGAAGGGGTCAAAATTATTAATGATAATCTGACATTTTATGATAAGGAGGGAAACTTAGATACTGAATGGTACGATATGATGGGTCGAATGGATGCCTATCATTTTACTGTTCGTCCTGAAGTGCCTGATTTGAACCGAAAATATACATGGTTTGAACGTGGTGGTCCTGTATCAACTTATCTATTGTTAAAAAAAGCTGAAGAACTGACAGGTGAAAGTCGTTTGGAAGAAATTTTTAATGAAGCAGAACTTACAGAAAGACAAGAAAAATTCTTGAAGGAATTTAGAATGATAAGGGGTGCAAATGGATAGCTTATTCAAATTGGCAGGTTTTCCAGTTGATGAAATAGTAACTAAAGTTATCGTAGCTATTATTGTATTTGTGGTTGTTATTGCAATACTTGCGGATATATTTGATTGATAATTAGTTAAAGGAGGAAAGGAAGAGGTGATTATACCTAATGTAGAACATTTTCAAAAAAGAATGTTGAGAGTTCCAAACAACGTCCGAATGCTCCAGTATAAAATGAGTGGATATGAATTTAATTTGAAAAAATTTGAGCAAGGAGTTTATGACCAGCTTTTTTTTTATATTCCAAATGAAACTGAAGCATTAGGATTGCTTAATGAAATAGGCTTGATGTTTCCGCCTGATTCAATGACACGTAAAAAATATTATTCACTCTATCAAGAAAAAAGAATGGCGGATTTGCCTGAAGGCTATAAAATGGCAATTTACTTTTTAATTGATAATGATTTAGCACAAGCAACTTTATGAATTTTCATAAATAAAAACAAAGTTATTTTTCAGATAAGGGAAGGCAAATTTAGTGGAGGGAAAATAAAGAAGAAAAGAGATGAAATATGCCAACTTTAAAAACAGAACTTAACCAAATTGCAACTGATTTAAATGAAATTGAAGCCGTAATTAATGTAGGAAATGCCTTTCAAGATGCTGCTCAAAAGCTCAAAGGAAAAGGGAAAGCACTTCGTACTGTAGAAAATGATACTTCTATTTCAGATGATACAGTCGAAGTTATTGCAAACCGTACAAATGACTTGATTAAAAATCTTGTCAAGGCTTCATCATCATACAATTTCACAAAGAAATCATTTAATGAATTAAAAGGAAAACTGGAAGAAGCACAAGAGCAAGCACGTAGTGGCGCTAAATAAATAGTCCACGAAATCTTTGAAATAAGGGTAGGGTTTGCCTTTCCTTATCTGAAAAATAACAATGTTAAAAGCCTCACTCATGGTAAGGCAAGAGAAAGGATACTCACCATGAGTGAGAAATAAAAATATGACAGTAACAAATATGAGCAAAGCACAACCACAGATTGATTTTTCACTTCATAAAGCACCATATAAAGATTTGTATGATATACAAATTCTTTTTCCTGACGGTACAAATCAATTTTGGTCTGGAATTAATGAAAACAAAGTCATGTGGCTGTGTGAGAAATATAATCCTATTTCAACTCCGCTGTCAATAGCGATTGCTCCTCGATTTTTACCAAAATCAAATATTCAAAAGCCTAATTGGGAAATTAGAAAGGGTTAGAAAATGGATAGAAACAAATATTTAAAATTGCTATTTATTTTGATATTTTCTTAGCAATTTTTGGACTAACTTATTTATTAATGAAATTCTTTGGAGGTTGAATTATGAGTGTATTTGCTGAAAGATTAAAAGAGTTGCGAAAAGAAAAAATCAGCTAAAGAAGAAGGTGAATAAATTGACTTATGAAAAAGCGTGGCGAATACTTGAAAGACAGGCTCGTCAATTCTTTCTGAAATTACAAGAAAGACAAACAGGCGAAACAAATGAAGTTAAACTCCATGATTTTATTAGAGAAAACTTTGAGATTGTGGAATTTGATGAAGATGTGATTATTTTTTGTGATGAAAATGAGCAAACTTATGAACATGATATTGTTTAGAAAATAGCAGATTTAATTGTCTGCTTTTTATTTTAGGCGAAAATGAAAAAAACAAAATATAAATCAAGAACTCCGCCAAATTATTTTGGTGAGATATTATTTTAAATTGAAAAAAGAGGTGAAAATGTACGTTGTAAAAACGCGTGGTAGCTATCTTTGTGCCAATGGTGGAGCGACTAAACACTTAAAATTTGCTTCTACTTTTGATACTAAAAAGAAAGCTGAAGAAGTGGCTGAAAAATGGTTAAGAAGTGATGTATCTTTTAAAGCTGTTGAACAAGAAAGTGAGGAATATGAGCAAAATTAAAATTTATGAATTAGCTGACAAGTTAGGGGTTGAGCGAAATGAGTTACTCTCTAAGGCTCAAGAATTTGGAATTTCAGCTAAATCAACATCAAAATCTTTGAGTGACGCTGAAGTATTAAAACTAGAAAATATCTATAAAAAATCAGATATTTCAGAAGTTATTGAAAAAGAAGAATGTGAATCTGAAATGAAAGTTTCAGAAACAACTAAAATTCCTGAAAAAAAGGAATCGAAATTTTCCCTTCTTTCAAGTCGAAAACCTGAAAAGAATAAACCCAAAATGTTAAAGAAGCAGCCGAATGAAAAACCACCAAAACTAAAAAAGATGTCTGCTAAACAGGCAGGGGCTTTGGTCGTGGGAGGGGTTGTTTTTTTATTTATTGCAAATGTTACTTTAGTTAGTCTAGTGGCAAGTGGATATAAACCCACTCATAAAATCATTCGTGAAGAAGTGAGTGCTACGCAAAAAGCATCAGGTAATGGGCTTGATTTGCAAGCGAAAAATTATCTTGACGGCTTTGTTCAAACTTATTTCACATTCCCTGAAGATGAAAAAGAACAAGAAACAGCAGTTAAAGATATTAATGCTTACTTTGTTCAAAATCTGCCAGTGATTAGTCAAGGTATTCAACGTACACCTTCCAAATTTGAGGGTGCGGTCATGATAAGTTTGACGGATAATGAAGCGACTTATAAAGTGACTTATAGTGCTGGTGAAGTCACAACAAAAGAAGTCAAAAAGGGAAAAGATACAACGAAACAAAATGTGGTGAAATATCATGATGAAACAACTTTGTTTACGATTCCTTACCAAAAAGTAGGTTCAGCTTACTATATTTCAGATGAACCTTATTTTTCAAGTGTTCCTGATTTACAAGCAACTGAAAATCAAGTGCCCACTAAAACGTGGTCTGATTCAGGAAAAACGAGTGATTTTGTAAGAAAAGATTTGGATAAGTTCACAAAATCATTGTTTACCGCTTATACAACTGACGGTGATACGTTGAAATTGATTTCAAAAGGGTTATCTCTTAATAAGGGTCAAGAATTTAAATCTTTAGACCAAGCGACCTATGAAGCAAAAGGGGGAGATAAATATCATGCGGTAGTTCAAATCACAATGAAAAATGCACTCGGTACACATGTAGAAAATTATCAATTTACGATTGAAAAACAAAAGCAGTCATATTTTGCGACTGACTTTAAACACACTTTACCTGAAGGTAAAAAAGAATAGGAGAAAAAATGTTACGAAATATATTAATTAACAATGTTATCTTTGGCGATATTGGGTTGACTGGAGGTTGGTCTTGGTTTCAACAACAAGGACAAATCGTAGTTTGGATAGCTCTTGGTTATCTTGCAGGAAAAGAATTTTTCGGTCGAAAGTATGGAAAAATGATAGTTGTTATTGTTTTTGGTTCATTATTGGCTCTACTCGTCAATAATCCAGGTGGTTTGCTTACACCAGTTGGTAATTTAGTGAAAAAAGTTCTCGGTTTAGGCTAGAAAGGAAGGCGGAATGTCTGAAAAAGCAAAAAAAGAAGAAGTGCCTAAGTTTTCCTATAAATTGTCATTAGACCAACCTTTTTGGATACAGCAACTGACAGATAATTTTGCGTTGAGAAAGGCAGTCCGTCTTTCCTTATTTGCTTATTTTTTCTTAGTATTCATTTTGCTATATTTTACAGTTGGAAAATTGATTCCATATTTTCAATGGCAAGTGAAAGTAGCGCTTACGCTTTTTGCTTCATGGCAAATTTCGGTTAAAGTATCTGATTTGCGCCCAGATGATAAATTACCACCAGTATTTTTGTGGGACTTTATCGTTTATCAATTTGGGTATGGTTTGAAAGCAATTGAAATATATAAGGGTCAAAAATATGAAAAAGTAAAATTGCGAAGTGTAGAAGAATTTATGGAGGAAGAATAAAAAGTGAATAAAGTCGATTTTGAGAATAGAGTTATTTCTGTTCATGATAACTTAGCACTAAGAGATGACGGTTCAGTCATTGCAATGTATGAAGTGCCTGCGTCTATTATTTCAAGTATGGACGTAGAAGGAAAGATAAAATTTAAAAAAAGAACTGAAGCGGTATTTGCTAGTTTAGCACCTAATTTATCGTTTGATATTGGAATGTTACCAGTTCCGATTAATTTAGAAGAACGCTTTGGGGCGCTGTTGGAGGATTGCGCAGATGATACTTATGATATGGCGCTTTATTTCTTGGAAAAAACAAATGAAGATTTATATGGTTCAATTGGTCAACTGATTAACTATAAGTTCTTTATGACTATCCCTTTAAAATCGTTTGAAGTTTCAGGTGATATTAAACAAATGTTAAAAGATGCGTGGGGGCGCTTTAAAGAAAAAGCAGTTGCTGTCGTTCGTCAAACACTTGAATTTGAGATGAACTGGTATGAAGCCTATGACAAGGCGAATGGAGATTTAGAGTTAAATCTTTC
Organism: Lactococcus sp. FSL K6-0773; assembly: GCF_038006485.1. Classification (NCBI taxonomy): domain Bacteria; kingdom Bacillati; phylum Bacillota; class Bacilli; order Lactobacillales; family Streptococcaceae; genus Lactococcus; species Lactococcus sp. FSL K6-0773. The sequence continues at coordinate 1,675,890 of NZ_JBBOVF010000001.1, read as the reverse complement.
ATTAATTCAAGGTCGAAAAACAACAAAAAAAGAAACAGGCTTTTATCAACGAGTAGATTATTTACGAGGTCTTAATTATAATCGTGATGAAGAAATAGCATCAATTGAAAGTAGCGTACAAAATATTGATGATACAGTTATTGAACCATTATCAAATGGTGTAATTGGATTGAAAAATAGCTACGGAAAAAGTTTAGTAAAAGCGTTACCTATTGCTAATATGCCAAACGTTGTAAATAATATTCATTTAGTAGAACATGCTCAAAAATTACCGTTTCCTATTGAATTACATTGGAAGTTCCATTTTTCTAAAATGAAAGGGGCTTTTTCTTTAGCATCAAAAGGGGAACGTGCATCAGACCGAATCAAGGAGAACCAAATTGAAGCCTATGAAAATGGTTCAAATCAAAAAGGGTCACTTGCAACTGCTCGTATTATTCTTGATGAAATGACTGACGGTGTAGATAATCGTGAACTCTTTGTCAATTACCTAGCGACTTTTGTAGTTGCAGGTCAAAGTATGAGAGAGGTTAATTATTATAAAAAAATTATTCAATCTGATATGAAAGATATTGGAGTTCAAGTTGTTTCTGGCATGTCAGACCAACTTTATTTCTTCTATAAAAATCGATTTATCGAACAATTGGAAGAAAAAGACAAATATTGTATTCAAGCTATGAAACTTTCATCAGCCTGTGAAAATCTGTTTTTTACTAGTCAAAAAATTGGTTCAGATATCGGTTTTCCTATTGGGCGAATCGACCATGCAGTCGAATCTTGGGCAGGTGACTATAAAAAAGCACTTGCTAGTTCTACCAATGCTGTATTTCTTAACCTGTTTCAAGCTAATAAGCAAGGGATTGCAGGAAAAATTACAGACAATCCAGCTTTTGCCATTGTAGGACAAACTGGTGAAGGTAAATCATTCCTAACTAAAGGACTATTCCTTTGCCACTCACTTCTTAAAGCTCTGACGCTTTATATTGACCCTAAAAATGAAATGAAGGCTCAATATATGAAAATCAAAGCAAAATATGAAGCCGATTTTCCAAAAATGGAGTTTGAAATTGAACAAGCACGTGAAGCAATTGAAGATGAAGAACAGCTTTACTGGGTAATTCGAGGGATTGAATATAAGTATTATAAACCAGTTGTTGATTATATTAATAACATTCACTTTGTCAGCTTAGATGCAAAAGAAGAAAACAATCATGGAGCATTAGACCCTCTAGTATTTTTACATGGTGATGCTTGTAAGAAAATTTCTGTTAAAGTTACTGAAGAATTGCTTGGTGAAAAATATACAAAAGAAGATAAGTTTGAAATTGCCTTTCTTGAATCTTTAGATGCAGTAATGAGTGAACGAGAAAAAGGAAAAAAAGTTGGTTTATTAAATGTTTTTGAAAGATTATTAGATTCAACAGATGAAATGATTTCTACACGTGCTAATTTGGCTTTAAGAAAAATTAAAAATTCTCAAATGGAACTTGTCTTTTCTCATGGTAAAAATTCAGCCGTTGATATGGACGCACGCATTACAGTATTGGGTGTTACTGGTTTAAATCTTCCTAAAGCAGATGAAAAAATCACAAGCGACCATAAAGAGTCATTAATTATTATGTATGCTTTAGGCGAATTTTGTCGTGAATTTGGGGAACGTGACCGAACACAAGAAACCATAATATTTGTTGATGAAGCGTGGTTCTTTAATAAGACAGAAATCGGAGCATCTATTTTAATGTCAATGAAACGTGTCGGACGTTCTCAAAACAATTTCTTAGGATTGATTACACAATCTATTTCAGATGTGGAAACAGAAGATGATTCAACGGCTTTTGGTACAATTTTTGCTTTTCGTGAACCGACTGAAACAGATAAAGTCCTTAAATACTTTAAACTTCCAGTTGAGGAAACAACGCAGGCATGGTATGACAATATGACTAAAGGACAATGTATCATGCGTGATCCATTTGGACGGACAGCTAGAATTACGGTTGATTTCCAATTACCAGAAGTCACAGTTTTATTTGATACTGTAGAAACTAAAATGAAAAATACAAAGGCGGTGGCATAGTGAAAAAGAAAATGTTGTTATTTGTGGGGCTATTCGCATTTTTAAGTGTTTTAGCCCTACATACTTATGCAGATAGTTCAGGCTTTACTCCTCCGTCAACCCCTGATTTTTCTGTTTCAGACAATAAAAATAATTCAAAAGATGATTCAAAGAATAGCTCAAATGATACATCTAATAAAAAAGTTTCCTCTAATACAGGGAATAGTGGTTTAATCAATCCACCAATTGCTGATAATATGAATGACTATGGAGATGCTAATTCTCCGAGTACAGTAGTAGATGAAGCCAAAAATGAGGAAGCTAGAAAAGATTTAGATAACTATACCTCTTATATGTATGCAAGTGATAAAGTCGTGATACTTCCTTCATTTACCGCAGGTATTCAAATGGTGTTTATACGGTCACAATTTTTCGTGACAAAAACCATTTATCAGTTTGTAAATTTTGTCAATCAAGGATTAAATGGTAATTCAATACTTAGTGATTGGAGGACATCTGTTTTCCAAACTGCTCAAACTATTTACGGTAAGTTTATGAGTCCAGAGTTACTTCCGATAGTCGCTATGGGGCTGTTTTTGACACTTCTATATTATTTTTTACATAAGCAAATGATGCAGGGAATTAGAAAAGTTCTTTTAATCATTGCTTTAAGTACGTTTTTTGTTTATGGGGGAAATAGCCTAGTGACTAAAGTTCATGATGCAATGAATGATGTTACAACAAGTGTTGTTAAAACCATTTCGGTAGCAGGTGTTTCAGGAACTGATAAAAACGACTTATTTACCACAATGGTTAAAATTCCTTTCCTTTACCTTAATTTTGATAATGTCAAGATTGATAAGGACGGAAAAATAAATATTAAGCAGAGTGATATTGACCGTTTGCTTACTTCAGATGATGATAACGATTCGATTAAGAAAATACAAGAAGATTTAAAAGATAAACATTTAACCTTTAAAAAACTAGGGGATAAATTTTTAACAGCACTAGCAAGTATATTTAATGCTTTGTTGCTTGGTGCAATTTATTTATTCTTTTCTATTTTCTCATTCTTTATGGATTTCTTTTTCATCATTTTAGTGTTTATATTACCATTTGCAGCGATTGCATCATTTTTCCCTCGCTTTGAACAAACAATAATCAAATGGGGTAAAACAAGTTTTGGTGTGCTGATTTTATCAGGTTTAGGGGTATTTGGAACAGCTCTCATTGGTCTATTTGACGGAATTGTTAGTCTAGCACTAAGTTCTCTTTTAGGAAGTAACTATTTTTTCATAACACTAGTAAAGATTGGACTTTATATTTTTGTTTATATTAAACGTAAACAAATTATACGTATTTTCTCATCTCATCACATGGGGCAAGGAAAATTCACTGGTCGTATGGATAACATGTTATCAAATGCAAAATCTAAAGCAATGGGAACGTTGAAAGCTCCTGTTTTAGCAGGGTTAACTGGTGGAGTAACCGCAGGTATGCTTGCAGGTAAATTTGCGAAAGATAAAGTTACAGCAGGTACTGGTTCGGTTAGACATGGTTGGGATAACCAACGCTACAATAAAACCTTAGATAAATTGCAAAAAAAGGGTTCTGATTCTGAAAAGGGTCAAAAACTTAATCAACGTGAACAAAAGTTGAGAGAAAAAATGAATAAACGTCAAGGTAAATTCAATCAGTCAGAAAATACAAAGCGTTCTAAATTCCGTGAAGCGTTTGATAAACAACGTTTTCGTAAAAATACTGAAGCATATAATAATCTTCAAAATAAACGCAATGGTAAACGTGAAGGAATAAAAAATATGTATGATGCAACTAATGCTAGAGCAGAGGAATTTCTTAAAAATAAACCTAATTCAACCAATGATAAAAAATCAAAAAGTGAAACATTGGATAAAGTTGACCCAATGATGAAAAATAAATCAAAATCAGCTGACACCATTAAGCCGTCAATTAATAAAAATGTGATTAATGAAGGCAATAAGAATAATTCTAGTGCATCACCAATAATTGCTGAAAATGCAGGAAAACCAAAGGTTTTACATGGTAAAAATATGCCTGAAGGGATAAAAAAAACACAGCAAAAGAAAAAAGAGCCGTGGGAGAAGGATAATGACAATCCATTTAATCAAAAAATACCAGATAATCCATTTGTGATTAAGTAATAGAGAGGTGAAAAATGAAAAAGGTGATTAAACGGAAGGTTATATTATTTAGCCTTCCTTTTTTATTGCTTTTATTGCCAATTCTAGCTTTCTTTGCTCTATTTGTAGGTTCAAGTGATTTATCTTCAGATACAGATATTAATACCTATACACCACAGCAACAAACTGCCAAAGTGATTTGGGATAGAGTTCTAAAAGAAGGTGGAACGAAAGAAGGGGCAGCTGCTTTACTTGGTAATAATCAAGCAGAAAGTGAACTTCAACCTTCAATTATTCAATCTAATGCAACCTATAATGAAGCAAAAGCAATGGATACCACTTTAGGCGGTTATGCTTTCGGTTTGGCTCAATGGGATAGTGGCAGGAGAGTAAACTTGCTAAACTATGCGAAAAGTCAGAAAAAATCTTGGACAGATACTAATCTTCAAGTTGAGTTCATGTTTGAGCAAGACGGTACAGATTCAACGTTACTTAAACAATTAATCAAAGGAACTAATGTTAAGCAAACGACTGAAGATATTATGCGAAAGTGGGAACGTGCAGGGGCGGTTGATAGCCTTCCAAAACGTCAAGGTTTTGCGGAATATTGGTACACGTTCATGACGACTGGTGGTGATAGTGGAACTGGTGGTGGTTCAGGAATTACTCCAGATATACCTTCAGGTTGGACTTTAGATAAACCAATTAATACAAGTGGTTATCTTGCGACAAGTTATGAGTATAAACAATGTACGTGGTTTACATGGAATCGAGCCCAAGATTTCGGTATTACTTTTGGAATGTATATGGGAAATGGTGCTGATTGGCAACATCAAGCAGGATATACTGTAACGACTACTCCAACACTTCATAGTGCGGTTAGCTTTAGTGGAGGTCAAACAGTAGGCGGTCAATGGACTGCTGACCCACAATACGGTCACGTGGCCTTTGTGGAAGGAATACATTCAGACGGTTCAGTCTTGATTTCACAGTCAGGAACTGGTTTTAGTACAGTTTATACTTTCCAAGTATTAACAAAAGCACAAGCTAGTCAATTACATTATGTGATAGGAAAATAAAAAAACAGAAAAGAGAAGAATATGGAAACACCAAAAATTTATGTTGTAAATTTAAACAGTTATAATAATGGAAAAACAAGGGGTAAGTGGTATGAATTACCTGTTGATTTTTCAAGAATTAAATCAGACTTATTTTTAGATGTAGAGCATGGGGAAGAATATGCAATACATGACTTTGAAAATTTTTATGGTTATAAAGTAGGCGAGTATTCGTCAATTCAGGAACTTAATGAGTATGCGGAAAAATTAGAAGAAATTTCTGACAGAGATCATTTAAAAGATTTTCTTGAAATTTATAGTATTGATGATATTATCAATAATAAAGATGATTTGGACTTTGTGGAAGCTGAAAATGATGAAGATTTGGCACAAGAATTAATCGAGCAAATGGGCGGTTTAGAAGTTCTAAGCGTAGAAACGTTACAAAGATATTTTAACTTTGGTGCTTATGGTCGAGATTTAGCAATTGGTGATTATTCAAAAACAAGTCATGGATATATCAGAGATATTTAAAGGTTAAGTAAAAGAGCAAGAGGAATCTTGCTCTATTTTTTTGCGTTATACGAAAATGATAAAGGAGAATAAATTTAATGAATCAAAAACTAATAAACAAACCAATAATTACAAGTGAAGATTTAGAACAATTAGGTATTCCACCAACTCAGGCTAAAAGGGTGGTACATGATGCAAAGAAAAAAGCAGTTTCAGCAGGCTTTACCTTTTATAATGGTAAGCAAAATTTTGCACCATTTAAATTTATTTGTGAAATTATAGGGATTGGAGAAGTAGCATAATGGCAACAATAAGATATAGGCAACGTGGAGTAAAAAAACTTTGGCACTATGAAATTAGAGATGAATCAGGAAAAAGTTTAGCTTATCAAGGTGGTTTTAAAACAAAAAGAATGGCTCAACTAGTTGGAAGTCCTATTTTTCAAGAAATTCAAAATGGAAGTAAGTTAAATCCAGAAATGACTCTGCCTAACTTATATGCTTACTGGCTTGATGTGAAAATTAATAGTAAAAATTTAGAAATAGCAACTTTTAGAAAATACTCTTATTATAAAAATGTGATTCAAGAAAACTTTGATATTCCAATAAAAAATATTAAGACAAGTCAGTATCAACAAAAAATGAATGAATTGGGAGAAAAAGTTAGTTACGATGTTTTACAAAGAATAAATAGTGTTATTCATAAGTCTATACAGTTGGCGAAAAGTGATAAAGTGCTTGTTGATGACTTTACACTAGGAGTAGATTTAAATACTCAAAAGAAGTCAAAACTGATTGAGGATAAATATCTTCATAGTACATCAGATATTATGAAACTACAAGGGGAATTAAGACAAAGATTAAATTATAAAAAATCAGTTGTCCCTTATGTACTTTATTTTTTACTCTCTACTGGTATGAGATATGGCGAAATGATTGCTCTTACGTGGAATGACATTAATTTTGAAGATGAAATAATTCATACATATCGAAGATTTAACACCTCGCCAAAAATTTGGAAATTTGTTGCTCCAAAAACTAATATTTCAATCCGAGATATTCCATTAAACGAAAATGATATAAAGGTTTTAAAAGGTTTAAAGAAAGTTCAGGAGTTGAGTAACGCCGAATTAGAAATCAAAAATAAATACAATTTAGTGTTTCAGCATTACGGCTTATCACATGATGTACCAAGTACAGTATCAAGCAACAAAGCTTTAAGAAAGATTTTGGAGGATACGAAAATAAGACCCTATAACTTATCGGTTTATGGATTAAGACACACAAGAGCTAGTTATCTTATTCATTCAGGAATACCTGTGGATATTTGCGCAAAAGTTCTAGGTCATACTGTACTACAATTTGAAAAAACCTATCGTCATTTGTTATCTGAAAAGAGAGATGCAGGTTTTGAAGCAATTAGAAAATTATAAAAAAGTTTGGTTAAATATTTGGTTAAATATTTGGTTAAATATTTGGTTAAATATTTGGTTAAATATTTGGTTAAATATTTGGTTAAGTATTTGGTTAAATATTTGGTTAAGTATTTGGTTAGGTATTTGGTTAGGTATTTGGTTAGGTATTTGGTTAGGTATTTGGTTGGGTATTTGGTTGGGTATTTGGTTAGGTATTTAGTTAGCTATTAGTTAAATATTTTTAACTAATTTATAAAGGATAAATAAAGGATAAATAAAGCCATTTGATAAGACCCCCTTTTTTTCTCATTGACAGAAGTATCTATATATACTATAATTTACTTATACAATAATTACACCATATAATATACTAAAACATTTACTAAAAGTGTTACTGAAATACTTACTAAATTATTTACAAAAAGTTTATAAAATATTTATAGATTGGCTAACAAATAAGCTAACAAATAAGCTAATATATTTATTATTAAGAGAGTATCTACTGGCAACATTTAGACAAAGTAAAAAAAGAACTTGCGTGTACAAGTTCTTTAAAACCATTGGTAAGTTTCATAGTATTATGGTTGCAACATAGCAATGAAGTCGTTTACTGGGGAGTTAACGACTTTTTTTGATAACTATTATACTCTATTTAAAAAGTTTATAGATATCAAGTAAAAGATGAATAAGCTCAATTAAGCAAATAATCTTTTCAATCATTATTGAGATTTACTTTCATATAAGGGAATAACCTTTTAAATAAACAATAATCCAAGGCACCAACTCCCTTCAAAACTTATGAAGTTTCCTACTCAATGGTCTACACCTATTTTAGCAGATAATACAAGATGACACAATATATAGATTAAATTATGTAAACACACTCAATATCTTGTGTTTATTGAGTTTAAAAGAAAAAGATAAATAAAGAGCTTGAAATGTAATTTATTTGTTAATTAAATGAAATTTAATATAATTAATTCTTAGAGATTAATTAAAACAATAAATAATGGGGCAAAAAGAGGGGTAAATAAAAAAAGATAAACAAAAAAACCTTATATACCAACGATATAAAGTTTTTTATCTATGCCGAGTGCAGGAATCGAACCTGTGACCCCTTCGTTACGAGTGAAGTGCTCTACCGACTGAGCTAACTCGGCACAAAATGAAAGTGGTTACCCACTTTTATTATGATACAACTTTTTAAACCTATTTTCAAGAACTAGAAGTCTTTGGCATTGGGTTGATTGTAGCCGTAACGCTCACAGAAATCTTCTCGGAATTCCAGAAGGTTGTCATCCATAATGGCCCCGCGAACGTCTTTCATTAGATTTACGAGGAAGTGAAGATTGTGGTATGAACAAAGACGAAGGCCAAAAGTTTCATCGGCTTTGATTAAATGACGAAGGTAGGCGCGTGTATAGTTAGTGCATGTGTAGCAATCGCACATTGGGTCAAGTGGAGTAAAATCGTGTTCGTATTTAGCATTACGAATGTTAACTCGACCGAAATGAGTCATTAGAGTTCCATTACGAGCAATTCGTGTAGGAAGAACGCAGTCAAACATATCAACTCCACGGATAACTCCATCAATCAAGCTGTCTGGTGCACCAACACCCATTAAATAGCGGGGTTTGTCTTCTGGAAGCATTGGTGTTGTAAAGTCAAGGACAGCATTCATTTCTTTATGAGATTCACCAACGGCAAGACCACCGATAGAATAACCAGCGAAATCCATTGAAGTCAAGTCTCTAGCTGATTGACGACGTAAATCTTCAAAACCAGCTCCTTGAACAATTCCGAAAAGTCCTTGGTCATTTGGACGACGGTGAGCATTGAGGCCACGCTCAGCCCAACGGGAAGTTCTTTCAACAGAGGCTTTGACATAGTCATAGGGTTGATAGAAAGGTGGACATTCGTCAAAGGACATCATGATGTCAGAGCCAAGATTATTTTGAATGCTTATTGCTTTTTCGGGGTTAAGAAAAAGTTCACGTCCGTCCAAATGGCTCTTGAACTTAACGCCTTCTTCTGTGATATTTTTTTTGTTTTGAACTAGGCTGTAAACCTGGAAACCACCACTATCAGTCAGGATAGGTTGGTCCCAATTCATAAATTTGTGAAGACCGCCAGCTTCAGCAACAAGTTCATCTCCGGGGCGTAACCAGAGGTGGTAAGTGTTTGAGAGAATAATCCCTGAGCCTAATGTTTTGAGTTCTTCAGGACTCATTGTTTTAACGGTAGCTTGAGTACCTACGGGCATAAACATTGGAGTTGGGAAGGTACCATGTGGTGTGATGATTTCTCCTAATCTTGCTCCTGTATGTTTTTCTTTTTTTATTAATCTGTATTTTATTGCGTGTTCTGTCATAAGATTCCTTTATTTACTCGTAGAATTGAGTCTTCTTGTAGCTTAAAAAGCAAGCACTTATAAGTATAACAAAAATTAAACGCTTTTTATAGATGATTTTTTGAAAATCGGGCGAAAGTCTTAGAGATTTTGCCTATTTATTGGTATAATTAAGTAAATATAATGTAAGACAAATTATTGGGAGGTATTTTATGTCAAGATGGGAATTGAAAAATCAAGCCAAAGGAGCTTTAAAAGATAATTTTGGTTCAAAAATGTTACTCTTTATTATTCCAATTATTGCGGGGATTTTAGGTGGAGGAAATGGTGTAAAGCAGTCCATGGACTACAATACTTCTAATTTTGATAGTATTCCAGGTAGTGTTTGGATGGTGATTAGCTTTGCGACTTTGCTTATTGCTATTTTAATGATTGTTGTAGCCTTGTTTGTTTCAGTTGTAACAGTTGGGGCAATTTTTAACTATATCAAAATTTTCCGTGGTGAACGAAATAATCCACAATTTAAAAATGTTTTTGGACCTTTCTATGATGGTTCAGCTGGCAAAATTATTCTTTTAAGTATTGTCAAAGGGGTGATTTTTGTTGCCTTGATGTTTATCCCAGTGATTGGTTGGGCATTTGCAATTTATTTGGGACTTGGTTGGTCACAAGCAACTTATGTTTTGTTTGATCAGTTAGAAGAAGGACGTTACAGCGGTGTTATGGGCGTTCTTAGCGAATCAGCAACAATGATGAAAGGTTTGCGTGGAAATTACTTCATTTTCAAGTTGAGTTTCTTCTGGTGGTATGTTCTTTATGGTATCTCAGGTGGTTTAGCAGGATTCTGGACTACTCCTTACCTCAACATGGCTTCAATTGCTTATTACGAAAATATTGGTAAATAATAAAAAAGCTGTCAAAGTTACTGACAGCTTTTTTTATTTACTGACAGAACAATCAGTAGCTTAATTTTCACGTTTAGCATGACGTCCATGAACGAAATGGTAAATGACAGCAATTAGAAGTGCAAGAATTGCTGAGGCAAAATAGAGATTACGATAGCCTAATAGAGGCATAAACATTCCTAAAATAAAGGGTCCAAAACCGACACCCATATCCATAAAGCCAAAGAAAGTAGAAGTTGTGATTCCTAAACGATGAGCTTCTGAATTACGGATGGCAATTGCTTGTCCAAAAGGCGAAAATGAGCCGTAGCCTAAACCGATAAATATAGCAGCAAGGAGCAACATCCAACCAGAATGAGCAAAACCAATCAGTAAAAGGCCAAGTGCAAAGAAGAGGTAGGTTGGATACATTACAAAGTTATCACCAAAGCCGTCAAAGACACGACCAGTAATTGGACGAGAAAGAAGGACAGTAATGGCATAAACTAAGAAGAAAAATGAGGCAGCCTCTGAAAGGTTAATATTACGAGCGTAAGCATCCATAAATGACAGAATACTTGAGTATGAAATACCTATGAGAAAGGCAATTAATGAAATTGGTAAAGCTTCTTTTTCAAAGTAATTTGACCAAGCGAATTTTTTATGCACTTTATTATCGACAGAATTAGAGCTGTCAGTAGTTTTTTCAACATGTATGAAGAAAATTCCGACTAAGGCAATAAATAAAAGTAAGGCAGAAAGCCAAATTAATGAATAAAAACCTGATGTCCGGTAAAGAAACATTGATAAAAAGGGACCAACTGCTGACGATAATGTGACAGAAAGCGCATAATAACCAATTCCCTCACCACGTCTTGAAGAAGGAACAATGGCACCAGCCAAAGTTCCAGAAGCTGTTGCAGCAATACCGAATCCAAGTCCATGTACAAGACGTAAAATTAATAGTAGAACGACACTATGCACAAAGAAATAAGCAAAGGTAAGCAAGAAATAAATGAGTGTTCCTATGTACAAAAGTTTTTTTGCACCAAGGCGTTTCATATTATTTCCAGCCCAAAGTCGAGCAATAAATCCGCCGACAATAAAAATTCCAGATAAAATACCAGCGATACTAGCAGAAGCGTGATAACGTTCCATAGCCATTGTACCAATAACAACAGTAGGGAGATAAAAAACAAGATAAAAAATAAAATTAAGTAACATATTAACAACGAAAGTTGTTGTCCAAAGTTTTTCTTTCATAAAGTTCCTTTCTTTGAGAAAAATTTATGAATGCGTAAACATCCGCCTAAAAAACAGATAAAACTCCCGCTTTTTAGACGAGAGTTTTGTGTTTGCGTAATTCAACTTTATTATTGTATCAAAAAAATCGATAAAATGTTGCCGGGGAAACGTAATAGTCTATAAAATAACTTTTGTAGTTATTTTTTCCCTAAGCCTGAATAGGCATATTCAATTTTAATACAGCGATTCATCACAATTTTATTTCTTCCTGCTTCTCGAAGAATTTGTTCAGCTTCTTGAGATTGTAAGCCCAATTGCGCCCAGAAAATATCGGCGTCAGTTTCAATGAAGTCACGAGCAACATCCGCCAAAAACTCACTTCGACGAAAGATATCAACGATATCAATGTGAAAAGGAACTTCTTTGATAGAAGGGTAGACTTTTTCACCTAGTAATTCACGGCCAGCAAGTCTTGGATTGACTGGAATAACATGGTAGCCATTTTGTTGTAATCCTTGAGCAATTAAAAAAGATGAACGGTCTGTTTTATCGCTAATCCCAACGACAGCGATGGTTTTTGCATTTTTGAGATAATCAAACATTACCTCTTGTTCTGGATTTTCAAATTCGTACATTAGATTTCCTCCTCCTGCTTTGTTTTTATTATACAATATTAAGGGAAGTGGTGTGGTTTAAAAGCTTCTTTAAAATGATTATAAAAGTTTTTCAGAATTGTAAAATCCTTGAAATTTTTTGCTATAATTAAGCTATGAATAAGAAACAAATAAAAACACTAACAAGCGTCATTGTAGTCATTATTGCACTGGCTGTAGGATATTTTGGTTCGGGACGTCTGCATTTGGGACAAGGAAATAATTCGGCTACTGATAATAGTAGCCAAGTTTCCACAAAATCACTGGCAAGTTCGGTTAAACAAGCTCCTTTAACTTTTAAAAATCAAAGACAAATGGTCATGGCCAATACTGATGCTTTAGGTCGTGCGGTTGATTCACATATTCAATTGAATGATTCTCAAGAACCTAAAGTCAAACGTGAACCCTTGACTTATAATCCGGTTGGTTGGCATAATTATAATTTTTATTATAAAAAATCAGATGGTTCGATTGGTAAAATGTGGCTAATGGCTCGTGGCCATTTGGTGGGTTATCAATTTTCAGGTCTAAATAATGAAGCAAGAAATTTAGTGCCAGAAACGGCTTGGTTCAATGGTGGAAATTTCACTGGAACGAATGATGGAAATACAGCCAGCATGCTTTATTACGAAAATCGTTTGGACAGTTGGCTTGCAAATCATCCCAATTATTATTTAGATTACCAAGTGACCCCTCTCTACGAAGGAAATGAACTTTTGCCTCGACAAATTCGTTTGGCTTATGTTGGAATTGATAAAAATGGTCAAACCTTGTCTATCAAACTCGGTGGTGGTCGTGAAAAGTCAGGAAATGGTGGAGCAACTGTCGTTGTTCTTGACAATGTCGCTCCAAATGCAAAAATTAATTATGCTGACGGGACCGCAGTTAACACAGTCAGCCCTAAATAGTTACTGACAGACTGTTCTGTCAGTAAAATAAAGCTCTGTCAGTAAAAAAATGCTTGAAAAATCAGTCAAAAGACTGAGAATTCGGGCTTTTTTTCTTGCTATAATTAATATATAAATACAAATTCATGAGTGATTAGAATTTGTTAATTATCGGAGGAAAGAGAATGTTTTTACTACTTATACTATTTTTAGCTATGTTACTTTTTATAAAAGGATTCTTTAAAATTGTTTTACCTGCTTTGATTATATTAATGATTTTGAAATTTTTGTTCGGTGGTTTAATGCTCTTACTTAGTCCGCATTTTTGGGGGACTTTGCTCGTAATTAGCATTATTGTATGGCTTGTGAGAGCCAGTCGTAGTCGTTACTACTAAAAGGAGAAAAAATGTTTGTAGGATTTTTATCAGGTTTGATTGTAATGGGGGCTTTGCTTTCAATTTTGTTAGTGCTTTTGGGAGTGATGGCATTGAGAGTATTTGTACGCTATATCTTGCCCATTTTACTTATTTTACTGATTGTTCGTTTGATTATTTCAGGGATTGTACTTTTGTTTAACCCGCACTTTTGGTTATTCATTGCTGTTGTCGCTTTGGTCCTTTGGGTTCTTGGTAAAATTAGGAATTAAGTAGTTTATAAATAATATTAACTTATAGAAATTACTGACCTTTTTGTCAGTAATTTTTTGCTTATAATTTTATAATCATTTTTAACTTTATTGAGTGTTTTCCAAAAATTTGGTATAATTTTTTTACAACTGTGTATTTGAAACAAGCATTTTGTTTATAAAAAAGATTTCCGCTAAGGAAACATCGGAGGACGTCATGTCAAATGAATACAGATCCCGCTCGTCACGTCGTGAGCAGAGAAGCTCTCGTTGGGCAAATAAAGATTCTGATGTCGTGGAAGCGGCAGCGAATCAAGCAATCAGGCATTTAGAAGAAGAACCAGAAGGTCAAAACGTCGAACGAACTTCAAGACAAAAATTGACACATGAAAAAACACTCAGAATTCCCTTAGCGGTCTATGGATTACTTACGGGTCTGTCAGTGCTTTTAGCATTAACTTTTTATGCATTTCCTTTGTGGAAACCATTAGCCACAGCCAGCCAATCACAAAACCTTTATTCAGGATTTGCGATGCATCATGGTTTAGTTCCTTTTAATGATTTTTATGGGACAGGTGGTACGGTTTTTTATCTCATTAATTGGTTAGGGAATATTGGTGGGACGACTTGGCTTTTATGGCTTTTTGAAATTATTGCTTTACTAATCAGTGGAATTTTAGTTTACCGCTTAGTGGGTCAACAAACGAAAAATCAAACAGCATCACTAACTGTATCGGTTTTTACCTTAGTTATTATTGCAGGTTTGGCAAGAGGAGGAGATAGTCCAACGCTCTTTGCTCTTCCTTTTGCCTTATGGGCGGCACGATTTTTGAGTTCTTATTTCCAAGATAGTTCTACAGATAGGGGATTTATTCGATTTGGAATGGCAGCTGCCTTTGCCTTAGTCATTTCTCCTGTCATGTCAGTTTTCTTTATTTTATCTGCTATCACTCTCATTATTCATAATGTGGGTAGCCGTAAAATTGGACGTGGTTTTTACCAAATGCTGGCAACAATTTTGGGAGTTCTATTAGTAGGTTACTCAGTCGCTTATTATTCTCTTGAAGAACAAACAATCTATACTTCTATTGAACAATCTATTTTAATTCCCTTTACACATTTTGGTCCAAGTGGTGATTTATTATTAACTCTTGCTAAAGCTTTAGTTCTCACTCTTATTTTTGGAATTGTTGCAGGTTTCGTCCAAGGAATTGTACAACTCAAAAAGGGTGGACCAGCCAGAGTTTGGTACGTCATGATGCTTATTGGAATTGTTGGGTTGACAACAATGATTGTTTTTGCTCAGACTTTTGATAGTTCTAATCTTTTGGCTGTCCTGCCATTTACAATAGTTTTTGCAGGTCTTGGGTTGACAGATAGCGATCAAATTTTGTTGAAATATCTGCAAAATCGTTTATTTGCTCCGATTTTGGCAATACTTTTTGTCATTTTTACACCAATTAGTTATCATTTCATGAACCGAACAATTGCTTCAGAAGAGCAAAGTGTGGCACAATATATTAAGGCAAATGCCACAGGTTCTGACCGAGTTTATGTTGTCGCTGATGGTAAAAATATTAACAATTTGACCAAAACAATTTCAACTTTAGATAATGTTCCAGCAAATTATCCAATTAAATTTACCCAAAGTTATGATTTGAAAGTGGGTAAATTATCAGATAAATTCGTTGTTTTACAGGCCAGTGAGAAAGCTCCGACTAGTTTGAAAAAAGTTTTAGATAAAGACTATAAAGTGACTAACTATGCTGGAAAATATTTCCAAGTCTATAAAAAGAAATAAACTAGTGTTACCAGAATCTGTTTGTAAGTTTTGAAAATCAAAACTTCATAATATTACGGAGGTCAATAATGAGAAAATTTGAAAAATCGCATAAACTTGATAATGTCAGCTATGATATTCGTGGTCCAGTATTGGATGAAGCACAAAGAATGCGAGCCAATGGTGAAAAAATTCTTCGATTGAATACAGGAAATCCAGCTGAATTTGGCTTTCTTGCTCCTGATGAAGTCATTAGTGACTTGATTCAACATGCTGTGGATAGCGAAGGATATTCAGATTCTAAAGGGATTTTCTCGGCTCGTAAAGCGATTATGCAATACTGTCAGCTCAAGGGTTTTCCTAATCTTGATATCAATGATATTTTCACAGGTAATGGGGTTTCTGAATTGATTGTTATGGCCATGCAGGGACTTTTGGACACAGGGGATGAGGTTTTGATTCCTATGCCTGATTATCCGCTTTGGACGGCTTCTGTCAGCTTAGCTGGAGGAACAGCTGTTCATTACCTCTGTGATGAACAGGCTGGTTGGTTCCCTGACATTGATGATATTCGCTCAAAAATCACAAGTAATACAAAAGCCATTGTTTTGATTAATCCTAATAATCCAACGGGTGCGCTGTATTCTAAAGATTTATTGCTTGAAATTGTTCAAGTGGCTAGAGAAAATAATTTAATTATTTTCTCTGACGAAATTTATGACCGATTGGTTATGGATGGAGCAGTTCATGTTCCGATTGCTAGCTTGGCACCAGATCTTTTTGTGGTCACAATGAATGGCCTCTCAAAATCACACCGCATTGCGGGATTCCGCGTGGGGTGGATGGTTCTGTCAGGTGAAAAATCACATGTCAAGGGTTATATTGAAGGTTTGAATATGCTGGCTTCAATGCGACTTTGTTCCAATGTTTTAGCTCAATCAGTCGTACAAACTTCACTTGGTGGCACTCAATCGGTTGATAAATTGCTGTTGCCGGGTGGACGAGTTTATGAACAAAGAGAATTCATTTATAAGGCCATCAATGATATTCCAGGATTATCTGCGGTCAAACCTCAAGCAGCTTTCTATATTTTCCCTAAAATTGACAGAGAAATGTATAAAATTGATAATGATGAACAATTTGTCTTGGACTTTTTGAAGCAGGAAAAAATCCTGCTTGTTCATGGTCGAGGATTTAATTGGAAAGAGCCAGACCATTTCCGAATTGTTTATCTGCCTCGTGTGGACGAATTAGCGGAAATACAAGAAAAAATGGAACGTTTCCTTTGGCAATATCGTAAATAATAAATAGAAAAAGATGTATGAATAATTCGTATATCTTTTTTTGTTGAGAGTAATTTTCTGACAATTTTTATTGTTTTTCATGCTTTTTTATGTTATACTGATTATGAAAAATTTTGTATAAAAACAAGAATATAAAAAAATAGGAGAACAAAGTGGCTACATTACTTGAAAAAACACGTAAAATCACCGCGATTTTGCAAGATGGAGTGACCGATTTGCAACAAGAGTTGCCATATAACAGTATGACTGAACGCTTGGCAAACGTCATTGATTGCAATGCATGTGTGATTAATACGAAGGGCGAGTTGCTTGGTTACTCATTGCCTTATAATACAAACAATGACCGTGTTGACCAATTTTTCTATGATCGTAAATTGCCTGATGAATATGTTCGTGCGGCAGTACGTATCTACGATACAATGGCAAACGTTCCTGTTGACCGTCCATTAGCAATCTTCCCAGAAGAAAGCCTTGGCGATTTTCCAAAAGGTGTGACAACTTTAGCACCTATTTATGGTTCTGGAATGCGTTTGGGAACATTTATCATGTGGCGTGAAGACGGCGAATTCACTGATGATGATTTGGTCTTAGTTGAACTTGCAACAACAGTAATTGGTGTTCAACTCTCAAATCTTAAACTTGAACAAATGGAAGAAAATATCCGTAAAGACACCATGGCAACTATGGCTGTTAACACACTTTCATATTCAGAAATGAAAGCTGTTAAAGCAATCATTGAAGAGCTTGATGGTGAAGAAGGGCATGTTATCGCTTCTGTCATTGCTGACAAGATTGGGATTACACGTTCAGTCATTGTTAACGCATTGCGTAAACTCGAATCTGCTGGTGTAATTGAATCACGTTCACTTGGTATGAAAGGAACTTATCTTAAAGTTCTTAATACTGGTTTATTTGATAAACTTGCAGGACGTAATTTCTAAAAGCCAGGGTCTTAGCGCTTTAGCGCTTAGACTTCGGCTTCACAAAAAGCTCCTATCGCAGATGGGGGCTTTTCGTGCTTTATAAGAATTTCAAACAAATTTTTATTAGTTTAGAATGTGAAAATTACCAGCGAAGCCATGTAAGGGTCTTAGCGCTTTAGCGCTTAGACTTCGGCTTCACAAAAAGCTCCTATCACAGATGGGAGCTTTTTGTGCTTTATAAGAGTTTTAAACAAATTTTTATTAGTTTAGAATGTGAAAATTACCAGCGAAGCCATGTAAGGTTCTTAGTGCTTTAGCGCTTAGACTTCGGCTTCACAAACAGCTCCTATCACAGATGGGAGCTTTTTGTGCTTTATAAGAGTTTTAAACAAATTTTTATTAGTTTAGAATGTGAAAATTACCAGCGAAGCCATGTAAGGTTCTTAGTGCTTTAGCGCTTAGACTTCGGCTTCACAAACAGCTCCTATCGCAGATGGGAGTTTTTTGTGCTTTATAAGAGTTTTAAACAAATTTTTATTAGTTTAGAACGTGAAAGTTACTAGTGAATTCATGTTAGCGCTTCGCCCTTTTATCATTCGCTTGCGACTCGCGTTGGTGCTTTATAAGTCTTTTAATCAAAATCCTATCAGGTTAGGTCAGAAGGTTGAACTTGCTGACAGAAGCCACATACATGGTTAGAGTACTATTTAGTTTCACAAACAGCTCCTATCTCAGATGGGAGTTGTTTGTGTCTTATAAAGATTATCGATTACAGATTTATAATTACTGACAAAAAGTTCTATCAGTAAAAAAATGAAGGTAAATGGTTTAAAATCACTGACAGACTGTTAAAATGCCGATTTTTTGTTATAATTAACAAGAATAAACTCTAAAAAATGGAGATTGAAAATATGAGTCAAATTACAGAGGAACAAGTCAAGCACGTGGCGCTTTTGTCAAAGCTTGAATTCTCGGAAAATGAAGTAAAATCATTTACCGATACTTTTGGAAAAATCATTGATATGGTTGAAATGTTAGATGAAGTTGATGGTGAAGGTGTCCCATTTACTATGAATGTGGCAGATAATCTCAACTTCATGCGTGATGATGTGGCAGAAAAAGGACTTGACCGTGAAAAACTCATGGCAGCCGTTCCTGAAAAAGAAGACGGCTTTATCAAAGTTCCAGCAATGCTTTCTGATGGAGGAGATGCTTAATGTCATACAATAACAAATCAATCAAAGAGCTTCATGAGCTACTTGTAAATAAAGAAATTTCTGCTCTTGAACTGACAAAAGCAACGCTTTCTGATATTTCTGCACGTGAACCACAAATTGATGCTTTTTTGAAAATTACAGAAGAAAAAGCTTTGCAAGATGCCGCCGCAATTGATGCTCGTGGAATTAATCCAGACGTTGTGACTGACGGAATCTCAATTGCTGTCAAAGATAATATTGTTACAGAAGGAATTGAAACAACAGCTGCCTCAAAAATTCTTGGAGGTTGGATTCCACCTTATAGTGCAACGGTTGCGAATAAATTGAGCGAATCTGGGTTAATTACAATTGGTAAACTCAATATGGATGAGTTTGCGATGGGTGGTTCTGGTGAAAATTCTTCAGTTAAGCCAACCAAAAACGCTTGGGATCAAACAAAAGTACCTGGCGGTTCTTCATCTGGTTCTGCGGCTTCAGTTGCTTCTGGTCAAGTTCGTTTATCATTGGGTTCAGATACTGGTGGCTCAATTCGCCAACCTGCCGCATTCAATGGTATTGTTGGTTTGAAACCAACTTATGGTCGTGTGAGTCGTTTTGGTTTAATTGCTTTTGCTTCATCATTAGACCAAATCGGTCCATTGGCGCCAACAGTCGAAGAAAATGCTCAACTTTTGAATGTCATTTCTGGCTTTGATAAAAATGATAGTACATCATCAAATGTTGCAGTTCCTGACTTTACAAGTAAAATTGGTCAAGACATTAAAGGAATGAAGATTGCTTTGCCTAAAGAATATTTTGGTGAAGGAATTGATGAAAAAGTAAAAGAACAAATTTTGGCAGCAGCTAAACATTTGGAAAAATTGGGTGCCATTGTTGAAGAAGTTAGTCTTCCTCACAGTAAATATGGTGTTGCAGTTTATTATATTATTGCCTCTTCTGAAGCCAGCTCAAATCTTCAACGTTTTGATGGTATTCGTTACGGTTATCGTGCACAAGACATCAAAAATCTTGAAGATTTGTATGTAAAATCACGTTCTGAAGGATTTGGTTCAGAAGTTAAACGTCGAATTATGTTAGGAACTTTTAGTCTTTCAGCAGGTTCTTATGATAAACATTTCAAAAAAGCAGGTCAAGTTCGTACTTTAATCATCAATGATTTTGCAAAAGTTTTTGAAAAATATGATTTAATCTTAGGCCCAACAACTCCGACACCAGCTTGGGACTTGGGAGCACGTGTTGATGATCCACTTTCAATGTATTTGGCGGATTTATTGACAATTCCAGTCAATCTAGCTGGCCTTCCAGGAATTTCAATTCCTGCTGGTTTTGCCGATGGACTACCTGTGGGAATGCAATTGATTGGTAAACGTTACGATGAGGAAACGATTTATCAAGTAGCGGCGGCTTTTGAAGCAACTACTGATTTCCACAAAAAACAACCGATTATTTTTGGAAAGGTGCAATAATGAACTTTGAAACAGTAATTGGGCTTGAAGTCCACGTTGAGTTAAGTACAAACTCAAAAATTTTCAGTCCCGCCTCAACAAAATTTGGTGGAGACCCTAATACAAATACAAATGTGATTGACTGGTCACTTCCTGGTGTTTTACCAGTAATGAATAAAGGGGTAATTGATAGCGGAATTAAAGCGGCTCTTGCTTTGAATATGGATATTCACAAATCAATGCATTTTGACCGCAAAAATTATTTCTATCCTGATAATCCCAAAGCTTACCAAATTTCACAATTTGATGAGCCAATTGGTTACAATGGTTCCATTGAAATTGAACTTGAAGATGGCCATAAAGCGACGATTCGCATTGAGCGCGCTCATTTAGAAGAAGATGCTGGGAAAAATACGCACGGAACGGATGGTTATTCTTATGTCGATTTGAATCGTCAAGGAGTACCATTGATTGAGATTGTCTCAGAAGCTGACATGCGCACTCCTGAGGAAGCTTATGCTTATCTGACAGCACTTAAAGAAGCCATTCTTTACACAGGAATTTCTGATGTGAAGATGGAAGAAGGTTCAATGCGTTGTGATGCCAATGTTTCGCTCCGTCCTTATGGTCAAGAAGCTTTTGGTGTAAAGACAGAAGTTAAAAACATGAACTCATTTAGCAATGTCAAAAAAGCATTGGACTTTGAAGTCGACAGGCAAGCTAAGATTTTGCGCGCTGGTGGCGAAATTCGTCAAGAAACGCGTCGTTTTAATGACAAAACGGGTGAAACAATTTTGATGCGTGTTAAAGAAGGCGCTTCTGATTATCGTTACTTCCCAGAGCCAGATGTCCCTCGTTTTGAAATTTCTGACGAATGGATTGAGCAAATGCGTGAGAGTCTTCCAATGACGGCTAAAGCAAGACGTGCGCATTATATTAATGATTTAGCTTTGTCTGATTATGATGCTCGTCAATTGACCGCAACTAAAGAAGTTTCTGATTTCTTTGATCAAGCGATTAAATTTGATACTGACCCTAAATTGGTGTCAAACTGGTTGCAAGGTGAAGTGGCTCAATATTTGAATAGTGAGAAAAAAGAACTTCATGAGATTGGCTTGACTCCAGAAAATCTGACAGAAATGATTCGTTTGATTTCAGATGGAACAATTTCTTCAAAAATTGCTAAAAAAGTCTTTATTGAATTAGCAAAAAATGGTGGTTCTGCCGAAGAATTTGTCAAGAAAGCTGGTTTGGTTCAAATTTCTGACCCTGCAGTGCTTTTGCCAATCATTCATGATGTATTTGCTAAGAATGAACAATCTGTAGCAGATTATCGTGGTGGGAAGCAAAATGCCGCGAAAGCTTTGGTTGGTCAATTAATGAAAGCAACTAAAGGACAAGCTAACCCAACGGTTGCGCAAAAACTTTTGTATCAAGAATTGGATAATTTCTAAGGATCAGCTGTATGAAACAGCTATCTTACATTTCATTCGGTCATAAGTTAGTGGAAGACAGCAATATGAAAACTTTATTTTGTTTTGCCAGTTATAATAATAAAAATATCCGTCCTAATTTGGAACGGATATTTTTTATTATGATTGATAAGTATGGTAAAATGTTGGCAGAATGAGTTTGTCAGCAAATATATAAAACTCAGCTTTTAAAGGAGAACCATGCTTGAAATTAAAGATGCAACTTATTGGGCGGAGCAATTAAAATCAGGAAATCTTTCTGCCAAAGCGTTATTAGAAATGACAAATGACAAGATTCAAAAGCTCAATCCGCGTTACAATGCGATTGTTGCTTATGATTTAGAAAAGGCAAAAGCTGATTTAGCTTTAACGAGTCAAGGTTTTTTTGCTGGTCTTCCTTTTGCTTTGAAAATGTTGGGACAAACTCATAAAGGATTGCCTGATACGGCTAGCTCTCACCTCTTTTCAGAGAATGTGGCATCAGAGGATGACAACTATGTTAAAGGACTCTTAGAAGCTGGTTTCACGCCATTTGGACAAACGAATTCTCCAGAGTTTGGCTTTAAAAACATTTCTGATTCAAAACTCTACGGAGATACACGAAATGTCTGGAATGAAGCTTATTATTCGGGAGGGTCTTCTGGCGGAGCGGCGTCTGCCGTGGCTTCTGGGATGTTTGCAATTGCTGGAGCTTCAGATGGCGGTGGGTCGATTCGGATTCCAGCCTCATTTTCGGGCTTGATTGGACTTAAAATGACGAGAGGGCGGATGCCACAAGGGCCTGATTCTTACCGAGGATGGCAAGGAGCATCGATTTCTGGAGCTCTTACTGTATCTGTGCGAGATACGGCTCGTTTTGTGCTTGAAATGCAAACCCTACAAGAAGCAGCACCTTATCAGGCAAAATTGTTGGACGAAAAAGAACTTATAGCGCTCACTAAAAGTACTGGCCAAGCTGTCAGCAATAATTTATCAAGAAAATTGAAAATTGCTTATTCACTCCAAAGCCCGATTTTTGGAATTGAATTATCAAAAGACGCCATAAATGCATGCCTAAAGGCAGTAGAGTTTTTAGAGCGTCAAGGTCATGAATTGACAGAAGTTGATTTTCCCATAGAAGCTCGTCCTTTGATTCAGTCTTATTATCGTATGAATGCGGCTGAAACAGTGGCCATGTTAGAACCTTGGGAACGGGCTGCCGGACGAAAATTGACAAGCCAAGATGTTGAACTTTTGACTTATGCACTTTTAGAAGCCGGAAGAAAAGCTCCGGTGTCTTCTTATATCAACGCTTTAGCTCAGTGGGATCTTGCGGCTAGAGATTTTACTGACAAAATTTATAAAGATTATGATTTATTTTTGACGGCAACAACTGCTAAAACAGCCCCTAAAATTGGTCAGGAATTAATGACAGCGGAAGTATTAAAAGAAATGTCAGAAATTAGCCAATATGAATTTGAACAACAAATAGAGATTATTGAAGCCGCTTTTGAGCGTTCATTAGCTTTTACACCTTATAACTTCATCAGTAATTTAACGGGTCAGCCTGCGCTTTCTCTGCCCGTTTATGTTAATGAAGAAACGAATCTGCCACTTGGAATTCAACTTTGGGGACCAAAAAATTCTGAAATTGAATTACTGAAAGTTGCTAAAGAATTTGAGGAAGCGGGTCAATTTATTTTACCCAAAGCTTATCAATGAGTTTGATGATATTTTACTGACAGAAATTTTAAATCAAATCTATCAGTAAATTTAAAAGAAAAACCGCCCTAAGTGGCGGTTTTATGCTAAATCCTGATTTTGTCTAAAACGTTTAATCATGCGGATGGTTGTTGGAATTAAGATAGAGGTTGAACCCAGCCAAGCGGCAGGATTACTTGAGATAATTACCGTATAATTGAGTAAAAGAACACCAATGATAGCGACTCCTGCCCGCATGAAAAGCTCTGCAAAGCCACACAATGTTGGAATCTTGGCATTACCTAAGCCTTGAATTGTTGAGCGGGTAACGAATAAAATGGCTAACAACCAATAGAAACTTCCGTTCACAAGATAATAGTGACTCGACATCTCAATAACGGCTGTTTGGCTACTTGAAATGAAAGCAGTGGTGAAATAGAAGTGAGCAAGGTTTAAGATAATGGCAAAGATAATTGACCAACCGACAGCAATTGTAAGAGCCCATGTTAAGCCTTGATTAATTCGTTTGTACTGTTTAGCCCCATAATTTTGTGCTCCAAAGGTTGCCATGGCAAGGCCGATTGAAATCATCGGGAGCATCGCAAATTGGTCAATTTTAGAAACGATGGCTTGGGTAGCGACAGCATTTGTTCCCATTTTATTCAAAGCGACTTGGAGCGTGATAGAGCCGATGGCAATAATACTTGATTGAAAGCCCATTGGAATACCAAGTCTAGCATGGTGGACAATTTCGGCACGATCTAGCCGCCATAAATTTTTTGAAATTTGAAATTCGGGAACTTTTCGTTTGATGTGCCAAAAAAGAAATAATACCGAAATCATTTGGGCTAAAATTGTTGCTCCACTTGCTCCAGCAATTCCTAATTTTAAGACTAAAATAGCAAAATATTCAAAGGCAATATTTAAAATTGAGGCAGCAATCAAAGCATATAATGGTGTTTTAGAATCGCCCAAAGCCCTTAGAGCATTAGACAGATAAGCGTAGAGATTAGTGGCAATCATTCCGCCTAACATAATGCTTAGAAAGGTCTTGGCACCTTCAAAAATTTGGCTTGGGGTCTGCATAACTTGAAGCAAAGGTCCCACAAAAATAAGGGACAATATGCTGAGCAAAATAGAAATCGCAATTGTAAAGTAGAGGCCCGTGACATAGGATTTTTTTATGGCTAACTCATCTTTTGCCCCGAAACGTTGGGCCGTTAAAATTGTCAAACCAGCAGTCATTCCTTGAGCAAAGCCGACAATTAAAAAGTTGATAGAGCCTGTCGCTCCAACGGAAGCCAAAGCATCTTTTCCCAAGGTTTGACCGACAATCAGAGTATCTGCCGTGTTATAGAGGACCTGAAAAAAGTTACCCATAAGTAAGGGCAAAGTAAATGCAATAAGTCCTGTTAAAATATTTCCTTTAGTTAAATCTTTCATTTTTTCCCTAAATACACTAAGTTGATTTCTTTATTTTAGCCCATTTTAATCGTTTTTACAATAGTATTTTTGATAAAATATGAATTATTTGTAAAGGCTTACGAAAAATAGTCTGTCAGTAAAATTGACAATAAAAAAATCACTGACAAAACTGTCAGTGATTTTTATTTAAAGCTGTAATTATTTTTGGATGTTAACAGCTTGAGGTCCACGAGGGCCATCTTCAACGTCAAAAGTAACTTTTTGACCTTCGTCAAGTGTTTTGAATCCATCAGTTTGGATAGCTGAGAAGTGAGCGAAAACGTCGTTTCCTTCTTCAGTAGTGATAAAGCCGAAGCCTTTAGTTGCGTTAAACCATTTAACAGTTCCTTGTGCCATTTTTGGTACTTCCTTATTTATAAATTTGTAAATCTAATTTCTTGAATAGGAATGAACCCAAAAGCACAGAACTAATCGTAAAACAAAAACTTACACTTTCATGTTATCATAGTTAATATGGAAAGTAAAGCAGAAAACCGTAAAAAAATATTACAAATGTTAAAAAATTTTTCAGACTACGAGAAAAGGCGTCAGAATAAGGATGTTTTAAAGCAGTTAACCGCTTCCTCAAAATGGAAATCTGCAAAAAAAATAGCGCTTTATATGTCAATGCCAATTGAATTTAATTTGACAGAACTTTTCGACCAATCTGACGACAAAGAAATTTTGATTCCTAAATGCTTACCTGAGCGTCAAATGATTTTTGCCAAGTATGATAAAGAAAATCTTGTTCGCTCAAAATTTGGCTTGCTTGAGCCAAAATCTGAAATTGCGGTTGAGCCTGATTTTATCCTTGTTCCAGGCTTAATTTGGAATGATGAGGGTTATCGAATCGGTTTTGGTGGTGGTTATTATGACCGGTATTTGGCTAATTTTGAGGGAACAACGGCCTCTGTACTTTATGATTTTCAAAAAATGGATTTTGAGGCGGAAAGCCATGACATCGCAGTACAAGAACTTTTTATAGGGAGAAAAAATAATGAATTTTAATGAAATTAAACGAGATTTTACACGTTACAAGGCAACTTATATCTTATCAATTATCACACTCTTAGTTTGGTTATGGCAATTTTTTACTTACGGAATATCGGCAACTTCAGCAATCAACTTGTTCAATAGTGGAGCCATACTTGGTCAAGTTATGCTGTTTGACCCAAGCCAAATGTGGCGTTTGTTTACGGCACTCTTTATCCATATTGGTTGGGCACACGTTTTATTAAATGTGGCGACGCTCTTTTTCATCGGTCGGCAAATTGAAAATGTTTTTGGTTGGCTACGTTTTACTCTGATTTATCTTTTGTCAGGAATTTTTGGTAATGCCATGGTTTTTCTTTTGACACCTAGAGTGGTTTCGGCAGGGGCATCCACTTCTATATTTGGCCTCTTTGCGGCAGTTGTTGGTTTAGCATTTTTTACAAAACATCCATTTTTACAACAAATCGGTCGAATGTTTACTGTGTTGATTGTTGCTAACTTGGTTATGAATCTCTTTTCTTTAGGAAATGTAAGCATTTGGGCACATATTGGCGGGGCAATTGGTGGACTGCTTTTGTCAGCAATTTTTGCTCCTAAGGCTTTCATTCCATCTATTCCCAAACAATACCGTATTTTTGCAACAGGCGCCTTTGTTATTCTCTTGGTTCTCTTTATCGGTTTACCATTTTTCAAGTAAAAATATGTTTTGCTTTTGAAAACATGAAAGTGCTTGCAAAGAATCTTTAATCTTGTTAGAATAAACTTAGTTAAAAAACTTGCTGAGGGAGAAAAAAAGATGAGAATTGATAAAATAGTTGATGCCCCGAGAGAATTTATCTTTGAAAAAATAATTGATTCGTGTCTATTTGACATTGAAAAAAATACAGGGAAACGTCCGAAAGTTAGAAGCTTAAATGGTTATGAATATAGTAAGAGTTTTGGGAAAAACCAAAGAGGAAGTATTAAAATTACAGAACTGACAGAACCAAGCATTTACGCTTTTACGACTAAAACAAATCGCAATACTTTCAGTACTCGCTGGGAATTGCATAAAATTGATGACCGGAGCACTCAGGTGGTCATTGAAGAGAACCAAACATCAAATGGTTTTATTCAAATGATTAACGACAAAGCCGTTGGTTTTTTCTTGGGACGTTTTAAAAAGCGCCAAATGGTTGCTGTTTTGGATAATGTCACTCGAGCTTACAATGGCGGTAGAGCAAGATAAGTAAAGTGTCAGACAATGAAAATTTTAAGACTTTCAGATTTACAAAGAAATAAGTTGTTTTCATGCGCTTTATTTTTAGTGATAAGCTAGGCGGAAAGATTATAATACTAAACTGAATTTTCAGTTTTACTGTTTGACTTTACTGACAGAATCAGCCTTGAATGATGATTTTGAATTGGAAAGAATTAAAAAGTACTGATTTCTCTTAAGAACAAGATACTGAAAGCTGTCAGTAATTTTGGGCTAAATATTTGGTCTCGAAGAAATTAAAATTTTGATTTGAAACAGCCGATTTTGGCTGTTTTTCTATTGGACGATTAGAAAAATCAAAAAAGTAAACGTTAACAAAAATGTTTTCTTATTCCTACAAATTTGTGTTAAAATGAATTTATGAATGCGAATACAAAAAATAATAAAGAATTTTTAGATTTGGCAACTTATGCCTTTCATAAGCCTAAAACAAAGGAACGGGCAAAAGCTTTTGACAAATTACTTGAATTTTCAACTCCTTATGGCCACTACGAAAATCAAAGACTCACGTCAATGGTGATTGACTCACACTTTAATGTTTATTGGAAAAATCAAGAAGTCAAAACTTCTGGAATTGGTTATGTTGCCAGTTATCCTGAGTTTCGAGGCAATGGAGCCATTCGACAATTAATGACCAAAAGTTTGCGAGATAATTATGAAAAAGGAGTGATTTTTTCATATTTAGCACCATTTTCATATGCTTTTTATGAAAAATTTGGTTATCATTATGCTTTTAATCAAAAACATTATCGACTAGCAGCTCAAGATTTTCCTAAAGGTAAGAGAAGTGCGGGCGAAATTAGTCGAGAAAAGTTTGAGTTTGATGATGAAAATGCTAGTGAATTTTCTGTCAGTAAAAATACAGCCCTTTTTAAAGTACTGACAGAAGTTCATCAAAAGGCTGATAATCAAGGCTCACTTATTCGCTCTCCAGAACTTTGGTCTTACTTTTTCAGTTTTAAATCACAACCTCACTGTGCGATTTATCGCGAAAATAGTAAGGCTTTGGGCTATCTTCTCTATGAATTTTCAGAAATGACATTTGTTATCAAAGAACTGATAACTTTGACTGACGAGGCAAAACAAGCATTTTATCGTTTTATTTCAAGCCATGCTGGTTCATTTTCGGAAATTAGTTGGCAAGCACCCTCAGATATTCTCCTTGAAGAAGAACTGACAGAGCCACAGCGAGCAGAAATTAAACTTGTTCCTTATATGCAGGCACGAATTGTTAACTTACAGGAATTTTTAAAAGTACACGGTCAGTCCGATTTTTCAGTTGAAATTACTGACGAAATTATTCCTGAAAACAATATTAGTCTCGGAGAAGGAAAAAGAGAAAAAATGACCATTGGCCAATTTACGGCAAAAATTTTAAAAGAGAATCAGGCGATTCTTCGTGAATATTTTTAAAAAAGTTACTGACAGCTTTGTCAGTAACTTTTTTGATAAAAATTAAAGAAATTAAAAAATTAGAATATTGTGGGAGGAGTAGTTTGTTTGTTACACTGATATTACTGACAAAAATTGATATAGGTCAATTCGCCTTATTTTAAAGATTTTAACGAAAGAAAGCGTTAAACCTATCTAAAAATGAGAATTTATCGTTAATGTTTCAATTTAAGAAACATGTTTTTTTTAAGATGATATCGCTTGCAAAAATGAAATGAAAGCCTTATCATAGACTTAAGGTTTATTTCAGAAATAAAAAAAGGAAATAAACAAATAAGAAAAAGGAGAAAAAAATGGGAAAATTAGGGGTATCTATCTATCCAGAACGCTCAAATTTTGAGGCAGATAAAGCTTATCTTGATTTAGCGCATCAATATGGATTTAAGCGTGTCTTCACTTCTTTACTCGAAATTGATGGAGATAAAGAAGGGGTTCTTGCAGCTTTCAAAAAAGTTGTTGATTACGCCAATCAGTTAGGAATGGAAGTCATGGTGGATATCAATCCAGGTCTCTTTACACAACTTAACATTAGTTATGATGACCTCAGCTTTTTCCATGAAATGGGTGCAGATGGAGTTCGACTTGACATAGGATTCACAGGAGCCGAAGAAGCCAGAATGACCCGAAATCCTTACGGAATCAAAATTGAAATCAACATGAGTCAGGGAACAACCTATGTTGATTCAATAATGGATTACTCACCTGATACTGAAAAACTGTTGGGAAGTCACAATTTCTACCCACATCGTTACACAGGATTGGAATTTAATCATTATCTTAAATGTACAGAAAAATTCAAGGGCTATA
The DNA here is from genome assembly GCF_038006485.1 of Lactococcus sp. FSL K6-0773. Taxonomy (NCBI): domain Bacteria; kingdom Bacillati; phylum Bacillota; class Bacilli; order Lactobacillales; family Streptococcaceae; genus Lactococcus; species Lactococcus sp. FSL K6-0773. Next base: position 1,646,251 of record NZ_JBBOVF010000001.1, on the reverse strand, counting down.
ATTTAAACACCATGGCCTTTGTCAATTCGCAAGCAGCAACATTTGGCCCTTGGCCAACTCAAGATGGCCTTTGTACTCTTGAAGACCACAGAAGCCTTGAAATTGCGACACAAGTTAAACATTACAAACTCCTCGGTGGAATTGATGATGTGACTATTGCCAATGCTTATGCGAGCGAAGAAGAACTTAAAGCGATGAGCCAAGCATTTAATGCAAGCATGCCTGAGATTAAAGTCGTTCCACGTGAAACAATCAGCGAAAATGAACGCAAATGTCTTTTTGAAGCGACACATAGCTACCGTGGTGATAAATCAGCTTACATGCTCCGTTCAACAATGACAAGAATCACTTATAAAGACCTTGAATTCCCCGCTCACGATACTGATAAAATTCAACGTGGCGATGTCATTATTGACAACGAAGGCTATGGTCAATATAAAGGTGAGACTCAAACCGCCTTACGTGAAATGGAAAATGATGGTCGAGTCAATGTGGTTGGACGTATCGCAGATGATGAATTATTCCTACTCGATTTCCTAAAACCATGGAGCTCATTTAAACTTATCGAGAGCAAAAAATAATCGATAATCTATGCCTGTCAGTACTGACAGAACCTTAATTATGTTCAAAAAGTTTTTTTGAAAGTTATTTATTATTATATTATAAAGGAGGAATTCCATGAACGGAATTACTGCGTGGATGGAGAAATATCTCGTCCCTGTTGCGGCAAAGATTGGGTCTCAAAAACACCTAGTTGCGCTGCGTGACTCATTTATCGGTATGTTGCCAGCAACACTTGCTGGTGCCTTAGCTGCCATGATTTCAGCTATCGTGACAACATTCCCGTCAGCTATCCAACAAATGATGTTGGGAGCAACAGCATTCTCAAAATTAGCACCAGAGAAAGTCTGGACACTTGCTAATACACCAATCATTGGTGATTTGAACAATATTTCAGCCCTTGTTAACCAAGGAACACTGACAGTTATTGGTCTTATCTTTGCCATTTCTTGGGGTTACAATTTGGCCCGCGCTTACGGAGTCAATGACCTCGCTGGTGGTATCGTATCAGTTGCAACCTTATTTGCAGGTTTGCCAAACCAAATGGGTAAATTTACAGCAGCCCTTGGTACAGGTAAAGCTGGTGTAGCAGCAACTGACAAGCTTAATGGCGTTCTTGGTGATCAAGGACTTGCCGCTTGGAAACCACTCTTTGCCTCAGCTCACCTCGATGCTGGAGCTTACTTCACAGTTATTATTATGGGTGCCCTTGCAGTTATTATTTATGCAAAACTCATGCTTGCTGACATCACAATTAAGATGCCAGAATCAGTTCCGCCTGCAGTAGCAAAAGCTTTCTTAGCAATCATTCCTACAATTGCAGCACTTTATATCGTTGGTCTAATCTACTACATTATTGGTAAATTGACAAATGACTCTGTCATTAACCTGATTACCCACTATATCGCAGAGCCATTCCAAATTCTGTCACAAAATATCTTCTCAGTACTGATTGTTACACTCTTTGTTTCAGTCTTCTGGTTCTTCGGACTTCACGGACCAAACGTTTTGGCACCAGTACTCGATGGTATCTGGGGACCTCTTGGACTTAATAACCAAGCCCTCTACTTCCAAGTTCACTCACAAGGTATCCGTGACTTGATTGCTAAAGGTGCGGTTGATAAAGCACATGCCATTAATGGTGACTACGTTAACCTTTGGGTACGTGGTTCATGGGACGCCTTTGCATGGTTTGGTGGATCAGGTGGTACAATTACACTTGTTATTGCAATCATCCTCTTCTCTAAACGTAAAGACTACAAGATTGTTGGACGTCTCGGACTTGCACCTGGTATCTTCAACATCAACGAACCAGTCCTCTTCGGTCTGCCAGTTGTCTTGAATGCAATCTTCTTTATTCCATTTGCAGTCGCTCCATTGATTTCTGTAATCATTGCCTACACTGCAACAGCCCTTCACTTGGTTGACCCAGTTGTCAATGCTGTGCCATGGGTAACACCACCAATTATGAATGCCTTCATGGCAACCGGTTTTGACTGGCGGGCAATTGTCCTTACAATTATCAACTTGATCATTACCTTTGTTATCTGGGTACCATTCGTTATCGCAGCTAACAAGTTGGAAGAAACTGAACTCGACTAAATTTGAAATTAATGGTAGAGCAAGTAAGAAAACTTGCTCTACACATTTTTTGTTAAATCTGGTAAGATTTATAATATAAACCTTATCAGATGTGATAAAAAACACTCATAGAGGAGGAAATACTATGATACTCGTAAATTCTGCAATGATGCAAAAAGAAATTATTCAACTTTTAGAAGAAAATGGCTTTAAACATACAAAAAAACAAGGATTAAAACTTTTCTTTGAAACACCGACAGATGATGCAACGACTGACGCAGCAATGGCTAAACAGCTAATTAAAGGAAGCTCATTTGGAGCAGCTGTCTTCTTTAATGTGAGTGTTGTATGAGTACCTGGGGCATCGCTTTTATCAGTTTAGGTCTATTGCTTGTGGCTTATCATAACTGGCTTGGTTTAGCAATCGTTTTAATTGGCTTGGCAATGATTCTTATTGCACGCAGCCAAAAAAAGAAAGCCAACAAAATAGAAGCAGAAAATCAACAAGCACATAAAGATATAAAAATAAAATCAAGAAAATAAAGTTGTCTTTTAAGACAACTTTTTTAGGATAATCACGTAAAAATAAAAAAACAAATTCCAAAAGATAAAACAAAATAAAACGGTTACAAATGTTATAATATAGACTATAAACAAGTAATGGGGGAATAAAATGGAGCACAAAAAATTAAAAGCATTTCCAAATGATTTTCTATGGGGTTCGGCTTCGGCAGCCTATCAAGTTGAGGGAGCGCCTTTTGAAGATGGCAAAAAAGCCAGTGTCTGGGATAATTTTGTCCGTATTCCAGGCAAGACTTTTAAAGGAACGAATGGGGATGTCGCTGTTGATCATTATCATCGCTATAAAGAAGATGTGGCTTTAATGAAAGAGTTGGGACTTAAATCCTACCGTTTTTCAATTGCTTGGACGCGGATTTTACCTGACGGACGTGGCGAAGTCAATCAAGCAGGCTTGAAATTCTATGAAGATTTGATTGATGAGTTGATTGCTAATGAGATTGAACCAATTGTCACGATTTATCATTGGGATTTGCCCCAAGCCTTAGAAGATTTATATGGTGGTTGGGAATCACGAGAAATTATTGCAGATTTTGTTAACTATGCTGAAGTTTTGTTTAATGCTTTTAAAGGTAAAGTAAAATATTGGGTATCGCTTAATGAACAAAATATTTTTACAAGTCAAGGTTGGTCACTCGCGACTCACCCACCTGGAAAAAGAGATATGAAACTTTTTTATCAGGTCAATCATATTGCTAATCTGACAAATGCTGCGGTAATCAATAAATTTCATGAACTTGAAATGGATGGACAAATTGGCCCTTCGTTTGCCTATACGCCACAATATGCTAAGGATTCTGACCCACTCAATGTTTTAGCGGCTGAAAATGCAGAAGAGCTTTATAGTCACTTTTGGATAGATGTTTATCTTTACGGAGAATACCCAATTGCGGCAATGGCTTATTTACGTGAAAATGGGCTAGCACCTGAATTTGAAGCAGGGGATGCTGAACTTTTGAAATCAGCTAAACCTGATTTTCTAGGTATTAATTATTACCAGACAGCTACTAACGCATGGAATCCAGTTGACGGAGGAGTTGGAGTCGGTTCCTTTAATACAAGTGGTAAAAAAGGAACAACCAAAGAATCAGGAATTCCAGGCCTCCATAAAAAAATTCAAAATCCTTTTATTGACCGAACAAATTGGGATTGGGAAATTGACCCTGAAGGCCTGAGAATTGCACTTCGTCGTATCACTTCTCGTTATCGTATTCCAGTGATGATTACAGAAAATGGCTTGGGCGAATATGATAAAGTTGAAGATGGAAAAATTCATGATGATTATCGAATCAAATATCTAGAAAGTCATGTTAAAGCAATCAAAGAAGCGATGACGGATGGAGCAAAAGTCATTGGTTATCACACTTGGTCTTATACTGACCTCCTTTCTTGGTTAAATGGCTACCAAAAACGTTATGGCTTTGTCTATGTTGACCAAGATGAAACAATGGAAGGTTCATTGAAACGGATACCGAAGGATTCTTATTACTGGTATCAACATCTCATCGAAACAAATGCTGAAGAAGTCTAAATGAAAAGCGCTCTCTGAGTGCTTTTTTTATGATATAATAGAAAAAAACAAATGAGGTAAGAGATGAAAATTCGTGGATTTGAAGTGGTAACTAAATATAAAAATGCTGGAATTAATATACCAAAACGTTCAACTGAACATTCAGCAGGTTATGACATTGAAGCAGCTGAAACCGTTAGTTTTGCGCCAGGGGAAATTAAATTAATTCCAACAGGTTTGAAGGCCTATATGCAGTCAGATGAAGTACTTTATATGTATGACCGTTCATCAAATCCTCGTAAAAAAGGCTTGGTTTTAATCAATTCAGTAGGTGTTATTGACAAGGATTACTATAATAATCCTGATAATGAAGGGCATATGTTTATGCAGATGCGTAATTTCACTGATGAAGAAGTCGTAATTGAAAAAGGGGAGCGCGTGGTTCAGGGAGTCTTCATGCCTTTCTTGGTCGCTGATGGTGATGAAAATCAAGAAAAAGAAGAACGGACTGGTGGATTTGGGTCAACAGGAGCTTAATCCAAATTAAAGTAATTTAAGAAGCGCAATAGCGCTTTTTATTTTTGCGAACAGAAGCTTTTAAAGCCTATTCATATTGCCTGTGTTATAAATCTTATGTTTGTCACAAGCAAACTGCTAGGGCATCTGTAGATGCTTTATTGCTCTGAGGAAGATACTATAGCAATCTTAAGTTTCACTTGCTTATAAATTAGGCGAAAGCTAGTAAAACGAAATATTGTTTAGCCTTAGTAGCTATGCTATAATAGTATCCTAAATGAATTGAGGGCAAAAAAATAAAACACAAAAAAATAGTAATTTTCCAGCTGATAATACTAGTTGTTTTATTATCAATATCAACTTATATCTCCATAAAATATAAATCTGAACAAAAAGTGGCTCAGAAACAAGCCCCCTTGATATTAATACCAGGAACTGACGCTAATGGAAATCGCTTTGATAGTTTCATGAATGAGTTAATGAAACAAGTTGGGAAAAAAGATATTCTGAAAATTAATGTTAAGACTGATGGCACTACAGAATGGACATCTTCTTTAAGCAAAAAATCTATTGATCCTTTTATTGTAATAAGCTTTTCAGATAGTTCGGAAAAAGGGGTAGAGAAACAGGCAGAATGGACTGATATAGCTATGAAAAAAGCTCATCACCTCTATTCTTTCGATTTTTATAATGCATTGGGGCATTCTAATGGAGGATTAGTCTGGACAATCTACTTGGAAAAAATGACACAGAAGTCAACATCACAAATGAAAAACCTTATCACATTGGGTACACCATATAATTATCTTGATTCAAATGCCAACCCTTATCCCAATAGTTCTTCGTTAACCGAAACAGATATGTTAAGGCGCATGATAAACAAAAAAGGGAAAATCCCTCATAGCTTGCGAATGATCTCAATTGCAGGAAACTATAAGAATAACGGTGATGGGGTTGTACCTCTCACTAGTGCACTTTCAAGTAGTAAAATTTACAATAATATTTCCAGCTACCACGAGAAAATATTTGATGGAATAAATACTCAGCACAATCAGTTAACAGAAAACGAAGAAATTATTGAATATGTTGTTCATCAATTATATTAACCCTACCCATAACTTTTTACAGGGAGATCACACATATAGATCTCGTCTTGCGTGAAAAACCAATTTTGAAAATTTTTATATAGGGGGGCAAAACACTAAAATGGCGTTTTAATCTCGGTTGTAGGCAAAAAGGGGAGAACTTTCCTTTATTGCATTTTTTAGAGTAGGTTAGAATAGTTAAATACTAATTATTGAACACTTTTAACAAATAGTTAGGGAAGTAATATATGTATTGATTCATAATTTTGGTTTTCTTAGTATTATTAGTATATAATTTAGTTAGAAAGTTAAAATAATTATTCAATAAATATTTATAGAGGAAATAAAGTGTTAAAAAGAGTTATCCATCATCCGGAAACTATTGGCTTAGTAATTATGGCTACAATGGTTTTTTTTATGTCAAATTATAATATGCTCTGGCGATTTGGTATTTATAACTATAGTGTAAAAAAGGAATTATTCATATTTCCTGTTATTTTTGTTGCAGTTTATATTGTAAAAAAAATATTTTCAGTCCCAGTTGTTAGATTACTTCATAATAAATCTCAGTGGTTATCTAATATTTCTAAAGACATCAGTTTCCCACTTCTTGTCATCATTTTCAATAGCACAATAATAATGGCTATTTCAACTTATTTAACACATAACTACATTGAAAATCACTTTTTCATAAGTTACTTAATAAATTGGTCTCGCTCAGCTATTGTAGCTATCCCTTTATTCTTTTTTGTGGTTCAACCCTTGATACATCGTCTATTTAATTGGCTAAAATCACATCATAAGTTTCAATAAAATTTTTACTAAAAAAACTGCATCGATAACGGTGTTTTTTATAACAAATTTAAATATTAAGAGAGTACCACTTCGCAAAAATTAATGATGTTTTACTACGCTTTTTACTACGTTCTTGTTTTTTACGCTTTTTGTTACGTTTAAAATGTTGTATATTGTGCTACTTTAGGTAGCGCTTTTGTTGCGTAATTGTATAAAATAGATTTTTCCCCCTCTATTGTGCTGTATTGGGGTATTATGATAGAATAGTATTATGAATAAACTGCGTATCCTCCATTTGAATGATTTACACTCTCACTTGGAACGTTTCCCTGTGATTGAGCGTTTTTTTGCGGAAAAATCACATGAAGAAGTTGAAAGTTTGTCTTTTGACTTGGGTGACAATGTGGATCGGGTTCATCCTTTGACGGAGGCAACAGAGGGACAATTTAATGTTGAATTGATGAATCGTTTAGATTTGACGGCGGCGACAATAGGTAATAATGAGGGATTAGGACTGACACATGAGATGCTTTCTCATCTCTATGATGAAGCTAATTTTCCTGTTCTCTTGTCAAATTTGGCGACAAATTTTGCACAATCTGAGCCTTTGATAGTCACGACTTCATTTGGCTTACGAATTGGATTAATTGGTTTGACAGCCCCTTATGTTTTTGCTTATCCACAGGCGGGCTGGGAATTGTCAGACCCTTTTGTGGTTTTAGATGAACTTTTACCAAAACTGGATTGTGATTTTACCATTTTGCTTTCTCATTTGGGTAAGAATGTTGATGAGCAAATTGCGAAGGACTATGATGAGATTGACTTGATTATTGGAGCTCATACACATCATTTATTTGAACATGGTGCTCAAGTTAATCAAACCCTTCTTGCAGCTGCTGGACGCTACGGCGAATATGTGGGGCAAATTGATTTAACTTTTAATGAAAATAATCAATTAGTTGATGCACAAATTGAAGCTATAGCAACCAATACGCTTCCTCAAAGGAAATCGGATTTGGTAGAAACCAATGGTTGGGAACTGAGAGGCCATAAACTCTTAGAGGGAACAGTCGTTGCTGATTTACCTAAAGCCTTACCTAATGTTTTTCCGGATTTCAAGGGAAGTCATTATTTGGCAAAAATCTTTGCGGATTATGGAAATACAAAACTTTGTCTCATGAATTCCGGTTTGTTGGTGACAGATGAATTACCAAATCATTTAACTTTAGATGATTTACATGAATTTTTACCCCATTCGATTCGTTTAGTTCGTTTCACATTTACAGGTGAAGAACTTAGACAAGTTTTGCTTGAAATTATGGATGTTTCGGATTTCCTTGCCACCCAAAAAATTCAAGGAATGGGTTTTCGTGGAAAAACATTTGGTTCTCTTATATTTCATGGAATTGAGCCACGCGAAGGTGATTTTTACATAAAAAATTCGGAAAATCAGTCACTTGAAAAAATTTCTGATGAAGAGAGTTATCAAATTGTTTTACCTGACCAATATTTGTTTGCTTGGTATTTCCCTTTATTGAAAAAATTGGGAAAATCAGAAATTTTATTCCCTTATTTCTTACGAGAAATTGTAGCAGAACATTTTAAAAATAAATAGAAATAGAAAAATTAATGGCTAAAGTAATAGACGAAAGTAAGTTAAATTATAATAAATATCCTGGCGAACATGTTATGGCAGTAGGGGAAGTTGTTCAAGTTGGACAACGAACTTTTCATATTGTTCATAATTATCGTGAGGCTTTTGATGCGGAAAAATTAGAACAACGTTTTTCTGATGTTTTAGATAAGTATGATTATATTGTGGGAGATTGGGGATTTGAGCAATTACGTTTGAAGGGTTTTTTCTCAACCAGTCGTAGAAAAATGTTGGCAGACAATAAAATTGATCATCTTGAAGATTATGTCAATGAATATTGTAATTACGGTTGTGCTTATTTTGTTTTACGGCGGATTCGGACAAAAGATGAAGCTTTTGTTTCTGAGAAACTTTTTACCGAAAAAGAGTTGAAGCAAGGATTTGATAAGCCACGTCGTAAGAGAAATCGTAATCGAAATCGGGCGCGTGATGAACAGAAAGTTACTAAAGAAGACAAACGTTCGGAAAATTCATCAGAAGCTCGAAAAGATTTTAAAATTCGTGAAAAATCTACTGACAGAAAACCAAAAGTTACTGACAAAAATAAAAAAGTTTCTGTCAGTAAAAAATCTCAAGAGAGAAAAACAGACAATAAAAAACAAAATCCAGCTAAAGATTCTGATAAAAAATTTACAATGAAAAAACGGAATCCTCGTAAAAAAGTTGAGCAAACAGAGACTAAAAAGCAAGAGAATCAAGGCTTTGTCATTCGTAATCGTAAAAAGGATTGAGGATTTTGTAAAAGTTATTTGACGGTCAGCCAACTTGTCAAAGACTAAAAATTATCGTAGAATTAACATTTATGGACTTCTAAGTGATTTAGTTTTTCATAAATAAATGATAATAATTTAAATTGATTTTATGAGTGTATTCAAGGGATATGAAAAATTGCACGATTAAAATTTGAGATACTTAAGGAAAATAATGACAGAGAATATAATAACAGAAACGCGTCCTTCAATTTATGGATTGACACGTGACCAATTAATTGAATGGGCAATTGAAAATGGAGAAAAGAAATTCCGAGCAACTCAGGTTTGGGATTGGCTTTACCGTAAACGTGTTCAATCTTTTGAAGAAATGAGCAATTTATCAGCTGCTTTTATTGATAAACTTAATGAGCATTTTATTTTGAATACATTAGAACAAGTTGTTGTTCAAGAATCTGCTGACGGAACAGTGAAATATCTATTTATGCTTCCTGACAAGATGATGATTGAAACAGTTTTGATGCGTCAATCTTATGGTTTGTCTGTTTGTGTTACAACTCAAGTAGGTTGTAATATGGGTTGTACTTTCTGTGCTTCTGGGATTTTGAAAAAAGAACGTGATGTGACTGCTGGGGAAATTGTCAGCCAAATCATGCTCGTTCAAAAATACTTTGATGAACGTGGTTTAGATGAACGTGTTTCACACGTGGTAGTTATGGGAATTGGTGAACCTTTTGATAATTACGAACATCTAATGAACTTCTTGCGTGTCATTAATGATGATAATGGACTGGCAATTGGAGCCCGTCACATCACAGTTTCAACTTGTGGATTTATGCCAGCAAAAATTAAAGAATTTGCGCATGAAAATCTACAAATTAATTTAGCAATTTCACTTCATGCTCCAAATAATGAGTTGCGTACTTCATTGATGCGTATTACTCGTAACGCACCACTTGAAAAACTTTTTGAAGCGATTGACTATTACACAGAAACAACCAATCGACGTGTGACTTACGAATATATTATGCTTTCTGGTGAAAATGACAGCCCAGAAATTGCTCAACAATTGGCTGACTTGATAAAACCTAGAAATAAATTGTCTTATGTTAACTTGATTCCATACAATCCAGTTGCAGAACATATTAAATATGAACGTTCAACAAAAGATAATACGGCAAAATTTTATGATGTTTTGAAGAAAAATGGCATTAACTGTGTCGTTCGTCAAGAACATGGAACAGATATTGATGCAGCTTGTGGACAATTACGTTCAAAACAAATTAAGAAAAATAAGGCCAAATTAGCCTAATATAAAAACTGCTGACCAGGCAGTTTTTTTATTTCCACTTTTGTCAGTAAAATATTTCGGAAATAACCTATATTTAATAAAAAAAATAAATATAATGAATAAATATGCTATGCAAAAGTGACAAAAATTTGCTAAAATATAAACAAAGAAAAAACGGGTGTCTGCTCTACTAGACTTAGAAATTGATGCAAACAATTTCAGAGAAACTATTCAGCTACATCTCATAAGAGGAATAGAGGAGTATCATGGATTACGTAAAGCTCAATAAATCACGACACAAAGTAAAAAACTTTGACGGTAAAAAAATTCCCACAGTGGATGTTAAACAAATTATTTCTGCAGCAAGTTTAGCTCCTTCTGCCCACAATATTCAAAGTTGGCATTTTGTCATTGTAGAATCAGAAGAAAAACGGGAAGCATTACTTTCTGAAGTTGATCCTGGCAATCACGAACAAATCAAACAAGCTGGTGCAGTCATCGTCCTCTTTAGCGATACAGATTTAGTTGAACGTTCTCGTGATATTGCTAGATTAGGAGCTGGAGAGTTGGACGATGAACAACTTCTGCGCTTCAATAGTCGTTATCCACAAATGTATGAAGGATTTGAAGAACTTCATGAAAGTAATTATCTTTCTATCAATATTGGTTTGGTTACAATGAATCTTGTTTTGGCTATTAAAAATTACGGTTATGAAAGCAACATCATCATGGGCTTTAATCGAACTCAAAAAGTGAATGAACTTTTAGAAGTTGAAAAACGTTATCGCCCAGAACTAATTATTCCGCTTGGAAATTCAGAAGACAAAGGAAAACCAAGTTACCGCCTACCTCAAAGTCAAATTATGGAAATTCGATAAAAAAAGGAGTTCATCTGAACTTCTTTTTACTTATGAAAAAAAGCCATTATGTTCGCAACATTGGGTCTATTTTGCTAAAATGGAGTAAGATATTTGATAAGTCATTATCAAAAGAAATGAATGAATTATCGAGAGGAAAGAGAAAAAACATTGCTCACATTTTGGCAGGATTATCCCGAAATTCAGAATAAATTAAAGGATGTTCAAGCGCTCATGATTGAGCGTTTAAAAATTAATAATCAAGAGATAGAAGCAGCACTAGAGAAATTTGCATCACGTGGCGGGAAAATGGTTCGTCCTGCGCTTTTTTTGCTGTTCGCTGGGATTGTCCCTAATGGCTCTAAAGATGAAGAGAAGCTCATTAAAATCGCTGCATCATTAGAGATGCTTCATTCAGCAACATTGATTCACGATGATATTATCGACGACTCTCCTTTAAGACGTGGTTTACCGTCAATAGAGTCACAATTTGGCAAAGATGTAGCTGTTTATGCTGGAGATTTTGTTTATACTGTTTATTTTGAATTATTGATTGAAACCATGAATGGGACAAGTTTTGTCGCTAAAAATGCTCAATCAATGAAAAAAATTCTTCAGGGTGAATTGACTCAAATGCAATCTGCTTTTGACAAAAATAATACAGCGAGACGCTATATGAAAGCAATTAGTGGAAAAACAGCTGAATTACTGAGTCTTAGCTGTTTAGAAGGCGTTTATTTTGCTGGTGGGGATAAAAAATTACAACATTCTGCCCGTAAAATTGGTCGAGCAATTGGTCTTGCTTTTCAAGTTTATGATGACATTTTAAATTTTACAGTAGGACTTGATGAAGCTGATAAACCTATTTTGACAGATTTCCGTCAAGGGATTTATACATTACCTTTACTCTTGGCTCGTGAAGTAAATGATGAAGCGATTGCTCCTTATTTAGAAGCGCCAGAAAATTTGTCAAGACAAGAATGTTTAGATTTAGCAGAATTAGTGACAGAATCAGGTGGGATAGCAGGAGCGCTCCTTGTTGCTGGAAGATTAACAGAACTGGCTTTGAATGAAATTCGGAAATTACCAGAGTCGACAAATCGGCAGATTTTAGAAGAAGCAACACAAATTTTATTGGAAAGAAATTATTGAAAACCTGTCACTGACAGGCTTTTTCATAGAAAATTGTACTGACAGCTATTAGAAAATTTTTCTGTCATTAACTTTTTTATCTCAAAATTTCTGTCAGTAACTTTTGAGATAAAGCTTTTAAAGCTAGTATTTCTCTAGTTTGATTTTAAAAGTTTTGATTTAAAATGTGATAAAATAAGAAATAGTTTTTATAGACGAATTGATAAATAAAAAGAGGAAATAATGAATTTTAAAATATTTGCTGAACTAATTGAATTGAAAGCTAAAACTGCTTCAATTTTTCCATTTTTACTAGGGCTTGCTTACTCGCTTTATCATTATCAGTCAGTCAATTTGTCAGCACTTGCCATTTATTTTGTGGCAATGTTTATGTTCAACTGTTTTGTTGATATTTGGGACAACTATAATGATTATCATAAAGCAGTAGATACAGATGATTATCAAAAAAATACAAATATTATCGGACGCGAGAACTTATCAATGGGACTCATCAAAAGTTTATTGGCCTTTTTCTTTTTTGGTAGTCTGATTTTAGGAATTATTGTCGCTTTAATGACTGGTTGGGCAGTCTTTTGGTTGGGACTACTCTGCTATGCTGTTGGAGTTTTCTATGCTGGCGGGCCAAAACCACTCTCATCACTTCCACTTGGGGAACTTTTATCAGGTTTGACAATGGGTTATGTCATTTTTCTGATTTGCCTTTATATCAATAGTTCTCAGAATTTTGTTTGGTCATTTGCGAATCTGGCAACAACTTTCTTGATTGCTTTACCTAATACATTATTGATTGCAAATCTGATGTTAGCCAATAACACCTGCGATTTAGAAGAAGATGAAGCCAATCACCGCTACACAATCGTGCATTATATTGGGAAAAAGGCAGCACTTATTTGGTGGACTACAGCTTTAATTTTGGCTTTTGTTGCCATTGTTGTTGCAGTAATTTTAGGATTACTTTCTCCAATTATGCTTTTAATTCTGTTAATTGCACCATTGATGATAAAATTTGCTCGACCATATTTGCAAAAACAAGTAAAAAAAGAAACATTTATTTCATCAGTTAAAATCTTAATGGTTTTTCAACTTGTACAAGTCCTACTATTCTTTGTTAGTTTAATTAAATTTTAAAAAAGAAAAACTCCAAATGAATTAATTTGGAGTTTTATTATTGATTGTTTTAGATTGATTTGTTTTTTCAGTTAGTGGTCTTGCACCATTAACCAGAGCGATTAAAGCAAAGACTGGACCACCGATATAAGGAAGTAATAACCAGCAAAGATTTCCTAAGTGGAAATCAAAGAAAACAATTAAAAAGATATATAGGGCGATTCCTAGAAGAAATAAAAGATAAATAGGTAATGCTTTATTTGCAATTTCTGCCCGACTGCCAGCACTAGTAGATATTTTTGAAAAAAGGAGCATCGTTGGTAAAATCAAAATGCCATAAATCATTGAAACTAGGGCAAAAATTCTACGGAAAGTTGAACTTTGAGCAAGAGTAGGTAACTTACGGGCCGTAAGTTGTGGACTACGTTCTTGAATGGCGGCAATGAATTTTTCTCTTTGAGTCCAACCCGTGTAAAATAATGCGAAAGCGAGTGTACCAAAAATAAACCATTCGTAGAGAATTGTCAGAGGGTTGGTTTGTTGTGAAGATAAACTACCCGAACTGGCCATGATTGCCATGAAATCATTCATGGCATGTACCACAATCGCAAAAATCAAATTGCTTGTTTTCATGTAAACCACAGCTGCGAAAAGTCCAAAAGCCATAACTCCAAGAACTTGAATGATAGTATTTCCTAAAGGTTGATTACGAATATTGACCAAATGCATGAGTCCAAATAGTATACTTGAAATAAATAAAGGAACAATAATCTTATCTTTAGAATTTTTAACTAAAATACCAAAAATCAAACCTCTAAAAGAGAGTTCTTCAGCAAAACCAATTAATAAAGTAGCTCCAATGGCTAGAAAAATATACGAAGCGGGGGCATGTTTTCCTATTGCAAGAACTAAACCTACCAAAAACATGACTAAAGGAAGAATGAGCATTCCTAATGCTTTTTTCCAGTTATATCCTTTAAATAACAATTTTTGATGCCAGAAAAAATGATTGAGTAGCAGTAAGATGATGATAATTGGAATTTCTTGAATAATAATAGAGGTTAGTGAAGCAAAATGTCCGAGGCTGCGTAACCAATTGATAAGACCAAGAGCCTTGAGAATAGGATTGAGTGCCAGTAAGTAGGCAAGCCAGACCAAGAAAACACTAAAGACGCTGATGTATTTTTTCATAGAAGACCTTTCTTGAGTTAAAAAATAGTTGTCAGTGAGCCTTTGTGAAAAAACTTTGACAGATTTTGCATAATGTTTCAGTTATATTTTGATTATAGTTATAAATTTTCTTCTTGTCAATTATAAACAAAGGGTAAGTGACAGGCAGATCAAGATTATTAAGTAAAAAGTACTGACAAATTTATCGGTATTCTAAAATATTCAAAATAAGCTTAAAAAAATACTGACAGACTTGTTATGGTAGTAAATTTATCCATAATAAATCTGTCAGTAACTTTTTTTAATTACAACAATCATGTTTAACATCTGTTTTTTTAGTTGAATGAGATTCAGCTGAAACGGGTAGAGCCGCCGCTCCCTTGACCGGACAAGTGTTAACATTGCAGTCTTCGCAAGCCCCTTTACTACGAACAGTTTTAAAAATGGCAAATCCAGTAATAATGAGGATGACAGCCAAAATGACAATACTAGCTAAGTTCATAATTAAGACCTTTCCCTTTTCTGAAAATGAAATATAAACCAACCGACAATACAATTAATGCTAATAAACTAAAAACATCAAAGTTTTGTGAGCTAAACAAACTACCCAATTGATAAATAATGAAGCTCATGCTATAAGCAACTAAAGTTTGAAAACCAACCGCTCGTAAAGTCCAACGAACATCGCCCATTTCTTTATAAATTGTTGAGATTGCAGCAACACATGGCGCGCAAAGCAGATTGAAAACAAGGAGAGAATAAGCGGAAAGAGGAGTATAAGTGGCTTGAACAGCAGACCAGAGTTGGTGACTGTCAGAAGAATTATGAGCAAACAGGACACCCATTGTTCCGACAATTGTTTCTTTGGCAATTAGTCCAGTAATTGTAGCGACTGTTGCACGCCACTCGCCAAAACCAAGAGGAGCAAAGATAACAGCAACAATTTTACCAACATCAGCAAGAATGGATTGACTTGCATCAACATGTGCCAAGGTCCAATTATAATTTGAAGTGAACCAAATCAAAACATTCATAGCGAAAATGATCGTACCAGCCCGCTTGACGAAAGAAAACGCACGGTCGAAAGCATATTTTAAAACAGTCATCGCATAAGGTAAATGATAGGCAGGAAGTTCCATGATGAAAGCCGAAGTATCACCAGAAAACATCCTTGTTTTTTTCAAAATAATACCGGAGAGAATAATCATGGACATTCCCAAAAAGTAAGCACTAGGAGCAACCCAAGAAGCATGAGGGAAAAAAGCGCCAGAAACTAATGCGATAATAGGGAGTTTGGCAGAACAAGGCATAAAAGTTGTGACCATAATTGTAATTTTTCGGTCACGTTCTTGCTCAATCGTTCTCGTCGCCATAATTCCAGGTACGCCACAGCCAGAAGCAATAAGCATGGGAATAAAAGACTTACCAGAAAGGCCAAATCGTCTAAAAATTCGGTCCATGACAAAGGCTACCCGAGCCATATATCCAGAATCTTCCAGAATTCCTAAAAGTAAAAAGAGCACAAAAATCTGTGGAACAAAACCTAAAATTGCCCCAATTCCGGCAACGACACCATTTAAAACTAAATCTTGAACCCAAGGAGTAACAGCTAAAGCATTCATTCCATTGGCAATTAAATCAGGAAGCCATTGACCAAAGAAGACATCATTGAGCCAATCGGTCGCTGCTGTTCCGACAGTTTGAATAGAAATAAAATAGACCAACCACATGACGAAAACAAAAATAGGAAGTCCCAACCATTTATGGGTAATAATCTGGTCGATTCGATCTGTCAGATTAATTTTACCAGTTTCAGTCTGAGTAACGCAAAGTTGAACAATATGACCAATTAAATCATAACGTTCATTAACGATAATTGATTCACGGTCATCTGCCATTAATTTTTCGGTGATAGAAACAATTTCCTCAATTTCAGCCAGTTGTTTTGCTGATAAGCCAGTTTGAGAATTGTCAGTAGGAACTTGCTGACTTAGCGCTTTATCTGTTTCTCCAGCTAATAAAAGTTTGTCGCCTTCGAAAACTTTTATTTGTTCAAAACGATTGGTAAAACCAGTTGCTTTACCAATTTCCGAGAGCGCCCCTTCAAGTCGATGGTCATAATCTAAAGGCTGACTTTCATGACTTTTAAGTGCTACTTTAACAACCTCATCTAAACCTTTATTTTTAATGGCCGAGGTTGTAACAACAGGAATTCCAAGGCTATAAGAAAGTTTTTCAATGTCGATTTTTTTTTCCTTGACCAGCCAAAAGGTCGCTCATATTAAGCGCTAAAACCATAGGGATTCCAAGTTCCATCAGCTGTAAAGTCAAATAAAGTGAACGCTCTAAATTCGTTGAATCCACAATATTAATGAGGGCATCCGGAGGTGTTTTTGTCAAAAAATCTCTGGCAACTTGCTCATCAAGTGAATAAGGAGAAAGAGAGTAAAGACCGGGCAAATCTTGGATACAAATACTTTTATCTTTTCGATAAAATCCAGATTTCTTTTCAACAGTGACCCCCGGCCAATTACCAACTTGCTGATTTGATCCGGTTAGTTGATTAAAAATACTCGTTTTTCCACTATTGGGGTTTCCGAGTAGTGCAATTATTTTCATATTATTAAAATTTCTTCTTAAATTTCGTTAGACTTTGTTAAGTGTTCTAGGACAATTTCTTTACAAAAATAATGATAAAAATAGGTCAACAATTTTGCTTACTATCGTTCAAGAACGACTTTGATTTTTTCAGCATCCGTCTTTCTCAAAGAGAGAGAATAGCCTCGAAGCCTAAGTTCAAGAGGGTCGCCAAGTGGTGCTAATTTTTGCAGATGAACACTTGTTCCTCGCGTAATGCCCATGTCCATCAAGCGGCGTCTGATATCAGACGTTGCGTCAATCATACGAACGACACCAGTTTGGCCAACTTGCAAGTGAGCTAAACCAATGATATCCTCGCTAGAACGTTCTTCTTTTACAAAAATTTGCTCCAAGAATTCAGAACTTAAAGCAAGGCGAGTTTCATCAATTTTAACAATTGCATTCTCACCGTCAGTAGAAATTAGTGTTATTTTTTTATCGGAAATCATGCCTAAATCACGCAGTTTAGCTTGGTTTTTCCCAATAATTTTATGAATATAATAAATTTGCCCAATATGGGTATTGTTAAGAGTTTTCATTTTACCTCCCGGAATCAAATGATTACAGAAAATGTCAAGTACGTTTTACATTTATGATTATATCAAAATTTAAAGTACGATACAAGAATTTTCTGAAAAATAACAGTAACTTTTAATATTTAAGAAATGGAATTCCTAAAATCTTTAAGTACTTTCAATGGAAATCAATAGCGATTTTTGATAGGATGAATCATATCAGATGAGGACTTGTTTTTGACAAAAAGTACTTGTTGGTAACCTAATGTAAAGGTGTCAAGCCCTTTGTCAACCAAGTTTACACTAGTGTCAAAAAGGTTGACAGTCAATGGTCACATGTAGGAAAGGAAAATTGCTGATGGAAAAAGAAGAACTTAAAAAGAAATTAAGCCCACTTGCTTATCGTGTTACCCAAGAAAATGGGACAGAGGCCCCTTTTGCTAATGAGTTTGATGATTTCTTTGAAAAAGGATTGTATGTTGATGTTGTGAGTGGTGAAGCCCTATTTACAAGTTTAGATAAATATCAATCAGGCTGCGGTTGGCCAGCCTTTACACAACCGATTGATAAAGGAGTTGTCAAAGAAAAACGAGATAAATCTCTATTTATGGAACGTACAGAAGTTCGTTCTAGTAATGCTGACAGTCATTTGGGTCATGTTTTTACTGACGGCCCCCTAGATAAGGGAGGCTTGCGTTATTGTATTAATTCTGCCGCTTTGCGTTTCGTTCCTTTTGGCCAATTAGAAGCAGAGGGTTATGGAGAGTACGTAAAATACTTTTCATAATTCTATACACTCAATAAAAAAGTTACTGACAGAAATTTTAATCGATGAAAAATGCTTCTGTCAGTAACTTTTTATAAAGCAAAAGAAAAATTCTGATGTTAAACATCAGAATTTTTTTTATTTCTATATTTTACTCAACTGAGAAGAGATATGGGTAAACCGGTTGTTTTCCTTCGTGGATTTCAACTTCAATTTCAGGATATTTTTTCTCAAGTTCTTTAGCAATTTTGTCAGCATTGGCTTTTTTGCCTTCTTCACCAATATAAATCGCCACAATCTCACTATCTTCATCAATCATTTGGTCAAAGACAGCAAAGATTGCATCATTCATTTTTCGTGTTGAAACAACAATTTTGTTATTCAACATTCCAAGTGTATCTTTTTTATGAATTTCGATACCATCGACATTTGTATCACGAATGGCTGTTGTTACTGAACCAGATTTAACGTCAAGAAGTGCATCAGTCATAGCGGCTTTATTTTCTTCAATTGAACGTGTAGGGTCAAAGCTCAAGAGTGCTGTAAATCCTTGAGGAACAGTGGCAGATTCAATCACTTCAACAGGAATTTCAGCAACTTCAGCAGCAGATTTTGCAGCCATAAAGATATTCTTGTTGTTTGGTAAGATAATTACTTTTTCTGCGTTAACAGCTTCAATAGCAGTCAAAATATCTTCTGTCGAAGGATTCATTGTTTGACCACCAGAAACAACATGATTAACACCCATTTCACGGAAAATATCAGCTAAACCTTCACCAGCAGCAATAGCAATTAAGCCCCAGTCTTTTTTAGAAGTAGAAGTTGAAACATTTGTTGATTTTGCTTCTTTTTCAGCGACTCCTTCATTTTGCAGGCGCATATTGTCAACTTTAACTTTTACAAGACGTCCATATTTAAGTCCTTCTTGCATAACTAAACCAGGATCTTCTGTATGAACGTGGACTTTAACGACTTCCTCATCATCAACAACAAGAAGTGAATTCCCAATTCCTGCAAGATAAGCTTGGAAGTTATCGTGGTCGTAACTTTCACGAGAAGTTGGACCTTTACCGAGTTCAACCATGATTTCTGTACAATAACCAAATTTGATGTCCGCTGTTGAAGCATTGGCAACACTTTCGTGTTCAACATTAACCATACGGTCCATTGCGCCAAGTTCGGCAACAGGTGTTTCTGGTACGAATTCACCATTAAGCGCCATTAAAAAGCCTTCATAGATATAAACCAAACCTTGACCACCAGAGTCAACAACTCCAACTTCTTTAAGAACTGGGAGCATATCAGGAGTCATGGCAAGTGCTTTTTTAGCTCCTTCAAGTGCTGCTTCCATAATTTTAACAGCATCATCAGTTTCGTCAGTTTTTCGTTTTGCTAACTCAGCAGCACCACGAGAAACAGTTAAAATTGTTCCCTCAACAGGTTTCATAACTGCCTTATAGGCTACTTCAACCCCATTTTGAAGTGCAGCTGCAAGATGGATTCCATCAATTTCTTCGTAATCTTTAACATATTGAGCGAAACCACGGAAAAGTTGGCTTAAAATAACACCAGAATTTCCACGAGCTCCCATAAGAAGACCTTTTGAAAGAATTTGAGCCACTTGACCAACAGTATCAGCTGGTTTAGAAGCAACATCTTTTGCCCCATTTGTAATGGTCATGCCCATGTTTGTTCCTGTATCTCCATCGGGAACAGGGAAAACATTAAGCGAGTTAACATATTCGGCTTGTTCGTTCAAACGGCTTGCCGCTGCTTGAACCATTTCTTGAAATTTACTTGCATTAATATTTGACACTAATCTTCAACCACCTTCACATTTTGTACATATACGTTTACGCTACTGGCTGTGATGCCAAGTTGATTTTCGAGATTGAAACGAACACGTTCTTGAATATTTTTTGCAACTTCGCTAATTTTTACACCATAAGAAATGACAACATAAACATCGATAGAAGTTTCGTTGTCAGCAGTTGTAACGACAACTCCTTTAGAATAGTTTTCTTGACGCAAAACACTGCGAACATTATCTTTAACAGCAGATTTACTGGTCATGCCGACTACGCCGAAAATTTCAGTTGTAGATGCACCCACAACCGTTGCAATGACTTCGGTAGCAATATCGACATTCCCGTGTTGGTTGTTGATAGTAACACTCATTTTCATAGCTGTACCGTCGTCAATAATTTACAAATTTTTGTAAATAAAGAAAAATTGACTGACAAACGGTACTTTCCTCCATATTATTTAAATATCATTACTCATTTTATCATACTTTTATAAAATAAAAAACCCCGTCAGATGACAGGATATTTTTGTGTTTTGCAAAAAACAAAAATTATACGCGTTCTACGCCTGCTGGCAATTTCTTCAAAGCTTTAGCTGAAGCCCATACAGTTTTGAGTTCACCGTTTTCAAGAATTGTAACTTTTTGAAGATTTGGTTTAACTACACGTTTAGTTTGATTCATCGCGTGTGAACGGTTGTTACTTGAAACAGTCTTACGACCAGTAAAATAACATTCTTTAGACATGATATTTACCTCCCATTAGATTTTTATGTGCTTAAAAACAACATACTTGTTGATTATAACATTTTTCAAATAAAAAAATCAAGCTTTTGACTATTTTTGGCTGTTTTTTTTCACGCTTTCTGATAAAATGAGATTATGGAAAATTTAATCGAAGAACTTACTGCAAAAAATAAAGAATACATTCATTCGGTAACGAAACAACTGATTTTAGTTGGGAAATCAGATGAAGAAGTTAAAGAAATCTTGAATGACATTCTTCCGCAAATTATTGAAGGTCAAAAATCAGGAATTATTGCTCGTAAATTGTTGGGAGCGCCAACTGAATTTGTTGCTCAATATCAACCAAAAGTTGCTGACAGACCTGTCAGTGAAAAAAATGAAAATCCAGTTTTGATGTGGCTTGATAGTAGCCTACTCTTTTTAGGATTTATTTCTCTTTTAAATGGAGTAACCGCACTTATCACTTCTAAAGCTCCGGTTTATGGCTTGATTACAACAATCTTGTCAGCGGCAGTTGCTGGTTTGGTAATGTATATGATGTATCGTTACTTTTATCGTCCTAAAGCGGATAACAGTCGTAGAACTTGGAATTGGAAAGGTTTTGCAGCAACCACTCTGTCAGTTCTCCTTTGGATTGCGGTAACTATCTTCTCTGGCCTTTTGCCAACATCAGTTAATTTGCAACTTCCTGCAATTGCTTTAGTTATTGTTGGTATTATATCCTTTGGAGTTCGTTGGCTCTTGAAACGTCAATTTAACATTCAATCTGCTTTGGTTGCTCAACCAAGAAGATAAAAAAGGAAGTCTCTAATTTTAGAGATTTTTTTATTTATATAGGTAGAATCTTTTCATTAGTGTTGTAAAATAGTGTCAGAAATGCCTATTTATCAACCTTTTATCCCCAAAATGACCACAGAGGGTTGTGTATTGAGAAACATTTTGTGTTATAATGTATATTGATTAATTATGATTATGGAGGTCCTTTGATGAAAGGGATTATTTTAGCAGGAGGGTCTGGAACACGACTTTACCCACTCACACGTGCTGCATCAAAACAATTGATGCCTATTTACGATAAACCAATGATTTATTACCCATTGTCAACTTTGATGTTGGCTGGGATTAAAGACATTTTGATTATCTCGACACCAACAGATACCCCACGTTTTAAAGAGTTACTTCAAGACGGTTCTGAGTTTGGGATTAATCTGCAATATGCGGTACAACCATCACCAGATGGATTGGCTCAAGCCTTTATTATTGGTGAAGAATTTATTGGCGATGATTCAGTTGCGCTTATTTTGGGTGATAATATTTATCACGGACCTGGAATGTCTAAAATGCTCCAAAATGCAGCTGCAAAAGAAAACGGAGCCACTGTTTTTGGTTATCATGTTCCTGATCCAGAACGTTTTGGTGTCGTTGAATTTGATGAAAACATGAATGCTGTTTCTATTGAAGAAAAACCAGAAGAACCTAAATCAAATTATGCAGTAACTGGTTTATACTTCTACGATAATGATGTTATTGAAATTGCCAAAAACATTGAACCTTCACCTCGTGGAGAGCTTGAAATTACTGACGTAAATAAAGCTTATCTTGAACGTGGCGATTTATCAGTTGAATTAATGGGCCGTGGTTTTGCTTGGTTAGATACTGGAACACATGAATCTCTCCTTGAAGCCGCACAATATATTGAAACAGTTCAACGGATGCAAAATATGCAAGTGGCAAACTTGGAAGAAATTGCTTATCGTATGGGTTATATTACAGCTGACGATGTTCTTAAATTGGCTCAACCGCTTAAGAAAAATGAGTATGGTCAATACTTGCTTCGTTTGATTGGAAAAGACTAAAAAGTCATTATTAAAGTAAAGTTGTCAAAGTACAAGAAGGACAATCAATGCTAAAAAATATTTGGGAATGGTTTTTGTGGTTTACTGGTGTGACTGACGCAGGTTGGTCAGCGTGGTGGGGCGGATTTTTCAGCTGTTTGCCACTTTTTGGTGTCTTTGCTGTTGTTTGGCGAAGACTAAAATGTCATGCACCAGGTTATCATCGAATTGGACTTCATCGCACAGCTGATGGACTTTATGTTCTTTGTCGAAAACATCATCCAGATGTACCTAATAACCTAACGCTCGAACACATTCAAAAATCACACGTCAATGCAAAAGCGAAAAAAGATAAGTGACTGAATGAAGTTAGCGTTGTTCTTGAATAAACTTTGAAAATAGTGATTAGAAAGAAAAATATGACTGATAATTTTTTTGAAAAAACATTGGCTGCACGAGAAATCAGCCAAATTCCTGGAATGTTAGAATTTGATATCCCAGTTCATGGTGATAATCGTGGATGGTTTAAAGAAAATTTCCAAAAAGAAAAAATGATGCCACTTGGCTTTCCAAAAAGCTTTTTTGCCGAAGAAAAATTACAAAACAATGTAAGTTTTTCTCGTAAAAATGTTTTGCGTGGACTTCACGCTGAACCTTGGGACAAATACATTTCGGTGGCCGATGGTGGATCTGTTCTTGGATCTTGGGTGGATTTGCGTGAAGGTGAGACTTTCGGAAATGTTTATCAAACCGTAATTGATGCCAGTAAAGGGATTTTTGTTCCGCGCGGTGTTGCTAATGGGTTCCAAGTATTGTCTGATACCGTTTCTTACAGCTATTTGGTTAATGATTACTGGGCACTTGAACTTAAACCTAAATACGCTTTTGTGAATTATGCTGACCCAACTTTGGGAATTAAGTGGGAAGATGTTGAAAATGCTGAAGTTTCTGAAGCTGATAAAAATCATCCATTATTAAAAGATGTAAAAGCTTTGAAGGCTGATGAACTCTAATGTTTGCTTTACATTTACGAACTAAAAAACGTTTAGAATTTTGGCAAGTTGAAAAAAATACTGACAGACCGAGCTGGGCCAATCAGGCATTTACTGACGGGGGCTTTTCTTGGAATGATAAATCGCTGTCAGTAAAAAATGTCGGTGGTTTACTCAAAATGACAGTCCCTATTGGCGATTATTTGGTCTTCAATGGAAAATATTTAAAAGCTGTGCCAAAAGCAAAATTTGTCAGAGAGTATCGAGTGGATTAATTTTCAAGATTTACTAATAAATAATCAAAAAAGGAAAAAACATGACTGAATTTAAAAATATCGTTGTGACAGGTGGAGCAGGATTTATCGGCTCAAACTTTGTACACTATGTTTATAACAATCATCCAGACGTGCATATCACAGTTTTGGATAAATTAACTTATGCAGGAAATGTTAATAACATTAACATGTTATTTGACAGTAGACGTGTCGAACTTGTTGTTGGCGACATTGCAGACCCTGAAATTGTTGATCAAGTAGCTTCTAAAGCAGACGCAATTGTTCACTATGCAGCTGAAAGCCATAATGATAATTCTTTGAAATCTCAAGATGAATTTATCCAAACAAACTTTATCGGAACTTATACGTTGATTCAAGCGGCCCGTAAATACGATTTACGTTTCCACCATGTTTCTACTGATGAAGTTTATGGTGATTTGCCTTATCGTGAAGATTTGCCAGGTCATGGCGAAGGTGAAGGTGAAAAATTTACTGACAAAACACCTTACAATCCATCAAGCCCTTACTCTTCAACTAAAGCGGCTTCTGATTTGATTGTTCGTGCTTGGGTCCGTTCATTTGGGCTTAAAGCAACAATTTCAAACTGCTCAAATAACTACGGACCTTTCCAACACATCGAAAAATTTATTCCTCGTCAAATTACTAATATTCTTTCAGGAATCAAACCAAAACTTTACGGTGATGGTAAAAACGTTCGTGACTGGATTCATACAGAAGACCATTCATCAGGTGTTTGGACAATTTTGACTAAAGGTCGTATGGGTGAAACTTATCTTATCGGTGCAGACGGTGAAAAAAATAACAAAGAAGTTCTTGAAGATATTTTGACTCGTATGGGCAAAGATAAAGACGACTACGATCGTGTGACTGACCGTGCTGGACATGACCTTCGTTATGCGATTGATAATAGTAAATTACGTACAGAACTTGGTTGGGCTCCAAAACATACTGACTTTGAATCTGGTTTACAAGCGACAATCGACTGGTATCGTGAAAACGAAAACTGGTGGAAAGCTGAAAAAGAAGCTGTTGAAGCAAAATATGCTGAAACACAAAAAGTTTTGGATAAATAATTTTTCTGTCAAATTTGACAGGCTTTGTTTGCAAAGCTTGTGAGTATAGAAAGGTATTTTCTGATGAAAAATACTCAGCTGCTAAATGTTGTTTTAGGAATTGTGATGTTTATAGTTGCTATCATTGAGCTCTTTGCGAGAAATAAATTTATTGCGCTGTGCTTGATAGTGGTAGGAGTGGCAAATTTTACGATTGCATATAATTCTAAACAGAAATAACCTCTATCAGTAAATAAGTGCGGGAAAGTGTGGAAATATGATTAATCATATTGGTGGTTTTGCTGTTAAAGACCTTGAACGTTCTATTCAATTTTATGAATCTGTGCTTGCTCCTTTGGGTTATAAACTTCATCATCGCTCCGAAAAATCAGCAAATTTTTCGGACAGTATTTCAACAGATCCTTTTGGTGATTTTGCAATTTATGAAGGACAACCTTTCTCTTTTCATTTAGCTTTCCAAGCCAAATTTAATCAAGAAGTAGATGATTTTAACGAAGCGGCCATAAAGCTTGGTGCTAAAGGATATGGCAGGCCTGGCTATCACAAATATTTTCATGAAAATTATTATGCGGCTTTTATTTATGACCCTGATGGTTATGCTATAGAAGCAGTTTGCCATAATAATCAACCGCACTAGGATTTAACATTTTAAATGACAAATCTCTCAGTAGAAAAATTAAAGATTGGAGAACAAATGATTTTAATAACAGGTGGAAATGGACAACTTGGAACAGAGTTGCGTCATTTACTTGATGAACGTGGCATAGCTTATACAGCAACAGATGCTAGAGAACTCGATATTACTGACGGCGTCGCTGTTGATAAATTCTTTGATGAAAATAAACCTGAACTTGTCTATCATTGTGCGGCTTATACAGCTGTTGATAAAGCTGAAGACGAAGGTCGTGAACTTGATGAAAAAATCAATGTTGATGGAACTAAAA
The DNA here is from genome assembly GCF_038006485.1 of Lactococcus sp. FSL K6-0773. NCBI lineage: Bacteria > Bacillati > Bacillota > Bacilli > Lactobacillales > Streptococcaceae > Lactococcus > Lactococcus sp. FSL K6-0773. Next base: position 1,620,071 of record NZ_JBBOVF010000001.1, on the reverse strand, counting down.
ATGTAGCCGAAGCGGCAGCACGTGTTGGGGCAACACTCGTTTATATTTCAACTGACTATGTTTTTGGCGGAACTTTGCCAATTGGCCAAGAGTGGCCGGTTGATGCACCAAAAGCTCCTGAATCTGAATATGGACGGACGAAACATCTTGGTGAAGAAGCAGTTGTGGCTTCTGGTGTAAAACATTACATCATCCGTACTGCTTGGGTTTTTGGTTCTTATGGTCCAAACTTTGTCTTCACAATGCAAAACTTGGCGACACGTTTTCCAGAATTAACTGTTGTTAATGATCAACACGGCAGACCAACTTGGACACGTACGCTTGCTGAATTTATGGTTTATTTGGTTAATGAAAAAGCTGATTTTGGTTTTTATCATCTAACAAACGATGCTGCGCCTGGTGAAGATGTGACTTGGTTTGATTTTGCCAAAGAAATCTTGAAAGACACAGATGTGCTTGTTAAACCTGTGGATTCAAGCAAATTCCCGGCAAAAGCAAAACGTCCATTTAATTCAACAATGAGTCTTGAAAAAGCAAAAGCGACAGGTTTTGTCATTCCAACATGGCAAGAAGCTTTAGCAAATATGCTTGAAAAAGGCGATTTGCGTGAAAATAAAGATGGCGTAAAAGGCGAAATTAACAAAAAATAATGACTCTGTCATTAAAATAAACTAATTGAAAATTCTGTCAGCGACCTGCAAAAGCTCGTCAGTACTGACAGAATTCTCATTTTGAGAGGCTGAAATAATCACTAAATAAATTTTAGTGAGTAAAAGGAACAACATGAAAAAACACGTTTTTATCATTGGTAGCCGTGGCTTACCAGCGAAATATGGAGGGTTTGAAACATTTGTTGAAGAACTCGTCAAACATCAAAATAATAAAAATATAAAATATCATGTAGCTTGTCAAAGTGAGAATTCAGACATGGCACTACCTGGAGAACATTTTGAGTATCTTGGAGCAGATTGTTTTGTAATTAAGTTACCCAAAATTGGTTCAGCACGTGTGATTGCTTATGATATTTTAGCCATTAATGCAGCACTTAAATATTGTAAAAAAGAAGAAATCAAAGCGCCTATTTTTTATATTCTTGGGAATACAGCAGGTGGATTTATTGGCCATTATGCTAATAAAATCCATAAACTTGGTGGAAAATTATTTGTCAATCCTGATGGATTGGAATGGAAAAGAACCAAGTGGGCAGCACCAATTCGTTCTTATTTGAAATTTGCTGAGAAAAAAATGGTGCGATATGCTGATTTGATTATTTCAGATAACGCAGGAATTAAAGAATATTTAACAAGTGAATATGGACAAGTTGAATCAGAAGTGATTGCTTATGGAACAGAAAAGTTCAAGTCCGATTTGACAGAATCAGAAACTCTGGTAAAATATAAAGTTAATGATTATTATTTGATTGTAGGACGCTTTGTGCCTGAAAATAATTATGAAACGCTAATTAGAGCCTTCATGAAAAGTTCAACAAAACGAGACCTTGTGATTATTACTAATCATGAAGGCAATGCTTACTTCAAAGAATTGCGCGAAAAAACGCAATTCGACAAGGATGCACGAATTAAATTTGTTGGAACAATCTATAATCAAAACGAATTGAGATATGTTCGTGAACATGCCTTTGCTTATTTACATGGTCATGAGGTAGGGGGGACAAATCCTGGATTGCTTGAGGCCATGTGGTCAACAGCGGTCAATGTTGTTTTAGGAGTCAATTTCAACCGGACGACAGCAGGCGATTCCGTCATTTATTTTGACAAGGAAAATTTACTGACAACTTTGTCAGAAGTTGAAAATTTGACCCCAGATGAAGGTCAAAGATTACACGAAAAAGCTCAGGCAATTATCGAAGAAAAATATACTTGGGAGCATATTTGTGCTCAATATGAGGACCTTTTCGCTCCAAAGTTTACTGATGAGTCTGAGCCTTTAAGAAAAATGGAGAACCTAGCCAGAGGCGGAGATGAGAGTTAATATTTTAATGTCAACCTACAACGGCGAGAAGTTCGTCGCTGATCAGATTGAGAGTATTCAAAAACAAACTTATACTGACTGGAATTTAATTATTCGTGACGATGGTTCAATTGATAGAACCTGCGAAATTGTTGATGATTTTGTCAGTAAAGACAACAGAATTAAATTAATTCGAGCTGAAAATGTTGGGGTGATTAAATCCTTTCATGAGCTTGTAACAGATAATAACAATGCTGACTTCTATTTTTTTGCTGACCAAGATGATTATTGGTTGCCAGAGAAGCTGTCAGTAATGCTAGAAGAAACTAAGAAACATGATAATAGTAAACCGGTTATGTATTATACAGATTTGAAAGTTACTGACAGAAACCTTAATGTGACTTCGGAATCCATGATACGCAGTCAGTCTGACCATGCAAATACAAAGCTTGTTCAAGAATTGACCGAAAATACGGTCACAGGTGGAGCGAGTATGATTAATCATGAGCTTGCACAACTTTGGCAAAGTACAAATGATATTATTATGCATGATTGGTATTTGGCAATTGTAGCAGCTGCACTCGGTGAGTTGGTTTATATTGACCAACCTACTCATCTTTATCGTCAGCACGATTCTAATGTTTTGGGAGCAAGAACCCTCTCAAAACGGATAAAAAAATGGATACACCCAAACTTATGGTTTGAAAAATATTGGTGGCTCATTACAGCCAGTCAAAAACAAGCTCAAAAATTACTGACAGAAAATTTGTCACTAATGTCGGAAGCTGATAGAGCACTTGTCAGTGATTACGTCAATATTTTAAAGCAACCAAAAGCAGAGCGTCGACAAATTCTTGATCGATACAATTTACGTAAAAATAAAAATTATCATACAAGAATTTTTCGCGCACTTATCATCACAAAATTTGCATATAAAGGAAAAAAATAAATGAACTTCTTCAGCCGTAGAAATCAAATTCTACTTAGAGAACTTGTAAAAACTGATTTTAAACTAAGGTATCAGGGAAGCTTGATAGGGTATCTTTGGTCAATCTTAAAACCTTTGCTCCTTTTTTTAGTTATGTACTTGGTATTTGTGCGTTTCTTAAAATTTGGAGGAGAAATCCCGCATTTTGCTATTGCCCTTCTTTTAGGAATTACCATCTGGAACTTTTTTAGTGAAGCTACGAATATGGGAATGTTGTCAATGGTAAATAGAGGAGATTTATTAAGGAAAGTTAATTTTTCTAAGCAAGTCATTGTTTTTTCAGTCATAGCTAATGCAATGATCAACCTCTTACTATCACTAGTTGTTGTAATTATTTTTGCCTTCATTAACGGCGTTCAGATGAGTTGGACAGTTGCTTTCATACCATTTTTGCTTATTGAACTTGTCCTTTTTACTGCAGGAATTTCATTTATTTTAGCAACTTTATTTGTATATTTTCGTGATCTAGGTCCAATTTGGGAAGTTGTTATGCAGGCTGGATTTTATGGTACACCAATCATATATCCAATTACACAGATTTCTAAAACTCACCTGGGTGTTGCCAAATCGCTAATGCTTAATCCAATGGCACAGATTATTCAAGATATGCGGTATATTTTAACTTTTAGTAATAATACAAATCCTACACTTTGGCAAATGGTTCATAATCCAATGGTTATAATCATTCCATATCTCATTCCATTTTTAGTATTTGCTTTTGGGCTTTTTGTATTCAATAAAAATGCGAAAAAATTTGCGGAGGTAATCTAATAATGAATGATAATATTGCAGTAAAAATTGATCACGTAAGTAAATATTTCCGCCTACCTACAGATTCTACAACAAGTCTTAGAACAACGCTTGTGAATCGTTTTAGAGGGGTCAAAGGTTACAAAGAGCAGCATGTGCTAAAAGATATCGATTTTGAAGTGGAAAAAGGTGATTTCTTTGGGATTGTGGGAAGAAATGGTTCAGGAAAATCAACGCTTTTAAAAATCATTTCACAAATATATACACCAGAAAAAGGTTCCGTTACTGTCCAAGGAAAGCTTGTCTCCTTTATTGAACTTGGAGTTGGTTTCAACCCTGAGCTTACGGGGCGCGAGAATGTTTATATGAACGGAGCAATGCTCGGTTTTTCAACACAAGAAATTGATGAAATGTATAATGAAATAGTTGAGTTTGCCGAACTACATGAATTCATGAATCAAAAACTAAAAAATTATTCTAGCGGGATGCAAGTCCGTTTAGCATTTTCTGTCGCCATCAAAGCCAGAGGAGATGTTCTTGTTTTAGATGAAGTTTTGGCGGTCGGGGACGAAGCTTTTCAAAGAAAATGTAATGACTATTTCATAGAACGAAAAAAATCAGGACAAACAACAATCCTTGTTACCCACGATATGAATGCTGTAAAAAAATATTGTACAAAAGCAGTTTTGATTGAAGATGGTTATATTAAGGCGTCAGGAGATGTTGATAAAGTAGCTAATCAATATAGTTTAGATAATCTTCAGACAGAGATTTCTGCTGGTGATAAGCCGGAGACAAAAGAAACACTGATAAATTCACTTGAGGTTAGAGTTCTTTCAGAACAACAAATCTTGCCGTCCGATGAAATAACATTTGAAGTTTCTTATCAGGTAAAAAAAGATATTAAAACTTATATTGCATTTTCACTGACAGAAGTAGATCGCAATATCTGGATTTACAATGATAATTCACTAAATCACTTATCAGAAGGAAAAGGATTAAAAAAAGTTAAATATACTTGTAAATTAAATAACGTTAATGATTTGAAACTCAAATTACAAGTATCGGTAAGAAATGAAAAAGATGACTTAATTGCTTTTGCTGATGAAAAAGTAATAATTATAGCACGAGATGATATTCCTGATAATGATAAGAGCGAAAAAGATTCGGCAACAGGTCTGCTTCAGCGAAACGGAGAATGGGAATTTGGATAGAAAGGAAAAAATAAAACCAGAAAGATTATTTTTAGCGATTTCTCTTATTGCTGGTCTTGCTTTTGCTTTACTTCAACCTCTTTTTATTGAACCAGATTCCAGTTATCATTTTGACAAAGCCATGTATATTTCAAATACAGTGGTAGATCGGACAAAGGTTGGGCTTTCAGGGGAAGATTATCAGTCCTCCCCTATCCCTTTTACTACTGTGAGCAGCATGATGCAAAAAGGAGTTTATTTCGAAAAATTTTTTGAAACAAAACTTCCTGTAATTTCAAAAGAAAAAGTTGTTGATAAAAGAGTAAAAGGAACGAAATGGTATAAAGATATTATGCATTTGGTCCCGAGTTTTGGAGTAAAGTTTGGCCATGCTATTTTCCCATCAATTGGTGTAATGGTTATAACAGCTCGTTTATTAGTTCTTTTGTTCTTTTCTATATCAATGTATTTTATAATTAGATATATAAAAGCATATAGAATGTTATTTGTTATTATTTCTGTAACTCCGGTAGTTATTCAATTTTCAACGAGTTTAAGTTATGATAGTTTTAATTATGTCGCCTTTGCTTGGTTGAGTGCGACTCTTATTAATATTGCTGTAGATATTAAAGAAAAAAAAGAAAGATTAATATTTAATACAATAATACGATTACTTTTGCCCTGTATAACTGTTTATTTTTCAAAAACAAATTCATATTTGCTTTATTCACTTGCTATTTTAATTTTAATTATATTAGTAGGGAATAAACTAAAGATATCGCTAACAAAGTTTCAAGTAGGTTTAATAATATCATTGTCTTCTTTTTTTGCTGTGTTGATTTACATTTGGAGATATCAAGAGGCTATTTTTACCATCTTAGGAAAATTCATATATACATTAATGGAACCTTATTACACCGTATTTACGACTGAAGTTATTAGTGGTACCTCCACAGCTGGGGTTCCAGCTTGGTTCTATCCAATTCAATATTCGGTAATAATTTTATTGCTACTATCATATACGGAAGAAAGAGTTCCTAGGTGGTTTGCACATGGTTGTTTTGGAGTAAGTATTGTTAATTTATTAGCAATATTGTTCACTTTTTCTGCTAATCCAAGTTTTGCGGATCTCGTGATCACAGGGCCACAAGGACGCTATTTTACTCCATTTCTTTTAATCAGCTCTCCGTTTTTTACAATTTTTACAAAAAAAATAAAGGTAAAATATTCCGGGATTTTCTTTAAAAAAGCTGTTGTTTTCACTAGTATTATGGCACTTATGTTAAATTTAGGTCTTACAATGATAAAATTTTATCAAATCCAAAGTCCAATGGATGAGTATCGCTCAGGAGTTGAGCATTATATTTTTAAATAGGTGAATTATGAACAAAAAAGTATCAGTGGTAGTCACATGCTACAATCATGAGAAATATATTGAAGAATGCTTGCGTAGTATTTTTGCGCAAACACATCAAAATATTGAACTAATAATATTTAATGACGGTTCAACTGACTTATCAGATGAGGTTATTTCTTCTACTTTGTTGGATTCTCCCTTTGTTGAAACAAGTTACTTTTCAGGAAAAAATCGAGGGTTAGCATTTGTAAAAAATGATGCATTATCAAAAATAACGGGTGAGTTTCTCCTCTTTATAGATAGTGATAATTTCATTAATCCTAACCATATCGAAAAATTGCTAGTTACTTTGCTAGAAAATCAAGCAGATATTGCATATTGCCAGCTTTGGGATTTTATATCTAAAAAAGATTTGTTAAGAAAAGACTTAGAATACGAATTTTCAAAAGAACTTGAAGGAAACATGATTGATGCTTCATCACTAGTGAGAGTAGACACAATTGGTAATATAAAATTTGATGAAAACCTAAATAATAAAGTATTGGAAGATTACGATTTTTGGTTAAGTTTAATTATAAATAATTCAGCAAAGCCAATCTTTGTTCCTGACACGAAACTCAATTATCGTGTATTAGATGAATCAATAAGTAAAAGAGGAAATTGGGACAATTATTATAACTCTTACCTTTATATTTTAGATAAATATAAAAATTATATATCTAATGAGAAAAATAAAGCAATAAAAAACAATATTTTAATGTGGATAAATAACTATGAAAAATCAGAAAAACTTTCCAAAGAACGATTTCAATTAATTAAGAATTATGAAAAATTAGAATCAGAACGTTTAGAATTAATCAAAAGCCAAGAAAAAACGATACAAGAGGAATTCAAGGTTAAAGAATTAATGAATCAAGAACTTCTGGACCGAGAACAGAAGCTTATAGAGATTAAAAATTCTGCAAGCTATAAGTTGGGAAATCTTCAAATCAGAACGGCTAAAAAAACTATTTACGTTTTGAAGCATCCCAAACTCTTATTGAAAATTCCTGGAAAAATAGTGGATTTTTTCACCAAAATTCACCTTTTTACAAAAATCAAGAAAGCGGTTTTAGCAAAAATACGAAATAATTTAAGAGCTAAAAATAATTATATTAACCCTAATCGAGTTTTAGTGTATGTTATATATGCAAATAACGAAAAACTTCACGATTATAAAATCATCTTTTTAAAAGCATTAGCAAAGTTGTCTGAAAAAACGATTATTGTTGTTAATGGAGAGTTAATTCCTGAAGATCAAGTATTATTGAGTTCATATGGGCAATTAGAACTTCGGGAGAATAAGGGATATGATACTGCAGCGTTTCGTCATGGGATTTTAACTCTTGGTAAGGAAGAACTTGGAAAATATGATGAATTGTTATTAGTAAATGATACGAATGTGGGACCATTTACAGATTTAGAAAAAACATTTCGAAAAATGGCTGAACGTAAGGTGGATTTTTGGGGAATTTCTTATGGAGAACCTCAAAATGATTTTACCGGATACAATAAATACGGTCAAATTCCAGTTCATCTACAATCTTATTTCTTGGTGATAGAAAAAAGTTTATCGAACTATTCTGGCTTCTTTAGATATTGGGAAAATCTAGAAGACACAAACTCTCGAAATAAAGCTATTGGAAAGCATGAAACAGTCTTTACAAAACACTTTGAAGATTTAGGATTCAAGCATGATGCAGTAAGTGGAAATAATGATGATAGTGCGATGTACATTCATCCGCTAACCATGTTAAAACAATTTGATGTCCCACTCATAAAATATACAGCATTTGCCAATTATAACAATGATAAATTTGCATGGCAGGGCCTTCAAAGAAAGACTGAGGTTCCGGAATTGCTAGAATATATAAAAAACGAGACAGACTATCCGATTACAATTATTGATAGCATCATGAACGAAGTTAAAAATAAGAAGGTTAAGGAACATATCCTTATCATTGATGGTGTGGAAAATGCAATCCCGCAATGCACTCGTTATAGAGCGCTTAATAAAGCAGAACAACTTCGATCATTTGGTTATGATGTTTGGGTAATCAATAATTCTGATTTCCAAATGGGCTATGCAGAGTATGCTAGTCATATTATAATATATCGAGCCCCATATTCCGATAAACTTGCAGAACTATGTCGATTAGCTAAAAAATATAATAAACCCGTATACTACGACATTGATGATCTAGTAATTGATACAAAATATACTAACTTACTAGATTATACACAGCAGCTATCTGAAAGAGAAAAAATTCAGTATGATTCAGGAGTAGAAAATTATAAAAAAATGCTTCTGCTTTGTGATTCAGCGATAACAACAACAAACAGATTATGCAAAGAATTACAAAACTATCAAGAAAAAGTGATTTTGAATCGGAACCTAGCTAGCCAAGAGTTAGTTGAAATAAGCTCTAAGAACATCAAAGATTACAACAAGACTACAGATAAAATAAAAATTGCTTATTTTTCTGGATCAATAACCCATAATGAAAATTTTGACCTGATTAAACCAGCAATTGTTGCTGTTTTATCAAAATATAAAAATGTTGAATTACATTTGGTTGGCCATTTAAATATTCCTAGAGAACTAAATCAATTTAAACAGCAGATTGTGGCTAATGATTATGTCGACTGGAAAGAGCTCCCAGCGCTCATTTCTCAAATGGATATCAATCTCGCTCCGTTGGTAGACACGATTTTTAACCAAGCAAAATCAGAAATTAAATGGCTTGAAGCGGCTTTAGTAGCCGTTCCGACAATTGCTAGCAATGTTGGTGGTTTTTCTGAAATGATCGAAGATAATAAAACAGGGGTTTTGGTTGGGAAGAATCAGTGGTTTGAAAAATTAGAATCTCTTATCTTACAACCTGAAAAAAGACAAAGGATTGCAATTAGTGCTTATGAATATGTGTTAAAAAATTGTATGACCTTAAAAAGTGATGATGAAATGATACGAGAAATAGAAGTAATTGCCAACGGAGAAAGCTTATGAATGTAGAGAATCGTGGATTAAAAAATAAAAAAATAAAAGTTGAAAAGTTATTTTTAATTTTTGCGATAATATTTGGAGTTACAATGACAGTGGCTCAACCAGTATTTTCTGTCCCAGATGAAAATACTCATTTTATAAATGCTTACTCGGTATTTCATAATGATTCAAAAGATGAAAGTTTTGGTAGGTACTGGAAATATTCCCAAGATGTTACCACGGCTACTCGAAACAATACATATATTCAGAAATTTTTTGTAGAACAAGGTGATTTTAGAGAGAATAAATTAGCGCTTCATTTTAATCTTACTAAAATTCAATATTTACCCCAGGCAATAGGTATTTTACTAGGAGAACTAATATATCCTAGTAAAGGGGTTCTTGTGACTGCAGGAAGGCTCTTCAACTTATTTTTATATATTTTTATGATTTATTTTTCTATTAAGAGAGCTAAGGCAATAAAGTGGGGTATCCTTTTAGTGGCACTATTTCCTATTAGTGTACAACAAGCTGCTTCTCTATCTTATGATGTTTTATTTTTTGGAGCCATTTTTGTCACAATGTCAGTATTGACAAATCTATGGACCAGAAAAGAAAAATTGGATATAAAATGGTGGATATATATTTTCTTAAATATTTTTCTTCTTTATATTTCCAAAAATTCTGTTTATCTTTTAGGATTATTTTTTGTGACACTCCCCCCTTTCCTTTTAGGTAAGAACAAGCTATCAGATGCTTTAGAAAGGTTTTGGATTTTATGTAAAAAGTTTTGGTATGTTGTCTTATTATTAGTAGTTATTGCTATCATTTTTTATCTGAGATATGCCTTTCGAAATTATGGCGGATTATTAAATGGCATGCAGATACTAGTAAATACTTTTCTACGGCCTGATTTTAACCCAACACTTGATACTATTATGACAATAGGAATAATTGGAGATTTTGGGCAACTTAATCATTGGTTACCAGCATGGTGGGTAATTATCAATTTTATTGTTCTAATCTTAGTAGGTATAAATGATGGTAAAAAAATTGATTATAATGTTAGAACGGTATTTTCGAGTGGCTTAATATACTTCCTCAATATTTTGATGGTAGCTGTTCTTATGTATACTAGTTGGACAATAGGAAAATTGAGTCTAACAAATATTGTATACAGTTCAGGAAGTCAAGGACGTTATTATACACCTTTTTTAATTGTTTTAGCACCGGTTTGCGCCTACATTGGTAGATTTATCAAAGTTAGTATGTCAGAAAGGATAGAAAAAAATGTAGTAGTAGGTTTAGTAAGTATCAACTTAATTTCGTTTCTATTATTGACATTAGCTTTCTATTATAATGTTGACGGAGGTCAACACATACTTTTTGATTTATTAGGGAGATAGAACTTTTTATTGGAGAAAAAATGAAAAAAATATTATTTGTTTCACCAACTGGGACACTTGATAATGGAGCGGAGATTTCAATCTATCATTTGATGGCTCATCTTGCGAAAAAAGGTCATAAAGTGATTAATGTGGCTCCAATTTATTTGGGAGAACCTGAAAATATGCATGACGAATATATAGCGAATTTTGCTTCTCAAAGTATAGAAACTCATCTTTTAAGGGCAGCTAAATGGTGGTGGGAGGATGCTCCCGGAGGGCTTCCTGCTGATGAGGAAACACAGACTTATTATTATCGCGAAAATATTTCTCGAATAAAAAATATTATTATTGATAATGAAATTGATTTAGTAATTTCAAATACAGTCAATGTGTTTCAAGGAGCTGTAGCTGCAGCCTGTGAAAGTACTGCTCATTTTTGGTTGATTCATGAATTTCCATTTGATGAGTTTGCTTATTATGCATCGAAAATAGATTTTATTGAAGAACAGTCCGATGAAATTTATAGTGTGGATGGTTTATTGAATCTCGAGTTAAATAATTTATTTACATCGAATATAAGAAAATTTGTTCCTTATAGTGATATTGAGAAAATTACTTTAAAAAATGGAAATATTTCACGTTTAGTTTGCGTTGGTAGAATCTCTGAAAGGAAAAATCCTCTGGAGCTCATCAAAGCCTTTTCTCAAGTCAATATTAATAATTTAGAACTTGTATTTATCGGGAATAGTGATGAAAATGTTCAAAAGGAATGCCAAGATTATATTAATAAAAAAAATATAAAGAATATAAATTTTGTTGGTTATATGGAGAATCCTTGGGAATATTTTACAGACAAAGATATTTTTGTAAGTAGTTCATCCTTGGAAACTTTCGGATTGGTTTACGTAGAAGCTTTGTTAAATGGTATTCCTACAATTATTTCAGACAATCCTGGATATCGTTCTGCAATGAAAATTTTTGAAATTGGTCAAATGTACGAATTAGGTAATGTTGAACAGCTCACTCAGGTAATTAAAGAAGTAGTGAGTAACTATGACTTTTATAAAAAAAATAGTTTAGAAAACTTAGAAAAAGTTCAACAAAGATATTCGGTGGAAAATTGTTATAAAGAGTTGGTTGAGAGTATTGAAACCTTACCAGTAGTAGAAAATAAACCTCTTCGTCATCTATCAAAATTATTAACTATCAATCCGCCTCGTACTGTATACAATAGTTACTTAGGACGTGTAAAGCGGAAAGTTAAAAAATTACTGAAAAAGGTTTAGCTCATGAATTTAACAATTTGCTTAGTAGCTTATAGTCAAAAATTTACAGAGACAGTCTCATTTTATTCTTTATTAAACTTGACTAAGAATCTAAAAGAAAATATTAATTTATATATTTTTGACAATGGAAGTGAAGATTTTTCGTCCTCTCATGAGGAGTTGGATACTCATTCATTTCATAGCTTGAACTATATTTATAATAAACAAAAAGAACGTGGTACTAGAATTGCTTATCAAAGTATTTTAGATGTTAGTCAAGATGAATGGTTAATGTTTTTAGACGATGATACAGAAATTTCACAACCATATTTATCGAAAATTTTATCAGAAATAAAAAAAGAATACCAAAGTGATATTTGTGCCTATGCTCCGTTAGTCTTTGATCATGAAATCCAAATTTCCCCAACAGCAAGTGATACATTGAAAATGATTAATTTTCCTAAAAAACCAGGAATTTATTCTGAAAATCTAACTGGGATTTCAAGTTGTCTGGTTGTAAAGAGCGACTTATTAATAGAAATTGGCGGACTGAATATTGAATTTCCCTTAGATTATCTTGACCATTGGCTATTTTGGAAAATTTTTAATTCTAATAAAAAGGTAGTAGTAATTAATGAAAAAATAAATCACCATCTTTCTATTCAAGAAATAAATCAAACAAATGATCTGAGATTTTATAGTATCTTCTCTAGTGAATATCATTTTTATAAGTATTATAAGCCGGAATTGCTCTTAAATCTTTATAAAAAATATGTTAGAATGATTATTAAAGGAATTCTTGGTAAAGAGATTGGCCCTCGTTGGAAAATTTTATTAAAAATATTATTGGAGAGAAAATGAAGCTGCACACATTTGTAATTTGCGCTTATAAAGAATCACCCTATTTAGAAGAATGTATAAAATCACTGCTAATTCAAGAATCAGTTGCTTTAGGTATGTCTGATATTGTACTATATACTGCAACCCCAAGTGATTTTATTGATGGAATATGTGATAAGTATAACCTAAAAAAAGTTGTGGGGAATTCAAAAGGAATTGGTGCAAATTGGAATGAGGCACTCTCTTGTTCAGAAACAAAGCTTGCAACCATTGCTCATCAAGATGATATCTATGAAAAAAGTTACGGAATAAAAATTATTGAATCCTTTCAAAAAGATAAGAGAATAAATATTGCTTTTTCAGATTATTATGAGATTGACGGAAGCGGACAAAAGCGTAAAAGAAACTTGAATTTAAAAATAAAGACTTTAGGTTTGAAATTTTTATCATTTATTCCTAATAGAAGTTATCAGCGCCGTATTTATGCTTTTGGTAATTTTATTTGTTGTCCAGCAGTTTCATATAACTTAGAAAATTTAAAAAATTTTAAATTCAATGAGGAGATGAAAATGGTTGTTGATTGGGATGCATGGGAGAGAATTATGAAGAAAGAAGGGAAAATCAAATATATTCCGGAACTTTTGATGGCTCACCGAATTCATGCAGAGAGCGAGACCACAGTAAATACAAATGATAAAAACCGAGAAATTGAAGAATTTGAAATGTATCGTCGCTACTGGGGAAAAAATATTTCTAAATTTTTGATGAAATTTTATATCAATAATCAAAAAGGAAATGGATAAGATGTTCAAAAGTAAAAAAATTATTTTAATAATTCCGGCCTATAATGAGTCAGAGGGTATAGTAGATGTTATCCAAAAAGTAAATCAATTTCGTAGTATATACAATGATTCTAGTCGTCAACTTGATTATGTCGTTATTAATGATGGATCAACTGACAATGAGGAAGAAGTGCTTAATGAGAATAATATAAATCATATTGAATTAGTTGCAAATCTGGGCATTGGGGGAGCCGTCCAAACTGGATATCGCTATGCTTATTTTAATGGCTATGATATTGCTGTGCAATATGATGGTGATGGGCAACATGATATCAATAGTTTACCTCAATTAATTTCCCCAATTTTAAATGATGAGGCCGATTTCACAGTGGGTTCTCGTTTTATATCTGATAGTAACTCAGAATTTAAATCTTCTATGAGTCGTCAAACCGGGATAAGGATTCTTTCAACTCTTATACAATTGACTGCTAGAGTTAAAATAAAAGATGTAACTTCTGGTTATCGTGCGGCCAACCGAAAAGTCATTTCTCAATTTGTTAAGCGTTATCCTAGCCAGTATCCGGAACCTGAAAGTTATATGCACATGTTTGCCAAAAGTATACGTGTGAAAGAGATTGGTGTTAATATGTTTGAACGTACAACTGGTGAATCAAGTATTAATCTTGTTAAAGGCTTTGGCTATATGTTTAATGTATCTTTATCTATTCTTATCACCGCTTTATTAAAAAAGGAGTAAAAAATGCCAATACAACTTAAAATTTTAGCAATTTTTTTGGCAGTAGCCTTTTTTGCTTTTATTATCAATCTTATTTATCGAGATAGAGCAGAGGTTCGACATATGAGAAAATGGATTTTATTTGCAATTATTATACTTATTGGTGCAATGTTTCCAGAGCTTACAGCAAAAATTGCTTATTTTCTCGGTTTTAAAACTTTAATGTCATTTACACTGTTTTCTTTGACAGGCCTTTTATTTCTTATTGTTATCCGTTTGCAAATTTCAGTTATCGGTGCAGAGTCTCGTTTAAAATTATTAACTCAAGAGTTATCAATATTGAAAAAACGAGTGAAAGAGTTAGAAGATGACAAATAAATTAGTAACCATCATTCTTCCTGTCTATAACGGTGAGAAATATTTAAAACGGGCAATAGATAGTGTTCTTAATCAAAGATTGGGTATGATAAGTTGACATTATTGGTTATTAACGATGGGGGGACGGATAGTTCATCTCAAATTATCAGCAACTATCAAAAAAAATATCCAGAATTGATTCATTTCATCGATCGTGAAAATAAAGGCGTAGCGAAGACACGAAATGAAGCTATAATACTTACTGAAACAGAGTATTTAACTTTTTTGGATCAAGATGATTACTTGGATCAAGAATTTGTACAAAAACTCTATCAGGAAGCAAAGACTTCGAAAGTCGATGTTGTGGTGGGAGGCTATAGGAGACCAGATGAAGTTGGAAGTGTGAGAAAGACAGTTCAACCCTCTGATACAGAGTTTGGTAAATTTATTACTATGGCCGCATGGTCAAAATTACATCGGACAAAATTCTTAAAAGAAAATAAAATAGAATTTTTTGATAACTCTGTTGGGGAAGATAATGTTTTTACATTTAAAGAAATTATGAGTACACAAAATATCTTAATAATTAACTATATTGGATATAATTGGTTTTATAATACGTCTTCGGTTTCTAATACAGCCCAAAGTAGTTTAAACTCAGAGAATCAAGAAGCGTTGGAAAGATTGCTGGAAAAGTTATTTCAAGTGAATGATAATTCTAATAGTAAAATTAATGAGTATTTTATTGTAAGAATGATTGTTTTCTACTTATTATTTAGTGGTCGAAATTCAACTTTATCGGAGTTTGCATCAGCTGAGCTAAAATTCAATAGTATAATGAAAAATTATGGTTCTAGTTATAATATATTGACTTTTATTCCTAAAGGGGAAAGTTTCTCTATAAAAATGATATTAAAAATATTTTATATACTAAAAAAAATGAGCTTACTAAATTTTGTTATGAGGTTCTATTGTAAAGGAAAATGATGATAAATAAAGAAATTAGTGTGATTGTTCCTGTGTTTAATTCGGGAAAATGGATTGAAAGATTAATTGAGAGTGTTTTGGCTCAAAATATAGGTCAAGAAACTTTTGAATTCATTTTAGTAAATGATAAATCTACAGATAATTCAATTGATATTTTAAACAGCTACCAAAGTAAATTTCCAGAAATCATAAAAGTAATAGATAAAGAAATTAATGAAGGGGTGGCGGCTTCAAGAGACGATGGGCTCAATCTATCTGAAGGAAAATATATTGTTTTTTTAGACAATGATGATTATATTGATGAAGATTATCTCTCAACTCTTTATAACACAATTGAGAATGAGTGTTTAGATTTGGTCATTTCTGGTTATAAATTAGTAGATGAACAAGGTAAAGTTGTGAAAGTTAATCAATACCATAATACTTATGGAGCAGATTATAAAAATCCCTGTATTTGGGGAAGTATTCACAGAAGTGAATTAATAAAAAGACATAATATTCATTATCGTGGTCGTTCAGGAGATGATAATGCTTTTGTTTATCAAGAATTTTTGTATACGGATAAAATAAAGTATATTGATTATATCGGATATAATTGGTTTGAGAATTTTACTTCTTTATCACGCGATGGGCGTCCAAGCATTGAAAAAAATATTCATGACATTCTATATCTTTTGAGGGAAGGACTAAAAAATAATAAAACTAAAAATCTTAGATATGATTATTTTATGATCTATTCGACACTTTATTATTATCACCTATTGTCTAGAAAGGCAACAGCTAACGATTTTAGTAAATTTTTAAAGGTTGTACTCCTTGAGTTAGATAAATTATATCCAAAATGGAGAAAGATTCCAGTACCACAAGATGCAAATTTAAAGATAAAATTATTTATGTCATCTTATAAATTTGTATCGAGGACGCAAACTTACGGAATCTTTTCAAAACTAGTTTGCAAATAAAGGGAAAAATGAAAATTTCAGTAGTTATACCTTGTTATAATGTAGAAAAATATGTTTCACGTTGTATAGAGAGTGTTTTAAAACAAAATATTTCAAAACAAGATTTTGAAATATTAGCAATCAATGATGGTTCCACGGATAAAACTTTACAAATTCTTCGAGGTTACGAAGAAAAGTACTCACATATAAGAGTAATTAATCAGATGAATAAAGGTCTAGGAGAAACTCGAAATATTGGAATTGAAAATGTGGAAAGTGACTATATTGCTTTTTTAGATTCTGATGATTGGATTGATCAAGACTATTTAAAAGTTCTTTATTCGCTTGCCGAAGAATATAGCTTAGATATTGTAAACAGTGGCTTTAGAAGACCTAAGCCAAATGGGGAAATACTTTTTCAAAGCAATTTGTTAGATCAAGAAAGTTCATTTTTTACAAATGGTACTGCTTGGGGAAAGCTTTATAGGACACAATTTCTAAAGGAAAAACAAATTAGGAATAGAATTTCTGCATTTGGAGAGGATATTATTTTTAATCTTGATTGTTTTGAAGCTGGTGCAAAGTTTAAGACAACAGAATATATTGGTTATAATTGGTTTATTAATGATGAATCTCTAACAAGAAGTAGTAGAGATGAAGAAAAAATTGTTGAGACTTGCAAGATATTTTATAAGGCCTTATGTGAAACTAGTGCTAAAATAAATTCGTATTATATTATCTTGTATGCTTCAGCTACTCTTTTTACTGCAAATATAGGAGCTAAAGCATTTAAGGAATTATCTAAAGAAATGGAAAATATCTCAAAAGAAAGAGTGACGCAAAAAGATTATATAAAAGCAATCTTTACTTATGACAAAGGAGTTGCATTTAAACTAAAGATGGGGACTTTAATTTATAGTTTATCTACATTAACACGTATCACTCCATTATTGGGTTTCCTAAAAATATCAAATAAGGTAAAAAGAAAATGACAGAAATTTTAGAAAGTCTCCATGAAAGAGAAATAGACATTTTAAAGTACATTGATATTTTTTGCTCTGAAAATAATATTAACTATTTTTTGATTGGTGGTTCTTTGTTAGGAGCTGTCAGGCATAAGGGATTTATCCCATGGGATGATGATATTGATTTAGGAATGCTTAGAGAAGATTATGATAAATTTGTTTCTTTATGGCAAGATAGTTCAGAATATATTTTATTGAATAATATGAAACAAAAAGATTATACTCTTGCTTTTTCAAAAGTTAGCGATCTTAATTCAAAAATTAAGTTAGACTTTCATGACAATTACTATCATTTAGGGGTTTTTATCGATATTTTTCCAATGGACTTTGTAAATGATAATTACGAAGTGGCTTTAAAAGATCGAAATAAATTTCTTTTTTGGTATGTTGTTTCTCTTTCCCAAAATATACAACAAATTTTTATGCCAAAATTGTCGATTATTCAGAGATGTGAACATATTATTGGATATATTATTAATAAAATAATAGGCCGTAATCGAGTCAAAAATAAGCTGAATCAAACAATGATAAAAGAAAAGACAAATACAATTGCCAATTTGGCAACTGGTTATGAATTTAAAAGGGAAGTTTTTCCACTCGCTTTTGCTGAAAATTTAATTCAACATCCTTTTGAAGATGGAGAATATCCTATCTTTTCAGAATATGCTAAAGCTTTAGAAATTCAATATGGTTCGGACTTTATGGAAATACCAGATCCGTCCAAAGTTTTAAGTAATCATGAGATGTTAGAATTGATCATTGACGATAAAAAAATTATCTAAAAAGTTAGGTGGTGACAATGTTTAAAGATTTAAGGAGTGGGTTTATTTTCACATCAATGGGTCAATTCACAAATATCATTGTGATGTTTGTTTTGAATATGGTACTTTCTCGTATCCTGAACCCAGCAGAGATAGGTGTTGTCGCCTTGGTTCAAGTTTTTCTTTATTTTTTTCAGTCCATTTTGACGAGTGGAATTGCTCCTGCAATTATTCAAAATAAAAAGCTAGATGAAGATGATTATTCCAGCTTATTAAATTTCGCTTTTTTAATTGGTCTAGTTATAAGTATTGCTTTTGGTTTATTAGGATTTATCATCGCTAAAATATATAAAAATGGTGCTTATATTGGCCTTTTTTGGTCAATGAGTTTATTAATAACAACTGAGTTAACAAATTCTGTTCCAAACGCTGTACTAAATAAAAGGAAGCAATTTAAAGAGGTGAATATCCGTTTAATTGTAAGTAGTATTTTTGGAGCTGTGGCCGGAGTGGCTTCTGCTCTGATTGGAGCGGGAGCTTACGCTTTAGTTTTAAATTTGACATTTATTTCTGTCATTTCATTAATACTTAATCTCTATACATCAAAAATAAAAATCAAATTCATGTTTAATAGGGAGTCAATAAAAAAAATAATTGGTCTGGCATCTAACCAATCGGGAGTTGGTTTTATTATATATTTTTCACGCAATTTTGATAATCTAATAGTTGGGAAAAAATTTGGAGACGCTACCTTAGGGGTGTATTCCAAAGCTTATTCGCTAATGATGCTTCCTAATATGATTTTTACTAATATTTTTCAACCTCTATTTCAACCAATTTTTTCAAATCATCAGGATAATATTCCGTATGTCAGAGAAGTCTATCTTCAAATACTAAGAGTTCTTCTTTTGATAAGCGCACCCGTTACTGTTTTTTTTGTACTTGATGCAGATAAAATTGTCTTATTTATGTTCGGTAAT
Organism: Lactococcus sp. FSL K6-0773; assembly: GCF_038006485.1. NCBI lineage: Bacteria > Bacillati > Bacillota > Bacilli > Lactobacillales > Streptococcaceae > Lactococcus > Lactococcus sp. FSL K6-0773. The sequence continues at coordinate 1,600,728 of NZ_JBBOVF010000001.1, read as the reverse complement.
CAGTGGGCAGAAGCGTTTAAACCTACTGCTATCCTTTGTTCAACTATTTGGGTTCAAATGACTTATACAACAATTGGTCCAATGTTTTTGTCATGTAATAAGTATAGAGAACAACTTAAACAATCTATAATATCAGTGGTTATTCTAGCATTATCTGTCCTTATTGGTGCAATTATTGGGAATCTAATAGCAATGTCCATTTGTGTTGCTGTTGCGTACATTTTGAACTTTTTCGTAGGTGGTGCAATGCTTATGAAATTAGCATTAGAGAGCACTTTCAGAAGATTTCTAAAGTTACTAATTTCTCCTTTAATATGTGCAGTGATAATAACAATACCAAGTTATTTTGTTTTTCGTTATATTGATTTTGGTGGAGTATTTATTGCATTATTATTTAGGGGGGTATTAATTTTTGGCTTGTTTGGGGGATATTTACTGATTAGTGGAGAATTTAAAAATATTATGAATATTTTAAAAAATAAAAAAATACGGTAGGATAAAAAGATTTATTAATTTGGAACAATGGCTGCCTAGAATAATTTTTAATCTTGTGATATACTTTACCATGTATCGTAACAATGGAGATTGACTTACAGAATTCTTTATTTCTTTTGATAATAAAGAATAATATTTAAACTTTTCTAAAAATCATAAGGTAAAAGGGGATACTGGTATGACAGAAAAAAAGATGAAACAAGGATTAAAAAAATGGGAAACAGGTAAAATATGGCTGTATTCGTCTGTAATTCTTGCTGGAATTTTAGTTGGTATAGGTAGTGCCGGGAGAGCATCTGCAGAAGATTTAGGTTCTCAAAAAGACCAAGAAGACTCTAGTAACATAAGTTTGAGTTTGGTCCAAGAAAGCAAGTTAAATGATGAAGCTGATTCAACACTGAAAACTAATTCTTCAACAGATCAAATATCCAACGATGAGAAGATAAACCAGGATAATTCCTTTGATCATGGCAATTCAGAAACTGGTCAAGATGTAAAGGTCCCTGAATCAAACTCAATGGATAATAAGGAGCAAAACTCTACAAGTTATACAACATATGATTCAAATTTGACCCAAGATAGTAAAATATTAGAAAGTCAAACAAAACAAGAAACAAACAATATATCAGAAACTGAAAAAAAACCAGAGGTAGAATACACTACTCAAGTCCAGAATATTGGTTGGCAGGACCCTGTATCAAATGGTCAATCGGCGGGAACAGTTGGACAAAGTTTAAGGCTTGAAGCGATAAAAGTCAATTTAAATAATATTGATAAGAACAAGGGAGGGATAAACTATCAAACTTATTGTCAAAATATTGGTTGGCAAGGTGGAGTTTCTAATGGAGATGTGGCAGGAACGGTTGGGAAGTCTTTACGATTGGAAGCTATAAGGATTGGTTTATCTGGCGATATTGCTAAGTTATATAACGTTTATTATCGTGTGCAAGTTCAAAACTTTGGTTGGTTAGGTTGGGCGACTAATGGGGCAACTGCTGGCACGAGTAACCTTAGTCTTAGATTAGAATCCTTGCAGATTCAATTGGTTAAGCTTGGAGATACTTTTGTTTTAGATGATGTTCCAGCTTACATTGCAGAGCCAGGAATTACCTATCAAGTCCAAATTCAGAATATAGGCTGGCAGGACGTAAAACGAAGTGGGGGAATCGCGGGCACTCAAGGGAAAGCGTTACGTATTGAAGCCTTGAAAATTAACATTGGTAATAATGGAGAGGATCAATCAAACGCAGTTCAATATGCTAGTCAGGTTCAGAATATTGGCTGGCAAGCACCAGTATCCAATGGTCAAATCTCTGGAACGGTGGGGCAAAGCTTGAGAGATGAGACGCTTCAAGTTTCTTTAGCAGGTAATCTGTCTAGATATTTTAATGTGTACTATCAAACTTATTGTCAAAATATTGGTTGGTTAGATTGGGCGAGGAATGGGGATATCGCAGGAACTGCTCGTCTTGGTTATCGCTTAGAATCATTAAGAATTATCGTTGAGCCAAAATGGGTTTCGGCTCCAGGTGTTTCTACAAATGCTTTTATCAATTCAACTTTAAAATATACTTTACTCCAACATAGAGGGAATCATCGGGTTTATCCAGAAAACTCGGGGCCTTCTGTTCAAACTAGTTTGTATCCTGCAGTTGAGGGGGATTTACAACTTACAAGTGATAATCAGTGGGTTATGATACACGATGATACAATCAATCGTACCACTAATGGTAGTGGTACGATAAGTTTAATGACATTGAGCCAAATAAAAGAATATAATTTAAAAAGTGATAGCGGGGCAGTAACAGGAGATAAAGTTCCCACTCTGGATGAATGGATGCAAACTGTTAAAACCAATAGCTTAATTCCATTTTTACAAATCAAGGTGAATAAAGTAAATACTGAAGCAATGAATAACTTGGTAGATACTTTGAAAAAGTATGGTTATGCTGATTCTGCTGTTGTTACTTCATTTTACACAGCGCCTTTGAGAAACGTAAAAACACAGCTTCCGGATGTAAAAGTTATGTATATTACTGGGAGTCTTACCAATAATGAGATTACTACTGCAAAATCTTTAGGTAATAATTCTGGGCTTGATGTTATTTTATATAAAAATGGGAACACAGCTGCTGCTATCCCTACGTTAAATGCTCAAAATATTAATATGGCTCATCAATCAGGCTTGAGTGTTGGAGTTTGGACTTTAATTCCAGGACAGTCTTGGAATTATTGGACGAATAGGGGAACTAATGTTATCACCATTGGTTCGAATTTACATGGGGTGTGAAAATAATGAAAGAAAAGGAAAAAATTGTTTTAGTAGCTGGAACCTTTGATATCTTGCATGAAAGTCACATCAATATGTTACGTAATGCAAGAAATCTTGGAGACCGTCTTGTTGTGATGCTTTCAACGGATGAATTTAATGAGACAAAAGGAAAGAGAGCTTATCAAGAATATGATACGCGTAAGTATGTTTTGGAAGCCCTCAGGTATGTAGACTTGGTTGTCCCAGAGCAATCTTGGGATGATAAAGCTTTGTATATTGACATGTTTGATGTAGATATTTTTGCAATGGGAGATGATTGGAGAGGAAAATTTGATTTTTTAAAAGAGGATTTTCCAAATTTGAAAATCATGTATTTTCCGAGAGGAAAAACCTCATCTTCAAAAATTAAAGAAGAACTTGGTCAGATTTATGAAGAAAAAAATTAGATTATTTAATCTAATTTTTTCTTTTTTATTTTGGAGAAAGAGAGAGTTTTACAGCTTCAACTCGTAAGGACATTCCCACAGTTCCAGAGATTTGACCGTTGGATACTGGTGCTTGCCAGCCGATGTTTTGGACTTGGCTGGCATAATTGATATCAAAATACTGTGAGATTCTACCAGTGAGGTTTATTTTCAAGGCCTCTAAACGTAGACTTTGTCCTACAGTTCCAGAGATTTGACCATTGGATACTGGTGCTTGCCAGCCAATATTTTGAATTTGGCTGCTATACGATACCCCACCGTCAATACCTGCTGAAAGGTTGCCAATATTAATTTTTAAAGCTTCCGTTCGTAAGCTTTTACCCACCGTTCCAGAGATCTGACCAGTAGATACAGGATTTTGCCAGCCAATGTTTTGAACCTGAGTGCAATACTGGAGGGAAGGAGTAGTCAAAAAAGTAAAAGTTGTAGCTCCAGGAGCTGGATTTCCTTTTTTAACGAGTTGAATTTGAATGGCTTCTAAACGGTAGGACATCGTAGAAGTTCCAGCAGCTTCGCCATTTTTTGCCCAATCCATCCATCCAATATTTTGAGCTTGAACTCGGTAGTATAGATCGTATTGATTTGCTATTTCTCCGCTTAAATTCATTTTTATTGCCTCAAATCGCAACCCTTGTCCAACTGTTCCAGCAATTGTCCCATCTTGAACCGGATTTTGCCATCCGATATTTTGTACATAACCCTGATATTGAATGTGACTATTTGAATTAGTCAGACCGTTTGAAAGGTTGATAAGGCTAATTTTAAGTGACTCCATGCGTAACCCTAACCCAGTTGTACCAGCAGTTTCTCCGTTATAGGAATTTTTTTGCCATCCTATATTTTGGACTTGGGCTTGGTAAGAAATTGAAGGAGATGTTATCGGGATCCATTTAGCATAAAGGGTTGTATTAGATGTAATTACTTTTGCGAAGTTATAAGCTTGAGTAAGTGAAGAATCACTATACCAACCTGAGAAGTTAAATCCAGCTTTAGTAGGAGCTGCTGGTTGGCTTACTACACTACCAGCTGCAACCGATTGATTGGCAATTGGTGTTCCACCGTCTGTGTTAAATGTTATAGTATAAGTTGAAGGAGGAACAGGGGATGTAGAGGTAAAATAATTACTATAATCAATTGAAGTATCAACAGCATTGGCTTTCAAGTTAGAGGTTCCTTGATAATACATCTGACTTGTATATTGCCAAGCACCATATTGCGTATTCTGAAGATTACTAGAAGATGGCTTGCCATATAGATATTGAGCAGCCCAAAGATTTTTGGGACCACCTAGAGTATTATAGTTCATTTGACAAGTTGCTGTATCTGTTCCAATCCATGAAGCAGAGGTATAAAACTTTGTGTTGCTATAACCATTTGCTTTGAGCGTGTTAGCAAATTGTACACCAGCTGTTGCCCAATCAACCGTTATGGGATTGGGTCCGATAATATTTCCCGAGCCATCTCTATAAGGTTGCTCGCAGTCCATAATCATTACAATGTTGCTAGACAATCCAAAAGATTTAGCTACTTTTGCAAAGTATGCGGCTTCCTGTATGGCTAATGAATTTGCATCACTTTGTGAATTGGCTCCTGTTAAGCGTGCGTAGTGATAAACTGCAACATTTAATCCGGCATTCTGTGCCATTTTAATTTGATTTGCAGCATATGGGTTCGTATAATTAGTTCCTTCGGTTAGTTTAACAACGATTGACTTGACACCAGATGTCTTAAGAGAATTAAAGTCTGCTTGTGTCATCCATGATTGATAGCTAGCAATATCTACAGCATCTTTTCTTGGCAGTGTATTATCATCGGACTTGAGATCAGAGGGAACATTGGCAGTTGGAGCTGCTGCAAATGAACGTGCTCTGATATTAGGAGTTGTAGATGATGTATCACTACTACTGTCCTTGGAAGTTTCTTGAGTTTGAATTTGCTCAATGTAGTGCCCCATCGGGGTGTTATCTGAACTAATAGTGTCTTCAGCTAATACTGGTTTTGTAAATAGTAATCCAGAAAAGAGTATTAGTGAAATAATGTGAGTTTTTTTCAGTTTCATTTCTAAAATTATTGCTTTCTTTTGATTGGTTGTGAGGTAAATGAGAGTTATTATTATATTTTACAATGATAATAAAAAAGGAATGTTGCTTTTTAGTAAAAACAAATTAATTATTTAATTATTTTGTTTTTAATTTGACTTAAAGCGTAATTTAAGCTCGCTTTTTTTAACTTGCATAATATATGTTACCATATTTAAGGCAAGTTTATGAAATAATAAGGTAATTATGAGTTTAAATTATGCATATTTTTTATTTAATCTGTTTTCTACTGTTGAAATGCTTTGGGAATAGTGGTAGAATAGTAAAAATAAAAAATTGGCGAATGCCATAGAAATATAGCTATATTGCTTATATATAGCACGATAATGGAGGAATATTTTCGATGTCAAACTGGGAAACTAAGTTTTTGAAAAAGGGATTTACTTTTGATGATGTATTGCTGATTCCAGCAGAGTCTCATGTTTTACCAAATGAGGTGAGTATGAAGACAAAGTTGGCTAAAAATTTGACTTTGAATATTCCAATTATCTCTGCTGCCATGGATACTGTAACTGACTCAAAAATGGCTATTTCAATGGCGCGTCAAGGTGGACTTGGTGTAGTTCATAAAAATATGTCTGTTGAGGAACAAGCTGAAGAAATTCATAAAGTGAAACGTTCAGAATCTGGTGTTATTACAGATCCGTTTTTCTTGACTCCAAATCATAAAATTGAAGAAGCTGAAAACTTGATGGCAACTTACCGAATTTCTGGCGTACCAATCGTTGATACGCTTGAAAATCGTAAATTGGTAGGGATTATTACTAACCGTGATTTGCGTTTTATTACGGATTATAATCAACAAATCAAAAATATGATGACTTCTGAAAATCTGATTACTGCTCCGGTTGGAACAACTTTAGATACAGCTGCTCGTATTTTGCAAGAGCATAAAATTGAAAAATTACCTTTGGTTGATGAAGCTGGTAAATTGGCTGGTTTGATTACAATTAAAGATATTGAACGGGTGATTGAATTCCCAAATGCTGCTAAAGATGAGCAAGGTCGTTTGCTTGTTGCTGGAGCAGTTGGTGTATCTTCTGATACTTTTGAGCGTGCGGAAGCTTTGTTCGCTGCAGGGGCTGATGCGATTGTTATTGATACGGCTCATGGACATTCAGCTGGTGTTTTACGTAAAATCCGTGAAATCCGTAATCATTTCCCAGACCGTACTTTGATTGCTGGTAATATTGCTACTGGTGAGGGTGCTCGTGCTTTGTTTGAAGCTGGTGTTGATGTGGTTAAAGTTGGGATTGGTCCTGGTTCTATCTGTACGACTCGTGTTGTTGCTGGTGTAGGTGTTCCGCAAATTACAGCCATTTATGATGCGGCAAATGTGGCGCGTGAATTTGGTAAAACAATCATCGCTGATGGTGGGATTAAATATTCTGGTGATATTGTTAAGGCGCTTGCTGCTGGTGGAGACGCTGTTATGCTTGGTTCAATGCTTGCAGGTACTGACGAATCTCCTGGGGAATTTGAAATCTTCCAAGGTCGTAAGTTTAAAACTTACCGTGGAATGGGTAGCTTGGCAGCCATGAAAAAAGGTTCTAAAGACCGTTATTTCCAAGGGGCTGTTAATGAAGCTAACAAACTTGTTCCAGAGGGAATTGAAGGACGTGTGGCTTATAAAGGAACAGCGACAGATATCGTTTTCCAAATGCTTGGCGGTTTGAAAGCGGGAATGGGATATACTGGTGCGGCTGATATTACTGCTTTGCATGATTCAGCACAATTTATCGAAATGTCTGGTGCTGGTTTGAAAGAATCACATCCGCATGATGTACAAATTACTAAAGAAGCACCTAACTATTCTGTACAATAAAAATTACTGACAATAATTCTGTCAGTAAAAAAAGGGAATTGACAAGTTGTCGTTCTCTTTTTTATTTTGAAATTTACTGACAGAAAAATTTGTCAGTAAAAAGATGATTAAAATAGGTCTTTTATTATAGGAAAAAAGGCTAAAAATGCTGTTGAAATGTGGTATAATAAGCAATATGATTGAAAATGAAAATACAATGGAAGATTTGTACTGTATTGGTTGTGGTGCAAAAATTCAAACTGAGGATAAAAATGCACTTGGCTTTTTGCCTGCGGGTGCTTTGAAGAAAAAAATAGCTGAACGCGACCAAATGGAAGCTGTTCAGGCTGGAGATGAGGGAAGCGAAGCTTCTATCAAAACTGAGGATTTATACTGTCAGCGTTGTTTCCGCTTGCGCCATTATAATGAGATTGCACCGACAAGTTTGACGGATGCAGATTTTTTGCGTTTGCTTAAAGAAATTGGTCAACATGACGCTTTGATTGTCAATGTGGTTGATATTTTTGACTTTAACGGCTCTTTGATTCCTAACCTTCATAAATTGACTGGTGGAAATGATTTACTCATGGTTGCCAATAAACGTGATGTTTTACCAAAATCACTAAAAGTTGGGAAATTAACTGCTTGGTTAAGAGAACAAGCGGCTTCACGTTCGCTTAAACCTAAAGATATCTTAGTGACTTCAGCTCAAAATAAAGATGATGTGGCTGAATTGATGGAAACTATTGAATACTACCGCCGTGGGCGTGATGTCTATGTGGTTGGGGTAACGAATGTTGGTAAATCAACTTTGATTAATGCAATTATTAAATCAGCTTCAGGTTCTGAGGATGTGATTACAACTTCACGTTTCCCTGGGACAACTCTTAATAAGATTGAAATTCCGCTTGATGAAGATTCGGCATTGATTGACACACCGGGAATTATTCACCGTGGGCAAATGGCTCATTATTTGGAACCAGAAGATTTGAAATACGTGTCACCGCGTAAAGAAATTAAGCCGAAAACTTATCAGCTCAATCCTGAACAAACATTGTTCTTTGGTGGTTTGGCACGTTTTGATTTTATAAGTGGCGAACGTCAAGGAATGACGGCTTATTTTGACAATGAAATCAACGTTCATCGGACGAAACTTGAAGGTGCAACTGAATTTTATGAAAAGCATAAAGGAGAACTCTTGGCTCCTGCTTTAGTTGGTGCTAAATTGGTTCGTCGTGAGTTTAAAATTACTGACAAATCGGATATTGTCTTTTCTGGTCTCGGCTGGGTTCGTGTGCCACAAAAAGCAGTTGTGGCAGCTTGGGTGCCAGAAGGTGTGGATGTAGTTGTTCGTAAGGCTTTGATTGGGTAAAGAATATTCACAGTTTGTCTTGTAAAATTACTGACAGAATTTCTGTCAGTAAAATCTTGGAGAATTAAAATGGAAGAGACTAGTCAGGATATTGGTTTTACGCGTAATAATCAGTGGTTTCGATATCGGGCAGCTGGAATTATTATTAAAGATGATGCTGTTTTGATGGTTGGCAATGACCACAATGATTATTATTATTCGGTTGGTGGTGCCGTGCAACTGGGTGAAACGGCCGAGGAGGCTTGTCTGCGTGAGCTTTATGAGGAAACTGGTTTACAACTTGAAATCGAAAGATTAGCTTTTATCCATGAAAATTTTTTTACAGGTCAGGAAAGTGTTTTTTTAAATAAGGTCAATTGTCATGAATTGAGTTTTTATTTTCTGATGAAACCACTGACAGAAAATCTGTCAGTAAAATCGGAGAGTTTTGGGACTGATGGTAGCAAAGAATTTTTGAAATGGATTCCAATTGCTGAGTATAAAAATTACAAAGCTTTCCCGACATTCTTTGCTGACGAGCTGAAAAATCTGTCAGTAAATTCTCAAATCAAAAGAATTGTGACAACTGAATAAATAAATGAACAGAGTTTGGTTCCATAACAATTTTAGACTAAACTCAGCTGACAAAAATAAAAAAGGAAAATTTTACTAAAAATTTGATAGATTTAGAAGAAAAACAAGAAAGAGTTCTCCTTGCAGGAGTGGAAACAGCTGAAAATTTTCAGGCTTTTGAGTCATCAATGATTGAACTTGCTGAACTGACAAAAACAGCTGGCGGCTTGGTTATTGACCAATTCACTCAAAAAAGAGAACGTCCAGATAGTCGGACAATGATTGGTTCTGGAAAATTAGAACAAATGCGTTGGGCGATTGAAGTGGGTGAAATTGATACGGTTATTTTCAATGATCGCTTATCACCAAGGCAAAATGTCAATTTAGAAGAAGCTTTGGGTGTCAAAGTCATCGATAGAATGCAATTGATTTTGGATATTTTTGCTATGCGTGCGCGCTCGCATGAAGGAATGCTTCAAGTTGAAGAAGCCCAGCTCAATTATCTTTTGCCTCGTTTGGTGGGACAAGGGATTATGCTCAGCCGTCAAGGTGGGGGAATTGGTTCTAAAGGGCCGGGTGAAACCAAGCTTGAAACAGATCGACGTTATATTCGCACTCGAATTGAAAACATTGATAAAGCCCTCAAAAAAGTTGAAAAAACAAGGGAAAATATTCGTCAAAAACGCTCGAAATCAGGAATTTTTCGGATTGGTTTAATTGGTTACACCAATGCCGGAAAATCCAGCATTATGAATGCTTTAGTTGGGCTTGATAAAGAACAATATGAGCAAAATGAACTTTTTGCGACTTTGGATGCCACAACAAAAGCAGTTAAACTGGTTGAAGATTTTACGGTGTCACTGACCGATACTGTCGGTTTTATCCAAAACCTGCCAACAGAGCTGATTAAAGCATTCAAATCAACACTAGAAGAATCAGCTAATGTTGATTTACTGATTCATGTTGTGGATGCCAGCAACCCTCATCACGAAATTCATGAACAAACAGTATTAAAAATCATGGAAGATTTGAAGCTTACCAATATTCCTGTGCTGAATGTTTATAATAAAATGGATATAGCACCAAGTGATTTCTTGCCAACTTTATCGCCAAGTTTACAACTCTCAATTAAATCTGAAAGTGGCGTGCAATGGCTGAAAACAGCAATTTTGGAAAAATTACATGAACTTTTTGATGCTTTTGAGTTAGAGTTACCTTACGAAAAAGCCTATCAGTTACCTGAATTACGAAAAAGTGCCTTGGTGCAATCAGTGGTTGAGGGTGAAGAAGGGTATCTGATTAAAGGATTGATTGCGCCTGAATTGAGTTGGAAATTACCCAATAACTAAAGGTTGCCGGAAATTTTAAAAATAGAAATAGGAAAAATTAAATCATGGAAATGAACGGAAAACAAAAACGCTACTTGCGTAGCTTGGCAGTTAATATTAAACCAATTGTTCAAATTGGCAAAAGTGGTTTGTCTAATGAAATTTTGACAAGCATTCGTAATGCTGCTGATGCACGTGAACTAATCAAAGTTAATATTTTACAAAACTCAGATGAAGTGGCAACAGATGTGGCAGAAGCAATTGAAGAAATGGGACTTGATGTGGTTCAAATCATCGGTCGAAATCTCATTGTGTTTAAAGTTTCTGACCGCAAAGAAAATCGCAAAATTTCGGTTGAAGTTAAAAATATTGTGAAATAAAGTGTTCTAAAAAATAATCAAAGACTAAGATATAATGGGTGAACAAATGGCAATAGATTTATTGACTCCTTTTACAAAGGTAGAATTAAAAGCTAAAGAAGACGAGAAACGACGGGCAATCGGACTTTTTTGGGGTAATTTTAATCCTGTTCATGTTGGCCATTTGACAATTGCTGACCAAGTGCGCCAAGAACTTAATTTGGAAAAAGTTGTCTTTTTACCAGAACATAATACTGACGGGCATGTTGCAGCTATGCTGACCGCAGCTATTGAAGATTGTCCTGGTTTAGAAGTAGACGCTTGTCGCCTGAAAGCTAAAGATGGCGCTGATATTTATCAAACGGTACTTGAGCTTCATGAAGAAAATCCAGATTGTGATTTTTATTTTATTATCGGTGGTGACATGATTTCTGGTTTAGCTCATTGGGCACATATTGATGAGTTATTAGAATTAGTTCAATTCGTTGGGATTCGTAGGCCTCGTTATCGGGCAGGAACTTCTTATCCGATTATGTGGGTGGATGTTCCAATGATGGATATTTCTGGAAATTTGATTCGGGAACAATTGCACCGTGGAATTAAACCACATTTTCTTTTGGCACCGAAGGTTTTAGATTACATTTTGAAAGAAGGCTTATATGTTTGACTTTTATCCAGAAGTGAATTTATCAAGAGAGGATTTGTTAGCGAAAATTGCTAGCATGGTCAAAAAATCACGTTTTGAACATATGCTCGGTGTGGAAAAAGCAGCGATTGCGTTAGCGCAAAAATATGAAGTTGACCCGCATAAAGCAAGTTTAGCTGGACTTTTACATGACTATTGTAAAGAAGTGGATGATGAAACTTTTCTAGCCTTGATTGATAAATATGGCTTAGATTCTGATTTGAAAAATTGGGATAATAATATTTGGCATGGAAAAGTCGGAATTTATAAAATGCGTGAAGATTTCGGACTTGAAGATGAAGAAGTTTTAAGGGCGATTGAGATTCATACGGTCGGAGATAAAGAAATGTCTGGTTTGGCTAAGGTGTTGTATGTAGCAGATTACATTGAGGAAGGTCGAACATTTCCTGGGGTCATTGAAGCCCGTGCCGTTGCTAATCAAGATTTAAATCAAGCAGTTGCTTTTGAAACCATGCGTTTGGTTGAGTATTTGGCAGAACGTCGTTTGACCATTTACCCTCAAACTTTTGAAGCCTATAATGCTTTTATTGGTTATTTGTCTTGAAATATCGTTAGAGATAAACTGCTTATTATGAACAGAGGAAAATGAATGATTAGAAAAGCTGAAATGAAAGATTATCTTGACATTGCTCGCCTTTCTGGAGTACTTGGTTATCCAATTTCTGAAGTGGCTGTCAAGAAAAATCTTGCACGTATTTTAAAAGATGCTGACCATGAATTTCTTGTTTTTGAATTGGGAGAAAGAGTGACAGCTTTCATCGAAGCGGAAATTTATGCTCCGGTTTATGCTGAACAAGTGATGCTAAATGTCTTAGGTTTAGTTGTGGATGAAAAAAATCAAGGACAGGGAATTGGGGCTCAATTACTTAATGCCTTAGAAGAAAAGGCTAAAGCGAGAGAGATTAAAGTTATTAGACTGAACTCCGGAGTGAAAAGGCATGAGGCGCATCAATTTTATGAACATCAAGGTTATACCAGTAATCATTCACAGAAGCGTTTTTTAAAATTTCTCTAAAAATAATGAATATAACAGGCAACTTTTGGTTGCTGTAACTTTTTATGTTAAAATAAGTGGGTCTAGTTTTTACATTTGATTGTAAAGAAGCTAGAGAAAATGAATAATAAATCTTAAAAAGATTTTTAATGAATAAAAAGAGGCAAAAAGTCTCGGAGGAAAGAATTGGATTCAAAAAAATTACTTGAAGTGGTTGTAAAAGCAGCCGATGATAAAAAAGCACTTGATATTGTGGCCTTAGATATGTCTGAAGTGACATTTGTTGCAGATTATTTTGTGATCATGGAAGCAATGAATAGCCGTCAGTTAGATGCAATTGCTGATAATATTGCTGAAGCGGCTGAACTTGCTGGAGCAAAAGCAGCAGGTCATATTGAAGGCGATGCAAAAACAGGTTGGGTTTTGATTGACCTTGGTGATATCGTAGTCAGTGTCTTTGGACATGATGAACGTGGACACTTTAATTTAGAAAAACTTTGGTCTGATGCACCAATGGTAGATATTTCTGGATTTATGGCTGAATAATTAATAGCTTTGTCGGTCTTACTGACAGAGCTCTTATTTATTTTAAAATTTACTGACAGCCCTATTAAAAGAGCTGTCAGTAATTCTAGAAAGGGCTGAAATGGTATTTTACGAAGATTTTTCGAGAGTCTATGATCAGGTCATGGACCAAGAACTTTATGAGCAATGGCTTGATTTTACAAAAAGACATTTACCAAAAGAAACAAAATCAGTTTTTGAATTAGCTTGTGGCTCTGGTGCTTTATCAGTTCGTTTGGCCCAAGAAGGTTACAAAGTGACCGGACTTGATATTTCTGAAGAAATGTTAACTTTGGCCAGTAAAAAAGCTCGACAAGCTGGTTATCAACTTGATTTTACTGCTGGAGATATGCGCGAACTTTCTGGACTTGGAAAATTTGATGCGGTAACTTGCTATTCTGACTCACTTTGCTATTTGGAAAATTTGGATGAATTACAAGCTACGTTTGATGGTGTTTTTGAAATACTAAATGAAGGTGGAACTTTTATTTTTGATGTGCATTCAACTTATCAAGTAGATGAAGTTTTCCCCAATTACTCTTACCATGAAAATGCGGAAGATTTTGCTTTTTTATGGGACTCATTTGCAGGAGAAGTTCCACATTCTATTGTCCATGAATTAAGTTTTTTCATTCAGGGTTCTGATGGGAAATTTACACGAAAAGACGAAGTTCATGAAGAACGGACTTATCCAATCGACGATTATCTCGCACGCTTGGCAACTGCTGGCTTTAAAGAAGCGATGGTCTGTGCAGATTTTACTGACGAGGCGCCGAGCGAAGAAAGTGCGCGTTGGTTCTTTGTCTGTAAAAAATAATCGAAAAATATTTCTGTCAGTTACTGACAGATTTTTTTAGAGGTAGAAAATGAATAAGATTACAGGAATTATTGCCGAATTTAATCCATTTCATAAAGGACATGAATATCTTTTGAACCAGATTGAGGGCATAAAAATAGTAGCCATGTCAGGGAATTGGATGCAGCGAGGTGAGCCTGCTATTTTTGATAAATGGACGAGAGCACAAATGGCTTTAGCTTGTGGTGCTGATTTAGTGGTTGAATTACCTGTCACTGTTTCGGCACAGGCAGCTGATTTTTTTGCAAGTGGTGCTGTGGATATTTTAAAAAATCTTGGAATTACTGACCTGGCTTTTGGTTCAGAATCAGCAATTGATTATAATGAAATTGCTGATATTTATGAAAAAAGAGGGGAGGAAATGGAAAGTTACATTCAATCATTAGCTGACCAGCTTTCCTACCCTGAAAAAACTCAAAAAATGTGGCAGCATTTTACGGGAATTGAATTTGACGGGAACACACCAAATCACGTCTTAGCTCTTGCCTATGCTAAAGCAGCGGCAGGTAAACAAATTAATTTACAAGCGATTAAACGCGTCGGAAAATTTCATTCACTAGAGCTGACAGAAGGATTTGCTAGTGCAACCGCACTCCGTCAGGAGTTATTTTCACTGACAGAAAGGCAAAATTTACTGACAGAGCAAACTAATCAATCTGTCAGTAATAAATTGGTGCTGACAGACTTGTCAGCAATAAAAAATCATGTTCCGTCAGCCATTTTAGCGGCTTATGCAAGTCCAAAAACTAATTGGGCAGCTTATTTTCCACTTCTGCAATATAAAATTCGAGTTGATGAGCACTTGGAAAATATTTTTCAAGTCAATCAAGAACTTTCTGTCCGCTTAAAAAAGGCGGTCAAATCTGCTAAAAATTTTGATGAATTGGTCGAACAAGTTTATACCAAACGTTATACGAAAGTACGTGTTCGTAGGCTTTTAACTTATATTTTGTTAAATATTCCAAAGCAGTTTGATTTACCAGAACAAATTCATGTGCTAGGCTTTTCAAAAACTGGTCAAGAAATTTTAGCTCAAAATCGGGGAAAAATTATCAGTAAAATTGGGCAAAACCCATGGGACAACTTGACACAAAAAGCTGATGAAATTTATCAATTAGGAAATGTTCAATTTGAAGAACAAAATTTTGGTCGAAAACCAATTCGTTCATCAATCAGATAGACATTTACGATAAATATTTGTAAATAACGTAAAAATATGTTATGATAAAAAGAAAAGGAATTTTTATTATGACTGAAAAAAGCATGAAGAATCTTGTCAAAGTGACGGGGATTCTTAACATCATTGGTGCTGCCTTGGTTGTGCTTTCAACCATCGTTTCAATGGCTTCACTATCGCAAGCACTCAATTCAACTGGTTCAAACAGCTTTGAAGCCGGATTTAATGCAGCAAATTCTGGCCCTGCTATGTTTATCAAAATTATTATTGGGTTTGTAGGAATAGCAACATTTATCCTTGCGATTATTTTACTTCGCCAAAATAGAAGATTCAATTTGAGCAATGCAGCAGCAATTTTAACACTGATTGCAGGAATCTTTGCTTGGGTTATTATATTTGTTTCGCTTGTTTTATGGATTATTGCTGCCGTGTTCTTATTAAGAATGAAAATAAAAGAAGGTGAAGAAAACTCTAATGAAATTTCCTCACAAGAATAATCCCTGATGAAATTAAAGTAAAATCCCGTAAAATCGGGATTTTTTTGATTTCTCATAGACGAGCCTTTACAAATTGTGATATAATATGATAGAAAAAATCATGCAGATTAATCCTCTGCCAATAATTTAAATAAAATTTCAAGGAGATTATTCCAATGGGACGTAAATGGGCCAATATTGTTGCTAAAAAAACCGCTAAAGACGGTGCAACTTCTAAAGTATATGCAAAATTCGGTGTTGAAATCTATGCCGCTGCTAAACAAGGTGAACCAGATCCAGAATCAAATTCATCATTAAAATTCGTTATTGAACGTGCCAAACAAGCGCAAGTTCCAAAACACGTTATTGATAAAGCAATCGATAAAGCCAAAGGTGGTGGTGATGAAACTTTCGTTCAAGGACGTTATGAAGGATTTGGACCAAATGGTTCAATGGTTATCGCCGAAACTTTGACTTCAAATGTTAACCGTACAATCGCTAATGTCCGTACTACTTTCCACAAAAATGGTGGGAATATCGGAGCAGCCGGTGCTGTCAGCTATATGTTTGACAATACAGGGGTGATTGTTTTTGAAGGAACTGACCCTGACCATATCTTTGAAATTTTGCTTGATGCTGAAGTTGATGTTCATGATGTGACCGAAGAAGAAGGAAATATTGTTGTTTATACAGAACCAACAGACCTTCATAAAGGAATTGCAGCACTTAAAGAAGCTGGAATTACTGAGTTCTCAACAACAGAATTAGAAATGATTCCTCAATCAGAAGTTGAACTTTCACCTGAAGATTTAGAAATCTTTGAAGGACTCATTGATGCTCTTGAAGATGACGATGACGTCCAAAAAGTTTATCATAACGTTGCAAATCTCTAATTTGAAAATAAAAAATCTGTCATTAAGGCAGGTTTTTTTTATTTATAAATTTGATATAATAAAAGCATGTCTAGCCCGAAAATTGATTATAAAAAATCTGATAAAAATTATTATTTACCAAAAGGAATTTCTTTAATTGAGCTGCCTGCCCTTAATTATCTAATGATAGATGGCAAAGGAGCACCAACAAGTCCAGCTTTTCAAGAAGCCATTCAATATTTGTATGCGACAGCCTATATGATTTCAATGTCTTATCGAAACCCAGACTTTATAATTGAAAATTTCCAACCTTTTGTGGTTCCGCCTCTTGAAGGTTTATGGACCAGTAAAAATGAACCTAGAGCTGGTAAACTAGATAAAAATGACTTTATTTGGCGATTGATGATTAGAATGCCCGATTTTGTGGATTCTGAAATAGTTGAAAAAGCTAAGAAGTTAGTTGAGAGTAAAAAAGGATTTGATTTATCAAAAGTTAAATTTGAAGCTATTCAAGACGGATTATGTCTGCAAACCATTCATTTAGGTTCTTTTGATGACGAAGGGGAAAGCTTTGAGAAACTCTTTGAGTATGCTAAAGAACATGATTTAAAAGCTGTTTACAAAGAATTTCATCATCGAGAAATTTATATCAGTGATTTCAGAAAGACAGCAACAGAAAAATTGAAAACAACCCTCCGAATTTTTGTGGAGAGAGGACAAGAAAAATGAAGAAAACAGATTGGTCACAACCCTTACGCAATCGATTAGCAGAAGATTATTTTCCTAAAATGATTGAATTTATCAATCAGACTTATCAAGAGGGCAAAGTATATCCACCAGAAAATCAAATTTTTCGGGCGATTGAATTGACTCCTTTGGCACAAACAAAGGTTATCATTGTTGGGCAAGACCCTTACCCTCAGCCCGGGAAAGCTCAAGGCTTGGCTTTTTCTTATCCTGCTACTTTCAAAGTGAATCGTCCAGACTCGATTGTTAATATCCAAAAAGAATTGCGTGAGGAAGGTTTTTCTAAAGATGACAGTGATTTGACGGCTTGGGCCGAACAAGGTGTTTTACTTCTAAACGCAGTTCTGACCGTACCTGAGTTTGCTTCAAATGCCCATGCTGGTAAAATTTGGGAACCGTTGACAGACGAAATTATCAAGATTGCCTCAGATGATGAGCGACCAAAAGTTTTCATTCTTTGGGGTGGTTTTGCTAGAAAGAAAGCCAAACTAATTGATGGAAGTAAGCATCTCATACTAGAAGCGGCGCATCCGTCACCTTTGTCAGCAAGTCGTGGATTTTTTGGTTCGCATCCTTTCTCAAAAACCAATGAATTTCTGGTTGAATCTGGTCAAAGTCCAATTGATTGGAGTAAATAAAAACAGTCTGATTTGACTGTTTTTTTATTTATTTAAAAATAAAGAACGATTTTTCCATGTGCGTGACGATTCATCTGTAAGTTGATTGCTTCCAAATAGTCATCGATAGAGTACTTAGCTGCAATTGGAACCGTCAGTTGATGATTAGAGATGGCATTTAAAATCATTTCCATATCAGAAGGAAGAGCTTCGCCACCTGTAGCCGTTGGAATCCCAGCTGGAGGCTCTGGATACATGATGACAGTCGACATCTTATCGGCTTTGACTCCTAATTCGAGAGCAGCTTTAAGCATTTCATGGCTGAATAGATCGATAGCCGCCGTGATTTCTTTATTTTTCAAACGGTCAGCCAGACCCGGGCCATAACTTATTTGTTCGGCACCTAAATCTTGTAGGAAGTCAGCGGTAGAGTCAGAAGCAGTACCGATTACTTTAGCGCCTAAATTTGAGCAAGTTGAACCGTAAAAATTCCTACGCCACCGGCTGCACCACCAACTAAAAGAGTATCCCCTGCTGTTACGTGAGCTTTTCGCAGAGCAACTGCCGCAGTATGGCCAGCCACGGCAAGAGTAGAGGTGACGTCATCTTCTACAAAATCGGGTCTATGAAAAAGTCCACGTTCTTTCGTTGAAAAAATGAGTTGTTCGGTTGCTGCACCTCTCATTGTTGTTCCAAAAACATGGTCACCAACTTTAAAGTCGGTCACTTCTGGACCAATTTCATCGATTATTCCAGCAAAATCATAGGCAAAAGTTTGGGGAAGTTTGACACCAAAATTTGGAGCCACTTCAGGATTTCCCATAATAGCCCAATCCATTGGATTGAGTCCAACATGACTGACTTTGATAGAAACTTCGTCAGCTTTTGGATGGACGAGAGGAAGGTCCACGAGTTGAAGAACATCGGGTTTACCAAATGTTTTGTATTGTAGTGCTTTAACCATTTATTTTCTCCTTAATGTGCTTTATCAACTTTTCTTGACAGTTTTAAAGGCATTTTATATAATGTCAGTAACTGACATTTGAGAATAGTATAATCCTTTAGAGGAGTCTTGTCAAGGGAAATGTCACAAACTGACATTTAGGGGAAGAGATGAAAAAAACAAGTCAAGAAAAATTATATGAAGCAGCCTTGGAATTGATTACAGCGCAAGGTTATGAGAATACAACTGTTCTACAAATTGCCACCAAAGCTGGTTTAACAGAGCGAACATTTTTTCGTAAATTTAAAAATAAAGCAGATATTTTCTTTGCTGGCGGTGAGCAATACAGCCAAATGTTACTGACGAAAATGAAAGAATCAAAAGCGAATAATCCTTTGGCTATTGTTCTTGAAAGTTATTTTTACGCTGCAGACTTCTTTGATGAACATCGAGAAAGAACAGTCAAAAGACAAAAAATAATTGCCAGTCACCCAGATTTGGAAGAACGCGAACTTTTAAAACAAAGCAAAATCGAAGAACTATTAGTTGAATATTTACTGATAGCTTATGGTGAAAGAAGTGCAAGATTAGCTGTTCGCCTAGCTCGAGCAGTTTATAGTGTGGCTTGGGAAGAATGGTTAGAAAATGATGCTGACAGTTTACATCATTTATTAGAAAAATCAATTGCAGACTTTAATGAACTCAAAAATTACTGACGGAAATACTAGCATATCCGTAAATGCGCTAAAGCGCAAACGGCTATCCTATGACAGAAGTTTTGTCAGCAAAATAAAAACTACTGACGAGCCTGTCAGCAGTTTTTTTCCTATTCTAAGCCTTTTTTCCAAGGGTCGAGCCAATTGACAAAAAGAGCGATGAAAAGAAGTAATCCTGAGATAAGAGCAAGCAAGTGCATGCCGTTAAATAAGGTGTGACGCAAAGGGGCAATAAGATTTACTGGAATATTTTTTAAAGCTTTTGCATCAGAAATTTGATTAAGAAGTGTTGTTGTAAGTTTTGGATTATGTGCTGTTGCCTCAGTAAATGTACGATTAAGGGCAATGGATAGCCCAGATAAAACAAGCGTTGTTCCCATTGTTCTTAGTAGTGCATTAACCGCGGTCGCTGCACCAATCAAATGCTTAGCAACACTTTCTTGAACCGCAACTTGCAAGGTGATATTGACAATTCCAAAGGCAGTTCCAAGAATTGCTGTTGCCACAAAGAGCATCATAATTGAGGCATGTTCAGGCAAGCTAAATAAGAAAATTGCCCCTAAAACCATAATGGAAAATCCAATATAGATTGTTTTCTTTTCTCCCACTTTTTGAATGAGATGATTGACATTTCTAGTGCCTATAACCAGCATGATTGCTGATGGAATCAAAACCATTCCGCCGACTAAAGCCGTTGCGCCCATGACTCCTTGTCCCCAAGTAGGCAGATAATTTGTGTAAAAACCAAAGAAGCCATATTGCATGAAAAACATGATATTTTTAGCGATAAATGAAGGGTTTTTGAAAAGTTCAAGTGGAACGATTGGGTCAACTGCCCGTTTTTCAGCAAAATAAAATCCGATGAAAAAGAGAAAACTTACAACTAATAAGATAAGGAGGAGAGGAAGATTAATGACTGCATTTCCCATCATTTGGAAAAGCAACATTATTGCAATGACAGCGATGGATAAAGAAGCAGAGCCAGCAAAATCAATTGATTTTTTAGTATGGTCTGTTTTCAAGTCGAAATTTTTCCAAACAATAAAAGCCATATAAATCCCAATTGGAATATTGATGAAAAAGACCCAACGCCAGTCAAGTAAAGTGACAATCAGCCCCCCGACAATTGGTCCTGCAATAGTTGAAAATGAATAAGCAGCGACAGTATTTCCAATCACTCGTCTTCGCTCATCGGCTTGATACATCATTCCATAGATGACAAAAGGAAGTTGAATCATCACACCAGCACCAAGTCCCATGAGCGCGCGTGCGACAATAACCATTAGCATATTAATGGCTAATCCTTCGCCGAGAGAACCTATTGTAAATAAGAGTGTGCCAAGCACAAACATTTGTTTATATTCAAAGCGTTCGGCTAATTTCGTCCAAATGGGAGAAGAAACCGCCATGAGGAGCATATAAATGGTTACAACCCAACTCATTAATTTAATTCCATGTAATTCCGCCATCATTGCAGGTAGAGCGGTCGCTACGATTGACCCTTCTAAACCTGCCATCACATTGGAGAGCATAAAGGCTCTTATGGAACGTTTTTCTTGTATTTTATTCAATTTTTACTCTTTTCTATTTTAAAATAAGATTCAAAATGCGGTGGTTGACACTTTGAAATCAACATGCTATATTATAGCAAGTTAGAGTTACTCTAAGTCAAGAGAAAAAATTGACTTTTTATTAATTAATAAAATAAAAAAGTAAAATTGCCATAAAAAAGTGATTTTTATAAGTTCAAAGGAGAAAAAATGGTTACGATTGCGACAGTTGCAGGGAGAACAGGAATTTCAGCCTACAATCTACGATTCTATGAAAAAGAAGGATTAATCTCAGTTCCACGCACTAAAGCTGGAATTCGTGATTTTGATGAGGCAATAGAATCAAGAATTAATGCCATTCGCCATTATCGCTGTGCCGGATTGAGCCTAGCACAAATTAAAGAAGTTTTTGCCAATACAGATAAGCATGAAATGATAATTGGAGTTTTAAAAGCTCGTAAAAAGGAAATGGAAAAAGAATTAGCCGAACTTGAAAAATCGATGGCTTATTTGGATAAAAAAATTAATATTCATCAAGAACGCTTAAATGAGGAGGCGACAAAGCTAGTCTAGTTTGACAAGGTCTTTTCCATTTGATATAATAGGAAAGTCGTGTGAAAGACCACGAACTCTCGAGCTGGAAATGGGGTGAAAATCTATGTCAAAAACACTTGTACGCAAAAATGAATCACTTGACGACGCACTCCGTCGCTTCAAACGTTCAGTAACAAAAGCTGGAACTCTTCAAGAGCTTCGCAAACGTGAACACTACGAAAAACCTTCTGTAAAACGTAAACGTAAATCAGAAGCAGCACGTAAACGTAAAAAATACTAATTAGAATTTTTAATCACTGACTTTTGTCAGTGATTTTTTAGTTTTAAAATAGCAGCCTACCACTTTTGGTGGGTTTTTTGTATTCTAAAAGTCTTGTTTTTAAATTAAGTTAAAATAATTACTTTATTTTTACTAAAGTTTCTAATTAAGCGTATAATATTAAATAATCAGAAAACAAAAAATATTCACTAAAAGGAGGTTTTGCATTGGAAAATCAGAAAAAGCACTTTCAGATGAAGTCATCAAGTAAATTTTGGTTACTTAGCACTGGAATTCTTTTAAGTTTGTTAGTGACTAGTCTGCCTTTAGCAGTAAAGGCTGATGAAAATTTGGCTGTTACCCCACCAAGTCAAACTGAAGCTGTCACCGATCCAACTGTAAATTCTTCTCTTGCCGTGTCTGATTCGACAACCGAAGGAAATGCAGGAAGTTCACAGGCAGAAGTGCCCACTTCGCAGGTAAGCTCATCAGCTTTAGAGGCAAGTTCACCAACTTCACAAGCAAGCTTAGCTCCAAGTACAGAAGGAAGTGCGAGCTCATCGGGAGTTTCAGCTTCAATGAGTTCAAGTTCAGCACCGACAAGTTCCTCGACTTCAAAAGCCCCAAGTTTCCCGATGGATTCATCAAAAGCAAATGTCACAATTGCTTCAAGCCTATCGGCGAGCGGAACAATCATAAATCCTGCTCTCACAAATGGTTCAATTGCCAGCCAAGCCAAAATGGTCAAGACCCTGTAATCAGCTCGATTTCTGCGACCGGTTCAGTCGCCAATGACATTACAGGACCAGCCACGCTAGATGGTATCAATATTACAATCAAGGCTAATAATCTTGTGTCCAATAACTTTTTAACGCCTGATGGTCTTCATTGGTCGGCAAATACAGAGGTTATTCCAATCACAGGTCAAACAACAGGTCAAATCAGTACTGAAAACTTTGGACAAACGGACGGCCCGACCATACCTGCGACCACTTATACTATGAATGCAGGAGATTCTGGACGAATTACTAATGTTGGAAGGACCCTAGCCGGAACCAATCTAGATTTGATCTACAAAGTCATTTCAGCAGATGAATCAAGTTGGCAAGTCCCCGCAGAAAGTACGTCTGACTGTCCGATTGGATTGGCTTTTACAGGCGAACAAAACATTACCAATTCCGACGGAAACTCGATTGTCGCCCTCTACTACGGGGCAAATAATGTCAATCTCAATTATCAAATCGTCGTACATAATACGAATTTTCAAATCCCTGTTCTCGCCTCTTTTATCACAACGGATATTGATATGGCCCAAGGAGTCAAAACCAATCTTGCCAACCTTTTAACGGTCATTCCAAAGACCACTAATCTTGCGACAGATTCAAGTGGTGTTATTTATGATACTACAAGCCCTGATACCGACTTGAATGGTCAAGCTAGTCTCCCTTATGGCGGTTATCTGGGTGTCGGTTTTCTGTCAAACTTTGACTATGATTTTTACAGCCCAGCACCAGTACGTAGTGGAGATTCTTATCAATATTCGCAAGGGGTTCGCTATGACCTCTTTGGTTCAGCGCTTCAAGCACATTTGACGACCCAAGTCAGAGATATTGTTTATCTTAACTATTATGATGCGGACGAAAACAATCAGCTTATCGTTCCCCAACATCAATTTATCTGGTTTCCAAATGTTTCTTGGAATGTACCAGCCAGTAAATTCCCACATTATGCTTATGGACAAGAAAGTCAGCACAGAAATGGGAACACAATAATAGTTGGTGATTATTATCACATCCAAAGTACCGTCACTTATGATTATTATGGTACGGACGGTATTTATCTAGGACAACAATCAATCACGGGGCTTTATAACAAGCCATATTCGGTCAATGTCCCTTATAACTTTGGTAATTACTACATCGAAGGAAGCACCACAGAGTCAGGACTTTATCCGAAAACTGATGAAACGTTAGATGTTTACTACAAATATGTTCCACCGATTGTTTATTACAACACGAGCAATCCCTATGCGACGACTTATTATGCCAATGGCTACGAGTATGTGCCGAATTATATTGCGCCAGTGATTTATTATGCACCAACTTATGATAATTATGACTATGATGGAGGTTATTCTTATTTTGGTGGAAATGGTTATTCGTCAGGCGGAGGATATAGTAATTCTAACGGAACTTACTATCCAAATTATGTACCACAATCTGCTTATTATTCTAAAGAAGCTCAACTTGTTAGTGAAGATAATTATAACGGTGGAGGTAGTAGAAATGGTGAAAACTGGTGGTCAGATGAAGGAAGAGACCAAGTTTTTGGTTTGGGAGCAGAAAAATTTGCTCAATGGGGACTTATGATAGGAGAAGAAAGTCCTGTTAGTCCTATTGTTGGACCTGCCATAACTTTTGGTACTGAACTTGCGAAAGGAAAAGGGATAGATGATGCGACAGCTAAATCTTCTGCAGAATTGGGGATAAATTTAGTTGTAGGTGGGATGTCTACACTAGCTATTGCTGGTACTACTGCACTTGCACCTGCAATAGCTATCGGAGTAGCTGCTTTCATTGTAATGCGTGGGATATCTATTGGATATGATTATCTTTATGACCACCGCAGAAAACGGAAGTGAGGTGTCGATAGATGATTATCAATTTTTATACTAATGAAGAATCTTGTTACGGTTTTGAAAATAAAACACAAATGGTATTTGTGAGAAAAAATGAAGTCACTAGTGAAGGAAATCAAAAAATGCTGTGGTCAATAATTGGAAGCGGTTCCTTATTGTCACCATTTTTGACAGATTTTTCTTTATACTTGAATCATTTCTCAAATGAAATGAATATTTTATTGTGGCTGTTATTATCTTCCCTAGGGCTTTGCATAATTTCCTTTTTAATATCTTGTGTTTTTATTTTAATAACAGATAGGAAAAATGAAAAGTTATTTAAAGCTAGTGGACAAAATCGTGCCCTATCCCAGAACGAATGGAGGGATATTGAAAAATATGAGAGCTCAAATCGTCTAAGGTTAGCTATGATTTGGGGAGCTATTGTTTTATTTATGTCGATACTTTTTCCATTGGGAAATTTTTATCTTACTCACAATGATGGGTTTATTTTTGCTTTAATACAAACTTTGATTTTTGGTATAACTGTATGTTTCCTTTTGTTTTATATAAATCATAGAGCGACTAAGAATAGAAGAAAAATTTTAAACTTACATAATAGTATGATTACTTAAACAACCATAGAAAGAAAAAAGATGAAATAGACATACGCTAATAGAGGTATAGTTGACATCGGAGGAAACGCAGATGAACGGTATGGCTATAATTATAAAAATAAAGAACTATTTATAAAGAGTAATAAAAAATAACAGGGATGGGCATAGTAACTTTTGCAATCTTATCATCAGTTTTTCAGTCTTCCACGGTAAATTTTGTAGAAAGCCATTCTCCCAAGATTTCTCCTGTAAAATGGGCAATTTTGACGACGACTATTTTATTACTTTTATCTTTTGTTATAGCATGGTTGAGCTTATATTTTTCAGAAAAAATTTACTAATTATCGAAATTTTGAAAAAGTAGAAGATATAAAAAGACTAGAAAAACTTTATAAAATCAAGGACAAGGTATTTGGAAATATCCTCATAATCTGTGATCTGATTTTTGGAGGAATAGGTATAACATTAGGTGGAACTTATACTGAGTCAGGAGATATAGAACTTTGGTTAATCTACATTATTGATTTAATGCTTGTCAATATGCTTGTCTATATTTACTGGTTTTATATCAGTAGGGCAAGAAAATTTAGAAATCAAGCTATCAAAGAATTAGAAAAGAGAAAGGAGAAAGGAGGTTGAAAAATGAAAAATGATATTGATGAAAATAAAGAAAAAGAAGTGATTCAGAAAGCGTATCATTACAATAAATTTCTGGTAATCTGGTTTATAGCTGTGTTCATAATTCTTGTGCTGCGGATTACAAAGATTATAACAGACTCATACTTAGCTTGGGGTTTTGGTTTACTTATCGTGATTTATGCGATTTCCCTTCATGTTCAAAATCATAAATTAAAAATAAAAAGCATTGCTTCGATTTTAGTTTATATTTTCAATATTTTGAGTGGTTTGAGTGCTTTCTTAATTATTTTAGCAAATCAAGCTCATAACCTTTTAGAATTAGAGATAGGCGCGCTGTTAGCATTATTAAATTTTATCTTACAAGTTTTAGCTGCTATTTTTGCACTATTGTCAGCGAGAAAATTGCGAAAACTCTATCCTGATATTATTGATAACAGAAGAAAGAAAATATAATAATTTTTCCCACTTTATAAAGTTCGTTTTTAAAAGTTACTTTATCTGTCAGTAAATTTTGTTAAAATAGAGGATAGAGGGGGATAAGATGACTAAGATTAAACATATTTTTTCTGACCTAGACGGGACTTTACTTGATGACCAAGGTAAAATTTCCAAAAAGACTCAAGAAGTGATTGAAAACTCTAATCTTCCGTTTTCTTTGGTTTCAGCAAGAGCACCTCAAGCGATGGAGAGTCTAATTAATCAATTGAATTTAAAAAGCTCACAAGTTGCTTTTAATGGCGGGCTTATTTTTGCTAAAAATGAAGTTATTAAAGCAAATCCAATGGTTCATGCTAGCGCTCAAGAATTGATTAAGACAATCAAAAAAGATTATCCTGAAATAAATCTACCCCTGTACAGTTTAAGCGATTGGTATGTTGAAAAGATTGATAAAGACATCGAACAAGAAATGCAATTTACTCCACAGGTTCCTAAGTTAGTAGATTTGGAAACATTGATAACTGAGCGACCAAGACTAGAAATATTTAAAATTCTTTTGATTACACCAAATGAAAGTAAGTTAGAAGAAATTAAAAAACATTTAGAAAAGCTAAATTTTCCTGATATAATCATTCAAAAAACTTGGGAAACGTATCTTGAGATTACACATCTTGAAGCTCAAAAAGCTAAAGCAGTCCAATTTATTGCTCAAAGAGAACAGTTAGAGCAAAGCGAACTTGCAGCATTTGGCGATAATGAAAATGATTTAAGTATGTTAAAAGCTGTTGGGTTACCAATTGTCATGGCAAATGCTTCTGATGACTTAAAAAAAATAGGAAAAGTGATTACGAAAAGCAATACAGAAGATGGTGTCGCTTATGGAATTCAAAAATATATTACTGACAGCCTTTTTTAAATTCATTTTTAAAAATAAAAAAATCTGTCAGTAAAAATCTTTTAAAAGTAACCCTTTACAAGCTAAAAGTAAAATTCTCAAAGCCAAATTATTCGAATTTGTGATATAATTAACCTATCGATTTGAATTGAATCAGCATGGTGCTTTTTCAATCTCAACAAAAATATCTTATAAGGAGAATTTTTCCAAATGGCAAAATTGACTGTAAAAGACGTTGAACTTAAAGGCAAAAAAGTCCTCGTACGTGTTGACTTTAATGTTCCAATTAAAGATGGCGTAATCACAAATGATAACCGTATCACTGCTGCGCTTCCAACAATTAAATACATCCTTGAACAAGGTGGACGTGCAGTCCTCTTCTCTCACTTGGGACGTGTTAAAGAAGAAGCTGACAAAGCTGGTAAATCACTTGCACCAGTAGCTAAAGCTCTTTCTGAAAAACTTGGTCAAGATGTTGTTTTCCCAGGAACTACTCGTGGAGCAGAACTTGAAGCAGCAATCAACGAACTTAAAGATGGAGAAATCCTTCTCGTTGAAAACACTCGTTTTGAAGACATCGACGGTAAAAAAGAATCTAAAAACGACCCAGAACTTGGTAAATACTGGGCTTCACTTGGTGACGGAATCTTCGTTAATGACGCATTTGGTACAGCTCACCGTGCTCATGCATCAAACGTTGGTATCTCAGCAAACGTTGATAAAGCCGTTGCTGGTTTCCTTCTTGAAAACGAAATTGCTTATATCCAAGAAGCAGTTGAAGCTCCAGAACGTCCATTCGTAGCAATCCTTGGTGGTTCAAAAGTTTCAGATAAAATCGGTGTTATCGAAAACCTTCTTTCAAAAGCTGATAAAGTTATCATCGGTGGTGGGATGGCTTACACATTCTTGAAAGCTCAAGGTTACGAAATCGGAACTTCACTCGTTGAAGATGACAAACTTGATCTTGCTAAAAAATTGCTTGAAAAAGCAGCTGGAAAATTGATTTTGCCACTTGACCACAAAGTTGCTAACGCATTTGCTGGTTACACAGAAGTTAAAGAAACTGCTGACCAAAATATTCCTGCAGGCTTCATGGGACTTGACGTAGCAAGCAAAACAATTGCTGACTACAACACACAACTTGAAGGTGCTAAAACAGTTGTTTGGAATGGTCCAGTTGGTGTATTTGAAAACCCAGACTTCCAAGCAGGTACTGTTGGATTGATGGAAGCTATCGTTAAACAACCAGGTGTTAAATCAATCATCGGTGGTGGTGACTCAGCAGCAGCAGCAATCAACCTTGGTTATGCAGATAAATTCTCATGGATTTCAACTGGTGGTGGAGCTTCAATGGAACTCCTCGAAGGTAAAGTACTTCCAGGACTTGCAGCTTTGACTGAAAAATAATCTAAAAGCTAATAAATAAAAAGAGTTTGATTTTTGAAATCAAGCTCTTTTTATATCTGTGCTATAATTTGGTTATATGAAATTCTATAATTCAACAAATGAAATTCCAGAGGAGATGTTAAAAGGGATTGATTTGACTTACCCTCAGTTGACTTATCTACCAGAAACTGGAATTCTCTATGATAATACATATAATGAAAAAACAGTTCCAATTATTTCAGGTGGAGGAAGTGGTCATGAACCGGCCCATGTAGGTTACGTTGGTTCTGGAATGCTTGCGGCAGCTGTGACTGGTCCTCTATTTATACCACCAAAGTCTAAAAATATTTTAAAAGCTATTCGCCAAGTTAACTCAGGCAAAGGCGTTTTTGTGATTATCAAAAATTTTGAAGCTGACTTAAAGGAATTTAATGAGGCAATAAAAGAAGCGAGAACTGAAGGAATTGATGTAAGATATATTGTCAGTCATGATGATATTTCGGTAAATGCTTATAATTTTCATAAAAGACATCGAGGAGTTGCTGGAACAATTTTACTTCATAAAATTCTCGGTGCTTTTGCTAAAGAAGGCGGAAGTATTGATGAAATTGAACAATTAGCCCTGTCACTTTCCCCAGAAATTTATACTTTGGGTGTTGCCTTAGCACCTGTTCATTTTCCTCATCAAAAGACTTCATTTGTTCTAGCTGAAGATGAAGTTTCTTTTGGAATTGGAATACACGGAGAACCCGGTTATCGTGTTGAAAAATTTGAAGGCTCAGAGCGTATTGCCATAGAGTTAGTAAATAAGTTAAAAGCAGAAATTAACTGGCAAAAAAAAGCAAATAAAAATTATATTTTGCTTGTAAATGGTTTGGGTTCAACAACATTAATGGAACTTTACAGTTTTCAATATGATGTGATGCGCCTTTTAGAACTTGAAGGCTTATCTGTTAAGTTTTGCAAAGTTGGAAACTTAATGACAAGTTGTGATATGTCAGGAATTTCATTAACGCTTTGTTCTGTTAAAGATCCTAAATGGTTGGACTATCTGAATGCTCCAACGGGAGCTTTTGCATGGTAATCAGCTTTCAAAAATTTTAATTTGAGCAAGTAAAAGATTTACAATCTGAGAATAAAGCTTTTCTAAAGAATTTCCTCTAATGATTGATTCTCTAGTTATTGCACAAATTGCTGCAGCATTATAACGACATATAAAAGATTTTTCTAAGTCTGACCAATGATAGTCAGACTTTTTTTCTTGGTCAAAAATAACCTTATCAAGTAAGTTTTCCCATTGAATAAGGAAAAAGTGTTCAAAATTTTTATCTATAACAAATATTTTTTGATAAAAAATTTGATTTTCATCTAAGTAGCGTAATAAGAGTAAGAGTTCATTTTGCCAGCCATAATAATCCGAATTATCATTAATTAATTCGGCAAAATCATTCTCAAAAATCCAAGATAAAAGCTCTTCTTGGTTCTGAAAATAATTATAAAAAGTTTGTCGTCTAATTTTTGCAGTTTGCATGATATCACTGACAGAGATCTGGTGATAAGCATTACTTTGCATCAGGTCTTTAAAAGCTTTTGCAATAATTTTTTGTGTAATGATTGATTTTTTCATATTTAAAAAGAAAGCGGACACATTTTGCGATTTGTCCCTTATTTTTATGGACTTTATATTTTATACTAAGTATAACATAAGAAACTCAGGAGGATGAGTGATGAAAAAAATTATTAATCAACCACAAGATGTGGTCTCAGAAATGTTAGACGGATTAACCTATGCTTACGGGGATTTGATTGAAAAAGTTCCAGATTTTGAAATTATTCAACGTAAAAGTCCTAAAAGTGGAAAAGTTGCCTTATTATCAGGCGGGGGTTCTGGACACGAACCGGCTCATGCTGGCTTTGTCGGGGAAGGAATGCTGTCAGCAGCTGTTTGTGGAGCTATTTTCACATCACCAACGCCTGATCAAATTTATGAGGCAATCAAATCTGCTGACGAAGGAGCTGGAGTACTCTTAATTATCAAAAATTATTCAGGCGATGTGATGAATTTTGAAATGGCACGAGAAATGGCTGAGATGGAAGAGATTAAGGTTGAGCAAATTATTGTTGACGATGATATCGCCGTTGAAAATTCGCTCTATACTCAAGGAAGACGAGGAGTTGCTGGAACAGTCCTTGTTCATAAAATATTAGGCGCAGCTGCCCATCAAGAGGCTTCTTTAGATGAAATCAAAGATTTGGCTGATAAGGTCGTCAAGAATATCAAGACTATTGGCTTAGCTTTGTCAGCCGCAACAGTTCCAGAAGTTGGAAAACCTGGTTTTGTTCTTGATGATAATGAAATTGAATATGGCGTAGGAATTCATAGTGAACCCGGATACCGTCGGGAAAAAATGAAAACTTCTTATGAGCTAGCAACAGAACTGGTTGGAAAGTTGAAAGAAGAATTCAAATTTGAAGCTGGTCAAAAATATGGAATTCTTGTAAATGGTATGGGAGCGACGCCACTAATGGAGCAATTCATTTTTATGAATGATGTTGCAAAATTACTGACAGAAGAAAATATTGAAATTCTTTTTAAAAAAGTTGGGAATTATATGACTTCAATTGATATGGCAGGCTTGTCACTTACAATGATTAAGTTGGAAGATGACCAATGGCTCAAAAATCTTAATGAAGACGTGAAAACTATTTCTTGGGGATAAGGAGAGAGAATGTTAACAATAGATACAACCATTGAATGGTTAGGAAAATTCAACGAAAAAATACAAGAAAATAAAGCTTATCTAAGCGAACTAGACGGACCTATTGGTGACGGGGATCATGGTGCAAATATGGCTCGTGGGATGTCTGAAACAATGAAAGCATTGGAAGTTTCAAACTTTGGAAATGTCTCAGAAATCTTTAAAAAAGTGGCTATGACCCTAATGTCAAAAGTAGGAGGAGCTTCTGGTCCTTTGTATGGTTCAGCCTTTCTAGCCATGAGTAAGACTGCCACAGAAACTTTGGATACAAGTGAATTAATTTATGCTGGACTAGAAGCTATTCAAAAAAGAGGAAAAGCTCAAGTCGGTGAAAAAACGATGGTTGATATCTGGTCAGCATTTTTAAATGACTTACAAACTGATTCAGCTTCCAAAGATAATTTAGAAAAAGTTGTTAAAGCAAGTGCAGGACTTTTAGCTACAAAAGGAAGAGCTTCTTATCTTGGGGAACGCTCAATTGGGCACATTGACCCTGGAACACAATCAAGTGCTTATTTATTTGAAACACTTTTGGAGGTAGTAGCATGACTTATGGAATTGTAATCGTTTCTCATTCCCCTGAGATTGCCTCAGGACTAAAAAAATTAATTCGTGAAGTTGCTAAAAATATTTCGCTAACCGCTATAGGTGGTTTAGAAAATGGCGAAATAGGCACCTCATTTGACCGAGTTATGAATGCTATTGAAGAAAATGAGGCAGACAATCTCTTAACATTTTTTGATTTAGGAAGTGCTCGAATGAATTTGGATTTGGTTTCTGAAATGACAGACAAAGAATTAACCATTTTTAATGTCCCGCTCATTGAGGGAGCTTACACAGCGAGTGCTCTCTTAGAAGCAGGAGCAACTTTTGAAGCAATAAAAGAGCAGTTAGAAAAAATGATGATAGAAAAATAAGGTAAAGCAATGACATTACAAATATTGGGAGAATTTCTGGGCACTTTCATCCTTGTATTATTAGGAAATGGGGTTGTCGCAGCAAATGTTTTAGGTAAAACAAAATCGGAAAATGCAGGTTGGGTGACTATTGCAATTGGTTGGGGCTTAGCCGTTGCTGTCGCTGTCTGGGTAGTTGGCTTCTTTTCACCCGCTTATCTCAATCCAGCCTTGGTCATTGGTTTTCTTGTCTTAGGGAAAATAAAGATTGGCTTAGCATTTGCTTTTATTGTAGCCGAATTTTTAGGTGCTATGTTAGGTGCTGTCGCCGTTTGGTTACATTATTATCCTCATTGGGAAGAAACAAAAGATTCTTCTCTAATCTTGGCAAGTTTTGCCACAGCACCCGCTATTCGTCATTCTTGGTCCAATTTTTTAGGAGAAGCTTTTGATGGGGCGCTACTCATGATACTGATTATGGCAATGGGCCATTATCGTCTGGAAGGTGGTTTTGGTCCAATTATTGTCGGTTTTCTTATTATGGCAGTTGGTTTTTCTTTAGGACCAACAACTGGCTACGCGATGAATCCAGCACGTGACCTAGGTCCGAGAATAATGCACGCCCTTTTACCAATCAAAAATAAAGGAACTTCCAACTGGAGCTATGCTTGGATTCCAGCAACTGGTTCAATTGTTGGTGCTGTAATTGCTGGACTACTCTATCAATGGATGTTGACGCTTCATTGATAGTATCTAAAAAATACGGATAACCATCCGTATTTTTTTAATCATTAAAATCAAAGCGAAGTTTCATGTGATTGGAACCAGAAATAACCATTTTACCAAGAAGTTCAGTTTGAGCAGTCAGAGCAATCTGTGCAAGTTTTTCGTTCACTGCTTCAAGTGATTGGTCACTTCCTTTGTCGGTTTCGTTTTGTAAGGCTCTTAATTTTGCCATTGTGTTTAGGTCAAAATTGTCTCTTTTATCGACATAGCCTTGGAAATTACTGTCTCCTAGAACAGCGGTCATTGTAGTCAACCAATACATTTTGGTTGGGTCAAAGTCGGCTTTTGTATCGCGATAACAAGTAGGGGTATCACTTACTCTAGCATAAAATGGAACAAGGCTATTGAAACTGTTAGGTCCAAAAGCAAGCCAATGAATGCCAGCAAGCTCCTTGTCTATATTATCTCGAATTTGTAAAACATGGAGTTCCAAATTACGATTGAGTCCAATTGGTCGAATCAATTTTTGTTCTGCGGCGCTTGATGTTGTGCTGTATGGGTCATAAGCTGTATTTTCATAATGACTTGACATGACAAACTTAATTTCTTCAATGGAAATTTTGCGATTGGCATGGCAGATGAAAGGTAAATCTTGGTTAAATGGATCGTCATTTCCTGTGGTTTCTGGAGAAAAATAGTTTTGCACATACCAAGCGCGTGGATTGTTGTAGCACGTGTCTTTAATGGTACTTGAACCAAAAATATGACGAAGGTTATAACCATCAAAGTCTGGATTAAGCTTGTTCTTATCAATAAATTCTTTCAAACCAGTTGAATAAATCGTGTCAGAACTTTCAAAATCATACCAATCAATATTAAGACGATTAGGAGCAATAACATAAGCGTCGTCGGGGATACGAATAGCTGCCCATTGATGTCCACCTAGTGTTTCTAACCACCAAATTTCATCTTTATCAGAAAAAGCCATCCCATTTGATTCATAAGTTCCATATTTTTCTAAGAGTTGCCCCATCCGTTCAACACCCTCACGCGCACTCTGGATATAAGGGAGGGTAATTGTTGTGAAGTCTTCTTCACCTAGTCCTGTTTCAACATAAGGGTCCAATCCCAAGATACGACTATTTATTGTTGAGGTTTCTGTCGCAGTCATGGCAACATTCTCACTATTAATTCCAGCCGCTGCCCAAATACCATAGCTTGAATCCGCGTCAGGTGTAGAAGTATATGATAGGGGATTTTCTGGTAAGTCAAATTCACAAGCTGTGGCGATAGAGCGATAGTGCTTGGGTTGATTTTCAGGATTGATGACAACAAAACGTTGAGGATTAGGTTTATCCCCACCATCTTCGTTTCGTGCAATTAAAGTTGTGCCATCTAATGAGGCTTTTTTACCGACGAGAAATGTTGTACAGGCCATATGAACTCCTTTATAAAGATATAAGTGATTTGTGCTAAGTTCCTCAAAGCTTAAAGTTCTTATCATTATACTACAAAATGCTATTTTTATATAGCTTTATTAGACTTTATTTGATGTTCATTCTTCAAAATATTATAATGAATGAGTAATCATTTATTCAGTTTAAAAGGAGATATCATGTCTGAAGAACAAACATTAAATGAGGTTTATGCTGATACCCTAAAAAAAATGGAAAATTTGACAGAAAAGCAAAAAAAAGTTTTACAGGCGTCATTAGAGCTCTTTGCGTCACAAGGCTTTGAAGCGACAACTTCTCAACAAATTGCAAAAAGGGCGGGAGTTTCTGTTGGTTCTGTTTACCACACTTTCCCCACGAAACAAGCCATTCTTGTAGCGGTACTTGCACCTATCTTTGAGGGAACAATGGATACTGTCGCCAATCAATTTAATGATAATACATTTGGCAAAGGATTTGAAAGCGTGGAAGAGCTCGTTAAGGTAACCATTGCTGACCGTTTTTATTTTGCCGATAAAAATATAAATGTGATTCGCTTGATGTTGGGACAAATGCTTGTTAATTCCGTTTTTGTTGAAGACTTAAAAAATTTTTTCGAGCAACAGGCTAAACAGTTAGTTTTACCAACAATTGTTCGCCTCCAAGCTGAACAAAAAATAAAAAATCTTCCGATTGAAAAAATTCTACAGATTCTTTTTTATCCTTTAGCGACCTATATAGGTAAAAGAGTTTTGGGAATTAACAATATGTCATTAGAGGAAGAAATAGAATTTGCCACTGAAATTACTATAAAGACACTCAAAGTTTAATTTTTGACAATCATGAATTGAAGTGATAAAATTACTTCAACAAGAAAAATGAACGAGCACTCATTCATTGTTTAAGGGAGAATAATATGAAATCACCGATTGCTATTAATGATATTAGTGTGAAATTTGGCGATAAGGCAATATTAGACCATTTATCCTATGAATTTGAAAGTGGAAAAATTATTTGTTTGATTGGACCTTCTGGAGCTGGTAAGTCAACGTTTATCAAGGCCATTGTTGGAATGCAAAAATTGGATTCTGGCAATGTTAAGATTCTTGAAAGAAAAATTCCTGACAGAGAAGTATTAGGGAAATTAGGCTATATGGCGCAAGAAGACGCCCTATTTAAGGAATTGACCGGCAAACAAAATTTAGAATTTTTTGGTTCTTTGCAAGGAATCAAAAAAAAGGATTTACAAGGAAAACTTGATAAGGCAGCTGCTACAGTAAATCTGACTAAGCAGTTAAATCAATCAATTTCTAATTATTCAGGAGGAATGCAAAGGCGCTTATCACTCGCTATTGCTCTGCAAACGGATGCTCCGATTTTACTTTTAGATGAACCAACTGTTGGGATTGATCCAGAATTGCGTCAAGAAATTTGGGAAGAGCTGCGAAATCAAGCAAATCAAGGGAAAACAATATTAATTACGACGCATGTTATGGATGAAGCTGAACGTTGTGATGTCGTACTGATGCTTAGAAATGGTAAATTTATAGCAGAAGGTTCGCCAAAGGAAATTAAAGAAAAGTATCAAGTTGCCTCGGTTGAGGAAGCCTTTATTGTTGCGGGAAAAAATTTAGAGTTAGAAAATAAGGGGGCAGCGAAATGAGAACACTTGCTATCTTTAAACGAATTATGCTTCAACGGCGTGGTGACCCTAGGACGCTGGCAATGATGTTTTTAGCTCCAATATTTATTTTGACGCTCATGTACTTTCTCTTTCAAGTACCGTCAAATACTGCTTACAGAGTGGGTTTGAAGTCTGATAATACAGAATTAACAAGAGCTTTGAAGGATATGCCAAATGATAAAGCACATCTGAAAGTGATTAGTGTTTCTGAAAATAATCGCTCAACAATGAATGAGAAAGATTTGAGTGCAATTGTTAGTATTTCGGGAAAAAATATTGATGTTAGTTATGCTAATCAGTCAAATGGAACAAGTTCTGCGATTAAGCTACTTTTAACACAAGTCATTCAAGAAAGCCAAGTTAAGGCAACTAAAGAGGAGACTAAGCAGGCTCTGCAAAATTTGATAAGTAAGTTACCTCAAACATCAGGTCAAAGTTTTTCAACAATTTTCAGGGTTGATACAGAGCAGTATAAAGTAACGAGTCACTATTTGTACGGAGATCCTAATAGTACAAATGCTACTTTTGATGATTTAGCACCGATTTTAGTTGGAGCCTTTGCTTTCTTCTTGGTGCTTCTAATTTCAGGTATTTCATTAGTGAACGAGCGAACCTCAGGGACGCTGGGGAGAATGTTAGTCACTCCTGTGAAACGAACTGAAATCGTGACGGGCTATACTTTGAGTTATGGAATTCTTGCAATGATTCAAACAGCACTCATGGTTGTTTTTACTTATTGGATTTTAGGGGTTCATAATAACGGAAATATTGGTTGGGTCTTTGTCATTAATTTCTTTATCGCCATCATCGCTTTATTGTTTGGATTACTTTTATCCACATTAGCAAAAACAGAATTTCAATTTGTACAGATGATTCCTTTAGCGATTGTTCCCCAATTTTTATTTTCTGGTTTGATTCCTGTGGATACGATGCCTGTCATTCTTCAAGCAATCGCTCATTGTATTCCGGTTTATTATGGAATTTCTGCCATGCAAGAGGTAGTTAAAAGAGGAGTAGGATTCTCTGGAATCTGGTTTGATTTGCTCATTATGCTACTTTTTGCGGCTCTGCTCTATCTTGCGAATGTTTTAGCTTTGAAAAATGTTCGTCGGACTTAAAAATATGCTTTTGATTGTATAACTACTGGATAGTCTATCTGGTGGTTATTTTGGTTTTTAAAAGAAAAAGAAAGTACTTTTTTGTTATAATTAAAGCATGAAAAAAATTACAGTACGGACAAAAGCAGCAAAGAAATTGCGGGCTGGCTATCCACTTTTGGTGGCAGAAGATTTAAATTCACCCCTCTTGGAGGATGATTTTGCACAATTTTTTGATGAAAAAGGGCAAGCGCTTGGAACAGGTTATCTTTCAAAACAAAATAAAGGAGTGGGTTGGCTTTTAGATTCTTCGTCAGTAAAAATTGACCATCATTTTTATGTGGAAAAATTTGTCAATGCACGCGCTTTACGTGCGAACTTCTATCAGGATGAATTGACGAACGCCTTTCGTCTTTTTAATGGTGAAGGAGATGTATTAGGCGGCTTAACCATTGATTTTTATAATGGTTTTGCAGTCTTTTCTTGGTACAATCAATTTATATATAGTCAAAAAAAAGCGATTGTTAAGGCTTTTCAAGTCGTGTTCCCAGATATTAAAGGGGCTTATGAAAAACTTCGTTTTTCTGAGGCTGCTTTAGAAAGTCAACATATTTTTGGCCAAGAAGCGGCTGAACCTTTGTTGGTCATGGAAAATGGCGTGACTTATGCGACTTATCTAAATGAAGGGTTAATGACAGGAATTTTTCTTGACCAAAAAAATGTTCGCGGGGCACTTGCGGGCGGTCTTTCAACTGGTAAAACTTTACTAAATATGTTTAGTTATACAGGCGCTTTTTCAGTTGCAGCAGCTTTTGGAGGAAGCAGTCAAACAACGTCAGTCGATTTGGCGAAACGTTCGCTTGATAAAACGAGAGAACAATTTTTGCTCAATGGAATTGAACCAGAGAGTCAAAAAATCTATGTGATGGATGTTTTTGGTTATTTTAATTATGCTAAGAAAAAAGAATTGACTTATGACATGATTGTCCTCGACCCTCCTTCATTTGCCAGAAATGGTAAAAAAACATTCTCAGTAGCTAAAAATTATGGCGACCTTGTTAAAGAAGCTGTTGAAATTTTAGAAAATAATGGGACATTAATTGCATCAACAAATGCAGCAAATGTTTCTGATAAAAAATTCCGTCAAATGATTGAAGAAGCGCTCAAAAATAAGGGAGTAAAATTTACCGTTTTCCAAGAAGAAAAATTACCAGCTGATTTTCATATTGCTGACAGCTTTCCAGAAGGAAATTATCTTAAAGTATTATTTATTAAAATCAAAAAATAGTCTGTCATTACTGACAGATTTTTTTGTCAGTAAAAATTTTACTGACAAAAATAATGATTAATTACAAATGTGAGCGCTTTACTATCTGCTTTCTATATGATAAAATGCAAGAATAAGTCTAATAATTCCCGACTTTTTTAGATAGAAAGCAGAGTGTGAATGAGGGATCGAAACCTCATTTACTTTTATTATGGATAAAAAATATTATCAATTACTAAAAAAACAGTTTTCGTCAAAGGAAGCAGTACTGACAGAAATTATTAATTTGAGTGCTATTTGTGAACTACCAAAAGCAACAGAGCATTTTATGAGTGATGTGCATGGTGAATATGATGCTTTTAATCATGTTTTGAGAAATGGTTCTGGCAGTATCAAAGAAAAACTTAGAGATTGTTTTCCAGAATTTTCTGCGACAGAAATATCATCACTTGCAACCTTGATTTATTATCCACAAGAAAAACTAGATTCTGAGTGTCAACTAAAAGAGACAGAAGAATTTGAGAACTATTGTCAAATCAATTTAGTTTATCTTTTAAAGACTGTAAAATTTGTCGGTCAAAAATATACTCGTTCAAAAGTCCGAAAAGCTTTTCCAGAAAAATTTCGATATATCTTAGAAGAGTTAATCAATGAAGTTGATTCTACGACTGATAAAAGAGATTATTTTGATTCAATCCTTTCGCAATTGCAAAATTTGGGTGAACTTACTCGCTTAATTGTTGCACTTGCAGATACGATTCGCAGATTGACGGTTGACCACCTTCATGTGGTGGGAGATATTTATGATCGAG
This sequence comes from Lactococcus sp. FSL K6-0773, assembly GCF_038006485.1. NCBI lineage: Bacteria > Bacillati > Bacillota > Bacilli > Lactobacillales > Streptococcaceae > Lactococcus > Lactococcus sp. FSL K6-0773. Next base: position 1,561,664 of record NZ_JBBOVF010000001.1, on the reverse strand, counting down.
GACCTTATCCAGATAAAATCATTGACCGCTTAATAAAAATGCCCTCAGTTGATGTTCAATGGGGCAATCATGATATTGTATGGATGGCAGCTTTTAGTGGTTCACCTTTAGCCATGATGAATGTAATTAGAATCTGTGCCCGTTATGGAAATCTCGATATTCTTGAAGAATCTTATGGGATTAATTTACGGATGATTTTAGAGTATGCTGAACGTTATTATGAGCCAAGTGAGGCTTTTCAACCACGTTTGGTCGACGGGGTTCGTTTGTCAGATGATGAAAAGGCACTCCTTAATAAATTACAAGAAGCCACAGCCATTTTACAATTTAAGTTAGAGAGTCAGTTGATAAAACGCCGACCTGATTTTCAACTTGAACATCGTGATGTCCTTCATTTCATTGATTTTTCCGAAAAAACAATAAAATTGGGAACTGAAGTTTATGAATTAACTGATTTTCAAGCGCCCACAGTAAATCCTGAGCAGCCTGAAAGTTTGACCGCTGAAGAAGAAAAAATAATCAGTCATTTATTAAATAATTTTAGAAGTTCTGATAAACTTAAACGTCATGTTGAATTTTTACAAGAAAAGGGAGCCATGTATCTTTCTTACAATGGGAACTTGTTGATTCATGGCTGTCTTCCCTTACATGAAAATGGTGATTTTAAATCATTTACGGTGAACAAAGAGGCTCATGCTGGCCGTGATTTACTTGATTTCTTTGACCAAGAGGTTAGAAAATGTCTTGCTCATCCAGAAAATTCGACGGATTTAGCTACAGATTTGATGTGGTATCTTTGGGTGGGAGAATGCTCTTCATTATTTGGTAAAACGGCAATGACAACCTTTGAACGCTATTATATCAAGGATAAGAAAACGCATGTGGAAAAGAAAAATCCTTATTATCAATTGCGTGAGGAAGCTGAAATTATCAGGAAAATTTTAGAAAACTTTGGTTTAGATGAAGGGGGACATTTGGTGAATGGGCACACCCCTATCAAAGAAAAAAATGGTGAAAATCCAATCAAGGCAGATGGAAAGTTGATTGTGATAGATGGTGGTTTTGCAAAAGCTTATCAAAAGGAAACAGGAATTGCTGGGTATACTCTTCTTTATAATAGTTTTGGCATTCAACTGGTTGCTCATCAACCCTTTTCAACCGTTAAAGAAGCAGTTGAAAAAGGGACGGATATTATAAGCCTGAAACGCTTGGTAGCCGAAGTTGACCAAAGAAAACGAGTCAAGGATACAAATGTTGGCCAAACTTTGTTAAGTGAAATAGCAGATTTAGAAGTACTTTTTGAACATTATGAGGAATTTTAAAAGTACCAGTGTTGGTACTTTTTATTTGTTTTCCAAAAAAGACAATAAAAAAACTCAGCCTTAGCCGAGTTAATATTAGTGCGGTGGGCGGGACTTGAACCCGCACCAAGAAAATTCCCGACAGGATCCTTAATCCTGCGCGTCTGCCAATTCCGCCACCACCGCAAAACAGTACTTTAATATAGTACCATTTCTATAAAGAATGTGCAAGCCTGAGCTAGGGCTAACTTATTGTTGGAAATAAGATGCGATTTGGGCAGCGTGTTTTCCAGCAACAAAACCTGTCACAAAGGCGCAGGTAATATTATAACCGCCAGTGTATCCATTAATATCTAAAAGTTCACCGGTCATGAATAAACCTTGGGTTTGTTTACTCTCCATACTTTTAGGATTTATTTCTTTGAGAGAAACACCGCCACCTGTTACAAAAGATTTCTCAATTGGTAAAGTTTTGCTAATTGTGATTTGCCAATTTTTGAAAAGACTAGCGATTTTATCAATTTGCTGCTCAGATAGCGTCTTGGCAGAAAGACTAGGGTCAATTCCAGCTTTTTCAAGGATAAATAGAAGCATACGTTCTTGGGTCAATCCTGAGAAGGCATTTTTAATTGATTTATCTGTTTTAGAAAGGCTAGTCAGTTCATTTTTCAAAGAGCCCAACTTTTTTTCGGGGAATTGGTCTAAGCTGACTGTGACCATTTTTTCACCTTTAGCAAGAAGTTGGTTAATGAAACTTGAACAACGCAGAGCAGCTGGACCAGAAATTCCGAAATGCGTAAATAATAAATCATGCTGATGAGAGATGATTGCTTTTCCCTTAGAATTGAGTACTGAGAGTTTGATTTCACGTAGGGAAATGCCTTGAAGACTTTTGTCTAAAATGAATGGTTCGTCAGAAATCAGGGCAGATTCAGTGGCATAGAGTTGTGAAATACTATGCCCTGCTGAGCGTGCTAAACGATAGCCATCACCAGTTGAACCTGTGGAAGGATAAGCGCGTCCGCCTGTTGAGAGGATAATTGTAGGGCTTAAAAAGCTCTCGCTATCCGTTTCAAGACCAATTACCGCTCCGTTTTCAATGAGAAGCTTATCAACCGCTTGGCTTGGAAAATAAGAAACATGGAGGCTCAAAATTTTATTGAAGAGGGCATCAACAATTGTTTTTGATTTGTCGGTTATAGGGAACATGCGCCCGTGGTCTTCTTCTTTTAATTTAACACCATTGCTTTCAAAAAATTCGATAATATCAAGGTTAGAAAATTGAGAAAAGGCTGAATGAAGAAAACGACCATTTCCAGGAACATTTGTTAATATTTCGTCAACAGAGCGGGCATTTGTCACATTACAGCGTCCGCCACCTGTCATTAATAATTTTTTTCCGACTTTTTTATTTTTATCAATAAGAGCAACTTTTGCTCCGTTTTGCGCGGCTGAGATGGCAGCCATCATTCCAGAAGGGCCTGCGCCAACAACAATAACGTCAAATGTTTTAGCTGATTTTGTCATGCTTTAATTTTAACATGATGTGAGCAGAAATAGGGGAAAGAGTATTGAAAAATAGTAAATTTAAATTCAGCGAGCGATAAGGATTTTAAATATTGATATTTGATATTGGAAATCAATATGAAATGCGGTAAAATAGCATTATGATTGAACTGACTGATGAAATTTTAGCAAAAGTAATTAAAAAACGTAAAAAAGCTTCTTACAAAGGAACTTATGGTCGCTTATTAGTGATTGGCGGTAATCGTCAATATGGTGGTGCGGCTATTTTGGCGACGACAAGTGCAGTTTATTCAGGTGCGGGCTTAGTTTCTGTGGCACTGGCTAAAGAAAATCATAGTGCTTTACAGGCAAGACTTCCAGAAGCAATGACTTTAGATTTTGATGATTTGATAAAGCTAAGAGAAGTAGCAAAAGCTGCTGATGTTATTGTTATTGGTCCAGGATTGGGCTTAGAAAGACTAGATTTACTGACAGAAGTTTTGAATTTACTTACAGAAAATCAAAAGTTGGTCATTGATGGTTCGGCACTGACCCTTTTTGCTAGAGAGCATTTAGACTTACCATTTCCTGAAAATACGGTGTTTACACCTCATGAAATGGAATTGGAACGACTTTCTGGTTTGAAAATTGGTCAACAAACCAAAGAAGAAGTTCAAGATTTTGTTAATCAACTCGGAGCGATTGTCGTTGCTAAATCTTCAGAAACACGAATTTTTGCGCCAAATCGGGAATCATTTATCTTGAAAATAGGAAGTCCAGCTCAGGCAACTGGGGGAATGGGGGACACTTTAGCCGGGATGGTTGGTGGCTTTTTAGCTCAGTTTCATGGAGAAACAGAGGAAGTAGTTGCTGTTGCAACTTATTTGCATAGTTTAATTGCAAGCGTCTTAGCTCAGAAAACATATGTGGTCTTGCCAAGTCGATTGATTGAAGAAATTCCATTATTTATGAAAAAATATGAATGCTGATTAATTCTGTCAGTTCAATGCGACCATGGGGAGTATTGAAGTTGGGAAGAAAAAAATTACTGACGAAAATTTCAGTCCTACGTCAGCATTTTTTTCTTAGAATTTTTGTTATAATTAATCATCAAAATAAATGAAGATGAGGTCAAAAGATGAATGCAATTGAACTTGTGCAAGGCGCCATGAAAAAAGCAGAGAAAATTCGTCCAAAAGTAGGTGGTTTTCCATACTTGGCTGAATGTATGCGAGAAGCTGGAGTTTTAAAAAATGTTTGGACCCTTCCTGCCGGACAAAGCACGTTTTGGACAAGCGCTGGCGTAATTAGCGTGACCAATTCACCAATGGTGAGTGGTTTTCATGAGGTGCCAGTTTTTGACCAAGAAGCTTTGATTAAGGCCTTGCGGGCTGACCAAGCTGGACAAACGACTTTTCCGGAATTCTTGAGTGCCACTTGGGAAGCTGGTGTGATTTCTTATGAAGCTGATTTTTCAGAAAGAAAAGTCACTTATCTAGGAAGTCAAGGAGAAAGCTATGTTGAGGCCTATCCAGCAGTCGAAATTCATTAAAAAGTTACTGACAGAATGATTAAAATATTTGGTAAAATTATTTACTAAATTAATCATTCTGTCAGTAACTTTTCTGTTAATTTCTGATAAAAGTGCTATAATATTTGAATGAAAACTAAGAAAAATAAAGAGAAACTACTAAGAGTAGTTTCTGGAGAAAAGGGGAAATTATGCTAACGATTGGAAGGCGATATTTAAATTTTTGGCCTGTATTTTGGGCACTTTTTTTGTTAGTTATTCAAGTTGTGACTAATCTTTGGGTTCCAACGATTACAGCGAATATTATCAATAAAGGCATTGGTCAATCTGATATGAAATATATCTGGTTTATGGGTCTAATTATGCTTTTCGTTTCTCTGGCCAGTTGGCTTTCGGCAATTGGAAATGTTTATTTTGCTTCCAAACAATCTCAAGGATTGGGCTTAAAATTACGCCATGATTTATTTAAGAAAGTTTTATTCATGGACGAGCGCAACTTTCAGGAATTTGGTGATGCAACTTTAATTACACGTACAACAAATGATGTGACTCAATTGCAAAATGTCTTTCAAACGATGTTACGAATGATGCTCATGGCGCCAATGATGCTCATTGGTTCTATTTTCATGGCTTGGAAATTATCACATGATTTACTGCTGGTTTTTTTGATTGCCCTGCCTATTTTAACTTTGGCTGTCGTTATTAATATTGCTATTTCCATGCCACGGTTTCGGTCAATGCAAACAAAAGTTGATAAAATTAATCTGATTTTTCAACAAGGCTTGACTGGTGTTCGGGTGATTCGTGCTTTTAGACGAGACCAATATGAAATTGATAAATTTGATGAGGCTAACCGTGATTTGACACATACCAGTCAAGTGGTTTTGACGACGATTGCGATGTTAATGCCAATTATGACAGTTATTCTCAGTTTTACAAATATTGGAATTGTTTGGTTTGGCGCTCATCTTATCAGTAAAAATATGATGGAAATGGGTTCATTAGTTGCCTTTTTGACCTATGCCACACAGATTTTGATGTCATTTATGCAATTATCAGCAGTTGCTGTCATGGTGCCACGAGCTCAGGTTTCAGCTGTTCGAGTTCGAGAAATTTTAGAATCTAAAGATAAAATTACTGATGAAAATTCGAGCATATCCGTAGAGGCGCTAAAGCGCCAACGGCTATCCTCTGACGGAAATGACAAGTTGTCTGAAAGCAATTCTGTCCGCAATTCTCTAGCTCTTAATCATGTATCTTTCAAATTTGATGAAGCAAAAAGACAAGCGCTAAGTGACTTGTCAGTAAATGTAGCAGCTGGTCAGACCTTAGCAATTATTGGGGGGACTGGTTCTGGTAAATCAACGATTTTGAATTTGATTGCCAGATTAATTGACCCAACAAATGGAAGTGTCACAATTGATGGTACTGATATTCGCCAAATTTCACAGTATGACTTGCATGAAAAAGTTTCTTTTACGCAACAAAAAGCTCAACTTTTTTTGGGAACTGTCCGCTCGAATCTTCAATTTGGGAAAAGTGATGCAACAGATGAAGAAATGTGGCAAGCTTTGGAAATTGCACAAGCTGCTGATTTCGTTCGTGAACAAGGTGGACTTGAGCTGGCGGTCGAACAAAATGGCGCAAATTTCTCTGGTGGTCAAAAACAAAGAATTTCGATTGCTAGAACCTTGATTAAAGAGGCAGAAATTTATCTATTTGACGATTCATTTTCGGCCTTGGACTTTGCTACTGACAGACAATTACGAACAGCTATTAATCATTCGGAAAAACATAAAAATAAAATCAAGGTGATTGTGGCTCAAAGAATCGCAACCGTTATGTCAGCTGACCAAATCTTAGTTTTAGAAAATGGAATTGCCGCAGGACTTGGTACTCATGAAAGTTTGGCAAAATCCTGTCCGCAATATCAAGAAACAATGCAATCTCAACTCTCGGATGATGATTTGGTCAAGATGGGTGTTTCAATTGCACATTTGACCGCCAGAGGAGGTGATGACCAATGATGAGAGGAAATTATCTCAATCGAGGTGGCAAAGGGGCTGACCGTTTTCAAAAAGGTCGGCGAGCTCAAAATTTCTTTCCAACGATTATTCGACTTTTCAAATATATGCGCAGAGATTTATGGGGACTTCTTTTTTCAATTTTAATTGCTTCGCTGTCAGTCATTTTGTCGGTTCAGGCACCCAAAATTTTGGGAAATGCAACCACAGTGATATTTGATGGCGTAACAAAAAGTCTAAAAAATCATACCGCAATTCAAATTGACATGGCTAAGGTCGAATCTATTTTGCTTTATGTCATGGTCATTTATCTGATTTCATTTATCTCTGGGATTTTGCAACAAAGCATTATGACACGCATTTCGCAACGAACAGTTTATACTTTACGTCGTGAATTTAAAAACAAAATGAAAAAATTGCCAGTTTCATATTATGATAGCCATAGTAATGGGGATATCATGAGTCGAATGATAAATGATATGGATAATATTTCAGGGACTTTAAATCAAACTTTGATTCAGCTTATCACAAGTCTCTTGCAATTTGTTGGAACTATTTATTTCATGTTGACCATCTCTTGGCAGTTGGCACTCGTCGCCTTTATCACAGTTCCTTTGGCAATGATTACGGTAAGGATTGTCGCACCTTTATCGCAAAAATTCTTTGCGGAACAACAAAAAAATCTGGGATTATTGAATGACCAAATTGAAGAAAATTATGCAGGGCATGCGGTCATTAAAACATTCAATCATGAAGCCTCAGCTGAAAAAGAATTCGCAAAAAGAAATGATAATTTTTATAAATCAGCTTGGAAAGCTCAATTTGTATCGACTTTGATTTATCCAACCATGCGATTTATCAATAATTTAGATTACTTAGCCATGGCCGTAATTGGTGGTCTTAAAGTTATTTCAGGGACGGTTAATCTCGGAGATGTTCAAGCCATGTTGCAATATACCAATCAATTTGCACAGCCAATCACAAATATCTCGAATATGCTCAATACCATTCAGGCTACAGTTGCGTCAGCCGAACGAATTTTTGAAGTATTAGATGAAAAAGAAATGACTGACGGAATTCCTGTCAGTGAAAAAGTTGCTGACGAAAGTTCAAAAAAAGCTGTCAGTAATTTAGGAGCGACTGACAAGACTGATTTCATCAATTTTGACCAAGTCGCATTTTCTTATAATGAAAATCAATCCTTAATGACAGATGTTAATTTTTCCGTTGAAGTTGGGCAAATGATTGCCATTGTGGGACCAACTGGAGCAGGTAAAACAACAATGATTAACTTGCTCGAACGATTTTACGATGTCACTTCGGGAAAAATTTTACTTGAAGGAAAAGACATTCGCGAAATTAACCGTGAACAATTACGTGGACGAATGGCAATGGTTTTACAAGAAACCTGGTTGTTCTCAGGGACAATTATGGATAATTTACAGTATGGTCGTCTTGAAGCAACACAAGAAGAAGTGATTCAAGCAGCTAAAATGGCACATGCTGATGAATTTATCACCGCTTTACCTCAAGGTTATCAAACCCTTTTGAATGAAGCCGCAAGCAATATTTCTCAGGGTCAAAGGCAGTTATTAACCATCGCCCGTGCCTTTTTAGCAAATCCAGAAATATTGATTTTGGATGAAGCCACATCCAGTGTAGATACAAGAACGGAGCGCCTAATTCAATCAGCGATGAATCGTCTATTAAAAGGACGGACAAGCTTTGTCGTTGCTCACCGTTTATCAACTATTCGTGATGCCAATCAGATTTTGGTTATGGAAAATGGAAATATTGTGGAAATGGGGAACCATGAAAGTCTCCTTAAAGAAAACGGATTATATGCCAGCCTTTATAATTCGCAATTTGCAAAATAAGATATCGAAAAAATCAGTCTCTTTTTGATTGATTTTTTTGTTTATTAAGCGCCTATTTTGTTATAATGAGTTAAAAATAGGCGAGAAGGAGCGATAATGTTTAAAAAATCAGACAAGAAAATAAAAGAAAATGATCAAGAAAGCAATGCAGCTTTTGAGGAGTTTTTTAATCAAGTGCTCAAAAAAATGCCTGCTCGTTCCGCAAAAATAATCAGTTCTTCTTTAACTGTTTCAAAAGCGAAAGCAGAGCAGTTTTTAGCTAGCAATTCTCAGAAATTTGACCACCTCTTTGATGAATTTTTGATTGGAGTGGACAGTCAAACGCGAAGGAAATGCCATGAAACCATTCATTTCGCTACCTTGACGGCGGCAATTGTTGGCTTTTCACCGATCCCTTTTTCAGATGCCGTCTTGCTTGTTCCGATTCAATTGACAATGATGATGCGACTTTATAAGATATTTGGGGCTTCTTGGTCAGAAGCATTGGCAAAAGGAATCACTAAGGAATTAGTTGTTGTTGGTTTAGGTCGAAGCCTTGTAGGGAATGTTTTAAAATTTATTCCAGCGGTGGGAACAATTGCAGGTGGAGCAATTAATGCCACAGTGGCAACAACAATTACAGAAGCCTTAGGCTGGGTAACTGTCAAAATGCTTAATGATGGCGAAGATATTTTCAATAATGTCCTGACTTTTGAAGGTCAATTCAAAGGTTTGGTCAGTAAATTACAAAAAGCCAATAAGAAAAAATAGGCTGTCAGTAAAAAAAGACTTATCAGTTGATAAGTCTTTTTATTATTATTTAGAAAAACCATTTTCCAAAGTTTTAATGACAGCCAAAATTTGTTCATCGGAAACCAACTTGTCAGCTCCATTAATAATTGATTCATAAGCTGAATCATAAACTCTACCATAATCACCAGCAACCGTTGGAATATGTTTCACAATACGGTCACCATTTTGATTGAAATAGGTAAGTTGCCCAAAATCAGCTGGACTGTCTTGCCCAAAACCTTCATCACCTGGGAACATGCCAACTTTTAAATCATTTTCTTGTTGGTCAACATCCATTTTGATGAAAGTTCCTCTCGTACCATAAACAAGCCATTTTGGATGTGGTAGAGCAGCGACTTCAGTAGCAGCAACAGTTGCTCGCAAGTTTGGATAAAGAAGATTGACAGAAAAATAGTCATCGACACTGTCATAATCTCTTGTTGCTCGAATATCATATTGAACTTCTTTGGGAGTGCCAAAAAGTGAAACCATTTGGTCCACTAAATGAACACCGTGACCATACCAAGCGCCATCAAAAGTTCCACCTTGACTGGCATCATTAGGTCTAAAGTGGTCCATATTGACAGTGATATCTACCAAATCACCCAAATAACCTTGCTCAATCACTTTTTTGACGGTTAAAAAGTCGCTGTCAAAGCGTCGATTTTGGAAAGGCATGAAGAAAAGATTTTTTTCTTTGGCAAGAGCTACCAATTCTTTAGCTTGTTCCAAGGTTTCGACTAATGGTTTATCACAGAGTACATTTTTTCCAGCTGAAAGGAGTTCCTTAGCATAGTCATAGTGAGCAAAAGCTGGAGTCACAATGACTACTAAATCAATTGAATCATCATTAATAATATCAGCGATGTCAGTGGAGAACAAAGTTCCATTTGCTTCTAATTCTGCTTGTTCAGGACGTTTTCCTAAAGTCCGGTTGACAATTCGTTTAATCACAATATTCTCACGTTCTTTCACGTAAGGAATATGATAGCGATTTGTTGATTTACCAAAACCAACATAGGCAATATTAAGCTTTTTTGTCATTCTTTTTATTCTCCATTTTGGCACGGAGGGCTTCAATTTTAGCTTGAGTGGCATTCTTTGTATTAATGCCTTTTCCGCCTACCGTTGAGTTTTTTTCGTGAAATTTTCCGACAGATTTCTGTCCTTTATTATCAAGTTGATATTTTCCCATAAGATAAATTAGGTTTCAGTAAGTAAAGTGCCTACTGAATTCAGTTCCTTTCTAAGTGGATTTGACTGATAAAAGTCAAAAAGTTACTGACAAGAGCTGTCAGTAAAAATTTGACCGATTAAATTCCTTACTAAAGGAAATGAAGTTGCACTTGTAATTTAAAAATGCTGAACTTTTAGAATAAACTTTAAATTACTTTACGTTCGTAAGGGTCAGTAGAAATTCCTTCAGAAAGAATTTTCTTAGACCATTCTTTAGCACCGAAAAGTGAGTGATTACGGTAATTTCCGCATTCTTTTTCAGCAACACCAGGGACATTATCCCAACCAAATTCGTCACTTGCAAGCTCTTCTAGAGAAGATTTAATTACTTTAGCAATTTCTTCTGAACTATGTTCACCCCACATAATCATGTGGAAACCAGTTTGACATCCAAAAGGTGAAAAGTCAATCATGCCATCAATTCTATCGCGAATTAAACTAGCCATGCTATGCTCAATAGTGTGTAAAGCGGCCATTCCAATGGCATTCGCATTAGGTTGAACAAAACGAACGTCAAAATTAGTGATAACATCGCCTTTAGGCCCAGTTTCGCTACCGATTAAGCGGACATAAGGGGCAAGTACTTTTGTGTGGTCTAATTGAAAAGATTCTACTTCAGCCATAAGATATAGGATACAAAACTCAGCTGATAAAAGTCAGCCTTGTTAGTATCTCCTCCTTTATTTTAAATTCTAATTCTATTCTATCATTTTTTGAGCGAAATATTTTTTCATTTTAATTATAAAGTGGTAAAATGACTTTATAACGGTTTCAAAAGAAGCCTTATTGCTTAAAAAAGCAAGAAACATCATTGTCAAAAAGAGTGAGGAGGGGAAGTGAACATCAGAGAAGTTGAAAAGTCATCTTTCTCCATCATTGGAAAAGAAGGCTTAGGTAAAGCACAAGAAGCTGACATTTGGATTCCACCACTCTGGCAAGAAGCAACCAACGCTTTTGAGGAAATTATTCATTTGATTAAGCAGCCACTCACAATTTGGGGGGCCATGTCTGATGAATCAGGGCAATTTAAACCATGGAATAATGGTGGACTCTATCTGGCAGGCGTTGAAGTTGAAAATTCAGTGCAAAAGCCTGAAAATTGGACTAAATGGACACTTCCAGGCTTTCGTTATTTCGTTGTTGAAACAACAACTTATGAAATGAACAAGACTTATTCAGATATGTGGAATTATTTAACTCAAAATGATTTAAAAATTGTTGGAGCAGTACAAGAACATCAATCAATTTCAGCAGAAAATCCTGAAGAGTTAGAACTATGGTTTCCAATTGAAAGAATATAAAAGTCCAAATAGTTTCATTGATGACGAATTGTTGTATTTTAAAAATTACTAAGGAGAAAAAATCATGACATTAACAGACACTTACACACTAAACAATGGCATTAAAATTCCAAAAGTTGGCTTTGGAACTTGGCAATCTGCGAGCGGAGAAGAAGCTTATAATGCGGTAAAAGCAGCACTTGAAGCAGGATATCGTCATATTGATACAGCGGCAGTTTATAAAAATGAAGAATCAGTCGGTCAAGCAATTGCTGATTCAGGAATTCCCCGTGAGGAACTTTTCGTTACAACAAAACTTTGGGGTGTAGGAACAACAGAGGACGCTGCGGAAGCCTTGGATGAATCCTTGAAAAAATTGGGACTTGATTATGTTGATTTGTACCTCATTCATTGGCCAAATCCTAAAGCATTCCGCCCTGATTTTGAAACACGTAATCTTGCAGTTTGGAAAGCCATGGAAGCAGGCGTAAAAGCTGGTAAGATCCGTGCAATTGGTGTCTCAAACTTCCACCCACGTCACCTAAAACCATTGTTGAAATTTGCTGAAATTAAACCAGCAGTTAACCAAATTATGGTCAACCCAAGTGATCAACAAGAAGAAATTGTAAGTTTTAATGTTGACAACAATATCTTGACTGAGGCTTACAGCCCACTTGGAACAGGTAAAATCTTTGAAGTTCCAGAACTTGCAGACTTGGCAAGTAAATACAACAAGAGTATTGCTCAAGTGGTATTACGTTGGTCTCTTCACAAAGGATATTTACCACTTCCTAAATCAGTAACCCCTGCAAGAATTAAAGAAAATGCAGAAATCTTTGATTTTGATTTAAGTATTGAAGATATTGCTTTTATTGACAGCCTTCATGGAAAAGCTGGTTTGGCTAAAAACCCTGATGAAGTTGATTTCTAAAGAATAATTATGAACATATTTTACTGACAGATTGTTTACATCTCTTAAAAGACAGCAGAGAATTTGGTCAGTAATTTAAAAAAGGTCTGTCAGTAAAATTTTGCTGACAGGCTTTTTAGATTTTTGCTATAAGATTTTTGCTATAATAAAGAAAAATGATCAAATATCAAGGAGAAATGATGAAAAAAGCACTTGTTTTAGTTGATTTTCAAAATGATTTTATTGATGGAAGTTTGGGCACAAAAGAGGCACAAGCCATTATCTCAAATGTCATTGAAAAGCTCTCTCAATATTCTAAAGAAAATCGTCTAGCAACCCAAGACACCCATTTTGAAGATTATTTAACGGCACAAGAAGGCAAAAATCTGCCAGTTATTCATTGTCAAAATGGTACTTTTGGTTGGGAAATTCGTAAAGAAGCTCAAGTTGGCTTTGCTAAAATTTTTGAAAAAACAACTTTTGGTTCCAGAACATTGGCAGAATTTATTCGAGATGAAAATTATGATGAAGTTGAACTTGTCGGAATTTGTACGGATATTTGTGTTGTTTCCAATGCCTTGTTAATCAAAGCCTATGCGCCAGAAGTAAAAATAAGTGTTGATGCTTCTTGCTGTGCTGGAGTTTCACCTGAAAAACATTTGGCAGCACTTGAAACAATGCGTTCTTGTCAAATAGAAATCACGAATGCCTAATTTTGGTAAAAAGTTACTGACAGGTCTGTCAGTAATTTCAACTTGACAAAATCCTTATGATAATTGATAATGGAGTGAGAAATAAGAAAAATTTTGAAGGTGAGTGCGAGGTATAAATTTGGATTATCATCAATTATTTTCCCGCTTGAACGAAAAACTTTCAGAAGAAAATTTGCAACTTCACTTACATTGTGTTGGTGGTTTCGTCCTTGAATACTATGGAATGAAGGCAACAGAGGATATAGATGCCTTTTATGAAAGTACCGAAAAAGTTGAAAAAATCATTCAAGAAATTGGTGAAGAATTTCATGTCGGAACCTCTAATGAACCTTGGTTGAGTCAAGCAGTCGGCGAAGTCATGTCTCATTCAAAAACAGATGAAACAATTATTTTTGTGGAAAGTCATTTGACTGTTGGTCTGTCATCACTCGAATCTATTCTTATCGATAAAATACAGGCTGGCCGAACCAAAGATGTTCCAGACATCGCAAAAATAATGAAAAAATTAAAAATTGAAAGTCCAGATCCTCTCTTAGAACGATTTAAACATACAGATGGTTCAGCAGACCCAGCGGTCATTTTAGAGGCTTTTAGTTTAGCTTATGGCGAAGAAGCCTTAAAAAATTATTTACGAAAAAATCCAAAAATACTGAGGTTATTGCAATGACGTGGATTGAATATCTCCTGAATGCTGCTCAAAAGTCTAAATGGAATTTAGAACTTTGGGTCCGTTATTTAAATAAAGTGATTCAACGGGACAAAATTTTACTTTCAAAAACAGATATTGATTATTTAATGAGTTCTGAAGAATTAACTTCTTTTCAACGCGTTTTTCTTGAACTCGCGCTTGAAAAAGAAACAACACCTTGGGAAATGACTGTTGGCATGTCTGAACCGACTCAATCGATTCATCTTCAGTCTGTTTTAAAAGAATTAAAAAAAGAATGAATTAACTTTCATTCTTTTTATATTTTATAAATTACAATTTATTTAATACGAAGATATTGACCAATTAAAATGGTATCACTTGATAAATGATTCCAAGCCTTAATTGAAGCAATTGGGCTACCAGATTTTTGTGAAAGTCCCCAAAGTGTATCTCCTTTAACAACCTTATGGATAGAGGTATTTGAAGCTGCAGAAGAGTTAGAAGTTGAACTCGTAGAGGCTGAGCTTGAACCTGTTGAAGAACTTGAAGAACCGGCAGATTGTGAAACAATCAAGTTTTGTCCAATGAAAATTGTATCAGAATTCAAATGATTCCAACTCTTGAGTTGAGCAATCGTCGTTTTATATTTGACAGAGAGTCCCCAAAGCGTATCACCAGATTTAACCTTAATCGTCGTCTGTGAAGCTGGTTTGGCAGGAGTGACCGAAGTAGTAGGCGTTGTAGTTGCGGCAGAATTTCCTGAAGAAGTTGAACTATTTGCATTAGACGAAGAACTTGAAGTTGTCAATACAAGCTTTTGCCCAATATAGATGACTGTACTTTTAAGATTGTTTGCGCTTTGAATTTGAGCAACACTAATTCCATATTTTTGCGAAATTCCCCAAAGTGTATCGCCAGATTTAACTGTATAAGTGGTTGAGCTTGTATTTGAATTATTATTGGTATTTGTAGCTGTTGAACCACCGGAATTAGAAGTACCAGCAGAAGAAGCACCGTCAAAACGAGTCAAATTATATTGAGAAATAATTCGATTCAGGGAAGCACCATAATTAGGGTCAGTTGCATATTTTCCTGTTAAAGCTGCGGTTGCAGCTTGATAAGTTGCCGCGTTTGCTCGCCAAGCTTTAGCATAATAAGGACCATTTCCAAAGTTTGTAGTTTTTAAAACATAAGCATTGTCTTGGAAACTTTGATTAAAGGAAGGATAAACCCTAAATGGCATATCTTTTGTGACCCATTTACCATTGAGATATTCTTGAGTTTTAAAAACAACGCTTTTTCCTTGATAAGTTCCTTGAATACCGAATAAATTATAATAGGGGGCACGAGAAAGTTGGCTTGAACCCCAGTTACTTTCCAAAATAGCTTGAGCAATCATAACTGAAGGATAAAGACCATTACTATCGGCAACTGGTTTTGCTGATGCAGCAATACTTTCAATAAAAGCTTCTGTCGAATTGGTTGCAGCCTGAACCATTGGGCTTGTTTGTTGGAGCAAAAGCTCATGAGTGGTCGTCAAAGTTCCTGCAATGAGAACAGCGCCAGCAAATTTGGTCGCTGGTTTATAAAAAGCCAGTGGTTTTTTGGCTTTCTTTTTTAAATGTCTATTTTTAACTTTAATACGAGAAACTGGCATAAATAATTCCTTTCCTGAAAATACAGAATAAAATAAGTACTACCCTATTTTACCACGGTTAATGGAAGAAAAAGATGACAATTATGTGGCGGTTTGTAAACGTTTTTTATTTAATGTTTTATATTGGCTAGAAAATGTGAAAATTTAGAGAAAAAGTCTGATTTAAGACGCAATGATTACATTTTAAATACAAAGAGATTATATTTTGCTTTGCGAAATTGAGAAAAGGGAACGAAAACAAGCAACACAAGATATTGTGTGTGTTTACATAATTTAACCTATATATTGTGTCATTTCCGAGAATTTGATAAAATAGATGATGTAATTGAAGAGGATGGTTAATATGAAAAGTGAAGTAAAATATCAAGATGTAACACTAGAAGAAATTAATGTGATAAAGCGTGACGGACGCTCAGTGAAATTTAACAGTGAGAAAATTTTTGATGCTTTGACTAAAGCGGCTAAAAAAGTCGAACTGACAGATATGTCGGTTCTTTCAGAACTTACTGACAGAGTAGTCAGTGAAATCTTTACTCGTTTTTCTGAAAATGTCAAAATTTATGAAATTCAATCGATTGTTGAGCAAGAACTCCTTGAGTCTGGTGAAACTCAATTGGCTGAAGAATATATCTCTTATCGTGCTAACCGTGATTTGGCCCGTACCAAAGCAACGGATATCAATTTCACGATTGAAAAATTAATTAATCGCGACCAAACTGTCGTTAATGAAAATGCCAATAAAGATTCTAACGTTTTCAATACTCAACGTGATTTGACAGCTGGTGCGGTTTCCAAAGCAATTGGTTTGAAACTTCTTCCGCCACATGTGGCAAACGCTCACCAAAAGGGTGATATTCATTATCATGACCTTGATTATAGTCCATTTACTACAATGGCTAACTGTTGTTTGATTGACTTTAAAAATATGTTTGAAAATGGTTTTAAACTTGGAAATGCGCAAGTAGATTCGCCAAAATCAATTCAAACAGCAACTGCGCAAGCCAGTCAAATCATCGCTAATGTGGCTAGTTCACAATATGGTGGTTGTTCATTTGACCGTGCCGATGAAGTATTGGCGCCTTACGCGAAATTAAATTATAAAAAACATTTAAAAGATGCACAAAAATGGATTGATGGTGCTGAAAAACAAGAAGCTTATGCTCGTGAAAAAACAGCCAAAGATATCTATGATGCAATGCAATCTTTAGAATATGAAATTAATACTTTGTTTACTTCAAATGGTCAAACGCCTTTTGTAACGGTTGGTTTTGGTCTTGGAGACGATTGGTATTCGCGTGAAATTCAAAAAGCAATTTTGAATGTCCGGATTGGTGGTTTAGGTTCAGAACACCGTACTGCCATTTTCCCTAAATTAATTTTCACACTCAAACGTGGACTTAACCTCGAAGTAGGGACACCAAACTATGACATCAAAGAACTTGCACTTGAATGTTCAACAAAACGGATGTACCCTGATATTTTGAGCTATGATAAAATTGTTGAATTAACAGGTTCATTTAAAGCTTCAATGGGTTGTCGTTCATTCTTGCAAGGCTGGAGAGATGAAAATGGGAATGACGTGACTGCTGGACGTAATAATCTTGGAGTTGTTACAGTTAATCTTCCACGTATTGCTCTTGAAGCCGCTGGAAATAAAGAAAAATTCTGGGAAATCTTCAATGAAAGAATTGAAATTGCTCATGATGCGCTTGCCTTTCGTGTTGAACGTGCTAAAGAAGCACAACCTAAAAATGCACCTATTCTCTTTATGAATGGTGCATTGGGACGCCTTGATGCCGAAGGTTCAGTTGATGAATTGTACAATAAAGAACGTTCAACTGTAAGTTTAGGTTACATTGGACTTTATGAAGTGGCGACTACTTTTTATGGCCCAACTTGGGAAAATAATCCTGAAGCTAAAGCTTTTACAATTGAAATTGTGAAACGAATGCATGAAGATTGTGAAGATTGGTCTAAAGCCTCTGGTTATCATTATTCTGTTTACTCAACACCGTCAGAAAGTTTAACTGACCGTTTCTGCCGAATGGATAAAGAAAAATTCGGTTCAGTTGCAGATATTACTGACAAAGATTACTATACTAATTCTTTCCACTATGATGTGCGTAAAAATCCAACTCCATTTGAAAAATTAGAGTTTGAAAAAGACTATCCTGTTTATGCCAATGGAGGATTCATTCATTACTGTGAATATCCTGTTCTTCAACAAAATCCGAAAGCTCTTGAAGCAGTTTGGGACTTTGCCTACGATCGTATTGGATATCTTGGAACAAATGCACCAATTGACCACTGCTATGCTTGTGGCTTTGAAGGAGATTTTGCGGCAACGGAACGTGGATTTAAATGTCCACAATGTGGCAATGATGATCCTAAAACCTGTGACGTTGTCAAAAGAACTTGTGGATATCTTGGAAATCCGCAAGCACGTCCAATGGTTCATGGTCGTCACAAAGAAATTTCATCACGTGTAAAACATATGAATGGTTCTGTCGGAGCTTTGAACGATGGAAATTTAATTGATTCAGTCGAAGTTGACGAAGCGAAATCAAAATATTTTGCGGAGAAATAAGTATGAACAATCCAAAACCAGGAGAATGGAGAGCTGATGAACTCTCACAAAATTATATTGCAGATTATAAACCCTTCAATTTCGTTGATGGTGAAGGGGTGCGCTGCTCACTTTATGTGAGTGGCTGTATGTTTCATTGCGAGGGCTGCTATAATCAAGCCACTTGGTCATTTCGTTATGGAACGCCCTATACCAAAGAGCTTGAAGATAAAATTATGGCTGACCTTGCTCAGCCTTATGTCCAAGGACTGACGCTTCTTGGTGGGGAACCTTTCTTGAATACGACATTTTTGATTCCTTTGCTCAAACGGATTCGTCGTGAGTTACCGGATAAAGATATTTGGTCATGGACAGGTTATACATGGGAAGAGATGTTGCTTGAAACAGATGACAAATTAGAAATGCTTGATTTGTTAGATATTTTAGTTGACGGTCGTTTTGAATTATCAAAGAAAAACTTAATGCTCCAATTCCGTGGGTCATCAAATCAGCGGATTATCGATGTACCAAAATCTCGAAAACAAGGACAAGTTGTCATTTGGGAAAAACTCAATGATGGTGAAAAAACTTTTGAACAAATTCATAAAGAAAAATTAATTTAAAAGTTACTGATGGACATTTGAGTATATCCGTAAGCGCTAAAGTGCCAACGGCTATCTTCTGACAGAAATTCTGTCACTAAAAATAAGCACTGACAAATGCGTCAGCGCTTATTTTTTAAATAATTTTGTAAAATCTGGTTCGTCGTCAGTAATTTTGAAATCTTTTAGCGCCGATTTTAGAGGGAGATGTTTCTTTTTTCCTTTTAAATAATTTTGACTTTCTTTGCTTTGGGCACTTTCGGCTAAATAATTTTGCTTTTGTATAACTCTATTTTCAATTTTTCTTTTGCTTTTCTTATTTTCGTCGGTGCTTTCAAAAGATTCATCTGGAAAAGTTTGAGAAAGTTGCTTGATAATGGTTTCTAAACCGAAATTACTACTAATCCAAAAAGGTGTATCGGTTGCTTTACAAGCTTCTTTAGCAAATTGAACTGAATGATGAGCCACATTGCGGTTTCTCATAACGACGAAATCAGCTTTGGCAACAAGTTGGTCAATCTCAAATCGATTAGGTTTTTTCTTATCAAAACCAAGAAAAGAAACGCCAACTTTTGCCAAGCCCTCTCTAAAATCATGCCAATATTTAACTTCACATAGAACAAGTAGTGTTTTCATGTTATTCCTTACTGATGGCTCTGTCTTTACTGACAGGAGCGAATTATAGTGATTATAACACAATTTTGCTTAATGATAAATGTATTTTTTTAAATATAAGTTTCAAAAATTTGACCTCATAAAAATAAAGTGGTAAATTAATAGTAGATGGGTATGGTGCACACCCGAAACCGTTTCAAGAAATAGCTTGAATCTAATGGCGCCTACAAAGCAAAGTCTTTTTTTGCCTTGTAGTCTGCCATTTTTTCTTTGACTTACAAGGCATTAAAGGCAAAGAAAAGGAGATTTATTATGACAGTCACAATCGAAAACATCCACGCAAGAGAAATTTTTGATTCTAGAGGAAATCCAACCGTTGAGGTAGATGTTAGATTAACAGATGGAACATTAGGACGCGCAGCAGTACCCTCAGGAGCATCAACTGGAGACCGTGAAGCAGTTGAATTAAGAGATGGTGGAGACCGTCTTCAAGGGAAAGGCGTTTCTAAAGCCGTCGCAAATGTCAATGGCGAAATTTATGAAGCCTTGAAAGGACAATCACCATTTAATCAAGCAAAATTAGATCATTTGATGATTGAGCTTGACGGGACAAAAAATAAATCTCGTTTAGGGGCTAATGCAATTTTAGGGGTTTCAATGGCCATTTCTCGTGCGGCAGCGAATAGTGAAAAAATTCCACTCTATCGCTATCTTGGTGGAGTTGATTTGGAACTTCCACAACCATTTTTCAATGTCATTAATGGTGGAGTACATGCCGATTCAGGAATTGACGTTCAAGAATTTTTGATTACACCAGTCAAACGGGAAAGTTTTCGCGATGGTTTAGAAAAAATTGCAAATATCTACCATACTCTGAAGAAAATTTTAGCTGACAAAGGGCTAGAAACAGCCGTAGGTGATGAAGGTGGCTTTGCCCCTAAACTTGGTTCTACTGAAAATGCAATTGCTACACTTTATCAAGCAATTGAAAGTGCAGGATATGTTCCTGGTGAAGAAATTGCGATTGCCATTGACCCAGCTTCAAGTGAATTTTATGATGATAAAGAAAAAGTTTATCGTTTTGAAGGGCAAAAATTGACTTCTAAAGAACTATTGACTTACTATGAAAATTTAGTTGAAAAATATCCAGCACTTATTTCTATTGAAGATGGATTTTCTGAACATGACTGGGAGGGCTTTGCAGCTCAAACGAAAGCTCAAGGTCAAAAAATTCAATTAGTAGGTGATGATATTTTTGTGACAAATCCTGAAATTTTCAAAGAAGGAATTAAAAAAGGTGTAGCAAATGCTATTTTGATTAAACTTAATCAAATCGGAACAGTAACTGAAGCGATTGAAGCCATTAGTTTAGCGAGAAAAGCAGGCTATAAGACAATGATTTCTCATCGTTCAGGTGAAACAGTTGATAGCTACATTGCCGATTTTGCGGTAGCCATGCATGCTGGCCAAATAAAAACAGGTTCAATGGCTCGAAGTGAACGGGTTGAAAAATATAATCAATTCTTGCGAATTGAAGAAGAATTAGGAAAAGATGTAGCTCTTGCTAGTTTTCCAGGATAGATAAAAATAAAAAAACATTAATTTTTATAATTAATGTTTTTTTATTTTTAAGAATGTGAATTTATAAAGGAGAAGAGGGGATTCGAACCCCCGATACGCTTGTGACGTATACACACTTTCCAGGCGTGCTCCTTCGGCCACTCGGACACTTCTCCGATTACTTTAATATTATAACAAAATCCCTTCTCGTTTAGCAATGACTTTTGAATGTTTTGTTTTGGCGATAAAGAATGTCATTTTTAGTAGAAATATAAAACTAAATGCTTAAAAGTGTCTAAAATTTGGTATAATAAGGGCTATGAATAAAATTCTCGAAGTAGAAAATTTAGTTTTTAAATATGAAAAAGAAAGCGATGTAAATCAGCTTAATGGGGTTTCCTTTTCGATTACAAAAGGGGAATGGGTTTCGATTATTGGCCAAAATGGTTCTGGTAAATCGACAACTGCTCGACTGATTGACGGTCTTTTTGAAGAATTTGAAGGAAAAGTCAAAATTGATGGAGAACTTTTGACTGCTGAAAATGTCTGGAATCTTCGTCGAAAGATTGGGATGGTTTTTCAAAATCCGGATAACCAATTTGTTGGGGCAACAGTTGAAGATGATGTCGCTTTTGGTATGGAAAATCAAGGAATTCCACGGGAAGAGATGATTAAACGGGTTGACGAAGCTTTGCTTGCTGTCAATATGCTTGATTTCAAAACCCGCGAACCCGCGAGACTTTCTGGTGGACAAAAGCAAAGGGTAGCTGTGGCCGGAATTATTGCTTTGCGACCTGAAATCATTATTCTTGATGAATCAACCTCAATGCTTGATCCGACCGGGCGTCAAGAGATTATGCGCGTGATTCATGAAATTAAAGAGAAATATCAACTGACCGTTTTATCTATTACTCATGACCTTGATGAAGCAGCAAGCTCTGACCGAATTTTAGTGATGAAAGCAGGAGAAATAATTAAGGAAGCGGCACCGTCTGAACTCTTTGCAACGAGTGAGGATATGGTTGAAATTGGACTAGATGTTCCCTTCTCTTCAAATTTAATGAAAGACCTGCGAAAAAATGGCTTTGATTTACCAGAAAAGTATCTGTCAGAAGACGAATTGGTAGAGCTTTTGGCTGATAAGTTGCGCTAAATTTACTGACAGAATTTCTGTCAGTTACACGCGATTAACGTGAGTGTGAAATTGGCGGATAAATGAAGTTTCTGTCAGTTCAAGGCGATTAATGAGAGTCCTTGAATCGGTGACTTAATAAAATTCTAGTATGCTAGAATTTCTGTCATTAAAATGGATATTATTGGATTTGAGAAAAAAGAAAAATGATTAAATTTGAAAAAGTAAATTATACTTATCAGCCCAACAGTCCCTTTGCCAGTCGTGCCCTTTTTGACATTGATTTAGAAGTCAAAAAAGGAAGTTACACGGCTTTGATTGGGCATACTGGTTCTGGTAAATCGACACTTTTGCAACATCTGAATGGATTGTTGCAACCTACACAAGGGACGGTTAGAGTAGGTGATATTGTTGTCACTTCAACAAGTAAACAAAAAGAGATTAAACCTGTCCGCAAAAAAGTAGGTGTAGTCTTTCAATTTCCTGAAAGCCAACTTTTTGAAGAAACGGTTTTAAAAGATGTCGCTTTTGGACCACAAAACTTTGGAATTTCAAAAGAAGAAGCTGAGAAAATTGCTGCTGAGAAACTGGAAATGGTCGGTCTTTCAAAAGAATTTTGGGAAAAATCTCCTTTTGAACTTTCAGGAGGACAAATGCGTCGTGTGGCCATTGCTGGGATTCTCGCGATGGAACCAGAAGTTTTGGTACTTGATGAACCAACAGCGGGCCTTGACCCAAAAGCTAGAATTGAGATGATGAAACTTTTTGAGAGTATTCATCAAACGGGTCAAACCGTTGTTTTAGTCACTCATTTAATGGATGACGTGGCCGATTATGCTGACTATGTTTATCTTCTTGAAAAAGGACATATTATCAGCTGCGGTACTCCGTCAGATGTTTTTCAAGAAGTTGATTTTTTGAAAGCACATGAATTGGGAGTGCCAAAAGCGACTCATTTTGCTGACCAACTTCAAAAAACAGGGGTCTATACTTTTGAAAAATTACCAATCACACGAGCTGAACTTGTTAATTTACTGACAAGTCTGTCAGTAAAATCAGGAGGTGAAAACTGATGCAAAATATGCTGATGGGACGTTATATTCCAGGTGATAGTATCATTCACCGCATGGACCCGCGTTCAAAACTTTTGGTGATGATTGCTTTTGTTGTCATTATCTTTTTGGCTCATGATTGGTTAGGTTATCTTCTTTTAGTGCTTTACACTTTAGCGGGTGTTTTATTATCCAAGATTTCAGTTTCCTATTTTTTAAAAGGCCTACGGCCAATGATTGGTTTAATTCTGTTCACAGTTATTTTCCAAATGCTTTTTACTAATGGTCAACATGTCATTTTTAGTCTATGGTTTATCAAAATTTCCACAGAATCTTTGATTAATGCCGTCTATATTTTCTTTCGTTTTGTCTTGATTATTTTTATGTCAACAATTTTGACGCTGACCACGCCACCATTGACCTTGGCTGATGGAATCGAAAAAGGCTTAGGACCTTTGAAAAAAATCAAAGTCCCTGTTCACGAATTAGGTTTGATGTTATCTATTTCTTTACGCTTTATTCCAACATTAATGAATGACACAACAATGATTATGAATGCTCAAAAAGCCAGAGGAATGGATTTTGGCGAAGGAAATTTACTGAAAAAAATTAAATCAGTCATTCCAATTTTAATTCCATTATTTGTCAGTTCTTTCCGCCGTGCGGATGACTTAGCAGTCGCAATGGAAAGCAGAGGCTATCAAGGGGGAGATGGACGTACAAAATACCGTCAACTCAAATGGAAAATGCGAGATAGCTTGCTCGTTGTATCTATTATCATAATGACAATTTTACTT
Source organism: Lactococcus sp. FSL K6-0773 (assembly GCF_038006485.1). Lineage (NCBI taxonomy): Bacteria > Bacillati > Bacillota > Bacilli > Lactobacillales > Streptococcaceae > Lactococcus > Lactococcus sp. FSL K6-0773. The sequence goes on along the minus strand of NZ_JBBOVF010000001.1, from coordinate 1,537,885 downwards.
ATTTTATGGTCAAAAGTTTCCTAAATAAAAGCTCAAGAGGAGAAAAAATGATTACTTTAAACGTAAATAGCTTGGAAAATGCAGAAATTTTTTGGAAAGAATTAGGTTTGGAAGATGAAGTAGCACTCAATGAAACCTATGACCCAAATCCTGAAACTTTAGCAATTTCAGTAGAAACAATTGATGAAATTCATGATAAAATCATTGAACTTGGACTTCCTGTGAGTCCAATTACGCCAGCTGTTGATGGAAGATTCATGTTTTCTTTTATTGCTCCTGAGGACAATACCTTTATTGTTATTGGTGAATGGGTCGAAAGACCTTACACTGGAGAAATGCGCACTGAATTTTTTGAAAATGTAAAAGGACTAATTCCACTTGCGCCAGAACGTCTGTCAGAGCTGACAGAAGGCCAATTTGTACTTTTTGGACGTGTCACTTGTCCTTGGACCAGAAGATTTGTTAAGGCTCTTCCTGACTATGCTGACAAAATGATTTATTACGTTGACACAGAAAATACAGACCTCAATCCAGAATTACAAGCGATTCGTAAAGCTCACGAAGTAGAAACCGTTCCAACATTTATGAAGAGAAGTGCTGACGGAACTTTTATCAAATTTGATAAAAAGAAAGAAAGTCTTTCTGAGTTTATAAAATAAATGCTGACAGTTCTGTCAGTAAAAAAACAGTTTCGGCTGTTTTTTCTTTAAGCAGAATTGAAAATTTTCCAAATATTTGATAATTTGCTATAATATAGAACAATAATATTGTAGGTAAAATGATTCTGTCAGTAAATTTTTACTGACAGAATCATAAAAAGGCCTATAAAGTGTCATCAATAACTGAATGGCCCTAGAATGGAGTAAAAATGGAAGCACAAAAACTATCAGCACAAGAAATAATTCAATTTATCGGGAACGCTGAGAAAAAAACACGTGTCAAGGTAACCTTATCAGGAATGCCTAGTTTTAAAGCAGCTGGTTTTCTTGCTGAAAATGGGCGTCCAAATTTTAAGGCACTAGCCAATAAAGGAATCCAAGTTCTGGGAGATTTTCACACACATTACAGCTTAAAAATTATCATTGGAGATTGGCAAGCAGTATGTCCATTGCTTTCTGGCTTGACTGAGAATAAAGATTACACCCTAGAACTTGAAGGCCGAAATTCAGCTGTTCCTCTCCTTGATACCAGAGAAATCAATGCTCGAATTGAGCCAGGAGCAATTATTCGTGACCAAGTAACTATTGGCGATAGTGCGGTCATTATGATGGGGGCTATCATCAATATCGGAGCTGAAATTGGTGAAGGCACAATGATTGATATGGGGGCAATTTTGGGTAGCCGTGCGACGGTTGGTAAGAACTCTCATATTGGTGCTGGAGCTGTTTTGGCTGGTGTTATTGAGCCTGCAAGTGCTGAACCTGTTCGTGTTGGGGATAATGTCCTTGTGGGAGCCAATGCTGTTGTAATCGAAGGAGTACAAGTCGGTTCAGGTTCTGTTGTTGCAGCAGGGGCAATTGTTACCCAAGATGTTCCAGAAAACGTTGTTGTTGCGGGTGTTCCAGCTCGAATTATCAAAGAAATAGATGAAAAAACACAACAAAAAACGGCTTTAGAAGATGCCCTTAGAAATTTGTAAAATTAAAGAAATAGCTTATTTCTGAACTTTTGTTAATCTTAGCAAAAGTTTTTTTGCTAAAAAGAGCAATATACAGCCAAAAAAGAGTAAAATAAATAAAAAAGATTGAAATTTAGCTTAGTAATGAGGAAAAAATATGATAAATTTAATCGAAATCAGACGGCAGCTTCACCAAATTCCTGAAATTGGTCTTGAAGAATACGAAACTCAAAAGTATTTACTAGCCATTATTCAAGAACTGACTCAAAATAAACCATTTATACAAGTAAGAACATGGCAAACCGGTATTCTAGTTTATCTAGCAGGAAGTCAGAGTCAAAAGACAATTGGTTGGCGAACAGATATTGACGGTCTGCCTATTGAGGAATTAACTGATTTACCTTATGCTAGTAAAAATGGACGAATGCACGCTTGTGGACATGATATTCACATGACCGTTGCTCTTGGTTTATTGGAAAAAATGAGTGAAAGCCAACCAAGAGATAATCTCCTCTTTCTCTTTCAACCTGCTGAAGAAAATGAAGCGGGCGGAAAATTAATGTATGATGCTGGAGCATTTGAAAATTGGCTTCCTGATGAATTTTATGGATTACATGTCAGACCAGATTTAAAAGTAGGTGATATCGCTACGAATCAGCATACACTTTTTGCAGGGACTTGTGAAGTTGAATTATCCTTTATTGGAACAGGAGGACATGCTGCTTTTCCCCACACAGCAAATGATGCTTTGGTAGCAGCCGCTTATTTTATCACTCAGGTTCAGACGATTGTAAGCCGTAATGTGGATCCGTTAGCTTCAGCAGTGGTTACATTTGGAAAAATGGAGGCTGGGACAACGAATAATATTATCGCTGAACGTGCTTTTTTACATGGAACTATCCGGAGTCTGACCCAAGAAGTCAATGAATTGACTCAAAAACGTTTAAGAGAACTTGCAAATGGAATCGCGCAATCTTTTAACATGGAAATTGAGCTTAAACTTAAACAAGGCGGCTATCTTCCAGTTGAAAATCATCCTAAACTTGCTAAAGAACTGATGGAATTTTTCAAAAAAGAAACTAAGGCTAATCTTATTGACATCGCTCCAGCCATGACTGGTGAAGATTTTGGTTACCTTTTGAGCAAAATTCCTGGAGTCATGTTCTGGTTAGGAATTGATAGTGATGCTCCCCTTCATTCACAAAAAATGAATCCAGACGAGCATGTTCTCAATTTTGCTGTTGATACAATTAGCCAATTTTTACAATTTAAAGTTAATAGGTTATCAGAAGGTGAAAAAACAATAAATTAATGGCTTTAATCTTAAGAATGGATATGTTAAGATAGGAGGATAGAGTTTTTTAAATCATTCAGTAGTTAAATTGTTACAATTGAACTTTTTTGAAATGATAAAAGTTATTTAGGGAAGAATAATGAAACAAAGAAGATTAAAATCAAAAGGAGCAAAAAAAGCTTTTTGGAAGCTTACCTTGCTTATAGGTGCGTTATTAATAGTGGTAGCGGGAGTAGGAACCTATTATTATGATCAAGGAGTTCAAAAGCAAAAAATTGCTTATGAAAAACAAGTAGATGAGGCGAGAAATGCAAAAGACAAGGCCTATGATTCAAGAAAAGCAAACGATATTGAACAGGCTCATAAGTTAATTGATAAGCTTCATGTTAAAGATAAAACTTCTTTAGATAAATCAATGAGCCAATTGACAAACTATTTGTCAGAGATTGACAAAGTGAACCAGATTGTTGCAAAAGCCCATGAAAATATAAGTGAAGAAGGAATAAAAAGCTCTGAAGAGGCTTTAGAATTATTAAAGGCTCCATATGAGAAATCAGACAAAGAAGCATTGGCAAAACAAGTAAATGCTGACAAACAAATACTTATTGAACGTCAAAAAGAAGCGGAGCGTATTGCGAACGTTCAAAATCAATATGCAAATAAAAAATTGATTGCCTTGACCTTTGATGATGGACCAAACCCTAATACGACCCCTCAATTATTAAAAATTTTATCAGATGCACAAGTTCCAGCAACCTTTTTTGCTTTAGGAAAACAAGCCCAAGCCTGCCCCCAAATTATTAAAGAAGAAGCTGATAGAGGAAATGAAGTCGCTTCGCATACATGGGACCATAAAGACTTGGTAACACTCTCACCAGACCAACAAAAGCAAGAAATTGAGAGTGCAAATCAGTTAATTAATAAAATTACAGGTAAAAACGTAACACTCTTCCGTCCACCTTATGGAAGTTATAATAAATCTGTTTTAAGTCAAACAAATTTAAGTGCAGTTAATTGGACTGTTGACACTAATGACTGGCGTTATCGTACAAGTGCTCCAGTTGTTCAAAATGTTTCGACTTACGCTCATGATGGAGCAATCATTTTAATGCATGATATTCATCAATGGTCAGTAGATGCGGTGCCACAGATTATTAAAAATTTGAAAGCACAAGGTTATACCTTTGTAACGGTCAGCACTTTGCTAACAGTACAAGATGGGGGAGCTAAGGCTCAACAAGTTTATTTTGGTAGATAATAAAATAAGAAGAGGAGAAGTGATTCTACTCTTTTTATTCGTCTTTAACGAAGGTTTATTCTAAAAAATTCATATCCAATGAGTTTATTCTTGACAACTTATGGGAAACTTGATATACTAATATAGTCGTTTGAGAGAAACGCAGGCGTGGCTCAACTGGATAGAGTACCTGACTACGAATCAGGCGGTTGTAGGTTCGAATCCTACCGCTTGCATAAACAGAATATGGCGAAAGTCATTTTTTTGTTTGATACTGATATTTTAGATAAAATGAGAGAAGTATCGGTAAGAATTTAAAAATTCTAAAATAATATTTGGAACTTCGCGATAAGCGCGAAGAACTGAATTGCTAAACGCTAAAGCGTCAAGCACTTCATGTCCGGGAAGTAGCTCAGCTTGGTAGAGCTCAAAGCATGCTTTGAGGCTGTGGATAGGAATTTGCGAAGCAAATTTACTTTACAAGTACTTTTAAAAGTGGAGATACTGAACAAAGAAGTTTCAAAAATTTAATATTAGCTACGGGAAGTAGCTCAGCTTGGTAGAGTACTTGGTTTGGGACCAAGGTGTCGCAGGTTCGAATCCTGTCTTCCCGATTACCGACTAACCCTAACTCATCTTTCGTGGATGAGTTTTTTTGATGTCAAAATTAAATAATCTTCCATAATTCTTGAAAGTGTTATCAAGATATGATAAAATTCAAGTGATAATGTGAGTTTAGAAAATTACTAAAAGCGAGCATTAAATGAAAGGAGCCATCATGGCATATAAATCACATAAATTTGGTAAACGTAACGGTAAAAAACATTTCAACGCAGTAGGCGTAAGAACTGCACCAAAACCAGAAGCTAAAAAAGAAGAAAAATAATTTTTGTTTAGGAATTTTAAATTACTTAAAATTGAATCCTAATCTCTTGATTTTCTAACTCATCTCTTGCAGATGAGTTTTTTTATTTAAATCACTTGTTCTAATGTGAAAAATATTGACAAAATAAGGATTTTTGGTATAATAGAAAAGTTGAATATAGCAGTCAGCTAGAAAGCTCGTCAACATTTTGCTGTTATGTCAGGGAGCGTAAGCTATTATACTCCTTGTGTCAAGTAACTGAAGCTATAAGCGAAGGTAAAATGAACGAATTCGAGGCTGTCAATATTCTTCAAATAAAATATTTGGAGGACATAAATTATGTCACGTTACACTGGTCCATCATGGAAACAATCACGCCGTTACGGTATCTCACTTTCTGGTTCTGGTAAAGAAATCGCTCGTCGTAACTACGTACCTGGACAACACGGTCCAAACAACCGTTCAAAACTTTCTGAATACGGTCTTCAATTGGCTGAAAAACAAAAACTTCGTTTTTCATACGGTCTTTCTGAACGTCAATTCCGTAACTTGTACATTGCTGCAACTAAAGTTAAAGAAGGAACTGTTGGTTTCAACTTCATGACTTTGCTTGAACAACGTCTTGATAACGTAGTTTTCCGTCTTGGTCTTGCGACTACTCGTCGTCAAGCACGTCAATTCGTAAACCACGGACATATCCTTGTTGACGGAAAACGCGTTGATATCCCATCATTCCGCGTACAACCTGGTCAAGTGATCTCAGTTCGTGAAAAATCTATGAAAGTTCCTGCAATCCTTGAAGCTGTTGAAGCTACTAAAGGTCGCGCTAACTTCGTATCATTTGATGCTGATAAACTTGAAGGAACTCTTGTTCGTCTTCCTGAACGTGATGAAATCAACCCAGAAATCAATGAAGCATTGATCGTTGAATTCTACAACAAAATGATGTAATTTCTTATTTGCATTTTGAAATCGCTCCTGTTTGGGAGCGATTTTTTTGTGACTTTTTTGGTAAAATAGAGGTAGGACACTGTCCTTTAAAATTGATGACAAAAACTAGTTAAGGATTATTTCTAAGTGGAAAATGTTAAAAAAATTGCTGAATTGTTGAATATTAAAAATTCACAAGTTGAAAAAGTATTAGAATTGACGGCAGAGGGGAACACAGTTCCGTTTATTGCTCGTTATCGTAAAGAAGCAACAGGTTCACTTGACGAAGTTGAAATCAAAAAAATTATTGATGAAGATAATTTACTGACAAAATTATCAGAACGTAAAACGGCTGTTTTGTCAAAAATTGAAGAGCTTGGTAAGTTGACTGATTCGCTAAAAGCACAAATTTTGGCTGCTGAAAAACTAACAGAAGTTGAAGATTTATATCTGCCTTACAAAGAAAAACGGCGCACAAAAGCAACGATTGCAAAGGAAAATGGTTTATTTCCTTTGGCTCAATTGATTGTAAAAAATTCAGCGAATCTTGAAGAAGAAGCTGAAAAATTTGTCAATGAGAATTTTACAAGCCCTCAAAAAGCTTTGGAAGGTGCTGTGGATATCTTGTCAGAAGCGATTTCTGAGGATGCACGTTTGCGCTCATGGCTGACCGGTGAAATCAAAAACAATAGTTTACTGACAAGTAGTTTGAAAAAAGATGCCGTTGATGAAAAGCAAGTTTTTCAAATGTATTATGAATTCTCAGAAAAAGTTTCAGAATTACCAAATTATCGTGTATTGGCTTTAAACCGTGGTGAAAAATTGGGGATTCTGTCAGTAAAATTTGAAAATAACGAAGATAAAATTTTACGTTATTTTGCCGCCCGTTTTGCTGCTCAAAATAATCCAATGATGCAAGTGGCGATTAAAGATGCTGTCAAGAAAAAATTGATTCCGGCTATGGAACGTAGTATTCGGACTGAATTGACAGAAAAAGCTGAAGCATCTGCCATCGAAGTTTTTGGCGAAAATTTGAAAAATTTATTATTGGTGGCTCCGCTTAAAGGGCGTGTAGTCATGGGATTTGACCCTGCTTACCGTACTGGAGCAAAGCTTGCTATTGTTGATGAGACAGGTAAATTATTGATGACAACGGTCATTTATCCTGTGAAGCCAGCAAATGCAGGTCAAATTGCTCAAGCGAAAAAAGATTTAGCAAAATTCATTCGAGAATATGGTGTGAATATGATTGCGATTGGGAATGGAACTGCCAGTCGCGAATCTGAAAGTTTTGTTGCAGAAGTACTCAAGGAAAATAATTTTTCTGATGTTTATTATGTGATTGTCAGTGAATCTGGAGCCTCTGTTTATTCAGCGAGCGAGTTGGCACGTGAAGAATTTCCAGAATTGACTGTTGAAAAACGTTCAGCAATTTCGATTGCACGCCGTTTGCAAGATCCATTGGCTGAACTTGTAAAAATCGAACCAAAAGCCATTGGTGTTGGTCAATATCAACATGATGTTTCTGAGAAAAAATTAACAGAAAATCTTGATTTTGTCGTGGAAACAGTAGTTAACCAAGTTGGTGTTAATGTCAATACAGCCAGTCCTAGTTTGCTTTCACACGTAGCTGGCCTTAATAAAAGTTTGGCACAGAATGTAGTAAAATATCGTGAAGAAAATGGCGCACTCAAAACAAGAGCGGAACTAAAAAAAGTCCCACGTTTGGGAGCTAAAGCATTTGAACAAGCGGCAGGTTTCTTAAGAATTCCAGAAGGTAAAAATTTCCTTGACAACACCGGTGTTCACCCAGAATCTTATAAAGTGACGGAACAACTTTTGGCGGAAATTTCCGCTGATAAACCTGTCAGTAACGAAGAATTGCTGACCAAACTTTCATCAGTAAATATTCCTGAAATGGCTGAAAAACTTGGTCTTGGTCAGGAAACATTGACTGATATTATCAATGATTTACAAAAACCAGGCCGTGATTTGCGTGATAGTTTTGATGCCCCAATTTTAAGACAAGATGTTTTGTCAGCTGGAGATTTACAAATTGGTCAACAACTTGAAGGTGTAGTTCGTAATGTTGTTGATTTCGGTGCCTTTATTGATATCGGAATTAAAAATGATGGCTTGGCACACGTTTCTGATTTGAGTAAATCTTTTGTCAAAAATCCAAGTGATGTTGTCGCTGTAGGGCAAATCGTAACGGTTTGGGTTAAATCTCTCGATTTACAAAGAGGGAAAATTAATTTAACCTTAGTGAACCCACGAGAAAAATAATCTGTCAGTAAATTTTTTTGATTCTAGTTTCATTAAGCGAAGCTGTCAGTAAAATTTACTGACAGTCGTTTGTGCGAGCCTGTCAAAGGAGGAAAAGTGTTAACTAATCAAGAATTGACAGCAAAAGTAAAAGAAATATCACTCACATATTTTAAGCAATCATTTGACCACGAAGCAAAATGGAATCAACGCCTACGGACAACTGGTGGTCGTTTCTTTCCCAAAGATTTACATCTAGATTTTAATCCTAAAATGGCTGAACTTAAAGATTTTGAAGGAGTGATACTTCATGAATTAACTCATTATCATCTGTATCGGTCTAAAAGAGGTTATAAACATCGAGATGCTGATTTTAAAAGGCTTCTGTCACAAGTTGGTGGCTTACGATATGCTCCCTCAGTGATTGATAAGAAGATAAAATATTATTATAGCTGTAAAATTGCGGCCAACTTTATCCTCGACAAAGAAAAATTGATACAAAAAAGTATCGCTGTGGAAAATGTCGAGGGAAATTAATCTTAAAAACAAGCGGAAATTAAAAATTCCGCTTGTTTTTTATTAAGAATTAAGAAATTTATCCACATTTTCTTCACTTTTTCCCCAAAAACTGTGAATAAGTTAAGATAAATTGGGGATAATTACAAAAAAATGGCTTAATTGAGCCAAAAAAATCTTATCCACAAGATAAAATAAATGCGTAAAGATGATAATTGCTTTTTCTCACAAAAAAGCGTAGAATAGTAAAAATACATTTTTGAAGGACTTCGAGCTATTTAGCTCGAAATCTTTTATATCATGTAAAATAATATTGAATGAAAAAGAAAAGGGAGAAACTCGTGCTTAAATCAGAAATTATTGCTCAAATGCCAAAAGTTGAACTTCATTGCCATCTTGATGGTTCGCTTAGCTTGTCAGTCATTAAAGAACTCGCTAAAAATGCTGGAATTCATATGACAATGTCCGATGAGGAAATTTTAGAAAAGGCACAAGCCCCAGAAAATACAAAAAATTTGCTAGAATACCTGCAACGTTTTGATTTCGTCTTACCACTTTTGCAAACTTATAAGAATTTAGAGTTGGCTGCTTATGATGTTGTCAGACAGGCAGCAAATGATAATATTAAATATATTGAAATCCGTTTTGCTCCAAGTCAACATCTCTTAGAAAATCTAACCCTTGAAGAAGCAGTAGAGGCTGTCATCGCCGGCCTTTCTCGTGCAGAAAATGATTTTGATATAAGAGCAAATGCACTCGTTTGTGGATTAAAACAAGAACCAATTCAAAAATTACAAAAACTGCTGCCACTTTTTGATAAGATTCCTGATGAACATCTTGTCGGATTTGATATGGCGGGTGATGAATTAAATTATCCACAGGAAAAATTTGTAGATTTGATTCATGATATAAAAATTAAGGGTGTCAATGTGACGCTTCATGCTGGAGAATGTCCAGCATGTGAGAAAAATATTTTAGATTCAATTGCAATGGGGGCAAGTCGCATTGGACATGGAATTATGACTAAAAATCTGTCCGAAGCCGAACAAAAAATGATGATTGAAAAACAAATTGTTTTAGAAATGGCTCCGACTAGCAATTTTCAAACAAAAGCGGTGACAGAGCTTGCGCAATATCCTTTTAAAGAACTTTATGACAAAGGAATACACGTGACATTAAATACCGATAATCGAATGGTTTCGGCTACAAATTTAAGCAAAGAATATGAGAAAATCTCAGCTTGGTACCCAGATTTTTCTCTTTCTGATTTTGAAAAAATAAATCATTACGCAATTGATGGCGCCTTTATTGGTCAAGAAGAAAAAGAAGAACTTCATCAAAGATTTACCAAAGAATACAAAAAAATCTCTGAATAATCAGAGTTTTTTTAGATTAGATGAATTATTATTATTTAATTTCTATCTTAGAAATGATTTGAGCAGCTTGTTCATCAAATGAAGTTGGAATGGCAAGCGTTTGGCTACTGTCCAATAGTTTTTGAGATTCTTCTTTTACCCAAGCAGAATCTTTAAGATATCTTTCATCTTGGTAATGATTTGGATCTTTATAAAAATTGATTGACCCATTATGATTAGAACTATAGGTAACAATAGTGGTTCCAGCCATTGTATTATCAGAACTAAAAGATAATGTTACTGTGTCCTGAGGAACAACTACAGAACCGGAAAAAGGAAAGACTTGGTGATTAGCTCCATTTTTAGTAACACTGATAGAAACAGGTTGATAATCATATTTATAATAACTTAGAAGGGTTTCGGTTACGCGTGCATACTCAACCTGTTCAGCGCTATATCCAGATAAAGGCGAAGAACTTTTTTGTACTTTTTCAGAATTATTGGTATTTGCTTGACTGCTTGAAGGAGAAGTGTTCGTAGAATGAGTAGCAGAATTTTTACCATTGCTAGTTTTTGAACTTGAGGTAACTTTAGAACTAGAAGTATTTTCTTTTTTGGTCTGATTTTCAGAACTTTTAGAATTTGAACAGGCAGCTAAGGCAAATAAACTCAAAAATGTAGCTGACCAAAGGATTGTTTTTTCATAAGATTTATTCTCCATTTTTATTACTTTATAATAATAGAATTAAATTTTTATAAAGTAAAATTTAGCTATGATTACTATAATCTTAGAATATATTTCTACTTGGTATAATCTATTGTGGGAATGAGCTTTATTTAGATATTCTTATTTCTAAGGTGTTGCTTTAGGACAATAAAAAAAGCTGAATCATTATATATTCAGCCTTTTTTTATTAATAAATATTATTCATCAGGAATAATAATAAGCTTTGAACTGTTTAGTATGCTTATGTTTATTTCAAATCAATACTTCTCATTATCATCTGTTTTATTAGATTCTGAGTGAGTTGTTTCTAAATTGTTGCCAGAAATACTATCAAAATTTTCGGTGTGACTTAATATAAAATCGTCTTTTAAACTATGGTGTGTAATTGGATGGTCTTTTATGTATTTATTATGTATCTCATCATTTGCTTTTTGAATTTTTGTTGTTAACTCGTGCAAATTTTCTTGAGTAAGGACACTATATTTTTTTATAAAGTCATCGTTAATTTCTTTAATTCTAGTGTTCAATTCCGCTTCTTCTTGTGGTAGTAGTGTGAAAGAAGGATGATATTTTATTTTTTCTTCTATATCTTCGTTACGACCGAGATTTAAATCACTTTGTCCTAGCATATAGTCTAAAGAACTATCAAGTTCCCAAGCCAACTCTATTAATTTATCTATATTAGGTTCAAGTTTACCATTCTCCCAACTTGATATTTTTCCTTGTGGTACTTTTAGATGGTCTGCTAATTCTTTTTGGGTCAGATTTTTTTCTTTCCTTAACTCTTTAAGACGCTCTTTAAATGTAGCCATTTCAATCCCTTTCAAAATAAATATACAGTTTTCGTATTTATTCATTGACAAATATACGAAAACCGTATATAATTTGTTTATACGATTTCTGTATATTTGAATTATATCAAAACATAGCAGAAATGGAAAGGAGAAATAGCCGCCTATCGACCAAACAAAATAAAAAATCGTCTTTCACAACCACGAAAAAGACGACATACTAAAATTTATACCACAATTATAACACAAACCACGTATGAGGTAAAATATGGAAAATCAAGAAAATAAAGTTGAATTAGATGAATTAATCAAAGGGTTGGGAATCATCTCAAACATTATGTTACTCGGTCGGCTATTACCAACTGAAACGAGTGATTTTAAGGATGTGTCTGACGAACAAATGCTTACTAATTACAATAATCTTTGTGAAATGACTGAAGTTTATACCGACCATTTAATTAGTGGACTTTCAGAAGTTGAGAAAAACAGGCGTACGGATAATGTTGACGCAAATAAGTTCCGAAAAATTGAAGCTGTCATTAAAGCTGGATGAATTATAGAGAGCTTGCTGAAGCAATTGACCGTCCTTATAATACAGTTCGTAAATGGCGTGGAGAAATTACAAAGATTTCAGGAAACGAATTTAAGCGAATTAAAGTTAGAAATGGTCGAGGTCGGAAAAATAGAACCACTTATGATTTTAATGAACTAGATGTGAAATGCTTTAAAGAGTTGGATGGACTGCTAAAAACTGGTACAAATAAAGTTGAGGCAATTTATGAAGTCTTTGGGAATAAAGAAGTTGAGGAACTTCAAAAACAAAAGAGTGATTTTGAAATTCTAGAGCGTAAAAGTCAGGCATTAAGGCGACAAATTGTAGCTCTTTCTAAGAGAATACAAGACCAACAGAGTGAGCTTGATACTCTGAAAACAAAGACAAGTGATCTAACAGAACGAATTGAAACCCTCGAAAAAAGAGGAATAAAAAATATATTTAATAAGAAATAAATGGAGAAAAAACATGAACGTATTTAGCTTGAAAGATGAACAACCAAACTTATCCGCAGTAGAATTGAATGTCAATCAATTTGAAGTTCCTAAACAATTTTTAGCTGATTTTTCAAAAGCTCGTCATAATTTTGTTTATGAAAAAGGGCACAAAACAGATAAAATTTCAAAAGCAACATTGATTACTATTGCAAAAGATGAAGCAGATAAACTGGCAAGTGTTGGGTTAGATGTCAAAGAATATATGAAACTTCCTGTAGAAATTGAAGATTACAAGAGTATTGACGCTCTAATGGATAGTGAAGAAATGCTTGCGGTTGAGTTGGTAGATGTCCGCGTGAAGTTCAAAGTGGATAATTTCCGTGCGGTTGGTTATAAATTGGTTGCTCGGTCGTTGAAAGTAATCGAGGACACAAAAGCGCCTGTTAAGCCTGCCAAATAATAAAATTGACTAAGAAATAAAACCTGTTTTAGAGAGTGCGTTGAGGTCTGACTACATAGCCTGTCGCCCTCAAGGCGATAAGGGCGAGTAGTCAGAAGCTCTGCTAACAAGGCGCTCTCGATAAAAAACTGGTTTTGTTTTGTTAGATATAAATTAAATTATCTGACAATAGACGGAAAAGTGCAAGAGTTTCTGAGGATATGTGAGTGGTTAGCCACCACCCTACACCCGCACCGTTTTAGGGCTTGTCAACAGAAACGGTGTAAACCCCCACTAGCGCTAGTTTTAGGTTAGACACCTCCACCCAACTAAAAGCCGAAAATTACTAAAAAACAATGGTTTAAGGTGGCTATGAAAGGTGGCTATGAAAAGTGGTTAGCCATTTTACCCCTATTTTTCAGAGTGGTTAGCCCCCAATATTTTGAAAAAATACAAGAAAAATCTAAAAACCATTGATTCACGCTTGATAATTAAAAAATAATAAGAATAGTAGAAAGAATAGAATATGAAAAAACAACGAATTAAAATTTTTGTTTTTGAGCAATACTTTGATTCAGAATTTTGGGATTGGGACGAAAAAAAATCTTGGTTTCAAAATTGGGAAGAAAATAAAGAAAAAATCTTTCAAGAAATCTATGAGCGTTTAAAATTTTACGATACACCAGAAAAACAATTAAAAATTGCTTTGATTGTTCATGATAAAGATAGAAAAAATAACGGTCAGTTGATTGACCCTCATGTTCATGTCTATGTAGAATTACCTACAAAACGTTCACTTGAATTGGTTGCCGATAGAATAGGAATTTCTCAACATTTTATTGACTACCCCAAAGGAAGAAATAACTACTTTCCTTTTAATCAAAAAGCCTATCTTATCCATGCGCAACAACCTACTAAACATCAGTATGAGATTAGCGAAGTTGAAACTTTTGGAACAATAGATTATGAAAAGTTCATTTTGGATAATAAAGATAACTTTCTCAAACGGAGTGCAACTGTACGTTATAAAGAAATCAATGAGAGTTTAGACCTTATCTTTGATAAAGTTCTCTTTGGGCAAATTACCTATGATGAAATTATGGAAGATGACAGCTTATATCGGCTTTATGCAAACAATGAGCAACGCTTTATTTCAGCCTTTAATTCCTTCTCTCAATATAAAGCGCGAAAAACTTTAAAAGCCTTGCGGAATAATGAATTTAAGCTGAGTGTAGTTTATATTCAAGGAAATTCAGGAATAGGAAAATCACACCTAGCTCAAGAAATTGTAGAAAAATTATGTGATGAATCAGAACAATTAGGTTATAACGGAGTTTCTATCTACTCGGCTTCATCCTCTAACCCTTTTGATGAATATAAGGGAGAAGAAATCATTTTACTTGATGATCTTAGACCTGAATCAATGGAACGTGCAGACTGGTTAAAAGTTTTAGACCCTATGAATCGTTCAAGAATATCGGCTAGATATCGTAATAAAGTGATTGCAGCTCGTGTGATTGTATTGACGAATACTGAAACAGCAGAATCTTTCTTTAAAAATATAAAAAATGAAGATTTAGACCAGTACGTTCGCAGAATCAATTTAAATGTTGGAATTACTGAAAAACAATTTCCTCGATTTGAATACGATAATTATTATAACTTATCAGAAACAAAGAAATTAGATGAACCTATGAAAGAGCGAGTTTCAGCAAATGAATTTTTAGAGCGTCGCTACGGCTTTCAGCCAGTCTTTTCATCAGATGATAAAGAAATATTTCTAAACAAATTAATCTTTGATGAATTGTTGCCTAAGAGTTTTCCTAAAAATAAAGGAGTGATAAAAAATGATTAAAGAACAAAGTAGAAAAAGCAAATTTGAAATTGAAGGTATTACTTCAAAAATCAAGCAAGATAAATCACTTAAGAAAGAGGTAATGTCAAATCATCATGGCATGGTGTGCGGTCAATGTATAAAAACGACAGATATTACAGCCCTTGTCAGAAGTGAGTATCTTAAAGGTTTGGCATTTGGTACTTTTCCAGTTCATTGTGGAAGTGAAAGAACCGTTACATTAGATTTTAGCGAATAAAAAGTAGAAATGGAGAAAAAATATGTTTATTGATAAAAATGATTTAGTAAAATGTGGATTTGGTCCTTATCAAGCGTATATGCTTATTAAACAAGCAAAGGCAATCATGGTAAAAAGAGGATTTGCTTACTATAAGTCTAACGGTGTTGGTAAAGTTCCAAAAGAAACTGTAGAAGAAATTCTCGGTACAAAGTTAGAAATCGAAAGTGTGGCAGATATTGCCTAAGGTTTCTCACGTATATAAAGATAAAGTGAGAGGAACGTATTATGCAGTCGTCTCTCTCGGTTTTGATGATATTACAGGTAAGAGGATTCAGAAAAAGAAAACAGGCTTTACAAGTCAAGTAGAAGCTCAAAAATGGTATGACTTTACAAAAGCAGATTTATCAAGAAGTTCAGTGCAAATGAATAGTACAATGAGTTTCAAAACTTTTGTTGATAAATACTTTATGCCAGATTACAAGACACGGACAAAGTTGCAGACCTATGATGTTGGAGTAGCTCGATTGAAAAGATTAGATTATTTCTTTGATAGAAAATTAAGTTCGATTTCTCCAATAGTTATTCAAGATTGGCACAACAGCTTATTAAAAGAAAATGTATCAATGAGTTATATTTACTCCTTACATCAATTTTTACAAATAATTTTAAACTTTGCTGAGAAGTTAGGACTTGTAAGCAGAAATAATGCTAAAGTTGCTGGAAATGTAAAAAGGTCAAGAGGTAAAGTTGATTTTTGGACAATTGAGGAATTTACTGCTTTTATTCAGACTTTTAATCAAAAAAGAGTGAATGAAAAGCTGATGTTTACAGTTTATTGGTTTCTATTTTTTACAGGTCTGCGTATTGGAGAACTCCAGGCTCTGACTTGGAAAGATATTGATTTTGAAGAAAAGTGGGTATATATCCACAAATCTATTTATTACCGAAATCGAAAAAATTGGAAATTTACTGATACAAAAACACAAAGTAGTATTAGAAAACTATATCTTGATGATGACACATTGAAGTATATGAGAGAGTGGAAAGAAGTACAAGAACAAATCGGTAAAATTGATTTCATATTTTCAGACAATGGCTTACCTATTGTTAAAAATCGAGTGAATAAAATGTTAATTCGACATGCTGAAAAAGTTAATATTAAGCCAATTCGTGTGCATGATTTAAGACATTCTCACGCTTCACTTATGCTCCAACTAGGAATGAATGACCTAGAATTAAAGAATCGTTTAGGACATTCTGATATAAGTATTACACTTGGCGTCTATTCACATCTCCACCCGACTGCAATGAGAAGTGTAGCAGATAAATTTAATGGACTAGTCAAGGTATCTGTGAGCGATAGCGAAATTTCTTAGGGGACTGAAATGTCCTCTTTTTATATAACGTGTGTACAAGAGGAACGACAAGAGCAATAAAGGGAAAAAAAAGAGCGAAATCTATTTTATTTTGGGGAAGTGATGTTTTAACTAGAATATAATACTGGTATTTGTTATAATTATGTAGGAATTTAGGAGGAAAAATGAAAATTAAAAATCTATTTTTATTTGCTACATTGACTGTTATTGGACTATTTGTATTCAGTGCCTGTGGACAAAAACAAGTAACCAATTCATCAATTAGTAGTAGTAGTAGTAGTTCGTCAATGCAAAGTTCATCACAAACTGCAA
Organism: Lactococcus sp. FSL K6-0773; assembly: GCF_038006485.1. Classification (NCBI taxonomy): domain Bacteria; kingdom Bacillati; phylum Bacillota; class Bacilli; order Lactobacillales; family Streptococcaceae; genus Lactococcus; species Lactococcus sp. FSL K6-0773. The sequence continues at coordinate 1,521,095 of NZ_JBBOVF010000001.1, read as the reverse complement.
GCACTGTAGAAGTCACTGGAACAATAGAAAATCCAATTAATTTAACATTTGAACAGGCACAAAAAATGACGGCAAAAGAGTTTGTTTCTGAGTTTAGTGGTAAAATTATAAAATTTGATGGTTATATTTATATGTTAGAGCAAGCTGCTGGTACTTCTGCAAAGAATATTTCTTTAACGATAGATAGAACTGATATGAACGGTGGCGGACTGAAAGATGCAGATTTTTCATTTTCATTTTTATACCCAGAAGATGTTTCTAAGAGTTTGTTGTGGATTCTGTCTGACGCAGATAAAGCTAATAGTACGATTAATCAAAGGACAATTGATGGTCTCACAGACGATATGATCCCCGTTAATGTAACCGCAAAAGTTGGAAATGTCATTGAAAAGGATTGGGGAACAGAGGTAAGCTTAGAAACTGTTAAATTACCAAATAATGAAGCTAGTATCAAATCTAGATAAATAAAAAATAAAAAGAAGCAAAATTTATTATTTGCTTCTTTTACTATTTCTACTTTTTGTTTCTAAACTGTTACCATGAACAAAAATAAAAGTCGGTAACTCTTGGAAATACTACCTTTGTTAATATAATGGGAACTATTCATCAGGTGTCATAATCATTGGAACAACAAGTGGTGAACGTTCAGTTTGTTTATAAAGGAATGGTGAGAGTGCTTCACGCATCGCACGAGCCACAGAAGCTTCATTTGCATTTTCTTCATGCATCGCTTCACGAATGGCATTGAAAAGGACACGTTGACCACTACGAATCAAATCACCAGACTCACGCATGTAGATAAATCCACGCGAAAGCATGTCAGGGCCAGCAAGAACGGTTTTCTTTTCAAAGTCAACGGTTGCAACCGCAAGGACAATTCCGTCTTCTGAAAGTTCATGACGGTCGTGGAGAACGGCATTTCCGACATCACCAATTCCTGAACCATCAACATAAGTGTCAGAGGCTGGGAAATGGTCGGCATATCTTGCGCTGTCAGCAGTTAATGCAAGGACGTCACCATTTTCTTGAATGAAACAATTTTCTTTAGGGACACCAGTATCTTGAGCAAGTCCAGCGTGAATTTTGAGCATTCGATATTCACCGTGAACAGGCATAAAGTATTTCGGTTTGATGAGACGTAACATGAGTTTTTGCTCTTGTTGCCCACCATGACCAGAGGTGTGAATGTTGTTCATTTTACCATAAATAACTTCAACACCAGCTTCAGCGATTTTGTTAATCAATTGGTTAACACCGTGGGTATTCCCAGGAATAGCATTTGATGAGAAGACAACCGTATCGCCCATTTGTAAGGTAATATGACGGTGCATTCCGTTGGCAATTCTTGAAAGTGCAGCCATTGGCTCACCTTGCGAACCTGTACACATAATCAAAAGTTCATGTGAAGCGTATTGATTAACTTCATTTGGTTCAATGAAAGTTCCTTTAGGAGCTTTGATATAACCGAGTTCCAAACCATTCACGATTGCTTTTTCCATTGAACGACCGAAAACGACAATTTTGCGTCCAGTCTTAACTGCTCCATCAACGGCTTGTTGCAAACGGAAAATATTTGAGGCAAATGAAGCGAAAATAATTCGACCTTCAATACGTTCAAAAATTTTCATGATGCTTGCACCAACGACTTTTTCAGAATGTGAAAAAGTTGGAATTTCAGCATTGGTTGAGTCAGAAAGAAGGAGTAAAACACCTTCGCTTCCAAGTTCAGCCATTCGGTGAAGGTCAGCAGGTTCACCCACTGGTGTGAAGTCAAACTTGAAGTCACCAGTAGCCACAATTTTACCTTGAGGAGTATTTACAACAATCCCTAAAGGTTCTGGAATTGAGTGAGTCGTGCGGAAGAAGTCAAGACTTAAATGATTAAATTTAATGACTGAATCTGCATGAATTTCATAAAGTTTAGCATCACGTAAAAGTCCGTGTTCTTCGAGCTTTCCACGAATGAGCGCAAGTGACAATGGTCCAGCATAAATTGGAATATTGGCCTGTTTCAAGAGGAATGGAATTCCTCCGATGTGGTCTTCGTGTCCGTGAGTGATGAAGAGACCTTTGATACGATCAATATTTTCAACGATGTAAGTATAATCAGGAATGACGTAGTCAACACCTAATAAATCGTCTTCTGGGAATTTAATTCCGGCGTCAATGATGATAATTTCATCTTTATACTCAACGCCGTAAGTATTTTTACCGATTTCACCCAGTCCGCCAATGGCGTAAACTGCGACTTCATCAGCTTTTATTTTAAGTTGCTTTGGCATGTTTCTCCTATTCTTTGGATTTTTTATTTTATTTTTTGACTGACAAGTTGGTCAGTTCGGTTTTTTAATGTAATATTTACTGACAGAATTTTAAAGGTACAAGAAAATCACTTTAGATTGCTGTCATTTTTGACAAAAATCTAAAGTGCTCTCCTTTATACTCCAGTCAGTCTTAGAAGCTTGTGATTTCAAATACGCCAGTTTCTTTTTCATATTCGACAGATTCATCAGAAAGTGAGTCAATAAACTCTACATGGTAGGCAGTATTTTTAGCAAGAAGTTCGCGTGCAAGGATAACTCCTTCTTCTTTAGTAGCAACATCAAGGTCGAGGTAAAGAGCCTCAGTAGTCTCACGACGTGGTGAGCGGGTATTATCTTTTTGGTAGAAAACTTTAAAAATCATTCTATAAATCACGAGCAAAAGCTCGTTCCTTTCTTAATAGTTCGTGTTTGCTGTTCTTTGCAATTACTATCATTTTAGCATATTTGCAAGGAAATGAAAAGTTGAGTTCATTAATTTTATAAATGAAGCGCTTCCTAAAAAATAATGGTGGAACTTGTAAGACAAGCGTGGTAAAATATAAGGAAGTAGAACTGATGACAGAGAAGATAAAAATTATTTGTAGATAGGTCGCATTGGATAAGTGGCTGTCAGTAAAAGTCTATCAGTAATTAAAAAATAACATACTTTCAGAAATATTATAGGTAAAAAATGAAAATATTAGCATTTGATAGCTCATCAAAGGCTTTGTCAGTAGCTGTGGTTGCTGACGGAATATTACTTGGTGAAGTAACATTAAATTTGAAAAAAAATCACAGTACAACTTTGATGACAAGCATTGATTTTTTGATGGCTCAAGTTGGTCTTGAAGCCAAAGAACTTGACCGGATTGCGGTAGCACAAGGCCCTGGTTCTTATACAGGTTTGCGACTTTCTGCGACAGTTGGAAAAACATTGGCTTTTAGCTTAAATAAAGAGCTTGTTGGTCTATCAAGTTTATTGGCAATTGCTAATCGTGTTCAAGACAAAAATGCTTACGTGCTTCCGATAATTGATGCAAGACGTGGAAATGCCTATGCAGCTCTTTATAAAAATGGTCAGCAAATAATTGCGGATCAACATTGTAATTTTAGTGAATTTTTGGCTGATTTATCAGAAAAAGTTTCTTCATTTGAACAAATTATTTTCACAGGAGAAACTGATAATTTCGTTGAAGCAATTCAAAATGCTGGTTTCTCTGAAGAACAAATCATTTCTGACAGTTTAGAAAAGCTCCCGTCAGCCTATGAAATTGCTAAGATTGCCGAAAAATTAGCTCCTGAAAATGTGCACGCTTTTGTGCCAAATTACCTCAAAAAAGTTGAGGCCGAAGAGAAATGGTTGGAAAGTCATGAAAAAGCTGAAAACACTCCTGACGACTACGTTCAAAGGGTTTAGTGGAAAAAAATTTAATCCTCGTCGTTATTTAGAAATGGCTGACATTGAACTTGAACATGACCGAGAAGGTGTTCACTATCGATTGGCAGACAGAGTTGATATTGTTGCTTTGCTTGCGATTGAACGAGATGTTTACAATGGAGATATTCCATGGACCTTCTCTCATTTTGAACATGAAATTGTCAAAAATGATGAAGCCTTTTTCATTGTGGCCGAAATTTCTGGCAGTGTCATTGGTTTTATTGGAACTAGAATCAATCACCATGGTCAAGATGCACATATCACTAATCTCGCAGTGTTTAAAGCCTTTCAAGGACAACAAATTGCTTCAACTTTGATTGAACAACTGATTGTATTGATGAGTGCACTTGGAAAAAATGAGATGACTTTGGAAGTCCGTCGTGACAATACTAAAGCACAAGGACTTTATCGTAGGCAAGGTTTTGTCACTGACAAATTATTGCCAGAGTACTATGAAGACGGTGCTGATGCCATTTGGATGATTAAGAAATTGAAAAAATGAAAAAATGAAAAAATGAAAAAATGAAAAAATGAAACTAAAACATCTCTCTTACTTTGAAGAAAAATTAGAAGATAAAAAATATTTTCCAACCATAGAAAACCTATCAGCTCAGATTTATGAACTTTTGTCACTTGCTTACGAAGAATCACCGTGGACACGAGCTTATATTTTAGCTGATATAAACAATGAAAATTCCGATTATTTCTTCCTAGAAGAAGAGGGGCAAATTGTTGGTCTTTTAGCAATTTCAACAATAATGGATGAATTAGAAATTACAAATATCGCTATTCATCCTGATTTTCAGGGGCAAGGACTAGCGAGTTTTTTACTGACAGAAGTGTCAACATTTAGTGGGACTTTATTTTTGGAAGTTCGGAAGTCCAATCTTACCGCTCAAAAATGTTATGAAAAATTTGGTTTTAAGATTTATCATACAAGAAAAAATTATTATGACAAACCTCTTGAAGATGCTTTGTTAATGAGAAAAGAGCAATTTTAAAAATGAAAGATAATTATATATTAGCCTTTGAAACTTCATGTGATGAAACTTCAGTGGCAATTTTAAAGAATGGAAATGAATTATTATGTAATATCATTGCCAGTCAAATCAATAGTCATAAACGCTTTGGTGGAGTTGTGCCAGAAATTGCCAGCCGTCATCACGTCGAACAAATCACTGTTTGTATTGAAGCAGCACTTGAAGAAGCAGAAATTTCGGCTGACCAACTGACGGCCGTTGCGGTGACCGAAGGTCCAGGCTTAAATGGCGCTTTGTTAGTTGGAATCATGGCAGCAAAAACTTTTGCATGGGCAAATCATCTTCCTTTGATTCCAGTTAATCACATGGCCGGTCATTTGATGGCTGCAAGTTTAGTGGATACCATTGAATATCCAGCTATGGCCCTTTTGGTTTCAGGTGGACATTCTGAACTTGTTTACGTAGAAAAAGAAGGAAGCTATAAAAAAGTTGGTGAAACTCGTGACGATGCTGCCGGTGAAGCTTATGATAAAGTTGGTCGAGTGATGGGCCTGACTTATCCGAGTGGAAAAGTCATTGATGAATTAGCACACAAAGGAGCTGATACTTACAATTTCCCACGAGCAATGATGAACACACATGAAGTAGAATTTAGCTTCTCAGGCTTAAAATCAGCCTTTATTAATCTCGTTCATAACGAAAATCAAAAAGGAAATGACGTGATTGCTGATGATTTAGAAAATTTAGCTGCTTCCTTTCAAGCTGCGGTCGTCGATGTCCTTATGGCCAAAACCAAATTAGCCATGGAAAAATACCCAGTAAAAACGCTAATAATTGGCGGTGGAGTATCAGCAAATCAAGGCTTACGCGAACGTTTGTCAGCAGAAATTACTGACGAAAAGTTAATTATTCCTCCTTTAAGACTCTGTGGTGACAATGCTGGAATGATTGCAGCAGCAGCATATATCGAATGGAAAAAAGGTTTAGAAAATGTTCAAGCAGGATTAGATTTAAATGCAAAACCTAGTCTCGTTTTTGAAGACATAGAAGAAGGAGAAGTTTAATGATTAAATTAATTGGAAAACTTCAAAATGGCATGACCTTTACTGAAGAATTTGACGGAGTCAACGATTTCCTAGCCCTTCAACAAAGCGATTATAATGCCATTGCTGATGAAATTGAAGTTGTTGAAGTAAAAATTGCTGACGAAGTCCTTGATTTTAAAGGCAATATGGGTCAACTTTACTATGAACTCATGAAATAAATAAAAAGTTACTGACAGTTCTGTTAGTAACTTTTTTTATTTAGAGTTGATTAATCATTAATATTTTTGTCTGTGGAAAACTTTCTTTAAGCTCTTTCAGATGAAGTTTGAGCTCTGGATAACAAAAGATATAATCAATTATTTCATTTTTTTCGTCAGTAATTCGGACAAATATATTTTTTGAAGTTGAATGTCATTGCCAACTATCACTTGAGCTTTTTTTTAACCAAAGTTTTTCCATTTCTTTGTAAGCAAATATTTTTCCAATTGGTAATCCTGCGGGTGTTTCTAGCGATTTGTCATTGCCAAGTAGCAGATAAGCAGTAGTCATGTAACCGCCTCCTTTTGCTATATTATAACTCCACAAAAAAAGATTAGCAAGGGGAACTTCACAGATTGGGGTCCTATTGTCATCTTTTAGTAAGAATTACTAGACCACAGACAATTCATGAATTGTCCGTCCTTCTTTATCGACCAATTGTAACCAGCTATTTGTTCCAGCGAAGTAAAGGAAATGTCCCACTTCATTGACTGATTTTAAGACAATATCCTCAGTAGTTGTGAATGTTTTAGCATCCCAATTGGCTTTTTGTTCTTCTCTTAAAGTCTGTGTAAAACGATAGGCTAAACCTGGTGTACCATCAGATTTCATTCCACCGCTTTCGGAGATTTTTGCTCCGGCTTTTATCACAAGTTGATTGGATTTTTCCCAAATAATGGTCGCTTTACTGTCGGAACGATTAACAAAAAATTCAACTTCAGAAAGTCCTTTTTTCCAGCGATGTTGTGCTTTAGGAGAAAAAGCTTTTTTCTTTTCTAATTTAATGCCAAAAGCAGTTAAAGCAGTCAAAAACTCGTCAGCAGAAGTGGCACAAGCTTTTTCGATATTGCTTGTAATTTTAATTGGCTCGGCTTTATCACGTAAAATAATGCCAGCTTCCTCAGCCAAATTAACTAAATATTGCGTTAGATATTCCAGCTCTAAATCATAGGCAGCCATATTTAAAATCACGACTTTATCAAATTCTAACTTAGGAATTAATTTTAAATCATTGGCAATCATTTTAATCTGCCCTTTTTTTAGTAAAAAGAAAAGCTCATCATTTTGCAAATCAAAACGTGCATTATTCTGATCAAAAATACGTAAAAAGGCAGTTGATGGAAGACGAATTTCTAAACCAAGGTCAGACATGCTGACCGTAAAAGTTAAATTTTTCATAACTTTATTATAGCAGAAAGTTTGACAGCCTTATCAAACAATACATCATCAAGCTAAAGTTTGGTATATACAAACAATGTAATCTGTTTTTTTGTATTTTATAAAAAATGAATCTATAAAAAAACAAAATAATGTAATTTTATAAAATAAAGTTCGGTATTTACGTACAATGGTAACTGTTAACAGAATATTTACAAAAAGGTCATTGTCAGATAAATTAAAATGGTTAGAATTATTTTGTGAAGCACACCGATTCATCAACCGATTGATAAAAATCTTAAGGAGATTCATTTTTATAATGAAAAAGACATCGAAGAAAGTCATTGGACTTACAGCAAGTGCACTAATTGCAGTATCATTACTTGCAGCTTGTGGAAATAGTAGCTCTGCATCAAAATCTGATAGCAAAACCATTTCAAATTTAAAGATTTCATTTATTCCATCCAAAAATCCGGATGATATTACCACAGCGACTAAACCAATCGCAAATATTTTGAAATCTGAATTGAAAAAACAAGGCTATACAGTAAAAAATATTGATACTAGTGTTGGTACAAATTATCAAGCGGTTGGTGAAGGGCTCGATGCTGGTTCAGTTGACGTCGGTTATGGAATGTCAGCGACAACTTATGCCATGTATCAAGATGGTTCAACTCCACTCTTGATGGCAACACGTAAAGGACTTTCAAATGATGGCTCAGATTCTGCAAAATATTGGAATGAGCATAAACCAACAACTAAAACCGATAAAGAAGTGACTTCTTACCGTTCGCTGATCATTGCTGGTAATTCTCCAATGGGCAAAAAGTTAGCTAAAGAAGCCAACGACGGAACTTTGACGTGGAAAGATTTAAACGATGCAAAATGGGGGCTTGAATCAACTTCTTCTGCGGCAGGCTATATGTATCCTTCGCAATGGTTAACTGAGAACTTTAAACATTCAATTCGTGATTTAAAAAATACAGTTACTATGGATTCTTATGATTCAGCAATGGCTCAACTTGCTTCAGGTCAAATTGATGTAATGCCAGAATATGCTGATGCACGAATGGATGACGCTGCTAAGTGGACCACAACTTTCGGCGCAAAAGAAAGTATTTGGGATGATACAAATGTGATTGGTGTGACACCTGCCATTGCCAATGATGGAATCATGGTTTCAGAAAAATCAAAAATCATGACAGCTGACTTCAAAAAAGCACTCTCAGCAGCAATTAAAGATATGGCTAAAACTGATGAAGGAAAGAAAGTCATTGCCATTTATTCACATGATGGCTATGTTGATTCAACAAAAGCTGACTTTAAAACAGCCATTAAAGTGGCAAATTCAATGAGTAAAGCCAACTAATGAACAAATAAATCATTTAATAAGGGTCTGGGTTACTCAATGAGTTCCAGACTCTTTTTGTGGAAATTGACTAATATTAATTAAAAAGCCTTCATTAGTGAAGAAGGATGGAGAAGTAATGATAAAATTTGAAAATGTGTCAAAAATTTATCCAAATGGCACAAAAGGTTTGACGGATGTTAATTTACAAATCAATCAAGGAGAATTCGTAGCTATTATTGGAACATCGGGAGCAGGAAAATCAACTCTGATTCGTTGTGTTAATGGTTTAAATGATATTACTTCAGGCTCGTTAATTGTGAATGATACAGAAGTGTCAAAACTTAAAGGAAAAGAGTTAAGAAAATTTCGGAGACATGTGGGAATGATTTTTCAATCCTATAATTTAGTTCCTAGAGTGACGGTTTTGAAAAATGTAATGTTTGCTCGTGTACCAGATATGAGTTTATTTAAGGTCATTTTTGGTTTGTTTTCAAAAGAAGATAAACTTGTTGCCTTAGATTCTCTGAATAAGGTAGGAATTTTAGATAAAGCTTATATCCGAGCAGATCAACTTTCAGGTGGACAACAGCAACGTGTATCACTCGCTCGTGCTCTTAGTCAAGAAAGTGAAATTTTACTCGCTGATGAACCTGTTTCAGCACTTGACCCAGTCACAGCTAAAGAAGTAATGGATGATTTTAAAAGAATTAATGAAGAATTCAATAAAACAATTTTACTGAATATTCACCATGTTGAACTTGCTTTAGAATACGCTTCGCGGATTATTGCTGTAAAAAAAGGGAAAATTGTTTATGATGGTCCTTCGCAAGAGGTAACCAAAGAAATTTTGGATGAAGTTTATAGAAAAGAGGCCTAAATGTACGATAAAATTTTTAAGCCTAAAAAAATAAAACTTATTACAGGAGAAGTTGTTGAAGAAAAAGTCAGTCGAACTTGGTTGACTTGGTTAATTATCATCTTACTGATTGCTTTTTCTGTTATTCTTACAAATTTTGATTTTAGTGCGCTTAGCAGAAGTGGTCTCTTTTTTCAAAAATTAGCAAGTATGATTCCCCCAAATTGGGCTTACTTTCATAAAGTTCTTCCTCCATTACTAGATACGATTAAGATGAGCTTTTTTGCTTCCTTACTTGGAGCAATTTTGTCAGTTCCATTTGCGATATTAGCGGCAAATAACATCCTTAAAAATCGTTTTGGTAATGGCATCATTCGTTTGATTTTTATGCTAGCAAGAACTTTGCCAACTTTGGTTTTGGCTTTAATTGCAACCTATATTTTTGGTCTAGGAACTTTTGCTGGAGTTGTTGCAATTTTTGTATTTACCTTTTCTTTCATAGGAAAACAATTGTTTGAGGTGATTGAAACCGTTGATATGGGACCTTTTGAAGCGGCAGAAGCTTTAGGGGTCAGTCCTTTAAAAGCCTTTTTCATTGCTGTTTTTCCTCAAGTCCTACCTACTTATCTTTCAACTGCTCTTTATGCATTTGAGGGAAATGTCCGCTATGCTGCAATTTTGGGATATGTTGGGGCTGGAGGGATAGGAAATATCTTAAATGACCGAGTGAATTTTCGCGACTTTTCCTCTGTTGGTATGATTTTAATTTCTATTCTAGCTACAGTCATGATTATTGATTCAATCAGCGCATTAATTCGTAAGAAAATTGCCTAGGAATGAGAGGAAAAATGAATTCACAAATTATTGAAGAATATAATCATAGACCTAAAAACTGGTTTTATTATCTTTTGATATTTATTGTTTTATTAGCAGTTTCGATTTGGTCGACTTCAGTCGTCCATTATCATGGCGTTTCAGAACATGGAGCTTTAATCGCCAAAAATATTTTCACAGGGATTTTTCATCCAGATACCAGTTTGATGTTTAACCTAACTGAAACTGGCTTACCTTATCTCTTACTACAAACTTTTGCAATTGGTTTGCTTGGGACTTTGGTTGGTGCAATTGTTGCCATTCCACTCTCTTTTCTTGCAGCGACTAATTTGGTTCCGAATTGGTTAGCTTATCTGATTCGTTTTGTCTTGATGGCGATTCGGACAATTCCTTCTTTTGTTTATGCCCTTTTATTTATTCCAGTCGTTGGTTTAGGTTCTTCAGCTGGTGTAATGGCGCTTGGTTTTGAGTCAATTGGGATGATTGCAAAACTATTTATTGAAGCTATTGAAGATTTGGATATGGGTGTTATTGAAGCTATGGACGCAGCTGGTGCAACAACATTTCAAAAAATTCGTTTTGGAGTTTTACCCCAATTATTACCAGATTTATATTCGATTTTACTTTACCGTTTAGATATGAATCTGCGTGATGCAGCCATTTTGGGATTAGTTGGTGCTGGTGGAATTGGTGCGCCATTGAGTTTTGCAATGTCTGGTTATAAATGGTCAGCCGTTGGTGCAATTTTGTTGGGACTTTTAGTTTTAATTATCCTTGTTGAACTCATTTCATCAAGAATTCGGAAAAAATTAGCAAAGGGATAAATAATATGAAAATAAGAATTCTAGAAACGAGTGATTTACATGGTTTTGTTCTCCCAACAAACTTCACCGAAAGAGAAATGAATTTGCCTTTTTCAATGGCCAAAGCCAAATCTAAAATAGATGAACTGACAGCAGTGGCTCAAGAGCAAGGTGAAATTATTGTAAAAATTGAAAATGGTGATTTATTGCAAGGTTCCCCCTTGGCTTATTATCTAGCTAAAAAATCAAGTCGCGGTATTAAAGACTTGGTCAATGTCACTAATTCTTTTGGTTATGATGTGGGATTGCTTGGTAATCATGAGTTTAATTATGGGATTGATTATTTAAAAAGTTATGTTAATCAGGTAAATTATCCTATTTTGGCTGCGAATGTATTGAATAATGAAGGTCAACCTGCTTTTGGCCCTGCTTATAAAATCATTGAAGCGCAGGGGGTGAAAATTGGAATTGTTGGTTTTTTGACACAATATATTCCACATTGGGAAAAACCGTCAATTATCAAAGATTTGACTTTCCAATCTATTCTGACAACTGCAAAAGATATTCTACCCGATTTGCGCCAATCAGTTGACCTTTTGATTGTTGCATATCATGGAGGCTTTGAGCGAGATTTACAGACAGGTCTTCCGACAGAAAGTTTGACAGGGGAAAATGAGGCTTATCAGTTAGTTGAAGAGTATAAAGATTACATTGATGCCTTAGTGACTGGACACCAGCATCGTGAAATTGCTGACCATCTTTTTGGAGTTCCAGTTATTCAACCAGGCTATCGTGGTGCTTTTGTTGGCGAAATAGAACTTGAATTAGATAATCATAAAAAAGTTGTGGCTTCAAACGCTAGACTTCATAAAACGGAGAATTGCAAAGTCTCATCGGAGGTCAATCAGCTGATATCCGTTGTGAGTGAAGAAGCAGAGGATTGGTTAGACCAGCCAATGGGAGAAGTTCATGGAGAAATGATTATTCGTGATCCAATGACTGCTCGATTGATTGAACACCCTTATATTGAATTGATTAATAAAATACAAATGGAAGCGACAGGGACCGAAATTTCTGGGACTGCACTTTTTAATAATGAAGCGAAGGGTTTTGCAAAAGAAATTACGATGAGATCGATTCTGACAAATTATATTTATCCCAACACTTTAGCTGTTTTAAGAGTGACAGGTGCAGACTTAAAGGCTGCCTTAGAGCGGACAGCGGAACATCTTGAACTTGACAAAAGTGGCGAAATTGTTTTTAGTCCACGCTTTATTGAACCAAAACCTGAATATTATAATTATGATATGTATGAAGGAGTTGAATATGCTATCAATTTGCAAAAAGAAATTGGTCAGCGAATTGTACGTTTAAATTTCAAGGGGCATCAGGTAAAAGATGACGAAATTTTAGAAATTGTCGTCAATCAATATCGCGCAGTTGGGGGTGGAAATTATCCAATGTTTTCTGCGGACAAGATTGTTAGAGAAATTACTGTTGATATGACCGAATTGATTGCTGATTATTTGAAGAAACATCCGATAATTGAGGCAAGTGTGAATCATAACTTCACAGTTCTAAAATAAATTTACTGACAGAAATTTTAGCAGAATAATAGGTGCTAAAAAAATCTGTCAGTAATTTTTTTATTAAGTTATACTTGAGAATGAGCTAAGTTTTTCTAAAGTTTTTACTGATATACTTTTATTTATCAAAAGGAGGAGCCTAGCATGAAACATACAGTAATAATTCCAAAAATCAATTATCAATTTGTGAAATCAGAAGATGACTCACTTTTACTTCCAAGTCCTTTAGAAAGTCAATATTTAACAGTAAAATATGAGCAATAAGAGCCAAATGAGTTGAGATTCTATGATAAAATGAAGTCATAAAGATTAACAAAGGAGCATTAATGACAATGAATATCACATCTCATGGTGAAAAAATAGCAACACTAAATCCGACAATAAGTGGTGATGCACCTGATTTTGAACTGACAGATTTAAAAGGAAATAAAATTAAATTATCAAAACTTGAAAAACCTGTTCTGATTAGTGTTTTTCCTGATATTAATACTAGAGTTTGTTCACTTCAAACCAAACATTTTAATCTTGAAGCAGCAAAACATTCTGAAATTGACTTTTTGAGTATTTCAAATAATACAGCAGATGAGCAAAAAAATTGGTGTGCAACCGAAGGTGTTGACATGACAATTCTTGCTGATGATGGAACTTTTGGAAAGGCTTATGGTCTTATTTTAAATGGTGGTCCTCTTGAAGGACGTCTTGCCAGAAGCGTCTTTGTTGTGAAAAATGGTCAAATTGTCTATAGTGAAGTTTTGTCAGAGCTTTCTGATGAACCAAATTATGAAAAAGCACTAGCAGCTACTAAATAGTTATAAATGACAAAATAGGGGATAATTGCAATTGATGCTTGTCTTCTATTTATAAGCTGTCAACAGGCAGCTTTTTTAGTAGTAAAAAGAATAGATGTAATTTTTCTTTGTACTCGAAATTTTCTATTCAATTTGATATAATTAGATTAATACTGAATATTTAGGAGAAAACATGGCTGTAAAACGTTTAATTGAAACTTTTGTTCCGGAAAATTATAAGATTTTCCTCGATATTGACCGTAAAACCAAGAAAATAAAAGGTCAAGTGGCAATTACTGGGGAAGCAAAAGATAGTGTTATTGCCTTTCATGCCAAAGGTTTACACTTTAGTAAAGTTCGTGCTTTTAGTGTCGACACAAACTTCATTGAAAATGAAGAAGATGAAGAAATCGTTGTTAAAATTGGTGAAACAGGGCGCGTGACTGTTTCATTTGAATATGAAGCTGAATTGACTGACAACATGATGGGAATTTACCCTTCATACTATGAAGTCAATGGCGAAAAGAAAATGCTCATTGGTACACAATTTGAAAGCCATTTTGCTCGTCAAGCCTTTCCTTCTATTGATGAACCAGAAGCAAAAGCAACCTTCGATTTGTCAGTAAAATTTGATGAAGAAGAAGGCGACATCATTGTTTCAAACATGCCAGAACTCTTGAATATTAACGGAATTCACGTTTTTGAACGTACTGTCAAAATGAGTTCTTACCTTTTGGCTTTTGTATTCGGTGAACTTCAATTTAAAAAAGGAAAAACAAAATCTGGTGTTGAAGTAGGTGCTTTTGCAACTAAAGATCATAGTGAAGCTGCGCTTGATTTCCCGCTTGATATTGCTATTCGTTCAATTGAATTTTATGAAGATTACTATAAAACGCCATATCCACTCCCACACAGTTGGCACATTGCCTTACCTGACTTTTCGGCAGGAGCAATGGAAAACTGGGGATGTATCACTTATCGTGAAGTCTGCATGCTTGTTGACCCTGAAAATGCAACCATTCAAAGCAAACAATATGTAGCAACTGTTATTGCACACGAATTGGCACACCAATGGTTCGGTGACCTTGTAACAATGCAATGGTGGGATGATTTGTGGCTCAATGAATCATTTGCCAACAACATGGAATATGTTTGTATGGATGCTTTGGAACCAAGTTGGAACGTTTGGGAATCATTCTCAATCTCAGAAGCCAATATGGCACTGAATCGTGATGCAACTGATGGAGTTCAATCTGTCCACGTTGAAGTGACTCATCCAGATGAAATTGGAACGCTCTTTGACCCAGCAATCGTCTATGCCAAAGGTTCACGTTTGATGGTTATGCTTCGTAAATGGCTTGGAGATGAAGATTTTGCTGCTGGTTTAGCTCTTTACTTCAAACGCCACCAATATGGAAATACAGTCGGAGATAATCTTTGGGATGCCTTGGCTGAAGTCTCTGGAAAAGATGTGGCAGCTTTCATGCATTCATGGGTTAACCAACCAGGTTACCCTGTCGTTACTGCCGAAGTCATTGATGATACTTTAGTTTTGAGTCAAAAACAATTCTTCGTTGGTGAGGGTGCTGATAAAGGACGTTTGTGGAATGTTCCTTTGAATACAAATTGGTCAGGATTGCCAGACTTACTTTCTTCTGAAAAAGTTGAAATTCCTGGTTTTGCTGCTTTGAAAGCAAAAAATGATGGTAAGGCCCTCTTTTTGAATGATGCAAATATGGCTCATTACATTATTGATTACAAAGGACAATTGTTGACAGACCTCCTCTCAGAAGTTGAGACTTTGGAGAATGTCACTAAATTCCAAATCTTGCAAGATCGTAAATTATTGGCTAAAGCAGGTGTAATTTCTTATGCTGATGTCGTAAATATCTTGCCAGCATTTACCAACGAAGAATCTTACCTTGTCAATACTGGTTTGAGTCAACTCATTAGCGAATTGGAACTTTTTGTTGATGAAGATTCAGAAACTGAAAAAGCTTTCCAAAGCTTGGTAGGAAAACTTTTCGCTAAAAACTATGCTCGCTTAGGTTGGGATAAAGTTGCTGGCGAATCTGCTGGTGATGAGAGCCTTCGTGGAATTGTTTTGAGTAAGACTTTGTATGCTGAGAATGCAGATGCCAAAGCAAAAGCCAGTCAAATCTTTGCAGCACATAAAGAAAATCTAGCAGGAATTCCGGCTGATATTCGTCCAATTGTTTTAAATAATGAAATTAAGACGACAAATTCTGCTGAATTGGTTAAAACTTATCGTGAAACTTATGTTAAAACTAGCTTGCAAGAATTTAAACGTGAGCTTGAAGGGGCTGTCGCATTAATCAAGGATGAAAAAGTCATTGCTGAATTGCTTGAAAGCTTCAAAAATGCTGATATTGTTAAGCCACAAGATATTGCTTTCTCTTGGTTCTACCTTTTGCGCAATGATTTCTCACAAGATGCTGCTTGGGCTTGGGAAAAAGCAAATTGGGCATTCCTTGAAGAAAAATTGGGTGGAGATATGAGTTATGATAAATTTGTTATCTATCCAGGAAATACTTTTAAAACTGCTGATAAATTAGCAGAATATAAAGCTTTCTTTGAGCCAAAATTAGAAAATCAAGGTTTGAAACGTTCAATCGAAATGGCAATCAAGCAAATCACAGCACGTGTTGCTTTGATTGATAGCCAAAAGGCTGACGTTGATAAATCAATCAAAGAAATTTCTGAAAAATTATAATAAATAAAAAATCACCTTTTTGAGGTGATTTTTTTTATTCATTCTTGGTCTGACTTTGTTTTTGATAGCACAAGTAGAGCGATAATTAGAAAGATAAATCCCATGAGTGCTGGAGCGAAATGACCAAGGCTGATATAGATTTGTCCACCAATTAAAGGGCCTATCACGCGAGTAAGTGCTTGAAGTGCTTGACTTCCACCTTGAAGTTTACCTTGTTCGGAAGAAGTCGCTGATTTTGAAAGTTTACCGTTAAAGGCAGTTCCAAAAATACTATCTCCAAAAGCAAAGATAAACATTGCCAGAATGAAGAAGGGCCACATTTTAGAAAAAGCAGAAAGTGCGAAAAGAAGGTAAGCAATAATTTCGCAGACTAGTGCCAAACGGATGAGTTTATCTTCATTAGCTAATTTTAGAAGTCTTGGCATGATAAAGATTTGAGTCAAGATATCCATTAAACCCATGATGGATATGGCTAGACCAATTAATACAGGCGTCCAAGCAAAAGAATCTAATGAAAATTGACTAATAATTGCTTGGAGTGCACCATTTGGTAGCCAAAGTAAGATACCGGCAAAGAGCAGACGATTGAGATTTTTCATGCGTAAGAGCTGAAAAAGTTGAGTGAAAGGATTGAGTTGTTTAAGGGAAAAATTACGTGTGCGATGAGTTTCGGGCAAGCTCTCGTTCATTACGAATGCACCGTAAAGAAGATTGGCGATTGAGATTAGGGCGCCGAAGTAAAAGGGAACTGAATTGCCAAAATGAGCTAGAAGTCCTCCAACTGTTGGGCCAGAAATTGTTCCAACACCAACAGCGGCGGCTGTCCAACCAAAAACTTTAGTTCGATTTTCTTCATCAGTAATATCAGCGAAGTAAGCAAAAAGGGTCACGATATTTCCACCAGTTAAACCATCAATGATTCGTCCGAGAAAAAGCATCCAGAGACTACCAGCTAAGCCAAAGATAAGATAACCAAGAGCAGAGCCAGCTAAAGAAATCAGTAAGATAGGTTTACGACCAAAGCGGTCTGATAAAGAACCAAGAGCAGGAGCGGCAAAGAAAGTACATAGTGCATAGATTGCCATTAAACTAGTAACAATGAGTGCTTGGTCATGAGCATTAGCAAAAGGTGCGACCATAAAAGGAACGACTGGTGAGATGATTGTAAAACCAAGTCCTGTCAGGAAAGTGGTGATAAGCCCAAAAGTGAGGGCGTGTTTATTAATTTTCATAGGTAAAACCTCCATAAGATATGAGCCCGACTGTGTTGAAGCGATGAAATTTAGAAAAATTGGTGGTTCTGCCCAACAGGCAGGTTCAAAATTTTGTCTTTTTCATAAACTTCTAGCGGTCTGAACTCAATTACAATAATTGATGATGATTTCTTAGGAAGTTTTTTGCGCAGACTTGCGTCTGCTAAAGTGAAATCTATAGACTTGTGATTTCACTTTTCTACACAGTTTCCCTGGAAACAAAAATAGTATATCATAACATTGTTTCCGTGTCAACAAAAAACAAACAAAAAAACTGTCAGTAAAAATTAATTTACTGACAGAATTATTTTTCAATATTATTCCGAATAGCAGAATCAAGATGATTATTGTATTTATTGAGAAATTCTAAAATATTGCTGACAGACTCATCAGTTAATTCATCGAAGATAACTTGATCCTTTTCTGAAAATTTTTGGTGCAAACTTTCGTGACGG
Source organism: Lactococcus sp. FSL K6-0773 (assembly GCF_038006485.1). Taxonomy (NCBI): domain Bacteria; kingdom Bacillati; phylum Bacillota; class Bacilli; order Lactobacillales; family Streptococcaceae; genus Lactococcus; species Lactococcus sp. FSL K6-0773. The sequence goes on along the minus strand of NZ_JBBOVF010000001.1, from coordinate 1,503,252 downwards.
TCATTAATTTCTTGACCCTCTTTTGTTAAGCGAAAATAGATTTCCTTTTTGTTTTGAGGAATTTGATAAGATTCAACGAGATTTTTTTTGAGCAGTTTTTTAGCGATTTTACTGGCAGCACCACGTGTCATGTAGAGATGATGAGCTAATTTGGTCACATTTGGATAAGGGGTTTTAGCAATAAATTCAATCGTTTCAATTTCTGATAACGAAATATTTGAGAATTCAGCCTCCATTTGTGGCTTGTAATAGGCATCAATCTTATTAAATAAATCAGTTAAAGAAGTCATAATTTGTTCCTGATTTTGCTGAAGATTGGTCATAATCACTTTTCCTCTCTTTTTAAAGTTGTCTGTCTATAAATACAGCGCCAATAGTCATTGCGTCGCCAGATACTTGTAACCACAAAATTTTGTTCATTTTTCCAGTAATCATAAGTTAAAATAAATGTTTTCTTGCTGACTTGTGAACTACTATAGTGATTTATTGCTAATGGAATTACTGACAGACTTGTCAATGAATTTTTAGAGTTATTATTTTTACTGACAGAATTTTCGTCAGTAATTTTTGCAAAATCTATCAATTTATCAGAAGCACTGATGATTTTTCCATCAGCAAGAATTTCTTGAAAAGTGCTGTCAGTTAATTTGTCCAAATTTTCCAGATTTAAAAACTGTTCTTCTTTTGCCAAAAGTTCAAGTGAGCGACTGGCGTAATGTTCCTCTTCAGGTAAGGCAGCAGGTTCAACGTGGACATCGACATCATAAACACCATAATTGTCAATTAACATTTTCTCAATGAACTCGGTCGCTTCATGACTTTCGAAAACACTTAAATCAGGAGACATTTCAACCACTACATCAAGGAAAATATTACTTCCATAAGAACGACCTCGGACAAGCTTAACCCCTTTTACCTTTGGAACTAAGCAAATTGCTTCGCGATATTCTTCGACAAGATTTTCATCAAAACCATCAGAGAGACTAAAAACAGATTCATGGAAAATATCATAAGCAGTCTTTAAAATGAAACCACAAATAACTACAGCCATCGCAGTATCAAGCCACTCCCAGCCTACACTACTTGCTAAAATAGCAACCACAGTTCCAATAGAAGTCACCGCATCAGAGAGATTGTCCTTACTTGCTGCTGACAGCGCTTGTGAGTTCGTTTTTTTAGCCAATGCCCGATTATAAAGATAAACGCCCAGCATGACAAAAGCTGAGAATAGACCAACAAGAGCTCCCAGTGGGTCTATGGCTTCTTCTTTACCAGAAAGAAGTGTCATAACTGTTTCTCTTAAAACCTCAAAACCAACGAAAAACATGATAAAACTAGAAATTAAGCTAGCGATTGACTCAATTTTCCAGTGACCATAAACATGATCACTATCTGCTGGAATTCGAGCAAGTCGAAGACCAATCAAAATTGCAATATTTCCCATAATATCAGTCACATTATTAAAACCATTAGCTTGAAGAGCACTAGAATGCACAATTGCTGCAAAAGCAATTTGTCCAATGGATAAAACAATATAAGCGATAATAGAAACCCAAACTCCTTTTTCAGCGAGTTTCAGATTGTTTGTACTTGAAGCTGCCATATGAATCCTCCCAAATTTACATCATTCCATTATAACAAAATTTTGAATGAAAGTTTGTATCTATTGCCAAAAAATGCTTTTATAACAAGGGCTCACAAAATATAAATAAAAAATAAGGGCTGACTAATTTATATAAAAATACCCACTTTCTACTATATTAATGTAGTAGAAATCAGTCAAAAATAAAATAATTATATAAAAAATTCAAGTACCTTGACTTACATAGTAATGTGAAGTATAATATACTTTGTTTAAAATGATAGAAAGGAAAAAGAATGGCAGAAATACCAAAGGAAATGTTACGCGCCCAAACCAATGTCATTTTGCTCAATGTCTTAAAACAAGGGGATAATTATGTTTATGGCATTATCAAGCAAGTCAAAGAAGCCTCAAATGGAGAAATGGAGCTTAATGAAGCCACGCTCTATACAATCTTTAAAAGACTTGAAAAGGATGGGATTATCAGTTCTTATTGGGGAGACGAAAGCCAAGGTGGCCGTCGTAAATACTACCGCTTGACAGAAATTGGTCATGAAAATATGCGACTTGCTTTTGAATCTTGGTCTAGAGTCGATGAAATTATTGAAAATTTAGAAGCAAATAAAAAAGATGAATCTAATAAATAATTTCCAATTAAAATTTAAGTTACAAAATAAGGGATGAAGGTAAAAAAATATTCGTCGCAAATTGTTGACTTAAACTTTGAAAAGCGTTACAATATTTTTGTTAGTTTATCTTTTTTGAAACTAACTATTGTAATATTTAACAGCATTAACAATTAATGCTTGTTTACTAAAAAAAATAATGTTATAATTATTTTCTCAAAAAATTTATTGAAATTATTTTGAAGTAAAATGAAATTGAAAATTCAATTTAATGTAAACTTATTTACATTATTTAACTCTAGAAAGGAATTTTATGATTTTCAAATCAATCATGAAGCATAAATGGGTTGCCTTATTCTCAATCGTTTCAACCTTTATTTATGCAGGAGTACAGCTTTACCAACCCCAAATCATGAAACGAATTATGACCGTAATGTCATCAACAACTTATAGCCGTCATCAAATGGCTGACAAGGTTTCAGGATATGGAGTTGAGCTTTTGGTTGTTGCTGGGATAGGGATAATTTTTGCTATCTTTAGTACACTTTCAGCGGCACGTATTGCCCAAGAAATTGGAGCAGACGTTCGTGAAGCGACTTACAAAAAAATCAATACATTTTCTTATGAAAATGTTGAAAAGTTCAATGCCGGAAACCTTGTTGTTCGGATGACAAATGACGTCACACAAGTTCAAAACTTGATGATGATGGTTTTCCAAATTTTGATGCGGATTCCAGTCCTTTTGATTGGTGCGGTTGTTCTTTCTATCACAACTCTTCCAAGATTATGGTGGATTACAGTCCTTTTAATTGTTTTAATCGTATTAGTCACAGCCGTTTTAATGGGACGCATGGGCCCTCACTTTATGGCTTTCCAAAAATTGATGGACCGTATTAACGCCATTGCTAAACAAAACTTGCGTGGTTCACGTGTCGTTAAATCATTCGTTCAAGAAAAAAATCAAATCAAAGATTTTGATGAAACTTCTGATGAACTTTACGATCATAACTGGGCAGTAGGAAAACTCTTCTCAGCAATGATTCCACTCTTTACTGTGATTGCTCAAGGAGCAATTTGGCTTGCTATTTACTTTGTTTCAACTTTTGTAACAGAGTCAACAACAGTTGCCCAAGATAGTATTGGTGGGATTGCTACATTCATGACTTATATGGGAATGATTATGTTTGCCATTATCATGGGTGGTATGATTTCAATGTTTGCTTCACGTGGTATGGTATCAATTGGTCGTATTAATGAAGTGTTAAATACTGATCCAGCCATGAAATTTGATGAAAATGCTAAAGATGAAGTTCTTTCAGGTTCTGTCAAATTTGACCATGTGTCATTCTCTTATCCAAATGATGAAGAACCAACACTTAAAGATATTAGCTTTGAAGTAGAACCTGGTCAAATGGTTGGGATTGTCGGAGCGACTGGTGCTGGTAAATCTACATTGGCACAATTGATTCCAAGACTCTTTGACCCAACAGAAGGTACCGTTTCAGTTGGTGGAAAAGATCTTAAAACAGTTAGCCGTGGAACATTGAAGAAAAATATTTCTATTGTTCTTCAAAAAGCCATTCTCTTCTCAGGAACAATTGCTGGAAATATTAAACAGGGGAAAGCCGATGCAACTGATGAAGAAATGACTCGTGCTGCACGCATTGCCCAAGCCGCAGAATTTATTACAACTAAAGATGGTCAATATGATTCTGAAGTTGAAGAACGCGGAAATAACTTCTCAGGTGGTCAAAAGCAAAGACTTTCAATCACACGTGGAGTTGTTAAAAATCCAAATGTCTTAATTTTAGATGACTCAACATCAGCCCTTGATGCTAAATCTGAAAAACTTGTTCAAGAAGCTTTGAATAAAGACCTTAAAGACACAACCACAATTATTATTGCTCAAAAGATTTCATCAGTGGTTCATGCAGATAATATTTTGGTTCTTGACCAAGGAAAACTTGTTGGTCAAGGAACTCACCAAGAATTAGTTGCTGAGAATAAAATTTACCAAGAAATCTACGACACACAGAAAGCACAGGAGGACTAAGACATGGAAAATACCAAATCAACAAGAAAAATGTCTGACACCACACGTGCCATCCGATTTTTTTACCTCTATCTGAAAAGATATAAACTCCAATTTGCTGTAATTATGATTTTCATCATTTTAGCAACTTGGTTACAGGTTGTTTCTCCATCACTTTTGGGGGACGCCATCACTAATTTGACTAAATATGTGACTGACTTCTTTACACATCAACATGCTGGTCAATCCCAAGATGCACTACAACAAATTGCTCAACAATTAAGCCAACAAATGCACCAAACAGTAGATTGGCACAATGTTCCTGAAGTTGTGAAATCTTTGCCACAAGCAGCACAAGACCAAATCACTGCTAATCTTCCTAAAGGAACAACTTTAGAAACACTTAAAACAGTGGCAACTTCACATGCAGCCAGCACTTCTACATTCATGAAAGGAATGTGGCAATTGCTTGCAGTCTATGTAGCAACAGGTGTATCAATGTTGATTTATACCTTGCTCTTTAGTCGTATCGTTGCTCATTCAACAAATCGCATGCGTAAAGGTTTGTTTGGTAAACTTGAACGTTTGACAATTTCATATTTTGACCGTCATCAAGATGGTGATATCCTTGCTCGTTTCACATCTGACTTGGATAACATTCAAAATACTTTAAACCAAGCACTCGTTTCGGTTATTTCAAATGCTGCGGTCTTTGTGGGTGTCATTATCCAGATTTTCAATAAAGATGTGACATTTGCTTGGTTGACAGTTGCTGCTTCTCCAGTTGCCATTTTATCTGCTGTGATTATCATTCGTCAATCGAAAAAAGCAACAGACAAACAACAAGAAGAAGTTTCACAACTTAATGCCTATATGGATGAAAAAATCTCTGGGCAAAAAGCAATTATCGTTGAAGGTTTACAAGAAGATTCTATTAATGGATTCTTGGAACACAATGAAAATGTTAAAAAACGTACCTTTGCTGCTCAAGCATGGTCTGGTATGATTTTCCCATTGATGAATGGTTTCCAACTTTTATCAATTGCCATTGTTATCTTTGGTGGAACGGCCTATGTTCTTAACGATGATAGCATGTCAATTGCCACAGGTTTAGGGCTTTTGGTTGCCTTTGTTCAATACGTTCAAAGTTACTACAACCCAATCATGCAAATTTCATCAAACTTTGGTCAACTTCAACTTGCCATCACAGGGGCAACTCGTCTGAATGTCATGTTTGATGAACCAGAAGAAGTTCGTCCTGAAAATGGTAAGAAATTTGATACGATTAAAGACGGAATTCAAATCGAAAATCTTGATTTTGAATATCTTCCAGGAAAACCAGTCCTCAAAAAAGTTAATATTGATGTTAAAAAAGGACAAATGGTTGCCCTCGTTGGTCCAACTGGTTCAGGTAAAACAACAGTTATGAACTTGATGAACCGTTTCTACGATGTTAATGGTGGAGCAATTAAATTTGATGGAACTGATATTCGTGAATTTGATTTAGATAGCTTGCGTTCAAATGTCGGAATTGTTTTGCAAGAGTCTGTTCTCTTTGATGGAACGATTGCTGATAATATCAAGTTTGGTAAACCAAATGCTACTCAAGAAGAAATTGAAACAGTGGCTAAGACAACTCACATTCATGATTTCATTGATAGCTTACCTGACAAGTACGAAACACATGTTTCAGATGATGAATCAGTCTTCTCAGTTGGTCAAAAACAACAAATTTCTATCGCACGTACCATTTTGACAAATCCAGAACTTTTGATTTTGGATGAAGCAACTTCAAATGTGGATACAGTAACTGAACAACAAATTCAATGGGCGATGGAAGCTGCTATTGCTGGTCGTACTTCATTCGTTATTGCTCACCGTTTGAAAACAATTCTTAATGCAGATAAGATTGTTGTTCTTAAAGATGGTGAAGTTATCGAAGAAGGAAATCACCATGAACTTGTTGCTCAAGGTGGCTTCTACTCTGAACTTTATCACAATCAATTTGTTTTTGAATAAGAGATTATTCAGTTAAGCAATGGAAAATAAAATCACAGTTAAAATTTTAGCTGTGATTTTTTATTTAGATAAAAAAGTCTATGAAAAACTACTATAAAATGTTAAAATAGAGAGCGGTTCTTAAAAATATAATTTTTTTAAGATAATAAAAATGTGAAAAGTGATTTTGAAATAATATGAAAAAAATAGTAATTAATGGTGGGAAGCGTATTTCAGGAACCATCCCAATTTCTGGCGCAAAAAATTCAGTAGTCGCTTTGATTCCAGCAACTATCTTAGCTAACGATGTTGTAACGCTTGAAGGAGTTCCAGATATTTCTGATGTCGCAAGTTTAGTCGAAATCATGGAAATCATGGGAGCAAAAATTGAACGAAATCTTGAAGAAGGACGACTTGTGATTGATACACGCAGTGTTGTTTCTCGTCCCCTTCCTTATGGAAAAATCAACTCTTTACGTGCTTCTTATTATTTCAATGGGGCACTTTTGGGACGTTTTGGTCAGGCAACAGTAGGCTTGCCTGGTGGCTGTGATTTAGGCCCTCGTCCAACGGATTTGCATGATAAAGCCTTTAAAGCTCTAGGGGCTAAGAAGATTCAAGAAGAAGAAGCTGAGCACTTAGAAGTGATTGGTGATTCATTAGTTGGAACAACCATTTATATGGATGTTGTTTCTGTTGGGGCAACTATTAATACTATGCTTGCTGCTAGTCGTGCAAAAGGTTTAACTATCATTGAAAATGCTGCCCGTGAACCTGAGATTATTGATGTGGCGACACTTATAAATAATATGGGCGCGCAAGTTCGAGGAGCTGGAACTGACATTATCCGCATTACTGGAGTGGATGAAATGCACGGTGCTCAACATACGGTGATTCCTGACCGTATTGAAGCGGGAACTTATCTTGCCTTAGCTGCTGCTATGGGAGATGGTGTCATCATTGAAAATGTTATTTATGAACACTTGGAATCTTTCATTGCTAAACTTGAAGAAATGGGTGTAGGTTTGACCATTCGTGAAGATAGTATTGAAGTTCATAAATCAGAAAATCTAAAATCAGTCAATATTACTTCTGTTCCTTACCCAGGGTTTGCGACGGATTTGCAACAACCAATTACACCACTTTTATTGAAAGCAAAAGGTCGTGGTTCAATTGTTGATACGATTTATCAAAAACGTGTCAATCATGTCCCTGAATTAGCTCGTATGGGTGCTAATATTTCTGTTTTAGATGATCGAATTATTTATGACGCTCCTAATGAATTAACTGGTAGTTGTGTTCAAGCAACTGACTTACGTGCTGGTGCGGCTTTGGTTACTGCTGGAATTATTGCCAGTGGAACTACAAAAATCTCTAATATTGAGTTTATCCTACGGGGTTATGACCACATTATTGAAAAATTGACTGCTGTTGGTGTAGATATTCAATTGATTGAAGAGTGACAAAAGTGATTTATTTTCGTATAGACTAATGAGAAAGGAAATAAGATGGCTGATAAATTAAAATTTGAAATCATTGAAGAATTGATTGTTCTCTCTGAAAATGCAAAAGGTTGGCGTAAAGAATTAAATCGTGTTTCTTGGAATGATGCCGAACCTAAATATGACATTCGTACTTGGTCATCTGACCATGAAAAAATGGGTAAAGGAATTACTTTATCTGAAGAAGAATTTGGTGTTCTCTTAAAAGAATTAGGAAATAAATAAAAGCCCTGAGATTTCAGGGCTTTTTTTTAATGGGTAAATGTTATCACAATAAGGATAAGATAAATAATCAAAGTAATAAAGAAGGTCAAGCGCCACCAGAGTTTTAAAAAGCGACGATAGGTAAATTGTTTATAATAAAGCAAATCAAGCAACAACAAAACAAGCGCTAAGCCAGAAATGATTAGCAGGTAGTATGGAATGATGCTGATACTTGTAACATTTTTAGAAAAAATTTGCATCCCTAAGATGAGAAATATTGTAAAAACATCTGGAATTTTTAGTTTGCGATTGGTTAAGTGACGAAGTCTAAAAAACTTGAAAATGAAAACCAATGCAATAAAGACAATAAGGGGATAAAGCGCCATAAGTACTTTTATAAACATAGACTAATTGTATCGGTTTTGCCTTAGTTTGTAAAGTATTTATTTGTGTGAGAAAGTGCACGAATAAGTGCTAAGCCAAAGATAGTGACAAGGACAGCTTTAATAATTTCAACAATGACAAATGGTGTGAATCCAAGCTTTAAGGCCAATGACCAGTCGACATTGGTAAAAAATTTGAGCCACAATGTTCCGATAACTAACATAAGCAGGTGTCCTACAATATTTATGATAAAAGCAGGGATGGTCTTATAATTAATTTGATGAAGGCCAAAAGAAATAAGAGTTCCCATTATTAAAAAGGCAATTAGAAAACCACCTGTTGGGCCAAAAAGAACCGCAATTCCTGATGTCCCACCAGTGAATACGGGAATTCCAATAAATCCTAGCAGGAGATAGAGTAAGATAGCAAAAAAAGTTTCACGCGCTTTTAGTACTGTGGCAACAAGTCCTACGGCAAGTGTTTGTAAGGTGACGGGCACAATACCAATTGGGATAGACAGAGGAGAGAGAACCGCAATAATTGCTGCACCAAGAGCAATTAGGGTTAAAGAATATAATTTTGTATTTTGCATTAAGAATCCTTTGTTTTATGTATAAAATAAAATATACTAAAAAAGAAGAATTTTTGCAAACTCTTGCTTTAATAAACAAAAAATTACTGACAGAAATTCTGTCAGTAATTTTATTCTCTAATTTCGACAAATTGAGCATGAACAAAGTCAGCAAGGACTTTAGGAGCGATTTTTATGCTACGCCCAACTTCGCCAGCTGAACAAACGATAAAGTCGTGCTCTAAGGCAATAGAATCAATGAAAATTGGGAATTTTTTATTTTGCCAAATCCCCACAGGATTATTTGCACCGTGAATATAACCTGTCGTTTTTTGCAAGTCTTTTTGAGGAATCATGCTTACTTTTTTATTGCCCGAAACTTTGGCCAATTTTTTTTCTGACAAATGCTCTGTCAGTGGAAGAATACCAATGACAGGGCCAGTTTTATCGCCGATTAGTGCTAGGGTTTTATAAATATCACTGCGGCTGATATCCACAGGGAGGCTATTACTTTCTAAAGCGTTAATTGCAAGTCCAGTATGCTCAATTTTTGCCTTATCAAGAATTTGTTCTACAAGTGTTTTCTTTAATTTTTGCTTTTTAGACATAGCTTTATTATAGAAGAATTTGTGCTGACTGACAAGATAAAATAATTTTACTGACAGATTTTATTAGTAATTGCTATAAATGAAAAGTTTAGGGAATTTTTTGACGAAAATGATCAAAATGACAAATGCAGCAATAGCAGTCAAAATTGCACTGATTCCATTGACAGCAAGAGAATAAGCCACGGCTCCCCAGCCTTTCCAAGCGTATTGGCTCCAGAAAATGATTCCGGCAATAAAATGGAAGAAGTATTTAAGAAGAACAGCAACAAAAGTTCCCAAAAGAACTGGTACAAGTTTTAGAGGGGCTGTTTTTTGGCGGAAAAGTCCAGCAATTCCAAGTGAAACAGGGGCGATGAGATATTCAAGAAAAGCTTGAGACAAGGTTAAAATATAAGCGTGTCCAGTAATCATTGACAGAATTCCCCAGATTAATCCACCAACAAGTCCAGCTGTTAGGCCGCGACGAAAACTGAGAATAAGAATTGGGATACAGGCGATTTCAACAATAATCCAGCCATAAACAGTATTTGGAATAAGGCTGATGATGAAGGCGAGTGCCGCCATGAAGGCAATTTCCGTTAATAAACGGACATTGAACTTAGAATTAGACATAAAAAAACTCCTTTTTGATGCGCACAAAAGGAGGGTTAGAAATTAGACATTTGTCTTAACACATTCCTACGCTGGCATTACCCAGATCAGGTCAGATGGTATTTCTCGCTACTGACAGTTTTATCAATAGACCCATTGTGCAAATATTTATTTTTACCCTTTAAGTTTAGCATATTTTAAGTTGAAAAGCATTTTTTTAAGATTGTTAATCTATTTTATAAATTAAACTTAAAAAATATTTAAGGCAACATAAAAAATCAATAATTCAAAAAAAACGAAAGTCTGTTAGAATAAGTCTATACACAAATTCGGACAAAATAAAAGCGGTCGAGTAAGTAATTGTGAAGGTCAGCACAGAGAGCTTGTAGCGGTGAGAGCAAGCCTGAGTGAAGCAATGAAAATGGCTTGATAAGCGTAGCAAGAGTGAGGTTTAACTAAGCTCTTGACGGAATGGTTCTCGTTATTGAACTTGAAAGTTGCCTTTGGGATCTGAAAATTTTCAGTGAACTAAAAAGTGCTTAAATCAAGAATGGGACCACGATATAGCTCGTTTCTTTATATGAAATGAGCTATTTTTATTTAGCATGAGCGCTTTATCTTGAAGAATTTGTTTAGTATTAGAAAAATTAACAGGTGCACGGTTAATTTTTCTAATAGATGTAAAAAGTTTATCAAAAGGGGAATAATTGATTTTGAAAAATAAATCAATTAGAAAAAAGGGAGAAGAAATGAATCCAAGAAACAGAAATATTTTAATTGTCGTTATTGTTGTTGTAATTGTTGCTATCGCTGCATTTTTCGGTTTTAATCATAAATCTGGTGAAAGTAAAACGGCAAATAAAACTGTGAATATTGGAATAATGACAGGAACAAAAGAAGATGATGCCATTTGGTCAACTGTTTCTAAAACAGCTAAAGATAAATATGGAATTACTTTAAAATTCACTCATTTTACAGATTATACACAACCAAATACAGCTTTGAAAAACGGCGATATTGATTTGAATGCCTTCCAACATTATGCTTTCTTGAATGCTTGGAATAAAGCTAATGACGGTGATTTGAAAGCAATTGGTAATACAACAATTTCACCAATTCGTCTTTATTCTAAAAAAATTACTTCATTGAGCCAAATTAAATCAGGAGATACAATTGCAGTACCTAATGACGCTTCAAATGAAAGTCGTGCACTTTATGTCTTGAAGAATGCTGGTTTGATTGGCCTTTCTGTATCAGGTGATACACTTGCGACAGTCAAAGATATTAATTCAAATCCAAAAAATTTGGTCATTAAAGAATTAGATGCGGCACAAACACCGCGTGCGCTTGATTCAATTACAGCGGCAGTAATTAATGACGATTTTGCAACAACAGCAAAATTAACGGTTGAAGAGTCTATTTATACTGAACCTGTAAACAAAGATAGCGAGCAATGGATTAATATTATCGTTGCAAATAAAAAAGATGCTAATAACAAAATTTATAAAGAAGTTGTGAAAGCCTACCAAACTGAAGCAACGAAAAAAGCAATTGAGAAAGCTTATCCTGATAAGAGAAAAATTGCTGCTTGGGGATTGAAACTCGACTAAGTAATTTCGTTAAAAAGTAACGGTTAGGTGAAAACTTTGGAAATTTCTACTTTAGAAATTTCTGCCTTAGGGCTAATAAATTTTACTGACAGAAGACTCAAACTGATTACGAACGGTTTGGTCAGTAGAAATTGGAGAAGATTATGAATCCTAGAAATCGTAATATAATTATTGGAATAATTGTTGTTGTTATTGTAGCTATTGCTGCATTTATCGGCTTTGGTCAAAAATCTCAAGCAAATAAAACGGTAAATAAAACAGTGAAAATTGGGATAATGACAGGAACAAAAGAAGATGACAGCATTTGGCAAACGGTATCTAAAACTGCTAAAGATAAATATGGAATTACTTTGAAATTCACACACTTTACGGATTATACTCAGCCAAATACAGCATTGAAAAATGGCGATATTGACTTAAATGCCTTTCAACATTATGCTTTTTTAAAAGCATGGAATAAAGCAAATAATGGCAATTTAGTGGCGATTGGGGATACAGTGATTTCGCCAATCAGTGTTTACTCAAAACAACTCAAAAATATTTCAGATATCAAAGAGGGTGGAACCATTGCGGTACCAAATGATGCTTCTAACGAAAGTCGTGCCCTTTATGTCTTGAAGTCTGCGGGATTGATTAAATTGGATGTTTCTGGTCAAACACTGGCGACGGTCAAAGATATCACATCAAATCCAAAAAATTTGGTCATTAAAGAACTTGATGCTTCACAAACTGCGCGTGCTTTAGATTCAGTCGATGCAGCAGTTATCAATAATAATTATGCCGTTACTGCTGGTTTAAAGAAATCTGATGCCATTTTTACAGAACCAGTTAATAAAGATAGCCAACAATGGATTAATATTATTGTTGCTAATAAAAAAGACGAAAACAACACTGTTTATAAAGATGTTGTCAAAGCTTATGAAACAGAAGCAACCAAAAAAACTATTGCTAAGGCTTATCCGGACAAGAGTACAATTCCTGCTTGGGGCTTGAAATTAAAATAATTGTTTTTAATACTCAAATAAGTCTCTCTTCATTGAGAGGCTTATCGTTCAAAGAAGGTCTGAACACTTGTGAAATAGAATATTTTATAAGTATTCAGTAGAATTTGGGGAAAAATTTGAATCCGAAAAATAGAAATATTATTGTTGCACTCGCAGTGATTATCGTTGTTGCTTTGGTTGCTTTCTTTAGTTTAAATCATCAAGCAAGTAAAAAATCAACCGCTCAAAAAACAGTTAAGGTTGGAATCATGAGTGGGGACAAGCAAGATCAAGAGGTCTGGAAATCAGTAGCTAAAACCGCCAAAGAAAAATATGATTTAAAGCTAAAATTTGTTTATTTTTCTGATTATAATCAACCTAATGAAGCACTTCTTTCGGGAGATATTGATGTCAATGCCTTTCAATCTTATAATTATGTGAAAACTTGGAATAAAGCACATAAGAGTGATATTGTGGCAGTAGGAAATACTTATATTACACCAATGCACATTTATTCAAAAGAAGTCAGCAAATTGTCAGATTTAAAAGAAGGCTCAACCGTTGCAATACCAAATGATGCTTCAAATGAAAGTCGGGCATTGTTCGTGCTCCAAAGTGCAGGTTTGATTAAATTGACAACAAGTGATTCTAGCAAATTAGTTGGCTTACCAGATATCACAGAAAATCCGCATCAATTGAAATTCAAGGAAGTGGATGCAAGCCAAACACCGCGTGCGCTTGATTCTGTTGCTTTGTCAGTGGTTAACTATAATTATGCAACCGCAGCTAGCTTACCAAATTCTGAATCTGTCTATATGGAACCTCTCAACAAAACTTCTGCTCAGTATATTAACTTTATTGCTGCGACAAGTAAAGAAAAAAATAATAAAGTTTACAAAGAAGTTGCCAAGGCTTATGCTTCAAAAGCGACAGAAAAAGCAATCAAAGAACAATATCCAGATGGCGGAGAATTGCCAGCTTGGAACTTGAAACTTTGAAAATGAAAGGATTTATTTATGAATCCAAGAAATCGAAAAATTCTTTTTGGAAGTTTGCTTTTGCTGGTTATTATCGTTGGTTTAATCACTTTTACTTTAAGGCAAGGAAAAAGCAAATCTACTTCTGTCAGTAAAATCGTAAAAATAGGTTTGATGCCTGGTGGGAAACAAGAAGATGCCATTTGGAAACAAGTTCAAAAAAATGCAAAAGACCAATTTGGGATTACTTTAAAATTTGTCAATTTTACTGACGGAGATCAGCCCAATAAAGCTTTGGCTAACCATGAAGTGGACCTCAATGCCTTTCAACATTACGCTTACTTGAAATCATGGAATAAAGCTAATAATGGAAATATCGTATCAATTGGTGATACAATTATTACGCCGATTCATTTGTATTCGACAAAGTATAAAAATGTGACGGAAATTCCTGATAAAAGTACGATTGCTATCCCAAATGATGTTACCAATGAAAGCCGCGCCCTTTATGTTTTAAAAAATGCAGGACTCATTAAACTTGATACTTCTAGAGGAGCATTAGCAACGGTTAAAGATATCAGAGATAATCCGAAAGGCTTAATTATCAAAGAAATTGATGCAAGTCAAACCCCACGTGCGCTTGATTCTGTTGCTGCAGCAGTCATTAATTATAATTTTGCTATTTCAGCAAAAATTTCGGAGAAAGAATCAATTTATCAAGAACCTTTAAATGAAGATTCAGCTCAATGGATTAATTTTATTGCGGCAAATCAGTCTGATAAAAATAATAAAGTTTATAAAGAAGTGGTCAAAGCTTATGAGCAAAAAAATATCGCTGATACCATTAAAAAAGAATATCCAGATGGTGGAGAACTCCCCGCTTGGAATTTAAAATTGTAACTAAGAAAACTCGTCAGAGACGAGATTTTCTGTCAGTACTGACAAAAGAGAAAATAACTTTGTCAGTACTGACAGAGAATGAAAAAAGATAAAGGAAAACAATATGACAGCAATTATTGAATTAAATAATCTTTCTGTACAATTTCATCAGAAAGGACGATTAGTCACAGCAGTAAAAGATGCTACTTTACACATTGAAAAAGGGGATATTTATGGAGTAATTGGTTATTCTGGGGCTGGTAAATCAACTTTGGTCAGAACCATTAATCTCCTTCAAAAACCGACCAAAGGTCAAATTGTGATTAATGGTGAGAAGATTTTTGATAGTGAAAATCCTGTAAAATTTACTGGCGCGAAATTACGTGAGTTTCGTCAAAAGATTGGGATGATTTTTCAACATTTTAATCTTTTAAGTGAAAAAACCGTTTTTAATAACGTGGCTTTTGCTTTACAGCATAGCCAAATCGAAGATAAAAACGGGAAAAAACGTTATCTTACAAAAAAAGAAAAAACGGATAAAGTGACCGAATTATTAAAATTAGTTGATTTAGAAGAGCTTTCTGATAAGTATCCAGCTCAGCTTTCTGGGGGACAAAAACAAAGAGTTGCTATTGCGCGTGCACTTGCTAATGACCCTGAGATTTTGATTTCAGATGAAGGAACATCAGCACTTGATCCAAAAACAACCAATCAAATCTTAGATTTACTTAAATCTCTTCATGAAAAATTGGGAATCACAGTTGTTTTAATTACACATGAGATGCAAGTGGTTAAGGAAATTGCTAATAAAGTAGCTGTTATGCAAAATGGTGAAATCATTGAACAAAATTCATTAATTGATATTTTTGCACAACCTAAAGAAGCTTTAACAAAACAATTTATTGAAACAACAAGTTCGGTCAATCGTTTTATTGCCAGTCTTTCTAGAACAGAACTTCTGGCACAATTAGCAGATGATGAAGAATTAATTCACTTAGATTATTCAGGTTCAGAGCTTGAAGACCCTGTGGTTTCTGATATTACGAAAAAATTTGATGTAACAACTAACATTTTCTATGGTAATGTTGAGTTACTTCAAGGACAACCTTTTGGTTCATTAGTTTTGACCTTAAAAGGTTCAAGTGAACATCGGGCTGCCGCAAAGGCATATTTTGTTGAAAGACATTTAAAATTTGAAGTTTTAGGTAAAATTGAAAGGACGGTAGACTAATGGCAGAATGGTTTGCACATACATTTCCTAATGTGGTTTATTTAGGATGGACAGGTGAGACGGGTTGGTGGACAGCAATTGTTCAAACGCTTTATATGACATTTATTTCAGCACTTATTGGTGGTTTATTGGGATTGATATTTGGAATTGGTGTTGTGGTGACTGCTGAAGATGGAATTACACCTAATCGACCATTATTTTGGATTTTAGATAAAATTGTTTCTATCGGACGGGCTTTTCCCTTTATTATCTTATTAGCAGCAATTGCTCCCTTGACTAAAATTTTGGTGGGGACACAGATTGGTGTTACTGCGGCTTTAGTTCCATTGGCTCTAGGAGTGGCTCCTTTTTATGCCAGACAAGTTCAAGCTTCGCTTGAGTCTGTTGACCATGGAAAAGTTGAAGCAGCTCAAACGGTGGGAGCTGATTTTCTCGATATTGTTTTCACGGTCTATCTTCGTGAAGAATTAGCTAGTTTAATTCGTGTTTCAACCGTTACTTTAATTTCCTTGATTGGTTTGACTGCAATGGCTGGTGCGATTGGAGCTGGTGGACTAGGAAATACGGCCATTTCTTATGGATATAATCGCTTTGCCAATGATGTTACTTGGTTTGCAACCATTTTAATCTTGATTTTTGTTTTATTGGTTCAGCTTGTTGGGGATTTCTTAGCTAGACGGGTTTCACATCGATAATTTATCAAATAATTTTAGATAAAAATATTTTATAAAAAGGAGAAACAATGAAAAATAACTCTGTAAAAATTGTTGTTGCCACTGGGATTGGGGCTGCTTTGTTTGTGATTATTGGTTGGCTAATTAATATTCCTACACCAATTCCAAATACTAGTATTCAATTGCAATATGCGGTCCTTGCCCTATTTTCAGCCTTATTTGGCCCTTTAGCTGGTTTCTTGATCGGATTTATTGGTCATGCCCTTAAAGATTCATTTCTCTATGGTGCGCCTTGGTGGACTTGGGTTTTAGGCTCAGGTTTAATAGGCTTATTTCTAGCTTTTGGAGTCAAAAGAGAAACTTTGACTCAAGGAATTTTTGGAAATAAAGAAATCATTCGTTTTAATATTGTTCAATTTTTAGCCAATGTCGTAGTTTGGGGAATTATTGCTCCAATTGGGGATGTTTTAGTTTATAGTGAACCGGCAAATAAGGTCTTCACACAAGGAATTGTTGCTGGTTTAGTAAATGCATTGACTATTGCCGTAGCAGGAACTTTACTACTCAAACTCTATGCTGCTACCAGAACCAAATCTGGCTCACTCGATAAAGAATAAAAAGCTCCAGATATGCTAAAATAAAAGCAGCAAATATTTGCTGCTTTTACGCTTGTATCGGTTTAATAAAGCACAAAAAATAAAGTATCTCTAAAAAGAAGGATAAAAATGGAAGCCTTAATTTCGTTCAAAGATTTTACATTTAAATATGATTTACAAAAAAATCCAACTTTAAAAAAGATTAATTTGGAAATATTTCCTGGGGAAAAAGTACTGATTGTCGGTCCTTCTGGTTCAGGTAAATCAACGATTGGTTCTTGTCTTAATGGGATTTTGCCTCATTTACATAAAGGAGAAGCAAGTGGTGAACTCTCAATTGCTGGTTTGCCCTTTGGGACTTCAATTGCTGAATTATCTGAAAAGGTGTCGACGATTTTGCAGGATACTGATGGCCAGTTTATTGGTTTGAGCGTTGCTGAGGATATTGCTTTTGCTTTGGAAAATGATGGTCTGATTCATGATGAACTGGTCAGTAAAGTGGCCTATTGGTCAGACAAAACAGAAATAAATAAACTCTTGAATCATCGTCCCCAAGATTTGTCGGGAGGACAAAAGCAGCGGGTTTCTTTAGCTGGTGTTTTGATTGATGAATCGCCAATTTTGCTTTTTGATGAACCTTTAGCCAATTTGGACCCGCAAACTTGCTTAGAAACAATGGCTTTGATTAAGGATATTCATGAAAATAATGAAGTCACTACGATTATCATCGAACACCGAATCGAAGAAGTTTTACCGCTTGGTATTGATAAAATTGTCGTGGTCAACGACGGCGAAATTGTTGCAACTGGAAGTCCTGCTGAATTATTAAAAACAGAAATTTTTAATGAAAATTCATTACGCGAGCCCCTCTATCTCTCAGCATTAAAAGCTGCAAATGCTACAAAATTACTGACAGATTTTTCTGACCTAAAAAGTTTGGAAGTCCTGTCAGCAAAAAAATTACTGACAGATTTTTTAGACACTTATAAATTTACTGACAAGGCTGTCAGCAAAAATAATATTCTGTCAGTAAAAAATTTATCAGTAAATTTTGCTCAACATGAAGTTCTAAAAGGCATTAATTTAGAAGTTCAAGAAGGAGAAAAAATTTCAATTGTCGGGAAAAATGGAGTTGGTAAATCAACCTTTGCCAATGCACTCTGTCATTTTGTTGAAGCGAGTGGCGAAATTTTATACCGAGGGCAATCGATTATTGCTGATTCTATTTCTGAACGTGCGAAAAAAATTGGCTATATTATGCAAAATCCAAATCTGATGATTTCGCAAAATATTGTCAGTGATGAGGTGGCAGCTGGTTTACGACTTCGCCATGTTGATGAAAAAATGATTCAAGATAAAGTTGAAGAAATTTTGAAAGTTTGTGGGCTTTATCCTTTTAGAAATTGGCCAATTTCTTCTTTGAGTTATGGTCAGAAAAAAAGAGTGACGATTGCTAGTATTTTAATACTAGAACCTGAAATTTTAGTCCTTGACGAGCCAACAGCTGCTCAGGATTTACAATCTTATCGGGAAATCATGGATTTTCTTGACGAACTTAACCGCCGTCTTCATTTAACAATGATTATGATTACGCACGATATGTATTTAATTACAGAATATAGTGACCGGACCCTTGTTTTTGCTGACGGGAAAATTATTGCTGACAGCAGTCCTTATCAAATTTTAGAAAATGAAGATTTTGTAAAAATGGGCAATTTAAGTCAACCAGGCCTTTATCAACTTGCCAGACAAACAGATACCAATCCCGTTTTACTGACAAAAGCTTTCATCAATTTTCAGAATCAGGAGAGATTAAAGCATGAATAATCAACTTAGTGTTCTAGGCTATCAAGCTGGAAATTCTTTTATTTACCAACTGAATGCAACAGCAAAACTCCTTTTCTTTCTATTAATTTCTATCAGCAGTATGGTGACTTATGATACGAGATATTTGGCTTTTGTTGCTTTATTTTCGGTAGTTTTATTTTATTTTTCTAAAATTCCTTTTTCATCAGTAAAAAGGGTTGCCCAATTTGCAGCAATTTTTGCGATTTTAAATCTGCTTTTTGTATTTATTTTTGACCCTGGATATGGCGCGCGACTTTATGATTCAAAAACAATCCTTTGGGGACCTCTTACTTTAGAAGAACTTTTTTACCTTTTTAATCTCGTCTTGAAGTATTTTTCAACCATTCCGCTCGCTTTACTCTTTATCTTAACTACTAATCCGAGCCAATTTGCCAGTAGTTTAAATAAAATTGGTCTGCCTTATCGTTCCTCATATTCGGTTTCCTTAGCGCTGCGCTATATTCCTGATATGCAAGAAAGATTTTTAGCAATCCGTAATGCTGGACAGGCCAGAGGAATGGATTTATCAAAAAAAGTAGGACTTTTTTCGCGAATAAAATTAAATGTTCAATTGTTACTTCCTTTAATTTTTTCCAGTTTAGAACAAATTGATACTATTTCCACAGCTATGGAGCTTAGACGATTTGGTAAAAAGAAGAAAAGAAGTTGGTATTCTTATCAACCTTTGAATGTTAAAGATTACTTGGTTATCTTGCTTGCGCTTTTAGGAGTGGCGATTGTTGTTCTTCTCTTCTTTGTAAATCAGGGCCGATTTTTTAATCCATTTCATTAAAAAAAGCAGGTTTTCTGCTTTTTTCTTATCTTGCAAAAATGGGTGGAAAATGGCATAATAGGACTTGTAAAAAACTTTTGACAAGCCAATTGTTTGCAAAAGATAATAAAATTTGAATTAAATCTTAAAAAAGAACTTCCAAAAGAATTAGAAGGGAAAAACATGGAAAATAAAATACGTGAATTGCGCCGATTATCTCATCTTTCACAAGAGGATGTCGCACATATCGCTCACGTCTCGCGTCAGACGATTAATGCGATTGAAAATGACAAATACGACCCAGAGTTAACGCTTGCTTTCAAACTTGCAGAAACCCTAGGGACAACCGTTGATGAGCTTTTTAACTATCAACCAACCGTTGTGAAAAGGAAAGAAAACGATGTATTTTGGTGCGAAAAATATCAATGTGTCTTATGGAAAAGAGCAGGTATTGAAAAACGTAACGCTGTCGATTGAAAAAGGAAAAACGACAGCTATTATTGGAGTCAATGGTTCTGGGAAATCAACGATTTTAAAGGCACTTGGACGTTTAATTAAATCGGATGGACAGGTTATCTTTGATAATCAACCTTTAAGTCAACATTCTAATCGTGAAATTGCTAGAATTTTAGCGCTCTTGCCTCAATCAATTACTGCCCCAGCTGATATTACAGTCTATGAACTTGTCAGTTTAGGACGTTTCCCACATCAAAAATTAATGCAACAACGTCTCTCAAAAGAAGATATTTTGTTCATAGAAGAATTGATGAGAGAAACAAAGATTTGGGACATTCGAGAAAGTAAGATATCAGAACTTTCTGGTGGACAAAAACAAAGAGTTTTTATCACGATGATTTTAGCTCAAGATAGTGAGATTATTTTATTAGATGAACCAACGACTTATCTAGATTTAGCTCATCAGTTAGATATTTTATGTTTATTAAAAGATTTGGCGACAAAGAGAAATAAAACCATTGTTTACGTCATTCACGATTTAAATCATGCCGCTCGTTTTGCTGACAATCTAGTCCTTGTTAAAGACGGAGAAGTGGTTGAAGAAGGAACTGTTGATGAGTTATTTACTCAAAAAACGTTGAAAGAATGCTTTGGATTAGATGTCACTTTAGGATGTGATACCTTTACCAAAAAATTAATGATTACTGGGGTGAAAGATGCCTAAAAAACATTTTCTGACAATCTTTTTTGCCCTAGTTTTTTCTTTACTTTTTTTGTCAGTAATATACCTGATGCTTGGAAATAAAAATGTTCCTCTGACAGAAATTTTAGTAAATAAAATGGTCTTACAATTAAGATTTCCAAGATTAATAAGTCTTTATCTCACAGGATTTCTCTTATCCGTCAGTGGATTTATTGTTCAAATTATGACTAGAAACCCAATTGCAGAAATGGCAACTTTAGGGATTTCTGGCGGTTCGAGCTTGGCTTTATCACTCATTTTAACTTTGGGTTGGTCAACAAATGATGGGATTTCAGTTCTAGTTTCATCACTAGGAGCATTTATTGCTTTAGCCGTCGTCATGCTTTTGACTGCCAGAACGCATTTTCAGCCATTAAAAGTTGTACTAGTTGGAACGTCAGTCGGACTTTTTGCAACTAGTTTAGCCAGCTCCTTAACTTTTGCCAGCCACGATACACAGGCCTATTTTCGCTGGATTGTGGGTTCTTTTTCAGGGATAACTAATACTAAAGTTCTTTTGATGGCAGTAGTAAGTCTTATTTTTCTTATCCTCTTGCTTTTATTTTCAAAACAAATTTATTTATTGAATTTTGGTGATGAGCTTGCTCAATCTTTTGGGATTTCTGTCAATTTTGTTCGTTTAGTCATTATGTTTTTAGTTGCGCTGGCTTCTGGTGTAACTGTTGCCTCAGTTGGGGTGGTCAGCTTTGTCGGTTTGATTGCTCCACATATTGCCAAGAAGCTTGTCAGAGCTAATTTTTGGCAAAATGTAATTCTGTCAGTACTGACAGGAATGTTATTGCTTGTTTTAGCTGATTTGATAGCCAGAAATTTATTTAAACCTTACGAATTTCCAGCAGGAAGTCTAACCATGCTTCTAGGTGCTCCCTTCTTTCTTTGGGTTATTACAAAGGAGGCAAAATAGAATGAAAAGAAAATTCACTTTACTTTTTGTCCTGCTTTTGGTTTTGATAGTGGTTGATTTGACGCAATTTTCAACAAATCCTCAAATTCTATCAATCCTAATTCCTAATTTTCGTCTTCCTCGTTTAATAACAATCCTGTCAGCTGGAATTGCTCTTTCCTTATCAGGCTTTATTATCCAAAATATTACAGAAAATCCTTTAGCTGATAGTGGAACAATTGGGATAACCTCTGGTGCTTCGGCAGGAAGTGTTGCTTTTTTACTGATTGCTGACCATTTTAAGCTGACAGGACTTTGGAATTTTTCCTATCCTATTTTTGCTTTAATAGGTGCTCTTCTTTCATTTGTCTTAATTTACTTTTTTGCCTTAAGAAAGCAAGTTTCTTCTGTCAGAGTTTTACTGACAGGAATTGCAATTACCGCTTTTTTCCAAGCATTAATCACAATTGGTCAGCTTTCAGTCAATGCCTTTGACTTTCAGAAAGTTGCAGTTTGGCTGTCAGGAGATATCTGGCAAACGGGAAGCACTTATTTGTTCATTTGTGTTCTCTTATTAGTAATTGGCTTGATTATTTTGCCATTTTTCTTAAGAAAACTTGAAATCCTCTCACTTGGCGAAGAAATGGCAACTACTTTAGGATTAGAAGTTCAAAAAACGAAAATCTATCTTTACTTGTTAGCACTCCTTTTTGCAGCTGTCGGTGTTTTATTGGTTGGAGGATTAGCATTTGTTGGTTTAATTGCCCCTCATATTGCTCGTGAAATCGCTGGTTTTAAATCACGAAAAAGTTTAATTGCCACCGCGCTTTCTGGTATGATTATTTTATCTTTTGCTGATATTATTTCACAAACAATCATTGCACCATCAAGTTTACCTTTAGGTTTTGTAGTTGCCTTTATTGGCGCTCCATACTATATTTATCTTATTCAAAAAGTTTAAGAAATTAATTTACTTTTAGTAAATTTCTTATAAAAAAATATCGGCTTATTTTTAAAAAATAGCCTAAAAATAGAGGAGAATCTTTTGAAAAAAGTACTCACAACCCTAATCGCTGCAGGAGCTTTACTTACTTTAGCTGCCTGTTCATCAAATTCATCATCAAAAAAAGCGACATCAAGCGATGATAAAGTGACCTTTCACGCTTTAAATGGGGACGTCAAAGTTCCTAAAAATCCTAAACGTATTGCTGTTCAAAATTATCCAGATGAAGTCGCTTCATTAGGTGCAAATGTTGTTGGAACAGATTCATGGGCCTTTCCAAATACCTTCTTATCAAAAGACCAAAAGAAGAATATGGTTGATTTAGGAGCGCCAAAATTCAATATGGAAAAATTGATTGCTCAAAATCCTGATTTGATTATTACAGTTGATAAAGACCAAGTAGCAGACTATCAAAAAGTAGCCCCTACTGTTCTTGTCAATTATAAGGACCTCTCAGGAATGAATAAATCATTGGATTACTTCGCTAAACTCCTTAATCGCGAAGATGAAAAAGCAAGTTTCCTTAAAAACTTTAAAAAAGAAGCCGATAAGCAAAAAGAAAAATTGGCAAAGGTTGATGTTAAACCAGCTAAAAACACAATTTCACTTCTTGAACTCCAAGGAGATAAGGTTTATGCCTTCGGTGACAATTTTGCTCGTGGCGGACAAGCTTTGACGACTGGTTTAGGCTTTAAAGAATCAAGCAAAATGGCCGAACTCTCAAAAGGCGTAGGTTATGCTGAAGCAAATACTGAAAGCTTAGGAGAATTTGATGCAGACTATATCTTTATTGACTTTGCAGATAAAGATAAAGAACAATATGCTGCATTAAAAAATAATCCAGCTTGGCAAAACCTCAAAGCAGTTAAAGAAGGACATGTGATTACGATGGACTACGACAAAGTTTACTTCTTTGGCGGACCAACAGCGGCTAAAGAAGAGCTGTCACTCTACACTGACGCTATCATTAAAGCTACAAAATAAAAAGAAAAAGTGTATAATCAACTTATACACTTTTTTTGTAAAAAATTAAGGACTTTATGACATGAATATTAAACAATTACGGTACGTCGTCGCCATTGCTAATAGTGGAACTTTTCGTGAGGCTTCAGAGCAACTCTTTGTTAGTCAACCCTCAATGTCGATTGCGGTTAAAGACTTGGAGCAAGAACTAGGTTTTCAAATCTTTGAGAGAACAAATACAGGTGCGACTTTAACTATTGAAGGCGAACGTTTTTATGAACAAGCACAGACTGTTTTACGTAATTTTGAAACTTTTGAATCAAAATATTCTAAGCCAAAAGAGTCTGATAAGACTTTCTCAGTTGCCAGTCAACACTATGATTTTCTAGCACCAGTTGCAGTGGAATTTGCAAAGAAAAATCCTGAAATCAAAAATTTTAGAATTTTTGAGTCAACTACTTATAATATTTTGCAAGAAGTGGCGCAAGGGCACAGTGAACTTGGAGTGGTTTATCTCAATAAACAAAATCGCTCAGGGATTTTAAGAATGCTCAATAAACTTGAATTAGATTACGAAGAAATTTTCTTATCGCAAACGCATATCTATATTCGCAAAGGCCATCCACTAGCTCAACGTGAAACAATTTCAGATGATGATTTAAAACCGCTAGATCGTGTGCGATTTACACAAGAAAATGAACAGTTTCTTTACTATTCTGAAGATTTGATTGAGACTTTTGAAAATACCTTGATTTATAACGTCACTGACCGTGCAAGTTTAAATGGAATTTTAGAACGGACAGATGCCTACGCAACAGGTCTTGGTTTTATTGATAAAGAGAGCGTCCATAATGTAACAGTTGTCCCTATGGAGGGAGACAATGGAAATAGTTTGATTTTAGTCAAACATCGTGGACATTTATTATCAAATGCGGCGACTTCTTATAAACGTAGTCTTGAAGTCTACTTTGAAAACTATGAATTTTAAACAATAGCTAAAATAAATACTCTCTGAATAATTTTCAGAGAGTATTTTTATAACTTATTATAATTTACTTGCTTGGTCTTTTTGAGCCAAACGAATGAGGAACATTGCAAGGAGAATGATAATGATTCCCCCAAGTGGAGTAAAGACAACACTTGAGCCTTTAGAAATTTGTCCTCCAACAAATGAGCCTAAAGTAATTCCGACATTGAAAGCTGCAATGTTAAAAGCTGAAACTAAAGTAATATCTTTTGGCGTAAATTTCTCTGCCAATTGAACAACGTATAGTTGTAAACCAGGGACATTCATAAAGGCAAACAAGCCCAAAAGTAAAGTTGCAATCAATCCCAAAGCTTGCGAAGCTAAACTTGCACTGATAAAAAGAAAAAGTAAACTCAAAGCTAAAGCCGCAAACATTTTTTGAAGGGCAGGTAGGATATTTTTATTTGCTAGATGTCCACCTAGTGAATTACCAATGGCAACCATCACACCATAAGCAACCAGAATAATCACTACTGTACTTGCTGAAAATCTAAAAGTTCCTTCAAGGATTGGTGTAAGATAAGTATAAGCCGCGAAAGTTCCTCCATAACCAAAAGAGGTGATAAAAAGAGACATTAAAATTGATTTATTAGTAAAAATTCTAGCAAGCCCACTTAAATTAATTTTTCCGGGAATTGGAAGCCCTTTTGGAACAAGAATACTAGTAGCAATCAGTCCAATTAAGCCAATAACAACAATGAAAACAAATGACATATGCCAGTTAGAGTGCTGACCAATGAAAGTCCCTAAAGGAACACCAATGACAGTAGCAACGGTTAATCCTGTAAACATGAGGGCGATTGCTGAGGCCCTTTTCTCAGGTCGAACAACATCAGCGGCAATGACTGTGGAAATTGACATGAAAATACCATGAGCAAGTGAGGCAAGAACCCGTCCTACTAAAAGTAAAAGGAAAGTTGGAGCGAAAGCTGACAGTAAATTACCAAGAATAAAGAGACCCATAATCGAAACCATCAAAGTTTTTCGATTCCAAGTTCCTGTAAGAATAGTTAATAAGGGAGCACCAACCGTTACCCCTAAAGCATAAAGAGAAACGGTTAAACCCGCTTGAGATAAACTAATATTAAAGGTGTTGACAATCATTGGCATTAAACCAACACTGATAAATTCGGTTGAGCCGATAGCAAAAGCATTAATTGCTAGAGCTAGAAGAGTGAGACTGGGAGATATTTTTTTCATTATGCTTCTTTCTTAAAAATTAAAATGTTCTGGATCTGGACCGACACGAAGTTCTTCATTGAGTGAGTTGATAGCTTTCATATCTTCAGAGTCAAGTGAAAAATCAAAAATTTGACGATTAGCTATCATTCGTTCACTTTTAATAGATTTTACATTTACTAAAATATCTTGTTGAATATCCCAACGAAGAATAATTTGAGCCACAGATTTTCCATGTTTATCAGCAATTTTTTTGAGGACTTCATTGTCTAATAATTGACCTTGCATCAAAGGTGACCAAGCTTGAACCTTGATATCATGAAGTTCTAAGAAATTACGAAGTTCTTCTTGTGATAATTTTGGATGGAGTTCAATTTGATTTAAAACGGGAGTGATTTTAGTATAGCTAAGAAGTTCTTCTAAATGTGATTTTTGAAAGTTACTGACACCAATCGCTTTTATTTTGCCTGCTTTATATAAATCTTCCATTGCGTTCCAAGCTTCTTTGTAAGCATAATGTGTGCCTGGCCAGTGGATAAGATATAAATCTAGATAATCTAAATCCAATTTTTTCAAACTTTTTTCAAAGTTTTGAACTGTTTCTTCATAAGAATGATTATCTCCCCAAAGTTTTGAAGTGATGAAAAGATCATCACGAGAAAGTCCTGTCATAGCCAAACCTTCTTTAATTCCTTGACCAGTTCCTTCTTCATTTTCATAAATTTTAGCTGTATCAATTAAACGATATCCGTTAACAATTGCGTTTTTGACAACATCAGCGGTTTCGTCATTTGGAATTTGAAAAACTCCCAAACCAAGTTCCGGAATTTCAATCTGATTATTAAGTTTCATTTTTTGCTCCTCATATATTTTATTTTGGCAGAAAATTAGTATATAATAAATAAAACCTCTTGAACAGTACCTACTTTTTTGTGTCATACATACTAAAAAGTAATAATTGGATAAAATAAGGGATTAGAAAGGAAATTAATTTTGAAAAAAATTTATAATATTGGTGTCGAAGCGACAATGGATGTTATTGGTGGAAAATGGAAACCAATTATTTTGTGTAATTTAAGACATAATCCAAGTCGTCCAGGAGAATTGAGACGTCAAATTCCAGGAATCAGTCAAAAAATGCTGACTCAGCAATTAAGAGAATTAGAAATTGATAATATTATCGTCCGTAAGGTTTATAATCAAGTTCCACCGAAGGTTGAATATTCTCTGAGCCCTTATGGTGAAACTTTAAATGGTTTATTAGATATTCTTTGCTCGTGGGGTGAAGGTCATGTCCAAACTTTAAAAAGTATGGGTGAAGAAGTTCAAATTTTAGAATAAGAGAACTTAGAAGAGGAGCCGCAAGATGTACCAACCAGCTTTCAATAAAATTCATCACATCGCTATCATTGCCGCAGATTATGAAAAATCTCGTCAGTTCTACGTTGATATTTTAGGATTTTCAATCATTCGAGAAAATCATCGTCCAGAAAAAGGAGATATCAAGCTTGATTTAAAGATGAATGAAGAAACAGAAATTGAATTATTTATCAAATCTGATGCCCCTAAACGCTTAACTTATCCAGAAGCAAAAGGCTATCGCCACTTAGCTATTAAAACGACAAATATTGAAGAAGATAGAAATTATTTAATAAGTCAAGGAGTCAAAGTGGAGGAAATTCGTCAGGACGAAATTACTGACAGAAAAATGCTTTTTTTCTATGATCCAGATGACTTACCAATAGAACTACATGAGTAATTTTTAAAAAATGGAAATGAAGAAATGGTTTTTAGGTTAGCCAAAGCTTCTGTCAGTAAATAAAAGGGCTTACAGAAAATAAAAGCTAGAAAAAAAAGGAAAAATGTAGTAAAATTAACTTTGTAAATGAACGAACTAAATTTCGTTCAAGTAAAAATAAACGGAGAATACACAAAATGCCAAAATTAGTATTTGCACGTCACGGTGAATCTGAATGGAATCTTGCTAACCTTTTCACAGGTTGGGCTGACGTTGACCTTTCTG
Organism: Lactococcus sp. FSL K6-0773; assembly: GCF_038006485.1. Taxonomy (NCBI): domain Bacteria; kingdom Bacillati; phylum Bacillota; class Bacilli; order Lactobacillales; family Streptococcaceae; genus Lactococcus; species Lactococcus sp. FSL K6-0773. The sequence goes on along the minus strand of NZ_JBBOVF010000001.1, from coordinate 1,475,287 downwards.
AAAACGGAACTAAACAAGCGATTGAAGCTGGTAAATTGATTAAAGAAGCTGGAATCGAATTTGATATTGCTTACACTTCAGTATTGAAACGTGCTATCAAAACAACTAACCTTGCTCTTGAATATTCAGACCAACTTTGGGTACCAGTTGTTAAATCATGGCGCTTGAACGAACGTCACTACGGTGGTTTGACAGGTTTGAACAAAGCTGACGCTGCTGCAAAACATGGTGATGAACAAGTTCACATCTGGCGTCGTTCATATGATGTATTGCCACCAGCAATGGATCATGATGATAAATATACAGCTCACGGAGACCGTCGTTACGCTGGTCTTGAAGATTCATTGATTCCTGATGCTGAAAACCTCAAAGTTACTTTGGAACGTGCTCTTCCATTCTGGGAAGACCAAATCGCTCCAGCTTTGAAAGAAGGAAAAAATGTCTTCGTTGGTGCTCACGGTAACTCAATCCGTGCACTCGTTAAACAAATCAAAAAACTTTCTGATGACGAAATTATGGATGTTGAAATCCCTAACTTCCCACCACTTGTTTTCGAATTTGATGACAACTTGAACGTTCAAAACGAATACTACTTGGCTCCTAAAAAAGCATAATATTTGAATGAAAATACTCTAAGTTATAGTAGATACTCATCTATTTAGGACTTAGAGTGTTTTTTTGTAATCAATGCAATAGTTTGTAAGTTTTTGAACAAATTAATTGATTCTTCATTTTATTCTTGAGATAATTTAATAGTAAAGCTTTAAAGAAGAAAAAGGAGAATCTTATGTCATTAGTAGGTAAAAAAATAGAAGAATTTTCAACAGATGCTTATCTTGGTGGGAAATTTATTAAAGTTTCCGATAAAGACTTTTATGGAAAATGGTCTGTGCTTTGTTTCTATCCAGCAGACTTTTCATTTGTTTGTCCGACAGAGTTAGAAGATTTAGAAGAAACTTATCCAACCTTGAAATCGCTTGGTGTAGAAGTTTACTCAGCTTCAACTGACACCCATTTTGTCCATGCTGCTTGGCATGAACATAGTGATGCTATTTCAAAAATTACTTATCCAATGCTTGCAGACCCTTCACAAAAAATTTCACGTGCTTTTGATGTTCTTGATGAAGAAGCAGGATTGGCTCAACGTGGAACATTTATTATTGACCCAGACGGTGTGATTCAAGCGCTTGAAATTACGGCTGATGGTATTGGACGTGATGCAAGTCAATTGGTCGATAAGATTAAAGCTGCTCAATATGTGCGTAATCATCCAGGGGAAGTTTGTCCCGCTAAGTGGAAAGAGGACGGAGCAAGTCTTCACGTTGGTATTGACCTTGTAGGTAAAATATAGAATAAAAAAAGTGAGTCTTGGCTCACTTTATTTGTCTTTAGAAACTTAATGACAGAAAGGTTTAATATGATTTTAGATGAAACTCTTCGTGCTCAGTTGATGCCTTATATGGATTTGTTGGAAAATCCAATTATTTTAAAAGTTGATGCAGATTTAGAGAGCGAAAATGGGAAAAAAATAGTAGAATTTACAGATGAACTTGCAAGTTTGTCCGAAATGATTTCAAAAGAAACAGCAAAACTCAATCGAAAAACAGCTTTCTCTATTGAAAGAGAAGGTGTTTCTGGAGTCCTTTTTTCAGGGCTACCATTAGGTCATGAGTTGAATTCATTGGTCTTGGCGCTTGTCCAAGTAAGTGGACGCCCTCCACGGATTGAACAAGAATTAGTTGAGCGAATTCAAGCGATTCAAAATCCACTTCACTTTGAAACTTATGTGAGTTTAACTTGTCATAACTGTCCAGATGTTGTCCAAGCATTAAACACAATGAGTATTCTCAACCCCAATATTAGTCACACAATGATTGAGGGGGGAATGTTTCAAGAAGAAGTGGAAGCAAAAGGAATTATGGCGGTTCCAACTGTTTTCAAAAATGGTGAAGAATTTCATAATGGACGAGCTAGTCTTGAAGAATTACTAGAAAAAATTACTGGTCCAGAGAGTTCGGAAGCTTTTTTTGATAAAGACCCTTATGATGTTTTAGTTGTTGGTGGAGGCCCTGCTGGTGCAAGTGCAGCTATTTATGCTGCACGTAAAGGGATTCGGACAGGTTTAATCGCTGAACGCTTTGGCGGTCAACCACTAGAAACTTTAGGAATTGAAAACCTCATTGGAACTCCTTATGTTGAAGGAGTTCAACTTGGTCGTCAGCTTGAAGAACATGTGAAAAAATATCCTGTCGATTTGATGAACTTGCAAAAAGCAGTTAAGCTAGAGAAAAAAGATTTGATTGAGGTGAGTCTTGAAAATGGGGCACTTCTAAAAAGTAAGTCAGTCATTATTTCAACGGGCGCTCGTTGGCGAGATTTGGGAATTCCAGGAGAGCAAGAATTTAAAACCAAAGGAGTCGCTTACTGTCCACATTGTGATGGTCCTTTGTTTGCAGGAAAAGATGTAGCGGTTATCGGTGGCGGAAATTCAGGAATCGAAGCAGCTATTGATTTAGCTGGTTTGGTTAGACATGTTACTGTTCTTGAATTTTTACCTGAACTTAAAGCAGACAAAATTTTACAAGAAAAACTTGCGACCCTAAATAATGTTACTGTCCTCACCAATGTAGAAACAAAAGAGATTTTAGGAGATGACAAGGTTAGAGGTTTGAATTATCAAGTTCGCGGCTCTAAAGAAACTGTTCATTTGGAACTTGCTGGTGTCTTTGTATTAATTGGTTTAGTTCCGAATACTCAGTGGTTGGAGGGAACAATTGACTTATCCGCACGTGGAGAAATTTTGACTGATAAAGTTGGAGCGACAAATCTTCCTGGTGTTTTTGCAGCGGGAGATTGTACGGATAGTGTTTATAAGCAAATTATTATTTCAATGGGGACTGGGGCGACCGCTTCTCTAGGTGCTTTTGATTATTTAATAAGAAACTAAAATTTTAGATGACAAAAAAGAAAACGTATTTGAGTTTTCTTTTTTTATTTGATTAAATTGATAGGAATCAAAATTGTAAGGAAAAGTTTTCATAAATGTGGTAAAATGTTTAAGTACAAATTTTGAATGTAAAAACTATTTATAAAACTCATTCTTGGAGTCGAAATGTCAGATAATAAAAGAAAAAATGATAAGCGCAAGCAATCCGATAAGTCTAAAAAATCACATAAAGAAGTAAAAATTTTAAAAGATCCAACTAAATTAATTCCAAAACGAGTGAACCTCTTATTTTTTGTTATCTTTGTTTTGTTTATGATTTTAATTGGAAAGCTCTTCAATATGCAGGTATTGAATTCACATTTCTACGCCGAAAAATCAATTAGTGCAGGTGGAGATGTTCAAATTATTGAAGGTGCGCCTCGCGGAAATATTTATGATGCAACAGGAAAAGCTTTGGCATCTACAGTTGCGGTACAGGCTGTTGAATTTACAAGAAGTCAAAATGCTACTGCTGATGAAATTTATCAGGTAGCCAATAAGTTAGCAACTATTTTATCTAATAACATTGATGTTGCTGATTTGACAACGCGTGATAAAAAAGACTATTTCTTGGCTAATTCTAAAAATCTAGAAAAAATAGCTAATAGTTTATCTGAAAAGGAAAAGAAAGATAAACATGGTAATGATTTAAGTGGTTCACAAATTTATGATGTCGAATTAAGTAAAGTTAAAGATAGTGACTTGAATTTTACGGCAGAACAAACTTTTGCCGCAAAATTATTCAAAGAAATGAATAGTACCACTACTTTTAACACTACTAAAATTGCTACTGGAAGTATTACAGCAGAGCAACAAGCGACAATTGCCGAACAAGAAGGCGATTTACCAGGAATTACAATTGGAACTTCTTGGGACCGTTCATATGCTCAAAATTCTTTGACACCACTTATGGGAACTATTACTTCACAAAAATCAGGAATTCCAGCAGAGGATTTGGATGCCTATCTTAAAAAAGGTTATCAACGTAATGACCGTGTGGGAACTGGGCTTCTTGAAAAGGGATACGAAAGTGAACTTCAAGGAACTCATAGTATTAGTAAGGTTAAATTTGACAAAAATGGTGATGTTTCTGGAACAAAAACAATACAAAAAGGAAAACGTGGGGATGATTTAAAATTAACTATTAACCTAGATTTCCAAAACGGGGTTAATAATATTGTTAAAACACAATTAGATCAACTGATTGCCCAAGGCTATGGTCAGTATAATAGAGGGGCTTATGCTGTTGTGTTAAATGTTAAAACGGGGGCAGTCTTAGCTTTATCTGGCTATCAACGAGATCCTAATACAGGAACAATTACGGAAAATACTTTAGGGACTTTCCAAAGTGTCTTCACACCGGGGTCTGTTGTCAAAATGGGAACATTGACTGCTGCTTGGAATGCTGGTGTAATTTCTGGAAATGACACTTTAACGGCGCAGTCTATTCAATTTAAAGATTCTAATCCTATCAATGACTGGTGGGGAGACGCTTCACCAATGGCTTTAACAGCTGTTGAAGCTTTGCAATATTCATCAAATACTTACATGATGCAATTGGCAATGAGAATGTTAGGTGCTCCTTATACGGCAGCTAATCAATTTTTGGATGATACCAACCGAGTAAAAGTTTATGAGCAGTTTCGTAAGGCTTTTGCTTCTTATGGTTTAGGGGCATCAACTGGTTTTGATATACCTGGAGAATCAACGGGATATCTCCCTTCAGCTAAATCTGAAGCGGCTTCTGGGGTCAATGTATTGTATGAATCATTTGGTCAGTATGATAATTATACGCCGCTTCAGTTGGCGGTTTATGCGGCAACTTTAGGAAATAACGGAACTCGTTTGTCACCACATATTGTTCAAGGAATTTATGAAGGTGGAACTGACGGACAGCCTGGCACGCTTATCAAAAATATTACTCCTAAAATCATGGATAAGGTAAATATCACTCCCGATAATATGGATGTTCTTCATCAGGGGATGTATGCTGTTGTTCATGGGGCTGGTGGATTGACTACTGGTCGTTCAATGGATTCATCAAAGGTTTCTATTTCTGGTAAAACAGGGACTTCCGAAAGTACAAAAGTATTGGCAGATGGTAGTCAAGTTATTGTAACAGCTAATAATGCAGTGGCCTTTGCTCCTTCTGACAACCCAGAAATTGCTATTGCGGTTGTACTTCCAGATAATACTGAAAGTAATGCTTCAAGTGGAACAAAAGCAAACCAAAGTATTGTAACGGGAATTACTGATTTGTATTATTCAAATGAGGCTTTTCGTAAAAATTAAAAAAAGTTCTCTCTGATAGGAGAGGCTTTTTATTTATAAGTGATTGAGAATTCTATCACCTTTCCTTTTCATTTTCAGTCTTTTATAGTAAAATTAATAAATTGAATAAAATATTTACAAGTGAAGAATTGGTGAAATATGTATTATCCTGAACCTATTGCTCGCCTGATTGAGTCGTTTTCAAAATTACCAGGGATTGGTCAAAAAACAGCGACTCGATTGGCTTTTTATACGATTGGCATGGAAGATCAAGATGTCAATGAATTTGCAAAAAATCTTCTTTCAGCAAAACGGGATTTGAGTTTTTGCTCGATTTGTGGGAATTTAACAGAAAGTGATCCTTGCGCCATTTGTACCGACCCAACGCGTGATCGAACAACTATATTGGTCGTTGAAGAATCTAAAGATGTTCTTGCTATGGAAAAAATTCGGGAATATCGAGGACTTTATCATGTTTTGCATGGTACGATTAGTCCAATGAATGGGATTTCTCCTGATGAAATTAATGTTAAAACATTGATTACAAGATTAATGGATTCAGAGGTTAAAGAAGTGATCATCGCAACTAATGCCACTTCTGACGGAGAAGCAACCGCCATGTATCTGGCTCGAATGATTAAGCCTGCAGGAATTAAAGTGACTCGCTTGGCTCGTGGATTAGCTGTAGGCTCTGATATAGAATACGCAGATGAAATTACTTTATCAAAAGCGGTAGAGAATCGGTTGGAAATTTGATTTTTTCTGTGGTAAAATAAAAAAGACAATTACTGACAGAATTGTATTGTAAAAATATCGCATGCTGTCAGTAAAAAGAAGTGTCTGACAAAGCTGTCAGTAAAAAAGGAAGAAATATGTCAAAAGAAACATTAATTTTGTTGTATGGTGGTCGTTCTGCTGAGCGAGAAGTATCAGTTTTATCAGCAGAATCGGTGATGAGAGCTGTTAATTATTCTCGTTTTGTTGTAAAAACTTACTTTATCACTAAGGGTGGTGAATTCATAAAAACGCAAGAATTTACTGACAAACCTGCTGAAGAAGAAAAACTACTGACAAATGATTTGGCAGAATCTTATCCAAAGATTTCACCAGCAGCAATTTACGAAAAAGCTGCCGTTGTATTCCCAGTTTTACATGGACCAATGGGTGAAGATGGCTCGATTCAAGGATTTTTAGAAATTTTACGTTTGGCATATGTTGGTCCAAATATTTTATCTGCGTCAAGCACAATGGATAAATTATTGGCAAAACACGTTTTTGAAGCGGTTGGTGTACCCCAAGTTCCTTATGTTGCGGCTTTTGCTGATGAAAATCAAGGAGAAATTGCTCAAGAAGTAGTCGAAAAATTAGAATTTCCAGTTTTTGTTAAACCTGCTAATATGGGTTCTAGTGTTGGAATTTCAAAAGTTGATGATTTAGCAGACCTTCAACCTGCGCTAAGCGAAGCCTATAAATATGATAACCGTGTTGTCATTGAACAAGGTGTGGATGCGCGTGAAATCGAATGTGCTGTTTTGGGAAATAATAGTGACGTTTCTGCAACGCTTCCAGGTGAAGTTGTGAAAGATGTTGAGTTTTATGATTACAACTCAAAATATATTGATAATAAAATTCAAATGGACATTCCAGCAAAAGTTCCTGCTGATTTAGCTCAAAAAATGCAAGAATATGCTATAAAAGCGTACAAGGCAGTCAATGGGACGGGCTTGTCACGTTGCGATTTCTTTGTGACTAAGGATGGAAATGTTTATCTCAACGAAATTAATGCCATTCCAGGATTCACACAATGGTCAATGTATCCATTGCTTTGGGAAAATATGGGCTTATCTTATTCTGATTTAATTGAAAAGTTAGTTGATTTAGCTAAAGAAACTTTTGAAACACGTGAAAATCATCTTTTATAAAAAATACAAATCTGTCAGTAAATCGATTGCTGACAGATTTTTTTGTCAGTAAAAAGTGTTATAATGGAGTCACTATGAAACTCACAATTCACGAAATCGCCCAAGTCGTTGGCGCAAAAAATGATTGGTCGCAACTGGCAGATTTGTCAGTCAATAAAATTGAATTTGACAGCCGTTTGATTGAAAAAGGGGATATCTTTTTGCCACTTAAGGGGGCACGAGATGGTCATGATTTCATCGAAATCGCTTTTGATAATGGAGCAATAATCAGCTTTTCAGAAAAAGAAGTCGAACAAGCTCATCTCTTGGTTGACGATAATCTGCTTGCTTTCCAAAAATTAGCAAAATATTATCTTGAAAAGACAAAAGTTCCAGTCATTGCGGTGACAGGTTCAAATGGAAAAACAACAACCAAAGACATGATTGCTGCTGTTTTGTCTAAGAAATTTAAAACATACAAAACACAAGGAAATCACAATAATGAAATCGGCTTACCCTACACCATTTTACATATGCCGGACGATGCTGAAAAATTAGTTTTGGAAATGGGAATGGATCACCCTGGTGATATTGATTTTTTATCAGAACTTGCTAAGCCTGAACTTGCTGTCATTACCTTAATTGGTGAAGCACATCTTGAACATATGGGAAGTCGCGAAAATATTGCTAAAGGGAAAATGGGGATTACGGCTGGTTTGCATGGTGAGCTTATTGCCCCTGCTGACCCAATTATTAATGCTTTTATCCCAGACAATCAAAAAATTATTCGCTTTGGTTTGCCCGGTGAAGATTTATTTATTACAAAATTAGTCGAACACAAAGAAAAATTAACTTTTGAAACTAATTTTTTAGATGAATCAATTACTATTCCAGTTCCTGGTAAATATAACGCGACGAATGCTATGTTAGCTGCTTTTGTTGGCTTACATTATGGACTTTCAGAAGCCGAAATTAAAAAAGCTTTGAAAGAAGTAGAGCTGACCAGAAATCGGACAGAGTGGAAAAAAGCAAAAAATGGTGCAGACCTTTTGAGTGATGTTTATAATGCCAATCCGACAGCAATGCGTTTGATTTTGGAAACTTTCCAAGCCATTCCTAAAAATGAGAATGGTCGAAAGATTGCAGTTCTTGCTGATATGTTAGAACTTGGACCCAGTGCAGCCCAACTCCATAAAGATATATTGAAATCTATTGATTTCAATAAAATTGATAAAGTCTATCTTTATGGTGAAATGATGAAAAACTTGGCAGAAATTTCGACTGACAAAGCGGTCAGCTATTTTACAGATTTAGATTTACTGACAGAAAGTCTGTCAGCAGATTTGAAACCAACTGACCAAGTATTATTCAAAGGTTCAAATAGCATGAAACTTTCAGAGGTTGTTGAAAAATTATAATGATAAAAAATACTGACAGAAAGTTAGTATTTTTTTATTTTCATTAAATTATCAGAAAAATACAACAATATTCTTGACAATGTATTTTTGAAAAAGTATAATAAGTCCACATTTAATTTTCAGAATAATATGAAAATTCAATAGTATCTTTACGATTTGGAGAAAGCAGATGAAACAAGGAAAAATTATTGGACTCACCAGCCTTATTGCCCTGTCAGGAATTATTTTAGTGGCCTGTGGCACAAAAACAAGTGAGCAAAAAAACATCAAATTTTCAATTCCCACAGATGTGGCATCACTTGATACTACAATTTTAACTGACCAGTATTCTTATGATGTTGCTGGAAATGTGGAAGAAGGATTGACACGCGTTGACTCTAAAGGAAATGCTGCCTTAGCACTTGCAAAATCAATTGACGTTTCAAAAGACGGCTTGACCTACACGGTTACTCTTAGAGATAATTTGAAATGGTCAAACGGTGACAGGTTGACTGCTAAAGATTTTGTTTATTCATGGAAAAGAGCAGTGGACCCTAAAACTGGTTCAGAATATGCCTATTTGATGGGGGCAGTTTCTGGGGCTAATGATATTATTTCTGGTAAATCATCACTCGATAGTCTAGGAATTAAAGCCGAGTCAGATACAGAATTTACAGTCACATTGGCACAACCAACACCATATTTTAAATTTCTCTTGTCAGAACCTGTTTATTACCCTCTTGACCAAAAAGTTGTTGATAAATATGGCAAACAATATGGAACGTCCTCAGATAAAACCGTTTATAATGGACCATTCATGTTCAAATCAGATAAAGGTTGGACAGGAACCAATAAAACTTTTTCAATTTATGCCAATCCAAACTACTATGATAAGTCGGCAGTCAAATCTAAACAAATTGATTTCCAGGTCATTTCAAATGCGAATACAGGAGCACAGCTTTATAAACAAGGGAAACTTGATTTTACACTCCTTTCAACAACTGATTTGATTAATGCCAATAAAAAGACGAAAGGTTATACTGTCTTTAAACAAGCACGGACAGACTATATTGAATACAATCAATCCGGTAAAAATGCCTCAAGTCCAGACGCTCAAAAAGCACTAGCTAATCAAAATATTCGTGAAGCCTTAAATTTGGCAACTAACAGAGCAGGAGTCGTCAAAACAGCCCTACCAGGTTCGACCGTTGCGACAAGCTTTACACCAGTGGGAATGAGCAAGACCTCAACAGGAGAAGATTTTGCAACTTATGCAAAACAAGATTATCGCTATGACCCGACAAAAGCAAAAGACCTCTGGGAAAAAGGATTAAAAGAGCTTGGCTTAACCAAGCTCACCCTTAGCCTTGAAGCTGCTGGTGATTTAGCACCGTCAGAAGCAACAGCCAACTTTTTACAAACAGCCTATCAACAAAATCTACCAGGCTTGACTGTCAATTTAAAACTTGTTCCATTCAAACAAAGATTGAATGACGCTCAAAATGGAAATTTTGATATGGTTCTCTCAGGTTGGGGTGGAGATTACGCTGAACCTTCAACATTCTTGCAACTCTTTACGACAGGCCAATCATATAATGACGGTAAATTTTCTAGTAAAACTTATGATGATGCCTTTAAAGCAGCAACAACAACGCCAGACGTTCTTGAACCAGCCAAAGTAGATGAACACTACAAAGCGGCAGAAACAGCACTCTATCAAGGGTCATACATCAATCCAGTTGATTTCCAAGCCAATCCAGCTTTAATGAACCCTAAAATTACAGGCTTAGAATTTCATTCAACCGGTTTAGCTTACGACCTAAAATCGGCTTATGTTAAATAAAAAATACAAAAAGATAAATTTTCTGAAAATTTATCTTTTTTATTGAATATTCTTTCTGCAAAAATAAAACACGAACCAGTCAGAGCCCAACTAAATGAAAGGGTTTTAAATAAAAGCATAGTAAAAAAATCTTTTTCAAAAGTTTGTGAAAACTTTCCGCTATTTAAAAATTAAATGTTAATTTTCAGAAAACATAACCATTATACTTTACAATTCAGGTTGAATTAAGTATAATACCAATATAATAAATTTTCTGACAATAATAAAAATTGCGAAGTCAGACACAATTCATGAAAGAGGGAAATTACATGAAGACTTGGAAAAAAGTTACCTTAGGTACAGTTGCACTTGGTTCGGCAGCTTTGCTTGCAGCATGCGGCAATAGCGGTTCTAGCTCATCGTCATCATCAAAAGACATTCAATGGAATTTGACATCACCTATTCAAACATTGGATTCATCACTCGCGACAGATACATATTCAAATATCATTATTGGTAATACCAATGCTGGTTTGACACGTGTGGACAAAGATGGTAAAGCACAGCCAGAATTGGCAAAATCAGTTGATGTATCAAAAGATGGCTTGACATATACTTTCCATCTTCGTGATGGCTTGAAATGGTCAAACGGTGATGCTTTGACAGCTAAAGACTTCGTTTATTCTTGGCAACGTGCGGTTGATCCAGCGACTGCTTCAGAATACGGATACCTCCTTGGCCCAGTTAAAAACGCCAACGAGATTAATGGTGGTAAAGCTGATAAATCAACACTTGGTGTTAAAGCAACTGATGACAAAACATTTGTTGTTACCCTTGCACAACCAACACCATACTTTGAATTCTTGACAGCTAACTCTGTTTATTACCCACTCAACCAAAAAGTGGTTGAAAAATATGGGAAACAATACGGAACATCTTCAGAGAAAATGGTTTACTCTGGACCATATAAATTTGAAAAATCAAAAGGTTGGAACGGTTCAAACCAAACATTCTCAATCGTGAAGAATGACGATTATTGGGATAAGAGCGCAGTTAAAACTAAAGAAATCGACTTCCAAGTGGTTCAAGACCCTAAAACTTCATTTAACCTTTATAAACAAGGTAAGATTGTCCAAGCAAGTATTGGTGACCCAGACCTTTTCAAAGCAAATAAAAATAATAAAGATGTCGTATCTTTGGATGAAGCAACAACAGCTTACATTCAATATAATCAATCTGGGAAAAATAAAGCTCTTGCTAACAAGAACATTCGTGAAGCCTTCAACCTTGCTACTGACCGCCAACAATATGTTGATACAGTAACGCCTGCTTCGAATCCTGCGACAGGCTTAACACCAGCGGGTATGGCTAAAACAAATACTGGTGAAGACTTTGCTAAGTATGCAGCACAACCATATAAATACGATGCCACAGCAGCTAAAGCAGCTTGGGCTAAAGGATTGAGCGAAATTGGCGAAACTAAACTTACTTTGACTTTAACAACTGATGATACATCAGCTTCTAAAGACTCAGCAACTTTCCTTAAACAAGCATGGGAAAAACAACTTCCAGGTTTGACTTTGAATATCAAATCAGTACCATTTAAACAACGTTTGAATGACTCTACTACTGGTAACTTTGATATGGTTATCTCACTTTGGAGTGGTGACTATGCTGAACCGTCAACTTTCCTTGATTTATTTGTAAAAGATGGACCAAATAATAATGGTAAAATCAATAACGTTACTTATGATAAAGCCATTAAAGCAGCTGAAGTAACAGATGCGCTTGATCCTGAAAAGCACTATGCAGACTACAAAGCGGCTGAAGAATCACTTTATACAGAATCAAATCTCAATCCGCTGTACTTCCGTACAACTCCAGTCCTCCGTAATCCTAACCTTAAGGATGTACGCTTTGGTTCAACTGGTTTAATGTATGACTTCAAAACAGCTTACCTCAAATAATAATAGAGTTTTAGAGCAAGAAAGTTAGGATTGGCAGATTGCCAACCCTATCTTTTGCTTAGATTAGGAAATTTTTTATGATTAAATATATTCTTAAACGTTTGGGGCTTTTGCTTCTGACTTTGTTCCTGATTGTGACATTGACTTTCTTTATGATGCAAGTCATGCCCGGAACACCTTTCTCAAATCCCAAACTAACGCCAGATCAACTGGAAATTTTAAAACATGCCTATGGTTTAGATAAACCGCTTTGGCAACAATACTTTATCTATGTAGGACACATGTTCACAGGTAATTTTGGAACATCATTTGTTTATACAAACCAACCTGTTATTACAATGATCGCTCAACGTTTACCAGTTTCAATGCAACTTGGAGTTCAAGCGCTTATTCTTGGGACAATTCTTGGAGCCTTTATGGGAAAAGCTTCCGCTCGTCGTAAAAATGGCATCCTTGATGGAATTTTCGGTTTTGTTTCAGTCCTTGGGATTTCAGTTCCTTCATTCGTAATTGGTACCTTAATCCTTCTTTACTTAGGATTTAATTTGAATCTTTTCCCAATTTCTGGTTGGGGAACCTTCTCACAAACAATTATGCCAACAATCGCTCTTTCTTTTGCTCCAATGGCTGTGGTAACTCGTTTTGTTCGTTCTGAAATGATTGAGTCTTTATCTTCTGACTACATCTTGTTAGCTCGTGCTAAAGGACTTTCTGAAAAAGAAGTGGTCAATAAACATGCATTGCGTAATTCATTGATTCCAATGTTGACTTTGATTGGGCCAATGGCTGCCAATCTTTTGACAGGTTCGGTCTTGATTGAAAAAATCTTTTCAATCCCCGGGATTGGTTCACAATTTGTTGATTCAATTCCAGCCAAAGACTTCCCAGTTATTATGGCAACAACAATTGTCTATGCAGTAATCTTGATGCTATTTATCTTAGTTACAGATATTCTGACTGCAATTGTTGATCCACGAGTTCGTCTCTAGAAAGGGTTTGTCGAAATGGAAAATTTAAATAAAGACTTCACCCTTGTTGGTTCAAAGGGTTCAGATTCAACAGAAAAAATTGCGAAACCTGCCTTGAGTTTTTTCCAAGATGCTTGGCGTCGTTTTAAGAAAAATAAAGTAGCTTTGGTTGCCATGTGGATTATTGCGATTACATTGGTTTTCTCAGTAATCTCAGCATTTGTTGTACCACAATCAAAGGCAAATTACTTTGATCCAAATAAATCACAAGTTTATGGAAATCTTCCGCCAAAACTATCAGGTGATTTACCATTTTGGAATGGTGAATTTAAAGCACCGGGTTCTACTGAAAGAACAGATGTCTATAAATCACAAGATGTTCCAAGCAAAGACAAATATGTCTTCGGGACTGATAAATATGGTCGTTCATTAGCTAAACGAACAATTGTTGGTTTGCGTATTTCATTGATTATTGCCCTTGCTGCCGCCTTGATTGACTTAGTAATCGGGGTGACCTATGGGATTATTTCCGGCTGGATGGGTGGAAAAGTCGATATGGTCATGCAACGGATTATTGAAATCATCCAATCTGTACCTAACTTAGTTGTAGTAACAATGCTTGCTCTACTTTTGGGACAAGGAATTTCATCAATTATTATTGCGATTGGTCTATTTGCATGGACCGGGATGGCCAGGCAGGTACGGAACATGGTTCTCTCCTATAAGGAGCGTGACTTCGTCTTGGCCTCAAAAACTTTAGGACAATCTACTTGGAAAATTGCAGTAAAACATTTGTTGCCAAACGTTTCAGGGGTTATTGTTGTCCAAATCATGTTTGATATTCCAAGTATGATTATGTATGAGGCTGTTTTATCAGCGATTAACCTTGGGGTTAAACCGCCAACGTCTTCTTTGGGGACTTTGATTAATGATGGGATTGCAAGCTTGCAATTCTATCCATTCCAATTGATTATTCCAGCAGTAGTATTGTCTGTGCTTTCACTCACATTTATCTTCTTTGGAGATGGTTTGCGTGATGCATTTGACCCTAGAGCAAGTGAGGATTAGAAATGGCAGAAGAAAAAGTATTAGAAGTTAAAAATTTGCATGTCAATTTCCACACCTATGCTGGAGATGTTAAAGCGATTCGTGATGTATCTTTTGATTTAGAAAAGGGACAGACCCTAGCGATTGTTGGTGAGTCTGGCTCTGGTAAATCAGTAACAACAAAAACTTTGATGGGCTTGAATGCGAAAAATGCGGTAATACCACAAGGTGAATTATTATTTAAAGGGCGTAACCTTCTTGATTTAAAAGAGGAAGAGTGGCAAAAAATTCGTGGAAATGAAATTTCTATGATTTTCCAAGACCCAATGACTTCTCTTGACCCAACAATGCGTATTGGAAAACAAATTGCTGAACCTTTGTTGAAACACAACAAAGGAATGAGCAAAGCCGATGCCATGAAACGGGCCCTCGAATTGATGCAACAAGTCGGAATTCCTGATGCCGAAGTGCATATTAATGATTATCCACACCAATGGTCAGGCGGGATGCGTCAACGTGCAGTTATCGCGATTGCCTTGGCTGCTGACCCTGAAATCTTGATTGCAGATGAACCAACAACTGCGCTTGACGTTACAATTCAAGCACAAATTATGCATATGATGGCTGAATTGCAAGAAAGAATTAATTCATCAATTGTCTTCATTACCCATGACTTGGGAGTTGTTGCTGGTTTTGCACATAAAGTGGCGGTAATGTATGCGGGTGAAATTGTTGAATACGGAACAGTTGAAGAAATTTTCTATAACCCACAACATCCATATACTTGGGGGCTCTTAGATTCAATGCCAACGGTTGATTCAAGTGTGGACCGACTGGTTTCAATTCCAGGAACTCCACCTGATTTATTGAATCCACCAAAAGGAGATGCCTTTGCAGCACGTAATAAATTTGCCTTGGCAATTGATTTTGAAGAAGAACCTCCATACTTTGAAGTATCTCCAACACATTTTGCCAAAACTTGGCTTTTAGACCCACGAGCACCAAAAGTAACGCCTTCCGATAATATCTTGGCACGCTGGAAACGCTGGGAAGAATTGAAAGGGGATAAATGATGACAGAACCTAAAAAAGTAATTGAAATAAAAAACCTTGATTTGACTTTTAATAAAGGAAAGAAAGGGGCTAATAAGGCAATTAATAATGTTTCTTTAGATATTTATGAAGGAGAAACATTTGGTCTCGTTGGAGAATCTGGTTCTGGTAAAACGACGATTGGTCGAGCAATTCTTAAACTTTATGATAATTTCATTACTGGTGGAGAAATTCTCTTTGAAGGTAAAGATGTTCGTAATTTAAAAGGTTCGGAGTTGCGTGAGTATCGTTCAGAAGCACAAATGATTTTCCAAGATCCACAAGCTTCATTGAATGGACGGATGCGCGTTAAAGATATCGTTGCTGAAGGACTTGATGCTAATGGTTTAGTAAAAACAAAGGCTGAACGTGATGCTCGTGTATTGGAACTCTTACGTTTGGTTGGATTGAACGATGACCATTTGACACGTTATCCGCATGAGTTTTCTGGTGGACAGCGTCAACGGATTGGGATTGCACGTGCACTTGCCGTAAAACCTAAATTTGTCGTAGCTGATGAGCCTATCTCAGCACTTGATGTTTCAATTCAAGCTCAGGTTGTTAACTTGATGAGAGATATTCAAGCAAAAGAAAACTTGACTTACTTGTTTATCGCTCATGATTTGTCAATGGTTAAATATATTTCTGACCGAATTGGTGTCATGCACTGGGGGAAAATTTTGGAAGTTGGAACTTCTGACCAAGTTTACAATCATCCAATTCATCCTTATACTAAGAGTTTGCTGAGCTCAATTCCGTCACCAGACCCTATTTCTGAGCGGGAACGTACTCCAATTGTTTATGACCCAACGGCTGAATTGGATGGACAAGAACGTGAAATGCGGGAAATTACTCCAGGACATTTTGTTTTCTCAACAGAAGCAGAGGCAGAAATTTACAAGAAAAACGCTACTGTATAAATAAAAAATTTAATGATAAAACAATTAGTTTTGCTGATTGTTTTTTCTTTTGTTTAATTACCAATCGAATGAATTTTTTAACTCTTTAGTTTGTTGGTAAGATTTATAAAAATCAACTATAAAATCAGGGCAAATTTTGATATAATTAAAAGAACTATTTTTTTTTGAGGATTAACAAATGTAAAATAAATTAAAAATATAAATGAATAATTAAAGAAAAAGAGAGTATAAATGACTTTACAAGAAGAAATAAAAAAACGCCGGACTTTTGCCATCATCAGTCACCCGGATGCTGGTAAGACGACGATTACAGAACAATTATTGAAATTTGGGGGAGCCATTCGAGAAGCGGGGACTGTAAAAGCTCGTAAAACTGGTAATTTTGCTAAGTCAGACTGGATGGATATTGAAAAAGAACGTGGAATTTCTGTAACAAGTTCTGTCATGCAATTTGATTATGCAGGCAAGCGTGTTAATATCTTGGACACGCCTGGGCACGAAGATTTCTCAGAAGATACTTACCGAACATTGATGGCAGTTGATGCTGCGGTCATGGTTATTGACAGTGCTAAAGGGATTGAAGCACAAACGAAAAAACTTTTCCAAGTTGTAAAACGCAGAGGGATTCCGGTTTTCACTTTCATTAATAAACTTGACCGTGATGGACGTGAACCGCTTGATTTACTTTCTGAATTGGAAGAAATTCTTGGGATTGCTAGTGTACCAATGAATTGGCCAATCGGAATGGGGAAAAATTTCCAAGGTCTTTATGATTTTACGCATGGTCGTGTGGAAGTTTATCAACCTGAGGATGGCAAACGTTTTGTTGAATTTGATGAAAATGGGGAAGTGCCGGCTAGTCATCCTTTGACAAAAAATCCATTCTTTACTCAAGCTTTAGAAGATGCTGAATTACTTTTGGATGCAGGGAATCAATTTTCTGAGGAAGAAGTTGTTGCAGGGCAATTGACACCAGTTTTCTTTGGTTCGGCTTTAACTAGTTTTGGGGTAGAAACTTTCCTTGAAACATTTTTAGAATATGCCCCAGAGCCTCATTCACACAAAACGGTGGACGAAGAAGAAATTGAACCTTTAAATCCTGATTTTTCTGGTTTCATTTTCAAAATCCAAGCAAATATGGACCCACGTCACCGTGACCGAATTGCTTTTGTTCGGATTGTATCTGGTGAATTTGAACGAGGAATGGATGTTAATCTTATTCGGACGGGTAAGAAAGTGAAACTCTCAAATGTCACACAATTTATGGCTGAATCGCGAGAAAATGTTGAGAATGCTGTAGCTGGTGATATTATTGGGGTTTATGATACTGGAACTTATCAGGTTGGGGATACATTAACCACAGGTAAATTGAAAAAATCTTTTGAGCCATTGCCAACATTTACCCCAGAGCTCTTTATGCGTGTCCAAGCGAAAAATGTGATGAAACAAAAATCTTTCCAAAAAGGAATTGACCAATTGGTACAAGAAGGAGCCATTCAGCTCTACAAATCTTATACAACTGGTGATATTATGCTTGGTGCGGTTGGGCAACTTCAATTTGAAGTCTTTAAAGACCGGATGGAGCGTGAATATAATTCTGAAACAATCATGACACCAATGGGGACAAAAACGGTTCGTTGGATTAAAGAAGAAGATTTAGATGAAAAAATGTCTAGTTCACGTAATATTTTGGCACGAGATCGTTTTGACCATCCTTTATTCTTGTTTGAAAATGAATTTGCCATGCGTTGGTTTAAAGATAAATATCCAGATGTTGAATTAATGGAACAATTTTCAGTATAAAATTACTGACAGATATTTTATATAGTAGAAAAGCTTATATTCTTTAAAAAATATCATAAAAATTTACTGACAGCTTTGTCAGTATATTTTTTATGAAAATATTTTAAAAAAAGTAAAGGGCGTAAGCATTTTCAGTCAAAAAATTATGCTATAATAGATAAGTTACGTCAGGCGAGTCACATAAATTTCGCCTGTAGCAAGGGTTTCGTACCCTGTAATAAAAAGTTTGGCGTGGGAACACGCAGTAGAAATATAGGTAAAAAATGAAATTTAGTGAACTCGGCCTGTCAGAAGGAATCGTAAATACACTTACAGAGATTGGTTATGAACAACCAACACCAATCCAAGAACAAACAATTAAACTTGCACTTGAAGGGCGTGACGTTCTAGGTCAAGCGCAAACAGGAACTGGTAAAACAGCAGCATTTGGTCTTCCAACAATTGAAAAAATTGATGCTTCTAATCCAGCTATTCAAGCACTCGTTATTGCTCCAACCCGCGAACTTGCGGTTCAAGGACAAGAAGAACTTTTCCGTTTTGGTAAATCAAAAGGGCTTAAAGTTCGTACTGTTTTTGGTGGTTCAAGTATTGAAAAACAAATTAAAGGCCTTAAAGCTGGTGCACATATTGTTGTGGGAACACCAGGACGTTTGGTTGACTTGATTAAACGTAAAGCAATTAAATTGGATCAACTTGAAACTTTGATTCTTGATGAAGCTGATGAAATGTTGAACATGGGATTCTTGGAAGACATTCATTTCATCATTGAAAAAACACCAGAAGCTCGTCAAACATTGCTTTTCTCAGCAACAATGCCAAATGACATCAAAAAAATTGGTGTGAAATTCATGAAGAATCCTGAACACATCAAAATTGCAGCCAAAGAAATGACTGCTGACCGTATTGATCAATATTTTGTAAAAACAAAAGAATTTGAAAAATTTGATGTTTTGACTCGTTTGCTTGATGTTGAACGTCCAGAACTTGCAATTGTTTTTGGTCGTACAAAACGTCGTGTTGATGAATTGATTCGTGGTCTTAAATTGCGCGGTTACCGTGCTGAAGGAATGCACGGAGATTTGGACCAAAATAAACGTTTGGCTGTTTTGCGTGATTTCAAAGCAGGACATATTGACGTTTTGGTTGCAACTGACGTTGCTGCTCGTGGACTCGACGTGTCAGGAGTTACTCACGTTTATAACTACGACATTACTCAAGACCAAGAAAGCTATGTTCACCGTATCGGTCGTACCGGCCGTGCTGGTAAATCAGGACGTTCAGTAACATTTGTTTCATACAATGAAATGGGTTATCTTCGTGCCATTGAAAATATGACTAAAAAGCCAATGAAAGGCTTGAAACCACCTACAAAAGAAGAAGCTTACCAAGCGTCACTCTCAGTAGCTATGGATGATGTCCTTCGTGATTTGTCTGATGATTCAGCTAAAGCAAAATTGGCTAAATTTGACAAACAAGCAGCGAGCCTACTTGAAAAATTTGATGCTAAAGAATTGGTTGCTTTACTTCTTCAAGGTCGCGTAAAAGACCCTGATAATCAAGAAGAAGTTAAGATTACAGCTGAACGTCCATTGCCATATAATGGTGAAGGAAAAGGCTTCAAGAAAAAAGGTAAAGGTGGCGGCGGACGCTACAAAGGTCGTGGAAATGGCGACCGTGATGGCAACCGTGGCGGTTACCGTGGAAATCGTGATGGTAAAGATGGCGACCGCGGTGGAGATCGCAAACGCAACTGGAAAGACCGTGATGATAACCGTGGCGGTTACCGTGGAAAACGTGATGACCGTCGTTTTGACGATCGTAAACAAGGAGAAAAAACTCCTCGTAAACGTACCACAGGAACTGAAAAATCAGCTGGCTTCGTAATGCGTAGCCGTGGTGACAAATAAAAATAATCAAGAAATTTCGGTAAATAGAGGAATCATCAGTTAGCTGATGATTTTTTCTTTTTTCTTTTGTCAGCTGTCAGTAAATTTATTGTTTGAAAGTTAAACAATAAATCTGTCAGTAGTTTTTGAATACAAGATTATTCTGTCAGTAAATTTGCACTGAACATAATTGGATTTAACAAGCTGACGGAGATGACAAATGATTTTTAAAAACTCTGTCGCTTTCCGTCAGTTTAAAGCGATTGCTTAATGAGCTTTAAATCGGTGAATAAAGAATTTGTCAGCTTTACTGATGATTCTGTCAGTAATTTTCACAATCATTTTTTAGAATTTTACTTAAAAAGGACTGATTTTATGCTATAATAGCGCTATGACAAATAACAAATTTAAATCAGGATTTGTGGCGATTTTAGGTCGTCCAAATGTTGGAAAATCAACATTTATGAACCACGTGATGGGACAAAAAATTGCCATCATGTCAGATAAACCTCAAACAACAAGAAATAAAATTCAAGGAATTTATACTACAGAAAATGAACAAATTGTTTTCATTGATACGCCAGGTATTCACAAACCACACAATGCTTTAGGCGATTTCATGGTTCAATCTGCTTATTCGACTTTACGTGAATGTGATGTCGTTTTGTTCATGGTTGCGGCTGATGAACCACGTTCAACCGGTGAAAATATGATTATTGAGCGCTTGAAAAAGGCAGAAGTTCCTGTCATTTTGGTCGTCAATAAAATTGATAAAATTCATCCTGACCGTCTTTTTGAAATTGTAGCCGATTATACTTCACAAATGGAGTTTTCTGAAGTGGTTCCAATCTCAGCTAAACAAGGGAATAATACAGAAAGATTAATTGATACGCTCTCTGAAAAATTGGACGAGGGTCCTCAATATTTCCCAGAAGATCAAATCACTGACCATCCTGAGCGTTTTCTTGTTTCAGAAATGATTCGTGAAAAAATCTTATTATTAACTCGGGAAGAAGTTCCACATTCAATCGCAGTCACTACTGACCAAATGACTCGAGATGAAGAAACTGGAAAGATTCATATCATGGCAACAATTATTGTTGAACGCAAGAGCCAAAAAGGGATTATTCTTGGTAAAGGCGGCGATATGATTCGTAAAATCGGAAAAATGGCTCGTCGAGATATTGAAATTATGCTTGGGGATAAAGTTTATCTTGAAACTTGGGTCAAAATCAAAAATGACTGGCGCGACCGAAAAATGGATTTAGCTGACTTTGGCTACAATCGTGATGATTATATGTAATGAAAATAGCGAATTATCGCTATTTTTGTTTTATTATGAAATTTCCAGACAATTGTGATATAATATTGAAAATTATAATTATTATTGGGGGAAATTATGTGCGGTTTTTTATTTATGGAAACATCTGATTTAACGATAGAAGAGTTTAAAAGTAATTTGGAATTGATTGAGCATCGAGGACCAGATGACCAACAGCATGTTCGTGATACTTTGGGAAATGATTTTGGTTTTTGCCGACTTTCAATCATGGATTTATCAGACTTGGGACGTCAACCCTTTGGTTTAAATGGCAAAAGAGTTATGTGTAATGGTGAAATCTATAACTTTTTAAGTCTCCGTAAGTTCTTGGAAACAAAAGGTTATAAATTTACCGGAGATTCTGACTGTGAGGTTCTTTTACCACTTTTTGAAACTACTGGAATCGAAACAATGGTAAAAATGCTTGATGCTGAATTTGCTTTTGTCTTGGTTGATGAAAACACTGCTGAAATTTTTGCCGCTCGTGACCCATTTGGGATTCGTCCACTTTTTTATGGTTATAATAAAGTAACTGGCAAAATTTCGTTTTCATCCGAAGCCAAAGCACTAATTTCAACATGTAATGATGTGACACCATTTCCTCCAGGTTACTACTATGCCAATGGTGAATTTCATGTTTTTAATGACATTGCTGAGGTTTCAACAATTGTTGAAGAACCTTTGGCTGAAATTTCAGGACATATTCGTCGCAAATTGGAACGTGCAGTCAAAAAACGTCTTCATGCAGATGCTCCAATGGGCTATCTCTTGTCAGGTGGTTTAGATTCATCATTGGTTTGTGCGATTGCAGCTAAGGAATTAGAAAGTCCAATCAAAACCTTTGCTATTGGAATGGAAACCGATCCGATTGATTTGAAATATGCTCGTGAAGTGGCAGATTTCTTACGAACTGACCATACCGAAATTCTGATGACAAAAGAAGATGTACTTTCAGCAGTCCGTGAAGTGATTTGGCACTTAGAAACATGGGATATCACAACTATTCGGGCTTCTATTGGGATGTATTTAATCTGTAAATATATTCATGAGAATACAGAACTGAAAGTTTTGATGACTGGTGAAGTTTCTGATGAAATGTTTGGTTATAAATATACTGACTTTGCTCCATCAGCGGGTGCCTTTCAAAAAGAAGCTCAAAAACGAGTGCATGAACTTTATATGTATGACGTCCTGCGGGCTGACCGCTGTTTAGCGGCTCATTCTCTTGAAGCGCGTGTTCCTTTTGCTGATTTGGATTTTGCGGCCTATGTCATGTCTATTAATCCCAGCAGAAAATTGAATACTTATGGCAAAGGGAAATATCTCTTGCGTCATGCTTTTGAAGGGACTGAACTATTGCCAGATGAGATTTTATTCAGAGAAAAAGCTGCTTTTTCTGACGCTGTTGGTCACTCAATGGTTGACTATTTAAAAGAATTTGCTGACGAAAAATATTCTGATGAAGACTTAGCAAAGGCCAGTGAAAAGTATCCAAAACATACACCATTTACCAAAGAATCATTGATGTATCGTGAGATTTTTGAAGAATTTTATCCAGGATATGAAGATTGGATTCTTGATTTTTGGATGCCAAATCGCGATTGGGTTGGGGCAGAAGTTACTGACCCATCAGCTCGCGTCTTATCAAATTATGGTGATTCTGGAAAATAAATTTTGAAATCTTTATCATAAAAAAATGAATGAGAAATGTTAAAATAGTCACTGATGAAACTTATCTAATGATAATTGTCAGTGATTTTTTTATATTTAAATTTAATTTAGAATACAAAAGAAAGTTGTCAGTAAAAAATGAATTAAAATTTACTGACAGACTTGTTAGTAAATTTTTTGATGTGAGGGAAAAATGCCAGAGTTACCAGAAGTTGAAACAGTGAGAAGAGAGCTTGAAAAAAGAATTGTTGGACAAAAAATTGTATCTATAGAAGCCACTTATCCAAGAATGGTTTTAACTGGTTTTGAGCAATTGAAAAAAGAATTGACAGGAAAAACCATTCATGGCATTTCACGTCGCGGAAAATATTTAATTTTTGAAATTGGCGAGAAAGATCGTTTGATTTCTCATCTGCGGATGGAAGGAAAATATCGACTTGCAAGTCTCAATGTTCCAATGGAAAAACATGACCATTTAGCCCTTAAATTTACTGACGAACAATTAATTTATGCTGACGTAAGAAAATTTGGGACTTGGGAACTGATTTCTACTGACCAAGTCCTTCCATATTTTTTGAAGAAAAACATTGGTCCGGAGCCAACTTATGAAACTTTTGATGAACAGATTTTCCGAGAAAAATTGCAGAAATCGACAAAGAAAATTAAACCTTTTCTACTTGAACAAACATTAGTGGCTGGACTTGGAAATATTTACGTTGATGAAGTGCTCTGGCTAGCAAAGATTCATCCAGAAAAAGTGGCAAATCAACTGACAGAAAGTTCTATTCATCTTTTACATGATTCTATCATTGAAATTTTGCAAAAAGCAATTAAATTAGGCGGCTCAAGCATCAGAACTTATAGTGCCTTAGGTTCAACAGGAAAAATGCAGGACGAATTACGAGTGTATGGAAAAACAGGGGAAAAATGTGTGCGTTGTGGCAATGAAATTCAAAAAATAAAAGTGGCTGGTCGGGGGACCCACTTTTGCCCATTCTGTCAGCAAAAATAATGACTTGATTTTTACTGACAGCTTTTAAAAATTAATTTAAAAAACTCAGTGACAAAGTTAATAAAAAAACGTATAGATAGAATATAGGGGCTTATAAAAAATCCTGAAAAATGCTATAATTAAACAATAAATAAAGAATAACGGAGATAAAATTTGGCAACAAAGAAAAAAACAAATTTTGATGATATTACCAAAAAATATGGCGCTGAACGTGACAAAGCTTTGGCAGATGCACTTGCTCTGATTGAAAAAGACTTTGGGAAAGGTTCACTTATGCGACTTGGCGAAGCAGCCAACCAGAAAGTGTCAGTAGTAAGTTCAGGCTCACTTGCACTTGATATTGCGCTTGGTGCAGGTGGATATCCTAAAGGACGTATCGTTGAAATCTACGGACCAGAATCTTCTGGTAAAACAACAGTCGCTCTTCATGCCGTTGCAGCGGTTCAAAAAGAAGGTGGAATTGCAGCCTTTATCGATGCTGAAAATGCGCTTGACCCAGAATATGCAAAAGCGCTCGGTGTCAATATCGATGAACTTTTACTTTCACAACCAGACTATGGTGAACAAGGGCTTCAAATTGCTGAAAAATTGATTACATCTGGTGCAGTTGACTTAGTTGTTATTGACTCAGTTGCAGCTTTGGTACCTAAAGCCGAAATTGATGGTGAAATTGGTGACAGTTCAGTTGGGCTTCAAGCTCGTATGATGTCACAAGCCATGCGTAAACTTGCAGGACATATTAATAAAACAAAAACAACAGCTATTTTCATCAACCAATTGCGTGAAAAAGTTGGGGTTATGTTTGGTTCGCCAGAAACAACACCTGGTGGTCGTGCATTGAAATTCTACGCTTCTGTACGTCTTGATGTACGTGGTTCAACAAAAATCGAAGAAGGTTCTGGAGATAACAAGACCCAAATCGGTAAAATCACAAAAATCAAAGTCGTAAAAAATAAAGTGGCTCCACCATTCAAGGTTGCTCTCGTAGATATCATGTTTGGTGAAGGAATTTCAAGAACCGGTGAACTTTTAAACATTGCTGTTGATGAAGGAATCATCAAAAAATCAGGCGCTTGGTTTGCTTACAATGACGAAAAAATTGGTCAAGGAGCAGAAAAAGCGAAGAACTATCTCAAAGAACATCAAGAAATCTTTGATGAAATTGACCATAAAGTTCGTACCGCACACGGTCTTCTTGATGAAGCAGAAGTAGCAGAAACTACAGAAGATACTTCAACAAAAGCTAAGGCAACTAAAGCTAAAAAAGAAGAAAAAGTAGTCGAAACTGAAGAAATTGAACTCGAACTTGAAGATTAAAAAAACAGCTGATTATTCAGCTGTTTTTATTTTTTTAAAGAAAGTAAATAGTCCAAAAATAAGAACCCAAATCACAGAACCAATGGCCGGAACAATTGTATCTTTAAAGCAGAATAGTGAAATAAAGATTAAGACAAATCCAGCAATGGCTAATGGAATAAAGATGTGGGCTGCAGGTAAAACAAACCCTTTAGGATCAAAATCGCTTGATTTCCGATATTTAAGATAAGTAATTAAGGTCATCAGATAAACCACTAGAAAAAGATTGGTTGCGACACTTGTAATAAAGACAAAAGAATTAGAAATCGCAGGAATCATCGAGATGAATGGAGTAAATAGAATTAATAATGAGGTGAAAAGTAAAGCATTTACTGGTACACCAGCTTTTGAAAATTTAGTAAATGGTTTAAGTATTTTATCATTATTGAGTTTTGATAAAGAATAAAGATTACGAGTGATTGAAAAGAGGGCAGAGTTTAAAGCCGAAGCAGCAGAAGTTAGTACGACAAAGTTCACTAAAGCCGCTGCCCACTTAATTCCAATGAGTTGGAAAATGGTAACAAATGGTGATTTATCAGCCGGAATATCGCGCCATTGGTAGATACTCATAATTGCCAACAGTGCCCCAACATAAAAGAGGACAATCCGAATTGGAATTTGGTTAATCGCTTTTTTCAAAGTTGGTCTAGGATTATCTGTTTCTGCTGCAGTCATTCCGATGAATTCCATCGAAACAAAAGCAAACATGACCATCTGGAAGCTTTCAAAGAAATTAGAAAGCCCATTTGGGAAGAACTCGAAGCCTTTGGTGATATTAGTTACACTTACAGTATCAGTTCCTGTATGATAATGACTAAAAATGAGGATTATTGCCGTTAAAATCAAACCAATAATCGCCACAATTTTAATCATCCCAAACCAAAATTCGGTTTCTCCAAAAAATTTTGGATTTAAAGTATTCAATAAAGTTAGAAGAACTAATACAAAGACTTCTGTCATCCAAATTGGTAAATCCGGCAACCAAAAATTAATATAAGTCCCAATAGCAATTAGCTCAGCCATAGCTACAAAAACAACAACCAGTAAATAAGACCACTGAATAAAGTAACCAGGTTTTTCACCGAGATAACGTGACACAAAATTTAAAAAGGAATGTTGATTGGGATCTTGGTAAAGCATCTCCCCGATAGCTCTTAGGAGAATATACATAAGCGCACCGATTATTAAATAAACAAAAATAATTGATGGGCCGGTGAGGTGAATCGATTTTCCGGCACCGAGGAATAATCCCGTACCAATTGTTCCAGCAATGGCAATAAGTTGAATATGCCTATTTTTTAAACCACGTTGTGAGGGCTTATTTTCTTCATTTTGATTTGTATTCATAATATTATATTATACGCTTTTTCATTTAGTTTTTCAGAAGTCACTCTGTCTAGGAAAAGATGACTCGCTTAGATTTTTTTATAGTGCGAGTAGAGTCCAAAGAAAATTGTCCAGACAATTGCTCCCAAGGCCGGATAAAAGGTATCAGCATTGAAAAACAAAGAAGCAAAGACAATTGCAAAGATAGCTACGATAAAGGGAACGGTAATTTGAGGTTTTGGTGTCAAGAAACCTTTAGGATTGTAATCTTCAGATTTGCGATATTGCCAATAAGTGTAGAGGGTAATAAAGTAAACCACTAAAAATAAATTAGTCGTACAAGAGGCTGCAAAATCGAAAGCATTTTTTATCTGAGGAATAAGAGTCAGGACAGGAGCCAAAAGCGAGAGAGCAGTTGCCATATAAAGGGCATTGATAGGAATTCCCGCCTTAGAAAGTTTTGTAAAAGGAGTTAATCTTCCTTTGTCATGCTGTTGAGCAAGTGAGTACATATTTCGTGTTGCTGAAAATAATGAACTATTAAGCGCTGAAGCAGCAGAAGTCAGGACAACAAAGTTAATGAGCGCCGCTGCCCATTTGATTCCAATAAGTTGAAAAACCATAACAAATGGAGATTTATCAGCCGGAATGTAGTGCCAGTTGAAAATAGCCATAATAGCCAAAAGTGCTCCAACATAGAAAAGTAAAATACGTACTGGAATTTGATTAATTGCTTTTGGTAAACTCTTTTTAGGATTAACTGTTTCTGCCGCAGTCATTCCAATAAATTCCATAGAAGTAAAGGCAAACATAACCATTTGTAAGGCACCAACAAAGTTCCAAGCACCGTGTGGGAAGAGTTGAAAGCCATCAAAAATGTTGCTTAGTGAAGCAGAGTCATGAACGGTTTTTCCGCTTAAAACAGTGCTATAGTGAAAATTACCAGCTACTAAAATAATCGCAGTGACAATCATTCCAATGATTGCTGCTACTTTAATCATCGCAAACCAAAATTCAGTTTCACCAAAAAAGCGAGAATTTAAAGTATTAAGTCCAAAAAGAAGAGCTAGCATGACAATTTCAATCAACCAAAGTGGAACCTGAGGAAGCCAAAATTGAATATAAGTTCCGATTGCTGTCAATTCAGAGATACAAACAAAAACAATAACTAACCAATAAGACCACTGAGTGAAGTAACCTGTCCTGACGCCTGAA
Source organism: Lactococcus sp. FSL K6-0773 (assembly GCF_038006485.1). Lineage (NCBI taxonomy): Bacteria > Bacillati > Bacillota > Bacilli > Lactobacillales > Streptococcaceae > Lactococcus > Lactococcus sp. FSL K6-0773. Next base: position 1,447,327 of record NZ_JBBOVF010000001.1, on the reverse strand, counting down.
TATTTTGTGACAAAATTTAAAAATGAATGCTGACTAGGGTCGTTGTAAAGCATTTCTCCGATTGTTCTTAAGAAAAAGAACATCGCAATCCCAATAAGAATATAAGCAAAGATAACGCTTGGACCAGTCATTTGAATGGTTTTCCCAGCTCCTAGAAAAAGTCCGGTACCAATCGTTCCAGCAATAGCAATAAGTTGAATATGTCGGTTCTGTAAGCCCCGTTGAGCTTCATGTTTCTCTTGAAGATTTTCCAAAAGTTTTCCTCCCTTAAATTATCAGATAATTCCAATAATGTGTTAATTATTATACCAAATTAATAAATTTGTATCAAGAGTCATATTCTTTTTTGCTAAAAATAACAGTAAAGTGTATCATTTGATATTTATGATATAATAAAAATATGTTAATAATCGACCAAAATCTATTAGAAATAGATAATTTGTTGGAAAAGATAATGGACGAGTTTTTGAAATTTCCAGAAGTTGAAGCTTATCAGAAAGCTAAAGCTGATTTTATGGCAGATGAAAATTTACAAAGTCAGCTTAAAACTTTACAGGATAATTCTGAATATATCGCTTTTCGCCCAGAGCTAAGAGCGCTTCAGCATGAAATAAATTTGAATGAGAAGGTTTATGCCTTTCGTTTGGCAGAAAATGACCTTCAACAAATTTTGACAGCTTTGACTAAGAAAATTACAAATAGTATTTCGGAACAGATTTATGTTGATGAGAATTTACCGTTGAAAGGAGGGCAACATGGACGACATCATGGAAAGCATTGAGAAAAAAGAAATTCGCCCCCTTTTTATAAAGGAGCGAATCGCAGTTTATGTTTATTGCTATTCATATAAAGGAACAAGACAATTAAGTAAATTTGGAGATGTGGTTTATACAAGCCAAAAATCAAATTATAGTTTACTCTATGTCAATAATGAAAATCTTTCAGATTTATTGAGTAAATTAAAAGATTTGAAATTTGTTAAAAAGGTACGTGTGGGTCATATTAAAGAACTTGACCAAAACTTTTCTGAAGCTTTTGCTCAAACTAATCTTGCCGTTAAAGAGGAAATTGAGCGCTTGTAAGTAAGGGAATAAAAGTGAGCTCACGTGTCAATAATGTAATTGGTATTGTGTATTATTTGAGTGAGCAGACTTTTTTTGTTAATATAGTAAAAAAAGAGAGGAGACTTGGTAGAGTAATACTGCTTCATTAGATGAAGTCTGGAATTTGTAAAAAAGTTGTATTCTATAGATTCTGATTATCACTTCTTCTCAACCATGAAACGATACCCAAAACCAAGGAAGAAAAACTATGTTGGAGACTCATTATTACTTCACTCCCATTTTAGACCATTTAGAACCATTTGATCATAATGATTGGCATTTATATCCGATTGTCACTTTACCTGCGGCTAAGCAACTACGGGATGCAGAAGATTTGCCTAAAAATATCGTTTCGTTAAATGCTTGTTATGACCGTTTGCGAAAAGTATCACTTGATTATCTAACTGTAAATCTTTACGGACGAAAACAAGGAAGAGCTTTTCTCTTATTATTGCAGGATGTTTTAGAAGAAACGACGATTTTAGATTATACAGTTCAAGTTCGTCAGCAGATTTTGAAAGAAATTGGCGTGTCTACTCTGAATTTTATGGAGTATCGTTCTTTTGCTAAAAGACATCTCGCTTTAATGTTAAAAGATTTTAGAAAAAATGATTTTCAAGCCTCTCCAGCAAGTCTGATTATGACTAATGAGGAATGTTTGAAAATTGAAGATTGTCCTCATGCCCTCTTACAACAATACTTAGAACAAATTGAAAAAACTGCCTGATGCTTGTCAGACATTTTTTTTATAAAAAAATACTGACAGGATTCTGTCAGTAAAATTTTAAAAATTATTTTCGTAAATGTCTTAAACAGTCTAAAAAACGAACAACTTTGGATTTTGAAAAACGATATTCAACTCGATTTTTATCTAAAAAGTCAAAAAAGTCTTTTTTCCCTTGTTTGCTGTCATCTACTTCAAGCTCAAGCTCATAATCAGTATGCCCTAGATAATCATTCTTGTCTAATGCAGCAAGCCCAATTGGAAGATGTTGCTCATAACGAATCGTCGTCAGACTTCCAATTAAAGTGATTTCCTCAAGATTAATATCTCGTGCAGTTAGTAACTCACAGATTTCACTTAAATCAGTCTCTCCACAGACAATATTTCGCTCGCCAAGGAGTTGTTGAGCTTCTTCAAGACTGAGATCAATATTATATTCAATATTTCCAACTTCTTGCGGAACTTTTAAAGTCATTTCTGCGGACTTATCAAAAGTTCTAATACGCAAAGCCAATTTTTTCTTGCGTAATTTAAAATCTTTTGAATCTAAGTAGTGGTTAGTTTGCCTAACAGGGGTTACGTGAGTAAAGAGTTTTTTGAGCTGGTCATACTCAGCCAGCGACAATAGCGACTTATACTCAATCTCCAAATTCGTACTCATTAATTAATTTTTAAGATAATTTTCTAAAGAAAATATCTTTCCTTTCAGTTGGGTTAAACGATATATTAATTAAAAGTATATCAAAAGGCTGACTATAAGTAAAGTTGCGCCCTAAGTTGAAGAAAGAGAAAAGCTGGCTCAAAGCAGAGAAACAAAGGGAAGTTTTAAAAATGAAGGAGACTAGACAAGGACTGAAAATATGATAGAATTAAGGCTATGGAAAAAGTAGAAGAGAAATATCATTTAAAAGATTTTTGGGATTTTGGTTTGAAACAATTTCGGTCAGCAATTTTTGGAATTACCATTATTCTGTCATTAATTGTGACTACCTTCATCAAAATTCCACATCTTGCACGTTATGACACTTTATTGATTTGTGTCATCGTCATTCAAATGATACTTTTGGTCAGCAAATATGAGCGAGCTTATGATTTAATTCCAATCATGGTCTTCCATGTTTTGGGAATGATTTTAGAAATATTTAAAGTAAAGCATGGGAGTTGGTCCTATCCAGATGCCGGCTTATTTAAAATTATGGATGTTCCCTTATACAGTGCTTTTATGTACTCGGCAATTGGTTCTTATATTGTTCGGGCAATAAAAGAGTTTGATTTAGAAGCAATCAATTGGCCGCATTGGTTGATGTCCATTGGTATTTCTGTTCTTATTTATTTTGCAGAGAATATTGGTTCTTATTTTAGTGCTTGGACTTATTCTTATCAGTTAAAAGCTTGGCAATTTGTTGATTTAGGTAAAATATCTTCATGGACTTTATTGATTATCGTTTCAATCATTATTGTTATTGAACTACAGAGATATTTTTCAAAAAAGATAAAAGTAAAAAATATAATTAAGAACTAAAAAGGGCAAAATGATTGCTCTTTTTTTATTGAAATTTAAAGCATTTAAGTAGCAATAATGTGAATAAAGCAAACTTATGTTAAAATATTAGATGTGATTCTAATAAATATAGAAGTCAGAAATCGTTTAGGATTTAAATACTCAAAAAAGGAGTATGTGAGAGCAATAGCTTTTGCAAAGTGAAAAAATGTTTAATTGGGAAGAATTCTTGGACCCTTATGTCCAAACAGTTGGTGAGCTAAAAATAAAATTTCGGGGCGTTCGTAAGCAATATTTGAAGAAAGGACTTTATTCTCCGATTGAATTTGTTACGGGGCGTGTGAAACGTCGAGAATCAATCAGAAATAAGGCCAAACTTCGTGGTTACACACGAGAAAACTTAGCTGAAATGGAAGATATTGCTGGTGTTCGAGTGATGGTCCAATTTGTTGATGATGTTTGGGATGTGTTGGAGCTTTTGCGTAAACGCAAAGATTTTAAAATTATTGAAGAACGTGATTATATTAATAACCAAAAAGCTTCTGGTTACCGTTCTTATCATGTAATTGTTGAATATCCAATTGATACAATTGATGGTTTCCAAATTGTCAATGCTGAAATTCAAATTAGAACTTTAGCCATGAATTTTTGGGCAACAATTGAACACTCCCTTAATTACAAGTACGGGGGCTTGATTCCTGAGGATGTCAAGGCAAGATTGACTAATGCAGCGCGTGAAGCTGCTCAACTTGATTTGGAAATGGGCGAAATCCGTGAGGATATTCAAGAAGCACAGTTACTTTTTGATAGTCCTCAGCAAAAACAAGACTTTAAAAAAGAAAATGGTGAAGAAAATGAACTTTGGTAAAAAAGTCTGGCTTATTGGAAATTCGAGTGAAAAATCCAAAAAAACGCTCAATAAATTGAGCAAGATTTTGAAAGCTGAACATTTCGTTTTTGATGATATTAATCCTGAAATTGTGATTTCAGTTGGAGGAGATGGGACGCTTTTAAGAGCAATGCACATGTACGAATATCAGCTAGATCGTGTGCGATTTTTGGGTGTTCATACGGGGCATTTGGGCTTTTATACTGATTTTACTGACGAAGATTTGTTTGAAGTCGTAGAGGCTCTTTATGATGAAAATCCAGCTCAAGCGATTCACTATCCACTCATTCGTGTTCAAGTTAGTTTTACTGACGGATATCAAATTGTACGACATGTTCTCAATGAAGCAACGATTCGACGTGCAAGTAAAACGATGGTTGGGGATGTTAGAATTTCTGATTATCTTTTTGAACGTTTTCGTGGGGACGGCTTGTCAATTTCAACTCCAACAGGTTCAACGGCTTATAATAAATCAATTGGAGGAGCCGTTGTTCATCCGCGGGTAAAAGCAATGCAAGTTGCTGAAATTGCAAGTTTGAACAATGTCGTTTATCGAACATTAGGTTCACCAATGATTGTAGCTGAGAAAGATACAATTACCGTTTGTCCTGCGCCAGAGGATGATTATAGTTTGACTTTTGATCAGTTGACTTTTGAATACAAAAATATCAAATCAATTGAGTTTTCTTTGGATGGAACAACGATTTCTTTTGCAAATTGTGCTCACACACCATTTTGGGAACGGGTCAGTAAGTCCTTTATTGGGGAGGTTGAGTAATGCAGTTTGCTTTTAGAAACGAGATTGAAGGAAGCATGGTTAAATCAATGCTAATCCGTCACGGTATTTCTAGGAGATTGCTGACAAAAGTAAAATTTGATGGTGGAAAAATAACAGTTAATGGTCAGGAAAAAAATGCCATTTATCGTCTGGAAAAGGATGATTTGGTGACGGTCACAGTCCCAGATGAGCCAGATAATGAAAAGTTAATTCCTGATGATTTTCCACTCAATGTCCTATTTGAAGATGACCACTATTTAGTGGTTGAAAAGCCAGCAGGCAAGCCATCAATTACAGGGTCCTTGCATCCGACTGGTGCCATGTCAAATGCTGTCAAAGGATATATTAGTCAAAAAAATTATGCTAATCAAACGGTGCATATTATCACTAGACTAGACCGTGATACCAGTGGAATCATGTTTTTAGCTAAACATCGTTATGCACATGCTTTAATGAATCAACATAAATTTCGCGACACGATGGAAAAACGCTATTTTGCTATTGTAAATGACCAAGATTTGCCAGATTCTGGTCGAATTGATTTACCAATTGGACGTCGTGATGATTCGATTATTCAAAGGCAAGTTCGCTTTGATGAAAAAGCAAAAGATGCCCTGACTTCTTACGTTGTTGCTGAGCGAAAAAATGATTTAGCCCTTCTTGATATTATTTTGCATACAGGCAGAACTCACCAAATTCGTGTTCATTTTTCTCATTTGGGTTATCCTTTAATTGGTGATGATTTATACGGTGGAAATCATGATTTGATTTCACGTCAAGCCCTTCACAGTCACCATTTACAGTTCTTAAATCCTTTTACTGACGAAATGGTTCATGTTGAATTAGACATGCCAGAAGATATGAAAAACTTATTGAAATAAAAAAGTTACTGACAGATTTTCTGTCAGTAACTTTTTATTTATTAAAATTTCCAGTTTTTAAGAATTTTAACAGATTTAATTTTTACAGGGTCAACAGGAGATGAAGCTTCGCCAGAACCACTTGATGTAACCTCGGCTTTCGCGATTTTATCAACGACATCCATTCCTGAAATAACTTGACCAAAGACAGTGTAACTTCCGTCTAAACTTGGGTATCCCCCTTTTTTATAAGCATCAATTATTTTTTGAGGATATTTAGTCTTGTCTTGAATTTGACTGGTCATATCTTGGGAATTTTGCACAATGAAAAATTGTGAACTGCTAGAGCTTGCTTGGCCAGTATTTGCTAAAGCAAGTGCGCCGCGGATATTGTACAGTTGATTAGAAATTTCAGTATCAAATGTTTTCCCACCAAAAATTGAAGCAGTACCAGTTCCTTGATTAGAAGGGTCACCAGATTGAATCATGAAATCTTTGATGACACGGAAGAATTCATTATTTTTGTAGTAACCATTTTTGGCAAGAACAAGGAAATTTTGAACCGCATTAGGGGCCAATTTAGGGAAAAGTTTAATATTGATATTTCCAGCAGTCGTTTTAATTTCGACCTCAGCTTCATCCTCAGCAACAGTTGTAGAAAGTTGTGGCAAAGTCAAATCATTAAGGGCAGTTGTAGAATTTTTTACTGCATCATGTAATTTATAATTTGTTGGATAATCAACTTTTTGGCTTGAAGAAGTGCTTGTACTACTTGCTGTATTATCAGTTGTTTTTGGACGATTTGCAAAGAAAACAAGGAGTCCAACGACAATAACTAAGACAATCCCAAAGATTGTAAAAAGAATTGTATTATTTTTTTTATTCGTATTCATAGGAATATTTTAACATAAAAATGAGTAATTATAAATTTTTATCAAATTAATTCTTGCAATTTCTAAAAAAAAGGTATAGAATATAGAAAAATCACGAAAGGAGAATCACGAAATGAATAACTTCTCATTACGCCATCATCATTTGCATAGATAAGAGTTGTGTCATACAGTAGGTATAGATACAGCTTTAGAGTACGCTCAAGTATCTATGCCGGTGATTCTCAAGAGACCGGTTGTAAAGACAACTGGTCTTTTTATTTGTTCGTGCTCTGGTTTGTAGAAAAAAACAAGAGATTAGAAAGCAAAGATTATGGAAAATCAAAATCAGGTCAAGCGCAACCTTAAACAGCGCCACATCACCATGATTGCATTGGGTGGTACAATTGGAACAGGTTTATTTTTAACTTCAGGAGCAACAATTAGTCAAGCAGGTCCCTGGGGCGCAGTTCTTGCTTATTGTTTTATTGGTATTATGGTTTACTTCGTAATGACTTCCTTAGGTGAGATGGCGACATATTTGCCTAACTCAGGTTCATTCTCCGATTATGGCGGTCGTTATGTTGATCCTGCTTTTGGCTTTGCATTAGGGTGGAACTATTGGCTCAATGGAGCGATTACCATTGCCGTGGATTTAACGACAGCAGGATTGATTACGCAGTTTTGGTTCCCGCACCTTCCGTCTTGGATATTTTCAGGAATTGCGACGGTCTTAATTTTTATTATTAATGTTATGGCGGTTGGAGCATTCGGGGAAACAGAATATTGGTTATCAACGATTAAAGTGATTACGATTGTCCTCTTTTTAGCTATTGGTTTACTTACCATTTTTGGAGTTTTGGGACAAGGAAATGTTGATGTCGTTGCCAATTTAAGTGCTGGCAATCATGGCTTTGTTGGTGGAATTTCAGGATTTGTTGGAGTTTTACTTATTGCCGGATTCTCTTTTCAAGGAACTGAGCTTTTAGGGATTACCGCAGGTGAATCTGAAGACCCAGGTAAGTCAATTCCTAAAGCAATGAACTCTATTTTCTGGCGTATCTTACTTTTTTACATCTTTTCAATCATTGTGATTGCTGCAATTATCAATTTTAAAGACCCTCGCTTGTTAAATCCAAATTCGACAGCTGTCATGAGTCCATTTACTATTGTCTTTAAAAATATTGGCTTTGCAGTTGCAGCTTCAGTTATGAATGCGGTCATTCTTACTTCGGTAATTTCATCAGCAAATTCAGTAATGTATGCTTCAACACGTATTCTTTATTCATTGGGACAAGAAAAAGGCGCACCAAAATTCTTTGGACGAACAGCAAAAAATGGAATTCCTTTTTATGCCCTATTAGCCACAACAATTATTTGTTTTATTGCTTTCTTAACTGGAATATTTGGAACGCAAATTTATCTTTTCTTGGTTGATTTATCATCACTAACAGGCTTTCTTGCTTGGCTTGGAATTTCTATCAGTCATATCCGTTTTAGAAGAGCCTATATTGCTCAAGGGAAAAAATTGGAAGATCTTCCTTACAAAGCTAAATGGTTCCCATTTGGTCCAATTGTTGCGCTCTTGATGACTGCGGCGATTGCCATTAATCTTGACCCAGCCATGCTCTTTAGTGAGCACTGGGGTGAAGGCTTAGCTTTATACGCTGCAATTCCTATTTTCATTATTCTTTATTTTGGTTATAAATGGAAGTATAATACAAAAATTATTCCACTTGAAGAAGTAGATTTGAGTCGGGAAAAATAATATCTGAATCACAATTCGTATAGAGTTGTGGTTTTTTATTTATAATATAAAGAGAAGTAAGGACATTTTTTAAGAGTTACTTACCCAAAATTACCAAGTGAAAGAGGAAATGGGATGAAGTTTATCGCCATTGTTGGGACCAATGCTAGTTTTTCTTATAATCGAAAACTCCTTTGGTACATGAAAAAACATTTTACAAAAGAAGCACAAATTGAAATAGTAGAAATTACAGACCTGCCACTATTTTCTGAGGATATCAGAGAAATTCCTGAAGGGGTTCAGAAAATTGCAGAGGCAATAAGAGAAGAGGATGGTTTGATTTTTTCAACGCCTGAATATGATCATGCGATTACTGCTGCTTTGAAATCATTGATAGAATGGCTGTCATGGATAAAACCTCAGCCATTGAACAGTCTACCGGTTATGATTGTTGGGGTTTCTCTTGGAAATATGGGAACTGTTTTTGCCCAAGAAAACCTTCGACAAATTTTGAGTTCACCGGGTCTGGATGCTTTTGTTTTACCTTCCAATCAATTTCTTTTAGGACGAGCAGCTGAAGCATTTAATCAACAAGATGAATTGATCGATGAACGGACAATTAGCTGGTTGGAGCATTGTTTTAATAATTTTATGATTTACAGTAAAACATTAAAACCGATGAGACTTCCTTCGCTAAAAAAAGAGAATAATAAAGAAATAATTGAGAGTGAGGAAAGTAAAAACTCTACAGAAACCGATGAAGTTTGGTGGACTAAAGAAACGAATCAAGGATTGCCAGTTCTTTCCGATGCAGATACAGGAGCTTCTGAGTATGAAGAAGTGATTGAACCTGAAAATTCGGCCTATCTACAATTTTTGGAAGAGGGAGAAACTTGGAAGTTTGATGATATTGGAGAATTAAGAGGAAAATCGGAAGAAGAAGACTGATGAAAATTTTAGAAAAAAAGTCAACCTTGAAAATTTCCAAAACTTATCGAGCTTTAGGGACAGTCATTAGCTTAACAATTTATGGTCATCAAGACGAGGAGCTATTAGATAAAACTTATCAATTAATCAAGTATTATGAGCAGCTTTTTACGGTAAATCGTGACCAATCAGAATTGATGGCTGTCAATCATAAAGCGGGAATAGAGCCTGTTCAAGTATCAGGAGCAGTTTATGGCTTAACAAAAATAGCGCTTGAAAAAAGCAAGGAAGCATTTGGTTTTAATGCAGCAATTGGTCCTCTCGTTAAACTTTGGCATATTGGCTTTTCAGACGCTAAATTGCCAACTCAAGCAGAAATAGATGAAAAGTTAAAAATAATTAATCCAGATAGGATTATTCTAAGGGATGATGAATTTTCAATTTTTTTGCCAGAAAAAGGGATGGAAATTGACTTAGGAGCGATAGCAAAAGGTTATATTGCCGACCGGATTAAAGATTTTTGGCATGCTTACGGTATCTCCTCCGGCATCATTAATCTAGGAGGAAATCTTCTATTGGTGGGAGAAGCTCCGCATCAGACAGATAAAAAATGGCGCATAGGCATTAGAAATCCTTTAACTAATGATAAAAAATCTGTGCTACAGCTTTTGTCTGGTGAAGGTTCTGTTGTGACTTCGGGAATTTCTGAGCGTTACTTGAAAGTGAATGATAAGATTTACCACCATATTATTGACTCCAAAACAGGTTATCCACACCATAATCAGCTGGCCAGTGTTACTATTTTATCCAAAAAATCAATTGATGGTGAAATTGAAACGACCCGATTATTTTTTGCTGACGGTCCAATTGAAAATTGGCTGACAGAAAATCCGGAAGTTTATGGCGCTATTTTTATTAGTAAAGATAAGAAAATAAAAGCCGTTGGAATTCCCCAAAGTCAGATTTATGTTGCTGATCAAAGTTTTGAATTTGAATAAGTTAAAATTTAAGTGTAGATAATTTCTGTCAGTACTTTTGCCAATAAAAATTTACTGACAGAAATAAAAAAACCGCCAAAAGCGGTTTTTATTTTTTATTTCATAGTTGGGAAAAGCAAAACGTCACGGATTGAAGTTGTGCCAGTAAAGAGCATCACTAAGCGATCAATCCCGATACCGAGTCCACCTGTTGGTGGCATACCGTGTTCGAGTGCTTCAACATAATCGTAATCGACACCAGTTGCTTCATCATCTCCAAGTTCTTTAGCTTTAGCTTGAGCTTCAAAACGTTCCAATTGGTCAATTGGGTCATTCAATTCGCTGAAAGCATTGGCGTATTCTTTACCGTTGATGAAAAGTTCAAAACGGTCAGTAAAACGTGGGTCTTTTTCATTCATTTTAGCAAGTGGTGAAATTTCTTTTGGATGACCAAAAACGAAAGTAGGTTGAATCAAAGTTTCTTCAACATATTTTTCAAAGAATTCGTTAATGATATGACCAACAGAAGTGAAATGTTTTTCAACATGAATATCATGTTCTTTTGCAAGAGCTGTTGCTTCTTCAAAAGTCATCTCAGGCCAGAAATCAACTCCAGCAACTTCCTTGATGGCATCAACCATGTGAACACGTTTGAATTTTCCGCCAACATTAATTTCTTTACCATCGTATTCAAGAACATCTTGACCAACCACTGTTTTAGCAACATGTTGGAAGATTCCTTCTGTCAAATCCATGATATCTTCAAAATCAGCATAAGCTTCATAAGATTCCATTGTTGTGAATTCTGGATTATGAGTCATATCCATTCCTTCGTTACGGAAGACACGGCCAAGTTCATAAACTTTTTCCATTCCACCAACAATCAAACGTTTCAAGTGTAATTCAGTTGCAATACGAAGCGCCATATCAATATCAAGACTGTTATGATGTGTGTAGAATGGACGAGCAGCAGCACCACCGGCTTCATTGTTAAGTACTGGAGTTTCAACTTCAAGATATCCACGACCATCCATATAACGACGGATTTCACTGATAATTTTAGAACGAGTGACAAAACGATTGAAGCTTTCTTTATTTGAAATCAAATCCAAATAACGTTTACGATAACGTGTTTCAGTGTCAGTCAAACCATGGAATTTTTCAGGCAAAGGACGAAGCGCTTTTGAGAGGAAAGTCAATTTTTTTGCTTTAATTGACAATTCACCCATGTCAGTTTTCATGATTTCGCCTTCAACACCAAGGAAATCTCCGAGGTCAGCTTTTTTGAAAATTTCATAATTTTCTTCGCCGACTTCATCTTTACGAACATAAAGTTGAATTTGGCCTTCGCGGTCTTGAAGATGGGCGAAACCGACTTTACCTTTACCACGTTTAGTCATCAAACGACCAGCGACAATTCCTGAAAGCGCAAGTTCATGCAATTCTTCTTTCGTCTTTTCGTCATAAGCTTCGTGTAGTTCTTGTGAGTTGTGCGTACGTGTAAATTTATGTCCAAATGGGTCAATTCCCGCTTCGCGCAGGTTTTCCATTTTTTCACGGCGGACTTTCATTTGGTCATTAAGTTCTTCGATTTCAGCCAAAATAGTACTCCTTGTAATTTTTTATTCTCTCTATTTTAACATATTTTCAAAAAATTAACAGAAATTTTTTTGTCAGTAAACGCTTTAAGCATAGGCTTGAGAAGATTTTTTTACTATCAGTAAAAAATGCTGATAAAATGACTGACAGAAATTTAGAAAATGATGAATGACCTTAAAGAATTTCTGTCAGTAAATTTTTTAAAACTCACTTAAATTTTTGATTTTTTTAATCACAGTTTTGAGCAATTTGTCTTGTTCAGACAAAAAAGAAAGACCATAAAAAATGCGTTGATAACGTTCGCCAAGATTTTGAAAAGCAATATTTTCATTAATAAATCGTTTTGAAATCAATGACAGGCCAATGCCAGCCTTAAGTTGACTGACAATCATATCATTGTTATTGACGCTGACCAAATTCTTTGGATTAAGATTATTTTCTTTAAGATAATTATGTGTATAATGAGCCACACCAGACCCTGCTTCGCGAATAAAAAAGATGTCACTTTCTGGATTGCCAGCAAGAACGAGTTCATCTTTAAAAAGTGGGAAAGTTTCGATGGTTTCATCCATCATCGGTTTTTCAATAATTCCAAAATGAATTTCATGATTACGAATTAAATCAAAAACCTCTTGAGAATCAAGCATCATTAATTCAATGTTAAGTTGTTCAAGTTCAGGAATTAAATTTTTAAAAATCAAAGGTAAAACAGTAGTTGCTGAACTATGGGAAGCAGCAATTTTAAAAGGTTTACGACTAGGTGTCTGATTTTTTAGGGAAAATTGTAATTCATTCCAATCATTGAGCGTTTTTAAAGCCTTAGGATAAAGAAGGTGGGCACTTTCTGTGGGAATTACTTCTTGGTGTTGCCCTCTTGAAAAAAGGTGAACTTTTAGTTCTTCCTCCAATTTTTTAATTCTAACAGTTGCGGTTGGCTGTGAAATAAAACATTGATTAGCAGCTCTGGTAAAGCTTTTGGTTTCAAACACAGCAATAAAAGTTTCGAGTAAAGCGAACATAAATCTTCCTTTAATTAATAAAAGTAATTTTAAAAATGATAATAATTTATTTTACAAAATAAAGGAGATTGTGTAAACTAATTGATGCTAGACAATTAAAAAAGGAAAAAGTAGAAAAATGTTAAAATTAAAAAATTATATTAAAAATGATAGACAGGCCATAATGAGTATTTTGCCAGGCTTTCTGCTCTCCTTTGCCATTGCTATAGTAAGTTATTTACTCAATCGTTTCATCTTCCATAGTTTAGGTTCAGCAACCATTGCAATATTATTAGGAATTATTTTAGGTAATTTGTACTTCAAACAAGTCACTTTATTTGCAGGAACAGCTTGGTCAGAAAAAAAACTTCTGGAATTTTCAGTGATGTTTTTAGGGGCCACAGTCACTTTCCAAACCATTGGTAAGTTAGGATTCTCCGGAGTAGGATTTATACTAATACAAATGATTTCAACAATTATTTTTGTTTTGTTTATGGGTAAAAAACTAGGATTTTCTGCTAATGTTTCTGCCCTAATGGCTTCTGGGAATGCAGTTTGTGGTTCATCAGCAATTGCCGCAGTTGAACCAGTTATTGGAGCTGAAACCAGTGAGAAAAGAACATCGATTGCGATGGTCAATCTTATGGGAACTATTTTAATGCTAAGTCTTCCATTTTTAGGAACTTGGATGTTCGGTAATAATGATTTATTAAGGGGGGCACTGATTGGTGGAACAGAACAATCTGTTGGTCAAGTCGTTGCTTCAGCAACAATGGTAAATCCAAACACAACAACCTTAGCCACTCTATTTAAAATTATGCGAATTATCATGCTCGTTTTTGTTGTTTTATATTTTGGTTTCAGAAGTAAAAAACAAAAAAGAAATGAACAAGGACCTACTCAAATAAAAATTAAAAGAAATTCTTTTTTACCCTGGTATGTTCTTGGTTTCTTAGTGCTTTGTACTTTAGATACATTGATTCATTTTGTGCCGGAAGTTTCAGCTACCGCAAAATTTCTATCCGGTTGGTGTGAAACCATTGCCTTAGCTGCTATTGGTTTACGACTAAATTTGGTTGAATTTATAAAAGCAGGAAAAAAATTACTGATTTATGGTTTATCTACTTTAGTCTTTCAAGTAGTTCTTGCACTTATTTTAATAAGCCTTTTAATCAAATAATTAGAATTAAAACGATAATAAAGTCACTAAACCAGAGATTTAGTGACTTTTTTGTGCTAATTATTATCAGTTAAATTTTTGAACCTAGTAAAAAATTATTAATCAATCGGACTCATTAATGTTAAACCAGATTAATCCCCAAAGTGAAGCAATGACTAAAAAGAGTAGAGCAAGCATTTTATTTTCCTTTATATTTGTAAGGTCTGGATAGATTACTTAATAGATTCTATTACCTCTTTAAGTTGACTGACAGATTTTTCAAATTGTTTCTTTTCATAAGCATCAATATTTAGTTCAATGATTTCTCTAACACCATTTTGATTTACAATAGATGGAACACCGGTAAAGACACCTTCTTGACCATATTCACCACGTAAATAGGCAGAAACTGGTAGAATTGCTTGTTCATTATTTAAGATGGCCTTGACAATTCTAGCTGTACTCATTCCAATGCCGTAATAAGTAGCCTGTTTTTTATCAATAATCTCATAGGCAGCATTTTTTACCTTATTTGACAAATTAGACAAATCTTCAACCCCTATTTTTTTATTTTTAACAATAAATTCAAGAATAGGTTTTCCACCTACCGTCGTGTGTGACCAAACTGCAACTTCAGAATCGCCATGTTCGCCAATAATATATCCATGAACGCTCCGTGGATCAATTTCTAGCTTTGTGGCCAATTCTTTTCTAAAACGAGTAGTATCCAAAGTTGTACCAGTTCCGACAATTCGAGATTGATCAAGACCAGAAGTTTCCCAAGCGACATAGGTAAGAATATCCACAGGATTTGAAGCAATTACAAAAATACCATCAAAACCTGAGTCCATAACCTGAGTCACGATTGAGCGCATAATTTTAGCATTTGTATTAACCAAATCTAAACGTGATTGACCTGGTTTTTGATTTACCCCAGCCGTAACGACCACAATATCAGCGTTTTTACAATCCTTATAATCTCCAGCTCTCACAATAACATTTTCTTGCCCCCAAGAAACGCCATCTAATAAATCTAAGGCTTCACCCTCAGCTTTATCCTGATTAACATCTATCAAAACCAACTCATTAACAAGTCCTTGATTAATCATTGAATAAGCAATACTTGTTCCAACAAAACCTGTTCCTATAACAACTACTTTTCTGCTTGTAATTTTCATTTTTAGCTCCTTTTCAATTTATATATATTTTTTTATAAAGCCTATCTGTTAAAAAGCCAAAGATAACTAATCATAGTACATAAAATTAAAATAATAGAAATCACAAAACTAATGATGATAAAAGCCAATTTTATCTCCTCCTTCAACCCCTTTTTCTGATGTCTTTTATAAAATCTATAATTATTTTATCTCTATTTTTGTAATGTGTAAAATGAATTTATTTTATCATTATTATTAATAAAAATAAAAAAAAACAAAAGCAGTTTGCTCATGTTTTTCTATTTTTATTAATTCTAATGAATTTCGGTTTCTTTTTTTATTTTACTAATTAATTTTTGAATCATAGGGTCTTTTTCTTCATCAAAAGAAACTCCTAGAAACTCTCTATGATAATTACTCCCAAGTTCTTGATAAGGGATATCATCAGTTAAAAATGATTTAGAAATTAAAGAAGAACCTAAGCCTGCTTTGATATGGGAAATAATCATCTCATTGCTATTCATACGAACAATGTTTCTTTGAGCAGAAGGAGCGGATTTGAGATATCTTTTGATATAATATCCAATTCCTGAACCAGATTCTCTGGTAAAGAATGTTTCTGAATCCGTATTTCCGGCAAGTACTAATTCATCTAAAAATAAAGGAAATGTTTCGGTTTGATCGCTAATGAGTAATCGCTCAATGATTCCAAAATGTAAATCATGATTTGCAACTAATTCAAATACTTTTTCTGAGTCATACATATTAATTTCTACATCTAAATGTTCCAACTCGCCTTCAAATACTTTAAAGATTCTTGGCATAATACTTAGAGCAGCACTGTGTGAAACCCCAATTTTGAAAGGATGTTTTGCAAGAGATTTTTTTGAACTTCAGCTTGGTCTTCCTCCCATTTTTTTAAATAGGCAATAGCTTTGGGATAGAATAATATGGCGGCTTCAGTCGGAATGATTTCTTGGTGTTTTCCTCTTAAAAATAATGTTGATTTTAATTCTTCTTCGAGTTTCTTAATTCTCACGGTTACAGTGGGTTGGGAAATAAATAAATATTTTCCAGCTAAGGTAAAACTTTTAGTTTCATAAACGACGATAAAGGTCTCAAATAATGAAAACATGTGATTTTCTCCCTAAAATACAAAAATAACAAATTATTTTTTTTAATTTATATGATTATAATAATTTATTTTACAAATTAAATCAACTATTATATATTATTAATAGAATCAATTATTAAAGACGAATTAATAAAAAATATAGAAAGAGAAGTCTATGATGTATTCAAAATTCATATCATTTTTAAAACAAATTCCCCTCCCGATATGTGGCTTAATTTTGGGTTTAATATCCTTAGGGAATCTCCTTTACAGTAAAGGTTACCCTATTTTAGGAAATTCTTACGATATGTTAGGTTTATTCCTGATGTTTTTAATTTTGCTCAAGATAGTACTGGCAATGAAACATACAATTTCGACTTTGAATGACCCAATTGTAGCCTCTGTTTCACCAACTTTTACGATGTCTTTAATGGTACTAAGCGTATTTTTAAAACGTTTGTCCGGCTTTAGTCTTCTTGCGAATGTTACTTGGTGGACTGCTTTAATCTTGCATCTTATCTTAATGATGTATTTTATTTATCTTCATGTGCTACCAAAAGAATTAAAAATACATGATGTTTATCCAAGCTGGTTTATTACTTTTGTAGGCATTGGGGTAATATCGGCAACATCACCAGATTTCGGTCTTGAAGTGGGTAAAGTTGTGGTTTGGATAACATTACTCTTTTACTTTATTCTTCTTCCTATTGTTATGCATAGAGTTTTCATTTTACGAAAAATGCACAAATCTTTACTTCCTTTGATTACAATTATCACGGCACCAGGTTCACTTGGTTTAGTAGGATACCTCACTGTTGTAGAAGCAAAATCTAAAATATTCGTTATCTTTTTATTTATTTTATCGCAAGCTATCTATTTTATAACTTTAGGCTTGCTGACAAAACTTTTGAGAAGTGCCTTTTATCCTAGTTATGCTGCCTTTACATTTCCTCTCGTTATTTCTGCAACTGCGGTAAATTTAACAAGTAAACTCAGCGTTTTTCAGTTCCTGAATTTAGAATTATTAGCGAATATGGAAATCCTTATAGCAATTGCAATCGTTACTTATGTGCTTATCAGATACTGTATTTTTTTAGGATCAAAATTAGTTCAGATTATGTCTGAAAAATATTCTCCTGAAAGTATATAAAAATAAATCATTGATAAAAATTACCACTAGGTCAATAATCTAGTGGCTTTTTATTTTGCTTTAAAATAGAGTATATCAAGCTCAATAGAGCCTTAAGAAATCCTTTATAAATGTGACAATAATTTTAAAAATGCCTATAAAAAAAGAGACACATTGTGTTATAATTAGAACGCTGCGTGCTTTTTTTCTTTAAATAAAGAAGATTTGACTGGTTTTTTGACTTAAATCATTCATTTTTTTGAAGTATTTAATGATTAAAAGTATGCAAAAGAATATAGGAGAACAAAAATGACTGTATTATATGATGAAATCATGGTTCGTTATGGTGAACTTTCAACCAAAGGAAAAAATCGTGGTTACTTTATCAATCGTTTGGCAAAAAATATCCGCGAAGTCCTTGCAGATATGCCTGAATTAAAAATTACAGCAGTAAGAGATAGAGCACACATTGAACTTAATGGAGCAGATTATGCTGAAGTTTCAAATCGTTTAACAAAAGTGTTTGGAATCCAAAATTTTTCACCTTCAATCAAAGTCGAAAAATCAATGCCCATTATCAAAGAAGAAGTTGTGGCACTTTTTAAGGAGATTTATAGCGAAGGGCAGACTTTTAAAATTGCTACCAGACGAGCTGACCATAACTTTGAATTAGATTCAACAGAATTAAATATTGCTTTAGGAGATGTTGTTTTTGATAATTTCTCTTACGCAAAAGTACAAATGAAAAAGCCTGATATCACATTGCGGGCTGAAATCAGACAAGATGCGGCTTATCTTAGTTTTGAAGATATAAAAGGTGCTGGAGGAATGCCAGTCGGAACAGCAGGACGTGGACATCTAATGCTCTCAGGTGGAATTGATTCGCCAGTTGCAGGTTATTTGGCGTTGAAACGCGGAGTTGAGATTGAGGCTGTTCACTTTGCTAGCCCTCCTTACACTTCACCAGGAGCTTTGAAGAAAGCCAAAGACTTAGCAGCTAAATTAACCGTTTTTGGAGGTTCAATTACCTTTATTGAAGTACCATTTACCGAGATTCAAGAAGAAATAAAAGCCAAGGCTCCACAAGCATATTTGATGACAATTACACGCCGTTTTATGATGCGCGTGGTTGATCGTGTTCGTGAAGAACGTGGTGGAAAAGTGATTATTAATGGAGAATCTTTGGGACAAGTTGCTAGCCAAACGCTTGGCTCAATGTCTGCCATTAATGAAGTAACTAATACTCCAGTTATTCGACCAGTAGTAACAATGGATAAAAATGAAATTATTGAAATAGCTGAAAAAATCGATACTTTTAATTTATCAATTCTACCATTTGAAGATTGTTGTACTGTCTTTGCACCACCTTCTCCAAAAACAAATCCAAAACTTGAAAATTGTATTCAATATGAAAAGAGAATGGATGTTGAGGGGATGGTTGACCGTGCGGTCAAAGGAATTATGCTCACAACAATTATTGGTGAAAACTGGGACCAAACTGAAGAAGAGGAATTTGCTGATTTCTTATAATAAAAAATGCTACTTATAATATTATGAGTAGCATTTTCATTTGATTAGGAAACTACGATTGATAGTCTAAACTTGACAAAGATTGGAAACAAGGATATAATTACCAACGTTATTTATAAACTTAGGAAAAATTAATTGAGTTCATCAGTATAACAAGACTTATTAGGAATTTTATTTAAAGAAGGTGATACTCAATTTATAGGAAAGGATTTTATGTCAGACAGAATAAAGGCTTTAATTGCCTTAGGGATATTTACATTTATGTCAACATTGGATGGTTCAATTGTTAATATTGCTCTACCAACAATGTCAAAGGAGCTTCATGTCTCTACTTCTCAAATCACTTGGGTGGTGACAATCTATTTAATTGTAATTTCAGCGATTGTACTGATTTTTGGCCGTTTAGGCGATTTAATAGGTAAATCACGAATTGCCCGCATTGGTTGGGGAATTTTTATTTTAGGCTCTGCACTTGCTGGGTTAAATTTTGGTTGGGGCTTAGGTTTTCTTCTTTTTGCACGGGTGATTCAGGCTATTGGGGCGTCAATGTTTATGGCAACCGGTTTTGGAATTATTTCAGAAATTTTCCCACCTGAAAGTCGAGCAAGAGCACTTTCCATTTCAGCAATGTTTGTATCGGTTGGCTCAATCGCTGGACCTGCCCTTGGAGGACTGATTTTACAGGTCGCTTCATGGAATTATATCTTTTGGATAAATGTCCCTATCGGAATTTTAGCATGGATTTTTGGAAATCATGCTTTGCCAAAAGAAAAAACCAGTGGAAAATGGTCGGATATTGATTTTAAAGGTGGAACATTAATGACTTCTGTTATTGTTTTGCTTTTCTTAGCTCTTAATTTTGGGCAAGCTTTGGGTTGGACCAATCCATTAATTATTATTGGTGCATTGCTTGGCTTTATTCTCTTTGGAATATTTATTTTAACAGAGAAAAAGGTCGCTCAGCCTTTGCTTGATTTAGGAATTTTTAAATCAAAATTATTTTCAATGAGTATTATTATGGCTCTCTTTAATTTTACAGTAGCGATGTTCTCAAGTATTTTGTTACCATTCTACTTACAAGATTTTAGAAATTATGGGCCAGGCTTGGCAGGGATGATTATGATGGCTTATCCTGTTGCTATGCTGATTGCTAGCCCTTTAGCAGGTTCGGCAGCAGATAAAATGGATAAAGAAATTGTTACTTTTGTAGGAATTTCAGGGATTGTTTTGTCACAGCTCGGCTATTTACTGATAAATCCGCATTCTGCTCCATGGCTAGTTGTTGTTATTCTTTTGATTCAAGGAATGTCTATGGGGATTTTCCAAAGCCCAAACAATGCTTTGATTATGGAAACTGTTGACCGTAAGTATTTAGGAATTGCTGGGTCAGTTAATTCTCTTGCCCGTAATATGGCCTTTGTTTTAGGGACGTCTTTAGCAACATTGATTTTATTCACAGCGATGTCTAATCAGTTGGGTTATAAGGTAACAACTTATTTGCACAATCAACCAGATGTCTTTTTACACGGTTTCCACGTGGCCTTCTATTTTTCAACATTTCTTGTTTTAGTGACTTGGGTTCTTGGCTTATTCCGTTTGTTGGGACGTAAAAAGTAAAATAAAAACAATCTAAATGATTGTTTTTTTACTGACAGAATTTCTGTCAGTAAAATGTTTACATGTGTAAATTTTCACGTACTAAATATATTGATAATTTAGAAAAGTTTGCTATAATAATTTTTATAACACAAAAATAATTTCTATAAAGGAACAAAATATGTCTAAACTTCTTGTTGTAAAAGGTCACCCACTTACTGCTGATTATTCACTTTCACTCAAAGGTCTTGATGCTTTCGTCAAAGCCTATAAAGCTGCTCATCCAGAAGATGAAATTGAAGAACTAGATGTTTTCAGTGCTGATATTCCAACTTTGAATACTGAATTGGTCAGTGCAATGTTCGCAGGTGAGAATGCTGAACTTACAGCTTCACAAAAAGATAAATTGGCTCGTTTTGCTGGTTTTACAGAACAATTTTTGTCAGCTGATAAAGTAGTCATTGCTAATCCAATGTATAACTTGATGATTCCTGCTGAACTTAAATCTTGGGTTGATACAGTCAATGTTGCCGGTAAAACATTCAAATATACAGCCGAAGGTCCTGTTGGTTTAGCAAATGGCAAAAAAGTCTTGCACTTACAAGCTAATGGTGGAGTTTATGGAGCACAAGATCCAGCAACAATTTACATGTCAGCAATCTTCAATTTTATCGGTAGCGATTTTAGACAAATTGCCGTTGAAGGACATGCTTATGATCCAGAAAAAACAGAAGAACTTCTTTCTGAATTCATTAATAAAGTAGAGTTAGAAGCTCAAACATTCTAAAGAAAAGTCTGTCATTGAACAGACTTTTTATTGAATTTACAGACAGAAAATAGGAGAGTCATATTTTTTTCTGTCAGTAAATTGAAAGGATAAAAAATGGTAAAACATCTTTTTAATTCACATATTGATTGGGTAGGGGGAAGAAATTCCATCGGTGACTTACAGGCTGGGGCACTGAATGAAAAAATTTCAATTCCTAAAACTATGGATGGACCAGGAGTCGGAACAAATCCTGATGAAATGCTACTCGGAGCAGCCAGTACCTGTTATTCGATTACATTAGCTGCCATGCTTGAGCGAAATGATATTCTCCTGGAACATCTGAAAGTAGATGCTAAAGGAATAGTTGATGTGACAAAAGGAACCTTTACTTATGAAAAAATAACTTATCATGTCGCTATGAAATTGACAAAAGAGTCAGATGAAGTTAAAGCAATTAAACTTGCCAAACGGGCAGAAAGTTCTTGCATGATTTCAAGAGCGATTCAAGGAAATATTGAGTTAGAAACGATTATTAGAATTGAAAAATAAAAAGTTACTGACAGGTCTGTCAGTAACTTTTTATTTTAATTTTTATTTTTCCGACGTTCTAAGAAGTCAAAAAGTAATGTATGATGATTACTTGCAAGTGAATAATCTTCAAGAATATTAACATTAAGACGCATATCTTTGGCTTCTCGTGCAGTAATTGCTCCAGAAAGTTCATGTTCAAAAATGACTTTACGTTCCAAATAATAGGCCCGCATCATTTCGGTAATGTTGTTAGGCTGAGCCTTATTCATCATCCGTGAAATATGACCACCAGTTGCGACGATTTCAGATGTTCTTAAACGTTCTGATTGCAAGAAATTCAATAGTTGCTCATCAAAGACACCATTTAAATTATCAAGAGCTTGCAAGATAAGTTCGGTATTATTGAAATAAAGTTCAGTAATTTCATCTCGTGTTGTTTCCATTGCCGCCTTTGTTTTCTTGAAATAAAAGTCAACATGTAAGACACGAGAGGTAAGTAAATGAAAAGCACGCAAGGCAATAACATAAACAAATTGGATACTGGAAACCAGTGAATGGACAATACTTGTTTCTAATGAGCGAATATATCGTTGATAAGTTCGGTAAGTATACATTGAAATTTTATTTTCACGCAAGGCAACTTCAAGCCCTTCAGATTCAATTCGGATAATCAAAAGTTGCAAATCATTGTAATCAATCGCCATATCTGTTGACTCTTGTTCAATAATTAATTGTTGAATTCGTTCCTGATAAGCATCAATAGCGATATCATAACCCTGAGGGTTTTTAGCCGATTTCATATCCTGATGTAATTCATCAACTACCTCAGATAAAATCGCAATTTTAGAGATATTATTAACTTTAGAAACTTTTTTAACCGCAAAGAAAGGAAGAATGAACATTCCAACTAAGAAACTTAAGCCAGTTACCGCAGCGGCTAGAAAGACGAGAACGGGTTGAACATCTACAGTTCGTGGAACCAAAAGAATCGTTGCGATACTTACTGTTCCTTTAGAACCAGCAAAAGTGAGGAGAAATACATCATTCCAATAAGCAGAAAACGGTTGTTTTTGTTTAAGGGAGCGAAGCCAATAATAAAAAGCAATGACAATAAATCTGAGTGCAAATAATCCAGCAGTCAAGGCAAGAGCAAGAACAATTAAAAGTGCTGATGAATAAACAGGATCAACTAAAAGTGGAACTACAAGTTGATAAAGTTCAATTCCTAAGAAAAGAAAGACAAAGGAATTTAAAATAAATGTTAAAGTATCCCAAATTGTACTCTTGAGTTTTTCAACTTGAGCATCAAATAAAGTAGTTCTCTTAAGACCGTTTGCTGACATGACTCCAGCAACAACTGCAGCAATGATTCCAGAAACATGTAATTCTTCGGAAATGAGAAAGGCAGCAAGAGGAACGACCAGCTCTAAAAGAAGATAACCAGAAACATCCCGTGCGTCAACATCTTCCAGAAGTCTTAAGACAAGTCCTTTGATGTAAATTAAAGTAAAACCAATAGCAGCTCCACCAAGTGCTGAAATAACTAATTTCATTGTTGCATCTGGGAAAGAGAAATAACCAGTAACTAAAGCAACTAAAGCAATCTGAAAAGAAATAATTCCGGAAGCATCATTGAGCAAACCTTCACCTTGCAAAACACTCATAACCCGACGAGGGAAAGAGAAATTCTTTGATAAAGCTCCAACAGCTACAGCATCAGTAGGAGCGAGACTTGCTCCTAATGCAAAGCAAGCAGCTAAAGGTAATCCCATGTAAATCCAATTAGAAATCAAACCCAATCCAAGGGTTGTAATGAAGACAAGAGGGAAAATTAAAACTAAAATAATTTTACTATGTTTTAAAATGTGTTTGACATCAGCTTCTTCGCTTTCTCTAAAAAGAAGAGGAGCAATAATAAATCCTAAGAAAAATTCAGGTGCGACATGTAAAACCTCGTCAGCACCAAAAAAGCCCAAAATAAGTCCTAAAACCACTTGAATAAGAGGGAGGGCAAGTTTTGGGAAAACTTTGTTAAGGACATTTGAAAAAACTAATACCAAAAGGAAAACAATGACATAAAAAATAATATGGAGCATAGAGTCCTTTCTGTGTAATTGACTAATGAGCGCTAAAAAGTACAAAGTAGAGCTATCAAAGCTAGCTCTACCGTACCTAATCTACATAATTTATTTCAAACGATTAATTGCTTTTTTCTTCAAAGCAATTTTTTCATTGATTTTTGAGCAGTCTTTTTTACCTAAAAGCGCTTTACAACGTTTGAGTTCCAAATCAGTGAGTTGACGTTTTACACGTTCTTTACGAGCAGCATCAAACTCACCATTTTTAATTAATTCAAGTTTTTGTTCAAGAATTAATTTTTTATTTTTAACTGCATCAATATAATATTTAAGCTCAGAAATATCATCGGCACTTGCATTTTTAGCCAACAAATCCCCTAATTTTTCATCAAGGGTAACGAGCTTATCAGTAAGTAGTTCAAGTTTAGCGTTGAGCTTTTCTTCTTTTTCTTCATCCGAAAGGGCCATGAAAGCTTCAAATTTCTTACTATCATCAAGTTTTTCAGATTCTTCAGGACGTTTATTGATGTACATCTCACGCAATTTATTTAACTTATCTTCAAATTTTTTATCTATCATTTTGATCACCTAAAAACATATTCAGTACAGTTATTATAACATATTGTGGCCTAAAAGAAAGAGCAATGCTCAAATTTTTTAATAAAAAAAATCTGTCCCATTTAGAACAGAATTTTTGTTTTATTAATAAGTCAAAACGAAGTTTTTCTTTTTCCCACGACGAATGACAGTTAAACGATTTTCAATTTTATCTGAATCTGTAATAACATAATCAAGTGCTTGAACACGTTCACCATTGATATAAATCGCACCATTTGTAATATCTTCACGAGCTTGTCTTTTTGAAGGAGCTATTCCAGCAGAGATTAAAAGTTCAACTAAAGTTAAATCTTCATCATCAGTAACTTGATGTTGTGGAGCTGCTTTAAGACCAGTTAAGATTGATTTAGCATCTAATTGACGCAAATCTCCGCCGCCAAATAAGATTTCTGATGTTTTAACTGCTTGTTCATAAGCTGCTTTTCCGTGAACTAAGCTGACAACTTCACGAGCCAAAACTTTTTGGGCCAAACGCTCATGACGAGCTGCTTCAAATTGTTCTTCAATTTCAGCAATCTCTTCTAATGAAAGGAAGGTGAAAATTTTCAACATTTTTACAGCATCTGCATCATCAACATTAAGCCAAAATTGGTACATTTCATAAGGAGATGTTTTATCAGCATCAAGCCAAATTGCATTTCCTTCTGATTTACCGAATTTTTTACCAGTTGAATCTGTAATTAATGGAATAGTAATAACATGACCTTGCTTGTTCGCTTTACGACGTAAAAGCTCTGTTCCAGCAGTCATATTTCCCCATTGATCAGAACCACCAAGTTGTAAAGTAACATTGTGCAATTGGTTCAATTCGTAGAAATCATAACCTTGCATAATTTGGTAAGCAAATTCTGTATAAGAAATTCCACTTTCCATCCGTGATTTTACAGAGTCTTTAGAAATCATGTAGTTAACGGTGAAATGTTTACCCACATCTCTGAGGAAATCAATAAAAGTCAGATTTTCAAACCAGTTGTAGTTATTGGTCATTTCTGCCTTATTTTCACCATTTTCAAAATCCAGGAAACGCTCAAGCTGACTACGGATTTTTCCAGACCATTTTGTTACAGTGTCTTTTGTTTGAAGTGAACGTTCTGAATCTTTGAAAGAAGGATCACCAATCAAACCAGTTGCACCACCAACAAGCGCATAAGGTTTATGTCCAGCCATTTGTAGACGTTTCATTGTCAAAATTAGTACAAGATTACCTAAATGAAGGGAATCAGCGGTAGGGTCATATCCTACATAATAGGAAACCATGTCCTCCGTCAGCGCTTTAGAAAGCGCAGCTTCGTCCGTTGTTTGGAAAACCAAACCACGTGCTTTAAGTTCGTCAAAAATGTTCATAAAAAAATCCTTTCTATAATGATTGAGCTGTCCACTTTGGATAAAAAGTAAAAAAATTAACAGCACTGTTTTACATTATAACAAATTAATAAAAAAAATTCTGAAAGTGGCGAAAAATTATTTTAAATTTGATATAATAAAGGCATGAAAAAATCCTCAATTGACTCGCAAGAAGAAGCACGTGCGCGTTTAAAAGAAAAAATGGAAAATAAGCGGCGGAAACAAAGTAAGTCTCTGTCCAAAAATCCTAAAGATAATGATGAAAAATCGGGTTGGTCAATCACTTTTAAGGTGGTCCGCGGACTAATTGTAATTTTTGGAATAATTTTTGCTTTAGTGGGTGTCTTTGGTGCGGCGACAGGTGTAGGCTATTTTGCTCGATTGGTTGAGCAAACGAAGACACCAAATAAAACGGAAATGCTTGCAAAAATTAATGATATTCATGGCGTTTCTGTCATTAATTATAGTAATGGTCAAGCAATTTCGGATATCTCTAGTGATTTGGTGCGTGTTACCGTCAAAAGTGACGAGATTTCTCCTAATGTTAAAAATGCTTTAATTGCAACAGAAGATGATAGCTTTAAAACGAATAAGGGCGTGGTTCCTAAGGCAGTTGTTCGTGGAATTCTTGGTTCAGTAGGTGGTGGCACAAGTTCTGGTGGTTCAACCCTTACCCAACAGTTAATTAAACAACAAGTTTTAGGAGATAGTGTTACCTTCCAACGTAAAGCTAGTGAAATTGTCTATGCTCTTAAACTTAATAGCTACTTGAGTAAAGACCAAATTTTGACTGATTATTTAAATGTCTCACCTTTTGGGCGAAATAATAAAGGACAAAATATTGCAGGGATTCAAGAAGCTTCTCTTGGTATATTTGGAAAATCTGCTAAGGATTTAACAATACCTGAGGCTGCTTTTATTGCTGGGTTGCCACAAAGTCCTATCGTGTATTCTCCTTATGCGGCTGATGGTTCTCTAAAGTCAAAAGAAAACATGAGTTACGGTCTTGAACGTCAAAAAGAAGTCTTGTTTTATCTTTATCGTGGGGGCTATATTTCAGAAGCTGATTACAAGAAATACAAAGCTTATGATATTACAACAGAATTTTTACAACCAGGAGTAGCTCAATCACAAGAACATGGTTATTTATATAATGTTGTTTATAATGAAGCAATTACTGATATCTATAATTATTTGATTAAGCGAGATAAAGTTTCGGCAACTGATTTAGGAAATGATAGTACTAAACAACGTTATCGAGAATTAGCTGAACAGTCATTGCAAAACGGTGGTTATACAGTAACTACAACTATCAATCAACAAGTATATGATGCAATGCAAAATGCCGTAACTAATTACAGTGGTTTGATGCAAGACGGTACGGGTCTTATTCAAACTGGTAATGTCTTAATGGATAATAAAACAGGGGCTGTTTATGGCTTTATTGGCGGTTTGGATTTTTCACAAAGCCAAGTAAACCATGCTTTTGATACTAAACGTTCACCTGGTTCTTCAATCAAACCAATACTAGCTTATGGACCGGCAATTGACATGGGCTTGATGGGTTCTGCAAGTGTTCTATCTAACTATCCCGCAAAATATTCGAGTGGGCAAGACATCGAACACGTCGGCAATAAGGGAACGGAGATGATGCCATTTTCAGAAGCCTTGAATGTTTCTTATAATATTCCTGCTTATTGGACCTATCAAACGATTTTGAATAAAGGAAAATCTGTTGAACCTTACATGACGAAGATGGGATATGATGTTGCAGATTATTCTGTAGAGTCACTTCCTCTTGGAGGAGGAATTGATCCAACGGTGGTTCAACATACGAATGGTTATCAAACTTTAGCCAATGGTGGAAAATATGAGCCTTGGTATATTGTTGATAGTATCAAAGATGATACGGGAAATGTAATTTATCAACATCAAAGTACTGGGGGAACTCAAGTTTATTCAGAAGCAACATCTACCATTATGGAATATATGCTTCAAGATGCTATTAAATCTCAAAAAACAAGTAAGTTTTATGGTGAGTTACAAAGCCTTAATTCTTCTCTTGCAACTAATGTTCAATGGGCTGGTAAAACAGGAACAACTGATAATTATACAGACGTTTGGATGATGCTTTCGACACCTTCAGTGACACTTGGTAGTTGGGCTGGTCACGATGACAATTCTGCAATGTCTCAAAATTCAGGTTTTATTAATAACGCAAAATTTACAGCTAATTTGGTGAATGCAATTAATGCTGCCGATCCAAATATTTTCGGACCTGGTCAAAAATTTACTGACCCTAATAGTGATCCAAATGTGACTAAGAGTAAAGTATTAGTTTCTACGGGTGAAAAACCAGGAAAAGTTAATGTTAAATTATCAAATGGTAAGACACAAGAGGTTAATCTCGGTGGAGACACTACGACAAGCTTCTGGGCTACAAAGTCTGGTGCCCCTACAACCACATATGATTTTTCTATTGGTGGTTCGGCAAGTGATATAGCTGCTGGTTGGAAAAAGATATTGCCTAATTATAACTTTGGTCAATAAAATACAAAAAATCACTAGGATAGGTTTCCTAGTGATTTTTTCTTTTGTTTTTTAAATTTAATAGTTTTTAATTTCAGCTACTTTTTCAGTACTAAGTGATGTTACGATATTTCTCAAGAAAGTTTGTGCTTGATTGAAATCATCAATATTGAAAATTGTTTGATGACTGTGAATATAACGAGCAACAACACCAATCGTTGTTGAAGGGACTCCATTATTAGCTAAGTGGGCAGCACCTGCATCAGTTCCACCTTTAGCCATATAAACTTGGGTTTTAACTTTAGCCTTATCAGCAGTTTCAAGCAAGAAATTTTTCATTCCAGGGAGCATAATATGACCTGGGTCAAAGAAACGAAGCGTTGTTCCTTCTCCAAGACGACCGTTGTCATCACCAAACGTATCACTAGCAGGTGAACAATCAACAGCAAAGAACAAATCAGGCTTGAACATAGTTGTAGAAACTTTGGCTCCACGAAGGCCAACTTCTTCTTGAACATTGGCTCCGATAATCAATGTAGCAGGTAATTCTTTGTCAGCTAAAAATTCAAGAAGTTCAAGAATCATTAAACAACCGTAACGATTGTCCCAAGCTTTAGAAATAATATTTTTACCATTAGCAGAGAGAATTGTTTCAGTTTCTGGAATGATTACATCGCCTTGAGCGATTCCAAATTCTGTAGCTTCTGCAGCATTCTCAAAAGCTCCATCAAAGACAATATCAGAAATGGCAGGAATTTGAGGAGTAACACCAGTTCCACGAAGAAGATGTGGAGGAAGCCCACCAGTTACGACAGGAATTTTTTTACCTGTACGTGTGAATAATGTAAAACGTTGTCCAGAGACAACTAAAGGATTCCAACCACCAAGTGGAACGACCCGGAATGTTCCGTCAGCTTTGATTGAGCTGACCATAAAGCCAACTTCATCCATGTGGGCTGCAATCATAATACGTGGGGCATTTGCTACTTTTGAAGTTTTAGTGACAAATATACCACCAAGACCATCAAATTCTGGCTGGTAACCAAGAGCAATCATGCGTGTTTTTAAATAGTCACGAACAGATCCCTCAAAACCAGAAGTCGCTTGAATTTCTGTCAGTGCTTTTACTTTGTCGAATAGTTCCATTTTTCTCCTCCGGAATACTGAAAAATTTACTGACAGATTTGTCAGCAAAAATTTTGATGATTTACACTATAATTATACCAAGAAATATGTTAAAATTTCCATATGAAAAAAATACTAAAGTTTGGTTTGGGAATTATTGCGGGTGCAACAGTTGCTCACGTTGCTTATCATGGCTATAAAACTATGGAAGAAGAAGTGATTCATGAACTTACTGACAGAGCTCGGCAACATTTTTCAACAAGAAAAATAGACGCTTTTTGGATTTTTGAGGAGCCAACTACGGGTGCTCTTTTTGAGGGAGGACTTGTCAGTGAAAATAAGGCAATCACTTTTGAAATCAATGCTAAAACTTTAGAAGTCTTTGAAAAAAATGAAAAAATTCTGTAAGAAAGCTTAGTATTCATTTAGAAATAAAAGGAGAATGTAGAATGATTATTCCAGAAAATATTGAAAATTTAGCCGAACTTGTAAAAGGACCGGAAAAGACAGTCTTCTTTTTCACGGCTGGTTGGTGCGGAGATTGTAATTTTATTAAGCCAAAAATGCCAGAAATTGAAGTAGAAAATCCAGACTTTAAATTTGTTGAAGTAGACCGTGATGAATATATGGATCTTGCGATTGAATGGGGAATTATGGGAATTCCAAGTTTTGTCGTGATTGAGGATGGCAAAGAAAAAGCTCGTCTAGTAAATAAATTACGTAAAACAAAAGAAGAAGTCAATACTTTCTTAGCGAGTGCGAAATAGTATCATCGCAGGACAAGCGTTGATATATTAAGAATTATATTCTATAATAATCAAAGTTAAGAAATTAAAAGGGAAAAATAAGAAAATGATTGCAACATACAACACAAATGTCGGTGACGTTTTAATGCTTATCACTGCAAATGATAAGGGAGAAAAAGTAAACTTCGAACGTAAGGGAAAAGTAGCTCGTGTTTTTATTGAAGAAACTGGAGCGACGGTTGCTTGGAATATTTTTGAAGCGAAATCTCTATTGGCTAATTTGTCAGGAAATGGTCAAGTCGTCTTATCATCTGATGATATTGAAACGTTGAACAAAGAGCTTGGTAAATCAGGATTTAGCGATGTTCTTGTTCACGATGCACAACCCAAATTTGTTGTCGCTGAAATTGTTGAAATGGAAGATCATCCAGATTCAGACCATTTACATATCTGTAAAGTTAATGTTGGTTTTGCCGATCCAGTACAAATTGTTTGTGGTGCTCCAAACGCAGCTCTTGGCTTAAAAACAGTTGCTGCTTTACCTGGTGCTATGATGCCTAACGGCTCATTGATTTTCCCAGGAGCCCTTCGTGGTGTTCAATCTTACGGAATGCTTTGTTCAGCTCGTGAACTTGAATTACCAAATGCTCCTGAGGTTCGTGGAATCATTGAATTATCATCAGATTTATCCGCTGGTAAAGCTTTTGATTCAGAAACAATGTGGCAAGCATAATAATAAAACTGTCAAAATAGTTTATTTTGGCAGTTTTTTTTATCTAAAAAAATAAAATAATTTTTTCACAAAGTTCACAAGCGCTTACAAAAGAAAATAGAAGGACTTATGCTAAACTGAATAATGTAAAAAGAATTTTACATTTAAAGGAGAATTATTAGCATGAAAATCGTAGTTATCGGTACGAACCACGCAGGCATTGCTACAGCAAATACATTAATTGATCAATATCCAGGCCATGAGATTGTTATGATTGACCGTAACAGTAATATGAGTTACTTGGGGTGTGGGACAGCTATTTGGGTCGGAAGACAAATTGAAAAACCAGATGAGCTGTTTTATGCCAAAGCAGAAGATTTTGAAAAAAAGGGAGTAAAGATATTAACAGAAACAGAAGTTTCAGAAATTGACTTTACTAATAAAATGATTTATGCCAAGTCAAAAACTGGAGAAAAGATTACAGAAAGTTATGATAAACTCGTTCTGGCAACAGGTTCACGTCCAATTATTCCTAACTTGCCAGGAAAAGATCTTAAAGGCATTCATTTTTTAAAACTTTTTCAAGAAGGGCAAGCCATTGACGAAGAGTTTGCTAAGAATGATGTGAAACGGATTGCTGTGATTGGTGCTGGTTATATTGGGACAGAAATTGCTGAAGCTGCCAAACGTCGTGGAAAAGAAGTCCTACTTTTTGATGCAGAAAGTACTTCACTTGCTTCATATTATGATGAAGAGTTTGCTAAAGGGATGGATGAAAATCTTGCCCAACATGGAATTGAACTCCATTTTGGGGAATTAGCTCAAGAGTTTAAGGCAAATGAAAAAGGTCATGTATCACAGATTGTAACTAATAAATCAACTTATGATGTTGACCTCGTTATTAATTGTATTGGCTTTACAGCCAATAGTGCATTGGCTGGTGAACATTTAGAAACCTTTAAAAATGGAGCAATCAAAGTGGATAAACATCAACAAAGTAGTGACCCAGATGTTTCTGCTGTAGGAGATGTTGCCACAATCTATTCTAATGCTTTACAAGACTTCACCTACATTGCCCTTGCCTCAAACGCTGTTCGCTCAGGGATTGTTGCTGGTCATAATATTGGAGGAAAATCAATAGAGTCTGTTGGTGTACAAGGTTCTAATGGAATCTCTATTTTTGGTTACAATATGACTTCTACGGGCTTGTCGGTTAAAGCTGCGAAAAAAATCGGCCTAGAAGTTTCATTTAGTGATTTTGAAGATAAGCAAAAAGCATGGTTCCTTCATGAAAATAATGATAGTGTGAAAATTCGTATCGTTTATGAAACAAAAAGTCGCAGAATTATTGGTGCTCAACTTGCTAGCAAGAGTGAAATAATTGCAGGAAATATTAATATGTTTAGTTTAGCTATTCAAGAAAAGAAAACGATTGATGAATTAGCCTTACTTGATTTATTCTTCTTACCACACTTCAATAGTCCATATAATTACATGACTGTTGCAGCTTTAAATGCAAAATAAACCATAAAAAATCTATCAATTGATAGATTTTATATTTTTTTGTGACAAATGTCCTAACTTTACGTATAAAAAGTTAGGAGGATTTTATTATGAATAAAACCATGTTAATTGGACGCTTAACCAGTGCGCCAGAAATTTCAAAAACAACAAATGATAAATCATATGTCCGTGTGACCTTGGCAGTCAATCGCCGTTTCAAAAATGAAAAAGGAGAACGAGAGGCAGATTTTATTTCAATTATTATTTGGGGAAAATCTGCAGAAACTTTAGTTTCTTACGCAAAAAAAGGAAGTCTTATTTCAATTGAAGGAGAAATTAGAACTAGAAATTATACGGATAAGCAAAATCAAAAACATTATGTCACAGAAATCTTAGGACTGAGTTATGATTTACTTGAAAGTAGGGCAACAATCGCTTTACGAGAAAGCGCTATAAAGACTGAAGAAACCTTACTTGATGCGGAAGAACTCCCTTTCTAATTTATTTCATAAAATCTAAATGTTTTCTCTTGACTAAATCTGACCATTGAGATAAAATAAGAATATGTTAGCACTCGTTTAATAAGAGTGCTAAAAAATAAAAAATGGAGGAAAATATAATGTTGAAACCTTTAGAGAATCGCGTAGTTTTACGTGTAAAAGAAGAAGAGGAAAAATCAATGGGTGGAATTGTGTTAACAAGCGCTTCCCAAGAAAAACCTCAAACAGCTGAAGTTGTTGCCGTCGGTGAAGGGAAAACAAATCATCATGGAACACTGATTTCTCCACTCGTAAAAGTAGGGGACACAGTAATTTTTGAAAAATTTGCTGGAACGACCGTAAAAATGGATGGTGAAGAATTCTTGATTCTCAAAGATTCAGACCTTCTTGCAATTGTAGAGTAAAATTATAAAAGCAATCATTTTTTTGGTTGTCTTTTGTCTATCTTAAAATCTATAAAATTAAAAATATATTCTTAAAAAGGAGCTAAAATGTCAAAAGATATTAAATTTTCAAGTGATGCTAGAACAGCGATGATGCGTGGGATTGATATTCTTGCTGATACAGTAAAAACAACCCTTGGACCAAAAGGTCGCAATGTTGTTCTTGAAAAATCATATGGATCACCTTTAATTACAAACGATGGTGTAACGATTGCCAAAGAGATTGAACTTGAAGATCATTTTGAAAATATGGGAGCTAAACTTGTTTCAGAAGTTGCTTCAAAAACAAATGATATCGCAGGTGACGGTACAACAACAGCGACAGTTTTGACACAAGCTATCGTTCGTGAAGGTTTAAAAAATGTTACCGCAGGTGCAAATCCAGTTGGTATTCGCCGAGGAATTGAACTTGCTGCTGAAACAGCTGTTGCGTCAATTAAAGAGATGGCAATTCCTGTCCACGATAAATCAGCAATTGCGCAAGTAGCTACCGTTTCATCACGTAGTGAAAAAGTGGGTGAGTATATTTCTGATGCAATGGAACGTGTAGGTTCTGACGGAGTTATCACCATTGAAGAATCAAAAGGGATGCAAACTGAACTCGATGTTGTTGAAGGAATGCAATTTGACCGTGGATATTTGAGTC
This sequence comes from Lactococcus sp. FSL K6-0773, assembly GCF_038006485.1. NCBI lineage: Bacteria > Bacillati > Bacillota > Bacilli > Lactobacillales > Streptococcaceae > Lactococcus > Lactococcus sp. FSL K6-0773. The sequence goes on along the minus strand of NZ_JBBOVF010000001.1, from coordinate 1,413,126 downwards.
AATATATGGTTTCTAATACAGAAAAAATGGTTGCTGAATTAGATAATCCTTATATTCTTATTACCGACAAAAAAATCTCAAACATTCAAGAAATTTTACCGCTCCTTGAACAAATCTTGAAAACAAATCGTCCACTTCTTATTGTAGCTGATGATGTTGATGGAGAAGCATTGCCAACGCTTGTTCTTAATAAGATTAAAGGTGTCTTCAATGTTGTAGCTGTAAAAGCACCAGGATTTGGTGATCGTCGTAAAGCTCAATTGGAAGATTTGGCTATCTTGACAGGTGGTACAGTAATTACTGAAGAACTTGGTCTTGATCTTAAAGATGCTACTCTTGAAGCTTTAGGACAAGCAGCTAAGGCAACTGTGGATAAAGACCACACAACAATTGTTGAAGGTGCTGGTTCTGCTGATGCTATTTCTGATCGTGTAGCTATTATTAAAGCGCAAATTGAAAAAACAACTTCTGATTTTGATCGTGAAAAATTACAAGAACGTCTTGCAAAATTAGCTGGTGGTGTTGCAGTTGTTAAAGTTGGTGCTGCAACTGAAACAGAGCTCAAAGCAATGAAACTCTTGATTGAAGATGCACTTAATGCAACACGTGCAGCCGTTGAGGAAGGTATTGTTTCTGGTGGTGGTACAGCACTTGTTAATGCTATTGCTGCTTTGGATAAACTTTCAGAAGAAGGAGATATTCAAACAGGTATTAACATTGTTCGCCGTGCTCTTGAAGAACCAGTTCGTCAAATTGCTGCCAATGCAGGATATGAAGGTTCAGTTATCATTGATAAACTTCGTTCAGAAGAAGTAGGTACAGGATTCAATGCTGCAACTGGTCAATGGGTTAATATGATTGAAGAAGGAATTGTTGACCCTGCAAAAGTAACTCGTTCAGCTTTGCAAAACGCGGCTTCTGTTGCTGGTTTAATTTTGACTACTGAAGCAGTAGTTGCTAATAAGCCAGAACCAGCTGCTCCAGCTATGCCTCCAATGGACCCTAGCATGGGAATGGGTGGTATGATGTAATAAAAAAGAACCCTTAGGGTTCTTTTTTTATTTGCTGATGAGTAACTAAATATCGTAAAGTTGACTAGCATGTTCGTGACTAGTATCAAGGATCTTCAAGTCCTTTTTGGTATCGACATCATGTTGCTGTAAGTAACCATCCATAGTAAGATGAGCAAGTTCTTTGATATTATTATTTAAACTCAAGTGCCCTAGAAAAATTCGTTTTGTCTTATTACCATGAATACTAAAAGCAGCCTCAGCGCCGTCCTCATTAGATAAGTGGCCTTGGTCACTTAGGATACGTTGCTTTGTCCGCCAAGGATAAGCTCCCATGCGGAGTATCTCAATGTCATGGTTTGATTCCATAAGATAAGCATCTGCATTTTCAATGGTTCCACGCATTCTATCGGATACATAACCTGTATCAGTTAGCATAACAAAACTTTTGTTATCTTTCATGAAACGATAAAACTGTGGTGCGATAGCATCGTGACTCACGCCGAAAGATTCAATATCAATATCACCAAAAGTCATTGTTTTTCCCATTTCAAACAGATGTTTTTGTTCAACAGGGATTTTTCCTAAAGCATTTTTACTATCTAGTTCAGACCAAGTATCTTCATTTGCGTAAAGGTCAATACCATATTTTCTTGCCAAAACACCAATCCCTTTGATATGGTCACTATGTTCATGGGTAATTAATAAAGCATCAATATCATGAATGTCACGGTCAATTTCTGATAGTAAACTTTCTATTTTTTTTCCAGATAGTCCGGCATCAACAAGAATTTTTTTCTTTGGAGTTTCTAAGTAAAAAGAATTTCCTGTTGAACCAGAGGCTAAAATGGAATATTTAAAGCCATTTTGTTCAGTCATACAGTCTATTGTAGCAGAAAAATAGTGGGATTGCCATGAGCTTTTATATTTTATTTGAAAATAAATTTATCAGGAAATTCATTACCTTAAGAGAGTTTTTTGTGGTAAAAGTCTAGGTTTATTCATAAAAAAAGAGTCCACAAATATGTATGGACTCTTTTTAGGGGAAATTATTCATTATCCTCAAATTCAAACTCATCAGTGCCATCATCCCAGTCATCTGCGGCTTCTAAAGAATATGGAAGAGTGAAACTAAAGGTCGTTCCTTTTCCTTCTCCTTCAGAACTTGCAAAAATTGTTCCGCCATGTATTTTAACAATATCATGGACAATAGAGAGGCCTAAACCTGTCCCCCCAACTTTTGAATTTCTTGAAGCATTATCAACTCGGTAGAAACGGTCAAAAATCTTAAGTAAATCAGATTTTGGAATCCCCATTCCTTGGTCACTGATGGAGATTAGAACATCACTTTCACGTTTTTCAACGGAAATTGTAATAGTTCCACCTTTAGGTGAATACTTAATTGCATTTCCGATGATATTGTCAATGACTTGAGCAATTTTATCGGTATCAATTTCGACCCAGATGGGCTGTTCAGAGTATTTTCTGACTAGAGTGAAATTAGAAGAGATTAAATCGTTTGATTCGGTTTCTAAAATTTGGTCTAAACGGTTAATTTGATAGTCTAAGAAGGCAATTAAATTAATCATTTCTTTATTAAGAACGATTCGGTCTTGATCCATTCTTGATAAAGTCAAAAGGTCGGAAATCATTCGAATCATCCGATTAGTTTCAGTAAGTGAAACATTAATAAAGGATGAAGCTGTTTCTTTATCCTCAATGGCTCCGTCTTCTAGTGCTTCCAAGTAGGCTTTTACTGAGGTGAGCGGAGTTCGGAGTTCATGAGAAACATTGGAAACAAAGAGACGGCGCTCTCGTTCGGCCTTGTCTTGTTCAGTCATATCATGTAAGACGGCAATAATTCCTGAGATGAAACCAGATTCACGACGAAAGAGGGAAAATTTAATGTGGAGCGAAATGGATTCATTCCCAGAATCATGTGTCTCAATAGTTATTTCAGGTTCTTTTTCTAATAAATCATAAAAATTATATTGGTCAGTAATTTTTAAAACTTCAACAATATTTTTTTGCATCAAGAGATCATTATCTGTATTCAAATAGTGCAAAGCTGATTTATTGGCCATAATAATATTTCCACGACGATCGGTGGCAATGACGCCATCAACCATATATGCGAGAATACTATCTAATTGATTACGCTGATTTTCAAGATTGTTCTGCGTGCGAACAATATCTTCACCAAGTTTTAAAATTTCATCATATAATTCATTGATTTCACTCGTCCCTTTTGGGATTTTATCGCGATTTAAATAGCCATTTTTTATGTCATTTATCTGTTTAGAAACATTCACAATCATGCGATGTTGCTGATTGAGAAAGACTAAAACAAAGACGAGTGAAAATAAGTAATAACCAATAAAAGTACTTAAATGAGCAAAATTGTAATCAAAACTGCTCATAAAAAGGATGACAAAAAGAAGTAGGTGTGCAACTACTCCTTTAAAAATCATTGAATTAAAAAATTTAATCATGTGGGTTGCTCATGTAGTAGCCAACCCCGCGGCGTGTTGAAACGTATTGTGGACGGCTTGGAGTATCTTCAACTTTTTCACGTAAACGACGAACAGTAACGTCAACTGTACGAACATCTCCAAAGTAGTCATAACCCCAAACGGTTTCCAAAAGGTTTTCACGAGTGATCACTTCGCCAAGGTGTTGAGCAAGGTAGTAAAGCAATTCAAACTCACGGTGTGTAAGGTCGAGTTGTTTATCATTTTTATAAGCCGCATAGTGTGCTGGATTGATACGGAGGTTTCCGATAATCAATTCTTTCTTGACATTGTCAGTAGATTCAGCAGGTGCGACATTGATACGACGCAAGTTTGCTTTAATACGAGCTAATAGTTCACGGTTTGAGAATGGTTTTGTGACATAATCATCAGCACCAAGTTCAAGACCAATTACTTTGTCAAATTCACTATCTTTAGCTGACACCATAATAATTGGAGTGTCAGAAGTTTTACGGATTTCACGTGCAACATCAAGACCATCAAGTTTAGGTAACATCAAATCAAGCAGAATAAGGTCAGGTTGTACTTCTTTAAATGCTTCAAGAGCTTCTTCACCATCAAAAGCTGTAAAGACTTCAAAACCTTCTTTGGTTAAATTAAATTTTACGATATCTGAGATTGGTTTTTCATCATCAACAACAAGAATTTTTTTCATAGTTGTCCTTTCAAGTGGAAAATTTTTTATTGAATGTTACTCGTATTTATTTGAATTAACAAATCAAGTAAGCTGTTTCAGTTATATTATACAATTTTTAGTAAAATTACGCAAAAAGAGACCCTATTATTTTTAGAAAAAAGATAAAATATTTGTTTTTTTGGTATAATAGAGGCTATGAATGGAATTCTAATTTCCCTTGAGGGACCCGATGGAGCAGGAAAAACAACGGTTTTAAAAGAAATTTTACCTGAAATCCAAAAAATGAAGCGCGAAATTGTCCCAACTCGTGAACCAGGCGGTGTTCGAGTGGCGGAAGAAATTCGCCAAATTATTCTTGATCCAAAGAATACAGATATTGATTCTAAAACCGAGTTAATGCTTTTTGCGGCGGCGCGTCGTTTACATATGCAAGAAAAAATGTTGCCAGCTTTACAAGCGGGTAAAGTTGTCATTGTTGACCGATTTATTGATTCATCTGTCGCCTATCAGGGGTATGGCCGTGATTTGGGTGTCGAAGTTGTTGATTGGCTTAACTATTTTGCAACAGATGGGTTGAAGCCTGATTTGACGCTTTATTTTGATGTTGATACGGATGTTGCCCTTGAGCGAATTATGAAAAATCGAGCTGATGAGGTAAATCGTTTAGATTTGGAAAGAGCTGAGATGCATCGTAAAGTTCGTGAAGGTTATTTGGAGATTGTTGTAAAAGAACCTGAGCGTTTTGTAAAAATAGATGCAAGTCAACCTTTAGAAAAAGTGGTAGCTGATACACTTTCCGTCCTCAAAAAAAGATTTGTCAGTGAATTTTAAAGACAATTTAATCTGTCAGCAAAATTAAGAATGCTAAAAAATACTTACATTTTTCAAAAAATGAGGATGTTAAATAGTTTTTTTAATTTTGTTATTTAGACTAGATTTGGTAAATATTTAGAAAGGTTTCTTGTGGAAATAAAAGATATTCAGCCTCAACTTTATAAGCAGTTCTCAACGATTTTGCAACATGGAAAATTAAGTCATGCTTATTTATTTTCAGGGGGATTTGGTTCTTTTGAATTAGCAATCTGGCTGAGCCAAGCCTTATTTTGTGAGAATCCTGAAAATGCTTTGCCTTGTGGTCATTGTCGTTCCTGTCGTCTTGTTGCCCAACAAGAATTTACCGACTTACATATCGTTGAACCTGATGGACAAACGATTAAAACAGCACAAATTCGAGAACTGACACAAGTTTTCAATGAATCTGGTTATGAGGGAAATCAACAAGTGCTTTTAATTAAGGAAGCTGAAAAAATGCATCCTAATGCAGCAAATGCTTTATTGAAATCAATTGAAGAACCAGAAACAGAAATTGTTGTTTTTTTACTGACAGACAATGAAAATATGATTTTACAAACAATAAAATCACGGACACAAATTATTAATTTTCCAAAAAATGTTCAATACTTACAAGATTTTTTGGAAAAGAATGGTATTTTAAAAACACAAGCAGAACTTCTTGCGGAAATCTGTAATTCGACTGACAAAGCATTAGAATTAGCTCAGCAGAGCTGGTTTAACGAAGGGCTTCAAAGACTTCAACAATTTGTAAAACTTCTAAAAACATCTGCTGACGAGGCGTTCTTGTATTTGAAAGAATTAGTCGAAATTTTTGATGACAAAGAAAAACAAAATCAAGCGTTTGAACTTTTATTACAACTTTTTAATCAAGAAAGAATGAGTCAGGAACTTTTAAAAACATTTCAGGCAATAAAAATGTGGAAAAGCAATGTCCGATTTGAGTCAAGTTTAACTTTTCTTGTTTTATGAAACTTGTCAAACTTATCCTTTGATTGAAAAATCTTATATCAGGAGAATATTATGATTTATGAAATAAAATTTGCACATGGCGAATCAAATGTATTTGCAATAAGTGATATAGAACTTGCTCCACAAACAGAAGTTATCCTTCGTTCAGATAAGGGAAACTTTTACGGAAAAATTGTACGTGAAATTTCTGAAGAAGCGAATCTTGAAATTCACCACACGATTGTGCGTGAAGTAAATGAGGATGATCTCCAAGTTATTGCAAAACTTGAAGAACGTTCTAAACAAGCCAAAGATAAAGTTCGCCAACTTGTCATCGAACAAGGTTTGGAAATGAAAATTATTGATGTTGCTTATAATTTCGACCAAATGCAACTTTTTATTTCGTTTACAGCAGAGAATCGTGTTGATTTTCGATTGCTTTTGCGTGAGTTGGCAACAACTTTTAGAATTAGGATTGAACTTCGCCAAATTGGGCCAAGAGATGCGGCTAAAATTCATGGTGGACTTGGACCTTGTGGACGTCCTTTGTGCTGTTCTGAGTTTGTTTATGAATTTCCAAATGTTTCAATCAAAATGGCCAAAAATCAAAATCTATCTTTGAAACAAAATGAATTGAACGGTCTTTGCGGTCGTTTGATGTGCTGTTTAACTTATGAAGATAGTTTTTATAAAGAAGCCCAACAACTTTTCCCAGATTTTGGTGAGTTTGTAACTACCTCAGAAGGAAAAGGAAAAGTTGTTGGCTTAAATGTTTTAAAAAATAGAGTAAAAATCCGCTTTGGAGAATATAGCAAGGATTTTGAACTTGCAGAAATTGAGGTGAATCATGGCTGATAAATATGATGTTTTCGACCAACTGGGAGAACTTGAAAATACATTAAATACCACATTAACGCAAATTTCAGGAATTCGCCAAGTGCTTGAATCATCAATGACTGAAAATGCAACCTTACGCATGGAATTAGAAAAATTGCGTGACCGTTTGGCAGAATTTGAGAAAAAAGAAGTTAAAAAAGAAACGCCTAAAGACCAGCCAAATCCTAACTTGATTCAAATTTTTAATGAAGGTTTCCATGTTTGCCATCTGCATTATGCAGAACGATTGGCTGAAGGGGAATCTTGTTTAGATTGTTTGGAGCTTTTGTATCGCTGATGGAAAATAAATTTAGTATTCAACGGTCATTTAAAGGCCTAAAAACTGCTGGAAGTCTTTATTTGGTTCCAACACCAATTGGCAATATGCAAGATATGACTCTACGTTCTCTTGAAACTTTGAAAACTGTAGATTTGATTTGTTCAGAAGATACGCGAAATACTTTGCGCCTTTTAAACCATTTTGAAATTAAAGTTCCGCAAGAGTCGTTTCATGAACATAATTCCCAAGAAAAAATTCCTAAATTAATTGATTTTTTGAAAAAAGGACAATCTATTGCACAGGTTTCTGATGCTGGAATGCCTTCAATTTCTGACCCAGGCCATGATTTAGTTTTAGCTGCAATTGATGAAGGAATTGATGTTATCGCTCTTCCTGGTGCCTCAGCAGGAATTACTGCCTTGATTGCCTCAGGATTAGTTCCTCAACCTCATATTTTTTATGGCTTCCTTCCTAGAAAAAAAGGGGAGCAGCAAAAGTTCTTGAAAAGTAAGCTTTCTTATCCAGAAACACAAATTTTCTATGAGAGTCCTTTTAGAGTTGGGGATACTTTGGCTAACATGCAGGAAATTTATGGGGATAGAGAAGTTGTTTTAGTTCGCGAATTAACGAAGATTTATGAAGAATATCGTCGTGGTAAGATTTCAGAGGTTTTAGAATCTTTAACAGACCAACCAATAAAAGGGGAATGTCTAATTATTGTTTCAGGAGCGGATGAAGTGGCTCAAGAAGTTCAAGAGCCAGAATTGACAGCGCTCGAAGCAGTTAAAGTTTTAGTTGAACAAAGTGTAAAACCCAATGTTGCCATTAAACAAATTGCTAAAGAACGAGGTCTAAATCGTCAAGAATTATATGCAGAATTTCATGATTTATAAGCAAAAAGTTACTGACAGGCAGTCTGTCAGTAACTTTTTTATATTTTTGATTGATTAACATTTCTGTCAGTAAAATTTAACAGTGCCCGTCAACATTTTCGTTAATCCATTTTTGATTTTCCTCATCAAAAATTCTTAAAGAATGTTGTGAACGTACAAAATCAATGATTTCTTTACGATTTAGCTTTGTTTTACTGACAGCCGAGCCAACAGTAACAATTTCCATTTTTTCGATGAGTGATTGAAGAATTTCGTATTGATTTTCCATAAGTTATCCTTAGTGCAAATTGATAGATTCATTATAACAAAAAAAGATGGTCATCAACCATCTTAAAATGAGTAAATCCAAGTATTTTTAGCGCCATTTTTTAGAAGACGTTGACTGATACGAATAGCATCTTTTTCATTTTCAGCAAGGGCAACCATGACGCCACCTAGCCCTGAACCAGTTAATTTAGCACCAAGTGCACCATTTTTACGAGCAGTTTCGACTAAATTATCTAGACGTGGATGAGAAACTCCCAAATCAGATAATCTTTCGTGAGCTTTATTCATGACATGACCAAATTCTTTGAGTTTGTCTGTCATCAAAAAATCTTTTGAATCGGTCGCTAATTGACCTAAATGATTAATTGAATCTTGTGTTTTTTCTTTTTCTTCAACAAGTTTTTCGCGAACAATATTGATGGCTTGACTCGTAAAGCCGTGAACACCAGTATCGCCAATCACGATAAAGCCATGAAGATTGAGTTCAAAGGGTTCAATTGTGCTGTCTTTAATAAACCACAAAGGGTGTTCAGAATTTACAGTTGCCACATCAATTCCAGAAGATTTTCCGTGAGTAATATTTTCTGAAAAGTTGGCATAAAAGAGTAAATCTTTTTGCGGAAGTTCAGCATCAAAGAAATCATAAAAAGCTCTGATAATGGCAGTTGCCAATGAAGCAGAAGCTCCCAAGCCACGTCCTTGAGGAATATTTGAATCAATTTCTAAAGAGAATGGCATTTTTGATGAATGAAATTTAGAGAGTAAGCGCATAATGAGTTGACGAATTCCTTCAAATTCATCTCCCATTAAATCAAGTCTTCTACGAAATTCGTTATTTTCAATGTATTGGCCATATTTTGATGAGGTAATTGTCACTGTAGTTTTAAGAATTGTTACAGGTAAGGCAATTGCTGGCTGACCATATACAACGGAATGTTCTCCAATTAAGATTAGTTTGGAATGGGCAATTCCCGTCCCCATTTTATTGATAGTCATTATTAACAATTCTCCTGCTAGATTAGTTTCTCATTTTGAAAATGTGAACTGCAAATTAGCATATTTTGGTTAAATTAAAGTCTTATCGAAGGAAAAATTCGATAAACTTTTTCCAATATCATAATTATGAATACAAAAACGTACCTGACAATTTTATAAAATTTCCTCTTGAAAATCAAGTTTTTGTTTCTCTTTTGGCTGTAAATTCATCATTTAGTCTGAAAAAATGTATTTTTTAGTGTAAAAAATAACTTATTGAAATGATAGGAGAGAAGAAAGAATCAAATTTTTGATATAATAGTTTCATGAAAAATATTGTTACTGCAAGGGCGCATACAAATATCGCCTTGATTAAATATTGGGGAAAAGCGGATATCGCTCTAAATATTCCAACAACCTCTTCTTTGTCAATGACTCTGGAGCCATTTTATACAACAACCTCTGTTGAATTTACTGACAATGAGTCTGATTCCTTGATTTTGAATTCTGAAGTGGCAGATAGCAGCCGTGTCAGTCAATTTTTGGAAATGATGCGTGGACAATATGGAAATTTCCCTAAAGTAATGATTCAATCAGAAAATCATGTGCCAACAGCTGCTGGTTTGGCTTCAAGTGCTTCAAGTTTTGCTGCTCTGACAGCTGCTATGTTTGGACTTTTAGATTTAGAAAAAGATGATTCAGAAATGTCACGAATAGCTAGACGCGGTTCAGGGTCGGCTTCTCGGTCAATTTTTGGAAATTTTTCAGTTTGGAATAAAGGAGAAGATCATCAATCTTCCTTTGCGGAATCTTTTTACAACGAAGATATTGGTCTTTCAATGATTGTTGCTGAAATCTCTGCTGAAAAGAAAAAAATGTCGTCAACTAAGGGCATGCAATTGGCACAAACTGCACCAACTTACAGTGCTTGGGTTGAAAAATCGGCCATTCAACTGGAAGAAATGAAGCAGGCCATTTTAAATGCTGATATTGAAAAAGTTGGTCTAGTTGCTCAGGATAATGCATTAGGTATGCATGAACAAAATCGTCTCTCTAATCAACCTTTTGATTATTTCACGCATGAAACAAGACACGTGATTGACTTTGTGAATCAGGCTTATCAATCAGGATTGCTTGCTTTTGTGACTATTGATGCCGGTCCAAACGTCAAAATTATTACTGACCACGCGACTGAAAAAGTTCTCTTAGCTAAATTACAAGCGGAATTTCCAGAATTAACATTTGATATCGCACGTGCTGGGGGCGCTTATGAATATCTCTGAGAAAAAAATGTCAATCAAAGTGCCAGGAAAACTTTTTTTTGCGGGAGAATATTCGGTCACAAAAGAAGGAAACCTCGCCCTTATCACAACAATTGAAACAAATTTTGAAGTAAGAATTTCAGCTACTACAGGGAAATCAATTTTCAAAACAAATGTTGGACTATCTGATTTTGAATTTTCTTTGTCTAAAATTGAATTTACTAAAGAAAATCCGTGGAATTTTGCACTGACAGCTTTAAAAAATACTTTGTCAGCTGCTGACAGCTTTGAAAAAAAATCTGTCAGTAAAATTTTATCATCATCTCCAGAAATTTCTCTTGAGATTGTCAGTGATTTAGGCTTTGGTGAAAATAAAAAAGGCTACGGCTCAAGTGCTTCAGTCGTTTGTGGTCTAGTTAATGCAGTCAATCAGTTTTTTGATTTCCAGTTGTCACTTGAAAAACGTTTTGAAATTGCCGCAAAAACACATTTTGAAGTTCAAGGCTCAGGTTCAATGGGCGATATTGCTGCTATTATGTATGGTGGTTCTGTTTTTTATCAAAATCATAAGCGAGTCATACCTCTCGAAATTCCTTGGGCAACTTATGTGGTTCAAACAGGAAAAGCGGCAAAAACGAGTGAAAAAATAAAAATAAAGCTTTCTGATGAATTTTATCAAGCTTCAAATGAGCTGGTCATTGAATTGGCAACGGCGATTGACATTCAAGATTTTGCTTTATTCAAAGAAAAGTTATCAGAAAATCAACTTTTGCTTTTGGAGAATATTCCAGAAGGTTATATGACTAAAGAATTAGCTATTGCTTTAAACTTACTCAATAGCTATCCTGAATTTGCTGCTAAAATCTCTGGGGCCGGTTTTGGGGAGAATATTATTTTATTTGCTCAAAATACCCAAGCTATTGCTGAAGTCCAAAATAAATTATCGGAATATGGAATCAATCTTGAAAAATTTAAGGTTGCTCAAAAAAATAACTGAGATAAGTCTGCTAAAAAGCAGAGTTAGATTTTAATGAATTGAGAAATAACTGATGAAAACTGAAAAAGAAATCCATCAACATCGTAAAGATGAACACTTATCGTTAGCTTATAAATATTGGCGTGAAGAAAAAAATCAGACCTCGGGCCTGACTTTTTCTGATAGTCGAATCATTCCTAATAGTTTGCCAGAATTATCTACTAAAAAAATCAACTTTTCATCAGAAGTATTTGGACAGAATTTTGAATTTCCTTTTTATATTGAAGCGATGACTGGTGGAACAGAGCGAGCAGATAAAATCAATGCTCAATTAGCAGAAATTGCGAAAAATCAACATTTAGCCATGGCGGTCGGCTCTCAATCGATTGCTTTGAAATTTCCAGAACTAGCTGCTGGTTTCAGTGAAGTTCGTAAAATACACTCTTCTGGTTTTCTTTTTGCCAATATCGGCGCAGGTCATTCTCTAGAAAATGCCAAGCGAGCGGTGGATATGATTGAGGCAAATGCTTTAGAAATCCATGTCAATACAGCGCAAGAATTGCCAATGGATGAAGGAGACCGTGAATTTTATTGGTTAGAAAATATTAATGAAATTGCAAGTCAATTAGAAGTTCCAGTCGTTGTCAAAGAGGTCGGTTTTGGAATATCACAAAAAACCTTTAAAGCACTCGCAAAAACATCTGTCTCAGGAATAAATATTGGGGGAGCTGGCGGAACTAATTTTGCTTGGATTGAACGTAAACGGAGTAAAAATGGTTTTAACTTGGATGAATTTGGTTTGTCAACGCTTGAGAGCCTTTTAGAAGCTAAAATGGCTGATAATAGAAAAAGTTTGATTGCAACAGGTGGAATTACTTCGGCTCAAGAGATTTTTAAATCTTTAATTTTAGGGGCTGATTTGTCAAGTTCTGCTGGTTTTATCTTGAAAAATCTTATGCAAACAGGGCCTGAAAAAGTAGAAGAAGTTATTGAACAATGGAAACAAGATTTGAATAAATTATTTGTTTTAACTGGTTCAAAAAATATTGAAGAATGTCGAAAGGTTGAGCTCCTTTACTCGACTAATATGCTTAATTTTATCCAACAAAGAAAATAATAAATTACAAATCAAATCATTTGGCAATGGTTTCAAAAACGACTATAATGAGAATAGAATTAAAAAAATAAACTAACTGAATTCATTCTCAATCTAGTCAAAATACCAAAGTATTAAGACTTCAAAATGGGTTCACATCTTAAAAGGAGAAATTACTATGGCATTTACATTACCTGAACTTCCATACGCGCCAAATGCGCTTGAACCTTTCTTTGACGAAGCAACAATGCGTTTGCATCATGGAAAACATCATCAAACTTATGTGAATAATCTTAATGCAGCAATTGAAAAACATAATGAACTTGATGACCTTAGCCTTGAAGAATTATTGACAGATTTGTCAGCAATTCCAGAAGACATTCGTACAGCTGTTCGTAACAATGGTGGTGGTCATTTGAACCATAGTCAATTCTGGCTTTGGCTTCGTCCAAACACTGACGGTTCTGAAAACCATGCTGACGGCGAAATTGGGGATGCAATTGCGAAAGAATTTGGTAGTTTTGAAACTTTCAAAACAGAATTTAAAGCTGCAGCCACAGGTCGTTTTGGTTCAGGATGGGCTTGGTTAGTTGTTGATGAAGCTGGAAAATTGAAAGTTGTATCAACTGCAAATCAAGATAATCCAATTTCTGAAGGGTTGACACCAGTTTTAGGACTTGATGTTTGGGAACATGCTTACTATCTTAAATATCACAATGTACGTCCTGATTACATTGAAGCATTCTTTAACCTTGTAAACTGGGATAAAGTTAACGAACTTTATGCTAAAGCAAAATAAAATGATGAATGAGGCTTTCCTTTAAGGAGAGCCTTTTTTTATTTTAGAGAAACCTTTTTTAATGTTAGACTATTCTTTTGGAAATTTATCTTATTTTTACAAAAAGATGTTTTAAGGAGATTTTTTTAAACTTAAATGTTTATATTTTTGATTAAATAGTGCTAAAATATTATTGTAGTCGGTTACATTTTTGTTTTAAAAAATATGGAAGGTCAAATGCATTAATAATTGCATAGGAATAGAGGATTATGAAAGATATTGGAAACTCTTCAAACTTTACCGAAGAAGAAGAGCTATTTTTGTTGCGAAATAAACAAGGAAAAATTGTCGGAATTAAAGATTTAAAGCAGGCAAATTTTCAAGAAACAATGAAAGACTGGAAAAAACATTTACCAAAACCTAGTCTTCTATCAATTATCATTTGGGTGGCGGTCGCTTTACTAGGTGGTCTTGCTTGGTCGTTGATTGCTCTGGCTCAAGGAGAGACGATTAATGCGATTTGGTTTGTTATTGCAGCAGTTTGTTCTTATTTGATTGGCTATCGTTTTTATGCTTTATATATTCAACGTAAGATTATGCGTCCAAATGATTTACGGGCAACTCCTTCGGAAAGCCATAATGACGGAAAAGAATTCGACCCAACCAATCGAGTTGTTTTATTCGGTCACCATTTTGCTTCAATTGCTGGAGCTGGGCCTTTGGTTGGACCAGTTTTAGCGGCACAAATGGGTTACTTACCAGGGACAATTTGGATTATTTTCGGAGTTATTTTTGCCGGAGGGGTACAAGATATGCTTGTTCTCTGGTATTCTCATCGTCGTCGAGCAAAATCTATTGGGGCAATGGCTCATGATGAAGTTGGCAGATTTGCTGGTGGCTTGACTTCATTTATTGTATTTATCATGACAATGATTGTTCTTGCTGTTTTAGCTTTGATTTGTGTGACGGCGATGGCAAATTCTGCTTGGGCAGTCTTTTCGATTGGGATGACCATCCCAATTGCCTTGTTAATGGGAATTTATTTGAAATATATTCGCCCAGGGCATGTGAATGAAATTTCAGCGATTGGTTTTATTCTCCTTTTAGTTGCTATTTTTGGTGGCCGTTGGGTTTCGGAATCTTCATTTGCGCATATTTTCATGCTTTCGCCAACTGCTTTAGTTTGGTGGGTCATGGGCTATACTTTTATTGCAGCCATTATCCCCGCTTGGATTTTACTTACGCCTCGTGATTACTTATCCATGTTTATGAAAATAGGTACAATTGCTGTTTTAGCAATAGCTGTAGTTGGTGTGCGTCCAGATGTTACGATTCCAGCTCTGACTAATTTTGCACATAATACAGATGGTCCTGCTTTTGCTGGTTCCCTCTTTCCCTTCTTATTTGTTACGATTGCCTGTGGAGCCTTGTCTGGTTTCCATGTAATGATGTCTTCTGGAACAACGCCTCATTTGATTGCTAAAGAGTCACAAACGCGAATGATTGGTTATGGTGGGATGCTCTTTGAATCATTTGTTGCTATTATGGCTTTAGTCGCTGCGATTTCTCTTAATCCTGGAATTTATTATTCTATGAATACCCCTCAAGCTAGTATTCAAAAACTCGCAGCTTCAAGTTATCAAGCAGATAAAAGTGCCGAATATAATGCTGCCAAAGCAATTCCAAATGTAGCCATGATGCCTGATGGTTCAAAACTCAGTATTGACTGGGAAGGAACGACTGGTGAAAAAGCACTTGAGCAAGTGGCAAAAGATGTAGGTGAACAATCAATCGTTTCACGGACTGGTGGTGCACCAACTTTAGCCGTTTCAATGTCAAATATTCTACATAAGGTTCCACTTATTGGTGGGACAAATATGATGGGATTCTGGTATCATTTTGCGATTATGTTTGAGGCGCTCTTTATCCTGTCAGCTGTTTCAGCGGCAACAAAATCGACTCGTTATTTACTTAATGATGCCCTGCGTGGCTTCAAAAAATTAGGTCGCTTAGGTGATGATGATTGGTTACCTAGTAAAATTATAACGACAGCAGTGATTGTTGGAGTTTGGGGTGCTTTGCTTTTGATGGGCGTTTCTGATCCGAATGGTGGAATAAAAATCATGTATCCGCTCTTTGGGATTTCTAATCAATTAATTGCGGCGGTAGCTCTGGCTATTGTTTGTGTCATGGTTATCCGTAAAGGTTATCTTAAATGGGTTTGGATTCCAGCACTTCCTTTAGTTTGGGATGTTTGTGTAACTTTTGCGGCCAGTTGGCAAAAAATCTTTTCAAATGATGTCAATATTGGTTACTTTGCTTCTTATTCAGCAGCAAAAGCCCAAGTGGCTTCTGGTAAATTATCTGGTCTAGCATTAACGAATGCGCAAGCAACCATGCGTAATACAATGATTCAAGGAAGTCTGTCAGTCATTTTCTTACTTTGTGTGGCTATATTATTAGTCATCTGTGCCTTTAAAGTTGCTAAAATTTTAAGAACAAATGAAGTTGGTGATAAATTTAGCTCAGAAGAAGTTTTTGAAGAATCAAATCTTTTTGAAACTTCAAGTTTCTGGCCTAGTAAGCTTGAACATAAGGTTTTAAAAAGTAAAGTTAATGAATAATGGAAAATAAAAGTTACTGACAGGATTTCTGTCAGTAACTTTTTATTTATAATATAATCACTGACTTCAACGTTGAACAGCTGTCAGTAATTTTTTCTAATTTTAGCGCCATCAGTAAATTTTAAAAATAAAAATGCTGACAGATTTTAAAAATGAGTTTAAATAGTGGCAAGAACTGGTTTCTTAAATGTTTTTTTTCTGATATAATAGAAAAAAGTCCCTTCCATGGATAAATCAGCAAAAACAGAGATTCGTCATTTTTTAAATGAAACGAATAATCCTCAACAAATGAAAGAAAAAAATGAAATTTACAGACTTTAATTTTAAAGATTATATTAACCAAACGTTAGAGAATATCAAATTTGAAAAACCAACTGAAGTACAAGAAAAATTGATTCCAATTGTTCTCTCAGGCCGTGACCTGGTAGGGGAATCAAAAACTGGTTCAGGAAAAACACACACTTTTTTACTCCCAATTTTCCAAAAAATTGATACTGATCTTGATGAAGTGCAAGCAGTCATTACGGCTCCTTCACGTGAATTAGCTACTCAAATTTACAAAGCAGCTCAAGAATTTACAAAAGTTAATGACAAGCTTCGTGTTTCAAACTTTGTCGGTGGGACTGATAAGGCCCGTCAAATCAAAAAATTGGAATCATCACAACCACATGTCGTAATTGGAACACCAGGTCGAATCCATGACTTAATCAAATCTAATGCTTTAATTGTGCATACTGCTAATACTTTTGTTGTCGATGAAGCGGATATGACACTTGACATGGGATTTTTGGCAGATGTTGACCAAATTGCTTCAAGTTTTGGTAAACGTGTACAAATGCTCGTTTTCTCAGCAACTATTCCTCAAAAACTTCAACCATTTTTGAAAAAATATTTGCATAATCCTGTCATGCAAAAAATCGCCAATAAGACAGTAATTTCAGATACAATCGAAAATTGGCTTGTTTCTACCAAAGGAAGTTCTCATAATCAACTTTTGCTCCAATTGACAAAAGCAACGAATCCTTACATGGCAATGATTTTTGCCAATACCAAAGGTCGTGTTGATGACATTCATCATTTCTTGACAAGTAACGGACTTAAAGTTGCAAAAATTCATGGTGATGTACCGCCACGTGAACGTAAACGTATCATGAATTCAATTAAAAATTTGGATTATCAATATGTTGTGGCAACCGATATTGCCGCGCGTGGAATTGATATTGAAGGTGTGTCACACATTATCAATGATGAAATTCCAAAAGATTTAACTTTCTTTGTTCACCGAGTGGGCCGTTCTGGCCGTAATGGATTACAAGGAACAGCCATTACACTCTATAGTCCTTCTGATGATTCAAGTATTCGTGAGATTGAAAAAATGGGTGTTACATTCCAGCCAAAAGCTATTAAAGATGGTGAAATTGTTGATTCTTATGACCGTGACCGTCGTGAAAAACGGACGAAAAAACAAGATGAAATTTCAACAAAAACCATTGGTGCCCTTAAAAAAGGTAAAAAACACGTTAAACCAGGTTACAAACGTGCAATTAAATGGCAAATTGAAGAAGATAACAAGAAAAAACGCCGTGCTGAGCGTAATAAAAATGCCCGTAAAACACGTGATTCTCGTAAACAAAGTTTCTAATTAATGAAAAAGACTTTTAAGATTATAGGCGCTTTTGTTGGTCTGATTCTTTTGATTCCAGTAATTTGTCTTGCTTTGATTCTCAGCAAATCTACTGACAGAACTGCTGAAAACTCCACAGACATTAAAACAATTTTAGTCCTTGGCTCACGAATAAATCAAAATAAAAAACCAGCCAAGATTACTCAAGAGCGGCTAGATGCAGCGCTCTTGCTTGCTAAGAATAATCCGCAAGCCAAAATTATTGTGTCTGGAGCAAAAGGAGCTGACGAGCCTGTTAGTGAAGCTTTTAGTATGAAAAATTATCTGATAACTCATCATATTAGGGCTGACAGAATTATTAGTGAAGATAAGGCGGGTGATACCGCGGAAAATATCGCTTATTCCAAAAAATATTTTGACGGAAAAACTGTGATTGTCACTAGCGATTTTCATCTTTACCGAGCCTTGTATCTAGCAAAACAAGAAGGTGTAAAAGTAGAAGGCTTTGCTGCAAAGACAAAAGTCAATAATCTTTTTTATTATCCTAATTATTACGGTCATGAAATTCTTGGCTTAATCTATGCTTTCGTTTTTGGAAAAGGCTAAGAAAATTTCAATTATTATAAGGATAAAAGCTGTCAGTAATTTTTACTGACAGCTTTGCTAAAATTTGGCAAATCCTTTCAAACAATGATTCTGTCAGTAAATTTTTAAAAGAATTTGTGGCGGAGCTAAATATTTCCAAATACGGAGAGTAAAAAATGATGTTTCTACCCGAACAAATCAGTAAACTTAACGAGCTTGAAACGCTAGTTTTTGATTTTATCATTAAATCACCTGAAGAAGTCCAACAAATGACGATTCGTGATTTAGCAAGTCAAGCCCATGTTTCAACTTCGACAATTGTCCGACTATGTACAAAACTTGGTTTTGAAGGTTGGTCTGATTTAAAATTTTACCTCAAAAATCAACTCAAAGAAAAAACACCAGAAGAGCAACATTATGATAATATGCTCGAATTCAACATGTTTTTACGTCGAATGAATACAGATAATTATCAGGCAAAACTCAATAATGCTGCACAAATGATTGCTAAAGCTGATTATACCGTGTTTTTAGGTTTAGGAACATCTGGTTCATTAAGTGAGTATGCTACTAAATATTTTGTAAATACTGGATTACGAAGCTTCGTTATTTCTGACCCGTTTCAAGCTGTTCAAGTTCAGGGAATGGGAAATGTTGTGGCAGTAATCATGTCTGTGTCAGGTGAAACAGAACAAGTTGTTAATAAAGAATTGGAGTTTAAAGCGGGCGGAGCAAAAATTATTTCGATTACAAATAATGAAGATTGCACCGTTGCTAAACTTGCTGATTACCAACTCTCGTACAGTCTTGTTAACGAATGGTCCAAACAGTATCCGTTAGGAAATCTGACCACGCAACTCCCAGTACTAGCTATTTTAGAAATTTTAGCTCATAAATCGATTGATTATCATCTTAAAAAATAATAAATTTGTTCCAAAAAGAGAAACAAATATTTCAAAAAGCCACTATTTGATAGTAGCTTTTTTATTTTATGCCATAAAAGTCGCCTAAAGGTTGCTATAAAGCGAAAAATAAACTAATTAACAAATTATATAAAGCACTTTCAAAAAATAGATAACGCTTGCATTATGAAAATGAAAACGTTATAATTATTTTTATAAAGAACGTTAAATTATAAAACGTTAAGAATAAGGAGAAATAATTATGGCAGATAAAGTTATTGCACTTGCATGTGCAGCCGGTATGTCAACATCACTTTTGGTATCAAAAATGCAAAAAGCAGCAGCAGATAACGGGAAAGATTACGAAATTTTCGCAAAATCAACAGCGGATATTGATAACATGCTTGCCGGAACAGGCTCACCAAAACCTGACGTTCTTCTTTTAGGCCCACAAGTTGCCTTCATGAAAGGTGAAGTTGCTAAAAAAGCTGAAATCGCTGGTGTGCCAATGGACGTTATCAAAATGCAAGATTATGGAATGATGCGCGGAGATAAAGTTCTTGCAGCAGCTGAAAACTTGATGAATTAAGGTTTGAAAATTTCAAACTTGTGAAAGAGCGAAAGCTCTTTTACTATGTAAAAATCTAAGCAAAGAGAAATGGGAAGATAAGAAATGACTGATAAATACGAGAATCCAACAAGTGATGACTACATGGGTGTTGTAATGGGCATTATCATGAGTGGAGGAAATGCCAAAGGTTTAGCCTTCCAAGCCATTCAACAAGCCAAAGCTGGTGAATTTGCCGAAGCTGAAAGTTCATTAAACGAAGCGAGTGAACAACTTCGTGAAGCACATGATGTTCAGACTGACCTTTTGACACGTTTAGCTCAAGGCGAAAAAATTGGTTGGAATCTTTACATGGTTCATGCTCAAGACCACTTAATGAATGCGATTACCTTTAAAGACCTTGCTGTAGAAGTTGTCGGTCAAGAACAACGCCTGCAAGCACTTGAAAACAAATAATATAGCTCCTAGCTTATTAGAAAAGCAAGATTAAAAGTTGCGGAGACGCAACTTTTTTCTAACCAAAAAGTTTAAAG
Organism: Lactococcus sp. FSL K6-0773; assembly: GCF_038006485.1. Taxonomy (NCBI): domain Bacteria; kingdom Bacillati; phylum Bacillota; class Bacilli; order Lactobacillales; family Streptococcaceae; genus Lactococcus; species Lactococcus sp. FSL K6-0773. Next base: position 1,392,906 of record NZ_JBBOVF010000001.1, on the reverse strand, counting down.
AAGAAAGGAGAGAATGATGAGTTTTTTTGGAAATGTTGACTTTCAAAAATTAACCTACACGGAAAGAACTTGTTATAGTTATTTACGAGATAATGTTGATAAAATTCCTTATATGCGAGTCCGTGATATTGCTCTGGAAGCACATGTTGTAACTTCTAGCGTCATGCGCCTCATTCATAAAATGGGTTATGATTCATATACAGATTTTAAAGAGTACATTATTGATAAAAAAGAATTGGAAAAAGGAAGCTCAAATACGGCAATTCCTTTTTCACTAGATATTTTCTCTAACGATATTGAACAACGTTTGGATAATCTGGCACATCGAGTCATTGAAAGTGACAATATCATTTTTACAGGAGTAGGTTCCAGCGGTTTAATTTGCGATTATGCAGCTAGAAGATTAGCGGGAGTTGGAATTAATACCTTTTCATTTAGTGATGTGACTTATCCAATTGCTTCAAAATTACAAAATACAACCAACACTTTAGTAATTGCTTTATCCATCTCTGGGGAAACGAATGAAATCATTGAAGTACTGACCAGTCTGCGCTCTAATAAAGATGTCTATATTTCATGTATCACACCAAAATTGAATTCAAGTATTGCTGAACTGAGCGATTTTGTCCTTACTTATCGAATTAATGAACACCGAATCAATACGCATTATGATTTGACGAGTCAATTACCAACAGTTTATTTGACTGAGCGTTTAACAGATTTGGTTTATCAATTATCAAATTAAAAAGCCAAATTGGCTTTTTTATCTGCTCAGCCGTTCCTAATCATTTGATGGATAAAACAAAAAAAGTTAAATTGAGATAACAAATATAATTTGAAAGGCTAATTTTCGCAACCTTAAAGGAAACTTATATGACATTTTTGGCACATTAGTCTTCACGAGTGGTACAGAACCAAAGTTTTGGAAAAACAAGAAACCGCTTTCTTTCTTTTGCTCTTTAGTGTTATAATGAAAATGTAGAAAAGATGAACGTGAAACCAGTTCATCAAAAAAAGTAAAGGAGACTGTTCAACCATGAACAATTTTATTCAAAACAAAATCATGCCTCCAATGATGAAATTTTTGAATACCCGTGCAGTCACGGCAATCAAAAATGGTATGATTTATCCTATTCCATTTATCATTATTGGTTCAGTATTCTTGATTCTTGGTCAATTGCCATTCCAAGCAGGCCAAGACTTCATGAACAAAATCAAATTGGGCCCACTCTTTTTACAAATTAATAATGCTTCATTTGGTATTATGGCCTTGCTTGCCGTATTCGGTATTGCTTACGCGTGGGTTCGAGATGCAGGTTATGAAGGAGTTCCTGCTGGTTTAACTGGTATTATCGTTCACATCTTGTTGCAACCAGACACAATTCATCAAGTAACATCTGTTACTGACCCAACTAAAGTTTCAACTGCTTATCAAGTAGGGGGAGTAATTGACCGAGCTTGGTTAGGTGGGAAAGGGATGGTTCTTTCAATCATCGTCGGACTCTTAGTCGGTTGGATTTACACTGGCTTTATGCGTCGTAACATCACAATTAAAATGCCAGAACAAGTTCCAGAAAACGTTGCGGCATCATTCACTTCACTTGTTCCTGCAGGAGCAATCATTGCCTTAGCTGGAGTTGTTCACGGAATTACAACAATCGGATTCAACACAACTTTCATTGAATTAGTTTATAAATGGATTCAAACTCCATTACAACACGTAACTGATGGTCCTGTCGGCGTCTTCGTTATTGCCTTTATGCCAGTATTTATCTGGTGGTTCGGTGTTCACGGAGCGACAATCATCGGTGGGATTATGGGACCATTGCTTCAAGCCAACTCTGCTGACAATGCTGCCCTCTATAAAGCAGGACATCTCAGTCTTTCAAATGGAGCCCACATCGTTACACAATCATTCATGGACCAATACTTGACAGTTACTGGTTCTGGTTTGACCATTGGTTTGGTTATCTTCCTCTTAGTGAGTGCAAAATCAGTTCAAGGTAAAACTTTAGGACGTATGGAAATTGGACCTGCAGTGTTCAATATTAATGAACCAATTCTCTTTGGTCTTCCTATTGTCTTAAATCCTATTCTTGCAATTCCATTTATCTTAGCACCATTGATTTCAGGAATCTTGACTTACTTAGTGATTTATCTAGGAATCATTCCACCATTTAACGGAGCTTATGTTCCATGGACAACACCTGCAGTTCTTTCAGGATACCTTGTAGGTGGCTGGCAAGGTATGGTTTGGCAAGTTATTATCCTTGCATTGACATCACTTCTCTACTGGCCATTTGCCAAAGCTTATGACAATATTCTTCTTAAAGAAGAAGCTGAAACAGAAGCTGAAATTAATGCTGCTGAATAATAGCAAATTTTAGATGAGCTCAAGAATTCTTGAGCTTATCTTATTAAAAATGTTAATTCTAAAAATTTAAAAGGAGAAATTATGACTTTAAAAAAAGACTTCCTCTGGGGAGGAGCAGTTGCTGCACATCAACTTGAAGGAGGATGGAATGCCGGCGGAAAGGGAGTTTCTGTTGCTGATGTCATGACAGCAGGGAGCAATGGAGTAGAGAGAAAAATCACAGATGGGGTAATTGAGGGAGAAAATTATCCGAATCATGAAGCTATTGATTTTTATCATCGCTACAAAGAAGATATTGCACTCTTTGATGAATTGGGATTAAATTGTTTTAGAACTTCCATTGCATGGACTCGTATTTTTCCAAATGGAGATGAAGCGGAACCTAATGAAGAAGGTTTGCAATTCTATGATGATTTATTTGATGAGTGTTTAAAACATGGGATTGAACCTGTAATTACTCTATCTCACTTTGAACTTCCTTATCACTTAGTGACAGAATATGGTGGCTTTCGTAATCGTAAACTCATTGATTTCTTTGTCCATTTTTCAGAAGTCGTAATGAATCGTTATAAAGATAAAGTTAAATATTGGATGACTTTCAATGAAATCAACAACCAAGCAAACTATTTGCGTGATTTTGCACCATTTACTAATTCTGGTTTAAAATTCCCAGAAGGAGCAAGCGAAAAAGAACGTGAAGAAATGATGTATCAAGCGGCTCATTATGAGTTGGTTGCTTCTGCCAAAGTTGTCGCTCTGGGACATAAAATCAATCCAGATTTCCAAATTGGATGTATGATTGCCATGTGTCCGATTTATCCTGCAACTTGTAAACCAGAAGATATGATGGCTTCAACCGTTGCTATGCAACGTCGCTATTGGTTTGCAGATGTTCATGTTCGCGGACATTACCCAAGCTATTTAAAAGCCTATTTTGACCGTAAGGAATTTAAACTTGATATTCTTGATGATGATTTGAAAGCATTGGAAGAAGGAAAAGTAGATTATATTGGTTTTTCTTACTACATGAGTTTTGCAATTAAAGACCATGGTAAAGCTCCTACTTTTGATTACAATGAAGATAAAGATTTAGTCAAAAATGAATATGTTAAAGCTTCTGAATGGGGCTGGCAAATTGATCCTTTAGGATTACGTTATGCAATGAATTGGTTCTATGAACGTTATGAAAAACCACTCTTCATTGTTGAAAATGGTTTTGGTGCTGTAGATGAAGTTGAAGCTGACGGAAGTATTCATGACCCTTATCGAGTAGATTATTTAAAAGCTCATATAGAAGCAATGAAAAATGCTGTAGATTATGATGGAGTTGACTTAATGGGTTATACTCCGTGGGGCTTTATTGACCTTGTTTCTGCTGGGACAGGTGAGATGAAAAAACGCTATGGCGTCATATATGTAGATAAGGATAACGAAGGAAATGGGACATTAGAACGTTCGAAAAAAGACTCCTTTACTTGGTATCAAAAAGTTATCGCAACAAATGGTGAAGAACTTTAAAAATAAAAGACACGAAAGTGTCTTTTTATTTTTATTGGAATGTAAAGAAAACACTCCAAAAGTGGAAAAAGTAGTATAAAGGGTACGTAACTGTATTTTATTAATTTTTTGGTGAACTTTAAAGCTTAATAAAGTAAAAATATCAGATTATAAGTTATTTTCATGTAAAAAACGTTTCCGATATGAAAAGAACAAGGGTTAAATTTCCAACTAGCTTTTGACAAATTTGTTCATTTTGCTAAAATATCTTTACTGAGTAGTTCATGTGTAACAGAAAGGGGTTTTATGCAAGCAAAATATAGGGGACAGCTTGTAGAAGTCTGGAAAATTTCGCATCGACCAATTCATGAAATATGGGTTAGGCAGGCTTTTGAACAAGAACGGCTTTCTTGGAATGAATGGAATAAAAACGTTTTAAATTTTGAGTCAATTTCAGGAGATTTGGCTTTAGTTGGCGATTTTTTGATTCAAAAAGATGGAAGAAGATTTCATGTTGTCAGCAGAGAAAATGTTCAGCGGGATTTGGTCTTTATGGACACAGAAACAAATTTTAAAATTGGTAATTAAAACAGAAAAGTTGCATAGCTCAAGTCATTTTTTATTGATTTGGAGTTAGTAAATGATTATTAAAGCCTATCAGTCTTGATTTAAATGATTTAACAGGAAGTAGAGTGAGCTCATGCTTGCCATAAATTTATTTTTCCGCTATAATAGTTAATGTTGTGGCGGCGTAGTGAAGTGGTAACACATGGCTCTGCAAAAGCTTAATCGTCGGTTCAAATCCGACCGTCGCCTTAATAAAAAAAGATACTTGCTTGGAAAAGCAAGTTTTTTTGTTTTAAATTACATCATTTTTTTAATAGAAATTTGCCTTTTTGATGTGCTTCGGTAATCATAATGACTGGTCTTTTGTGTTAAAATAGGAGCTATGAATATCGAGTCAAAAATAAAAGAGCTTACGGAAAAATTAAATCAGTATGCTTATGAATATTATACTTTAGATGAGCCTTCGGTAGAAGACAGTGAGTACGATCGACTCTATCAAGAATTGGTAAAATTGGAGGCTGAAAATCCACAACTAACTAGAGCGGATTCTCCAACGCACCGAACAGGTGGGGTTATTTTAGATGGATTTGTTAAATTTAGACACCCTTATAATCTCTATAGTTTAGGGGATGTTTTTTCGCGTGAAGAATTAGCAGTTTGGGAAGAACGAGTCCGCAAGGAAATTGCTAATCCAGAGTATATTTGTGAATTAAAAATTGATGGTCTTTCATTGTCTCTTTATTATGAGAATGGTTTGCTTATGACTGCAGCGACTCGGGGCGATGGAACAACGGGTGAAAATATCACAGAAAATGTGAAACGGATCAAAGATGTTCCTTTAAAGCTTAAAGAAGCAATTGATATTGTGGTACGTGGTGAAGCTTATCTTCCACGTAAGAATTTTGCTAAACTGAACAAAGAGCGTGAACTTGAAGGAGCAACTCCTTTTGCTAATCCAAGAAATGCGGCAGCTGGAACTTTACGTCAACTTGATACAAAAATAGTTGCCAAACGTGGTCTTGCAACTTTCCTTTATCAAGAAGCAAGTCCAGCAACCAATGACACTCAAGAAGAAGTCTTAGAATATTTTGAAGAACTTGGTTTCCAAGTCAATCCTGAACGTAAATTTGCTCGAAATATGGATGAAATTTGGGAATTTATTGAAGAGGCTACCCGTCTGCGTGACGAACTCCCCTATGACATTGACGGGGTTGTTGTAAAAGTTAATAATCTTGCTGAGCAGGAGGAATTAGGTTTTACGGTTAAGGCACCGCGCTGGGCGATTGCTTACAAATTTCCAGCTGAACAAGCAGAAACAGAAATTTTGTCTGTTGACTGGACTGTCGGTCGGACAGGAGTTGTCACCCCAACAGCAAATATGACCCCTGTTCTTTTAGCACAGACAACGGTTGCTCGAGCAACTTTGCACAATGTGGACTATATTGAAGAAAAAGATATCCGTATTGGTGATCATGTCTTGATTTATAAGGCAGGGGATATTATTCCGAAGGTTGGGAAAGTACTTTTGGACAAACGCCCAGAAGGTCTTGAAGGCTTAGAAATTCCAACGAAATGTCCAGAGTGTGGTTCGGAGTTAATTCATTTTGAAGATGAAGTGGCTTTACGCTGTGTTAACCCCTTATGTCCGGCGCAAATTCGGGAAAAACTAATTCATTTTGCTAGTCGTGATGCTATGAATATTGTGGGCTTAGGCCCGTCAGTCATTTCACAACTTTTTGATAAAAAATTGGTGGCTGATGTTGCTGATTTATATCAATTGACGATTGAAGATTTACTGACATTAGATAAGGTCAAAGAAACATTGGCTCAAAAAATTGTGTCAGCAATTGCGCAGAGTCGTGAAAATTCGGCGGAAAAATTATTATTTGGTTTAGGAATTCGTCATGTTGGTGGTAAAGCGGCTAAATTACTTTTGGAACGTTTTGCTAATCTTCGAGCGCTTTCTAAAGCAACAGAAGAAGAAATTTCTGAAATTCCATCTTTAGGTGGGGTCATTGCTACGGCTGTCGTTTCTTATTTTGAAACTGACGGAGCAAAAATTTTACTGGATGAACTTGAAAATGCTGGTGTAAATTTTGATTATTTAGGGGCTGTTAATATTGAAGGAATATTATCAGGTAAGACAGTTGTCTTAACTGGTAAATTGACGACTTTGAAGCGCTCAGAAGCAAAAGAAAAATTGGAAGCGTTGGGAGCAAATGTTTCTGGTTCTGTTTCTAAGAAAACTGATTTGGTAGTCGCCGGAGAAGAAGCAGGTAGCAAACTGACAAAAGCTCAAGACTTAGGAATTGAAATCTGGTCAGAGCAAGATTTGCTTGATTTATAAACTAATTTGTATTGAATATTACTGACAGACTTTAGTGAGAGCGTAAATTTACTGACAGAAATTTGAACTTTGGTTCAATTGGTGGGGTCACTCTTTTGGGAGTTTGTCAGTAAATTATTTTTAAGAATGGATGAGAGAAGGTTTCGGAGAAAATGATGAAGGCGAGATTGATTTACAATCCGACATCGGGTCAAGAAATTATAAAAAAATATATTGCAGATATTTTGGATAAATTAGAGCAATATGGTTATGAGGCCAGTGCTTATCAAACCACAGCAGAACAAGATTCCGCAAAAAAAGAGGCGGCAAGAGCAACAGAAGCTGGCTTTGATTTAATCATTGCGGCTGGTGGTGATGGTACTATTAATGAAGTTGTAGCTGGAATTTCTCCTTTTGAGAAACGTCCTCAATTAGCTATTGTTCCAACGGGAACGACAAACGACTTTGCTAGGGCTTTAAAAATTCCAAGAGGAAAACCGCTTGAAGCGATTGAAATTATTGGTAAAAATCAGATTCTAAATATTGATGTCGGTCATGCCGTAATCAGAGAAACACAAGATGAACAGTATTTTATTAATATCGCTGCTGGGGGCGGTTTGACAGAACTTACTTACAGTGTTCCCAGTCATTTAAAAACGGCTTTTGGTTATTTGGCCTATTTAGCAAAGGGTGCAGAACTTTTACCTCGTGTGCGTAAAGCACCGGTTCGTGTTGTTCATGATGAAGGCGTATTTGAGGGTGATATTTCAATGTTCTTTGCCGCACTTACTAATTCAGTTGGTGGCTTTGAAAAGATTGCACCTGATGCTAAATTAGATGATGGACTTTTCACACTGATTTTGGTGAAAACAGATAATCTATTTGAACTTATTGCTTTACTTGCGATTGTAGCTAATGGAAAACATTTGGATGATGTTAATTTGGAATACATTAAAACAAGTAAAATAGAAATCGAAGCCTTAGGCGGTCAAAAAATTCTTCTTAATTTAGATGGAGAATATGGTGGAGATGCTCCAGTTCAATTTGATAATCTCAAAGGTCATTTGGATATGTATGTAAATCTTGATGAAATCAACGATGACCATTACCTTGGAGACGAAGAAACCTTGGCATTAGAAGCAGTTGCGCAAAAATTTGCCGAAGAAGCCAATAAAATTAAAGACGAAGATGAAGAAGATTAAAAAGTTACTGACAGATCTGTCAGTAACTTTTTCTGTCAGTAAAATACGACGGCTCGGAGCATTTTAGTTGAGGCTAAGAGAATTGTCAACTACATTAATAATTCTGTCAGTAAAATGTGCAACTTGTAAAATTAATTTAGGCAAATCACTGATTGAAAACAGAAAACGTTTACAGTAGAATAATATTAAAGAACAAATGTTATTAGAGGAGAAAAAATGACAACACTCAGTTTAGACAAAATCTACAAAAAATATCCCAATGCGACGCAATACGCAGTTGAAGATTTCAACATTGATATCAAAGATAAAGAATTCATTGTATTCGTTGGTCCTTCAGGTTGTGGTAAATCAACAACATTGCGAATGGTCGCTGGTCTTGAAGATATTACCGAAGGTGAATTTAAAATTGACGGTAAAATCATGAATGATGTCGCACCAAAAGATCGTGATATTGCCATGGTTTTCCAAAACTATGCGCTTTATCCACATATGACCGTTTTTGATAACATGGCCTTTGGTTTGAAACTTCGTAAGTTCAAAAAAGATGAAATTAAACGTCGTGTTGAAGAAGCTGGAACAATTCTTGGTCTTTCTGATTTGCTTGACCGTAAACCTGCTGACTTATCAGGTGGTCAACGTCAACGGGTAGCAATGGGACGTGCGATTGTCCGTGATGCCAAAGTTTTCCTCATGGATGAACCTTTGTCAAACTTAGATGCTAAACTTCGTGTTTCAATGCGTACAGAAATTGCAAAAATTCACCGTCGAATTGGAGCGACAACAATCTATGTAACCCATGACCAAACTGAAGCGATGACTCTTGCTGACCGTATTGTTATTATGTCATCATCACCAAACTCTGATAAAACAGGGACAGTTGGTCGTGTTGAACAAATCGGAACACCACAAGAGCTTTATAATGAACCTGCTAATAAATTTGTTGCCGGTTTTATCGGTAGTCCTGCGATGAACTTCTTTAATGTCAAAGTTGCTTCTGGAAAATTAACAAATAATGAAGGTTTGAATATGGACCTTCCAGAAGGAAAAGCAAAATTGCTTAAAGAACAAGGGTATGAAGGAAAAGAAGTGATTCTTGGAATTCGTCCAGAAGACATTCAAGCAAGCAATTTGGCACAACAAGCCTATCCAAATCAAACAATTGAAGCTGAAGTTGTCGTTTCTGAACTTCTTGGAGCAGAAACTATGCTTTATCTTAGAGCTGGTTCAACTGAATTTGTTTCTCGTGTTGAAGCGCGTGATTTCCGCAATCCAGGAGAAAAAATTACAGTGGCTTTGAACCTAAACAAATCACATTTCTTTGATGCTCAAACTGAACATCGCATCATTGATTAAAATTTACGCCCTCTTATCTCTAAAGATTCTGTCATTAATTGATAGAATCTTTTTTAGTTTGTAAGTGAAAAAATTACTGATAGGTCTTGTAAATAAAGGCTTTTCAACGATAATGTCAAAGATAATTGACACTAAGCAGCTTCAACTTTTCAGGCTTAAAATGCTAAAATTAACTTAGTCAAAATAATATTATTAGGAAAGCTCTCGTCTTTTTCGATTTAGTACTAAATCACATAAAGAACACCGACACCGCTCTTTATGCCGTAAAAATGTCGAATAAATGCTCTCCTGAGAAGGTTTGAAAAAAATGAAAAAAACAATGGACGGAAACATGGCGGCAGCACATATTGCTTACGCCTTTTCAGAAATTGCCGTAATTTATCCAATTACCCCAAGTTCACCAATGGCAGATTATACTGACGCGTGGTCAGTTGCTGGTCGTAAAAATATCTGGGGCTCAACAGTAAAAATTACAGAACTACAATCAGAAGCCGGTGCAGCAGGTGCCATGCACGGTGTTCTTAAAGCAGGAGGGCTTGCGACAACTTATACCGCTTCGCAAGGGCTCCTTTTAATGCTTCCAAATATGTATAAAATGGCTGGTGAACTTTTGCCAGCAGTTATTCATGTCGCAGCTCGTGCCGTAGCGGCTGGGGCGCTTAATATTTTTGGAGACCAGTCTGACGTGATGTCAGCCAGAACAACTGGGTTTGCCATGTTAGCAGAGTCATCTGTTCAAGAAGTGATGGACTTGTCAGCAGTTGCCCACTTAGCAACACTTGAAGGTTCAGTTCCTTTCTTGAATTTCTTTGACGGTTTTAGAACTTCTCATGAAATTCAAAAAATTGATGTTATTGATTATCAAGATTTATTACCAATGGTTAATCAAGAAAAATTAGCTGATTTTCGTGACCGTGCAATGAACCCTGATCATCCTACAGTTTCAGGGACAAATCAAAATGCAGATATCTATTTCCAACAAAGGGAAACGGTCAATTCTTACTATGAAGCTCTTCCTGAAATCGTTCAAAAGTACATGGGAAAAATCAATAAACTTCGTGGGACAGATTATGATTTAGTCAATTATTATGGCGCACCTGATGCGACAGAAGTCATTGTTTCTATGGGTTCTGTTGCTGGGACAATTGAGCAAACAGTTGATTATTTAAATGAACAAGGCCGAAAAGTTGGTTTTATCAATGTTCACTTATATCGTCCATTTCCATTGGAAAACTTTCTTGAAAAATTACCAAAGACAGTCAAATCAGTAGCGGTCTTAGACCGTACAAAAGAATCGGGTTCAAATGGAGAACCTCTTTTCCTTGACGTTCAATCAGCGCTTTTCAATTCTAATGTTAAACAAGTGATTGGTGGCCGCTATGGAATTGGTGGAAAAGATACTCGTCCAGAACACATCGTCAGTGTTTTTGATGAATTAGTCAAAGCACAACCAAAACGTATGTTTACAATCGGAATTAATGATGATGTTACAAACTTGTCTCTGACAAATTCAAGAGTCCTTGATTTAACACCAGCAGATACATTTCAAGCAAAATTCTGGGGCTTTGGTTCAGATGGAACAGTTGGTGCCAATAAAGCAGCAATCAAAATTATTGGTGACCATACTGATAAATATGTTCAAGCCGCTTTTGAATATGATTCAAAAAAATCAGGTGGATTAACCATTTCACATTTACGTTTTGGTGATTCGCCAATTACTTCTGAATATATGACAGCTACACTTGATTTTGTTGCTTGTCACAACATGACTTATGTACGTAAATATAACTTGACCAAAGGCTTGAAAGCTGGAGGCCTATTTCTATTAAACACAAGTTGGAATCTAGAACAACTTTCAAAAAATCTTCCGAATGAAATGAAGAAATTCATTGCCGAAAATCAAATTCGATTTTATACGATTGATGCCATGAAAATTGCTCATGAAACCGGAATGGAACGCAGAATTAATACGATTATGCAGGTCGCCTTTTTCAAATTGGCTCATGTTATGCCTTTTGATGAAGCCTATGAGATTCTGAAAAAAGATGCTCAAAAATATGCAAAGAAATCACCAACCATTGTTGAACAAAATTTGAATGCAATGGCACTTGCTTTGAACGGCTTGCATGAAGTAAAGATTCCAGAAAGCTGGGCTGAAACTCAAGAAGAAAAAACGAAAGTTCTTACGACAGAAAGTTCTCGTAAAAAATATGTTTTTGAAATTGTAAATAAAACCAATGCCTTTGAAGGTGATGAACTTTCGGTACAAACCTTAGTCGATAACAAAATGACTTTTGGAGATGAACCATTGGGAACAAGTGCTTCTGAAAAAAGGGTAATTGCCTTAGAAATTCCTGAATGGAATGCCCAAGCTTGTATTCAATGTAATGAATGTTCATTTGTTTGTCCACATGCTGCAATCAGACCATTTTTAGTCGACGAAGACGAATGGAATCAAGCGCCAGAAGGTTTCCATGTTATGGATTATAAAGGAGCTGATGGCTTAAAATATCGGATTCAGGTCTCTGTTGAAGACTGTACAGGTTGTGGATTATGTGTTGAAGCTTGTCCTAAAAAGGGTGAAGCTTTAAAAATGATTCCTTATGAGGGACAAGAAAAAGAATCTGTCAATTGGGCTTTTGCGCAAACCCTTAAAACAAAAGAAAATCCAGCTCGTCCAGGTACAATTGCCGCTAGTCAATTTGAAAAACCACTTTTTGAATTTTCAGGAGCATGCTCAGGCTGTGGTGAAACACCATATATTAAATTATTGACACAAATGTTTGGTGACCGAATGATGATTTCCAATGCAACTGGCTGTTCAGCCATTTATGGTGGAACACAAGCAACACCATATACAACAAATGAGTTTGAACAAGGCCCTGCATGGTCAAACTCACTCTTTGAGGATAATGCGGAATACGGATATGGAATGTGGCTAGCTTCTCAAACCAGACGTCAAAAATTAGCAGCCCAAGTCCTTGAAGCCTTGCCAGAAATGTCAGATGATTTGCAAAAATTGGCGAAAGACTGGGTAGAACACTTAGAAGATTCAGAAGGAACACGAGCAAGAGCCGAAAAAATGAAGGGAATGCTTGCTTCTGAACACTTCAACTCAGCTAAGTTGGATGAAATATATAAACAAAAAGATCAATTTGTAAAACCAACCCAATGGATATTTGGTGGAGATGGTTGGGCCTATGATATTGGTTTTGGCGGTTTAGACCATATCGTGGCTTCAGGTGCTGATGTTAATATCTTAGTTATGGACAACGAAGTCTATGCCAATACTGGGGGACAAGTTTCTAAAGCAACTCCAGCTTCAGCAATTGCACAATTTGCTGCTGGCGGTAAATCTAATACGAAAAAAGATTTAGGAGCGATGCTAATGACCTACGGAGATGTTTATGTGGCTCAGATTGCTTCTGGAGCAAACATGATGCAAACAATCCGTACCTTTGATGAAGCTGAAAAATTTAAAGGTCCATCAGTCATTATTGCTTATACTCCATGTATTTCACATGGTTTATATGGAGGAATACATTTAGCACTTGATGAAGCAAAAGAAGCCGTGAATTCTGGTTACTGGCAACTTTATCGCTATAATCCTCTTCTTGAAGATTTGGGTAAAAATCCGATGATTCTTGATTTCAAAAAACCTGATTTTAGTAAAGTTAGAGATTTCTTATTGACACAATCTCGTTTTGGTAATCTATTAAAAGTTGATGCTGAACATGCAGAAAGTTTGTATGCTAAAGCTGCCAAAGATTCTCGTAAACGATTTATGCGTTATGCTAGAACATCAGGAGATTTAGATAAGTATTTAGAACGTGAAGCAAAAGCACTGGCGAAAAAAATCCTGAATCAGAGGGGACTATAGAAGCTACTCTGCCAAAAGAACGTAAGAAACGTCCAGTTGATCCTGAGCGTGAAGCAAGACGAGCTGCTCGTAAAGCAGAACGTGAGGCTAAAAAATAATATATTCTTACTAATGAAAAGTTACTGACAGAGTTTTTGTCAGTAACTTTTTTATTCTCGTCAGCTAAAAACTACAGTTTTGCTAATGTAAAAATTACAGATAGATTAAGGTAATAAGAACAAGATGATAAATCTTTATTTGGGAATAAAGCAGTTCACTTAAAATTTTGGTATAATTAGACTAACAATATAAAAGGAGGGGGACTTTTGACCGACTTCAATCAATTTTTTAACCTTGAGTTTTGGCAAAAGATTTTTGAATTGAATGAATCACCTCTGCGAATTGCTATTGCAATATTAGACATTGCAATTATCAGTTTTTTCCTTTATCAAGCGATTAGGTTTGTACAAGGAACAAAATTAATGACGCTTGTTCGTGGTGTGATTATTTTCATTTTTATCAGAATTATTGCCGGACTTATTGGACTTACAACAGTTGAGTGGTTACTCAACCAAGTTATTACCTATGGGGTTATCGCCGGAGTTATCATTTTTCAGCCTGAAATTAGGCGAGCGCTTGAAAGCTTAGGAAGAACAACCACATTATTTACACCAACGAGAAAAAGTAGCCCTGATGGGCATATTTCAGCTTACGAGAAATCTTTTGCTTACATGTCTGAGCGAAAAATTGGCGCTTTGATTGCGATTGAGCAAGGGCAAAATTTAAATGAATTTGTAAGTACAGGGATTCGTTTAGATGCGGATATTACTAGTGAATTACTTATTAATATTTTCATTCCAAATACACCTTTGCACGATGGCGCGGTCATTGTTCAGGGAAACAAAATTGCTGTAACCTCTGCCTATCTTCCTTTGACCGAAAAATCGGGGATTTCAAAACAATTTGGGACTAGACACCGTGCTGCAATTGGACTTTCTGAAGTCTCAGATGCTTTAATTTTAGTGGTTTCCGAAGAAACTGGTGGAATTTCAATTGCTCACAATGGAGAATTTTTCGCGGATATTTCCAAAGAAAAATTCCATGATATTCTAGTGGCCATTTTAGTTCCTAAAGTTGAAAAAAATGAAAAAGGAACAGGGAAGAATAGAAAAAATAAAGCAGGAGGAAAGAAAAATGGCAAATAAATTTTTTAATTCCAAAACATTTTATATCCTTGCCTCTGTTTTCTTTGCGATTGTCCTTTTCTTTAATGCTAATGCAACATCCATCCGTAATCAGGGAACTAATCAGTCTGGAGAAGTTTACACAGCCACAATTAATAACGTTCCAGTAGAATTAAAATATAATTCTAATAAATATTTCGTTAGTGGTTATAACAGCACTGCGACGGTTCATCTTTCTGGATATAATCGCTTGTCTATCACTAATGAAGAAAATTCGGACACAAGAAATTTCTTTTTAAGTGTTGATTTGACCAAACTAAAAACAGGAAAATTTGATGTACCAATTCGGATTGAACAACTGCCTGGCGGAGTAACGGCAACGATTGAACCTAAAACAATGAATATCACTTTAGAAGACAAGGTGAAGAAAGAGTTTGAAGTAACACCAAAAGCTGATTCAACTCAATTGCCAGAAGGTTTTACAATTGATTCACTTTCAGTGAGTGATGAAAAGGTAAAAGTGACTGCCGGGGAAGAGAGCATCAAAAAAATTCAAGCAATTGAAGCTGCTTTACCAAATGATGTTAATTTAAATGAAAATTATTCAGGCACAGTCACTCTTCATGCCGTAGATAGCACAGGTAAAATTCTTCCAGCACAAATTGAACCTTCAACGACTCATTTAAAAGTTGTAGTAAATAAATTAACTAAAGATGTGCCGGTTAAAGTGACACAAAAAGGAACGCTTGATAAGACTTTATCATCTATTAAGACAAAAGTATCTGATAAAACAGTTACTCTTTCAGGAGAAAAAAGTGCTTTAGAAGCAATCAACGAGGTTGAAGCATCAGTGGATATCTCTGGAGTTGTAAAAGAAACGAAAGTAACTGTTCCTATACGTGCAACAGGAGTAAGTGCTGATCCACAAGAAGTTGAAGTAACATTAACACCTGTAAAAATAAGTGGATAAATTTTCAGAGTCAAATAAAAATAATAAAAATGGAGACAAGAAAAAATGGGTAAATATTTCGGAACAGACGGTGTTCGCGGGGAAGCAAATGTTGAATTAACGCCGGAGATGGCTTTTAAACTTGGTCGTTTTGGTGGCTATGTCCTTAGTCAACATGAATTAGGTACACCAAAAGTTTATGTTGGTCGCGATACACGAATTTCTGGACAAATGCTTGCGAGCAGTTTGATTTCAGGACTTTTGTCTGTTGGGATTGAAGTTTATGATTTAGGAGTCATTGCAACACCAGGTGTAGCATATTTAGTTAAAAAAGATGGTGCCTCTGCTGGGGTCATGATTTCAGCCAGCCATAATCCAGCACTTGATAATGGAATTAAATTCTTTGGTGGTGATGGTTATAAATTAGAGGATGAAAAAGAACTTGAAATTGAAGCATTGATTGACGCTGAAGAAGACACATTGCCACGTCCATCTGCTCAAGGCTTAGGAATGCTGCATGACTATATCGAAGGTGTTCGTAAATATCAAGCTTTCTTAAAAACAACAGCAGAAGGTAATTTTGAAGGCTATAAGGTTGT
The DNA here is from genome assembly GCF_038006485.1 of Lactococcus sp. FSL K6-0773. Classification (NCBI taxonomy): domain Bacteria; kingdom Bacillati; phylum Bacillota; class Bacilli; order Lactobacillales; family Streptococcaceae; genus Lactococcus; species Lactococcus sp. FSL K6-0773. The sequence continues at coordinate 1,376,996 of NZ_JBBOVF010000001.1, read as the reverse complement.
TCTTGATACCGCTAATGGTGCAGCTTATACTTCTGCTCGTGCCGTTTTTGCTGATTTAGAAGCGAATTTGACAGTTATTGGTGAAAATCCTGATGGACTCAATATCAATGTAAAAGTAGGCTCAACTCATCCTGAAGCGATGGCTAAAAAAGTTGTCGAAACAGGAAGTGACCTCGGACTTGCCTTTGACGGTGATGCTGACCGCCTGATTGCCGTTGATGAAAATGGAGAAATTGTTGATGGCGATAAAATTATGTTTATCGTTGGGAAATATCTTCTTGGACAAGGAAAATTGGCTCAAGATACGCTAGTAACAACTGTGATGTCTAATCTTGGATTTCATTTAGCGCTTGAAGAAGCAGGGATTAATTCAGTGATTACAGCCGTTGGTGACCGTTATGTTGTTGAAGAAATGAAGAAAAATAATTACAACTTCGGTGGTGAACAATCGGGTCATATGATTTTCCTTGATTACAACACAACAGGAGATGGTCAACTTTCAGCCATTCAATTGTTGAAAGTAATGCGTGAAACTGGCAAATCTTTATCTGAATTAGCAAGTGAAGTTACGATTTATCCACAAAAATTAGTTAATGTTCGGGTAAAAGATAATGCAGCTAAAAAATCAGCAATGGATGTGCCAGCGATTCAAAAAGTAATTTCAGAAATGGAAACTTCAATGAATGGGAAAGGTCGTATTTTAGTTCGCCCTTCAGGAACTGAACCACTCTTGCGTGTCATGGCTGAAGCGCCAACTCATGAAGAGGTCAATCATGTTGTAGATACCATTGTTGAAGTTGTTGAAGCAGAAATTGGTGTAAAATAAAGAAAAAAAGCAAGAACTGATTTTGTTCTTGCTTTTTATTATCAAGTAAAAACTCTCCTTATTGGGAGAGCTTTTTTATCTTTTTTGTCGTCTGGCAAATTCTGTGAAACGAAAGCGGTCGACTTGATGTCGAGATTCAGTATACTGAAAAAGAGTATTATCAGCAAGATAAACATGAGATTTGACAGACACGACATGATGGTCTTTGGGATTTAAGTCAAGATATTTAAAGTCATCTTCGCAGGCAAAATCAATCGTGACTTCCTTTTGAGCATAGGCAATATCAAGCCCTAGAGTATCTTCTAAGTAGTCATAGGTTGAAATTTTAGCATGTTCTGGAGTTAAACCTTCGGAATATTTTTCTAAAAATAAATCCCAATCTAAAATTGAAAATTTGCCATCTACTTTGCGCCTTCTGAGAATACTTATGGCGTGTTCACCAACGGCAAAACCAGTTGTTTCTGAAAGTTTAGGGTTAATTTCAAGTCTTTCAAATCGAATGACCTCAGTTTCACTATGGAAACCCATAGAGGTTTGTAGTTCTTTGTATGAAGTTAAGCCAGAGATAGGGAAAAGGAGCCTATCGTGAGCGAGGACAATGCTACCATAGCCATGTCGTCTTTGAATAAGCCCTTTCTCTTCTAAAATTTTTAAAGCCTGTCTGACTGTTGAACGACTGCTCTCGTAATTAGCAGAGAGCTCATTTTCACTTGGAAGAATATCGTTCGTTTTATAGATATCGTTAAAAATCTTTTTTTCTAAATCTTGCAAAATCACTTCATATTTCTTCATACTTTATATTTTATCATAAAAATAATTGTTACCGCTTGCTGAAAACGTTTTTATATGATACAATGATTTTGTTAACTTGTACGTACAACTTCAAAAGATAGGAGATTCTTATGTTTGGAATAGGAAAAAAGAAAGAATTGAAAGACGATAAAGAGCTATATAATCCAGTTTCTGGAGAAGTTATTGAACTTTCAAAAGTAAACGATCCGGTATTTTCAAAGAAAATAATGGGTGATGGTTTTGCAGTTGAGCCCAAAGAAAATAAAATTTTTGCTCCAGTTTCTGCAAAAGTAACTTTGGTTCAGGGACATGCAATTGGCTTTAAACGTGCTGATGGCTTAGATATTCTTTTACATCTAGGTATTGATACAGTAGCTCTTAAAGGGGCACCATTTAAAATTAAAGTTAAAGTGGATGATATTGTTAATGGTGGTGATGAGCTGGGAACTGTTGATTGGGGGCAGATTGAAGCTGCTGGTTTGGATAAGACAACAATGGTTATTTTTACAAATACTAAAGACCTTTTATCTGGCTTTGAGGTTAAATATGGTTCAGCCAATGCACGTGATGAATTAGGTCAGGCAAGTGTTAAGTAAGTAAAAATATCAACCAATGAATTTATAGCACAAAGAAGACGAGAACTTTGGATATAGATTTTGTGACTATTAAACTCGTCAATTATTATTTTATATTATGAAATGCTTCATAGATAATGAAGCAAAAGGAGAACTTATGGCAAATTATTCACAACTTGCGACTGATATTATCGCAAATGTAGGTGGCGCTGAAAATGTCACAAAAGTTATTCATTGTATCACTCGTCTTCGTTTCACTTTAAAGGACAAGGATAAAGCCGATACAGCAGCAATTGAAGCCTTACCTGGTGTGGCAGGCGCGGTTTATAATTCAAACTTGAATCAATATCAAGTGGTTATTGGACAAGCGGTTGAGGATGTTTATGATGAAGTTGTTGAACAACTTGGTGATGCGGTAGTTGATGATGAGGCAACGGCACAAGCAGTCGCTGTAACAGCACCAGCTAATGGTAAAAAACAAAATCCGATTGTTCATGCTTTCCAAGTGGTCATTGGAACAATTACTGGGTCAATGATTCCTATTATTGGTTTACTTGCAGCTGGTGGGATGATTAATGGTTTACTTAGTATCTTTGTTAAGGGAAATCGCTTAATCGAAGTGATTGATCCTGCAAGTTCAACTTATGTCATTATTTCAACACTGGCAATGACGCCCTTTTACTTCTTACCTGTTTTGGTTGGTTTTTCAGCAGCAAAACAATTGGCACCTAAAGATACTGTTTTACAATTTATTGGTGCTGCAGTCGGCGGATTTATGATTAATCCAGGGATTACTAACTTGGTAAATGCGCATGTTGGAACGAATGCGGCAGGTAAAAATGTTGTTGTTGAAGCAGCTGCTCCTGTTGCAAATTTCCTTGGAGTAACTTTTAATACAAGTTATTTTGGAATCCCCGTTGCTTTGCCAAGCTATGCTTATACAATTTTCCCAATCATTGTAGCCGTGGCAATTGCTAAACCACTGAATGCTTGGTTGAAAAAAGTTTTACCACTTGCCTTGCGTCCAATTTTCCAACCAATGATTACTTTCTTTATTACCGCATCAATTGTTTTACTTTTGGTAGGTCCAGTAATTTCTACAATTTCTTCTGGATTGTCATTTGTGATTGATCATATCTTGTCATTGAATTTAGGAATTGCAAGTATTATCGTTGGTGGTTTGTATCAATGTTTGGTTATCTTTGGGTTGCACTGGTTGGTTGTACCACTTATTTCACAAGAATTGGCGGCTACTGGAGCAAGTTCACTCAATATGATTGTTTCTTTCACAATGCTCGCTCAAGGGGTTGGTGCCTTGGCTGTCTTCTTTAAATCTAAAAAAGCAGACCTCAAAGGACTTTCTGCTCCAGCAGCAATTTCAGCCTTTTGTGGGGTAACTGAACCGGCAATGTATGGGATTAATTTGAAATATGTGCGTGTCTTTATCATGTCTTCAATTGGTGCCGCGATTGGTGCAGGTGTTGCTGGATTTGGCGGATTACAAATGTTTGGGTTCTCAGGTTCTTTGATTGGTTTCCCTAACTTTATTTCTAATCCTTTGACACATCACGCTCCTGCGGGTAACTTGATGCTCTTCTGGATCGCCACTGCGGTATGTGCGGTTGCAACTTTCCTATTGGTTTGGTTCTTTGGTTATAAAGATACAGATGTAATGGGAGAAGGTGTTGAACAAAAAAATGCATTTAAAGATGCAGTTAAATAATTAATAAACTCAGTTGGAGGCAGTGCTGATAAATTCTGCTTCCTTTAGTTTTATATGAGGGGGAAAAATGACTGAAAAAGATTGGATAATCCAATATGATAAAAAAGAAGTAGGGAAACGTTCTTATGGTCAAGAATCTTTAATGTCATTGGGAAATGGTTATTTAGGGCTTCGAGGTGCGCCTTTATGGTCAACTTGTTCTGACAATCATTATCCTGGCTTGTACGTAGCTGGTGTCTTCAACCGGACGAGTACAGAAGTCGCAGGACATGATGTCATTAATGAAGATATGGTAAATTGGCCAAATCCTCAATTAATAAAAGTATATATTGATGGTGAATTGGTTGATTTTGAAGCGTCAGTTGAAAAGCAAGCTACAATTGATTTTAAAAATGCTTTGCAAATTGAACGTTATCAGGTGAAATTGGCCAAAGGAAATTTGACTTTAGTAACAACAAAGTTTGTAGATCCAATTAATTTTCATGATTTTGGTTTTGTTGGTGAAATTATTGCTGACTTCTCTTGTAAATTAAGAATTGAAACTTTTACTGATGGCTCAGTTTTAAATCAAAATGTTGAACGTTATCGGGCTTTTGATAGTAAAGAATTTGAAGTAACAAAAATTTCCAAAGGACTTTTGGTTGCTAAAACAAGAACAAGTGAAATTGAACTTGCAATTGCTTCTAAATCATTTTTGAATGGATTGGCTTTCCCAAAAATAGATTCTGAGAATGATGAGATTTTAGCAGAAGCAATTGAAATTGACTTACAAAAAAATCAAGAAGTTCAGTTTGACAAAACGATTGTCATTGCAAGTTCTTATGAAAGTAAAAATCCTGTTGAGTTTGTACTGACAGAGCTGTCAGCAACTTCTGTCAGTAAAATTCAAGAAAATAATACGAATTATTGGGAAAAAGTTTGGTCAGATGCCGATATTGTTATCGAATCAGACCATGAAGATTTACAAAGAATGGTCAGGATGAACATTTTCCATATTCGTCAAGCGGCACAGCATGGTGCTAATCAGTTTTTAGATGCATCAGTAGGTTCACGTGGCTTGACTGGTGAAGGTTATCGGGGTCATATCTTCTGGGATGAAATTTTTGTTCTTCCTTACTATGCGGCTAATGAGCCAGAAACGGCGCGTGATTTGCTTTTGTACCGAATCAATCGATTGACCGCAGCGCAGGAAAATGCGAAGGTTGATGGAGAAAAAGGAGCTATGTTTCCTTGGCAGTCCGGCTTAATTGGTGATGAACAATCGCAATTTGTTCATTTGAACACAGTAAATAATGAATGGGAACCAGATAATAGCCGGCGTCAAAGGCATGTTAGTTTAGCCATTGTATATAATTTATGGATTTACTCACAACTGACAGAAGATGAAAGCATTTTGACTGACGGTGGTTTAGATTTAATCATTGAAACGACAAAGTTTTGGTTAAATAAAGCCGAATTAGGAGATGACGGCCGTTATCATATTGATGGGGTCATGGGACCTGATGAATATCATGAGGCCTATCCTGGGCAAGAAGGGGGAATCTGTGATAATGCCTATACTAATTTAATGCTCACTTGGCAATTAAATTGGCTGACAGAATTATCAGAAAAAGGATTTGAAATTCCTAAGGAATTACTTGAAAAAGCTCAAAAAGTTCGGAAAAAACTGTATCTAGATATTGATGAAAATGGCGTGATTGCGCAATATGCTAAATATTTTGAGCTTAAGGAAGTGGACTTTGCAGCTTATGAAGCAAAATATGGGGATATTCATCGCATTGACCGTTTGATGAAGGCCGAAGGTATTTCCCCTGACGAATATCAAGTGGCTAAACAGGCTGATACGCTGATGTTAATCTACAATTTGGGTCAGGAGCATGTGACTAAGTTGGTCAAACAATTGGCTTATGAGTTGCCCGAAAATTGGTTGAAAGTCAACCGTGATTATTATCTTGCTAGGACTGTTCACGGTTCAACGACTTCACGTCCGGTTTTTGCTGGGATTGATGTGAAATTAGGGGATTTTGATGAAGCGTTGGATTTCTTGATTACAGCAATTGGCAGTGATTATTATGATATTCAAGGGGGAACAACGGCCGAAGGGGTTCATATTGGGGTCATGGGCGAAACGCTCGAGGTGATTCAAAATGAATTTGCTGGTCTGAGTCTGCGAGATGGCCAATTTGCAATTGCTCCTTATTTACCAAAAAGCTGGACAAAATTGAAATTTAATCAAATTTTTAGAGGAACTAAAGTTGAAATTTTGATTGAAAATGGACAATTATTACTGACAGCGTCGGCGGATTTACTGACCAAAGTTTATGATGATGAGGTTCAATTAAAAGCCGGAGTGCAGACGAAATTTGATTTAAAATAAATGGTTTTACTCTTAATAAAGTTTTGATACAAGGATTTACAATTATTTTTTAATAAAAAAATTACTGACAGAATTTCTGTCAGTAATTTTGGAAAGTCATTGCTTAAAAATATATTTTTAAAATGACGAGAAAGAAGGTAAAAAGATGTTTAAAGCAGTATTGTTTGATTTAGATGGTGTAATTACAGATACCGCAGAGTATCATTTTAGAGCTTGGAAAGCTTTGGCTGAAGAAATTGGCATTAATGGTGTTGACCGCCAATTTAATGAGCAATTAAAAGGGGTCTCACGAGAAGACTCGCTTCAGAAAATTCTAGATTTAGCTGATAAAAAAGTATCAGCTGAGGAATTTAAAGAACTTGCTAAGAGAAAAAATGATAACTATGTGAAAATGATTCAGGATGTGTCGCCAGCCGATGTCTATCCTGGAATTTTACAATTACTCAAAGATTTACGTTCAAATAAAATCAAAATTGCTTTAGCATCGGCTTCTAAGAATGGTCCATTTTTATTAGAGAGAATGAATTTAACTGGATATTTTGATGCAATTGCTGATCCGGCTGAAGTTGCAGCATCAAAACCAGCACCAGATATTTTTATTGCAGCAGCACATGCAGTGGGTGTTGCCCCCTCTGAATCAATTGGGTTAGAGGATTCTCAAGCTGGAATTCAAGCCATCAAAGATTCAGGGGCTTTACCAATTGGTGTAGGGCGCCCAGAAGATTTGGGAGATGATATCGTCATTGTGCCTGATACTTCATACTATACATTAGAATTTTTGAAAGAAGTTTGGCTTCAAAAGCAAAAATGATTCGTAATTAATAAATTAGATAAAACCAATAAAAAAATACCACTTTTGAGTGGTATTTTTAATTTTTGATTTGTCTTTCCAACCAATCAGAAGCCCAAGAAACCCAGCGATGCACTGACGGAAGACAATAGGCATCAGAAGGAGCGGTTGTCCGATTAGCCAAAGAGACACCATGAGGTCCAGATTCAAAAAAGTGAGCTTCAAAAGGAACTTGATGTTTTGAGAGTCGATCACAATATTTAAGGCTGTTATAGATAGGAACACCCTCATCATCAGCCGTATGCCAAATAAAGGTTGGAGGAGTTGAGGAAGTGACTTTTTCCGAAATATTATATTCTGAGATATTTTCAATTTCAAAATTAAAATGTGACAAATCACTAGGCCAACCAAAAGTGAAGGAAGTTACTGGATAGCAGAGAATAACTCCTTTTGGTCGATGGATTTGTTCAGAATTACCATACCAAGCGGCTAGATGCCCTCCGGCAGAGCAACCAAGTAAGAAAACTTGCTCAGGATTGATTTGCCATTCTTTATGATTTTGATGAATCAGAGAAAAAACAGCTTGAACTTCTTCAAGATTTTGTGATAAAAAGTTATAGTTTGTTCCTTTATTCATCACGGTGTAATTAAGGAGAAGCACTTGATAACCTTGGGCGAGAAAAGCTAAGGCAAGAGGGTCAGATTCTCTTTGTGAAATATGTTGATAACCACCACCAGGGCAGATAATAATAGCAGGAAAAGTATAATTTTCGTTTTGACGAGGATTTTGGAGCTGATAAAAATCAACCCATGCAGTATCATTTAAAGAAAACGTTGATTTATTCATAAGTTTATTGTACCAAAAAAGGGTTGAAAGAAATATCAAAATACCTCGTTGTTTATTTATTACATTAATAAATTTTAAGTTCGTTTAAGAAAACTATCATAGAATTTGATTATGAAGAAAATTATTTATAGTATAGGTCTGATATCCTTGCTTAATTTTGGAACGATTGCTTATGGAGAAACGGCAACCGGGACTTCAGCAAGTTCAGGAGATGCAACAGCTCAAAGCTCAACAGGGACTTCAAGTACCTCAAATTCAGCAAGTTCAGCTAGCAGTAGTTCGCAAAATACAAGTTCCTCTGAAGGAACGAATTCGACAAGTCAAAATCAAACACAAACAAGTACAACTGCTCAAAATCAGACAGATAATGTTGGGCAAAATCAAACGCCTCCGGTAGTAGAAAATCGAGACAGTTCAACAGATAAAAATTCTGGCAGTCAAAAAGAAACTAAAAATTCAACCACAATTATTAATGAAACCGTCAACAATAATGCAAAAGGGAACAATATTCTTTTGATGACATTGACCAGTTTGTCAGCATCAGTCACAATCATTGGGGGAATTATTGCCTTTGTGCGTCATTTGCGTGGCCGTGGCAAGAAGAAAAATCCTGGCAGTAAGGCACAAAGTTCTAAAAATGGGAAAACTCCTTCAAATTCAATGACAGCTGAGCCATCAGTAAGTTCTAAAAAAACGCCAAATGAAGAAAAAGTACTGACAGAAACTCAGCAAATTAATATGCAGGCGGATGAATTGCTCAAAAATCATAAAAAACAACAAAAAGAATATCGTCGCAGAAGAAGATAAAAAGCCATTTAAGGTTTTTTATTTTGCCCAAATTTTTGAAAAACTGTCAGTAAAATTTACTGACAGCTTTTATTTTAAAGACTGTGATAATGAAGGAGATAAACTTTTTGAAGTGGCAACACTGAAATTTTCTAAAGTTTGATTGTTTTTAGACTCATCAGTTGCAAACGTTAGATAGTGTCTTAGGGGATGTGTTATAATAAAATCATGAAATTTAACGAAGAAGAAATGTTACAATTTGCACAAAAATTGGGAAGAAAATTAGAGGCTCAAGATGTTATTGTTTTAACTGGCGAGCTTGGGGCTGGAAAAACAACTTTTACCAAAGGCTTGGCTTTGGGCTTAGAGATTCATCAAATGGTTAAAAGTCCAACTTATACAATTGTTAGAAGCCTGGAAGGACGTTTGCCACTCCATCATATGGATGTTTATCGCATTGGTGATGACCCGGATAGTTTTGATTTAGATGATTATTTATTCGGTGATGGGGTTTCGGTCATTGAATGGGGCGAAATGTTAGGCGATGATTTGCCAAAAGATTATCTGGAAGTCATTTTTGATAAGTATTCTAAAGATTTGGTCAACGATCAAGAGCGTGAAATTATTTTGAAACCACATGGAAAAAGATATGAGGAGCTCGTTAATAACTTATGACTACAGAGCTAATTGTTAGAGAAGCAAATGGCGCCGACAGTTCTAGAGTCATTGAATTTCTCAATAAGGTTGGAACAGAAAGTAATTTTTTGACCATTGATGAAGTAGGAATTTTAATCTCTGAAGCAGAAATGACGGACTTTTTAAATCAACAAGCTGAGAAAGATAATAATGCTTATTTTCTTGCATTCGTTGGTGATGAAATTGCTGGTATTTTGCATTTGACGGCGGATTATCATTATCGAGTACGTCATATTGCGGAACTTTTTATCGCTGTGTCAGAAGATTATCAAGGCTATGGCATTGGGACGATTCTACTAGAAGATGCACTTGAGTGGGTAGAAGAAGTTGGAACAATCAAACGTTTGGAATTAACTGTCCAAGCACGTAATAAAAAAGCACGTCATCTTTATGAAAAGTTTGATTTTGAATTAGAAAATGTCAAAAAATGGGGCGCCCGAGATGAAAATGGTCAATTAATTGATGTTTGCGAATATGTTTTATTTTTTGACTAATAGTTGACCCTTTTGTCAGTAAAATTAAATATAATTAAAGAAAAATTAAAATCTAATTTTTCTTTTTTTGTTGTGAAAAATCAGAATTTTGATATAATGCTAATATGAAGCTTTGGATAAAAACACTTCTCATGCTTGGAAGTATTATTTTAGTAACGGCAATTGCTGCAGGCGGATATACATTAACCGTTCTGAACAGTACAACAAAAGCCTTTAAAATGACTTACACTAATGCTGGGAATAAAAAGACAGAACAAGTCATTCAGGCAACTGAACCTCTAACAATCCTACTTATGGGGGTTGACACAGGAGGCGAAGGGCGTGGAACTTCCGATTCATGGAATGGGAATTCTGACTCACAAATTCTGATGACGCTTAATCCTAAAACGCACACGACAACAATGGTTTCAATTGAACGTGATACGATGACTAACATTTTAGATGCTGACGGAAACATTGTTTCTAAGCAAAAAATGAATGCAGCATATCCCTTAGGTTATAACTCAGGGTCATCTTCTGACGGTTTAAAAAATGCCGTAAGTTATGCTATGAAAACTATTAGTGCTCAGACTGGTATTAATATTGACAGTTTTGCAACAGTCAATTTTGATGGGCTAGTCAATATGGTTGATAATGTTGGTGGGATTGATATTAACAATACCACAGGCCAAACTCTCTATATTTCAGATACAGAGCCGCAATATACTGCGAAAGTTCCACCTGGAAAACAACATATTAATGGTGACCAAGCCTTAGTTTATACCCGTGACCGACATCATTTACCAAATGGTGACTATGGTCGGGCAGCTCACCAACGTGAAGTCATTGCAGCACTCATGAAGAAAATTTTAGCCTTAGATAATATCACACGCTATGAACAATTTTTGAATGAAGCCTCAAAAGATTTTAGAACTAATATCCCAATTAATGCTTCAACAATTACTTCATTACTAGGTTATAAAGATTGCTTTAACAAAGTAGTTTCTATTCAATATGAAGGCGTTGGTGAAATGGTTGATGGTGCTTCTTATCAATTTATGCCAACAGATATTTATCTCGCGATGCAAAATATCATGAAGAAATCGCTTGATGAATCAACAGTGACCACTTTGCCAAGCAGTTTGATTACTTATGAATCAGTTTTTGGCTCAGGAACAGCACCTTTTTATTATCTTCCGTCAGCTACTGTAACTGAAAAAGGAAAATCAACGGTGACTTATGGTGTTGATACGCAAGGAAATCTTGTTTCTTTGAATTCTAAAAATTCAGGGAATTATGTTTCGACAAGTGGTGCCTCAGTTCAATCAGATTCAAGTTCGGGCTCCTCTAGCTCATCAAGTGATTCCACGGCAACCTCAAGTTCTGATTCTACTTATCAACAAGATAATACTTACAATGATGGCTATAATAATAGTAATGACAGTACAACATCTAGCTATGGAACAGATGATACAAACACAGGGAACTATGGCTACGGTACAAGTCAATAATTGAAAAAAATAAGAGAATATGATAAACTTGTTTCTGTCAGTAATTTTAGCTTAAAAATTTACTGACAGAAATAATTTGGTCCGATAGCTCAGCTGGATAGAGCATTCGCCTTCTAAGCGAACGGTCGAGGGTTCGAATCCCCCTCGGATCATGGTGCCAAACCTCGCCCCACCTTCGTAGTGGGGCATTTTTTTATACTTTTTTACGAAAAGCAATTTAAAAGAAACATATTAAAAAAGGATAAACCATTATAAAAAAAGAAAATAAAGTCCTAATAAAAATTGTGCTATAATAGAAAAATGACAAGATACAAAGCCACAATAGCCTATGATGGCACAGATTTTGCAGGTTTTCAAAGCCAAACAAATCAAAGAACAGTTCAAAAAGAAATTGAAAAAATACTGACGAAGTTAAATTCTTTTGAGCCAGTTATTTTACAAGGCTCAGGCCGAACAGATTCTGGAGTTCATGCTTTTGGTCAAGTCATTCATTTTGATTTAAAGGGTAAAGTTCGTGATTTGGAACGTCTGCGATTTGGTTTAGACACTCAAACCCCAGCAGATATTGCAGTAAAAAAAGTGGAACTTGTCCCAGATGATTGGCATGCAAGATATCAAAAGCATGAAAAAACCTATGAGTATTATCTAGAAAATTCAATTACACGAAGTCCATTTCAAAGACATTCTAAAGCCTATTTTCGCTATCCACTTAATTTTGAGCGGATGCAAGAAGCAATGTCAAAGTTGGTTGGAGAACATGATTTTACAGGTTTTACAGCATCGGGTTCATCAGTTGATGACAAAGTAAGAACGATTTATCAGGCAGAAATTATCCGTCTTGACGAAGAAAATTTCAAATTTATTTTTCGTGGCAATGGCTTTTTGTATAAACAAGTGCGAAACATGGTTGGAACAGTCATTAAAATTGGTAATGACCGAATGCCTGTCAGCCAAATAGATAAAATATTGACCTCTAAAAATAGAGATTTTGCAGGACCAACAGCGGCACCTGAGGGTTTATATTTGAAAGAAGTCAAATATGCGGAAAATACTGACATCTAAAAGCTACTGTCAGTAAAATTAATGGAGAGAAGATGCCAAAGAATTTAAATGAAAGCAAAAAAATTCTAACAATTGCAGGTTCAGATATCCTATCCGGAGGCGGGATGCAAGCTGATTTAGCGACTTTTGCAGCCAATGGGCTTTATGGCTTTTGCGCCTTAACAAGCATTGTAACTGTCAAAGAAGATAAATTTTTTGTTCATCCAGTAGAAAAAGAACTCTTTCAAGAAGAGTTGGAAAGTTTAAGCGATGTGGACTTTTCAGCCATAAAAATAGGACTATTACCCAATAAAGAAATACTTGAACTGACCAAAAACTGGTTGACAGATCTGTCAGTGAAATCTGATACTCCAATTATATTAGACCCAGTCATTGTTTTTAAAGAAAATGCTGACTATTCGGTCAATGAAATGCGTGACCTTTTCATCAGCCAACTCTTTCCTTTGGCGACTGTAATTACCCCGAATCTCAAAGAAGCAGAAATACTGACAGGGCTGTCAGTAAAAAGTAAATCAGAGATGAAAGAAGCAGCCAAACTTTTGCATGATTTTGGAGCAAAAAATGTCGTCATCAAAGGAGGAAATCGCTTTGACCAAAAACAAGCCATTGACCTTGCTTATGATGGAAAAGCTTTTTATGAATTATCAAGCCCGATTATAGAAAATAATAACAACGGAGCAGGTTGTACCTTTGCTTCATCAATTGCGGCCAATATGGCTTATAATCACCCCTTTAAAGATTCAGTCAAGAATGCAAAAGACTTCGTTTATCAAGCCATTCAAAATGCAAATGAATATGGTGTTTTTCAAAATAAAAAATAAATTTCCAAAAGTAAACCAAACTTCTAGGAAAAGTAGGAGATGAAACTCATGGACAACAGAAATATCAAAAAATTAACTTTACTTGCGATTTGGACAGCAGTCACTTTTGTTCTAGGTCGCCTATTTACCTTCCCTATTCCAGGTTCAGCCGGTAATATATTAACCCTTTTGGATGTCGGAATTTATACAGCAGTCTTTCTGTTTGGTAAACGAGAGGCGGCAATAATTGGGGGCTTTGCAGCCTTTCTACTTGATTTGACTGCAGGCTACAGTAACTACATGTTTTTCAGCTTAATTATTCATGGCGGGCAAGGCTATCTCGCAGGATTGACAAGATACAAATGGCTTAACTTTTTGCTCAGTCTTGTCTTTATGGTTGGAGGATATTTTATTGTTGGTGGATTAATGTATGGCTGGGGTTCAGCCATTGCGGGACTTTGGGTAAATATTATTCAAGTTGTGGTTGGCTTTGCTTTAGCAAAAGTCTTGAGCCCGCTCATTGAAAGGACAGGTATTTTAAATGGATTTAGAAAAGCTTAAAAAAGACACACAAGTCATTATCGATGATGTCATAAAACAAACAGAAATTAAAGCTGGTCAAGTCTTTGTTCTTGGTTTATCTTCATCAGAAGTAAATGGTGGTTTAATTGGCCATGCCAGTTCTAGTGAAATCGGTCAGGTCATTGTTTCTGTCATACACAAGACATTGTCAGACAAAGGAATCTATCTGGCGGTCCAAGCATGTGAACATCTTAATCGTGCGTTACTCATTGAAGAGGAATTAGCCGAAAAAAAAGACTGGGAAATCGTTTCTGTGATTCCGCAACTCCACGCTGGTGGAAGTGGTCAAGTTGCCGCCTACCAACTCTTTAAATCTCCAGTTGAGGTAGAACATATTGTTGCCAACGCCGGTTTAGATATTGGTGATACTAGTATTGGAATGCACGTAAAACACGTCCAAATTCCCGTTCGCCCAATTTTAAGAGAACTTGGTGGCGCTCATGTAACAGCTCTTAAATCACGTCCTAAACTCATTGGTGGAGAACGTGCGAGGTACAAATAAATGAAAGAGATGTTAATCATGACCCCAGGTCCAACTGAGGTGGCTGAAAATGTACGATTAGCAAGAGCAAAGGCAACAACGAATCCGGATATTGATTTAGCCTTTTATGACTTTTACAAAAAAACTTGTAGTAAACTTGCTCAATTTTTAAAAACCAAAAACGATGTCAGAGTTTTAGCTGGTGAAGGAATTTTAGGATTGGAAGCGGCTTGTGCTTCGTTAACCGAAAAAGGTGACCGCGTACTTGTGCTTGATAATGGTATTTTTGGTCATGGCTTTAGTGATTTCATTGAGCTTTACGGAGGTGAAGCAATTCTACTGGAGAGTTCAGGAAAAGAAGCATTTTCCTTAGAAATTCTAGAAAAATTTTTAGAAAAAGACCATGACTTTAAATATGCAACAGTCGTTCATTGTGATACACCCTCAGGCGTCTTAAATGACCTCTCAAGCATTTGTCCTCTCTTAAAAAAATATGGAATTCTAACCGTTGTTGATTCGGTTGCGGCAATGGGTGGTGAAGAGTTACAAGTTGATAAGTGGCAAATTGACATTGCTCTTGGTGGCTCTCAAAAAGTGATTTCAGCTCCACCAGGCTTAACAATTGCATCTATTTCAACAGAAGCTTATCAAGCGATGACAGAGAGAAAAAGCCCCATCGCAAGTTTTTATTGTAATCTCCTTACTTTTAAAGATTATTATGAAAAAAAATGGTTTCCATATACCATGCCAATTTCTGATATCTATGGATTAGACCAAGCGATAGATAATCTTCTTGCCGACCAAGAAATTTTGAAACGTCATGCGATGATTGGTCATGCGACAAGACAAGCAATTGAAAATTCTCCTTTGGAACTTTATTTGCAGAATGGCTATTCAAACACCGTTTCTGTTATTAAAGTGCCAGAAGGTCTGAATGATCAAGAAATCTTAAGGAAAATGCGTGAGAACTATCGAGTGATGATCACAGGATCATTTGATCATTTAGCAGGTAAAGTTTTAAGAATTGGGCACATGGGAGAGAATGCGAGACCAAATAAAGTGGCTTACAGTCTATATGCGCTTCAAAAAGTATTAGAAGATTTTGGTATTGCATTTAAAAATAATTTACAAGAAGATTTTTTAGAAGCTCTGAATTGAAAAAGAAGTGAAGCTTATAGCTTCTAATACAAATAAAAAGAAAAATCTGATATTACAATGGTTCATGAAAAATTAAAAAACAGACTTTTGACAAAAAAGGAAAAATCAGATATAATTATTTTCGGGCACTGGTTTTTTATTATAAAAAATCAGTAACGGTAGGCTCCCCTCTGGGGAGCTGTTTTTGTTTTTCCCAGTTATTTCTGTTTTGTAAAAAGATTAGAGGAGATTTAGATGTCAACTAAGTATATTTTCGTCACTGGTGGTGGTACTTCGTCAATGGGTAAAGGGATCGTAGCGGCATCGCTCGGTCGTTTGCTTAAAAATCGTGGGCTTAAAGTCACTGTCCAAAAATTTGACCCATACCTTAACATCGACCCAGGGACAATGAGCCCTTATCAACATGGTGAAGTCTTTGTTACTGATGATGGTGCTGAAACTGACCTTGACCTTGGTCACTATGAACGTTTCATTGACATCAATTTAAATAAATATTCAAATGTTACTTCCGGTAAAGTTTACAGTGAGATTCTTCGTAAAGAACGTAAGGGAGAATATCTCGGAGCAACTGTCCAAATGGTACCGCATGTGACTAACATGTTGAAAGAAAAAATTAAACGTGCAGCAACAACAACTGATGCAGATATCATTATCACAGAAGTTGGTGGAACGGTTGGCGATATGGAAAGTTTGCCATTTATTGAAGCTTTACGCCAAATGAAAGCCGAAGTTGGTGCGGACAACGTCATGTACATTCACACTGTTCCAATTCTTCACTTGCGTGCTGCTGGAGAATTGAAAACTAAAATCGCCCAAAATGCGACTAAGACACTTCGTGAATATGGTATCCAAGCTAACATGCTCGTATTACGTAGTGAAGTTCCAATCACGACAGAAATGCGTGATAAAATTGCGATGTTCTGTGACGTAGCACCAGAAGCAGTCATTCAATCGCTTGATGTTGAACACTTATACCAAATTCCATTGAACCTTCAAGCACAAAATATGGACCAAATCGTTTGTGACCATTTAAAACTTGATGCACCAAAAGCAGATATGACAGAATGGTCAGCAATGGTTGACCATGTCATGAACCTCAAGAAAAAAGTAAAAATTGCTTTGGTTGGTAAATATGTAGAATTACCAGATGCTTATATTTCAGTGACTGAAGCGCTTAAACATGCAGGTTATTCATCTGATGCCGAAGTTGATATTAACTGGGTTAATGCTAATGATGTAACTGATGAAAATGTTGCTGAACTTGTTGGTGATGCTGCAGGAATTATTGTTCCTGGAGGATTTGGTCATCGTGGCACAGAAGGTAAGATTGCAGCTATTAAATATGCGCGTGAAAATGACGTTCCAATGCTTGGAATCTGTCTTGGAATGCAATTGACAGCAGTTGAATTCGCTCGTAATGTTCTTGGACTTGAAGGAGCTCATTCATTTGAATTAGACCCTGAAACAAAATATCCAGTCATTGACATTATGCGTGACCAAGTTGATGTTGAAGACATGGGTGGAACACTACGTCTTGGACTTTACCCAGCTAAATTGAAAAATGGCTCACGCGCTAAAGCAGCCTACAATGATGCTGAAGTGGTTCAACGTCGCCACCGTCACCGTTATGAATTCAATAACAAATTCCGCGAAGACTTTGAAAAAGCTGGTTTCGTATTCTCAGGCGTTTCACCAGATAACCGTTTGGTTGAAATCGTTGAACTTTCTGATAAAAAATTCTTCGTGGCATGTCAATATCACCCAGAATTGCAATCACGTCCAAACCGTCCAGAAGAACTCTACACAGAATTTATTCGTGTAGCGGTTGAAAATAGTAAATAATATAGGCTAAAAAACCTCCGAGATTAGGAGGTTTTTTATTTGTTTTAAATAATCAGAATATTTAAACATAGCTTGTTTTCCCATACTTTTTGTATTATAATAGATTCAATTTAAATCTGAAGAAAAAGGGGTGAAAAGATGCGTAAAGTAGGTCTAATTGGTTGTGGTCATGTTGGAGCAACGGTGGCTCTTGATATTGTTCAAGGAGGTCTTGTAGATGAGTTGATCATTATTGACAAAAAAAGAGAAAAAGCTGAAGCAGAGGTTCTAGACCTGCTAGATGCCCTTTCTCTTTTGCCGTTCTATGTCGAAATTTATGTTGGAGAATATACTGATTTAGTAAATGCCGATATCATTTTATCGACCTTAGGCCATATTGAACTAATTAAACCTGGCGGAGACCGTTTTACAGAATTAAAAGCAAATATTCCAGAAATTAAAGAAGTTTCTGAGCAATTAAATAGGATTAATTTCAAAGGAATTCTGATTGCAACAACTAATCCAAATGATGTGATTGTCAATCTCTATTCTCAATTACTGAACCTTCCTCAAAGTCATATTATTGGAACGGGAACATATTTAGATACTGCAAGAATGAAAGCACAAGTAAGTAAAGCATTAAAGATTGATGGGCGGGCTATTGAAGGATATGTCCTTGGAGAACATGGAAACTCACAATTTACCGCTTGGTCAACGGTCAGAGTTGGGGACAATCTTTTTTAGAGATTGCTAAAGAAAAAAATCTAGATTTAGAAGACCTAGAAGAAAAAGCGCGTCAAGGAGGCTTTGCTGTCTTTAATACGAAAGGTTATACTAATGTTGCCATAGCTGCAGCAACAGTATCTTTGATGAATCTGGTGCTTTCTGATGCTAAGAGTATTGCTATCTGTTCACATTATGATGAAAAGTTTAAATCCTATATTTCTACCCCTGCTTTGATTGGTAAAGAGGGAGTAGAGGCCCTTGTAAAACTTCCCTTAACTTTTGAAGAAGAAGTTAAGCTCAAACAATCAGTCTGTGAAATTCAGGAAAAAATAGATTATTTTAGTTAAAAAAAGAGCCTGTTCATTTGAACAGACTTTTTTAATCAGCATTAGCCATGCCTTCTTCTTCCTCATCGTCAGTATTTTCTTCAATACTGTCAAGAGTTTCTTCAAAACTATCAAAAGTTTCTTCAAAATCATCAAGTTGATCTTCGACATCATCCAAACGCTCACGAATATCTTGGTTTTGTTGATAAACTTCGTTAAGAAGAATTTGGATATCTCCAAGCATTTCGGTTTGAATTTTTTGAATTTGCATATTTGAAGCTTGATCATCCATCATCAAATGGTCAAGTTTTTCATGGAGGGCAGCTACCCCTTTTTCTGATTTAACATTGACTTGGAAGTCATTTTTAGCAGACAAGCGGTCATGGTGTGCAGCACGATTTTGACTCATCATAATCAAAGGGGCTTGCATTGCGGCCGTAATCGATAGAAAAAGGTTGAGGAGAATGAATGGATATTTATCCCACTCAACTCCGAAAATACCAGAGACATTAACAAACATCCAAACGACTAAAATTCCAAGATAAGTTAGAATGAAAGCCCACGAACCGACAAATTCAGTAACTTTATCAGCCACACGTTCACCGATAGTTTCTTGGGTTTGAAGTTGTTCTTCCACGTCATGAATCTCAAAATTTGCCTTAGTTAATTCTTCATTAAGTAAATCATTAACGGTAAAGTTTTTTTGCAAGTCAAGATGAAAAAGGGTATCTAAGACCTCCAAACGGAATTTAACCTGATGTTCATTACAGATGAAATCATGACTGGTTGCTTCTGGGTAATCGCGCATGATAACGGTTTGAAGGCTAGGGTCAAGATTCTCAAGGAAATCTCCTCCTGACCGGCGATGAACACGACCGTTAACAAGACAGACGACTTTATTTTTATTAATTGGAGTTGGAGCCATTTTATAGCATGGTTCAAGCTTGTAAAATCTAATTTCTTATTTTGTGAAATGGGTCAAGTTTTTTGAATTAAAATCAAAAAGTTGGCACAAGAAGAGCGCCAATCTACTCTTGGTCAATTTGACAGAATAAGTAATCATAATAATTGCGGGTTTGGGTCGACCTTTCAAAGCTTGAGCGCTCTCCTTTCATTTAGGTTTTTAAAGGACAGTTTAAATATGTCCATATTAAATTATAAGGTATTTTAAGAAATTTGCAAGCCTCAGGACCAAAATAAAAACTCCTGCAGAGCAAGAGTTTTTATTTTCAAACGCTTTTTAGCGAAAGAACCTGATAAAATATCAGTAATTTAGTTTGCTTTAGCCTCTTTTTCCACAGCTACAGCTTGGAAAAGATATACAAAAAGACCAAAGATAAGCGAGATAATCGTTGTCCAAAGTTCAGGGTCTGGAACGCCAGCAAGAGCAGTTGCAACATAACCTACAACTTGTCCAAGAGCAAGCGACCAAAAAAGTGTGACAATAAGTTTCATATTTACGCTTCTTTCCATTATTTTCTATCCGCCTATAGTATAGTACAAATTATGACAAATTTCAAATTTTATATATAAAGGAGCAGATAAAAATAAGCAGGTACTTATCTCTTTACTACTGGTATTTTCCACTATATGGGATTAGTTTAGACTCTAAAAAATCATATTCTTCAACTTGTTCAATCTGGGTGAAGAAAGCTCTATTTCGCTCAGTGAGCATTATATTTGCTGGAATAGTATCTTCAAAACGAATAAGATAGGTTGGTTTTTCTAAAGCGATGGCGTAGCCAAGCTCCCAAGCTGTTCCAGAATCAGTATCTTGATGATCGAAATCAACAATTGCAACGATGATATCTGCTTTATTTACCTCATTTACATCATTTTCCATTGTCGCTTTGGCCCATTCAGGGGTAAAAGCTTCAACTTCTTGTGGTAAAGATTCAGGATGTTGACATCTCATTGGGCTAAAAAAGTTTGCTACTGTTTTATTTTTTGAAAGTGCATTTTCTAAAAGTTCAACTTTTTTTATTTGACTTTCACTAAAAAATGGTGCGGCAAGGTAAACGTTAACTGCTTGATTAAACAACTTGTTCAAGTTTCAAATCTCCTAATAATTCTATGGTTTCTTCGGCGGTATCAACAAGAGAAATGGCATCTATGACTTCTTTAGAAATCATTCCTTCCTTAAGTTGCAAGCGCAGTAGGTCAAAAAGAGGTTGATAAAATTTTCGACCAACAAAAATGACTGGGCGGACAGCGGTTTGGTTGATAGACATCTCAGTTAAAAGTTGAAAACTTTCTTCCATTGTCCCAAATCCACCAGCTAAAATGACAAAAGCTTCTCCTAAATCAATGAGTTTACGTTTGCGCTCATCCATTCCACTTGTTAAATAAAGTTGACTGGCATTTTGACGAGGTGGTTCTAAAGGGAGAATTCCATCAGGATAAACGGCAATAACTTTACCTTGATGACGAATGACTGCATCTGAGACCATTCCCATACACCCTTCTTCGGAACCACCATAGACGAGGGTATGGCCTGATTTAGCAAGTAATATTCCTAATTTTTCGCTTGTATCTTTATAGATTGGATTTTTTCCATCTCTTGAAGAAAGAAAGACGGTGACATTCATTAATTATTTTCTCCTTCAATTTCTTTTAATTTTTCTTTGATTTGTTGCAAAACATGAATTTTTGATTGTTCGTCCTCCACAAAATCATATTTATCGCCATCAATTTGGATTTTGGGACAAATATCAAAGTCTTCAAACCAAGTATCATATCTGCTATTTAATTCTTTATAGTAGTCATATAAACTTGGATCGTATTCCAATTGTTCAAATTGACGTCCTCTTTTTTTGATTCTTTCTAGCATTTTATCAAAAGAAACTTTGACATGAATGAGTAAATCAGGCCTTTTTTTGAAAGATAAACTATCAATTTCTTCCAACATATTGTTAAGTAAGTCATCATAAACCTCGACTTCCGTTTCATCTGCTCGTCCTAAATCGGCGTTCAAATGAAAAAGCAGACTATCTTCATAAATCGAGCGGTCTAATACATTATTATTATCAGACAAGGCTCTTTTGATTGAATCAAATCGCTTATTTAAAAAGTATATTTGTAATAAGAAGGCATATTTTTGAGGGTTCTCATAGAATAATGGCAAAACTTTATTATCGTCAACACTCTCATAAAAAGCTTGTGTTTTCAATTCCTCCGCCAACATCTCAGTTAAAGAGCTTTTTCCTGCTCCGATTGTTCCAGCTAATACTAGCACTGTCATTACACCTTTACCATTCTATTTTTAGTTTTAGTGATTGTTTAATTAAAAATTAGTAATAAATAAACAAGGCTTGCTCATTATAGTGCAAAAAAATGTTCTCGTCAAATTGCTAATATATAAGCTATAAATGCTGTTGTTAAAGGATTCTTTTAGTTTTTATAATTTTTTTATTACGATTAATAAAAAGGTGAAACATCTTAGTTTTTTGTAATAAAAACGAATTAAAAATAAGAATGAAAGCAGTTTTTAAAATCAAAAAATGTCAAAAATGTTGGACGTTTTCAGCCGTTAAGTTGTTTTTTGATATCAATTCAGTTAAATTTAATTACTTTTGTTTGCGTTTAATAACTAAAATTTGACACTTTTTTTGTTCTTAGTTTGTCTAAACTTATCCCAAGTTCAAGCTAAAATATAGTATAATAAAATTAATATCTTTTAATTAAGAAATACCAGTCGTTTTAGCAAGAAAGGAGGAAAATATGTTTGCACCCTTGAATACAAAAACTGAATATAGTTTTTTAGATAGTGTCGTTAAAGTTGATGACTATTTGGAAACGGCGCACCGTTTAGGTTATCAAACGGTTGGAATTTGCGATGTTGGGAATCTTCATGCTGCTTTTCGTTTTGTCAGAAAAGCTCAAAAATTTAATTTGCAACCCATTATTAGTATTGAGCTAAATTTTGAATGGCGGGGTTTACCAATTGCTTTTTCTTTTATTGCTAAAGATACTGAAGGTTATAAAAACTTACTTCGGATTTCGACGCTTCATAACTATGGACGCCGTCAATTTTCTGATATTCAAAATCATTTATCAGGAATCGCCTTGATTATTCCTGAAACTTACGGAAGTTTGAGCGAGCTGACAGAACTTTCGTCAGTAGCTGATGAAGCTTTTATTGGGATTGATCAACTGACAGATAAAGGGGCTAAATTTAATTTACCAACACTTCCTTTTCCTGCTATTCGCTATTTGAATTTTGCTGATAATGAAATTTTAGCAATTTTGCATGCAGTGCGTGATGGAGTTTCTTTCGATGAAAGTTTAACAATCAGTTCTAATGAACTTCTTCAAAGACCAGAAGCTTATGAGACTTACTTCCTGAAATATTTTCCACAGGCTTTGAAAAATCTGTCAGCATTAACAGCAAAGATTGCTTATCAGTTCGATGAAAAATTGGAGCTTCCTAGATTCGATAAGAAGAGACAGGCAGTTGAACATTTACGAGAAGAAGCGACTTTAGGTTTGTCAGCTCGACTTGAAGAAAAAAATTTACTGACAGAAGTCTCGTCAGTAAATTTGCAAGATTTGTCAGTTTATCAAGAACGTTTAGAAAAAGAGTTGTCAGTCATTCATCAAATGGGATTTGATGACTATTTCTTGATTGTCGCGGATTTGTTGCGTTATGCCCGTGAACAAGACATTTATTGTGGAATGGGGCGTGGTTCAGCGGCCGGCTCCTTAGTTGCCTATGTTTTAGGAATTACACAAGTTGACCCTGTTCAACATAATCTTTTCTTCGAACGTTTTTTGAATCCAGAACGTGTGGCCATGCCCGATATTGACATTGACATGCCAGATGACCGTCGTGCTGAATTATTGGCCTATATGAAAAACAGATATGGTTCAGACCATGTCGCACAAATTGTTACTTTTTCAACCTTGGGTAAAAGACAGGCGCTTAGAGATGTTGGTAAAGCTTTTGGAATGACTGAAGCTGAATTATCCAATTTGACTCGGATGCTTGTGCGTCGTTTTGGAAC
The DNA here is from genome assembly GCF_038006485.1 of Lactococcus sp. FSL K6-0773. Lineage (NCBI taxonomy): Bacteria > Bacillati > Bacillota > Bacilli > Lactobacillales > Streptococcaceae > Lactococcus > Lactococcus sp. FSL K6-0773. The sequence goes on along the minus strand of NZ_JBBOVF010000001.1, from coordinate 1,353,641 downwards.
TTTGGCTGATGAGTATGAAAATAATCAACGTTTTAAAGCTGAAGTGTTAAAAAATGGAAAATTGAAAAGAATTTATGAAGTTGCAAGACGAATTGAGGGAATGCCCCGTCAGACTTCAACACACGCTTCAGGTGTCGTTCTTTCTGAAGAATCTTTGGTGAATTATGTATCATTAAAACCGTCAGAAGATTTGGCTTTGACGCAATATGAGGCGCCAGATGTTGAAGCAATTGGACTTTTGAAAATTGACTTTTTGGGATTACGTAATTTAACAATAATTTCTAGATTACGTGATTTGGTGAAAAGACGTCAAAAAATTGATATTGATCCACTAAAAATAAATTTGGAAGATGAAGACACATTGGCCCTTTTTCGGGCTGGAAACACCATGGGAATTTTTCAGTTTGAAAATCCACAAATGCGACGTTTTTTAAGAAATCTTGCCCCAAGTAAATTTGATGATATTGTTGATGCAACTTCAATTTTCCGTCCTGGTCCATCACAGTTTATTCCACAATTTGTTGCTCGACGACATGGGAAAGAAATTGTGCCTACTGTGGATGATTCTATTAGTGAAATCTTAAAGCCAACATACGGAATTATGATTTATCAGGAGCAAATTATGCAGGTGGCTCAAGCTTTTGCTGGCTTTTCTCTTGGGAAAGCTGACCTTCTTAGACGAGCAATTTCTAAGAAAAAAGGGTCTGAGTTAGAAAAGTTGCGTGAAGATTTCTTAGATTCAGCAAGCCATAATGGACATTCTAAAGAAAAAGCAGAAGAAATCTATGACTTAATTGAACGTTTTGCTAATTATGGTTTTAACCGTTCACACGGTTTTGCTTATGGGGCACTTGCTTTTCAAATTGCTTATTTTAAGGCACATTTTCCTGATGAATTTTATGAAATTCAATTACGTGATCGCAAACGTGAAGTAATGATTTTAGATGCGTTAGAAAATGGGTTTGAAATAGAAAAACCAAGCATCAATCTGATGAAAATTGGCGATTTTGTAAAAAATAAAAAGATTCGTTTAGGATTGGCTCACGTTCAAGGAATTTCTCGTGATTTAGCAAAATGGATTGTTGAAAATCAACCCTATAAAGATTTAGCAGACTTTGTCGAAAAATTACCTAATAATTTTCATAAAAAAGAAAACATTCTCCCTTTGATTCAGATTGGAGCCTTTGATTATGCAGATTCAAATCGAGGGAAATTAGCTTATAATTTGGCTGACCATGCTAATTTATTAAATTATTATAGTGATGATATTTTTATGGCAAGTTCTGGTGGGGGCTTTGCCTATCATGAGGCAGAAGATTATTCAGAAACTGAAAAATACGATTTTGAAAAAAATTTATTAGGAATTGGGGTAACACCACATCCTTTGCAAAATCTAGCTCGCAGATTTGAAGGTAATTTTACACCTCTTGCTCAACTTGTGAAAAATAGGCGAATGACTATCTTGGTTGAAATCAATTACATTAGAACGCATCGGACTAAGACAGGGCAAACAATGGCCTTCTTAACAGTATCTGATAGTCGTGAAAATTTTGATGTGACACTTTTTCCAGAGATTTATCGTCAATTTTCTGGTGAGCTTGAACAAGGGAAATTTTATCTCATCAGTGGAAAAGTAACAGAACGTAATGATGAATTACAGCTGGTTACTGACCGAATAAGTCCAGCTTTAGAAACGGATAGAAAACTTTGGCTAAATTTAAGAGATGATAAGTATAATCAAAAAATTTCACAAATTTTGCGTGAATTTCCGGGCTCTCATCAAGTGATTCTTCACTATTCAAATTTGAAAAAAACAATCCAAACAAAAATTTATGTGGAAGAATCGGAGATTTTACAAAAAAGGCTAGAAGGGTATGTTATAGCTGGTATTTATAAATAAAAAACCCGTTCATCCGAACGGTTTTTTATCTTATCCCACATAAAGGTAAACAGAGAAGAACATGAGCATTGCAGCCAGTAAAACAAAGAGGTGCCATACCACATGGGCAAAAGGAAATTTAAAGTGATAGATGAGTGCTCCAACAGAATAAACAACGCCACCAGCGACTAAAAGCCAGAAACCTACGGGATCCAGGGCATTCCATAAAGGATAAATGACAATTAAAATCATCCAACCAAGAACGACGTATAAAACGGTTGATAATTTTGGTGTTTTACCCCATTTTGGTAAGTATATTGATGTTAAAACAATCCCTAAAATAGAACATATCCAAATAACTGCTAGGACAATCCAACCTAGCCAATTGTTTAAAGCAACTAAACAGTAAGGGGTATAAGTTCCAGCAATCAAAAAGAAAATTCCGTTGTGGTCAAAAACTCGAAAGACTTTGACTGCTTTAGTAAAATGTAAACCGTGCGCTAAAGTTGAACATAGAAAAAGAATGACTAACGAAGCTCCATAGATTGTAAAAGCAACCACTTCAAGTGCAGAACCAGATGCGGCACCTTTAATGACAAGGAGAACTAATGCTGCAATTGCTAGACCAGTTCCTGCTCCATGAGTAACTGCATTGAAAATCTCATTGAGAATCTGATAGGTTTTTGAACCTTGTGTTTTTTCCATTTGGTCTCTCCAATTTATTGATTTATTCAGCTTTTGAGCAATTTTTAATTTGTTTTTGGAATCAAAAAAATAATATTATCAACCTTTTTTGCTCTTTCCAACTGAAAATTTGTTATAATATATGATAGCACAAATTGTATAGAAAAGGAATTGGACTGCCGACTTTCTCTTATGAGAAAAATGGGAGTTCAGATAGTAAATATGCCAATAAAAATTGTGACAGATTCATCCATTACGATTGAGCCAGGAATTGCTCGTGAACTTGACATTACTATTGTTCCGTTGTCAGTAACGATCGATGGAACAATGTATTCAGACGACGACTTGAAGTTTGAAGATTTCATGGTCAAAATGGCTGCATCAAAAAACTTGCCTAAAACAAGTCAGCCACCAGTTGGTGTTTTTGCCGAGGTTTATGAAAAAATTGCTGCTGAGGATGATGAGATTATCTCCATTCATTTAACAGAAGCATTGTCAGGAACAGTAGAAGCAGCACGCCAAGGGGGAATGCTTTCAGGTCGTAACGTAACGGTCATTGATAGTGACTTTACTGACCAAGCACAAAAATTCCAAGTGGTTGAAGCAGCGCGCCTAGCAAAAGCAGGAGCATCTAAAGAAGAAATTTTAGAAAAAATTAAATATATTCGAGAAAATACAGAGCTTTTTATCGGATTTTCAACATTAGAAAATTTGGTTAAAGGTGGTCGTGTTAGTCGAATGACAGGACTATTTGGAAGTCTTTTACAAGTTCGCGTTATTGGAACTTTGAAAGACCGTGAATTGAATACTCTTTTACGTGGACGTGGAAGTAAAACTTTTTATAAATGGCTTGAAGAACTTTCAGATTCTATTAGTAGTTCTGGACGTAAAATCCGTGAAATTGGAATTTCTCATGCTCAAGGTTTAGAATTTTCACAAAAAGCGAAAGAAGTTTTGCAAAAATTTGTTGAAAAACCTATTTCAATTTTAGATACCAACACGACAATTGCCACTCATACAGGTCCTGGAGCTTGGGCAATTATGATTGATTATGAATGATAAATCTAAAAATATGATGAAAAATTTTATACGTACATTTGCCGGCTTGTTGCTGGCAATTTTGCTAATTTTGGGCTTCTTTTTGCTCGTTTTTCCAAAGGCAGGAGACCGATTTTTAGCTGACAAAAAAGTTTCAACTCTGTCAGCAAAAAATCTGACTTATGCAGCTTTAGGAGATTCACTGACAGAAGGAGTTGGAGATGCCACAGGACAAGGTGGTTTTATCCCTTTATTTGCCAAAGATATTGAGAATAAGACAGATAGCTCTGTCAGTAGTCAAAATTTTGGGAAAGCTGGAGATACAAGTACTCAAATCTATAATCGTATGATGAAAAGTAAAAAAATTACTGACGGCTTAAAAAAGGCTGATATCATTACGATTACCATTGGAGGAAATGACGTCTTAAAAGTCATTCGTGATAATGTCAGCAAACTCTCATCAATGACAGAAAAAGATTTTACTAAGCCAGAGGAACTTTATCAAGCACGAGTGAAAAAATTATTAGATAAAATTCGTGAAGACAATCCCAAAGCGCAGATTTATGTCCTCGGAATTTACAATCCTTTTTATCTTAATTTTCCTGAGCTTACAGTCATGCAGAATGTGATTGATAGCTGGAATACAGCGACTGCTGGCGTTGTAAGTCAAGAAAAGAACACTTATTTTATTCCAATCAATGACTTACTTTATAAGGGTTCAGGAGATAAACAAGCGGTTGAATCTGGCAGTACATCCGATGCAGTTTCCAATAACTTACTTTATACAGAAGACCATTTCCACCCAAATAACGTAGGTTATCAACTTATGGCTGATGCAGTATTTGCAAGTTATAAGGAGGTCAACCAAAAATGACTAAGCGCTTAAAGAAAAAAGCAAAACCAGTTGTTTTTCTAGCTCTTGTTCTTGGTTGTGCATTAATTTTATCAGGAGTTCTTGGTTTGGCGGGACATTTAAACGAACAAGAATCGTCTAAAACAAAAAAGAAAAGTCAATTGTCAGAAACTAAAAGGAGTTCAACTTCCCCAAAAAATATGGATAAAAATATTGAGCAGATGACTTTGGAACAAAAAGTTGGTCAGTTATTTATGACAGGAATGCCAGCAAATAACTATAATCAGGCAACTTTTGATGCGATTGAAAAGTATCAAGTAGGTAGTATTATTTTGACTGGTCGCTCTAATCTCAGTGTCCCAGAAATGAAAGATATTACTGACAAACTACAAGGCTTAGCACCGGCTAATCGCAAACTCTTGATATCCTGTGACCAAGAGGGAGGAAATGTTCAAGTTCTCCAAGGTCAGGGTTTTTCACAGATTCCTGATGGATTAACTCAAGGAAGTTGGACAGCTGATAAATTACAAAAGGAATCACAAACTTGGGGAAGTGAACTTTACGCAGCTGGAGTGAATTTTGACTTAGCACCAGTTGCTGACCAAGTTTTATCTGCCGACTTTGCTCCACAAAATGCTCCAATTGGCTATTGGAGTCGCCAATATGCTTATGATAAAGCAAGTATCATAAGCCATGCTCAAGCATTTACGGAAGGCATGAAAGCAGCCAAGGTTTTGACAACTGCTAAACATTTTCCAGGGCTTGGAGCGGTGACAGGCAATACAGATATCAGTGCAGGTGTTAGAGATGACCAAACGAATTCCAATAGCGAATCTGTTCAAATTTTCAAAGATTTAATCTCTTCTGGGACACCTTCGATTATGACCGCAACCGCTATTTATGATAAAATTGACCCTAATCTTCCCGGTGCTTTTTCATCCAAAATGGTTGATGGTTTACTACGGAAACAATTAGGCTTTGATGGTTTGGTTATTACAGATGATTTATCAAATGCTGTCCAAGTACAATCATGGACGCCTGGTCAAAGGGCAGTTTTAGCATTGTCAGCAGGAAATGACCTTGTTTTAGCAAATGAGCCTACACAAATTCCAGAAATGATCTCAGAAGTTTTGCAAAAGGTAAAAGCAGACCCAGACTTTGCTAAAAAAATCAGTCAATCAGCCACAAGAGTGATTAAAGTAAAAGAAGAAATGAAACTTGTAGAATAGAGAAGCAAAATGGAAAATAACGAAAATCAAACAAGAAAATCAAAAACAAAAAATTCCACTAAGCCAAAAACTGAAAAAGAAGAAGGCCTTAAAAAACGTCCTATTTGGAAATGGCTCTTTATTATTCTTTTGGCTCTGAATATAGCTGGAGTTGTGTTTATTGCCATTCGCGTGACTAGCCCAAGAGACCAAACGGTTCTCAATCAAAAATCAACTAATAGTTCAGACCAAAAGGTTGCTCAGATTACGAGCACAACTTCGCAGCTTAATGAATTGATAAATAGTTATTTAGAAACTTATCAAACTAAAGAAATGACTTATAAGTTTTATATTTCTAATCAACAAGCAGTTCTTGAAGCATCTTATAAACTTTTTGGAACCAAAATTCCACTTTATATTTATTTTGAACCTCTGGCACTCTCAGATGGTTCAATTAGTCTATCTGTCCAAAATATTTCCGCTGGAAGTTTGAGTTTACCAACTTCGGAAGTTCTGCAAATCGTTAAGGCATACGACTTGCCAGACTTTGTTCAAGTTGAAAGTAAGAAAAATCAAGTGGTCATTAATTTGTCCAAAATAAATGTCTCAGGTAATCTTTATATTAAAGCGAATCAAATTGATTTAGCCAAAGGGAATTTTGTCTTTGATTTCATGAAAAAAGCCTGAAAAACGCATTAAAATGGCATTTTGACTTGCAAACTAGGCTAAGATTTGCTAAAATGAAAATTGCCTATGTTTAAGGTAAAAAACAAATGGAGGACATTTCTAAAATGGCTAACAAACAAGATCTTATCGCTGAAGTTGCAGCAAAAACAGGATTGACTAAAAAAGATTCAGAAAAAGCAGTTAATGCTTTTGGTGAAGTTGTAACTGAATTCCTTGCAAAAGGTGAAAAAGTTCAATTGATCGGTTTTGGTACTTTCGAAACTCGCGAACGCGCAGCTCGTGAAGGACGTAACCCACAAACTGGTGAAGCAATCAAAATCGCTGCTACAGTTGTTCCTGCATTCAAAGCTGGTAAAGCATTGAAAGACGCAGTTAAATAATTATAGCTATAAAACATCAAGTATCACGCTAGTTCGTGGTACTTTTTGTTTTTTTTAAAATGAAAAAGGGGCACAAAAGGGGCACAAAATAAAAAACTGGCAAAGGCTCAGTTCTTTTTATTTAGTATATCTATTATCGAAGATTTCATATTTTCGGTAACGTGAGTGTATATAGCAGTTGTTGTTTTACCGCCATCCTTATGCCCTACTCTATCGACAATTTCTTTGAGGGGAACATTGTTTTCTGCCAGATAGCTTATTAATGTATGACGGAAGATATGGCTTGATAGATTCTTGTTTATTGGCGATTTAAGGCGAGAATTTGCTCTTTTAATTGCAAGGTTAAAGGAGTTTGTCTGCAACGGAATACCACGCTTAGAAACGAAAATATAGCCCATTTCGTTATAATCGTTTCTTACAGATTTGGACAAATTATTTTGTTCAATTATTTCGTCTAATATCTCTATTTCTCGGTCACTCAAATCTACTGTTCTAAAACTAGATGCGGTTTTAGGAGTTGTTTTGACTCCTTTTGAATAACCAACCGTTTTATCTAAAGTACCGTGAATGTCTATTTTTCGTTCACTTCTTTTATAATTTTCTTTTTTTAAAGCTATCGCCTCTCCCATTCGACATCCATTCAATGACATGAACTCAGCAAGTAAAGCCAATCTACGAGTGTTTGACCTGCTGTACAGTTCTGAAAGTAGGGCTTTTAATTCGTTTTGTTCAAGGTATTTGTTTTGTATTTTCTCTAAATCCTTTACTGTCTGAATCTTTTTTGGAAGTTTAGCTTTTCGAGCTGGATTATATTCAATGTATTCTAAATCAACAGCATAATCAAATATAAGATTTAGGGTTGATTTTGAGCGTTCTAACTTGCTACGAGGACAGTCTGCATCATTTATAAATTTTTGTATAACTTTAGATGTAACATTTGATATTTTAATTTCCTTGTCAAAATAATCAATTATAAAATTAAAAGAACTTTGAAGAGCACTAATGGAGGATTGTTTTATAGATTTTTTATAAAAGCTCCACCATTCTTCAGCTATATCTGTAAATTTAGCATTGGAAGTAGAACTGTTATTAATTTTAGATTCTATTTTTTCAAGGAGTTCTGCCTGTGCAACTTTCTGTGCTCGTGGAGTTTTTTTATCAAGTGTAACAGATACTTTTTTTAGTTTCTCTGTTAGTGGATCACGGTATCTTTCAAAATACTTATATTTCCCGTTTGGTAAATCTTCTATCCACATTTGCTTTTTATACCTCATTTCTGATAAAATGGTATAGTAAAAAGCTTGTTAAAAGCCTTTATACTATATTTATAGTTTAAATCTGCCCCCTCCGTCGTAAGTTGTGGCGGATTTTTTTATAGATAATTATAAGTCAAAAGATAAGTTAGAATTTTCAGCATTTATGTGCTTCTTAGAATTTTCAAGCTCATCGTTGATTTGTATATTTAATGTACTAATAGAGTCTTCAATTTTACGAATTTCTGCTGTGCTATACTCTAATATATACTTTTTGAAGTTTTTGAAAATTAGTGTTGGTAAATTATTTTTCTTTCCGTATTTTTCTTCAGAATTTGTTTTAGAAACAGCATAGGAAAATCCTTCTCGAATTATTTGTTCTCTATTAGAAAATATCTTTGGCATCAACGCTTCTATAGCTTTATCAAAAGATTGTTCATCGAGAAGCCCCTCTCTGCATATAACTTGTTTGTTTAACATAATTATTACAAATTTAGACTCGTTTTCGTATTCTATCTGTCTAATTAACTCTTTTTCAAATGCCTTTAAATCACGAAGTTTTTGTTGTTTCCCTTTAAGATTTATCTGCATTTTTTCGAGATTAGATTTCTTTGATTCCTTTACCATTTTTTCTCCATCTAAATTTTAATGTTGGCTTATTATGTCAAGAAAATCAGATTCAGTAATAATAATTAAATCTTGTCCTTGCTCAATAAGCATCTTTGCTTTTTTCATTTTTGAAGTTTCTTTATTTCCTTTAGTATATTTGTAATCAATATCTCCAACAACTAATATATTGGTTGATTTTGTGACATTATTTTTTTCAGGAATGGCACCAATAATTTTAGATATCTCTATAGCTTCGTTTCTTTTAAATTTATTTAAACTTCCAGTAAAGATTATTTTTTTATTATATATAAATGAAGTTTCGTCTAAATGATAATTTTCAAAACTAATTTTATCTTTTACTTTTAGTGCTTGTGATTGATAACGAGGGACAAAAAAAGTATTAAGGTCTAATTTTTTATATTCATTTTTTAGTATATTAAATGCATGATATGTTGTTTTCACGTCAGATAAAGCTCTGTGAGCTTGCTCTTCAGAAATATTGAAATTATTTTTTAAATCCTTTAATCGATAGTGTGGCCAATTTTTAAATATTTTCCTCGTTAAGGTCATAGTATCAAAGTATTCGTTATCTAAATGCCTGTTTATACCAGCGCTCACAAAATTTATATCAAATTTTACATTATGACCAATTAGATAGTCCTGACCAACAAAGCTAACAAATTTTTCTAAAGTTTCTTTTTCTGGTTCACCATAAAATAAGTCTTCATCAGAAATCCCTGTTAGTGTTTTAATGATACTGGGTAGTTCAAAATCTATTTTAATCAATGAACTTAACTCATCCACTATTTTATTATTTCTTACTTTTACAGCACCTATTTCAATGATTTTGTCATTTCGTGGGGAGAACCCTGTTGTTTCAACATCAAAAACGACATAATCTGTAATCTTATCTATTTCTATTTCGCTATTAGTCATATTTCATCCTTTTAGACTTGAGGTATTTTTTGAATGATTCAAAAAATTAATTGTGATTGATTCTCAGCAGCGATTTGTTCCATCTCCTGAGCTGCCATATCATAAAATTCTTTCACGGATAGTTTAAATCTAGTCAAAAATCGTTCTGGAGTATAGTAGCAAGCGTTATAGTCGATTTCTTCTAAATAATCGACAGCCTTACAATGTATCATGAATCTATTTGCCTTAGCTTCATTAATAATATGCAATTGACTTGGACTTAGTTTAGAAAGTGTACGTCCTTTAATTTTATGTCCGCATTCATGTAATATTACGCATTCAGTTTCATCTTCACTTAGACCTAGTCTAACAAATACAATTCCGTTTTCCGATTGACACTCTTCGGCATAAGGAACATAAAAACCCTTATCGTGCAACTCAGGAGCCCATATTAAGACTATTCCTGTTTCACGCAAAATATCGTGATAGTCCATATAAACTCCTTATTTTTTGTTCTTACCTGCAAAATAACCAGCTAGAAGGCCTTTTATTATTTCCTTATCATGATCATCCATTGGTTGACCTGAATAACCTTCTGCATTATCAATTGCTTCAAGAAGTTCAGGAGAAAACTGAGGCCCGTCAATTTCTTCTCTACCTAGCAAATAATCTACAGAAACATGGAAGTAATCCGCTATTTTAGCTAAATCCTCACCTTTTGGTTTACGAGTTTTCCAACCGTAAATAGCATTTTCGCTGAGACCGATATCTATTGCAACTTTTTGTAAGCTAATTTTTTGGTTATCAGCTAAATTTTTTATTCTTTCAAACGTAGTCATATCAAGCCTTTCAAGGTATCACAAAAAAATATTTTATAATTTTGAATAAAACACTTGACAATGTTTATGAATTTGTATAAAATAGTTTTTGTAAAGATAAATAGTTATTTTTATAAATGAAAGATAAAGAAAACCTAAATAAATACTAATGAACAACGCCGCCAAGCTAGTTTTATAAAGTGTTTTATAGGCTCTTTAACTATGCTCTTATTTTATGACATTGAATAAAAAAAGTCAAGAGTTAACTACGAAAAATAATAAAAATACTTTACTAATACTTTGAGAGGAGTAAAAAATGACGGAAATTGCATTAGAAAAAATGCGAACAGCAGTGAATAAATACCGTAAAGAATCTGGTATTTCAATTAAAACATTAGCGTTTGCACTTGATGGAATCAGCGAACAACAATTGAGAAATGCACTCAATAAAACTGATGGTGGTCCTAAGGCTGTTGAAATGCTTGCAAAATTAATGGAAATTTATCCAATTAAATTTAAGTAAAGAAAGGAATAAAGCATGCCATACGCAAAAATAACATACCTACCTGTAGATAAAGAAGAAGACGCAGAATGGTGTGACAAAAAACACCTTATGGAAGTCTGGCAAGGCTTATCAAAAGGCACATTAACAGCCTGGCTTACTGAAATGAGAGATCGACCTGAATTTAAAAAAGGCGTACTTAATCCAACTCACGGACTTGTATTTATCAATAAAGAAATATTCAAAGAGTTTGTAGAGTGGAAAGAAGCAACTCGCTATAAAAGTTATAAAAAGTAGGAAGAAATATGCTTCTTGATACAGTTACTATTAAATCCATAATAACAACAAAAAAAGCCGAACATCTCCCCAGATAAACGACTTTAAACTATAAGTAAGGCAAGCTCTAACAAAGCTTTTCTTACTCTAATTATAACAAATTGGAGAATAAAAACAAAATGAATAATACAGCAAACAAAGAAACTTATATCTTAGATGACACCGTAGCTTTTGAACTCATGGACTTATTAAAAGCTAAAGCAAGACACTTTATCCAACTTAACGAGTACGTTTATCGCTTGTTTGACGGTCAATCAGTAGTAACTTTCACAACTTTAGAAAACGATATTCAAGTAGAAATGGTTAAGGGGTAAGAATATGAAAACAATAGACGAAAAATTGAATGTACGTGAAGAAATCGAACAAGCAGTCGCAAAAGAATGCAATTATATAGAATTTAACCCAGTATTTGAAGATTTGTTTTTCTCTCTTAACTGGCCCGAAGAACAAGACGGCTTAAAATTGGAAAAATACGATATCTATCAAGCATTAATGACCGCTTATAGTGTGGGATTTAATCGCGGTAAAAAAGCGCACAAACCTACAAAATGGCTAGAAAAAGAAACCAAAGAATTTGAAAATTATTGGCAACTCTATAACACTGTAAAAAATCAGGCTATTAAAGATATATCAGGCGGAAGCGTGGCAAGAAAAAGCCGTGAATTTAATTCTTTGGTAACTCGTAGAATGTACGAGGCAGGAATGGCAGAGGAAAAGAAAAACTGGACTTCTTGGGATAAGTAAGGGGTCAAGGCAAACTTTTATCAGAGGATTGAAAATGCAAAATATTATTAGAGCTTGCCCTTATGTGGCTGGTATTGATAGCGTAGGGTTGCGAAGTTTAAAAGGCTATCACACAGAGCTGACAGATAAGCAGATTGAAAAATTAGACCCATTGAACGCCAATACAGGCACTGTTGATTATAGCTTTAAAGTTCGTAAATATAAGCAAGGTGTCCGATTTGAGGGCGAAAAAGAGGGCGGAGAAATCAGTCTCTTTGATGAGGTAGCGAAATGATTGAATACCACCAAGGTTACACGGCTATTAAACGGTACGGACGGAATAGTTTTAGACCAGCAGGCAAACACCCGTTTAAGATGATTCACAATGCACGAGCAGTCAAATATGACTTGATACAGCAGTTCGAAGCAAGTACAGGTATTCTCTTATCTAGCGGAGTGAAAAGCAATTTATGCACGCAACCAGTACCGTTTTTAGGTAAGCAATTAGCTGTTATGAAAGTACAAATAAAGGAAAATAAACCATGAAAATTACGATTGATGTCCTTGAAAATGAAAGTAATAAGGACAATTTAGAGTATCTTATCAGCGATACAAGCAACGAAGCTATTACTGTTTTAATGTTTGCCTTGATTGGCGAAGCTAGACAGAGAGCAAGCTATGAGCAATTTTTAGAAACCATTACTAGAATTTGGGGGTATCTCAATGAAGATAACTGATTTACAGAAATTAGATCAAAACATTATTAAAATACTGGCAGACCATAAAGGGATTGATAAAGCAATTAACGGTAAAATGTTGGCTCAATCTCTAAATGTAGATTTTCGGACGTTGCAAGGAAGAATTGCATTTTTGCAAGGGAAGGGTTGCGCCATTGGCTCAATTGATAATATTGGATATTTTGCCCCTACTAATGAAGAGGAGCGCACCAAAGGCATTACGAAAAAAGAAAACATGGCTTATAGCACTCTAAAAGCGGTCATGGGCGTTCGAAGTGCCTCACTTGACTGGTTAGATGAAATGATTGATTAGGGGAGATATGGAACTATTAACAATTCGCCTAAATAAAATAGTAGCTAAAAAACTGATGAAAGGTGCAGGAGAGACACTCATTTTGGAGAAAGAAGATTTCTATCAATATGTTTATCTTGTCCCTAATAATATGAGCTTTAGTGGTCATTTTGATTCGGTTCTTGATATCAGTGTGAGCCAACATTGGGAGATTTTTAACTTTCTAACCTCTAAATATCAAGAACAAGGGTATAAAAAAGTGCATTATAAACATCCAGCGCATCCATCCAATAAATTTATGAAGTTTCTTAATAAGCTGCAGCGTGATCAATCTGAAAAAGTCGCTACCGTTTATCGACAAAATGCCTTCGAGAAATTCAAAGATGAAATCGTGATGCATCAGGGCTTCTTGAATAGTAAGAACATGATGAAGTTTATTATTTTAGGAAAGAAACACGGCTATAACTATAAATATCTCATGATGTGGGCTGTTTCAGAAATTGAAGCGACTTGTGACGGGACTCAGAAACAAGGCTTACTGGCTGATTTTATAAGTCTTGCGGATGAATATTTTGATGAAAAAGAAAGAGAGGTGTTGAGTGACTAATGTAGATGATGATTTTCAAAATATGATTAACAGCTACGAGGAAGAAAAAGCAAAAGCAGAGAGTAAGAAGTCAGAACAAAAACCACCTCAGAGCGATAAAATCGTTAAAGTTAAATTTGAAGCTGAAAATTTCGCCCTCAATCAGTATGGTAAACCAAAAGTAAATTCTTTAAAAAACATACGAATCGCCATAGAAAATGACAACATTTTAAAAAATCAATTTGTGTTTAATTCTTTTACACAAGAAATAGAAATCAGAACCCCTTTCAAGTTGAGAGGAGTAGAGATTGAGAATGACGGGTTAAAAGAGGTTTATATTACGGCTATTCTTGAACATTTTGAAGAAAAATATGATGTTTTATTTGATAGTCGGCTTCTAGTCAATGTAATTAATAAAATTGCTTACGAAAATAAATATAATCCTGTTCAAGATTTCATGGAAGACTGTTACAAGAATTGGGATAAGGTCAAACGTGCAAGAAGTCTATTTCCTGATTATTTGGGGGCGAAAGAAAGTGATTTAACCGAACGAATGACCAAACTGTTTTTTGTTGGGGCTGTCAGTAAGGTTTATCGTCCTCATGATAAGTTTGACTTTGTTTTGGATTTGGTAGGAGGCCAAGGCTCTGGAAAGACGACCTTTCTTACTAAGATGGGGCAAGGCTGGTACACAGATTCAATGAAAAATTTTGATGATAAAGACCAGTTAGTCATGATGTTACGTGCTTTGATTGTGAATGATGATGAAATGGCAATCAGTAACAAAATACCCTTTGCGGATTTAAAGAAGTTTATCACTCAAACAGTTTTGTCTTTCAGGGCGCCCTATGGCACAAAGGTAGAAAATTATGCCAAAAACTTTGTTATTGCTCGAACAACTAACCATGAAGAATATCAAAAAGACAGAACAGGGGCAAGGCGATTTCTTCCCGTTCATTGTTCAAAAGAGTTACAAAAATATCATCCTGTTTCTGATTTAGATGATGCCACCGTCCGCCAAGTTTGGGGTGAGATGGTTCACTACTACAAGGAAGGGTTCAGTTTTAAACTCTCAGAGGAAGAAGAAAAGCAACTCAATTTGGAGCGATCAGATTATGAATATTTTGATGAACAAGAAGAATTACTTGAACAGTACCTTGAAATTCCGATTCCTACAGATTTCTATAAAGTACAAGGAAATAATACAAGGATGCACGAGCGGAGAGCCTATATTGGCTTTATTCTTCAATCTGGAGAAACCCCTAAACATGAGTTTAGAGGGGAAATCAAACCAAGAGAATTTGTGACGGCTACCTATTTCTATTGGGAAGCGATGGGGATTGAGACTGGTAAGGGAAGCGCAAAAATAGTTTCTAAGTTCAAGAACTCGATGAATAATAAGAATGGCTGGCAAAAATCTAAACGGAAGGGGACGAGGGGTTATAAAAGAGAATAGGGGGCAAATTAAATGCCCCTAAAATTAAAATGCCCCCCGTAAATGCCCCCTTCGAAACCCCTTATTATATAAGGGTTTCGATATACTAAGGGGCATTAGGGCATTTATATCTTAGTAAAATAATAGTTAGTGTTAATTATAAAAAGGGCTTGCTTATCACGGACACATAGTAAAGTTTTCAAAGTAAATGCCCCCTTTGGAAATACCGCTTTCAAAACTTGTCAAGCGTTGGTACTATTGAGCTTTTCAGGGGGCATTTATTAATGCCCCCATGAAATCAAATGCCCCCTAAAAAATAGGAGAAAAAACATGAATAACAGTTACCCCAAATCATGGTCAAGAATCATGACTCAAACGATCGCAGAGTTAAATAAAAAAAAGAATCTGACTCGGCTAGATTTAAAACGTGGAGCATTAGCCCTTGTAAAAGGCTTGAATGTTCGAAATAAGAAAATCAATGCGGAAAGTGAAGCAAATTATATCAAAGCGGTTTGGGATAATTTCCAGCTTTATGAAATGGCTTTGTCAGTCATTGGAATGCTTACGCCTAAAGAAGTCATTGAAACATTCCCAATTTACAAAAGATATGATGGTCATAAATACGAGACAAAAGATTACTTTAGTGTACAAAAATCTTTAGCAGCGTATGACCTCAATCAGCCCATCAATACAGTGGATGATAAAGCTTTTGAATTTCTTTGGGATTATGACAACGATGATTTAGTAGAGTTCGCGGTAGACTTCATGGGAGCTATGAGTCATATTAATCGCCTTGAGAAAGGTAAAGATTTATTTTCTCAATTCTTAGAGGAAACGCAGGGGATAAAATCTCGTGTGATTGAAATTAACGGGATTGAAGTCATTACTTTTGATAATGATGATGAATTAGATTAAATAAAAAAAGTTGCCCAAAAAGAAAGGAAAGATTATGCGAGCGAGGTCTCCAACAAAATCAGTTGTTTTAACTCATTTATAAAAAGCGCAATTAACGTAATGAACAAAAGGAGTTACAGGTTTTATCTGTAGTTCCGATTATAATATATATTTACCATTAGAAAATAGAGGATAAAATGGCGAAAGATAAAACAAAAAAATTAGAAATCCCAGTCGCTGAAAACGAGAGAAATAAAGCAGTTGAAAATCTTCTCTCATTAAAAGAATACTTTGATAACCAACTTCAATCAGACCAAGAAACTTATCAAGCGATCGCGACATTAGGCGATAAGTTGGGCGTTCTGTGGAATGCCGATAAGTAATAAATAACGAAAATGGAGAAATAACATGCAAGTAAAATATATTGAAGAAGCAAAAAACAAACTCGAAAAACAAGCTAAACCACTCACTCAAAAAGTGGATAAAACGAATCAATTAATTTCTGAATTAAAAAACAAAATTGAAAAAATGGAAAACCATTCTCAAAATGATGATATTGATGAATCACTCAAAGCCTTATCTGAATTGAATAACGCTAAGCAATTACTAGAGACATTAGAAAAACGGCTGACGGAGGAACAGAAAGAGCTTGATGTTTTCTGGAGTTCTCAAGAAGTTGATGATACTATCGGAGAAGCATTAAGCCGAGCAGATAATTTAAGTAACATTCAACAAGATTTATTAAAAAGTACCTTATCTAAAGATACGAAGAAAAAACTAAAGGAATATAACAAGGAAGTTGATGACCAACGTTATCGCCTTCAGGAATCAGGAAATTACTTACTAGAAAAATCAAATGTTTATTCTCGAGGCCCATTATATAAGTTAATTGCTCAAAAAAACGGAAGTCACAAAAATAACTGGTTCTTTGGAATTGTTAGATTAATGGCAAGCCAATATGAAAAAGAATTAATGGCATTCCTAAAATCTGAAAAAATCATGACTGATTTAGATTATGGGATTAAATGACTAAAAAAACAGAAATTAATTTTGGGATTGATAGCAAACTAGAAATCAGAGACGCAAATAAAAAAGAGGGATTCATTGGACAAATTGCAGGGTATGCCATTGTATTTAATAAGCCAAGTGTACCTAATGCGCCTTTTATTGAATATATCGCACCGACAGCGCTCAATAATGTCGATTTAAGCGATGTATTAGCTTTATATAATCATGATTATGCCAATGTGTTAGGCAGAGTTGAGGCAGGAACATTGAAGTTAAGCATTGATAAAATTGGCTTACATTTTGTTTTGGATATGCCAGATACAACAGTTGGCCATGATGTTTATAACAATATTAAGGCTGGAAACCTTAAAGGCATGAGCTTCGGTTTTGTCGTGGCAGACCGTGGCGATTCATGGCAACAGGGATCAAGTAAACCTATCCGAACAATCAACCAACTTGAAACATTAGGCGAAATAAGCGTAGTAAGTAAACCAGCTTATGATGATACTTCTATTAATGTCACTCGTTCTATCAAACAATTTGAAGACGAGCGTACACGAAAGTATAAAGAAAAAGTAAGAGCTTATCTTGACGGATTAAGTGATTAGATTATAATAAAAAAACCTAGTCTTTATTGGCTAGGTATTTATTGTTAATGTCATAAAAAGCGAAAGTGACACCGTACTTCGGTAACATGTTACCGTTAGCGGTAACAATTTTATAAGCGTGGTTAAGCCATTTGTGGGACTTTGATACCGTGGTACCGTACTTTTCCTACTTCGCTAGGAATTTATAATATAGCATGAAAGGATATAAAATAGATGGTTAGATATTATTGGGGGAGACCTCAAGATGTTGTAAGGTGGTATCTTAGAGGAACACTATACCTAAGCGCTCAAAGCAGAAAGTCATATATTGAAAAGACTGGCGCTGATCTAGGCAACTTACCAAGACTTCTAAAACTATTAGATAATCTTGATGAGTTATTTGATTCAGTCGATACTGATAGCATAGCTGTATTATGCTTGAGGTATGTAGAGCTATTAAGTATCGCAGAGACTACAAAACGCACAGGACTATTAGCTTATCAGATTACAGCTAAGACAGGTAAAGTCATGAAGAAAGCTAAGGAAATTATATCTAAAGCATGATATAATAGAACTATCATAAGTCCCAGAGATGGGCAGTGGTATAATAAGTTCAGGAAAGTATCTCTAATTGTGGGGGTGCTTTTTTGTTTGGAGGATTATATTATGAATGAACTAGAGTTTAATATCAGATTATATCTCACGGGTACAATGAAGTCATGGACGGATAGGATAGACAGCACACACCAACTCACACCACAACGCTTTATATTCAACGCAATGACAGAGCTGTTTGATTCATTGAGTGATGATGACCTAGAGTTAATCAGACTTAGATACATGGAACGCTTAACACTCTCAGAAGTTGCGAGTCGTTATCTGTTACACGAACATACTATTAGAAACCACACGAACCCAACCATTAAGCAAGTGAAAAAGATTATAAAACAAGGTAATGAACTTTCAATAAAACAAAAAAGCCCGTTAATTTTCACGGACAAATATAAAGAAAAGTAGTAATAATTTACCTAACCCTATTATATCATTTTTTCTCTATAATTTTTAGATACCCCCCCCGTCATCTCTTTTAGGAATACCGTATACCAATGGTGGCTCCCTGATCAAAAAAGTGATTTTTTAAAATTTTTGCATAGGGGGGGTACAATCGGTAAATGGCATGGTTAAGGGATTTTTTGGTAATAGTTTCCCCTTTTTAGCCTTTTTTTAGAGTTTTTAGCCTATTTCCTCCTTTCTACTACATAACTTTTAGGGGTAAATTATCCTTGTAATCGTTGTGGTTGAGCGATTTCGTTTCAGAAAAAAAGTTTTCAAAAATCACTTTTTTTGAAAGGAAGCCACCATTGGTATACGGTATTCCTAAAACAAATAGGGGCGGGGGTATTCATTTTTTAATATTTTTTTTACGTTTTTATAAAAAAAGTTTTCAAAATTGGTCTGTGATGCAAGAAAACAGTATATGTGTGCTCTCTTAAGTCTTATTTATTGGCAATTATTGGAAAAAAGGAGAAAGAAATAAAATATGTTGTAAGAATATACTCTAACGTGGAGGTACTTTCTTTTATTCATAAAATTTAGGATTACTACTTACGGTCATGATAAATGAATGCAGATAAATTATAAAATTAACTTCTGACTTTGGTCACTACTTTTTTTATTTTTCAGAATATGATATACTTTTTAATAAAACTAAAAAATGGTGGTAGTAATATGAAATTTGAAGGAACTTGGTTTGTTGTTATTATACTAAGTATTGAGGTTTTTGCTTTCGGAGCATTTGAGCAGTCTGATCAAATTCTTTTGATAGGGGGAATTTCTTTTATATTATCTATACTATTTGAAGCTTCTATTTTGATTAGACACTTTATTCAAAAGCAAACTAAAACATAACCCCGCTTCGGCGGGTGTTTTTTTTGACAATTTTAAAAAATAGTAGTAAAATAATTTGGTTTTACAATATTTTAAATGGTATAATATCAATAAGTAGATAGAGAGTGAGGTATAATTATGTTCGATGTGATAGGTAATTTTGTGAACGTCATAGGATTATTATCGATAATTTATGCAATACTCCAATGGCTCTATTTTCACAAGGTCAAATTTTATATTTCATTAAATAAAATATTTTCATTTAAGAAAGATGTTAACTTTGAAATATCAGGTTTTTTTAACTTTGATAAAGTTGAACAATTAGGCATCACAACGCTATTCGATGAAACCAAAAAACATTATAGAAATAATGTAAAGAAGATTAGTCAGACAAAACAAAAAATTGTTTTTCAGATGGATTCAATGATTGTGAGCATAATTCGCCATAATATTAACGAAATTGATGAGTACGAGTACGAAATTTTTATAAGTGTACCTAACTCATCGTATAAATCTGCAATTAAAAATATTAATACCCTAGATAGATTATTTGATGATTTAAATAACAGATTTAGAATGGAAGATAAAAAATTTACATTTAAATCGGATTATTCAAAAAAGAATCCTTTTCTAAATCCTAGTGTTACAAAAATTGGGGTAGATAAAATAAAATCATTTATTATGGTTATTTCAGCCGCATCATTAGAAAAAAATGCTTTTGATGATAACGATATAAGAGTTGGGTTGAATTCTATGAGTTATGTAGATACAAAATTTAGCGATATAAGAGTTATTGCTGAATTAATATTAACGATGTAAAAGGGGAATTATGCAGTCTGTATCAGTTTATGGGGTAGATGGAAGTTTAACTTTTGATAATACAAAAATTGCGGACTTTACCAAAATAGAAGAAAAAGTTGTCAGTGATCACAACGAGGAATTGTCTTTTCAATTATTTAAAAATGAAGTTATCGGAACATATACTAGATGTCGCATAGTTATGGATGAAGTAATTCCTTTGAGAGCTAGAGTATTTGGGCAAGATACAACGGAAGTCATCGTAAATGTAGAATATGATATACTAATCGCTAATGATACTGGTAAGCTAATTATTTTAGCAAATAAAAAAAGTTGTGATAAAATTTCTGATTATATATCTGAAGAATTTGGTATAAATTACCAAAAGATAGCTTACAATTTACCACGAATTATTGAGGACTCTACGGATGTTAAAAAAGCTCAATTTCGTAAAGTGAGAATTGAAACAATCCATGGAAGTAGTATCACAGGAACACGGGTGACAGACACCAATGTGTTTAAAGATTTCGATGATGCTGGTGAATTAAGCAATATTGCGGTAGTATACGCTGTTGATGGTGAAGAGGTTAGTTTTTCAATATCTGATATTGGATCAATTGTTATTTTTTCAACAATTAATGAAATACAAAATATAATAAGTTTAATTAGTTTACTTCCAGAGTAACTAAAATTCTCGCCCTCCGGGGCGTTTTTCTTTGTTCTCGTTAAGAAGTTTGTTATAATTAAACTTCTAACACTGATCCCCCTTAATTGGGGGTCTTTTTTGTTAACAAATGTTACTGTTTTTCTTAAGATAAATTAGTATAATATCCTTATCGTAAATGCTATTCCAAATACAGGTACAAATAACTAAGTATTTCTGGAGAGATAAAGCGCTCTTTTCCAAAGCGAGGGCGCTTTTTTCTTGACAACGGAAATGGAAAGTTATATAATTTTTACATCCCAAAAAATACTTTTTTAATAAATTCATTCCTTAGCGTCCCTCTCCTAACTGGGGCGCTTTTTTTATGCTATAATATAGTCGGGATGTTTGTGAGATTTCATCTCCTTTCTAGAGTCAAGCCATTCTTCGGAGTGGCTTTTTTCAAATAAAAAAGCTCTAGCTGGATGACTTCAAGGAGTCCAACTAGAGGATAATGAGTGTTAGTACAAATTCAGAAAAAGTTTACTATATACAAAACATAAGAGGTACTAACAATTTAAATATTAACAATTTTTCAGACAATTGTCAATTATTTATAGTAGTTTGTTATAATAGTTTTAGTGGATGAGAAAAACATTCAATTACACACACTTGATAATCTGCAGTTCCATCCATACAGATCTTATATAATAACCAAGATAAGTGCTACAGATTATCATACTAGGTTCTTTAGCTCAGTTGGAAGCTAACCGTTCGGTCGCTGGTTCGAGTCCAGCAAGAACCATAAATAAAAAGGGGCACAAAAGGGGCATAAGTCTTAAACTTCTATGTGAATATTACATTTTTTTGAAAATGTTCTAAATCTATTAAGGCTTATGTATCAACGTTTTAGGATACTTTGTGAAAATCAAATATATTTATATCAGAAAGACGCAGTTAAATAATTATAGCTATTAAGCATTAAACACCGTAATTTTACGGTGTTTTTTTCTTGTCTGTCATTAAAATAAAAAACATATCCCGGGATATGCTTTTTTAGATTTCCTTTGTAAAAAAAGATTCAGTGATAATTTCCCCTAAATTTTCTTCCTTAACAATTCCTGTGTCAGAAAAACCAAGTTTCTTGTAAAAGTGAATGGCATTTTCATTGCTACTTAGTACCCACAGACCAACTTTTGGATAATTCTTTGTTGAAAGTTTTTCTAAGGCGAATTCAAGCATTTTTCGACCTATTTTATGTTTTTTATAGGAGTCGAGTAAGTATATGCCATGAATTTCACCAAAGTTTTCTTCAAAAGAATTATTCCGAAGAGGGCCCCAGCCGCAAAAACCAATAATTTTGCCTTCAACAATGGCAACCACTGTATTTGAACAAAGATTATTTTTAAAAATATTAATGCTTGATTCAAGCGTTCTGTTTTTTAAGAAACTTTCTGGGAGAAGTCCAGTGTATGTTTCTAACCAGGCTTTATAGTGAACAAAAGCAATTTGCTCATAATCATCTGGGAGTGCTTTTCTTAGTATTACTTTCATTGTCAGACCCTTAATCTTTTTTTATATTATATCATTTATCAAGAATGATATTCAAAAAAATGAAAAAGCCAAATAGTGATGTTTTCTGCCTTATTTTTTTGTTATACTATTGAATATAAAAAAGTCGGAACGAAGAGGAGGGAAAAATGTTAACTAAAAAAAACTATCAGTCACCTTTAGGAGAAATAACGCTTTTAAGTGATGAAACTTATTTATTAGGAGTGTGGTTTAAAGAGCAAAAATACTTTGCGGCCAATTATGATTTAAATCAGGCAAAAGAGGATAAGAGTCTTCCAATTATTAATGCTATAGATTGGTTGGACGCTTATTTTAAAGGAGAAAACCCTGATTTTAAAAAAATAAAATTGAAACCAGAAGTAACGGAATTTAGAAAAAAAGTACTCAAAATATTAAGTGATGTCCCCTATGGTAGTCTAATTACTTATAAAGAAATATCAAATCTCCTTCAGGTTAATGAAGAGAAAAAAAGAAATATGTCACAGGCGGTTGGTGGAGCAGTTGGACATAATCCACTTTCAATCATTATCCCTTGTCACCGAGTTGTGGGGACCGATGGTTCCATGACAGGATACGCTGGTGGACTAGAGAAGAAAAAAGCTCTTTTGACACTTGAGCAAGCACATTTAAAAAAATAATTGGAGTTTTCATTTGGAAATTACTGACGAAACTTGGGAAATCATTAAAAATAATGATAAAAACTTTGATAATAAGTTATGGTATGGCGTAGCAACGACCAAAATATTTTGTCGTCCTTCCTGCGTCTCTAGACTACCAAAAAGAGAGAATGTAAGTATTTTTCAAGCAGCTGAGCAAGCCTTAGAAGAAGGTTATCGTCCTTGCAAAAGATGTCGACCAATGGATAAAATTATACCAAATGAGGTTTGGGTAGAAGAGATTGATTTACTTTTAAAAAATCATTATGATGAGGACTTAAGTCTTGAGGAGCTTGGACAAAGACTTCATGGTTCTTCGTCTTATCTTCGCCATATTTATAAAAAAATAAAAGGGCTAACTCCACAGCAAGAACTAACAAGAATAAGACTTGAGCAAGCAAGAATACGATTGCTTAAAGGAAATGAAGCAATCTCTGAAATTGCGCGTGACGTTGGAATGATGAATACTCCTTATTTTATAAAATCTTTTAAAAAGCGCTATGGACTTGCTCCCAATCAATACCGTAAAGCTTATAATATAAATTCCAAAAAATAGGAGAAAAAACTCTTATTTTTTTATCCCTAAAATTGCTTAATTTATCCCAGACTTTTGGTCAGTACTTTTGATAGATTGAGTTAAAATAGCAATATGAAAATAAAAAATATAAAAAAATCCTATGGTAACAATCAAGTGCTAAATGATATCAGTTTTGAATTAAAAGCTGGCGATAAGGTTGCTTTATTAGGTAATAACGGTGCGGGAAAATCAACATTAATGAATATTATTAATGGAAATGTCAAGGCTTCTTCAGGAAAAATTGAATATGGCAAAATGAAACCGACTTCCAATAATACTGGTTATATCATGCAAAATATGACCTTACCTCCTGATGCTTTAGTCAGTGAAGTTTTAGCTTTGTTTTCAAATGATGAACAATCTAAAGAATATGGCTTAAAACTGGTCAAAGAATTTAAAATGGAATCCTATTTAAGGCAAAGATTTTCAAATTTATCTGGTGGTCAAAAACAAAAACTCTTTTTAGTATCTGCACTACAAAATAGTCCTGAATATTTCTTTTTGGATGAAATTACAACGGGTCTTGACAGTGAGAGCAGAGGAGAGCTTTTTAAATTTTTATCTTCAAATTTGAAAGTAAAAAATTCAACTTTACTTTTGGTAACCCATTATTTAGAAGAAGCATTGCAATTATGCGACCGATTTATCATTCTTAAAGATGGAAAAATTATTGCAGATTTACAAAAATCAGATTTAATTCAAGAAGAATTTTCTTTTGTTGAATTTTTAGTAGAAGTTCCAGAATTTGAAGCCTATAAACTAAAAGAAAAACAGTACAAATTACCAAAGGAATTGGCTGAACAAGCCATCATTAAATTCAATAAAGAACTTGTTTTATATCAAAAGACTTACCGTATCAACTTGGAGGAACTATTATCATGAAATTTCTAAAATATTTTACATTTGAACTACGTTTACGCTATCGGAATCCTTCACAAATTTTCTTTGTATTTATCTTTCCCTTATTTTTAATGTTTGCTTTTTCATCAAGTTTTGGAAAAAGCATACCACATTATATTGAAAATAATATTGCATCAATATTATTATACAGTGTTCTATCAGCTAGTTTGACTTCACTGTCAGTACAAATTGCTGACCATCAGTCTGGAAAAATTTACCAATTATTTGTCCAAAGAGGAATAAAAAAATTATTTTATATTATTGCACAAATTGTTAGTTTTATGATTATTATCTTTTGCTCAACGCTTGTTATTCTAGTAGTTGCTCATTATGCTTATGATTATGAGTTTCCTAAGTTGAGTTTATTAATTCTTTTTTATCTAAAACTTTATTTATATTCAATTCCATTTTGTTTATTAGCAATGATTATTGGACTTCTTGCTAAAAACACGGCAACAGCAAGTGCGATTGCTATGCCTCTGATGTTTCTTTCCTTCTTCTTTTCAGGAATGATGATTCCGTTAGCACAACTTTCAGGAGGAATTCGTAAGATTGCTGACAATTTTTTCCTCACTCAGTTACTTTCTGATTTAAACCATACATTAACTTCCAACTATACAGTCGTTCCAAATTGGTCAAGAATATCTTTAAGTGTCGGATTGATTTGTCTCTTAGCCCTATTAGTTTATCGAAGGAAGGCCTAAATACTTTAGCTTTTGTCAGTTAAATAATTGTTTAAGTGAGTATTTATTTATATAATGAAAAAGTGAAATTAAAAAAACAAATTGACCCTAATATAGAAGAAGCGGAAATTGTCATTGTTGCTCGAAGGCAAGAAGAATTTTCGGCTATTGTAAAAGAATATCATTTAGAAGATTTGTCTTCTATAGATAACGAAAAACTCTATTTGGCAACAAATAAAGGTTTTGAGATTGTTAATATCAGAGAAATTTTATATTTAAAATCAGAAAAAAATTATCTAGATTTCCATATGACGGATGGAGTGATAAGAGTAAGATCTCCTCTCTATTTTTATGAGAAAAAATTGGCTTTGAATTTTATTAAAATATCAAGAAATACTCTGGTTAATTTTGAACAAATAAGGCGCTTGGAAACAGACTTTGTTTACGGAGTATTGCTTTATCTCGGAGA
The DNA here is from genome assembly GCF_038006485.1 of Lactococcus sp. FSL K6-0773. Taxonomy (NCBI): domain Bacteria; kingdom Bacillati; phylum Bacillota; class Bacilli; order Lactobacillales; family Streptococcaceae; genus Lactococcus; species Lactococcus sp. FSL K6-0773. The sequence continues at coordinate 1,328,032 of NZ_JBBOVF010000001.1, read as the reverse complement.
TGAAAAGTTGCCTGTCAGTCGTAGATACTTGGCAAATATCAACAAGAAGTTAGAAGAAGGAGCTAAAAAATGAAATATGTAATTTCGGGACTCAAAGGTGCCTTCATTGCTATAGTATGTGGAGTCTTGCTTACTTTGTATTTTGGTGGAGAAATTGATTTTGAATCAATGACTCTAATTCTTGTTTATGGTTTTGTTCAGGGGGCCATGTCTAAAGTGATAGATGAATATGTCACAATTGCCTTGCTTGAATTTGTTAGTCAAGCTTTAGCAAGTTATTTGCTGGCTTGGGGTTACTTATTAGTTAATACTTGGCTTTTTGATAGCTCGTGGCAACATCATATTTGGAGTTTTACTATTACTTGGTTGCTCATTTTTATTTTGGTATATCTTTATTCAATCGTCAGAAATCGGAAAATTGTCAAAAGATTTAATAGACAGAAATAGCGAATGTCAAAAGTTTTTTATGGTAATTTAATCATCATTCTTATATTTTAGTCAAACTTTTCGGTATTTTTTGTGTTAAAATAAGATTGATTTTTAAATATTAAGGATAAAAAATGATATATTTTGATAATTCTGCTACGACAGCAGTTAATCCAATGGTTTTACGAACTTATACAGATGTTGCAACAAAAATTATGGGAAATCCGTCAAGTCTACATGGTTTGGGGACAACAGCGACGAGATTATTAGAGGCTTCAAGACGACAAATTGCTGAACTGTTGGGAGTCGATTCAAAAGAAATATTTTTTACAAGTGGAGGGACTGAAGGAGATAATTGGATTTTAAAGGGTGTCGCTTTTGAAAAGCGTCCTTATGGTAATCACATCATTGTTTCTAATGTAGAGCATCCAGCTGTAAAAAATACAGCAGAATGGTTAAAAACGCAAGGTTTTGAAGTTGATTTTGCACCTGTTGATGGGGATGGTTTTGTTATTGTTTCTGAGCTTGAAAAATTGATTAGAGATGAAACGATTTTGATTTCAATTATGGCAGTCAATAATGAGGTTGGAACCATTCAACCGATTGGCGAAATTTCTGACCTACTTGCTGATAAGCCAACAATTTCTTTTCATGTAGATGCAGTACAGGCCATTGGTAAAATTCCATTAGAGGCTTGGTTGACAGAGCGGGTAGATTTCGCGGTTTTATCTGCTCATAAATTTCATGGGCCACGTGGTGTGGGAATTGTTGTTGCAAAAAAAGGGAAAAGACTGACTCCGCTTTTACATGGGGGAGGTCAAGAGCATAATTGGCGTTCGACTACAGAAAATTTAGCTGGAATTGCTGCGACTTCTAAAGCCCTTCGTTTAGCTTTAGATGATGATGACTTTAAACGTCAAAAAGTACGAGCAATGAAGCAGGTGATTTTAGAAGAGTTAGAAAAGCATCGAAAAGTTCATGTTTTTAGTAAAGTGGAGAATTTTGCTCCTAACATTTTGACCTTTGGGATTCGTGGGGTTAGAGGTGAGGTCGTTGTTCACGCTTTTGAACAACATGAAATCTATATTTCGACAACCTCAGCTTGTTCTTCAAAGAAAAATGCGGCGGCTGGAACTTTAGTTGCGATGAATGTCCCTTCAAAATTAGCAACAAGTGCGGTCAGGATTTCTCTTGATTCAACAAATAATATGGCTGAAGTTGAACAATTTTTGACTGTTTTTCGACAAATTTATCAAGAATTAGAAAAAGTAAGTGGTTAAATATTTTATAAAAGTGATTTGAAGATAATTTCAAACCACTTTTCTTATCCAAATCTTAAATTGTTCTTATTAAGTTATCATTAAACTTGGAGTGGTATAACTAGATATGGAAAAAAGAACAAGAGATTATAAAAAAAATGGCTCTAAAAAAATGAGTAAACAAGGGAAAGTACTTATTCTAGCTTTATTAGCATTTCTAATTTTCTTTGTTGGCTTTAAAATATATCATAGTAAAGATGTTCAGGCTTCAACGATTAAATTGGTTAATAAATCAAATGAGACTTATGCTTACTCTGGGTCAAAAAAATTAACGGGTCTTCAAAAAATTAATGGGAATAATTATTATTTTGATTCAACAACAGGTGTGATGAAGACAGGTTTGATGACTTTGGATGGTGGAACGGTTTATTTCAGTCCACAAACGGGGAAAATGGTTTATGGATTACAAAAAATTAATGGTTATTATTACTATTTTACAAAAAAGACGGGTAAAGATGATGTGGTTAAAGCTTATGAAGCGGTGGCCAGCCAATTGAAATCTGATAATTCAGTGATTGAAAAAACAATTTCATCAGGAATGAAACTGGTTGGGAAAAGTCCATATGTTTATGGTGGAGGGCGTACTGATGATTCGGTAGCTGCCAATGAATTTGATTGTTCGAGTTTTATTGCTCAAATGTTCCGGTTAGGCGGTCAATCTTTGGTTTATCAATTTGCGGCTTCAACCTCCTTGCTAGCTCAAACTGGCGAGGCTGAAGATTGGTCAGATAAGGCGCGTGGTGATTTATTAATTACAGCTGACGATGCAAGTGAGGATGAGCAACATGCGGCTATCTATCTTGGCGGAGGATTTATTCTACATGACTCAACAAGTACTAATGGAGTGAGCATTAGTCGTTTAAATCAGGTCATCAATAAGAAAGTTTTAGGAACAATGACTTGGGGACAACTTTTTGAGCCAGGACATGTTCGTCGTGAAGTTTAAAATTTACTGACAGAATAAAAAAATTACTGACAAAAATCTGTCAGTAAATTTTTTTATTATTTAGCGATTTCAGCATGACGTAAATCAAAAATCATGGCTGAATTATAAGTTGAAATTCCTTTAAGTTTTGGATTTAATAATAAAGAAACAGATTCAGTGGCTAATGGATTGACATTAGCGGCCTCATATAGTGCATTCTCAGCATCTTTATAATGAGCATAACGTTTATCAGCTGACAGAACGTCAGGAGCTGTAGTCGCTGCTTGATAGGCTTTATCAAAGTTAGGGTTTTTGACTAATCCATGATTCATTGTACTTCCTGATACAAAATTCATCAAGAAATCAGAGGGTTCATTGTAATCTGCACCCCAACTTGTCAGCAGAATTTGAAAATTATTATTTTGAGCATCTTTTTGACGTTGAGCTGAAGAAACGAGTTTCTCATTAATGGTTAAACCTGGTAAATCTTTTTCGAGATTGCCTTTAAGATAGTCAACCGCTGCCTTGGCAAAGGAATTGTCATTTGCTCCTTCAAGTTCAAGAGTAATTGATGTTTTTCCTAATTCTTTTAGACCTTCTTTAAAAAGTTCAGCGGCTTTTGTGGCATCATATTTATAAGGTTGGGCAGCGTAAGTTGCGAAATCTTCTCCATTTGGTGCTTGATCTAATTTTTTAGGAGTCACAGTATTCGTAATTGAAAAACTTGGCGCCGCAATTTCTAACAAGTTTTTTCTATTTGTTGCTAAGTTTAAAGCTTGACGAATTTTTAAGTTTGAAAGTTCGGGAACTTTACCAGATTGATTGTATTCTAAAACATCAATTCTTGGTGAAGTTAGTGCTTTATAATCTTTATTTTTCTTATTTGCAGAAACTAATTCCGGAGTGGCCAAATTAGCGACATCAAGTTTTCCAGATTTGAAAAGATTAACAGCGGTGTTAGGATTATTTACAATTTGATAAGTTGCTCCAGAAAGCTTAACATTTTTGGCGTCATAGAATTGATCATTTTTTACAATTGAAAAAGTTTCATTTGAACCAGTCCAATTATTTTTTCCTTTGACAAATTTGAAAGCACCATTATAAAGACTGGTGTCTGAACTTGTTCCATATTTATTTCCCATTTTTTTAACGAAAGCTTCATTGACAGGATAATAAGCTGGAAGTGTCAGCAATTTATTGAAGTAAGGAGTAGGTGTTGCTAAAGTGATGACTAATTTCGTATCAGATTCAGCTTTAATTCCAAGGGTATCAACTGGTTTTTTGCCAGTCATTATTTCGCTGGCATTAGCAACAGGTGTTAAGGCATATGCGTATTGTGAACCAGTTTTTGGGTCAACGGTTCTTTGCCAACCATAAACAAAATCAGCAGCTCTTAATTTAGCACCGTTTGACCACTTTAAACCGTCACGCAAAGTTACATTATAAGTTTTGCCATCTTTTGAAATGTCAATTGATTTTGCCAAATCGTTGACAACTTGCGCTTTGGGATTCCAACGGACAAGTCCAGCATCAACATTGAGAAGAACATCAATGGAATTGACGTCAGCAGCCATGCTAGTGTCAAGGGTTAAAATATTGCTTGCAAAGCTGTATTTGGCTTCCTGAGCGGAATCTTCAGATTTACTGACAGAATTTCCACAGGCTGTCAGTAAAAGGGCAGCAGAAAGTGAAAATGCAGAGAAAGCAAAAATTTTTGATTTATTCATGAAATTGTTTTTTCCTTATTAAAATTTTCCAAGAGCAAAGCGCTCCCAAAATAACTTTACCCTAAAATAGTGAAATATAAAAATATGTTGTTTGGATTTTAGATAAAAAATACTGACAGGAAAATCAGAAAATTTTGTCAACCTTTTTAGCTGATTTATCTTCTCAAATTTCTGTCAGTAACTTTTTTACTTTCTGTCAGTGAAAATTATTTATTTTTCAGACTCAAAATCATAAAGAGCCGTTGATAAGTAGCGTTCTCCATTATCAGGAGCAATCGCTAACACTTTTTTACCCTTACCTAATTTTTTAGCTACTTCAAGGGCAGCATAAATGGCTGCGCCCGAAGAAATTCCAACTAAAAATCCTTCTTTTCCTCCAAGATGACGAGCCGTTAAAATGGCATCATCTCCTTTGACCCGAATGATTTCATCATAAGATTTAGTGTCAAGATTCCCAGGAATAAAACCAGCAGAAATACCTTGGATTTTATGTGGGCCAGCAGCCTCACCCGAGAGAATAGCAGATTCATCAGCTTCGACAACATAAGTTTTGATAGTTGGATTTGCTTTTTTGAGGGCATGCGAAACTCCTGTTATCGTTCCACCAGTCCCTGCACCTGCCACAAAGGCATCAAGTCCAGTTGGCCCAAAAGCATCAATAATCTCAGCTCCTGTTGTTTTTTCATGAATTTCAGGATTTGCGGGATTTTCAAATTGCATGGCAAGAAAATAACCTTCTGTTTCTGAGAGTTCTTTTGCCTTAGCAATTGCTGCTTTCATTCCACCACTAGCGGGTGTTAAAACTAATTGAGCCCCGTAAGCTTGAATCAATTTGCGACGTTCAAGTGAGAATGACTCTGGCATGACAATGACAACTTTGTAACCCAAAGCAGAGCCAACGAAGGCGAGTCCAATTCCTGTATTTCCAGAAGTCGGTTCAACGATTGTTCCACCAGGTTTTAAACGTCCATCGGCCTCAGCCGCCCGAATCATTGCAAGGGCAATCCGATCTTTCACAGAACCACCAGGATTGAAAGCTTCAAGTTTGACATAGACATCAGCACTCTCTGCTGGAACATGTTGAAGTTTAACAATTGGAGTTTGTCCGATTAATTCAGTAATGTTATCATAAATTTTAGTCATTTTTTCGCTCCTTTTACTTTATTATAGCTCAAATAAAAAGATTTGCCTCCTAATATTATAATCATGGCTCTAAAAAAAATTTATGATGTGAAATTTAAAAAATAATAAAGAAAAGACTTTACAAATCGCCAGAAAATTTTTATACTAGTAAGTAACAATAAAAATACAATTGGCATATTTTAGTCAAAAAATTATCTAATATTAAAGAGGAGACTCGATGAAACAGAAACATAAATTAGCGCTTGGTGCGTCAATTGTTGCTTTGGCAAGTCTTGGTGGGATTAAAGCACAAGCTTCATTTGTTCAAGAAATTATTAACGCTGCGGTACCAGTGGCAAATGACTACGGACTTTATCCATCAGTAATGATTGCCCAAGGGATTTTAGAATCAAGTGGTGGACAAAGTGCCTTAGCAAGCAATTATAATAATATTTTTGGAGTTAAATACACTTCTGGTACACCTGTTTATCTACCAACACAAGAGTATTTGAATGGAACAATGACAAATGTTGTTGAACCCTTCCAAGCTTATAGCTCAGTTTATGACGCATGTGTTGCCCAAGCTAAAATGTTACGTGCTTCATCATATTATTCTGGGGCTTGGCGTGAAAATACAAGTTCTTACTTAGATGCGACAGCTTGGCTTGAAGGACGTTATGCCACGGATCCAACTTATGCTTCTAAATTGAATAGCGTGATTTCTGAACTTGGTTTAAGTGTTTATGACCAAGGAGGAGAAATATCAGGAGGAACTGCTGTTACAACTAGTTCATCAGCCTCAACAAATTCAGCTGGCACATACAAAGTACAAGAGGGTGATTCATTATCAGCAATCGCTGCTCAATATGGTACAACTGTTGATGCACTTGTGTCAGCAAATAGTTTAGAAAATGCGAACGATATTCATGTAGGAGAAGTTTTGCAAGTTGCTGGTGCTAGCACAACTACAACAAGTACCAATACAACTTCCAATGTATCGTCAAGTTCTACTTATACCGTCAAATCAGGAGATAGTTTATATTCGATTGCGGAACAATATGGAATGACTGTTTCATCACTGATGTCAGCCAATGGAATTTATGATGTTAATTCAATGCTTCAAGTAGGACAAGTATTGCAAGTAACTGTAAGTACTAGTGCAACAACTTCAAACACAACGACTTCAAACAGTTGTACAATTCAAAATGGTGACAGCATTTATTCAATTGCCACAGCAAATGGTATGACAGCTGACCAATTAGCAGCCCTCAATGGATTTGGAATTAATGACATGATTCATCCAGGACAAACAATTAGAATCTAAATAAAAAAGTTACTGACAATAGAATCAGTAACTTTTTTTTATTGGAAAAAAGGATTATTTTGTTTTTCAGTACCAATACTTGTTTTGGGACCATGACCAGGAAAGACTTGAGTATTTTCATCAAGTGTGAAGAGCTGCTCACGAATTGATTTTAAAAGTTGCGCTTGATTTCCAGTAGGTAAATCCCAGCGTCCTATAGCATTCTTAAAAAGTGCGTCTCCACTAAATACAAAAGACTCATTTTCCAATTTAAAAAGCAGACTTACTCCACCAATAGAATGTCCCGGCGTTTCGAGCACTTGAAACTTGAAAGCATCAATATCGTAAAACTGATTAATTTCATAAAAATAATCAGCTTCAGGGCCAGTCACAGCAGTTCCTAGGAAAAAGAATGATGCATTTAATTTAGGATTTTTCATCCATTCTTTTTCAGCTGAATGAAGATAAATAGGAACATCAGGAAAATGTTTCCTTAGTTCATTCAGCCCTATAATGTGGTCGAAATGAGCGTGTGTCAGTAAAATAGCGGAGATTGTTTTGTCAGTAATTTTAAGACGTTCAAGAAGTGCTGACGAATCACTTCCAGGATCAATAATGAGATGTGAAGTAGAATTGCTCAGGAGATATGTATTCTCCTGAGCAATTTTATTAACAATTTTTTCAATTTTCATTTAACTACCATTAGCGGAGGATTGACTTATTGTTTGACCAGAACTATCTGTTTTAACAAGAGCAGTTCCTTCTTGACTAACACCCTCAGGCATTGTCCATGTCGCAACAGATGAAGGATCAGGAGTAAGTTGAGTCATCATAGATGAGAAAACTTTGGTTGCAATCTGAGTACTTGTACCATAAATTGGCGTCATTCGATTTGAATAACCGGTCCAAACAGCCATTGAATACTGAGGAGTATAACCAACAAAGTTTTCGTCTGGAGAAACCATACCTGGAAGGGAACCGTATTTCTCAGTGATTTGATCCATTTCACTATCTGTATAGTTAGATGTACCAGTTTTACCAGCGGCTGCTAAGCCGGGAACAGCAGCGTAAGAACCAACAGATTCAGAAAGTGGCAATGTTAAAACACTTTGAAGAATATTGGTCATGATATAAGCGGTTGAGGCTTGCATTGCTCGTGAGCGGTCCGGTTTGTATTCAACTGTACGACCATCGGGGAAGACAACTTTGGAAACATAATAAGGTTTAGTGTAAATCCCACCATTTGAGAAGGCAGCATAAGCAGCAGCCATTTTTTCAGAACTTGCTCCACCATTTTTAGAGTTACTAGAGATGGCATTAGAGTATTCCAGAGGATCTAAAGTAATTCCTAGACCATTAACAAATTTGCTAGAATTATCTAGTCCAACATTGATTAAAGTTTTAACAGCTGGGATGTTACGTGAAAGTGCTAAGGCACTTTTGACAGTCATTGAACCAAAATAAGTATTATCCCAGTTTTTTAAAGGCGTTCCATTTGGATAAGTAGTTGGGGAATCGGAAACATAATTATTAGTTGAAGTATAAATATTATTTTCAAAAGCTGGACCGTAGTCGACAATTGGCTTCATGGTCGAACCCCAATCTCGGTCTGTTTGCACGGCTTGGTTAAAGCCAAAAGTAACATTGCTTGGTTGATTACGACCACCAATTTGTGCAATTACAGCACCTGTTTTGACATCAGTAACAGTTGAAGCAACTTGCATTGTATCATCTGGATAAGTGATATAGTTGCCAGTGTTAACAATATTATATAGATTTTGTTGGGCTGTTGTATCAAGAGTAGTATAAATTTTAGCTCCCTCAGTCAAAATATCATCTCCAGCCAAAGTTTTAGCTTGAGCAATTGCCTGTTTGAGGAAATTATCAGCATAACTTGGAATAGTTACACTTTGTTTTAAAGGTTGAAGTCCATCATCAATTGGGGTAGCCAGTGCTTTCTTTTCTTCTTCAGCTGTAATTTTATCGTAACGACGCATTGCACGGATAACCATATCACGGCGCCATTTAGCAGAAGTAGGGTTAGTATATGGATTATAAGTATTAGGAGCTTGAGGCATTCCAGCAAGTAGGGCAAGTTGAGCGATTGAAAGCTGAGTTAAATCTTTGCCATAATAGGCTTGGGAAGCAGTTCCCATTCCATAATAACCATTTGCCATATTAACCTTATTAACATAAGCTGTAAAAATTTGCTCCTTGGTCCATTTTTGGTCTAATTTTAAGGCCATCCAAGCTTCTTGAATTTTAACACTCAAAGTTTGGTCTGATTCATCGGTTGAGAAGAATGAAAGCTTAATGAGCTGCATATCAAGTGTAGAACCACCGTTTAAAGAACCACCTTTTAAATTATTAACAAAAGCTCCAGCAATCCGAATGGGGTCAATTCCACGAGTATTGAAGAAACGATGGTCTTCAATAGAAGTAACCGCATTAACCAACATTACTGGAATATTATCAGTTTTAACCAGATTTCTTTGTTCAGCTCCTAAAGTTGCCACCACTTTTTCGCTAGAGTCATAAACTTTAGTAGAAGGTTTAGATTCAAGTTTGTCCAAAGTGAGTGCAGGTGCATCCTTAGCATAATAAACGAAAACGGCGCCCCCAGCGGCTAAGGCTAGGATAATTAAAGAAAAGAAAGCAATTAAAAATAATTTTACTGCCGTCCACATTTTAGATTTGGCGGAACCGCGTTTCGTACGTTTTTTTTGTTTATTTTTCTTAGATTTAGTAGAAATTTTACTGTACCTCACAAAGTTTATTCACAATTTCTAGATAAGGAATTCTAGGAATGTGGTTCGTTTCAATTTTATAGCCATTTTCGCGAATATGAGAAAGCGGAATTGACTTTAAACCGCCTTTTTCGTAATAAAAAGTAATCAAACACGAAGATGGAAGAAGATATGTTTCATTTAACCTTGCAAAGTGCAAGAGGACAAAAGCAATTCCCCCTTGAGCGAGAACATTACTCATGTGAACAATTTGATGCTCATGGAAATTTTTTAGAGGGAAAACAGTTTTTTGCTGTGTTTCCTTTGCTTCAAAGTCGATGTAGTGACCTTTATAGACTCCAGAGTAGTCAGTAGTAGATGCTTGCCTGAAGTAAGCTTCTGTAATTTTTGCACGACTCCTTTGTGGATAATCTACTTTAACGATTTGAATTGGTGTTGGCTTTTTGTGAATAACTGCAAGTCCACGAGAAAGATAATACTCATTTGTTGCATTAATTTCAGCTTCAAAATTCATTCCCCGCTTCCCGAAGGCAACCATCCCTTTGGTTTTTGAGGTGCTTTTTTTAGTTACTGACAGCTCTGTCAGTGATTTTTTTTTCTTAGGAACAGTGCTGTAAGCTCGCGACCTTCCATTAGGATAATTAACCATTCTGTTTTCTACCTTTATAAAATTCTCAGTTAGTTATATAATGTCTATTATAACATAAATTTTACAAGGGGAAAATATTTATGAATTCACTACTAATCATGGGTTATACAAGTTTTGACCTAGGTATTTTCAATGAAAAAGACATAAAAGTATCAATAATAAAAAAAACAATTAGAAGAAAATTAATTAACTTTTTGGAGGAAGGCCTTCGTTGGATTATTTTTACAGGTAATTTGGGTTTTGAATACTGGGCGTTGGAAGTAGCAAAGGAACTTCAGACAGATTATGACTTTCAAATTGGGACAATTTTTTCTTTTGAAACACATGGCCAAAATTGGAACGAAAGTAATCAAGTTAAGTTGGCAGCTTTCAAACAAGTAGATTTTGTGAAATATGCTTTTGAAACTTATGAAAGTCCAAGCCAATTCCGCCAGTACAATGATTTTATACTGGAAAATACCGAGGGAGCTTTTGTTTTTTACGATGAAGAAAATGAGACAAAATTAAAATATATGGTTGAAAAAATGAAACAAAACACTAATTATGAAGTTTATTTGCTTGATTTTGAAGATTTACAAGAAACTTTTGAAGAAATGAATGAGTGATTTCGTAATTTTTAGAAGAAAATAATTACTAAAAATCATAACGTCACTTTTTTTGCGATATTAATTTTGATATAATACTTAGCAGATGTAAATTAGTTTTTATCCAATGAGGAGAAAAATAAACTTACTGATAATTTTAAAAGGATGGGAAATAGGACTGTGATTGATTTATATTTGTCGCCATCATGTACCAGTTGCCGTAAAGCGCGCGCTTGGTTGCAAAGCCATAAGGTTCCCTTTGTAGAGCACAACATTTTGACACAACCGATGACAACAAACGATTTGCGTCATATCTTGACGAAAACGGAAAATGGAACAGAAGATATTATTTCGACACGGTCAAAAGTTTTTCAAAAATTGGCTGTGGATGTTGATAATTTGACTATTAATGAATTATTAGACTTGGTAACAGAATTTCCAAATCTATTAAGACGTCCAATTATTACTGACTCAAAACACCTACAAATTGGCTTTAACGAGGATGAAATTCGTGCATTTTTGCCACGTGAATATCGTCGAGCAGAAATGTTAAGTACAATAGATTAAGATTTAGGCAGCAAAATTTACTGACAACAATTCTGTCAGTAAATTTTTGCTGAATTTTATAGATTTTTTAGCCTGAACGGGCAGGAGAAGCATGAAAGAAAATTATAATTATCCTCTTGATTTAAGTTGGAGTACTACTGAAATGACAGAAGTGCTCTCTTTTTTCAATCAAGTTGAAAAATTTTATGAAAGCAAAGTTGAAAAAGAAGTTTTTTTAGAATCCTATAATGCTTTCAAAAAGATTGTTCCCTCAAAAATGCAAGAAAAACAGCTTGGGCGTGATTTTGAACTAAGCAGTGGTTACTCACTTTATCATGCAGTCAAGGAGGTAAAAGCTAGTGGAAAACGATTTGTCAGTGCTGACAAGGCTTGAATTAGCTAAAGATTGGGTAAGAGATGCTGGAAATTTCTTAAAAGAAAATATAGCTGCTCCGTTGGAAATTACTGAAAAGACTCGCTATGATGACTTAGTGACAAATTTTGACAAAGAAGTCCAAGAGCAAATAGTAGCCAATATTCTCCATCATTTCCCGGAAGATAAAATTTTAGCCGAAGAAGACGAAGAAAAAATAAAGTTCGATTCAGAAATTCCGCATCTCTGGGTCTTAGACCCCATTGATGGAACAACAAATTTTATTGTTCAAAAAGATAATTTTGCCGTGATGCTTGCTTATTATGAGTATGGTGTTGGTAAATTTGGTCTGATACTAGATGTAATGAAGGATAAACTTTATTGGTGTGATAGCCACAAAGCCTTTTGTAATCAAAAAGAATTGGAACTCAAAGAAAGACCTTTGGCTCAAAGTTTACTTGGAGTGAATAGTTACATGTATAGATCTAATAGTGGAGGCTTGTTAGATTTAAGCCATCAAACTTTAGGGGTTCGTATCATTGGCAGTGCAGGTATCAGCTATGGTCAGCTTCTGGAAGGAAAAATAATTGGGTATTTCAGTAGTCTTCAACCTTGGGATTATGCAGCCGGAAGTATTATTGCTGAAAGAATTGGCTATGTTACATTGACCATATCGGGTGAAAGTCCCCATTTTAACTGTAGAGAGCGAGTGTTCACTGCTCCCTCATACTTAATTTCTGAAATACAAAAATACATCAAAAAATAAACAGAGTGAAATATTTCAGAAAAATGGAAGGTACTTTTGTGTTATAATCTAAAAATATAAAATAAAATTTAGAGGAAAAATAGGATTTAAATGATGGATAAAATAATTGTAAAAGGTGGGCAAACAAAACTTCAAGGTGAAGTTGAAATTGAAGGAGCAAAGAACGCCGTTCTTCCTCTTCTTGCAGCAACATTACTCGCTAGTGAGGGTGAAGTTGTACTTACTAATGTCCCTATTTTAAGCGACGTTTTTATGATGAATAATTTGGTAAATCATCTTGGAACTGCGATTAGCTTTGACCAAGAAGCAAAGAAAATTATTGCTAAATCAAATTCAGAAATAAAAACAACTGCACCATATGAGTATGTCAGCAAAATGCGTGCCTCAATCGTTGTTATGGGACCAATCTTAGCCCGCAACGGACAAGCACGTGTATCAATGCCAGGTGGATGTTCCATTGGATCTCGACCAATTGATTTACATTTACGCGGTTTTGAACAAATGGGAGCAACAATCACTCAAAATGCTGGTTATATTGAAGCTAAGGCTGATAAATTAAAAGGAGCTCATATTTATCTTGACTTTCCATCAGTAGGAGCTACTCAAAATCTTATTCTTGCTGCGACACTAGCTGACGGGACAACGACACTTGAAAATGCAGCACGTGAACCAGAAATTGTTGACTTAGCAAACCTCCTAAATAAAATGGGAGCAAATGTTAAGGGGGCCGGAACAGATACAATTATTATTAAAGGTGTTGAAAAAATGCATGGGGCAAACCATTCAGTTGTTCAAGACCGAATTGAAGCAGGAACTTTCATGGTTGCGGCCGCAATGACACAAGGTGATGTTTTAATCAAAGATGCGATTGCTGAACATAACCGTCCATTGATTTCAAAACTTAGCGAAATGGGTGTTAATTTTACCCAAGAAGAATCTGGACTTCGAGTTGTTGGGCCTGAAAAACTAAAAGCAACAAGCGTTAAGACTTTACCACACCCAGGATTTCCTACAGATATGCAATCACAAATGACAGCTGCTCAGGCCGTTGCCGTGGGAGAATCAGTGATGGTAGAGACAGTATTTGAAAATCGTTTCCAACATTTGAAAGAAATGCGTCGTATGGGATTGGAAGTTGACATTACTAGAAATACAGCGCTTATTCAAGGAAATTCAAATTTACAAGGCGCTGCGGTAAAATCAACAGATTTACGGGCAAGTGCCGCATTGATTCTTTTGGGATTGGTTGCCAAAGGGCAAACAACTGTTAGAAGATTAAGTCATTTAGACCGAGGTTACTATAAATTCCATGAAAAATTAAAAGCTCTGGGAGCTGATATTATTCGTGTAGAAGACGAAGACGGAGAAGGCTAATGTTTAAGAAAACCATAAAATTTTTAGGACTAAGACTCTCTATTATTATTTTTGTTATAGTTCTACTAGTTCTTGCCGCCGTTTTAGGACTTATGGTTGGTTATGGTTTTCTAGGTGGAGGAAATCCTTCCAACGTTTTCAACCATAATTTATGGAAAGAAGTTATGGATAAACTTAGCCCTGCAAAATAATAAAAGACTTGATTCGGAAAAATCAGGCCTTTTATTTTGCTAAGAAATTACATTTTATAAGTCAAAAAAGCTAGTCTTTCTTGAAATATAGCGGATTTTATGCTATTCTTGAAATGTATGAATTTCTGAGCTCAGGCTCAAAATAAGGAGAAAAAAATGACTGTAAGTTTTGAAAAAACTAGTGATACTAAAGGTACACTCTCATTTTCAATTGACCAAGAAACAATTAAAACTGGGCTTGACAAAGCCTTTAATAAAGTAAAAGCTAACATTAGCGTTCCTGGTTTCCGTAAAGGTAAAATCAGCCGTCAAATGTTTAATAAAATGTACGGTGAAGAAGCACTTTTTGAAGAAGCTTTAAACGCTGTTCTTCCAACTGCTTATGATGCAGCTGTAAAAGAAGCTGGTATCGAACCAGTTGCACAACCAAAAATTGATGTTGCAAAAATGGAAAAAGGTTCTGACTGGGAATTGACTGCAGAAGTTGTTGTAAAACCAACCGTTTCACTTGGTGACTACAAAGACCTTACAGTTGAAGTAGAAGCAACAAAAGAAGTTTCTGACGAAGAAGTTGAAACACGCTTGACTAACTCTCAAAACAAATTAGCTGAACTTGTAGTAAAAGAAACTGCTGCTGAAAATGGTGATACTGTTGTTATTGACTTCGTTGGTTCAGTTGATGGTGTTGAATTTGAAGGTGGAAAAGGTTCTAACCACAGTCTTGAACTTGGTTCAGGTCAATTCATTCCAGGATTTGAAGAACAACTTGTTGGAACTAAAGCTGGTGAAACTGTAGAAGTTAAAGTTACATTCCCAGAAAACTATCAAGCTGAAGACCTTGCTGGTAAAGAAGCACTCTTTGTTACAACTGTTAATGAAGTAAAAGCAAAAGAATTACCAGAACTTGATGATGAACTTGCTAAAGATATTGACGAAGAAGTTGAAACTTTGGATGAGCTTAAAGCTAAATTCCGTAAAGAACTTGAAGAATCAAAAGCAGAAGCTTATAATGATGCTGTAGAAACTGCTGCAATCGAAGCTGCTGTTGCCAATGCTGAAATCAAAGAAATTCCAGAAGAAATGATTCACGAAGAAGTTCATCGCGCTATGAACGAATTTCTTGGTGGAATGCAACAACAAGGAATCTCTCCAGAAATGTACTTCCAAATTACTGGAACTTCTGAAGATGATCTTCATAAACAATATGAAGCAGACGCTGACAAACGCGTGCGTACAAACTTGGTAATCGAAGCAATTGCTGCTGCTGAAAACTTTACAACTTCAGATGAAGAAGTTAAAGCAGAAATTGAAGATCTTGCTGGTCAATACAACATGCCTGTTGAACAAGTTGAAAAACTTCTTCCAGTTGATATGCTTAAACATGATATTGCAATGAAAAAAGCAGTGGAAGTTATTGCAACAACAGCAAAAGTAAAATAATTTCATATAATAATGATAAAAAAATAAGTGTCAGTAACTACTGGTACTTATTTTTTTATTATTAATTCGAATTTTGAGTGAGATTTAGTTCATGGATTTATCATAATAAGTGAAAAATCGATCCGATTATGAGTATAAGTTATAAAAAGTATACATGATAAAACATGACAACCGTGGGATTTTCCGGATGTAAGATAAAAAAAGGTATAAAAGTCACAGTTAATTCTTGACAAGTTTAGTTAGGTTTGATAGAATATAATAGTTGTCGCAAGAGACGAGAGTCTTGAAGCGATAAGCTAGACCATTGAAAACTGAATAAAGAAGAATGACTCATGTGATGTAGTAAGATACATCAAAAATCTGTCAATCAATAATGAAAGACAAGCCAGTCACTAAGGTGACTTAAATACTTTATTTGAGAGTTTGATCCTGGCTCAGGACGAACGCTGGCGGCGTGCCTAATACATGCAAGTTGAGCGCTGAAGGTTGGTACTTGTACCAACTGGATGAGCAGCGAACGGGTGAGTAACGCGTGGGGAATCTGCCTTTGAGCGGGGGACAACATTTGGAAACGAATGCTAATACCGCATAAAAACTTTAAACACAAGTTTTAAGTTTGAAAGATGCAATTGCATCACTCAAAGATGATCCCGCGTTGTATTAGCTAGTTGGTGAGGTAAAGGCTCACCAAGGCGATGATACATAGCCGACCTGAGAGGGTGATCGGCCACATTGGGACTGAGACACGGCCCAAACTCCTACGGGAGGCAGCAGTAGGGAATCTTCGGCAATGGACGAAAGTCTGACCGAGCAACGCCGCGTGAGTGAAGAAGGTTTTCGGATCGTAAAACTCTGTTGGTAGAGAAGAACGTTGGTGAGAGTGGAAAGCTCATCAAGTGACGGTAACTACCCAGAAAGGGACGGCTAACTACGTGCCAGCAGCCGCGGTAATACGTAGGTCCCGAGCGTTGTCCGGATTTATTGGGCGTAAAGCGAGCGCAGGTGGTTTATTAAGTCTGGTGTAAAAGGCAGTGGCTCAACCATTGTATGCATTGGAAACTGGTAGACTTGAGTGCAGGAGAGGAGAGTGGAATTCCATGTGTAGCGGTGAAATGCGTAGATATATGGAGGAACACCGGTGGCGAAAGCGGCTCTCTGGCCTGTAACTGACACTGAGGCTCGAAAGCGTGGGGAGCAAACAGGATTAGATACCCTGGTAGTCCACGCCGTAAACGATGAGTGCTAGATGTAGGGAGCTATAAGTTCTCTGTATCGCAGCTAACGCAATAAGCACTCCGCCTGGGGAGTACGACCGCAAGGTTGAAACTCAAAGGAATTGACGGGGGCCCGCACAAGCGGTGGAGCATGTGGTTTAATTCGAAGCAACGCGAAGAACCTTACCAGGTCTTGACATACTCGTGCTATTCCTAGAGATAGGAAGTTCCTTCGGGACACGGGATACAGGTGGTGCATGGTTGTCGTCAGCTCGTGTCGTGAGATGTTGGGTTAAGTCCCGCAACGAGCGCAACCCCTATTGTTAGTTGCCATCATTAAGTTGGGCACTCTAACGAGACTGCCGGTGATAAACCGGAGGAAGGTGGGGATGACGTCAAATCATCATGCCCCTTATGACCTGGGCTACACACGTGCTACAATGGATGGTACAACGAGTCGCGAGACAGTGATGTTTAGCTAATCTCTTAAAACCATTCTCAGTTCGGATTGTAGGCTGCAACTCGCCTACATGAAGTCGGAATCGCTAGTAATCGCGGATCAGCACGCCGCGGTGAATACGTTCCCGGGCCTTGTACACACCGCCCGTCACACCACGGGAGTTGGGAGTACCCGAAGTAGGTTGCCTAACCGCAAGGAGGGCGCTTCCTAAGGTAAGACCGATGACTGGGGTGAAGTCGTAACAAGGTAGCCGTATCGGAAGGTGCGGCTGGATCACCTCCTTTCTAAGGAATATATACAAAGACATGAGCATTCAACTTTATTCAGTTTTGAGGGGTTTAGTGATAAACCTAAGCAAGAATCAAATTCTTGATTGTGGGGCCTTAGCTCAGCTGGGAGAGCGCCTGCTTTGCACGCAGGAGGTCAGCGGTTCGATCCCGCTAGGCTCCATTGTCAGACAAGACGTTAAAATCACTTGAACATTGAAAACTAAATAACAATATCTAATAACGATAAATAAACCAAAAGCTGTGAATTTTAAAGAATTTACAAACTTATACTTGAAAAACGATGATTATAAATCATCATGGCAAAGTTAATAAGGGCGCACGGTGGATGCCTTGGCACTAAGAGCCGATGAAGGACGTGACTAACGACGATATTCTAGGGGGAGCAGTAAGTACGCATTGATCCCTAGGTCTCCGAATGGGGAAACCCAGCTGCTACTAGCAGTTATTCATGAGTGAATACATAGCTCATGTAAAGGTAACGCAGAGAACTGAAACATCTAAGTACCTGCAGGAAGAGAAAGTAAAAACGATTTCGTAAGTAGCGGCGAGCGAACGCGAAGAAGGGCAAACCAAGAAGCTTGCTTCTTGGGGTTGTAGGACTGCAACGTGGACTTAAGCATTATAGTCGAATAACCTGGGAAGGTTAATCAAAGAGGGTAATAATCCCGTAGACGAAATAGCGCTTATACCTAGCAGTATCCTGAGTAGGGCTGGACACGCGAAATCCAGTTTGAATCCGGGAGGACCATCTCCCAACCCTAAATACTCCTTAGTGACCGATAGTGAACCAGTACCGTGAGGGAAAGGTGAAAAGAACCCCGAGAGGGGAGTGAAATAGCACCTGAAACCGTGTGCCTACAAGAAGTTCGAGCCCGTTAATGGGTGAGAGCGTGCCTTTTGTAGAATGAACCGGCGAGTTACGTTATGATGCGAGGTTAAGTTGAAGAGACGGAGCCGTAGGGAAACCGAGTCTGAATAGGGCGACTTAGTATCATGATGTAGACCCGAAACCTAGTGACCTATCCATGAGCAGGGTGAAGGTGTGGTAAGACGCACTGGAGGCCCGAACCAGGACACGTTGAAAAGTGTTTGGATGACTTGTGGATAGCGGAGAAATTCCAAACGAACTGGGAGATAGCTGGTTCTCTCCGAAATAGCTTTAGGGCTAGCGTCGAAATGTAAGTGTATTGGAGGTAGAGCACTGTTTGGGTGAGGGGTCCGTCTAGGATTACCAATCTCAGATAAACTCCGAATGCTAATACACATGTTCGGCAGTCAGACTGCGAGTGCTAAGATCCGTAGTCGAAAGGGAAACAGCCCAGACCAACAGCTAAGGTCCCAAAATATATGTTAAGTGGAAAAGGATGTGGGGTTGCACAGACAACTAGGATGTTAGCTCAGAAGCAGCTATCATTCAAAGAGTGCGTAATAGCTCACTAGTCGAGTGACCCTGCGCCGAAAATGTACCGGGGCTAAACATATTACCGAAGCTTTGGATTGATATTTTATCAATGGTAGGAGAGCGTTCTTAACCGCGATGAAGGTATACCGTGAGGAGTGCTGGAGCGTTAAGAAGTGAGAATGCCGGTATGAGTAGCGCAAGATAAGTGAGAATCTTATCCACCGTAAGACTAAGGTTTCCAGGGGAAGGCTCGTCCGCCCTGGGTTAGTCGGGACCTAAGGCGAGGCCGAAAGGCGTAGTCGATGGACAACTGGTTGATATTCCAGTACTAGATATGATCGTGATGGAGGGACGCAGTAGGCTAAGAGATGCCAGTTAATGGATTCTGGTCTAAGCAGTGAGGTGTGAGATGTGTCAAATGCATTTCTCTTTAACATTGAGCTGTGATGGGGAAGCAACTACGGTTGCGAACTCTCTGATGTCACACTGCCAAGAAAAGCTTCTAGCGTAAAGTCATATCTACCCGTACCGCAAACCGACACAGGTAGTCGAGGCGAGTAGCCTCAGGTGATCGAGAGAACTCTCGTTAAGGAACTCGGCAAAATAGCCCCGTAACTTCGGGAGAAGGGGTGCTGGTGTAAAAGCCAGCCGCAGTGAATAGGCCCAAGCAACTGTTTATCAAAAACACAGCTCTCTGCTAAACCGCAAGGTGATGTATAGGGGGTGACGCCTGCCCGGTGCTGGAAGGTTAAGAGGAGTGCTTAGACGTAAGTCGAAGGTATGAATTGAAGCCCCAGTAAACGGCGGCCGTAACTATAACGGTCCTAAGGTAGCGAAATTCCTTGTCGGGTAAGTTCCGACCCGCACGAAAGGCGTAATGATTTGGGCACTGTCTCAACGAGAGACTCGGTGAAATTTTAGTACCTGTGAAGATGCAGGTTACCCGCGACAGGACGGAAAGACCCCATGGAGCTTTACTGTAGTTTGATATTGAGTACCTGTAAGTCATGTACAGGATAGGTAGGAGCCATTGAAATAGGGACGCTAGTTTCTATTGAGGCGTTGTTGGGATACTACCCTTGACTTATGGTTACTCTAACCCGCTGGCATAATCGGCCAGGGAGACAGTGTCTGACGGACAGTTTGACTGGGGCGGTCGCCTCCTAAAGAGTAACGGAGGCGCTCAAAGGTTGGCTCAGATTGGTTGGAAATCAATCGTAGAGTGTAAAGGTAAAAGCCAGCTTGACTGCGAGAGCTACAACTCGAGCAGGTAGGAAACTAGGACTTAGTGATCCGGTGGTACCGCATGGAAGGGCCATCGCTCAACGGATAAAAGCTACCCTGGGGATAACAGGCTTATCTCCCCCAAGAGTTCACATCGACGGGGAGGTTTGGCACCTCGATGTCGGCTCGTCGCATCCTGGGGCTGTAGTCGGTCCCAAGGGTTGGGCTGTTCGCCCATTAAAGCGGCACGCGAGCTGGGTTCAGAACGTCGTGAGACAGTTCGGTCCCTATCCGTCGCGGGCGTAGGTAATTTGAGAGGATCTGTCCTTAGTACGAGAGGACCGGGATGGACTTACCGCTGGTGTACCAGTTGTTCCGCCAGGAGCACGGCTGGATAGCTATGTAGGGAAGGGATAAGCGCTGAAAGCATCTAAGTGCGAAGCCCACCTCAAGATGAGATTACCCATTCGTAAGAATTAAGAGCCCAGAGAGATGATCTGGTAGATAGGCTGGAAGTGGAAGAGTTGCGAGACTTGGAGCGGACCAGTACTAATCGCTCGAGGACTTTACCAAAAGAGTCAAATATAATATGCTTATGGTTTAAAAGTTAGAAGAATTGTTATTTAGTTTTGAATGTTCAAGGTAACATTTAATGATTTGGTCATCATTGCGATGGAGATACACCTGTTCCCATGTCGAACACAGAAGTTAAGTCCATCTACGGCGGAAGTACTTGGGGGTTGCCCCCTGGGAGATAGGCGAGTGGCCAAGTTTTGGGAGTTTAGCTCAGCTGGGAGAGCATCTGCCTTACAAGCAGAGGGTCAGCGGTTCGATCCCGTTAACTCCCATTGGTTGTTTCAGCCATTAAGTGAATAAAGGTTCTGTAGTGTAGCGGTTATCACGTCGCCCTGTCACGGCGAAGATCGCGGGTTCGATTCCCGTCAGAACCGTTAGTAGAAATACTAATGACTCGTTAGCTCAGTTGGTAGAGCATTTGACTTTTAATCAAAGGGTCGCTGGTTCGAGCCCAGCACGGGTCATAATCCTAGCGGATGTGGCGGAATTGGCAGACGCACTAGATTTAGGATCTAGCGCTTAACGGCGTGGGGGTTCAAGTCCCTTCATCCGCATACTAGGTATTAGCCGACTTAGCTCAGTTGGTAGAGCATCTGATTTGTAATCAGAGGGTCGCGTGTTCGAATCATGTAGTCGGCATTGTCGTAAGACACAAAGTTTAAGTGCGAACGTAGTTCAGGGGTAGAACACAACCTTGCCATGGTTGGGGTCGCGAGTTCGAATCTCGTCGTTCGCTTACTAGTATCCTTACTAGTTGTTTATATAATGTTATTTGCAGGCGTGGCTCAACTGGATAGAGTACCTGACTACGAATCAGGCGGTTGTAGGTTCGAATCCTACCGCTTGCATATAACGGGAAGTAGCTCAGCTTGGTAGAGTACTTGGTTTGGGACCAAGGTGTCGCAGGTTCGAATCCTGTCTTCCCGATTGATGTTTTTACATCAATTTGACTTATGTCAAAAATGGCGGTGTAGCTCAGCTGGCTAGAGCGTTCGGTTCATACCCGAGAGGTCGGGGGTTCGATCCCCTTCGCCGCTATATTTATCAGCTGGATCTTTAGCTCAGTTGGTTAGAGCTATCGGCTCATAACCGATCGGTCGCTGGTTCGAATCCAGCAAGATCCATATCTTTGGCTCGGTAGCTCAGTTGGTAGAGCAATGGATTGAAGCTCCATGTGTCGGCGGTTCGATTCCGTCTCGCGCCATTCTTTGTTAGCGGATGTAGTTTAATGGTAGAACCCCAGCCTTCCAAGCTGGCTACGCGAGTTCGATTCTCGTCATCCGCTTAGTTTTCAATTGAAAACAATAAATTGGGAGTTTAGCTCAGTTGGTTAGAGCACTGTGTTGATAACGCAGGGGTCCCAGGTTCGAATCCTGGAATTCCCATAATGGATATGTAAGGTATCTATTCATTGTTAATAAGCCTATGGGGGGTTACTCAAGAGGCTGAAGAGGACGGTTTGCTAAATCGTTAGGTCGGGAAACCGGCGCGAGGGTTCGAATCCCTTACCCCCCTTTGTTCGACGTCTATTCTTTAATAGGCGTCTTTTAGACTTTAAAGCCATAAAATCAGTAAGATTTCGTAAGTTATATTTATTTTAGAAAATGAATGATGATTAAGAACCTTTCTGAAGTGTTATACTTATTTTATGAGATTACTTTTATGATTAATCGTAGGGAAGAAGGGGGAGATTATGGTTTCACTTGACACTGAGGTTGTTAATGATTTAAAGTCAAAAGTTAATATTGCTGATTTAATTTCACAGTATGTTGCTTTAAGTCGTACAGGTAAGAATTATATTGGTTTATGCCCTTTTCATGGTGAGAAAACTCCTTCCTTTAATGTAAATGCTGAAAAAGGTTTTTATCATTGTTTTGGTTGTGGGCGCTCTGGTGATGCGATTGAGTTTTTAAAAGAATACAATCAAGTTGGATTCGTTGATGCTGTTAAGGAACTGGCTGATTTTGCAGGAGTTACTCTTAACATTTCTGATGATAGAGAAGAAAAAAATAATCCAAATGCACCATTGTTTGAAATCAATAACCAGGCTGCTCGTTTATACAATATTCTATTGATGTCAACGGAGTTGGGTGAACGGGCTAGGAAATATCTTGAGGAGCGGGGGATTACTGATGATGTAATCAAGAGATTTAATATTGGTTTAGCTCCTGAAGAAAATGATTTTATTTTTAAAAATTTATCAAATAAGTTTGATGAAGAAATTATGGCAAAGTCTGGTTTATTTCATTTCTCAAATAATAACGTTTTTGATGCTTTTACGAATCGAATCATGTTTCCAATCACCAACGAATATGGACATACAATTGGTTTTTCTGGACGTAAATGGCAGGAAAATGATGATTCTAAAGCCAAATATATTAATACTTCAGCAACAACTATATTTGATAAATCTTATGAACTTTGGAATTTAGATAAAGCAAAACCAACAATTTCAAAGCAGCATGAAGTCTATTTAATGGAAGGTTTTATGGATGTTATTGCGGCTTATAAAGCTGGAATAAATAATGTTGTTGCCTCAATGGGGACGGCTTTAACCGAAAAACACATCCGTCGTTTGAAACAAATGGCAAAAAAATTCGTATTAGTTTATGATGGAGATTCTGCTGGGCAAAATGCAATTTATAAGGCCATTGATTTGATTGGTGAATCTGCTGTGCAGATTGTAAAGGTTCCGGAAGGACTTGATCCAGATGAGTATTCTAAAAATTATGGTTTGAAGGGATTATCTGCCTTAATGGAAACGGGGCGTATTCAACCCATTGAATTTTTAATTGATTATTTGAGACCTGAAAACCTTGCTAATTTACAAACGCAACTTGATTTTATTGAACAGATTTCACCAATGATTGCAAAGCTTCCATCGATTACGGCTCAGGATGCCTATATAAGAAAATTAGTTGAGATTTTGCCTGATTTCGAGTATAATCAAGTGGAGCAGGCTGTAAATTTACGGCGTGAAAATATGACAATTACTGACCATCCTGTCAGTAATTTAGATGCTTCAAGTTTGACCGAAAGTTTTACTGACGAAAATGATTATTCTAGTCTTGAATCAGTCATGCCTGTAGATTTTGAGGAGGCTTATTATGAGAATAATGTTAAAACTCAACAAACTTACAGAAGAAGTGAATCGGCTCAAGTTGTTCAACCATCTGTTCAGGTTCCTAAGTTGTCACGTTCGGAAAAAGCCGAAGAAATGCTACTCCATCGAATGATTTATCATTCATCAGTTTTGAAAAAATTTTCTCAAGATGAAAATTTTAGATTCGTCCATAAACGTTATCAGGATTTATTTGATAAAATCTTGCTTGAAGCAATGGTTTATGAACAAATTGATGAATCACACTTAGCAAGTGAGCTGTCAGACGAAGAACGTAGTCTGTTTTACCAGATTATAAGTTTAGATTTGCCTGATACAGCATCAAGTCAGGAAATCAAAGACTTAGTTTCCATTTTTTCTAATGAAATGGAACAAATAAAATTTGAAGAACTCATTCAACAGTTGGCAACTGCTGAGAAAGCAGGAAACAAAGAACGTGTCTTAGAGTTAACCCTTCAGATTATTAACCAAAAGAAAAAATTATGATAATTTTTTACTGACAATTGGCTAGTCTATTTAATGACAGTTTTGTCAGTAGTTTTACCCAAAGAGGAGGAGCGAATTGGCAGCAAATAAAAAAAGAATAAGTCAAATTTCAAAAGAAACTGGCGTTCAAAACCGTGTTTTGGTTGAGAAGGCTCAAGAAATTGGCTTACTTGTAAAATCACATTCAAGTTCAGTTGGACCTGGTGAAGAACGTCGTCTTCTTGAAGCATTAAATGTTAAACCTGTTGTTGTTGAAAAGATGGATAGTCCTAAAACATTAGCAAGAGTTGAAGTCAAAGAAAATGGTGATACTTTTAACGTAAAAGCTTATGAAAAAGCAGTTAAAAGCTATATTACCAAACGTAAACCTTTGGGCGAAGCACTTGATGAAGAAATCATGGATGAACTTTCTGTTAAATTTGGGATTGTTGATGATGCGCTTGAAGACTTGTTTAAACAAATTCAAGATGCAGGAATTTCAATTGTGGATAAAGATGGAAATCCAAGTCCTTTGGCTCTTGTCACTGATGAAATTGAAAAAGAAGAAGTTTCAGATACTGCAATGGATGAAATTGTTACGAATGTTCGTATCGATGATCCTGTTCGCATGTATCTTAAAGAAATCGGTCGTTATCCATTGATTTCTCTTGATGAAGAAACAAAACTTGCTGAAGCAATTATTGCTGGTGGTGAAGGGGCAGAATTTGCGAAACAAATGCTTGCCGAAGCCAACTTGCGTTTGGTTGTTTCAATTGCAAAACGTTATTCTGGACGTGGAATGCAATTTTTGGACTTGATTCAAGAAGGAAATATGGGCTTGATGAAGGCTGTGGATAAATTTGACCATACAAAAGGATTCAAGTTCTCGACTTATGCCACATGGTGGATTCGCCAAGCAATTACACGTGCGATTGCTGACCAAGCCCGCACGATTCGTATTCCAGTGCATATGGTTGAAACAATCAATAAATTGATTCGTGTTCAACGTAATCTTTTGCAAGAACTCGGACGCGATCCTTCACCAGAAGAAATTGGTAAAGAGTTGCACATGGCGCCAGATAAAGTTCGTGAAGTTCTGAAAATTGCTCAAGAACCAGTCTCACTCGAAACACCTATCGGTGAAGAAGATGATTCACATCTTGGTGACTTCATTGAAGATGATGTAATCGAATCACCTGTTGATTATACAAACCGTATTCTTTTACGTGAACAGTTAGATGAAGTCATGGATACTTTGACTGACCGTGAAGAAAATGTTTTGAGAATGCGTTTTGGTCTTGATGATGGACGCATGCATACTTTGGAAGATGTTGGTAAACAATTCAAAGTGACACGTGAACGTATTCGTCAGATTGAAGCAAAAGCAATCAAAAAACTTCGTCACCCACGTCGTTCTAAACCGTTGCGTGACTTTATGTAATTTAAAAACTTACTGATGAAACTGTCAGTAAGTTTTTTTATATTTTTTAGAGATAGTATGTATTATGATTCAGTTTGTATTATATAAAATTATTTTTTATTCAGAGGAGTTTTATGAACCATTTAACTAGTGTCGAAATTTATATTTGGAATTATTTAGAAGAAAATAAAGCAAAAATAATTCAAATGACGGTTGCTCAAATTGCTGAATCTGCCCATGTCAGTCCTTCATCAATTATTCGAACTTTGAAAAAGAAAAATTTTTCTGGTTTTTCTGAATACAAAAATATGGAAAAACAAAAATTAAATAGACATGATTGGATTTATGGGCTGACAAAAGATGCAAATCAAGTTGTCTCTGAAAATATTGAAGAATTATTAATGACAGTAAGGCTGCTAGAGAGTGAAAACTTAGCTAAAGTTGTTGAAAATATTTTTCATGCAGCTTCAGTCGTGATTATTTCAAGAGGATTATCTGTTCGGATAGCTGACTCATTTGCGAGAGATTTGCAATTTTTAGATGTTAAAGCTGTCAGCTTATATCAAGATAATATGCAAGCATATCTTGAAAAATTGCCTAGAAATACATTTGTAATTGGTCTTAGCTTATCAGGTGAAACAGATTTGATTGTGGCAACAGCACAGAAGGCCAAAAGAGATGGAAAAAAGGTTTTAGCTATTACTGGTAACTATAGGAGTAGGCTGGTTGAACAAAGTGATTTGCTTTTGCTTGCTTATCAAAAGAACATGTCAGGGAAAATCCTTGTTGATTATAATAATATGCTCCCCTTAGAATTAATTATTCACCTTTTAATCCAACTTTACAAACAGTATAAAGAATATGGTGCAATTGTTTGAGTGCTAGAGATTTACTGACAGATTGTAATGTAAGCTGACGATTATATTCTGTCAGTAAATTTTTTTGATTTAAAAATAAATTCCTGAAATTATGGCTTAATCAGGAATTTATTTCAAATAGGAGTGGGTTATAATTAATTCATCAAAATGAAAGGGGATTCGAAATGTTTGGATTCTTAAAACCCGCTCCAGATGCGGAGCAAAAAATATCAGAGGAAAAAGTTCCCCGATTGTATAAAATGTGGCAAACTCGAGTTTTAATTTCGACGGCATTCGTTTATATTGGTTATTATATTATTCGATTGATCTTTACCGTTCAACAAAATGATATTTCCAAGGCTTATGGTTTTTCGATGGGACAAATTGGGACAATTCTCTCCATGTTTGGGATTGGCTATGGAATTTCAAAGCTTATTATGGGAACATTAGCTGACCGGGCCAATCCAAACCGTTATGTGGCAACAGGATTGATTGTGTCAGCGATTATCAATGCGCTTTATGGAACAACCCAAAGTTTTGGGATGATAGTCTTTCTGATGTTGCTTAACTCGGTTATGCAAGGTATGGGAGCTGCGGCTTGTCAGCGTTTAGTCGGTTTATGGTTTGGCCGAAAAGCAAAAGGTTCGATTATGGCGCGTGGGACAGCATTTTCAATCTGGTCATCAGCTCATAATGCTGGAGCTTTCATGTGTGTGGCTGTCATTAATTTATCTGCTTTCTTTTTCGGCGCTTCGCTTCAATGGAGTTTTTGGACAGCATCAATTGTTTCGATTGTCATTGCTATTATCGTTTTATTTCTGGGTTCTGACCGTCCAACGACGAAAGGATTACCGACAATTGAAGAATATTCTGGCGACAAAGTGGTCATTAAAGACGGAGAAATTGTTGAAGGCGATGTTTCTAATGACAATGTTTTTAAAATATTTTTTGAATACATTGTCAAAAATAAACTCGTGTGGGCGGTCATTTTGACCTCATTGTCAATCTATGTCGTTCGTTATGGAATTATGAGTTGGATTCCAAACTATCTGGTTAATATCAAAGGATTTGATAATTCAACAGCAAAATGGCTGACAGGAATTTTTGAACTTGCAGCTGTACCTGGGGTTATTATCATCGGATTTATCACTGATTTACTTAAAGGTCGTCGGGCCATTATGGTTTTGGTTTCATTGATTGCAATGCTTGCCTGTCTGATTACTTATTTTGCAGCGACCAATCATACTATGATTATTATTGTGTTATTAATTATGGGAACTTTCATTTATGCTCCAGCAACAATTGTCGGGCTGATGGTCAATGAAGCTGTCCCAAAATTTGCCAATGGAATGTCAACGGGTACGATGGGGTTCTGTCAGTACATTATTGGTGAAGTGACAGCAACTCTGGTTATTGGTTGGCTTGTTCAAGCATACGGCTGGTCAGCAGGAAATATCATTGTTTATATTTTTGCCGGCATTGCCATTCTTGCTTCAATTTATATCTTGGTTCATCAAAATCGATTATATAAGAAAATTGATGATGCAGGCTAGCTGACAAAATAAAAAATTACTGACAAACCTAGAAGGAAAAGCTAAATTTTTTATATTATATTTTGGCTCTACTGACAGCTTTGTCAGTATTTTTTATTAAAAATTTATTTATAAAGTTCAAAAGACTTGCTAAATTTTCCTAAAATGATTATAATAAATTTATCAATGGTCAAATATGGTCAAACTTTTTATTTTAAAAGGGAGAAATGATTTATTGATTTTTTAAATTTGATGTAAAATAAAAGTAACCGTTATCACTTAGATTATAAATAAGGAGAGAAAATGACGACTACTGTCTATTTTGAAAAAAATGGTGGCATTGATATTGAACTTAGAGGAGCAAGAAAAGTTCTTTCTTTAAGAAAACATATCAAGATTGACCCGGAAAATTTGGAATCTGTTCAACTTGTATCTGATATGAAAAAACCAAAATTCTATAAAAAAGTAGCAGGAACTAACGCTTGGTACTATGGCGGTTGGTTCAGAGAAAACGGTGAAAATGAGTTTTGGGATGTCCGAAATAATGAGCGAGTTCTAGTCATCACCACAAAAAATTTCAAATATAAAAAACTTTACATCGAAGTTGGTCCTGATTTTAGATTGAATCCTTCCAAACTGTGAAGGGAAAATTAGTTTAAAATTAATTACTGAGAATTAAGAGGAGGAAAGCGATGCTTTGTCAAAATTGTAATATTAATGAAGCGACGATTCACCTTTACACAAGTGTAAATGGTCAGAAAAAACAAATTGATTTGTGCCAAAACTGTTATCAAATTATGAAATCTGGCGGTCAAGAAGCTTTATTTGGCGCAGGAAATGCCTCAAATGGAAATTCTGATGAACCATTTAATCCATTTAATGATATCTTTAGTGCTTTGCACGGTCAAGATTTTAATGGAGCAGCAAGCACTCAAACTCCACCAACACAAACAGGTGGACGTGGTCCGCGCGGTCCACAAAATCCTCGGGCAAAACAACCTAAAGGAATGTTAGAAGAATTTGGAATTAACATCACAGAGTCAGCTCGTCGTGGCGAAATTGACCCAGTGATTGGGCGTGATGAAGAAATTAAACGTGTCATTGAGATTTTAAATCGTAGGACTAAGAATAATCCTGTATTAATTGGTGAACCTGGTGTTGGTAAAACAGCAGTTGTTGAAGGTTTAGCGCAAAAAATTGTGGACGGAGATGTGCCGCAAAAACTACAAAATAAAGAAGTGATTCGTCTTGATGTTGTTTCTCTTGTTCAAGGAACAGGAATTCGTGGACAATTTGAAGAACGGATGCAAAAATTAATGGATGAAATCAGAAAACGTAATGATGTGATTATGTTTATTGATGAAATTCATGAAATTGTTGGTGCTGGTTCTGCCGGTGATGGCAATATGGATGCAGGAAATATCCTAAAACCTGCGCTTGCGCGTGGTGAGCTTCAATTGGTCGGAGCAACAACGCTCAATGAATATCGCATCATTGAAAAAGATGCTGCGCTTGAACGCCGGATGCAACCAGTTAAAGTCGATGAACCATCAGTTGATGAAACAATTACTATTTTGCGAGGCATTCAAGCACGTTATGAAGATTATCATCACGTGAAATACACTGATGAGGCTATTGAAGCAGCCGCTCATTTGTCAAATCGTTACATTCAAGACCGTTTCTTACCAGATAAAGCCATTGACCTTTTGGATGAGTCTGGTTCTAAGAAAAATCTAACCTTGAAATTTGTTGATCCTGAAGATATTAATCGTCGGATTGCGGATGCAGAAACGAAGAAAAATGAAGCAACACAGGCTGAAGATTTTGAAAAAGCCGCTCATTTCCGTGACCAAATCACTAAACTTCGTGAATTACAAAATCATGAAGTTTCAGATGATGAAATTCCTGTCATCACTGAAAAAGATATTGAACAAATTGTTGAGCAAAAAACACATATTCCAGTTGGTGATTTGAAAGAAAAAGAACAAACCCAATTGATTAATTTGGCTGATGATTTGAAAGCACATGTGATTGGTCAGGATGAAGCAGTGGATAAGATTGCTAAAGCTATCCGTCGTTCTCGTGTGGGACTTGGTAAACCTAATCGTCCAATTGGTTCTTTCCTTTTCGTTGGTCCAACAGGTGTTGGTAAAACAGAACTTGCTAAACAATTGGCTAAAGAATTATTTGGCTCAAGTGAAAGTATGATTCGTTTTGACATGTCGGAATACATGGAAAAACATTCGGTGGCCAAATTGATTGGAGCCCCTCCAGGATATGTGGGTTATGAAGAAGCTGGTCAATTGACTGAACGTGTTCGTCGTAATCCCTACAGTTTGATTTTATTAGATGAAATCGAAAAAGCACATCCAGATGTGATGCACATGTTCTTGCAAATTCTTGAAGATGGACGTCTGACAGACGCACAAGGACGGACAGTATCCTTTAAAGATAGTTTGATTATTATGACTTCTAATGCCGGAACTGGTAAAGTTGAAGCCTCTGTCGGATTTGGTGCTGCTCGTGAGGGACGAACTAAATCAGTGCTTGGTCAGCTTGGCGATTTCTTTAGCCCTGAATTCATGAACCGTTTTGACGGAATAATTGAATTCTCTGCTTTGAGCAAAGAAAATCTCCTTAAAATTGTTGATTTGATGCTTGATGAAGTCAACGAACAAATTGGACGTAATGATATTCATCTTAGTGTCACTCAAGCAGCAAAAGAAAAATTAGTTGATTTAGGTTACAATCCAGCAATGGGTGCTAGACCACTTCGTAGAACAATTCAAGAAAATATCGAAGATTCAATTGCTGACTTCTATATTGAACACCCTGAATACAAAGAATTGGTTGCTGATTTGATTGATGATAAAATTGTTATCTCTAATCAAGCTCAAGAAACAGCAGAAACGACTGATGAAGAAGTTCCTGCTGAATAAAAAATGTCTGTCAGTAAAATTTTTAGTGATAGAAAAAATAAAATAATGAAATAAAGAAATAATGAAATAATGAAAAATTGCTGACATGAATCTTGTCAGCAATTTTTCTATCTACAACTTCAATGCTCTCCGTAGTCGCATTGAACTGACATGAATCTTGTCAGCAATTTTTTCTATCCCCAACTTCAATGCTCCCCTTGGTCGCATTGAACTGACGTGAATCTCGTCAGCAATTTTTCTATCTACAACTTCAATGCTCCCCGTAGTCGCATTGAACTGACATGAATCTTGTCAGCAATTTTTTTTATCCCCAACTTCAATGCTCCCCTTGGTCGCATTGAACTGACGTGAATCTCGTCAGTAATTTTTCTATTTGTAACTTCATTGTTCGTAATGAATTGCAGCTCTGTCAGTAAATTCTTTAATCCATTTCATCAATCCACTCATCAAGATAACCAAGATTATAATTATATTGAGTTTCGTCAGCAACTTGGGCTAGTGAAACATTTGATAGTGTTCTGACAAGTGTATTTTCAATTTCATCAAGAGCGCTTGTAATGGCACAACGCTTTGCTTTGCCAGACTCTGAACCAATAAAATTTTGCAAAAGACCTTGACTTTGAAAAATTCGACCCCGTCCTTCTATGGCCAAAAAGACATCGTAAAAACTAATATCATGAAGGTCTTTATTGAGTGAAAAACCGCCATTTTTCCCTGGAGTAGAGCGTAAAAGGCCCTCATCAACTAAAGATTTAATAATTTTTTTGAGATATGAAGGCGAAACTTTGAGACGATTGGCAAGTGCAATTGATGACATGGTCCGATTTTCAGGAAGTCGTGCCAAAATAAGTAATACATAAACAGATTGTTCCCAACCAGATGATAATTTCATGATGAAGCTCCTTAAACATTTTAAATTAAAAAAGATTGACACTAGGGTAAAAAAGTAGTATCATTTATATTAGAGATAAGAGATATCTCTAATAGCTATAATTATTTATTTCTATTATAGCAAAAAAAGAGAAGAATCTCATCATCTAAATAAAAAAACGGAGGACTACATCATGGTAGTTAAAGTTGGTATTAACGGTTTTGGTCGTATTGGACGTTTGGCATTACGTCGAATTCAAGAAGTCGAAGGAGTTGAAGTTGCGCATATCAACGATTTGACAGACCCAGCAATGCTTGCACATTTGCTAAAATATGATACAACTCAAGGTCGTTTTAAAGGGACTGTTGAAGTCAAAGAAGATGGTTTTGATGTCAACGGAAAATTTGTGAAAGTTACGGCTGAACGTAATCCGGAAGACATTCAATGGGCTGATTCTGGTGTTGAAATTGTGCTTGAAGCCACAGGTTTCTTTGCGACTAAAGAAAAAGCTGAAAAACATTTGCATCCTGGTGGAGCTAAGAAAGTTTTGATTACGGCACCTGGTGGAAATGATGTTAAAACTGTTGTCTTCAATACAAACCACACAATTCTTGACGGAACTGAAACAGTTATTTCTGCCGGTTCTTGTACTACAAATAGTTTAGCACCAATGGCCGATGCCTTAAATAAAAACTTTGGTGTTAAAGGTGGAACAATGACTACTGTTCACTCTTATACTGGTGACCAAATGACCCTTGATGGTCCACATCGTGGCGGAGACTTCCATCGTGCGCGTGCTGCTGCCGAAAACATTGTTCCAGCATCAAGTGGAGCGGCTAAAGCAATTGGTCTTGTTTTGCCTGAACTTTCTGGTTTGATGAAAGGTCATGCTCAACGTGTTTCAACTCCAACAGGCTCAATTACCGAACTTGTTACTGTACTTGAAAAACACGTTACAGTTGACGAAATCAATGAAGCAATGAAAGCTGCCGCTGATGAAAGCTTTGGCTATAATGTTGATGAAATTGTTTCATCTGATATTATTGGTATGGCTTACGGTTCACTTTTTGATGCTACATTAACTGAAGTGACTGACCTAAAAGACGGTGGACAATTAGTTAAAACAGCTGCTTGGTATGATAATGAAATGAGTTTCACTGCTCAATTAATTCGTACTCTTGAATATTTTGCAAAAATTGCTAAATAATAATTTACTTTTATCATTTTCTAAAAACTTGTCAGTAACTTTTACTGACAAGAATTAAAAAGTAGAAAATGAAATAAAAAATTACTGACGGAAATTCTGTCAGTAATTTTTCTATTCATAAATTCATCAGTAAATTTGGCGATTATTTAACAATAATCATACCGTCTTTAATTTCCCAAGGGTCATTCATATTGATGTGGTCATAGAACATAACACCATTAGTGTGATCAATCTCATGTTGAACACAAATTGCTGGGAAATCTTTTAAGCGAATTTTTTTCTTTTCGCCTTCCTTGTTGTAGTATTCCACAGTTACACGAGCATGGCGAACGACGTAACCTGGAACTTCACGGTCAACAGAAAGACAACCTTCGCCACCTTCAACAGCCGCATCTTGAACAGAGTGACTAACCACTTTTGCATTATACATGATTTCGCGCATTTTGTAAGCTTCTTTAGGTGGAATTTCATTTCCATCTTCATCAACTTCAGGTTCATTTGGAATCAAAACGGCAATGACTTTTTTGAGCAAGCCAAGTTGGTTTGCTGCAAGTCCAACTCCACCACGGAGTCCCATTTTTTCAGCCATGACAGGATCTTGAGAATTATGTAAGAATTGCAACATTTTTTCTCCTAAGATAATGTCTTCATCTGACAATGGCAAGGTTACATCATTTGCCACTTCACGTAAAGTTGGATAACCTTCACGAATAATATCGTCCATGCTAATCATGTGACTTGCTTTGATTAAATTTGCTTGAATTTCATCACGATTCATTATTAATAAAACTTCCTTATCTTTTTTTGAATATAGATTAATTATAGCATATTTTTAGCGATGAAAATGGTAAAATTGTATTAGAAGATTAATAATAAGACAAATTTTACATCTATAGAATTCAGTAAACCTAATACTAAAAAGAGGATAAAAATGAAAGAATACAGACAAAATGTTGCAGCCATTATTCTCAATAAAGAAAACAAAATTTGGCTAGGTAAACGAGCAGATGGGATGAGCTGGGGCTTCCCACAAGGTGGAATTGAAGCTGGTGAAAAACCAGAGACAGCCATTATTCGAGAACTCTCAGAAGAAATTGGCACAAAAGAGTTTGAAATCATTGGACAATATCCAGGAACTTTAAAATATGATTTTCCTAAAGAGATGAAATTTCCAACTTGGACTTATGCTGGCCAAGAACAACATTATTTTCTTGTCCGATTGCATGAAGAAGCAAAAATTAATCTTGAAAGCCATCCTGAAGAAATTGAATTTTCAACTTATCAATTTTTAGGACTTTCTGAAATTCGTAAAATGGATTTTGGCTTTAAAAATGATGTTTATCATCAAGCATTAGATTATTTTTCAAAGATAATAGAAAAGAATTAAAGGAAAAAGAATGGCTATAGAAAGAATAACAGATAATAAATTTGAACTTGTTTCAAAATATGAGCCAGCCGGTGACCAAGGTGAGGCGATTGCTGAGTTAGTAGATAATATTGAGAATGGGGAAAAAGCTCAAATTTTACGTGGAGCAACAGGAACAGGGAAAACTTACACCATGAGTCAAGTGATTGCACGGACAGGTAAACCTACTCTTGTTATGGCTCATAATAAAACACTGGCTGGTCAATTATACAGTGAATTTAAAGAGTTTTTTCCAAATAATGCAGTCGAGTATTTCGTATCCTACTATGATTATTATCAACCCGAAGCCTATGTTCCAAGTTCTGACACCTATATTGAAAAAGACAGTTCGGTCAATGATGAAATTGATAAATTGCGTCATAGTGCGACCTCAAGCTTATTGGAACGTAATGATGTGATTGTTGTGGCCTCAGTTTCTTGTATTTATGGATTGGGTTCACCCAAAGAGTATCAAGATTCGGTGGTTTCATTGCGCCCAGGTCAAGAAATTTCTCGTGACCAACTTTTAAATGATTTGGTAGGAATTCAATTTGAGCGAAATGATATTGACTTTCAACGGGGCTGTTTCCGAGTTCGCGGGGATGTTGTAGAAGTTTTTCCAGCCTCTCGTGATGAACATGCCTTTCGTGTTGAATTTTTCGGTGATGAAATTGACCGTATCCGTGAAATTGAAGTTTTGACCGGACAAGTTTTAGGTGAAGTAGACCATTTGGCAATTTTCCCAGCGACACATTTCATGACAAATGATGACCGTATGGAAGAATCAATTGCCAAGATAGAAGCAGAATTAGAAGAACAATTAAAAGTTTTCCGCTCAGAAGGAAAACTTCTTGAGGCTCAACGTTTAGAACAAAGAACCAACTACGATATCGAAATGCTCCGTGAAATGGGTTATTGTAATGGGGTCGAAAACTATTCACGTCATATGGATGGGCGCGAGGAAGGCGAACCTCCGTATACTTTACTTGATTTCTTTCCTGATGATTTCATGATTATGATTGATGAATCACACATGACAATGGGGCAAGTAAAAGGAATGTATAACGGTGACAGAGCCCGTAAAGAAATGCTTTGTAATTATGGATTCCGCCTGCCTTCAGCCCTCGATAACCGTCCTTTAAAAAGAGAAGAATTTGAAAGTCATGTGCATCAAATTGTTTATGTTTCAGCAACCCCTGGGGATTATGAGATGGAGCAGACCGATACCATTGTTGAACAAATTATTCGTCCAACAGGTCTATTAGATCCTGTCGTAGAAGTTCGACCAATGATGGGACAAATCGATGATTTAGTTGGTGAAATTCATAAACGAGCTGAGAAAAACGAACGAGTATTCGTCACGACTTTGACTAAAAAGATGTCAGAAGATTTAACTGCCTATTTCAAGGAAATGGGGATAAAAGTTAAATATATGCACTCGGATATCAAAACATTAGAACGAACCGAAATTATTCGGGATTTGCGTTTAGGAGTCTTTGATGTTCTGGTGGGAATAAATCTGCTTCGCGAAGGGATTGACGTGCCAGAAGTTTCTTTAGTCGCGATTTTGGATGCTGATAAAGAAGGATTTTTACGTAATGAGCGTGGCTTGATTCAGACCATTGGTCGTGCAGCACGTAATAGTGAAGGTCATGTTATTCTTTATTCTGATATGGCTAAAGCCCTTGATGAAAATGATCCTGTGGATAAAGAAATCTTAGATAGTGGTTATTATACAGAATACGAGGGTCAAAAGTATAAAATAACGCGTTCAATGAAACATGCGATGGATGAAACAGCCCGTCGGCGTGAAATTCAAATGGCTTATAATGAAGAACATGGAATCACACCTCAAACGATCAAAAAAGAAATTCGTGATTTGATTGCCATTACTAAGAAAACTGATTCTGGTGAGATTGAAGAAGTTGATGCAAGTGCGATGACTAAGAAAGAACGTAAAGCATTAGTCAAAAAACTTGAAAAAGAAATGCAACAAGCGGCTAGCGCCCTCGACTTTGAAGGAGCTGCTCAGTTACGTGATATGGTATTAGAATTACGTGCAATGGATTGATTAATAATTAATAAAAATTCACTCATTGAGTGAATTTTTATTTTGAATCAAGTATAAAAGTACAGTTTTTATCTAAAAATCTTTGTTTATTAAATAATTATAATATAAATATGCAAAAATTCTTGACAAAATAATTTTAAAATGTATAATTATACTTATTCTATTTATAAAAGAGGTTTAAGGATGAACAAGAAGATGAAAAAATTAGCATTGGGAATGGTCGGTTTGGCCGCAGTAGCAACATTAGCAGCTTGTGGAAATGGAAAATCGGCTACTAATCAAGTGGATAAAGTAAAAAAAGCTGGCGTATTGAAAGTTGCTTTATCTCCAGATTATCCACCCTTTGAATTCCAAATTATTAAAGATGGTAAGAATACAGTCGTGGGTTCTGATGTTGATTTGGCCAATGCTATTGGTAAAAAACTAGGGGTTAAAGTGAAAATTGAAAGCATGGACTTTAACAATGTTTTAGCTAGTTTAAATACAGGAAAAGCAGATATTGCGATTTCGGGCATTTCAAAAGAACCTAGTCGTGAAAAATCTGTCAATTTCTCAGATGTATATTATACAGCAAGTAATTATTTAGTTGTAAAAAAATCTGATTTAAGTAAATATCGTTCAGTAGATGATTTCAAAGGTAAAAAAGTAGCGGCACAAAAAGGGTCAACTCAAGAAGGAATTGTAACCAGTCAATTCAAAGGAGCAACAGAGATTGCCTTGCCACAAATTGGCGATGAAATCAATGAAGTCAAAGGAGGACAAGTACAAGGAGCCGTGATTGAAAACCTTATTGCTAAGAGTTATGTCGCAGCTAATTCAGATTTAGCGATTGCTAATGTGGATGTAAAAACGCCAAAAGATAGTTATGGTTCAGCGGTTGCACTTCCTAAAGGTTCAGATGAATTAACAAAGGTTGTCAATTCTGTCATTAAAGAAGAATTGAAGAACGGACAAATTAATAAAGATATTCAAAAGAACTACACGCTTTCTGAAAATAATAAATAGTTTGGTGGAAATTTATGGAAAAAGCTGTAGACTTATTAAAAAGTTTGGTTAATATTCCGTCAAGTTCAGGAAATGAAGAAGAGATTTTAATATTTCTTGAAAAATGGTTTATTGAGAAGCAATTTGATTTTGTTATTCGCAAAGAAACTTTTGTCGCCGGACAAATTAAAGCAAAAGGTAAAAAAGAACAAAAAAAAGAAGCCATTATCTTAACTGGGCATGTTGATACTGTCGTTTCAGGTCATTTAGCTGACTGGAAATTTTCGCCTACCGATGCAAGAGTAGAAGAGGGAAAACTCTTTGGACTTGGTGCGAGTGATATGAAAGGTGGCGATGTTGGAAACTTACTTGCTGCTGCAAGTTTTATTGGTAAAGATTTAAGTCAAGATATTTGGGTCGTGGGGACGGCTAACGAAGAACTTGATGGTAAGGGTTCAGAAGATTTTGCTCGTTATTTTAGTGAAAATTGGAGCTATGACTCAGCTTGTTGCATTATTGCAGAACCAACTGATTTAGAGAAGATTTATATTGGGCAACGTGGAAGTCATTTTATGAAGCTACATTTTTCTGGGAAGGCTGGTCATGCTTCGGTACAAGAACATTTTCAGCAAAGCGCTTTAGGGGCGGTTACTTATTTTCTAGAAAATATTGAGCAAATCGTTGAAGACTTGAAAATTTACAAAAATAGTCAGCTTGGTTTGCCAACTTTTGTAGTGACATCAATTCTCTCTGGGGATGAAAATTCTCCTAATAAAACAGCCGACTTCGCTGAACTCGTGGTTGACTGTCGTTTAACTCCTGAATTGGAAGAGGTATTTGAGCAAGTCATGAGTGAGTTAGCTGTGCAGTATCATTTTACTCATGAAGATATTGTGACACCTGTTTTATCAACTTTGACCGATAATCAAGCTCCATTCATTCAGTTACTGACAAACTTATCTGGCGCGAAAACAACGGCAGCTTCGGGTTCTAATGATCAAGGATTTTTTGAAAATGTTGGGATTAGAACGGTTGTTTTTGGACCAGGACAGCATGAACAATGCCACATTGCAAATGAATCTATTATTCTTGAAAAGTTGGAAGAACATATTGAAATTTTACAATCCTTTATTAAAAAAATGCAGGAGAGTTAAGATATTTACTGACAAATCCTGTATATAATAAAAAAATTTACTGACAAAGACTGTCAGTAAATTTTTTTTAGTTTGTTTGTTCAGCTGCTTCATCAACGATGAAAGTGAACTGACAAGTGGTTACTTTTTTACCATCAACATAAGCTGCGGCATCAGCAGTTCCTACTTTTCCACGGAATTTTGTAATTTCAAATTCAAGTTTCATTACATCACCAGGAGTGACTTTTTGACGGAATTTTGCTTTATCAATTCCACCAATATAAGCCATTTTTCCTTGAAATTCTTCTTTTTTGAGAATCAAAATTGAACCAGCTTGAGCGAGTGATTCAAGAATCAAAACACCAGGGAAAGTTGGATTACCAGGGAAATGTCCATTAAAAACTTCTTCGTTAATCGTTACATTTTTCGTTGCAACAATTTTATTTTCAGAAATTTCATCAACGTAGTCAATAAACATGATAGGATAGCGGTTCGGAATAACTTCCATCACTTCTGTAGCAGTCATAGCGTATTTTTTAGTCATTTTTTATTCCTTTTCTTATTAAAAATTAATGAAAAGCCCGAGTAATCAGGGAAAAAGAGCCATCACTCTAACTTGACAGTTCAACATTTTTAAGTTAAAATTTTATGTATCAAGTATTTTGATATACAAAACCTTTTACAATTAATATTATCAATTTCTTGTGAGAGTGTCAACTTTTTTATATGACTTGTAAAGGTAAAGTGATTAAATTTATTTTTTTTTATTTGCTAGTCGCTTAAACCTGATTATTTTAAAGAAAAGGACTTATTTTATTTATGTTTTTAGAAGGTAAAAAAATTGTTATCATGGGTGTTGCTAACAATAAATCTATTGCTTGGGGCTGTGCTAAAGCAATGAAAGATCAAGGTGCAACATTAATTTATACTTACCAAAATGAACGAATGGAAAAACAATTAGCTAAATTGGCTGAACCAGAAGATTTGCTCATTGAATGTGATGTAACTTCTGATGAATCTATTCGCCGTGCTTTTGGTACAATTGAGGCACGTGTCGGTAAAATTGACGGAC
This sequence comes from Lactococcus sp. FSL K6-0773, assembly GCF_038006485.1. NCBI lineage: Bacteria > Bacillati > Bacillota > Bacilli > Lactobacillales > Streptococcaceae > Lactococcus > Lactococcus sp. FSL K6-0773. The sequence goes on along the minus strand of NZ_JBBOVF010000001.1, from coordinate 1,288,297 downwards.
TTGTTCATGCCATTGCTTACTCTAAAAAAGAAGAGCTTGGTGGGAATGTTACAGATATCTCTCGCGATGGTTATGCCCTTGCTCAAGATATTTCAGCTTACAGCTTGCTTGCTGTTGCTAAAGCAGCAAAACCATTGCTTAAAAAAGGTTCTGGTATCGTAACTTTGACTTACATGGGTTCAGTTCGTGCCATTCCTAACTACAATGTTATGGGAATTGCTAAAGCAGCTCTTGAATCTACAGTTCGTTATCTTGCTGCTGAAATGGCACATGTAGGTGTTCATGTGAACGGAATTTCTGCAGGAGCAATTAAAACACTTGCGGTTTCTGGAGTTTCAGGTTACAAAGATTTGATTAAAGAATCTGACAGCCGTACAGCTGATGGTGTTGGTGTAACAATTGATGAAGTGGGTCAAACTGCCGCTTTCCTTGTTAGCCCACTTGCCTCAGGTGTCATTGGTGATATCGTTTATGTTGATAAAGGTGTTCATTTAACATAAGAATAAAGAGAAAAATACTGATTATTTTTATCGAGATTGATAAAAATAATCAGTATTTTTTTGACTTCAAGTAACACAAAAGAAACTTAATGTTAACAAAAAATATATTGAAGCAAATCATTTAAAGCGCTATCATTGTTTTGACGAATGATTGTTATTATCCAGAATATTTTTGAATATAGTGGATTATCTCTTGCTTTTGTAGAAAAATTGGATTAAAGAAGAAATGTCAATTTAATTATTTAATATGAAGGTATAAATATGAAACTCATGAAGAAAACTCTTGTAACTCTCGCAGTCACCCTGGGAATATCAGGTGCTCTAAGTCCGGCTGTAAATGCGGCAACTAAAACAACTAATGCTTCTATTTCTGTTTTAAATATTATCACAATGGCGGATCGTGTCTATTTTCAGTATAATGGAAAAGCGATTAGTACAGCTACAGCTTTTCAGAGTGCTCATAGCTTTACTCCGACAAACTGGGTCACTCAAAATGGAATTTCACTTATTAATAAAAATGGTTCTTGGGGACGAATTTATCAAGGAAAATATACTGTGGGCTCAGGTATAAATGCTGGAAAATTTGGACATGTGGGAGTTAGTTTTAATAAGTATATACGGACAACTATTCTTGGAAATGGTCAATGGACCTATTCTACATTTAATTGATAATATTAGTGAAAATATGTACATGATTAAAATTTAGTTGTGTACATATTTTTTATAAAGGAGAATAAATGGAAATTGACATTCAAAATTTATCTTTTAATTTCAAAACACAAAATATTTTTGAGAATACAACGGTTTCTTTCGCAGAGGGTAAAATCTCGTTTATTATGGCACCAAACGGTAGAGGGAAGACAACACTATTGAAACTTATTTTAGGAAGTCTGCATGCGAGCCAAGGCCTTATAAATAATTCAGCTAAAAATAATGATACATATGTCCTATTTGATAATTTAGAACTCTATAAAAATCTAACTGGAATGGACAATATTCTTTTTTTTACAAATTTTAGATATTCTAAATTGACAATTAAAAAGAGAGCTCAACGGTATCTTTCAGAAGAAAGACTGTCAAAACGGGTATCAACCTATTCTCTTGGTGAAGGGAAAAGATTATCATTGATTATATGGAACTTATTAGAACCTTCTTTAACGATGATGGATGAAGTGACAAACGGATTGGATTATGAGAGTTTAAATATTCTTAAGGAAGACCTTATCAGGTCAAAAAACGAGAAAATTATTTTATTAACAGGTCATCAATTTGAGTTTTATGAAGAGATTATTGATGATTTATATGTGATAAAAAATAAAAAAATTTTAAAGGTGGATAAAGGAGGTTTGAAAAAAATTTATGAAAGTAACTTTAATTAAAGAACTTTTCTATCTTACCAAATCCAAAATTTATCTAGTAATTTCTGGAATAATAATCGGTTTATTGATCGCAAATTGCAAGTCCAAGTTAGCCAGCCAAGCTCATCTCATATGAACTCTTATAGTTGAACATTTTTCTTGGATAATGGTTCATCCAATACTCGATAGCGGCGACTTCTTCAGGGGTCGTCTTTGTTGTGCCTTTTGGCAGATGCCTACGAATCATTCGGTTATGGTTTTCATTCGTCCCTCGCTCAAAGCTCGCGTAGGCGTGTGCATAGTAAACTGGACAGCTTACGACCTCAGAGAGCCTTGCAAATTCATGGCCATTGTCAGGGGTAATGGATTTGAAGTCATAACTTTTTTGAAGTTCCACCAGCTCATCATTGACCGCCTGTGCTGTTTTCCCATCAATCAAGCGAATGATCTCCGTGCGGTATTTTCGCTCTGTGAGCGTCAAAAGCACCTTGTTCTTAGCTCTCGTAAGAATGACCGTGTCAATCTCGTAATGCCCCACTTCTAAGCGATTGTTAATGAACTCAGGCCGTTCTTCAATAGACTTGCCAAAAGGATGCTTTGGCGCACGAGGTTTGATTTTCTTTGCCGCCTTATACTGCGGATAGAAAAGATGATGACGCTTGGCTTCTAACCAGCCCCAGTTGACCCAATTGTAGAGGCTGCTCAGAGAAACTCCTTTTAGAGCCTGATGAATGACTTCCAAAGAGTCCTTGTCTTCTTTAAGACGTGTACTCACATAACAATCAATCTCAGTCGTGAGTTTACTCGGACGAACACTGTGAGCCCTCAATCCTTCATAATTTTCTTGAGCCTTTTTAGCAGAGTATTTTACCTTCCGCTTGAGCTGGATTTCCCCTCGCTTCATCTCTCTGTCAATCGTCCCATGAGCTTTATTCAATAAGCGCGCAATCTCACGGTTGCTCAGTCCTTCTTTATTGTGCCAACGTTCAATGTTTAAACGGTCTTGATTGGTCAGGTGTTTCCCTTTGCTCTGGCTTGTGATAGAATAGTCTTGCATCTGAATTTCCTTTTTATACTATTTGGTCGAACTTCTAGTATAAGAGATTCAGATGTTTTTTGCTTGACTCAAGGTGGCTAACTTCATTTTACAATTTGCGATCGGTTTATTGATTTTAGGCACATTCCAAGCAAGCCTTAATTTAAAAGGAGCTGAGAGTCTTTTTGTGGAGGACAAACAATCAGATATTAATTTTCAAAAAAATATCCATAAAGATTATTCTATTTCTAATAATGGCAATCAATCTATACTTAATAATGCCACTCGCTATGATTATGAGCAATTAAATCAAGCCAACCAAGCAATCAGTTTTGTGGGATTTCCACAATTCATATTTAAATCTTATGGTATGACAATTATTTCTTTACTTGCTGGTTTCTTTGGAGTACTTGTTGCAAACTATGATTATAAATTTGGAACCTTCAAAAGGAGACTTGGGCAACAGAGTTGGAAGATAATTTTATTAGGAAAATCTGTTGGATTAGTTGTATCATTAATTGTAATGTATTTGCTTATTTTTAGTTTGGCAGCTTGTTCTGGTGAAATTTTACACTTATTCTTTAAGTCTGAAAATGCTGGAGAATATGGGCAATCATTGTATCCCCTTATTAATTCAGATAGTTTTTATTTACTATTTTTTAGCTTTATGATTGGATTAGCATTAGCAATGATGTGTTTTGCGTTAACTTTAGCCAGTAAACGAGCAAACCTGATAGGGAGTGCTTTTATGATTTATTTATTTATCTTACCAAATACTGGTTGCTTCGATTGGAGTAATATGACATTAAATATTTTTGCACCATTTGGTAATCATCTAGGTGTGCCACCTCTTTCAATGACCCAAATCTCTCCTTTATTTATTTTAGTGCTATTTGTGACTTATCTTTTAATTATTCTTACTGGAGGAATGTTGATATTTTTTAAGCATACACGCTATAATATATAAGAAAAGTTACTGACAGAACTCTCATTTTAATCTGAACTAGAAATTATAGATTCAATAAATAAAAAAATCACTGACAGAAATTTTATCAGTGACTTTTTATTTTTTTATATCTTGTCAGTAAAAATTACTTACGATTTTGTTTACCAGCATTTCGTCCGCCAGATTTACGTTCCTTTTCATTGCGTTCACTTGTGATTTCTTTGAAATTTTCTTGAACAGAAGTAGGTGTAACATCTTTGAGACCTTCATTATTGATTTTTGGAGGATTTTTTGTAAATTCTTCATCAATACGACGGCGCATTCTTGGTTTCATGATGAAGGTAATGATGATTTGTTGGATAACAATAACAAAACCACCAACTGCCCAATAAAGTGCTACTCCAGCAGGTGACATGAATGAGAAGACAACAATCATTGCCGGACTCATAATCAACATTGCCATTCCTGATTTCTTTTGTTCAGGGGTCATTGACAAAGTTGAAATCCAGGTTTGGATGAAGTAAAGCACCCCAGAGATAATAACCAAGACCACACTTGGATGTCCTAAAGGAATCCCATAAAATGTTGAACTTGAAATTCCCGTTGTATAGGCTGCAGCATTATAAAGAGCGATAAAGAAAGGCCATTGAATCAACATTGGTAAGCAACCAATTGATGAAAGCATGTTAATTCCATTATCTTTTTGGGCTGCCATCAATGCTTGTTGAGCTGCCATTTTTTCTTCAGGAGTTTGTGCTTTTTTGAGTCGTTCTTGCAAAGGAGCAAATACAGGAGCAAGATAAGCCATTTTTTCTTGCATATAAGTTGATTTGTAGGCTTGATTCAAACCTAAAGGCAAGATGAGAAAACGGATAATCAGAGTAACAAAAATAATTCCCCAACCATAACCCATGTGCAAGTTATTAGCGAATAAGTCAACAAAAGCAGACATTGGACGAACCAAAAAATTATAGGTAATTCCATGAGTAGCTGCTTCGGTTGGAACGCGGACTCCATCAACAACGTGTGTTTGAACACAGCCAGATAGGAATAACAATCCGGCTGTCATTAAACCAGTCAATGTTAATTTCTTTTTCAAATTTTTCAATATAAGTTCACCTTCTATAAATTAAACATACTCATCTATTCTACCTAAAATTCAGATGAATTTCAATAGGACTAAAGGATGAAAAGCCATTCTGTAGTTTAAAATCTTCAATAATATTTTCTGTCAGCAAAAGAAAAAAGCTGTCAGTAGTGACAGCTTTTTATCAGTGGAAAATTAAGCTTCTTCCATCGCAATAATTGCTTTTAGAATAGCTGCAGTTTCTTTCCAGTCACGAACAGTGATTGTTTCAATTCCCATTTGAACAACAGGGTAATCATTTCCGCCAGGTTGAGTCATGTCACCAAAGTAAAGAATTTCTTCTTTAGTAACATTAAGTTCTTCCATCAAATGATTCATCCCAAATTCTTTATTTTGACCTGGAACAAAACCGTTAATAGTTGTTGTTCCAGCAACTTCAAATTCAAATTCTGGAGCATATTGGCTAGCCAATTTAGCAATTTCATTACGTTTTGTCATGTCTGGGTCCCAAGCTTGTTTAGCTTCAACACCAGCTTTTTGACCGATTGCTGAGTAAGCAATCATCGATTCACGATTTTCATTAATTTCATCACCAGGGGCAAGAACAGATTCATCCCAATGTCCAAGCTCTTTAGCAGCTTTTTCAAGTGCACCCATAATTGCGTTAGCTTGTTCATCAGTCAAAGCGTAATTGAAGACCTGTTTCCATTCGCCATCTTTGTGAGCATAATATTGAGTCCCTTGGGCAACAAACAAATGGAAATTATCCAGATTTGCAGATTCAGGCAAATTATTAATAATTTGAATCAAAAATTGATCATATTTTTGACCAGAAATTGGTGCAATGATATATTTTTGAGACAAAGTAGCCAACAATTCAGCCATCTCAGGGAAAATCGGCATTTTTGGTTCATTGAGTGTGTTGTCAATGTCGAAACTTAATATTTTTTTCATAAGTTTTCTCCTATTTTTTTCTTATCAACGCTTACATTATAACATTTTTTTAATAAAAAAAACAATCTAATAAAAATAGATTGTTTTTTTTCAATTATGAATTGCCTCTTGCTTTACTTAAAGCAGGGACAATTGCCATTGTTAAAATCACAGCGATGATCACTTCTGCAATAGAATTTCCTGTGATAATTGAAGCAAGCAAAGCTCCGAAGGTTTGTTTGGTTACATCATGAAAGAAGAGGAAGATGAAACTTAAAACCAAAAGTGTATTAGTTGCTGTTCCAACAAAAGCGGCTAAACCAGCTCCAAAACGATTTTGTGCCAAACGATAAACGAGGGCAGGAAGAATTCCGACTAGAACACGCGGAACGATGGCAATAACCAATGCCCAGATAGAACCATGATTTGTTCCAGGAACAGGCTGTAAGGGACTAAACATAAAGCTAGAAGGTAGGGTCACGATTGTTGAATTAATAACACTAATCAATCCCATCACTAGACCCAGAAATGCTCCTTTACGAACTCCAAGAACAATTGAACCAATGATTACTGGAATATGGAGCAAAGTTGGAACGATTGGTAAAGGCCAAACGCTATAGATAATTTGACTCAAAAGTTGGACAACGACCATAATTGCGATAAAAATGGACAAGATTGCCACATCAGACGCTTTTGATTTTTTCATAAATACCTCATTTATTTTATAAAGAATTTTTTAAATCCGATAGAATATCAGGTAAGTCGGCGAGTGCTCCCTCACCAAAATCTCCACAAGCGAGCAAAGATTTTTTCGGTTGAATCATATTATAATCTATTTTCTTAAGAATCTCAATGTTTTTTTGCGTCAAAGGATGTTGATACATTTTAGTATTCATTGCAGGGGCAAAATATTTTGGTACAGAAGGTTCAAGAGCAAGGGCTACAGAAGTGACAATATCATCAGCTCGGCCTTGCGCCAAACGGCTAATTGTATCAGCAGTTGCAGGTGCAACAAGGAAAAGCTCAGTATTTTTAGCTAAATCAATATGATTAACCAATTCAGGACGTTCTTCGTCCATAATATCCAAGTGAACCTTATTTTTGGACAAAACTTGTAGAGTTAAAGGAGTGATGAACTGAGTAGCGCTTTTTGTCATTAAAACTGTCACATCATGTCCCTCTTTTGTCAGTAAAGAAGTTAAATCTGCTGCTTTGTAAGCTGCAATTGAACCTGTTACCGCAAGTGTAATTTTAGTCATTTTTTAATTCCTCCGAGGTTTTTAAAAGTCTGTCAGCAATTTCAGCCTTTGTTTTTAAAGTAATTTCATGATTTTTACTGACCAAAAATGCTTGATGGTCATTTCCATGAATATTTTCTAAATCATTCGCTAAAATAAAATCAGCATGATTTGTCAGTAATTTTTCTCTGGCCACAGAAAGAAGCTCAGATTTTTCTACACCAACCAATAATTTAAAACCAAAAAGTAAAACATTTGGATTCCATTCTTTAATATAAGAAATAATTTTTGGTGTTTTTTCTAGGAGCATGATTTGATAATCAGATTTTGAAGAAATTTTCCCAACTTTTTCAGGACGAAAATTTAAAAGCTCCTCTTTAGAAAACTTGTCAGTAAAATTTTCAAGACCTGTCATATAAATAGGACGATAATCACTGACAGCCATACTATGGATAACAACATCCATGTCAGGGACTAAGTTTTTCATCTGTTCATAAAGGTCATGAGTTCCTTCAATCGGAATATAGGTCAGTCTGTCAGTAAATTCAGGAAGTTTAGCCTGAAGTCCAGCTAATAAATAGACTTCATGACCAGCATTTAAAAAATTTTCAGCAGTCACTTTTCCGAGACTTCCTGTTGCAAAATTACTGATGCCACGAACGTTGTCAATAGGTTCCGTTGTTCCACCAGAAGTAATCAAAACTTTCATTTTTCACCAGTTTCTTTTAGAGTTGCTTTCATTTTATCCTAATAAAAATATTTTTTCAAGAGAAGTTTATTTACTAAAAATTTACTGACAGCTTAAATAAAAAAGCCATCAATTACTGACAGCTTTGATTGGCTCAAATGAAAACTTATTTCTTCTTTTTCATTTCTCCGCCTTGATAGAGCATTCCTTCTGGAAGGTCATTAAAGATGACATGAATTGCTGAAGTAGGTGCTCCAGCATGTTTAGAAATTGATTCAGTAATTTCTTTAGCAATTATAGCTTTTTGCTCAACTGTACGACCTTCAAAAAGTTCAACATGGACATATGGCATAATAAATTCTCTTTTCTATATGATTATGAGCATATTTTATCATATTTAAATAGAAAAAAGTTTAACGAATCAAAAATAACATTTTTACCGTTTGCAGGACTTCTCAGAACTATGTTAAGATAGAACAAAGTATTCTTAAAAATACTATATAATTGAAATCAAAAATTGAAATTGAGAAGAAATAGAGAGTAAAAAATATGTCTTTAAAAGGATTAACAAGTTTTGAGGTTGAAGAACGGATTCGCCAAGGGAAGATAAATAAAAATATAGATGAGACGGATCGTCCTGTTTGGGAAATTGTAAAACGAAATACTTTTACATTTTTCAACTTAATATTTGCAGTCATTGCGATTCTAATCAGTTTAGTTCAAGCATGGAATCAGCTTATTTTCCTTCCAATAATTGTCATTAATACAATTGTCGGAATTTATCAAGAAATCAAAGCCAAACGATATTTGGACCAAATGACTCTCCTGCACGCTCCGCAATCCACAGTGATAAGGAATGGTCAACAAGAAAAAATTGCTTCAGATGATTTGGTTGAAGAAGATATTATTATTCTTAAAACAGGAAATCAAATTGTCGCTGACGCTCGCATTGTCGAAGGAAGTATTTTTGTCAATGAATCACTTTTGACAGGTGAAGCTGACGAAATTGAAAAAAATGTTGATAACAAACTTCTGTCAGGAAGTTTTGTTGTGTCAGGAGAAGCCAAAGTCATTTTGGAAAAAGTCGGAAAAGATTCCTACATTTCCAAATTAACAGAACAAGCCAAATTAGTTGACCATGGTGAAGACTCTGAGATGTTACGTGCCCTCAATAAATTATTAAAGTGGGTCAGCTTTATTATTCTTCCGATAGCAGTCATTTTATTTACCCAAAATTACTTTGTCAATCATAATACACTTCAAACCAGTGTTGTAGCAATGGTGGCAGCGGTTATTGGAATGATTCCAGAGGGGTTGTATCTTTTAACAACCATTGCCTTAACCCTCAGTAGTGTAAAATTGGCTCGTAATCAAGTGCTATTGCACAATATGAAAAGTATTGAGTCCTTAGCGCGTGTAGACGTTCTATGTGTTGATAAAACAGGAACAATCACAGAACCCAGAATGTCAGTTGAGCAAGTATTTGTTAGCCCAAGTAGTAACATAAGCGAAGCGAAATTTATGTCTCTTTTATCTGACTACATCTCAGCAAATACTGATGACAATGATACCATGAAGGCAATTCGAGAGTTTATGCTTGCAAAAGGTGACCTTCAAAATAAAATGACCGGCGTTAAAAAAATTATTCCATTTTCATCAAAAGTAAAATATAGTGCTGTTTGTTTTGAAAATGAAAGTTATCTTTTAGGAGCACCAGAAATTGTTTTAGGGAAAACTTATGAAAAAGTTAGCTCTGAAATCAATCATCTCTTAGAAGAAGGCTTTCGTGTCCTAGTTTTAGCGGGAACAAAAGAAAAAATTTATGACCAACTTAATTTGGGGGCTTACGCACTTGGCTACGTTGTGTTAGCCAATCCCATCAGAGAAAATGCTAAATCGACCTTTAACTACTTTGCAGAGCAAGGAGTCAATATCAAAGTTATTTCAGGTGATAACCCTCAAACCGTGTCGGCAGTTGCAAAAAGAGCAGGAATTACTGGAGCTGAACGTTTCATTGATGCAAATTTATTGAAAACGAAAGAAGATTTAGACCAAGCGGTTGAATCATATACCGTTTTTGGACGTGTGACACCTGACCAAAAACGCCGTCTCGTTCAAGCCCTTAAACGTAAAGATCATACTGTCGCAATGACCGGAGATGGTGTTAATGATATTTTAGCCATGAAAAGTGCTGATTGTAGCATTGCCATGGCTTCCGGAAGTGATGCCGCGACCCAAGTTGCACAAGTTGTCTTATTAGATTCAGATTTTGGACATATGACACAAGTAGTCACAGAAGGACGTCGAGTCGTCAATAACGTCCAACGTTCAGCCATTCTTTTCCTTGTAAAAAATCTCTTTTCAATCATCTTGGCAATTATCTCAGCAATCTTTGTCTTCACCTATCCCTTACAAGCTTCACAACTTTCACTTATCAGTTTATTCACCATTGGGATTCCGGGATTCTTACTCTCTTTAGAAGAAAATGACAAACGAATTGAAAAAGATTTTATTAAAAATGTTATCTTAAAAGCATTACCAGCCAGCTTGACTGAAATTACGGCCGTTTTAGGAGTCGTTATTGCTGGAGCTGCCTTCAAATTGACGGCATCAGAAATTTCAACTTCAGCAGTTATCTTACTAGCTGTTGTTGGATTTATGATTTTAACTAAAATCAGTGCACCACTCAACCGTTTTAAAATGGGAATTATCATTTTTAATATTGTTGGGATAATTATCTCAGGTTTCATGTTCAATTCCCTCTTCTCTATCAGCAAAATTTCTTTGGATAGTTTTGTTCTGGTCGCCTTACTCTCACTATTTTCAGAATCACTATTTAGAAATTTTGATTCACTATTAAAAAAGTTTTTCAAATAAGAAAGGATTAAAATGAAAGAAATAAATAAAGATATGAGAAATAATGAACTCATAGAAGAATTGATAAGTTTATGGGAAAATTCAGTTAAAGAAACACATTCTTTTCTGTCAGTTAAAGAAATTGAAGATATAAAACAATATGTCCCGCAAGCCCTTAAAGCTATCGAACATTTAATTGTGGAATTTGACGATAATGAAAAACCAATTGCTTTTATGGGAATTGTTGGTGAGAAACTTGAAATGTTGTTTATTAGCCCTAATCGCATGAAAAAAGGACTCGGTAGAAAGTTGCTTGAAGAAGCAATAAAAAACTATTCGGTAAATGAACTTGTAGTGAATGAGCAAAATCCGCAAGCCAAAGGATTTTATGAGCATTTGGGCTTTAAAGTTTATAAAAGAAATCCAATTGACGAACAAGGAAATCAATATCCAATTCTTTTTATGCATTTGGGTTAATAATCAAAAATCTCACATTTGAACAGTGGGATTTTTTTAATACATGCAAAGAGATTAGGATAGAAGGCTATGTTATAATGGAATAGATTAAACACAAGGAGTTTGAATGGCTTTTTTAATAATATCCCTGATTATCATGCTAATTGGCCTGCTAAGATTAAAAATCAATAAACGAAGTATAATAGGAGGAATTTTTCTAGCCTCAGGTCTGATATTGAGCCTAGCCTCTCTGTTTTTTGAATTATTAAACCTTATTTATCTTTATCTTCCGTCGGGTGATTTTGCAACCTTGATCATTGCTTATGGAATCCTTCCCTTAATATTTTTATTGGTCTGTGGATATTTCATTTTTAACTCAAAAACAATGAGAACTAAAGAAGGTAAAAGTGCCACTGCAAAATTATCTGCTCTATTTGGCTTAAATTTACTTATTGCCTTTCCAGCACTCTTTATGTTATTCACATTTTCAACAAAAACAATACCACAAATAATCTGGTATATTCTTCTTTATATTTTACTTATTGATATAATTCTCTGTTTTTTGTTTGCAGCCTATATTTTATATTCATGGATGAGCCAAATGATTCCTTTACAAAAAAAGATAGATTATATTATCATTTTGGGTTCAGGTGTTAGAAGTGAAGAAGTTCCACCCTTGTTAAAGAGTCGATTGGACAAAGGAATTGAATATTACCAGAAAAATCCTACAGCCAAATTTGTTGTTAGTGGCGGACAGGGGGCGGATGAGCCTGTATCAGAAGCCTTCGCCATGCGAAAATACCTCCACTCACAAAACATTCCTAATCATCAAATTCTTTTTGAAGATAAATCCACCACTACTTATGAGAACATGTTATTTTCTAAAAGGATAATTAATGAGGATTGGTCAGATAAAGAAATGCTCCCTTCAATCATTTTTTCAACCAATAATTATCATGTTCTCAGAGGAAGTTTATATGCGCAAAGAGTAAAATTAAAAGCCCAAGGAGTAGGGGCACCCACAGCACTTTATTTCTTACCTACGGCCTTAATTCGTGAATATATCGCATTACTTCTACATAGAAAAATTATTCTTTTTAGTGTATTGGGAGGTGTCTTACTATTCATCATTATTTCCCTTCTTCCTATTTAAAAAAGTTAGCAAACCTCAAGAAAGAATCTCTTTCTTGAGGTTTTTAGTACTCATTTTTTCATTACAAAAATGTAAGAAGGAGGCATCGGACTTGATGTTAGAATGAAAGAGTAGCTAAATTGTAAAAAGAAAAAAAGGAAAGATATAGAATGAAGAAAATACTAATAGCGCTAATTATCATAGTACCAATTGCCATTACCGGATTTCTCGGTTATGACTTTTTCAAAAAAATTTTGCTCATGTTCACGGTATAATCATGTATAGTGATAATAAGGATGAAGCAGACACTATATTAGAAAATAATAAAAAATATATTGATAAAAGTTTAACTGTAGAAGGTAAATACAGTTCAAAATCAGATGTCTTAGTCTTGAATACTCAAGCTGCTAATAAATTAATAAATGAAAAAGTTTTTAATAACGTAACCAAAAAAGGAGACAAGTTTAAATTTAAGACAGTAGAAAACTTATCAGCCGAGCCAGCTTTGTGGACAGGAAAGGAAGATAAAACAATAACTGATGATAAAGGACAGTCAGTGAAACCTAAAAGTACAAAATATATTGTTCTAGGAGAATACAGTGCTACTTCTAAGCTATTGATTCTTAATGATGAAGATTATCAAAAATTTGATGCAAAAGCTAAATTTGTAAGTGTAATAAAAGAAAAACGAGATGCTGATAAAGTCCTTAAAAGCTACATTACGAGTGGTTCAATTCCCTCACAGATATTCCCTTACAAATAATAAAAACTACTAAAAATAACTCTTATAAAATGTTACTGGAAATTTTTCCAGTGACATTTTTATTTTTTAACAAATTAAAGATGATTATACTAAGTTATAAGGTTATCAAGCGAATAAGACAGCTTGACTCACTATTTATGTAATAATATAAGTATAGTAATCAAAAGAACTCATGTATATTAAAAGGGAGAGAAATTATGACTAGTAAAAAACTAAAAGCATTGGGACAACTAATATTATTTATTGTAGGAATTGAACTAATTGGTGGCCTATCTGGCCTCTTGGCGGGGGATATTAAGGGGATTTATAATAATCTTAAACTCCCACCCCTAGCTCCACCAGACTATCTTTTTGGGATTGTTTGGCCTGTATTATATGCTCTTATCGCCATTTCCGCCTATTTGATTTTTTATAAGCTGAAAACTCAAAGAAGTGAGGGACAAAATGCTTTATTCTATTTTGGAATACAACTTATCTTAAACTTTATTTGGAGTATTATTTTTTTCAAAGGCTATTTTTGGTTAGGAGTTATTATTATTCTCTTACTAGATTTTATTGTTTATCTCTGCATCATTAAATTTTCAAAAATTAATAAGTGGTCTGCATTCCTTCTAATTCCTTATTTTATTTGGATTATTTTCGCAACATATTTGAGTATATCAGTTGCTATCTTGAACTAAATAATTTGAGGAGAATCTGATGGTTTGGGCAATAAATAATGATTATATAACATAAAAATTTTGATATTTATAAGTATATACATCTGTAAAACTGAAAGCTATAGATTGGAGAAGAATAATGAATTTTATTAAACCCTTTATTATAAGTGGAGTAATTTTTTTAATTTTAGATATTTGCTGGCTCTTTTTTGCAAATAAAAAAATCTATCAGCCAAATATTGGTAACTTGATGGGAGATTTTAAAGTTATTCCGGCCATTATCTTCTATATTATTTATCTAGGAGCACTAACATTTTTTGTATTAATGCCCGGACTTGAAAAAAATAGTATAACTTACGTCTTACTGAGTGGTGCTCTACTAGGATTAGTATGTTATTCTACATACGATTTAACAAATTTGGCATCAATTAAAGACTGGTCACTAATGGTAACAATAATTGATATTATTTGGGGGACTTTTGTAAGCTCTTTGAGTGCAAGTCTTTCATTTCTTGTGATTACAAAGTTTATGGAAGGATAAAGAATGGAAAAGGTAAAATCTGAAGACCGTCTACTAGAAAGTATCATAGCAGGAGCGCAAAAGGTTATTAACGGAAAGGATGAACTAAACAAAATAAATGTATTCCCAGTTGCCGATGGGGATACAGGGAGTAATTTAGCATCTTTAATGCAAACAATTATTGATAATTTATCTAATAATAATTATTCAACGAACCTTTTATTTGATGAAGTAGCTTCGGCAGCGCTCATTGGGGCTCGGGGAAATTCTGGAATTATTTTTGCCCAGTACTTAAATGCCGTTTCAGATTATTATAGTGTATATGAAACTAACTTAGAGATACTTGTTTTAGCTTTCAACAGAGCAGTAAAGAGCGCCTATGATTCTTTGATTGAGCCCAAAGAAGGAACGATTTTATCAGTTATGAAAAGATGGGCAGAAGTATTACTGATTACTTTTAAAGAAAGTACATCTTTTGAAAAAGCCTTGCTAGAAGCAAAAGGAGAAGCTTGGAAAGCTCTTAAGGAAACACAATTTCAGATGTCAATTTTAAAAAAGAATAAACTCGTTGACTCTGGAGCGAAAGGTTTTTACTACTTTATATCTGGTTTTACTGACGCTTACTGTGGAGAAAAAGTAAGTAAGATACAAGAAGGACTTATCCCCAGCATAAAAGAATTAAATACAGAAGATATTAAAGAACACTTTATATCTGAAGCACCTAAAAATAGGTATTGTTCAGAATTTATTATCAAAGAACCCCTAAAACAAGAAAAGGACTTAAAAGAATCACTAAGGAGATGGGGAGATTCTTTAGTTATTGCTGGAAATAAAAAACAAATAAAGATTCATATCCATACTAACCATCCGGAAAATATATTAGCACTGTTAGAAAAAACAGGAACGATTATCTATCAAAAAGTTGATGATATGCAATTACAATATGAAATATCACAAAATAGAAAATCATCCATTGCTATTGTCACAGATTCTGTTGCCGATCTATCTGCTGATTTTATACTTGAAAATCAAATTTTTGTTTTACCTTTGAATGTTTCAGTAGGTGAGCAAGCCTTTTTAGATAAACTTACAATCAATCCTCAAATTTTTTCAGAAAAGTATAATAAGAATTTAAAAATGACAACTTCTCAACCAAGCATTCAATCTGTTGATTCACTTTTCTCCTTTTTAGAAGGAAAATATGAACATATCATCGTGATTTCAGTTTCTTCAAAACTAAGTGGCACTTATCAACTTCTCAACCAAAGAATTACAGCAAAGAAATCCTTAGAAAACCGAGTACATCTTATAGATTCCAAATTAAATTCAGTGGCTCAAGGACTACTAGTTAAACAAGTTGCCAAATTGATTAGTGAAGAGCGTTCTATTGAATCAGTACTTAATGAAACAGAAAAAATAACTGACCGGATATTTATTTATGTGGTAGTAGAAGATTTATCGCCAATGATAAATTCGGGAAGAATTCCAAAAATTTTGGGAGAAACCGCACAAAAACTTTCAATGCATCCAATTATTAGTCTTGATAAAAGAGGAAACGGAAAGCTGATTGGTGCTTCTTTTAGTCAAAATAAGAGTATGGATAAAATTTTGAAAAAAATTAACCTATTGTCAAAAGAAGGACAAATCGAAGAATTAGCTTTGACACATGTTTTATCCGAAGAATCAGCCTTAAAGATAAATGAACTATTGAAAGAAAAAACTACTAAAAACTGTGAAATTATAGACAGTTCAGCAGCAATTGGAATTTCTGCAGGGATTGGAAGTTTAGCAATTGCCGGACTATTAAAGGAGGTCAAATGAATTATATAGCCGTTTTGGTAACTTTATTACTTTATTTCATCTGTTGGTTTCTTATTGCGACATCTAAGAAGAATTACGGATTGATAGATATTGCTTGGGGCGGAGGATTTGTTCTTACAGCTGTGGTCTCTTATTTATTTTCTCCGAGAATTACGATTCAAAATAGCCTAATCTTAGTATTAGTCATATTATGGGGAGTACGTTTAGCAATTCATTTAGGAAGACGAAATTGGAATAAACCCGAGGATTATCGCTATACAAATATGCGTAAGAGGTGGGGCAATAATTTTCCAAAATTGAAAGCTTTTCTAACGGTATTTATGGTGCAATATCTTTTGTTAATCATTATTTCACTCCCAATTATTCAAGTCAATTCAAATGTTAATTCTCAATTTTATTGGTGGCAAATTTTAGGTATAATAATTTGGATATTTGGCTTTATCTTTGAAGTTTTTGGAGATCGTCAGTTAGAAGTCTTTAAAAAACTACCCCAAAATAAAGGAAAACTATTGACTAGTGGCCTGTGGTCACTAACACGACATCCTAATTATTTTGGCGAGTCAATGTGTTGGTGGGGAATATTCTTAATCTCTTTGACGACTTTATCAACGCTTTGGTTGGTTATTAGTCCACTATTGATTACTAGTCTCCTTTTATTTGTATCTGGTGTACCAATTCTTGAAAAAAAATATAAGAATCGTGAAGATTTTAAAGAATATGCAAAAACTACCCCGAAGTTTGTTCCTTTTATTGGTAAAAAGGGCTTGTAGACTAAGTTCTCAATCATAAAGGCCCATAATTTTAGTAATTTCCTTTTTATTCTTATATAAAACAACATTCGTATGCTTTCAAAATTGTAAGCTTATTAATCCAGCTCCTTGATATAATAAGGGTATAAAATAAAGGAGAATATATTGTGAAGAAAGTATTAGTAGGATTGTTAGCTATTATGGTTATGATAATCGCTTCTGGATATACATATTATAAAATGAATTATGGTGGGGAAAGTTACTATGTTCAAATATTAGTTAATGGTGAGCGGGAAGAGACGACTGCTGATGATCATACACCAATGGTAATTTATCACTACAAACTTGATTCTTTCAATTCAAAAGGAGATAAAAAGTTAGTAAAGTTTATGGCTAGTCATAATTTAAGAAACCAAGCCTATTTAGAACTGACTTATAACAAGCATAAAGGTGTAACAAACTGGAATGAGGTCCAAGAGAAAGAAATACCAAAACCTGCATTAAAAGAGCTACAAAGCTTAGAAAACTAATTTCTATTTTCCTTATCTAGATAAAGAATTTGTAAGCTAGGGAGCTAAAAGAAGTTAGTGGATAGATTAAATATTTTAGCGATATAATGATAGTGTGAAAGGAAAAAAGGAAAATAAATATGGCTTTTAATATCTGTGTAAATCTTTATGTAAAAGAAGTAGATTTTTTCAGGTCAATCGGTTTTTTAGAAATTGAAAGACATAAGATGGAAAACTCAGATTCAGTTGTAATTTCACCGCTATCAGATGGCAATGCTTTTTTACAAATTTGGGATATCGAGTTTATAAAAAAAGTCTCACCCGAAGTTGCGAATGATAAACCTTCATTACTATTCACAGTATATAATATAGAAGAGATGAATGAAAAATTAAAGAAGATTACTCCTACAACAAGCGACTTGATGGATGCTAACGGGAAAAAAGCATTTAATTTCCAAAGCCCTTCGGGTAACTATTATGCTTTTATGGAAATTTAATCATATCTAATTTTATAATAGTACTTAAAAACTGTCATTAAAGGCAGTTCTTTTTATTTAAATGAGAAAATGAAGAAATCATATAAATTTTTATTCTGTGTAATCTAAAATATTTGCAAAAACAAGTAAAATATTTTATTATATGACTTATCAATCATTGACTCGTCAAGTATTTATTTTTCCAAAAATTGAAAAATAAACATTAATAAATAAAAAGGAATAAAAATTATGATTATTGTAAATGCTAAATTTTATATTAAAGAAGATAAAAAATCTCAATTCTTAAAAGAGATAGAAGGTCTGATTTCAGCTTCCAAAAAGGATGAAGGATGTCTGGAATACTCTCTTTATGAATCTACGGATAATCAGCTAGAATTTGTGATGATAGAAAATTGGGAATCACAGGAAGCTATCGAAAAACATAACACTAATCCCCTTTTGCTAGCATTCGCTAAGAACTTGAGCACTTATAGTTCAAAAAAACCAGTTCTACAAATTGCGGAAACAAAGTAAAAAATAATTAACAATATAAAAAGATAGAGCAAGAAAAGTATTGCTCTATCTTTTTATATTATAGGGAAAGAAATTAGTGAAGAATTGATGTTATCCTTAAATCTTAGAGTCACTATTGTATAATTTAGACAAAGGACAAAAACATGCAAAAACGCTACTCAAAAGAATTTAAAGAAACCCTTATCGCTTTCTATCATTCTGGTCAATCCGTCACCCAGCTGTCTAAAGAATACGACGTGGCCCCTGCAACAATTTATAAATGGATAGACCTCTACTCTAAATCTAATGAAAGCTCCGTCTCTAAAGCTGATTTTCTAGAATTAAAAAGACAACTGGCTAAAGTTAAGGAAGAACGAGACATCTTAAAAAAAGTATTGACCATATTCGCCGAGAAAAAGAAGTGAGTGCTGCGGATATGGCTCAAACCATACAAACTTTAGCACTCAATGTCAGACTAAGCTGTCAACTCCTTGATGTTCCTGAATCAAGTTATTATGAACGGATTAACCGACATCCATCTAAAACTCAATTAAGGAGACAATACCTGTCACTCAAAATTTCTCAACTCTTCAATGCTAACCGAGGAATCTATGGTGCTCCTAAAATTCATCATCTTCTACTTAAACAAGGGGAAAAAGTCGGGTTAAAACTGGTACAGAAGCTAATGAAACAACTTCAACTCAAGTCTGTAGTCATTAAGAAATTTAAGCCTGGATACTCACTAAGTGATCACATCAATCGAAAAAATCTCATACAGACTGAACCTACAAAGAAAAATAAGGTTTGGTCAACCGACATTACTTATATTCCTACTCAACAAGGATGGGGTTATCTCTCAACCATTATGGATCGTTATACTAAAAAAGTCATTGCTTGGGATTTGGGCAAGCGAATGACTGTAGAATTAGTGCAAAGAACTTTAAATAAGGCCATTAAATCACAAGACTATCCAGAAGCTGTTATTCTTCATTCTGACCAAGGAAGCCAGTATACGAGTCTAGAGTATGAAGAGTTGCTTAAGTATTATGGGATGACTCACTCTTTCAGTCGAAGGGGATACCCTTATCATAATGCCAGTCTTGAATCTTGGCATGGACATTTAAAAAGAGAGTGGGTGTATCAATTTAAATATAAGAACTTTGAAGAAGCCTATCAGAGTATTTTCTGGTACATCGAAGCCTTTTATAATTCAAAACGAATCCATCAAAGTTTAGGGTATCTTACACCTAATCAATTTGAAAAGGTAAGTGCTTAAAATAAATAGATTAAAATTCTACGTTTGTTACTCTAAAAACTTGACTTAACGTCAAATCTTCTAAGGTTTAGAAGGTAAAACTGGGAAAGGAAAAGTAATCGCTCAACTATATTTTAGATATGGAAATATTACTGGATTCCTTTATAACAATGCATTATAGAAACTAAAATAAAATTTAGTGTGCAGAATTTAAAAGACATAAAACAACAAGATATTATTGAAAAATAAGGAAACTTATAAAATAAAAAGCCACTAAAGTTTAGTGACTTTTTATTTATCCTTTACTTGGTATGAATGGAATGATTGACTGTGCGAGGGCTTCAACATTTCTACTTTGAATCAGGATTTTTCCCTTACCTCGAAATTTATTAACTAACCCTTCTCCTGTCTTAAAACCAAATGTTCCGGAAGCAACTTCAATTGAATAACTCAAAGATTCAGTCCATGCTAAAACATGTTGATTATCAACTACAAAATCTTCTGTTCCATCAAGATCTATTTCTACAATATCCCCGTAACCGCTGATTAACATCTTTCCGCTGCCCTGTGTTTTCATCACAAAAAGACCACCAGTTCCTCCAAATAATGCTCCATCTAATTTTTGACGTTCCATTATGTAATGGACACCACCCTCACTAACGAGGAATGCCCCTGTGTTAAGATTCCACTGCTCTTTACCGACAAGAATTTCCTTGATCGAACCAAGGCTAGCAGGAGCAAGCGAAATTTTACCATTTGCACCTATTGCGCTTGCCTTAGTAATAAAGAAACTTTCTCCACTTGTAATTGAACGACCAAGAGCTTTTAAAGCACCTCCAAGTCCTCCTTTTCCATTGCTGTTCATTTTTCCTTCAAGTTTAACAGCAGCGTTATGATAGACCATCGCTCCAGACTCAATTTGAATCTCTTCATTATTGTCAAGACTAATCTCCACTAGTGGTGCCATTGATGTTGAACTTAGTTGATATTCCATAAATCTTCTCCTTTTTGAACTTATTCTTTAAACAATTATATCATGAGATGTCATCTGAATAAATATTAAAAATTATTCTTATTTATGAAATTATTGTATTCAAAGAAGCTATAGTAATAAAAAAGCATGTTTGGACATAACATGCTTTTTTCATTAATTATGAAATATTTATAATTTTTTCGATAGATATGAGGTGAATTTTATCTGTGGATTTTATTCTAACTTGATTATTGATAAATTCTGATACAAAACCAAAAACTTCAGTTATTTTAACCTTAGATTGATATTTAATTTTGACTTGTACTTGATTAGTAAATGACTGGTTGAGAAGATGAAGTATAATGTGATGTGATAAAGGTTGTAAGATTTTATCACTATTTTGCTCTTTAACAAATGCATTTTGGGCCTCGGTTAACTCTCCGGTCGCAAATGATCCCCATTTCATCATTCCTCTATCCTGATATGCTCGAATGACTTCATAGGAACTATAAGAACGGTCAACTGACATCTTTATCCTCCTTATTTTGACTTGCTGCATGACCTCCAATAAGTTTATTTCGATAAATCACACGTGAACCTTCGGATAAACTACTTGCTTTTTGAATGGATAGAAAATCGAATTTTTCTCTGATTTCGTCAATGGCTTTTTGAAGGGATTCCTGCTTTTCGTTGAATTGATTTTCTTCAACAGTTTCAAATAAAGAAAGTTGTTTGACCGAATTATCAGAGAGTTGATTGCCACTTATTCCTATTTGCCTTACTGCTCCACCTTGATATTTTTCACGAAATAAAAGAATTGCGAGGTCTTGCAGTTCCTTTGTATTTTGTGTTGCTTCAATATTGCGTGAAATCTTAATAGAAGAGTGTTCAGAGCTTGCTGCAGCACCCACATAAAGTGAAAGATTGCTTGCCATTCTTCCTCCCTTTCTTAGCCTTATCGCTAAGTTTTCAGCCATTTCTTTAATCACAAGTTCTATTTCTTTTTGTTTATGGTAGTCACGAGGTAGAATTTGAGAATTGCTGAAGCTAGAAGATTTAGGAATATATTTTTCCCTTACATTACTTTCATCAATTCCATTTGCATGGAAAAAATGTTGGAGTCCAATTGTGCCTAATTTTTGTTTAAGGAGAAGAGGGTCAGCATTTGTAAGCTCTTTAATAGAACTGATTCCTAACTTGTTCAAACGTTTCTCAGTTCGTTTTCCAATTCCCCAGAAGTCAGTCATCTTAGGAAGAGTCCAGAGTTTACTAGGCACATCTTCATACCGTATTAATGCTCTCATATTCTGATTATGTTTGGCATAGTTATCCATGGCAAGTTTTGCAAGTAGAGGATTATCACCCATCCCTACAGTTACATAAAGCCCTAACTTATCCAAAATCTCACGTTGTAAATCTAAAGTAATCAGATTCATTTGCTCATATCGGTTTCTAATATCAGGATAGAAGAAGTTAAGAGATTCTGTGATATCTAAAAATGATTCATCAATTGAGTAAGAGTGAATTTCTTCAATTGATGTGTAATTGGTTAGAATTTCAGTAACTTTGATTTTATAATCTACATAGAGCTGCATTTGAGGCGGAACAAGCCATGTTCGTTTTGCCCAGGATTCGATGAAAGCGACATGCTGCAAAGTTGGTTCAGTCCGTTGTCCGTAAATATCCGTATGTGTTCGATACCATTGTGGGAAATTGAATTTCCTTGTTTCAATAATAAAGGGTAAATCACTGGCACGACTTATGTTTTTCATTCCAAAGACTTTTTTAAAAGTAGGACTAGAGGCAAGCGTTAAACCTTTAGTGTTATCTGCACGACTCATGACGCAAAGAGAAGTTGTCAAAGGGTTAAGATTTCGTTGAACGCACTCAATAGAAGCGTAATTTGATTTGACATCTTCAAAAAGGATAGCTCTGCGAGGTTCAAGTGAGTAGTCAAAAAAGTTATTTAATTTATGTTTATCCATCTCTCCCCTTCAGTAACATATTTAATACAAAACATCTGTTTATCTGATATTATACTCTAAAAAAAACCATTAATCAATGGATAATATCAGAAAAAATAGTAAAAAGATAAAAAATATCTCAGTTTGTTCCTTCCCCAAAAAAAGAGCTTATTTTCTGCTATAGCTAGATTTAGAGAAGGCAAAGAAGTTGTGTATTTGATTCATTATTTAAAAATATTTAAGAATAATTGATGTAAGTTTTAGGAAAAATTACAATTTTTGAGAAAGATATTTAATCAGTTAAAATATGCAAATATTACTAGTCCTCTTAGTAGCAATGAATTAAAGAAACCAAAAAAAATTTAATGGATAGAATTTAAAATAAATTTAAAAATATTGTTAAAAAAAAAAGAAAGTTTATAAAATAAAAAACCACTAAAAGATTAGAGGTTTTTTACTAATTTTTAGATTTTCAATTATTTAAGACAAAATTCATAAAATACGCAATCGTCCCATCCTTTGTTATCAAAGCTCTTGAGATTGGTTCTCCCGCGAAATACAAATTGATGTTTTTCATAAAGTTTCTGTGCAGGTGTATTTTTAAAATTAGTATCTAATCTAATAGTTACCATACTATTACTTTTGCCAAAATCTTTAATAAAGTTGATCATGGCACTTGCAATTCCTTGATTTAATTTTTTAGGATCTATAACTAAAGTATGGATTATCAATATTTGATTAGGATCAAGCTCTGGAGTGCTCCAGGTAATATTTTCATACTCTTTATCTGATTGATTATTTAGAATCACAGTTCCTGAAACAATATCATTTGAATCATAACAAACAAAGAGCTGAGATAAGTCAATTGCTTTTAGAGCTGTATCAATTGAGGGATAAATATTTTTTATCCAACTCGTTTGTTTTTCATCAATCAATGGTAAAGAATTATCATAGAATTTAGCAACTGCGGGTTTATCTTGCTCTGTAGCAAGGCGTACAAAGTATTTCATCTTATATTCTCCTATTTTGAGGTTGGAAAATTATAGCATAAAAAAGCATGAATGTAAACCTTTTCTTTGGTTTTTATCTGGGATTTTCGTATATGTTATCAAAGTGGTATAATGCATGCTTTATATGTTATGCATTTCGTGTTGTTCTTAAGTATTGTTTAACAAGCATTTAAGGGGTATAGTTTTTTTATATAACTAAAAAAGTCAGTTTTTTTCATAATTGGTATTGTTTTGATGTAATGTATATGGTACAATGCTCTTTGTGTGTGTAATTTGAAAAAAATAAAGGAAAAAATAAAAATGAAAATAAAAAAAATTATCATAGCAGCCACCACTTTTGCAATAGTTTTTAGTACGTGTATTGGTATTAAATCATTAGCGGATAATTATTGGACTGGACATGGAGAAATTCAGACAATTAACAACAATATTGATACACTATCAAATCGGGTTAAAAGTAAAAATCAAGTAATTTCTGATTTAAATCAGACCATAGCAAACTTAAAAAGTTCAGTTGATTCACAAAGTTCACAAGTCAATTCTTTGCAAACTCAATTAACGCAAGCTAATGTTGACAAACAAAATGAAATTAATGCAAAGATAAATGAAATCAATACAAAAATTGCAGAAGGGAATCAAAAAGTAGCTGATAAACAAAAAGAGGTTGATACAGCAAACCAAACAATTTCTCAATTAAACCAACAACTTAATGATTTAAGGCAAAAGTCTGGACAGGACAATGATCAAGCATTGCGAGAAGTTCAAGATACTCGAGCAAAATCTGATCAGGCTGTAAAAGATGCACAATAAATAAAAAAACCTGACTTAGGTCAGGTTTTTTTATATAAATAAGCATAAATATTTAAATTTCTGTTTTCAAACTTTTATTTAAAGTAAGTAATTGCGAGAGAAGTAAGTCATAATTAATATTCTCGTTGCAAGAAACTAAACTGTCACCAATTTCAAGAGAGATAGAAGGTAATTCCTTTTTAACTTGTGCTCCCTTATCTGTGAAAAATAACTCAACACTTCTTTCATCTTTATCAGAACGTTTTCTTACAATGTATCCTTTTGCTTCCAATCTTTTTAGCAGAGGGCTTAATGTACCAGAATCTAAAGAGAGTTCTTCGCCTAATTTATTTATTGTCATCTTGTTTTCAATTGCTAACATAGCGATAAATCCAGTATAAGTAAGCGAATATCTATTTAAATAAGAATTATATTTTTTTATGATTTCCTTTGAAGCAATGTATAATTGAAAACATAATTCCTTGCTAAGAATATTGTCTGTCATATTTTCTCCTATCATTTCATTATATCTGAATCTATATATTTGTCAAACGTAATTGTATTCAGTACAATTATATTGTAAACAATTTAAAAAGGAGATTTCAATGAAAAAAATATTTTCTACAAAAATGATAAATATTGGCGGTCGAAATGGCGAAGTCCATTCTCCAGATAAAAGTTTTAATTTAGATATTGTTGCACCAGGCAGAAAGGTTGAAGGAGCAACAAATCCAGAGCAATTATTTGCTGCAGGATATAGCGCTTGTTTTAATAGTGCTTTAGACTATATTAAGAAATCAAAAAATATAGAGGGTGAATCAACTATTGAAGTTACAGTTTCTCTCTATAATTTAAGTCAAAATGAAATTCCAGATGTAGTATTAGGAGTTGATATTACAGGACATATCGAAGGAGTGGGTACTGAAGAAACAGAAGAACTCTTGAAACTAACACATAAAACTTGCCCATATTCCCGCGCTACTCAAGGTAATATTGAAGTAACGATAAAGGCTATCTAAAAGATTATTCTAAAATCAGTTTTCCAAGATTAAACTTTTTACTAAGTTTAGGGAGCGCAAAACTCTTATTATTTTTTGTTTTGATGATATACTGAAAATAAAAGATAACAATAATTAATGCAGGATTTAAAATACAAAAATCAGCGAGGAGCTTATTAAAAATTTTAAAAGTAAAAAAGCCAATAACAAAAATATTGGTTTTTTTACTTTAAAAAATTCCAGAATAGGTGTTTTCATCTCGAGTACAATAAAGAATAAGAAAATAGATAAAAGGATCTTATTACTAAGAAATTATAAAGATATACATTAAATGAAGTAACCTTTCCAACCTTTGATGGATTAATAAAACAGAGAGAAGGGTTAAAATATAAATGAAATATGATATAATTTAAGTTGTGTTTTAATTTGACCTCATTGAGTAAAAATTAGAGAAATCGAGAAAGTTTATGAAGTAATCTTTAAAGATTTTGAAGTACAGAACTTTTGATATCAATGGTATAGAAGCTAAAAAATAAAAGGAAAAGTAATGGCGCAATTATATTTCAAATATGGGACGATGAATTCAGGGAAATCAATTGAGATTTTGAAAGTGGCTCATAATTATGAGGAACAGGGTAAGCCTGTTTTATTAATGACTTCTAGTCTAGATACACGCGCAGGGGTTGGGACAGTTGCTAGTCGAATCGGGATGAAAGCTGAAGCTGTCGCAATTGATGAGGAAATGTCTGTTTTTGATTATGTGAACAGCCTGCCAGCTAAACCTTTTTGTGTGCTGATTGATGAGGCACAATTTTTAAATAAAAAACATGTCTATGATTTTGCGCGTGTTGTGGATGAACTAAATGTTCCAGTCATGGCTTTTGGTTTGAAAAATGATTTTCGTAATGAGCTTTTTGAAGGCTCAAAATATTTACTTTTGCTTGCGGACAAAATCGAAGAAATTAAAACAATTTGTTGGTATTGTAGTAAAAAGGCAACAATGGTGATTCGGACAATTGATGGAAAACCAGTTTATGAAGGTGAACAGTTGCAGATTGGTGGAAACGAAACCTATATTCCTGTTTGTCGTAAACATTATTTTAAGCCAGAAATTTAAAAAATAAGATTAGAATTTTACACGAACAGACTTTATATCAAGAGGGAGGAACTCGATGTTTTATCATTTTAAAGGAACGATTACTGGTGAGGATTATCAAAGAATTCTTGGTCAAATGACCAAGCGGATGATGCTTGTTTTTTCAGGAATTATGCTTATTTTTTTGGTTATTAATTTATTTATGAGTAAGGGGCAATGGCTTTGGCCGGTTGTTTCTGCTTTACTTGTTCTTGTTTTAGGAAATCTTTTTTTACATTGGCAATTGAAAAGTCGTTTTTTGAAAAATTTTAAGCCACAAGAACTTGATATGTATGTGACAGAGGAACAAATTAAAGCTCAAATGAATGTACGTAACGTTGAAATTTTTTCAGATCGTGTGCACTTTTTTCAAGGTAGAAATCAAGTGATGATTTTTAAAAAAGACATGCTGCAAGATCTGACACAATGGGATTCGTTTGTCAATATGGCCAAAAATTTACCATTACAAACTAAAAAATAATTAAAGGAAATAGAGAAATGTTTGATCAGTTAGAATCAATAGTTGGAAGATATGAAGAATTGGGTGAGTTATTGTCTGACCCTGAGGTGGTTTCGGATACAAAGCGTTTTATGGAATTATCGCGTGAAGAAGCAGATTTACGTGATAAAGTAGCGACTTATAATGAATACAAAAAAGTTCTTGAAACAATTTCTGATAGTGAAGAAATGCTTGGCGAAGGTGGACTTGATGATGATATGAAAGAAATGCTCAAAGAAGAACTTTCATCAGCAAAATCACAAAAAGAGCTTTTGGAAGAAGAAATCAAAATTTTGCTTTTGCCAAAAGACCCAAATGATGGAAAAAATATTATTTTAGAAATTCGTGGAGCTGCTGGTGGTGATGAAGCTGCACTTTTTGCTGGTGATTTGTTGAATATGTACCAACATTTTTCTGAATCACAAGGTTGGAAGTTTGAAATTATGGAAGCAAACATCACCGGAATTGGTGGATATAAAGAGGTTTCAGCTTTAATTTCTGGTCCATCTGTTTATTCAAAATTGAAATATGAATCTGGTGCTCACCGAGTACAACGTGTTCCTGTAACCGAAACACAAGGGCGGGTCCATACATCAACGGCTACTGTTCTTGTTATGCCTGAGGTTGAAGAATTTGAGATGACAATCGACCAAAAAGATTTACGTGTGGATATTTACCATGCCTCTGGTGCTGGTGGACAGAATGTCAATAAGGTTGCTACTGCGGTACGTATGGTCCATTTACCAACTGGGATTAAAGTGGAAATGCAAGAAGAACGGACGCAACAAAAAAATCGGGATAAAGCTATTAAATTGTTGAATACAAAAGTCTTTGATTACTATCAACAAATTGAATTGGATAAGCAAAATGCAGAACGTAAATCAACTGTCGGAACTGGGGATCGTTCTGAGCGGATTAGAACTTACAATTTCCCACAAAACCGTGTGACTGATCACCGGATTGGCTTAACTTTACAAAAGTTGGATAGTATTTTATCTGGGAAAATGGATGAAGTGATTGATGCTTTGATTGTCTATGACCAAACTAAAAAATTAGAAGAATTAAATAAATAATGGATTTTGAATTTGAAGGTTTTGTTATTCGAGAAGTGGGACATGAAAATAGGAAAATGCAAACTTCAAAAAAGGTGAATAATGTTTCAACAGATGTGACTATTTTTAAAGTCAAAGGCTTTGATTTATCTTTTGATTTACTTTATTGTAGGGGGGAAAATGGAGATGTTTGGGTAGTTGCGGAAAAGATAGAGTCTCTTTCTAAACATTTGCACCGAGCGCAAAGAACTCGGATGTCAATTGAAAATTATAAAGAAAAGCAATATTGTCGACTTTGGCAAGAAGTAAAAAAAGATGAAGACTGGAGTCGGACCAAGAAAAGTTTACCTTTGTCTGAATTGGGAAAATACAGTAAAAATCCTTTACGTCAATCTTTCTCAGAACTTGGAGCAAAACTTGGAACTTTAGAAGAGTTGGTTTCCGAAACGAATCAAAATCGAAAGCAGTATGCTTTGCTTTTTCCAGCTCAAGAAGTAAAAATCCCTTTATGTGCTTATCTTTTAACTCGAATTTCACCTCTTATTTAGTAGAGAATCTTGTAAAATAATGATTATTTATAAAAATTATTAGTAGTGAGGAACTTATTTTGATGAATGATGAAACAATCATGAATCCAACGATTGAAAAAATGTTGCTCCACGCATCAGTTCGTGATTTTAAAGCAGAGCCTTTGTCAGCTGATGTCAAGGAGTTGTTGATAAAAGCTGCACAGTCTGGAGCTTCATCTAATTTTCTACAAGCTTATTCAATCATTGAGATAGCGGATAATGATTTACGTCGTGAACTGGCTAAGATATCAGGTTCAGATGATTATGTGAATCAAACAGGTGTTTTTTATATATTTGTGGCTGACTGGTATCGACAAGCTCAGATTTTACAAACGGAAAATAAGGATGTGAAGGCTCTCCAGAATATGGAAGCATTGACGGTTGCCATTGTTGATACTACAATTGCTGCACAGAATATGGCGATAGCTGCAGAATCTATGGGGCTTGGAATTTGTTATATTGGTGGGATTCGTAATGATATTGCTAAAGTGGCAGATTTACTGGATTTACCAGAATTGACTGTTCCACTTTTTGGTCTTACAATTGGGATGCCAAAAACACGAAATGAAGTTAAACCACGTTTACCAAGAGCAAATATTTTGTCAGTAAATGCTTATAATCGTGTGACAGTGAGTGATTTACAGGCTTATAATGAACAAACTTCAGATTACTATGCCAATCGGAGTCATCATCAAAAGTCTACTGATTGGACGCAGGAAATGAGCAATTTTCTGACAAAGCCACGGCGTGAGGATGTTGCCAAATTTTTGAAAAAGCAAGGATTTACATTAAACTGAAAAGTTGATTAAGCCTGATTTTATTGGGCTTTTTTGCTATACTTGGAAGAGTAATTTAAAAAGATATTAGAAAAATAATTAATATTGGAAAGTAGAAAAAGAAAAATGCTTTGGATTGAAGCTGTGCGAACTTTGTCAGCAGATTTAGAAGACCCTTTTGAGTTGGAATTTGTCTGGCGAAATTTACATGAACTTAATAAATTATCTTGGTTGAATTTAATGCGAGAAAAAATTACTGACCAAGAATTAAAATTACTGACAGAAGTGTCAAAACGTCTTCATCAAAATGAGCCTCCACAATATATAGTGGGTTGGGCAGAATTCCGTGATTTGAAATTGAAGGTCGATGAGCGTGTTTTAATTCCTCGTCCTGAAACTGAAGAATTAGTAGAAATGATTTTGGCTGAAAATGAGAAAGATTCCCTCAAAATTTTAGATATTGGAACAGGGTCAGGAGCGATTGCCATTTCTCTAGCTCAAGCGCGTGAAAATTGGTCAGTAAAAGCTTCTGATATTTCTAAAGAGGCACTAACTTTAGCAGCTGAAAATGCTGAAATAAATCAGGCTAATTTGGAATTCATTCAATCAGATGTACTAGATAAAATTACTGACAGCTTTGATATTATCGTTTCTAATCCGCCATATATTGCTTTTGATGAAACTTACGAAATGGATAATTCTGTCATTAAATATGAACCTGATTTAGCGCTTTTTGCGGAAAATCAGGGATTAGCAATTTATCAAAAAATTGCTGACCAAGCGGTCAATCATCTGACTGATAATGGAAA
Organism: Lactococcus sp. FSL K6-0773; assembly: GCF_038006485.1. NCBI lineage: Bacteria > Bacillati > Bacillota > Bacilli > Lactobacillales > Streptococcaceae > Lactococcus > Lactococcus sp. FSL K6-0773. The sequence goes on along the minus strand of NZ_JBBOVF010000001.1, from coordinate 1,258,228 downwards.
AATTTATTTGGAAATCGGCTATAAGCAAGGGCAAGCTGTGCAAGCTATTTTTCAAGAAAAATTTACTGACAAGCTTGTTAGTATTCATCAGGATATATTTGGAAAAGATCGAATGATTAGTGTCAAGTGATAAAAGCTACTGTTGCTATATTTAAGGAGAAAAATGAATTCTTTAATTTTTGAACAAGTATTTCAGCAAAAAGAAGATTTTTTACCAATATTATTATTAGCTGATGATGGACCACATTTAGAAAATTATCTGGAAAATGGAGATTTATTTACTCTGTCTTTAAAAAATGGCAAGACCGTTGCCTGTGCTGTAGTCATAAAAAAACAAAAAAATACTTTTGAAATTGAGAATTTCGCGGTAGAAACTAGTTTTCAAGGACAAGGATTCGGTCAGCAAATGATGAAACAACTCATCACATATTTGAAAGAAAATTTAGCAGCTGATGAGCTAATTCTTGGAACAGATGATGTTTCAAACAATGTAGCTTTCTATGAAAAATGCGGCTTCACAATTACTCATAAAATTTCCAATTATTTTCTTGATAATTGTGATCATCCTATTTTTGAAGGAAAAGTTCAGTTAAAAGATAAAATATATTTAAGAAAGAAGTTAAAATGAAAGTTGAAAATGATTTACGAACAATGTCCTCTTTTTTGCAAGTGCAATTAAAAGATATCAAAACTTTGGTTGAGTCAAACAAGATAGACCAAGCTAAAGAAAATTTGAAGTTTGTGCAAGGGGGACTCAATAATTTTGCTAACGAACTTGAAAAAGTCGAAGGTGGATTTTATGGTATTATTGGTTTTCTCTTTCGTCGTCCCTACAAAGTACCAGATGATTTGAAAAATATCAGAGAAAATCTTTTTATTGAAGCAAAAACATTACAAAAAGAACTAGACAAGCAGTCAGAAAAAGAGAATAATAATAAAAATCGTTTATCAGCTAGAGCTATCAAAGCACTAAAATCTGGTCAGTTAGCTATTTTACCGACAGAAACAGTTTACGGTCTCTTTGCAGATGCGATGAATGAAGAAGCAGTCCAAAAACTCTATTCAGTTAAAGGACGTCCAACAGAAAAAGCTTTAAATATGAATATTTCAAGCTTTGAAGATATTTTAAAATATTCAATCAATCAACCAGTTTATCTCCAAAAAATTGTGGAAGCCTTTCTTCCTGGCCCTTTAACCATTATTTTAGAGGCATCTAAAGATGTTCCTGAATGGATTCATATTGGAAAAAGTACTGTTGGTTTTAGAATGCCAAATATTGCAGTAACTCAAAAAATTATCAAAGAAGTCGGTGTTTTGGTCGGACCTTCTGCCAATTTAAGTGGTTCTAAAAGTCCAAGTTTCTTTGCCGATTTAAGTCCTGAAATTTTAGAAAATGCCGCAGTCGCTGTTCAAGATGATAGCATCTATGGACTAGATACAACAATCATCGATTTGACGCAAGAAAAACCAAAATTACTGCGTCAAGGGGCTGTTACTAAAGAAGAATTACTTAAAAAAGTTCCTGAACTTGGTCAAATTGAATAAAATAAGCTGAAAAAAGTAATCTAAAAATTTCCGAACATTCTTTGGCAATGATGAGATTTACAAGCCAACTTATTTCAAAAAAGAGCCTTTAGCCGATATAATAGTTTTAGAGTTGAAAGTTTGCTTGCGAAAGTAAACTAAAATTAACTGATTAAGTTTATAGCGCCAATGACTATAAAATTCTACTTATATTTTTTAAAATATCCCAAAAGACATACAAGGAGAACCAATGATTTTTGATAAAGAAGATTTTGAAAGTTTTGACCCAGAATTGTGGGCAGCCATTCATGCTGAGGAAATTCGTCAGCAACAAAATATTGAATTAATTGCTTCAGAAAATATTGTTTCAAAAGCAGTTATGGCAGCACAAGGTTCTGTTTTGACAAATAAATATGCCGAAGGTTATCCTGGGAAACGTTATTATGGCGGAACAGAAGCGGTTGATGTTGTAGAAAATTTGGCTATTGAACGAGCAAAAGAACTTTTCGGTGCAAAATTTGCCAATGTTCAACCTCATTCAGGTTCTCAAGCCAATGCGGCAGCTTATATGGCATTAATTCAACCTGGAGACACAGTCTTAGGAATGGATTTAAATGCTGGCGGTCACTTGACTCATGGGGCTTCAGTCAATTTTTCAGGAAAAACTTATCATTTTGTTCCTTATGGAGTTAATTCTGAAACTGAGCTTTTAGATTATGATGAAATTTTAAAAATTGCTAAACAAGTTCAACCTAAACTGATTGTTGCTGGCGCTTCTGCCTATTCACGCCTGATTGATTTTGCTAAGTTCCGTGAAATCGCTGATAGTGTTGGAGCAAAATTAATGGTTGATATGGCACATATTGCTGGATTGGTAGCGACTGGTGCGCATCCTAATCCACTTCCTTATGCTGATGTCGTTACAACAACAACTCATAAGACACTCCGTGGACCACGTGGTGGAATGATTTTGACTAACGATGAAGCTTTGGCCAAGAAAATTAACTCTGCAATCTTCCCTGGAACTCAAGGTGGGCCTTTAGAACATGTCATTGCAGCAAAAGCAGTAGCTTTTAAAGAAGCACTTGATCCAGAATTCACAACCTATATTGAACAAGTCATTAAAAATACGCAAGCAATGGCTGAGGAATTTGCTAAAGTGGAAGGCTTACGATTGATAGCTGGTGGTTCAGATAATCATTTGCTTAATCTTAAAGTTTTAGACTTAGGAATTAATGGGAAAGAAGCTCAAGATTTATTGGATAGTGTTCACATCACACTTAATAAAGAAGCAATTCCTGATGAAACATTATCACCATTTAAAACTTCAGGGGTGCGAATTGGAGCAGCAGCAATTACATCAAGAGGATTTAAAGAAGTTGAAGCGAAAAAAGTCGCACAATTGGTCTCAGAAGCTTTGGTTAATCACGATAATCAAGAAAAACTTGCGGAAGTTAGGAAAGCAGCTTTAGAACTGACTCGTCAATTTCCCTTATAATATCAAAAATTAGACAAAGAAAATTTGTCTAATTTTTTAATGTTAAGCTAAATTTAAAAGAGAAGTGTTATAATAGAGCTTATATAAAAAATGACTGCAAAAAAAATAATGATATGTGCTAGTAAAGAATAAGAGCAGTCAGAAAATTTAGGTAAGTGAAATGTTTAAAAAATTAATTGGATTAATAGTACTGATACTTCTTGTATTCAGTGGTTTTTATGTTTACCGTATGCATGAAAATGTGAAAGACGTAATGTCTTATGAGGTAGAGGTCGAAAAAAGCCTTAAAGCACAAGGCTTGAGTGGTGATACAAAGTTGGCTTTGGCAATTATTTATACAGAAACTAAAGGAAAACAAGTTGATATTATGCAATCAAGTGAAAGCTTGAATGGCACAACAAATACTTTCTCAACAGAACAAGAAAGTATTAAACAAGGTATTTCTAATTTGTCAAAAGTTTTAGAATATGCTTCACAAAAAAAGGTCGACGCTTGGGCAGGGGTTCAGGCTTATAACTATGGGAAGGCCTATGTTGATTACATAGCTGCTCATGGTGGAAAGAACACTATCGCTCTTTCTAAGGATTATTCTCGTGATGTCGTTGCGCCAAGTTTAGGAAATACAACGGGTGAAACTTATTATCATTTGACTCTGGATTCATTGATTTATAATAAAGGAAAGCTCTACTCTAATGGTGGGAATATTTTCTATGCCAAAGAGGTTGAATGGAACATGCTCTTACTTGATTTATTAAATTGGTAAATTACTGTTAACACAAAAAAACACAGTTGACTGTGCTTTTTTGTCGAACAGTATTTTTTTATATTTGAATTATCAGAAAATTATACTATAATAGTGATTAATAAATAATTTGAGGAAGTGAAATCGATGATTTATAATTTTGGCGCAGGACCCAGTGTACTTCCAAAGGAAGTCTTGAAGAAGGTTCAAGAAGAACTGTTAGACTTTGAAAAAAGTGGTATGTCAGTGATGGAAATTTCGCATCGCTCCAAGGCTTTCCAAAAAGTAATTGATGAGGCTGAGAACGATTTGCGTGATTTGATGTCAATTCCTCAAAACTATAAAATTTTGTTTTTACAAGGGGGAGCTTCCAGTCAATTTTCAATGGTTCCAATGAATTTGGCAATTGGCAAAAAGGCTTATTACAATATTTCGGGCGCCTTTGGTGAAAAGGCTTATGATGAAGCGGTGAAATTGAGTCATTTCCTTGATTTGATGGCGATTAGTTTGGGCTCGACTAAAAAAGATAATTATAATCATCTATTGAAAATTGATAAATCTAAAATTGATGAAAAAAATGGGGCCTATCTCCATTTGACAACGAATAATACGATTGAAGGAACAAGTATTTTTCCTGAAAATTTGCCTGAGTTTGCAAGCCTTCCTTTGGTTGCTGATATGAGTTCAAATATTTTGGCGGTTGATTATGATGTGAGTAAATTTGGATTAATTTACGCTGGAGCTCAGAAAAATTTAGGTATTGCTGGTTTAACCATTGTCATTATTCGTGAAGACTTATTGAATGAAGCTGAAAGCCTCTCATCAATGATGGATTATCAGATTTTGGTTGAAAATGGCTCGATGTACAATACCCCGCCGACTTTTGCTATTTATGTGGCCGGGCTGGTTTTCAAATGGGTAAAAGCGCAAGGTGGCGTAAAAAAACTCGAAGAAATGAATCAGAGAAAAGCTCAATTGTTGTATGATTTAATTGACCAATCTGACTTTTATCAGAACCCAATCAAAAATAAAGATGAGCGGTCGATTTGCAATGTTGTTTTTACAAGTCCAAGTCAAGAATTGGATGAGCTATTCACCCAAAAAGCTGAAGAAAAAGGTTTCAAATCACTCAAAGGTCATCGTTCCGTGGGAGGAATGAGAGCAAGTATTTACAACGCTTTTCCTTTAGAGGGGGTTGTTGAATTAGTGAAATTTATGAAAGAATTTGAAGAGGGATATAAATGACTTATCATATCAAAACAATTGGAAATAATATCGACCAAATTGCATTAGATGAAATTGGCGAAGGCTTTCTTGTTAATCAAGTGTCAGAAGCTGAATCTGACGCATTTATTTGTCGGGCTCAGCCTTTCCACGATTATGAATTTTCCAAAGCGCTTTTGGCGATTGGACGTGCTGGTGCTGGTTTTAATAATATTCCGATAGAAAAGTGTGCCAGTAAAGGGATTGTAGTCTTTAATGCGCCTGGTGGGAATGCCAATGCGGTTAAAGAATTAGTTTTGTCAATGATGATTTTTGGAACACGTAATTTAAAACCAGCAAACAAATGGTTGACTGGTCAAAAAGGCGATGATAATACCATTGATGGGGCGGTTGAACATGGGAAAAAGGCGTTTTCTGGTTCTGAAATTTCAGGAAAAACTTTAGGGGTAATTGGCCTTGGGAATATTGGTTCAAAAGTTGCCAATGATGCACAGCGTTTAGGAATGAGAGTTATTGGTTATGACCCTTATCTTTCAATTGAGCACGCTTGGAACTTGTCACATCATGTTAAAAGAGTGAATGATTTGGCTGAGATTTTTGAGAAGGCAGATTATATCACGGTTCATACGCCAGCGACGGATGAAACGACGAAAATGCTCAATTGGAAAAATTTATCTAAGTGTAAAAAGGGAGTGATTTTGCTCAATTATGCACGAGATGAGATTACGGATAAAGAAGCAGTGCTTAAAGCGATTGATGAGGGAATTGTCCGCTTTTTTGGAACGGATTTTGGTTCTGAAAAATTTTATCATCATCCACAAGTTTTTTTAACTCCTCATTTAGGTGGTTCAACGGCGGAAGCGAGTTTAAATTGCACAAGAATGGCTCTGGATTCTGTTCAAACTTATTTGAAAACTGGCGAAATTATTAATTCAGTCAATTTTCCACGTGTTTTGCAAGAGTTGAATACGCCTTATCGTGTGACCTTAATCAATAAAAATGTGCCTAATGTTGTGGCTCAAATTTCACTTGCGGTGGCAGCAGAAAATATTAATATTGCTAATATTGTTAATCGTGGTCAAGGAGATTATGCCTATACTTTACTTGACTTGGATGAAAAAGATGAAGGAAAGTTGGCGGCTTTAGTTTCACGTTTTGAGGCTGCTGATAATATTATTCGTGTTCGCTTAATTGAAAATCAGAGTTTAGTTTAAAAAACGAATGGAAAAGGAAGAAAATGGCTGCAAAAGGATTACTTGTGATGGATGTGGATAGCACATTGATTGAAGAAGAGGTCATTGATCTCTTAGGGGAAAAAGCGGGTATGGGTGATAAGATTTCAGAAATTACGGCTGCCGCTATGTCTGGCGAAATTGATTTTAAGGAATCTTTGAGAGAAAGGGTGGCTTTGCTTTCTGGTTTGCCCACAACTATTTTTGACGATGTTTACAAAGAAATTCATTTAACTAAGGGTGCAACGGGATTAATTGAAACTTTGCATGCGAAAGGCTGGAAAGCTGGCCTTGTTTCTGGTGGTTTTCATGAAATAGTGGATAAAATCGCAAGAGATTTAAAAATAGATTATGTTTTTGCTAATCGTTTGTCTGTGGAAAATGGCCATTTGACTGGAAAAACGCATGGGACAGTTGTGGATAAAGATTTCAAAGTTGATAGGCTCAAACAATGGGCAAATGAAAATAAGTTGAATTTATCTGAGGTTATTGCTGTAGGTGATGGCGCAAATGATATTCCAATGCTAAATACAGCTGGTATTGGGATTGCCTTTTGTGCAAAACCTGCGGTTAAAGCTGCTGTTTCCTATCATATTGATAAGCGAAATTTACTGACCGTTTTGGAATTTGTGGATAAACTTGCTGATAAAGAATAAAATGTAAATGTAAAAAATTACTGACGGAATTTCCGTCAGTAATTTTTCTTATCTGCCGCTTCAATGCTCGTTTCAGTCGCATTGAACTGACAAGCTTTTTGTCAGTATTTTTTAATTTCTAATATTTGATATTGAAGTCTGTGAAATCAGGGAAATTTGCAGGGCTTGATTTGACATCAGTGACTTTAGCAAAGGGTGAAAGACGTCCTTTACTTGATTTTTCCCCACGAACAATGGCAGTGAATTCTTCTAATTTTTTTTCGTCCTCTGTTTGCGCGAGAATTTCAACTGTACCGTCATCATTATTCCAAACACGCCCTAAAATGCCCAGTTCACGCGCACTTATGATAACAAAATAACGAAATCCGACACCCTGAACGCGCCCAGAAACAATCATTTTTACTTTGAACATCTTAAGACCTCCTAGCTTTATGTTGTTGAAATGATAATAATTAAAACGTTTTCTTTTATTATAACATAAGCACCAGCAAGATTGACAAAAATCTGATAAAAGTTTCACTGCTTATGCTTTGCTGTCCAAACCAAAGGGATCTATGTTTTTCATAAGTCACAATCACTCAGTGGGAAATTATCCTTTTTAGATGAACAACTAGCATATCTGTAAGCCAGTAAAGTGGCAACAGCTATCTTACACTTCATTTGATTATCAATGCAATGGGATACTGGCAATGTAAAACTTTGTTTCGCCTTACTGGCTATGATATAATTGGAGAATGGAAATCATCAGTTCAAAAGATAATAAAAAAATTAAAGAAGCAAGAAAATTGCTGACAAAAAAATACCGCAAAAATTCATATCTCATCGAAGGATTTCATTTGTTGGAGGAAGCGCTGAAAGCTGGTCGTTCAATAAAGCAAATTTTTGTTGAAGAAAATAAACTGACTAAACTGACAGAAATGATTGGGTCTGAAAAATTACTGACAGACTTATCTGTAAATCTGGTCAGTAAAGAAGTGTTGAAATCTTTAGCTGACAGCGAAAGCCCACAAGGACTGATTGCTGAAGTGACAAAAATTGAAGAAGTCATTGATTTTTCAGCAGCAAAATTTTTACTTTTAGAAAACGTACAAGACCCAGGAAATGTAGGGACAATGATTAGAACAGCTGATGCGGCTGGATTTTCGGCTGTTATATTACTTGGCGAAACCGCAGATATTTACAGTCCAAAGGTCATGCGGTCTATGCAAGGCTCAAATTTTCATTTGCCTCTTGTACGAATGGCTAAAGAAGATTGTTTTGCTCAACTTAAAAAAGCAGGCATTTCAATATTGACGACCACGCTGTCAGCAAATTCTGTGTCTTATAAAATAATCAATGAACCACACTTCGCATTGATTATGGGAAATGAAGGGGCCGGAGTCTCTGACGAAGCCGTTAAAGCTGCTGACAAACTCGTTCATATTGACATGCCAGGACAAGCAGAATCTTTAAATGTGGCTGTAGCAGCTGGAATTTTGATGTTTTCATTATAAAATTACTGACAAATCAGTCCAAACAACCGAATCTCAAATTGGTAGACAAAAAAATTACTGACAGAACCTCCGTCAGTAATTTTTTTGCATTTATATTTATTTTTCCGTCTTTGTCAGTAATTTTTATCACATATCTTAACTCAATCAGTTAAAGTGAGCCGCCAAAGTTTCCGCAAAGGCTTCGAGATGAGCTTCGTCTTCATCTTCAGGAGACAAGTCAACACGAACAAGTTCAGCTCCTTTTGTTGCGCCAGTTTTTTCAAATTGCGCTTCAAACATATCGACACAGATACAGAAGTCATCATAGAAAGTATCACCTGACCCGAAACAACCGTAAATTTTACCAGATAAATCAACCTCAGCTAATTCTTCATAAAAATCGACAATTTCGTCAGGTAATTCACCGTCACCGTAAGTGTAAGTTCCAACGATACAAAGATCAGCATCAGCCATCTCATCGGCATCAACAGAAGAACATTCGTCAAGTTCTACTTCAAAACCTAATTCTTCAAGTTTATCAGCGACAATATCGGCACAAGCTTCAGTATTTCCTGTCATACTTGCATATACAATTTTTGCTAATGGCATTTTTTCACTCTCCTATAAGATGCAAGGAGCCATACAATTTAGCGCTCCAAGCTCAGTTAATTGATTAAAGTTCATCTATCTATTATTGAGATAATTCAATTCAATTATATCAAAAAACAAGTGAAATCAAAGCTAAAAACTACGAATTTTATTTGTTGACCTTCTTTTGTGAAAGGAACATGGCTGGAATAGCAATCACAATTAAAACAATCGAAGAGACAAGAAAGCCAAGTTGATAACCATTAAGCGTGACCGCTTTTTCAACAGAAGTTTTTGCTTTTGCAATGACAGTCGGTGTTAAATTGGTGTGCATCGCCGCTAATTGATGTAGTTTAGTTGTCATCTGTCCAGCAATTTCAGACGTCACAACCGCCGTCACAACTGCCAAGATGACGGCTGAACCAAAAGATGAACCAACGTTTTGAATGATTCTTTGTCCTACTGATGCACCAGGGATATCTTGTTTGTCTAAACCAATGAAAATATCAGTCATCATTGGCATTTGCAAACCACCAATTCCCATTCCACGAACAAATAAAACCAATCCCAACCAAATCAAATTTGTATTTTCGTGAACAAAAATGAAAGGAAGTGTTCCAAGAAGGGAAATAGCCAGGGAAACAAGTACTACAGGACGAGCTCCCATACGGTCAATCATCTTCCCAATCAAAGGTCGAGTCACCATCATACCAAGCCCTTGGGGAATCAACATTAGACCTGCTTCAACGGCTGTAAAGCCTTTTGTATTTTGAAAGAAAAGTGGCAGTAAAAGCATAGGTCCATTAGAAGCAATTCCAGCTAAAAAGATTCCAATATTCGCTGCAGTGAAGTTTTTAGATTTGAAAAATCTGAGCGGAAGAACAGTATTATTTTTGCGAATGCGATTATAAATTCCGTAAATAACAAACAAGGCTAAGCCAATGATGACAAAAGTAATCATTTGACTATTGAAAAAATTTTTAGCATTAGTTGAACCCTTCATCATTCCGTAAATTAATCCCACAGAACCGCCAGCCAAAAGGAGTGTTCCAAACCAATCTAGTTTAGCTTTAGGGTTGAAAGGTTTGAAAGAACTTAGATAAAAATGATTAAGGAGGACTGCAATAATTACTACCGGAATATTGATATAGAAAATCCAGTGCCAATTTGCTCCAGATACAATTGCACCACCAAGTACTGGCCCGATAATTGGTCCAAGAATAATAGGAGTTGAGACAACAGCCATCAATTGACCAAGTTTATCTGGAGGCGTAATTTGCATTAGCAGGGTTGTCATCAGTAAAGTGATAAAACCAGCTGAAAATCCTTGAACAGCTCGGAAAATGATAAAACTATCAATATTCCAAGCAATTCCAGATAAAAAGCTAAAAAGTCCAAAACTAAGGAGTGACCACTGCATTACTTTTTTTCCATCAATGTGATTGACAACATAACCACAGACAGGGACGGCTACAGCAAGTGCAAGAACGTAGCCTGTAATTGCCCACTGAATCATGTCTAGTGAAGTATGTAAGTCACTTTGAAGTTTGTTGATTGCGATATTGACCATGGTTGAATCAAGCATTGGAGCAATAGCACCAACGACTAAAATCCAAGCATTTCGCGTCAATTCCTTTGGCAATTTTTCTTTTTCATTCTTTTTTGATTTTGCCATGTTAATCCTTTCTTTCGTCTGAGCGAAAACTAAGTTATCAAAACTTAGGAATTATAATTTAAAAATAACATACATTTTGTATCTTAAATACAAAATTATTATAAACCTAAGAATAAGTTTTGTCAACAATAAGATTCTTTTTGTATCTAATTTGATTTGTTGGTATTAGATAAAGATGATGTTATAATAGAATTAAGAAACACGAGGTCTCTTATGTTTGAAGAAAAAGAAAAAAAATCACCTAATCATTCTCGAAGAAGAGGGGATGAACTTAAGAAAGCAATTTATAAAGCGGCAGTTCATATTTTAGAAAATGAAGGCTATGAAAAAGTAACCTTTCAAAATGTCGCAAAAGAAGCCAAAACCACACGAAGCGTACTTTATCGTTATTGGGATGATGTTTTTGACTTAATTTTTGAAGCTGTCCGTTTCAATATTTCACAAAATCCTGAGTGGCGAGGAAATGTGATAGACCAAGAAATTAACAGTGGGAGCTTGCGGCAAGATTTAATTGAACTTTTAACCTTTATGAGAGAGAATTTTAAACTCTATCCCAAAGGATTTCTGGCCTTCGTTTCATTTATGCAGTCACAAGGAAAAAATGTTCTTGAATCGACCGTTGGCAATGTCCTTCCAAGTAATCTGATTATTATGGAACGCTTGCTTGCAAGGGCTCAGGAAAGAGGGGAAGCGCGTGAAAAAATTGGGCAAACAGCTAAGCTTTTACCTTTCCAGATGACCCGTTATCATATGCTCCTTGAAGGTCAATCCATGAATGATAAGCAAATTAATGAATTGGTAGATGAAGTTTTACTGCCAATTTATATAAAAAACACCTAGTTATAGGGAAATTTATGGTAAAATAAAGTGTATTTATACTAAATAGACTGTTTTGGATTACAAAAAAATCTGTTCAGTTGAATTAGCATTCAAAGTAATTTTGAAAAGGCTCATGATTGTCGAAGAAAATTCTTATAGATAAAGTCATAAATACTATCTTATAAGGATTCAGTAACCCCAGTAAATGAAAATTTATTTTTCGATGAAGTATGAGTCACTTCAAAACATTAATTTAAATAAAAAGAACTGAGTTTTTCTCAGAACTTTAGAAGGAAAGAATAAATTGATTACATTAAAATCGCAACGTGAAATCGAGCAAATGGAACGTAGTAGCAAAATTTTGGCAGATATCCACATTGGGCTTCGTGAGTTGATTAAACCAGGGATTGACATGTGGGAAATTGAAGAATATGTCCGCAAAGTTTGTAAAGAAAAAAATGTTTTACCTTTACAAATCGGAGTGGATGAAGGAAATTATAATCCATTCCCTTATGCTACTTGCTGCTGTTTGAATGATGAAGTGGCTCACGCATTTCCACGTCATCAAATTCTTAAAGATGGTGATTTGATTAAGGTTGACATGGTTCTCGGGTTGGTTGAAGATGGTTCTGTTGATGTTTCAAAACTTAATTTTGACGATGCTGAATCAATGGTTAAATATCAAGAAGAATTCCGCGGTGGTGTTGCTGACTCTTGCTGGGCTTATGCTGTAGGCCAAGTTTCTGACGAAGTAAAAAACTTGATGGATGTGACCCGCGAATGTCTCTATCTTGGAATTGAACAAGCCAAAGTAGGCAACCGCATTGGTGATATTGGGGCAGCTATTCAAGAATACGCTGAAAGTCGTGGCTATGGTGTCGTTCGTGACCTTGTAGGACATGGCGTTGGACCAACAATGCATGAAGAACCAATGGTGCCCCACTACGGACGTGCTGGACGTGGACTTCGTTTACGCGAAGGAATGGTCTTAACCATTGAACCAATGATTAACACTGGGGGTTGGGAAATTGACCATGATGGTGAACGTGGTTACGTTACACTTGACGGAAGTTTATCATGTCAATACGAACACCAGTTTGTTATCACTAAAGATGGTCCTGTGATTTTGACTTCTCAAGGCGAAGAACGGACTTATTAAGAAGTAAAAGGAAAAACAGATGAGAGGAAAGATGAAAAAAGTTATACAAAAAATTGCTGAACTAACGACAACTTTTATGACTTTTTTCAAAAGTTCAGAAATGAGTCTGTCTTCAATTGCTGTTGCTTATTACCTTTTACTTGCAATCTTTCCTCTAGGATTGATTGTCGGAAATATTTTACCCTTCTTACATATCAATACAACAGCTTTATTGAGCTTTTTGTCTGAGCAACTCCCAAGTGATGTTTACAAAGGAATTGAACCAGTCATTAATAATCTCTTAAATCAAAGAAATACAGGCTTACTTTCACTCTCTGTTTTAGCAGGATTTTGGACCTTTTCAAGAGCCTTATCTGCTCTACAAATGTCAATGAATAAAGCTTATGAAGTCTTTAATCATCGAGATTTTATTGTCAGTCGAATTATCGGTTTAGCTGCCGGATTTGCGATTTTACTCTTTCTTTACTTTTCAATTGTTCTCTCTACTTTTGGACAATTAATTCTTGAACAAGTTCATCGCTTATTTCCTTTTGATGATCATCTCTACCGAACTTTACACAATATGACTTTACCAGCGATTGCTGTAGCGACCTTTCTATCTTTGATGATGCTTTATTTTATCCTACCAAATGTTAAAATAAGAAAATTGAGATACACCATGCCTGGAACAATATTTTCAACCTTTGTTCTTGTTTTTCTAACCAACTGGATTGCAAAATATGTTAGCTTTGCTCTTCAGCGATTAGATGACTTGAAATTGATTGGGTCATTGGTTGTCTTTGCACTGATGATTTGGTTTATTTTCATCGCCCGCGTTTTGATTATTGGTGCCATATTAAATGCTGTTTATCAAAAAACAAAAGTTGGTAAGATTGAGACACGACGTGGTGAAATTGTTGAATTCATCAAGGAAATTAGAAAATAAAAATACTGATAAAAATGAGAAAAAATACTGACAGAAAATCTGTCAGTATTTTTTTTATCCGCCGATTCAATGCTCACTTTGCTTACATTGAACTGTCAGTATTTTTTCATCTTGTCAGTAAAAAATTAGTTTATTCTGTTAAATTTTTATCTTTTTTGAAGACAAAGAATTTTGAATAAAGATAGTTAATAACAATAATTAAAACTTGAACGACGAGGTTAAGAGCAGCAACCATATTATTTTTAGAAAGTCCAAAAAGATTCATCAAAATATCAGGATGTTGATCAATGAACCACCAGTTAATAAAGATGGATAGGAGTAAAAGAACAATTCGTCCTGAAGTAAAATTGATGAAATCACGTAATAAGTTTGATGATTCATGTTTGAAAACAAAAAGTTTATTGGTAAAAAATGCAAAAATAATACTTGAAGCTTGAGCGGCAGTTTCTGAACCCCAACCAGAATGCCAAGCTTGCCAAGTTAACCATTTGACAAAGGCATAAACTGCTGTTGCTAGGACTCCGAAAATGAGATATCTAACAGTTTCAGATTTAAAAAGATTCATGAGTTTTTTCATGAGGTAATTATATCACACTCTTTTAATAGACTCCACTAAAAGTAGCAATTTAACAGATGTTTCAAATAAAAAGGGAAATAGGGTATAATAACAAAATATATATAATAAAATCAGTGACAAAGAAAAGGAAATAATTTTTGAATCAAATGATGAAGAAAGTGGTTATTTTATTGCTCATCAGTGGCTTAGTTTTAGTCACACCTCATGCTTTTGCAACAGCAGGAGGATTTCGAGGGGGAGGAAATAGAAGTACAAGAACTGGCGGCAATTTTGGAGGTGGAAATACTAACAGCCATTATAGTAATACTGGTTCTAATAGCTATACTTCTAATTCGAGTACATCTAGAATGGGGAGCAGGTATAATAGAGGAAGGATTTGGAAATGGCTGATTGTGCTTGCCGGTCTCGGATTTTATTTTATAAGAAATAGAGTTAAACTTCCCTTTAAAAAAAGAGGTTATTTTCAAGAAAAGACATTAAATGATTCAGCTTTGGAAGCAGAAATAGAAGCAATTTTTCTAAAAGTTCAAGATGCTTGGGATAAACATGACTTACGAGCTTTGTCCGAATCTTATGGTGATAATTTATATGAAAAACATGAAAAAATTCTCCAAAAGATGAGTGACAAAGGTCAAATTAATCACACGCGTAGTGTAGTTTTGGATGGAATCATGCGTTATAAAGAAGTAAAAGATAATCAATTTGAAGTTGACCTCTATTTTGTAGCTATTGACTACCTTGTTTCTGTTAATTCTGGTCAAATTATTGCGGGAAATACTCAGGAAAGACGGGCGTTTAAACAACGTTGGACTTTTAGTGGTCAAAAAGGGGCTCTTCGAGTTGAGAAAATGAAAGAATTTAAAATCTAATGATATTTAGTATAGATATGAAGGGAGAAAAATGATTCTTTATTTATTAGTTTTATTAGCAGTTTGGAATCTTATTGTTTTTGTTTTTTATGCGGTGGATAAGTACAAGGCCCAACATCATCTGTGGAGAATTCCTGAAAAAGTTTTACTTGCACAAGCACTTTTAGGTGGAGGGACTGGAGCAATTTTGGCTGGGCATCTCTGTCATCATAAAACTAGAAAATGGTATTTCAATTTCTCATGGTATGTGGGACTATTGGTTGATGCTGGACTTATCTTTTTAATTATCAAATTCTTTGCTAAATAAATCATCAAATTGAAAAGCTTTTTAGAAAATAAAATGCTTTTTTTATTAAGTATTATTCAACACAATCCATTGACATTTCTGGTTTAAAAATGTCATAATAGAGGCATGCCTAAACAACGATTTTATTCTTTTATGATTGGAACGGTACTTGAAGCTTGGATTTTTAGCTGGTCCTTCCTATCTGCTTCGTGGTTTTTAGCCACGTTTTTCGGCTTTCTTTTAGTACGCCGAATCTTCCTTGCTTATCGCTTGGATAAATTTATACGTGATATGAAAATGTGATTTTTATCACAATTTTTATTATAAAAGTACTGACAAAGTTTTATGACGAAAAAATATTCTCTGTCAGTTGTTCTTATTTATGAAATAATAGGGGAGACTTACAATGGCGGTTTCAGTTCAAGATTTACTTGACAAAATTCATTTTCATGTGATTTACTCAACAGAAACAGCATTACAAAAAGAAATTACAACTTCAGAAATTATGCGCCCAGGTTTAGAAATGGCTGGGTATTTTGATTATTTCACACCCGAACGAATTCAACTTTTTGGGATGAAAGAATGGTCATACATGATGACTGTAGTTGGAGATAATCGCTATGATCTCTTGAAAAAAGTCATGGCCAAAGAAACACCGGTTGTTATTGTTGCACGTAATTTAGAAATTCCTAGTGAAATGGTGGCAGCAGCTAAAAAGTCTGACATTGTTTTACTTCAATCGCGTGAAGCAACCAGCCGATTGAACTCAGTATTGACCTCATTTCTTGATGAACGTTTAGCTGAAAGAACGACTGTTCATGGTGTTTTGATGGATATTTTTGGGGTCGGCGTTCTTATTCAAGGGGCTAGTGGGATTGGTAAATCAGAAACTGGTCTTGAGTTAGTCAAACGTGGCCACCGATTAGTTGCTGATGACCGTGTAGATGTTTTTCAACGGGATGCATTCACACTTTCTGGGGAACCCGCAGAAATTTTGCGCAATATGATTGAAATTCGTGGCGTTGGGATTATTGACGTGATGAGTCTTTTTGGTGCTGGTGCTGTTAAAGATTCAACGGATATTGATATGGCTATATATTTAGAATACTACGATAAGGAAAAAGCTTTTGACCGTTTGGGAAATGCACCGACTATAGTTGAATTTTCTGATGTTGAAGTCCCACAAACCCGAATTCCTGTAAAAACTGGGCGGAATGTGTCAGTAATTGTTGAAGCTGCGGTTATGAATTTTAGAGCTAAGCAAATGGGCTTTGATGCAACAAAAACTTTTGAAGACCGTCTCACTGATTTAATCAGTCATAATAAAGAATCATAAGATAAAACTTAGAAATTACTGACCGAAAATTCTGTCAGTAAATTTAGAAAACTGATAAAAAATATGAATAATCTATTTCCCTTTTTAGCTTTAAATAAGATTGCACTCCAATTAGGGCCGCTAGCCATTCACTGGTATGCTATTTTTATTGTGGGCGGTGCCGCATTAGCCGTTTGGCTCGCATGTAAAGAAGCCCCAAAGCGTAATATAAAAACTGATGATATTATTGATTTTGTTCTATTTGCTTTTCCTTTAGGAATCGTTGGAGCGAGACTTTATTATGTCATTTTCCAATGGTCTTACTATAGTCAACATCCTTCACAAATCATTGCCATGTGGGATGGTGGCGGAGCCATCTATGGAAGTTTAATCGCTGGAGCAATTGTCCTCTTTGTCTTTAGCTACTATCGAATGATTCATCCGCTAGATTTGCTTGATATTACTATCCCGGGTGTTTTTCTCGCTCAGGCAATGGGACGTTGGGGGAATTTTGTCAATCAAGAAGCCTATGGAAAAATTGTTTCAAATTTAGACTGGCTACCTGCTTTTATTAGAAATCAAATGTTTATTGATGGTCATTATCGAATGCCTACCTTCCTATTTGAAAGTATTGGTACACTAAGCGGTTTTATTCTGGTCATGGTCTTTAGACATCGAATTAAAGGATTAAAACGTGGGGATATTTTTAGTTTCTACCTCGTCTGGTATGGAGCCGTTCGTTTTATTGTTGAGGGAATGCGAACAGATAGCCTAATGTTAGGACCTGCTCGTGTGTCACAATGGCTTTCAGTTTTATTAGTAATTGTAGGACTTGTTCTCTTTATTTATCGCAGAATGAAAAAAAATTAAGAAGTCTATCCTGAAGGATAGACTTCTTGTCATAAAAAAATGTAAGTTATATTAGAAAATAGCGAAACAATTTGTTATAATGAAGTCAAATAGAATCGCTTTCATCAAAATGAAAGAAGATTGAAAAAATGGGTGCTGATTTTATACCCGAATAAAGAGGAGGAAACGTGGGAAATATTGCATTATTGATTATCGCGATAGCATTTGCTGTATTGGTGGTCTTCTTAGTTATTGTATTACATAAAGTTTCTAAGGTTGTTGAAGAAGCCAACCGTACGGTTAAATTAGTTTCTAGCGATGTAGATGTCTTACTTCATCAAGCTGATGGCATAATGACTAAAGCCAATACCTTGCTTGATGATGTTAATGGGAAAGTCGCCACGATTGACCCTTTGTTTACAGCGGTTGCTGACTTGTCTGAAAGTGTTTCAGACATCAATGCTTCAAGTCGTAAACTTGTGACGCGTCTTAATAGAGGTTCAACAAAACGAAAAACAACTTCAGCTTCAGCCGTCGTTTTGGCAAAAACAGCCAAAAAATTCTTTGTTAAAAAAGATAAAACTGAAGCGGGTGTAAAAGTAAATTAAACTTGCTTACGAAAGAAAGGACTTAACCGATGTCAAAAAAAACAGGATTTCTAGTTGGTGCTTTAGTTGGTGCCGCAGCTGCTCTATTTTTAGCTCCTAAAAAAGGAAGCGAACTCCGCGAAGGGGCTGGAAAAATTTATGATGATTTAAAAGAAAACCCTCAAGAAACATTGACTGGAATGAGAGATACTGCTCTTGATTTCTCAGCTGAAAAATTTAATGAGATCAAAGAAAAATTTGATTCAGGTGAAATTTCAGCTGACAAGGCCAAAGAATTTTTGCTTTCAAAACGTGATTTAATTATGGAAAAAGTTGACTCAGGTGAACTGTCTAAAGATTCAGTTGTTGATTTCTTCAATGATACTAAAGATGCTGTCGTTGAAAAAATTAATTCAATGAAAGACAGTGGAGAAGAACTCTTCGATGAAAATGAATCAGACATCTCAGAAGAAGCCGCAGAAGTTGTGGCTAAGTTCAGAGATGCCAAAGATGAAGTGAAAGAAGATATTGATACTGAGTCTCTTGCTGAAGAAGCGAAAAAAATTGCTGACAAAGCCAAAGAATTAACAAATTTTCCAGACGAAAAAGAATAAAATTTAAAATCTGTCTTTAAGGCAGATTTTTTTGTCATGTAAAATATTTACATACTTAACTATGGTAATTGGAAATAAATTGCGTTATACTATATAGTATAGAATATAAAGAAATACTCTGGAGGATTTCAAATGGCACAAGCAAACTTTGGTGTTGTCGGAATGGCTGTAATGGGGAAAAACCTTGCACTCAACGTAGAGTCACGTGGTTATACCGTTGCAATTTACAACCGTACGACTTCAAAAACTGAAGAAGTTTATAAAGAACATCAAGATAAGAATCTTGTTCTCACTAAAACACTTGAAGAATTTGTTGGAAGTCTTGAAAAACCACGTCGTATCATGCTCATGGTTCAAGCAGGAGCAGCGACAGATGCGACAATTAAATCACTTTTACCACTCTTGGATAAAGGCGATATCTTGATTGATGGTGGAAATACTCATTTCCCAGACACAATGCGTCGTAATGCTGAACTTGCAGACTCAGGTATTAACTTCATCGGTACAGGAGTTTCTGGTGGTGAAAAAGGTGCGCTTTTAGGCCCATCAATGATGCCTGGTGGTCAAAAAGAAGCCTACGATTTGGTTGCACCAATTTTTGAACAAATCGCAGCTAAAGCTCCTCAAGATGGTAAACCATGTGTGGCTTACATGGGAGCAAACGGTGCTGGACATTACGTTAAAATGGTTCACAACGGAATTGAGTACGGCGATATGCAATTGATTGCTGAATCTTATGATTTGTTGAAACGTGTTCTTGGTCTTAGCAATGCAGAAATTCAAGCCATTTTTGAAGAATGGAATGAAGGCGAACTTGATAGCTACCTCATTGAAATCACTAAAGAAGTATTGAAACGTAAAGATGATGAAGGCGAAGGCTACATCGTTGATAAAATTCTTGATAAAGCAGGAAACAAAGGAACTGGTAAATGGACTTCAGAGTCTGCCCTTGACCTTGGTGTACCACTTCCATTGATTACAGAATCAGTATTTGCTCGTTACATTTCAACTTATAAAGATGAACGTGTTAAAGCAAGCAAAGTTTTATCTGGACCAGCGGTTAATTTCTCAGGCGATAAAAAAGAAGTCATTGAAAAAATCCGCAAAGCGCTATATTTCTCAAAAATTATGAGTTATGCTCAAGGATTTGCTCAACTTCGTAAAGCTTCTGAAGAATTTGATTGGGACTTGCCTTACGGTACAATTGCACAAATTTGGCGTGCTGGATGTATCATTCGTGCAGAATTCCTCCAAAATATTACTGATGCTTTCGACAAAGATAGCGAACTTGAAAACCTCTTGCTTGATGACTACTTTGTAGACATCACAAAACGTTATCAAGAAGCTGTTCGTGATGTAGTTTCACTTGCTGTTCAAGCAGGAATTCCAATTCCAACATTCACATCAGCAATTAGCTACTACGATAGCTATCGTTCTGAAAATCTTCCAGCTAACTTGATTCAAGCCCAACGTGATTACTTCGGTGCTCACACTT
Organism: Lactococcus sp. FSL K6-0773; assembly: GCF_038006485.1. Lineage (NCBI taxonomy): Bacteria > Bacillati > Bacillota > Bacilli > Lactobacillales > Streptococcaceae > Lactococcus > Lactococcus sp. FSL K6-0773. The sequence goes on along the minus strand of NZ_JBBOVF010000001.1, from coordinate 1,238,122 downwards.
ATGAACGTACAGACAAAGCTGGAATCTTCCACTACGACTGGTACACAGAAGATTAAGTTGAAAAATAATTAATTAAAAGCTAGAATTTTCTAGCTTTTTTTCTTATAAATTTTGCAGTATTCTTTAGACCATTTTTTAACAAAAAATCAAGAAATTGTTATATGATTTAGGTAATCAAATGTGAATTATTTACTTTGATAAATTTTATGGAACTAGAGAAAGTTGAGGAAATTAGAATGGGTTATGAATCTAATCGCTCATTTAATAAAGCAACAGGTGCCGGTTTCATCATCGCAATGGGAATTGTTTATGGCGACATCGGAACGAGCCCTCTTTACACAATGGAATCAATTGTCCAAGGCCAAGGGGGGCTTGAGCGAATCTCAGAAACGTCAATTATTGGGGCACTTTCGCTCATTATCTGGACGCTGACATTAATTACAACAGTCAAATATGTGTGGATTGCTTTAAAAGCGGATAATAATCATGAAGGCGGAATTTTTTCATTATTTACTCTCGTTCGCAAATATGCAAAATGGTTAATTATTCCGGCAATGATTGGTGGTGCTGCTTTGCTTTCTGACGGAGCCTTAACACCTGCCGTAACGGTTACGTCAGCAATAGAAGGCTTGAGGTCAATTCCAGCTTTTCATGAAGCTTTTGGTCAGCAGCAATTACCGATTGTTATTATTACTTTAGCGATTTTAGCGGTCTTATTTTTAATTCAACGATTTGGAACTTCAATCGTTGGTAAAGTGTTTGGACCAGTCATGTTTATTTGGTTTAGTTTTCTTGGAATTACGGGTTTGATTAATCTCTTTGGTGATTTTTCTGTTCTTCAAGCAATTAATCCTTATTGGGCAATTCATTTACTTTTAAGCCCAGAAAATAAAGCTGGAATTTTTGTTTTAGGTTCAGTCTTTCTGGCAACGACGGGCGCAGAAGCTCTTTATTCCGATTTAGGACATGTTGGTCGGGGAAATATTCATGTCAGTTGGCCTTTTGTTAAAGTTTGTATCATCCTATCCTATTGTGGGCAAGGGGCTTGGCTTTTACAAAATCGCGGAAAATCATTAGGAGATATCAATCCATTTTTTGCTGTCCTTCCTCAAAATTTAATCATTTTTTCAGTAATTTTAGCAACTTTGGCGGCAATTATTGCCTCACAGGCATTGATTTCTGGTTCATTTACTCTTGTGTCAGAAGCTATTCGTCTTAAACTCCTTCCTCGATTAAGAATTTTTTATCCAGGAGAAACTTTCGGACAATTATATATTCCAGCCGTAAATTTGGGACTCTGGTTGGCAGCGAGTTTTATTGTTGTCTATTTCCAAAGTTCTGCTCACATGGAAGCGGCTTATGGTTTAGCAATCACAGTAACCATGCTTATGACAACAACATTGTTAACTGTCTATTTAAGTCACTATCAAAAAGTTAAAAAAGTATTGGTTGGCCTATTTTTCACCGTTTTTATCTTTATTGAAGGCTTGTTTTTTGCAGCTTCCGCTGTAAAATTTATGCATGGCGGGTATGTCGTTGTGATTATTGCTGCCATGATTCTATTTGTTATGGCAATCTGGCATAAATCTGATCAGCTTTTTTATAAATATCTTAATTCTTCAAATCTTAATGATTATAAAGAACAAATGGACAAACTCCGCAAAGATGAAACTTACGACCTTTATCATACGAATGTCGTTTATTTAACGGCTAAAATGGATAAAGAATGGATTGACCGTTCAATCTTGTATTCTATTTTGGATAAGCGTCCTAAAAAAGCTAAAGTTTACTGGTTTGTGAAGGTTAATGTTACAGATGAGCCTTATACTTCTGAATACGAAGTGGATATGCTAGGAACTGATTTTATTGTCTGTGTTAATCTATATCTCGGTTTTCATATGCGTCAAGAAATCCCTCGGTATTTACGGACGATTGTGACCAACTTGATGGAGTCAGGACGATTACCACAACAAAATCAAACTTATAGTATTACACCAGGACGAAAAGTTGGAGATTTCCGTTTTATTATTTTAGAAGAAAAACTAATTAATGCAAGACAAATGCCTGGCTTTGAACGATTTGTTCTTCAAACAAAAGAGCAAATTAAAAAAATTACAGCTTCGCCAGCACGTTGGTTTGGTCTTCACTTTTCAGAAGTGACGGTTGAAACTGTTCCTTTGGTTCTCTCGGATGTTAAAAATTTGGAAATTCACGAACGAATTTCAGAAGAAAATCAAGGAGAATCATAATAAAATAAAAGCAATCAAAAGATAGCTTACGGTTGCTATCATCGCTTTTGTGATGATTACTGTATTATATATAAAACTGTGAGAAATAAATAAATATAATTTCCCGCAGTTTTTTTTGAATAAACAGGGGATAATCTGCTATAATAAAGCTATTAAAAAACGAGCTACGCTTCGTTTTATTTTATTTGACTATTTTCGTTGAAGAAAGTTGAGGAGTTACAAAAGTGGGTCAAGTACACTTACATAATCGGTCGTTTAATAAAGCGACATCTGCAGGGTTCCTGATTGCATTAGGGATTGTTTACGGTGATATCGGAACAAGTCCACTTTATGCCATGCAGGCCATTGTTCGAGGACAGGGAGGATTAGCAAATCTTTCTGAAAGCTTTATTTTGGGGGCTGTTTCTCTTGTAATTTGGACTTTAACATTAATTACAACTGTTAAATATGTTCTGATTGCTTTGAAAGCAGATAACCATCATGAGGGGGGAATCTTTTCACTCTTTACCCTTGTGAGACGGATGAGAAAATGGCTGATTATTCCAGCAATGATTGGTGGGGCGACATTATTAGCGGATGGAGCATTGACTCCTGCGGTGACGGTCACGTCAGCCATCGAGGGTTTAAGAGGAGTAACACATGTTTACTCAAATCAGACGGCAGTCATGGTAACAACTTTGATAATCCTTGCCTTTCTCTTTTTGATTCAGAGGTTTGGAGCAAGTTTGGTTGGTCGTTTATTTGGACCAATTATGTTTATCTGGTTTGGCTTTTTGGGTGTAAGTGGATTGATTAATTCTTTTCTTGACTTATCAATTTTAAAAGCAATTAATCCATATTATGCGATTCACTTATTGTTTAGTCCAGAAAATAAAGCTGGTTTCTTTATCTTGGGTTCTATTTTCTTGGTAACGACAGGGGCAGAGGCACTTTATTCTGACTTAGGACACGTTGGGCGTGGAAATATTTATGTCAGCTGGCCATTTGTTAAGATTTGTATTATCTTATCTTACTGTGGACAAGGAGCTTGGCTTTTAGCTCACCGTGGTGAACACATTGAAAAACTTAATCCTTTCTTTGCTGTTTTACCTGATAATATGGTTATTTATGTCGTTATCTTATCAACATTGGCGGCGATTATCGCCTCTCAAGCACTGATTTCGGGTTCATTTACTTTGGTGTCTGAAGCGATTCGTTTGAAACTTTTGCCATTGTTCAAAATTTATTATCCAGGGCAAACTTTGGGACAACTTTATATCCCAGCAGTTAACTTTGCTCTTTGGGTAACGACTTCATTCTTTGTTTTGTATTTTAAAACTTCAGAACATATGGAAGCCGCTTATAGCTTGGCCATTACCATCACTATGTTGATGACAACAACACTTTTGACTTATTTCTTAATTCAAAAAGGAACTCCAAAAATTGCAATTGCAATTATTTCTATCGGTCTCTTTTGTATTGAAGGCTCATTCTTTGCTGCTTCTCTTGTCCAATTTATCAACGGAGCATATATTGTGGTTCTGATTGCCTTGGCAATTATCTTCGTGATGTTCATCTGGAACAAGTCACACAAGATTGTCATGAAATATATCAAATCATTGAATATTAATGAGTATAAAAATCAACTTAATGCTTTGCGTCATGATGAATCTTATGATTTATATCAAACAAATGTGGTTTATTTAACAAGCAAAATGGACCATGAATGGATTGACCGTTCAATCTTATATTCAATCTTGGATAAACGACCAAAACGTGCAGAATGTTATTGGTTTGTAAATGTAAAAGTTACTGACGAGCCTTATACTTCTGAGTATAAAGTAGACATGATGGATACTGACTTTATTGTTCGTGTGAATCTCTATCTTGGATTCCGTATGCGTCAAGAAGTTCCGCGTTATTTAAGAACAATTGTGACGGATTTGATGGAATCAGGACGTTTGCCACGTCAGCATCAACATTACAGTATCACTCCAGGACGTAAAGTTGGAGATTTCCGCTTTGTCGTTGTTGAAGAAAAGCTAATGAATGCACGTCAAATGCCAGGTTTCGAGCGTTTTGTTCTTCAAACTAAAGCACAAATCAAGAGAATTACGGCTTCCCCAATTCGTTGGTTTGGTCTTCAATTCTCGGAAGTAACTGTTGAAACAGTTCCCTTGGTTCTTTCAGATGTACGTAATTTGGAAATTCATGAACGATTGGAACAGGTGGATGAAGCAGAAGCTTCAGCAACTCATTAAAGAATATAAAAAAACTTACTGACAAAATTTCTGTCAGTAAGTTTTTATTTCTGTAAGTAAAATTTTTAACGAGCAAGTCGTTTTCTAGCGGCTTCTTTTCGTTTTTGAGCGATAAATTCGGTCTTGTCAGCAGAAGGAAGATAACCTTTTTTCTTGGCAATTAACAGGGCTGTACCTGCAACAAGAATTTCGACAGATTTTCCAATGAGATAGCCTTGGATAAATTTATTTTTCATTTAGTGGACTCCTTTATATTTTATTTAAAAATTGCTCTATCTTCATTATAAATCAAAAAATGTGAAAACGCTAACGAAGCACATTTTAAAAAGAAAGACTCTTTAATAATTAACTGGTTAAGGTTAAGATTAGGTGCATGTGATATATTAGTAGCAGTTGTAATAAATAAATGATAAAGAAAGAAGGTAAGAAATATGACAATTATAGGTGTAAAAATTGACAAAAAGTTTATGAGGGACTTACTCATACTTATTTTAGGTGTCGGACTTTATGTACTCTCAGTTCAGTTATTCGTCATCCCTAATCGTCTAGCAAGTAATGGTGTCGCTGGTTTTTCTGTACTTATGGATTTTGTTTTTGGCATCAACCCAGCCTTGACTTTCTTTTTGGTAAATGTACCACTTTTCATTTTCGGAGGACGTTCGCTTCCGCGGAGAATTTTACTACTGAGCATTCCTGGAGCGCTTGCCATGAGTGGTTGGTTAATGATTTATGAAGCATTAGGAGTTACTGGTTTCCAATTCTCACATGTTATTTTTGCTGGAATTTTCGATGGACTTCTTTCAGGATTCGGGGCAGGATTAGTTATTATTTCTGAAGGAACATTTGGAGGATCAATCTTATTGAGCCGAATTTTGGAGGAGCAATGGAACTTTAAAATTGACAAGGTTTTGTTTATGGTCGATGTGGTCGTTTTAAGTGTTTCCTTATTAACATTCTTGTCACTTCCTAACTTTGCGGTCACACTACTTTCATGCTATATCTTTAGTAAAATGACTCTGATTGTGGGACGTGAAGATTATCGGAAATCTTTAATGAATCGTGGAAAAAGAATTTATCAAAAAGTTTTTGCTGCATAAAAACTTTAAGAATAATAGAATAAAAATTACTGACAGAAATTGAGCTGTCAGTAATTTTTTCTTGTCAGTGCTTGAATTTACAGGCTATTTCTGAAATAATAGAGAATGAAAATGGTGAGAGTGAGTCATAAAAATAAATGAAAAATAATAAAGTTTTAGTGGTTGTCGGGCCTACAGCTGTGGGGAAAACAGCACTTGGCATTGATTTAGCAATCAAATTTAATGGTGAAATTATTTCTGGTGATTCTCAGCAAGTTTATCAAGGATTAGACATTGGAACCGCTAAGGTGACTATGGCTGAACAAGCTCAAGTTCCTCATCATTTGATTGATGTACGTAAATGGACAGAAAATTTTTCGGTTCATGATTTTGTCATTGAAGCTAATCAATTAATTAAAGAAATTCTTGACCAAGGAAAAGTGCCAATTATCGTTGGAGGAACTGGCTTATATATTCAATCTCTTATCGAAGGTTATCATCTTGGCGGACAGGAAAATCATGAGGAGATGATGAAACTTCGTGAAGAATTATCTCTTTTATCTGATGAGGAATTGTTTGCAAAAGTGATTAAAATAAATCCAGATATTTCTGAGTTAAATCGTAGACGGGCGATTCGTTTTTTGGAGCTGCAAACTTTCGGCTCTCAAGATGAAAATTTGGGTTCTGATTATGATTTTTTGCTTATTGGATTAAATGCTGACAGAAAAGTGCTTTATGATCGAATTAATCAACGGGTTGATCAAATGATGCGTGAGGGCTTATTAGATGAAGCTAGAACTTTGTATGAGCAAGCACCAGAAGTTCAAGCGGCAAAAGGGATTGGTTATAAAGAATTTTTCCCTTATTTTTCAGGGGACATTAGTTTGGAAGAAGCTGTTGAGTTGGTCAAAAGAAATTCAAGACGCTATGCCAAGCGACAATTGACTTGGTTTAAAAATAGAATGTCTGTCGAATTTGAAGATGTTTTTTCAAAAAATTATCCTGAACCAATTTTTGATAAAGTCACTCAGTTTTTGAACTGACGCATTTTCTTAAAAATGTTATAATGAAAAAGATTGAAAAAAGGACTTTACAAGTAAATTTTATTAAAAATGGAGAGAAAAAATGACTGATAAAAAATGGATTGATTTGGGAATGAAATATGGTGGCTTCATGGCTCAAGACCATATCTTTTTAGAAAATAGATTAGCTGCCTTAACCGATGTAAAAGATAAAAGACTTTTGGTGACTCCACCAGCATCAGTTTTAAATGCTTATTTTGCTGAACTTTATCAAAAACGCTCACCGAAAGATGCAACAGATTATTTCTTTGAACTTTCTAAAGCTTTTGATATTTTTGAAGAAAATCCAGATTTTCAACTTGAAGGAAAAAATGGTTATGAAAATTTCAGATTTATTCGACTCAATCTTTCTGGAAAATCATTTGGTTTTTCATATAAAAATGACGCAGAAGAAGCAATTATTTTCAGTGAATTTCCGGTAAAAGTGACAGCCGAATTGATGTTTGAAATTGCACAGATTTTCCCGCATTATCTATTAGTGGAAGAAGACGGAAAATTGACAATGAAACCTGCTCAATTTCAAAGTGAATTTGAGAAAGTGAAAGACCTAACAGCATTAACAGAACAAGCAGAAAATGGGGAATATATTCGCTTAGCCGGCTATAATATTGAAGATTTATTAGAACAAGCCGAAGAAATTGGCTTCTTAAGTCCTTTATGCTTTGGGCGTGACGGACGTAAACACTTTATCTATATTACAAAAGGTTTTTAATCGTTAGTTAATAAACTATCAAAAAAATTGCATTTCTCTTTGATAAGTGATAGACTATGTGAAAACGATTACTGGCGATGCTGTCAGTAATTAATAAGACTGAATTTTTCATAATTACTGACAGAAAAGTTTGTCAGTAACTTTTGGTCAAATATAAGGAGGAACTTTTATGATTTTTATTCCACTCGTTGTTTTAGCAATTATCCTGCTCATTTTAATCTTTAGTTTGAGTACAATTGTATTTGTTGTTAAACAACAAACTGTTGCAATTGTTGAACGTTTTGGGAAGTATCAATTTACTGCAAACCCTGGTTTTCATTTGAAACTTCCTTGGGGAATTGATCGGATTGCTGCTCGAGTTCAATTGCGCTTATTACAAACAGAGATGACAGTTGAAACTAAAACTGCGGATAATGTTTTTGTTACGATGAATATTGCAACGCAATATCGAGTAAACGAACAATCCATCAAAGATGCATACTATAAGTTAATGAATCCAGGTGAACAAATTAAGGCTTATATTGAAGATGCCCTTCGTTCAGCAGTACCAAAATTGACTTTGGATGATGTTTTTGAGAAAAAAGATGAAATCGCTCTTGAAGTTCAAAAAACAGTTGCTGAAGAAATGCAAACTTACGGTTATATTATCGTAAAAACATTGATTACTAAAGTAGAACCTGATGCTGAAGTTAAGCAATCTATGAATGAAATCAATGCGGCACAACGTAAACAAGATGCCAGCCAAATGTTGGCAAATGCTAATAAAATTCAAGTTGTAACTGCCGCTGAAGCAGAAGCTGAAAAAGACCGTCTGCATGGGGTAGGGATTGCTGAACAACGTAAGGCTATTGTTGACGGTTTGGCTCAACAAATTACCGAAATCAAAAAGCTTGGTGTGGCGCTTGATGAAGAACAAATTATGGCGATTTTGTTAACTAACCAATATTTAGATACCTTGAATCAATTTGCTGCAGGTGGAAATTCAACCATTTTCCTTCCAAGCGGAGCTGAAGGAGCAGAAAGTTTAAGGACTCAGATTTTATCAGCTATTAAAGCAGGTAAATAAAGTAAAAATGGAAAGCTATCGATGGATAGCTTTTTTTATTATAGCAAGCTTCTTCTTGCAATTTTTTTTGAAATTAGGTAGAATAAAGTGATTGTAGCGCGTCCGTAGTGTAATGGATATCACGTAAGATTCCGGTTCTTGAGATGGGGGTTCGATTCCCTCCGGACGCATTTAATTAAGTAAATAAACCGCTCGGTTGAGCGGTTTTTGTTGTTTTTGTGCCAAACATGTGCCAACGACTGTGTTTTAGAGAATACGAAATATGTTATAATAAGATATTGACTCGAAGGCAAAAAGACTAGGTTTTAAATTTAAAAAATAGTTAGAATGAAACCGAGAGTTTTTTGATATTATCATTTTACAGGAGGGCTTTTATGAATCAAGAGAAATTTATTAAGTATTTAAGTTGGGTAGCGACTGGGATGTCGGTAATGATGTATGTATCATATCTTCCGCAAATTGCTAATAATCTTAGTGGAATGAAAGGAAATCCTATTCAACCCCTTGTTGCTGCAATTAATTGTACACTTTGGGTCACTTATGGAATTGGCAAAAAGCCTAGAGATTTAGCTTTGGCAACGGCAAACTTTCCAGGTATAATTTTTGGATTGGTCACATTTTTTACTGCCCTTTGATGATAAAAAAATTGATTAATTGGACCTGTGTGTGGCCATTATCAGAGATAAATAAATAATAAATTTTTAAAAAAATAAAAAAATTACAGCTGAGACTAGAAATTTCAGAAAGTCTGTGTTATAATATATTTCGTCGTGAAAATGACGCTTTAAGCATGACTCGTTAGCTCAGTTGGTAGAGCATTTGACTTTTAATCAAAGGGTCGCTGGTTCGAGCCCAGCACGGGTCACTAATTTATTGAAGAAAAGATTGTGGGGAAGTTTCACAATCTTTTCTTGTTTTGGAAAATAATTCTCATTTTTGAGAAAATAAAGTTTTAATTTGCCTTAAGGTGAGTTGAAACTGATGGAGGTTCAATGGAAATCCAATTTTTAGGGACTGGGGCTGGTCAGCCTTCTAAATCAAGAAACACTCAGGCAATTGCCTTGAAAATGCTTGATGAGCGTAATGAAATTTGGCTTTTTGACTGTGGTGAAGCAACGCAACATCAAATTTTAAATACGACAATTAAGCCACGAAAAATTACTAAGATTTTTATTACACATTTACATGGGGATCATATTTTTGGCTTGCCTGGTTTTTTGTCTAGTAGGAGTTTTCAAAGTTCAGATGAACAAACTGATTTGGAGCTTTATGGCCCTGTGGGAATTAAAGATTTTGTTTTGACCGCTCTTAGAATCTCGGGTTCACGCTTAGCTTATCGTATCAATTTTCATGAAATTGATTCGGCTGGAAAAATCTTTGAAGATGATAGTTTTGAAGTCCATACAGATTTGCTTGACCATACTATTTTCTGCTTGGGTTATCGCGTCGTAGAAAAAAATCGAATAGGTGAACTCGATGCCAATGCTTTAAAAGAAGCTGGGCTTCCTTTCGGACCCCTTTTTGGTAAAATAAAAAAAGGTGAGATTGTTCAGTATGAAGGAAAAACTTTCGATCCTAAAGATTATATCGGAGCGGATAAAGCTGGTAAAATAGTCACGATTTTAGGCGATACAAGAAAATCGAATGTTGCAGTACGCTTAGCTTATGGAGCAGACTTATTGGTTCATGAGGCAACTTATGAAGCAAATGAAAGTAAAATGGCAAAAGCACATGGTCATTCAACGACTAAACAAGCAGCAGACGTCGCCAAAGAAGCCGGAGTTAATCGATTGTTATTGACTCATATTAGTGCACGCTATGTTGGACCTTTGGTTGGACAATTGGTGCGTGAGGCACAAACTGTTCATTCCAACACTTTTGTGGTTAAGGATTTTTACGAGGAAAAAATTGGTTAGAAATATTGTAATTACAGGTGCAACTGGTGATATTGCTAAAGAAATTGTCAAATCTTTATCTAAAGAAAATGACCATTTAATTTTGGTTTCACGTAGCCGTAAGGCTCTGATTGAACGCTATGGTCAGCTTGAAAATGTTACATTACTGACCAATGATGAACTTTTGACTAATGAACAATCTTTTGTTGTGGATATTTTGATTAATAATGCTGGTTTTGGTATTTTTAAAGAATTCACTGAACTTACTGATGGGGAAATTACAGAACAGTTTGTCATTAATACGTTAATGCCAATCCAGTTGACCAGATTATTAGAACCGAAAGTTCAATTGATTAATATTGCTTCAATTGCTGGAAAGTTACCAACAGGTAAATCATCAATTTATGTTGCCTCTAAGGCGGCTTTGATTATATTTTCAGATGCTTTGCGTATGGAAAATCCACAATTAATTGTGACAACTGTGAATACTGGACCTGTAAAAACCAAATTTCACAAAGATAATGGAGATTATCTGGAAAAAGTGGGGAAAAATGCAATTTCAGCATCTAAAGTTGCTGACAAAGTTGTGAATAACTTGGGAAAAAGGAAAAGAGAAATCAATTTACCTTGGACTTTATCCACAGCGGCCAAATTGCGAGCTATTTTTCCTTCGCTTTTTGATTTTATATCTGCCAAATTTTTTAATTTCAAATAGAATTTTTTTACTGACAGAAGCTTAATGCTATTTGTGTCAGTAAATTATAGAAAAGTTTAGGATTTTATTAAATAAAAGAAAAATAATCTCTAAACTTAGCCATTTTTTTCGAGTAATTTATGCTAAAATAATTGAATTGAGCATAGAAAAGATAAAGAGAATTAAAATGATAAAAGCAAAATATGATTGGAAAGTGGCTGATACAGCCATTTCCGAAGATTTTCTAAAGATAGCGAAAAAACATAAATTAGATGAATTGACAAGTCGCGTGCTTTATCAAAGAGGAATTCATGCAGAAGCTGAAATTGAGCAATTTTTAAAGCCAAGTTTAGAAAATTTACATGACCCTTTTCTACTTCATGATATGGAAAAAGCAACAGGGCGTATTTTATCAGCAATTGAGCAAGGTGAAAACATCTTAATTTATGGTGACTATGATGCTGACGGAATGACTGCATCATCAGTCATGAAATCCGCTCTGGATGAATTAGGAGCTGAGGCTCAAGTTTATTTACCCAATCGTTTTACTGACGGTTACGGGCCAAATCTTGACGTTTATCAGTACTATATTAAGAATGAAAATATCAATCTTATTATTACTGTAGATAATGGGGTTGCTGGCTTGGAGGCAATTACCTGGGCACAGGAAAATGGAGTGGATGTAATTGTTACCGACCATCACTCAATTCCTGACCAACTTCCCCCTGCTTATGCCATTGTCCACCCCGAACATCCTGACAGTCAATATCCTTTCAAATATTTGGCAGGAGTTGGTGTCGCCTTCAAAGTTGCCTGTGCTCTTTTAGAATATGCACCCAGTGAAATGCTTGATTTAGTTGCAATTGGTACAATTGCTGACATGGTCAGTTTGACTGATGAAAACCGAATTTTAGTGGCTCATGGTCTAAAAGTTTTGGCCCAAACAGAGCGTGCCGGCCTACAAGAATTAATGAAGTATGCCGGGGTTGATTTTGATAAAATCACTGAGGAAACGGTTGGTTTTCAAATTGCTCCCCGTTTAAACGCTTTGGGACGTCTCGATGACCCAAACCCAGCCATTGAATTGCTGACAGGTTGGGATGAAGATGAAGCGCATGAAATTGCCAAAATGATTGACCAAAAAAATTCAGAGCGAAAAGAAATTGTGGAAAAAATTCACAATGAAGCTCTGAGTATGCTGACAGATGAACCTGTTCAGATTTTATATCATAAGGACTGGCATAAAGGTGTCTTAGGAATTGTTGCGGGTCGCTTGCTAGAAGCCATACATAAGCCAGTAATCATGCTGGCCCAAGAAGATGGGATTTTGCGTGGGTCTGCTCGGTCAATCGAAAATTTTGATATTTTCAAGGCATTAAATGCCCATCGTGAACTTTTTATTGCTTTTGGTGGTCATAAACAAGCCGCAGGGATGACTTTAAGTCTGGAAAACGTAGAAGCAGTTAAAAAGGCGATGATTGATTATATCGTGGACAATCATTTAGATATGTCTAAAAAAAGTCCCTTAGAAATTGCTGACCGTTGCCACTTAGACGATATTTCGCTCTCAACAATCACTAATTTAGCAAAATTGGCTCCCTTTGGCATGGATAATCCTAAGCCTCGATTTTTAATCGAAGATTATAAGGTGATTCAAAGCCGAAGTATGGGGAAAGACAATGCTCATCTTAAATTAAAAATTCAGGAAGAAAAGCAACAAATTGATGCCGTTTATTTCCAACATGGTTCAGAAGAATTGGAATTCGAACAGGCACAAACAAAATTAGTCGCAACACTTTCAAGTAATAGTTGGAATGGAAATACGAGTCTTCAATTAATGATTGAAGATGCTGATTCAGTTGGTGTCGAACTTCTTGATATAAGAAGTAAACAAATTCCTATCCCAAAAGAGGCTAATATTTTTTCTCAAAATCAGCTAAAACATGGTATAATGGAAGATGTGCTTGTCATCGAAGAGACACCTGGAGATTTAGCAGGTTTGTCAGTATTAAAAGAAGCTGTCAGTAAAGCAGCGTCGGATGATTTTAAAATGATTTATTTTAAAAATAAAATCACTGATAGCTATTATTTAACAGGAAGTGGAACACGAGAAGAATTTGCAAGACTTTATAAAGCAATTTATCAATTTCCAGAATTTGATATTCGCTATAAATTAAAATCACTTGCGGATTATTTGAAAATCCCTCATCTCTTGCTTGTCAAGATGATAAAAATCTTTGAGGAACTTGAATTTGTCAGCATTGACAATGGCTTAATGACCGTTAATAAGACGGCCGATAAACGCGAAATTTCTGAGAGTACAATTTATCAAGAACTAGAAAAAATTGTAAAAATGCAAGAACTTTTTGCTTTAGCACCCGTCAAAGAAATTTATCAAAATTTATTAGAAAAATAATTTCGTTTTTATAAAAAGATAGTGACGAAATCAGCTATACTCATAATAATAAAGCTGTCAGTAAAAATAACGGACTTATGTTAGAAAAAAGGAGCACTGACAATTCTGTCAGTAACAAAAACATGGAATTAAAAGACTATATTGCAACAATTGAAAACTATCCTAAAGAAGGCGTAGTTTTTCGCGACATCAGCCCTTTGATGGCAGACGGAAATGCCTATAACTATGCTGCTACCGAAATTGTTCAGTATGCAAGAGATAAAGAAATAGATATGGTTGTAGGTCCAGAAGCACGTGGTTTCATCATTGGATGTCCAGTTGCTTTTGCACTTGGTGTAGGATTTGCCCCAGTTCGTAAGCCTGGTAAATTACCTCGTGAAGTCATTGAAGCAACTTACGAAAAAGAATACGGAACAGACACACTCACAATGCATTCAGATAGCATCAAACCAGGACAACGTGTCTTGATTGTTGATGATTTGCTTGCAACTGGTGGAACAATTGCCGCTACAATTGAACTTGTTGAAAAAATGGGTGGAATTGTTGTTGGATGTGCATTCCTTATCGAACTTGATGAACTTAAAGGTCGCGAAAAAATCGGAGATTACGATTATAAAGTTCTAATGCACTATTAATTTCTTTACTGTCAGTAGCCAATAAATGTTATTAGTATTCTTTTGATAAAAACAAGAGAGTATAGTTAAGCTAAAAGCAAGTAAACAGAGGTTTTTTGGCGTAAAATATTGACAGCAAGCTAATTTTGATATACACTATAAAAAGAAAATCCACATAGCGTTCGTTTTTAGGAAATGAGCCTATATTTTATATTAGGAAAAGAGAGAGTAAAAACTTGAAAATTACAGCCTTAGAAGGACAAAAAATCTCAGAACTTTCAATGATTGAAGTTGCTCATGCTTTATTGGAGCAAAATGGCAAAGAAATGCAATTCTCTGAAATCATCAGAGCGATTCAAGATTATTTGGAAAAATCAGATGATGAAATTAAAGCTAGTATTTCTCGTTTTTATACAGAAATCAATACAGACGGAAGTTTCATTCCATTAGGAAATAATATCTGGGCACTCCGTTCATGGTACGCCATTGATGAGATTGACGAAGAAGTTATCGCTCTTGATGAAATTGAAGACGAAGAAGAAGAAAAACCAGCTAAGAAACGCAAAAAAGTCAATGCTTTTGGTATCGAAGACGAAATCGATCCAGAAGATGAAGAAGGCACAAAAGAAACAACTGAAGAAGACATGTCATACGATACTCAAGCAGAAGACGAAGATAAAGATGACGTCGCTGCTTATGACGCTGAACTTGCAGAAGTTGAACTTGATAATGTAGATGAAGAAGTTGACATCGACGTAGAAGACGATGAAGATGATTCAGACGATACTGATGAAGACTAAAACACATAAAAAGTGAGGCATCAGCCTCACTTTTATGAATATTCCCTTTTTATTTGTAAAAAATTAAAAGAACGGTTACAATTAGGAAAAGTAAAATTTTATTATTGAGCGAAAGCTAATCATAAGGAGAAAAAATTTGGTGGACAAAGAAACAACTGAATTTTCTCGAGGAAGTTTTAAAGAAAAAATACTTCGCCAACTTGAAGAAAATGCAGCGAAACAAGCAGAAACTAAGTTCCCAGACCCTGAAGATTTCGAACGTCCCAGCAGGAGTGACTCAGAAGAACCTGAGCGAAAAATCGAACCAAGGAAAGTTGATCTTGAACCTTTCAAACTTCCCGTCTTTGATTTTCCAGCAGCGGATGAAAACGAAGAAGAACCTTTTGTAGAAAATGAAAACCTTTCAGAAGAAGGCGATTCATTGCGTAAAAATTTAGATGGAGTGGTTTCTGAGGAAATTCAAAACCAAGATATTCCTCCTCAATTTTCAAGAAGTGAATCAAAAGTTCAAGATGAAAAGATTGAACAAGAACAATTTTCAGAAAAAAAAGAATCAGAAAAAATGGTTAAACATCAACCTTCAAGAAGAACCAACAGTTCTTCTAAAAAAACTTCTTCTATCAAGAAAAACAAGAATAAGAACAAAAATAAGAAAAAGAAAAAATTAACAGCAGGAAAAATCATTGCTGTGATTGTTGTTCTTTTAGTTTTAGTTGTTGGAGGAACTGGTTGGTATGGCTATAACTTTGTAAAATCTGGCATTCAACCTTTGGATTCTAAGAATGCAACAGCTAAGTCAATCAATATTCCTGCTGGTTCAAGTAGTAAGCAAATTGGTGAAATTTTGCAAAGACAATCCATTATTAAAAATGGAATGGTTTTTCAGTATTATACAAAATTTAAAAATTATTCAGAGTTTAAAAGCGGCTATTATAATCTTGCACCAAACATGAGCTTATCTACAATTGCTGGTAAACTTGAAGAAGGCGGAACAGAAAAACCTGTTGCTCCAACTTTAGGTAAAATTTTAGTTCCTGAAGGCTATACGCTAACACAAATTGCTAAAGCTGTGACAGTTAATAGTGGAAGCAATGAAAAGAATGCAAAAACGCCATTTTCTGAAGCAGACTTCATGAAAACCGTTCAAGACCCAACCTTTATCGCTAAAATGGTTAAGGCTTATCCTAAACTGTTCGCAAGCTTGCCAACAAAAGATTCAGGAATCAAATATCAGTTAGAAGGTTACTTGTTCCCAGCGACTTATGATTACACAAAATCATCGACAGTTGAATCAGTCATTGAAAATATGATTCAAGCAGCCAATACTCAGCTCACTCCTTACTATGATACAATTGCTCAAAAGAATTTGACTGTCAATGAAGTTTTGAGTTTAGCAGCTTTGGTTGAAAAAGAAGCCAACAATGATGATGATCGACGAAATGTTGCTGGAACCTTCTATAATCGTATGAATGCTGGAATGACTTTGGGTTCTAATCTGTCAATTCTTTATGCCGAAGGTAAACTTGGTGAAAAAACAAGTCTTTCAGAGGATGCTAATATTGACACCAACCTAGATTCGCCATATAATTTGTATGCAAATACTGGATTTGGCCCTGGTCCTGTTGATAGTCCAAGTTTATCATCTATTAAAGCAGTACTTGATCCTGCTCAAAATGACTACTTATACTTTGTTGCTGACGTAACAACAGGGAAAGTTTATTTTGCTAAAAACTTAGATGAACAAAATGCAAATGTTCAAAAATATGTGAATGATAAGATAAGTAGCTAAGCTATCATTAATTTAGATTTGATTAAAAGAGAAAAAAGTTTATAAAAAAGGAAAGAAATATAATGGAAAAAACATTCCCAATGACCCAAGAAGGGCTTGATAAATTAAAATTAGAACTTGAAAATTTAAAACTTGTGAAACGTCCAGAAGTCATTGACCGTATCAAAGTTGCTCGTAGCTATGGTGACCTTTCAGAAAACTCAGAGTACGAAGCAGCTAAAGATGAACAAGCCTTTATCGAAGGACGTATTTCAACTGTTGAAACAATGATTCGTTATGCTGAAATTGTTGATAACGCAAAAATTGCTAAAGACGAAGTAGCACTTGGTAAAAACGTAACTTTTGTTGAAGTTGGCGAAACTGACGAAGAATCTTATCAAATTGTTGGTACTGCTGAAGCTGATCCATTTTCAGGAAAAATTTCTAATGAATCACCAATTGCTCGAGTTTTGATTGGAAAAAAAGTTGGAGACATCGTAAATGTACCACTTCCAGTTGGCGAAATGACAGTTAAAATTGTAAAAGTTGACTAATTATTTTAGAATATAATAAGTAAAAAAGCCGTCAGTTGATGTGCACCCCAAAAGTTAGACTTTTTATCCAAGTAGAAATACTTGGATTTTTTTAATTGTTTTGGTAATTCAAGCGAAATTGAATTGGACTCATCCAGTTCAATTTTTGTTTGATTCGTTTTGTATTATAGTACCTAATCCAGATTACAATAACCTGTTCAAGTTCTTCGAAAGACGAGAAGATATGTCCGTAGTAAATTTCTTGTTTAAGTAGCCCAAAGAAATTCTCCATAACTGAATTATCATGACCGTTTCCTTTACGGCTCATAGACTGAAAAATTCTATGAGATTTTAATTTAGAAACATAGTCTCTCATTTGGTATCCCCATCCTTGATCTGAGTGGAAAGTACGTCGATAAGGACAATCAGATGTCACAGCTAAGGCTTGATTTAGAGCAATATCAATTGATTGATAAGAGGGTTGTTTAGAGATATGATAACTAATCACCTCGCTATTAAATAAATCAATGTAAGGATTGAGATAACACTTTTTCTGAATTCCATCTTCATAATATTTGAATTCTGTCGTATCTGTTGTGATTTTTTGATGAGGAGTGGAAGTTCTGAATCGTCTGTGTAATTTATTTTTAGCTACCGTCCCTACTTTTCCTTTATATGAATTATATTTACGTGATTTGTGCCAATAAGACGTCACACGAAGCCCTAGCTTCTTCATTAAGCGCTGTACCTTCTTGTGGTTGACGTGATAGCCACGTTGCTTAAGTAATTCACTCATTGGACGATAACCTGCATTGGCATGTTCTTGACGTATTTTAAGCATTTCTTTTTCGATAAGCTCATCTTTGTTTACCCGTTCAAAACAGTTAACCCAATAATAATAAGTGGCTTTAGGGAATCCTGTAACTTTCAAGATTTCTTTGAGTTTGAAGGTTTTACGGAGACTGTAGATGAGTCTTGATTTTTGTTCATTAGAGCATTTTTCTCCAATCTCCGAAGTCCTTTTAAATAAGCTACCTCAATTTGCGCATAACGTAATTCTTGTTCAAGTTCTTTAATTCGTTGAGAATCATTTGGGTTCTGAGTCATAGACGATGCAATGCTTTCTAGTTTTTTACGCCGTCCTCTCTTTTTGCTTATTGGGACTTCTCCATAAATTTTGAAATGATTAACCCAGCTTGCAAGTAAGGTAAAATTAGTAATTTCGAATTTTCTTGCCACAGCTTCATACGTTAAATCAGTTGTTAAATAACATTGTACCGCATTTTCTTTCAACTCCATAGAATAATTTTTATTGACTTTGGAGTGAGCTGTAGGAAGTCCCTCTGCTCGATAATTGCGAATCCAGTGTCTAACCTGACTAGATGAACCTACGTTGTGCAGTTTAGCAAGATAGGTAGAGCCTCCCTTGCCAGATAAATAATCTTGAATAACGCGTTGTTTTAATTCTATGGAATATTTGACCATAAGAAAAGACCTCCGAAATATAGATTTGAAAAGTCTATATTTTGGGGGTCACTACAAGTAACGGTTTTTTTATTTTTCAACGCTTAAGTCTGTCAGTAAGTTAAAATTGCTATTTTTGGTAAAAATAATATTTTTCAGGTATAATAGTCAGTAATAGTCAAAGATTATTTAGAAAATGGATGAAAGAAAGGATGGAGCGATGGCAGGTCAAAAAAATACATCAGATATTATCGAAGCTTATCTGAGAAAGCTTTTAGAAGAAGCACAAGTCATTGAAATTAAACGAGCGGACTTAGCCAATCAATTTGATGTCGTGCCGAGTCAGATTAATTATGTGATAAAAACACGATTTACGGCCTCAAAAGGCTTTGATGTGGAATCAAAACGTGGTGGCGGTGGATACATCAAAATTGTGAAGTATCAATATTCTGCTCGTCATGAATTCTTAACGGCTCTTTACCAGAAGGTTCCAGCTAATCTCTCAAGTAAAGCTGCCCATGATATCGTTCAACTTCTCTTTGATGAGAAAGTACTGACAGAACGTGAGGGAAATCTACTTTTGTTAGTCATTACTGACGGAGCCATTAGTCCCTTTACTCGTGGTATAATGATGAAAAGTATAATAAACAGATTGGACCGTGACGATGAAATTTGAAAATATAAAATATACACCAACGCTTGACCGAATTTTAGAAAAAGCGGAAGAGTATGCTCACCAATATCAATATGGCACCATTGAAAGTGCTCATTTACTGGCTGCAATGGCAACGACCTCAGGTTCAATTGCATACAGCCTCCTTGCTGGAATGAATGTTGATTCTTCTGACTTACTGATTGATTTAGAGGATTTATCAAGTCATGTTAAGGTCAAACGTTCAACTTTACGTTTTTCACCTCGTGCAGAAGAAGTGATGACTGCGGCAAGTTTTTTAGCAATTCATAATAACTCAGAAGCCGTTGGAACAGAACACTTGCTTTATGCCCTACTTCAAGTAGAAGATGGATTTGGTCTTCAACTTCTGAAATTACAAAAAATCAATATTGTATCTTTGCGAAAAGAGCTTGAGAAAAGAACTGGACTCAAAGTTCCAGAAAGTAAAAAAGCTGTGACTCCAATGTCAAAACGCAAGATGGCAAAGGGAGTTGCAGAAAATTCAACGACGCCAACGTTAGACTCTGTATCCTCAGATTTAACCGAAGAAGCTCGCTTGGGTAAACTTGACCCAATGATTGGACGAGAAGCTGAAATTGACCGTTTGATTCATATTCTCAGCCGCAGAACAAAAAATAATCCTGTCTTAGTTGGAGAGCCCGGTGTTGGGAAATCAGCAATTATTGAAGGTTTGGCCCAAAGAATTGTCAATGGTCAAGTTCCAATTGGTTTGATGAATAGTCGAATTATGGCTTTGAATATGGCGACTGTTGTTGCTGGGACAAAATTTAGAGGTGAATTTGAGGATCGTTTGACAGCTATTGTTGAAGAAGTTAGCAGTGATCCAGATGTCATTATTTTCATTGATGAATTACACACAATCATCGGTGCTGGTGGCGGAATGGATTCTGTCAATGATGCCGCAAATATTTTGAAACCAGCGCTTGCTCGTGGTGATTTTCAAATGGTCGGAGCAACAACCTATCATGAATATCAAAAATATATTGAAAAAGATGAAGCTTTAGAACGCCGTTTGGCGAGAATAAATGTTGACGAGCCAAGTCCAGATGAAGCGATTGCTATTTTGCAAGGCTTACGTGAAAAATTTGAAGACTATCATCAAGTGAAATTTACTGACCAAGCCATTAAAAGTGCTGTAATGCTCAGTGTTCGTTATATGACTAGCCGAAAATTGCCTGACAAAGCCATTGATTTACTTGATGAAGCTGCAGCAGCAGTGAAAATTTCTGTCAAAAATCAACAAACAAAACGTCTTGATTTAGAAAAAGAATTAGCGGAAGCTCAAGAAGAATTATCAGAAGCTGTCATTAAACTTGATATCAAAGCGTCTCGTACAAAAGAAAAAGCAGTTGAAAAAATTGCTGACAAGATTTATAAATTCTCAGTAAAAGAAGATAAACGTCAAGAAGTTACTGACCAAGCTGTTGTTGCTGTTGCCTCAACACTGACAGGTGTTCCAATCACACAAATGACTAAGTCTGAAAGTGATCGTTTAATCAATCTTGAAAAAGAATTACATAAACGAGTTGTTGGACAAGAAGAAGCTATTTCTGCCGTTTCAAGAGCCATTCGTCGGGCACGTTCCGGTGTTGCTGACAGCCGTCGTCCAATGGGTTCTTTCATGTTCCTTGGACCAACAGGGGTCGGTAAAACCGAACTTGCTAAAGCACTGGCTGACAGTGTGTTTGGTAGTGAAGATAATATGATTCGTGTTGACATGAGTGAATTCATGGAAAAACATTCGACTTCACGCTTGATTGGAGCTCCTCCAGGGTATGTAGGTTATGATGAGGGTGGTCAATTGACAGAACGCGTTCGTAATAAACCTTATTCTGTTGTTCTTTTAGATGAAGTCGAAAAAGCTCATCCTGACGTTTTCAACATCATGTTGCAAATTCTAGATGATGGCTTTGTGACTGATACTAAAGGTCGTAAAGTTGATTTCAGAAATACAATTATTATCATGACTTCAAACTTGGGAGCGACTGCTCTTCGTGATGATAAGACAGTTGGTTTTGGCGCTAAAAATATCACAGCTGATTATTCAGCCATGAAATCAAGAATATTAGAAGAGCTTAAACGTCATTATCGTCCTGAGTTTCTTAATCGAATTGATGAAAATATTGTTTTCCACTCATTGGAAAGTCAAGAGATTGAACAAATTGTTAAAATTATGAGTAAATCTTTGATTAAACGTCTGGCAGAACAAGATATTCATGTTAAACTCACACCGTCAGCGGTGAAATTAATTGCTGAGGTAGGTTTTGACCCAGAATATGGTGCACGTCCGCTCCGCAAGGCTCTTCAAAAAGAAGTTGAAGACCTTTTAAGTGAACAATTGCTCTCTGGTGAAATCAAAGCAGGTAATCATGTTTCAATTGGGGCATCTAATAAAAAAATTAAAATCGCTCAAATTGTTTGAGATGAAAGCTATTTCATGTTATAATTAAATTAGAAATAAAGGAAAGGACAGTTCGAAAAGATTCAGAAGTCCTGAAAATTCCAAAAGTTTAAGGGCTTCATTGAAACAAAAAGAACTGTTGAAGAGGTACTCTTATGATCAAATTTAATATCCGTGGCGAAAACGTCGAAGTGACTGATGCAATCCGCGCTTATGTTGAAGATAAAATCGGAAAACTTGATAAATATTTTAACGATGGTCATGAAGTAACAGCCTATGTTAATCTTAAAGTTTACAGCGAAAAACGAGCTAAAGTTGAAGTAACTCTTCCAGCTAAAAATGTCACTTTACGTGCAGAAGATACTTCACAAGATATGTATTCTTCAATTGATTTTGTAGAAGAAAAACTCGAACGTCAAATTCGTAAATATAAGACACGTATGAACCGTAAACCACGCAATGCTGTCCCAACAGGACAAGCTTTTGGCGATGAGTTTGCACCATTAGAAAAAGCCGATGAAGTTGCTGAGGATCACGTAGATATTGTACGTACTAAGCATGTTGCTTTAAAACCAATGGATGCCGAAGAAGCAGTGCTTCAGATGGATATGTTGGGACATGATTTCTACGTCTTTACAGATGCTGATAGTAACGGAACCCACGTCGTTTACCGTCGTACAGATGGTCGTTATGGTTTAATTGAAACAGAATAAAAAAATAAGGATAGATTTTTCTATCCTTTTTTATTAATGTTCAGATAAAAAATCAAAATGTAAGCGCAAAACCTTTTGAAGTTTAGCTTTGCGAAGATTTTGACTTGAAAAATCTTTCAAAAAATAGTAAAATCAAAGATGTATTAAGAGTGCAGACGCACTTAAAAATAATAAGGAGACTAAAATGTCAATTATTACTGATATTTATGCTCGCGAAGTCCTTGACTCACGCGGTAACCCAACACTTGAAGTTGAAGTTTACACTGAAGACGGTGCATTCGGTCGCGGTATGGTACCTTCAGGTGCTTCTACTGGTGAACATGAAGCGGTTGAACTTCGTGATGGCGACAAATCTCGCTACAACGGACTTGGTACTCAAAAAGCTGTTGACAACGTAAACAACATCATCGCTGAAGCTATCATCGGTTATGAAGTTACTGACCAACAAGCTATTGACCGTGCAATGATCGCTCTTGACGGTACTGAAAACAAAGGTAAATTGGGAGCTAACGCTATCCTTGGTGTTTCTATCGCTGCTGCTCGTGCTGCTGCTGATGAACTTGGTGTTCCACTTTACAACTACCTTGGCGGATTCAACGCTAAAGTATTGCCAACTCCAATGATGAACATCATCAATGGTGGTTCTCACTCAGACGCTCCAATCGCTTTCCAAGAATTCATGATCGTACCAGTTGGTGCACCTACATTCAAAGAAGCGCTTCGTTGGGGTGCTGAAATCTTCCACGCTCTTAAGAAAATTCTTAAAGCTCGTGGACTTGAAACAGCTGTCGGTGACGAAGGTGGATTCGCTCCTAAATTCGACGGAACTGAAGACGGTGTAGAAACTATCCTTAAAGCAATCGAAGCAGCTGGTTACAAAGCTGGTGAAGATGGCGTTATGATCGGTTTCGACTGTGCATCATCAGAATTCTACGAAAACGGTGTTTACGACTACACTAAATTCGAAGGTGAAGGCGGTAAAAAACTTTCAGCTTCTGAACAAGTTGACTACCTTGAAGAACTCGTTTCTAAATACCCAATCATCACTATTGAAGATGGTATGGACGAAAACGACTGGGATGGATGGAAAATCCTTACTGAACGTCTTGGTAAAAAAGTTCAACTCGTTGGTGACGACTTCTTCGTTACAAACACTAAATACCTTGAACGTGGTATCCGTGAAAATGCTTCAAACGCTATCTTGATCAAAGTTAACCAAATCGGTACTTTGACAGAAACTTTCGAAGCTATTGAAATGGCTAAAGAAGCTGGTTTCACAGCAATCGTTTCTCACCGTTCTGGTGAAACTGAAGATTCAACAATCTCAGATATCGCTGTTGCAACTAACGCTGGTCAAATCAAAACTGGTTCACTTTCACGTACAGACCGTATGGCTAAATACAACCAATTGCTTCGTATCGAAGACCAATTGGCTGAAGTGGCTCAATACAAAGGTCTTAAAGCATTCTACAACCTTAAAAAATAAGGTTTACCAACGAATGATTTAGATTTAATCCTTCTCTTTATTTAGAGAAGGATTATTTTTTATAAAAAATATTCTATGAAAAAACTACTAGTAAGCTAGTAGTTTTTATTTTATTTAGATTTTTGATAAGAGTCCATCTTCAATCTTATAAATACTGTCACTATTTTTAATCATTCTTTGGTCATGAGTGACCATGATTGTTGCTTTATTCTTCAAATGAGCTTCTTGTCTTAATAATTCAACAACCTGATAAGCATGCTCAGTGTCTAAACTTGCTGTTGGTTCATCCGCCAAAATTAAATTTGGTTCATTAAAGAGAGCACGAGCAATAGCTGCCCTTTGTCTTTCACCACCAGAAAGATCACTAGGATGTTTATCTTTTAAGTCTAAAATATCAAGTGATTTAAGAAGTTCAATCCCTTTTTTAGAAGTTAGTTTTTCGTGATTGATTTTATCAATAAGGAGAAATTGTTCTTCAATAGTCAAATAAGGAATCAAATTAGAACTTTGGAGGATGAAACCTATTTCTTTAAATCTAAGTTTAGAACGTTTTTTTTCTGACAATGGTGTAAAATCTAAGCCATTGATTGAAATGTTCCCAGAAGTTGGACTTTGTAAACCACCTGCAATTGTGAGAAATGTACTTTTGCCTGAACCGGAGGGACCAATAATTGAAACAAATTCTCCTTGATTGACTGCTAAATCGATTCCTTTGAGTGCCTGAATCTCATTATGACCACTACCAAAAGATTTTTTTACATTTTCCATTTTAAGAATTGTTTTCATTTTTAACCTCCAATTGCTTTCGTTGGGTCAATTTTACGGATAGTAATGATTGAAAAAAGTGACCCAATAATTGATACGATGATGAGAATTAAAGCATAGAGCAACCAGTTTGTAAGACTAATTTCAAATGGCATTGCATCGGGTAAGATAAAGCTAGTTCCATAACTTGCTATAAAAGCAACGAAGACGCCAACTAAACTAATGATAAAGCTTTGACCAAGTAAAGAGTTCATTATTATGCGATTTGAAATTCCTTGAGCTTTCATTATGCCAAAAATCGGAACTTTTTGAAGAGTTATAACATACATAAAGACTCCAATAATCAACAGTACAATCAGAAATAAGAAGTAAATCATTGCGCTGAGTGTCATATTTTGAGCAGAATAACCTGGAATATCGTTAATTAAATCAGAAATAGACAGGACTTTATATTGATTTGAAATAGAAGAATCAATCTTAACTTTTCCAGATTTTACAACGACAGCATTAACAGAAGAAGTTGAAGTGCTTTTTTCACCAAACTTTATCTGATTCAAAGCGGAAAACGAAGTATAGATAACAGGCGAGGCAGAATAAGAAGAGGATTTTGAAATTCCGACAATTTTTATTTTAATATTATTATTTCCCACGGAAACTTCTTGACCGATTTTATATCCTTGATTTGCCAGCTTTTTTGAGATAATCATTTCTAAATGATTGTCAGTAAATTTTTTTCCCTCAAGAACTTCTGGCATGATTTTAGACTTATCAGGCAGGGCAATAATAGCAATATTGTCTCGCTCGCTCTTTGATTTGCGCATAGAAGTAGAAAACAATGATAATTCTGATCCATTTTCTATATGAATATTACTTAAATCATCAGAAGTAATTTGTGAAGCAGAAATAATATTATTTGAACTTGTTGATAAAACGACTTTTTCGGCCTTCCAATCAAGGACAGCTTGTTTAAATTGACTGGCAAGTCCTACAGATAGTCCGGACAGTATAAAGACTACATAAGCGATTAAAAAAATAATAGCTCCGATTAAGGTGTAACGAGCTTTATTATAACGTATTTCTCTTAGTGCTAAAAACATAAAATCTCCTTTCAGTTTTTTCTGTCAGTAATATAATTAAGTAAACCTTCGGTGACTAATTTGATTTCTTTATCATAATTTTCAATAAAAGTTTTCTCAGTCCAATTTTCACTGAATAATCTATAAACGAGATTATGAACAACTGATTTTAATACTTGTGAAATTGGATTATCATTTTCACTAGCTGGGACGGTTGCTGAACTTTGGGGTTTCCAATCTCTTTCAAGTTCATAAGTCCAATCTAAAAAGCGATATTTATAAAGTTTGTATTGGGGAGAATCAATTAAATTTTCAAGAAGGAGATATTTGTATTTATCTAGAGACTCTTCAATGGAATTATATTTTAATAAATTAAAAAATAAATCATGGATTTCAAGGGTTTCTTGCGAGAGGACATAGAAATAAGCATCTTTTAAATCTTCAAAATACTGATAAAAACTCCCTCTCGGAATATCAAGAGCTTTTACGATGTGCATAATTTTTGCCTCGTGAAAAGAATGAGTCTGAAATTCATTTAAACAGGCATCATATACGCGATTGCGTTTTTCGTCAGATAGACTGAAATAGGTTGATTTAGGCATTTTTTCTCCAATTCATTCAATTTATGACACTGTGTCATTTATTAAATTCTAACAAATTAATTGATTAACATCAATTATTTAATTTTTTTTTAAGCAAAAAAACTACTGACAGTTTTGTCAGTAGTTTTGATAATAAATTTGCTGATGAATAAGTGGCTGACAGTTCTGTCAGTAAAATTAGGAACACTTATTTAGCTAATTCTCTTTCAAGAGCTAATCGTTGAACTTTCATTGTTGCTGTACGAGGAATTTCATCGTAAGCCATAAGAATAGGTTCATTTAAAAATGGCAAATCAACAATTGAAGCCCACCAAGCTGACCAATCCATTTCCGCATTTTCAGCTAGAGCCAAAATAGGTTGTGGTTTACCAGATTTATCACGAATAATCACAACTTCATCTAAGAAGTCGTGTTGGTCTAACAGAAGATCTTCAATTGCCAAATTAGATTCAATTTTATCAATTAAATCAACTTGTCTGTCATGTAAAAAGAGAATTCCGTCTTCATTCATGAGACCCCAATCGCCAGTATCCCACCAGTCACCATAGACTTCTTTATTAAAACGTTCTTCTTCTTTATAGTAAGTCAAAGCTCTTCCTTTTGAGAGGAAGTGGATTCTTCCAGGCGTACCTGCAGGACATTCATTTCCATCTTCATCGGCAATACGTGCTTTGGATAATCCAGGCATACCAATCCCCATTTCACGGGCATTAGTGTCTGCTAAAGTTGATAAACGGTGCTTTTTCCAAATCATTGGGCCACATTCTGATTGTCCATAAATTTGTAGGAAGACTGGATCTTTTTGCTTAGAGGCAGAAAGAAAAGTGTGCATTGTTTCTTTATTAATTGCATCAAAAGTTGAGTGAAGGTAACGAATTGAAGCAAAAATCTCAGGTTCTTGCTTTGCAAGATTCGCTAGACGAACAAAATCGTTTGGATGTGTTTCAAAAGCATAAGGCTGATGTTTAGCAAAAAGATTGACAAGATTATCTTTTGATAAATCATTGAGGGGCATAAGGCCAAACCCAAAGGTCATTGCTGATGAAACCCCTATATTGAAACGAGAATGAACAGGAGAAATATGGAAAGCTAAAATTTCTTCCTTATCAGGCATCCAATCCATTACAGTTCTTTGAAGCACCCAACGCCAACCCATTGAATTAGCAGAGTGAGCGATTAATTTTGGTACACCAGTTGTTCCAGAAGTATGAGTGAGATAAGCAATCTCATCACTGGCCAATTGCTGACTGTCAGCAATTTGAGTAGGTTTTTCCAAAGCAAATTTACTGACAGAAAGTTTTTTAGAATCTTCAAGATTCTTCATTTCATTTACAGTTTTGTCAGTAACTTGGTCATAAATGAGCCAAGGATTGCCTAAACGTCCAGCTAAAATATCCATTGTTTCGGCAGGAAGATGATAAGAAATCATTGCTGGAACAGCGCCTAGATAAGAAACAGCAACAGCTAAAAGATAGGTATCAAAAGCACTTGATTTAAAAATAATGACTTTATCCGATTTTTTGATTCCCAACTCAGATAAGAGACTTGCCTTATCAACAATTGCTTGATGAGTCTTTTGGTAAGTCGTTTCAAGAGCTAGTTCGGGGAAAGCTCCAACAGCCTCATCAAAGATAATTGGGCTATCAGGAAACTGTTCAGCTGATTTTTTAAAGTTTAGATACAAATTTAGGGGTTCGTGTTTGAATTTCAAAAAAAATCTCCTCAAGTTAATAAGTTTATTATATCACAAAGTATTCTTTAGACCAATAGTTAATGTAAATGTTTTCTTAAGTCGTAGAGAATAAAATACTCGGAAAAAAAGTCTAAAATCTGCTACAATTAAAGGGACACTAAGAGGATTCCAATCCTCTTTTATCAGGAAAAGAAGGGATAGATAGGAAAATGATTAAAAATTATGAACTATCCAACGAAAAAAAATTAATTTCAACCTCTGAAATGAAGAATTTCACCTATGTTCTCAATCCAACACGTGAAGAAATTGGGAATATTTCTGAATACTATGACTTCCCTTTTGACTATTTATCAGGAATTTTGGATGACTATGAAAATGCCCGTTTTGAAACAGATGATAATGATAATAATCTGATTCTCTTACAATATCCTGCACTTTCTAATTATGGAGAAGTGGCGACTTTTCCATATTCTTTGGTTTGGACTAAAAATGAATCGGTTATTTTAGCACTTAATCATGAGATTGATAATGGCTTAATTTTCGAGCGTGAATATGATTATAAACGCTACAAACATCAAGTTATTTTTCAAGTGATGTATCAAATGACACACACTTTCCATGATTATTTGAGAGATTTCCGAACAAGGCGTCGCAGACTTGAACAGGGAATCAAAAATTCAACAAAGAACGACCAAATTGTTGATTTGATTGCCATTCAAGCAAGTTTAATTTATTTTGAAGATGCCTTGCACAATAATATGCAAGTACTTCAGGATTTTATTGATTACTTGAGAGAAGATGATGAAGATGGTTTTGCTGAAAAGATTTATGATATTTTTGTCGAAACAGACCAAGCTTATACAGAAACCAAGATTCAGCTCAAGTTACTAGAAAATCTCCGAGATTTGTTCTCAAACATTGTCTCTAATAACTTGAACATTGTCATGAAAATCATGACATCAGCTACTTTCGTTCTAGGGATTCCTGCAGTAATTGTTGGTTTTTACGGAATGAATGTTCCAATTCCTGGTCAAAATTTTAATTGGATGGTTTGGCTTATTTTAGTTCTAGGAATTTTATTATGTGTTTGGGTCACTTGGTGGTTACATAAAAAAGATATGTTATAAAATGGAGAAAAATCTCCATTTTTTTGCTCTTTGTGAAAAAATTAATTAGTGATTGCAGATTATGAAGTTAGCAATGTTTGTTAAAACTATTTTGTGAATTATTTATGAAAACGTTTTAAAAAAGTATAACAGATATTAAAATAATTGGAACTGTATTAGTAAAGAATCTGTAATTTCTCTTGAATTCTGTTTGCTATTCTCAAACTGTATGATATAATGAAGTTGTAATTTGAAACAGAAAGAACAAAGGAGATTTCAAAATGAAAACCGAAGTTACGGAAAATATCTTTGAACAAGCTTGGGATGGTTTTAAAGGAACCAACTGGCGCGATAAAGCAAGCGTTACTCGCTTTGTACAAGAAAACTACAAACCATATGATGGTGATGAAAGCTTTCTTGCTGGGCCAACAGAACGTACACTTAAAGTAAAGAAAATTATTGAAGATACAAAAAATCACTACGAAGAAGTAGGATTTCCCTTCGATACTGACCGCGTAACCTCTATTGATAAAATCCCTGCTGGATATATCGATGCTAATGATAAAGAACTTGAACTCATCTATGGGATGCAAAATAGCGAACTTTTCCGCTTGAATTTCATGCCAAGAGGTGGACTTCGTGTTGCTGAAAAGATTTTGACAGAACACGGTCTCTCAGTTGACCCAGGCTTGCATGATGTTTTGTCACAAACAATGACTTCTGTAAATGATGGAATCTTTCGTGCTTATACTTCAGCAATTCGTAAAGCACGTCATGCTCATACTGTAACAGGTTTGCCAGATGCTTACTCTCGTGGACGTATCATTGGTGTCTATGCACGTCTTGCCCTTTACGGTGCTGATTACCTTATGAAGGAAAAAGCAAAAGAATGGGATGCAATCACTGAAATTAACGAAGAAAACATTCGTCTTAAAGAAGAAATTAATATGCAATACCAAGCTTTGCAAGAAGTTGTAAACTTTGGTGCTTTATATGGTCTTGATGTTTCACGTCCAGCTATGAACGTAAAAGAAGCAATCCAATGGGTTAACATCGCTTATATGGCAGTATGTCGTGTCATTAATGGAGCTGCAACTTCACTTGGACGTGTTCCAATCGTTCTTGATATCTTTGCAGAACGTGACCTTGCTCGTGGAACATTTACTGAACAAGAAATTCAAGAATTTGTTGATGATTTCGTTTTGAAGCTTCGTACAATGAAATTTGCTCGTGCAGCTGCTTATGATGAACTTTATTCTGGTGACCCAACATTCATCACAACATCTATGGCTGGTATGGGTAATGACGAACGTCACCGTGTCACTAAAATGGACTACCGTTTCTTGAACACACTTGATACAATCGGAAATGCTCCAGAACCAAACTTGACAGTCCTTTGGGATTCTAAACTTCCTTACTCATTCAAACGTTATTCAATGTCTATGAGCCACAAGCATTCTTCTATTCAATATGAAGGTGTTGAAACAATGGCTAAAGATGGATATGGCGAAATGTCATGTATCTCTTGTTGTGTCTCACCACTTGATCCAGAAAATGAAGAAGGACGTCATAACCTCCAATACTTTGGTGCGCGTGTAAACGTCTTGAAAGCAATGTTGACTGGTTTGAACGGTGGTTATGATGACGTTCATAAAGATTATAAAGTATTCGACATCGAACCTGTTCGTGACGAAATTCTTGACTATGATACAGTTATGGAAAACTTTGACAAATCTCTCGACTGGTTGACTGATACTTATGTTGATGCAATGAATATCATTCATTACATGACTGATAAATATAACTATGAAGCAGTTCAAATGGCCTTCTTGCCTACTAAAGTTCGTGCTAACATGGGATTTGGTATCTGTGGATTCGCAAATACAGTTGATTCACTTTCAGCAATTAAATATGCTAAAGTTAAAACATTGCGTGATGAAAATGGCTATATCTACGATTACGAAGTAGAAGGTGATTTCCCTCGTTATGGTGAAGATGATGATCGTGCTGATGATATTGCTAAACTTGTCATGAAAATGTACCATGAAAAATTAGCTTCACACAAACTTTACAAAAATGCTGAAGCTACTGTTTCACTTTTGACAATTACATCTAACGTTGCTTACTCTAAACAAACTGGTAATTCTCCAGTACATAAAGGAGTATTCCTCAATGAAGATGGTACAGTAAATAAATCTAAACTTGAATTCTTCTCACCAGGTGCTAACCCATCTAATAAAGCTAAGGGTGGTTGGTTGCAAAACCTTCGCTCATTGGCTAAGTTGGAATTCAAAGATGCAAATGATGGTATTTCATTGACTACTCAAGTTTCACCTCGTGCACTTGGTAAAACTCGTGATGAACAAGTGGATAACTTGGTTCAAATTCTTGATGGATACTTCACACCAGGTGCTTTGATTAATGGTACTGAATTTGCAGGTCAACACGTTAACTTGAACGTAATGGACCTTAAAGATGTTTACGATAAAATCATGCGTGGTGAAGATGTTATCGTTCGTATCTCTGGTTACTGTGTCAATACTAAATACCTCACACCAGAACAAAAACAAGAATTAACTGAACGTGTCTTCCATGAAGTTCTTTCAAACGATGATGAAGAAGTAATGCATACTTCAAACATCTAATTCTTAAAATTTAATGAATATTCGGTCTGTCAGTTTTACTGACAGACTTTTTTTACGAAAAAATTAATCATAATAGTTAAAAACTATTGTTTTTAGTTTAAGAAAGTTAAATTTTATGCTAAAATAGATGAATGAAAATGGTAATTGGATTGACAGGCGGAATTGCGAGTGGGAAATCAACGGTGGTTGATTTTTTGATTTCTGAGGGTTATCAAGTGATTGATGCTGACAAAGTTGTCCGTCAATTACAAGAACCTGGCGGAAAACTTTACAAGGCAATAGTAGAAACTTACGGTTTAGATTTTATTGCTGACAATGGACAGTTAAATCGTGAAAAATTAGGAGCTTTAGTTTTTTCTGATTCAAAAGAGCGCGAGAAATTATCAAACTTACAAGATGAAATTATTCGTACAGAATTATATGATAGACGTGATGACTTATTAAAAAAAATGACTGACAAGTCTGTCAGTAAAAATTTTGATTCAAAGAGTCAAGGAAAAAATCTGTCAGTAAATAAGCCAATGTTTATGGATATTCCGTTATTAATTGAATACAATTATACCGGATTTGATGAAATATGGTTGGTCAGCTTACCTGAAAAAATACAATTAGAAAGACTGATGGCAAGAAATAAGTTTACGGAAGAAGAAGCTAAAAAACGAATTTCTTCACAAATGCCATTGTCAGAAAAACAAAAAGTCGCTGATGTCATTCTGGATAATTCTGGAACGATTGAAGCACTAAAAAAACAAATCCAGCGAGAACTAGCTAGGATAGAAGAACAGAAATAGAGGTGAATCGCACGAAAACAGTTAATTGGAAAAGGAATTTATTTATAACATGGATTGGCTGCTTTTTTGTAGGTTCATCATTTTCACTCGTCATGCCCTTTCTCCCCTTGTATATTCAAGGACTGGGTGTAAGCGGTGGGAATGTTGAACTTTACTCAGGGTTAGCTTTTTCTTTGCCAGCCTTAGCTTCAGGGTTAGTTGCCCCCATTTGGGGACGTCTAGCTGATGAGCATGGGCGTAAAGTGATGATGGTACGTGCCAGTATCGTCATGACCCTAACAATGGGAGGAATAGCTTTTGCCCCTAATGTTTGGTGGTTACTTGGATTACGTTTGCTAATGGGATTTTTCTCTGGCTATATCCCTAACTCAACAGCAATGATTGCTTCACAAGCTCCAAAAGATAAATCAGGCTATGCCCTTGGAACATTAGCAACAGCAATGGTTTCTGGAACACTGATTGGTCCTTCACTTGGTGGGTTATTAGCTGAGTGGTTTGGCATGGCAAATGTCTTTTTGATTGTCGGCGCTCTATTAGCCTTAGCAACTTTACTAACCATTTTCTTTGTTCATGAAAACTTTGAACCAATTGCTAAAGGTGAAATGTTATCTAGTAAAGAAATTATTAATAAAGTCAGTAACAAACAAATTCTTTTTGGATTATTAGTTACAACATTTATTATTCAAATCACCTCGCAATCCATTGAACCATTTGTGACCTTGTATATCAAAACCCTGACGACAAGCACGAACAATTTGATGTTCATTTCAGGTTTAATTGTGTCAGCAGTTGGATTGTCGGCAATGTTATCATCAAGTTTTCTAGGACGTTTAGGAGATAAATACGGTTCACATCGTTTAATTTTGATTGGACTAGTTTTTACATTTATTATTTATTTACCAATGGCCTTTGTGCAAAGCCCACTCCAACTTGGGATATTACGCTTCCTTCTTGGTTTTGGAACTGGTGCTTTGACGCCGTCAGTAAATTCGTTGCTTTCAAAAATTACTCCCAAAGAAGTTGTCAGCAGAATTTTTGCTTACGCACAAATGTGTTCTAATTTAGGAATGGTAACCGGTCCATTAGTCGGATCAGCAATTGCAGGTTATATCAGTTATCGAGCAGCAATTGTAGGGACAAGTCTTTTTGTCATTGTTAATATTATTTGGTCCTTTATTAATTTCCGAAAATATCTGCGGAAACGGAGTATTATGGAATGAGAGTAAAAATTACATTAATTTGTAGTTCTTGTGGGAACAAAAATTATATTAGTAGCAAAAATAAAGCAACCCATCCGGAAAAAGTTGAAACAATGAAGTTTTGTCCCAAAGAACGAATTGTTACACTTCATCGTGAAGGTTAGACAGCAAGAATTATCTTGCTGTTTTTTTATTTATAATAAGTTTTTACTATGTACACTTATTAAGAATTGTGATAATATTATATAATAAAGTAAACAATATTTCATTAGAGGTGTTTTATGCAAAAAAAGACATTATTTTTTCATTATAATAGCAGTTGATGGAGACAGATAAAAAATTTTAATCATAATTTTGTGGACCATTTATAAAAGAAAAAATTCAGTTTAAAAAATATATTCGGAAATACCTTATCTTTGGGTGGTAGAAACTTATAAGCACTTTGAAAATCTTTATAAATTATTCAACTCATGCTATAATAATATGAATGAGGAAAAAAAGATAATGAATTTAAATAAGAATAATTTTTTAAACTACTCTATATTGATTCCATACCTAATTCTTGCAGGAATTGGTATTGTGATGGTTTTTTCAACCACGGTTCCTGATCAGTTACAAAAAGGATTAAATCCTTATAAATTAGTAATTAACCAAACAGCATTCGAATTATTGAGTCTCATTATGATTGCAGTGATTTACCGTCTGAAACTTAGAGCCCTTAAGAATAGAAAAATGATAGGAACAATAATGGTTATTTTGATTCTGTCATTAATATTTTGTAGGATAATGCCTTCCAGTTTTGCTCTGACAGCACCCGTAAATGGAGCCAGAGGTTGGATTCATATTCCAGGAATCGGAACTGTGCAGCCAGCAGAATTTGCCAAAGTTTTTATTATCTGGTATTTAGCCTCAGTTTTTTCAACAAAACAAGAAGAAATTGAAAAACGTGATATAAATGAGATTTTTAAAGGAAAGACGCTCTTTCAAAAACTTTTTGGTGGTTGGCGATTACCCGTAGTTGCCATTTTATTGGTTGACCTTATCATGCCTGACCTAGGTAATACTTTGATTATTGCTGCAGTTGCTTTGATAATGATTGGAGCCAGCGGTATATCTTGGCGTTGGTATTCCGGCTATTCAAAATTAATTCTATCTTTGATGGCCATTTTCTTAGGATTTCTTTTCATTGTAGGTGGAAATATCATTCCAAGTTTCTTACCCATCACTTATATCAATAAACGATTTGAAGCTTTTGTTAATCCTTTTACAGACTTAGCCAATTCTGGACACCAGTTAGCTAATTCATACTATGCTATAGTTAATGGTGGTTGGACAGGGCGTGGTTTAGGAAATTCGATTCAAAAAAATGGTTTCTTACCAGAAGCTCAAACTGACTTTATCTTTCCAATTGTCGTGGAAGAATTAGGAATCATTGGCGGAATTATTATTCTAGCTATTCTCTTTTTCTTGATAAGCAGAATGTTAATTGTTGGAATTCGTGCTAAAAGTGCCTTTAACTCACTCATTATGATTGGGGTATCTGGTTTATTGTTAGTTCAAGTCTTTGTCAATGTGGGTGGAGCAATCGGAATTATTCCAGAAACAGGAGTAACCTTCCCCTTCCTATCACAAGGAGGGTCGTCCTTCCTTGTCTTATCGTTGGGAATTGCATTTGCATTAAATATTTCAGCTGATGAGAAACGAAGAGAAGTTTCTGAGCTCTCAAATCATTATAGTAGCAGTGTCCCAACTTATGAAAACGATTGACAATTGTCAGTCGTTTAAAAGTGTATAAAAGATTTTTATAATATATGAAAGAGTGAAAGGTAATGACCAATTACCTTTCCAAGCAAGCCTCATTAAGGAGTCAAAATGAAAAAACTACTCGTCGCCAATCGTGGAGAAATCGCCGTTCGTGTCTTTCGTGCCTGTAATGAACTCGGACTTTCTACTGTAGCCGTCTATGCAAGAGAAGATGAATATTCTGTTCATCGCTTTAAAGCAGATGAATCTTATCTAATCGGTCAAGGAAAAAAACCAATTGATGCCTATTTGGATATTGATGATATCATTCGTGTTGCCCTTGAATCAGGAGCAGATGCTATTCACCCAGGTTATGGCCTCTTATCTGAAAATCTCGAATTTGCTACCAAAGTTCGCGCAGCAGGTTTAGTTTTTGTGGGTCCTGAACTTCATCATTTGGATATTTTCGGTGATAAAATTAAAGCTAAAGCAGCTGCCGACGAAGCAAAAGTTCCAGGAATTCCCGGAACAAATGGAGCAGTAGATATCGACGGCGCTTTAGAATTTGCTAAAACTTACGGTTATCCAGTTATGATTAAGGCCGCTTTAGGCGGTGGTGGTCGCGGAATGCGAGTTGCGCGTAATGATGCTGAAATGCATGATGGTTATGCTAGAGCAAAATCAGAAGCAATTGGAGCTTTTGGTTCTGGCGAAATCTATGTTGAAAAATATATTGAAAATCCAAAACATATTGAAGTCCAAATTCTTGGAGATAGTCATGGAAATATTATTCACCTCCATGAGCGTGACTGTTCAGTACAACGACGTAATCAAAAAGTCATTGAAATTGCGCCAGCCGTGGGACTTTCACTGGACTTCCGTAACGAAATATGTGAAGCAGCAGTCAAACTTTGTAAAAATGTTGGCTATGTTAATGCTGGTACAGTTGAGTTTCTTGTTAAAGATGATAAATTTTATTTCATTGAAGTAAATCCACGTGTTCAAGTTGAACATACAATTACGGAACTTATCACAGGTGTAGATATTGTCCAAGCTCAAATTTTGATTGCTCAAGGTAAAGACTTACATAGAGAAATTGGACTTCCAGCACAGTCTGAAATTCCACTTTTGGGTTCAGCAATTCAATGTCGAATCACAACAGAAGATCCACAAAATGGATTCTTGCCAGACACAGGTAAAATTGATACTTACCGTTCACCAGGTGGTTTTGGTGTACGTTTAGATGTCGGAAATGCCTATGCTGGATATGAAGTAACTCCATATTTTGATTCACTTTTAGTAAAAGT
Source organism: Lactococcus sp. FSL K6-0773 (assembly GCF_038006485.1). Lineage (NCBI taxonomy): Bacteria > Bacillati > Bacillota > Bacilli > Lactobacillales > Streptococcaceae > Lactococcus > Lactococcus sp. FSL K6-0773. Next base: position 1,201,292 of record NZ_JBBOVF010000001.1, on the reverse strand, counting down.
TTGTACTTTTGCCAATGAATTTAGTGACACCGTAAGAAAAATGGACCGCGTTCTCCATGAATTCCGTATTCGTGGTGTCAAAACAAATATTCCTTTCTTGATTAATGTTATTGCTAATGAAAACTTCACAAGTGGTCAAGCAACAACAACCTTTATTGATAATACACCAAGTCTGTTCAACTTCCCACACTTACGTGACCGTGGAACAAAGACGCTGCATTATTTATCAATGATTACAGTCAATGGCTTCCCAGGGATTGAAAATACTGAAAAACGTCATTTTGAAGAACCACGTCAACCCCTTCTTAATCTTGAAAAGAAAAAGACAGCCAAAAATATCTTAGATGAACAAGGGGCTGATGCTGTTGTTGATTATGTTAAAAATACAAAAGAAGTATTATTAACAGATACAACTTTACGTGATGCTCACCAATCCTTGCTTGCTACTCGCTTACGTTTACAAGATATGAAAGGAATTGCCCAAGCGATTGACCAAGGGCTACCAGAACTTTTCTCAGCTGAGATGTGGGGTGGTGCAACCTTTGATGTGGCTTATCGTTTCTTGAATGAATCACCATGGTATCGTCTGCGTAAACTACGTAAACTCATGCCAAATACCATGTTCCAAATGCTCTTCCGTGGTTCAAATGCAGTTGGTTACCAAAACTATCCAGATAATGTGATTGAAGAATTTATCCGAGTAGCGGCGCATGAAGGTATCGATGTTTTCCGTATCTTTGATAGTCTTAACTGGTTACCCCAAATGGAAAAATCCATTCAAGCCGTTCGCGATAATGGAAAAATTGCAGAAGCAACAATTTGTTATACGGGAGATATCCTAGACCCAAGCCGACCAAAATATAATATTCAATACTATAAAGACTTAGCAAAAGAATTAGAAGCAACAGGTGCTCATATCTTGGCAGTTAAAGATATGGCAGGTTTATTGAAACCTCAAGCTGCTTATCGTTTGATTTCAGAATTAAAAGATACCGTTGATTTGCCAATTCATTTGCATACACACGATACTTCAGGAAATGGAATTATTACATATTCTGGTGCAACTCAAGCAGGTGTAGACATTATTGACGTAGCAACAGCGAGTCTTGCTGGCGGAACATCTCAACCATCAATGCAATCTATTTACTATGCACTTGAACATGGTCCTCGCCATGCTTCAATTAATGTAAAAAATGCTGAACAAATTGACCATTATTGGGAAGATGTTCGTAAATATTATGCACCATTTGAAGCGGGTATTACAAGTCCTCAGACAGAAGTTTACATGCATGAAATGCCTGGTGGTCAATACACTAACCTAAAATCTCAGGCAGCAGCAGTTGGTCTTGGACATCGTTTTGATGAAATCAAACAAATGTATCGTAAAGTTAACATGATGTTTGGAGATATTATTAAAGTAACTCCTTCTTCAAAAGTAGTTGGAGATATGGCTCTCTTTATGATTCAAAATGATTTAACAGAAGAAGATGTTTATGCGCGTGGTAACGAACTTAATTTCCCAGAATCTGTAGTATCATTCTTCCGTGGAGATTTAGGACAACCAGTGGGTGGCTTCCCAGAAGAATTACAAAAAATTATCGTGAAAGATAAAGCCGTAATTACTGACCGTCCAGGCTTACACGCAGAAAAAGTTGATTTTGAAACTGTTAAAGCAGACCTAGAACAAAAAATTGGCTATGAACCAGGAGATCACGAAGTTATCTCATATATCATGTATCCACAAGTTTTCCTTGATTATCAAAAAATGCAAAGAGAATTTGGAGCAGTTACACTACTTGACACTCCTACTTTCTTACATGGAATGCGTCTCAATGAAAAAATTGAAGTACAAATTGAAAAAGGTAAAACACTCAGCATTCGTTTAGATGAAATAGGAGAACCTGACCTAGCTGGAAATCGTGTTCTCTTCTTTAACCTAAATGGTCAACGTCGAGAAGTCGTAATTAATGACCAATCTGTACAAACTCAAGTTGTGGCTAAACGCAAAGCCGAAACAGGAAATCCAAACCAAATTGGAGCTACTATGCCAGGTTCTGTTCTTGAAATTTTAGTTAAAGCTGGTGACAAAGTTCAAAAAGGTCAAGCCTTGATGGTTACTGAAGCCATGAAAATGGAAACAACTATTGAAGCACCATTTGATGGCGAGATTGTTGACCTTCATGTGGTTAAAGGTGAGGCAATTCAAACTCAAGACTTGTTAATCGAAATTAATTAATATAAATTAAACCTACCTTTTGGGTAGGTTTTTTATTTTTCTTCAAAAAAATATTTAAATTTTCAGAAAATATATAATTTTCGGAATAAAAAGTGTATAATAATGAAATAGATGGAGGCGTTTATGAATTTATTGAGTAAAGAAGAAAAAATGATTAAAAATTCACAAATTCCTAGTGAATTTTACAAAAAGTACAATGTTAAAAAAGGTTTAAGAGACATTAATGGGAAAGGAGTTTTAGCGGGTTTAACCAATATTTCGGCGATACATTCTTTTGATAAAGAAGGAAACCAAATTCCCGGTATTTTAGAGTATAGAGCTTATAATATTAAAGATATTATTAATGATTTAAGAAAAGAAAATCGTTTTGGTTTTGAAGAGATGACTTATCTATTGTTATTTGGAGAACTTCCCACGGCAAATGAACTTCAGGAATTTCAAAACCTTTTAGCCAGTAGGAGAACTCTACCAGAATTTTTTATCCGTGAAACTATTTTAACCAACCCTTCAAGTGACGTGATGAATTCGATGAGCCGTTGTATACTAGCTCTTGCTAGTTACGATGAGAAAGTTTCAGATATCTCGATTGAAAATGTTTTAGAACAATCTTTTGGACTTATTGCTGATTTTCCACTTCTTGCGATTTACAGTTACCAATCTTATGTTCATTATTTTAAAAAAGAAAGTCTTTATATCCATTATCCTGATCCAAAAATGACGACCGCTGAGAATATTTTACGAATGCTTCGCCCAGACTGCCATTACACAGAGGTAGAGGCTAAAGTATTAGATATTGCCTTGATTCTTCATATGGAACATGGTGGAGGTAACAATTCGACTTTTACGACTCATGTGGTCACCTCAAGTGGAACAGATACTTATGCTACAATTGCTGCTGCCCTCTCCAGTTTGAAAGGGCCTAAACACGGTGGAGCTAATATTAAGGCAGCAAAAATGTTGGAAAATATAAAAGAAAATATTTCTAATTATGAAGATGACGCTGAAATAGAAAAGTATCTCCATAAAATCTTAAATAAAGAAGTTTTTGATAAGCAAGGATTAATTTATGGTATTGGTCACGCCATTTATAGTGTAAGCGACCCACGATTTGAGGTTTTTAAATCCTATGTAGAGACTTTAGTAAAAGAAAAAGGATTGGAAGAGGAATTCAAATTATATGAAAAAGTTGCAAGGCTAGCTCCTAAAGTAATATCGGAAAATCGGAAAATATATAAAACAATTTGTCCAAATGTTGATTTCTACTCTGGCTTTGTCTATAGAATATTGGAAATTCCACAAGAATTATTTACTCCATTATTTGCGATTGCTAGAATTGTAGGTTGGTTAGCACATCGTATAGAAGAACTAATTAATATGAATAAGATTATCCGTCCAGCCTATGAAAGTGTCTTAGAATCAAAAAATTATATAAAGTTGGGGGAAAGATGAAAAAAATAAGTATTTCTAAAAAAATATACCATTATTATGATATCTCAGAAACTGAAAGAATTGAAGATTTTCCATATAGTTTACGAGTTCTTTTAGAAAGTTTGATTAGACAGAAAAATGACGAGAATATCAATCAGGCTCATATTCAATCCGTTAAAGACTATTTAAAAGGGGAAGTTGGTCAAGAAACAGTTTTCTTACCAAGTCGTGTTGTTCTTCAGGATTTCACAGGAGTTCCAGCTATTGTTGACCTTGCAGCAATGAGAGACGCAATGGTTGAATTAGGAAAGAATCCTGAATTAATTAACCCAGAAATTCCAGTGGATTTGGTAATTGACCATTCTGTTCAAGTGGATTTTCAAGGAAATGAAGAGGCTTTTCTGCTAAATTCAAAAAAAGAATTTGAACGTAATCGTGAACGTTACGAATTTTTAAAATGGGCAGAGCAATCTTTTGATAATTTTAGAGTAGTCCCTCCAGCAACAGGTATTATTCATCAAGTTAATATTGAATATTTAAGTGAAGTAATTACCGAAAAAAATGGCGTTTTATATCCAGATAGTGTTTTTGGTACAGATAGTCATACAACAATGATTAATGCCCTTGGTGTTCTTGGTTGGGGAGTAGGAGGAATTGAAGCAGAAGCAGTGATGCTAGGAGAGCCTAGTTCATTGACTGTTCCAGAAGTAGTAGGAGTTAGATTAATAGGTAAGTTAGGAGCATTTGCTACTGCAACAGATTTAGCTTTGACAATCACAAAAATTTTACGAGATGAAAAAGTGGTAGGAAAATTCGTTGATTTTTTTGGAGAAGGACTAAAAAATTTAAGTTTAGCAGATAGAGCGACAATTTCAAATATGGCTCCTGAGTATGGTGCCACATGTGGATATTTTCCGATTGATAATGAAACTTTGAAATATCTTCGGGCGACAAATCGTTCTGAGGAAGTGGTTGCGCGAGTAGAAACCTATGCAAAGGCAAATAAGTTATTTTATGACGAAAAACGTGAACCATACTATAATAAGACGATTAATGTTGATTTAAGTGAAGTAGCAACACGATTATCAGGTCCCTCTCGTCCCCAAGATATGCTTGAATTGTCTGAGCTAGCAAATAACTTTGAAGACTTTGCTAAAAAACAAAAACCTCTGAAAGAAGAGGATGGAAAAATTGCAATTGCCGCTATTACAAGTTGTACCAATACGAGTAATCCACATGTTATGATGATGGCGGGATTACTTGCAAAAAATGCAGTAGAACAAGGCCTTACGGTTCCTAGCTGGGTTAAAACTTCATTAGCTCCTGGTTCAAAAGTTGTTACCTCTTATTTAGAGAAAGCGGGTCTCCTTCCTTATCTTGAAACGTTGGGATTTTATGTAGTAGGATATGGCTGTACAACCTGTATAGGTAACTCAGGGCCACTTTTAAGTGAAATGGAAACAGAGATTAGAAATAAAGAACTGATTGCAACGAGTGTTTTGAGTGGCAATCGAAATTTTGAAGGTCGAATTCATCCATTAGTGAAGGCGAACTATCTAGCAAGTCCTCCATTAGTAGTTGCGTATGCTTTAGCGGGTTCTGTTCGTAAAAATTTAACAACTGTTGCTCTGGGGACTAATCTAGAAGGTGAAAAGGTATATTTGAAAGATATTCTGCCAACTTCTGATGAAGTGAATGATTTAGTGCAAAAATACGTAACAAGTGATTTATATGCTGAAAGTTATGCTAAGGTTTTTGATGAAAATACAGTCTGGAATAATATCAAAACAAAGAAAAGTGAAGTTTATGACTGGAAATCTGAATCTACCTATATTTCTAATCCACCATATTTTGAAAACTTAACTATGATAAATAAACCGATAGCTTCACTGTCAAATTTACATGTTTTAGCAAAATTTGGTGATTCTATCACAACTGACCATATTAGTCCAGCAGGGAATATTCCTTTAAAATCCCCAGCTGGGGATTATCTAAGTTCTCGAGGACTTGCTTATAAGGATTTTAATAGTTTTGGTTCAAGACGCGGAAATGATAAAGTAATGACAAGGGGAACATTTGCTAATATCCGTATCAAAAATCAGCTTGTTGCTCCTCTTGAGGGAGGTTATTCTCTATTCAATAATGAAACATTACCTATTTATGAGGTAGCTAAAAAATATAAAGAACAAGGACAAGGATTAATTGTTCTTGCTGGTAAGGATTATGGAATGGGTTCCAGTCGAGACTGGGCGGCCAAGGGAACAAAATTACTTGGAGTCAAGGCTGTAATTGCTGAGAGTTTTGAACGTATTCATCGAAGTAATCTCGTCATGATGGGTGTTCTTCCCCTACAGTTTCTAGATAATGAAAATGCCGAAACTTTAGGATTAAGTGGTTATGAAAGTTTTTCTATAGAGCTACCAGAAAATCCCAAAATTCATGAAAAAATTACTGTAAGTACTGCCGAAAAAAACTTTGAGGTTCTTTTACGCTTTGATTCTCAGGCGGATTTAGATTACTATGCTAATGACGGTATAATGCCTTATGTGATTCGGAAAAAATAAAAAAATAGGTGAAAATTATTATGAAAATTGAGATGAAAAATGGAAAATTAGTTGTGCCAGATTATCCAGCAATTGGTTATATTAGAGGAGATGGTGTTGGCGAAGATATTTTTCCTCAGGCGCAAAAAGTTTTTGATGCTGCGGTTCTAAAAATTTATGGTCAAAAAAAGAAAATAGAATGGCAAAAATTATTGGCAGGAGGAGAAGCATTTGAGACTTGTGGAGAATATCTGCCCAAAGAAACTCTCGCTCATATTAATGAAAATTTAATTGCGATAAAGGGACCACTAATGACCCCGGTCGGTGAAAGCTTTCGTTCAATTAATGTTACTTTAAGACAAAAAATGGATTTATATGCTTGCGTAAGACCAGTTGAATATTTTAAAGGGATAAAATCCCCAGTTAAGGCGCCAGAAAAAGTTGACATGACAATTTTTCGAGAAAATACAGAAGATATTTATGCAGGTATTGAATTTGCTAGTGAAACAAATGAGTCTCACAACTTATTAAAATTTTTAGAAAAAGAATTGAATGTCCATTCTATTCGCTTTCCAAAAACTTCAGCACTAGGAATAAAACCTGTTAGTCCTGAAGGAAGTAAACGACTGGTTAATGCGGCTTTTGAGTACGCTCTGAAAATGAACAAAAAAAGAGTGACCTTTGTTCATAAGGGAAATATTATGAAATTTACTGAAGGAGGATTTAGAAATTGGGCCTATGAGGTTGCTAGGGAATATCCAACTTTTACAAAACTAGAATACGATGAAATCAAAAATGAAAGAGGAAGTTTACAAGCTGAAAATGAGAAAAAAGCAGCATTAAAATCAGGAAAAATTTATGTAGATGATGTAATTGCTGACAACTTCCTCCAACAGATTATTTTAAATCCTGAAAATTTTGAAGTAATTGCCACTCTTAATTTAAATGGTGATTATATTTCAGATGCACTTGCCGCACAGGTTGGAGGAATTGGAATTGCACCAGGAGCGAATATTAATTATAAAAGCGGTCATGCTATTTTTGAAGCAACTCATGGAACAGCTCCAGATATCGCTGGAAAAAATATAGCAAATCCTTCTAGTCTAATTTTATCTGGAGTGATGATGTTTGAGTATTTAGGCTGGCAAGAGGTAGCTGAATTAATCAAAATTGCTCTTTCATTTTCATTCAGGAATGGAAATTTGACAGCTGATTTAGGTGGAAAACTTTCAACTTCAAAATTTTCCGACGTTTTAATTGATTTTATAAAAACATATTAAAAAAATAGATTGATAATCAGAAAAATAAAAAAGCCCTGAAATCAGGGCCTTTAAGATTTACATCATTATTTTAAGGAATTATTTTCCATAATTTCATCGATGAAACCATATTCCAAAGTTTCTTTGGCATCCATCCAATGGTCACGTTCGGCATCTTTGTGAATTTGTTCAAGTGAACGGTTGGAATTATCAGCAAGAATTTGTTCCAAACGTTTACGAGTTTTCAAAAGTTGCTCAGCAACAATAGCCATATCAGTTTGTTGAGTGCCTTGACCTGTACCACCCATTGGTTGGTGAATAAGATATTCAGCATTTGGCAACATGAATCGTTTGCCTTTTGTTCCGCTTGAAGCAATGATTGTTCCCATAGAGGCAGCCATTCCCATAACGATAGTTTGAACATCTGATTTGATAAAATTCATTGTATCAACAATGGCAAGACCAGCAGATACAGAACCACCAGGTGTATTTACGTAGAGATAAATATCTTTAGTGTTATCTTGTGCATCCAAGAAAAGAAGTTGAGCAATGATAGAATTTGCCATTCCATCTTCAACAGGTCCTGTCAGCATGATAATGCGGTCTTTTAAAAGTCGTGAATAAATATCATAAGCACGTTCGCCACGGCTTGATTGTTCAATAACGGTAGGTACTAAATAACCCATAGATTGAATCTCCTTTATAAATAAGATATGAATTTAATTTTAGATAAAATTGAATTCATTTGTTTATTTTTCTATATTATAACTCATTGGTCAAAAAAGGTCAAAGAATATTGTCTTTTTTTATGACTTTTCCTAAAACTTGATAAAAAAAGAGTTTAAACTTTCTTAACGCTTTCAAATTTGTTATAATTATGACATGAATACAGAACTTATTATTGCAATGATTTTTGGTCTGATTATTGGCGCGTGGCTAATGGTTGCAGGCATCTACATTTACAAAATTTATGATGAAAATCGTTATAAGAAACGATTAACAATTGAAAAATTACTTCGTGAAATTGAAGTTCGTAACACACTTAATCAAAAAGTGATTGAAATTCTTAATCGCCCAATTACTGGGAGTGATAAAGCATTAATTAATCCTCAAAGTGATGTGAAAGTTCCTTTTTACGATTATAATTTTTTGAAAAACTATACTTCAATGTATAATTTATACATTCCAACTTATTTTTTGAATACATTTTTCAAAAAGCTCTCTCACCATTTAGCTGTATTTGATGACGAGCAGGACTTGAAAAATGGGGGATACATTTTCAAAGAATCTCGTACAATTTTCGAGAATTTTTCTGTCGAAATTACTGATGATATTGAGGCAAAAAAACGAGAGTTACAAAAGGCTAAAAATGTTTATCCATCGATGTTGAAAAAACAACATTATAATATCTAATGCAGTGAAAAAAACTACTGATTTCAGTGGTTTTTTTATTGAAAAAATTTGTGAAAAAATTTTGAAAAGGTCTTTTTTTAAGTCTATAAATATGGTATAATTGTACAATCATTGATGTTTAATACTATTAGATAAATAAATATACACGAAGGAGAGACGATGATCACAATCTATACAGCACCCTCTTGTACGAGCTGTAAAAAAGCTAAAACTTGGCTTTCATATCACCACATCCCATTTAACGAAAGAAATCTCATCGCGGATCCTTTATCAACAACAGAGATTAGTCAAATTCTACAAAAATGTGACGATGGTGTTGAAGGATTAATTTCAAGTAGAAATCGCTTTGTGAAGACTTTGGGTGTTGATTTTGAAGATATTTCACTTTCACAAGCAATTAAAATTATTTCTGAAAATCCACAAATCATGCGTCGTCCAATTATTATGGATGAAAAACGTCTTCATGTTGGATATAATGAAGAAGAAATTCGCGCTTTTTTACCTCGTACAGTTCGTGTTTTAGAAAATGGTGGCGCTCGTTTGCGTTCAGCAATTTAATTCATAATTAAAATATTCATTTATTGGAATTTTTATAGACGCATTTGCGTCTTTTTTTGTTGAAAAAAAAACACTGCCAGAAAGGAACAATGGTTTTTTGTTGAGTGCATAGTAATTATTATTGGATAATAAAAGAAAATGAATTAAAAAAATATTTTATGGTTATTGTTATCCTTCAAATTCAATATCATCAAGTGTTGTGGCTGAAATAAAAATTGTGGGTAAGTATGGATCAACTGCAGAAACTGCAGCAAGTGAAAGGAGCAGTAAGCTTTTAAATTCCATGATGAACCTCCAACCAAAATGTATTTGTGAAGATATTATAACACAATTTTCTGAAAATTCAACCTTTTTGTTTTTCTTATCTGATGCTTGAGGTAATTATTTTTGAAGGAGCTTTACTTGCCATTCGTTTCCTTCTTGAATAATTCCCCTGAGTGAATTGATAAACATAACGAGCCAGGTAAAAGCTATAGCAAAAGCAATAATTTCAAAGACCGTTAATGAGAGATAGTGAATTCCCATAAAGGCAACGGCAGACAAAATTAATGCTATCAAAGCAGTCCAAGATAATTCTAAAAATTCTTTAGAAATGGTGGGAACTAACCATTTAAGAAAGATAATCATAATAAGAACAACCGCAACCAGACCAAATGCAGAATTATTATGTATAGGCATTGTCCATGATTGGGCTGGAAAAATTCCGACGAAAGCGATCAAAAATGCTATGAGAATATAAAAAATACGAATTATTTTAAATTTATAATTGTAAAGGCTACTCTTAGAAAACTCAGCAAAGAGAAAATCAGTTATGGTAAGAAGAATAAGAGCAGAAAATATTAAGGTAATATTGAACTGCCAGTGCTGTGTGGCTTCACCAGTTCCTAAGAAGCTGAAGTTATGTTGCCACCAATCTTTTTGATTGTTTGTTGCCATTGAAACAAGAATACCCCCTATGAAAGTGGTAAAGAGGAGCAAAATAAGATTAGGTAAAGTGATGGAAAGAGCTGCTGAAATAAGAAAATAAAAGATGATTCCAACAAATACTAAGACAAGAAACCCTGCAGTAAAGGGGTCAAAAGTTACTCCGCTAAATGTTTTGCCAATTATGTACCAAAAAATGATTTGAACAGCGAAAGAAATACTTGTATAGGCTACCGATAGCGTTAAAGTTTCTCTAAAAATTTTAAATTTAGATTTGGATAAGTCACAACTTTTGCGAAGATAAGTCCATATGAAACCAAAAAAACCAAAAAGAGTTGATAGAATTATGCTCAAACTTGCAACAGAGAGGTGGCGGCTCCCCGTAAATGCGATTTGTGGATGATTGGTACTTAAAAAGATAAGCAATGCAATTATTCCAGATGCTAAACTAGGTACTATAAAATAGTGTAAAGCTAAATTTTGTTTATTGGTATGATTAATTTTCGGATTTTCTAATAATATCTGTTGATTTTCTAAACGGATTGATAGTTGGTCATTTTCTGCATAATCACTTAATTTATTATAAAGTTCTTCAGGGATTTCTAAGTAATTTTTAGTCATGATATTCTTTCTAGCTTTAAAATAATGGATAAATTCATTTTTATAATACATAATATGAATTCATACATTCTAATAATATTTTACCATTTAACTTATTAAAGGGGCTACTAGAACTTATTTGTTTTGAGAACGGAAGGCATGATTTGAGTTTTAATATAAGTATATATTGTGTTGTAGTCAAAACAATATAAAATGGATTGACTTACGATATGGATAATGTTAAAATATAATTAATTAAATAAACGACTAGGTTGGGCGCAAGCTTCAAGACATATCTCCAAGGGTGAGGAGATTGTTTTGAGGTTTGCGCTCTTTTTTGTCGTTTTTTACTAGAAAGGGATGATATGAAATTTTATCAAAAATCCAAAGAAGAATTATTACATAGTTATGATGTTAAGATAGATAGGGGACTTTCGAGTACTCAGGTTACTGATAATCGAGAAAGATATGGTGAAAATAAACTTCCAGAAGAAAAGGAAGAAAGCTATTTAAAAGTATTTTTTAAAAGTTTTAAAGAACCAATAATCATTGTTTTATTAGGGGCAGTCGCTCTATCATTTTTTAGTTCATTTTATTCATTCCAAATAGTTGGAGATAAAAAACATGGTTTAGAATCTTTATATGAAGCGATTGCTATAGCTATTTTGATTATTATAAATGCATTTTTAGGTTTTTGGCAAGAAATCAGTGCTCGTAAAAATTTAAATTCACTAAAAGAAATGAACAATCGTTTTGCATCTGTACTAAGAGATGGAGCCTTAGAAAAAATTTCATCAAATGAGCTAGTTGTTGGTGATATCGTAAAAGTTACAGTAGGTGATTTTGTGGAGGCCGATATAAGATGGTTAGAGCTTGATGAACTTCAATTAATTGAGTCTCATTTAACGGGTGAAGCTGATGCTATAATAAAAAATATAGAGGTCATTAATGAAAACGTCGAAATTGGTGATCAAACGAATATGGGATTTTCTGGCTCTATCGTTTCAAATGGACAGGGAATTGGAATAGTCGTAGCCACGGGAGAAAACACAGAACTTGGGAAAATTTCTCAGTTGATGAAAGATGAGGGAATAAAATCATCTCCATTACAAGAAACCGTAAAAAAACTTACTAAAACACTGATGAAAATATCCGCTGGGATTGTTTTATTAACTTTTGTATTTGGATTAATCAGTTCTGGAGAATTTTCAATTAACTCAATTACTTCAGTATTTTCAACCTCAATCGCTCTCGCAGTTGCCTCTATTCCAGATGCTTTACCAGTTGTTCTCTCAATAGTATTGACAATCGGTGCAGTCAAAATGTCAAAAAATAAAGGTCTGATTAAAACACTAAGTAGTGTGGAGACTTTAGGGAGTACTTCTTACATCTGTTCTGATAAAACAGGTACATTGACCCAAAATGAGATGACCGTTACAAAATTTTATGCTAATGGTCAACTGTATAATGTGGATGGTCTGGGATATCGTTCCATTGGTGAAATTCACTTGATAGCAAAAGGTGAAAAAAATATAAATTTTGCTCAATTTATGAAAAATATCGTTTTGTGTAATGATTCAAGTGTCAAAGAAGTTGAGGGGCAAGTAAAAACTTTTGGTAATCCTACAGAAGTTGCTCTTACCGTTCTTGGTAGTAAAGCCGGCTATAGCAAGAATAAGCTATTAAAAAACAACAAAATTATTAGAACTCTTCCTTTTAGTAGCAGTAGAAAAATGATGAGCGTCATTGTTCAAAATGATGAAGGATTCTACGTTTATACCAAAGGAGCACCAGATGTTTTAATGGAAAAAGCTTCGGGGATTTTGATTGGAGATATAGTTGACCAATCTGAGCAGTCAAAAGATAACTTTATTAAAGTGGTAGATGATTATGCGGATGAAGCACTAAGAACCTTGGCTGTGGCCTACAAAAAAGTTGATGAAGAAGAGGCATTATACGGAGCCACGGAAGACGTAGAAAAAGATTTTATATTAACCGGAGTTGCAGGAATAATTGATCCTCCACGAGAAGAAGTGAAAGAATCTATCAGACAACTTCATGATGCAAATATTAATGTGGTTATGATTACAGGGGATCATGAAAAAACAGCTCGTGCGATTGCCTATGATTTGGGGATTGTAAAAGAAAAAAATGCAACAGTTTTAAAGGGAATTGACCTTGAAGAAATGTCAGATCAGAAGCTTTATGCAGAAGTAAAAAATGTTAATGTTTATGCAAGAGTGACACCAGAGCATAAGCAACGTATTGTTAAACAGCTCCAAAATCATCAACAAGTTGTTGCTATGACCGGAGACGGAGTAAATGATGCTCCAGCTTTAAGAGCTGCTGATATTGGAGTGGCGATGGGAATTACTGGTACAGAAGTAACTAAAGATTCTGCAGATCTCATTTTACTAGATGATAAATTTACAACGATAGAAAAATCAGTTTATAGCGGTCGTACTATCTATGCTAATATAAAAAACTTTATGAGACACGAACTGACAACAAATGTTGCTGAAGTTTTGGCCCTTGTATTAGGTTTAGTTTTATTTAGAAGTAGTGTTGGAAATGTAGCAGCAATGACTCCGACATTGACTGCTTTAATGGTTCTTTGGGTTAATATGGTGAGTGATGCGATTCCATCTTTTTCTTTGGGTTATGATGTTGCCGAAACAGATTTGATGAAAGAAAAACCACGGAACCCTAATGAATCTATTCTTGCTAACCACACGTGGTCTAGGGTTTTGATTAGGGGAACAGTTATGGGAGCGATGGTTTATCTTGGATTTCTCCTGGCTGCTCAAAATGGATTGAACGCTAGTGAAGCACAAACAGTTGCTTTTCTGACTTTAGTTTATGGACAATTATGGCATGTATTTGATGCAAGAAGTTCAAGAACATTGTTTAGACGTAATCCTTTTGGGAATATTAGACTTGTTGGAGCAGTGTTATTTGCAGGAGTTTCTTCATTTTTAGTAACAATCATTCCGTTTTTCAATAGTGTGATGGGAACTGCTCAGTTAACATTACCTGTATATCTACTTGTGATTTTTATTCCTGCTCTACCTACATTAATATTGTCAGGAATAAAAGAAGTTTTTAAAATAAAAATATGGTAAATCAATGCAAAAAAGTACTTACTTGAGTAAGTACTTTTTTGTATGTTACTAATTACAAACTGATGTTTGTTTTTGATTTCTAAATTTGCAATTTAGAGTATTACCTAATATGCTTAAAATCATCGTAAGTGCTAGTTTATAAAGGTTATATCGCTTTTTTTATTGATTGATATTTTACTTTATAGGGTTTAATAATAATCAAAAATGAATAATATGATGATATCAAGTAATTTTTGTAAGCTGTATATTACAATATTTCTTTTTGTTATGTTATACTGTGATAAATTGGTGGATTGCAATCAAAAATTAATGATTTTCGTTAATTATAAATCCATACTAAATTAAAGTTAGGAGAATAACATGATTTCGAGACAATTTAGTGATGTAAAGGAAAAATAATTGTAAATTTTGAATTGAGCGGTTTATAACCCAAATTAGAGAAAGGATTTATAGGAGCAAAATTTTTCTGCTATAAATATAAAAAAATGAAACGTAATTCATCAATAGATTTAATGAAAAGTTGTGCAATATTCTTTGTCATTTCGGTCCATTTTTTATTAAATTCGGGCTTTTATGATATGACAATTCATTCCACTTTAGCAATTTTTTGGATTGGGATAAGAACGATTTTAATTACTTGTGTGCCCTTGTTTTTAGTGGCAACTGGATTTTTAATGAATCGAAAAGAATTAAGTGCTCAATATGTTCTAGGAATAGTTCCTGTCATCATTTCATATATAGGCATATCTTTATTAGTATGGGGAGTTCTATCTCTTGTCGGAAAAGGAAGCGACTTCTCCACAGCCATAAATGGAATTTTTGATTATTCAACCGATTCTTACTCTTGGTATGTTGAAATGTATTTAGGACTTTATCTTTTTATCCCTTTATTAAATATTATCTGGAATTATAAAAAAGAAATAAAAAATTATCATTTATATATTGTCTTTATCGCAAGTTTGCTAACATTCTTACCCTCTTTATTAAATAGTTTTGGAAAAGTTATTCCAGACTATTGGCAAATTTGTTATCCCGTTAGTTATTATTTTATTGGAGCTTACCTTTATACTTATCAAAATGAAATAAAGAAAATTTCAATAGGAAAACTTGTTACAGCATTCTTAAGTGCACTTACGATTTTTACTTTGACGGACACTTTTGCAAGTTGGAATCAAGAATTTCAGTGGCTAGACCACAATGATTATTTTGGTTATCAAACAGCCATAATGACAGTATTAGTTATAGCAATCTTGTGGAGAACTCCCATTCCAAAATGGAGCGTTAGGTTGCTAAAGGCTCTATCTACCGCTACTTTGACTATCTATCTTATATCCGATTTAACGGATCAGTTTGTCTATGGATTTTTTAAGCATGAAATTCCAAACTTAAGTCAACGAGTGATAGCAGGACCGATTATTATTCCAGTAGCCTTTACTAGTGCGGCATTACTAGGAATTTTTGTGGGAAAAGTTTTAAATATCCCTTTTAAGAGAAAAAAAGAAAGAAAGGAAAATTAAAACTATGTTAATCTCAACAATGGTAGATGTTTATGTTGTTTATTATCCGATTATCTTGTCCTTCATTTGGGCAAGTGGTGCTTTTTTATCTCGGTGGAAAGAAAGAGATAAGAAAGCAATTGATGAAACAAAAGAATTTGAAAAAATTAGTATTGTTATTTCTGCGTACAATGAAGAAGAAACGATTGAGGAAGTTTTATTATCACTACGTAATCTAAATTACCCTTCCCTAGAGATCTTTATTGTTGATGATAAGAGTAGTGACCGCACTTTAGAGAAACTTTATGAAGTAAAAAAATCTTTCGACGATTGGGAAACATTAACTATTCTTGAGCAAAAGGAAAATAAGGGAAAAGCCACGGCTTTAAATGTTGCTTTGCAACAAGTTAACAGTAAGTATATGCTTGTTATTGATGCGGACTCATATCTTTCTAAAGATGCTCTATCTTATTTATTGGCCGAATTAACTTCTAGTTCAGATATTGGGGCTGTAACTGGACGACCTATTGTTAGAAACAGAACAACTCTATTGGGGAAATTACAAACCTTAGAGTATTTAAGTGTGATTGATGCGATTAAGAGAGCACAAAGTCTTTTTCTAGGTGCAATAATGACCGTATCAGGTGTGATTGTTATGTATCGTGTAGAGGCTTTGAAAGAAATTGGGGGCTTTAATACCGAAGTGATGACGGAAGACATTGATGTCACTTGGCGACTTCATCGTAATCAATGGAAAGTCAAATATGTCCCTAAAGCCTTAAGCTATATTCTCGTTCCTGAAAATTTAAAATCTCTTTTAAAGCAACGGAGAAGATGGGCAGTTGGTGGAGTAGAAGTATTAATTTCAAATTTATCATGGGTTTTTAAAAGAGGAGAATTTAAACATCGGTTTCTTTTGATTGAAATGATTTGTAGTCATATTTGGAGTTGGTTTTTCTTAATAGAATCTTATCAGTATTTTCTCCAAATGCTGTTAAATCAAGAATTCAAAGTATCGGGTCAAATTATCGTGATTTTTGTTCTTATTTCATTTTTTGTATTCTTTTTAGGACTTAATAATGATAAAGGGGAGAGTCGCTTATCCTTGACTGATAAATTAATATTTCCAGCTTATCTTGTTGCTTATTGGTTTCTAAATTTGATTAGTGCTCTTTCTGCTGAACTTGTTGTTTTAACTAATCGGACAAATAAAGGAAAATGGGAAAGTCCTGATAGAGGGGTGTAATAATGGAATTAGTAATACGTAAAAAAATGAAAAAACGACATTTTTTGGAATTCTTGGCTGTTTCACTATGTTGGCTGTTTATATTAATTGTTTTCGTTCTTTTATTAATCTCTTTGCTGGGGATATATAGTGATGGAATTATCTCTGTTTTTGTAATCATTGGGTTTCCAATAACAAATTGGGAAGATATAATTTATGATTTGTTTTGTCTTCTTTCAATATTAACGATTCCTAGTCTTTATATTTTAACGAAGGAGGCTTAGATTTATAATATGAAATTTAGTAAAAAGAATATTTTTTTGATATTGATGTTTGGTCTTATTGCTATCTTGGTGTTTATGTCCACACGTGAAACAAAAAAATATGTAAAAGATGGAAAAAAGGAGCAGCCAGATTTTGCTTATGAGAGTTTGCTTAAAGACAATGATGGAATTATTGTTCTTTGTTATCACCGTGTGTTAAAAGATACGGTGGTTACAAATTTCGCTTATTCAATTTCGCATAATTCTCAACTCCATGAATATAATGTATTCTTGCAAGATTTTGAACAGCAAATGACATTTTTAAAGAAAAATCATATTAAAGTTTTGACTAGTTCAGAACTGATAGAGAAGCTTAATAAAAAAGAGGTCATTGGCAAAGCAGTAGTGATTACTTTTGATGACATTGATAAGTCTTTACCAGAGAACGCTTATCCAATAATGAAAAAATTAGACTTACCCTTTACGCAATTCATTATCACGGGAAAAGTTGGACAAACCATTGATGGTTCACAAATGTCGACTTGGAAAGAAATAAAGAAAATGAATGAAAATCCTTTGGTTACTTCAGGACTACATACGAATGACTTACATTATCAAGAAAACTTTGAACCGATTTTATCTACTAATATTTCAAAAAAAGTAGTGCAAAAAGATTACCAGAAAAGTCAGAAAGCATTTGATGAGAAGTTAGATCAAAAAGGAAAAGTTTTTGCTTATCCTTATGGAGCACAAAATAAAGACTTAGAAGATTATATGCTACAAGATGGAATTCAAGGAATATTCACACTATCTCCAGGTGTAGTGACTAATGAAACACTATATAGTAATATTCCTAGGTTGATTGTTACGAAGGATAATTGGAAAACTATCAAACATTGGCTCTTAAGTGAAGGGACACAATAATAAGAGAAAATAAGAAGGAGATATTCATGAAGGCGAAGAATAAGTCATTTAAATTATTAATGGTTCTGAGTTTATTGATGTGCTTGGTTGGAATTAATTTATTTACAACTTCAAATGTATTTGCTGCTGACTATGGAAATAAATTTATAACGGGACATGAACTGACTGATGATTTGGGAAATCCGAAAACAGATTTTGGTATTTATGATGATGTTCAGGCTCATTGGGATTTTGATATTCCAGTGGGAAGCGTTTCTCAGGGGATACAATGAGTGTCAATGTTCCTGATTTATTAACTTTATCAAAAGATATTACTTTTGAAATAAAAGATGAAGCTGGAAATATTATCGGAACGGCGGTTGCCAATCATCTTACGGGGGTGGTAACTGTTACTTTTTTAAAACTTGTTGAAAATGCAACTTCAGACATTAAAGGTTCATTTTCCGTTTGGGTTAATTGGGATGAACAAAAAGTAGAGGAAGACACAAGGGTAGTAGTTGATTGGAAAGATGGAGGAACAACAGAGGTTAACATTGGTCCGGCAACAGGACCGGATAAAGATGAGGTACTTTATAAATGGGGATGGGTTGACGAGAATGATTCAACCTTAATTCATTGGCAGGTTCGGATCAATTATGCTAAAGAAAATATCCAGAAAGCTATTTATACTGATATTATTGGTGGGAATCAGAATTTAGTTTCTGGTTCGATTTCGGTAGCTAATGTGACTTATAGTAGTGATGGAGAGAATTATAATGTTGATAGCTATTATCCTCAAGCTAGTATTTTAGAAAATGGCGTGAACGGATTTACCGTGAATTTAGGTGATATTTCAAATACGATTATTATCGATTATTCAACGAGGGCAACGGATGGAGGGCTTTCTCAACAGTATGAAAATAGAGGAGAATTGACGGGAGAAAATATTGAAAAACAGGTAGTAGAAGTTCATACTCCTAACAATGGTGGAAATGGAAATGCAAGTATGAAACTTTCTATTTCTGGAGAGAAAACTTGGATTGATGACAATAATGCACGTGGTTTAAGACCAAGTTTTATTAGTATTGAGTTATATCGGAATGGAGAGAAAGTTGATTCACGAGATGTGACGGCTAAAGAAAATTGGAAATATTCGTTTACCAATTTGGATAAGTATGATGAAAGTGGGAAACTTTACGATTATGATGTAAAAGAGGTGTCTGTTAGTAATTACACGAGTCAACAAGAGGGGTATAATTTTATAAATACAATCATCCCTGTTAAAGAAGAAACTCCTTAAAAACCCGACCAATCAATTACTACTCCTAGTTCATCCTCACAAGTAATGTCGGTTTCGTCTTCTTCAATGGAATCAGAAACATCTGAAGAGTTTCCTAAAACGGGAGATAGCCCAAGGAATTTTTTCAAAGTGTTGGGAATACTTCTATTGATTTCTGGGGGTCTTGGAATGATTTATATTAGGAGAAAATCAAAAATTTAATTATCTGAGATGATGTAAAAGAAAAGGAGTTATAAATTATTTGAAACTCCTTTTTATATATTGTAGGCTCTCAACTTTTATGAAAGTGTTGAAGACTTTTTATTTTTATATACAGTAATCGCAATTTGACATAAACATCCGATGATAAAGCCTAAAACCGCTGGAAGAATCCAACCCATTCCTAGGGAGAAAAAGGGTAGAAAGTCTTTAGCAAAATTAATTATTACTGATATGAAAGTAATTGTGTGAAGACTGGCTGGAAGAGCATTGAGTCCGTCGATAATAGCCGCTAAAAGTGTAAAAGCTGTTGTTATCTGATAGACAAGTCTAGAATGTTTAAAAAGCGGACTTAATAAAGCCAATAAAATAAGGATAATGGCTAAGGGATATAAAAACATGAGGACTGGAACCGAAAGTTCTATAATTTTTGTCAAACCGATATTTGCAAAGATGCAAGGAAGAATACTTACGATGAGGAGATAAAAACGATATTCTTTTTTAGAAAATAATTCGACAAAGGTTTCAGAAAAGGCAGACATTAAGCCAACGGCTGTTTTTAAGCAAGCGATGATGACAATGAGTGCTAAGATAATCATGCCGAAATTTCCTAAGTAGTGGTTGGAAATTTGAGCGAGAGCAATTCCACCATTTTCACTAATAGCAAATTGCCCAAGACTCATAGCACCTAGGTAAGAAAGGCAGGTGTAAATGATAGCCATTAGTCCTACACTGATAAGGCCAGCTTTTATGGTTTCTTTTGCAATAATTTTAGGATTTTTTACGCCACGTTGGCGAATAGTTGTGATGATAATGATGCCAAAAGCTAAGGCGGCCAAGGCATCAAGAGTATTGTAACCTTGTGTGAAACCTGTCAAAATAGGAGATGCTTGATAGGCTTTACCAATTTCTGCTTGCCTAACTTTTCCTAATGGATGAGTGAAAGCAATGACCAAAATAATACCTAACAAAACCAAAAAGAGGGGATTTAAAAATTTTCCGATATAATCTAAGAGTTTTGTTGGCTTTCTAGACAGAAACCAGGCGGTTCCAAAGAAAAGGATACTAAAAAGAGCCAATAGTGGAGCTTGGAGTTCATGACTTAAAAAAGGTGAAATTCCAATTTCAAAAGAAGTGGTTGCTAAACGAGGAAGAGCGAAAAAGGGGCCAATAACGAGATAAAGTAAAATTGTAAAAATATAAGCATAAATACGATTGACTCGGGAAGCTAACTCAAAAACCCCGTTACTTTGAGAAATTCCCAGGGCGATAATTCCTAAAAAAGGAAAGCCGACTGCTGTAATTAAAAAACCAAAATTTGCTTGTGAAATAGCGGCTCCGGCCTCTTGACCCATATGTATTGGAAAAATTAAATTTCCAGCACCAAAGAAAAGTCCGAATAACATTGACCCTATAAAGAGGTAATCTTTACCAGCTAATTTTTCCTCCATAAATACTCCTTATAATTGATTTGTTTGATAGATAAAATAATGAATTATTATAGCAAAAAAATTGTGAATTTACAACACAATTTTATAGAAACCATGACGATTGATTTTATTAAGCCTTTTAAATTACCAAGTAAATTCAGAGTTAAAGTAAAGTTTGAAGAAAATTTTTTCTCTTGCTTAATTTAGAATACATAAAAAAGACCCCGCTAAAAGGTCTTTTATATTTAAAGATTAGCTTATTTCAAAACATCAGTTAATTCTTCTTTGTGTTCTCTGAAATATTTGACGGCATAAGGGCAAGTGGCTCCTAATTTTAATTGTTCGCGTCTTGCTTTTTGGATTCCGGCAAGAACTAATTTTTCGGCTAGGCCTTGACCGCGATAGTCAAGTGAAACGCCAGTATGAGTGATTATTATTGAATTATTCATAGGCATATAGGCCATTTCGCCAATGACTTCTCCTTTATCTGACAGAAGTTCAAATAGATTTTCTCTTTCAATAATTTTCATTAGTTTTTTTCCTTCGCCAAATATTTTAGTGCTCCGGATGGGCATCTATTGATTACTGATTGATTGGAAGCAACATCGCCATTATCGGGGATAATCCAAGGCTTACGGCCAACTTCAAATACTAAAGGATTTCCTCTAACACATTCACCTGCATGTTCACAAATTGCTACATTGTAATAAATATCCATGTTTTCACCACGATACTTACGATAATTATTTTTCAATAGTTGTTCTTCATTCGCAGCTTCGCCAAATAATTTTGAATTATCCATTTTCTTCCTCCTGTTTACGATTGTATTTTTTTTATATGACATTTGTCAAGCTGCTTTATCAGAATGATATCTATAGAAAGCATTAAAAATAATATAGGGGTCTAGGAAGAGATGAAAGAGATATACAGATATGTTATAATATAAATGCTTATTGACTTTTTTGTCTTGGAAAAAAACGAAAATATGTTTTAGGGTTGATTAAATAAAAGTAAAATTAATTAATCAATGACAGATTAATAAAAAAGAGAAAAAACTCTAGTAATAAATTGGAAAATTTTTTGCTTAAGAAATTACGGAGAAGGAATTTCAAATAAGATAATGGAAATTTTTGATACACATACTCATCTAAATACTAGTGAATTTGAAGGACGAATTCAAGATGAATTAGTCCAAGCTCAAACATTTGGAGTGACAAGAATTAATAATGTTGGAAGTAATTATGAATCAAATGATGCAGCACTTTTGTTGGCTGAGAAATTTGAAGAATGCTACGCAACAATTGGCTGGCATCCTGATGATGCTGCTGAATTTGATGACCAAGCTGAAAATTATTTACTGACCAAGCTGTCAGCAAAAAAAGTTATTGCTCTTGGAGAAATTGGTTTGGATTATCACTGGATGGTCCGTCCGAAAGAAGAACAAGAACGAGTTTTTAGAAGACAAATTCAGATTTCTAAGGAAATGGGTCTGCCTTTTCAAGTACATACACGTGATGCTCTTGATGATACTTATGAAATTATTAAATCAGAAGGCGTTGGTCCTGCTGGTGCGATTATGCATTCGTTTTCTGGGACAGCCGATGAGGCACTCAAATTTGTAGAGCTTGGAATGATGATTTCTTTTTCAGGTGTAGTCACTTTTAAGAAGGCTCTTGATGTTCAGGAGGCTGCGGCTACAGTTCCTTTGGATAAAATTTTAGTGGAAACTGATGCGCCTTATTTAACACCAATGCCATATCGTGGAAAAGAAAATAGACCAGCTTACACAAAATTTATTGTTGAGAAAATTGCTGAATTACGTGAAATTTCTGCTGATGAAGTGGCTAAAGCGACAACAGAAAATGCTTTGAGGATTTTTGGTTTGAAAAAATAAATTTGTATTTATTTTGATTTGGATAGGAGCTATTTTTATGAAAATTATGATTATTGGTAGTTCAGGAAGTGGTAAATCAACTTTTGCAAGAGAACTAGGAAAAATTACAAGTTATCCTATTTTGCATTTAGATAAGGTTTTTCATAAATATCCAAGTGAAATTGCCAGAGAAAAGTTACGTGAGGCGACAAGAATTTTTATTTTTCAAAATGAGAATGTGATTATTGATGGAAATTACGGTTCAACTTTAGATGAGCGATTACCTTTTGCTGATGAAGTAATCTGGTTGAAGACGCCCCGTTTAAAAACAACGTTTCGGGTGATTAAGCGCTCGATTAAGAGTCGTGTTTTTGGTAAAAATCGTCCAGATATTGCTGAAGAGTTTAAAGAAAAATGGGACAAAGAATATCTGGAATTTTTGAAATTTGTTTGGACCTTTCCTGAAAAAGAGTTTCCACAGATTGAGCAAAAAATAAAAGAATTTAATGTTGAAAGTAAAGTGATTATCCTTAAAAATCGAAAAGATAAAGAGAAATATTTAGCAAATTATGGTAGAAAAGCAAAAAATTAATGAAGTAATTGTGGTAGAGGGACGAGATGACACAGCGAATCTTAAGCGTTATTTTGACTGTGAGACCTATGAAACAGGAGGCTCATCTATTGATGACAGAGATTTAGAACGACTAAAGAGGTTAGAAGATAAGCGAGGAATTATTGTTTTTACTGATCCAGATTTCCAAGGAGAAAGAATTCGTAAAATCATAATGCAAGCCGTTCCAAATGCTAAACATGCGTTTTTAAATCGTGATGAGGCAAGACCTAAAGGAAAAGGTTCTTTAGGAGTTGAGCATGCAAATTTTGAAGCACTGAATCAGGCTTTGGCAGAAGTATTTGGTGGAGAAAAAGTTACTGATGAATTTGGAAGTGCTAAAACGCAAGAACCATCCTCTGACAG
This sequence comes from Lactococcus sp. FSL K6-0773, assembly GCF_038006485.1. Classification (NCBI taxonomy): domain Bacteria; kingdom Bacillati; phylum Bacillota; class Bacilli; order Lactobacillales; family Streptococcaceae; genus Lactococcus; species Lactococcus sp. FSL K6-0773. The sequence continues at coordinate 1,177,545 of NZ_JBBOVF010000001.1, read as the reverse complement.
AAGTTCTGTCAGTAAAAAAGAATTACTGACAGAACTGACACAAACTGATTTAATGAGCTTTGGCTTAGTTATGGCCGCTGACAGTAGAAAACGTCGAGAATTTCTTTGTGAGCAACTCAGAATTGGTTATGCGAATGGAAAACAAATTAAGAAACGACTTAACATGTTTAAAATTACAAAAGAACAAATTGAAAATGTAATGAAGAATTACTGACAGAAGATAAATGTCGCTGATAGAATACATCAATGGTTTCTGTCAGTAAAATTTACTGACAGAAACTTAATATCAGTTTTAAAATACATAAAAAGTAAAAGAAAGAAAAAATGACAGAAAACAACATAGACCGCATTTCCAATATTATCCGTACTCAGGACATTTTACGTCGCCATGATTTTAATTTTAAAAAAAAATTTGGACAAAATTTCCTGACAGACCATAATATTCTGACAAAAATCACTCAAACTGCTGAACTTTCAAAAGAAGTAAATGTCATTGAAATTGGTCCAGGTATTGGTTCTTTGACCCAATATTTATTGGAAGAAGCAGCTGAAGTGATGGCTTTTGAAATTGACAAATCTTTGATTCCAATTTTAGAAGAAACGATGGCACCTTACGATAATTTTACCTTGGTTTCGGCAGATATTTTGAAAGTTGATTTACTTTCAGAAATTCAAAAATTTAAAAATCCAAATTTACCAATCAAAGTGGTTGCGAATTTACCTTATTACATCACAACACCGATTTTGATGCATTTGATTGAAAGCAAAATTCCATTTTCAGAATTTGTGGTGATGATGCAAAAAGAAGTGGCAGACCGAATTGCTGCAAGTCCTAAAACGAAAGCTTACGGCTCATTATCAATTGCTGTTCAATATTATATGGAAGCTAGTGTAGCCTTTATCGTACCTCGAACTGTCTTTATTCCAGCACCAAATGTTGATTCAGCTATTTTGAAAATGGTTCGTCGTGAAGCACCATTGGTTGAAGTAGAAGATGAAGAATGGTTCTTTAAAACGATGCACAGCAGTTTTGTTCATCGTCGTAAAACATTGATGAATAATTTACAAGCAGCTTTTGGTAAAGAAAGTAAACCTGAAATTGAAAAATTATTGGCACAAGCAGAAATATCGCCAACAATTCGTGGTGAAGCCTTATCTATTGAAGAATTTGCTAAATTAGCTGATGCTCTACTTCCGCTTAAAAAATAAATTAAAAGGAAACGTTAACTCATGTTAGCGTTTTTGTGTTATCATGTAAGAAAATGAAGAAATATTTTAAAGTTTAATTCTTAATTTAAAGGAGAATAAAATGAGAATTGAAAAATTAAAAGCAAAAATGCTGACAGAAAATATTGATAGTTTATTGATTACTGATATGAAGAATATCTTTTATCTGACAGGATTTTCTGGAACCGCGGGCACAGTTTTTTTGACAGCGAAGCGAAATATTTTTATGACAGACAGCCGTTATAGTGAAATAGCGCGTGGATTGATTAGTGATTTTGAAATTATCGAAACAAGAGATCCAATAAGTTTACTGACAGACCTGTCAGCAAGTGAATCAATTAAAAATATAGCTTTTGAAGAAACAGTTGACTATGCTTTCTTTAAAAGACTCTCTGACGCCACTCCAGGATTAGAACTTTTAGCCACAAGTAATTTTGTTTTGGAATTGCGCCAATTTAAAGATGACACAGAGATTGATTTGATAAAAAAAGCCTGTGCAATTGCTGATGAAGCATTTATGTCAGCTTTAAAATTCATTGAGCCGGGCCGAACTGAAATTGAAGTTGCTAATTTTCTTGATTTCAAAATGCGTGATTTAGAGGCGAGCGGAATTTCTTTTGAAACCATTGTTGCCTCAGGCAAGAGAAGTAGCTTGCCTCATGGCGTTGCGACCAGTAAAATGATTCAATTTGGCGACCCAGTGACCATTGATTTTGGTTGTTATTATGAACATTATGCTAGCGATATGACCAGAACAATTTTCGTGGGTTCTGTAGACGACAAGATGCGAACAATTTATGAAACCGTGCGTAAGGCTAATGAAGCACTTATCAAAGAAGTCAAAGCGGGAATGACTTATGCTGAATATGATAAGGTTCCGCGTACCGTCATTGAAGAAGCCAATTTTGGTCAGTATTTTACGCATGGAATTGGACATGGACTTGGTTTAGATGTTCATGAAATTCCTTATTTTAATCAATCAATGACAGAAAATCACTTGGAAGCTGGGATGGTTATTACAGATGAGCCAGGAATTTATATTCCTGAATTTGGTGGAGTCAGAATTGAAGATGACTTATTAGTGACAGAAAATGGCTGTGAAGTCTTAACAAAAGCCCCAAAAGAGCTTATCGTTATTTGAAAAAAGCAATAACTTGTGATAAAATAAGATGTTAAATCCTGTCATTTCACTTCTTTTGTGTACAGAAAAATTGCTGACAAAAGAAAAATGACAGAATATCTAAATTTATAAATACTAGGAGAAACATAAACATGGTTTTAGCAAAAGACCTTAAATCAGGCATGACATTTTTGAATGGGGAAAAACTTCTCCGCGTTATGGAAGCAAGTCATCACAAACCAGGTAAAGGGAATACAATCATGCGTATGAAACTTAAAGACGTACGCTCAGGTTCAACTTTTGATGACACTTACCGTCCTGAAGATAAGTTTGAACAAGCTGTTATTGAAACTGTAACAGCACAATACCTCTACTCAATGGATGGTATTGCTAATTTCATGAACAATGAAACTTACGAACAATATGAAATTCCAGTAGAACAAGTTAAAGATGAACTTCTTTATGTTCTTGAAAATACAGATGTTAAAATTCAATTCTACGGTACAGAAGTAATTGGTATTCAACTTCCAACAACAGTTGTTCTTGAAGTTACTGAAACACAACCATCTATTAAAGGTGCAACAGTAACAGGTTCTGGTAAACCAGCAACTATGGAAACTGGTCTTGTTGTTAACGTTCCTGATTTCGTTGAAGCTGGGACAAAACTTGAAATCAACACACAAACAGGTGAATACTTGAAACGTGCTTAATTAAGTACGATTACTGAAAAAAGTTACTGACAGCCTTTTGTCAGTAACTTTATGAAGTTTAAAGACTTCGTCAGTAAAGAAAATTCATTTTGTAAGTGAAATTTTTCCAATTGGAAAAATTTGCAAAGACAAAAGGAGAAATCAAAATGGCAGAAAAAACTGTACATTCTGAAGAACTTGGGGATATCGTCATTGCCCCTGAAGTTCTTGAAGTAATTATCGGTATTACAACAGCCAAAATCGATGGGGTACACGCCCTTCGTAACAAACGTTTTTCAGACCGCCTTGGTAAGAAAAATGAAGGCCGTGGTGTTTATATTGACTCAAAAGACGATAAAGTAGCTGTTGATATCTATGTGTACCTTACTTACGGTGTAAGCCTACCAGCCGTTGCTACAAAAATCCAAAAAGAAGTGAAAGAAGCAGTTGCCCAAGCTACTGAGATTATTGTTGATGAAGTCAATATCCACGTTGTCGGAATTATGACTGAAAAACAACCAAAACCAGCGCTTGAAGACTTGTTTGATGAGGGATTTTTTGATGCCTAAGACGCTCACTCAACACCAGATTCGTCAACGAGCGGTCCAGGTCTTATTTTCTTATGCTGTCCAAAAAGAAATGGCAACAAATGTCGTAAGCTCTTTTAGAGAAAACGTTGAAAAATTAGAAGAAGAACTTTCTCAAACTGTTCGTTTTGACGTTGATTTTCGTGATGAACGAATTACTGTTCGTAAATTTCCAAAAGGACTTTCTCAACCTTTAGAAGCCATTTATGAAATTTATGAAATTCTTGGACTTAAAGATATCGAGAAAACAACGGTTGCTAAAGCTCTTGCTTTCATGCGAGATTTTGGTGGTTACGCTAAGAAAATGAATGAATATGAAGCAACAAATTTATTTGTTGGTGTCATGGCAAATTTGAAATTGATTCGTTTGTTCCAAATTGAACTTGATGAAGAACCTGTTGCTCCAAAAGTTCTAGAATTTTTCAAAAATCTTCCAGAAAATGCGACAGCTGAACAATCTCTTGAAACTTTCCAAAAAACCTTCTCATTCCTTCATGAAAATGTTCTTGAAAAATATACAAGTGATTTATTCACTCCAAGCACTTTAAAAGAAGAACTTGATGAACAATTAGCACAAGCAGAAAATAATGCTCAATCACAATTGTCAGAGCTTTTGAAAAATACAAAACGCTTTGTTCTCAATTATGACAATGATCGTCCAGAAGATCTTGAAGCTCCTGAATACTTTACACAACTTGTTGATGGAGTTTTAGATAAAAAAGAAGATTTGGAAGCAAATATTTCTAAATATTTGACAAAAACTTGGTCATTTTCACGTTTGACTCTTGTTGAACAAGCAATCCTTCAAGTTTCTAGTTATGAAATATTATATACAGAAACACCTGATGTTGTTGCGGTCAATGAAGCAGTTGAGCTTTCAAAAGACTTTAGTGATGAAAAATCAAGCCGATTCATTAATGGTGTATTAACTAACTTCTTAAAATAAAATTAATAAAAAAGTTACCGATAATTTTATCTGTAGCTTTTTTTTTATTACGTTTTTCTAGCTTTTGTAATTAATGAGTTATCTTATTTAACATTACTTATTAATTTTCTGAAAAATCACACTAAATATTGGTATATTTTTTTTAAAAGATATATAATAAAAGAAAACGTTTTCTTTTGCGATTCTACACTATTTTTAGAGAATTAAGGAGTAAAAATGCTCACCAATAATTTTTCAATTGAACCTTACGGAAAAAAAGCTTACCATACAGGGATAGCAGTTCCAGTTTTTTCACTAAGAACTGAAAACTCAAGTGGGGTAGGGCAATTTTCAGATTTGAAAGAGTTAGCCGATTTTGCCCACCGTTCTGGGATGGACATCATTCAATTATTACCAATTAATGATACCAGTACTTTTATGGACTGGCGTGATTCATATCCTTATCGTGCCATTTCTGTTTTTGCATTGCATCCAATTTATTTAGATATTCACATCTTTTGGGATTCTTACACAAAAATTCAACAAGAAAAGCTTCTCATCGCGGAATTAGAATTAAATGCTTTAGAAAAAATAGATTATGAAAAAGCATTAGCCTTAAAATGGGAATATGCTGAAATTATTTATCAAAACTCAGCTCATAAATTTAAAGCAAGCAAAGATTATCAGCAATTTTATCAGCAAAATGAGGATTGGTTAAAGGCCTATGCGGCATTTTCGTATTTAAGAGATATCAATCAAAGTGCTAATTTTATGAATTGGGGAAAGTATGCCACTTATAGTGAAGATTTCTTTGAAAAGTTAACTTCAGAAAGTAATCAATTGGATTTGTATATCTTTGTGCAATACCTTTTGCATTATCAACTTTCAGAAGCCGTTGACTATTGTCATCAATTAGGAATTGCACTAAAAGGAGATATCGCAATTGGAATTGCTCATGATTCCGTAGACGCTTGGACTCATCCAGAACTTTTTCATCTTGATAAACAAGCTGGCGCTCCTCCTGATATTTTTGCTGTAAATGGACAAAATTGGGGCTTTCCAACCTACAATTGGAAAAAAATGGCCGAAGATGGTTATGCATGGTGGAAAAAACGGTTAACAGCCATGTCTAATTATTTTGATGCTTATCGGCTGGACCATATTCTTGGTTTCTTTAGAATATGGCAGATGCCAGAGGATTCCGTAAGAGGTTTATTGGGCCAATTTTCACCAGCTATTGCCTTGTCAGCAGAAGAAATTGAAAATAGCTATGGTATTCCATTAAGGCAATGGGGCCTCGAGCGGTTTATTAATCCTTTCATCAAGGATTGGGTAATTGATGAAATTTTTGGCCGAGATAATCGAGATTGGATTATTCAAACATTTCTGGATTATATAGGTAATGGAAATTATACATTTCAAAATGAGTATAATAACCAGAAAAAAGTAGAAAAAGCTCAATTAGAAGATTGGGTGCGAGAAGGACTTTATAAATTACATGAAAATATAATATTATTAAAAGATGATGAGAATCCAGAGAAATATCATCCACGTATTTCTTTAATACAAACAATCAGCTTTCGAGAATTTGGTGATGACTATAAAGGACGGCTTGAAAAACTTTATAATGACTATTTTTATGGAAGGAATTATGAATTTTGGAAAGAAAAGGCCTATGAAAAATTACCAGTTTTAAAAGATGCTACGAATATGTTGGCTTGTGGTGAAGATTTAGGAATGGTTCCCGCCAATGTACCAGATGTCATGAATCATCTTAATATTCTACGTTTGATAATTGAGAGAATGCCTTCAGATAATCGATTTGTCAGTCCTTTAAACGAAGTTCCCTATTTATCGGTCCTAACGACTTCAAGTCACGATACAAGTCCACTAAGAGCTTGGTGGGAAGAAAATCATGAGGAAATTCAACGTTACTACAATGAAGTCATGGGTTGGTATGGCGAAGCTCCTTATTATGCAAGTGCAGAAATTATCCAAGAGATAGTTAAAAGGCATTTAAACTCCAATGCGATGATGGTTATCTTACCTATTCAAGATTGGTTAGCAATGAGTGAACAATTGCGAAAAGAAGATGCAAAATCCGAACAAATTAATATTCCAGCAAATCCATACCATTACTGGAATTACCGATTGCATTGTCAACTTGAAACATTGATTGATAATCAGGATTGGACTGAATTTTTAAAGAAATTTATCAAAGAAAGTAAAAGAGCCTATTAAATTTCAAAGTAAATCATTTTGAATTAGAAAGTATAAATTATAAAATAATAATAAATATGTAAAAAAACAAAAATTTTGTGAAAAAAATGGAGGTTTCATTATGGCAATTGAAATGCTTGGTCTTATTCTTGCTGGTGGTCAAGGGACGCGTTTAGGTAAATTGACAAAAGATGTTGCAAAACCTGCTGTTCCTTTTGGAGGTCGTTATCGTATCATTGATTTTGCCTTATCAAATTGTGCAAATTCCAATGTAAAAAATGTTGGCGTCATTACTCAGTATCAACCTTTAACTCTAAATGCTCATATTGGAAATGGAGCACCATGGGGGTTAAATGGAATCAATAGTGGAGTCACTATTCTCCAACCCTATTCTTCACAAGAAGGTTCTAAATGGTTTGAAGGAACCTCTCACGCTGTTTATCAAAATATCTCTTATATTGACCAGCAAAATCCAGAATATGTTCTCATTCTCTCGGGAGATCATATTTATAAAATGGATTATGAAGCCATGTTAGAAAGCCATAAAGAACGTGAAGCTAGTTTAACAGTTTCGGTGATGGAAGTTCCGCTTGAAGAAGCAAGCCGTTTTGGAATCATGAATACCGATGATAATGACCGAATTATTGAATTTGAAGAAAAACCTAAAGAACCAAAATCAAACCTTGCTTCAATGGGAATCTATATTTTCAATTGGAAAAGGCTTCGCGAAGTTCTTGTGAACGGTTACTCGAAAGGAAATCCAATGGAAGATTTCGGTGGGGATGTTATCCCGGCTTATATTGAAGCTGGAGAAAATGTGTTTGCTTACCGCTTTAAGGGATATTGGAAAGACGTTGGGACCATTGATTCTCTTCATCAATCCAGTATGGAATTTCTTGATTTAAATAATGAATTAAATATTACAGATAAATCTTGGCGAATTTATTCACATAATGATATTTCAGCTCCACAGTTTATCACAGAAAAATCCAATGTAAAAAATGCACTTGTTGGTGATGGCTGTTACGTTGATGGAACAGTTCTTCATTCAATCCTTTCACAGAATGTCCATGTTCAAGAAGGAACAGTGATTGAGGACAGTTTCATTATGTCTGGGACATTTATTGGGGAAAACGTTACAATCAAAAATGCAATCATTGGTGAAAATGCAAAAATTGGTGATAATGTAGAAATAATCGGTGAAAATGAAGTCGCAGTGATTGGTCACGGAGAAATTAAAGGAGAAAATAAAAATGAACAATAGTAATAAAATGGCAGCAATCCTCTCAAATATTTCTTCAAGCAAACACTTAAGCCCCTTAACAGAGGTTCGTCCGATTGCTACTCTTCCTTTTGATTGTAAATATCGTTTGATTGATTTTCCATTGTCATCATTATCAAATGCCCATATAGATAATATTTTTATGACCTTTAATGAAGGAGAAACGCAATCTGTTTTTGACCATCTAGGTTCAGGTGGCGAATGGGGCTTGGATGGCTTTAATAGTCGTTACTTTGTCTATATTCAACAAGATTTTGACCGTTTAAGGGAACAAGGTAAGGATTATTTTGCTCAACAGTTAAATTTTTTGCGTAAATCTAAAGCACCATATACAGTTCTTTTGGGCAGTAAATTTATTTGTAATGTCGATTTAACGGCTGTTCTTAAAATACATAAATTGGCAGGTAAGGAAATAACCACCGTTTATAAAAAAGTTTCTCCAGATTTAGCAAGTGAATATGATACAATTCTTCGTTTTGATGAATCAGGGAAAATGAGTAACTGTTATGTTAATCAATTAGAAAATCCCCAAGAAAAAGAAGCCCTTTGTTTGAATCTCTTTATCGTGAACACCGATTGGTTGATTAATTTTATAAAAGAGATGCAAGATATAGGAGAATTGACTTCAATTGCCCGTCTCATTCGTGTTTATATGAAGAACTATGATGTGAATACTTATGAATACACAGGTTATATGAGTAATATCACTAATATTAAGTCATTTTATGATGCCAATATGGTCATGCTCGACCCCCAAAATTTTACCTCTCTTTTATATAGTAGCCAACCTGTTTATACTAAGATTAAGAATGAAGTTCCCACTTATTTTTCTGAGAATAGTAAAGTGGAGAATAGTCAATTAGGTTCTGGTTGTATTATCAATGGTAAAGTAAAAAATTCTCTCATTTCTCGTGGAGTTAAGATTCAAGATGATGCCTTAATTGAAGAATCATTAGTTTTTACCAACTCTGAAGTTAAAAGTGGCGCTCAAGTTAAATTTGCCATCATTGATAAAGGAGTGGTTGTCGAAAATAATGTCAAAATTATTGGTAGTTCAGAAAAACCAGTAGTGATTCCTAAAGGAACAGTTGTGACCGCAGATATCTTATAGAAGACAAATGACGCTGATAATATTTATCGGCGTTCTTGAATAAAATTCAAAAAAAGAATTATATTTTAAAGAGGAAATGAAAGAGAGAAAAATGAAAGTTTTATTTGCATCGAGTGAATGTGCCCCCTTTTTTAAGACGGGAGGACTTGGAGATGTAGCTGGAGCACTGCCCAAAGAATTGGCTAAAAAAAGTGAAATAGATTCAGTTGCTGTGATCCTTCCTTATTTTAAGAATGAAATGAAAGAAGAATATCGTTCACTTTTAAAAGATGAATTTTATGATTTTGTTGATGTTGGTTGGCGGCACGAATATGTTGGAGTTAAAAGTCTAGAAAAAGAGGGTGTGAAGTATTATTTTCTAGATAATGAACATTATTTTGGTAGGGGGCAACTCTATGGTTATGGCGATGATGGAGAGCGCTTTGCCTTTTTTGACTTGGCTCTTTGCCAACTCTTAGAAAAGTTAGATTTCATTCCAGATGTTTTGCATGTCAATGATTGGCAGACTGCAATGGTTCCCTTTTTACTTAAAGAAAAATACAACTGGATTAAGGCCTATGAAAAAATTAAAACAGTACTGACCATTCATAATATTGAATTTCAAGGCTTGATGCATGGAGATGCTTTAAGTGAGCTTTTTGGTATGGGAATGGAGCGCTATTTTGAAGGAGTGGTCCGTCATAATGGTATGCTAAATATGTTAAAAACAGGAATTTTATATGCGGATCGGGTTAATACAGTTTCGCCAACTTACGCTAAGGAAATCCAGACCTCAGAATTTGGTTGTGGTTTAGAATCGATTTTGCAATATGTAGATGGAAAAGTTTCTGGAATTTTAAATGGGATAGATTATGATATTTATAATCCCGAAAATGATATATTAATTCCTTACCATTTCAGCGAGGAAGAGCTTTCTGGTAAAGGTCAAATGAAAGCAGAGCTCCAAAAGCGAACAGGATTACCATTGAATCCAAATGTTCCATTGATTGGGATGGTTTCCCGTTTAACGAATCAAAAAGGATTTGATTTAGTTTTGAGTCAGTTGGAAAAAGTATTGGAAGAAAATGTGCAAATTGTCCTATTAGGAACAGGTTTCCCTGAAATTGAAGAAGGTTTTAGATATTTTTCTCAAAAATATCCAGATAAGTTGTCAGCAAATATTGCATTTGACATTCAATTTGCACAGGAAATTTATGCTGGTTCTGATTTCTTCTTGATGCCATCTGCTTTTGAACCTTGTGGCCTATCACAGATGATTGCAATGAGATATGGAACTTTACCAATCGTTCATGAAATTGGTGGTTTGAAAGATACTGTGATTCCATTTAATCCTATTAGCAAAGAAGGAACAGGATTTGGTTTTGTTGATTTTGAAGGACAGATTTTAGTGGAGACGATTAATCGTGCACTTGAAGTTTATGGAAAAGAACCAGAAGTCTTAAATAAAATGGTTTTATCAGCAATGAGTAAAGATTTTTCTTGGGGAACGAAGGCTCAGCAATACATTGAACTCTATCAAGAATTATAAAACCTCGCAAGCGGTTGCGCTTGTGATTAAATTGTGGTAGAATTCATTTTAAAATAAAAGATGTTTGAGAATAATAAAGGAGCGACGATTGAAACTTTCTAAAAAACAATTTAAGCAAGATTTCGAAGAGCGTCTAACTTCAAAATTTGCGACTGACCTGACAAAAGCAGGTTATCAAGAAATTTATGATGCATTGGCATCTGTTGTGAAACATTACTATGCTAATATTTGGGTAGCCGATAATCAATATAAGGATGAAACTGGAAAAAAACAAGCATATTATTTTTCGATTGAATTTTTACCAGGAAAAATGCTTAAATCAAATTTACTTAACTTGGGTATTTTAAATACCGTTCGAGAAGGGTTAAATGATTTTGGAATTGAACTGGATGAGGTTGCTAAGATAGAACCAGATATGGCCATTGGAAATGGAGGTTTGGGGCGCTTAGCTAGCTGTTTCATGGATTCTTTAGCTTCAACGGGGCTTCCAGGAAATGGAAATGGCATTCGCTATCGGTATGGATTATTCAAACAAAAAATAGTAGATGGTTACCAAGTAGAATTACCTGATTCTTGGCTAAATAATGGGAATCCTTGGGAAGTACGTAGAGCAGACAAAGCAGTTGAAGTAACATTTGGTGGTGAAGTTTGGTTAGAAGATGATGGAAAAGGAAATCTTATTCCTCATTATAAGGACCAGGAACGTGTTCTAGCTGTTCCATATGATACGCCCATGGTTGGTTTTGAAAATACAACGGTCAATAATATGTGTCTGTGGCGCTCAGAAGTGCCAGAGGAATTAGACCCTAAATTTCAAAATTTGGATTATATGCGACAAACTTCGATGCTCTCTGCTGAACTTTATCCAGATGATTCTAATTATGATGGGCGACTTTTACGTTTGAAGCAAGAATATTTCTTTGTTTCTGCTGGACTTCAACGAATTTTGCATCACTATAAAGGAACACAAAAAAAAGATATTCGAAAAATTGGGGATTATATTGCTGTCCATATTAATGATACGCATCCTGCACTTTGTGTTCCAGAATTCATGCGCCTTTTAGTTGATGAATATGGTGTGGGCTGGAATCGAGCTTGGGATACAACCCTTAAGGTAATGTCTTATACCAATCATACAATTTTATCGGAAGCTTTGGAAAAGTGGCCAGAAGAGATGATTAAACAACTTTTGCCCCGAATTTATCAAATTATTGTGGAAATTGACCGGAGACGTACGGCTGAGTTGCTTCCTAAGGTGGGTGCAACGCTGGTGCATAATACGAGAATTATCAAAGATGGACAAATTCATATGGCCAACTTGTCAATCATTGGTTCACATTCAACCAATGGCGTAGCCAAATTGCATTCTGATTTATTAAAGGATGTTGAACTTCATGATTTCTATGAAATTTATCCTGAACGTTTTAATAATAAGACAAATGGAATTGCTGACCGTCGTTGGATTCAGATTGCAAATGAACGCTTGTCTGGAATTATTGATGAAACAATTGGTAAATCATGGCGTCATGATTTAGATGAATTGAAGCTGCTGAAAAATTTTAAAAATGATGAAAAAACACTTGAACAACTTCAAAAAGCTAAATTTGATGACAAGCTACGATTGGCTGCGGTGATTAAAGAACAAAAAGGAATTACGGTTAATCCTGATGCGATTTTTGATGTTCAAGTAAAACGGCTGCATGCTTATAAGCGACAATTGTTAAATGCTTTGCATATTCTAAAATTATATTTTGATTTGAAAGATAATCCGGAATTAGATAGGATTCCTCGAGTATTTATTTTCGGGGCAAAAGCGGCTCCTTCATATCATTATGCTAAATCTATCATTAAAGTAATTAACGAAATAGCAAATATGATTAATAATGATCAAACGATTAAGGATAAACTCAAAGTTGTCTTTATGGAAAATTATAATGTAAGTTTGGCGGAAGTGATTATCCCAGCAGCCAATGTTGGAGAACAAATTTCTTTGGCCTCTAAAGAAGCATCTGGAACTTCAAATATGAAGTTTATGCTAAATGGTGCTTTAACCATTGGAACACTTGATGGCGCAAATATTGAAATTTTTGAAGCCGCAGGGGATGGAAATAATTTTGTTTTTGGGCTGACTAAGGATGAAGTTTATGAATATTATCGCAATGGTAATTATAATGCGCGTGATATTTATGAGCAAAATCCAGTAGTTAATCGAATTTTGAATGCCTTAATTGATGGAACGGTGCCAAATATTAAAAGTGAAGGTCGTGAAATTTTTGATTCGCTCACCGTCTATAATGATGAATATTTTGTACTTCGTGATTTTAATGATTATGTTCGGGCACAAGCTGAACTTGAAAAACTTTACCGTGACCAAAAAGCATGGACTCAAGCAAGTTTAATGAATATTGCCAATGTGGGACGTTTTAGTTCTGACCGAACAGTTAGGGAATATGCTGATGACATTTGGTATATAAAGGCTAAAAAAGAATGAAGAAATTTACTGACAGAAATTTTTGTTACTGACAGAGTAAATTTTAGGAGCCTTTAGCCTTAAGTGTTAATAAAGGAAATGAGAATTAGATGTATTATTATAATCCGTGGAATTTAGATTATAAACAACCTTTTGGGGCCATCAAGGTTGGAAACTCAATGAGCTTGAGATTTGCAACTGACCAACCTTCTGTACTTGTGACATGTGTAATTCGACGTGATTTTGGAAAACGTTATGAATTTTCTATGACCAAAGATTCAGGCGGAGATTTTAGACTTACCATTCCTTTTGATGAAGAGCCAGGACTTTATTTTTATCATTTTGAAATAGTCGAGTCTTCGGATTTGGGAGAAACTAGGCGATTTTATGGTTGTTCTGGCATAGGAGGAGAGGGGCTTCTATATACTGATGAAAATGATGTTAAACCTTATCAGCTGACTGTATTTGAAAAAGAAGATCAAGCTCCCAGCTGGTATCGTGAAGCAGTTTTCTATCAAATTTTCCCAGATCGTTTCTATAATGGAAATGAAAATGGTCAAATCAATCACCCAAAACCCAATTCATTTATCTATGGAAGAAAAACGGATAATCCTTTCTATGTTAAAGAAGAAAATGGTGATATTGCACGTTGGGATTTTTTCGGTGGAAATTTAAGAGGAATTATTAAAAAAATTCCCTACTTAAAAGAACTGGGAATCAATGCGATTTATCTTAATCCAATTTTTTCTGGTACAAGTAACCATCGCTATGATACGAATGATTACCTAAAAATTGATTCAATGCTAGGTAGGCAGGAAGATTTTGAAGAATTGATTCAGTTGCTTCATCAAGAAAAAATGCATTTGATTTTGGATGGTGTTTTTTCTCATGTAGGAAAAAACTCGCTTTATTTCAATATTAATGGTGATTATGGCGATGATGAGGGAGCAGCAAAAAATCCTGATTCACCTTATTTTGATTGGTTTAAATTTGAAAATTATCCTTTTGAGTATAAATCTTGGTGGGGAATTAAAGATTTACCTGAAATAGACAAAGATAATGATTCTTTTCGCAATTTTATTTATGGTGAGAAAAATTCTGTTTTAGCTAAATGGAATGCCTTGGGTATTGATGGTTGGCGTCTGGATGTTGCTGATGAACTCCCTGATTCATTTATTAAAGGAATTCGAGAAAATCTTGACTCTTATTCAGATAAGATATTGATTGGTGAAATTTGGGAAGATGCTTCCAACAAAATTTCTTATGGAAAAAGAAGAAATTATATTCTTGGTGGAAGTTTGCAAGCTGCTATGAATTATCCGTTTCGTGATTTAATTATTAATTTATTAAATGGTCATCGTTCTAGTCAAGATGTCGCTCATCAATTGATGACTTTGCAAGAGAATTATCCTAAAGATATTTTTTATAATAATTTAAACAATCTAGGGACTCATGATACTGAACGAATTTTGACAATGGTTGGAGAAAAGAATTTGTCAGTAGCGTTAGCAATGCTTTTTGTATTACCAGGAATTCCTTGTATTTACTATGGAGATGAAGCAGGATTGTCAGGTGGCAAAGACCCTGAGAATCGTAAATATTTTCCTTGGGATAACATTTCACCCAATGTTTACAATGTTTATAAAAGTTGGACGCAAAAACGTCTGTCAGAAAATAGCTTGAAATATGGAGAGTTTTCAACTTTTTTTACTGACAGGTTGTTAGGAATATTGCGATATACAGATTCAGAAGTTTTTGTTGAACTCATTAATCCGAGTGAAGATGAGCTTAATATAGAAGTTCAAGAAATTACTTTTTTACAAAATCTGAAATTCTTACCAGAATTAAAAAAATTACTGACAGAAAAAGTGATTAGTGGAAAAACAAATTTAGAATTAAAGATGAAAATTTAAAACTTGCTGATGCAAGTTTTTTTACTGACAGATTTATTTGTCAGTAAAAAATGATAAAAACTATATTTTTTAGCTAAATCTTATTTTAGAAAAGAAGAAAATATAAATAAATATCTATGAAATTTTGTTATTGTCCCTCTTTTTCCCGCGTTTTTCAAAGAATCTGTATAGGCAAAATTGTTTGACAACTTGACAAGTTGTATAGAAAACTTTATAATATAATCTATGTAAAACTTAAACAAAACAGAAAAAACATTTTTCGGTCAACCTCGCGGCCTATTGACGCTTTTTCAGACTGAGTTCTGGGAGCGTTTTTCTTACTATGGGATGCGTGCCATTCTGGTTTATTACCTCTATGCATTGACAACTGCTGACAACGCAGGTTTAGGACTTCCTAAAGCTCAAGCAATGGCGATTGTAAGTATCTATGGTGCACTTGTCTATCTTTCAACAATTGTTGGAGGGTGGGTTGCTGACCGCTTGTTGGGCGCTTCGCGCACAATCTTCCTTGGTGGAATTTTAATCACTTTGGGACACATCGCTTTAGCAACACCATTTGGTTTATCTTCACTGTTCGTGGCATTATTCTTAATTATCTTGGGAACAGGGATGCTTAAACCGAATATTTCAAATATGGTTGGACATCTTTATTCTAAAGATGACTCACGTCGTGACACTGGATTCAATATCTTTGTTGTCGGAATTAACATGGGTTCTCTGATTGCTCCATTGATTGTTGGGACAGTTGGACAAGGCGTGAATTATCACTTAGGATTCTCACTTGCAGCTATCGGTATGATTTTTGCATTATTTGCTTATTGGTATGGACGTCTTCGTCACTTCCCAGAAATTGGACGCGAGCCTTCAAATCCAATGGATTCAAAAGCAAGACGTAATTTTCTTATTACATTGACAATTGTTGTTATTGTCGCAATTATTGGTTTCTTCTTACTTTATCAAGCAAGTCCAGCTAATTTCATTAATAACTTCATTAATGTTTTATCAATTATCGGTATTGTTGTTCCAATTATTTATTTCGTAATGATGTTTACCTCTAAAAAGGTAGAATCAGATGAACGTCGTAAATTAACAGCATATATTCCTTTGTTCCTTTCTGCTATTGTCTTTTGGGCAATTGAAGAACAAAGTTCTACAATTATTGCGGTTTGGGGAGAATCACGTTCTAATTTGGACCCAACTTGGTTTGGAATTACTTTCCATATTGACCCTTCTTGGTATCAATTATTGAACCCGCTCTTCATCGTTCTCTTGTCACCTATCTTTATTCGTCTTTGGAATAAATTGGGTGAACGTCAACCTTCAACAATTGTAAAATTTGGTCTTGGTTTGATGTTGACAGGGATTTCTTATTTGATTATGACACTTCCAGGTCTCTTGAACGGAACTTCAGGTCGTGCAAGTGCTCTTTGGTTAGTATTGATGTTTGCTGTCCAAATGGCAGGTGAATTACTTGTTTCACCAGTTGGATTATCAGTTTCAACAAAATTAGCTCCAGTTGCTTTCCAATCACAAATGATGGCGATGTGGTTCTTGGCAGATTCAACTTCACAAGCAATCAATGCTCAAATTACACCACTCTTTAAAGCAGCAACAGAAGTTCACTTCTTTGCGATTACTGGTATTATTGGTATTATCGTGGGAATTATCCTCCTTATTGTCAAAAAACCTATTTTGAAATTAATGGGAGATGTTCGTTAATTAGTAATTAATAAAACCTATCTTTAATGATAGGTTTTTTGTATTTTAAAAACTATAGAAGTGTCTGAAAAGTTACACTTGTTAAAAGTCTTTTACAAATCAATCGTTTTTATCTGCGCTTACATTATGATAAAATATAGTGTAACGTGATTTTAAATTATTTGCAGATGTTAGTGCCTTTGGTTAAAAGGCCAAAGACATTCACAAATGCTAAAATAAAGTATGGAATCACTTATTTACAAATAAAACTTATAGAGGATAGAGGTGAGAAGCAAAGCTATTTTTATTCGAAAACTCGCAGTTACTCTGTTATTAAAAATATAAAATTCAAAGTAAGGATACTCAAGCACGGTCATCCATTAAAAGTGGTTGACTAAGAAATATGAGTTTACTAAAAACTTTGAACATTTTGTGTTTGAAAAGATACTGAGAAGAGGCCTGTAGAAAAAATAATTATTGTTTTTCTGTTGCTAAATTAATAAATAAATTGATAAGAAATAGTGAAAAGTTATAGATTTACGATTAGAACTGATATTTTTAATTATTAATTATTATTGAAAAATCTTGTTAACTTTAAAAATTCTCTTATTTTATTTATTAATAAAATAAATATTTTTATTAAACCAAGGACCAAAGCTAGTCTTAGATAAAAATATTTTTAAAATTAGTCTATATCTATTTGATATATAGTAAATAAAAAATAAGGAGATAAACAATGTTTACCATTGAAACTCTCGCACGCTTTCAGTTTGCGATGACGACAATCTTCCACTTTTTCTTTGTACCACTTTCTGTCGGAATGGTTCTCATGACAGCAATCATGGAAACTATCTATGTGAAAACTGGTGATGAAAAATGGAAAAAACGGACGAAATTTTTTGGATCAATTATGCTCTTATCCTTTGCAGTAGGGGTCGTAACTGGTATTATCCAAGAATTTCAATTTGGAATGAACTGGTCAGATTATTCTCGCTATGTTGGTGATATATTTGGCGCGCCTTTAGCCGTTGAGGCCTTACTTGCCTTCTTCTTGGAATCTACATTCCTTGGAGTATGGATGTTTGGTTGGGATAAATTGGGTAAGAAATTGCACAATGCAACACTTTGGATTGTATTTGTTGGGACCTTCTTATCATCTTTATGGATTTTAGCGGCAAACTCATGGATGCAAAATCCAGTGGGATATGAAGTTAAAGGTGGACGAGCAACATTAACAAGTTTCTCTGCCCTTTTGACAAATCCTCAAACTATTTTGGAATTTAGCCACGTGGCAACAGGTTTCCTTGTAACTGGTGGTTTTGTGGTTGCTGGTATTTCAGCTTATCAAATTCTTAAAAATCGTGAAATTGATATGTTTAAACCAGTTTTACGTTTAGGACTTTTAGTAGCTCTAATCGGTGCAGTTGGTAACTTTGTTGCTGGTGACCAACAAATGATTGAAGTTAAAAACTCTCAACCTATGAAATTTGCTGCAACTGAAGGGGTTTATGAAACAACACCTGACCCTGCGGCTTGGGATATGGTTGCCTTCTTTAATGAAGCTGACCACAAAGAAGTATTTGGAATTCAAATTCCTTATATGCTTTCAATTCTGACTTATCACCGTCCAAGCGGTTCGGTTGAAGGGATGAATGAAATTAACGCTCAACTTCAAAAGAAATATCCTGATGTAGCTAAAGAAATTGGCGGTAATTTCTTCCCACCAGTAACGGTTCTCTTCTGGACTTTCCGGATTATGGCCGGTCTATCAATGTTAATGATTTTACTTTCTGCTCTGGGGCTATTTTGGACTAGAAAGAAAAAACCAAGTCTATATGAAAATAAGTTTGGCTTACAAGTTTATCGTTGGATGCTATTTGCACCTTTCCTTGCGATTACCTCAGGTTGGTTAGTTACTGAACTTGGTCGTTATCCTTGGACCGTTTATGGTTTATTTACAATAAAAGATTCAGTTTCACCAAATGTTTCTGTCGGTTCACTTTTATTCTCAAATATCGTCTATTTCTTCCTTTTCTGTTTCCTTGGTGCTGTGATGGTTTACTTTACGCTTCAAAGAATGAAACAAGGAGTAGAAGGAGCGGAAACAGCTTATGTTTCTTTAGATTCATTTAGTCAAGAAAATTTTGCTTCTTCATCAAAAGAAGATAGTGAAATTCAAAAAGAAACTGATGAGAAAGGGGTGGATAAATAATGACTGGATTACAACTTTTTTGGTTTATTATTGTTGGAGTATTATTTAGTGGCTTTTTCTTCCTCGAAGGTTTTGACTACGGTGTAGGAATGAGTGCAATCACAATTGCCAAGGACAAACGTGAGGTTGAACAAGCTATCGGATCAATTGGCCCAGTTTGGGATTTGAATGAAGTTTGGTTATTAACTGCCGGTGGGGCAATGTTTGCTTCATTCCCTTATTGGTATGCTTCATTGTTCTCTGGTTTCTATCTTATTCTATTTTTGATTTTAGTAGGTTTGATTTTCCGGGGAGTAACATTTGAATTTCGTCATCACTCACATACGGAAAAAGGAAAAATGCTCTGGACAAAAGTTTTGGGCGTTGCAAGTTTTGCTATTCCATTTCTCTTTGGATTGATGTTTACAAGTATGATTCAAGGCGTTCCAATGGATGCTAAAGGAAATGTGACTGCTACTTTTACTACTTACGTTAACTTTTTGTCAGTCGTTGGTGGTGTTGCTGTAATGCTCTTAGCTTGGCTTCATGGCTTAAATTATTTAGCTTTGAAAACAGAGGGAGCTTTGCGTGAGAGAGCTGCAAAGATAGCTAATATCCTCTATTTTGTTCTTTATGCTGGTGAAGTTGTATTTGCTGTATTGCTAGCTATTTTCACTGATTTCTTTGAAAAACATTTTATTGGAACTTTAGTTTTACTTGCTTTGATTGTTATTCTAACTCTTGTGGCACATTTATCTGTTCGTGCAGGAAAAGAAATGTCTGCTTTCTTGGCTTCAGGTTTGACTTTCATTGCCCTTGTTGCATTGATTTTCCAAGGGATTTTCCCACGTGTAATGATTGCAACTAACCCTGCTCACAGTATTTTGATTAAAAATGCTAGTTCAACAGGCTATACTTTGAAAACAATGACGATCATTACTCTGGTTATCTTACCATTTGTACTCATCTATA
This sequence comes from Lactococcus sp. FSL K6-0773, assembly GCF_038006485.1. Classification (NCBI taxonomy): domain Bacteria; kingdom Bacillati; phylum Bacillota; class Bacilli; order Lactobacillales; family Streptococcaceae; genus Lactococcus; species Lactococcus sp. FSL K6-0773. Next base: position 1,157,612 of record NZ_JBBOVF010000001.1, on the reverse strand, counting down.
TGGGCTGGACCTATTTCATTTTCAGAAAAAGAATTAAAAAATAAAACATGAAAATAACTGGTTGAACCAGTTATTTTCAGATTAGTTTGTAAATTGATATAATTAATTAAGACAACTACATATTATGGTCAGGAAAATTTTTTCTGACCTAAATTTTTTAGAAAGGAACTGAGGAATTTTATTTTACTGACAGAAATTCTATGAGCAGATTTTAGAAACTGCCGACCTTGCTGATAAGTTCTGTCAGTTGAATGCGCCCAGAGGAAGTCATTCAATCGGTGAATGAAGGAACTATCAGCTTTGTTGGTAAGTTCTGTCAGTAAAATATTATCTCATCAGTAACTTTAAACATGATTGATAAATCTCTTTTTGAACTGCCAGGTGTAAGAAGAATGTTTCCGATATTGGGGATTCTGGCAGTTTTTCAATTCATTGCAATTGCCGGTCAAGCTTTATTTCTAGCTACTGCGATTACTAAGCTTTGGCAAGGACAATTATTTTCTCATACCATTCCTTGGGTTTTGGGCTTTTTTGCTTGCTTTTTGAGCCGTGAAATTATTAATTTTGGTCGTTCAAAGGCTCTGGATAAACTTGCTTACCAATTAGCAACAAAATTGCGGGGGGATATGTTGGATAAATTTTTCCGACTTGGTCCAGTTGCTATTGCTAATTTAGGCTCGGGCTCAGCTGCAACAACAGTAATCACAGGAATTGATCAGGTTGAAAATTATATTAAATTGGTCCTATCCAAAGTTTTAAATATGATGATCATCCCAATGTTAATTTTGATTCCAGTGTATTTTCTTGATTGGCAAAGTGGAATTGTGTTAACTTTGACATTTCCTTTTGCAATTATTTTTATGATTCTATTGGGATACGCAGCACAAGGACGTGCTGAACGTCAATATAAAACTTTCCAATATTTATCAAATCACTTTTTAGATTCATTGCGTGGAATTTCTACATTGAAATATTTTGGATTGTCTAAAGATTACTCAAATTCAATTTATAAAACTTCTGAAGACTTTCGTAAAGAAACGATGGGCGCATTGAGAATTGCTATGCTTTCAACCTTTGCCCTTGATTTTTTTGCAAGTCTTTCGGTTGCTGTTGTCGCACTTTTTTTGGGACTTCGGTTAATGAGCGGTGATATTTTACTTTTTCCAGCTTTAGCGGCTCTAATTTTAGCGCCAGAATATTTCCTTCCACTGCGTGATTTTGCAAGTGATTATCATGCGACGCTTAATGGAAAAAATGCTTTGGCAGCTGTTAATGAAGTTCTATCAACTGAGGAAAATACTTTGTCAGTACTTACAGAAAAAGTAACTTGGAGTGCAAATTCACAACTTCAACTGACAGAGTTAGGAAAAATTTATGACACAGGGCGTGGAATCTCAAATGTTATTCTGTCAGTAAATGGCTTTAAAAAAATTGCCATTGTCGGAAATTCAGGTTCTGGTAAATCAACATTGCTTTCAATGCTGGCTGGATTTCTAAAACCAACAGCTGGTGAAATTAAACTAAATGAGCAAAGTTTGACTTCTTTAACTGACGAAAACTATCGTCAGTCAGTTCAATTCATTCCACAAAAGACTTATATTTTTGCAGGAACTTTTCGTGAAAATTTAGCTTTTTACGAACCTGATTCTACTGATGACGAAATCAAAGCAGCAGCAAAACTTGCTGGTTTAGAAAGTCTTATCGATGAAATTGGTCTTGATGGACAAATTGGGGCCAGTGGCCGTACAATTTCAGGGGGACAGGCTCAACGTGTTGCATTAGCCAGAGCATTTTTAAGTCATACCCGCAATATTTTGTTTCTTGATGAACCGACAGCTCATCTGGACATTGAAACCGAATTAGAAATTAAAGCAAATATTTTACCTTTACTTGAAAATAAACTTGTTTTCATTGCTACTCATCGTCTTCATTGGCTTTCATCAATGGATTTGGTCATTGTATTAAACGAGGGACAGGTCGCAGGAATTGGAACTCCTGAACAACTATTATCTGAAAATACTTACTATCAAAAATTACTTAGTCAGATGCGTGGGGTTGATGATGACAAAAATTTATTAGACAATGAAACGAGCGAATCAGTAAAGGACCAAGAAGAAAAAGAATCTGAGAGGTCAAACTTTTCGTCAGTAAATGATAAATCTACTGACAGCTCTGTCAGCCAAGCTTCGTCAGATAATGGGGGTCAGAAATAATGAAATTAAAAAATATTTTGTTCGGTAATGACTGGATTTCTCCATTTTTGAAAAAAAATCGTTCAGGCTTTATTCTATCTATTTTCTTAGGAACGATTACAATTTCGATGGCGGGACTTTTGATGTTCAGCTCAGGATATGTCATTTCTAAATCAGCAACAAAACCAGAAAATATTTTAATGATTTATGTTCCAGTTCTCTTTGTACGTATTTTTGGGATTGGACGACCAGTGATGCATTATGTCGAAAGATTAACTTCTCATAATTGGATTTTAAAAATCACAAGTCTCTTACGAAAAAAACTCTATTTGCGACTGGAAAAAACGGCCGTTACATTAGCAGATCGTTACCGTTTAGGTGACTTATTGGGTGTTCTTAATGAAGATATTGGAAATCTACAAGACCTCTTTTTGAGAACATTATTTCCAGTTTTAATTGCTGGAAGTTTATCGATTGCTCTAATTATTGCTGGAGGATTTTTCTCACTTTGGTTTGCTTTAGGTTTAGCGCTCTTCTTAGGATTTTTGATTGTTATCTTGCCATTAATTTCTTTGAAATTTACAGTAAAATTAGATGAAGAACTCAAAATTTATCGCAATCAACTTTTTTCTCATTTGACAGATGATATTTTAGGATTACAAGATTGGGTGCTTTCAGGACGAAAAGAAGATTTTCTGACAGCTTATCGAGGTTCTGAATTATCTGCTAGAAAAATTCAAGCCAAACTATTAGCTTTCGGACGTAGAAGAAATTTATTTTTACAAGTTGTCTATGGCGCATTAGTGATCTATTTGATGATTTGGTCTTCTGGTGCCTTAAGATTGGGAGACGCGCCTAATTATATTGCGGCAGTTAGTCTTGCTGCCTTCCCTTTATTTGATGCTTTTTCTCCTTTGTCTGATGCGGTGGTTGAAACGCAACGTTATGGCGATTCAATCAATCGTTTAAATGACTTACCAGACCAAGACGAAGAAGTTAGGACTGAGGAAATTGTTTCTACAGATTTAGTCATCAATAATCTCCAATTTTCATTTGAAGAAAATAAAAAAATCTTTGATAATTTTAATTTAGAAGTTAAACAAGGAGAACATATCGCTCTATTGGGACGTTCAGGTGTGGGTAAATCAACACTTGCCGGATTAATCAGAGGAGATTTAGTTCCCCAAAGTGGAAGTATTCAATTTTCTGGTGTTGAGCCATCTAAAGCTAAAAATGTTGAAGAAAAAATTGGTGTCATTAATCAATCCCCTTATCTTTTTGCGACAAGCCTTCGTTCTAATTTGACTTTGGCGAAACTCAATGCCAGTGATGCTGAAATTTGGGAAGCTCTTGAATTAGTTGGCCTCCGTAAAATGGTTGAATCATTACCTCAAAAACTTCTGACACCAGTAGATGAAGCGGGAGAACGATTCTCTGGTGGAGAACGTCAACGCTTAGCCTTGGCACGGGTTCTTTTATCAGATGTTGATGTTGTAATTCTTGATGAACCAACTGTATCACTTGACCCAATCACAGAAAATCAACTCTTAAGTCTCTTTTTTGAACAGCTCCGTGATAAATCAATTATTTTTATTACTCATCATTTATTAGGTGTTCATCATATGGACCGAGTTCTATTTTTAGAAAATGGCTCGATTAAATTTGATGGGAAACCCGCGTCATTACTGGAGAATAATCCAACATTTAAGGAACTTTATCAACTTGATTTAGGAAATGAATAATATAAAAAATCAGTCTATGGGCTGATTTTTTTAATTTAGTTAGTTTTTGTGTTGACAAAACTAATTAAATGTTTTATAATCTTTTTTGTTAGGTAAATAAAAAATAAACTAACTAATTAATTTAAACTTTTCAAGAAATTAAAAGATAGTAAAGGAGAACCAATGATTAAGATGATAAAAATAATAATTCAAAAATTGAATTGGTTCATCAGACTTATTGAAGGCCCAGATGAACGACTAATCTATGCTTTTGATGACGAATTACAAAGAATTTGATATAAGGAGAATACATAATGTCAGAACAAACAAACAACTTATTGAATCTATTTTCAAAACTATTGCACAATCCAAACATCCTTTTTGCTTTAAGAGCAGATGGGATTTCAAAACAAATGAAAAATCGCGGTAACCGCAATGGAGCTCAAGGTTTACTCGTTGAATTATGGAATAAAGATGGTCTAACCAATGCAGAAATTGCCGAACTTCTTGATATTAAACCTTCAAGTGTAACAGCTCAGGTTAAACAATTAGAAGAAGCGGAAATGGTTATTCGTAAACAAGATGAGAATGATAAACGTGTCAGCCGCATTTTCTTGACTGATAAAGGTCGTGAAGCTCAAGAAACACGTGATACAATGCATAATGATATTTCAGAAACAATTTTTGGCAATCTAACAGATGAAGAACAAGAACAATTAGCCTTTCTAATGGAAAAATTAGTAGAAAATAACGACGCACGTAATGATCAAGATTTCCAACGAATGGCACAATTTTTCGGAAATCCATTTATGGAAAATATGATGAATGCTCATGACCGTCATGCATTTGGGAATCACATGCGCCGTGAAATGCAAAATTGGCAACGTGAAATGCGTCGTTCATCTCAAGAAATGAAACGTGGACAAAATCGTATGCGTCGTGACGAACGCTCACAAGCTCCGTTTGGTGAAGATTGGAAAGCCTTTGGTAAGCAGCTCAAAGATAGCTTTAGAAATAATTTTGGTGGAAGAGATCAAGCCGATTTTAATGAACATTGGGATCACTTTTCAGATGAAATGAAAAATCGTTTTGGTGATTTTGACGGAAACCGTCGTCCAGATTTTGATTCTAAACCAAAGACAGACAAAAATAAAGAACCTAAAAAACCAGAAAACTGGGATGATTTCTAAGGATTGAATAGATAAGGAGCGGAAAATGAGAACACTCATCGCTTACGCTGGTAAGACAGGAAATACTGCCAAGTGCGCTAGAAAGCTAGCGATACATTTAAATCAGGTCACACTTGTGGATTTAAATGCTGAAGTAGTAAATCCTAAAGATTTTGATGCTGTGATTGTTGCCAGCCCTGTTTATAGTCATAAATTTGAACGTTCAGTAGGCAGTTTCTTAAAAAAATATCAAGAAATTTTGCAAACGAAACCTTTTGCGGCATTCGTTACAATGGTTGAATATGATAGTTTTACGAAAGTGATTAAAAAAGAAATCGCCGAACCTTTGCGCAAAAAAGCTGTAGCTATAGCAAACTTTGGAGGTGAGGTAAATAATTTGACCCCTTTTAACTGGCACGATAAAATTATTGCAAAATCAATAATAAAGCTAGAGTCTAAAAAACACCCGATTGAGTTTTTACCAGAAGCTGAGAAACAGTTTGTGGCTCAATTAAACAAAGTAGAGTGGATTTAAAATAGCTAAATTTATAGGAGAAGATAATGTCAAAAGAAACCAAGGCTCTTACGATAAACCCTCAGCTTGCAGCTTTTCAAGAAGAACTTCTTAAAAGCTATGACAAGGCAAACCTATCAGCAAAAAAGGGACAAACTTTATTTGTTGGCTCATCATTAATGGAGATATTTCCTATTGAGAAGTGGGAGGGAGCTGGAGACGTTACTTTTTCACACTATATCTACAATCGGGCGGTTAGAGCCACGACGACCTCATTTTTATTAGAACACATAGAGAGTCAAATTTTTAATTTGGAACCCTCAAAAATCTTTATTAATATTGGAACGAATGATATCGGTTTTGAGATTCCAGAAGAAGAGTTTTTGAATAACTATGATCAAATTCTTTCTCAAATAGAAAGTAAATTACCTCAAACGCAAGTTTATGTGATGCGCTACTATCCGATTAATACGGTTGATTTTGGTCAAGACTCAGATGAAAAAACTTTATTTGAAACGAGAAGTAATAAAAAGTTTCAAAAAGCTTCAGATAAAATAAAAAAACTTGCAGATAACCATCATTTTCACTTTATTGATGTTAATGATGGTTTATCTGATGAAAATGGCAATTTGAAAAAAGAATTAACTTTTGATGGAGCGCATCTAAATCCAGCGGGCTATCAACTTGTCTTAGAAAACCTCAAAGTTTATTTGGAAGAATAAAAAATAATTCAAGACGAAAAGTAATTGAAATCATTTCTTTTCGTCTTGAAATTCAATAATTAGAAAAAGGAAGTAAGCAAACAATGGAAAGAGGTCCACAAATGGCCAATCGTATCGAAGGAAAAGCGGTTGACAAAACATCCATTAAACATTTCATCAAATTGATTCGTGCTGCAAAGCCACGTTATCTTTTCTTTATCATTGGGATTCTAGCAGGAATCGTTGGAACACTAATTCAATTACAAGTCCCCAAAATGGTTCAACCACTTGTTAATAGTTTTGGACATGGAGTAAACGGTGGCAAAGTTGCCTTAGTTATCGCTCTTTATATTGGTTCAGCTGCTGTTTCGGCTATTGCAGCAATTGTCCTTGGGATATTTGGTGAATCAGTTGTAAAAAATCTAAGGACGCGTGTCTGGGATAAAATGATTCATCTGCCAGTAAAATATTTTGATGAAGTTAAAACAGGAGAAATGAGTTCTCGTTTAGCCAACGATACCACCCAAGTTAAAAATTTAATTGCAAACAGTATTCCACAAGCTTTTACGTCTATTTTACTTTTGGTTGGTTCAATTGTCTTCATGCTTCAGATGCAATGGCGTTTGACCCTTGCCATGATTATTGCTGTTCCAGTAGTTATGCTCATTATGTTCCCGATTATGACTTTTGGCCAAAAAATTGGGCGAACTAGACAAGATTCTTTAGCAAATTTCCAAGGGATTGCTAGTGAATCATTATCAGAAATTCGCTTAGTAAAATCTTCAAATGCTGAAAAACAAGCCTCTAAAAAAGCAGAAAATGATGTCAATGCCCTTTATAAAATTGGGGTAAAAGAAGCCATCTTTGATGGTTTGATGTCACCAGTTATGATGTTATCAATGATGCTGATGATCTTTGGACTTCTTGCTTACGGAATTTATCTCATCTCAACAGGAGTCATGAGTCTTGGGACTTTGCTTGGAATGATGATGTATTTGATGAACTTAATCGGAGCCGTACCAACTGTGGCAACTTTCTTTACAGAACTTGCTAAAGCTTCAGGATCAACAGGTCGTTTGACCGAATTACTTGATGAAGAACAAGAAGTACTTCATCAAGGAGAAAGTCTTGATTTGGAAGGAAAAACCCTCTCAGCTCGCCATGTTGACTTTGCTTATGATGATTCTGAACAAATTTTACGTGATATCTCTTTTGAAGCTCAACCTAATTCAATTATTGCCTTTGCCGGACCTTCAGGTGGTGGTAAATCAACAATTTTCTCTCTTTTAGAACGTTTTTATCAACCAACGGCAGGAGAAATTACAATTGATGGTCAACCGATTGATAATATTTCTTTGGAAAATTGGCGGAGTCAAATTGGTTTTGTCAGTCAAGATTCAGCAATTATGGCTGGAACCATTCGTGAAAATTTAACTTATGGACTTGAAGGAGACTATACAGATGAAGACCTTTGGCAAGTTCTTGACTTAGCTTTTGCAAGAAGCTTTGTTGAAAATATGCCTGATCAACTTAATACGGAAGTTGGTGAACGAGGTGTGAAAATATCTGGTGGTCAAAGACAACGTTTAGCAATTGCTCGTGCTTTCTTGAGAAATCCAAAAATCCTCATGCTTGATGAAGCAACGGCTAGTTTAGATAGTGAATCAGAATCAATGGTTCAAAAGGCTTTAGATAGTTTGATGAAAGGTCGCACAACGCTCGTAATTGCGCATAGACTTTCAACAATTGTTGATGCGGATAAGATTTACTTCATTGAAAAAGGTCAAATCACAGGGAGTGGCAAACATAATGAACTTGTTGCCACACATCCACTCTATGCTAAGTATGTTTCAGAACAATTGACTGTTGGTCAATAAACTAAAAAGCTCAACGATTTAAGTTGAGCTTTTTTTATTTTGACTTCTTATTGTTGCAATAATCATTTCTCCTGCTGTATAAATGAATACAAAAGGGGGATAGAAGAAAGTGATAATGAAGCTAATGACCATTCCAATCTTCCAAAAAGGATTCCGTGAATAGTGATAAACATCCATTTGAGCGATTAGTTCAGCCTTTTCTTTAGGATTGTCAGCAATAAAACAATCGGTCATATAACTATATGCAAATCCCCAAATATAAATCATCACGATAAAGAGTAGGGCAGGGGCTTTTGGTGAGTGGATTCCGAAATCTTGAAAGAAGTCCATTGTGCGTCCAGCCCAAGCAGAAAGTACAGGAAGCATTGATAATGAGAGTACCCAAATCATGCAACTATGATAGATTCGACGAGTGATTTTCTCAGCCTGTGAAAGCATATATTGTTGATTAAACCAAGAAGTTGTAACATAGATAAAACTCAAAAGATAAGCAATCAGATAGACGAGATTATCTTTCAAAAAATCAAGAATTCCACCTGTTTTAGGTAATTCGAATTCTAATAACATAATAGTCATTATTACTGCAATAATTGCATCAATAAAACCGGCTAAACGCCCTTTAGATACCATAAAATCTCCTTTGTATTACCAATTATAACAAAAGTTAATGAAATTTTATAAAAAAATTAAGCATTTAAGCTTATTTTTCTGTATCAGATGAATAGTTTTTATTTTTGGGGAAAAATCGTTTCTTGACAAAGATAAGAATCGCAAGGATGAAAATAATCCCTAAAATCACAACCACAACTGAAGAGTAAGAATCAAGAATTCCAGCAATCATCTCCCAGTTATCACCAAGAGCGGCTCCAAGGCACACTAGAACAATGTTCCAAATAAGTGTTCCCAAGGTTGTTAAAATAAGAAAACTTGGGAGTTTCATTTTAGCAGAACCAGCAGGGATTGAAATTAGACTTCTAATTAAAGGAATGAATCGACAGAAGAAGATTGTTGCATATCCTCTCTTTAAAAACCATTTTTCAGCTTTTGTGATGTCCTCTGGTTTAAGACGAAGTACTTTTCCTAAACGTCCAGAAACTAATTTTTCTAAGCGTTCAACGCTTAAAAGACGACCGACGAAGTAGAGTATCAATGCACCAAGCACAGAACCAATAGTGGCTGCGATAATCATGCCGATAATCCCCAGTTCGCTATAAGTAGTCATGAAACCACCGAAAGTTAAGATTACTTCGGAAGGAATTGGTGGGAAGATGTTCTCAATCATAATGAGAAAGGCAACACCAAAGTAGCCAAATTGGTTCATGACTTGGATAATTATTTCTTGCATTAATACTCCTTTTATTTGTCTATTACTTTAATTCTAACATAAGGCTGGAAGGCCACCAAACAATATAAAAATATAAAGTACAAAAAATAGGCTTTGTCTTTTGGCAAGGTCTATTTTTTGAAATCATAGGTTTACTGACAGAGGCTGTCAGTAGATAAACTTCATCTACAAGTTCTGTCAGTCATTTGAAATTACTGACAGAAGAATTTGTATGTTATTCAGAAGCGAGGGCTTCAATTGTGTTCAAACGTGCTGCACGTCCACTTGGAGCTAAACTTGCGAGGAGAGCAATTAATACAGCAACGATAATCGCAAAGATAATGTGTCCACCAGAAATTTGAACGATACTTGCCCCGTCAAGGAAACTACTTAGAGCTTTATTGATGAGGAATTGTCCGAGGTAAGCAAATCCAATAGCGATAGCGGCTGATGACAGACCAAGAATCAAGCTTTCAGCGGTGAAGAGACGAGAAATATCTTTCTTACGTCCACCGAGTGCGCGGATAACACCAATTTCTTTTGTCCGTTCAGCAACAGACATGTAAGTAGTAACAACAATCATAAAGATTGAGACAATCAAACTGATTCCGGCAATAGCGGCAAGAACATAGCTGACGATATTTGTAATATTAGTGATGACATCGAGGAATGAAGTAACACTATATGTAACAAATGCTTTTGTTCCATCAATTTTCAAGTTTTGAATGTCAGAAGTTGTTGATTTGACATTATCTACTTTATTAACTGTAACTACTGCATAAGTGGCATCACTATCTGCATTAGCAGATTCAAGAGCAGCTTTGACAGTATTGTAAGTGGCAATTAGGCTGCTAGAAGAGCTTGCTGGGCCTTGAGGATTTTTCAAAATACCAGAAACAGTGAATTCTTTTGTAACTTCAACACTTGCTCCAGCAGCTGTTTTAGCTGGAATTTTTATAGTAATTTTCTTACCAACTAATGATTTATAATCTTTATTTAATTCTTTAGCATCACTAGCATAGATTGCGATTTCGCCATCAGCAGGTTTTGAACCGGCAACGTAATCATCATTGATATTTGATTGAGTCCAAGTATCAAGAGTCATTAAACCAGATTTAGATTTATCACTGGCAGTAAGTGTTCCTAAGCCAGAAATTGAATAAGTTGGCTCAACTTTTTTGACGTTATCAACTTTTTTCAATTTTGAAAGATGAGTACTGTCAAGGTTAGTAGCAGCATTTCCAAGTTCTTGTTGCGTTTGTTGGAGTGCTTGCTCATTTCCTAATTTATTATCAGTTGTTGTCCGCTTGAAGATGGTGACCACATTCGGATTGACACTTGAAGTAATGGTGTCATTCATATATTTGGTTGCACCATTTCCTAGTCCTAAGAAAAAGATGACTGAGAACAGGCCGATTGCTGTTCCGATTGCAATTAATAAATTAATTTTCCAAGAGTGAGTAAAGTGTTTAAAGGCTGTTCTAAAAGTATCACGATATGACAACGCTTTTGAGTTCATTCGTTGATGTGATTCAACAGGATAGGGTTCTTTTAGACGTTCGTCACCTGTGATTTGTCCATCGGCCAAACGGATAATTCTTGTACCGTAATCAGCAACTTCTTGTGAGTGAGTAACGACGATTACTGTTTTACCAGATTGAGCAATTTGACGTAAGAGTGCTAAAACTTCTTTCGTGTTTTGTGAGTCAAGAGCACCAGTAGGTTCATCAGCAAGAATAATTTCAGGGTCAGAAGCTAGGGCACGCGCGATTGCGACTCTTTGTTTTTGTCCTCCAGAAAGTTGTGATGGATTTTTCTTACGGTGTTCATAAAGACCAACTTGTTTTGTGAGCTCAATCGCTCTTTCATGACGCTCTTTATCAGATAAGCTTGTCATTTTAAGACTGATTAAAATGTTATCTAATACACTCAAATAGCTAACAAGATTGAAAGATTGGAAGATGAAACCGATAGTATCTCGACGGTAAGCATCCATATCTTTTTCTTTTTTTATTTTTTGAGCAAGGCCGTCAACGATGACATCCCCCTCATATTTACGGTCAAGTCCTCCGATGATATTCATCAGAGTTGACTTACCTCCCCCGGATTCTCCTAGGAGACTGACGAAATCACCACGTTCAAACTCGAGGTTGATTCCTTTGAGGACAGGAAATTCTTCTTTTCCAAGAAAATAGGATTTCCTAATATTTTTTAATTCCAAAACGGCCATAAAGACTCTCTTCCTTTTCTTATAAGTATGTACTTTACATTATAACTTAATTTTCTTAAATAAAAATAAGACCTAAGTCTTATTTTCAAATTTATTGACTACCTAAGCTAACCGTTCAGTAAAAAATCTAAAATATTCATTCCCGTACTCGTTTGTGCTTTGTAGAGTTCTGTATAACCACATTGAGAACAAGAAATAGTAATAAATTTCTTATTTTGAACATCAAAAATCTTTGAAAAATTTCCACCGGTTGCTTGAAGTTGATCTTCTTCAAAATTATGATTGCCACATTTGATACAAGTGTATTGTTGTTGATAACCGTTCATTTTAACTCCTCCTCGTTAGTAAAGTGAAAAATCGCTTGTCTTCTTAATTATTTAAATCCATTATAACTCAAAAAAGTTGATTCTTTTAGTCTTTTGAATCCGCTTCACTATTTAATATATTACTTAAATCTAGAATAATAAATAAAAAAGTGAAATTCAAACCATTATTGAAAAACAATGAAAATAATCTTTGTGATATAATTCTAATTATGGATAGACAAGTTAAAGAAAAACTGCGTATTGCATTAATTTTTGCATTAAATGCAGGTTTTATGGATGGTTTCTCATTCTTTCATTTTAATGACCGTTTTATTGGTGCACAATCAGGGAATGTTATTCAGGCGGGGATTAATATTGCTAAAGGAGATTTTGCTAGGTTTTGGGATTTTGCAATTCCGATTATCTTCTTTATATTAGGAGTAATGACTCGGGGCTTTTATTCTCACTATTTGATGAAACGTCGCCGTTTTGATGCCTCTTATTTGTTATTGGTTCAATGGTTAGGGGTGACAATTTTTGCCTTGGCTTATGGTTTGGGCTTGAAGATTCCTGTTTCCTTTTATGTTGGGATTTTCTCTTACTTTATGGCGATTCAATATGATACTTTTACAAAAGTTCATGGTCGTGCTTACGGAAGTATCTTTATGACAGGTAATATGAAGTCCATGTCGGCAAATCTTGCTCAGTATATCATTACCAAAGATAAACAAAAACTCCGGTCAGTTGGTATATATGCCGCGCTTATCAGTATTTTCTTTGCTGGAGCAGCTATTGCAACACTTGCTGGAAATTGGTTTGGAAGTTGGACAATGATGGGCTCTACTTTCATGATAGGGGCCGTTTATCTAATTGTTCGTTTTGATGAAATATAAAAATCCTCAAATAAGAGGATTTTTTTAAGCGTTAAGATAGGATAATTTTCCCTATTGTATGATTTTCTTCAATGAGTTCATGAGCTTTTTTCACATTCTCAGCGGTAATTGGTCCGAGATTCTGAGTCATTGTACTTTTTAGAACGTCATTATCTAGCCATTCAGAAACTTTATTTAAAATATCATGTTGACTTTGTAAATCAGATGTATTTGAGACGACTTTTGTAAACATCCATTCAAAGTTAAAACGTGCAGATTTATGAGCTAGTTGATCTAAATTAATAGCTTGCCCTGGTTCAACAATATTTGCAATCGAACCTTGTGGCGCAATTAACTCATTTACTGCTGGCATATGTTCAACAACGGCATTTAAAATTAAAATATAATCTACAAACTTAAAGCCAAGTTCATGAACTTGAGGAACCAATTTTTCATGATGATTGACGGTATAATCGGCGCCAAAATTTTTGACCCATTCAATGGCTTGGGGATTTGATGCCGTAGCAATCACTGTCAATCCAGCATTTTTGGCCATTTGGATTGCTACTGAGCCAACACCACCTGCACCATTAATAATGAGGAGTGATTTTCCTTTAGATTTATCAGTCACTTCTAGTTTTTCAAAGAGAAGTTCATAGGCAGTCAAACTTGTTAGAGGCATAGCGACTGCTTTTTCTTTGGTCAAATTTTTGGGAGCAAAACCAACAATTCGTTCATCAACGGCTTGGAATTCAGCATTTGAACCTGAACGAGTAACATCACCGGCCCAAAACACTTTATCCCCAACCTTAAAAAGCTTAGTTTCACTCCCAAGTTCGACGACAGTTCCTAAACCATCCCAACCTAGAATTTTTGGTTCTGCTAAATTTCCTTTAATCCCTTTTCTAACCTTTGTATCAACTGGATTGATTGAGATTGCCTCGACTTTTATCAATAAATCATGGGGTCTTAAGATTGGCTTTTCTATTTCAAAGTCAATAAAATTTTTGCTAGAATCAATAGTTCCAATTGCTTTCATCTCTCTACCTCTCTTATAAGTAAAAGTTTATACCAGTCTGACTCCTAAGTCAATCACTTGAATTTAATATTAAATATTTACATCATGTCATTAAAAATTTCTAAGACCAAAGAAATGACGCTTTGCTACAATGGAATGAGTTAAACTAATAGAATCTAGGTAATTTCATGACAAAAACTTATAAGCATTATCATTTTGACCACGTTGGAAGTTTTCTCCGCCCCCAAACTTTAAAAGAAGCACGTTTGGCTTATTCAGAAGGGCAACTTCCATTAAGTGACTTTAAAAAAATTCAAGAATCTGAAATTAAGAGATTAGTGAAAGAAGAAGTGAACGTTGGCCTTAAAGCGGTGACAGATGGAGAATTTAATCGTTCGTGGTGGCACTTAGATTTCCTCTGGGGGCTTAATGGAGTTGGGACTTATGAACAAGAGGATTCTTATAAATTCCATGGTGCAAAAACAAGAACAACTAATATTGAATTGACTGGTAAAGTAGCTTTTAACCCAGAACATCCCTTTTTTGCGGATTTTAACTATTTAAAAAGTCTTTTACCAGAAGGAGTTGAACCTAAAGTTACTATTCCTTCACCTTCGTTAATTCCAAATCGTGATGGTCGTTCAGACCGTTGGCCAGAATTTTATGGAAGTTGGGAAGAATTCTTAGATGATTTGGCTCAAGCTTATCATGAAACTTTGCTACACTTTTATGAATTGGGTGCGCGTTATATTCAACTGGACGATACGACTTGGGCTTATCTTATTGCCAGATTATTAGATGATCCAGAAAATCATGAAAAGTATGTTAAGATGTGTGAAGACATTGTCTATCTTGTTAATAAACTCTTGAAGGATTTACCTGAGGACTTGAGAGTTTCAACTCATATTTGTCGAGGAAATTTCAAATCAACTTATTTATTTGAGGGTTCTTATGAGCCTGTGGCAAAATACTTAGGTCAGCTTAATTATGATACTTTCTTTTTAGAATACGATGATGCTCGCTCAGGTTCTTTTGCTCCCTTAGCAGAAATTTGGAATCAAAGAAAAGATGTCTTGCTTGTGTTAGGACTTTTCACTTCTAAACATCCAGAACTTGAAAAGTATGAAGACATTAAAGCTCGCTTAGACGAGGCGCTTGAATCGATTCCACTTGAAAATTTGGCACTTTCAACACAATGTGGATTTGCTTCTACAGAAGAAGGAAACGATTTGACTGAGGAAGAAGAATGGGCTAAATTAGCACATATTAAAAAGATTGTGGATAAAATTTGGAAATAAAATAAAAGTGGTGGATTCTACCACTTTTTTTGTTTGTCAGTAAAGATTAAATGGCGCATAAGCTAAATTAGCTTTGCTTTGTTATAATAGACTTAAGCAAAAAATAAAGAAAGCGAGAAAAAAATATGAAATTAACAGCACTAGGTGTTTGGGGCGGATATCCTACGCGCGATGCCGGAACAACCTCTTATCTTTTACAATCAGAATCAGGCTTTAACATGCTTTTAGATTGTGGTTCACGCGCAGTGACAGAACTTGAACATGAATTGCAACCAACTCAACTTGATGCAGTTATTTTGAGTCATTATCATGAAGACCATATTGCAGATTTGGGTGCTCTTCGCCAATATCGTCAGCTTTATCCATTGGGTCAAGATGGTTGGGATGGAATGATGTTGCCTATTTATGGCCATGGGGAAAATGAATATGAATTTTCTAAATTAACTTTGGATAAGGTTTCGGAAGGTCATCTTTATAATGTCGAAAATGGAACAAAAGTTGGTCCTTTTGATATTACTTTTCTAAAAACAGTTCATCCTGTGGTGAATTATGCCATGCGCATTGTTGAACGCAGAACGGGACAAGTTTTGATTTATACTGGAGATACTGGTTATTTTGATGAATTGACTGACTTTGCCAAAGAGGCTGACCTTCTTCTTGCTGATGTTTATTTCTTTAAAGATAAAGCAAAAATGCCTAATCACTTATCATCAATTGAAGCCGGTCAAATTGCTAAGGATGCAAAGGTTAAAAAATTAATTTTGACTCATCTGCCACAATTTGGTGATTTGGATATTTTACTGACAGAAGCAAAAGAAGCAGCGGGGGATGCTGTCATTACTGATTTAGCAGTTCCGCATAAAAAATGGCAACTTTGATAAGCCCTTTTAAAAAGCTAATTTTCCTCATTTCATTTGTCATTTTACTGACAGGAATTTTCTTTGGCTTTGTTAGTATCCAAAATTGTGTGCTTAATTACAATCCACCAAAAACGAAAAGTCAGATTGAACAATTGGTTAAAAAAAGTGCTGACAGTTCTAAAACGAGGTTTGTCAGTGATGATAAGCACTATCAGCGTAATTTATTTGTTTCTGACATTCATGGACGCTTATCTGGCTTGAAAAAAACGCTGACAGAGATTCATTTTAGTAAAAATGACCGGCTTTTTGTCTTGGGAGATAGCATTGATCATGGCCGTTTTGGCTTTGATGTCTTACTTTATTTGTTGAAAACTTTGCCAGATGCTGGTTATCATGTGACAGTCATGATAGGAAATCATGAGCAAATGTGGTCAGAACTTGCAAGTGACGGTAAAACGGATGAAGAGCAACTTTCAAATGCAATTGGAACGATTGATATTTATGAAGGGGCTCCACCAAATGGCTGGCAGTATTCAATTGAAAACTGGAAAAAGCTGTCAGTTACTGACAGACAATTTTTACTGACAGAAATGAATAATAACTTTGGTCAGCCAGAACAGTTGATTGAAAAAATTGGAAATAAGTGGGTGGTACTCTCTCATAGTGCAAAAATGAGCCTTTCTTATGAAAAAGAGAAGACAAAAGATTTGTTTTGGGAACATTTGCCAGGGGATTCTTTTGAACGGCGAAATAGTGTTGCTAAAGCTGTGGGCGTACCAAACACTGATGTTCAGGTCTTTGTTGGTCATGTGAGTGGTTTTTTATTTGGGAAACATCGAAACTATATTTGTTTAGATAATACAATTGTCAATGGGACATTAGAACAATTTGAAGCAGTTCCAGTCAAAATATATTGTCTTGAACAAGAGAAATTTTTAGGATAAATGAATTTTACAGAAGAAGAAAAAGAATTTTTTATGAAGGAAGCACTCAAAGAAGCGCAGAAAGCAGCTGAAAATGAGGAAGTTCCGATTGGAGTTGTCATTGTCAAAGACGGCGAAATTATTGCGCGTGATTTCAATAGGCGAGAGCTTGATGGTCGGGCGACACATCATGCTGAAGTTTGTGCGATTGAAGCGGCAAATCAGGCAGTGGGAAATTGGCGACTTCTTGATTGCGCCCTCTTTGTTACCATTGAACCTTGTGTCATGTGTGCCGGAGCAATTGGGTTAGCGCGGATTCCACAAGTTTACTTTGGAGCGACAAATCCTAAATTTGGAGGAACGGTCAGTCTTTATCAGATTTTAGAAGACAAGCGACTGAATCATCGAGTCCAAGTAGAATCGGGGATTTTAGAAGACGAGTGTGCAAAAATCATGCAAGATTTCTTTAAAAATAGACGAAAAAAATAAATTGTGTTATAATAGTTTTCGGAGCAATAAGTTTCTTACTAAGCGTGTCAGGACCTGACGGTAGCAGCACTAAGTATGGAGCTTATGTGCTCTTTTTTTGTATCAAAAGTTGTCATGATTGAGTTTTTAAATATTTAATTTATAAATTTGATACTATAAAACTTAATTTATTTTATTGCTAAATAAAATAGATTTGGTATAAGAATTTTAAAAGAATAGCATTTACTGCAATTGGAGATCAATAAGAAAGTAAAGAGATTTATCAATTGATTTAAAAATTAAAAGTTTGAGAAGACTCATTTTATTTTTTTAATAAATTTTTGAATACCACTCTTTTCTAATGATATAGTTAGATTTTCTTGACTCCCCTCTACCATATTATCAATCTCATCTTCAGAATATACACAAATTTTTTTTTCATTCTTATATTGAATAACATAAACATATTGACGTTAAGTCAAGTTTTTAGAGTAACAAACGTAGAATTTTAATCTATTTATTTTAAGCACTTACCTTTTCAAATTGATTAGGTGTAAGATACCCTAAACTTTGATGGATTCGTTTTGAATTATAAAAGGCTTCGATGTACCAGAAAATACTCTGATAGGCTTCTTCAAAGTTCTTATATTTAAATTGATACACCCACTCTCTTTTTAAATGTCCATGCCAAGATTCAAGACTGGCATTATGATAAGGGTATCCCCTTCGACTGAAAGAGTGAGTCATCCCATAATACTTAAGCAACTCTTCATACTCTAGACTCGTATACTGGCTTCCTTGGTCAGAATGAAGAATAACAGCTTCTGGATAGTCTTGTGATTTAATGGCCTTATTTAAAGTTCTTTGCACTAATTCTACAGTCATTCGCTTGCCCAAATCCCAAGCAATGACTTTTTTAGTATAACGATCCATAATGGTTGAGAGATAACCCCATCCTTGTTGAGTAGGAATATAAGTAATGTCGGTTGACCAAACCTTATTTTTCTTTGTAGGTTCAGTCTGTATGAGATTTTTTCGATTGATGTGATCACTTAGTGAGTATCCAGGCTTAAATTTCTTAATGACTACAGACTTGAGTTGAAGTTGTTTCATTAGCTTCTGTACCAGTTTTAACCCGACTTTTTCCCCTTGTTTAAGTAGAAGATGATGAATTTTAGGAGCACCATAGATTCCTCGGTTAGCATTGAAGAGTTGAGAAATTTTGAGTGACAGGTATTGTCTCCTTAATTGAGTTTTAGATGGATGTCGGTTAATCCGTTCATAATAACTTGATTCAGGAACATCAAGGAGTTGACAGCTTAGTCTGACATTGAGTGCTAAAGTTTGTATGGTTTGAGCCATATCCGCAGCACTCACTTCTTTTTCTCGGCGAATATGGTCAATACTTTTTTTAAGATGTCTCGTTCTTCCTTAACTTTAGCCAGTTGTCTTTTTAATTCTAGAAAATCAGCTTTAGAGACGGAGCTTTCATTAGATTTAGAGTAGAGGTCTATCCATTTATAAATTGTTGCAGGGGCCACGTCGTATTCTTTAGACAGCTGGGTGACGGATTGACCAGAATGATAGAAAGCGATAAGGGTTTCTTTAAATTCTTTTGAGTAGCGTTTTTGCATGTTTTTGTCCTTTGTCTAAATTATACAATAGTGACTCTAAGATTTAAGGATAACATCATATGGTTTATTTTCTTTTTCAGAAATTAGTTTTAAATATAAAATATATTCTGGATTAGATTCTTCACTTGATAAATTCAATTCGGTTTTTAATTTATAAGAATTTTTCTTAAAGAAAGTGGGATTTTTTACAGATACACTTTGTTTAATTTCTTCAGAGTGGAGAGTATAGTAGATGTCAGCTTTTTTAATATTACCCTTTCCTATGAGATTTATCTGTAAGACGGGGGCAACATGGCTATTTATCATGATAAGTTTTCCATTGTCATAATATGCTGCATCATGGGCGGGAGGAGTCGGATTATCTGGACTTAAGACGGCTTTATTTTCAATTTGTTATACTGAAATATTCTTTATGTTTAATTCAGGATTTACATAATTATTGTAAGGCCAAAAGAATAGAAAAGCTGCAATAAGAATCAACCCTCCAACTATACAAGAGATAATGTGTTTATAACCTTCTTCTTTTATGTCTATGAATATTTTTTTTATTTTTTCTCTCATTGGATCCTCTGCTTACAGTATATTTTTTCTTTTCATAAAGAATTATATCATTAAATATAAGAACGCAAATTGTAAAATGAAGTTAGCCACCTTGAGTCAAGCAAAAAACATCTGAATCTCTTATACTAGAAGTTCGACCAAATAGTATAAAAAGGAAATTCAGATGCAAGACTATTCTATCACAAGCCAGAGCAAAGGGAAACACCTGACCAATCAAGACCGTTTAAACATTGAACGTTGGCACAATAAAGAAGGACTGAGCAACCGTGAGATTGCGCGCTTATTGAATAAAGCTCATGGGACGATTGACAGAGAGATGAAGCGAGGGGAAATCCAGCTCAAGCGGAAGGTAAAATACTCTGCTAAAAAGGCTCAAGAAAATTATGAAGGATTGAGGGCTCACAGTGTTCGTCCGAGTAAACTCACGACTGAGATTGATTGTTATGTGAGTACACGTCTTAAAGAAGACAAGGACTCTTTGGAAGTCATTCATCAGGCTCTAAAAGGAGTTTCTCTGAGCAGCCTCTACAATTGGGTCAACTGGGGCTGGTTAGAAGCCAAGCGTCATCATCTTTTCTATCCGCAGTATAAGGCGGCAAAGAAAATCAAACCTCGTGCGCCAAAGCATCCTTTTGGCAAGTCTATTGAAGAACGGCCTGAGTTCATTAACAATCGCTTAGAAGTGGGGCATTACGAGATTGACACGGTCATTCTTACGAGAGCTAAGAACAAGGTGCTTTTGACGCTCACAGAGCGAAAATACCGCACGGAGATCATTCGCTTGATTGATGGGAAAACAGCACAGGCGGTCAATGATGAGCTGGTGGAACTTCAAAAAAGTTATGACTTCAAATCCATTACCCCTGACAATGGCCATGAATTTGCAAGGCTCTCTGAGGTCGTAAGCTGTCCAGTTTACTATGCACACGCCTACGCGAGCTTTGAGCGAGGGACGAATGAAAACCATAACCGAATGATTCGTAGGCATCTGCCAAAAGGCACAACAAAGACGACCCCTGAAGAAGTCGCCGCTATCGAGTATTGGATGAACCATTATCCAAGAAAAATGTTCAACTATAAGAGTTCATATGAGATGAGCTTGGCTGGCTAACTTGGACTTGCAATTTGCGTTAAATATAAGAAGTATAAAAAGAAAATAAAAAATATGGACCTAACAAAGATGGTTTTCTGCTAGTGAAAATAAATATTAATAAAAGAGGAGAAGAAGCTTTTTTCCGTTATAAAGTTATTAATAAAAATAAAGTAAAAATGAGAATTCTTCCTTCAGGAAGTGATAAGGTTGCTGATGAATTTGAGGTTTATTTTATAAGAGAAAATGGTTAGGTATAAAGTAGCAAACTATTTTAGAGAGACAGTTAAATAAATAATAGAAGTAGCAATTAATAATTTAGTTACTGCTTTTTTATATAAAATAAAAAAATCAGAAAATTTACCGCAAAATTATAAAACGCTTTCAAAATAGGTATGTAAGGATTTTTGTATTGACATTTTTTATTGATAGGGTTATGATGAGTTTATCAAATAAGTTTAACGTTAAACTAAAAGAGAGGTTTATTATGACACCGACATCTCAAGTAAAAATTTTACCTAAAAAAGCTAAGAATAGCAGAATAAAAGAAAGATTAAAAAATAATACTTCTTTATATATTCTGCTAGCTCCAGCAACTATTTTACTTATTCTTTTTGCTTATGTACCAATGTACGGATTGCTGATGGCTTTTAAAGATTATTAACCTGCTCTTGGAGTAAGTGGAAGTCCTTGGGTAGGTTTTAAATGGTTTATTCAGTATTTTAATTCTTATCAGTTTTGGCCAACAATATTAAATACGTTGAAAATTGCTGTTTACAGTATTGTTTTTGGTTTTACCTTGCCAATCGCACTTGCCTTAATTTGTAATCAAATTAGAGTTCAAGCGTTTAAAAAGTTTTTTCAAGTCACAACTTATTTACCACACTTTATTTCAACAATGGTAATGTGTGGTATGATTCTACTTTTTCTCTCTCCTTCAAATGGGTTAGTAGCAAACTTTTTAGGAATATTTAATGTGAAGATGCCAGACGTTATTGGTAATCCTAATGCTTTTGCTAGTTTATATGTTTGGTCAGATGTTTGGCAACATGTTGGTTGGAATTCAATTATTTATCTGGCAGCCCTTTCTGCAATTGACCCTACTTATTATGAGGCGGCTACGATGGATGGAGCTTCTCGTTTACAACAAATGATAAAAATAGACCTTCCCTTATTAGTCCCAACAATGATGATTATGCTTATTTTAGCTGTCGGTCAACTTTTAAATATTGGTTTTGAAAAAGTCCTTCTTTTGCAAAATCCGTTGAATTTATCAGGTTCGGAGATAATATCAACCTATGTCTACAAAGTAGGACTCAAGTCATTCCAGTATTCTTATTCGACTGCTATCAATTTATTTCAAACGGTCATTAATCTAGTTATCTTAGTTACGGTTAATTTCATTTCACGACGATTGACTAAGACAGGTTTATTCTGAGAGGAGAATGATGAAAAATAAACATAAATCTAAAAAACCAAGAAGTCTACAAGAGAAGATATTTGATGTTTTAATATATGGGATGGCAATTCTGCTCATTTTACTTATCATTTACCCACTTTGGTTTGTTATTATCGCCTCTTTTTCTAACCCACAAGATGTGGCAACAGGCGCAGTCTGGTTTTGGCCAAAATCATGGAGTTTAGAAGGCTATAAAACTTTATTCGCTCAACCCTTAATTTGGCGCTCATATTTTAATACAATTTTTTATACAGTTGCAGGAACGGCATTCGGATTATTAGTCAATATTCCAGTCGGTTACGCACTTTCTCGTAAAGATTTATTAGGAAGAAAATGGATTTCTTTACTCTATGTTATCCCAATGTTTGTAACAGGTGGTTTAATTCCAATTTATTTAGTAACCAAAAATTTTGGACTCTTGAATACGATTTGGGTTATGATTGTTCCCTTTGCGGTGTCACCTTATAATATTATTATTGCTAGAACTTTTTTCCAAGAGTCTATTCCTAATGGGCTTTGGGAAGCAGCTCAAGTTGATGGTTCGAGTACCTTTAGATATTTTTTTCAAATTGTTCTTCCTTTATCCAAAGCAATTTTGGCTGTCATTGGATTATGGACAGCAGTAGGAATTTGGAATTCTTGGTTCAGTGCTTTGATTTATCTGACTGACCAAAATTTACAGCCTTTACAATTAATATTAAGACAATTATTGATTACAAACCAAACGTTACAAAGCCAAGCGACAGGAGATATGGCGACCCAACTTCGTCAGACTGCTGATATGATGAAATATGCTGCTATTGTTATTTCTACATTACCGATAATGATGGTTTATCCTTTTTTACAAAAATATTTTAACCAAGGAGTTATGGTTGGAGCAATAAAAGAGTAATTTGTTAGAGTTAATAATTAATTAGCGTTTATAAAAATAAAATTATAGGAGATTTTCAAATGAAAAATCAAAAATTGGTTCTTGCAGCTGGAGCAGCTTCAATGCTTGCAGCGATTACTTTACTTTCTGCTTGTGGAAATTCAAGTTCTAGCAAACAGGATAATTCAAGTAATAAAGACTTTACAGTGGCAACGGTTCGTTGGGCTGATTGGGGAAACGATTATACTAAATTTCCAAATCAGTTAGCAAAAGAAGCAGGAATTAATGTGAAATGGAATACTTATCTTAACGCAGATTGGGGAGATAAAAAGTCAACATTGATGGCAGGGGGAAATTTACCAGATGCTTTTATGGGTTCAATCACCTTTACAGACCAAGAAATTGCTCAGAATCAATCTAATTTTATTCCTTTGGAAAAATACGTGAAAGATATGCCTAATTTACAAAAGGCGATGAAGAAGAATCCAGCCTTAAAAGCCATGATTACAAGTCCAGATGGACATATTTGGTCCTTGCCTAAAGAAGCTCCAATGCGTCCGATTATTGCGAACCAATTGTTTATAAATAAAACTTGGTTAGATAAATTGGGCTTACAAATGCCAACGACCTATGATGAATTTGTAAAAGTTTTGGAAGCTTTTAAAACTAAAGATCCTAACGGTAATGGAAAGGCAGATGAGATTCCTTATGGAACAGGTAATTTTGATCCAACAATGTCCTATACTTTACCTTTTGGTGTTTTAAGAGGTGCTGATAATTCAAATGAAATGATGATGTTGAAGGGAAAACCAGCCTATATTCGCTCAACTGACAACTTCAAGCAAGGAATTGAAGCAATGCATGATGCTTTCACTAAAGGATTGATTGACCCTGAACTCTATACACTTGATCCTACTCAAGCACAAGCAAAATTAATGGCTGATACTGAAACAGTTGGCGTGTCTGTTGGCTGGACAACTGATGCAACTTTTGGTAAGAATGCTAAAGATTATGTTGCCTTGCCTGCATTAAAAGGACCTGATGGTAATCAATATGTGATGTCTGACCCTGATCATTTTAATCAAGGACGGGACGAATTTATGGTGACAACTCATGCTAAAAATGTAAAAGCACTAATGAAGTGGGCTGATAAATTTTATACTAATGATGCAGCCATTCAAAATTATTATGGAGCTTTTGGAGTTGGAACTGAAAAATCAGGTGATGCTTACAAAGTTTTAAAACCAACTGGGGATAACTCAGCAGACACTCAAGCTTGGATAAATTCCTTGCGAGATTTTGGACCTAAATCATGGGATAACAGTTTGAATGATAAGGTTACTTTTGAAGACCCTACAAATGGTGATGCTCAAAAATTAAAAATGGATGCAGAGTTGAAACAATATGCTCGGCCTGCCTTTCCTTCGGTTACTTATACAAATGATGAATTACAAAAAATTGCTCAAGTTTATCCAGATTTGAGTTCTTATACAACACAAGAAACTGCAAAATGGGTCACTAAAGGTGGGATTGATAAAGATTGGAATGCTTATATTGCAAAATTAAACCAAATGGGACTCAAAGATTATTTGAAAATACAGACAGGTGCTTTTGACCGTTATCAAAAGGCTTTGGGAAAATAGTTTGATTTAAAAGACCAGAGGTCTAAAATCCTCTGGTTTATTATTAAAGGTTGCTGACAGATTTGTCAGAAGTAGGGGATGAAATAATGGGGAAATTACTGAATATTGATAGCTCAGTGATGAGAATAATGGCTCTTTTAGCAGATTTAATTATCTTGAATACTTTATTTATTCTAACTTCACTTCCACTGATTACGATTGGAGCAAGTCTTTGTGCCTTGCAAACGAGTTTACAAAAAATATTACATCAAAACAGAGGAAGTGTCATCAAGAATTATTTTAAAAGTTTCAGTCTAAATTTTAGACAAGCAACAATTTTTTTCATCATTTTAAGTCTGCTAACTTTTATATTATTTTATGATTTTCGTTTAGTAAGCTATCTGCCATTACTGCTTTCATTTTTGATGAGAACGGCAGCGTTTATTTTATGTGTGTTTATTGCTTTAGCGAGTGTTTATGGATTTTCTTACATTGGAAGATACAAGAATTCTTTGAAAAAAACAGTATATAATATTTTGTTGTTGAGTATTCAAAATTGGTTTCAAAGTTTTTTTTTACTGATCTTTAATGGATTCATAATCTATTTTAGTTTTACAAGTCCGCAAGCTTTACTGACAATGATTTATTTCTTAACTTTTGGTGGCTTTTCTGTGATTAATCTTGTCAATTCAATCATGATTAAACAGGTTTTTGACAGAATTGAAAGAGTGACTCATTAGATTATAGTAAGATATCTACTGACAAAACGATCAGTGAATTAGAAAGTAAATATATGAATAATAATATTATAAAATTTGATAAAGCCAGATTCACGGTGTTGACCGAGCAATTGATTCGTATTGAGTATAGTCATACAGGTGAATTTGAAGATGGAACGACACAAATGGTACAAAATCGAGATTTTCCTGAGGTAAAATTTGATTTTATAAAAAAAGAAAGTACACTTGAAATCATCACTTCAACAGTTCATCTTTATTATAGTGGCGGAGAGTTTACAAATGCAAGTTTATTTGCTGATGTGAAATTTAACTTTTCTGTTTATTCTAATCGTTGGTATTTTGGCGAAAAATCTGCTGGAAATTTGGGTGGAACGACAATAACTTTGGATATGATTGATGGTGAATGTCCTTTAGAAGATGGAATTATGTCCAAAAATGGTTTTGCAATTTTGGAGGACAAAGGAAAAGTTCTGTCAGAAGCAGGGGATATTGCTGCTAGTTCTGTCAGTAAAATTGATTTATATTTATTTGCTTATGGACGAGATTATAGACAAGCTCTGAAAGATTTTTATCAGCTGACAGGAAATACACCACAACTTCCTCGGTTTGCTCTGGGAAATTGGTGGAGTCGATATTATGACTATAGCGATGAATCTTATTTAGCATTGATGGATAAATTTACTGACAAGAAAGTTCCCTTATCTGTCAGTGTGATTGATATGGATTGGCATAAGGTATCAGAGGTTCCAAGTCGGTTTGGTTCTGGATGGACAGGTTATTCATGGAATAAAAAATTATTTCCTAATCCCAAAAACTTTATTAATGAATTACATCAAAGAAAACTGAAAGTGACTTTGAATGACCACCCAGCTGATGGAATTCGTGCTTTTGAAGATGTTTATCCACAAGTTGCTCAAATTCTTGATTTAAATACAGAATTAGAAGAGGCAGCAAAATTTGATTTTGACAACCCTAAATTTCGAGAAGCATATTTTGAAGCGGTTCATGGACCTTTAGAAAACGAAGGGGTTGATTTTTGGTGGATTGATTGGCAACAGGGAGCAATTTCAAAATCGGGAGTTGACCCTCTCTGGTTACTCAATCATTATCAATACCAAAAGGCTCAAGAAAAGAATAAAAATAATATTATATTGAGCCGCTATGCTGGCCCAGGAAGTCATCGGTATCCCTTAGGATTTTCAGGAGATTCAGTTATTTCATGGGCAAGTTTGGACTTTCAGCCTTATTTTACGAGTACTGCCTCAAATATTGGTTATACTTGGTGGAGTCATGATATTGGCGGACATATGCAAGGTTATAAAGATGCCGAACTTAGTCTAAGGTGGTTACAATTCGGAGTATTTTCACCTATTAATCGACTTCACTCTTCTAAATCTGAGTTTACTAGCAAAGAGCCTTGACATTTTGATAGTGTTATTGAGCAATCAATGATTGAATTTCTGCAACTTAGACATCAACTGATTCCATATCTTTATAGTGCTAATTTTATGACTGCTTTTAAAGGAAAAGCGCTTATTGAACCTATTTATTATGAGTATCCATTGGAAGAAGAAGCTTACAATCATCGAAATCAATATAACTTTGGCGACCAATTAATGGTGGCACCAATTACAAAAAAAATGAATTTCAATTTACAGATGGGAAATGTGGAGGTTTGGTTTCCAGAAGGAATCTGGTATGATTTTTTTACAGGTCAACGCTATGATGGTAATGTTAGCCTTAAAGTATATCGAGAAATCACCGAAATACCCGTTTTTGCTAAAGCAGGAGCTATTATTCCACTAGATAAAAATCCTCTGATAAAAGAAGAAATTCCTAGTGAGATAATCTGGAAAATATTTCCAGGTGCTGATGGAGAGTATACTTTATTAGAAGATGATAATGAAACTAAAGCGAAATTTGTAGAGGGAATTTTTACAATTACAAGTAAACAAGAAACGATGCGTAAGCATACTATTGTTTATGGTGGCAAGGAGATTGTATCTGGTAAAATAGGAAATTTTTCTATTGATTTAAAAGAAGAAGAAGGACAGTTTGATTGGGATTTTGCTACTTCCCTTTTTAGAAGGTTAGATATTGCAGAGATTGATTATGAAGAAAAAGACCAAATTTTGCAGAAACTTTCTTTGATTAAAGAATATGATAAACAAGTGGCTTATATCAAAACGATTGAAAATGCAGAGTTAGAAGATAGTCTATTTGAATTACTTTATAGTGGAAAATAAGGAAGAACCTTTGTATAATGAGACTACAGGGCTTCTGATAAAATGACTTACAAAAATGTGAACATCAGTCGCTTCTTGTTAGAAACGAATATTATGACAAAAATCACTTTAAAAGAAATTGCGGAAATGGCTGGTGTGTCAGTGATGACTGTTTCAAATGTTATTCGTGGAAAAAATTCACGCGTTTCGGTAGAAACAAAAGCCAAAATTCAAGCCTTAGTAAAGAAATATAATTATGTTCCAAATCAAAATGCTTCTAATTTACGTTCAGGAAAATCAAGATTGATTGGCGTGCTATTTTACAATAAGTCTCAAACGATAGATTTTACTGACCCTTTTATATCTTCTGTTTTGACGGGGATTGAACGAATGGCTAAAGAAAAAGGCTATTTTACAATGGTTCATACTGTCCAAAGTGCAAAGGGGATTGAGCAGCTCCAAAGAAATTGGGCTTTTGCTGGTTTTATTGTAGTTGGAGCTTCAAATAGAGATTTCTTCAAAATAGACGATGCTATTTTAACACCAGTGAGTTATATCGATACTTATTTTGAAAAAGCGAAAAAATTAGATGGAAAGTTAAGAAATTTTATTGGAACAGATGAGGAAAAAATTTCAGAAAGTATTGCCAATTATCTCTCCAAAATGGGACATAAAAAAGTTCTTTTCTTTAGTTTTGACTTTAATCAAGAGGAACCAAGTGTCATTGAAAAACGATACTGTGCATTTCGTAAATTTTTTAAAGGAGAAATCCTATTCCTGACAACAAAAAGTGCGGATTATCAAGAAATTTTGAAAAGTGTATCAGAATATTTAATGGAGCAACCTTTTACGGCTATTTATAGTACAGCTGATATTCTTGCAGCAAAATTAAATCAAATATTTAAGGATATTTCGATTGTAGGAGTTGATAATGCAGAATTTGATGAATTTATTTCACCTAAATTGACCACAGTGGCAATCGACCAAGTTGAAAAAGGGAAGATGGCAATGTCTAATTTGATTGATTCAATTGAAAATGAAATTTCTGAGGATTATATTTCTGATAGTTTGCTTCTCGTTCGGGATAGCGTAAAAAAACTCTGACTATTTGTCAGAGTTTTTTTGTGGTACCAAAGCATTGACCACTGTGATTTGAGAAATGAGCGTTTCATTTTCGTCAGTGATTTTGATTTCCCAGACATGGTTGCGTTTGCCATTTTTGAGGAGAAGACCGCAGGCATTTACGAAACCTTCGCATTTTTTTGAATTGAGGTGGTTGGCGCTAATGCTTTGACCAAGGGCAAAATATTGACTGGAGCCGATTGCATTACTTGCCATACCAGCTGTGATTTCAGCGAGGGCAAGACTTGCACCTCCATTTAAAAAGCCGTGCGGTTGAGCATGAAAATCGCTGAGTATCATTTTACTTGAGAACTTATAAATTTTACTGACAGACTTGTCAGAATTCTCGTCAGTAAAAACTTGAAAATCTGTGATATTGAGTTGGTCAATCATGTTCATTGGAAAATCTCCTTATTTACAGTATAGTGATCTAGCGCGACTTCATTAACTGACAGACCGATGCCAATGCCAGTCGGGACGGTCATCCAGCCATTTGGGAATGCAATTTCTGGTTGAACGAGGTCTAGGTCAAAATAATGCTTAGAATCGGATAAATCACCGGCCATAGCATTTCCAGAAAGCGCGGCGAGTTGGACATGGAGTATTTTTGAGATACCAGACTCAACCATACTGCCAATCCAAAAGCCAATCTGATGCTGTCTGCAAAATTCGATAGCTTTTTGCGTTTGATAAAGTCCACCTAAACGACCTATTTTTACATTGAGCATCGTTTGAAAAGGAAGTTCTGTCAGTATTTTTAGACTTTCTAAATCTTGAACGGATTCGTCAAAGCAAATTGGTGTTAAGAAGTTTTCTGTCAGTAATTTTAATTCAGATAAATCTTTGATATCAAAAGGTTCTTCGATACAAGCCAGACCAAGTTCGTCTAGCTCTTTGATGACTGGCCAGTCTGTCAGTTGAAAACTTTGATTGGCATCAAGAGCAAATGTAATTTGTGGATATCTTTTTACCAGCTTTTTAATCAAGTCAGTCCCAATTTGTGGACTAATTTTTAATTTAATTCTTTTGACGCCACTGTTAATAAGTTGGTCAATTTCCTTAATGGTTTGCTCGTCAGACATTTGTCCAAGCACCGCACCACGTGGGATTTTATCAGCTAATTTTTCTTGGAAAAGACCAGCAATCAAATTTTTATTTCTTTCTTTAAAATACAAATCTAGAAGTGCATTTTCTAGTCCGGCCAGTGCCATTGGTAAGGGATTTCTAAAAAATTCATGTATTTCAAAAGGGTGTGAGAATTCTTTTTGCAAAATTTCTGGCAGGTAAGTTTCTTCCAAGATTTTCCAAGAATCAGCAAAAGTTTCTGAAGTATAAAAAGGAGTCGTGAAAGCAACAACTTCACCAAATCCCGAAAGTCCGTTAGGACTTTCAACTTTTATAATAATTGTATCTCGGAGATTTAAGGAACCTTTGGCGGTCTTAAAATTAAATTTCATAGGGAGTTGAACATGAAACATTGTAATTTTTTCAATTATCATCCTTTAAGCTCTTTTCTCAAGATTTTTCCAGAAGCATTTTTGGGCAATTCATCCATGAAAGTGATGGATTGTGGTCGTTTGTATTTTGCCAGTTTTTCAGTGAGAAAGTTTTCTAATTTTTCTTGGGAAATATTGCCTGAAACGAAGAGAATTGGCACTTGTCCCCACTTGGCATCTGGCTTAGCAACAAGTGCACATTCCTTGATTTCAGGAAGAGAATAAACTAAATCTTCGATTTCTTTGGGGTAAATATTTTCACCGCCAGAAATAATGATATCTTTTCTGCGATTGAGCAGATAGAGAAAACCGTCCGTATCAAGATAACCAATATCGCCTGTTTCAAAAGCTGTGCCGTAAGGCTTTTGGCCTAGGTAAGCTTTCATCAACATCGGAGATTTTAACCAAATTTCACCAACGCCAGCAAGGTCAGCTTGACGAATCTCAATTTCAACACCTGGTAAAGGCCGCCCGACAGAGCTTGTTTTATCAGGGAAATCTAAAATATTAAAAGTGACAGATTGTGAAAAACTTTCAGTCATTCCATAAGTTTTGTAAATAGGAAGACCTAATTCTTGGCATTTTTTGATTAAAGGTTGGGGAATAAATTCACCACCAAGTAGAATTAAACGTAAGTTATTGCTATGCAATTTGTCAGCAATTCTTGTAAGGAGGGTTGGGACGAGTGAAACCATGTTGATTTTCCCAGAATTGATCATTTCAAGAAGTTGGTTTTCATCAAATTTATCAACAACGGTCGCTGATGTTGCATTATATAAAGTACGCATAATAATGGAAAGCCCAGAGACATGAAACATAGGTAAGATGACAAGCCAATTATCATTGTCATAAGCGCCAAGCGTTTCCTTTGAGGCTTTGACGTGATTTGAAATCATGCCCCAAGTAATAGGGACAGATTTAAATTTTCCGGTAGTAGCGGAAGTGTTCATGATGACTACAATTTTTTCATCAGGAAAATCTGCTGACAGACTTACAGGGCAAGGGTTACTAGTCCAAATTTCCGAAAAAGAAATGCTGTCAGTAACTTTTTCTGTCAGTAAATCCGAAGTAAAGACTTTGTCAATTTTGAGTTCCTTGATTTGGTCAGCCAGTTCGTATTCGGTCAGATGCCTATTCAAAAGAAGAACCTCTTTTGACAAACCGAGCAAGGCAAACAAAACGACTGCCATTTCAACAGAGTTTTCTGAAAGGAGCGCAACCCGTGATTGATTGTCAATAAGGGGGGCCAAATGTTCAGCCATCTTATTGACTTCCTGATTGATTTGGGCAAAAGTAGAGTCATTTAAAAATTGTTTTTGGGGATAAAGTTCCGCCTGTTTTTTTAACCATTTCATATTTTAAGACGTGAGCGAACTCGATTTTCTCCTTTCTGTGTATTTTTTACTGACAGAAATCCTGTCAGTAACTTTTAAATCACAAAAAGCGTCAAAAAGACGCTTTGTCAGCAATTTGGGAAATTTTTATGGGAATTTTGGAAATTGGTCAAAATCAGGTTTGCGTTTTTCTTTGAAAGCATCGCGTCCTTCTTTGGCTTCATCCGTAGTATAGAACATAAGTGTTGCATCTCCTGCAAATTGTTGCAGTCCAGCAAGTCCGTCAGTTGCAGCATTCATTGAACCTTTGAGCATACGAAGTGCCATTGGTGAGAGGGCAAGCATTTCTTGGGCCCATTGAACGGTTTCTTCTTCAAGACGGTCAAATGGAACAACAGTATTAACCATTCCCATGTCCATTGCTTCTTGGGCAGTATATTGACGGCAGAGGAACCATATTTCACGTGCTTTCTTTTGCCCAACCATAGCGGCAAGTAAACCAGCACCATAACCAGCATCAAAAGAACCAACACGCGGACCAGTTTGCCCAAATTTTGCGTTTTCAGAAGCGATAGTCAAATCACAAACGATATGTAACACGTGACCTCCACCAATGGCAAAACCATTTACCATAGCAATGACAGGTTTTGGTGTAATCCGAATCAAATGTTGCAAATCTAAAACGTTCAAACGAGGAATTTGGTCTTCACCAACATATCCACCATTTCCACGTACTTTTTGGTCACCACCAGAACAAAAGGCTTCTTTATCTTCACCTTTTCCATGATTTGCACCAGTCAAAATAATCACGCCGACATTGGTATCATCACGAGCGACACTAAAAGCATCAATCATTTCAACGACAGTTTTGGGACGGAAGGCATTGCGGACTTCAGGACGATTGATGGTAATTTTAGCAATTCCATCATAAGTTTCATAAATAATATCTTCGTAGTTACGGTTGAGAGCAACCCAGTTAAATTTTGACATGATTCTCCTTTAAGATGTGAGGACGAGCGCTAGAAGTTGTGAAAATTAGAAAAATGCGGTTCTGGGCATAGCCCAAGTTCCATTTTATCTATTTTCATCAACTTCTGCGAGTCCGAACTCAATTAAAATTAAGATGTGAGGGGCCCTAGGGTCTTTACGCTTTAGCGCTTAGACTTCAGGGACAGCAACAAACTGATATCTTTGATGTCAGATTGTCGTTGAGTGTTTAGAAGTTATGAAGTTCTATTATTTTCATTAACTTTCATAAGTCCACTTAGAAAAATTATTTTTATTGTATTTATTTCTGTCAGTAAAACTAATTCATCAGTTTTACTGACAGAAGTGATATAGGCATTACTTTTCAATTATATCATAAAGCATTTTGACTAAGGTAAAAATTCCTCTAGTATTTTTTGATAGGTGACCGGATTTTCTAGATGAATATTATGACCAGAAGCAGCAACAGAAATCCAAGTGACATTCGGATTTGGAGCAAAAATTTCTTTAGCAATTTTTGAATATTTTTCGTCTAAATCACCAGATAGATAGAGAATGTTGGATTTTATTAAAGAAATTTTATCGCCAATATAGGAAAGTTGGCCTTGACCTGTTCCATTCAAAGTTTGGGCAAGAGCTAAGGGTGAATTGCTTGCACGGCTTTCCCAAATTTCCTGTTGAATTTTTACTGACAGTTTTTTTTGTGATTCAAAAAGTGAAATATTAGCCCAAAAGTCAGCAAACCAAGCAGCCCCATTTAACAAAATCTTCTGTCCTAATTCTTCGTCAGCCAGTCGTCTTTTTTTGCGGTCTTCACTAGATAAAAGCCCAGGACCAGTTGATTCTAAAATCAAATATTTAACAGGAGCTGACGGATAAGCAAGGCAATAACGAAGCGCCAATCGTCCGCCCATTGAATAGCCAAGTAGTGAAAAAGAATTTCCGTCAGTAAATTGTGCAAATAGCAAGTGCAGATTTTTCAAAATCGCATCAAGTTTATAAGGGGCAAGTTCCTTTGGCTTTGCTGATGAACCGTGACCTAACAAATCGATAGCAACAATTTTGTAGCCGGCCAAATGAAGATTTCGCCAGGTATTAGAACTTTCAGAAAAACCATGCAGTGCAAATAGGACCTCTCCAGTCCCCCAAATACGGACAGCATAATCAAAACCATCAATAGTAATTATTTTTTTATCAATTTTCATAAGTTGTATATTTTTGATGTAAAGCAAGACTTAAATCTTTATCCGTTTTAATTTCCAAAAGATGAATGCCAGATTGATGAAGAGAAGCTTCAAATTGCTGACCAAAATCAGCATAGCCACTGACCAAATGATAATCTAAACCAGTCAACTCAGCCAGTCCAGCAAAATTTAAACCATGTGGAGTTGAAAAAAGATAATCAAAATTCGGTATGCCTTTTTGAGCTAAATGATGAAAAATCCCACCACCGTCATTATTAAATAGCACAATAGTCAGATTAAGTTCATGTGTTTTACCAACAATTAAACCATTTAAATCGTGTAGCATTGACAAATCCCCAGTCAATAAAACCGTCGGTTTACCCGTTGTAGCAATTCCGAGTGCAGTTGATTCAGTCCCGTCAATGCCATTCACACCACGATTTCCTAAAATTCTAACTTTGGCATCTGCTTTTTTCCACCAATAATCAATATATCTGATTTCCATACTATTTGAAACAAGAAGTTGAGCATCCAGCGCTTCCAAATGTTTTTGTAGTTCTTGGACATAACGTCCTTCAAAAGGACTTTCTTCATAAGTCACTTTTTCAAGAAGTTGTCGCATTTTTTCTTGAGCATTTTGCCATTTTTCCAAATAAGAACTATCAGAATTTACTTTTTTAATTGAAGAAGCAAAAGGGAGAACATCAGACTGAACCATCGTTGTCGTTGTCAAACTAGGGTTGCGATAATCAAGAGCAGGGTCAACTTGAATAAATTCAGCTTCGTTATTGAAAGCAACGAATTGTTGCAAACGTTTAGAAACAGGCATTTGTCCAAAAAGCAGAATAGCATCCGCTTTTAATTGAGTTTTTAAATCATTATTTGCTAAAAAAGCATCATAAGAGTCTATGACCAAAGGATGATTATGATTACGCAGATTAGAAAGTGGATCCGCTAAAATTGGAGCTTTTAATTGTTCCGCAAGTTTTAAAAGTGCTTCAGAATAATCTTTGTCAAAATTGGCACCGGCTAAAATTAATGTTTTTCCAGAAAGCAATGCTTCATCAAATGGAAGTATTACTTGTGCTTGTCCCTCATAGAATTTAAAGGCATGTTTAGAACGTCCTTTTTCATAATTTTCACTTTTTAATTCTGGAACTAAAGGATCACGCAAGGGAACATTGATTTGCACAGGACCCGAAAGAGGGGAAATAGCTGATAAGACAGCTCGTTGTGCGACTTTACGTGGATAGGTCCAAAAGTTTTCTGTTTGAGACTGCTTTTGAATATGTGGAGCTTCAAGATTTTCAAAATGATTAACAAAATTTCCAAAAAATCTGGTCTGGTCGACTGTTTGAGGAGCTCCAACGAATTGAAGCTCAGCCGGTCTGTCCGCCGTTAAAATAATAAGGGGAACTCGACTCATTTTTGCTTCAAGGACAGCTGGAAAATGATGAGCCGCAGCAGAACCTGAAGTACAAACTAAAACAACAGGACGTTTTTTCGCTTTAGCAATTCCCAGAGCAAAAAAAGCAGCCGAACGTTCATCAATGTTGACATAAGTATCGTATTTTTTGTATTCCTCAAAGAGCATGGCTAAAGCCGTTGAACGTGAACCTGGACTAAAAACAGCTTCACGTACCCCTAAATTGAAAAGTTCATCAACAAAGGGAGCTAAATATTCATTGGTCATGACTATCTCCATTTCTAATTTAAAAATCTAAAATCGTAAAATATTTTAAAAAGTTACAAAGCTTCTAAAATGGTTTTTAATTTTACCTTGGTTTCCCTAAATTCTTCTAAAGCATCGGAAGAAGGGATAATTCCACACCCTGCATAAGCATAAAGTTTCTTGTCCACAATCAAAGCCGAACGAATCCCGACAATCATTGTGCCATTTCCTTTGCTGTCAATTAATCCGAGAGGTGCAGCGTATAGTCCTCGTTCATGATTTTCATGCTTTCTGAGGAATTCGAGGGCTTCATGACGAGGTTCTCCTCCAAGAGCAGGCGTTGGGTGAAGCTGTTTTGTCCAATCAATAAGTGAAAGCTCAGAATTTTTAGCACTTAAAATTGTCCGAAGATGATAAACATTTTTCAACTCCATTAATTCGGTTGTTCCAACCGTTACTGTCTCGGCTTTTTCAAGCAGATTTCTTTTTATTTTTTGGACAACAATATCATGCTCTAAAAGATTTTTGGGGTCTGTCAGCAATTTTTGCCCCGCATTTTCCATTGTTTTTGGAAAAGTTCCAGCTAAGGCATAACTAAGGAGTTGGTCATTTTCTTTTTGAACTAAAATTTCGGGCGATGCTCCAAGGAAAATTCTTTTTCCTTTTTGATAAGCAAAAATAAAAGCATTTGGATTATTATCTAATAAATTTTGGATGATACTTTCGAGTTCAAAAGAGGTTTGACTTGTAAATTCAAGTTCTCTTGAAGCGACAATTTTTCGACTCTTTCCGTCAGCAAAATTTTTTTGAATGGCATAAAAAAGTTCTTGCCAAGCCGAAAAATCAGAAGCTTTTTCAGTGAGTTGATGCTTAAATTTTGGAATAGTGATTTCAGGAATTTCTCGTGGGCTATCACAAGTGAGGGTGTAAGAATTTTCCTTATTGACAACGAAATAATGTTTAAAAGCAATGGTTTCGCCACCGAAATTTTCCCAAAGTTCTCCTTTAATGTCATCAAAAAAAGTCTGACTATGAAAGAGATAGGGATAGTCAGAAAACTTATCATGTTCAAGGTCAATGGCTTTCAAACGCTCACAGCCAATAACAAAAGTTTCTTTTTGAGGGTCAAACCAAAAGAAACGCTCACTTTCTGAAAAGTTTGCCCAGAAAGCTAAGGGGTTATTTAATTTTAAATTGATTTTTATATAATTCATTTTTTCTACCATAAAAATTATAACATAGCTCAGCATAGTAGAGGAATAATGAGCCCTAAAATTACAAATCTTCATTCATTTTTCATAGACTTTCTGATATAAGTATCACTGCTTATAACACGCTAAAGCGTGAACGCGCAGACAGAAGCCACTATGGTGCCTTTCCTAGATACCTTATTACTCACTCAGCGGAAAATTATCGTTCCCGCTTCGTTCGGTCATAATCCTCATTGTTCGTATCTTCACTGCCGTGCCAGCGATGTAGTTGCGAAGACTCGCTTCGTCAAAGCGTAGCTGTTGGCGCTTTAGCACTTACAGATAGGCTTGTATTTTTATCAGGTCTTAATGATTAAATTTAGTGTTAAAAACTATGATATAATTAAAATCATGAAAACATTCAAAAAGGAGTGCCATGAATATTTATGTCAAATTAGCTGAGTTTAGCATTATTGAAACAAAGCGATTGCTTTTGCGTCCCTTTGATTTAAAAGATGCTGAGGACATGTTTGACTATTCAGGTAATCCTGAAAATCTAAAATTTGTTTTTGCCCCGCATCTGTCACTTTCAGAAACACGTTTTTCAATTGCTAACGATTATATGAAAAGTCCTTTAGGGAAATGGGCAATTGAGTTGAAATCTGAACATCGGCTGATTGGAGATATTCATTTTGTGAAAATTTCTGATAAAAATCAGTCTGCGGAAATTGGTTATGTTTTAAATCAAAATTATTGGAATCAAGGGTTACTGACAGAAGCATTAAAAGTACTGACAGA
Source organism: Lactococcus sp. FSL K6-0773 (assembly GCF_038006485.1). Lineage (NCBI taxonomy): Bacteria > Bacillati > Bacillota > Bacilli > Lactobacillales > Streptococcaceae > Lactococcus > Lactococcus sp. FSL K6-0773. Next base: position 1,120,155 of record NZ_JBBOVF010000001.1, on the reverse strand, counting down.
ATTTTCTTTTGAACAATTTGGACTTAAAAAGTTGATTTTATTGATTGATAAAGAAAATGTTCCGTCTAAAAAAGTTGCCCTTAAATCAGGTTATCACTTAGTTAAAAAATTTAAAGGGACGAATCAATACAGCAAAAAAATTAGAGATTTTGAACAATATGAACTTGGAAAAAGTGACGATGAAATTTATCAAAAAAATTCAGAGATTGGGGAAATTTGAAGTTTTATGTCAAAGCACGAAGAAATATTAAATTATATTGAAGGTTTGGAAATTGGTAAACAAGTCAGTGTACGTGGGATTGCCAATCGAATGAAAGTCGCTGACGGAACGGCATATCGCGCAATCAAAGAAGCAGAAATACTAGGTTTGGTAGCCGTAAATGACCGTTCTGGAACCGTTAGAGTGGCAGTTAAAGGACAAAAAGTAGCCAATCGATTAACCTTTGGTAAACTTGCAGAAATAGCTAATGCTGATGTTTTAGGTGGACTTGCTGGATTAGAAGTCGAATTCAGCAAATTTGTCATTTCAGCCATGCAAAGAGAATCCTTCAAGCGCTACCTCTCGCCCAATGGTCTAGTTATCGTTGGTGACCGAAAAGAGATTCAAAATCTAGCCCTCAGAGAGCAGAATGCTGTTTTAGTTACTGGGGGCTTTGACGTGGACCAAGAAGTTGTCAACTATGCTAATCAATTAGGAATTCCTCTTTTACGGACATCCTATGATACCTTTACCGTTGCTAATCGTATTAGTCACGCTTTGGCCAATGAACTTATCAAAAAAGATATTATTACGGTCGGAGATGTCTTTCATCAAAAAAGGGCAACCTTACGGGAAGAAGATACAGTCAAAGATTTTTTAGATTTAGTTAAAAAAACGAACGACAGTCGTTTTGCCGTCGTCAACACTTACAATGTTGTTGTGGGTGTAGTTGCCATGCGGGATGTTACAAATAAGAAAAACGATACTCCGCTCAATAAAGTAATGACAAGAGCTAATGTTGCAAGAGCGAGTATGACAGTGGCGAGCGTTTCACAAAAGATGATTTATGAAGGCTATGATATGATGCCTGTCGTTTACGAAAATTATACTTACGCAGGAATTATTACCAAATCGGACCTTCTCCAAAGCTTACAAAAAGCTCAGGAAGAAAGTCAGGTGGCTCACACTTTCAGTGATAATATTGCTAATTCTTTGGTAGAAAAAGGCTCAGCCTACACCGTGACGGTCGAACCATTTATGATAAATAGCGTGGGAACAATTGCTAATGGTGTTTTTGCAGAACTAATTACGCAAGTTGTTCAACGTGTTTTTGCCAAAAAAAGACGACGGAATATCATCATTGAAGCATTAAATATGCATATGATGGGAGCTGCCGCTATTGACAATGTGCTAGAGATTTATCCAAAGGTGATTGGAGAAACACGAATTGGTGCAATGGTTGATTGTGAAATTTATCATGTCAATAACATCGTAGCTAAAGTTCTAGTCAATGTACAATTAACATAAAAATAAAAGAGGAAAAAATGAACGAAATTTTAGAAAAAATAAAAGCCTATGAGCTTATTCTCATTCACAGACATAAAAATCCAGACCCAGACGCCATTGGTTCTCAAGCAGGACTCCGAGCAATTCTGAGAGAAAATTTCCCCGAAAAAAGAATTTATGCAGTTGGTTATGACGAACCAACCTTAACCTATTTAGCTAAAATGGATTTGGTCGAACTTAGAGAAGATGAAAAATATCTTTCTATAGTTTGTGATACAGCAAACACACCACGAATTGACGATGAGCGCTACAAAAATGCTGATTTTCTAATTAAAATTGACCACCATCCAAATGATGATGCTTATGGAGATTTGTTGCTAGTGGAGCCTGAACGTAGCTCAGCATCAGAAATTGTTGCCGATTTTGCCTTTGAAACAGGTCTTAAATTGAATGCAGAAGCCGCCCGCCTCCTTTATGCGGGAATTATTGGAGATACTGGACGTTTCTTGTATCCAGCCACTTCGCCGAATACCTTAAAAGTAGCTTCAAAATTAGCAGAATTTCCATTTGACCGTCCAGCTTTAGGACGAGAAATGTCGTCATTTGATATGAAAGTTGCTCGCTTACAAGGATTTGTTTATGAAAATATGGAAGTTTCAGAAAAAGGAGCTGCACGTGTTTTATTAACTCAAGAAATTTTGAAAAAATTTGATTTACGTGACGCAGAAACTTCAAGTATTGTTTCTACACCGGGAAATATTCGAGGAATTGAATCTTGGGCAATATTTGTGGAACAAGCCGATGGACATTTCCGAGTAAGAATGCGTTCAAAAGTAAAGCCAATTAATGAAATTGCTAAAAGACATGATGGCGGAGGCCATGCACTAGCTTCCGGAGCTAATTCTTATTCTTTAGAAGAAAATCAACAAATTTGGCAAGAATTACAAGATAATTTAAAATAAATTTACTGACGAAAATAATTTCTCAGTCAAAAACAAAAAATACCGACAGTTTAAAGCGATTGTCTAATGAGCTTTAAATCGGTAAATAAAGGAATTGTCAGTCAGCTGATAATTCTGTCAGTAGCGATTGATTAATGAGCTTTAAATCAGTAAAAGAAAGAATCATCAGTCAGCTGATGATTCTTTTTTGTCAGTAATTTTTTTTAATTCTCCAAGAAAGGTCGTAATTCTGATAAATCTTTCAAGCCAGCATTCAATGCAATAATCAATTTAATACGCGCTTTTTGAGAATTGACTTCATCAGCAAACATCACGCCTGCTTCATAAAGTTGTGAACCACCGCCTTGATAGGAATAGACAGGTTCAGCAATTCCGTTAAAACAACGAGAAACAAGAACGACAGGAACCTTAGCATCTAGTAATCTTTGAAGCGATTGACTAGCAATAGGTGGGAGATTTCCCGCACCTAATGCTTCAATGACAAGACCGTCTAGTTGTTCCAAATTGAGTAAATCTAAAATTTCCCCAGTCATCCCAGCAAATGCTTTGACAATTGGCACTTTTCCATGAACAGTTGCAACATCTAAATGTTGATTTTCACTATCTTTATGGAAATAAATAATTTTATTTTTTGTCAGTAAACCGACAGGACCATGTGTAGGTGTTTGAAAAGTTGAAACATTAGTCGTGTGTGTTTTAGTGACATAACGAGCAGAATGAATCTCGTCATTCATAACAACAAGTACGCCACGGTCACTTGAATTACTGTCAGCAGCGACGCGAATAGCTGTCAGTAAATTATAAATTCCGTCAGTTCCTAATTCATTACTTGAGCGCATGGCACCAGTTAAAACAATTGGTTTACCACGCGAAAGAGTAGTGTCAAGGAAAAAAGCTGTTTCTTCAAGTGTGTCAGTTCCATGTGTAATGACCACTCCATCAAAATCCTCAGCAATAAAAGCTGTTTTGATTCGATTTTTCAAGACCAACATATCTGATAAAGTGACATGTGGACTAGGTAAGTTAAAAATATCCTCTGTCACTAAGTTTACTTCATCAAACTGCATGCTCACAGCATTCATTGGATTGACTGCATTTGGGGAAACATGACCATTTTCATCTTCCGCCATCGAAATTGTTCCACCAGTATGGAGAATTAAGATTTTTTTCATCATTATTTCCTTATCTATCTATAATAAACAATAATTAAATATTTAAATTTAAAGACTCCGAATAAAAGCCAGCATTAGCATTATATCAAAATTTAGTCCAGAAAAAAATAACTAATAAATGAAATAGAATTAAAATTACTGTATAATTTAGTTAATAAATGAAAGCTTTGCCAAAGCTAGAAAAGATTTGAGAGATGGATATAAAAGCAGTATTTTTTGATTTAGATGGAACCCTGTTTACTTCAACACGAGGAGTAGCAACAAGTACTCGTAAAGCAATACAAGAGCTACGTCAAAAAGATATTTTTGTCGGGATTGCCACCGGGCGAGGCCCAGCTTTCGTCATGCCATTATTAGAAGATTTAGATTTAGACTTTGCTGTAAGTTACAACGGTCAGTATATTTTCACACCAAAAGAAGTGATTTTCCAAAATCCTTTAGAACAAAAATCCTTAAAAAACCTGATAAATTATGCCACTGAAAACCATTCTGACATCTCTTTGGGAACAGCCCACGGTGTAAATGGCTCTGGCCTTTTAAAATTTGGCGAGACACGTTTAGCCAGTTTTTTGTCAGGCGTTTTGCCCTCAGGTACTTCCGGGGTGGCAAGAAACAGTTTTAAACACATTATTCGCAGAGTTTTACCGCAAAATTCAAATTTAGCTGATAATGAAGAAGAAGTAATTTATCAGGCGATGATGGTTGCAACAAGAAACGAAACGGCTCGCCTACAGGAGGCATTTCCAGAATTACTGGTGACACGAAGCAATCCTTATTCTGTTGACTTAATTTCAAAATCAGGAGGAAAATTACCAGGAATTCAAAGATTAGGAGAACACTATGGCTTTACTTTAGACCAAGTCATGTGTTTTGGCGATTCGGAAAATGATTTGACGATGATTTCTGGAGTTGGTTATGGGATTGCGATGGGCAATGCTGTACCAGAAGTGAAAAATATTGCGACTTATATTACAGATACCAATAATCAAGATGGAATCGCCAAAGCATTAGCTTACTATGGCTTAATTCATTATTCTGTTGAAAAAGACTTTGTTTCTAAAGACCAAAACTTCAATAAAGTAAAAGATTTCCACCGATTAATGGACGGAAAAACACAAGAAATTCCTAAAGCCTTTTCACCAACAGAAGCAAGTTTCCGGGCTGATTTCAAAGTCGAAGAAATTGTCGAATTTCTTTACGCCTCTGCTGACGGTAACCAAGAGAAATTTACAGAACTTGTGAATAATTTACATCAAGCCGTCGATAAGGCAGCAAATAAAGTGACTTTAAAAGAGCATAATGAAGACAGCTTGACTGGCCAAGTAGATGCTATGATTGATTTGCTCTATTTCACTTATGGCTCGCTTGTTCTTTCAGGAATTGACCCTTATGAAATCTTCAATGCTGTTCATCGAGCAAATATGGGGAAAATTTTTCCAGATGGACGTCCACACTTTGACCCGATTACACACAAAGTCTTAAAACCAGAAGATTGGGAAGAAAAATTTGCTCCAGAAGGAAAAATAAAAAAAGAACTAGAACGACAAAAAAGAGTAGCCGCTAAAAAATACGAAAATAAATAAGAAAATAACAATTTTTTACTGATAAGCTTCTTCATAAAATGGTATAATATTAAGAAAGCGTAACAAAAGGCTTTCAAGGAGAATAAGGGATGCTATTTATTATCATTACTTTGATTATCATTGTACTCATCATCTTTTTAACAATCTTATTACTCCCAGGAATGGCATTTTTTAACAAAATGTCCGATCAAAAGTATAATGCGGATGAAAAAGATTTATTGACAGGAATTTTGACAACAGCCATCAGTTCAAAAGAGGCGACTGGCGAAGTTATGACGACCTTTGTCAATGAATCACGTAAAACAATGCCTGCAAAAATTTATCTACCAAATAAGGATAATATCGAGCAAATTGAATCAGGAGCACAAGTTCTGATTATTGAGAGTAAAGCGGGAATTGCTTACGTTATTCCTTATCAACAAACGATTTATTAGCAATAGAGAACCTAAAAATTGCTCAAATAAATAAAATTTATTATACAAAGGAGACATTATGCCACTACTTTATATTTTGGCAATTGTGGTGATTGTTATCATCTTAATTCTATTAGGAATTATCGCTGCAAACTACAAAAAATCAGGACCTCAAGCGGCCCTTATCGTTTATGGTTCAGGTCTAGGTTCAAAAGGTGTCAATAAAGACTCACAAGGGAATCGATTAAAAGTGGTTCGTGGTTCTGGTACCTTTGTTTTACCAATCTTCCAAAATGCGAGATACCTCAGCTTACAATCTGCTGCAATCGATATTAAAACGGAAAAAGTTCTCTCGAAAGATAAAATTCCAGTAACGGTTGAAGCCACAGCTATGATTAAAGTAGGTTCTACTTTGCAAGATATTGCGACAGCTGCTGAGCAATTTTTAGGTAAAAGAGATGAACAACGTGATGCAATGGCTGACCAAGTCCTTCGTGGACATCTTCGGGCGATTGTTGGAACAATGACAGTATCTGAACTAATCGAAGATCGTAACAAGTTTTCAGCTGAAGTTCAAGGTCAAGCAGGGACTGACCTCTCAAAAATGGGACTTTCAATCGTTTCATTCGTTATTAATGACATTCGTGATGACCAAAACTACATCAAAGCATTAGGTGCTAAAGAAGTAGCGCGTGTTCAACAAGAAGCAGCGATTGCTGTTGCAAATGCCGACAAGGAAACACGTATTCAAAAAGCAGCAGCTGATCAAGATGCCCAAAAAGCTGAAGCACTTGCCGCAACTCAAGTTGCCAATGCCCAAAAGGAAAAAGCAATCAGTTTAGCTCACTATGAGCAAGAACAATCAATTGCTGCTGCTGAAGCAAAAGCTCAAGCTGATCAAGCCCAAGCCTCTGCTGACCAAGCTTACGCGATTCAAGAAGCAATTTCTAAAAAAGAAACAACTGAAGCTGAAATGCAAGTTGAATTGATTAAAAAGCAAAGAGAAACTGACTTAGAAACTCAAGAAGTTCTCCGTAAAGCACAAGAAAATGAAGCCAATGTCGTAAAAGCTGCTGAAGCTGCCAAGGCTGCACAAATTGCTAAAGCCGAAGCCGATGCGCGTGAACGCGAAGTGAGAGCACAGGCTGAAGCAGCCGCTATTGAAGCTACAGCCAAAGCCACTGCTAAACAACGTGAAGTAACAGCAATGGCCGAAGCTACAGCTATTGAAGCAACTGGTAAAGCTGAAGCCGAAGCGATTCGCCTTAAAGGGCTTGCCGAAGCCGAAGCAATTGATAAAAAAGCCGAAGCAATGCAAAAAATGAATGATGCGGCCAAATTGAACATGGCACTTGAAATTCTGCCAGAAGTTGTTGCTAGTGTATCAAGTAATCTTCAAGCTGTTGATTCTATTAATATTTATGGTGGAGAAGGCTCGTCAAAAATTCTCGGAATGTCACAAGAAAGCCTTAAACAAGGCCTTGATGTCTTAGGAACAATGGGAATTGACGTCCCTGACTTATTAAATAATTTTAGCAGTCGTGGTAATTCCAATGAGACACTTGAAAAAGTCGAAAAAATAGAAGAATAAAAAAACAGCTCTTAGAGCTGTTTTTTATTAACATATTTTAGTCAAAAAAGGCTGAATAAATCGCTTTTAGAGCTTCTTTTTCGTATTTTTCTTTGACAATAAACATGACGGAAACTTCGCTTGAACCTTGCGAAAGCATAGCGATTGAAATGCCCTGTTTAGAAAGTGCTGCCGTTGCTCTAGCGGTAACCCCAACGTGTTCTTTCATATCTTCACCAACAATGGTGATAATAGAGAAATCACGGTCAATATAGACTTCATCCGGATGGAGCGATTCTGTAAGATTAGAAATAAGGGCTTTTGAAATAGGTTGAGTTAGATAGCGGCTGCGAATAATGATAGACATGTCATCAATACCAGTTGGCATATGCTCAAAACGAACTCCTAAATTTTCCAATACAGAAAGGACTTTTCGGCCGAATCCAACTTCACGGTTCATCAGATATTTACTGACATAAAGAGAAGAGAAGGCACTAGATGAAGCAATTCCAACGACAGGTGAGCCTTTAGTCTCTCTTTGAACAACAATTTTTGTTCCGGGATGATCAGGGTTATTTGTATTCTTAATGACCAAAGGAACATGGGCACGATAGGCAGGAACGAGTGCTTCGTCATGTAAAACAGAAAAACCAGAATAAGCAAGTTCTCGCATTTCACGGTAAGTTAATTCAGAGATATAAGCTGGATTCTTAACGATGCCAGGGTGAGCAGCGAAAATTCCATTCACATCAGTAAAGTTTTCATAGAGTTCAGCTCGCACACCAGCCGCAATAATTGAGCCAGTAATATCAGAACCACCACGGGAAAAAGTGCAAACCTCACCCTCTTTTGTGATTCCAAAAAAACCAGGGATGATTAATGTTTCTTCAAGTTCATTAAGATATTTAATATGTTCATAAGCTCCACCAAGCAATCGAGCATTTCCAGGATCAGATGAAACCATAATTCCAGCATCTGATGGATGAACATAGCGACTTGGTAAGCCAGAATGATTGAAAAAATCTGCGACTAATTTAGCATTATTATTTTCACCAGCGGCTAAAAAAGTATCATAAGTAAAAACATTATCTAAATCTAACTGGGCTAAATGGTTGATATTTTCTGCGATTTGATTAATGACTGGACTTTTTAAGCCAAGTTCATCATAGATTTCTCGAAATCTTTCAATAATCCAATTCTGATAATAGTGAATTCCTTTTTCATCAGCTGATTTATAAGCTTTATAATAAGCAATCAAAGCATCGGTAACTTTAGTATCAGCCCCCGAACGTTTGCCTGGTGCAGAAACCACAATAAATTTTCTTTGTTTATCGGCTTGAACAATATCAAAAACTTTTTTGATTTGCGAAGCTGATGCGAGAGACGAACCTCCAAATTTTGCAACTTTCACTAAATATTACCTTCCTTCAAGATTAAATTAAATTATAAATTGATTTATTATAGCTAATTTTCAGATAATTTTCAATAAATAACTCATTTATAGCCTATTTTCTTTCTGCAGTATTCAAAAAATAATTATTTTAATGATAATACTTAAAAAACATACATTAAAAGTGGTTAATGTATGTTTTAATTTGTTCAGAGACAATTTGAAAGTTAGTGTCTTCAAAAGAAATGAATTATAACCAGCGTTCTTTTATCAGAGCAGCCTCAGCTTGTCCTTGTTCACGACCTGCTTGAGCAACAAAGGGACGAATTTTTGCTTCCACCATATTATAGTTAAAATCTTTTAAGATATTCATTGTTTTTTCAGAGGGAAGAACCAGGCTGGTTTCTGTCCCTTTTTTCTCTAATTGAGCGAGTAAATCTTCTAATTTATATGGAACATCGACAGGCAGTCCAGTTGAAAGAACAAGCATCTTGTCGGCATCAACAAAGACATCTGGATTTTCCATTGAAAAAGAACCACCATCAAAAAAATGTTTTCCATTGATTTCAACTGAAGGCCAGACGCCTTGAAGGGCTCCACTTGCTTGTAAAGCCACTAGAATATCAACATTTGAATTTTCATCAAAAACTTGACGCTCAATATCCTCAATACTGGTTGCAACGATTCGTAATTTGCTGTTCCAGCGGGCTTGACCTGAACCATAACGTTCTTTAAGCATAGCTAATCGTTCCTCCTTAGAGATAAAAGGTTGGGTTTTCTTAGAAATTTCAGCTTCCGCCGCAATCCATTCTTTGGCTGAATGAGAATTTTTAGCAATGTTTTCAAATGTTTTGAAAAGCTCTCCCATTTTTTCATCGGATATGGGAGTGATTTCACTAATCTCTTTTTCAATCTGTTCCTTCCAGATTAAATCCCAATCTTTATCTGAGCTAACAATTACGCTTGCTTGTGAACCAGCAGAAGTTCCAACAAAAATATCGGCCTCTCTAATGGGCAGCCCAGCTTCTTCTAGACCTCTAAGATATCCGAGTTCCCAAGCGATACCAAAATGTCCGCCACCGCCTAATACAACCGCTCTTTTTAAATTATTTGTCATTTTTCTTCTTTTCCTCTTCATAAATTTGATTTGCATTTTGAGTCATTTGATTCAATACTTTAAATGCAATTGCTTTTTCTTGGGGATCAATTCCCTCTGATAGCAAGTTTTCTCTCTCTTTTGTCATTTCTTCAATTTGAGTTTGGATGTCTCTTGCTTTTTGAGTCAATGAGACACGATAAACGCGTTTATCTTTTTCATCGCGGACTCTGCTAACGTATTCTTTTTCAATCAGGCATTTAATTGCTCGATGAACACTAGATTTATCGATACTTAAATCATCAGTAATTTGCTCTTGGCTTTGATTGTCTTTGATATATAAAGAAATCAAACAAAGCAATTGAATATAATTGATGTCAAAAGGCACTAAGCGTTTTGTGAAATAAATATAACCTCTTCTATAAATTTCAGAAGAAAGCTTCCCAATAAATTGGATTCCTTGATATTCATATTGATTGTCTTCCATAAATTCCTCCATCGAATATAATATATCTCAAATTAGTTGTCTTGTCAACTAATTTCCGTGTAAAATAAAAATACTTTTATAATGAAGTCTATTGAACCATGCTTAGATACTGTGCTATAATGGTTCTATGAAATTTAAAGCAGTGATTTTTGATATGGATGGTGTTCTTGTTGACACCGAACGTTATTATTTACAAAGAAGAGAAGAATTTTTTGGCGGTCATGGAATTTCTATTAGCCACTTGACGCCTAGTGATTTTATTGGTGGAAATATGAAAGATATTTGGCCACGAATTTTGCAAGGGTCTTTTGATGAAGAAAAAGCGAGTGAATTGCAAGAAGACTATGAGCAATTCAAAGAAAATCATCCGATGCCTTATGCAGAACTTTTATTTTCTGATGTGCCTGATATTTTAGAATTTTTGCGTCAAAAAGAAGTAAAAATTGCACTTGCTTCAAGTTCGTCAATGTTTGATATCAAACAAATGTTAGATATTCATCAATTGAATTCTTATTTTGAAGTAGTGGTTTCAGGAAATGACTTTAAACAAACGAAACCAAATCCAGAAATTTATCAATCAACAATGAAGAAATTGGGCGTAACACCTTCTGAAACTTTAATTATTGAGGATTCTGAAAAAGGAATTCAAGCTGGAGAAGCAGCTGGTGCGACCGTTTGGGCAATTGAAGACAAACGCTTTGGCATGAATCAAGAGAAGGCTGACTTAAAGGTAGATTCACTGACAGCTATTCAAAAATTACTGACAGAATCATCACTAAAGATGATAAAGGCTTAATAAACATTTTAAAAGAAAAAATCACTGACAAATCGGTGATTCTTTAAGTTTTTTCTGTCCTATGTTAAAATAGAGGAATATAGGAGTAATATTATGAATTTTGTCCGTCGGTTTTCACCGCTTGCTATTATTATCATAATGGTTATTGTTCAAATCATTGAGACTGTTGTTGTTCATGTTTCAGCAACACGTTGGTCAATTTGGATTTATTTGTTGATTTTGAACATAGCGATTACACTCATTTTACTATCACAAACTCAAAACTATCAATTGCGTCGTCAAGATTTTATTCGTAAAATTAATGATGAAGCAGAAAATTCGCTCAATGCTACCTTGGATAATATGCCAATTGGGGTCATCCGTTTTAATAGTGAAACCTTTGAACCTGAATGGTTTAATCCATTCATTGATATGATTTTTAAGGGAAATGACAAAGTTATCAATCGTGACGATATTAAAAAGATATTGAAAAATGCGAGCGATGACCAATATATCACCCTTGGTAAGCAAAAATATGTCGCAGAACTTGATTCTGATAAGAATCTTATTTATTTAATTGATGCCACAAAAGAAGTTGCTTTTAAATCAGAATTTAATGACAGTCGTGCGGTTATTGGTGCGATTTCTGTTGACAATTATGATGATGCTACAGATTTAATTACTGACAGCGGTCGAACAGCCATTAATAGTTTTATCGCTTCATTTTTAGAAGAATTTGCTGACAAATATGGAGTTTATCTTCGCCGTATTAATAGCAGTCGCCATTATTTTTTCTGTGATTATCGTATTCTTGAAAAAATGATTAACGATAAATTTTCTGTTCTAAAAGAATTTCGAGAACTTTCATCTCAAAAAGAAATTCCTTTGACTCTTTCAGTTGGTGTGGCTTATGGTTGGAATGATTTTCCAGTTATTGGTAAAGTTGCTCTAAATAATCTTGAATTAGCCCAAGTCCGTGGTGGAGATCAAGTTGTACTGAGAGAAAATACTCCTCAAGCTCGTCCTGTTTATTTCGGCGGTAATTCCGAAAGTAGAACGCAAAAAAGCAGAACAAGAGCACGGGCCATTTCAACAGCACTTCGGACAATTATTGCCGAAGCAGAAGATGTCTTTATTGTAGGACATCGCTTTACAGATATGGATGCGCTTGGAGCAGCGGTGGCTATGAAGGCATTTGCTAATATGTCTGGAAAAGAAGCCTTTGTCGTTTATGATCCTGAACAGTTATTGCCAGATGTTGAGCGTGCAATTAATAAAATGAATGAGTCTTCTGATGGTTTTACGCATATTGTCCAGTTAGAAACTGCCCAAAAACTGAAGAAAAAAGATTCATTACTTATCATGGTTGACCATTCAAAAACAAGTCAAACCTTAAATCTTGAATTCTATAAATCATTTGAGAAATTAGTAGTCATTGACCACCACAGACGTGATGATGATTTTCCAGAACATGCACTTTTGTCATATATTGAATCATCAGCAAGCTCTGCTAGTGAATTAACTGTCGAAATTCTTCAATTCCATGATAACAATCAAAGAAAAATGTCAACCATTGAAGCTAGTATTGTTCTTGCGGGTATTGAATTAGACACTAAAAACTTTACAAAAACAACGACCGAAAGAACATTTGAAGCAGCAGCTTATCTGCGCTCTCGTGGAGCTGATAACGATTTAATTAAAATGATTATGGCTACTGACTTTGATAAATATAAGAAGGCCAATGAAATTGTTCTTAATGCAAAAATGGTTTTACCAGGAATTGCTTTAGGAGTTGGACTTAAACATCAAAAATATGATAATATAGCAACAGCAAAAGCTGCTGACACTCTCCTAGATATGGCAGGGATTACTGCTGCATTTGCAATTACACAACATACTAATGGCTATATTTCTATTTCTGCTCGTTCTCGAAATGGTTTTAATGTTCAAACGATTATGGAGCAAATGGGTGGGGGTGGACATTTTAATAATGCTGCAACCCAAATATATGAAAAATATATCGATGAAGTGCAAGAAGATTTAATTGAAATACTAAAAGAAAGAGAAAACGAAAAATGAAAGTTGTATTCTTAGAAGACGTTAAAGGACAAGGAAAAAAAGGTCAAATTAAAGAAGTCCCAACAGGTTATGCTCAAAACTTTTTAATTAAGAAAAATTTGGCAAAAGTTGCTACAGCAGCTGCTCTTTCTGAAGTGAAAGGTCAAGCCAAAGCTAAGGAAAAAGAAGAAGCAGAACTTTTAGCAGAAGCAAAAGCCCTTAAAGAAGTTCTTGAAAAAGAAGACACTGTTGTTGAAATCAAAATGAAAGTTGGACAAACAGGTCACACTTTTGGTGCTGTAGATAAAGCAGATATCGCAAAAGCCCTTAAAAGTCAATTTAATCTCAAGTTAGATAAACGCAAAATTCAATTGATTAACAAAATTCAAGCTTTGGGAACAAAAGATGTACCAGTTAAACTTCACCGTGATGTGACAGCCGTGGTTAAAGTCAAAATTAGCGAGGCCTAAACTAAATGCCCGAAATTGATTTAATAAAAGCCCCGCCTCAAGACCTAGCTGCTGAGCAGGCCGTTCTTGGGGCTGTTTTTTTAGATAGCGAACGCTTAGTCGAAATTAAAGAATTTTTAAGTTCAGATGATTTCTATAAAAATGCTCACAAGATAATTTTTCGGACAATGGAAAAATTATCTGATGCTCGTGAAGCAATTGACGTCTTAACCATTCGTTCACATCTTGAAAATCAAGGGGAGCTGGAGGCAATTGGTGGGATTGCTTATATTGCAGAACTTGCCACCGCAACCCCCACCGCAGCAAATGCGGCCTATTATGCTAAGATTGTTGCTGAAAAATCATTACTCCGTCAACTGATAAATCGTCTAACTGAATCAGTCGAAAAAGCTTATGAACAAGATTCACCAGCGGACGATATTTTAGCTCAAGCAGAAAAAAGTTTAATTGACGTCCAACAAGGACGTAATACAAATGGCTTTAAGAAAATTTCTGATGTCCTAGCGATTCATATGGATGACCTTGAGCAAAAAGCTCAACAAAAGTCTAATATTACAGGTATCGCAACAGGTTATCCCGCTTTAGATAACATGACAACAGGTCTTCATGAAGAAGAATTGATTATTCTTGCGGCTCGTCCAGCGGTTGGTAAAACAGCTTTTGCCTTAAATATTGCTCAAAATATTGGGACAAAGCAAGACCGGACCGTTGCAATTTTCTCTCTTGAAATGGGGGCAGAAAGTCTTGTCAGCCGGATGATTGCTGCCGAAGGTTCAATTGATTCACACAGCTTACGTACTGGACAATTAAATGACCAAGAATGGAATGATTATTTCATGGCAACAGGGACTTTATCAAGAGCAAGTATTTATATTGATGACACACCAGGGATAAAGATTTCTGAAATTCGGGCGCGTTCAAGAAAATTAGCCCAAGAAACAGGAAATCTTGGTTTGATTGTTATTGACTACTTACAATTGATTTCTGGAACTGGTCGAGAAAATCGTCAACAAGAAGTTTCTGAAATTTCTCGTCAGTTAAAAATTTTAGCTAAAGAATTAAAAGTTCCTGTTATTGCCCTTTCACAGCTCTCACGTGGAGTGGAACAACGTCAAGATAAACGACCAGTTTTGTCTGATATCCGTGAATCTGGGTCAATCGAGCAAGATGCCGATATTGTCGCATTTCTTTATCGAGATGACTATTATGAACGTGGAACTGGTGAAGATGAAGACGGTGAAGAGATTCTGGAAGATAATAAAGTTGAAGTTATTATTGAAAAAAACCGTTCAGGAAGCCGTGGAACAGTCGAATTACTCTTTATTAAAGAGCATAATAAATTCGCAAGTATTGATAACCGATATGGCGACTAGATTTTTTTGACTAATTCGTGTTATAATATGAGTAATTGTCTAATTCTCTTTATTAATAAAAATGAACGATAAAGAATACATTATAAAATTTGATTCTTTTAATCAAAAAAGAGAGATATAATCAAGGATAAAATTAGATTTATAAGGTAAGCGTTCGGAGAAATCCGACTTTTACGTCTTATTTGGAGGAAAAAATGGATAACCAAAATCAAGAAATAGGAAAAATCGTTGACATTCGTGAAAAAGTTCAAGCACACTTGGGTGAAACGATTGAAATTACTTCACAATTTGGTCGTAAACGCGAAAATCGTCATAAAGTGAACTTGATTGAAGCCTATGCAACACATTTCATTATTGAAAATATTCCGGCTCGTGGTCCTAAAACAACTGAGTCATATCAATATGCTGACATTTTGACTCAAACTATTTTAATTCACTATCCAAACGCATAAGTTTGAGGAATAAAGTAAATGGTTCAAATAATGATTAATAGATTTTTAAAGGAAAGGAGGAGATAAGGATGATGAAAGCCGATTGGGATATGACGCCTGTTAAAGGTGGCTCTGGCAATGCATTTTTTGGGAAAAGTGATCAGGAACGCGTTTTTATTAAAAAAAACGGCAGTCCATTTTTGCCGAGTATTTATCTTGAGGGAATCACGCCAAAAGTCTTATGGACAAAACGTACGGCTGAAGGCGATACCTTATCTGCTCAACCTTGGATTGACGGTCATACACTAAGTCCTGAGGATATGGAAGACCGCCAAATTAATCATATTTTAGCACATTTGCATGACTCAAAAAAATTGGTTGAATCTTATAAGAAGTTGGGAAGTCAAATTATTCTTCCTGAACAATTATTAGAGGATTGTGTCCAAAATACTGAGGCTTTACGAACAAATCATTTTTTGTCAGGAATCATTGAAGAAATGCGTCAACAAGTTCCCGAAATCAAAAATGAAGAGGTCGTAGTCGTTCATGGCGATGTCAATCATAAAAATTGGTTAGTGGATGATAATTCAGGAAAAATTTATTTAGTAGATTGGGATACCGTCTTTTTATCAGATTCAATGGTTGATATGGCACATGTTTTATCACATTATATTAAACCAAATAACTGGTCTTTGTGGTTGATGACATCTGGTGTTAGACCTCGTTCAGATATTATGGATAAAGTGGCTTGGTATGGAAAACTTTCTTTTCTTCGCCAAATCTCTGAATATCTTTCTAGAGGAAAAATGAAAGAAGTGAATCAAGAAATCTTGGGACTTCGTAAATTTTGTGAATTATTTTAGTAAAAATAGGCTAGGGTTTGGACCTTCCTATTTTTTGGCTTATAATTGAATAATAAAAATAAAGAAATAGAAGATCACTTTTGCTGATTTTCTATCAAAAATTAAAAAATTGAGGTAAAAATGCGCGTCAGAAATCGTAAAGGGGCAGGCGAAATGCTTGCTGAAAACGCACATATCGTAGTTGAAAATCCAGCGGACTTTAAAGGACGTTGGTCAGAACGTTTTGGAAATGATCATCCGATTCATATTGAAGTGGGTTGTGGAAAAGGAGCTTTCATCACAGGAATGGCAGCTCTTCATCCAGAAATAAATTACATTGCAATTGATATGCAATTATCAGTTTTATCTTATGCTTTAGATAAAGCAATTGAAGCAGATTTGCCAAACGTACAAATGATGCTTGTTGATGGAGCTGCTTTGAGTGAATATTTTGCTGATGGTGAAATTGATCAAGTCTATTTGAACTTTTCTGACCCTTGGCCAAAAGGACGTCATGAAAAACGTCGTTTGACTTATAAATCTTTTCTTGCAACTTATGAAAAGATTTTACGTCCTGAAGGTGAAATTCATTTCAAAACTGACAATCGTGGATTGTTTGAATATTCTTTAGTTTCTTTAGCTAACTATGGCATGGAACTTAAAAAAGTTTGGTTAGATTTACACCAAGACGAAGAATTTGCACCTCAAAATGTAATGACCGAGTATGAGCAAAAATTCTCACAAAAAGGTCAAGTAATTTATCGATTAGAAGCAAAATTTTTGCCTAAGAAGTAAATAAGTTGCTTTCTGTCATTAAAACTAATGAAAAAAATTACTGACAGAATAAGAAAGTCTAAACCAATTTTCTGTCAGTAAAATTAATAAGAATTTATTATCTATTAAGGAGAATAAAATGAGATGTCCAAAGTGTTCTTCTGAAGAATCAAAAGTTGTTGATTCAAGACAAGCCGAAGATGCTATTCGCCGTCGTCGTGTTTGTGAATCATGTGGTTTTCGCTTCACAACCTTTGAACGTATCGAAGAAATGCCCCTTTTAGTCATCAAAAAAGATGACAAACGTGAACCCTTTAATCGTGAAAAAATTGTTCGTGGTTTAGTTCGTTCAGCATACAAACGCCCAGTATCAAGTGAAGATATTGAAACAACAGTTGCAAATGTTGAAAGAAAAATTCGTCAACTAGACAGTAATGAAGTTGAATCAGATGTTATTGGTGAATTTGTGATGCAAGAATTAGCTGAATTGGATGATATCACCTATATCAGATTTGCCAGCGTCTATCGTTCATTCAAAGATGTCAGTGAATTAGAAGAGCTCCTTAAAAATATTACCAAAAAATAAATCCGTCAGTAAAAAGTGACTGAATAAGGAGCATTTTATCGGCAAATAAAAGAAAGATCAGCTTGCTGAACTTTCTGTCAGTAAAAAGTGAGGAAAAAAATGAGAGCAGGAGATTCATTTACAATGCTTAATCGAGGAAAGACCAGCTTTGACGCTGAGGCTTTTCGTCTGCTCTATTTACCAATCATTGGCACGGATGCCTTTGCGCTTTATCAGTTAATGCTAAGCTTCTCTACTGGAAGAATTTCTCACTTTTTGGAATATCTAAATCTCGGCCTCAATCCTTTTATTGAAGCATTAGATAAATTATCTGGCTTATCATTAGTTCGTGTTTATGATGATCATACCAGTCTTTATTTTGAAGTAAAAAGTCCGCTAAATTTTGAAAATTTCCTTGCAGATGATTTTTATAGACAACTTTTGATTTCAAGAATTGGTGAAAATCGAGTAGCTGCTTTAGCTAAAAGAATGGAACCGAAAGGAAAAGAAGTTTCCAAGAAATTTCATGAAGTTTACAAAGTTAGTTTTGACTCACAAGCTCAACAAAACCCTTCAAATACAAATGAACGTTTTGATATGGGGGCCTTTAAAAGTATTATGGAACGTCAAGGCTATCATTTAAACAATGAAAATCAAGACTCCTTAACGCTCTATTCACTAGCAGAAAAATTTGAACTCAATTGGTACGAATTATTCAAGCAAGCAGAAAAAACAGCCAATGCTGATAAAACTTTGAACATGAATAATTTGATGAGAAGTCTTTCAGGAGCTAGCCAACCGCAACCAGCACTTTCAGCTTTTCCTAAAGCATTTGCCGATTTGATTGTCATCAGTAAATCTCATGAACCAGATGATTTCATCCGACAGATAAAAGCGCAAGCTGGAGGCTTTGTCAGTTCGGAAGAACATAAGCTTTTAACTAATTTAAGTCGCCAAAATTTGCCAGCAGAAGTCCAAAATATTTTGATTCACTATGTTTTAGTACAGCAAAAAAATGCGTCGTTAAATCCAAATTTTGTAAATGCATTAGCCAACGACTGGATGAGAAACGAAGTATTTACAGCTGAAACAGCGGTAAAACGAATTTTGGAACGAGAAGAATTAGCTGCTGCTAAAGCAAAAACTGGAGCAGAAAAACGACCAATGAAAATCAAAAAAGAAGCACCAAAATGGTCAAATCCAGATTATGAAAATAAGACAAGCCAAGAAGAACTTGCAAAACTTGAGAAAATAAGGCTTGACTCTCTCAAAAAACTGAAAGGAGAGCAAAATTAATGGAATCTATCGGAGACATCTTAGGAAAACGTCAAGACATCCGTGAAAATTTTGAAAAATTAGTCGCAGAAGTATTAAAAAATGCTGATGTGCAAGCTTTTATTGCCCAACATCAAATGACTTCTGACGAAATTCAACGCTCTTACTCCAAGTTTTATGAATACGTTCGTGAGCATGAAAAATTTGAAAAAGGTGAAAAACGGGCAGCTGACGGTTATGAACCTGTTTTAATCATGAATCACGGCTATGCTGATGTTTCATATCAAACGACAAATGAATTGGCGCAGCAACAAGCAGCTCAAAACCTTTTGCGACGTATGAATATTATTGGACTTCCAAAAGATTTAAAACAAGTCACTTTGGCAGATATTGCCCTTGATGATGTTCAAAGAATCAAACCATACCAAGCCCTAGTTGATTTTATTACTAATTTTCCCAAGAAAAAAGGACTTTATCTTTATGGAGATTTTGGTGTTGGGAAATCTTTCATGCTTGCGGCAATGGCAAACGAATTAGCCAAAAAAGGAATTTCAACAACTTTACTTCATTATCCCACTTTCATTTCTGATTTAGATTTTGACAATGCCAAAGTCTGGGTCAATGAAATAAAAGCCAGCCAAGTTTTAGTTTTGGATGATATTGGGGCAGAGCAAAACAACGCTTGGGTTCGTGACAGTATTTTACAAGTCATTTTACAACATCGCATGCAAGAAAATCTCCCGACTTTCTTCACTTCAAATTTAAGAATGGAAGAATTAGAACAGCATTTAGCCGAAACTAAGCGAGCTGATGAAATTTGGCCAGCAAAACGTGTTATGGAACGCGTGAAATATTTGGCAGAAGAAATGCGATTAGAGGGGACGAATAGACGTCATGACTGAAACAAATGAAACGATTGATTTAATGATGAATCACACTTCGGTCAGAAATTTTACAGAAGAAGCAATTGAGCCTAAAGATTTGGAAAAAATCTTAAAAGCTGCTCAAATGGCATCAACATGGAAAAATTTCCAATCATATTCTGTGATTGTTGTAGAATCACAAGCTCAAAAAGATGCGATTTATGAATTTCAACCACAAAAATCAATCAAAAATTGTGCAGCATATTTAGTTTTTGTTGGCGATTTAAATCGTGCTCAAAAGGCAGTCGAATTGCATCAAGGCAATTTCCAACCGCAAGGAATTGAAAGCTTATTGATTACATCAGTTGATGCCGCAACAGCTGGACAAAATGCGCTTCTTGCAGCAGAATCTTTAGGCTACAACGGGGTGATGGTTGGCTTAATTCGAGACCAATCCTCAGAAATTTCTAAAGTCTTGAACTTGCCAGATTATACTTATCCTATTTTTGGCATTGCACTCGGTAAGGCCGCACGTTTGAACAAAGTAAAACCACGTCTTCCTTTGGAAGCAACAGCTTTTAAAGAAAAATATGTTGAGCAAACGTCTGAAACCATTGAAAAATATGACCAAGTTCAAGAAGAATATGCTGGAAATAGACGCTTAAACAAATGGTCTGAACGGATTGTTGACCAGTGGGGCCAACCAGAAATTTCAGCTTCAACAGAAAATTTAAAGGCGAAAAAATTACTGTGAAATTAAAGAAAATCTTAGAACCGAAACTTCCAGCCACCTATCAAGTAGCCACAAGTCAAGATTTTATTGATGGAGAAATTTATCAAGCAGAATTTATAGATAAAACTTTGACAATCAATCAAAGAACTATTTTTTCAGGTTGTTCTTTCAAAAACACAACCTTTGAATTTACTGACAATACGATCAGTGAATTTACAGACTGCCTTTTTGAAAAATGTGATTTTTCCAATTTAAACTTCAATAAAATTGGCATTTATCGCTCAATCTTTAAATCCTGCAAATTGCTAGGAACTGATTTTACTGAAAGTCACTTACAAGACCTTCAGTTTACAGAAAATCTAATGACTTATGCAAATTTTTCAGGTTCTACCTTAAAGTCAGTCCGCTTTTTAGAAAATGAAGCTAAAGAAACCTTCTTTACTGCCTGTAATTTTAAGAATGTGGAGCTTTTAAAAAATCAATTAGAAGCAGCAAATTTTTGGGAAACAGCACTTGCAGGAATTGATTTTTCTACGAATCAATTTGAACGCATGGAAGTTACACCTCAACTCGCTAAAAATATGAAGATAAGTCTTAGTCAAGCCCCATTTTTTACTAGCCTGTTTGGCATTGAAATTATCTAAAATGAACCTCGAAACCCAAATCTAAAATTATATAGTCTATGGATTACAAACTTCTTCACTATTATAATTTTTTATCCAATAAGTAAACAAAGAAAGAAATAAAAATATGAGCTTACCTACAGTAGCCATCGTTGGCCGTCCAAATGTCGGAAAATCAACGATATTCAACCGTATTGCAGGAGAACGCATCTCAATTGTCGAAGACATTCCAGGTGTAACTCGTGACCGTATCTATGCCACAGGAGAATGGTTAACCCGTAAATTCAATATCATCGATACAGGTGGGATTGAACTTTCAGACGAACCTTTCATGACTGAAATTCGAGCGCAAGCTGAAATTGCCATGACCGAAGCAGATGTTATCATTGCTGTTGTTGACGGAGAAACAGGTATTACAGATGCCGATGAAGCCATTGCTAATATTCTTTATCGTACAGATAAACCAGTTATTCTTGTTGTCAATAAAGTTGATAACCCAGAACGTCGAATGGAAATCTTTGATTTCTACTCACTTGGACTTGGCGATCCTTATCCTGTTTCAGCCGTTCACGGGATTGGGACAGGGGATGTCCTTGATGCAATCGTTCAAAATCTTCCTAATGAAATTGAAGAAGAAAATGAGAATGTCATCAAGTTCAGCTTGATTGGCCGCCCAAACGTTGGGAAATCATCTCTTATTAATGCTATTCTTGGCGAAGACCGCGTAATTGCAAGTCCAATTGCAGGAACAACTCGTGATGCGATTGACACACACTTTGTCGATTCTGAAGACCAAGAATTTGTTATGATTGATACCGCCGGAATGCGTAAATCAGGAAAAATTTACGAAAATACTGAAAAATACTCAGTCATGCGTGCCATGCGTGCCATTGACCGTTCAGATATCGTTTTGATGGTGATTAACGCTGAGGAAGGAATTCGCGAATATGATATGCGTATCGCTGGATTTGCTCACGAAGCTGGTAAAGGAATTTTGATTGTTGTCAATAAATGGGATACCCTTGAGAAAGATAACGATACAATGAAAAACTTTGAATTAGAAATTCGGACAAAGTTCAAATTCCTTGATTATGCACCAATCGTTTATGTATCTGCTAAGACAGGACAACGTCTGAATAAACTCCCAGATATGATTAAAGAAATTCATCATGCACAAAACTTACGTATTTCAAGTTCTGTTTTGAATGATGTCATTATGGATGCTGTAGCGATTAATCCAACTCCGACGGACAAAGGAAAACGTTTGAAGATTTTCTATGCAACACAAGTAGCGATTAAACCACCAACTTTTGTTGTTTTTGTCAATGAAGAAGAACTCATGCACTTCTCATATCTTCGGTTCCTTGAAAATCAAATCCGTAAAGCCTTTGTTTTTGAAGGAACACCAGTTCATTTGATTGCACGTAAACGTAAATAAAAAAATTCACTGATTTTATCAGTGTTTTTTTATGCAAAATAATTGAAAAAATTTTAAATTTGAAATATACTATTAAAAAAATTAATTTAATTGAAAGAAGATTAAATGGTATATTTTAAATACGGGAAAGCCTTCCATGACCTTAGAATTCAACATGGGTTTTCGCTTTCAGCCTTTGAAGAACTGGGGATTGCAAAGTCAACCCTCTCAAATTTTGAAAATGGTAAAAGCATGCTCTCTTTTGACCGACTTGATTTTGCACTTCAAAAAATGAATGTTTCTCCATTAGACTATAGTTTAATGATTAATAATGGCGAGCAGGATAATTATATTTCGATTTTTGATGAAATTGAGCATGCTTATTATCAAAGAAATATTAAACAACTTCAATATATATACGAAATCAATAAAGAGGGCTCAAACGAGCAAAAGTTAATCGCATTTTCTGCAAGAGGACTATACCGACGGTTGACTATTGAGGAGCTTAACGAAATAGAATTTTATCTAAAAGGAGTTCAATTTTGGGGATTTTTCGAGCTTTCTATTCTGGCAAATATAGGAGATAAGCTCGACAATTCCATAATTAATAATATCATAGATGACCTCCGCTATGATAAAGCCTACTATGAAAATAATCTCTATTATCGTGTACTGATCTATCGTTTTTTTTATAAAATAATTTTTAAATTTATTGATAGCGAAAAAAAAGAAAAGGCTCAAGAAATTCTGATGATTTCCAAACAATTTTTTATGCCTGGTGATGTGATGAGTCATGTCATTATAAATTTTGCTGAATCTTTTTATTGTTATTATTATACGGATAAAAAACAGGGGAAAATGCAGCTTCAGGAAACACTAAAGTTTCTAAAAAAAATAGGAGCAGAAGATTTTCGAAAAACCTTAAAGCTACAGTATGATAAAAGAATACTAAGAGAAAATCGTTCTGAAAAATGAACTTTTTATTTAAATATTTATTAAAGCAAAAATTTAATACAAATAATAATAGCACTAAAATCATAATGTACTTATAAAAAATAATTATCTAAAAAAATATAGTTAAAGTAATATTACGAAAAGATTACTCGCGAAAAAGACATATAAAAACCGTTCTTTTAAATGAACGGTTTTTATTTTATTTTTAAAGTCTATGGAATACGTGATTTACAAGCTATTGATTTACAAAGAGTCAGAGGATAATTTAAATTTAGTTCTAAAAAAAACAATATTACATTGCAAGGAAGTTTTTAATTACATTAAAAAGCTTGCTTCTGTTTTACTTGATGAAATAAAATTGCAATGTTAAAATGAGGTCAAGACAAAAAGAAATGAGATGTTTTCTCAGTAAAAAAAGAAATTCTACTCAGTAAGAGATGAATAACTAGAAAGTGAGGTATAAAGCATGTATCGTTCTAAGCATCAAAAAGGTTATACAACCAGTCATGAAGTAAAAACAACTCGCTTTCGTACTTGGAAATCAGGGAAAAAATGGCTATATGGTGCCACCGTTTTGACTCTCACAGCTTCAACTCTACTTCCTATTGGAAACCTAGCTTTCCAACCTAAAACAGAGAAAGCGCAAGCAGCATCTGTTTCATCCGGAACACTTGTTCCAGGAAATACAAGTTATGACACAGGAGGACATACCTACTCTGGAACTGAATTTGCTAATTCTTCAAACTATGCTTTATATGGTAAAGCAGTTGTAGCAAGTAATTGGATTAATCTTGTTTCATCAACAGCTAATAGTGTTGGTTTAGGAATATTTAATGGATCAGTTTCAGCTATTTCAGCAACAACAGGTTTTACCTTGAAGTCAACAATTAAAGTTGATTCAGGAAGTTCTCTGACTGATTTCACAAAATCAGGAGATGCCATCGGGGTTATTTTAACAGGGGCATCAAAGGCACAGTTAGCAGCAAATGCTCAATCTTCTCAGGCGACAAATGATGGGCTTGGAATTAGAGGTCTGCCTAACACAGTTTTCCTCGGCCGCGATCTTTATTCTAACTTATCCAACGTCTCAACCGGTTCGTTGACAGGAATTGACGGATCTGCAACTGTAAATGGTTGGACAGATGGTCCAGGAGTTGTAATGGCAATTCGCAATACGGATAGTAGTGGAACTTTACAAGCTGCTAATTATCCTTCATTAGGTAGTGCTGCTCCCTATAGTCCCGTGACCAACACTCAAAATGGGACAGCCTACACCTTTGCAACCGACACAAGCTATGCATTAGGTGTCGCCTCTCCTATTACATCGTCCGTACAAGAACCTATTACAGTCACTTGGACTCCTGATGCAACAAATACTGCAAGCACAGGCTATACTTCAGGGACTTTAACATTTAATTTGATTGCTCAAACAACAAGTAATGGCGCATTAATTGGAGCAAGTGCTGTCAATGGAGGAACGGGTGGTTATACCTTAACAACTCATACTAATTTACAAAATTCATTAACAGTTGGTTTTGTTGGCGGGACAGGGGGGAATTATGGTAATCTTTCTGTTTCTTTAAATGGAGCAACGATTACTGGCTCAAAAGGAACAGAGCCTGTGCCTATAAACTATCTCAATAAAGTTACAGGGCAGCCGATTCCATCTATGGCACAAAGTTCAATTACGGCAAATGTCAATGATACGATTGGTGCGGCTTTAACTGCTCCAAGTTCAACAAGCCCAGATAATAATACTTATACCTACGTTGTTCCAGCAGCTCCAACAGGTTATCAAGCTAATTCTGCAACAACAACGACGACAGTTCTTGCAGCAAACCCAGCATCCACAACGAATACTTCAGCCACAACTGTTTCTAACTTTATTGTAGGAACAACCAACCCCAATGCCTTAAATGTAAGCTATACACCAAGTCAGCAAACTGTTTTGTTCAACTGGGCGAAGGCAAGTGGAACAACCCTTGCAAATCTCCCAAATCAGATTGCTTACGGAGCAACTGGTATAACAGACGCATCAGTTGTAACCGACAACCCTTTTTCAAACACCACTTTGTTATCTAGCTATGCAACAGCTCTTTCAAATGCTGTTCCTACAGGCTACAACATTACGCAAATATCAAATGGGACAACAACAGTTTCCGGTGCTACAACGGCAGCGACCCTAGCTGCTTTTACAAGCCAAAATCCGACTGTTGGTGCTACAAGTACCCTGAATACTTATACAGTTACTTTGACTGCAGTATCACAAACCGCAACTTACACCTATGGATACACTAGTACAGCATTAAATACTCCGGCAATTCCCGCAATTTTAACTTCAACTGGAACAACAGGAGGAAGTGTTACTACACCGACAGGATATAATACTAGCCTACAAATTCCTTCAGGTTATTACATCTCAGCTATTTATGCCGGAACATCTGCATCAGGTACATTAATTAGTAGCTCAACAACTAATGGAACAAATGCCGCTTGGCCAAGTGGACAAGTCTATGCACCTACTGGTAACCAGTATTATATTCAATTGGCACCTAACACTGTAAATGTAACTTGGTTTATTTCGATTGACCCTAATCCTGATAATGATCCTCTAAATGTTGCACAAGGAGGTTTTACTCCAACTGTAGGTTCAATTTTGGGAGGTTCGACAACAACTAATTATCAGAGTCAAGTCATTGATAATATGAATTCTCTTACTGGTAATACTTTGAGTACAACAGATAATGTCACATATACTGATGGTGCAACAGGTATTAAATATATCGTTACCGGATATCAGTATCAAGAGGGGACAACAACTACAGCCACAAATTCAGCTCCAATAACAACTTATAAAACCTTTTCAGATTTATTAGCTGCTCATCCTTATGTTTTAGCTGGGACAAAGAGTAATAGAACACAATTGGTTCATTTGTTGATGACAGTTGACCAGACTACAATTACAAGCAATTCCACTTCAGGTCAGCATGTTAATCCTGCAACAAATTATATTCCAAGTAGTGAAATTACATCAAGTACCAATATAGATGGTGCGGACGATGATGGCTTAAGTTATGCAATCAATGGCTATAACGCGATTGTAAATATCACTGGAGGACAAACAGACTATTGGGGAGATGCAACAAATTCACTGCAACTTTCAATTGGAACTTATACCGAGAATTACTATGCTCTCAATTACCTTGGTGTTCAAGCCTATACTAACTGGCTTCCTAGTCATTCTGGTGGGACAGTATCACAGTTTTTGCAAACATTAGATGCGACAAGTTTGGCAAATGATACAGTAACAAGTCAGACTACTCTAGAAGTGCAAGATGCAACAGCAATTACAACAAATAATCATCATATCATTCCACGCGCCGCTTCTTACAATCCATCTTCTGACCTAGTAGGGGCCAGTAATGCTGATGGAAGCTCAGTAGAAAATATTGAAACAAATCCAATAGTCAACGGAGATGCAATCGGTGTTCTTATCACTGATAGCTCGGGGAACATACTATGGGTAAATAATTCTGATATCAGCCTACCGACAAATAAACTTCAAGAAGTAACATATATAGAAAATTATTATGCTTTAACTGCCCAAGGTTTAGTTGATTATACAAATTGGCAAACAACTACAGCTTCAGGTGGACATACAGTTGGCGATTTTATAAATTCTGGCCAAGCGACCACAAGCGACTATGTTAAATCAACAACAGAGTTGACAGTTACTAATTTTGTACTTCCTTTTGCAGGTGGAGCTGGTAATCAATTCCTGTATTTGATGATAGGATTGGCGGCCTTTGGGGCACTTGGATTCTACTTTAGTCAACGACGTAAAGCAGAAATGGATCTTGAAGTTATTAACAAGGAGATTTTAGGAAAAAATGATAATAAACGATCAAATATTTACCTAACTTCTCGACACACTCGTCCTTACGCAAAAATATTCCATACAAAAAATCGGACTCATTTAGCACAAGCACAGCGAAAGGGGACTAACGAATGATAAAAAAAATAAGAGGAAATTCTAGTTAAGAAATCCCTATTTCACATAAAATAAAAGACCGTTCCAAAAGCTTGAGTATATTTTTAACTTAATTACTCACAACTCAATCAAATAAAAATGGAGATAAACAAATGAAACTTAACTCACTTAATAAAAACTTTGCTTTGGCAAGCGTTAGCTTACTTGCTTTGAGTACTCTTGCAGGATTTAGTGGACTTGCAACTGTCAATGCGAAAACAACTAATGTAGCGGACCAAGTCTCAAATGGCGAAGTGGCTATCTATGCTCAATCAGCAGCTGGGAATCAAAATCCTACGCAAAATAACGGACTTGTAGATTCCGATGGCAATCCTGTTAATGATAGTGGGATTGCTAATAATCAAACAGGAGGACAAGCAGGAAATACTGGAAGCACCAAAAATGATGGTAGCCAACAAACAACTCTTGAAGGTTCAACTCCAAGCACAATGGCAAATGTGACTTTTTCAGCAACAAAATATGTAGGGACGGGTGTTCCGACTGGTGTGACTGATCCTTCATTTACAGATACAACTTCTGTAGCTCCAGTCACTACAGATGCATCGGGTCTTGCTGATTTCACTGGCTTGACCGATGGTTATTATCTGTTTCATCAAGTGACAACAGTCAATGGGATTACAACTGTTGGAGATTTTATCGTCCAAGTCAGCCACGAAGACAGCCAAGCGGGTATTGTTAACGTTTATCCAAAACTAGATATGTCAAGTTCAGCAGGTTTAGGAACAAGTGCGACAACAAATGCGGATGATAATTTCAATGGTCAAACACCAAATCAAATTGCTAATCCAAATGCGACGGGAAATTCTGACCAAACGCTCACAAATACGGACAACAATGCCGGAAATGAAAATCTGGCTAATGGAACATGGACAAATGGGTCTGATAATCAAAATACGACAACTGCGGCAGCTGGAAATACAGTGAATTGGAATGTGAATACAGTTTTTGATTCTTCACAAACAAACAACGGAAACGGGACTACAGGAGTCACAGGTACATATATTGTTACCGACCAATTGCCTAATAATCTGGTCAACAGCTCAACAGTAACAGTAAGTACGGTGATTGTAAATGTTACAAATGGAAGTGGAACAAAAGTGGGTACCTTGACTCCGACAACTGACTATACAATCACAAACGATGGCAATGGAAAAATCGTGGTTACTTTGACAACGGCTGGTCAACAACACGCAGCAAGCTTGCTTGGCAACGCAGATGGTGCTTTGAATATTATCATTCCATCAACGGTTAAAAGCGCCATTGGTAGTGCGATAGATTCAGCCACTACGACAATCACTAACGCTTATGGAGCAGATCTTTCAACGACGACTGCAGTTAAATCAACACTTAATGTGGGTGGTCTTGAAATGACTAAAACAGATGCTTCAACTAATGCAGCTTTGGCAGGAGCAACTTTTACCGTTGTACGTGCTGATAATAAAGAGGATGCCCAAGATTTTGTTGAAGCGAATGCAGCTTATTTTAATAACTCAGCCTCAGGTGGAACAGTAACAAATCTAACTTCAAGTAAAGCGGCTTTTGTCACTGGGGATACTTCAGGAAATGCAAATACAAGTGCAACTGCACCAGTCACATTCACTACGGGTAAAGATGGGATTGCAACCTTTAACGGCTTGAACTTGGTTGATAATAACACAGATGGCAGTAACACAACGAATTACTATCTTGTCGAAGTTGCCGCTCCAACAGGTTATCAACTTCCTAGTGTTACTACAGCAGCTAACCTGACTGGTGCCGTCACCGCAAGCACAGCACCAGCTGCTACTGATACTACAATTACCAATAATAAACCATTTGCATTACCATTTACAGGTGGACAAGGTTTAGCGGGAATCATTGCTATTGCAACTGTTTCAGGGGTGATTGCTTTTGCTATTAAACGTCGTAAAGATAACGAAGAAGAAGTTGTGAAATAAAAAACTTTATCTTTAATGGAAGTGGTAAACTAGCCAAATTGATATTGTAGATTAGGAGGGGATGATGGCAAAGAAAAAATCAAAAACCTCCCGTAAAAAGGGCTTCAGTTTCCGAAATTTACTGAGTATTATTCTTGGGATAATTGCTATTGAATTGTTGTTCTACCCGATTGTTGTTAACTATTTGGCAGGACAGCAAAATATCAAATCCGTTCAGAAATACGATGAAAATCTTTCAAATATAGGAAGTGCTAAAGTAAAGGAATTGCTTAGTCAAGCACAGCTTTATAACGCGCAACTTTACAATGAATATATCTATGATGCAAGTCAGCATATTGCTTGGAATAAGCCAATTCCTAACTATAACAATGTCTTAAAAATTGATACTACGGGAATGATGGGTTTCATCACGATTCCTCAGATTAAAGTCAATGATATTCCAATCTATCATGGAGATTCTGAAAAAATTTTGGGACTAGGGGTTGGACATGTGCCTCAATCCTCTTTGCCAATTGGAGGAATCAATAGTCATGCTGTCTTACCTGCTCATTCTGGGCGAGTGAATGATACTTTATTTACTAATCTAGATAAACTCAAAAATGGTGATATCTTTTATCTTCATGTTTTGAATCTCACTCTAAAATACAAGATTAATGATATTCGCATCGTTGCTCCCAATCAAGTTTCATCTTTGAGTATTGAAAAAGGACGAGATTTGGTGACTTTAGTCACTTGTTATCCAACAGGTATTAATAACAAAAGATTACTAGTTACTGGTGAAAGAACAGCATTATCAAAGGTTACGCCACAAGAAGATATTCAACGCAATCAGTTTGGTTATAATTTTTGGGTGATGTTTGGGTCTGCTTTCTTAATGTTTCTTGGATTAGTCTATCTTTTATGGTTACTCTTTGGGAGAAAGCGGAACTTATATCATGTTGCTGCTAGAAAAATTGAAAAACCTGTTCTTTCTGATGGACAATTGGTAGGAGATTTTGGTGAAGGTTTTTATTTAACTGATTCTAAGAAACTAGCGTTTCAGTGGTTAGATGAATTTGCTCAAAAAGAAAAGCTGAACTCAGAAGAGCTTTTCTTAAATGTTTATCGATTAAAAAGAATTAAAAAGTTGTCCCGCTGGATATTTAAAGATAAAACGGAAAACTGGCAAAATTATATTAAGGAGAAACAAGGTTATGGGGATGAAAAACATGCGCTTGTCGTAGGGCCTGCTTTTACTAGTGATAAGAAAATAATGCAGTATGTTTTGAAAACAGAAGAAGCATTGGGATATATAAAGTATATTAAATGCTTGAATATTAATAAATTAAAGAAAGGGGGAGGGATAATTGACAAAAAGTAGCAAGTTAATGGGGGTCTTAATAGTCACTTTGCTTTTGTTTTTGGGACTTGTCAGTCAAAAAGCTTTTGCTGATAGTCGCTTAATTATTGTAAAATATGGGCTAAGCCCTGGAGCGACAGGATTTAGTGAGAATCAGACGACAAATGATGGACTACAGATTAATAACCTCCCCTTGGATAATTTAGGAAACGAACTGTCAGTTCTTTCTGGAATTCATTATTTAGTTTATGAAATTTCACCTACTGGGGATGGTTCAGAACTTAAGGCAACAAATCCACCGCCATCAAGTTATACAGTTTTAAAAGAGGTTGCTGATTTGGCGACTGACTCTAATGGAGTAGCTAGTTTATCTGTGTCTGATGGTTATTATTTGATTGAAGAACAAACTAACCCTCAGAAAGGTTTGCTGAAAACAGCTTTACCTTTGGTAATCAAGGCTCCAGTTTCAGGATTAAATGAGGTTTATATTTATCCTAAATCTAGTGTTGATAAGGAAAAAACCGGACCTCCAAACAAACCTAAGCCTGCTCCTAAACCAATTGAAGTTCCTAAAGCTCCTAAAAGTAAGGATGATTCATCAAAAAATTTTTTGGATTATTACTAAAAACTGGTGTAGCTAGTTCTCTTTTATTAACTTCTTATGGTTTTGTCTTATTTCTGATTATTATCTGCTTAAAAAAACGCAGAAAAAAAGAAGAAGAAGTTAAATAAAATGATTAAATTTAGCTAAATAAATAAGGTTGGACAATTAAATGTTCAACCTTATTTATTTATATAGGAGTTTTTAATAGCCAAGAATGATTTTGGCAATGATTGGAGCAAATATCACATACATAATACCAGTCACTCCGATACTAAGAGCTGCCATTGCACCTTGGGTTTTTCCAAGTTCAATCGCTGTTCCGGTTCCGACAGCATGTCCAGTTCCTCCGAGGGCAATCCCTTGAGCAACTGGGTCAGTAATTCTAAAGAGTTTTAAGAGAGGGCCGCCCAGCACGCTTGTGAGGATTCCTGTAGCAACAACTACAACAACGGTAATTTGTTCAACACCATGCATTTTATCTGAAATTCCCATAGCCATTGCAGTGGTTACTGATTTAGGGAAAATTGAAAGAGAAGCGAGTTTACTAAGGCTGAAAAACTTAGCACAAAGGGCGGTAAAAATACAGTTGACTAGAGCCGCAATAGCAATTGAGCTAACAATTGAGCGCGCGTGATGTTTCATCAAGTGGAAAGTTTTATAGAGAGGAATTCCAAGAGCAACGGTACTAGGTCCAATAAGGTCATTGATAATTGAACCCCCGATATAATAGTTTTTATAAGGGATATGAGCTAGTGAGAGAATTAGGATTATTACGACAGTCGCAAAGAGGAGTGGATTTGTCCAAGGCTTACGAAAGTTTTCATTAATTCGTACTCCAATCATAAAGACAAGAACGGTAAGGACAAAGCCAAAGAGAGGGTCGGTAGTGATAATATTCATGATTTTATATGCTCCAAATTATTGGTCTTCAGTGGAAGAAGTGACGGTAGTTTCTGGTTTTAAAGCGACATAATCGCCTTCAAATTTTACTTTAATCCATTCAACTAATTTTCCTAAGATGAGCATATTTATAATGAGTGCTGCAACAACAATCAAGAGGATTTGTGCCCAAAAGTGGCTAATCAAATTCCATTTGGCCATAATTCCAACACCGGCTGGCAAAAACAAAATGGTCATATTATTGATAAGAAAGCTGCCGGCTTCATCAACATGACGAAATTCAAGAATTTTGAATTGTAATGCGAGGAAAAGTAGTATCATTCCTAGAATAGAGCCTGGAACTGGTAAACGAAAGACGTTTGAAATGACATTTCCAATAAAAGAAAAGCCAAAAATGATTAATAATTGCAGGTAAATTTTCATATTTGTTAACTCCCTAAGTTAATTACGGATAATTTTTACAACAATTTTTATTGTACTCTTCGAGATAGGCTTTTTCAAGGATAAACTGGCTTTAGACTAATGAAAATGGCTTAATAAAAAATTTAAAATGTGTGCTTGACTTTTACTTGAAACGTGTTATAATAAATATAAATAAACTATTAGAAAGGAGCGTTCGTAAGGGCGCTCCTTCTCTTGTGTTTTTAAAATAGAAGTTGACTTTAACTTTGTATTTTATGAAAGGAGAATTGCCTATGAATGATGTTGTTAAAATTGTAGAAGATTTCATTAGACCTCATATTCCTCAACCTTTTGAACTGTTTGCAGTTGAATGGGAAAAATTTGGTGGAGATATGATGCTTTCAATTCTGGTGGATAAAGAAGGCGGAATCGAAATTGATGAGACGGCTGAGTTGAGTGAAATCATTTCACCTTTGCTTGATACCATTAGTCCAGACCCGTTTCCAACAGAAGGTTATCTACTAGAGGTTGCAAGTCCAGGAGCTGAACGTCCTTTGCGTAAAGCTGAGCATTTTGCGGGTGCAGTTGGTGAGTATATTTTCGTTAAACTTTATCAAAAAATCAATAATGAAAAAGAAATTACTGGTGATTTGGTAAGCTTTGATGGAGAAACTTTAGTGGTAGATGTCTTGGATAAGACCCGTCATAAAAATATTGAAATTCCTTTATCTGCTGTTGCAAAAGCACAAACGATGGTTAAATTTTAAAGATATGACAGGATTTATTGATTTTTCTAAAGAGAGTCAATAATTAGAAGCTGAGTTCGATTTCCTTGAGTTAGGCGAAAATGTAAAACTTCCTTGATTCAAGGTAGTCGAACTTAGCTTATATTAAAAATGAAATTTTCTTATAAAAAGAAAGAGAGAAAAAAATGAGCAAAGAAATGCTGAACGCCTTTGCAATGTTAGAAGAGCAAAAAGGAATCAAATCTGAGATTGTTATTGAAGCGATTGAGCAAGCTATCACAGCAGCTTACAAGCGTCAATATGGTCAAGCACAAAATGTTAAAGTTATCTTTGATGAAAAGAAAGGAAACTTCAATGTTTATTCGACTCGTGAAGTCGTGGATGAAGTTTTCGATAGTCGTCTTGAAATTTCACTTGAGGATGCGCATGAATTAAATCCTCACTATGAAATTGGCGACAAAATTATGTTTGAAGAAAAACCAAAAGATTTTGCTCGTACTGCTGCTGGAGCTGCTAAACAAGTTATCATGCAAAAAATGCGTGAAGAAGAACGCACAATTATTTATAACGAATATAGCCGTTACAAAGATGAAATCATCCAAGGAACTGTTGAAAAAGTTGATGCTCGTGCCGTTTATGTAAATCTTGGCCGTGTTGATGCTCTTTTGACTAAGAAAGACCAAATTCCACAAGAAAACTTCCATGTGGGAGACCGTGTAAAAGTTTATGTTACTGATGTTGTCTTGACTCCAAAAGGAACTCGTGTCTTCATTTCACGTACTACGCCTGATATGCTCAAACGTATGTTTGAAAAAGAAATTCCTGAAGTTTTTGATGGAACTGTTGAAATCAAATCAATTGCTCGTGATGCTGGAGACCGTGCTAAAGTCATCGTTCAAAGTCATGATGAGAATGTTGA
The DNA here is from genome assembly GCF_038006485.1 of Lactococcus sp. FSL K6-0773. Classification (NCBI taxonomy): domain Bacteria; kingdom Bacillati; phylum Bacillota; class Bacilli; order Lactobacillales; family Streptococcaceae; genus Lactococcus; species Lactococcus sp. FSL K6-0773. The sequence goes on along the minus strand of NZ_JBBOVF010000001.1, from coordinate 1,085,945 downwards.
TGCAATTGGTACAATGGTTGGGGCTAAAGGTTCACGTATCCAAGGAATCATTCGCGAACTTGCGGGTGAAAAAATGGATATCATTGAATGGTCAGAAGATAAAGCGACACTTGTTGCCAATGCTTTAAAACCTGCTCGTATTGAACAAGTTTTGATTACTGCTGACGGTTCAAGTTTAGCAGTTGTTGCGCGCGATCAATTGTCACTTGCCATTGGTAAACGTGGTCAAAATGTTCGTCTTGCTGCACACGTTACAAACAGTAAAATTGATATTAAAGCGGCTGATGAATTCAATCTGGATGATTATGAATTCGTGGGTGAAGATGGGGAAGAAATTCCAACAACTGAAGTTAACGAAACTCTTGTAGTTGAAGAAGTTGTTGAAACACCTGAAGTTAGCGAAAGTGAAGAATAAATTTTAAAAGCTTGAAAATTTACTGACAGAAAATAATATTTTAGAAAAAGCACAAAGGTGCTGAAAATTTCTTTTTTATAGGTCCGTCAGTAAAATGGCTGATATTCTAGTGGTCAAGAAATTGGCTGTCAGTCATTTTTTCAACAGAAATTTTGAGGATTTTCGATGAAACAGAAAAAAACTCCAATGAGAAAATCTTTAGTCTCGAATGAACAATTTCCCAAAAAGGATTTGTTACGGATTGCTTATAATAAAGAGGGAGAAATTTCAATTGACCCTTCTGGTAAAGCACATGGACGCGGAGCTTATATTGCTATTTTGAATAAAGAAGCAAGAGAAGCTAAGAAAAAACGTGTTTTTGACCGAGCTTTTCAAACTAAAATTGCTGATGAGTTCTATGATGAGTTAATCACTTATGTTGAACACCTTGTTGCTCGACGAGAACTTGAATCTGCAACCTATTCCGCTGATTTAGCGCCGGACTACGACTAAAGATGGATAAAAAACAACAAATTTCAAATTTACTAGGAATTGCAAAACGAGCTGGAAAAATTATTAGTGGTGAAGAATTGGTGATTAAATCAATTCAAAGCAGTAAAGCTACATTAGTTTTTCTTGCCAATGATGCCGCAGCAAATTTGAGTAAAAGAATTACTGATAAATCAAATTATTATGAGATTGCTGTCTCAACACTCTTTACAGAAATAGAATTATCGCACGCCATAGGACAAAATCGCAAGGTTATTGCACTTGTGGACGATGGATTTGCAAAGAAAATGGAGAGCCTCATGAACAATTGATGATATAAGGAGGACAAAGATTGTCTGATAAAAAACGTATAAACCAAATTGCTAAGGAAACTGGATTAACAAATGCTGAACTTGTTTCGGCAGCACAAACTCTCGGTTTTGAAGTGAAATCACATTCAAGTTCTGTAACAGCAGAACAAGCAGAAAAAATCATTCAAAGTGCAAAAACAGGCACTGACCAAACTGCTAAAGTTGCTGAAAAACCTGTTAAAAAAAGTCAACCAAAAGCTGCTGAGTCAGCAAAGAAAAACAAGGAAGACCATCCACGCACTTTTGCTGGAAAAGCAGTTGTTGAGGACCCAGCAATTTTAGCAAGAATTAAAGCTAAAGAAGAAGCTGAAAAAGCAGCAAAAGTAGAAGTTGCATCAACTGAACATCCTGTTGTTACAGAAAAACCTAAAGCTAGTGAACCAGTTAAAAAAGCTGAACCAAAAGTTGAAGCTAAATCTGAGCCAAAAGTTGAAAAAGTAGAAACAAAAGATAACACAGCAACGTCAAAAGCTGAAGTAAAACCAGAAAATGTTGCTGATAAAAAAGAACCAGTTGTTACTGAAGAAAAGAAAAAATCATTGACTCAAAAACCAAGAATTCAAATCAAAGTTATTAAACGTGCCGAAGATATCAAAAAAGAACAAGCGGCAGCTCGTCCTGAAAAGAAAAAATTCGACAAAAATCGTAATGACCGAAATAATCGTAGTGATAATCGCCGTCCTAACCAAAATGGGAATGGTCAAGGTGGAAACCATTATGATAAGAACCGTTCATCTGGTCAAGGACAAAATCAAGGTCAAAAACGTGACAAATTCGCTTCATCAGGTAGTGCACCAGCAACAGATTCGTTTACACCAGCTACTTCTGGTAAAACAAGCCGTCGTGACCGTGACCGTAAAAAATCTGATAACAACCGTGATAATACAAAAGATGGTAACCGTAAAGGTGGTCCACTTCGCGTAAATGATAATCGTAATCAAGTTCGTAATGCGCGTAACTCAAACTGGAATCAAAAAGGTGGTCGTGGTCGTTACCAAAACAACCAATCTTCAAGTGTTCCAGCAACTCAACGTAAATTCCATGAATTACCAGAAAGTCTTGAATATGAAGTAGGAATGAATGTTCAAGATATTGCTAAATCAATCAAACGCGAACCAGCTGAAATTATCAAAAAACTCTTCATGATGGGAACAATGGTCAATCAAAACCAATCACTTGATGAAGATACAATTGAGTTGATTCTCATGGATTATGGTGTAACACCAGTCAAAAAAGTTGAAGAAGACAAATCAGATATTGAACGTTTGTTTGTTGAAGATGGCTATCTTAAAGAAGAAAACATGGTTGAACGTCCAGCCGTTGTAACAATTATGGGACACGTTGACCATGGTAAAACAACCTTGCTTGACCGTTTCCGCGAATCTCGTGTGACTGAGGGTGAAGCAGGTGGTATCACTCAACATATTGGGGCTTACCAAATCAAAGCAAATGGTAAGAAAATCACTTTCCTTGATACACCAGGTCACGAAGCCTTCACTTCTATGCGTGCTCGTGGTGCTTCTGTCACAGATATTACAATCCTTGTAGTTGCTGCTGATGATGGTGTAATGCCACAAACAATTGAAGCAATCAATCACTCTAAAGCCGCTGGGGTGCCAATTATTGTTGCAATCAACAAAATTGATAAACCAGGTGCAAATCCACAACGTGTTACACAAGAATTGACTGAACATGGTGTTTTCCCAGTCGCTTGGGATCCAGAAAATGGTTCAGAATTCGTTGAAATTTCGGCTAAATTTAACCAAAATCTTGATGAATTGTTAGATACAGTTCTTCTGGTGGCAGAAGTGCAAGAACTTAAGGCTGACCCAACTGTTCGTGCCATTGGTACTGTTGTTGAAGCCCGTCTTGACCAAGGTAAAGGGGCAATTGCAACTCTCTTGGTACAACAAGGAACACTTCATGTTCAAGATCCAATTGTTGTCGGAAACACATATGGTCGTGTTCGTACAATGACAAATGACCTCGGACGTCGGATTAAAGAAGCTGGTCCGTCAACTCCAATTGAATTAACTGGTCTTTCTGACGTACCACAAGCTGGTGATCACTTCGCAGTATTTGAAGATGAAAAAGCAGCTCGTGCGGCTGGGGAAGAACGTGCTAAACGTGCTCAATTGATCAAACGTCAAAATACACGCCGTGTTAACTTGGACAATCTCTTTGATACTCTTAAAGAAGGTCAAACTAAATCTGTTAACATTATCATCAAAGCGGATGTTCAAGGTTCTGCAGAAGCGCTTGCTGCTTCACTTCAAAAAATTGAAGTTGAAGGTGTGAAAGTAGATATCGTCCATTCAGCTGTTGGGGCAATTTCAGAGTCTGATATTTCACTTGCAGCAGCATCAAATGCGATTATCATTGGTTTCAATGTTCGTCCAACTGGTCTTGCACGTGAACAAGCGGCTCAAGAAGAAGTTGATATTCGTTTGCACAGCATCATTTATAAAGTAATTGAAGAAGTTGAAACAGCAATGCGTGGAATGCTTGATCCTGAGTTCAAAGAAGAAATCATTGGTGAAGCAATTGTTCGCGAAACGTTCAACGTTTCTAAAGTTGGTACAATTGCCGGATTTATGGTTATTCGTGGTAAAGTTGCCCGTGATGCTTCTGTCCGTGTCATTCGTGAAGGTGTCGTGATTCATGATGGAGCTATTGCCAGTCTTAAACATTTCAAAGATGACGTTAAAGAAGTCGGAAATGCTCAAGAAGGTGGTTTGATGGTTGAAGACTTCAACGATGTTGAAATTGATGATACATTTGAAGTTTACAAAATGGTTGAAATCGAACGTAAATAATAAGGTGTGAGGAAAGCCTGCTAAGAAGTTATGAAAAATGCCATTTGACTTGTGACTTTAGTCGCATAGTGAGAATGGACAGCGTAGATAGAGAAATATGGTTATACGCGTAGCGTAGGTTCCACTTTGTCTATTTTCACTGACTTCTAAGAAGGTGAACTCAGTTAAATAAAAGGTGAGGGCGACTGGTTAAAAATGATGAATTTTATTTAAGTTTATTGTTTCTGGGAGCTTTTACTCATTTTAAAACGAAAAAATAGGAGGAGAAAATGGGAAATTCTTTTCGTAGCGACCGTGTCGCTGTAGAAATTCAACGCGAAATCAATGATATTTTACGAAACAAAGTACGTGATCCACGTGTTCAAGATGTAAATATCACTGATGTTCAATTGACTGGTGATTTGAGTCAAGCGACTGTCTATTATAGCCTCTTGTCAAATCTTGCCTCTGATAATGAAAAAGCCGCAACTGCTTTGAAAAAAGCAACCGGACTTTTCAAAAGTGAATTGGCAAAACGCATGACCATTTTCAAAATTCCAGATTTAACTTTTGCAAAAGATGAATCTGTTGAATATGGTTCAAAAATTGATGAGCTTCTTCGTGGGCTTAACAATAAATCAGAATATTAATTAAAAAAGTTACTGACGAAAAAATTGAGTGTATTCTTTAGGTTGAATACATTCTGACAGTTCTGTCAGTAACTTTTTTTGTCATAAAAATACTGACAGAATTGTTCTAGATAAATTTTGTGATATAATAGACATTGTGAAATGAAAGCGAATAAAATCTGCTCATTTGGAGGAAATTATGAAAGAACCATTGTTTTTGAACTCAGTTTTGCAAGAAAAAATCTGGGGCGGCGACCATTTGAAAGAGTTTGGCTATGATTTGCCATCAGACAAAGTTGGTGAATATTGGGCTATTTCTGCTCATCCACATGGTGTGTCAACAATTGCTAATGGCGAATTTAAAGGTCAAAAACTTGACCAATTATACGCAAGTCACCGCGAATTGTTTGGTGATAGTAAAAAAGAAGTTTTTCCCTTACTAACTAAAATTTTAGATGCCAATGACTGGCTTTCTGTGCAAGTTCATCCAGATGATGAATATGGACAAAAACATGAAGGTGAACTTGGAAAAACTGAATGTTGGTACATTATTTCAGCTGAACCAGGCGCTGAGATTATCTATGGACATAATGCTAAATCACGTGAAGAATTAGCAGAAATGATTAAATCTGGTGATTGGGATCATTTGTTACGTAAGGTAAAAGTGAAAACAGGGGATTTCTTCCATGTTCCGTCAGGAACAATGCACGCAATCGGTGCTGGAATTGTTATTCTTGAAACACAACAATCTTCTGATACAACTTACCGTGTTTATGATTTCGACCGTAAAGATGACCAAGGAAATCTACGTGAATTACATATTCAACAATCAATTGATGTATTGAATATTCCGGGCGACAAAGTTCCTGAAAATCAAGTTAAAACTGAAAAATTTGCTGATGCAGAAATTACAACTCTTGTGAAATCAGATTTCTTTGATGTTTATAAATGGCAAATTCATGGTGACCATGAATTTACCAAAGTTGCTGATTACACTTTAGTTTCTGTACTTGATGGTCAAGGAAAATTAACAATTGATGGAAATGAATATCCAGTTGAAAAAGGAGCTCATTTCATCTTACCAAGCAACATTGAAAAATGGAATTTGTCTGGTCAATTAGAAATTATTGCCAGCAATCCTGCCTAATGAATTCAAAAGTTACTGATGAAAACTTTAAATTTTCTGTCAGTAACTTTTTTTGTTGAAATTATTTCTGTCAGTAGTTTGGGAAGGCAAATTTTACTGACAGAAACTAATATTTTTTATAAAAATTGAGCAATGATGACGTTTTCTAAAAATTATTACTTGCAAATCATTCTAAAAAATAATATAATTTGATACAGAAAACCATTTGCAATATAAAAACAAATTGAGTTCATCTTGCGAGAAAGAAAAAATAGAATAATAAATCAGGGGGTAAGTTGATGATGTTTTTTTGCATCAGTTTATCCCCTATCTAAATGTAATAATAGAATTTCATAAGGGGGTTTTATTGATTTCAATTTCTTTTTTTTTCGTAATGTCTAAAGTCGGACTCACATCTAAATAATGAAGAGGATGACAGATGAAAACAGATTTTGATAAGGTGAATGAATGGCTGATTCAACTCTTTCATGATTTTATGATATTAGAGGAGCAATTTTTAAAGGACTCAGCTTATTCAGATGTAACAGTAAAAGAATTACAAATTTTGACACTGGTTCATACGCTAGGAACTTGTCGTGCGACAGATATTGCCAAAAATCAAAAATTGGCCTTGTCAACAATTACAATTACCCTCAATCGATTAGAAGATAAGGGATATATTGAACGCAAGCGTTCTACAGCGGACAGACGAGTGACTCACATTATACTGACATCGAAGGGTGATGAGCTTTGTGCAACTCACCGTGAATTTTTCCATACGATTACAGATAATCTATTTGATAGCGTTTATGGAACTACTGAAAATAAATTGGCTGGTGAACTTGCAACCTTACACGATTCTTTGGAGAATATGAAATAATGACTTTTGCGAAAATTACGCAAGTGGCACACTATGTGCCTGAAAATGTGGTATCTAATGATGACTTGTCCAAAATAATGGATACTAATGATGAATGGATTTACAGTCGGACAGGGATTAAAAATCGCCATATTTCAACTGGAGAGAACACCTCAGACTTAGCAGCTAAAGTTGCTAAGCAGTTGATTAGCGATTCAAATTTAAGCCCAGAAACGATTGACTTCATCATTGTTGCTACAGTAACTCCGGACTCATTGATGCCTTCAACCGCGGCACGGGTTCAAGCTCAAGTAGGAGCAGTTAATGCTTTTGCTTACGATTTGACTGCGGCTTGTTCAGGCTTTGTCTTTGCTCTATCAACAGCGGAAAAATTAATTTCCTCAGGAGCATATCAACGAGGGCTTGTCATTGGCGCAGAAGTCTTTTCAAAAGTAATTGATTGGTCAGACCGATCAACTGCTGTTCTTTTCGGAGATGGAGCTGCTGGTGTGCTTATTGAAGCTGGCGCGAGTCAACCTCTGATTATTGCTGAAAAAATGCAAACAGATGGAAGTCGTGGGAACAGTTTACTTTCTAGTTATGCTGACATCCAAACTCCATTTGCCTCTGTTTCATACGAAAGTTCAAACTTGAGTATGGAAGGGCGAGCAATTTTTGATTTTGCCGTACGTGATGTTCCTAAAAATATCCAGGCAACTTTAGAAAAAGCTAATTTGTCTGCTGAAGAAGTAGATTATTATCTCCTTCATCAAGCGAATTCAAGAATCCTTGATAAAATGGCTAAAAAGCTTGGTGTGACGCGCCAAAAGTTCCTTCAAAATATGCAAGAATATGGTAACACATCGGCAGCAAGTATCCCTATATTGTTGTCAGAATCCGTAAAAAATGGTATATTTAGTTTGGACGGTCAAACAAAAGTCGTCTTGACAGGATTTGGCGGTGGCCTCACTTGGGGTACAGCAATTATTAATTTATAAGAGCTTCAAAGTTTAGCAAGTTTTTCTTTAGTTGTCTATATAAGAAAACATTATCAGCTAACTTTGACTCACAAAAAGATTTTAAAAAATCTTCACTAACTAATGGTTATAAACCGCTTTGCGGATATAATATAAATATTTTCACTCAATTAAAGGAGAAAAAATTATGGCAGTATTTGAAAAAGTACAAGATATTATCGTTGACGAACTCGGTAAAGAAAAAGAAGAAGTAACACTCGAAACTTCATTTGAAGAGCTCGACGCTGATTCACTTGACCTTTTCCAAATCATCAATGACATCGAAGACGAATTCGACGTTGAAGTTGATACAGAAGCAGATATGAAAACAGTTGCTGACCTCGTTAAATACGTAGAAAACAACAAATAATTTGGGATGGGGGTGAAGCGAGCAAAGGAGTTGATTCTTTTGCGAATTTCGCCCCTTCTTTTCGTTGGACTAGTTCTATTTTCAAAATAGAATTCTAGTATAGGGGGCTCAGTAATGATATACTGAGCTTGTCCTATAATTTTCATATTGAAGAATGTCATTTTTTTTAAGATAAAAAACATTTTACAATACTAATAATTAACTTTATAAAAGAAAATACGAGGAATTCTAATTGACTGATTTTGAATCATTGATTCAAAAGGTTGATTACTATATATTATGACTAAAACAGCATTTTTATTCTCAGGTCAAGGGGCACAAAAGCTTGGAATGGCACGTGACTTATATGACCAATATGAAATAGTTAAAGCAACTTTTGATGAAGCAAGTCAAGCTTTAGGATATGATTTGCGAGCTTTGATTGATAATGATGAAGAAAAACTAAATGAAACAAAGTACACTCAACCTGCAATTTTAACAACCTCTGTTGCTATTTTACGTTTGTTAAGTGAGAATGGGATTAAACCTGACCTTGTTGCTGGTCTTAGTCTTGGTGAATATTCTGCCTTGGTAGCATCAGGAATCATTGATTTTCAAGAAGCAGTTAAGCTTGTAGCTAAACGTGGTCAATATATGACAGAAGCTGCACCGACTGGTTCTGGTAAAATGGTCGCTGTAATGAACACAGACCCAGCCTTGATTGAAGAAATTTGCCAGAAAGCGGCCGAATTTAAAGGCGGTATTGTGAGTCCAGCAAATTATAACACGCCCGCACAAATTGTTATTGGTGGTGAAGTTGAGGCGGTTGATTATGCTGTTGAGTTGCTAAAAGAAGCCGGAGTTCGTAAACTTATTGAATTAAAAGTTTCAGGACCTTTCCATACAGCAATTTTAAAACCAGCATCTGAAAAATTGGCTTTGGAGCTTGATAAAATTGATTTTAGACCTTTTGAATTACCATTAATCTCAAATACGAGTGCTAAAGTAATGGAAAATGATGAAGTCAAAGGACTTTTGACGCGTCAAGTCATGGAACCAGTTCGTTTTTATGAATCTGTTGAAACAATGCAAAAACTAGGGGCGACTCGCTTTATTGAAGTTGGTCCTGGGAGAGTACTTTCAGGTTTCATTAAAAAAATTGATAAAAATGCAGAAATTGCTAATGTTGAAAATTTAGCTTCATTTGAAGCTTTGATTAATCAGTAAAATTGAAGAAAGGAATTGTGTTTATCCTTTTGAAATCTTAGTACTAAAGTGCTAAAACTTCTTAGGCGGGCTCATATCTTAAATAATGGAAATTAAAAATAAAAATGTCTTTGTGACTGGTTCAACACGTGGAATTGGTAAAGCAATTGCGCTTCAATTTGCTAAAGCGGGTTCTAATCTAATTATTAATGGTCGTTCAGCAATTTCAGAAGAATTATTAGCTGAATTTACAGCCTATGGTGTTAAAGCAGTTGGTATTTCTGGTGATATTTCAAAATCAGAAGATGCAAAACAAATGGTTGCAGAAGCGATTGAAACTCTTGGTTCAGTAGATATTTTGGTAAACAATGCAGGAATTACTCGTGATGGTTTATCTTTGAAGATGTCAGAAGAAGATTTTGAGTCTGTTCTTAAAATCAACTTGACTGGGGCTTTCAATATGACACAGGCTGTTTTGAAACCGATGACCAGAGCTCGTTCTGGAGCAATTATTAATATCTCATCAGTTGTTGGACTTATGGGAAATGCTGGGCAAGCAAATTATGCCGCTTCAAAAGCAGGACTTATTGGTTTGACAAAATCAATTGCTAGAGAAGTTGCGGCACGAAATGTTCGTGTCAATGCTGTGGCTCCAGGATTTATTGAATCAGATATGACTGAAGTTCTTTCTGATAAAGTTAAAGATGCAATGAAGGGGCAAATTCCAATGAAACGTTTTGGAATGCCTGAAGAAATTGCAACAGCAACTCAATTCTTGGCTGAACAAGAATATATGACTGGACAAGTACTTACCATTGATGGTGGAGTTTCAATGTAAATTATTCATTGATAAATTTTAAAATTAAGAGGATAAAAATATGACAAATAGAGTTGTTATCACTGGTTATGGTGTAGTTAGTGCAATTGGAAATAGCCCAGAAGAATTTTGGAACAATCTTAAAGCTGGTAAAACTGGAATTGGTCCAATCACTCACTTTGATGCTGAAGCAACAGGGATTTCTGTTGCAGCAGAAGTAAAAGAATTTCCATTTGATAAATATTTCCAGAAAAAAGATGCACGACGCATGGATAGTTTCTCACTTTATGCGGTTTATGCAGCACTTGATGCAATGGAAATGTCTGGTATTACAGAAGAAAATACTAATTTTGACCGTTTGGGCTGTATCATGGCTTCTGGGATTGGTGGACTTGAACAATCACAAAAAAATTCACAAGCAATTGTCGCTAAAGGCCCTCGTAAAGGGGTAGCACCACTCTACGTTCCACTTGCTATTGCTAATATGGCAACTGGTAACGTTGCTTTACGTACAGGTGCTCGTGGGGTTTCGCGTGCTGAAGTAACGGCTTGTGCGGCTGGTGCTAATTCAATTGGTTCAGCTTTCCGTGAAATCAAACATGGTTACGCTGATGCAATGATTGCTGGTGGTGCTGAAGCGGCTATTTGTGAACTTGGAATTGCAGGTTTTGCTAATTTGACTGCTTTGACTAAAGAAACTGACCCTGAAAAAGCATGTATTCCATTCGATAAAAATCGTTCAGGATTTGTAATGGGCGAAGGTTCTGGTGTATTGATTTTGGAAAGCCTTGAACATGCACAAGCTCGTGGCGCTAATATCTTGGCTGAGATTGTTGGATACGGAAATACAAATGATGCTTTCCATATGACAACTCCTTCAGGAGTGGGTGCTGAAAATGCGATTAAATTGGCTTTGGAAGAAGCTGGTGCAAGTCCAGCTGATGTTGATTACGTTAATGCACACGGAACTTCAACACATGCCAATGAAGAAACTGAAAGCAAAGCAATTCACAATGTAATTGGCGATAAAGCTTATGTTTCATCTACAAAAGCATTGCACGGTCATGCACTTGGTGCAACAGGTGCAATTGAAGCAGTGGCAACTGTTCAAGCACTTTTGAATCAATATGCACCAGTAAATGCTGGAACAACTGAACTTGATGAAGGAATGACAATTAATGTTGTTCTTGGTGAAGGTAAACCTGCTGATATTAATCTTGCATTGTCGCAAGACTTTGGTTTCGGTGGACACAATGCTGTATTGGCATTCAAGAAATGGACTGGAGAGTAAATAAAAATGAACATTTCAGAAGTAAAAGATTTGATGAACCAATTCAATGGTTCTACTTTACGTGAATTTTCTTGGAAAAATGCTGATGGTGAATTATCATTTTCTAAAAATGAAGGTCAAGCCCTTGTTGGAGCTCAAAGTGCTGCACCTACTGCACCTGCATTTACAGCTCAACAAGCAACGCCAGTTGCAGAAAGTACAGAAGCGCCCGTAGCAAGTGAAGCGGCTGTTGAAGCTGAGGGTGAAGCAGTTACTTCTCCATTAGTGGGTGTAGCCTATCTTAAACCTTCACCAGATAAGGCTGAATTTGCCAAAGTTGGTGATTCAGTTAAAAAAGGTCAAACTTTGCTTATTATTGAAGCAATGAAAGTAATGAATGAAATTCCTGCACCAAAAGATGGAGTCATCACGGAAATTATGGTTTCTGGAGAAGATGTCGTTGAATTTGGTCAAGATTTGATGAGAATCAAATAAAAAAATTACTGACAAAGCTCTGTCAGTTTATCTTTGATGTAAAAGTTACTGACAGCTCTGGTTTAGGTGCCAGAGAATTTACTGACAAGTTCTGTCAGTGAATCTCTAAAAGAAAAGTGAGAATAAATGACTGAAGTAAACATTAATGTAACTGAAATTATGGAGGCTTTGCCTCATCGTTATCCATTTCTATTAGTCGATCGTGTGATTGATATTGCTGAGGATGAAATTACAGCAATTAAAAATGTGACGATTAATGAAGAATTTTTCCAAGGACATTTTCCACAATATCCAGTAATGCCAGGGGTTTTGATTATGGAAGCTCTCGCACAAGCGGCTGGTGTTTTAGAATTATCTAAACCTGAAAACAAAGGAAAACTTGTTTTTTATGCGGGAATGGACAATGTTAAGTACAAAAAACAAGTCACTCCCGGAGATCAATTGGTCTTACATGCTAAATTTATCAAACGTCGTGGTCCAATTGCGGTTGTTGAAGCAGAAGCAACTGTTGATGGAAAATTGGCGGCTAAAGGAACTTTGACTTTTGCCTTAGGGCGTTAGTGCTTTAGTACTTGCCTTTTTATCACTTGCTTTAGCAAGTAGAGAAAACGGACAGCGAAACGAAGTGGAGATAGGCTTATAACCATTACGACTAATCGCTTTAGCGATGTAGCGAGTATGGATTAAAGACGGTCAAGGTGACCTGATATCGAAGATGTCAGGTTGTGTCCTGCCTTAGGTAAATAGCTCATCTTCATTTAAAAATAATCATATTTTTTATGATTAAGAAACAAAAATTTATTTTAACCATAAGATTTTTTACTTATGGTAAATTCGGACTTATTTTTATTTATCAAAAAATTGTTTTGTTGGGAATGACTTTCTTTTTTATCATTCCTTTCAAAACACCCATTGAGCAAAAGCTCGGGGTATTTTCCCATATGGAGAACATCTATGTTTAATAAAATTTTGATTGCCAATCGTGGCGAAATTGCTGTAAGAATTATTCGTGCAGCTCGTGAATTAGGAGTGGGTACAGTTGCCATTTATTCAACTGCAGACCGCGATGCTTTACATGTTCATTTAGCTGACGAAGCAATTTGTGTGGGCCCAGCTAGAAGTACTGAGTCTTATCTTAATATGAATAATATTCTGTCAGCTGCTGTGACAACTGGCGCACAAGCGATTCACCCAGGTTTTGGATTCCTTTCTGAGAATTCAAAATTTGCTCGTCTTTGTGAAGAAATGAATATTAAATTTATCGGTCCGTCAGCAAAAGTTATGGATATGATGGGTGATAAAATCAATGCTCGTGCAGAAATGATTAAAGCTGGTGTTCCTGTAACACCGGGTTCTGAGGGCGAAGTTCATACCACTGATGAAGCAGTAAAAATTGCTGAAGAAATTGGCTATCCAATCATGCTTAAAGCATCAGCTGGTGGTGGTGGTAAAGGAATTCGTAAGGTTAATAATGTTGAGGAACTTGTTCCAGCATTTGAGGCAGCACAAGCGGAAGCACAAGCAGCTTTTGGTAATGGAGCCATGTTCATCGAACGAATGATTTTCCCAGCGCGTCATATTGAGGTTCAAATCTTAGGAGATAGTCAAGGAAATGTGATTCATCTTGGTGAACGTGATTGTTCATTGCAAAGAAATAATCAAAAAGTTCTTGAAGAATCTCCGTCAGTTGCAATTGGACACACTTTACGAAATGAAATAACAGCTGCGGCTGTTAAAGCTGCTCAGCATGTTTCTTATGAAAATGCGGGAACCATTGAGTTCTTACTTGATGAATCTTCTGGTAAGTTTTATTTCATGGAAATGAACACACGTGTTCAAGTTGAACATCCGGTCACAGAGTTTGTATCAGGTGTTGATATTGTAAAAGAACAGATTCGTGTAGCCAATGGCAATGAATTGTCTGTCAAGCAAGAAGATGTGACTTTTAGTGGACATGCGATTGAATGTCGAATTAATGCGGAAAATCCTAAATTTAATTTTGCACCAAGTCCAGGAAAAATTACTAATCTTTTCTTGCCAAGTGGTGGAGTTGGTTTGCGGGTTGATAGCGCTATGTACAGTGGTTACAGTATTCCGCCATATTATGATAGTATGATTGCTAAAGTCATTGTTCATGGTGAAAATCGTTTTGAAGCACTGATGAAAATGCAACGCGCCCTTCTTGAATTTGACGTTGAAGGGGTCATTACAAATGTTGATTTCCAACTAGAATTAATTTCTGACCCACATGTTGTGGCAGGAGATTATGATACAAGCTTCTTAGGAAATGTTTTCTTACCAGAATATCAAAAAGAAGATTAATCAATAGATTAGTGACAGAATTGTCAGATGGCTTACAATTCATCTGTCAGTAAAATTTATAAAAAAATGAGAAAAGGATGCAAAGATGGCTCTTTTCCAAAAGAAAAAATACATTAAAATTAATCCAAATCGTTCCATTATTGAAAAGCAAGCCGAGCAGCCAGAAGTTCCTGATGAACTTTTTGCCAAATGTCCTGCTTGTAAACATACGATTTATCAAAAAGATTTAGGAAAAAATAAAGTTTGTCCTAATTGTGATTACAATTTCCGAATTACAGCCAAAGAACGGTTAGCAATTGTTGCTGACAAAGATTCTTTTGTTGAAATGTTCACTGGAATTGAAAGCAAAAATCCCTTGGATTTTCCAGGTTATCCTGAAAAATTGGCGGCAACAAAAGCACGGACTGGTCTTGATGAGGCAGTTATGACTGGGACGGCCACAATTAAAGGGCAAAAAACGGCTTTGGCAATTATGGATTCGACTTTTATCATGGCTTCAATGGGAACTGTTGTTGGTGAAAAACTGACACGCTTATTTGAATATGCAACTACCGAAAAATTGCCGATTATTGTTTTTACGGCATCAGGTGGTGCAAGAATGCAAGAAGGAATTATGTCATTGATGCAAATGGCCAAAACTTCGGCTGCTGTGAAACGACATTCAAATGCAGGACTTTTTTATATTACAGTTTTAACTGACCCAACAACTGGAGGAGTGACAGCTTCATTCGCCAGTCTGGGAGATATTATTTTAGCTGAACCCCAATCTTTAATTGGTTTTGCTGGACGTCGTGTCATCGAACAAACCGTCCGTCAAACTTTACCTGATGATTTCCAAAAAGCTGAATTTCTTTTGAATCATGGTTTTGTTGATGCAATTGTTAAGCGGACTGAATTACGTCAAAAATTGGCACTTCTTTTAGAACTTCATACGGAGGTGGAAAATGTCTGAAACAATTGATTCACTGACAGGTGAAGTTTCACAAAAAAATATTGCTGACATTATTAATGAAGCACGAGCGGCTGACAGAATTTCGGCAAGAGATATTATTGACAAAGTTTTCACTGATTTCTTTGAATTACACGGCGACCGTCAGTTAACAGATGATGAAGCGATTGTCGGCGGAATTGCTCGCTTCAATAATCAAGCTGTGACCGTTATTGGAATTCAAAAAGGACGTAACCTTGCTGAAAATTTAGCTACTAATTTTGGACAACCAAGTCCGAATGGCTATCGTAAAGCGTTAAGACTGATGAAGCAAGCTGAAAAATTTGGTCGTCCAGTCATTACGTTTATCAATACAGCTGGTGCTTATCCAGGAATTGAAGCAGAAGAACGTGGACAAGGTGAAGCAATTGCTAGAAACCTTTTGGAAATGTCTGACCTTAAAGTTCCAATTATTGCTTTCATCACAGGTGAAGGTGGTTCAGGAGGAGCATTAGCTCTTGCACTTGCCAATAAAGTATATATTTTAGAAAATGCTGTTTATTCAGTACTTTCTCCAGAAGGTTTTGCGACGATTCTCTGGAAAGATGGTTCACGTCGTGATGAAGCGGCTGAATTGATGAAAATTACAGCGCCACATCTTTTAGAAATGGGTCTTGTTGATGCTATTATTTCTGAGGAAAATCTGATTGAAAATCTGAAAAGACAACTGACAGAATCACTTGGTGACTTGTCATTACTGACAGAAACAGAATTGGCAGAACAACGCTACGAAAGATTTAGAAAATATTAAAAAACGAAGGATGTCCTTCGTTTTTTTATACATAAAAAAAGTTAATTCTGCTATAAAAAAATCTTATAGCACTGGGCACACTTTCGTGATATCTTTATATTAGATTGAAAATAGAAAGAAAAGGGCCAATGACAAGTATAAAAACGAAAGTAATTCATGGTGGTATTTCAACAGACAAGACAACAGGAGCAGTATCTGTTCCGATTTATCAAACGTCAACTTATAAACAAAACGGACTTGGACAACCTAAAGAATACGAATATTCACGTTCTGGAAATCCAACGCGTCATGCCTTGGAAGAATTAATTGCAGATTTAGAAGGTGGTGTTCAAGGATTTGCATTTAGTTCAGGACTTGCTGGAATTCATGCGGTTCTTTCGCTATTTTCTGCAGGAGATCATATCATTTTAGCTGATGATGTTTATGGTGGAACTTTCCGTTTGATGGATAAAGTGCTGACAAAGACAGGGATTATTTATGATTTAGTTGATTTGAGTAATCTTGATGACTTGAAAGCGGCTTTTAAAGAAGAAACGAAAGCTATTTATTTTGAAACTCCTTCAAATCCTTTATTAAAAGTTTTGGACATTAAGGAAATTTCAGCAATTGCTAAAGCTCATGATGCCTTAACACTGGTGGATAATACCTTTGCGACACCGTATTTACAACAACCAATTGCTTTAGGAGCTGATATTGTTTTGCATTCCGCAACGAAATATTTAGGTGGACATTCAGATGTAGTGGCAGGACTAGTTACAACCAATTCAAAAGAACTCGCCAGCGAAATTGGCTTTTTACAAAATTCAATTGGGGCGGTTCTTGGACCACAAGACAGCTGGTTAGTGCAAAGAGGTATTAAAACACTTGCGCTTCGGATGGAGGCTCATTCGGCAAATGCTCAAAAAATTGCTGAGTTTTTAGAAACTTCTAAAGCCGTCTCAAAAGTTTATTATCCAGGTCTTAATAGCCATCCGGGGCATGAAATTGCTAAAAAACAAATGTCTGCCTTTGGAGGGATGATTTCATTTGAATTAACGGATGAAAATGCCGTCAAAGATTTTGTTGAAAACTTGAGCTATTTTACGTTGGCTGAATCACTAGGTGGCGTTGAATCTTTAATTGAAGTGCCAGCAGTGATGACTCATGCTTCTATTCCAAAAGAACTTCGTGAAGAAATTGGGATTAAGGATGGCCTAATTCGTCTATCAGTAGGGGTTGAAGCAATTGAAGATTTACTGACAGATATCCAAGAAGCACTTGAAAAAAAATAATTTTACTGACAGACTTGTAAGCAAAGCTTACGACTCCTTTCTCCCTCACTTTAACAGCTCACATTGGTCCTGTTGAACTGACAGAAAAATTAGACAGTAGAAATTGAAAGTAATTTACTGACAGAAGTGCATACAATTCATCTATCTCCCGCCTCAAGCGCTCATTTGGTTGACTTGAACTGACACAAAGCTGTCAGTAATTTAGGAATTAATTATGGTAAAAATTGTTGAAAATATTACTGAATTAGTTGGAAATAGTCCAATTATCAAACTAAAAAATGGTCCAGAAAATGGAGCAGAAATTTATCTAAAACTTGAATATTTTAATCCTGGAGGTTCAGTTAAAGACCGGATTGCTTTACAAATGATTCGGCAAGCCGAAGCAGATGGTCGCTTAAAAAAGGGAGGAACGATTGTTGAACCTACCTCTGGGAACACAGGAATTGGACTTGCCATGGCTGGTGCAGCTTTAGGCTATAATGTGGTTATTATCATGCCTGATAGTTACTCAAAAGAGCGTCGTCAGATTATTCAAGCTTATGGAGCAGAATTGATTTTGACTCCAGCAGCTGATGGCATCAAAGCTGCCATTGATTTAGGTCAAAAATTAGTTGAAGAAAATGGTTGGTTTATGCCAATGCAATTTGAAAATCCAGCTAATTTAAAAGCCCATGAATTAACGACTGGTCCAGAAATAATTGAAGCATTTGGTGAAAATGGCCTGGACGCATTTGTTGCTTGTGCAGGCACTGGGGGTACAATTTCTGGTGTTTCTCACTATCTTAAAAGTCAAAATTCTAAAATCAAAACTTTTGTTGTCGAACCGGCAGAATCACCAATTTTAACAGGAGGTGAGAGTGGTCCACACCGCATTCAAGGAATTGGTATTCCATTTATGTCACCAAATTTAGATACGAAAGCTTATGATGGTGTAATTGATGTAACAAGTGATGAGGCTTTAGAGACCGCAAGAAAAATTGGCAAAAGCGAAGGATTTTTAGTAGGTATATCTTCTGGCGCAGCAATTTGGGCAGCTTATGAATTGGCAAAAAAACTTGGCAAAGGTCAAAAAGTTCTCGCACTTTGTGCTGACAATGGTGAGCGCTATCTTTCAACAGAACTCTATGATTATTAAAACTTGGAATTTTCCAAGTTTTTTTTGTCTTATGAGCAGTTTTCTGTACTTTTTGAGCTACGGATGTTAGAATGAGAATAGATTAAGAAGATTAAAGGAGGGGAAATCGTAAATTATTGGTTGTCAGTCAATGATTGACAAATTTAACTGATTTAGTTTTTCTAACAAATTATTATGAAACTTTCATGATAATAAAAGAAAAAATCGCAATTACTAGGAGGATTTAAAATGGCTTTAAATGACAAACTTGATGCAACAAAAGATAAAGTAAGTGGAAAAGTTAAAGAAACCACAGGTAAAGTAACTGGTGATGAAAAACTAGAAGCTAAAGGTAAAACAGAAGGACTTATGGGAAAAGCTAAAGAAGGCTTGGAAAATATCAAAGACAAAGCTTCTGACCTAGCTGAAGATGTTGCAGAAAAATTTAATGATACGGTTGACTCTGTCAAACATAAAAACGAGAAATAATTGAATTTCTCAAAATTAAGCAAAACCTAAGTTATTTAAAACTTAGGTTTTTTCATTTGGAAATAATAAACTTGACTTATATACCCTTGGGGGTATATAATTATTATAAATCAAATAATCAAGAGGTGAAAATGCAAACAATTGACATAAGTGAATTAGAATTACTGACAGAAAGTGAAAATCCAGTAATTGTAGATGTAAGAGAAGATTTTGAGTATAACAGTGGTCATGTTCCTAATGCCAAAAATATTCCATTGAGTCAACTAGAAGAAAGATATGCAGAAATTACTGACGGAACTTATCTTATCTGTCAGTCAGGTGCTCGTTCAGCTAGGGCCTGTCAGTATCTTTCGACAAAAGGAATTGATACTATAAATATTTCAGGCGGTACCATTGCTTGGAATGGCCCCTTAGAATTTACTGACAGACTTTAGAGAGAGAACGATGTTTGAATTATTTAAGAAAATAAAAAGTATCAGTCCAGCAGAAGTAAGTACTGAATTAAAAAAAGGAACACAATTAATTGATGTAAGAGAAGCTCATGAATTTCAAAATGGACATATAAAAGGCGCTCGAAATATCCCTTTAAGTAAATTGGGAGAACATGTTCTAGCCAAAAACAAAAAGTATTTATTAATTTGTCAGTCGGGAATGCGGTCAAAAAAAGCCTACAAAATATTAAACAAAGCTAATTATGATGTGACAAACGTAAATGGAGGAATGCGAGCTTGGAGAGGAAAAATTAAAAAATGACAGAAAAAATATTAATTGTTGGCGGAGTTGCGGGTGGAATGTCAGCTGCAACCCGTTTGCGACGTCTTAACGAAAATGCAGAAATCATCGTTTTTGAAAAAGGCCCTTACGTTTCGTTTGCCAATTGTGGCTTACCTTACTATGTGGGGGGAGAAATTGCAGAGCGAGAAAAGTTAATTGTTCAATCTGCTAAAGCTCTAAAAAACCGTTTTAACCTAGAGGTGCGCGAAAATTCCGAAGTTATTGCGATTGATAGTGAAGGAAAGAAAGTGACTGTAGTTTCAAACGGCGAAAGCTATGTTGAAAGCTATGATAAATTGATTCTTTCACCAGGGGCTAAACCCTTAATTCCACAAATCAAAGGTTTGAACCAAGCGACAAATGTTTTTAGCTTACGAAATATTCCTGATGTGGATAAAATAATGACCTATTTGAAAGCCAAAGCTCCTAAAAGTGCAACAATTATTGGTGCTGGTTTTATCGGCTTAGAAATGGCTGAAAATCTTGCTAAACGAGGGTTAAGTGTCACAATCGTCGAAAAAGCACCACATGTTTTACCAACCATTGATCGCGAAATGGCAGCTTTTGTCAATGAAGAATTAATTAAAAATAATCTTTCAGTAATGACAAATAGAGGAGCTGTCGAATTTAAAAATGACGAAATTTTGCTAGATAATGGTGAAAGTCTGCAATCGGATTTAACGATTCTTTCTGTGGGAATTCAGCCAGAAACGAGTCTAGCTAAAAGTGCGGGCATCAAATTAGGACTAAGAAATGCAATTCTTGTTGACGAACATTATGAAACATCGGTTAAGGATATTTACGCAGTAGGCGATGCCATTGTTGTCAAAAATCAATTAGGGCAGGATGCTTTAATTTCATTGGCTTCTCCAGCTAATCGTCAAGGGCGTCAGGTAGCTGATATCATTAGTGGATTACCAATTAAAAATCGCGGTTCACTTGGAACGGCCATTGTCCGTGTTTTTGATTTGCAAGTGGCAAGTACAGGCCTTTCTGAGTTTCAGCTTAGAGGTTTAAAGATTAATCATAAAATTGTTCATGTCACAGCAAATAATCATGCGGGATATTATCCAGATGTAACTTCTATTGTTTTGAAATTAATTTTTGAACCAGAAAGTGGACAAATATTTGGTGCGCAAGCAATTGGTAAAGAAGGAGTAGATAAAAGAATTGATATTTTATCTACGGCTATCAAAGCAAAACTAACCGTTTTTGATTTACCAGAATTGGAATTGACCTATGCCCCTCCTTTTGATTCAGCCAAGGACCCAGTAAATATGGCTGGCTATGCCGCAATAAACCTTCTCTTGTGGCAATCAGAAAATATTCAGTGGCATGAACTTGCGGCTGAATTAGCAAAAGGGAAAGTCTTACTTGATGTGAGAAATCCAAATGAGTTGGCAAAAGGGAAATTTAAAAATTCTCAAAATATTCCGCTTGATGACTTACGTGAGCGGCTAAATGAACTCGATAAAAAGAATGAATATATTGTTAGCTGCCAGTCAGGACTTCGCTCTTACAATGCAGAACGTATTCTAAAACAAGAGGGCTACAAAGTGAAAAATTTGGATGGTGCCTTTGGATTATACAGCAAAGTTACCAAGGAATTACTTGATTAGGGAGCGAAACAAGAAAAGGATGACTGATGAAAAAATATGACAAAAAAATGAAAAATCGCTTGAAACGAGCGACGGGACAACTCACAGGAATACTTAAGATGATGGAATCTGGAGAGGAATGTATTGATGTTGTGACTCAATTAACCGCTGTTCGCTCTAGCTTAGATAGCCTGATTGGTCTAATCGTAGCTGAGAATCTCAAAGAACTTTTACTGGATAAAGAAGTGACTGACAAGGAAGAAAAACTCGAACAAGCTATAAAATTAATCATTAAAAAATAGATTTTTCATAGAAAATTGGACCAAAAAATTCCTTTTTAATATGCTATAATAAAATTAAAGCATAAGGAGGATAAGATGTACGATTTTTATTGGTATCCAAAGTGTTCAACTTGTAGAAAAGCTAAAGCAAAGTTAGATGAACTTGGAATAGATTATCAAGCGATTGATTTGAAGGAAACCCCACCGAGTCAAAAAAACTTTGAGAAATGGTTTAAAGAAGCAGATTTTCCCATCAAAAAGTTTTTCAATACAAGTGGTTTAGTTTATCGTGACTTAAATCTTAAAGATAAGTTAGCAACATTATCTGAAAAAGAAATGGCAGAACTTCTTTCGTCAAATGGAATGCTTATCAAACGTCCATTACTAGTGAAAAATGGTCAAGTTCAACAGATTGGTTTTAAAGAATCATCTTATGAAAAAATATAAAAAAATGAGTTGGTTAGACTCATTTTTTTATGTAATAATATTTAAATCTTAGGAGATTCCAAAAAAAGCAAAACTTTCAAACGAAAGCATAATTCTTTCTTATGAAGAAAATATATCATATTTTAGAAAATCTGTCAATAAAAAAATGGACATCGTCCATTTTTAATTAGATAGTAGTAACCTTTATTTTTTTCAAATCGAGAATTTTTTGACTTCCTGCATTGATTGACTTGTCAGTAAAAACTTGGGAAATTTCAGGGAATGAAAAACAGGTGACAGTTCCATTTTGGTTGAATTTAGAAGCATCAGTTAAAATAATCACTTCCTTAGCCGCAGCAGCCATGACATGAATGGCTTCACTACGAGCGAGATCATTACTTCTAAAACCGCGGACCGGGTCAAAACCATCAATACCGATAAATAATTTATCAACGTAAAATTCATCAACCACCTTTTTTATCAGAGGTCCAACGTTGACCTGTGAATTATTTTGATATTCTCCTCCTAATAAAATTACTTTTACCGAGTCGGATTTACGAATATAATTGGCAATAAAAACAGAGTTAGTGATGATAGTGACATTTTTTCGATTAAAGGCTAACTCTTCAGCAAGCAAAGCGCAAGTAGAACCAGATTCAATCATTACTGTATCCCCATCAAGAATATTTTCAGCAGCTTTGACAGCAATTTTTCGCTTTAAATCATAGTTTTTGGCTAAACGAAAATTGATATCATCTGTATTATTAATCAAAGCAAAACCGTGCTGGCGATTAATAATTCCTTTCTCTTCAAGTTTATCAAGGTCTTTTCGAATCGTTACGTTTGAAACATTAAGGAGTTGTGAAAGTTGATTGACTTCAATTTTTTTATAATCACTCACAATGCGAATGATTTCGTCAGAACGGGACATTTAGTAGCCTTTCGTCATCTTTTTTATATTTTAAGACTACCACAAAAATCTAAAAAAATAAACCTTTTTATTAGAAAACCTTTCGTTCGTAAGTCAATGAAGTAAGTCATACTCATCTTTAGTAATTGCCCAATAATCTGTAAGAAGAGGATTTTTAAACTTAGGAAAGTAAGAATAAACCTTTCCTAAGTGTTTCATTCCTAACTTCTCCATGACCCGTCCAGACTTTGCATTTTCTGTAAAATGTTTAGCTTGAATAACTTTAACTTCTAATTTATCGAAAGAAAGCGCCAAAAGACATTCAGTAGCTTCTGGCATAATCCCTTTTCCCCAATGGTCTTGATTTAAAATCCAACCCAGTTCGACTGTTTTTTCATTGATAGGATTAAGAAAAATTTCACCAATGAGCTGACCTGAAGTTTTTTCAACAATCCCCCAATGATAGAGGCTGTTCGGCAGAAAAAACTTGGCAATTGTGGCTCTAGTTGTTTCTAGAGAATCATGTGGTTCAAAGCTAGTAAAACGAGCAACTTCAGGATTAGAAGCATAGTTAAACATTTCTGGGGCATCCTCAAGTTGTAATTTTCTAAGAATCAAGCGTTCAGTTTGTAAGGTCTGATGCTCTGCTAAAACTAAATTTATATTAACCATAAACATGTTCTCCTCAACTATTTTTACTCAATTATAGTCTCTATTTGTTTTATTGACAATAAAAAAGAACCTTTAAGGTTCTTTTATTTTAGAGTTCAAATTCTAAGAGAATGGGGACGTGGTCTAAACGTTCACCAGAATCAAGGGGTTCAGAAACTTTAACTGCTTGGGCAAGACGATTGGAAACCAGCCAGTAGTCAATTCTCCAACCTGAATTATTTAGTTTTGAAGTTTTTGCACGTTGGGCAAACCAAGTATAAATACTACGTCCTTCTTCATAAAATTTCTCAACTTGACCATGGAGTTGACGAAAGGTATCAGTAAATCCAGCCTCTAAAAGTTGACCAAATTTTTCACGTTCTTGGTCAGTAAATCCAGCTGAGTTGTGATTACCACGGGGATTGGCTAAGTCAATTTCTGTATAGGCCGCATTGAAATCTCCACAAGCAAAGACAGGTTTTTGAGCATCAAGGCTTGTGAGATAGTTACGATAGTTATCATCCCAAATTCCACGTAAATCAAGTCGTGTCAGGCCTTCTTGCGCATTTGGTGTATAAACCGTAGTGACAAAGAAATCAGGAAATTCAAGGGTGATGATTCGACCTTCGGCATCCATAGGTTCAGGAGCATCAATTTCAGGAAAAGTGATGACTGGTTCTGGTAGAGTTTCTTTATAAAGAATCATTGTTCCAGAATATCCTTTACGAGCAGGCTCTACTGATGAACGCCAGACGATTTTATAACCTTTAAACAGTTCTTCCAAAACTTCCAAATGAGCTTTTTTAGGTCCAGTAGAAGGAAGTTTGGTTTCTTGAATGGCTAAAACGTCTGGTTGTGCTTGGGCAAGATTTTTAACAACAGCAAGAGAAAGGGCAGCACGTTCTGAGGTTCCAGTCAATGCAGCATTGAGTGAGTCAATATTCCATGAGATAAATTTATAGTTCATAATCGTTCCTTTATTTTTTAAAAGAATTTCCAAAGAGCTGTGACTTAAAGGAATTCTTAACTTTTCTA
This sequence comes from Lactococcus sp. FSL K6-0773, assembly GCF_038006485.1. Classification (NCBI taxonomy): domain Bacteria; kingdom Bacillati; phylum Bacillota; class Bacilli; order Lactobacillales; family Streptococcaceae; genus Lactococcus; species Lactococcus sp. FSL K6-0773. Next base: position 1,061,519 of record NZ_JBBOVF010000001.1, on the reverse strand, counting down.
TGATAATTATAACAAACTTAATCAGACAATGCGATTTTAGAGGTTTTTTGGTATAATATTTAGATGAGAATCTTCTCAAATATCGAGCCTCATTTGCTCGGAAAGAGGAAAATATGACAGAAAACAAAACTTTTTACATTACAACCCCAATTTATTATCCATCAGGCAAGTTGCATCTTGGTAGTTCTTACACAACTATTGCTTGCGACGTGCTTGCTCGTTACAAACGTTTGATGGGCTTTGATACTTTTTATTTAACAGGGCTTGATGAACACGGAATGAAAATTCAACGAAAAGCCGAAGAATTGGGAATGACTCCTAAAGAATACTTGGACCCAATGGCGGCTGATGTTCAAGAATTATGGAAAAAATTGGATATTTCTTATGATAAATTTATCCGTACTACAGACACTTATCATGAAGAAGCCGTAGCGAAGGCTTTTGAACAGTTATTGGAACAAGATGATATTTATTTGGGAAAATATGCGGGTTGGTATTCTGTTTCTGATGAAGAGTTTTTCACTGAAACACAACTTGAAGAAATTTTCCGAGATGAATCTGGAAATATTACTGGTGGCATTGCACCTTCTGGTCATGAAGTGGAATGGGTTGAAGAAGAAACTTATTTCTTCCGCATGGGAAAATATGCTGACTGGCTTTTACAATATTATGATGAACATCCAGATTTTATTCAACCTGAGGTTCGTAAAAATGAAATGGTCAATAATTTCATCAAGCCAGGTCTAGAAGATTTGGCTTTGACACGGACAAGTTTTACTTGGGGAATTCCTGTCCCTTCTAATCCTAAGCATGTGGTCTACGTGTGGTTTGATGCTTTATTGAACTATATTACAGCGCTCGGCTATAATTCTGACAATGACAGTAATTTTAAAAAATACTGGCCTGGAATTAATATGGTTGGTAAAGAAATTGTTCGTTTCCATACGATTTACTGGCCAATTATGCTTCATGCTCTAGGTTTACCTGCTCCTAAAAAGATTTTCGCTCATGGATGGCTCTTGATGAAAGACGGAAAAATGTCTAAATCAAAAGGAAATGTTGTTTATCCTGAGATGTTGATTGAACGTTATGGCCTTGATGCAGTTCGTTATTATTTGATGCGTGCGATTTCTTTTGGACAAGATGGAATTTTCACTCCAGAAGACTTTGTTGGACGTATTAATTTTGATTTGGCCAATGATTTGGGGAATTTGTTGAATCGTACCGTTTCAATGATTAACAAATATAATGACGGAAAAATCGAAGCAACTGGAGTTTCGACTGAATTTGATGCAAGTTTGGAAGAAGTGGTTGAAGAAACAATCAGTCATTTCCATAAAGCAATGGATAAATTTGAATTCAACGTAGCTTTGGCTGATGTTTGGACATTGATTTCAAGAACAAATAAATATATTGATGAAACAGCACCTTGGGTCCTTGCAAAATCAGAAGACGACAAAGCAAAATTGAATAATGTTTTGTATCATTTGGCAGAAAATTTACGGATTGCAGGTGCACTTTTACAACCATTTATGCGTGCAACATCAGGTAAAATCTTTGAGCAATTGGGAATGGATGAAAGATCATTTTCACTTGAAAATCTTTCTTTTGGCTATTCATTTACTCATCCTGTAGTAGCAAAAGGTCAACCTATTTTCCCACGTCTTGATGTGGAAGAAGAGGTTGCTTATATTAAATTACAAATGGCTGGTGGTGTATTGCCAGAAAAAGAGTGGGTCCCTGAAGAAGTTGAATTGAATTTAACTTTACCACAAATTAAATTTGATGATTTTGAAAAAATTGAACTAAAAGTTGCCGAAGTGCTTGAAGTAGAACCTGTTGAAGGTTCTGATAAATTGTTGAGATTTAAATTGGATGCTGGTGATTCTGAACCACGTCAAATCTTGTCAGGAATTGCACAATTCTATCCAAATGAACAAGAATTAGTAGGTAAAAAATTACAAATCGTAGCCAATTTGAAACCACGTAAAATGATGAAAAAATACGTTTCACAAGGAATGATTTTGTCAGCCGAATTTGATGGAAAATTGCGTGTCTTGACCGTTGATGATGATGTTCCTGCTGGTTCATTGATTGGGTAATAGCTAGAATAATTTACTGACAGACAATTTTGTTATGATAGTAAAAATGTTTTTTGCCGATGAGCGACAATGGTTTCTGTCAGTAAAATGCGATTGAATAATGAGCATTTTAGTTGTAGATAAAGGAATTGTCAGCAGAGCTGACAGTTCTATCAGTAAAATCAAGAGGGGCGAAAGCCCCTTTTTAAACAATATGGAGGGAAAAATGACTTTTGAAGAAGCATTAGCTTTACTTAAAGCTGGGAAAAAAGTAGTCAGAACACAAGGCTGGTCTGGTGCCGAAAATTATGTTAAACTCTATGATTCGATTGTTTTAGAATCTGGTGAGAAGTTGGAAGTTACCCCTTATTTCTTGATTAATGTCTCGGGAGAGGGTGAAGGTTTTTCAATGTGGGCCCCAACGCCTTGCGACGTTTTGGCCGATGATTGGGCCTTGGTTGAATAGATAGATAGGCTACAAAATGAAATTTTCTGGGAAAAAAGTGCTAATTACAGGTGCTGCCAGTGGTATTGGCTTGGCTCAAACAAAAGTATTTTTAGCCGAAGGCGCAGAGGTTGTTGCTGTGGACTTACAAGAATTTACTGACGAATCTATCATTAATTCAAAAAATCTGTCAGTAAAAATTCTTGATGTTTCCGATGCTCAATCAGTTGAAAAATTAGCTGACGAAGTGGGAAGTATTGATGTTTTACTCAATACAGCGGGCGTTTTGGATGCTTATAAAACTTTGGAAGAAACTGACTTTGCAGAATGGCAACGAATTTTATCAACGAATCTCAATTCGATGTATTTGATGATTTCAGCATTCTTGCCAAAAATGAAAGCTCAAAAATCAGGAGTAATTATCAATATGGCTTCGGTTGCTGGCTTGATTGCCGGTGGTGGTGGCGTCGCTTATACGACCAGTAAACATGCCATTGTTGGGTTGACAAAACAGTTAGCTTTGGATGAAGCGCAACACGGGATTCAAGTAGCAGCCATCGCTCCAGGTGCCATCAATACACCGATGAATGCGGCTGATTTCACTGAAAATAATGGTCAGATGGCCCAATGGGTAGCTGATGAGACACCAGCTAAACGATGGGCTAGTCCTCGCGAAGTGGCTGATTTGACCCTCTTTTTAGCAAGTCCACAAGCCTCTTATATGTCAGGAGCAATTGTCCCAATTGATGGTGGCTGGACAATCAAATAAAAGATATTGAAAGACTTATCAGCATGTTGGTAAGTCTTTTATTTATTGTGGGAAAGTCTGTATTAACTACAAAAGTACTGACAGACTTGTTGATTTTACTGACAAGTTGTTCAATTGCTTGTTTTCTGTGAAAAAATTTCTGTCAGTAATTTTTTTGCTTTTTTGTTGGCAGGATATTTTCATGCTCCTGTTAGAATTTCTATCGAGTACAAAGAATGATTCCTTCGTTAACGAAGATAATGCCCAAATAATAATTAGATGAAAGCAAATATTTGTCAATCCTTTTCATTTCTCAAAAAATCTGCTAAAATAAAAACGTTGCTCAATAGTGAGTTAACCCTTGAGCCTTCATCCCTTTGCTCAAGCATATTATAGGCGAATTTTGTCGCCAAAGGAGAACCTTTTGAAAAAATCAAAAACTTATGATATTGTTACAATCGCAATTGTTGCGGCCCTGTATGTTATTCTAACGATGACACCAGGTTTGAGCGCAATTTCTTACGGACCTATTCAATTTCGAGTATCAGAAATGTTGAATTTTACAGCCTTCTTCAATAAAAAATATATTATTGCGGTGACAATTGGTTGTATGATTTCAAACTTTTTATCTTTCACTTGGGTAGATGTGATTGTCGGTGGTTTGTCAACTTTAGTATTCTTAAGTCTTGGTGTCCTTTTGTTTGACCGCTTTAAAAAAGATTATTTTTGGAATGGTCAGTTAAATAAAGCATTTTTCTTTTTTGCAATTTTCTTTTCGATAAGTATGTTCACCATTGCTCTTGAATTAAAATTTGTCGCAGGAACACCATTTTTGCTGACCTGGGGGACATTAGCTCTAGGTGAATTTGCCAGCTTATTTAGCGGGGCATTTGTCATGGATAAATTAGGTAAAAGAGTTGATTTGAGTCGTTAAATAAATGAAAAGCAGCTCAGGCTGTTTTTTTTGAACCATTTTTAGAAGTCAGAATTACTTAATTTGTTATAATTAAAATAAATAAGAGATTGGAGAGCTTTTTATGAAAAAAATTGCTGTAATTGCTGCTTCTGGTAAGGCAGGAAGTTTAATCGCTCAAAAAGCATTTGGGCGCGGTCATGAAGTGACTGCCATTGTTAGAAATAAAGCACGATTAAAAGTTGAAGTGACTACTATTCTTGAAAAAGATATTTTTGAATTAACTTCTGAAGACTTAGCAGGATTCGATGCAATCGTTTTAGCGCATCGGGCACCGGCAGGTCATGAGGAAGATTATTCAAAAGTAGCCCATGTGATGATAAAACTTCTTGAAAATATAGATAGTCGTTTAATTGTTGTTGGGGGAGCAAGCTCTCTCTATCTTGATGAAAGTCACGAAAAACTCTTGCTTGATGTGACACCAACAGATTTACCTTACTATCCAACTCTTTTAGAAATGGCAAAAGCAAGCTTGATTTATGAAGCATCAAAACTTAATGTGACCTTCTTCTCTCCTGCAGAATTTTTTGACCCAGAAGGAGCACAAACAAATAATTATACAATTACCGGCGATGTTTTAGAACATAATAAAGCGGGTAAAAGTCGAATTTCATATGCTGATTATGCCGAGGCTGTGCTTAATATGATTGAGGATGGTAGCCATCAACATGAACATATCGGAATTTATGAAAACTAAAAATTAATGAATTATCAAAGAGAAAGAAATTAATTTCTTTCTCTTTTTTTGTTTAAAAAAGTATAATAATACATAAAATTCTTGACAAATAAAAAATAGAGTAGTATAGTGTATAAAAATACATAGAAAGTGTGTAAATATGAAAAAAGTAGCAATTGTCGGAATTAGAGGTTATAGCGGCTTAGAACTGTTCCGAATTTTCTATTATCATCCAGAAGTAGAAGTAACAAAAATATATGCAACAAGTCATTATGGAGAAAAATTATCAGAACACTTTCCGCAACTTGAAGGCTTGACTGACTTGACTATCAGTGAATTTAATGAAGAAGAAATTATGGCAGAATGTGATGCAGTTTTCTTTGCAACCTCAGCGGGTGTTAGTCAAAAATTAGCTTTAACGTTTATTGATAATAATTTTCCTGTCATTGATTTATCAGGAGATTTTCGATTAGCTGATTTAGAAATATACAATAAATGGTATAAAAATACAAATTTAAAAAATGAATATTTATTAAGCGCTCAATATAATCTGGCAGACATTGGTCAAGCAAAAGCTAACTATATAGCGAATCCAGGTTGCTATGCAACAGCCACACTACTTGCACTTTATCCGTTAGTTAAAAATAAGATGATTGATTTAGACTCAATCATTGTGGATGCCAAGTCAGGACTTTCGGGAGCCGGAAAAGGTCTGTCTGACGCGAGTCATTTTGTGAATGTTGTCGATAATATGTCCATGTATAAAATCAATAGTCATCAACATATTCCAGAAATTGCTCAACAATTGAAGATTTGGAATTCAAATTTTCAAGCCTTGCAATTTTCAACTTCTTTAATTCCTGTGAGTCGAGGGATTTTTGTTAGTAGCTATGCAAAAGTTGCAGCTGATTTTGATTTTGAAACGATAAAAAATGCTTATGAACAGGTCTATGCGACAAAAAACTTTGTCAGAATTCGACGACAAATGCCCCAACTCTCAGATGTGATTGGGACCAATTTTTGCGATATTGGATTAGCTTATAATCCAGTGACAAATGTTTTGTCAGTTGTTTCGGTGATTGACAATCTTATGAAAGGGGCTGCCGGACAAGCAGTACAAAATTTTAATCAGTTATTTGGCTACGATGAAAGTTTAGGCTTGAAATTTATGCCAAGTCTTTAGAAGAGGAAGAAATGAAAGAAATAAAAGGGACAATTGCAAGTCCAAAGGGATTTTTGGCAGATGCTGTTCATGCACAATTAAAATATAAAAACTTAGATTTAGGGTTAATACTAAGTCAAGTTCCAGCTGCGATTGCTGGCGTTTTTACAACCAATAAAGTTTGTGCAGCGCCAGTATTGATTGACCGTCAAATTGTCAAAAAAGGACAAGCACGGGCCATTATTTGTAATTCGGCGGTTGCCAATGCAGTAACAGGCGAGCAGGGTTATGCAAATGCTTTGAAAACACAAAAATTGCTTGCTGAAAAATTTGAACTCAAAGCTGAGGAAGTGGCGGTTTGCTCAACAGGGGTCATTGGAGTACAGCTTCCGATGGAAAAAATTGCCACAGGAATTTCAAAGTTATCCCAAAATGAAGGGACAGCAGCATATTTTGCCAAAGCCATTTTAACAACAGATACCCAAACTAAAACAATTAACTTTGAAGCTGAAATTGGGGGTCAAATCGTGAATATGGCCGGGGTTTGTAAGGGATCGGGGATGATTCATCCAAATATGGCAACCATGCTTGCTTTTATTACGACGGATGCAAAAATTGCTCAAGCTTTACTACAAAAAACATTATCAGAAATTATTGAAACGACATTTAATCAGATTACAGTGGATGGAGATACTTCAACGAACGATACTGTTTTGTTGATGGCAAATGGCCAAGCTAAAAATAATGAAATTTTAGAAGGAAGTTCAGACTATCTTTTGTTTAAAGAAATGCTGGCAAAGGTTTGTCAGTCCTTAGCCAAACAAATCGCCGCTGATGGTGAAGGTGCAACTAAACTGATTGAAGTGACCGTCAAAGGAGCGCCAAATGATTTAACAGCGCGATTTATTGCCAAAAAAATTGTGGGTTCAAGTTTAGTTAAAACGGCAATTTTTGGTGCAGACCCTAACTGGGGGCGGATTATTTCGTCAATTGGTCAGGTGGCTAATTTTGAAGTTTCTGATATTGAATTAAAACTTCAAGATGAACTTGTGCTTTATCATTCAACACCAGTTGACTTTGATGCAGCTTTTCTTTCTGAGAAATTAAAAGAAGATAAAATTGAAATTATTGCTGACTTGAATGCTGGAAGTGGCTTGGGTCAGGCTTGGGGCTGTGATTTGACTTATAAATATGTCGAAATTAATGCTTTATATACAAGTTAAGAAGGAGAAAAAATGACAAATTTATTTGAAAATTATGGTCGCCTACCATTTAGCTTAATCAAAGGAGAAGATCAATATTTATTTGATGACAGGGGAAATAAGTATTTAGATTTCACAAGTGGGATTGGGGTCATGAATTTAGGATATAGTTTTGAAAAGGGAAAAGTGGCGGTGAAAGCTCAATTAGACAGCCTGTCTCATCTTTCAAATCTTTATCAAAATCCTTTGCAAGAAGATGTGGCTGAAAAGTTAAGTCAAAATCATTCATATAAAGCTTTTTTTGTAATTCTGGGACTGAAGCTAATGAAGCAGCTTTAAAATTAACTCATCTCATCAAAAAAGATCAGAAAATTTTGGCGTTTATAGATGGCTTTCATGGTCGTACTTTTGGTGCTATGAGTGCAACCATGCAAGAAAAAATCCAAGCAGGATTTTCGCCTTTATTACCAAATTTTGTGGCTAGTCCTTTTAATGATGTGGTAGCACTTGAGCAAATTCTTGAAAAAGAAAAAATTGGCGCGATTATTTTTGAAATTATTCAGGGTGAGGGTGGCGTTTTACCAATTTCTCCAGATTTTGTTGAAGCTCTAAAAACTTGTCAGCAAAAAGGAATTTTACTGATTATTGATGAAGTTCAAACTGGAATTGGTCGAACTGGAAAATTATTTGCTTTTGAACATTTTGATTTTGAGCCGGATATTTTTACCTTGGCAAAAGCATTGGCGAATGGGATTCCTACAGGTGCGATGCTCGCTAAGAATAAATATGCCAGTTATTTTTCAGCAGGAAAGCATGGCTCAACATTTGGTGGGAATCCTTTAGCTATGGCTTCGGCTAATGAAGTTTTAAAAGAAATTGACAGTGACTTTTTAGAAAAAGTGACTGACAAAGGTATTTTTTTCTTAAAATTACTGACAGAAAAGCTGTCAGTAAAAGCGACGGTTAAGTCCATCAGAGGTTTGGGATTGATGATTGGAATTCAATTAACTGACGAGAAAAAAGTTCCAGAAGTTCTTGCTTTACTGCGTGAAAATGGTCTCTTAGCCTTGTCAGCTGGTCATGATGTCATTCGCCTGCTTCCACCACTTGTCATGACGAAAGTAGAACTGCAAAAAGGAGCAGAGCTATTGGAGAAAATTTTATGAGAGATTCACAAAACACAGCTCAGACTTTGACCGAAAGTCTCAAATATTTTCTGAAATATCGTGACCAAACGGTTGTCATTAAATATGGTGGCAATGCAATGATTGATGAAAAAGTGAAAGAAAGTATTCTAAAAGATATTTTATTACTTAAAACGGTGGGAATTAAAGTAGTTTTGGTTCATGGCGGCGGACCTGCGATTGGAGAATTACTTGAAAAATATGAGCAAAAAAGCCAATTTGTTCAAGGTTTGCGCGTGACAGATAAGAAAACAGCTCAATTAGCACTGACAGCTTTAGCTGGAAAAGTAAATAAAAGTTTGGTTCAAGATATCATTCGTTTAGGTGGCAATGCGATTGGCGTTTCAGGAATTGATGGTAAATTGATAGAAGCCAAACCTATTTCTGAAGATTTAGGCTATGTTGGAGAAATTACAGCGATTCATCCGGAAATCATTGAGCGTATCAATCAAACGGATGCTGTTCCCGTCATTGCTTCGGCCGGCATTGGTCTTGATGGTGAAATTTATAATGTCAATGCTGATACCGCAGCCAGTCGAATTGCCGGTGCATTGAGTGCTGAACAATTTATTTTATTAAGCGATGTTCGTGGCTTATATGGCAATTTTCCTGACGAGGAGTCATTTATTGATGAAATCAATCTGACCAATCTAGAAAAGTTAGTCAAAGAGAAAAAAATCACTGACAGAATGATTCCAAAGATTGAAGCCATTAAATATGCCATGTTTGAAGGATTGGGTCAGGCTGTTTTATTAGATGGCCGTGTTCCGCACGCCTTATTATTGGAATTATTTACTGACAAAGGGCAAGGGACAATGATAAATCATTGATAATTTAAGCAAATAAGAGGAGAGAGAATGTTTCAAGGAAGAAGTTTTTTAAAAGAAATAGATTTTAGTAAAGATGAATTGTTATATCTGATTGATTTTGCAATTCATCTTAAAAAGTTAAAAAAAGAACATATTCAACATAAATATTTATTAGATAAAAATATTGCCCTTATTTTTGAAAAAACATCTACAAGAACAAGAGCAGCTTTTACAACGGCCGCTGTAGATTTGGGAGCACATCCTGAATTTTTAGGGCCAAATGATATTCAGTTGGGCAAAAAAGAATCTATTTCAGATACGGCGAAAGTTTTGGGTTCAATGTTTGATGGCATTGAGTTTCGTGGGTTTAAGCAAAGTGATGTGGAAATTCTAGTCAAGGATTCAGGTAGACCCGTTTGGAATGGATTGACTGATGTTTGGCATCCGACACAGATGCTGGCAGATTTTATGACAATCAAGGAGCATTTTGGCCATTTACAAGATTTAACCCTCGCTTATGTTGGTGATGGACGAAATAATGTGGCAAATTCTCTATTAGTGACTGGAGCAATTTTAGGCGTAAATATCACAATTATTTCGCCAGAGTCCTTGCAACCCGCTTTAGAAATACAAAAACTGGCACGTAAATATGCCATGAAAAGTCGCAGTAAAATAAGTATCCGAACAGATTTAAATGGACTTGAAAATGCTGATATTGTTTATACTGATGTTTGGGTCAGTATGGGTGAGGAAGCTCAAACAGCCAAGCGAATTAAATTATTGAAATCCTATCAAATTAATCAAAAAGTTGTTGAAAAAATTATTAATAAAAACTTTATTTTTATGCATTGTTTACCCAGCTTTCATGATTTAAACACGGAAGTGATGAAAGAAATTAAGGAAAATTATAACCTTAATGAATTAGAGGTTACTGATGAAGTTTTTAATTCAAAGAATTCGGTCGTTTTTGAACAAGCTGAAAATCGAATGCATACCATAAAAGCAGTCATGGCGGCTACTTTAGGGGATTTATTTATTCCTAAAATATAAAAAAAGAGAAAAAGCGTTAATTAAGGGGGAATAGCCCAGATTTAATGTTTTTTCTCTTTTTTATGGCGCAAAAGTCCCGTTCCACAGGGAAAGGCATACAAAAAAGGTTTTTTTTGGTATAAAGAAAGTTAAAAAATCACAAATTGCTCAACCATAGGTGTAAATGAGCTAAAAATTTGAACGCAACTCAAAAATTCACAAAAAAATTCACAAAATGGCGTATTGAACAGCGTAAAAATTTTTGAGCCATTATTCCAAAGGGTTAAACGACTGAAAAAGTCTTCTCTATCCATTATTCGATTGGTTAAGAGAAGACTTTTTAATATCTCTTTGATTAGGTGAAATTATAACTCATAACTCTTGACGTAGAAACGGAAAGAGGTATAATAAATCAAAAGAAAAGAGGTATAATAAATCAAAAAAAAAATGAAAGGAGTCGCGCTCATGGAATCCGCCCTCGTCTATACCCTCTTTGCCATTCTCTTCCGCCTGATTTTCTTATCCCTCAAACTGGTGGTTGGTCTGATTAAAGGAATCTTTAAAGCCCTCTGGTTCATTCTGAAACACCTTGGAATGGGAATCAGTCACTTTGGTACAAAGCCTGCCTTATAAATCTTGAAAGGAGATCACAATAATGATCATCACAACACTCGACGTCTTACGCGTCATAAAAAACAATCCCAATGCCGCCTTTACTTTTCCGATCTATGACGTTTTGTCTGGCAATACCAAAACAGCTCCCAAAATCCCAACGCTTGCGGCAGGGAGTGAGACCATTTGGCTCATGGATAAGGGTGTCGAAGTTCCTAAAAGTCACTATGACCTTGTACACTTTCTGCGCGACCTCTGGGACGATGTGGCGGAAATAAAAAAGAACGGTAAAGTGATTGCCCAACGTGTCGCTTATGGAAAGCCTATGTTAGCGCTTGATGAAACACTCTTTAAGCCAGACGCTTATGATGACCTCATTGAAACTGACCTTGTAGGCGAAAAAACAAAGCGTGAAATTGTGGTGGGGGATTTGACAGAAGATGCAGCGGCGGCGCTCATGCGTGGTTTTATCCGCTCACAGGAGAATTAGGCATGGGCAGACCCAATCAATACTATACGGTGGTGGAACCAAAACTAGAAGACATTAAAGCCTTACGCAAACAAGGCCTGTCGCTTGAAAAAATCGCACAAAAGTTAGACCTGAAATTGGGACACTTGACCTATTATCGTAAGAGTTTCCCGGATTTAGACGAGGTGCTGAATACCCCACGTGATGAAGTTAAGCAAACTGAGCGCTCTGCCTATTTCAACCGCCAAAAGAACTACAACTCCTTGCGTAGTTTCATTCGTACCCAGTCCACCCCAGAAGAACGTGAGGAATATTTCCACCTCATCTTAGAAAAGGCGGATCAAACTGAGATTGAAATTTATGAAATGATGATAGCAGCTATCAATAATCATAAGAAAATAAATAGTTAGCTAGTTAGTTAGCTAGCTAGCTAGCTAGAAAAGCATCATAACCCGATTGTAAAACGACCCAGATACTCCTATGGCTCGTTTTTATTTTTCACATTGTAAGCAAGACAGGAAATATTTTCTCTTGACATATTTATATATAAAGAATATACTAAATATGCTAATGGAAAGGGAGATAAAAAATGGTTGACGAACAGGTAAAAGATGTTATCGCTTCTGCAATAGAAACAGATGAAGGTGTTACGCGAAGGGTTAAGAGTGACGACTCACTGGCAGACGATTTAGATTTTGATTCAGTTAGAATGATGATTCTTATTACTCTACTCGAAGAGAAGTTTAATCTTGATATTGATGAAGGTGAAATTTCAGATATTAAAACAGTTTCTGAAGTAACAACTTTCATAGAGAGAAAGCTGGAGAAAAATGAAAAATAGGGTAGTTATTACAGGAATTGGTCCTGTTACACAACTAGGTATTGGTAAAACTGAATTTATAAAAAATTTATTATCTGGAAAAAGAAATTTTTCTCAGAAAATACCTGAAGAAACAAAGAAAAAATACCCAGTTAATGTTGATTATTATGTTCCAGCCGTTAAGTTGACGAGCGAACAAACGGATAGAAAAATTAAACTTTTCAGTAATATCAATTCTCAAGTGGTTGCATTAGCTTCAAAACTAGCAATTGAAGATTCAGGGATTACTATTCCAGAAGATAATGAAATTCCAGCTATTCTTGGGTTAGGAGTTGGTGATTTATCTAGTGGGTTCAAAAACTACGAAAAGTTTATTACCGAAGGCAAGATGGATCGATTTGGTGCACCGAAAGTTATGGCCAATGCGCCAGCTTCTTGGATTTCAATAACTAATCAATTACATGGTGAATGTTATGTAATTAATGCCGCTTGCGCCTCATCAACTAATGCAATTGGAGAAGCTTATCTGAAAATAGCCGATGGCCACGCTGATACCGTAGTATGTGGTGGAACAGAATGGCTCCAAGATGATAAATTTTCAATCATCAAATTGCTAGAGGGATTAAAAGTATTCGACTCTAGTCCTGATGGTCTTCCTAGACCTTTTCAGGAAACTCGCTCTGGTTTGTTGCTAAATGAAGGAACAGCTTGCTGTCTAGTTTTAGAAAACTATGAAACGGCTAAAAAAAGAGGTGCTGAAATTTATGCTGTAGTAACAGGATTTGCGGCATCAATGGACGCTTATAGCATTGTAGCTATTGAAGAAAGTGGTGCTGTAATTGAAAAAATGTTACGCAAGCTTACTTCAGGAAAACGGATAGATTATTATAATGCTCATGGGACGGGCACAATTCTTAATGATAAGGTTGAGAGTGAAGTTTTCAAACGAATATTTGGGGAAGATGTCAAAAATCAACCAATGATAAATTCTACTAAAGGATTACTGGGACATACATTTGGTGCAAGCGGAGCAATTGAAGCAATGGTGTGTGCTATAGCAATAAAATATGGTATTGTTCACCCCAATTTGATTGACCGCCCAATAGAGAATTTAAATCTTGTGTCAGAAGTTAAGACCAATCAAGAAGTTAATACAGCGATTTCTGCTTCATTTGGTTTTGGAGGTCACAATGCAGCTCTTCTATTTGAAAAAGTGGAGGGGAAAAATGAGTAATTTTGATGGCAAAGTGAATCAGGTCATATTAAGTACAGACAAGGATAGGAAATTTGAAAAAAATGTAGTCATTGTTTCAGATAAAAAAGAATTTGAAATCTTACTTTATATGCTTGAGGGAAATGTATATTTTGATGAAAGTAGTAAATCTGCTGAAATTAAAAGATGGAAGCAAGAGATTAGTGACATCAATAAGATAAAACTTTCGTTTTTGGATAAAAGTAAAATTTTATTAGCTCTTGGAAAAATCTATCCAGAAGAAAATGACCTAAATAAGCGAGAAACATTGAGCATAGAAGATTTGCATAAAACAAATCAAGAGGATATCATGGTTTCTAAAGTTTTGTCTGAGCAAACTGGGAAAATATCAAAGGATGTAGGAAGTCCTACACATACTCAAGAGATTGTTCTTGATCACATTAACTCAGAGCATGTCGAAGCAATTTTACTAACTGAGATGTGCCGTCAAGCGGCTATCGCGACAGTTGTTTCGGAATTTACCAACGACAGTCAATTTTATATTTCAGAGGAATTTAAAAAATACGAACATTTGGTTCAACGAGATAAGGAAGTTATTATTCAAACATTCCTTGTACATGGAAAAGGGGGAATGATTATTTGTTTATTTTCCTTATTTCAAAATGATTCGCGATGTGTTTTAGGATATTTCTTGGGAATACAGAGAAAGGAAAGATGAAAATGAAAAATATAAAATTGATTGCATGTGATATTGATGGGGTTTTACTGGAAGATACATTTAGTCCAGTGCTCCATATCTTGGCTCAAAGATTTAATATTCCATATACTGCCGAATTAGAAAATAATATGTTTTCCCAAAACAGAGGGAAAGCAGTGAATTATTTTCTAAAGCAATTATCACTCTCAGGTCATAAAGAATCAGAAGATGTCCTTAAATTATTTTTTGATGAGCGTCAAAAATATATTGATAAAAGTGGTACGCCAATACTTGATGGAGTCCCAGAGTTTATAAGTTTATTGAAGAATTTGGATGTAAAAATCGTTTGTTATGGTGGGTTAGATTATGAAATGATTGATAAATGCTTTACTTCTTATTTGAAAAATTTCGATCAATATATTTGTACGAATGACTTCCGCCCAGGTCTAAAGGAAATTGTCAAGAATTTTTATCAATTAGAGTATCAAGAGGTACTGTTTATTGATGATGTTGCTGAGGTAGCAAAAGAGGCTAAGAAATATTCCATCCCTTTCATCGGCATTCCCACTCAACATAGCTGGGGATTTCAAAAAGATGAGATGACAAAAGTGGGGACGAAGTATATTGTAAGCTCAGTAAAAGAAATTACAAAAGAATATTTAGAAAGACTAGATTCCGATCAAGCTATTTGGGAGGAGCAAGATGACTAGAACACAAAAAATAATCCTTGCCTTGGCACTTATCGGAGCTTTCATCGGGGTTCTTGATACTTCTATTGTTTATACTGGTACAGTTAAAATAGCTTCCCAACTTCACTTGAATGCTGGAGCATTGTCGTGGGTTCAAGTTTCTTACGCTTTAACTTATGCAGGATTTATGCTTATTGGTGGGAAATTAGGGGATTTGTATGGACGAAAGCCCCTCTTCATTTTATCCCTTATTATTTTTGGCCTTGGCAGTTTAGCAGTTGGCGCATCAATGAATGCGACGATGATTATTGGCTTTCGTGCACTACAAGGAATAGGGGCGGCTGTCCTTGCCCCAAATTGTTTGGCACTCTTAACGGATACATTTGAAGGACAAGCAAGACAAAAAGTGATTGGCTACTATGCCTCCGTTATTGGCGCAGGTGCTGCGATTGGCTTGGTAATTGGTGGAATTTTTGCTACCTTTGCTTCTTGGCGGATTGGTTTTTATATCAATGGACCGATTGCTTTCATTATGGTCATTATTGCCCTAAAAGTTTTAGCAAAGCCTGAAAAGCAGACAGGGAACCTTGATTGGTTAGGAACGATTCTGTCTATTCTTGCGATGACATCTATTTCTTATGGATTGGACGGAAGTCCATGGAGAGTTCCAACGCTGATTGTTTCCCTTGTTTTCTGGATTGCCTTTATTTATAGCCAAGGCAGAGTGAATCATCCCACTATGCCCCTTGAAATATTCAAAGATAGAGAACGCACGGCCTCGTATCTGAGTTCCCTGCTCTTTAGTTCAGCAGGTATCGGCTTTTGGTTTTATACGCCGCAATTCATGCAGAGAAGTCTGGGATATAGCCCATTTGTAACAGCGTTAGGCATGGTACCCATGGCCGTTCTTCTCTTTGTTATTGCGGTACAGGCAAGAAAATTGGTGCAAAAGTGGGGAAATGCACGTGTTATGGTCATTGGCTTTATTGTGGTCATCCTATCTATGGCAGAGTTATCCGCTATTGCTCATTCGGCAAATTATTGGTTGCTCCTAATTGGAACACTTGGATTTGCAGTAGGTTTTGCATTAGCTTTCGCAACACTTGCTACTTCAGGACTTGTCAGAATCCGCACCGAAATTTCGGGGGCTGCATCGGGAGTATATAATACCGCGCGTCAATTTGGTGGAGCATTAGGCTTAGCAATTTTTGCGGCTTTTACTGAAAAGTTAACAGGAATTTCAGATGTTTTTGGAAAATCTATGTTAATTGGTGTTGGACTAACTTTTGTGGGACTTATATTAGTGCTAATCTTTATAGTTCCAATGGAAAGAAAGTAAATTTGCGATTATATTTGGTATAATGGAATATACTAAATATAATAATTGGAGGTACATTATGTCCTACTCTATCGCATTTTCACAAGCACTAGAAATTACATCATATATTGCTATCAAGTCAGAAGAACAATACTATGAATATTTGTCAATACAGAAAATATCTGAAAAGTTGAATATTCCTATTCCTAGTATCAAGAAAATATCTTCTCTCCTTAAAAAAAATGGGATTCTGACCTCTAAAACAGGCAGCTCAGGGGGATTGAGATTAGCAAAAGATTCTAAGGAAATAACAATTTACGATATTTTGGAAGCAATAGAAGGAACTCGGCAATTGTTTAAAATTCACACCGATTTTGATACAACAGCGTTCCAAAATAGAGAGAGTGTTGAAAAATGGCTTCAAGAGAGTTCAAAATTACTTTATGAAGCGGAAGATGCCATGGAAAACGTTTTACGTGGAGTAACGTTAGATGAACTGGATAAGAGGTAATGATATTTTGTCTCAAAAGAGAAAATATAAAATTTTAATTTATGGTGCAGGAGTTATTGGTAGTATTCTAGCAGTACACTTTTCAAAAAATGGGAATGATGTCCATGTCTATGCGCGAAATGATAGGTTAGAGGTTTTAGAAGAAAAAGGTCTCCTCTACGAAGAAGAGGGAAAAGTTGTAAAAGCAAGAGTAACAGTCGATAGCAATGTGAGTGACGGAGACTATTACGATTATATTTTTGTTACGGTACGGCGGAATCAGATACTCAATGCTCTTTCAGAGCTCAAAAACAATATCTCCTTAAATATTGTTACGATGGTAAATAATATTGAGGGATACACAGCATTTGGAGAAATCCTAGGTCAAGGAAGGCTTATTCCTGCTTTTCCAGGAGCAGGAGGAAAAATTGAAAAAGGGGTCTTGAGATATAGTCTAGTCCCCTCGTTTATCCAGAAAACAACCTTTGGAGAGCTTAATGGAAAAACTTCAAAAAGAGTAGTAGTTCTGTTAAAATTATTCCGTTCTTCAGGAATTCCTTGTGAAATTTCCAGAAATATGGAGGCGTGGCAGAAATGTCATGTCGCCTTTATTACCGCACTTGAGTTAGGTATCTACTCTTATGGAGAAACCAGCAAGGAAGTTGCTAAGCATAATGATCAGTTAATTGAAATTGTTCAATCACTAAATAGGAATTTTAAAGTAATTTCAGAAGCAGGATTTACTATAGAACCTCAAAATTTGCGAGTCTTTTATCACTTACCTTTAAAAATACAAAGGGATATATTGAAAAAGCTTTTTAAAACAAAATTTGCAGAGGGAGCTCTTGCTTCTGGAAGTAAAAAAAGTAAGGAAGAAATGGGAAAATTGCAGTCAGAACTTTTATCAATGAAATTTCCTCAATAATTCAAAAGGTAGGCAACTTAAATCATGGACATGTTTAACTTTTTAGCTCATAACGTAAAGGAAAGAAAAAAGACAACTTTTGCGGAGAACAATGAATCAATAATGTATGATGCTCTTTTTAATCCAACCTTATTTGTTTATGTTAGCAAGTTGATTGGAATTGTTCATGTAAAGATTCCTTATGAAGTCCGCTCTCTTCACAAAGGAGATATTTTATTTGAAGTTGAGAGTTTGAAAATTATTAATACTGTTTTGATGGAAGGAGACGGAATAGTTGAAGATATTTTAGTAAGAGATGGACAAATGGTAATGTATGATACTCCTCTAGTTATCATCAAAGTTCAGAAAAAGGAAAATAAAATTTGAAGTTAAATATTTTTTTAATTCGACATGGTGAAACTTTTTTTAACAAATTCAGAAGAGTACAGGGATGGTCTGATTCTCCATTAACTCAGACAGGATTAAGTCAAAGCAGAAAAATTGCAGAATATTTTTTAGTTAATGGAATTAAGCTTGAAGCTGTTTTTTCAAGTGATTCTGGACGTGCAATAGAAACTTCAGAAACTATTGTTGAAGAATTGAATATTCAAATTCCTCACAACAAAGATACACGTTTAAGAGAGTGGTGCTTTGGGAGCTTTGAAGGCCAGGATTATGGTTTATTTGTCAAGAAGTTGCTTGATAATGCTTTTGATATTTATGGAAAAAATCGAGAGCAACTTTTATATCCAGAGATGTCTGAAATATTGACGAGAATGGATACAGAAAAATGGACTGAGTCTTGGGAAGACTTGAGAGAAAGAATTTTTCAGTCCATATTTGAAATTGCTGAGAAATCTTCACGAAAAGGGGAAAAGAACATTCTCATAGTGGGGCATAGCCTTAGCATTTCTACATTTTTATGGTTGATTGATGACAGTCAGCCTAAATTCAATGATATAAAGTCTGGTACAATTACACAAATAATATTTGAAAATGAGAAATTTGAACTCGTTAATCGAGAAATAACTTTGATTTAGACCTCGAGTGAGAAGGAGATGACTTATATTTCTATAAACATCAAAAGGCTAAAATTGAGAGCTAGAAGAAGCGTGGTTTCAAACAACCGCGCTTTTTGTGTCCCTCAAGGCACGCGTCCGAGGCGACGTAAAACCAGACGTTAACGGTCAAGTTTCGACTTGACCGTTTTTTCATGCTTACTTTTTATAGAAAGGATTTTTTATGTCACACACAAAACGCAGAAACCATTCTCCGTGGTTGCTCGCAGGAAGCGCCCTAGCGCTCATGACATTAGGAGGCGTGCTCAGCCTTCAAGCAAGTACCCAAACAAAGCCAAAGGCTTCCGCACAACCTTCCATGGCACAGGCGACCAAGAGCTTTGCGCCGCTTGCACAAAAGACCGCTTATGTGAAAGCGGCGAGTGATGAGAAAGCTTTGGCGGCCACACGAAAGCTTTCCAAAGATGGGAAAATCAAAGGCGGGGCACTCACGTTAATTCCAAAGGCCACGACGGCTAAAGAGATCACAGAAAACAGCCAAAAGGCAATGACGGCCGAAAGTCAGGCTTTTAACTCTGAGGCAGGACAAGCAGAAGCCAAACGCCTCAATGCTCAAGCACATTCCCTAGGAATTGACACCTTGAGCAAATGGGCCATGAGTGCACAAGAGCTTACGACGCTTCAAAAAGGGCAAGCCTTTAGTGCTTATGTCACAAAACTCAAACAAGAAGCTAACTGGGAGAATTGGTCGCCAGAGATGAGGAGCTGTTTGAAAGTGTGAATGCGCCGTTAGACGCGACCATTCACATCACGCCAAAAAAAGGAGAGACCGCATCAAGCTCGTCTGCGGTTGAAAACCTCCAACAAATTTACTCAGGCGAACTGGTTAAGTTTATCCCGCTTGCTGAGCGAGGAAAAATTTTAAATAGGGCGGGACTCAAAAAGTTTAGTCAAACGCCTTTCGTGGACGCGAGTGGCGATGCCGCGGTTTTCTTAAAAGCCAAAGCCATGCAAGGGAAGGTCTCCACGCAAGACCTCCTTACCCAGATTTTGCAAGCCAAGACTTTGGATGAGGCCATGCGCGCCTCTCTTAAACAAGGACTGACACCTAAAGAAAGGACATCAAACGTAGGGACACTCTCTGATTTCTTCGGGGGCCTAGTGGCGCATGCGGATAGCACTAACTTTAGCGCCTCTGGGAGCGGCTGGGTCATTCAAGCCGATGGTAATTTTACGGCCACCAGTGATCAAGCCAATGACTATTTCATCAATGATCCGAGTGGCGACGGTGGCGGCTGGGTCTTAGCGCCAAACGGACGCTACTATCCGTCTTACTGTATTGATATTGCGGACGGAGGGGCGAATGAATCGTCAAGTTACGTCTTAAATACGGTCAATAATGGAAATAATGGGCTAACCTCTGGTACGAATGCTGGCAATATCGCGAACCTCCTCCCGTCTGATCCGACTGGTTTGAACGACTTAATGGACTTGCTCTACGCCACAACAGAGGTCGCTTTAGCAGGGAATAGTCAAGGCGTAGATGTAGGAACCGCTCAAAACTTAACCGCGAATGTCGGCGTGATTGAGCAAGCCATCAATGCGGCGCACGGCACTTTTGGCTCTTTTGCCAAGATGACGGACGGTCAAATCATGACGCAAAGCACATGGGCAGGCACATGGATCGGCGATAACTGGTCAAAAATTATGGCTCAGATGACAAGCAATCAAAAGAATGCCCAAGGGACGGCAGGACCTAGTGCGACGAGTAATGAACTGACCATTATCGGCATGGGAAATGCGGATACAGGGATTAAAGCTCCTGATGCCTCAAGCTTGTCTGAAAAATTGCCTCTTAAAAGCTCAGACGGGAACGCAGAGCTCTACGTGGGAGACAATGGCAACCTTTGGGTCAAGGCCTTAAAGCCAACGAATGGAACCGTGACTTTTCCTAAGATTGAAACCAAAGGCACGGCAGGAACCTCGCTTGGGACTGCGCCTTTTTATATTGCGGATAAAGCCAATAACGCAGAAGGGGCTGGCCTTCAAACACGACTTTCCCCCGTTGGCTTATTCAAAGCAGGCACTCCTGCACTTGGTACGATAAACGTATCCATTAAAATGCTTGCCATGGGCGAAAACAAAGGGCAAAAAGCCCAAATTGTCACGTCTTACCCGACGGGCCTGTCGCAAGCAGGCGCCGTCTTAGAAGTGGAAAATGTCGCAACAGGCAAACGCCTGAAAGCAACGGACGCGATTGACCCCGATGACCCAATTAAGGCAAGTAGTGGCACTTTAACCACAGGAAGTGATGGAAACTTGCAACTAGAGGTAGGTGCTGACGGAAAGTATGGGCTGATAAACCTCCCCATCGCAGACGATAAAGGCAATTATGACACCTATCGCTATGTGGAAGTCAAAGCCCCTAAAGGCGAAGCCCTGAGTGCCCCTGATGAAAAAGGCACCTTTAGCTTTTCGGCTGATGACACGATTGATTCTACGTCCCACAATCTAGAAACGGCTGACACCCAGATTCAGGATAGCCCAATGGTTGAAACAGGCATTGCCAAGATTGACGCAGATACAAATTATCAAGGCACCAACGGAAAACCTGATTTGTCGGGCGTTGAGTTGAGCTTGTATGTGAAAACGTCCGATTCAGGAACCACAGTCATTAACGGACTGACTAAATCTGGTACCTTTGTCCCCGTTAAACAAAGTCAAGGGATTGATCCAAACACAGGAAAAAGCGCTGCGGTCACTTTATCTGCGGGTGCCATCTATGCGCCAAACGCCAATGGGAATATTGTGCTCGTGACGAATCAAGACGGGCTGGCAGGAAAAGTCTCCAACCTTGCCTTACCAAGTGCCGATGATTTATACTGGTTTGAAACGAAAACACCGAAAGGTTTTACGAATAACCCTGATGGACTCTCGGAACACTTTGAAAACAGTAATACCATTGATGCCGCAAATAATAATCTTGAAGATGACCATAAAAACAGCGGTACAATTTCAGATAAACCGATGCTTGCTCTTAGTTTGGATAAAAACTCAACGAATGCAGAATTTGATACAGTGTTAGGGAAAGCGACTTATGAGGCGGTCGATGATAAAGGCACACCCCTCACAGTCGATGAGGGATTGGACCCTAAAACAGGGGCGTATGCTAATATTGATGTCACAACAGGCAAACTGGTTAAAAATGACCAGCAGCTCTTAGAGGTGGAAGCGACAAGTGACGGTAAAATCTCCCTGCAAAACATTGATGGGACGAAAGTCTCAGGAAACCTCCATTTTGTGGAAGTGAACCCAGCCGACGGCCACGCAAAGAGTAAAGCTGAAGTGGACGAAACGATGAAGCCTGACACCACCAGTTCAGACGGCACCAACTTTGAAGCAAGTGCCACGACCACCGATAAACCCATGGGGGAGCTTGCTTTAATCAAGATTGACTCGGATACCAAATCAAGCACAACCCAAGGTTCAGCGCTCTTACAAGGCGCTACATTAGGGCTTTACGTCGAAACCTCCACAAGTGGCACGACCGTGATTGATGGCGTGACTTATTCTGGAACCTTAGTGCCCGTTGACCAAAGTGCAGGGGTCAATCCTCAAACGGGTGAGTCTGCTCCAGTAGTCCTTTCAAATGGGGAAACCTATGCCAAGGATGCGAACGGAAAGGTTGTCTTGGTGTCTGATGCTAAAGGCAACTTTGGCGAGGTTCAAAATCTGGACTTGTCACAAAGCCTGACCTATTATGGGATTGAACTTCAAGCCCCTTACGGCTACACCCGAAGTACCAAAGCTCATGTCTGGCACTTCACTAAGGACGCTAAAGTGGATAGCGCAAGCAATAACTACGAAGATAGTGACAATCTCAAAGGCACGATTGCAGATCGCGTGGTGGATTTTGACTTCATGTTTGATAAAGTCGCAGGAGATAATGGCGCGACAGGATTGAAAGGTTCAGGTTGGACCCTCACACCAGTTGCTGGAACAACCACCGCCGAAAATACCCTTGGGAAATTTAATAATAGCGAAGCAACTAATTTGATTGGTCGAGACACCATGATTTCGCCAGACACTGGCTTAGCGACGCCTGTCACGAAAGTCAACCAGCTCTATCTTGGTGCGACCCAGCTCTCACACAACTTCACAGACCCCCAAGGGGCGCTAGAAACGGGTATGGTGGAGTTTGACCATGTGCAAGCAGGCAAATACATCGCCAGTGAAACCACCGTGCCTGACGGCGAAACCAAAGCCCATGACATGGAGGTGGATATTTTACCTGACGGAACGCCAAATGGTGCGCCTGATGACTATGAGTTCAAAGTGATAGATGAAACCACCCACCATGTCCTAACCGACCAAGACATTCCAGTGTCTTATGACCCGACAAAAGACGGCTTGCTGCTCTTAGATGATAACAACCTCCTCGGTAAATTCAATCTCGGACAGATTAAGGACAATCCGATTGTCCCACCGACACTCACGACCAATGCTTTTGATGAAGCGACCAATAAAACCACGCTTGGGATTGGTCAAGTCACGGTTGGAGATAATGTCACGGCGACAAATGTTGCGAGCGTCAAAACGTTGACAGGTGTCTTGGTAGATAGCTCTGGCAACCCCGTCAAAGATAGTGCAGGAAATGTGATTCAAAAAAGTGAAGCGGTCACGGCGGATAATCAAGGAAATCTGAATACGACACTCGTTTTGCCAGCATTTGATGATGAAGATGCCCCAAATGCCAAGCTTACCGTTGAAGAAACGCTGGTTGATGATACAGGCAAAGTTTTGGTGGAAGATAAAAATTACCAAAATAACCCGACGGAAACCGTCACGGTTGGTAAAGTGCCGACCTTTAGCACACAACTCTCGGATAACGTCATTAAATTTGGGAATAATGTGCTCCAAGATAAAATCTCAGGCAGTGGTTATGAAGCAGGCCAGCAAGTCCAAATTAAGGTGGATGGGATGATAGATTCAACTATGAATAAAGTAATCCCAGCCACAGACAGCGCTGTTTTAACGGCGGACGTGGACGGGAAAATCTCAGGGGAGGTCTCAGTTAACGTGGTGGTTTCTGAAGCAGCTCTTACGGGACACCATTTAACTGCCTTAGAATCCGCCTTTTTAGTGATTAGCGGAAAAACCAGTACCAACCCTGTCGCTAAAGCGGATAACCCCGCCGATAAGAATGAAAAGGGCACCGTCACAAAAATTCCTGATGGGGCAACGCAAGTCGCTACTTCAACGGTACAAGTAGGTCAGAACACGATTGAAGATCACTACCAAAGCTCAAACGGCAGTTATGTTTCAGGGACGCAAGTGTTGGTAAAAGCAGGCGAATGGGACGTGACAAAAAACAAAGCAATTCCAGCAACGGGCGAGGCGACCCTTACCGCAGATGAGAATGGGAAGCTTGATGGAAAAATTCCTGTGAGCTTTACGCTTGATAATTCTGAAATGGGCGATACCATTGTCACAACAGAAACAGCTTATTTAGTGGTTAATGGCAAGCCAAGCGCAAACCCTGTGGTCGTCAATGACAGCCACAACGATAAAAAGGAAATGGTTCAACTTCCTGATTTTCAACCCCATAAAGAGGATAATCTTATTGCTGGGACGGATAAAAATGGAAAGTTTTCGCTAACCAGTATCTTAGAGGACTTACAAGAGCTTCAAGATGACCGTCAAAATATCTCCAATTTTGCCTTGACCAATCAAAACTGGGATAACACCACCGATGAAACAACGGCCACTTACCAAGAGGAAGTCAAAGAAACCGCAAAAAACCCAGGAGTGAATCAGTTTGAAAATAATCGCAAGATGAATAACAATAATCGCAATGTCCTGCTCGGTCAAACGTATGACTTCCCTTTGATGTTGGACGTACGCAATTTGAACCAGTCGGCCCAAGAAACGGAAATTCAAATGACTGACCTTTTGCCAACTCAGTATTTGAATTTATTGCTTGACCAGCTGACTGTCCGAAATAGTGAAGGGCAAGCACTTAACCCTAGCCTCTACACCGTGACGGCAGGAAAAGAAACGAAGGGCAAGACCCCGATTACGATTGCCTTCAAGGCCACCAAGGAAATCAAAGAGGCGAACGGTCAAACCGTTAAAATTGTGGACACCACCAAAATCCCGCTTGGCGAGCGCTATTTCATTGATTTACCCGTCTCGGTCAAAGACAGCACCCCAAATGGGACGAAAATTGTCAATACGGCAAGTGAAACGCTCCTTGATACGTCAGGTCATCAGGTCACAAAAGCCACCGAAACCCGACAAAATCAAGTCGTCACCCCAAGCGGCAGTACAAAAGTGGAGAAGAATACCTTAAAACCCGTCAATGACGCGACTTATGTGGACGACTGGACCAGTGATAAAGACCGTCCACTCACGGTTGGACAAACTTATACGGTCAAAGTTCCAGACTTTATCTGGGATAAGACGACCAATCAAGAAGTGAAAGCAACGGGCAGTATGACTTTTGTTGCAACTGCCCCCGTCATGACGGTTAAAGTTCCTGTCAAATTGGACGCAAGTGGTCTTGCAGGACATGATTTAGTGACCATGGAAGACTTATACATAAAAGATGTCACAACGAAAAAGGACATCAAAGTCGCCCAATTTCGGGATAAAAATGCGGCGTCTGAAACAGTTCATGTGGAAAAACCAACCGTTCCTCAAACGCCTCAAAGTCCGCAGACTCCAAAGAGTCCCCTACAAGTCCTCACAAGTGTCTTGCCTAAAACAGGCGATAAAGGTGGCGGCCTCTTAGTTCTTCTAGGCGCACTCATGATTGCGAGTGTGGCCGTATTGAAACGCAAAGCATTCGTCAGCTTGAAGCGGAAGCTGCGCCGTAAATTGAAAAAATGAAAGGAGCGAAATGGAAAAAATCAACTATCAAAGGTACACAAGTAATCGTGAGAAGTCAATTCCTTTTGAAGTCGGTGCACATTTGGCAACGATTAAACGCGTCAGTTTCAAAAAGACCAAAGCAGGACTTGAAAAGTTAGTCTTGTTGCTAGAGGGCGAGAAGGGAGAAACAGGCTTTTATAACTTGACCTTTAACGATTTTGTCGCAGAAAATCTCAACCTCATTTTAACCAGCATTGATGATAATGGGGAACCCATTCCAGAAATGTCCTTTGGTTATGATGGGGCGACCGCTCAATTTTTAACGGGAAAAGAAGTTTATATCAAAGTCGGAATGGAAACCTATCAAGGGGAGCGTCGTTCGGTCATTAAAACTTTTTTGGACCAAGAAGAATTTGATTTTGTGACCAACTTTGAGGACGGTTAGTCCTCATTGATAAAGAACGCACATCACTTTCAAGGCAGTTTTCGACTGCCTTTTTTAATTTTAAAGGAGACATCAATGTCAGAAGTACAGAAAATTATTACCGCGATTGGGGCGATTATTACAGTAGTCGGGCTCATCTCAATCTTGATTAACTTTAACACCATGCGAAAAGGTTTGTCCTATGACCGCCCCGAAGAAGTCGATAAAGGCGTCTCAGGCATGTTAATGGGCGGCATTATTGCAGGAGGAGCCGCAGCGATTGCGGCAGCCGCCGTGGCTGCCCTCTCGCTCATTCAATTTTAAGGAGAAACCATGAACTATACAACCGATACGGTCAAGCAGATTTTTAAGAACCTGCATGACTATAATCCCGTTGTGAGTGGTGTGATTGATAAAGTCACAAAAGTCTTGATTCCGATTTCTTTGGCACTCCTTGCGATTTTGTTTCTCGTGGAGTGGTTAGAGTTTAGAAAGCAACTCATCAAAGAGGGTGGCACGCCCACCATGGAGTTGCTGGCAAACTTGGCCATCAAATATCTCATGGCCTATGCCTTGATTATGCTTTCGCCCTATATTGTGGATGCGCTCATTTGGCTGGGCATTCAGATTTCTGAATGGATTAATTCGGTTATGCCCTCGCAAAATTTTAAAACTACCATTCCAGCGATTAAAGGCTCGATTGCGTGGTATGAAAAGCCCTTCCTTTATGTCTTGATGGCGATTGCCCAAGTGATGGATTGGTTAGGCTCATGGATCACGAGTATCATCGTTTACTTGCGCGCTTTGACCCTCTTCTTTTATAAAGGTTTAGCACCACTCATGGTGGTTTTCTTTATGAATGATGAATTAAAAAGTATCTCACTAGGCTTTCTCAAACAGTTAGGGGCGCTGGTGATTCAAGGAAGCTTGCTGATTCTTATTATCGGGATTTATCCCGCGATTGTGAGTAGCGATTTTCTAACCGTGAGCGCGAGTGGCGACTTTTTAAGTAACGTCGGCGCCTTTTTCACGGTTATCGGAAAAGCCGTGATCTTTATCTTACTCATCATCGGCTCGCAACGCCTCGCGAATAAATTGATGGGGGTACTTGGCTAATGGCACAATCAGAATTTTATAAAGACTTATCCAAAATCGAAAAGAAGTATCATGGGATTTCGCTTAAAAAAATCAAAATCGGCTTTCAATTCTTTGGAATTACGCTGATTGCCCTTGCGGAATCATTCTTGGTTCCCGATTGGGCTTTTTATATCGTGACACTTCCCACAGCTCTTCTTTTAGGAGCCATTCCAGCACTGGACTACATGGATAAATGGAAAAAAGTAAGGCGAAAGCTCGAACTCTTTTTTGTTTATGAAGACAATTTTTACACCACAGGTCAGATCAGGAGGTATGAGGCCAATGAATTTATTGAAAAAGACAACGTTAGCGAAACGGGAGACTTCCTCCTTAGCGAAGCGACGAACCGCACGTTCTAAGAAAAAAGCAAACCCAAACAGTATGCACCGCATCAAATACACCAGTCAATTTGAAAATGGACTCATGCACGTTGTGGGACAAGAAAGCTCAAAGATGTATCGCTTAGGGGAATTAAACTATGAAATCTCTGATGGCGGGACGCAAGATAATACCGTGATTTCTTATGTGGAAGCCCTCAATACGCTTAATCAAAATTCCCGCTACCAGCTCTATATTACCAATCGGAAAGTCAAAGCGAGTAGCTTAGAACACGTCCTGCATGACTATCAAGGCGATGAAAATGATAGTTTACGCTTAGAAATGAATACGGTTATTCAAAGACAACAAAAAACAGACCCGAAGAATTTTACAGCGACCAAATATGCGATTTTCACCACCAAGGCAAGAACGCTTGCCATCGCCAATCACGAATTGGATAAATTAAACACCAATTTCATCAATCGCTTTGACGCCAAAGACGTGAAGCTCACAAGTCAGCCACTGACAGGAATTGAGCGCTTAGAAGTCATGAATGACCTGTTAAGACCCAATCATCCTTTTACCGCCAGCTATCAAGACATCGCCCTATCAAATCTCCCCAGTAAAGCTTTTATTGTCCCAAGCCATTTGAAATTCCCGAATGGCGCAGATTTCTTTCGGGTAGGTAAGCGCTACGCCCGTGTCTTCTATGTCCGTGAATTTCCAAAATACTTAGAGGACAAGTTGATTAAAGAGCTTTGTGGAGCAGGCATCGAGCTAGACATTAGCCTACATGCGCAAACCTACGATATGGTTAAAGCGAGAAAAGACATTAACACGAAAAAGACCCTCAACCGTTCCGAGATTCGCAAACAACAACGCAAAAACTTCAAACGCGGGTTCTCAGATGATGACATTTCTGGGGAAGAAAGTGAGATTCAGTATGCGGCTGAGGGACAGTTGAATGCCTTCAAAGAAGAAGGGCAAAAGCTCTTTTCAGGTATTTTTGCGGTTTACCAGGCAGCGGACACCAAAGAAGAACTGGATAAAAATACGGAAACCATTCTAGGGATTGGGCAGACTTATGATGTGGAATTTGAAGCGGTCGAGCAGTATAACGAAGAAGCCTTAAATACCATTCTCCCGATTGGCAAACCTTACCTAGATGTCGAAATGAACTACATGCGGGATATGACTTCCTTGAATGTGGCGACACAAATTCCGTGGTCAAACATCAACCTCCTCAGTAAAAATGGCCTTTTCTATGGTCGTAACCAACTGACCCATAACATGATTAGTGTCAACCGCTTGAAAGACTTGATTACACCAAGCGGACTCTATCTTGGCTCATCGGGTTCAGGCAAGGGCATGACGGTCAAATGGGAAATGCTCAATGTCTTATTGAAATGGCGCAAGCACCGCTTGATTATTGTGGACCCAGAAAGTGAATACCTCAAAATCGCTAAGCGTTTTGGGGCAGAGATTTTGGATATTTCGACAGGAACACCGCACCACTTAAATATCCTAGATTTAGTAGATAAAAGCCTTTTGAAAGCAGAAGACCGTAATGTGGACTTGATTAAAGAAAAAACCAATCTTCTTTCTAGTCTCTTTGATAGCCTCTTAAAATCTTTTAGTGACGCCGAGGAAACCATGGTCGATCGCGTAACCCGCTTGACCTATGAGCGCTATTCGGAGCCGACGCTGGTCGAGTGGCACAAAGTGTTACTAGAACAACCCGAAGAATTGGCGCAGCACTTTGCCACAAAAATTGAGCGCTTTACGATTGGCTCACAGGATATTTTTGCGCATAAAACCAATATTGATTTGAATGCCCGCTTTGTCGTCTTTAATATCAAGCAACTTGACCCAAGGCTCAAACCTTTTGCCATGAAAGTAATCTTGGATCAGATTTGGAAGCAGGTCGTCTCAGGGCAAGGCAAAGTCACCACGCACTTGTACTTTGATGAATTGCAGCTGATGTTTAATGATGAAGCGACAGCGCAATGGTTCTCAGGGCTTTGGTCACGCGTCCGTAAATATGGCACAGTCACAAACGGCATTACCCAAAAGGTGGGAACCTTACTCAACTCTGAAGCGGGTCGCGCTATGATTACCAATAGTGAGTTTATTGTCTTGCTCCGCCAAAAGATTGATGACATCAATCGCTTGCGTGAAGTCATGACGTTAAGCCCGCAGCTGGTGAAACACGTCCAAGAAACAGCCCCACAAGGCACAGGCTTGATTTACGCAGGGGGCACGATTGTACCCTTTGAAAACCCGATTCCAAAGGATACGGCACTCTTTGAGTTGATGAATACCGACGCAAACGCCGCCTAGAGGGAGGAAAATGGACGAGAAACAAAAGCAACAGATTAAAAAAACCATTCAGGTCAAGCAACGGGCAACTGAACTCCTCAAAGAAACAGCCCAGCAAAAGCCCCGTCAAGTGCGGCTGACTGCCTCTAAAAATGTGCATCTCGCAAGGAAAATGTTGCGCCTCAAACGCAAAAGCGCACAGAAATTAACGCCCAAAGAAACTCATGATTTGGAAAACCTAAAAGTGCAACTCAAGCAAAACGATGTTTCTGGAGGAGAAAATGAAATAGGAGAAGCTAAGCGAGAGCTTGCGGCGAGAAAACTCTTGCTCAAGAAAATGCGTAAGCAAGACCCGTCTTACCTCCCCACGCAGCTTAAACTCACGAGTAAAGTGGCGGTAAAGGAAAATCTCATGACCTCACCTGCGAATGTCTTAGAAAGTGATGAGACCCTTTCTGAGGGCGTTGAAAAAGTCCAAAAAACCATGTGTCAAGTGAACCTCGCCAAGCAGCACATTGAACTGACCAAGTCAGGAGGACGTGTCGTCTTGGGACTAACGAAACGAACGTATGGGTTATCCAATCGAACCTTTAATTGGGTTCAAGGCAAAGGCTTTACAAGGACCCCCGATGACTTAAAACTCCGTAAGCAACTTAAACATCGCTATCAACGCTTTATCCAACAAAAGAAATTGAGAAGAGAAGCCAAACAGGCGAAAGAATCAACGTCCCTTATGATGAACTTGTTGCGGGGAAAAATCTCTCCTAAAGCCGCTCTCAAAGGCCTAGCGCACAATCCTGTAGTCTGGATTGCCAGTCTGCTTTTGTTTCTGGTCTTAATGATTGTGGCCGTAGCCGCAGATGTTCCCAATCCCTCGATTAAGCAAAATGATTTTGAACTCACGGACGCGTGGACAACCATGACAAAATTGGACGCAGATCATTCAAAAGACGGCAATCAGTTTTACACGAATTTTGATGGGGTCATGTTTTATATGAATGAGAAGTTTGATGATTATGATGTCGATGGTATGTTATCAAATGGACAATCCGCCAAAGCGTACCTTTCTGATTTGTGGACCGCCCTCAATGGAAAAGCACCAAATTATGAATTAACAACGATGGATGAGCTAGAGAGAAAGGGTGCTTATGTGCTCAGTCAAGTGGATTACACCAACATGAAGCAGATGATTTCTGAAATGGGGTATCAAGCGCTAGACGGGCAACTGGCTTTTCCTTATGCGACGGATAATCTCATCATCAATAGACGCTTTGGCTATGAGGGCGCTGACCTCCACCAAAGCATTGAGGTAACAACGTCTGAAAATCAACCGATTGTCGCCCCACTCTCGGGTAAAGTAACGGTCAATTCCAACCAGCAAGTCACGATTGAAAATACCACCCAAGAAGAAAAAGTCAGCCTCCAAAAGGTGGATACGAGCCGACTCACCAATGGTCAAAATATCACTTCTAGCGCTTTGATTGGAAAGAGTTTAGCAAGTACTCTTGAAATTACCCTTCAAAAATACGATGACGGAACGAAAAGCTGGAAACGTGTCAATCCTGCTTTTTATTTCCCAAAAGTCACTTATACGCAAATGACGCAGCTTGCGGCGAATGATTACAACCCAGACAGTAGTCAGTTGGCCTCTGCCCAAGCGATTTACAATTATGCCATGGCACACGGTGGAACTTTGAATGGCGTCTGTGCGGTGCTTGGAAATTATCAAGTGGAAGGAAATCTTGATCCGACGGCGGTTGAAACCATTTACGATGAACCCTTTAAAATGGGACCACGAAAACAAGCCGCACAAGCGGCTGGTTTTGCGATTGAAAAGATGGACGCGGCTTATGCCGCTAGATACCCTGCCATTCATCAAGCAGGCATTGGCTTAGGTCAGTGGACAAATGAACGTGATATTGCCCTACAATCCTTTGCCAAAGCTCAAAAGAAGCCGTGGTGTGATGGTGGCTTACAAATCCAGTTTGCGACTACAGGCGATTCGCCCGGTGCGATTACCGCTTTAAATAATACCTTGCAAGGAAAAGTAGGCAAAGACTTGCCTACATTAACCAATTACTTCTTGACCTATTGGGAGGGGAATCCTGGGGATAAGATTTCTGAACGGATTCAAGACGCACAAAACTGGCAGGCTTATTTCACGCGGGCAGCGAGTGGCAGCTCTGGAAAGGCAGACGTCTCTGTTCCCCCTGAATATGCAGGGAAGCTTACCGAGCCAGCTCCGAATGAACAAGATGTCACAGGCTATCCAGGCAATAATTATGCCCTCAATAACTG
This sequence comes from Lactococcus sp. FSL K6-0773, assembly GCF_038006485.1. NCBI lineage: Bacteria > Bacillati > Bacillota > Bacilli > Lactobacillales > Streptococcaceae > Lactococcus > Lactococcus sp. FSL K6-0773. Next base: position 1,029,610 of record NZ_JBBOVF010000001.1, on the reverse strand, counting down.
TACGTGGTATGTCTATAATCGAGAATATCAGTTAGGAAATCACATTCCAGCAAATCTTGGTAATGGCGGTCAATGGGGAATCAGTGCAAAAGTGGCAGGCTATGCGACATCCTCCACCCCAAAAGTAGGCAATATGGCTTCCTTTACCCCAGGTCTATTAGGCTGCTCGTCCATCTATGGGCATGTTGCTTTTGTAGAGTACGTCAATCCAGACGGGAGCTTTCTCGTGAGTGAGATGAATGTGGTTGATCCTGGGTCTGGCAAGATTAGCTATCGCGTAATTTCATCAAATGCTGGGATTACATTTGTTGACCCCACAAAATAAGGAAATAGAGGTAAAAATTGATTAACGAACAAAAATTACAACTGGTCAAACGGCTAGGGATTGGAGCAGCGGTGGTCTTGCTTTTGTTAACGGGCTTATTAGTAGGGCTGCGACTCGGAAAACCTGCCAAAGTGTCTCAAAAGCAGGTTCCCGCAAAGGTTATTTCCACATCTAACCTTTCAACGGGCAATGTCACGCATTTCTTGACGGAATACTACACTAAAAAAGAATTATCTGAAAATCGGAATCGGTATAAAAACCTGATGACAGATGAAATGTACCGTGAGGCGGTCGTGACAGAAAATCAACCTGTCAATCAGGCTTATAAAGGCTATATTATCAATCAAGTTTATCAAAAAGCCACGATTTATTTGGATGAAACAGATTTGACGGCACTTTGTGTGGTGCATTATACCAATACTCAGCGCTCTAGTCTTCAATCAAGCGTTGGCGAATTAAAAGACCAAGAAAATACCGATACCATTCTATTGAGCTACACCAAACAAGGCAAAAAGTTCCTTGTCAATAATATTCAAAATGTGGCTTTTTCAGAACCCTTAGATGCAGACAATCAAAACGCCTATCCAGAAAGTACGATTGCTAGTTCCTACTCCAATGCGCTAGGCACTAAGCCGAATGACAGGGTGGCGATTACAGGAGGTGGCGTTACGTCGTCAAGCACAACGGAAAAAGGAGGAAACCCGTAATGGTAAGACAAACCAAACTCAGTGATTTAGAAAATCGGCGACTTCGCCAAGAAAAAGAACTGGCAGACTTAGAACAAAAGCAAAAAGACCTCGAAGATAAAATTGCACGCAAAAAAGAAGAATTAGAAGCGACGAACTCCAATGTCATCGCAGAAATCTTGGTATCGCATCAGTTGACCATGTCAGAGTTCTTGAAACAAATGCCGCAAATGGTAGAACAAGTCAAAAGTCCAAGCAAACAGGAAAAACCAACGCCAGTAGCACACCCAGAGGAGGAAAGACATGAATCCATTTAAAAAGACTGCTTTTCGCTATGAGATGACGAATTGTGTCAATTTTCGGGCGACAGAGGTCTCAGATGCCTATGAACTCATCAACTGGATTATTGCGGAAAATTTGCGTTTGCAGGAATTAAAAGTGAATGGTTCAGTCACTTTGACAAAAGTCAAAACCACAGCGAAAGGCGAGCAGGAAATTTATTCTGCCGCACTTACCCTTCCCGTTTTAATGGATGATGAGGAAGAGTATGATGACTGGTTAGAGTTTTTCTATGCCACACAACCCGTCAAAGAAAAAGACCGCTTGGAAAAAGGAAAAAGTTTTCCTAAAGTAATGAGATTTGAACGTCCTAAAGTGGTCGAACAAGAAACTCCTGATGTCAAGGCTTATGCGCCAGCCCCTGATTTGTCCGTTATGGACGAAGAACCAGAAAAATGGGAAGATGAAGACAAAGCAAGGCTTTCCTTGCAGGTCAGAACGCAAGAAGCTGAGATTGAGAGGTTGAAACAACAACTCAATCAATCTGAAAGCAAGAAGACACAGGAAGAACCAGAAACCATTGAGTCTCCAATGCCTGAACCGCTTGGTAAGACCTTGTCGGTTTCTAAAGCAGCGCCTATTGATTCATCGGATGTAGCGAAACTTTTACCTTTGCTGGATAAAGATTCTGTCCCAGATTCCACCTTAAAGTCCCTTGGCCTGTTGGACAAAGCGGAGATTACCCAACAAGTTCAGGACAGTTTTCAAGTCTTCTACCAGCAAGAACTGGAAAAAGAAAGGGACAAGATTGAAGCAACTAAGGCGGCTGAACTAAAAATTGCCAAACAAGAATTTGATGAGAAAGAACGCGCCGCGAAGGTAGAAGCCCAAAAGAATCGCCTCACCACAGAGCAGGACTTGAAAGAAAAATATGAACTTCTGATCTTTGAGGAAAGTCAAAAACGCTTAGAGGCACAGCGTGAAAAAGTCCAAGCCCCATCTGAACAAATGCTTTCCACCCTACTTAGGGACATCGGTTTTGAAGAAGGAAATAAATAGGAAATATGAGAAAAGTTGTATATTTCACTATAAAATGATATAATGAGAGCAAGAAAGGTGGTGAGATTGCCATGTTAAATCAGAAAACCCGACAAATTTTTGAAAAAAATGGAGGCGTGTTGACCCTACCGAAAGCCTTAGAATATGGTCTTTCTAAGGAGGGCGTGCGTAAGATGTATTTGCGTGGCGAGCTTGAGAAAGTCCATGCAGGAGTCTATACGCTAAAAAATGAGCTCCCAGATGAGCTGTTGCTGTTACAAACGGTTTATTCTAAAGGGGTTCTCAGCCATGAGAGTGCAGCTGCTCTATACGGCTTTACGAGTTTCACACCAACAGAACCCATTTTCTCCTTTCCACAAGGCTATAAACTCTATCGTAACCCTAAGCTTGCGATTGCCCCTTATTTTGTCAGTCGTGAGCAATACCAGACAGGAATCGAGGAGGTACAAACTTGGGAGGGAAATCCAATTTTGGCTTATAGTCCAGAGAAAACACTGGTTGATTTAGCACGTTCTCGCTATACGCTTCCCCTTATTTTTGAGGAGGCCATGCAAGGTTATTTTGCTTTGGGAAATGTCAATGTGAATCGTCTATTAGGCTATGCCCAACAGTTTGGCGTACTTGACAAAGTGAAAAAGAGGATGATGGTCTATGCTTAGTGAACAACGCGTTAAAAATCTCATTAAGAAAAAAATGGATGAGACAGGCTTGTCAGCCCAACAACTCTATCGGCTTTATGCAGTGGAGCAACTTGCCAAAAAGATTGCCTCAATCGAACAGTTAAGAGATAAATTTATTCTCAAAGGTGGCTATCTCTTAACAACAATTTTGCAGCTGGCGAATCGTGCAACGGCGGATTTGGATGGAACAATCGCTAATATGCGTCTTGATGAAAAGGGGTTAAAGGAATTTGAACAGCTTATCTCAAAACCTGAGAGCAATGGCAAAAGCAATTTTGAATGGTTGCGTCAAGAAGAAACACGGGAAGATTTTCTGTACAATGGCTTTAAAATCCACTTGAATTACTGCATTGGTAAAATGAAAATTCCAATCAAGATTGATTTAACAACAGGAGAGGATATTCTTCCTGCTCAAAACCAACAAATTCAACTCTTGTTTGAAGATGAAAAAATTGATTTCAGGTCTTATCCGATTGAGCAGATTATGGCAGATAAAGTGATTACAACGCTCTCTTATGGGCAAGTTGATAATACGAATTCCCGCTCAAAAGATTTGTACGATATTTATGTCTTGAAAAATGTTTTTCCGAAGTTCTCGCTAGTGGACGTGGTAGTGGCGATGAATAAAACAAAGACTCAGAGAAACTTAGAAATTCCAGCTAGGGAGTATGGAGCAATCATTTCAAGGCTCTCTCACTCTACAGAGCAGAAAAGTCATTGGCGAAAGTTTCAAAGCCAAAATAGCTATGCGAGAACACTCGACCTTGAGACAGTTTTTGAAGCAGTAAAGACTGTAGTTGATGATTTGGCTGCAATGGAAGAGAAGATGTTGAACCTTACCAAAGGTAAAAATCCTAAAAATAATTTTGAGAAACGGCTTTGGGAGGCAGAAAAGAAGCAAACAAAATTTATAGAAGATGACTCCCCTGAGAAATAAAAGTCGGCCCATTTGTAAGGAAAAGCAAAAAGTTAGATGTATCACTAGATAGAAAATTATGGAGAGATATAAATGTCCATTGATGAAGAACGTCCTTATCAGGTTGAAAAGACGGAATGTAGCAGCTGCTACAAGTTAGACCTTTGGGAAACGGCTTTTGGACTGCAAAAGACAGATGGCTTAGAGCCGTCTGAGTACATGGTGCGACAAGCCAAAGCCCATATTGATGGAAAAGCCAGCTATCAGGAAGTTGAGCAAAATGTCAAAAGTTATTATGCGGAGAACCAACCACAAGAAGGTAAGCGCCAGGAAGAAGCGGATGTTTCGTCTCTTGGAATTTTCCGAATTTTAGCAGAAGAAGGCTTTAGTCTAAGTCCTGTGACTTTACTCAACTATCACAAGCGCCTTTTTCAAGGCATCGAGAGCTTTCGCTATCCAGTCGGGCGTTATCGGACAGAAAACATCACGAAGACTGAGCCTGTCTTGAACGGCAAAAGTGTTGAGTATGCCAGCTCCGCTATGATTGCGGATAATCTTGCTTATGACTTTGAAATGGAGAAAAATCGGGATTACTCTATGATTACAAAACACGAGATTGCGGATCAAGTAATGAAGTTTGTTTCTGGAATCTGGCAGACGTACCCTTTTCGCGAGGGGAATACTCGAACGTCAGCCGTCTTTTTAATCAAGTATTTACAGCACATGGGCTTTGAAGTCAATAATGAACCGTTCAAAAAAAATTTTAAGTTTTTCAGAGATGCCCTTGTACTAGCCAATGCGGCCACAACTTCTCGCTATCGCACGGATCAATTCCTCAAATGGTTTACAGATAACCTATTGTTTGAGGGCACTCATGAGCTTGTGATTGTCCCTTTCAAGGGATAGTTAGATTTTCAAACACGATAAGGATTAAAGGATAAAATAGAATTATGAAATTTCAGTCATTACAGGTAAAAAACTTCAGAAGTTTTGAAGATATAAGCATTGACCTATCAAATAAGAATGTATTTTTCGGGCTTAATGATGTCGGAAAAACAAATCTTCTGACAGCTTTGCGATTTGTTTTTGATAGAGATACTCGCAGAAATGATTTTATGGACTCAGACTACTTTGAGAAGAAAACGGAAATTCCAATTGAAATTTTGGTTACCGTTGATATTAGTGATAACAATGAGGACAGCTCTAAATTGCGTGCGAGGCTTAGAGGAGCAATTTTATCTGGGCAAGACTTAATATACATACGATTAATAGCGAAATATGATAACTCTGAAATGGTTGGAGTTGCTGAACTGTTTTGGGGTGGAGATAAAGAAAATCTTCAGGAAATCAAACCTAGGGGAACCCGTTTTGATATTGATGATGTATTTAACGTTTTTTACATAGATTCTTATGTTGATATGGATGTTCTTTTTAAACGAAATATCAAGAAGTTTATCCAAAGTGATACAGAGGACGACAAGGCTATCAATGACTCAATAAATTCTATCGTAGATGAACTGAACGAAAAAATTTCAAGCCTTTCTGGAGTTTCAGATTTTGAGTCGAAGATAACTCCTGCTTACCAAAAATTCAATGATGAAAACATCTCAATTTCAATTAAATCTGAAATTGCAGTAAAGGGACTCTATTCTAATATTGTCCCTTACATGAAGAAAAAAGACGATGATAATATTTATCCAACGGCAGGAGAAGGCAGAAAAAAGCTTGTTGTGTACTCTTTATTTACACTTTTAGCGGAGCAAGAAGCAGATAAAAAAATAAATTTATTTCTTGTAGAGGAGCCTGAAAATAATCTTCATAAATCTTTACAGATAGAGTTATCTCAGATTCTGTTTGGTAATTCTGAAAGCTATCCGTATTTATTTGTTTCTACTCATTCTCCTTATATTTTGTATGAAATGAACAAAGTCACTTTGGTACGAATTTTTGCTGAGAGGAAAGTGACAAGTAAAAGTGCTTTTTATAATGTACCTTCTGACTTTCAAGATAATAAGAAAATGCTTAACCGCTTGCTCGCGGAAGCAATTTTTGCGAATAGGGTTTTGTTAGTAGAAGGACCCTCTGAACAACTTTTATTTGATAAAGTTCTTTCAGTAATAAAACCATATTATGAGGTTAACGGAATGTATATTCTTTCAGTTAATGGCATAGGTTTCAAAAGCTATCGACCTATTTTGAAGAAGTTGGGAATCCATTGTGTCATTAAAACTGATAATGATATCCAATGGCGAGCAAACAGCGGTCACCATGCCCTAGGATTTTCCAGAGTTAATAATCTAGTTAATGGGACGCTTGCTGTAAACTGGACAATTACTCCTCTTCCTGCATCTAAGGAAGAATTTATAAACAAGTCTATCGGATATAGAAAAGAGCTTTATAATCTTGAACAAAATCTTCCTGTATTAAATAGCATAAGAGAAGATTTTCATGTCTATTTATCAAAAGTCGATTTAGAAAATGACTTAGACGAAGTCCTTCATGAAAATCTTGTTACTTATCTTGGCGATAATCCAGTTAAGTATCTTCAAGCAGCTAAAAATAATCACATGGTTGAGCTCATTGAGAAATTAACGGATGAAGACTGCAGAGAAGTATATGAACATTATAATTTTGCTTGTCTAAAGGATTTGGTAGAATGGAATTAACAGATACTCAGAAAAAAATTGTTGACACTGCAGGCAACTTGATTGTTAGAGCAAGTGCGGGCACTGGAAAAACACATACAATGGTCGCAAAAATTGCGAAAGAAATAGACGAGAATAGGGATCATCGTGTTATTGCAGCAATCACTTTTACAATTAAAGCCGCACGAGAAATAAAAGAAAGACTATCTGTTGATACTACAGGACATTTTATTGGTACTAATAATAGTTTTGCAATCGAAGAAGTTATCAAACCGTTTATGAAAGATGCCTACGGTGTACAATTTGATTGTGAGATGACGACTGACTATAGTCTAAAATTTGATAATTACGAAGAAGGGTTGAATTTCATTTCTGAAAACTGCACTTTAGGAAGCTATGAGGATAATAATAAGAATTTTATTTTCGAACTAGCTCTAAAAATACTTAGAAAGTCAGAAGTAGCACGACTGTACCTGCAAGCTAAATATTTCAAAATTTATGTTGACGAATATCAGGATTGTGATACAGCAATGAATGAATTTTTTATGTATTTGACAGATTCATTGACCATTGACTTATTTATTGTTGGTGATGACAAGCAATCCTTATATACATGGAGAGGTGCTAATCCTGAAGCATTCAAGAGTATTATTGGCAAAAGAAATTTCGAAAAATTTTTTATGGTTGATAACTTTCGTTCAAATAAACAGATTCAAAACTACTCAAATCTGCTTTTTGAAGAGACTTCCAGTCTCTATGATCAACAAACCAGCATAGAGAATATTATTTTGTTAAATTGTACGGAACAAGATTGGATTGAAAAAATCAAATGTTTTTGGGATGCAGACAAATCTTCTGCTTTGTTGAGATTTTCTAATTCAAATGCGAAAAGTGCTGCTGATATTTTGTGTGCGCATGATATGGATTTCAAATTTATTCCGAAAGCTCCAATTGAAGATATTTCAAATGACGCAGGATGGCTCTATTATGCAATAGCACAATATTTACTTGTTGATACCTATTCGGTTTTTGATTTTATCTATGATATCCCTTCAGGGACGGAGGAAGACTCGAAGATTAAAAGCAAGTTGGAGAGATACCTACAGGGTTTAAAGACAAACGTTGTTGATGAAAATCAATTTAAGGAAAAAGTTTCAGAGCTTGCTACATTTCTAGGATATGGAGCTCAGCCTAAAGATTTATCAGCTCTTTATGAAACTATTTCTACAGACAGATATATTGAAACGTTCAAATCAGATAACATCAAACATAGGGCGATGACATTCCATTCTTCAAAAGGGTTGCAATTTGATCAAGTTATCCTGTTTGTTGAGGATTATAATTTGCGAGATGAGGTAAGTTTCTATAACCATTATGTGGCAACTACAAGGGCCAAAAGCAAACTAATTTTTATTAGTATCAAAGAAAACTATGGAACAAGGCTGTTCTATCAAAATATTGCTAAAAGGTTAGAAGCAAGTGGTTTGACATTGGATAAATTGGTTACTATCTATTAGCAGAGGAATCGAATTAATTCTTTGTTAGGCCCTTTTTAAATTTTACTGTACGTGAAATCATAAAAATTAGACTAATGAGAAAAAATCTTAGGACCATATCTTGATATTTTGAAAGATTCAAAAGAGCTTTGAAAAAATAATTAATCAGGAAATCAATCTTCAAAGAGGTTGATTTTTTTGTAGAAAAGGAGGAACATGGATCAAGAACAAGTCATTGACAAATTTGTCGTCAATGGAACCAATACGCTGCGCACCATTCTCAAAATCCTAGAGAATTTGTCGAGCGATGGGCTACATACTTGGCTAGAGCGACAAAATACTCCAACGACAGGACAAAATAAACTACACCGTTTGCTGAATGCGACAGACCCAGTAACCTCACAATTTTTACGGCAAGAGGTGGATTTGAAAAAAGTCAAGCACTATTTTGAGGAACAAGGTCTCCCGTTTGCTTTTAAGAAAGTAGAGCAGGGCACGAATATCTTTTTCAAAGTGAAAGATGAAGCCTTGGCTAAAAAGGCATTGGAAGGAATTCTGTCAGAATTGACGACGCGCCCTGCCGAGGTGGCGAGCCAACTGGTTAAAAATCCTAATGTACAAAGCTTTGAAGAAAAACTTGAAGCAGGAAAAACCCAAGAGGCAGAGCGCCTGTCCCGTGTGGCAAGACATCATGCCCAAAGCTCGGAAGCTACACCAAAGATGGGAAGTTTGAGATGAGAGATGGAACCCGCCCCTATCAAAAGAATTTGAAGCACTACCTGATCTTATCAGGAGTGCTTTTTATTTTAGGTTTTTGGTCAGGAAACTTTCTGACGGGACTACCAGGGCAAACGCTGGCAGACCAGTTCAATAGCCTCTTTAATCATGGCTTATTAGAACTCCTATCAGACCAAGATTTCCAATTTCTTTATGTGCCGACCTCAAGCGGTTTTTTATTTGCCCTCATTGGGGGCTTTTCGGGACTGATCGCTTATGTCCGAAACAATGACCACGGCGTTTATCGCAATAATGAAGAACATGGCTCGGCGCGGCTTGCACGACCTGAAGAAATCGGGCATTTTGCGGATTTAAGACCTGAAAATAATATCATCTATACGCAAAAAGCCCGCATGGGCCTGATTAACCAAGCGATTGATTATCGCTATCAAAAAAATAAAAATGTCGTCGTGCTGGGCGGGCCTGGCTCAGGGAAGACCTACACCTTTGTCAAACCCAATCTCATGCAACTGCTGGGAAGTTATATCGTAACTGATCCGAAAGGCTTGTTGGTTCGGGAGTGTGGCAAAATGCTTGAAGAAAATGGCTATCAAGTTAAAATTTTTGATTTGGTCACGTTCTTGAACAGCGACCGCTTTAACATTTTCCATTATTTAGAAGATGAGATGGACGTGGATCGAATTTTTGGAGCCATTTCAGAAGCCACCAAGAAGGGCGATAATCAAAGCGAAGACTTCTGGCAGCGGGCGGAAGGCCTGCTTGCGCGCGCCATGATTACCTTTTTGTGGATTGACGGTCAAGATAATGATTATACGCCAGACCTTGGCATGGTCTCAGAACTTTTCCGACATATTGAACGCAAAGAGGCTAAAGTTCCGAGTGTCGTAGAGGAGTGGATGGAAGAGCAAAATAATCGCCACCCCAATAACTATGCTTATAAGCAATGGACACTCTTTAATGACCTCTTCAAAGCAGAAACGCGCTCCAGTGCGCTTGCGATTGCGGCCACCCGATTTTCGGTCTTTGACCATGAGAAAGTCGTTAATCTGATTGCGGAAGACACGATGGATATTGATTCTTGGAATGAAGAAAAGACGGCCGTCTTTTTGGCTATTCCTGAAACAGACGACAGCTATAACTTCATTGCGGCTATGTTCTTATCAACGGTCATGGAACGCTTGCGTAAAAAAGTAGATGAAGTCATGCAGGGAATCAGAACTCTACCAGAGGGGAAATCGCTTTTGCATGTGCGCTTTATCTTAGATGAGTTTGCGAACATTGGGCGGATACCAAACATTGATAAGGCTTTGGCCACCTTTAGAAGTCGAGAAATGTCGATTGTGATTATCCTGCAAGCTTTGGCCCAACTCAAAGCCATGTATAAGAACGGTTGGGAAACTTTGTTGAATAGTTGTGACAGCCTGCTCTTTTTGGGTGGAGATGAGAAAGAAACCACAGCCTACCTCTCTCAACGTGCAGGAAAACAGACCATTTCCATTCGCAATCGAACGCAAAATCATGGTCGAACGGGTGGTTCAACGAGCTATCAAAAGCAAGCGCGTGACCTCTTTACGCCTGATGAGATTGGGCGCTTAAACAACAACTCAGCGCTGCTCTTCATCTCAGGACAGTATGTCTTTAAGGATAAAAAATACACGGTGGATGACCACCCGAATGCTAGCCTATTGGCTCAAAACCCACAAGATCCCAATTGGTATCGTTATAAACGCTATATGGACGAGGAGGAAGAATTTTTGGATAAGGCCACACAAATCATTGACCACGGAGCCATTACTCATGAGGAGGCCGCCTAAGATGAAACCAAAGTCTCCTAAAAACAAAACGCTTGATTGGCGGCTTAAAGATATTCCACAAGCACAACTGGATAGGATATTATCAAAAGACGATGCCCTAGAAGAACTTGAAACCATCGTCAATCATTCCATTTGTGGTGAGTCGTTTGAGCTAATGAACCGTCTTCCTAAGCAAATTGTAGATTTAGCCATTGTGGACCCACCCTATAATTTGAATAAAACTTATGAGGGCAAGTCTTTCAAGAAGATGAGTTCTGCCGATTACCAAGCCTATACAGTAGCTTGGATCGAACGACTCAAACCGTTACTCAAAGAAAATGCGACGGTCTATGTTTGTGCAGATTGGCAAACAAGCCTAGAAATTGCACCCCTCCTTGGTCAATATTTCCACATTCAAAATCGGATTACGTGGCAACGAGAAAAAGGGCGAGGTACTTTATTCAACTGGAAAAATGGGATGGAGGACATTTGGTTTTTAACCAACACGAAGGATTACACTTTTAATGTGGAACAGGTCAAAATGCGCCATAAGGTGCTCGCTCCTTATAAGGAAAACGGACAGCCTAAAGATTGGCAAGAAACCCAAGCAGGAAAATTCAGAGATACCCTACCGTCTAATTTTTGGTCAGACATTTCCGTGCCCTATTGGTCCATGCCAGAAAATACGGCACACCCGACCCAAAAACCTGAAAAGTTGCTGGCAAAGTTGATTTTGGCAAGCTCTAATCGAGGAGATCTCGTCTTTGACCCATTCTCTGGGTCAGGGTCAAGCCTCGTCGTTGCCAAAAAGTTAGGCCGACGCTACGTCGGGATTGAACAAAGTTTACGCTACACAGCTTGGGGCGAAGTGAGGCTGAAACGGGCAGAGCGAGAGCCTACCATTCAAGGCTATGCGGCAGGTGTTTTCTGGGAGAGAAATACCTGGCTCGACCAGAAAAAGAGTATGAAAAAACAGAAGGGAGGCAAGAGTGGCTGAAATACAAACGCTTGATGATCGAAAACAGCTGTTAGCCCAAGCGCAATCGGCAAATATTTTTCAAGTTGCCCAGCAACTGGGCTTAAAAGCGCTTGGCTCGAATATGTATGAGTGGGAAGGGCATCAAAGTATTTGGCTCAACCCCAGAAAGAATCGCTTTAATTGGTTTGCAGAAAATTTGTGGGGCGGGCCTATTGACTTAGTCAGTTTGGTTCTTTTTAATGCTCGAACTTTTGAGGAGCGTCGGGCGCACTTCAAGGAAGTAGTGGCTTACCTGACTCAGACGGACTGGCAAACGTTTGATGCTCAAAAAGTTCCAAAAGCACAACCTTTTCATTACTACTTGAGAGATCAAGCCAAAAATCAACTTGCGGAGAAGTACCTTGGCGAAGAACGGGGACTGTCCCAAGCAACGATTCAGTTTTTTGAGGAAAAGGGCTTGATTGCTCAATCTCAGTGGCGTAATCCCCTAGCAAATGGCCGACATTTTTATGAGCCAATCGTGGTTTTTAAACATTTTGATAAGCCCAACCACATGGTCGGAGCTAGCGTACAAGGCATTCAGGCTTATCCTGAATTGCACAAGGATCACGCGAGTGGACATTTGAAACGGGTCTTGAAAAACTCAGGAGCCTATGGGGGCATGGTGCTTGATATTGGTCAACCTGAGCGTTTGATTGTTTTTGAAGCACCGATTGACTTAATGAGTTATTATGAACTTCATCAGGCAGAACTTAAAAACGTCAAACTGCTTTCAAGTGATGGCTATAAGCCTCAAGTGATTTCGCGCTATCTTGCGGAGATTTACGGCCGTGAAGAGCTGACACTTGCTCAAAAGGAGAAGTTTTTAGAGACGTTTGACCGCTTGGCGGGAAATATTGAAGGCTTACCTGAACAGCTGATTACCTTTGCCTATGACCACGATGAAGCGGGGAAAACCTTTGTGAAACGGTTTAATGACCAGTACCCTAATGCTCCCAAATATGCACGGACAGATTTCCCACCGCTTCATGACGGACAAGCAAAAAATGATTGGAATGATGAACTAAAAAGACAGAAAGGATTGATGACAATGAAAAATGAGTCTAGTGAAAAATCAGAAAAAAGGGAGCACTTTTTAAAGCTCCCCGAAGCGGAACGGGCTTATCTCGTGCAGAAAGCTCGTGCGGACGAGGAGAAAAAGACACCGAATCAAACGGCGGCTGCTCAACACCTCCGTGAACTGCAATGGAATTTCACGAAAGAAGATCAGAGCCGATTAGATGACCTTTATGGCCAGTTGATTGACCAAGACTTTTCTCCGCTTGACCTGCTTGCTTTAGAAGATACGCAGGACGAAGTGGTACAAACGCTTCTTAAAGAAACCCAGCAATTTGACGATGAATTGAGTAACCTCTTTACACAAGCCCCTCCCGCTCCTCAATCTCAAAACGAAATCCCAGAGAATATAGTCGCTGAGCAGACGAAACAACCGCAGCCTACGTCAGCTGTTGAAAAAAGAGCGACACCCCAAAAGGAAGCACCTATTAAGGAGCCTCCGAGTGAAGTAAAAAGTGTCCTTACAAAAGAAGAGCTAGAAGCTTTACTCTCGGCACATTTTTCAAAAATTGAGGGACTGGTCAACCAGTTTAAAAAGGATGTCTTGGAAAATAAAAACTTGTCCAAAGAGAAAACTCAAACAGAAGTCAAAGGACTCTTGGCACAGATTCATGAGCGCTTATTGGAACTTGTGGATCAGGTAAAAGTGGCGATTCTCAATAAAAGAAATCAAATGGGAACATCGCTCCAAGCCACAAGAATTTCTGTGACCAATAGCCTGAAATCGCCTTTTTTGAAATTGAGTCAGGAACTCCAAGAAATCAGTAAAAACCTAGCGCAGCGTTTTGCCTTGGAGGAGATGCCAAAGTCACCTGAAAAAGCTAAAAGTAGAAAAGTATTGGCTGAGGAACTGTCAGAGAAGGCAAAAGTGATTGAGACCTTAAAAGCCCAACTGGCGGCGCAAGGTCAAAAACAGCCAGAAGCTGAAAAGCCAAAGACGGCAAAAAAGCGCTCAAAATCTAAAAAGAACTTTGACACGCGACTCCAACAGGCCAAAGAAGCGGAACAAGAAAAGATAAAAGCCGTTGCCGCTCAAGGAGCTCAGCCCGTAGTTAAGGGAATTTCAGTCTAAAGAAGAAAAAAATCACGTTTTTAAGGAGTAAATTTGGCTCATTTATCACGTTTTCGAGGTGTATAAATGGTGCTTTTTTCACGTTTTAGCAAGTTAATTTTGCGAAACGTTCACGTTTTGGGAGGTTTACGAGCAAGAAAGTTCCCTTTTAAAAAATCTTTTTGTAAAGTTAAAGGAGAAAGGCTTGATGATTGAGGGAAGTTGTACCCAATGCCAAAGTAAGCTGACGGTTTTCGAGCAAGAAATAGTAAAGATGAAGTAAAGCAGCGAAAGCACCTGATAAAAAAATTAGGTGTTTTTGTTTTGCTCAAAATTGAAACGAGGGATAAATGGAAAATGAACAAATAAACGCATAAGTTTGGAACTATTATGAGCCCTATCAAAGTGTGATTGCTTTGATAGAAGACGCTTTTGACCCGTTTTGTTATGATGAGGCAATCAGTGAGAAACTTACGGTAGAGGAACTTGGGGAGGATGAAAACTACGAAAACTTGGACCCAGAAGTGTACCTAGCTTTAACAAGGACTTCTGAAAATATGGTTACGCAAGGTCTAAGCAGTGACTATAAGGTGTACAGCGAACAAATCAAATTGATGGAAATGAACGGCGACTTCACGTATGTTCTCGTCAATTCTGACTATCAAGTTTTGAGAATGTCAGACTCTTTGGTGGAATTGGTAGGCTCTCCTGAATTCTTAGAGGAAGTAAAGAGAATCGACTCATCATTTGCGCAAGAACGGGTAACGGGGCTTTTAGCCATTGTAAAAGAAGCCTTGTCTGAAACGCAAACGTTTATTGAAGATGGATGGGAAGTGGGACATGACCCGTATCATTATGTCGCGTCCGCAGAAGCACTGCTATTAGAAAATAGTTTGGAGGAGGATAAAAAATATTATGCTGTTTATGATACCCAATCCAATGATTTTAGGACATTGGGAATTTTTGAAACAGCTGAAGAAGCCATGGAGGCGGGGGCGGATTATTTTGTGAATGTGCTTGACCTAGAAAACTATACGGAAATGGGAGGAGAAGCCCACTTTCATCATTCCACACCCCAAGAAGACGGGGAGCTGCTTGGTTTTACAGCAGTAGGAATCAGGGCCAAAGAAGCAACGTGGCTCAATCAAGCCACTCAAACCCAGTCTTCTATTTACTATCACGACAGCCATATTGGCCAAGGCGATACTTATAAGAAATTCCCTATCATTTCTCTCAATCGACCCGACATTTATGGTCGTGATTTAAGAACAGGGGAAAAAGTTGCCTCAATTTCTGCTCAATATAATCCCCTTTCGGCTGTTTTGGCGAGGGAATTTTTAGAGCGTGCCTTAGATTATTTACGACATAACGGGGAGCTGTCGGCCGAGGAACGTCAAGAAGTTGAACATCTAGGGACAGTCGTTACACCACGGACGGACCAAGAACTTCACTTGATTTTACAAAATGGCTGGTTTGACGACTTGTACGATGTCTTTGACGATGAATTGAGTTATTTTAATACTGTAAATGATGCAGAACTGACTAAGCTGGACATTGAACATGAGATTTCAAAGTATTTAGAGGAACACCCTTTTCATTTAGATTTACCTACCCTTTACTCATTAGCCCAAAAGGGCGGAAACATGAGTTTTGTTGCACTATATAATAGTGCAGTAAATGGAAATATGGTTTACACCGATGAGGTAAAAGTAAAAATAATCTATGATAAATTGATTGATGAACTCGGGAGGAATGAATTAGAAAAGCATGAGATATTTAACATTCCCCAATTTCAGAAAATCTTGCTTACGACTCAAAAGGAAAAGAAAGAAGCACAACAAGTAGAAACAACGCTTACCCACCTGAGCATGATTAAAGAAATAAAAAATTTGAAAAAATTGGCTTCTGGAAAAAATGAAGTGTTATCAGTTGGTGGTGGGCTGCTTGATAAAGATTTGTTGCTTCAGCTTGTGAGAGACTATCAAAAAATGTACCCTGAAATTGTGGAACTTGAGGACGATAATGCAAAATCAGGCTTTTCAAAACTCAATGAACACCAAAGTTCAGATTTTATTCTGTCTAATTTCAATCGACCTCAATCAGTCCTCTACGTAGGCGATAGTTTT
The DNA here is from genome assembly GCF_038006485.1 of Lactococcus sp. FSL K6-0773. Taxonomy (NCBI): domain Bacteria; kingdom Bacillati; phylum Bacillota; class Bacilli; order Lactobacillales; family Streptococcaceae; genus Lactococcus; species Lactococcus sp. FSL K6-0773. The sequence goes on along the minus strand of NZ_JBBOVF010000001.1, from coordinate 1,013,721 downwards.
GAAACGCTGCTTGATGTGATTCAAAAAAATATTCCTGGGGTTATTTCTGAAATCAGACAAGAATGGTCGCAACGTTTTCATGAAATCTTTGACTTTGATCAAGAACAATTAAATCAAGTGCAAGATTGGATGATGGAGCACCTTAAATTTACGGAACACTTTGAGGAGTCTGTGGATGTGCCGATTGAGTTCGAGGGAGGCGTAAGCAGAGGGCTATTAGAAGATGAGGCATTGCGCTTCCCGATTGAGGAAACGACGAATCACTGGGTAGAATATCAGAATAAGGAAAAAGAAATTCCCTATGACGCCTTTGAAATCATGGCTTTAGAGGAACATCAGCTCCCTTTTGAGGGAATTCAAGAAATTCTGGAGGCCGTTGATTTAACCATTGATGAGGTTGTTCAAAAAATAAGTACAGAAAAGAAAATGGCAATGTCCCAACAGGAGCTTTCAAAAGGAAGCAATGAAAATGAAACGCTGAGTTATGTTCAAAAGATTGTTGATTCAACAGTTCATGCGACAGGAATCATTGAACGGGTTAACATCAATGATTTAGATTATTGGCAGGAGAACGTCATCAGTCAATTTAATCTGTCAGCCCTGACAGAAAAGGAGCTTGTAGCTCTGTCGCTTAATCTCATTCATCAAATCTATAAAACAACTCAGTATATCAACGAAATGAAGAATGATGATTCTGAACGACAGGATTATTTGAGTGATTATGAGAATGAGCGAGATATCTATGATCTATTAGTTCAGGAATGGGAAGAGCGTGGGGTAAATGTCCCACTAAGAGCTGCTGCATTTGATGCCAATGAGACAGAGCATAGTGAACCGTTAGCGCATTACTTTGAGGAACTGTTGTCTGATTATTTAGTCAAAGGGGGAATCAATTTCAAAGAAGAACTTCCTTTGCCTCAAAAAGGGAATCAGTCATCTGTCCATTTGAAATGATGGGGAAGTTATCTCATTTAGAAATATAATAATAAATTAAAAAAAACAAGAAGTAAAAAATAGGTATTTTTTACTTCTTGAAAATAGTTATAAATGCTGTTATAATGGTAATTATAGAAAGTGAACGATTTGAAATGGGAATAACGTTAAAAGAAAAAGTTATTGCACGGATTAAGGCCTCTCCCAAAGGGCGGCTTTTCCTCATGTCCGATTTTTCTGATTTAAGCACTAACCATAGTATTTATAAAATAGTGGTAGAACTCGTAAAAAATGGTAACTTGGTGCGAGTTCATCGGGGAATTTATCAAAAGCCAAAATATAGTGAGCTTTTTGGACAAAATATTCCAGCAACACCAGATGAAATTGCAAGAGCAATCGCTCGTAAGAATAATTGGAAAATTGCGCCCGCTAAAGACTTAGCCCTTAATCTTTTGGGCTTAGACACACAAGTGCCTAATCGCTACGATTATATTTCAGACGGTCCAACTAAGACGGTTCAACTGGAAGACGGACGAACCCTTTATTTTCGTCATGTCACACAGCGCGAAAGTCTGATGGCTGAAACGTCATCACTCGTCATTGAAGCCCTCAAACAGCTGGGGGAAGAAAATGTGACAGAAGCAGTTTTAAGGCAAATTGTCTCTAAACTGACAGATACTCAACTTAAACGCTTGGAGAAAGATGCTAAAAATTCTCGTGTTTGGATCAAAGAGAAAATTAAACAAATGAAAGAGGTCGCTTAATGCTAGATTTTGCAAGACGAAGTGATAAAGAACGCCAAGAAGGTTTCCAGATTGTCGCTCCAATGATGAAGATGAATGAGGGGATTATCGAAAAAGATTTCTATGTGGTCTTGATTCTGGAACTGCTCTTTCATCATTCCAAATTTGGAAAATCCTTTGCCTTTAAGGGCGGAACGTCGCTCTCCAAAGGTTATAATATCATCAAACGTTTTTCCGAAGATATTGATTTAGTGATGGATTGGTCGCTCTTAGGATTGAGTGATGTGGAGGCTTGGCAAGAGCGTTCGCATCGTCAACAAGAATTTTTTAACACACGAATCAATGAAGAGGCAGGGCAATGGATTGAGAAAAGCCTTGTCCCTGAGCTGATTGATTGTTTAGAGCGAGAAGAACTTCAAGGCTTTCATGTTTTTGTTCGTGAAGAAGATAAGCAGACAGTCATTATTGAATATCCGAAACACTTTACAAGTGCTGGGATACTTCCTGAAATTCGATTAGAGATTGGACCCTTAGCGGCTTGGACACCCGTTAAAGATCGGGCGATTACCAGTTATATTGCGGAAAAACTTCCCAATGTTTTCTCAGAGCCAAGCACTGTTATTCCCACCGTTGAAGCAAAGCGTACTTTCTGGGAAAAGGCAACCATTTTACACAAGGAAGCTAATCGCCGTCACAATTTCACACCAAAGCGCTATTCCCGTCACTATTATGACTTGTATTTACTGGCTCAATCGGAGATCAAAGAAGAAGCATTTGCGGACCTGGATTTGCTTAATCGTGTGGTAGCTTTTAAGGAAAAATTTTACTTGGATAATTCCGCGAAATATGAGGAGGCCGTACCCGCAACACTCAAACTCTTACCTAAAGAAGAACAGTTGGAGCATTTGAGAGCTGATTATGACGCGATGCAGGCCATGATGTTTGAGAAAGCACCAAGTTTTGATGAGATTATGCAAGGCCTTGCTAAGTTGGAAAAAGAAATTCATCAGCTTGGTGTTTGATAAAACGAGAAAATGCTTAGCGGTCAAGTGCTAACCATTTTTAAGGCTTTTATAGCCATTATTTAAGAATGTAAGCAGGATAAAATGGGGAAAGCTTGCTTATTTTAGAAAGCACATCACAAATTTGTGATGTGCTTTTTTCGTTCCCCGAAAAAATAGGAGGAGTTTCCGTATGGAAAAAGAAACAAAAATAAATAATTCACCCGCCCAATTTATCCGCCATTTTATGACGGCTACGCCCCTTGAAATCTTAAACTTTATCACTTTCAATAGTCACTATTTCGAAGAACCAAGCATTCGCACCATTATCGAAAGCTATTCACGAGAAACATTTCAAATGGAAAATCAGGATTCTGTTAACGTTAGCGACAAAGACTTGTTAGATCAAATGTACGAGGTAGCTTATTTATCAAGTTCTACCTTTCAAGATTCTCCTGATGATATGATTGAGGAGGGGCAAAAAGCCATGACCTCTTTTTTGAGTCCCTATTTTTCAAGCCTCCAACAATTTACAGCAACTGAAAAGAAAATTGCCACAAAGGTTGCGCTTTATAACCTTTATGCGCATTACGGACTTTATGAAGCTCATTCAGCCCTAAAGATTGAATTAGAAGATGACCTCATGCGAGAATTAATCAACATTCCAAATAGGGAAAGAATTTTTCATGTGCTCAATCTCGCTAATAGTTTTACACGAGGCTTTGACCAACAACTTCTTAAACGTCAAAAAGCTTTAATGGCTAAAGCCCAGAAAGTTACATCTCTTGATATTTCAAGACAGTTTTCTGAGGAACAGATTGAGCGAGTCGAGCAGGAAAGTTTGAAAATCTTTCAAGAATCAGGACTTGACCTCCCCAATCGGACTTATTTTGAAGTGCTATACCAAGTCAAACAGGACTTGCTTCATGATGTCCAATTGTCTGCTTCCGCACGAGTCAACACCCTTGACGATTTCCGTTTTACTTTTGTGGGGGTTGTCAATGAAATTCTGGTTGCGCATTACTCAGAAAATCAAGCGCTCTATGGGACCTTACTTGAAAAAGAGGCCGCCAAGTCATGGCTTGCGGATCTCTTTTTGCAGGACATCTATCGGGAATTTTCAGAAGTAAAAGAAAGCCCGAAAGAACAAGAAACTTTTCCAGATAGGGAAGGTTCTCAATCAGACGCGGAAACTGAGGCTCTTTCCAACCCAGCAGGTCTCAGGGATTCAACCGAAACAGAACAGGAAGATTTACGTGAAAGTAAGTCAGAGATAGCTTTTCAAGAAAAAGAAATTGTTTCATTACCGACTGTTGAACCTAAGAGCGACCCTTCGACCGCCAAAAAGCTACTTGTTTCTAACTCAGAAATGTACTACGAAGAGATGATAGCAGCCTATAAAAAGCTCTATGATTCTTATATGCACCAACAAGACCTCAAAGCACAGGGGCATAATGTGTCGGGGGCTTATGATACCTACGACATCGAAACCACTCAAGAAGCGGTCCAGTTTTACTACACCTATCTAGGACGAGCGCTTGGGACCAATGATGATCGTCGGGTTATTTTTGGTATTGCTACGGAACAAGGGGATTTCCAGACGGATTCAATGAGTACCCCGATTCGCTCCCGTGTCTTTGATGTTTTTGAACAAGGACTCAAGTCACTTCATTTAGATGAAGCACCCGAAAAAGGCGAGCATTTTGATGAAACGGCGCTCCAAGAACTCCACAATGCTTTTATTCAAGATTGGACAGCTTATCGTCAAGCTGTGGCATCCTTTGAGACTTGGAAAAGCGACCATCCCGAAGCAGAATTGATAGACTATCAGGACTTTGATAGCCTTCAATTCGCCAAAGGGAAAGCTCAATATTATGAGGAAGTGCTGAGTGACCTCATTTATCGTAATCATCCAGAGGGCGGGCGAGAGGTTGACCTCTTTCCCGCTTCAAGGGAGCTTTCCCGCACGCAAAAAGAAGCGATTGAGGCGCTTGTCGCTGCGGTTTATCCACACTTTGAAGGCTCAACACTTCGAGAAAATTTTGACCATTGGAAAGAGGAGGCTCAAAGCTCACTTGATTCTGTTCCAGCCCTCTTTGAGCAACTTAAAACTGATGATGTGGCCTATTTATTTTATGTGTCTAATGCCGCAACCTTTGCCCCGCAGGAACAGTACCACGAAAAGAGCCCGATTGAAAAACTTTTTTTGAACCATGTTTCAGAGCTGCGGAGTTTGAGTGATGAAAAGCTCAAAGCCGTGTGGCAGGCAGAAAAAGACAAAACGCCAAATGCTTATTATGACCTCTGGCAGGAAGTGAGAAAAAATATTCGTCCAGCCCTAGAATGGTCTGGTTACCGCAAACTTTTAATCTCCGCACTCCAAGTGAACCAAATGCTAGAGGGCACGCGTTTTGCAAAAGAAGACCTCTCTTGGCAAAGGCAATATGCCGCAGCGCGTAATTTCTTGTTTCAATTTTTTCCTAATAAAGCCAAAAGCGCTGATGCGGAAAGTGTCGAAAGTGAAAAGCTATCTGAAAAAGCGTTAGAGGCTCTCCATGAAGAGACGCTACGCCAAGAAATAACCCAACAAAACAGTCATCGTAAATTTCGGATTTATGAATTTTTTGAAGAAGCATCTCGTGCGACTGACCGCGTGAAATTTCTAAAAAATGAGTATGGGTTAAGTGGACATAGTGGGTTTGGAGACAGTCCTTATTTTGTCAATTATGACGGAAAAGGAGTGGAATTTGAACAATTTAGTTCTCAGGAAGATTCGGACCGTTTTCGACTCACTTGGGCTCAGTTTAATGCAACACTAGCAAAATTGATAAAAGAGGAAGCTTTTTTGACTTCTTCTGAAAAATTGGAATATCAAGAGTGGTTTGCTTTAAGGCATACGCTTGATAAGACTGAGCCAATTAAAAATTCGGGAGAGAAAGAAAAAACAGGACTTCGTCCAAGAGAAGTTTTAGCACAGGTCAAAACAGCCCTCCTTCCAGAAGAAGAGTTTGTGATTTTGGAAGAAGGTGAAAATCTAACCCTTGTTAAAACCAGCTTTGATGGGCTTTTGAATGAGGTGGTGATTGAAGCTGATTCGGAGCATTACGAGGTCTCAGATTTGGCGGATCAAATCACGGGGATTGTTCATTTTAAGGAACAAGTTGAAGTATTACTCAGTCAAATCCAGACTGCTAAACCAAACGAACTGGCAGAAGAAAAAAATTATGGGGAAGCAGAACAAACAGAGCAGTATTTCGCGACGCCGTTGCCTGATTTGTGGTTTCAGATTGATAGCAGTTATGCCACTTTAGAAGCTCGCTTTTTTAATAGCGCTCATGAGCGCTTAGGACAAACCTTTCTCAAAGGAACAAGTGCTCTTGCGAATTCAGAACGACAGGCTGCGATTGAACGCTATAGCCACTCTAGTGAAGCCCTTTTTGAAGCTTTAGACTTAGAAAACTTGCGGACATTTATTCAAAATAGCCGTGGTGGGTCGCTCAGTGAATTTGTATTGGATAGAACAGGGATTCATTCTTGGCAAGACCTCTATGACCAGCTGGTTACTTCTAGGCATGTTTCGATTGAAAATAATCCAGGCTTTTTAGCTAAGGATACACGAGAGCCGCCGAAAAGTGAAATTTCTCTCTTTGACTTCATGGACGAGCCGAAAACTGAGGAAACTGAAAAAAGTGGCCAGTCGGTTCAATGCGATTCTTCCCCAGAAAGTCGCAGTCCATTGCCTCCGCAAAATGCCCTTGAAAGGCTGAAAACGGCTTATCTCGGAGAATTAGCTGACCTGAAAGACTTGCGAGCGCGCCAAGTGGGCGGAACCCTTTATTTGATTCATAAAGAGCGGGCAGATTTTTACGAATACGTCGTAAATGAACTTGCACAACTAGATAACCACATCCAACAAAAGGATTTTACCTTTGAATGGCTTAACGAAGATGATAAACAACTGATTCAAGAAACAGTTGAGGCCGCCTATCATGCGTTCGGCTTTCAAGTTTTAACCTTTGAGGCTTGGAGGGAAGCCTTCGAGCAAGGCAATCAGCTTAAACCAGCACTAATGTCAGAAGCAGAGGTTCTGGATGAAAATACCGAAACTGAGCCGACACAAGCTCCGCCGCTCATAGATTATCATTTTCCTGAGACGGGGCTTGTTTATCCAAAGTCTATCCGTGAAAAAATTGAAGCCAATCTTGCAGCCATTCGACTGGTTAAATCTCTTGAAAAAGAAAATCGCATGGCGACCCTTGACGAACAAACTGTCTTGGCCAAGTATGTGGGCTGGGGAAATGGCGAGATTGTCAATACGCTTTTTGATGAGGAGAATCCGCGCTATGAAGATTACCGTGAAGCACTCAAGCAACTCCTCTCAGAGGAAGAATATAAGGCCGCTCGTGCGTCTAGCTTGACGGCTTTTTATACGTCACAAGAAATCATTCAGGCGATTTACCAAGGCCTTTCTGACTTAGGCTTTGAGAATGGACGGATTTTGGAGCCGTCCATGGGAACAGGGAATTTTTTTCACGGGATGCCTGAGTCTATGAAGCTATCTTCTGAACTCTTTGGGGTGGAAATTGACCCGCTGACCGCAAGCATTGCTAAGCAGCTCCAACAAACCGTCAATATCCAAGCTAAAGGCTTTGAAGCCACACACTTTGTGGAAAATGGCATGGACTTAGTGGTCACCAATGTGCCTTTTTCGGATCGGATTCATTTGACACACCCAAGCTATGACCGTCCCTATGTGATCCATGATTATTTTATCAAGCGCGCACTTGATTTAGTCCATGAGGGCGGTTTAGTGGCCGTTATTACCTCGACAGGGACGATGGATAAACGCTACTCCCGTTTTCGCACCGAGTTATCTCAAAAAGCGCGACTCCTTAAAGCGATTCGCTTGCCTGACCGTGCTTTTGCGCAAATTGCGGGGACGGAGACGCCTTCCGACATTCTGATTTTCCAAAAGGATAGTCGTCTGGTGGATTCTGAAGCAATCCCTGAATGGATTGAAACGACTTCTAAGATGGATAATAAAGGCAACCAAATTTTCTATAATCGCTATTTTGAAGCACACCCTGAACAAGTTTTAGGAGACCTCACCATTAAAACGTTTAATGGGGGCAGACTAGCGGTCAAAGCGAATTTTTCAGATGAGAAATTGCCCGAAAAACTCCAAGCAGCCTTTGTTTTTCAAGAAGAGGAGCATTATCTCGCAACAGAGGAAAAGGCACCCCTTTATGAACTCGAGGAAAAGTCAGACCTTGACCTTCCAGAAGAAGTGACTTCTGAGATTGAACCGTATACCTTAATGGTTTATCATCGCAAGCCCTATTATCATAACGGCGAAGCCATTACCCTTTTTCAAAAGTCGTCAAGTGTTACCCTTAACATTCATGAAACCCGCAAAAATCAGTTGACCCGTTATGCCAAGAATAAAGCACAAATCTACGATGAAACACCTAATTTCCGATTCAAACAGCTCAAAGTTGATATGATTGAGGGAGGGATTTACTCGGATGACGCGGCTTTTGAGGCTTTAGGATTAAGCGATGCAGAACGAGCAACCTTAGTGCAGGAGGGGACGGTTAATCAAGGGGAGACTCAGTATGAGTTGGGACAAACCAATGAAAAATGGTTCTTGACTCAAAAAGTCAAAGAAAGTACAACCTATACTTATCATGTCAATTATTCCGCTAAGGAAGTGCAAGCGATGAGTGCCATGATTGAACTCAGAAAAACGCTCCAAGCCTTGCTTGCGATTCAACATGAAGAAGATTATGACATGGCTGCTTATGAGGAATTACGTCAGTCTTTGAATACGCAATATGACAGCTTTGTCAAAAAGTACGGTCATGTCAGTAGTCGAGCCAATTCGCTGCTCATGCGGCAAGATGACTATTATCAACTGCTGGCTTCGATTGAGGTGGATGTTGAGGACGAAAAAACCAAGCGCTTAATGAAAGTCAAAGGAACGGTCTTTTTTGAACCCACCATTCAATCTCAACCAAAGAAAATCGAAGTCAAAACGGCCGAAGATGCTCTCCTTGCCTCGCTCAATCACAAAGGAAGACTTGATTTTGACTACATGGCGGCTGTCTATTCGCAAAGTAAAGCAGACATCATCAAAGAGCTTGGTGACAAGCTTTTTTATGTTGGCGAGGGGCGTTATGCCACACGAGAAGATTATCTCTCCGGAAATGTTAAAACCAAGCTCGCCGAGGCAAAAACGAAACAAGGGTTTGGCGTTGAAGATCACGACTGGAGTGCGAACATTGTGGCCTTAGAAGCGGTGATTCCTAAAGATATTACCATTAGTGAACTCAATTATAAATTTGGGACACGCTTTATCCCGGTGGCTTTGTATGCGGCTTTTTTGGAGGCCGCATTAGGTCAAAAGCCCGATGGGGTGACGATTGAATACGACAAGCTCACAGATAGCTACGCGGTTCATGTTGCCAATCAAGGGACAGACGCTAATGAGCACCAATACGGCGTGGGAAGATATGATGGGGAACAGCTGGCGCAAAGTTTACTTAATCAACGCCCGCTAGAAATTAAAAAGCTTGACCCCAATACCCCGCCACAAGCTAAGCCCAAGTATATTGTGGACGAAGTCGCGACGGCGGAATTACAGGCTAAAGGCGAGCAGTTTGAGGCAGCTTTCAAGGAATGGGTGCTTAAAAATTCGGACATGCAAGAAGAAATTGTCTCGATTTATAACGAAAAGATGAATCGGGTCGTCCCTAAAAAGTATGACGGCAGTCATTTAACTATTCAAGGGCTTGCCAAGCAGTTTACCTTGCGACCTCACCAGAAAAATGCCATGATGCGTATTATTCAAGAGCAACGGGCTGGCCTGTTTCATGAAGTCGGGTCAGGGAAAACCCTGACCATGCTTGCGGCAAATCTTAAGCTCAAAGAGTTGGGGGTGATTCAAAAACCGCTCTTTGTCATTCCAAAACCCTTGATTGACCAATTCGGGCGAGAAATTTATCGGTATTTCCCTGAAAGTAAGGTCTTGATTGCGCACTCGGAAGACTTTTCCAAGGATAATCGCAAGCGGTTCATCAGTCGTATTGCGACAGGCAACTATGATTTTATCGTGGTGGCCGATTCTCAGTTTGGCAAGATTGGAATGTCTAAAGCCTATCAAGAGCGCTATATTGAGGACGAGATTGACAAGGCAGAGCGTCAAATGCACCTGGCTAAACTGAGCGGTCAGCGCCATACCGTCAAAAAGGTTGAACAGTATCGGAAAAGTTGTCAAGAACGTCTTGAAAAGCTGCAAAAGCGAGATATTGATACCTTTATTGATTTTGAAGAACTGGGGATTGATATGCTCAACGTGGACGAGGCGCAGGGGTATAAAAATTTAGCCCCAGAAACGCAACTGGGACAAGTCAAAGGGATTTCAGATGCACGGAGCCAGAAAGCCATGGACATGGATCAGAAGACCCAATATCTCCATGCTAAGTATGACAATAAACGCGTACTCTTTTCAACCGGAACACCGATTTCTAACTCTGTGGTAGAACTTTATACCATGATGAAATACCTTGCGCCTGACGTGCTCCAACAATACGACGTGTGGAGTTTTGACAGTTGGGTTTCAACTTTTGGGATTATTGAAGATGTCTTTGAGTTGAATGTCGCAGGCAATTATAAAACTAAACGACGCTTTACCAAGTTTGGGAATATGCCAGAGCTACGGAATATGTTTCTTGAAGTGGCAGACATTCAGACCTCAGAAGACCTTGATTTACCTGTTCCGAAAGCCAAAACCGTGGTTCATGAGTCCCACACCACTCCTGAACAAGTCAAGTACATTGAGGGCTTGGTTGCAAGAGCAGAAGCGATTGAAGCCCGTCTTGTTAAGCCGTATGAGGATAATATGCTCAAAATTTTGGGCGAAAATAAAAAGCTCACGATGGATATGCGGATGCTGGATAGCCACCTCTACACTGAGGAGGATTCTGAGAAAATCACCCAGGTTGTAGATAGCGTCTTTGAAATCTGGGCAGCCACGAAAGAGGAGCGCTCGACCCAGATGATTTTTTCGGATACGGGGGTGCCTTTAAAGTACAGAAACAGTGCCTCTTATAATCTTGACCGCTCTGTCAATTCCTTTTCAGCCTATGATGAAATCAAGCGCCTGCTTGTCTTACGTGGCGTTCCAGAGGAAGAAATTCGCTTTATTCATGAAGCGACAGACGCTACAAAAGAGCAGATGATGCGGGATATGCGCACAGGGAAAATCCGAATCTTAATGGCGAGTACCAGTAAAGGCGGAACAGGGCTTAACGTTCAGGACAAGCTCCTTGCCGTCCACCACTTAGATGTGCCGTGGAAACCGAGCGATAGCACCCAGCGAAATGGTCGGATTATCCGTCAAGGCAATGAAAATGACGAAGTCCAAATTCATATCTATATTACCAAAGGGTCGATGGATTCTTTCATGTGGCAAACTCAGGAAAATAAGAAAAGAGTAGTGGATCAGTTGATGCGTGGGAAATCTAATGTTCGTGAGATTGATGAGATGGACAATGAATTTGGCCCGTCAGTCTATAAGGCGATTGCGACCGATGACCCTGTCAAAGCGGAGTATATGCAATTAGAAATGCAAGTTGAAAATTTGGAGCAGGCTCGGAATCGTTACTATGAGAGTAAAGTGTCTGAAAGTAAACGTGTTGAGCGGGAGCAAGCCAAACTTCCTGTTTTAGAGGAACGTGCGGTGCTTGTAAAGCAAGATGTGACAGCATTAGAACAGTCGAAAGACGCTCCTTTTGAGATGACCTTATTTTATGAGGAGAAAGAAAAACGTTTCGGAAGTGACGATAAAAAAGCTGCCGCCGAACTTTTTCATCAGCTCATCACGCAACACGTCACCGAAACGCCGCAGCAAGCCCACATCGCAACCTTTCGAGGGTTCGAGATTTATCACATCAGTCATGGCTTGACCCCAGAAGGTCAGCTCTTCGAAAGCGAAAATGAGCAATTCCTTTTTCGAGGACAGACCGATTATCATGTCCAGTTGAGCATCACCAGTATGTTGGGAACGCTCGTGAAAATTAATAACAAGTTAGACAAACTCTTCTGGGATTTAGATAAAACCACTCAGGAAATTGAACGGATTAAAGCAGCTATTGAGCGGCTTGAAGTTGAACGCTCGCTGCCTTTTCCACGCGAGGAAGAGTTTAACAAGAAGACCGCACGCCTGAAAGAATTGAAAGCGCAGCTTGACCATACTGAAAATGAGACGGTTGAGGCAGAGCATTTTCTGGCGCTAAACGGCATAGAACAAACGGTGACAGGAGAAATTCAAGGCACCAATTTGGAAGAATTGGACTACTTTGATTCTAGCTTTCTGGAAAACTTTGATTTGACTGAACTCTCTGATGAGGAGCTGGCTGCTTTAACTTTTAATGTGGTCTTTCAATATCAGGACAGCTTAATGGCGCTCGAAAAGGGGGTGCTTAGTTTAGCAGAGCGGGATGAATTGGTGCTTGATTTTCACGAAGAGGAAGAAGCTTATGCGCAACTTTGTGACGCATGGACAGCACGCGGGATTGCTTTTCCTGATCACTTACAAAGCTTGAACCAAGACAAGCTGAGTTTGATTCAAATGCAACTCTATGCTCACTTGCAAGACCAAACGGATTTACCACGCGAGCTGATGCAAGAGCTGCCGTCTGAAAAACAACTGTCGTTGGGTTAAAAAAATGGAAAAGGAGGATGCAATGGAAAACGAAAAAGAACATTTAGGGCTACTTGAAGTGTCTGCTTTCAAGCATTATTTACGCTTTGCGGCAGAAAATCTGAGGTATTCAAAGGACAATCTTCAGCGGCTCTTGAAGCAATTTCCGACTGCGACAAGGGTTTTAACGCTTGATGAGTGGCAGAAATTAGGGCTTACACCTAAGAAAAAAAGTCGCGCCCTTGAAGTGCTCGTGCCACGAAAAATCGTCAAGCGGGATGCAGCCCACCAGTTATTAACCACGGAAGACGGGGAGAGACTAATCGAAACTCAATTTATTCTGTCTCTTTGTCTTTTTGATGTGAGCCAAACAAACGCCTCACAAAAAGAATGGGTTCCGCTGTTTAACCGTCCTGAATGTTTGGGAACACCTTTGCGCTATGCCAAATTATTTGTTGGCCTTCGGGCTTTTTCGGCGGGCAAGGTGGCCATTGACTTCTTAAAATCAGAAACCCTTCCCGATGAAAAACAGGTGTGGGTTCCGCAAGGCTTGGGAGAAGAAACCACTATTAAAAGAATTTTGCGCGACTTGGTGGCTTTAGAAGTTGACACAATGAACAAGGAAATCAGGGACTTTGAGGTGCGCGCCATAAGTTACGCCCTCTTTAGTCATCTCAAGCTCTCGTGCGAAGCGGAGGCCTTTCCAGAGTTAGCGGAGTGGACAAAATCGGGCAAGTCGCCCGCCTTTTCTGAACCCATTCTGTCTCACTTGACCACCCTCCTTCAGCAAATCATTCGACGGCTAGACCCTATCTTAGAAGCGACGTTTGATCCAACCGTGGGGAAAAATCCCTTTGAGCGTCGCTTAATGGCGGTTCAAAAAGTCAGACGACGGGGGCAAGCACCGCCCGTTTCAGAGCGTTCTTTTACGCTCCCTTCTCCAGATCCGCAAGAAAATGCGGCCGTACAAGCGATGAATCGGAGAATGCAAGCAGGCAATGCGACACGCCAAGCCCGCTCACAAGTGATGGAAAAAGAGAGGAAAGTAGAAAATGACGAATGAGAATTTACAACTTGCGGTCTTAGAAATTTTGCTCAAAGATCCCAGCAGCGAGTCGCTACGACTTGATATTCATGCGAAAACATTCAACCAAAGAAAGCTCATTCGCAGGCTCCATGCCAAGATAACGTCTTATGAGCGCTTAGAAATTGAGGCGAATGTATCAGAATTACGTGAGGCAAAAGCGACAATCCAGCAGCTATCAGAGGCAGAAGTCAATGACTTGATTGAAGATATTTTGGTGGCTTATGGGAAAAAATAAAGCGGCATCTTCCTCAGAAAAAAGTGCTCTGGGGGATTGGGGGACACCCCCAAAACTTATGGAAAGCGTCGAACGGAGTTCGGCGCTTTTTATAAATTTTGTGTTTGGATATCCAAACACTATGCTTGCAAAAAGGAAAGCGGAGCTGGGAGAAAGTTTGTTTCTCCCAAATGGGGTGCAGGGGAAAAGCTGGGTTTCCCCTGCCCGATTTTGGAACAAAAGCGGAAAGGATAAGATAAAAAATGAAAGGAAAGAACACTCAGAAAAATCGAACTCGTTCTCATCAACGGCTTATTCGATTTAATGATGAAGAAAATGACTACATCAATGCCAAGGTAGAGGCTAGTCCATTTAATAATTTTCAAAACTTTGCGCGGATTTTGCTTATCACAGGGGAAGTCCATTTCACAGATTTCTCGGAACTCAAAGCACTCAACTATGAAGTCAATCGGATTGGCAATAACATCAATCAGTTGGCCAAGCTGGCGCATGAATTTCAGGAAATTTCGCCAGCAGATATTCAACAGTTGCAAACACAGATGACAGATTTGACAGCTCTCGTGAGTGAGCAACTGACGGGAGCAAAAAAAGAAGAAAGGCGGTTGTAGCACATGGTTTACACAAAACATTTTGCGATTCACACGATTGATCACTTGCGCAATTCTAAAGATTATATTGAGAATGCCGCAAAAACCTTGGTCGAAAAATCTGATGTCACGGGACATTTGGATAATATCTTTCCCTATATGATGAATGATGAAAAGACTTTTGCCAAACAGTTGGTGTCAGGCTATATGATTCACAATGTTTATGAAGCCTCAGAAGAGTTTATTGCGACCAAACAACTTTCCGCCAAAGCAAACGGTGAGCATTATATTTTTAATCCTAAAACCAAGCGCTTGGAGTTTTCCTTAAAGAGTTTGGAGCGCGCAAAAAATGGGAATCAGGCGGTGCTGGCTTACCACTTGATTCAATCTTTCTCACCTGAAGACGGGCTAAGCCCCGAAGAAGTTCATGAGTTAGGACGACAAACCATCCTAGAATTAACAGGTGGGGAGTATGAGTTTGTGCTTGCGACGCACGTTGATAAAGCGCATCTGCATAATCATATTGTTTTTAATTCCACGAATGCCTTGACAGGAAAACAGTTCGAGTGGCAGCTGCCTCGCCTGAGAAATGGAAAGGTCAAGGATATGACTTACGAAGCCTTTCAAAAAATCTCAGATCGCATTGCCTCAAAAGCAGGTGCAAAAATCATTGAGACCTCTCCTAAAAATTCTCATGCCAAGTACACCAAATGGCAAACCGAAAACATCTTCAAGTCGCGGATTAAATCCCGGTTGGATTTTCTACTGGAGCATTCTCTTGATCTGAATGACTTCAAATCAAAAGCCAAGGCTCTCAACTTAGCCGTGGACTTTTCAGGGAAGTGGGCGACTTATCGCTTACTGGATGATGTGCAAGTGAGAAATACCCGCGGGAGGAATTTGGTCAAGTCTGACCCTGAACGCTATAATCTGGATCGGATTAAAGATTATCTGAAAAAGAATACAGGGACATTTTCGGTAGAAGATGTCGTCAATCAGTACGAAGAAAAAATCGAAACCGTTAAAAACGATTTCGATTATCAAGTGACGATTGAGCCGTGGCAGATTGACCATGTGACGGCGAAGGGACTTTACGTCAATGTGGATTTTGGCATTGCGCAGCATGGCGTCATCTTTATTGGGACCTATAAGACTGACTTACTTGAGGACGGTAATTTCAATCTCTACCTCAAAACGAATGACTATTTTTACTTCATGGATACAGCAGGAGCAGATAACAATCGTTACATGATGGGACCAACACTCATGCGGCAGCTCAGTCTTTATAACGGTACCGTTCCTGTCGCCAAGGAAAAAGTCATCTCGACGATTGACGAATTGACCGAGGCAATCAACTTCTTGGCGAGTCATGGCGTGACGGAAGGCGGCGAACAGCTGGTGCGATTAGAGCAGCAACTGCTTGAAGCGCTACAAGGGGCAAAGAATCGATTAAAGGAACTCGACAAGAAACTCAGAGACTTGAATGATTCGGCCAAAGAATTGATAATCGGCAACGATGGCGGAGTTCAAGACGAAGTACTTGAGCAAATTAAAAATCAAATTGCTTCGGTCAAGGTTAGTCGTGATTTATTTCAAGAAAAATACAGTAGAACCATTTCTGAGATTAATGACTACCAGGGAATTGTATTTCAGGATAAGAAAAAAGGTTCAAGAAAAACCCTTTGACTTTTTCGGTTTAAATTATCATTGGTTATCATCTTTGGGGTGTAGCTCAAAAATCTCGTGTTGAACTAGGTTAGCAGTGTCAAGGCAATTGCAGAAGATAAGGATTTCCTGACATTTTTTTAGTAAACCTAGAGCTGAAAAATCTCCTTGTTTATATTCGATGAGTAATTTGTTGTAAACCAAAGTAAATTTTTCATACATATAAATGCTGGATTCAAATATGAAGATTTTTTTAGATTTCTTTATATTTGAATGTTCTTCTGGAGAACCTGATAAATAATTCTTAAGACCTTATATGCAACTACAATGAACGCTTTCTGCTTACTACTTCCCTTTCCGACTATTCTCTCGTAAAACTCAGAAAATCTGAGAGAATTAGAATGAACCACTGTCCATCCTACATGGTAAAGCACTCCTTTAAGATACTTTTCCCCTTGAGTAATGTGAGCGGATTTAACCATCCTAGCACTCTCATAGCTGCGGGAAGAGTCCGCATCACTTTGCTAAATGTCTCCCATCTGAAAAGTCAGAAACATCAGGGCCAATTTCAGAGAGGAACGTCCAAGTGG
This sequence comes from Lactococcus sp. FSL K6-0773, assembly GCF_038006485.1. NCBI lineage: Bacteria > Bacillati > Bacillota > Bacilli > Lactobacillales > Streptococcaceae > Lactococcus > Lactococcus sp. FSL K6-0773. The sequence goes on along the minus strand of NZ_JBBOVF010000001.1, from coordinate 997,177 downwards.
ATACTTGACTTATCCTAGGAATTTTAACAAGCTGCTCAAAGTTTTCATGATAGAGCAAGGTCAAAGCATCAATAGACACTTTTAGTCTACGAATCTCTATATCCAGAGTTTGAAGGATGTCTAGATGAACATCCATTTTTTCAAGATAAAGCTTTGAGAAGTTGCCATCACGTGACGCCAGAATCTGTTCTGGTGTAGCTTTGAAATGACGTGAATGTCTCATGGCTTCTATTACAAAGCCAAAGCCAATCCTTACCCATTGTTCAGCGCTTCTAAGAGTTTCTGCTCCGTGCTCACTAAAGCAATCACTCAGGTTGATATTGGTTTGTTGGAGGACATTGTGAATACTACGAATTTGGAACTGAGTAAGTCTAGAGAACACGTTGTCGTTAAGCGTCTCAAGTCTTGAATGACTTTTCAGGCATATTACTTCGAGGAATAAGTTCCATTCGTCCTAAGTCCGCTATCCACCGGGCGCATTTTGATCCGTCTTTCTCCCTTTAATCCGTTGTGTATTGGCGAGGATTAGCTAAAAATCAAAGCATTCTAAGAAATTCCAGATGGGACACCAGTATTGACTGGTTGAGTCCATATAAACTTGAATGACTTCTTGTGCCAACAGCCAGTGAGCTAATTCTTTGAGTTCGGCTGTTGTTGTTCCGACAGTTTTTTCGCTTGTTTTGGAACAACACTTGGTAAAGGACCATAAAGGACTACAAGGGGCACAAACAGCGGGTTTCTTTTGGGGGACATCTATTCCTGCCACCCTTTCCTGCGTCCGCATAAAACCACCTTATTTCATAAAAAATTGAAAGCAAGTGCAAGACACTGCTAAAGCTAAGTTCACGTAATTTTTCATTCGTGCTCAAGGCAAGACTCCGTTATTCTCTCAGTTTCTTGCGTTCAGTTTTTATTATGGGATAAGATCACCATAAAAGTCCATGGGCTGTTCTACTTCAAGTCTATTCTAATCCAATTTACTCCATTACCGTCATTGTTAAAGGGGAAGCCGATAGGCCTCCCCTTTAAGTTATTATTGTTAAAAAAATTTTTTTCATAAGCTTATTTTTTTTTACGGAATAATAACCAGAAAATCATAGCTAGAATAGCTACCGCTATTCCAATAAACATAAAATTGAATTCAAAATTAGGATGTAAAATAAGAGTAAAAGTTATAGTTCCAAGTGGCATAAATAGTATAGCTACAGTGAAAATAATTCCAAACACACGACCTAAAAACTCATTTTCTACATCTCTCTGAACAAAGGAGAAAAACTGTATATTAAAAATTGTTAAAAATAAATTAAAAAGTGCAGGAGCTACTGATAGTAATACCAAGTTTGAGGAAAACAGATATAGAATCGGTGTCGTGGATAGGAGCAAGCCAGAAAAACCAAGATAAAATAATAGTTGACTAGTAGATAAACTTTTATTAAGCTTTCCGCTTAAAAAAGCGCCTATAAGCCCGCCTACAGCTTCTGCTGCAAGAAAACCACCATAAACTCCACCTGATATTTTAGGAAACATTTGATTTCCGTAAGGAAGTAGCAAATTGTATGCTGCAAGAAAGAAATTTACTAATGCTGAGAGCACTATTAAAGTAAAAATCATTTTTTGACCTAAAAGATATTTAAATCCAGCACTTAAATCTTGAAAAATTAAATGAGGCGAAAATTTTTCTTCTTTTTTAATTTCTTCAATTATCGGAGAAACAATTAACATAATCAAGCTTGAAGCAACAAATGAAATACCATCTAGGAGAAGAGAACCATGAATTCCTATCAAATGGTAAATTCCAATGGCAATTACAGGTACTGCAATTTTAACAATTGTACTCGCAGTTTGTAAATATGAATTAATTTTAGCAATGGTATCTTTTTCAACTATTTCTTTGGTAAAAGCTTTATATGCTGGTCCTGAAAACGAGGACAACAAAGCAAGAAAGACATTGGCTATTATAATAGCATAAACAAGCCATGCTTCAACACTAATAAAAGATAATATTATACAGGCTAAACCACTAAAAAAATCGGTTAAAATAATTATTCTTTTTCTTCTAAAGCGATCTGCAATTACTCCTCCAAAAAGATTAAATACAACTCCCATTACACTTTCAAGAGTCTGGTAAATACCTACCAACGACAGAGAGCGTAAATTTAAACCCGCAAGAAATGTATTATTAGCATAATCAAACAGTACATCTCCGATTCTAGAAATTGTGCTACTTGTTACAAGAAAAGTTGAATTACGTTTTTCTATTTTCTTCATTTGAACTCCATTTATTTTGAGCTTTCATTTTTATTATTTAATTTTTTAAAATAATTTGAAACAACGTACATTCAAAGAACGCTTTTTCTGTTATTGAGTAAATTGCTATTCTTTAGGTTTCTTTAACGTAATCTCTTACTTTAATAATTTCTGATTCCTCAAAAGAATCTATAGTAAAATCAGATGGAAGAAGTCTGTCATCAAAAATAGCCATATATAGTTTTTCCTTTTTAGTAAAAATGATTATATATTTCTGAGTAAATTTAGCTTTTATAATACTTTGCAAAGTATTTTTAATATCTTTTACTTCTCCAATGTAATTAAAAGAGAAATTCAATTTTTCTAGTTTTTCCTTAGCAACTTGATAGTTTCCCAAAAACATCGGATAACCGTCAAATATTTTATCTCGAATGTTTAAACCATCTCTATACACGTTTAAAGATTTGCCTATTTCAAAGTTCAAGTCTTGAAATTTTTGATTTTTATGAATTTCAAACGGTATATTAGAGTGTATATCTCCGATAATTTCCGTAGCATCAAAATTATTAAATATTCTTGCATCAGCAATAAATGAACCCGTTAAAACCTGCATATCTTTGTCAATATTAAAAATATACTGTGCAAGCTTATAAACAGCTTCACTTGTTACTTCAATAGCCTCTCTGCTGTGCCGCCTTGACTCGAATAAAAGTACTCTGTTATCTATATGTTCTCTTAATAGAGGTAAAAAACTATCGGTATCTGGAAGCATTGGTAAAATATCATCAATTTCAACGCTTTTATTTCTTTTTTTAGTAAAACCAATAAAATCCTCATAGGTTTTATTGGAAATCTGGACATCTTGTTTATTTAAAAAAGCTTTGAATATTTTCGATAGCTTAAATAAACTTGATTTATCAATTATATTATGTGAAAAATATAGTGTTAATAGTTCTTTGTTTGGGCATACGGTTGCAAAAAATTGTTGTGAATTACTTGAATTATAAAGTATATTTTTGGCATCACTTTCTTGTAACGATGAGTTCATAAGGGCTATAACGGGAACAAATTTATCTGCCTTAATTTTTTTGAAATAAAGATTTCCCCTTTCTTCTATGAGTATCATTCTTAAGATATCAATTTTTCTTGCGACTCGCTCAATAGTATTCTGTATATTTTTTATTCCTTCAAAACTAAAATCATTGTATTTGAAATCTAAAGACAAAACGGCATTATATTTCTTCAATGCATATTGTTTTTGCATAAATAAAGTTGGAATCAGATTATCTTCTAAATCCTCCTCGCGTAAATAATTTTTTAGCATCAATTCAATATTAATTTCATTAAACGTACAAATTTTATTATCCGTTTTTTCCTCTAATGGTTTATTTTTTGTAATATTTCTCTCTTTGTTTTCTAAGAATTCAACAACTTGTTCAATATTCAGTAAACTAGAAATTAATTCTTCAGCAATTTCTAATTGAAATCTCTCTTCAATTTCAATAAAAAAACGAACAGTATCTAATGAGTCCATATCTTCATACGAAATGATTTCGAGTTTTTTTAATATTTCTTCTACCTCAGCCCTAATCATTCCGTTTTCACCGAGGGATGCTTTAATGAAATATTTTTCAATCATTCGTTTTGAATCAAACTTCCTATTCTGGTTTACTAGAAATTCTGGCACCTCAATCAAAATAGGATTCAAATATTTAGGAATAGACTTTTTTATTTTTTCTTTCAGTTTATTTTCACGAGAAAAGACTTGATAAAAGATATAAATCCTCCTACCTTCATAAACAACTTTACAATGTTTTATCTCTTTGAATTTTATAACTTGGTTTTCAATTTCTCCTAATTCAACCCTTATACCGTTAACTTGAACTTGATTATCTTTTCTATTTTCAAATATAAGTTCATCCTTATCATTAAAATGAACAAAATCACCCGTTTTATAATATGGTTTTGAATTAAATTGAATAAATTTTTTCTCAGATAACTCTTTATCAAGTAAATATCCTAAGGCTACCCCATTACCTCCAATATACAACTCACCACTTTTCTTATCATTATCTTCTTTATTGATAATTTTAAGCTCACAACCACTTAAAGGTTTCCCAATTGGTACTTCTAACTTTTCTTTTCCTGTTACCTTATAATAGGTGGCATAAACAGTGGTCTCACTAGGCCCATATAAATTTAATACGCAAGTACCTTGATCTATAATATCAGAAAGTTTATTTGCTAATTGTATTCCAAACACCTCTCCTCCTAGACATAAATATTTCAATCCCTTGAACATATTAAGGGGCGAAATATCCACTAGAAGATCAGCATAAGTTGGTGATAAAGACATATGGGTAATGTTATACTTTTGCACATATTCCAAAGTAGATTTCATTTTTTCCACGTTTTGCAGGTCTTCAGAAAAGCAACAAAGTTTTCCACCAGTAAAAATTGGGGAAAATAACTCTGTTAAAGAAACGTCAAAGGTATATGGAGTTGTAAATAAAAATATAGAGTCCTTACCAAAATCTACAAGAGAATAAAATTCTTCTAATAACCATGAAATGTTTTGCTGTGACAGAAATACTTTTTTAGGAATACCTGTGCTTCCCGATGTACAGATAATATAGGCAGTATTTGATTTTTGAACCACCTCATAATCTATTGTATGCAACTGATTACCAAAAAAAGGTTGGGGTACCGTTAAAATTGCTACATTTTCTAGTCTAATATTATTTGTATCTAAAAACTGTTCATCTGATAAAATTAAATCATAATCTACTTCCTGAATTCTCGTAATTGATTGTTCAAAGCTTAGAGAAGTGGTTAGTGGAAGAGGGATTTTCCCCAATTTTATTATTCCTAAAACTGCAGGCAAAATTAAAATATCATTTTTTATAAACAACGGAACAATATCTTTAGAGGTTTTTTCAGTAATAATTTTTGCTATCTCATCAGAATATATATCAAGTTGTTTGAATGTGAAAGAGGTATCTGGTGACATGAGGCAAATATCGTCTGGATTATTCGATACTCGCTGGTAAAGATGTTCTAAAATTCTCATTTTTTTCTTTTCCTTACATTAATGGGGGGCACTTTAGTGGTGTTTGAAATGGATTTCCCATTTTTAGCTTACGTTTTCATTTAGTTGCTCATAAATATTATACCACAAAATACCACAAAAATTCCGCCTTGAACATTGAGCAAGCCTGGGAGAAACACGTTTTTTTTTAGCCAGAACCTTCACCTGATTTATTTTTTACCTTTATGAGCTAATACACTAGTTTAATGTTGATAAAACACCGAAGAAGTGCTATAATAAAGGAATGAAAACGAAATTACATATTGAAGCTTTATCTGCTTCTGACTCTAAAATTGAAGGATTAAAAATCATTAACGCAAAAATGGTAACTGACGATCGGGGGACTGTCCGAGAACTTTATCGGCAAAGTAGCTACTCAGATTTTCTACCTACTGGTGTATCTGCTTGGCGTCAAGTGAATTTAACACGAACCAAACGTGGTGCAGTCCGAGGTCTTCACGGAGAGGCTATGTCAAAACTGATCACTGTTGCTCATGGGGCTGCGTTCGGAGTATATGTTGACACAAGACCTGGCAGTAAAACAATTGGTGCAGTGGAAACTGTTAATATTACCCCTGGTGTTCAAGTCTTTGTTCCACAAGGCGTTTGTAATGGATTTCAGGCTCTTGACGATGACACAGAATATCTATACTTCTTTGACAATGAATGGATGCCAGGAATGTCAGGAGTTGCTTTAACTCCTCTAGATGCCGACCTACATATCGATTGGCCAATTCACATTAATCCTAATGATCTTGAACAAATATCTGAAAAAGATTCAAAGGCTCCTAAGTTTCAAGAGTTACTGAACAACCAAGCAAAAAAACCAAATGCTTGAGCTTTCAAAGGCAATTGCAGAAATAGCTGATATGTTTAATGATGAAGTTGAAGATGTTAAAGTGTATCCCCATCAATCAGGTGTTTGGGGAAATTCGCTTTATGAAATAATTACTCCCACTCAGCATTTGCTATATAAACAGTTCAATTCTTTTGAGGCAGTTGACATTAATTATAACCCCCCAGCCATTACCGCAGAAAATCGGTTAAACTTATCTGTAGCTATGCAAAATATGGCATTCAATACAATTCTCTGCAAGCATATAGAAATCCCTATGATTAGATTAATATTTCAACAATCTTTTGTAATGGATTATCTGGGCGCTGGATCAAATTTAAAGTCTTTGTTGGATAAAGGACAAAATATTCCTAATTTAAAAAGTTTGGGAAAAGCGATTGCCAAGTTTCACAATATTTCTAGACCTGAATCTGCATTGGTAAGAATTAATGATCTCGTTCAATATAAAATTGAAATTCAATATAATTCTATTTCGATTTCAGAGTTAGGTACAAAAGCTGAACGTATTTATAAGGAACTTTATAGTGAGGTTATTGATAGTACCAATTTAGTGCCAATTCATGGAGACTTCAATGCCAAAAATATAATTGTGAACAATCCCGAAACATTAGGAATTGTTGATTTTGAACATTCTGGCTTAGGAAATCGAATATACGATTTATCATATTTTATTGCTGATATTATGATTACTATCATTATTTATCCTAATAAACTTTCTTATTGTCAAAGTCTGGTTGACTTTGTTTCAGCATATATAAAAGAATCTGGTCAAAATGAATCCTATTTTTCTTCCCTTTGGGGGCATACTGCGGTTCAAATGTTGTATAGAATTAATGGCCCCTCTGCTAATAATTGGACTGGATATTTCTCAAAAGAAAATCTTTCAATAATTAGGAAAGTCGGAATAAAAATGTTGAGCACTAATTTCACATTAGGAAGTTCAGCATCTCAAATAGCATTCTTCATTGATTAGGAGGAGAAATTAAAAATGCTAGTAAAATTCGACCGAGAGCTCTACTTAAAAGAAATGCAATGTAAAGTACGATTTATTCCTTCCTTTGAAAAAAGGTATTATGACTGGGAGCAAAAATCTGTAAACGAGGATCAATGCCCTTTCTGTGAAAAGTGGTCAGTTTCGGATACAGCTTTGCTTCCTTTTTTTCATATTATAAAAAATGATTACCCTTTTATGAATAATCAATTTACTGTATTTGGAAAGTTGCACCAACAATTTTTTAATCCTAAGCAAATTTCTTTGGCCCTTCAACTAATTCATAGTATAAGCGACTGCAAAAGTGGAGGCCTGCAAATTTCAGGGAGCGGTGCTTCGATTCCTAAACATGCGCATTTTTCAATATCAGATGAAATATATCCAATAAGCACACTAAAACGTGAAGTGCTGATTGATAATGGGGATTACGAAATTTGTCGTGTTCTTGGAACTCCCCACTTGGTGCTTGTGATTACAGGGAACTTAGAAAAGATAAGTATGGTAACCAGTGAAATATTGTCCTCCCTATTACATCAAAATTTTAGCTATAATTTATTATTAACCGAGGCACAAGAAATCTTTATTATACCCAGAACTAATGAAGTTAGTATATCTTTAGGAAGAAAAGTCGGAGTCTCACTTGTAGGTGGTATTTATCCTTGCTATGTCAAAATTACACAACTTCATGCAGGGCACAAAAATATTTTGAGTAAAATATTTGATCACTGGGAAAAGGTGACAGCTAAAGAACTTGTACAAGCTTTAACTGATACTACACTCCCCTCTTCATTAGAACGTCCCGAAGTTTTAAAACTACTTAATATGGAACATTAATAATCGACAAATAGTTTATCTTAGAAGGAGTTTTTAGTGGCAAAAAATTTAAATATGTCAGATGAGTGCTGGTACATAAATTCTGATTCAATGAAATATAAACTAGATGGATTTCGTTATCACAAAAGCCCTCAAAATGGAACTCGTCTCCTGATTCAAGGGCTGGGCTGTGAGTCTAAAATTATTTGGAATGGGGTCACAAACGAGTTTTCAAAATCGGACTCACACCGCGATATAATAGCATTTGATGTTCGAGGGGTTGGGAAATCTACGGGGAATCCGATATCTTTGGAACAAATAGTAGATGATACAATTCAAATTGTTTGCTCAGAAGAAGGACCCATTCAATTAGTCGGGCATAGCTTAGGAGGAATAATCGCCCTTAAAGTTGACGAGCAAGTTCAAGAATACATTGATAGCGTTGTACTCATCTGTTCAAATCCCCAATACACTCCTAAAGCCAAAAATGGATTTGCTTGGCGTGCCAACCAAATCCAAGAAATGCAAACAGTAAGTTGTATTTTTCAAAAAGTCATTCCACGTAGCTTTTCCGAAAATTTTATTAACAATCACCCAATTGCTGTTTCTGAATTTATGGATATGTTAAACCGTCAATCACCAACTAATTATAGCAAGTTATCTCTCATCGCCTCCGAAGCAGACGCTCTAGGAGCTTTTGACAAAATTGATGTCCCACTTTTGATGATTGTTGGATCAGAGGATCCAAGTATTACAATTAAAAGGTCGACCGAATTTGCTTCAAGAAGAGACTGCAACCTTGAAATCGTTTATGGCGCAGGGCACAATATCCCCCTTGAAGATCCAGGAATGTTGACACATATTATACAACAGTTTGATTCTTCAATTCACTAATTTTCTTTATTAGCAAAAGACGTAGATGATATTTTTCTACATGTTCAAGTTCACTAAACCTATCTATCTATCTATCTGTTGCAAAGTGCAAAATATGCAACATCATAATAGTTTTTTATCCTATTATTTTTACTAGTAATAGGATAAAAAAACAACTAGATTCAAAAGAAGGGAGAAAGATGCTTAATTTACTCATTCTCTTAATCGGAGTGCTTTTTCTCTTGATTATGATAGTAAAATTTAAAATAAATACCTTTGTGTCCCTAATTGTAGTATCTGTACTCTTGGGTCTTGGATTGAGGATGCCTATTGCTCAAATTCCCATTTCTATCATGGATGGAATAGGAGGGTCTCTTAATGAGCTGGTTGTAGTTTTTGGATTTGGAGCTGTTCTTGGTCGACTAGTTTCCGATGCAGGCGGAGCTTATCGTATTTCAAAAACATTAGTTAATTTTTTTGGGAAAAAGCATATTCAATGGGCAATTGTGATTAGTAGCTTTATCATTGGAATCTCTTTGTTTTTCGAAGTTGGCATGGTCTTACTGATTCCCATTGTATTTGCAATTGCACTCGAAGCAGAAATTCCTCTTCTTTATTTAGGAATTCCTGCTTCAGCAGGATTGATAGTAACACACGGTTTCTTACCGCCTCATCCAGCTCCTACCGCAGTTTCCGAGATATTTGGAGCAAGTCCGGGAACAGTTTTAATATATGGAATCATCATAACAATTCCATCAATTATCATTGCTGGACCTATTTTTGCAAAGATTGCTAAAAGATTTGTTCCCGAAGCGTTTGTAGTTAAGGACAAATTAAATGCTTTCGGAGAAATAAAGAAATGGAAACTTGAAGAAACTCCATCATTTAAAATTTCTATTTTGACATCTTTACTACCTGTTATTTTAATGACTATTTCAACACTATATGTTATATTATTCAAAGGTGGGCATGCTCTATCATCAACTACTACAAATATTAACGGGGTTTCAAAAACAGTTTTCCCGATGGGAATAGATGGAATCATGATGTTTCTTGGAAATCCAGTAGCAGTAATGATAATTTCTCTTTCCTTTGCGATGTGGTCAATGGGGTGGTACCAAAAGAAAACAAGCAAGGAAATTGCAACTTCGACAGAAAATGCCATAAAATCTATTGCTATGCTTCTCTTGATAATTGGTGGAGGTAGTGCTTTAAAACAAATTTTGATTGATGGAGGAATTTCAAATCAGATTGCATTAATTTTTTCCCATTCCTCATTTTCACCGTTAATTTTGGCTTGGATTATCACGGTAATTCTTCGCATTTCTCTTGGATCAGCAACTGTTGCAGCAATGACATCTGCAGGTTTAATTTCAAAAATTATTGGAACAATGTCACCTGATATGTCCGCTTTGATGGTGTTAGCTATTGGGGCTGGTTCTATTGCAGCTTCTCATGTCAATGATGCAGGATTTTGGATGTTCAAAGAATATTTTGATTTAGATATAAAACAAACACTTAAAACTTGGACTGTTCTTGATTCAATTGTTTCTTTTGTTGGAATTTGTATAATCATGTTTATGAGTATTTGGATTCATTAATTAAAAGCTATTTATATTTTGAAATGCTTCATATGTCGCGTAGAAACTTTTTTGAGGATAGTTCATAATATAAGCTTCCTTTGCATATAAACATTTTCAAGAAGAATATTGAAACCTTTATTCAGAGTGAAACTTTGAGAAATAATGCGTAATGTAGTCTGTCTATACGACTGTATCATACAAGATTAGCTGATTTTTTCATCAGTTTACTAAATTCATCATAACCACACGTGAAAACGGCTGGTTTGCTCTACAAGTATAACCCGTTAATACCCAACTGCGTCTCAAGGCGCTAACCTGAACAAAAAAAGCGTTCAGTCTCTGTGTTTCTGCCACTTTGACTGACCCGTCTAACGGGCTTATTTTTTATTGGTTCTATAATAAATCCTGTGGGAAATCATTCTCATAGGATTTTTTTTCTTGTAAAATAAAAAACCTACCTCTAAACTGTAAGTACACCACTACACACAGAGAAGAGATAAGCTATGTTTGATTCTATCATGAAGGAATTGTTTTTGCAAGCTCAGGATTGGGAAAGTGAGACGCTCATGCCCCTCAAAAAGGGCAAACGCTATGAGCTCAAGGTCACCTATAAAGCCACCTTTAAAGCTTGTCCGCATTGTCACAAAAGCAAATTTCATAAGCACGGCACGATGCCTCGAAAGGTGCAGCTCACGGAATATCTGGGCTCTCCTTGCTTTTTGATCATTGCTATTCAGCGCTACAAATGTTGTTTCTGCGGCAAAGTGTCAACCCCTGAGTTGCCCGAAAGCTTGGTCGCAAAAGGCACCAAAGATTCTGTTTTGCTCAAAAAAGAAATTATTTTGAAACTCAAAAGCAAGCAGTCAATCTCAGAAGCGGCGCGGGATTTGAAGGTCTCGCCTTATAGCTTTTATCGCCTTTTAAACCAGATGCCCACAAAAGATCATTTTAGCTTTCTGCCCGAAGTGCTTTGCATTGATGAGTTTAAAGCCACAGGAGATTGCAAGGGAAAAATGGCTTTTATCGCCATGGACGGACAGACCCACAAGCTGATTTCTTTGCTGGATGACCGTCGTTTGGAGCACCTCGTGACTTATTTTCTCAAGTTCCCAAGACAAGTTCGACTCAAAGTCAAAATGCTCGTCATGGATATGAATGCCAATTACGGTGCGCTCATCAAACGCTGTTTTCCCAACGCTCAGCTGGTCACGGACCGCTTTCACGTCGTCCAGCAACTGACCCGCGCGTTTAACCAGCTGCGAGTTCAGGAGATGAAGCAATTCGACACGGACAGCCCGCAGTACCGCCACCTCAAGTACTATTGGAACTATTTGCTCAAGAATTTTGACGACTGCTCTGAAAATCGCTTTTATTCTCGCAGCTTACGCCAGTGGACGTCGAGTCATGATTTGGTGCTCCAACTCAAAGCTTATACACCCGTGCTCGACGAGGCGTGGGAAGTCTTGCAGGCCGCACTGACAGCTTTCAGGAAGCACGACGACCAGAAGTTTTTCGAGATTATTGACGAATTGAAAGAAGAGCTATTGCCCGAGACCTTTGTGAAAAAGCTCCAATTTCTTGCCTCCAAAAAGGCTTCTATCTGCCTGGCACTGCACACGCCCTACTCCAACGGCTGCGTGGAGGGCATGAACAACAAAATCAAGGCGCTCAAGCGCGTCGCCTTTGGTTTTCGCCGCTTTAGCAACTTCAAAAAGCGGATTATTTTGATGAATTGATGAAACAAAAATAAGCCACCGCGGTGACTTACTCTTAGAGGGGGAAGAATTTTCCCACAGGATTTGACAAAGAGCCAGAAGTTTTTCTATTATGAAGCTGTTATCAATGAAACGGACTATCGGTTTTTTCGATAATATCTCTTGATTTAAAGAAGATTTAGCGCTATAATATTGATAAATTCAATAATTGGAAGGGGCATTATGAACATAGGAAAAAAGTTAAAAGCTCTGCGTGAAGAAAATCATTTGACGCAACAAACAGTAGCTAAAAGGCTTGGTATCACACAGGGAACTTATGCGATTTGGGAGCAGAAAGAAACTAATCCTACATTAGAAACACTCAAAAAGTTCACTGAAATCTATGATGTTTCCCTGCAAAATCTCCTAGGGGAGAAGCGAGAACCACAGGATATTATCGATTTAATCGATAATTATAAATGCCTGTATCGAGAACAAAAAGAGATGCTTGGCGACTTGGCAAAAGTCATGGTCGAGCGAAACGCAAGTCGCCTAGAGGTTCATGAGTCCCCAGTAGTCTATGAGTTTAAGACTTATCATCGCAATGATCTCTACGAAGTCAAAATCCAAGATGAGGAGCTTTCTGCTGGTTTTGGGACAGGTGTTAAAGACAACTATGAAACTTATACCATCTACACCGATACACCAGTCAGACGGTATGACAGTGCTGCACGGATTAAGGGGGAATCCATGGAGCCTGATATTCCGAACGAATCAATCGTGACCTTTGTGAATAATGGTTTTGATATAGATGGAGATATTTATGTAATCTCTGAGGGGGGGTATGGAGAGGAAACGCTTTATTGTAAGCAGGTTTATCGTGAGGAAGATAGTTTCCGCTGCCATTCTCTAAATCCTGACCCGCAGTACAAAGATTTTTACTTGAGCGAAGATGCTCGTATTTTAGGTGCTGTTCTAGATTGTGTACAAGAGGTTGACCCAGACTTAATAGAGAGTTGAGAAAGTCTGTTCGAGTGTTACGTAAAGCTACCTCGGATCCAAACCATTTTAGATTTTATCAAGTGTAAAGAGAAAGAATTCAGTGATTCAAGATTCAAAGAGATAAGTTGAAGGAGAAAGTCATGGAAAAAGATATTTCGTTCACGCAGTACATCAAATCACACTTCTTACCAGTCTTATTTGATGCCGTGAATACACATCTGGAAAAGACCAGTCATGATTCATTACAAGATTTAGAGGTTCGCACGGTTTACGTAGAGGACGTGCCATTTATGCAGCTAAACTTTGATGTAGTGGTCGTTGCAAAGCTTGTGATGGGGGAAAATCTTTTTGATTCTTGGTTGCGGATTTCTTGTACAGGGGATTTAGAAAAGCAGTTAGAAGATTTTCATATCTTATCGGTTTCTGTTTATCAAGGAAAAGCTTCTTATCAAAAGCCATTATCTGATACTTTACTTCCTTATCTTCATCGTGATCAACTTGATGAACTGGCAAGTGGAATTATCAAACAGTATTATCCTGAAGCGTTGCTCACAAGCCAAGTATTAGATGCTATGAAATTTGCTCAGAATTTGGGGTTAGATATAAAAATGCGAAAACTCAGTAAAGCAGGGACAACCTTTGGAGAAACGATTTTTACAGACACCAAAGTAAAAATTTATGATAAAATTTCCGATTGTATGGTGGAGGAAGAAATTAAAGGTGGGACTATTCTGATTGATCCAAGCCATTATCTTACGCGAAATTATGGCGCAGTCAATAATACGATTGTACATGAATGTGTGCATTGGTTGTTGCACCGCAAGGCTTTTACCCTTGCTCGGCTTTTTCAACCAAAAATGCGCTTTCTAAGAAGTTCTTTTAGTAATAAGACGACTCTAGACTGGATTGAGTGGCAAGCTAATACGTTGTCGCCAAGACTTCAAATGCCACTTGTCCATTTCAAGAAAAAAGTGGACGAACTCCAAGGAATTTATCACTATCTCAATGGCGAACAATCAAATTTGATTGGGGAAATGATTTATGTTATTGACAACTTATCTAACTTTTATCACGTCTCAAAAATGGCGGCCAAAATTCGATTACTCAATGTAGGTTTTGAGGGAGCGCGAGGGATTTATAAATATGTGGATGGGCATTATGTCCAGCCTTATGTTTTCGAACGTGGTGTACTCTCTCAAACACAAACTTTTGCGATTCCTTTAGAAGAAACAATTCGTCAAAGTACGACGAACAAGGACCTTCAGGAGAAACTTAAAACAGGAAATTATCTGTATGTGGATTCCCATTTTTGCTTGAATGATCCGAAGTATCTTCAAACGAACAAGTTTGGGAGGTTGGAGTTGACAGAGTATGCGCGACTCCACATTGAAGAATGTTGCTTGATTTTTGAACTGGTTGTCCAAGATAAAAAAGCCAGTACTTGCTTTGATGAAGTGCTTTATCGAGACGTCAATCAGGAAATTCGTTTTGAAGCACACTTCATCAATAAGAAAAACATGGACGAAAAGTACCTTATTCGGAATCGCATGATTGAGCTTCAAGAACTTGCCATTTCTTTGCCTGGGAGCTTTTCAGGAACCGTTTCAAAATTGATAGAATGGTCAGAATTAACGCTCTCTAAAGTTGAGGAGCAGTCCCTGATTAGTGAGCGTACGCTTTATCGTATGCGAACCGATGAAAATTATAATGTCTCGCTTGAACTGATTATTCAGTTGTGCATTGGGTTGCATCTGCCGCCAGAAATTAGCACCATTCTTATTTCGCGTTCAAGTAAGCGCTTAGGGAATATGGAGTTACATTTTCTTTATCGTTTCCTACTTAATTGTTGTTATACTAGATCAATCTATGAGTGCAATGATATTCTCAAAGCACAGGGATTTAGCCGTTTGGGAAAAGAAAGTTAAAAAATTTTGATTTCATCCGCCACCAGATGGCGGATTGGAGGCCTATAGAAACAAGGATTACAGAGCAGTTCTCTTTTGAGAAGTGCTCTTTTTTGCGTGGTTAAGCCAACATTATCCGCCATGGGGTGTCCTGTTCTTTTTATTTTATCTCGTTAAAATAGAGTGTAGAGAAGGGATAAAACTTTCTCATATTGCGAATATCGGAACTGTAAGTAACCACTTACGAGCGGGAAAGAGCCAGTGAATGCGCTCGCTATAAAAAAACACCGTTTCAAAATTTTGTACAAATATTCTGATGGAGAAAATCATTTTTGATTGCAGGTTCGAGTCCTGCTATTTGTATTCTTCGAAGAAAATAAAAACTGGAAAAGAGAACCCCATGAACTTTTATGAACAACAATTAGAGCGTTTCCGTCGAAATTTCGATTTTAGTCTAAAGATTTATGAAGGGCGTCCTTTGGAACAAAAGGCACTTTGCATCCAAATGGAAGAAAAGGTAGAACATTTTCGGATTCCAAAGAATTTTTCAATGCTTTATCAAGAACGTCAACGACTGATCAATTATATTCAAGACACTTATTTGGAAGTTAAGACCCAAAAGGAGGCTGGAAAGTATGGAAGTTAAAACAGAAACTACATTTAAAAAGAAAATGGTTAAACTTTACGGAACCAAGCAAGAAATTGCTTATATTTTTGGTGTCAATGTCAAGACATTGGCCAATGATTTAACGGCGATGCGGCGTTTACCAGAGTTTTCAGGCTATGTTCTGAATGTAGGGCACAAGCGTGTGAATGTTTCAATCAAAGGTTATGAGGAATATCTTCAGTATCTGGCTCGTGAGCAGCAAGAAAAGCAGTTGTGGTAATGACAAAAACAATGCTAAGTCGGGCTTTAAACCTCGACGAACCAAAGTTTTAAATGGTATAATAGGAGTGTTCAATACGCTCCTTTTTGTGAGACAAGAAGGAGAAATAATGGCAACAAAAAATGGATTGAGGTATTACGAAGAAAAGGTATCTGGAAAATCGAAATATCGTATCGTAATGGACTACTACCACCCTTATGAAGATAAGTGGAAACAAGTCACTTGTGGGTCGAATAGTGTGACAAAAGGTGCGATGGATGCCGCAAAAGTTAAACTTGATCAGAAAGTGGAAAGGATTTTAGGCGAGTACAAGAAGAAAAAAAAGACGAGGACTGTAAGTGAAGCTTTAGAGGAGTGGTATAAGTTTCGCGATGGCTCAGTAGCTGAGGGAACTCACACAGATGACCTAGACCATACTCGTGTCTTTAGGTCAGTCTTTGGGAAATGGCAGTTGGTCAAAGTTGAAAAAGATCATATCAAAGATTACTTGATGAACTTGAAAGTGGCTCCTAGCTCTCGTAAAAACTATCGAAGTAAGCTGAATTTGTTTTTTCAATTCTGCGAAGATGAGGGATACATTAAAGAAAGTCCGATGTATCGGGTGCGGCTCCCAAGGCATAAGGAAACGCTTGCAGAAAAACAAAAACGAGAAGACAAGTATTTTACAGTTGAGGAAATGCGGTTCTTACTTGATGCGATGGAAGAACGTGCGAATCAGGTTAAAACAGAAAAGGCAAGGCAAAACAAGTGGCGACGGCGAATGCTTATCGAATTTCAATTCTCCATTGGAGATCGTATTTCTGAGTCACTCGGTTTACGTTATCAGGATATTGACTTTGAACAGGGGGTCATTTACTTGAAGACACAGCTTGATAGTACTTCAACCGTCACAGCACCAAAAATCAAACCTTTAAAAACTACGAAGTCAGAGCGTAATATCACTCTAAAAACAAGAGAAATCGAGATTTTGTTATGGTTCAAGGAAAGAAATTATGACGGAAATGAATTTGTTTTTGTCCAGGAGAATGGCCACTTATTTAGTCAGGGCGTGATTAACAATTATCTAAAAACCTTTCATGAGGTTCTTCCGTATAAACTCATTACTTCTTTTGTTTCTCATGCCATGCGGCACAGTAACGTGCTGGTGCAAAAGGAATTGGGGGTTGATGAACAGATTATTGTGGCACGAGGGGGCTGGGCTGATACGCAGATGATTAGTCGTGTGTATGGTCGACACGTTACCCCTGTTCTGCTTGAAAAAGCAGATCACGTTCTCAAAGACTTCTCCGTCAAAAATTCACAAAAAATTCACAAAAAAAGTAGGAATATTGAGGAATTATTGGGAAAAGCAGCGAAAGCTTAAAAATGAAGCAATCAAATAGGGTGGGCCTTTGGGACGCATGATGAAGAAAATGACAAAGGCCCTTCCTTTTTGGTATAATAAGGGATAAAACTAAAAATTAAGAGAAGTTTTAAGTGAAGGAGATTTTTATGCTCAAGCTTCAAAAAAAATTAAAAAATGATTACGGATTAGTCTTCAATGATGAAGATTTATTAAAAACAGCTTTTACACACTCTTCATTTACAAATGAAGAACGGCTCCCAAAGATTGCAAACAATGAACGTTTGGAATTTTTGGGAGACGTTGCCCTATCTTTGGTTATTTCTGATTATCTTTATCGGACTTATCCTGAGAAATTAGAGGGAGAACTTTCCAAAATGCGCTCAAGCATTGTTCGGACAGAATCACTTGCTAATTTTTCACGCTCATGCGGTTTTGGTGAGTTCTTGCGATTAGGTCATGGTGAAGAAAAAATGGGCGGTCGTGACCGCGAAACAACACTAGAGAACCTTTTTGAGGCTTTTTTAGGTGCGCTTTTTATTGACCAAGGAATGGATGAAGTTCGTAAATTTATCCAACATGTAGTCATTCCTCACGTTAAAAATGATGATTATGTTAAAGTGATTGACTATAAAACAGAACTTCAAGAAGTGTTACAAATTGGTGGAGAAACAACGATTAGCTACAAGATTCTGAAAGAAGAAGGGCCAGCTCATGACCGTTCCTTTGTGGCCGCGGTTTTTAACAATGGTAAAGAACTCGGACGAGGGCTTGGAAAATCTAAAAAAGTTGCAGAACAAAAAGCAGCAGAAAATGCAATAAAAGGGCAAAACCATGTATCTTAAAAAAATGGAAATTGTCGGCTTCAAATCTTTTGCCGATAAGACTAAAGTTGAATTTGATAAAGGGATAACCGCAGTTGTCGGTCCAAATGGTTCTGGGAAATCAAATATTGTTGAAGCATTGCGCTGGGTTTTGGGCGAGCAATCGGCTAAAGCACTTCGTGGTGGAAAAATGCCCGATGTTATTTTTGCTGGAACTGAAAAAAGACGTGCTCTTAATTATGCTGAGGTTATTGCTCATTTTGACAACTCTGATCATTACCTGCAAGGACAAGATGAGAATGAAGAAGTTGTTATTACCCGACGTTTATATCGAAATGGCGATTCCGAATTTTTGATGAATGGTCGTAAATGTCGTTTACGTGATATTCATGATTTATTTACAGATACTGGGCTTGGTCGTGACTCTTTATCGATTATTTCCCAAGGACGAATTGAATCTGTTTTTAATTCTAAACCGGAAGAAAGACGTGCCATTTTTGAAGAAGCGGCAGGTGTTTTAAAATACAAAAATCGACGAAATGAAACTGAATCAAAATTAAATTCAACCCAAGATAATCTTGACCGTTTAGAAGATATCATTTTTGAATTAAATAGTCAGCTCGTTCCCTTACAATCGCAAAGAGATACTGCACTTCGTTTTCAAGAACTAGAAGCAGAACGTTCAGACTTGTCACTTTCTGTACTGGTTGGTCAGTTGGAATCTAAAAAAGCCAAATATGATCAAACAGAACTTGATTTGGCGCAAGTGGCACAGGAATTAGCGAGTTTATCAACTCGTAAAAAAGTTTACGATGAGCAAGTCAGTCAATTACGTACAGAACGCCAAAAAGTAGAAGCCGAGCAAGAAAAATTGCAAGCTGACCAACTTAATTTTTCTAATCTAAAATCAGATTTAACAAGAAAAATTGAATTATTTGATGTTCAAAAAGATTCATCAGAAAAATCAGCTGCGGAACGCGAAGAACGTTTAGAAAACTTAAAAAGTCGTTTAGAAATCACTCAACAAAATTTGGCAGAAGTTCAAAAAAAATCAGAACTTTTACTGACAGAAAAAAATGACTTAGATAAATTACTGACAGAGCTGTCAGCAGATTTAGCGACCTTATCTGAATCACCAGAAGTGGTCATGGAACGGTTACGTGATGAATTTGTTCAATTAGTTGAAGAAGAAGCCCAAATCTCAAATGAAATCGTTAGAAATAAAGCTGAAATTACAGATTTGAGCCGTAGACAATCTGAACAGGATGAGTCTGTCAGAGAAAATTTGACTAAATTTGAAAAAATCAGTCAAGATTTATCTGAAGCACAGGAAAATTTAAATACTGTTAAAAAAGAAATCGAGACCCTTTTAGCGAAATTTGAAGAAGGAAATCAAGCAGAGAAAAAACAGGCAGAATTAGAACGTTTAGCCCAAAATAAAATGTATGATTATCTGCAAGAACTTAACCAACATAAGGCCCGTTTGACTTCCTTGCAAAATATCCGTGAGAGTCATAGTAATTTATTTGCTGGTGTCCGTGCCGTGATGCAAAATGCTTCACAAATTGGTGGTGTGATTGGGGTTGTTTCTGATTTATTGACCTTCGACCCTAAATATACAACAGCCATTGATATTGCTCTAGGTGGCGGGAGCCAAAATGTAGTCACAGAAGACGAAAATGCGGCTAAAAGAGCAATTGCTTTTCTACGTGAAAAAAGATTAGGACGGGCGACTTTTCTACCGTTGACAACGATTAAAGGACGAGACTTTAATGGTTTAAATCGTATTCAAAATATGACAGGATTTGTTGATTTAGCAATCAATCTTGTAAGCTTTGAAAGTCGGTTGCATAAGGCGATGAGCTCACTTTTAGGAACAACGGTGATTGTTGATTCTGGAGAAAATGCAACTGCTATCGCTCGAGCAATGAATTATAATGTTCGGATTGTTACGCTTGACGGAACACAGATTAACCCTGGGGGTTCTTATGCAGGGGGAGCTGGGAAACGTAATTCAACAACTTTTACTTCTGTTGAAATAAGTAATTTAGAAAAACAAACTAAGTTATCAGAAGAGCAGTTAAAAATTTCAGAAAAAGAAGTTCAAAAAGCCCAAAGTGCTCGTCAAGAATTGCTAAAAGAAATTGAACTTTTGAAAACTCAAGGGGAAGAAAAACGTTTTGTTGAACAATCTTTGAATTTGAAAATTGAACAATTAACAGAACAAAAAGTTGCGCTAGAACAATTAACTAATCTGTCAGCAAATCAAGAAGCAACAGGTAATTTGCTTGAATTAACTAAAGAAAATGAACATAAAGTAGAAGTTCTTGCAAAAATTACAGAGCGAAAAGCTGAAATTGAAAAGCAACTTGAAGAAGTTAAAACGAATAGTCAAGCGCATAAAGCCTTGCAATCAGAGAAAACAAGTGCTTTAAATCAGGCTCAACTTCGTCAATCAGAAGTGGTCAGTGAATTGAAATTCACCAAAGCAGATGAAAAACGTTTACTGACAGACTTGTCAGCCTTGACAGAAGAAAAAAATCAACTGATAGCACTTTTAAACCCTGTCCAATTTGATGAAACAGAAAGAAATAATTTCTCAAAACAACTGACAGAAGTAGAAGAACGCTTGAGTCAAATTAATGTCCGAATGGTTAGTTTAAAATTTGAACGTGAAGATTTAGCAGCTCAAATGGAAGATTTAGAACATCACAATCAAGATTTTATCCAGCAAACACAAGAACTTAACACGAAAAAAACGCGTTATGAAATGCAATTGGAACAAATCGAAGGACAATTGATGACACTTCAAGAAACGTTGAATAGTGAATATCAAATCAGTTTCGAAGAGGCGCAAGCCACTGCAAAAATAGTGGATGATTTAGCGGAGGCTGAGCAAAAACTCAAAAATCTAGAACGTCAAATCAAGGCATTAGGACCAATTAACTTGGATGCCATTGCTCAATTTGATGAAGTCAATGAACGCTTTACTTTCCTTTCAAGTCAAAAAGATGATTTATTAGAAGCTAAAAATCTTTTATTGAGTACAATCGATGACATGAATGATGAAGTTAAAATTCGGTTTAAAACAAGTTTTGATGCGATTCGTGAAAGTTTCAAAACGACCTTTGCTCAAATGTTTGTTAGTGGGCTTGCTGATTTAGAATTAACAAGCGACAACCTTTTAGAAGCTGGGGTTGAAATTAAAGTACAACCGCCAGGTAAAAAATTATCAAGTTTAAATTTGATGAGTGGTGGAGAAAAAGCGCTGACAGCTTTAGCTTTAATTTTTGCAATCTTAAGAGTACGAACAGTACCTTTCGTGGTTCTTGATGAGGTTGAAGCGGCACTTGATGAAGCCAATGTTAAACGTTTTGGTGATTACATGAATCACTTTGATAATAGTAATCAATTTATTGTTGTAACACACCGTCGTGGAACTATGGCGGCAGCAGGTTCAATGTATGGCGTTACAATGGCTGATGCCGGGGTTTCTAAGATGATTTCGGTGAAACTTGATTCGGCTATTAATTGAAATTTAAGATAGTTTTAATCTATAAATGCTACACTATAAATTGATTTTTGAAGGACTGCCTAATTTATGGCTTGGTATATGATTTGCCTAAAAATAAGGAAAGTCGTATAATTTAAGCAACAAAAACATGAATTTAAAAAATTTCATTAATTAAAAAAATAATGAAATTGGCGTTTTTCGTATTCATTAATAAGTTTTATATTAATGAATTGACTGCAGTTTTTCTTTAAATTAAGGAAGAATGAGTATATTTTCTGGGGATAATAAATTGAAAAAATTACTATCTGCTTTCAACACACGTGTTGGTTTGCTTAGTTTTATTGTATTTTTTGTATGGGTAAAATCGATGATTGCCTACTTTGGAGTTTTTAATCTTCGCGGAGTTGGTCCAGCAGAATTATTGCTGATGATTATTAACCCAATTGGTTTTACAGCTATTTGTTTTGCTGTTTTACTCTTTATTAGAAGAACTTCGCTTTTCTATTTAGCGACACTGGTCTTAACGATAGCTGCAAACTTTTTGCTCTATCTTAATATTCTCTATTATCGAGAATTCACCGATTTCATCACGATTGATACGATGACTGGTGGGGCCGGAATGTTCCAACATGGTTTCGATTTTGGCTCGGTGCCTGTTCATTTGATGGACTGGGTTTATTGGATTGACCTTGTAGTCATTATTGTTTTATTGATTGCTAAAAAAATGAAATTCGACCAACGACCGGTTGGTGCGAAAAGAGCATTTACTTATTTTTCAATGGGTTTGGCTTTGTTTGGGTTGAATTTCTGGTTTGGAGATTTTAATAAACACCAATTGATTTTGCGTAAGGCCCAATCAGATAAAACCTATATTGTTCGATATCTTGGCTTAGGCCCATGGATGTTAACAGACGGTTATTATACGAATTTAGCAAATACGCAACGGAAAGATGCCAGCAAAGAAAGGTTGCAAGAAATTCAAAAATACATTGCTTCAAATCGTTATTTAGCACCGAACTTGAAAATGTATGGAATTGCTAAAAACCGCAATGTTATTGAGATTCACTTGGAATCTTTCCAACAAGCATTGATTGATTTGAAAATTAAAGGAACAGACGGAAAAGAACATGTTGTTACGCCTTTCCTAAATTCAATCTATCATTCAAATTCGACTTACTCATTCAGTAATTTCTTCAATCAGGTTGGACAAGGAAAAACTTCTGATGCCGAAAATCTATTGGAAACATCAACATTTGGTTTACCAGCTGGCTCACTTTTTGCCAAATATGGTTCAACCCAAACTTTCCAAGCAATGCCGGCTATCTTGAATCAAACCGATGGTTATAGTTCAGCTGTGGTTCATGGGAACGTTGGTGCTTTCTATAATCGATTGAATACATACAAACAAATGGGTTATCAAAACTTCTTTGACCAAAGTTTTTTTGATAATTCCGCATCAAATATGAGTCCTTGGGGAATTAAAGATAAATTACTCTTCCGTGATTCTGTACCATTGCTTGAACAAATGCAACAACCTTTCTATGTTAAGTATTTGACAGTTACAAATCACTTAACATATACAATGGATGATGAAGACAAAGATCCGAACTTTGCAACTGTTGATTCAGGGAATAAATTAGTTGACGGTTACTTTGAAACGGCTCATTACTTAGACCAAGCAGTTCAACAATTTTATGATTATTTGAAGAAATCTGGCTTATACGATAAATCAATTATTGTGTTATATGGTGATCACTACGGAATTTCTGGTAGTGATAATAAGGCATTTGCGCCTTATGTTGGCTATAATGCTGATACTTTCAATAGTTACGATAGTACAATGTTACAAAGAACACCATTCATGGTAGATATTCCTGGACAAACAAATGGTCATATTATCAATACTTATGTTGGTCAACTTGATGTTATGCCAACGCTTGAGCATTTACTTGGGATTGATACGAAAAAATATGTACAGTTTGGTCAAGATATGTTTGCTTCTGGTCGTCAAGATTTTGTTGCTCTAAGAAATGGTGGATTTGTTACTCCAACCATTACTCAACCAAGTTTGAATGGAAACTATTATGATACTCAAACGGGCTTGCAGATTGAAAAACTTAATGCTCAGCAAGAACAATATGTTAAAGAAACCAAGCAAAAAGTTTCTGAGCTCTTAAAAGCATCTGATAAATTAAATAATCAAAATCTCCTCAGGTTCTATACGCCAGAAGGCTTTAAAGCTGTTGACCCTAAAGATTACAACTATACGGTCAAGGCAACCGAGAAGAGACTGAAGAAAGAAAATGAAGATTTAGCAGCTAGATCAAATAGTTTACTTAGTCAAAATCAAGGAAAATCAACTTTACCAGATTATTCGGTTGAAATTCCAGAAGTTGAAAAAGGACAAGATTCACCAAAGGTGAAAGATTAATAAAAATAAGATAAGTTACTGACAAAATGTTTCAAAATGAGTTAATCTAATTTTGAGGCTGGTCAGCACTTTATATTAAGAGAGGAACCAATGAAAACAGGATATTTTCTGCCAGTGTCACTTAATCATCGATTAGTTTTGCTCTGGGGCATCATCATTTTAAGCTTTGAGCGAACACTTTTTTATGAATTTAATAAAGAAGGCAACTGGTTTTTGACTATTTTGGCGATTGTTTCATATATTATCTTTATCACTTTGATTTGGCCACACCGTTTCTTCATTGCTGATGACGAGCTTCACTTTACAACTTTCCCCCGAGTGCGAATGAAAACAATTGAATTGAAATATATCACAGCCGTAAAAACAACTAAATTTGGTTTTGGATTTTCTTATGCTGGCAAACGTTATCAATTCTTCACTTTTGGAAAGTCTAAAGAAGCTTTAGCAACTTTGCATGATACGATAGAACATTCTGATAAAGTCAGTGATTTAAAAGCCTAATAAAAAAGACGGCAGTTTTGTCGTCTTTTGATTTGTCATAAAAAAATAGGACTAAAATTCATTGTTTTAGTCGATGAAAAAAGGAAAGTTATGAATATAAAATGGATATTCAAGAAAATGCTACTTCCCATAATCTTTGCTATTGTTGCATTTTTTCTTGTGAGTCATGACCAATTTTTGTACGAGGCGCCAGTTGGCAAAATTACGGTTGCCAAAACGGTAAGTAGTCACGAAGTGAGTGATGATTTTCAAAATAAAGACCGTCAAGTCACGCAAGAATTGTCAATAAAAGTCCTCAATACAAAAGGAGCAGAGCCTGGCAATTTAAATTTAAAAAACACAACAACTCTCTCTCAAACAACAGGACAAATTTATCGTGTTGGTCAGCAAGTAATTTTAAAGAAAATATCGGGAAATTATCAAATTGTGACCTTAAAAAGGGATGCACTAATTGTTGGACTACTCGTTTTATTTATTGGTTTTGTCATTAGTTTTGAACGATTTAGAGCTTCAATTTTTCTTTTCTTATCTCTGGTCTTAAACCTTCTTTACTTTGTGATTGTCATCGCCCTTAACGTTGAATTTAATCCACCTGTCATTTTGCTATTTGGGATTCTGTCAGTAATTTTTGCAGCTTCCTCCCTTTTATTTGTCTTGGGACCCACAAAACAGATGCTCTATACTTTTATAACTACCGTATTAACCACTGCTTTAACTTTTTCAATTGTTTTATTCGTTCTAAAAATGACAGGGAATTCGGGTATTCATTTTGAATACTTGGACTATGTCACCCAAAATCCATCAGAGTTTTTCTTTGTTGGGACAATGATTTCAGTTTTAGGGGCAATCATGGATGGTACAGGTGATATTGTTGCAGGGCTTTTTGGTATGGCTAGACAAAATAAATTGAACAAAATAAATATGGTCAGAAAAGATTACATTAAATCAGGAATTTCAATTGGGCAAGAGCTCATTGGAACTTTGACAAATGTTTTGTTCATGATTTTCATGGCGGAAACTTTGCCGATGACGCTTTTATTATTGAGAAATGGAAATTCTTGGTCTTATATTGCAACGGTTGGTCTTAATCTTGGGTTATTACGAACAATTATTTCGGCCATTGGAATCGTGTTAGCTGTGCCAATTACCGCTGTTTTCACAAGTTTTGCTTTGACTAGAAGTCATCAAGGAAAGGAGAGTTCTTTATGAATGCACTCTTGATCCTATTAATTTTACTGATTGTGTTGATGCTTATCGTTGCCAAAAAAGATGGCTTACGAAATTTAATTGGTTTGACCTTTAATTTTATTGCTATTTTTGTGTTAATTACTTTAATTTCTTGGGGATTTAATGCAATAGCAGTTTTGATAGTTCTGTCAGTAATTATTTTGGCAATAGCTATCTTTATGTCTGCTGATGAAAGTGAAGTCACGTTGATTGCTTTTAAAACGAGTATCATTGTTGTTTTATCTTTGCTCATTCTTGCTTTAATCATTCAACATTTTGGTCAATTTCAGGGATTTGCTACAGAAGATGTTGATGAATTGGAAAATCTGTCATTAAATGTGGGGCTTAATTTTTCAAATGTAGCCATTGTAGTCATGGTTATTTCCATGCTTGGAGCGGTAGCAGAATCAGCAATGGCTTTAGCAGCTAGCCTTTCGGAAGTTGTTGAGCAGGACGAAAACATGAGTCTTGACCAATTTAAAAATCAAAGAGAAATTATATCTCAACAAATTTTGGGAACGGCTGTCAATACCCTCTTTTTTGGAGTTTTGGGGGCAACTGTCGGTCTAATTCTCTGGTTTGTATGTTTAAACTATCGCTTGGCGGATATTTTTAATTCAAAATTGCTGATGGCCGAAGTTGCCGCCATGCTTTTAGGAATGTTAGGGATTCTATTTGCAATTTGGCTTTCTGGTTATTTTGTTCAAAAATCTTTTGAGCAAAAAAATACTGACAGATAATTCTGTCAGTAAAAACAAAAAGACTTGATTAATTATCAAGTCTTTTTTATTAGTTTAAATTACTGACAGAATCATTCTTTTTTCGATAACTGATAAAGATGATGAAATAAAGAATTGCTGTGAAGACAGTCACACCAATTGGATTAGTAAATAAAATACCAATCAGAATGAGAAAGAGAGCAATCAGTGCTAAGAGACTCATTGTTCTACCGGATAATGATTTTGTTTTAAGAGAGAGACCAAAACCAGCGAGACTAATTAAAATCCAAACGGCTAAAACAGTGTAAGAAAGGGAACCAGCCAAGTAATTAAACAAACGATCACCGACAAAATAAGAAAGAACAACACCGATATAAAGTGTACCTGAACAGAAAATAACTGCTCTTTGAGGAACGTGATGTTTATTTAAATGAGCCATTCTTTGAGCCATTTTACCTTGACGATTTTTTAAACGGAAATACAAAAGGCGAGATGAAGCATAGATTCCAGAATTAATTGATGAGAAGAGGGCAAGAATGATAATCAAGTTGACAATATCGCCAGCAAAAGGAATATGCATTTTATTAAAGACCATCACAAAAGGGCTCATTGAAGAAGTAGCCAACGTTTGCCAATTATAAATCACAAGAAGTAAGAACATCGGAATAATATAAAATGAAATAATTCGCCCGATTACACCGCGGATGGCTTTAGGAATGGCTCTTTTAGGATCTTCTGTTTCACTAACTGTAATAGCAATTAATTCAGAACCACCATACGAATAGATAACAATTAATAAAGAATTAATGACCCCTTTAAAGCCATGAGGAGCAAAGCCACCATGAGCGGTCATTCCAGAGAAAGTAGTCACTAGATTAGTATCAAAAATTTGTTTTGCCACAAGAAAAACACCAAAAATAATCAACAAAATAACAACACTAATTTTAATAAATGCCAACCAGTATTCTGTCTCAGCAAAGAGAGCAACTGAGAATAAGTTAATAAGGGAAGTTAAAAGGGCAATAATCAAGACAAAAACCCAAGTGGGAACATTAGCAAACCAGAGCTGCAAAAAACTTGCAGCAGCAACAGCCTCAGCAATGATATTAATCATCCACATTGACCAATAAACCCAGTCCGTAAAATCAGCCGTATGATTACCCAGATAAGGCTGAACAAGTCCGGACAAGCCGTGTGGATCTTTTGAACTTAGAACAAGCTTTTCTAAACTCTTCATTACAAAATAAAGAACGATTCCTCCGATAAAATAAGCGATTAAGACAGAGGGACCAGCGGCAGCAATGGCTGATGAGCTTCCTTTGAAAAGACCAGCACCAATTGCTCCACCAAGAGCAATCATAGTAATATGGCGTGCGGCCATTTTTTTCTTTAAGGATTGATTAGTTTCCAACGATAATTCCTAGCTTTCTAAATCAATAAGCAGAGACGTCTCTCTTTTATTGACTAATAAATTGATAATAAAACATTAAAAAAAGACGTCCTGAGGACGTCTCTTCGTCCTCGTTAATGACAAACGTCAAAGAGGACTCACACATTTAGCTTAAATTAGCTAGTGTGAGCCCTCCTTCAACAACAAGTTAAAAGAAGCTTGTAAATAAGTCATTTATTGGACCTCGTTTTTTTAATTATTCTAAGTGTAATCAAAAGATTTAGATTTGTCAAATATTTTTATGAATAATCCAAAAATATTAGTAAATAACAAATGAAGACGAATTAATAGTATTGCATTATATAATAAATAATTTTCATTCGTGTAGTTTTTAAATTGGTCTAGTGTGGTATAATATAGACTTATTATGTAATTTATCTATTAGCTGGTAGTTGCTAAAATGATTGATGAGACTGTTCAAATATTTGAAACAAAAACCAACATAGATTTAGATACAATTAAAGATTTTGAAAGATGATTAATTCCATGATTAAGAAAAAATATAAGATATTACTTCTTGTCCTTAGTGCCGCTATTCTTTGTATTAATTTTATTTTTATTTTGAATTTGAATCGATTCTCAGGTTATACCGGCGATGATTTTTTATACCATTTTGTTTATACTGGGGCATGGCCGAGTGAACATTTAAGGGAATATCATAACTTGTGGGACTGGATTTTAGCAGTACATACGCATATGTTGATTTGGAACGCTCGAATGACTTCAATAATCTTTGAAATTTTTGCGATGCAAATTCCTAAAGGATTATTCAATATCATTAATTCTCTTATCTATGTATTAATAGGTCTTTTAATCAATGTTCTTGTTAGTGGAAAAAAAGCATTTTTGAAACCGAGTCACTTATCATTAACCTTTCTTTTAATGTGGTTTTTTCTTCCGGGGATGGGCTCAACAGTGCTTTGGGTAAGTGGTGTGACAAATTATCTTTGGCCAAGTCTTGTGATTATTCTTTTCTTATTAGCTTTTCGATTTGATATAGCTGCTAGAAGTAATTGGATAAGTTTAGGACTATTTATTTTAGGACTTTTGACAGGCTTAACAAATGAAGTGGGTGGTGCAACAGCATTTTTACTTGCCTTGCTTTTTACAATATTTAATTATAGAAGACAGCCGAGTGAACGGGTACTTACGCAGATTTTTGGAGTACTTGGTGCAGGAATTGGATTTTTTATTCAGTTATTACTTTCTTCAGGCTCTTCAGAAACCCAAAATTATGGAAAGTCAGCAGGTTTTTTACAGCATTTAAGTGATGTGTTCACAGGTACCATGCAGTATTCAGGCTTTCTCTTATTGCCTATTATTTTGCTTGGTGGTCTTCTTTATCTGCGACGTATCCAATGGACTGAAAAAGTAAAAACATTAGTAATAACTAGTCTACTTTTCTTAGGGTCGGCTTTGGCAGGTTCTATTGCAATCTTAGCTTCACCAATTAGTCCTGCAAGGCTTTGGTTTGCTCCCAATATATTGCTGATTATAACTTTGTTATTGTTAATTGAAGCTTGGCAAGAACTCCGATTACAAGAAATTAAAACTAGTCTACCTGTAATTATTAGCATAATTATCCTCGCTTTTGTGGCGATTCCGAGTTACGCTTATAATTTAAAAGAGATACAAGCGTCTTATCAATATTTTTATACTGGTCAATCGATGGCTCAAAAAGCTAAAAAGGGAAAAGAAACCACTGCGCGTGTTCCAGGAATGCCTATCACAACCAATCCCTATAATCCTTATGCTGGGACACCTTATATAGCTGCAAGTGAGCATCCAGAAAAAGAATGGGTGAATACCTGGTTTGCAAAATACTATGGCTTAAATAAAGTTTATTTGGATAATACAGTCCCCTTACAAAAAGTTGCTGATAAAAACTTTAGATTAGTAACATGGACGATTAATAACTATGATAAGTATTTAGGAGATTTTCAAAAAGCAACTCTACCAATTGCTCCTAAAATAATTTTGAAAAGAGAAAGCTCATCTAATTTAATTACTTCTCCATCAAATTTAAAACCAAACAACAGCAATTTACCGGCTAATAAACCTTGGCTGCGCAATGCTTTGATTCGTTATGTAAATGTGAAAAATAATCAGGTTGTAGCAACTGAACAAATTACATCGCCATATAATGATGCTTATGATATTTCACATGCTTCTACCAAAGGCTACCAAACACTAAAAAATAATCCTAAATCTTATATTTTTAATCAATCATTTGAACAAACGATAGATATTAAAGTAAGTCCTGAGGTCCATCTAATCACATTATTCTTTAATGCTAAAGATGGGAAAAATGTAAGTACTACAAATACTAAAGGAGTAACAGGAGAGGTTCTTACAATCAAATTACCGGCTGGCTATCAGATTAATGGTTCAAAAACAATGACCTTATCTATTGATTCAGAGATTTCATGGAACAAAGAAATAAAGATGACTAAAATACCATTTTGGAAAGATTGGGGTAGATTTTCAAATTTTTATATTTTAATGATAGGATTTTTAATCTTTGGACTTTATGATTACTGGCTGAATCAAAAGATGAAAAAATAGCATATTCTAAAGTTCTAGGTGATTAAACTTCATTGTTTTTATTGCCCTAGATTTAGTTCCAAACAAAATGTCTGACTTTAGTGAGCATTATTGAACCTGACTGATACAGTGTGCTATAATTAAACAATGAATAAAGAAATTAAACTCATTGCCCTAGATTTGGATGGGACCTTACTCAACTCTTCAAAAGAAATTTCAAAAGAAAATCGTCTGGCTATTAATGCAGCAAGACAAAAAGGGGTCCAGGTTGTTTTAACAACGGGGCGTCCTTTGATTGCAATTCAACCCTTTCTCAAAACCTTAGAAATGCTTGATTTTGAAGATTTTTCAATTACCTTTAATGGTGGTCTGGTCCAAAGAAATACGGGTCAAATCTTATCTAAAAAAAGTTTTTCACATGATGAAATTTTAGAAATTAAAGAATTGACTTCAAATCTTGGCATTCCTTGCGATGTTTTGAGTGAAGAAAAAGTTTATATGACGAAAAGTAAAATTGACTCGCAATATGACACTTTAAATAAGCTTTTAACTTTTATCAAAGTTGATTTTGATCAAGTTCCACTTGATGTGGTTTATAATAAGATTGTTTCTTGTACAGAAAAAGAATTGTTGGACGCTAGTCTTGATAAAATTCCTGAATCTTATTTTGACCAATTTGAGATTTTTAAAACTCAAGCGAAGCTTTTAGAATTTATGCCAAAAGGAATTAATAAAGCTTATGGTTTGACACAATTGATTAATCAGTTAAACTTAAAACCAGAAAATGTAATGGCCATGGGAGATGAAGCAAACGATTTATCAATGATTTCTTGGGCAGGATATGGTGTTGCTATGGCGAATGCTGTCCCAGCAGTTAAAGAAGAAGCAAGAATTATTTCTGATTTAACTAATGACCAACACGCTGTTGCTCATATTATTGAAAAATATGTACTCTAAGGACTAATAATGAAAGATGAAGTTCAACTAAAAAAGTATTTGCCGAGTTTAATTTTTGCGATTATTTTACCAGTTATTGCCTATTTGTTTTTAAAAATGCTTGGGAATTCAGACACTTTAGCTTTAGGAATTGCAACAGCCTTTCCAGTTGTTCATATGCTCTGGTCTTTAATTAGAAAAAAAGAGTTAAATCCTGTTTCTTTAGTGGCAATTATTGGTTTTTTAATTTCACTCTTAGCTGTTTATTTGACGCATGGAAATAATCTTGCTTTCAAGCTCTGGCACCCGATTTTAACGGCTGCTATTGGAACGATTTTTTTGCTGTCAGTCCTTCTAAATCGACCGCTTTTAGAGCTTGCTAGCGAGGGTGAAAATCACAGAAAAATGTTAATAATGACTCTTTTTATGGGCTTGGTTTTTATTTTTCATGCTTTGTCAGTCATTTTATTAGCCTTTTTTGTAGAGACCACGGCTTTCGTTTTGCTTTCAAAGGTAATCGATTTTTCAGCCGTTGGAGTCCTTGTTTTAGGGCTTGCATTTTTAAGAAAAAAATTAAATTAAAATCTTTCATTATATGAATGAACTTTATCATCAAAATGTGATATTTTATTAAGGAGAAAAAATGGGACTTTTTGACCGACTCTTCGGAAAGAAGAAACAAGAGGAAACTAATCATGATGTGCCTGTCAGTGAAAATCAATCTAGTGAAATCACTGAAACAGTCAAGAATGAAAAAGAAAATGAAACTACTAAACGGCCTGAGGTAAATGAAGTGCCAGCAAAAGTAGAAAAAGTTACTGACGAGTCTGTCAGTAAAATGATTGATGTTGAGCCAGAAATTACGGATGAACCTGTCAGTGAAAATGAACCTATTATTTCTGAAAAGGTTGAAGTAGAAGTTACTGACGAACAAATTGTTAAACCAGAAAATGATGAAAAATTAGAAAAAATTACTGACGAAAAAGTAATCTCTGAAACTACAGAAGTGACTGAGAAAAAAGTTACTGACGAAGATGAGGAAGAAGAGATTGTCATTGATATTGATGCTCTGGCTAATATTTTCACTCAATCACGTGAAGAAACTGAGAAAAAATATGAACAGTCATTAACTTTAACTCGTAAGACTTTTTCTGACGGCTTTAATGAACTTTTTGCTAACTTCCGGACAGTTGATGAAGAATTCTTTGAAGAACTTGAAGAAACTTTAATTATGTCAGATGTCGGTGTGGATTTGGCAATGGAAGTGACTGAAGAATTGCGCAAGGAAGCAAAATTAGTTAATGCTAAATCAACAGATGACTTGCGTCAATTGATTATTGAAAAAATTGTTGATAAGTTTGACGGTGAAAAATTACCGACAAAATTGGATATCCAATCGGATGGATTAAGTGTTCTCCTTTTTGTTGGGGTAAATGGTGTTGGTAAAACAACGACCATTGGTAAATTAGCTGCTCGTTATAAAAATGAAGGCAAAAAAGTACTCTTAGCAGCTGCGGATACTTTCCGGGCAGGTGCTATTGACCAATTAGTTGAATGGGGAAATCGTTCAGGCGTTGAAGTAGTCACAAAACCAGCTGGTTCAGATCCAGCGGCAGTCGTTTTTGACGCTCTCGCAAAAGCTAAAGCTGAAAATTATGATATTTTACTTGTGGATACTGCAGGACGTTTGCAAAATAAAGATAATTTGATGAAAGAGCTGGAAAAAATTGGTAAAGTGATTAAACGAGAAATTCCAGATGCTCCGCATGAAACGATTTTGGCACTTGATGCAACAACAGGCCAAAATGCCATTCAACAAGCCAAAGAATTTTCAGCAGTTACTCCAATTACAGGAATTGCTCTGACTAAACTTGACGGTTCGGCAAAAGGTGGGATTGTCTTGTCAATCGTTCAAAGTCTTAAAATTCCAGTTAAATTGATTGGTTTAGGTGAAAAGCTTAATGATTTACAAGATTTTGATGAAGAATTTTTCGTCAGAGGGCTTTTCAAAGAGCTTTTATAAAATATAAAATAAGAAGTAAAAAAGTTTTGTTCAGTTTGGGCAATGCTTTTTTACTTGTCAACGGTTCCATTAAAATAAAGCCGATGAGCGTTTGAAAAAATTGAGAATTTAATGTAAAATAGAATTACATAAAATAGAACTGCTATGTTCTGTAGGAATTAAAGAAAGGCTCTTCATGTCGTATTCAAATTTGAAGTTGTTTTCGCTCTCTTCTAACCACGAATTAGCCCAAAAAGTGGCTAAAGAAATTGGAATTGAGCTTGGAAAAGTAAGTGTTGGTGCACATTCGGATGGCGAAACTGTCGTTCATATTGACGAATCAGTTCGTGGTGATCATGTGTTTATCCTTCAATCAACAAGTGACCCTGTCAATGATAACTTGATGGAACTCTTGATTATGATGGATGCATTGCGTCGTGCCTCTGCTGCATCAATTAACATTGTCTTACCTTACTATGGTTATGCTCGTCAAGACCGTAAAGCTCGTGCTCGTGAACCAATCACATCAAAACTCGTAGCAAACATGCTTCAAATTGCTGGTGCCGACCGTTTAATTACTTTCGACCTTCACGCACCACAAATTCAAGGATTCTTCAACATTCCAGTTGACCACCTTATGGGTTCACCATTGATTGCTGAATATTTCCGTCGTCAATTGGTTTCTGCTGGTGATGATATCGTTGTCGTTTCGCCTGACCATGGTGGAGTAGGACGTGCGCGCAAGTTAGCAAACTTCTTGAAAGCACCACTTGCTATCATTGATAAACGTCGTCCTCGTGCCAATGTGGCAGAAATTATGAATATCATCGGTGATGTTCAAGGGAAAAAA
The DNA here is from genome assembly GCF_038006485.1 of Lactococcus sp. FSL K6-0773. Lineage (NCBI taxonomy): Bacteria > Bacillati > Bacillota > Bacilli > Lactobacillales > Streptococcaceae > Lactococcus > Lactococcus sp. FSL K6-0773. The sequence continues at coordinate 962,899 of NZ_JBBOVF010000001.1, read as the reverse complement.
TGTATCTTGATTGATGACATGATTGATACGGCTGGAACAATTACTTTAGCGGCCAATGCCCTTAAAGAACTTGGTGCAACAGAAGTCTACGCTTCATGTACTCATGCCGTACTTTCAGGACCAGCTATAGAGAGAATTAATAATTCAGCAATTACTAAACTCGTTGTTTTGGATACTATTGAAATGCCAGAAGAACGTCAAAGTGAAAAAATTGTTCAACTTTCAATTGCTCACTTGCTTGCTGATGCGATTATTCGTATTCACGAACGCCGTCCATTGTCACCACTCTTTGAATTACATCTTCCTTCAGAACAAATCTAAACTAGTAATTGTTGGAATTCAAAGTGGATTTAGGATAAGACTTCAAGCGACCAGAGGTCGCTTTTTTAAAAAATGGAACTAGAAAAAATTAGAAAACTTTACGAGAAAGTTGACCCCAGTCAACTGACAGAGCGAGAAAAGTTACTGACAGAATTGATTTTTACTGACAGAAAATTGAAGACTGATAAACTTCCTAATGGCCGCTATCGTATTTTACAATTTTCAGGAAATAATTTTGAAGAATTGGAAAATACTTTAAAGCTACTTTTACCTGATTTTGTAAAAAGCATTGGGGAAGAAAAAATTGTGATAGAAGCATTTTCAACTGATAGTCCCACAAACTCAGAACTTTTTGATATTTTTCAAACCCTTTCGCAAGATATGGGTGAAGAGGTGACGGCTTATGTTGGCCGTTTTGTCGAGAAAAATAAACTCTCTGAAGTATATTCTGAAGAATACAAAATTTTTGAAAGTCAGCAAACTTTTAGTGAATACATTTTATCAGAAAGCCTAAATCTATCAGAAAATAGAATTTTACAAGAAATCCGTAAAGAATTATTAGAAAATCCTGAAGACCAAAAACTAGTTGAAGCAATGTATAAAGCAAGTAGCAATCAAACGAAAGCAGCAAAAATACTTTATGTTCATCGAAATACGCTGATTAATAAAATCAAAAAATATGAGCAAAAATATGGCTTACAGCTTTCGGGAAGTGACCTAACTCTCGCTTATAATTTATTATAAAAGACAATTTACATTAGCAATATTATGAGAAAGGAACTGAGTTTAATAAAATTGAACTCAAATCTTTAATATGGAATACAATCATCAAGAAATAGAAGCCAAATGGCAAAAATACTGGGCGGATAACAAAACTTTCCGTACAGGAACAGATAAAAATAAACCAAAATTTTATGCTCTAGATATGTTCCCTTATCCATCTGGTGCAGGACTTCACGTTGGACACCCAGAAGGTTATACCGCAACTGATATTTTGAGCCGTTACAAACGCGCTCAAGGGTTCAATGTTCTTCATCCAATGGGCTGGGATGCCTTTGGTTTACCTGCTGAACAATATGCAATGGATACAGGAAATGACCCAGCAGAATTTACAGCTGAAAATATTGCTAACTTTAAACGTCAAATCAATAGCTTAGGCTTTAGTTATGACTGGGAACGTGAAGTTAATACAACTGACCCAAATTTTTATAAATGGACACAGTGGATTTTTACTAAACTTTATGAAAAAGGGTTAGCTTATGAAGCAGAAGTAGCTGTTAACTGGGTTGAAGAACTCGGAACGGCTATTGCTAATGAAGAAGTGCTTCCAGACGGAACTTCTGAACGCGGGGGTTATCCTGTTGTTCGTAAACCAATGCGCCAATGGATGCTTAAAATTACAGCTTATGCGGAACGTTTACTTGAAGACCTTGAAGAAGTTGATTGGCCTGAATCAATCAAAGAAATGCAACGGAATTGGATAGGGAAATCAGTAGGAGCAGATGTGACTTTTGAAGTTGCAGGAACCGACAAATCATTTGAAGTCTTTACGACTCGTCCTGATACCCTTTTTGGGGCAACTTATGCTGTGCTTGCACCTGAACATGATTTAGTTGATGCTATTACGACACCTGAGCAAAAAGAAGCTGTTGCTGAATACCGTCGCAAAGCGAGCTTGAAATCTGATTTAGCCCGTACAGACCTTTCTAAAGAAAAAACTGGAGCATTTACCGGAGCTTACGCGATTAACCCAATTAATGGCCGTAAAATGCCAATTTGGGTTGCAGATTATGTTCTTGCTTCTTATGGACATGGTGCTGTTATGGCAGTTCCTGCTCACGACGAACGTGACTGGGAATTTGCTAAGGTCTATGGACTTGAAATTTTGCCTGTTGTTGAAGGTGGAAATGTAGAAGAAGCTGTTTATACAGAAGATGGCCCTCATATTAATTCAGAATTTTTGAATGGACTTGACAAAGCACAAGCGATTGAAAAAGCCATTGAATTTTTAGAAGAAAAGAAAATTGGGAAAAAGAAAATCACTTACCGCTTGCGCGACTGGCTCTTTAGTCGTCAACGTTATTGGGGTGAACCAATTCCAATTATTCATTGGGAAGATGGCACATCAACAGCGCTCTCAGAAGATGAACTTCCTCTTGTTTTACCAGTAACCTCTGATATCAAACCGTCAGGAACTGGTGAGTCTCCTTTGGCTAACTTGACAGATTGGTTGGAAGTCACACGCGCAGATGGCCTAAAAGGTCGCCGTGAAACTAATACAATGCCACAATGGGCAGGTTCAAGTTGGTATTACCTTCGCTATATTGACCCAAATAATAGCGAAGCTTTGGCAGACCCAGAACTTCTCAAAGAATGGTTGCCAGTTGATATCTATGTGGGAGGGGCTGAACATGCTGTTCTTCACTTACTTTACGCTCGTTTCTGGCATAAAGTGCTTTATGATTTAGGAGTTGTTCCAACTAAAGAACCTTTCCAAAAACTCTTTAACCAAGGAATGATTCTCGGAACCTCTTATCGTGATCATCGTGGGGCCTTGGTTGCAACTGATAAGGTTGAAAAACGTGATGGTGGCTTTTACCATATGGAAACAGGTGAAGCCCTTGAACAAGCTCCAGCTAAAATGTCTAAATCTCTTAAAAATGTTGTTAATCCTGATGATGTTGTTGAACATTATGGAGCTGATACTTTACGTGTTTATGAAATGTTCATGGGTCCACTTGATGCAAGTATTCCATGGTCAGAAGAAGGCCTTGAAGGGGCTCGTAAATTCCTAGACCGAGCTGTTCGAATGATTGAAAATTCAGAGATTAAAGCTGAAAATAATGGAGAGTTGGACAAAGTTTACAATGAAACAGTGAAAAATGTTACTGAGCGTTTGGACTTGATGTACTTTAACACTGCAATTTCCCAATTAATGATTTTTGTTAATGCAGTTAATAAAGCAAAAGCTTTACCGTTAGAATACGCTAATGGCTTTGTCCAACTTTTGGCGCCATTTGCACCACATATTGCTGAAGAACTTTGGGTAAAATTAGGTAATGAAGCTGGAATTTCTTATGTTGCTTGGCCAACATTTGACGAAAGCAAATTAATTGAATCAGAAGTTGAAATTGTTGTTCAAATTAATGGTAAATTAAAAGCAAAAATTAAAATTGCTAAAGATTTAGCGCGTGAAGAACTTGAAAAAATTGGTCGTGAATCAGTTGCTGAGGCTCTTGAAGGTAAAAACGTGGTCAAAGTAATTGCTGTTCCAAATAAATTAGTTAATATTGTTGTAAAATAAAGATGACAATCTGAACATTTATCAGTTAAATCTTATAATAATTAGCTGTCAGTAAAAAAAATGAGAGCTAAAGAATAAAAAGTAAAATAAGCTGGTTGACAATTTGTCGACTGGCTTATTTTATTTTGGAAGTCACAGAAGAGTTTAGAGTTGACCCTCAAAATTCTGTCAGTAATTTATTTATTAAATAAAAATCGATACTGATGAGTTCGCTCAGGATAACAAATAAATAATCAACAACATAAGAAAGGTTGGGTCAGTAAAAATGATTGATTTCTTGCCCGAACAAGTTCGAACGCTCAATGAACTAGAAACTGCGACATTTAATTTTATCTTATCTAATTTATCAAGTATTGATAAAATGTCAGTCAGACAGCTTGCACAAGCTGTCCATGTTTCCACAGCAACAGTTATGCGCATGACCAGAAAACTTGGTTTTGAGGGCTGGGTAGAACTAAAATATTATCTTAAAAACCAAAATCAACTGACAGAAATTCCAGTTAATTACTATGAAAATTTATTACAACTCGACCTATTTTTACGAAAAATAACCTCTAAGGAAGCGGGAAGAAAATTAGAAGAAGCTGTCAAATTAATTCGAGAAGCTCGTTATATTATTTTTATTGGAGTAGGTTCTTCAGGAGCTTTAGCTGAATATGGTGCCCGCTATTTTACAAATATTGGCTTAGAATCTTATGCCATTTCTGATCCTTATCAGGCCGTTAAGGGCAAAGGTGCACCAGATGTTTTAAGCATTGTCTTATCCGCTTCGGGTGAAACAGATAAGATTATTGAACGAGTTGTCAAACTAAGAGAGGAAGCGCCAGCAAAGATTATTTCAATTACAAATCATCCAGAAACGACCTTATCCAAACTTTCAAATATAAATTTAACTTATGGATTCCAAACGGAATATTCCGCCTATGACCCACTTGAAAATTTGACTTCTCAGCTCCCAGTCATTGCTTTTATTGAAATACTAGCTCATCAGGCAATGGAAAAAGCTGATAAATGTAACTAATCCTGTAACAGGTAACAAAGATAGAAAAGCCCCTTGCAAAAAAAATTGTAAGGGGTATTATTGTATTGTAAGCGGTTTAATTAAAAGAGTATAGTCTTCAAAGTATCTGAACTGTCTTAACAAATTGAGTTCGACCTTCTTGAAATAAGTGAAAATGCGATTCGCCTTGCAACTTTGCCTTTTTATCACTTGCTTTAGCAAGTAGAGAAAACGGACAGCGTAGCTGATGAAATCAGCAAAGATAGTCGCTTATAGCGAATGGATTGCGTAGCAGCTTGCTGCGTAGATAGATAAAATACGTTGAGCATTCCAGCTAAGTGCTAAAGCACTTGTTGGCAGGGCAAAACATCAGCACAAAAGACAATTTCCTCATTTCAGAACAGTCGGACTCACATCTTAAAGGAGGTTTATTTATGAACGGCTTCATAAATAATAAAGTCTTACCGCCAATTATGAAATTCGTGAATACACGAGCGATGACTGCTTTGAAAAATGGAATGCTTTTTGCCATGCCATTTATCATTGTTGGGTCAATTTTCTTAATTCTGGCGAATATTCCAATTCCACCTGTGGCAAAATGGTTATCAGACAATGGCTGGTCAGCAATTTTTACCCAAGCATTTAACGTATCATTCGGTATTTTAGCGATTTGGGCAGCAGTCGGTATTGGCTATTCTTATGTCAAAGAAGCTGGATTTGGTGATGTTGCTTTACAAGGAGGATTAACTTCTCTCTCTGCATTTTTCATTGTTCAATCTCTAAGTATTGCAAATCCAATCACAGCGGCACTAGCTACTGGGAAAGAAGCCTCAGGCATTGGGAATCTCACAGGAACACAAGCAACGGCTGCTTTTGAAAAGCTTCCTCATGCCATGCAAGTCTTTCTAAATAATCCAGTGACAGGAGTGCTCAATTTAACTTGGAACGGTGGTCAAGGAATGATTGCGGCCATTATTATTGGTATTCTATCAGGCTGGGCTTATTCAGCAATGATGAAAGCAGGCTGGAAGATTACACTTCCTGAACAAGTCCCATCAAATGTTGCTAATCAATTCACTTCAATGATTCCAACAGGAGTAATTGTCGTCGCTGCTACGGTTGTCTATGCTTTATTTGATAAGATTGGTCATACCGATGCAGTAACTTTTATTTATCATTGGTTATCTGTCCCTCTACAAGGTTTAGGCGGCTCATTTGGTGGAATTATTATTATCTCACTCTTAGTTCCATTCTTCTGGTTCTTTGGGGTTCATGGTGGAATTATCATGGGAGCAATTACCTCTGCCTTTCTGATTCCAAATACCTTTGCCAATGCATCCCTTTATCAATCTCACAAATTGAGTTTAGCTAATGGTGCTCATATTGTGACCAATGAATTCTATAATAACTTTATTAATCTTTCGGGGTCAGGAATTACTTTTGGATTAATTATCTTTACGATTTTCTTTGCTCGTTCAGAACAGATGAAGTCAATTGGTAAAGTAGAGTTAGTCCCAGGTTTATTTAATATCAATGAACCTTTCTTATTTGGATTGCCACTTGTTTTAAATCCAGTCCTTGCTCTGCCATTCTTTCTTGTTCCAGTAGTCGTTTCGGCTACGGTTTACGGAGCGATTTATTTTCACATTGTTCCGCCAATGAATGGTGTTGCCGCGCCTTGGACCACTCCACCAATTATTTCTGGCTTTTTAATCGGAGGCTGGCAATATGCAGTGCTGCAAGTTATTGCGCTTTTAGAATCAATTTTGATTTATCTTCCATTTGCTAAAAAATATGACAAAATGTTGTTAGAACAAGAAGCAAATGCTGAAGTTGAAGAAGTTATTGCTTAGTAATTGAATAAGGAGATTAGAAACTCCGGAGAAACTTTTTCTTCGGGATTTCTTTTTATAAAATTAAAGATAAAAGGGGACAAAATGGAAAATAAAATGCCAAAAGATTTTTTCTGGGGGAATTCAACTTCGTCAATGCAAACCGAAGGCGGCTGGAATGAAGGAGGAAAAGGGCCCTCTGTCTATGATGTGAATACCGTTGGACGTTCTGCCAAAGATTGGCAAGTAACAAATGATAATTATCATCATTATTCCCAAGATCTAGATCTTATGAAAGAAATGAATATGAATATGTATCGTTTCCAAATTTCTTGGTCACGAATTGTTCCTGACGGCGATGGTGAATTTAATGAGGAAGGAATTGCCTTTTATAATCGTCTGATTGATGATTTGCTTGCTCGTGGAATTGAGCCTATGATATGTCTCTATCATTTCGATATGCCATTAAATCTGGCTGAAAAGTACAATGGTTTTTTGAGCCGAAAAGTGAAAGAAGCATTTGTAAGATTTGGGCAAGAAATGATGAAAAGATTTGCTGACAAAGTCAAATATTGGATTGTTTTTAATGAGCATAATCTTTATTTTGCTGACGGTTTTGAGCATTATTCGGGAGTTTTGAAAAAAGAGCTGACACTCTCTGATATGTATACTGTTTTTCATCACACCATGCTTGCTCATTGTGAATTGACCCAATTTTTGCATGAAAATTTTGAAGCAAAAATAGGAGGAATGTTGGCGACTACGGAAATATATCCCGCAACTTTTTCACCAAAAGATAATTTATATCTTAGAAAATTTGATGAATTTTATAATCGAAATCTCTGTGATGTTTATGCTTTTGGTCATTATTCGCATGAGGTTATGACCTATGTTAAAAATCAGAACATCCAAATGGATTTTCAAAAAGGAGATGAAGAAATTTTAAAAAATGGAATTTCTGACTTTATTTCTTTTTCTTATTATCGCTCAATTTTACTTGATGCAAGTCAGCTGACAGAAAATGATGCACCAAATTCTTATTTGACTAAAGGAATGAAATTAAATCCGTTGCTTGAACATAATCAATGGGATTGGTCCATTGACCCAGAAGGCTTTAGAAGAATTCTAAGTAGATTATATAATGAATTTGGATTGCCTGTTTTTCCTATTGAAAATGGCATTGGTCAGTCAGAAATCTGGGATGGGAAAACAAAAATTGCTGATGACTTGAGAATTTCTTATCATCAGAAACATCTTGAAGCCATGAAAAAGGCAATATTTACTGACGGGGTAGAAGTTATGGGTTATCTTGGTTGGGGATTGATTGATATTCCTGCTTCATCTGGTGCTATTGATAAACGTTACGGTGCTGTTTATGTGGATTCAAAAAGTCATAAACGTATTCCAAAAAAATCATTTCATTGGTTTAAAAATGTTTTTGCTTCAAATGGTGATCATTTGGATTAGAATAATCAGTGATAAAAATGAAATAATGATAGAAAACTTATGATTTACTCATATCTCTTAATTAAACTGATAGCTAGGCTGTCAGTTTTTAAATTCATCATTAAAAATTTTACTGACAGAATTTTTTTACTTATTGTCAGTATTTTTATCTGGCTGAAGAATAATCAGTTACTAGAAATCATAATTGGTCAGTGCTGACAGAATTTTTGTTACAATGAAAACATTGGAAAAAGCTTGAGAGGAAACAAAAATGTCTTTTTTTACAACAAATGATTTAGTAAAAATAAATTTTCATGATTATGGTATTCAGTTAAATCAACCTCTGATTCTAATTGGTGGCTATTCGTCCAGTGAAGTTACATGGTTTGCCCAAATAGAAACATTTGTAAATGCTGGTTATCGGGTGATTACTTATGATCATCGCTCACATGGAGATTCACAACAAGTTGATTATGGCTTGACTTTACACCGTTTGGCAATGGACCTAAAAGAATTAATTGACTATTTACAATTAAAAAATGTTGTCTTAATTGGCCATTCGATGGGTGCGGCAACAATTATGGCTTATGAAGAATTATTTACTGACGAAAATGTATCAGCAATAATTACAGAAGATCAGGCCCCAACTTTCTTCAAATCGGCAGATTGGCTCAATGGTCAATATGGGAAAACACTGACAGAGCTGTCAGTATTTATTGATGATTTTCCAAAAACTCGTTTGACACAAAAAAAGTTGTCAGATAGTGTAAAACGAACACTGGGACATGGAATGAAACCTTTTGATTTCAAACGCTATCGTCCTTTACTGCAAAATGTTATTTTGCAAGATTGGCGTCCTGAGCTTGGGCAAGAAAAAAAACCACATTTATTTTTTGCCGGCGAGAAATCTCCGATTTTTCCAGCAATTCATGCTCAAGTAGCGCGTGAATTACAAAACAATCCAAATTCAGAAGTTCAAATTTTTGAAGGATGTGGGCATATCTTACATTTGGAAGAAATTGAGAAATTCAACCAAGCAGTCATTGTTTTTCTCAACAAAATAAAAAAAGACTGATATGGTCAGTCTTTTTTGCTGACCGTCAGTAAAATTTAAACTAGTAAGAAAGGCAGTATTATAGTCTTAAAAGTATTAAATAAATTTTATTTTCATATCATTTTTTTCTCATAATAAAACTTGATAAAATAGAATTAAGAAATGGAAAGGAGCTAAACCATGAAAAATAATAACATGGAACTTGCCCAAGATTCAAAAACTGATGATCAGCAAAAACCAAAGCATTTTAAAATTGAAACAACCGTAATGAAATTAGTAGTAGATAGCTATCTCCATGGCGCTCAAACCTGTGAAGTTCAAAAAGGAAAAATTTTAGGCGTCAGTATTCATCAAGGAGCATGTGATAGTATTCACCTTTTTATTAACGACGACCATAAAGTTACAGTAGAAGTTAGTCAAGGCATTAGCCGAATTTCACTGATGCAAAAGAAAAATATTGAAGATATTGATTATATACTTCCTTTCATGAAATGTTTAGGTGTATCTGAGGGGCAAGTCTTAAAAAATTATTCAATTATTTAAAAAAGCCGTATACTGCGGTTTTTTATTTTAAAAATTACAGAAAGTAAATTTATAAACAGAAAAATGTATATTTATTTCGATAAGAGGTATAATATTTTTTGGAATTATTATTAGTAGGAGGCCAAGAGAAATGGCTAAGAAAAAAATCGTTATTGTAGGTGCTGGATTTGCTGGAGTTTCAGCCACACGCTTACTTGCAAAAAATTTGAAAAATGATGCAGAAATTACAGTTATAGATAAACATGATTTTCAAACTTCAATGACCCAACTTCATGAAGTTGCAGCGAGTCGTGTTGAGGCAGATGCTGTTCAATATCATTTGAATCGAACAATTGGAAAATTTAATAACGTTAAAGTGGTAAAAGAGTCACTTGTTGAACTTGATAAAGCTAACAAAAAAGTGATTACAGATAAAAATAGCTATGACTATGATTATTTAGTCGTTTCAATGGGTGGAGAACCCAATGATTTTGGTGTACCAGGTGTTAACGAATATGGCTTCACACTTTGGTCACTTGAAGATGCTTTGAAAATAAAAGCACATTTGAAAGAAATGGTTCAAGCAGCAGCTAAAGAAGCTGATTCAGAAAAACGCAAAAAATTGTTAACCTTTAGCGTGGCTGGTTCAGGATTCACTGGAATTGAAATGGCCGGAGAATTGATTGATTGGCGTAAAAAAGCATCTAAAAAATACGGCATTCCAGAATCTGAATTTACAATCAATATTGTTGAAATGATGCCAACAATTATGAATATTTTAGACCGTAGTTTAGCAGATAAAGCACTCGTCTACCTTCAAAATAAAAACATCAATGTCCTTGTAAATCATGGAATTACAGCTGTAGCACAAGATCATATCACTGTTAATGTTGGTGGGCGTGACGAGGAAAAAGTTGTTAAAGAAATTCCAGGAAATACCTTAATTTGGACAACAGGGGTACAAGGAAATACAGAAGCAGAAGCTTGTCAACTTTCCGAAACAGAACGTGGTCATCGTCTTCAAGCAAATGAGTACATGGAAGCGATTGGGGAAGAAAATCATGGCATCTATGTTGCAGGAGATGTATCAGGTTATATTGTTCCCGAAAATGGTCGACCAACTCCTCAAATTGTAGAAGCAGCAGAACAAACAGGAAGCACGGCCGCTAAAAATATCATTGCAGATATTAAAGGTGGCGAAAAAACCAAATTTGTTGGAAATTATCGTGGAACACTGGTTTCTATTGGTTCAGGCTATGCGGTTGGGACAGTTGGAAAAACAAAATTAAGTGGTTTTTCAGCAACATTCATGAAACACATGGTTTATCTTGTTTATACCTTTGAAATTCGTTCTGGTCATTATTTCTTCAAATATATCAATGACCAACTTTTCCACAAAGGGGCAATTTAAGTTAAAATAAAATATAAATATAAAACTTTTCCATAAAAAAATTTGGAAAAGTTTTTCTTGTGTAACAGTTTACAAATTGCTCTAAAAAGGATATAATAGTGCCTGACGTTATTATTATATTACTAGTAGGAGAACCATTCTAAATGACTAAGAAACAAATCGTAGTCATCGGTGGTGGTGTTGCAGGAGTACATGCGACGCGTGAGCTTTCTAAAAAGCTCAAAGCAGATGCTGACATCACACTGATTGACAAACATAGTTACCACACAACCATGACTCAACTTCACGAAGTTGCAGCAGGACGTGTTCCATTCACAACTGTACAATATGATTTCCAAAAGCTTTTAGGAAAACGTAAAAACGTTAGTCTTGTCACTGACTCTGTCGTCAGTCTTGACAAAGAAAACAAACAAGTAATCACAAAACATGGTCGTTATAGCTATGATTATGTCATTGTTGCCCTTGGTGGCGAACCAAATGACTTTGGAGTTCCTGGTGTTAAAGAACACGGGTTTACACTTTGGTCACTTGAAGATGCAATGCGAATCAAACGTCATTTGGAAAAAATCGTCCAATATGCATCAACAGAAGTTGATGATGAAAAACGCCGTGCTCTTTTAACAATTTCAGTTGCCGGATCAGGATTTACTGGGATTGAAATGGCAGGTGAATTGATTGATTGGCGTAAAAAAGTTTCAACAGATTGGAAAATACCTGAAGAAGAAATCACAATCAACGTTGTTGAAATGATGCCAACAATCCTTAATACTTTAGACCGTAAACAAGCAGATAAAGCTCATGCATATCTTGAAAAGAAAAATGTTCACGTTTTAACAAACCACGGTATTGTTGAAGTAGCAAAAGATCATATCAAAGTAAATGTTGGTGGGCGTGACGAAGAAAAAGTTGCCAAAGAACTTCCAACTCACACATTAATCTGGACAACTGGTGTTCAAGGAAATACAGCTGCAAAAACAGACCTTAATGAAACAGAACGTGGACATCGTCTTCAAGCAAATGAATACATGCAAGCTGTTGGTTTTGAAGGAAAAGGGATTTATGTTGCTGGTGACGTTTCAGGATATATTGAACCAGATACTGGTCGTCCAACACCACAAATCGTTGAAGCTGCGGAACAAACAGCACACACAGCAGCGGCAAATATTCTTGCAGACATCAATGGTGGAAGCAAACATAAACATGAAAGTAAATACCAAGGAACAATGGTTTCAATTGGTTCAACTTGGGGAGTTGCCAAAATCGGTAGCATGCGTCTAACTGGTTTCTGGGCAATGTTGATGAAGAATATTGTTTACTTTATCTATACTTTACAAATTCGTTCAGCACATTATTTCTGGCGTTATGCCTTGGATGAAGTCTTCCGCGTAAAAGATAATCGTAACTTTATGCGTGGTCATACTTCACGTCAAGGAAATGTACTTTGGGCTGTTCCACTTCGTATTTTCTATGGTGTGGTTTGGTTTACCGAAGCAATTAAGAAAATTGTCGGTGATGGTCAATACTTCAACCCAACGACTTGGTTTGGTAAAGGTTCTTGGTTTACAAATGACCTTAAATTCCCATTCTCATGGTTGCAAGAAGCACCAAAAGCAGCTGACGCAGCCGCAGGCGCTTCAACAGCTGCTTCATCAAGTTCTAGTGTAGCCGATGCAGCCGCAGGTGCTACAGGCGCAGCAACAACGGCCGCTTCAAGTGGTGGTGGCGAAGCTGCTCATAAAGCAACTGAATGGGGTCTCTCGTACGCTTACGGTTCTGACCCAATGACTGTTTTTGACAAAGTGCCACATTGGATGGAACCTATCTTTAAGTTTATGATTCCAAACCGTGAAGTCGCATTGTTCATGCAAAAATTCATGTCAATTGTTGAAATCTTCCTTGCACTTGCCCTTATTTTTGGATTGTTCACTTGGATTGCAGCAGCAGCAACAGCCGCATTGACTGTTATGTTCTCACTTTCAGGAATGTTCTACTGGGTTAACATTTGGTTTATTCCAGTGGCAATTGCACTTATGAATGGTTCAGGTCGTTCATTTGGTTTAGATAAATGGGTTCAACCTTGGATTCAAAGATGGCTAACCAAAATATGGTATGGTCAATCGCGTTCAATTTACAAAGGACGTCAATAGAAAATAGCTCTGCGGAGATATTTTTTTTTGCCTGAAAAAGCTTGAAAATTATGTTATGATATTTGAAGATAAAAGATAGTTTAAAAACTATCTTTGTAAGAACTGAGGTTTAAATGGATAATTTAAGATATAAAAGTGTCTTTGACATCATTGGTCCAGTGATGATTGGACCTTCAAGCTCGCACACAGCTGGTGCTGCTCGAATTGGTAAAATTGTACGTTCTATTTTCGGTGAACTTCCAGAAAAATTGGAGATCCATCTTTATGAATCTTTTGCTAAAACCTATCGGGGTCATGGAACAGATGTTGCTCTTGTTGCAGGTGTTTTAGGAATGGATACAGATGATGAACGTCTGCCAATGGCGCCTCAGCTTGCTTTTGAACAAGGAATGGAAATTTCTTATGTTCCACATCCAGAAGAAAAAGCAGAACATCCCAATACCGCACGTTTATTCGCCAAAAAAGGGGATCGAACAATGACCGTGACTGGAATTTCAATCGGTGGTGGAATGATTCAAGTGACAGAATTGAATGGATTTGATATCGCAATTTCGGCTAGTGTTCCGACATTTGTGGTCATTCATGAAGACGTTCCAGGGATGATTGCTAGAGTTTCTAGTGTCCTTTCAGAACATCAAATTAATATCGCACAAATGAATGTAACTAGAGAAGCTAAGGGTGAAAAAGCGATTATGATTTTAGAAGTTGATACACCAAATGTTAAGGAAGTAATTGAGGAAATGAAACTTATTCCTCGTTTGCACGCCGTTAATTTCTTTAATTAAAAGCAGTATAGGAATAAATATGTTTAAAAATATAGAAGAATTAATCGAGGATTCTAAAAATTATTCCTCGGTCATAGAATTAATGATTGCCATTGAAATGGAACAAACTGGACGAAATCGTGAACAAATTTGGGAAATGATGGAACATAACCTAGAAACGATGCTTGATTCTGTTAAAAAGGGGCTTGCTGGTAAAAAATCACTTACAGGTCTTACTGGTGGCGATGCAAAATTGATGGATGATTATATTAAATCAGGCAAAGCACTTTCGGGTGAGCTCATCTTAGGAGCAGCTCGTGATGCGGTTGCCGTCAATGAAGTGAATGCACAAATGGGGCTCATTTGTGCGACACCAACTGCCGGATCAGCCGGCTGTTTGCCAGGTGTTTTAACTTCAGCTATTAAAACTTTAGACTTGAGTCATGAACAGCAAGTGGAATTTTTATTTGTAGCAGGAGCCTTTGGACTTGCGATTGCAAATAATGCAACGATTTCTGGAGCAGAGGGTGGTTGCCAAGCAGAGGTCGGTTCTGCTTCGGCAATGGCATCAGCTGCACTCGTTTTAGCTGCTGGTGGTTCTGCAGAACAAGCAGGCTATGCGATTGCTATTGTCTTGCAAAACATGTTAGGCTTAATTTGTGACCCTGTTGCTGGTTTGGTTGAAATCCCTTGTGTTCACCGTAATGCAATGGGGGCGTCACAAGCAATGATTTCAGCTGATATGGCTTTGGCTGGGGTTAAAACAGTGATTCCAGTTGACGAGGTGGTCAATACCATGTATAATGTGGGACGTTCTCTACCAGCTGCTTTTAGAGAAACAGCTGAGGGTGGTTTGGCCCAAACACCCACTGGACGTAAAATTATGGAAGAATTATTTGGTTAAGATTAAACTTAAGAATTCGAATGATAAAATTCGAATTTTATTTTTTAGGTTGAATACTTGACTTTTAGTGTTTACACGTGTAAACTTATCTTATGAAAATGAATCGGGAAAGGAGAAAAAATGAACGAAGTAGAATTTAATGTATCAAATGCCGAATTAATCGTTATGCGTGTAATTTGGTCTCTGGGAGAAGCGCGAGTTGATGAAATTTATGCGCAAATCCCCCAAGAATTAGAATGGTCATTGGCCACTGTTAAGACTTTACTTGGTCGACTGGTAAAAAAAGAAATGCTTTCTACCGAAAAAGAAGGAAGAAAATTTGTTTATCGTCCATTGATGGAAGAATGTACGGCTATAAATTTAATGGCCGATGGTCTGATCCAAAAAGTTTGTGAAACGAAACATGTCAATGTTTTGCAAGAGATGATTGAAAAATCGACTTTGACGGCAAAGGATATTGAACTTTTGCAAGAATCACTTAATGCCAAAGAAGTGGTAGGACAAAAACATTGTAATTGCTTAGAAACAAGTGGACTTTGTGCTTGCAAACATGAACATGAGCAGATTTCTGCTTAAAAAGGAGAGTATAAAATGAAAGAAACTTTAAAAATTGAGGGAATGACTTGTGACCACTGTGTAATGCATGTGACAAATGCTTTGGAAGCTATTGATGGTGTTGAAAAAGCGAAAGTCTCTTTGAAAAAGAATGAAGCACTAGTTAAATTTTCTGCCCCAGCAGATATGGATAAAATGGCTGTTGCCGTTGCAGAGGCTGGTTATAAAGTAATTTAAAAAACACTTCGTTTGTGAATTGAATTTAAATTTGCTAGAATGAAATTGGTAAAGCAAACCCCAAATATTGTTTTACTAAATAATAACAGGTCATCTTCATTCCCCAAATGGAGATGATTTTTTCTTGACTTTTTTCGTTTACGGTTGTAGACTATATTTAGAGATAAAATATAGAAGAGGTAAAAATGCGGAGTCAATCATTTGTAATTACAGGAATGACCTGTGCAAATTGTGTAAATACAGTTTCAAAAACATTGAATCAGTCAGATAAAATTATGGAAGCAACGGTAAATTTGGCGACTGAGAAAGCCAAAATTGTTGCTGACGATAATATTTCTGACCAAGAAATTATTAACTTAGTGGAAAAAGCGGGTTATGGAGCCATTGTTAATGACAAAGCTCATCAGGAAAAAATTGCACGTCAAGCTGCAAAAAAAGCAAGAAATTTGGCTTTGTCTTTTTGGATTGCTTTAATTTTGACTTTACCTTTAGTAGTTGCAATGTTTGCTGATATCTTCGGAGTACATGCAAATTGGGTCATGTTTTTACATGAACCAATCGTACAATTGATTTTGGCAACTCCAGTACAATTCGTTATTGGTTGGCGCTTTTATGTTGGCGCTTATCATGCTTTGCGAAATAAATCGGCAAATATGGATGTTTTAGTGGCTTTAGGAACTTCGGTTGCTTACTTTTCGAGTTTGATTTTGGCTGTTTTTATGAGCCAAGCGAATGCTTTGAATTTTGAATCATCGATGGTAATTATCACTTTGGTGGTCATGGGTAAACTTTTAGAACATAATGCAAAAGAGAAAACAACGCAAGCAATTACTGGATTAATGTCTAGTCGAGCAAATTTTGTTCATACGGAATCGACTGATTTAGCGATTGAAGAAGTTCAAATGGGACAAGTGATTCGCATTTTGCCAGGGGAGAAAGTGCCTTTGGATGCGATGATTCTTTCTGGCAAAGCATCCTTTGATGAATCTATTTTGACAGGTGAAGCCTTACCTGTTGTAAAAATGGATGATGAAGTCATTTTTGAAGGAACAATTAATTTAGATGGTGAAGTTAAAGCGGTTGTTGTTCATGATTTAAATGATTCAACAATTTCAAGAATGGTTAAAATGATGAGTGAAGCACAAGGCTCAAAACCAAACATTCAAAAATTAGCTGACAAGATTTCAGGGATTTTTGTGCCAGTTGTGTTAGTTATTGCTCTGATAACTTTCATTGCGACTTGGGCTGTCAGTGGAATTTTACTGACAGCAATCATGCATTCAGTAGCAGTTTTGGTCATTGCTTGTCCTTGTGCGCTTGGTTTAGCTACACCAACTGCCATTATTTCTGGGACTGGTTTGGCTGCTAAAAATGGTTTGTTGATTAAAAATGCCAATGCTTTGGAACTTGCCGGATTAGTTAAAGCAGTATTTTTTGATAAAACTGGGACAATTACAACAGGTGAATTTGAACTGACAGATTTTAAATTGCTGACAGAAAGTGAAAAAGTTACTGACAGCTTTAATTCTATTGAAGAAAAACTAGCAAGTGATAAGTTTAAATTATTGGCTAGTCTAGAAGCTCACTCTAATCACCCTTTGGCTAAATCTCTTAAATTTCAAGGTGATTTATATGAACTGACAGATTTATCAGAACTTGCGGGTCGTGGACTTTCTGCTAAAATTAATGGTCAGGAATATTTTGCGGGCAATGATAAATTAATGACAGACTTAAATCTGTCAGTCCCAGAAACAGATGATACGGTCATTTATTTGGCAAATAAAGAAAAATTATTAGCGATGGCTGTTTTTAGTTCAAGTCTCAAAGATGATGCGCTTAAGACAATTCAAACCTTGCAAAAACGTGGTCTAAAGACTGTTATGTTGACAGGAGATAATCAAAATTCGGCAGAAAAAATTCAAAAACTTGTTCATTTAGATGAAGTTAAAAGTGGTTTAAGACCTGAAGAAAAAGCAGAAATTGTGCAAAATAGCCCAAATTCAATGATGGTTGGTGATGGAATCAATGATGCTATTGCTTTAGCATCAGCGACCGTTGGGCTGGCAATGGCAACTGGGTCAGATATAGCTATGGAAGCTGGTGATGTGACTGTTACTAGCGGTCAGCTTCATAAAATTTCCACTTTCTTTGAAGTAGCTAAAAAAACAATTTCTAAAATTAAGCAAAATTATTTTTGGGCTTTCGTTTATAATGTCATTGGCATTCCGCTTGCAGCTTTTGGATTACTCAATCCAATGCTCGCTGCAGCGGCAATGAGTTTATCATCAGTTTCTGTTATTTTGAATTCCTTACTTTTGACAAAAACAAAAATAAAAAACGTTGAATAATCAACGTTTTTTTGTTTAGAATTTACTGACAGAATTTTTTAAAGACAATCTGTCTTATTTTTTATACAATTCTGGGTCAAGCAAGCCACCTTTTTTGAAATTGACTTCAAAATGTTTGGTCTTTAAAGAATAGGAAACAGGGATGCTGACAGCAACTAGGATTCCGAGCGTAAAGGGGATAATTGATTTAGCTTTCATTTTTTGTTCCTCCAGATTTTTTAGGTTTATTAGTAAAATAGTTGTAACCAATAAATAACAGAATTCCTAAAATAAAGCAAATGATTCCTTCTTTTAGTCCATTAGGGAAGAATTTTAGTTCAAGACGATGACTGCCAGCAGGAACGCTAACTTTCATAAAACCAGATTGAGCTTTACTGACAGCCACTTTTTTTCCATCAACTTTTGCTGACCAGCCTTTATCATAAGGAATTGTCAAGAAAATATCGCCCTTTTCTTTTTCTCTATAAGTCATGCGAACCCCGTTTTTAATCATTTCTGTTTTAGGACTACGAGATTGTAGAAGTGCCATTTCTTTTTGATAAGCTTCAGTGTCCAGACGCCAGAATGAAGTGGTATCAAAAGTAACTTGTGAATTTTCCGGAAATGCTAAGGTCACTTTTAGCTTAGTTTCCTTACTGAAACTTCCTAAATTCAAGAAGGAGCCAGTATCATTTGTACCAACGTAATAACTATTGAGAGAACGTGTCATTTTTGGATTGGAAACATCAGAAATAGTAATCAATGTATTTTCAGCATTACTATTTAGATAAGTAATATTGGGAACAGATAAATAAATTTGACTATTTGCCGCCACGGTAATTCCGTAGGTGACTGAAACATCAGTAGCTGTAGAAGTTTTTGGCCGAGTCAGAGTAACAGAATTGCCAGCACCCGTGATTTTATCAGCAGTTTCTTCACTGGTCGTGTAAAATGGAGTAAAGAATGTAGTTTTCGATTTTGTCAAAGCGTTAACTAAAGCTGTTTGATTATTAATAAAGCTGCTAGCTTGAGCTTTATCAGTGAATTTAGCATCTTCAAATCCATTGGGAACGAAGACACCAAGACCCATCGCATTTGAGTTTTTGCTCAAATTACTGAGAGCATTGGAAACTGGTGAAAATCCAAATTTTGGAGGTTGAGCTTGGCTTATATTATATTTAATTCCAAAAATCGAATCCATCAGTAATGTATTCCCAGGATAACGTAAATTCAAATAAGTACTGTCAGTGTGAAAACCTAATTGACGCATGATTGAACTGGCGTTGCTGTTACGAACAGATGAAAATTGGGAAAGTGCATTAAAATTGTACTTCATGCCATCATTTGCTGTATCAGGAACAGTGTTATCCATTCTGGCAAAACCAGAACCAGTAAGTTCATTCACCTTATTGGCAATCGGTTCTATAGAATTCACTTGGGTATTATAGTAATCACGACTAGCAAAATTCCACTCTTTTTGTATTCCTTGAACCTGATAAAGGGCATTAACACCAGCTTCAACAGTCATGAAAACAAAGAGGATAATGACAAATAGATGAGCTGAAATCCATTTCCTAACAGAATTAATAGACAAGATTAAATAAGCAAGACCAAACAAGAAAGTCAACATAACTTGAGAAGTCATTACATATTTATAGTGTCCAAAAATTAAAGTAGCAAGAAAACCTGTAATTAGAAAAAGACTAATAGTCAAAATATGCCAAGTCTTTATTTCCTCCCAGCGAGATAGAGTTTCCAAAGCCATTAAAACAAGAAGCAAACTAAATAAGAAAGCATAGCGGTGCAAGAACATATTTGGTGAATGCATCCCTTGCCATAGTAAATCTAAAGCTTGAAGATAAAATGAAGCAACAAAGAAAGCAATGATTCCTAGAAAGGCAAATTTACTTCTGAGACGAATACTTTTAGTGAAAAAGAAGAGAATAGCCAAAGCTAAAGGCATCATTCCAACATAAATCATTGGAATGGCATTGAATTGAGTAGTATCATAAGTGCCAACAAAATTCTTAGCGAAAAGGTCAAAAAGATGAGAATTTTCTGTAAAGACACCTGACAAAGTTGAAAGAGCATCGGAATTATTAGACTTCAAATCAAGATACATGGGTAAGAGCATGATTAGGCTGGACAGACCAGCTAAAGCAGAAGAAACCACAAAATCAAGCACTTTTGTCCAAGACCATTTTTCGTAAGTCATCCGTGCCAAGAAATAGAGCACTAAGAAAATAGCCACCATAAAGCCAAAATAATAATTTTGGATAAATAGAATCAATAAACTAACGAAATAAAGCCAGCGTTTTCGTTCATCCATTAAGCGATGAAGTCCCCAAATAATTAGAGGCAAGAGAATGAAAACATCTAACCACATCGTAATTTCAAGCTGTGAGGTCAAAAAACTCATCAGTGCGAAAGCTGTACTTATTGACAAGACAATCAATTTAGAAAGCTTTTGATACATGTTTTTGAAACTGACAAATGCTGATAGACCAATCAAGCCAAATTTTAGTATGGTCAGTAAATATAAAGCATCAGGCATTGATTTTACATCAAAGAAAAATGTAAGTGGCATGAGAAAACTTCCCATGTAGTAAGCCGAAAAAGCATAAAGATTGAGGCCGAGACCACTGGTAAAAGTATATAAGAAACCAGAAGAACCGCCCGAATGTAAAATATTACGATAGAGAGAATGAATGGCGACATACTGATGATATGCATCCCCAGCCAAAATTGACCGTGAACTCCCCCAATAAATCCCAGTCATTGCAAGAACGATAACCATTAATAATAATGGAATAAAAAAACTTGCAAGAAGTGCCCATTTATTTTTCTTGATAAATTTCATATTTCTATTATACCAAAGATACAAAAATCAAACTTATATTAAGTGTATTAAAAAAATACTGACAAACCTGTCAGTACTTTTTATCTAAACGATTTCTAATCTCGTCAGCAATTTCTTCTAATGCTTCAATTCCATTGACTTGCGGGATTTTATAACCAATAAAATAAGGAGAAGTAATAAAGCGAGGAACAATTTTACAAATATATTTATCATCGAAATGATGGAAAAAGAGATTATAAGAATCACAACGCCCATTCATATAGTCTGTCATTAAATAAGAGGTAATCCCGTGAACATTGTCAGCCAATTTTTCAACATTTTCAAGTTCAGAAATAATAACATTAAATTCCACAAAGCCCATAATAGGTCGAGTAGACAAAGTAACAGTCAGACCATTTTTTTGATTTCGACTCCTTCAAAATTTTCTTTTGCAATTTGAGCATAACCGTCAGTTTCTTCTAAGCCAACGACTTGCAAATGAGGGTGGCGCAATGTTCCGCCAGAGCGAGGACCAAAATTTTTGAACATCAAAACGGATTGATATTTGCCAGATTGAATCATTTCATCCCAACATTCAAAAGCAAAAGAAAAAACCTCACGATTTTCTTCCACACCATAAGTAGAAATATCACCTAGATGTTCATCAGACTCAATAATCACAGTCATCATTGAATTTTTAAGTGTTGGAAATTTATTTTTTAACCAAATTTTATGGTCAGAAGTTTTTAAAATACCTGTCAGATTTTCCACATCACAAAAAGGACAAAGAACTTCCTTAGGTACAACTGTTTCATTACGTTTTTTTGTTCCAATAGCTGTATTGAAAACTAAAGGATTTTCACTATGTTTAATCATTATGACATTATACCACTTTTTTTGACTACTTTTTTTATTCAAAGGCTAGTTTTTACTTAGGCAATGTGTTATAATATTCCAGTTACCTATTAATGTTCAGCCTTCAACTGCAACATTTACAAAAGTCAGCCTTCAACTGATATTTTGTCTAACTTGAAAAGAAAAAATTTACTGACGAAATCGTCTAGTTTTTTTCGTCAGCAATTTTATTTCTTTTCAAAATCAAAATAGAAAGAGATGGTGAAAAATTAATGGATAACACACATACTCAACTTATGTCTGGTAAGAGTCCAGCACAAACACGTGTCGTTGTCGGAATGTCCGGTGGTGTCGATAGCTCAGTCACAGCTTTGCTTCTTAAAGAACAAGGTTATGATGTTATTGGTGTCTTCATGAAAAACTGGGATGATACCGACGAAAATGGGGTCTGTACAGCCACTGAAGACTACAAAGATGTAGCTGCAGTAGCTGATCAAATTGGCGTTCCTTATTACTCAGTCAATTTTGAAAAAGAATACTGGGACCGTGTTTTTGAATACTTCCTCGCTGAATATCGCGCTGGACGTACCCCAAATCCTGATGTCATGTGTAATAAGGAAATTAAATTTAAAGCTTTCCTAGATTATGCTATGGAATTAGGAGCAGACTACGTCGCAACAGGTCATTATGCCCAAGTTCGTACAGATGAAAATGGTATCGTTCATATGTTACGTGGTGCGGACAACAACAAAGACCAAACTTATTTCTTAAGTCAATTGACCCAAGAACAACTCAAGAAAACAATGTTCCCATTGGGACATTTGGAAAAGCCTGAAGTACGTAAGATTGCTGAAAAAGCAGGACTTGCAACTGCTAAGAAGAAAGATTCAACAGGAATCTGCTTCATTGGTGAAAAGAATTTCAAAAAGTTCCTTGGAGAATATTTACCAGCTCAACCAGGTAAAATGATGACACTTGACGGTATCGAAATGGGAAATCATGCCGGTTTGATGTATTATACAATCGGTCAACGTGGTGGTCTTGGTATCGGTGGACAACACGGTCAATTAACAAGTGACCCATGGTTTGTTGTTGGTAAAGACTTAACTACTAATACCCTTTATGTTGGACAAGGTTTCCATCATGAACACCTTTATTCAACAAGTCTTGACGCAAGCGATTTGAGCTTTACCAGAGAAATGCCAGAAACTTTTGACCTTCACTGTACAGCAAAATTCCGTTATCGCCAAGAAGATACAGGAGTAACTATTCACGTTAATGGTGATAAAGTAACCGTTGATTTCGACGAACCTGTTCGAGCAATTACTCCCGGACAAGCTGTTGTTTTCTATGATGGAGAAGAATGTCTTGGTGGTGCGATGATTGACGTAGCCTACAAAGCACAAAAAGTAATGCAATATCAATAAAATATTGACCTGTCAAAGTTTTGACAGGTTTTTTTGAAAAAAAAAAGAAACGGTTTTCATAACTTGTCGATAATATTTCTGTACATAATAAAATACTTATAACTTTTTTAATATAAATCAAGAAAAAAGCTTTCCCTAAGCGATTTTTTATGGTATAATGTTTTGTAAGGCTGTGTACCAGCCAAATTGTTGGAGGAATTTTTTTTACAAATGAACGAATTTGAAACATTATTAAACAGCGTTGAAGACGTTAAAGTACGTGACGTCGTTAAGGGTGAAATCCTTTCAGTTGAAAACGGGCAAGCAACTGTTGCCATCGTAGGAACTGGTGTTGAGGGTGTCCTTACACTTCGCGAAATCACTAACGATAAAGATGCTGATATCAATACATTCGTTAAACCTGGAGATGTTCTTGATTTGCTTGTTATCAAACAAATCGTTGGTAAAGAAGCCGAAGGTGCAAACGTATATCTCCTTTCATTGAAACGTCTTGAAGCTCGTAAAGCTTGGACTCAATTGGAAGGCAAAGAAGGCGAAATCGTAACAGTTAAAGTTACTAAAGACGTTAAAGGCGGACTTTCAGTAGACTATAACGGTGTTCGTGGATTTATCCCTGCATCTATGATTGACACTTACTTTGTTAAAGATACTAAGAAATTTGTTGGCGAAGAAATCGAAGCTAAAATTATCGAAGTTAACGCTTCAGAAAACCGCTTCATCCTTAGCCGTCGTGCAGTTGTTGAAGCTGAAGCAATCGAAATGCGTAAAGAAGCTTTTGCACAACTTCAAGAAGGCGATATCGTTGAAGGTACAGTTTCACGCGTAACAAACTTCGGTGCATTCGTTGACCTTGGTGGTATCGACGGATTGGTTCACGTTTCTGAACTTTCACATAGCCGTATCAAACGTCCATCAGACGCAGTAAAACCTGGCGATGTTGTTAACGTTAAGATTTTGAAACTCGACCCAGAAGCTGGACGTCTTTCACTTTCACTTAAAGCTACACAACCTGGACCATGGGAACAAGTTGAAGAAAAAGCACCAGTTGGATCAACTGTTGAAGGAACTGTTAAACGTTTGACAGACTTCGGTGCCTTTGTTGAACTTTATCCAGGTGTTGAAGGACTTGTTCACGTTTCACAAATTTCATGGGAACGTGTTGAAAATCCAAAAGATGTTCTTAAAGTTGGTCAAGTTGTGAACGTAAAAGTTCTTGACGTGAAACCTGCTGAAGAACGTATCTCACTTTCAATCAAAGCGCTTGAAGAAGCTCCAGCTCGTCCAGCTCGTAACAACGACAACGACGGTGAAAAACGTGATCGCAAACCACGCGCACCACGTAAAGCAGCTAAACCTTCATACGATTTGCCTGAAACACAAGAAGGCTTCTCACTTGCTGATTTCCTCGGTGAAGACTTCGATATTAACGATTTGTAAGAAAAATTCAAAAATATCCTCTAAAAGACCCGCTGGGTCTTTTTTTGTACATATAAGCAGTCAAACTAGCTTTGAATTGTCTGAAATATTTGCTATAATTTAATTGTTTAATAGTTAAGGATTATTTGTTTATTAAAAAGAGAGGGAAAAATGGAAGAAGGACAAGCGCATATTCAATTAAAGAAGACTGATGCTAGACTTGATGCAATTATTGTAGGTGATCCAGCTCGAATAGATCAGGTCGCAAAATTTTTGACCGATGTAAAAAACTTAAAATACAATCGAGAATTTCGCTCAATCTGTGGAACTTATAAAGGTAAGGAACTATTAGTTTTGTCAACAGGTGTAGGTGCACCATCAGCTGCTATTGCGATTGAAGAGCTTCATAATATTGGAGTTAAGAGAATTATCAGAGTAGGTTCTGCGGGTGCTTTGCAATTAGGGATCGATTTAGGAAGTCCAATTATTGGAGAAGGAGCAGTACGAGATGACGGTTTGACAAAAATGTATGTACCCGAACAATATCCAGCAGTTCCATCTACTGATTTGTTAAATAAAGCAAAAGAAATTGCTCCTGATGGTTTTTATGGAATTATTCGTTCTCATGATGGTTTTTATATGGATAATCATGAAGAAACTCAAGCATATTGGTCTAAATTTGGAATTGTGGGCGAAGATATGGAATCTGGTGCATTGTTTACAGTCGGACGTTTACGAGGAATAGAAACTTTATCCATTTTGAATAATGTTGTTGCTTACGGAGGAGATTTACAAGCGGGAGTCAATGATTTAGTTTCAGGAAATGATAAAGTTAATAAAGGTGAGCTTCGGACAATTGAGATTGCTCTAGAAATTTTAAATCGCTAATATAACTATTACTTGTAAATTGATTAAAGTTGAAAAATAGAACTGAAATTACCATCATATTTTAAATTAATAAAGCGGTAAGCGTTATTCTTGACTGCTTTTAAGCGTTAGGATAAAAAGGAGAAAAAATGACAAAAGATTCTTGGCTTTTTAAGCAACTTTTTGCAAATTGGAAGAAATTTGAAATCACATATATCTTAATTTTATTGTTCTTACAAGTGATTGTCTATATCATTGCCCCTGATTCTTTCATTGGAATGATATCTGGTGTATTTGGTGTACTTTGTCTCATTTATGGGATGAAAGGCCGTAAAATTAATTTTGCATTTGGTTTAGTTCAGACCTTAGCGATGACTTTAATTGCTTATCAGACTCACTCATGGATGAGTTTTGTTATGGGAATTTTTTATGTCTTATCTCAACCTGTGGGGTGGTTTTTTTGGGGACAGGATGATGCTATCCATGAATTTAGACCAAAAACTCGTCGTCTAATTTTTCTAGGTGCTTTTATTGCTTGGGTGGTCGTTTGGGGCATAGATGCCCTATTAAATGGGCAACTTCCTTATTTTGATGCTCTAAATTTAATTATTCCACTCATTGCACAAGTATTGTATATTTTGAAATATAAAGAAAATTGGTCGCTGTGGATTGTGGTTAACACGGCAGCAGTAATTTATTGGACAATTTTAACGGTACAATTTATTATGGGAGTAAACACCCAAGGGCAGTTAGGAATGTATTTATCGCAGGTTGCCTTACAAGGAGCCCTGCTCTTCAATGCAATCTACGCTAATCGAGTTTGGGCAAGTGGTGAAGCTGATAATGAAGGCGGAACTAAATAACAAGTGAAAATGACTCAAGTAAATGGGTCATTTTTTGTTTTATAAACGTCCAAAAGAAGAGCAGCTCCTACATTTTTTTGCTATAATAAACAATATGAATCAAACGATAAAAGCAAAGTTAGAACTATTACCAGATAGTCCTGGCTGTTATTTACATAAAGATAAAAATGGGACAGTTATTTATGTCGGAAAGGCAAAGAATCTTAAAAATCGAGTGCGCTCTTATTTTCATGGTTCTCATAATACCAAGACAGAATTACTAGTTTCTGAAATTGAAGATTTGGAATGGATTGTTGTAGGTTCAAATATTGAATCCTTAGTTTTGGAAATCAATCTCATTCAACGTTATAAGCCTAAATATAATATTATGCTTAAGGATGATAAATATTATCCTTTCCTAAAAATAACAAATGAAAAATATCCTCGTTTGTTGGTCGTCCGTAAAGTTCAAAAAGATGGTGCGACTTATTTTGGACCTTATCCAGATGTCAAAGCTGCCAATGAAGTTAAACGCCTTTTAGACCGAATTTTTCCATTTAGAAAATGTGGCTTACACGAGAAAAAAGTATGTTTCTATTTTCATATTCATCAGTGCTTATGCCCAGTGGTTAATCATGTTGATCCTCAAGTTTTTAAGGATATGACTCAAGAAGTGAAAGAGTTTTTGACAGGTTCGGATAAAAAAATTGTTAATGAACTCGAAGCGAAAATGATGGTTTCTTCTGATAATATGGAATTTGAGCAAGCTGCTGAGTATCGGGATGTGATTAAGGCAATTGGAACTTTAAGAACAAAACAACGGGTCATGAATCAAGATTTGAAAGACCGCGATGTTTTTGGATATTATGTTGATAAAGGCTGGATGTGTGTCCAAGTATTTTTTGTGCGCCAAGGAAAATTGATTCAGCGTGATGTGAATATGTTTCCTTACTACAATGATGCTGAAGAGGATTTTTTAACTTACATTGGACAATTTTATCAAGATAATAATCATATGATGCCAAGGGAAATTTTTATTCCGCAAGACATCGATAAGGAATCTGTGGAAGCAGTAGTTGCAGCTAGCCAAGAGGGAAATTTATTAACTAAAGCTCAAGCTAAAGAAGTGGATGCAAAAGTTTTTACGGCCAAGACGCTTAAATTTTCTGATCAAAAAGATGTTGAGCAATCAATTGTTAAACTTGATAAAGAATTATCAGCCGAAAAACGTTTATCATCACTTTTAGCTAAAACACAGATTGTTCAACCGAGCCGTGGTGAGAAAAAACAATTGGTTAATATGGCAACTAAGAATGCTCAAAGTCAATTACAATTGAAATTTGATGTGGCTGAGCGTGATATTTTGAAAACGACTAAAGCGGTTGAAAACTTGGGTAAAATTTTGGGAATACCAAAACCTGTAAGAATTGAATCTTTTGATAATTCAAATATTATGGGGACTTCACCAGTATCTGCAATGGTTGTTTTTATTGATGGAAAACCTTCAAAAAAAGATTATCGGAAATATAAAATTAAAACAGTGGTTGGTGCGGATGACTATGCTTCAATGCGCGAGGTGATGACGAGACGTTATTCGCGAGCTTTAAAAGAAGAAACGGCTCTTCCTGATTTGATTGCAATGGATGGTGGAGCTGGTCAAGTTAACATTGCCAAGCAAGTTTTAAAAGAGCTTGGGCTATCGATTCCGGTTGCTGGGATGCAAAAAAATGATAAGCACCAAACGTCAGAATTACTTTTTGGTGATCCTTTAGACGTGGTTCCCTTGTCAAGACAATCTCAAGAATTCTTTTTGCTGACCAGAATTCAAGATGAGGTTCACCGTTTTGCGATTACATTCCATAGACAACTACGTGGTAAAAATACATTTTCAAGTAAATTGGACGGTATTGTTGGACTTGGTCCAAAACGAAAACAAAAGTTACTGACAACTTTCAAAAATTTGAAAGCAATTGAAGAGGCAAGTGTACAAGAAGTGGCAGAAGCTGACATTCCTTATGAAGTAGCAGAACGTGTGAAAACAACTTTGTCTGGACCAATTCAAGAAAATGAAAATTGGGAATCACTCAAGGATAATGTTCCTCTTTTAGAAGGTAAAAAATAAAGTAATCAAAAGAATTGTCAGTAAATCTGTCAGTTCTTTTGATTCTTGAAAAAATATAAAAATTACTGACAGAAATTCTGTCAGTAAAATAAACTAGTTATTGCAAATCTGTCAGTAAATATTTACTGACAAACTAGGAATTAAGAAAGTAATTGGAGAATCGATGGACTGGTCTAAGAATCAAATAAAGGAATTTCAGCAAGATTTACTTTCTTGGTATGATGATAATAAAAAGCCACTCCCTTGGCGAAAAACAACTGAACCTTACAAAATATGGATTTCAGAAATCATGTCCCAACAAACACAGGTTGAAACTGTCATGCCATATTATGAACGTTTCATGAAAAAATATCCGACGATTGAAACTTTAGCTCAAGCTGATGATGCTGAACTTCTAAAACTTTGGGAAGGCTTGGGCTATTATTCTCGCGCTCGTAATCTAAAAATCGCAGCGCAAGAAGTTGTTGATAAATATAATGGAAAATTTCCTGACAATCTAGCCGATATATTATCATTAAAAGGAATTGGACCTTATACAGCCGCTGCAATTGCCTCAATTTCTTTTGGACTCGCTGAGCCAGCAATTGATGGAAATCTAATGCGCGTGACCAGCAGGCTGTTTGAATTAGATTGTGATATTTCTAAAAGCAGTTCAAGGAAAATTTTTGATGGCTACCTAAGAAAGCTCATCAGTAAAAAAAGACCAGGTGATTTCAATCAGGCGCTGATGGATTTAGGTTCTTTAGTTTGTAGTCCAAAGAGTCCGAAATGTGAAGCTTGTCCCTTACTAAACTATTGTGCAGCAGCAGCGTCAGGAAAACAATTAAATTATCCAGTAAAAACAAAAAAGATAAAACAAAAAGATTTGTATTTTACAGCCTTTGCCTTAGAAAATTCATTAGGAGAATATTATTTAGAAAAGCGTCCATCGAAAGGCTTGTTAGCAGACATGTGGACATTTCCACTGACAGAATTACCAGCAGCAGATTTTGAAAAAATGATTACTGACGGCTCTGTCAGTAAAAATATTGTCATTCCAGAACTTCCGGAAAGTATTTCAAAAATGGAATATATAGCTAATTTTACTCACATTTTTTCTCATCAAAAATGGAATTTGGCAATCATTAAATTAAAACCAGAAGAGACCTTTGAAGTTGCTGACGAATTATTATCAGAAGACAAAATGTGGGTTCATTTTGATTCAAAAGTACTGACAGAAAATGGCCAACCAAAAGTAAGTCGTTCACAAATTCCACTTGCTGGGCCACAAGTGAAGATGTTTGAGATTTTAGATAAGAAGAATAAGAAAATTGATCTGCTAAAATAGTGGAGTAACCATCGAAACCAAATTTTTGGTATAATAGATAAATATACTACTTCAAGGAGAAGATTATGACAACTATTGATTTTAAAGCCGAAGTTGAAAAGCGTAAAGACGCTTTGATGGAAGATTTATTTAGCCTTTTGCGCATTGATTCTGCAATGGATATGGAACATGCAGATGCTGAAAATCCATTTGGTCCTGGTCCAAGAAAAGCATTGGATGCATTCTTGAAGATTGCTGAACGTGATGGTTATACAACAAAAAATTATGATAATTATGTTGGACATTTTGAATACGAAAATGGTGCAAGTGATGATGCAGAAGTTCTTGGAATTATCGGTCACTTAGACGTTGTTCCTGCAGGTTCTGGTTGGGATTCAAATCCATTTGAACCAGAAATTCGTAATGGAAATCTTTATGCTCGTGGAGCATCTGATGATAAAGGTCCAACTGTTGCATGTTACTATGCTCTTAAAATCTTGAAAGAACTCAATCTTCCATTAAGCAAAAAAATCCGTTTTATCGTTGGAACAAACGAAGAAACTGGTTGGGCAGATATGGATTACTATTTTGAACATTGTGAATTGCCATTGCCTGACTTTGGTTTCTCACCTGATGCTGAATTCCCAATTATCAATGGTGAAAAAGGAAATATTACAGAATATCTCCATTTTGTAGGCAAAAATGATGGAGAAGTTGTTCTTCACAGCTTTAAAGCTGGTCTTGCCGAAAATATGGTTCCAGAATCTGCAACTGCAGTAATTTCAGGTGCTAAAGATTTACAAGCTGCACTTGAAAAATTCGTAGCTGAACATGCAAGCAAAAATCTTCGTTTTGACCTTGAAGAAAGTGCTGGAAAAGCGACAATTACACTTTATGGTAAATCAGCACATGGTGCGATGCCAGAAAAAGGTGTAAATGGAGCAACTTACCTTACTTTATTCTTGAACCAATTTAATTTTGCTGATGGTGCTGCTGCTTTCATTAAAGTTGGAGCTGAAAAACTTCTTGAAGACCATGAAGGTGAAAAATTGGGAACAGCTTATGTTGATGAATTAATGGGTAATACTTCAATGAACGCTGGTGTTTGGTCATTTGATGAGAATTCTGAAGGTAAAATCGCGCTTAACTTCCGTTTCCCACAAGGAAATAGTCCAGAACGTATGCAAGAAATTCTTGCTAAACTTGATGGTGTTGTTGAAGTTGAACTTTCAAAACATCTTCATGTTCCACATTATGTTCCAATGTCAGACCCACTTGTATCAACATTGATTGATGTTTATGAAAAACACACAGGCCTCAAAGGTTATGAAACAATCATTGGTGGTGGAACTTTTGGTCGTCTTTTAGAACGTGGTGTTGCTTATGGTGCGATGTTTGAAGGGGAACCTGATTCAATGCACCAAGCTAATGAAATGAAACCTGTCGAAAATATTTATAAAGCTGCAGTAATTTATGCTGAAGCAATTTATGAACTTACAAAGTAATTTATAAAATTAAAGAGTTTAGTGACTAAACTTTTAAGGGTTTAAAAATCTGGCATAATTTGCCAGATTTTAACCTTTTATTCCATAAATAGAGGTGGAAAAATGGTTTTTGGAACAGGTGTTGATAATGTAGAGCTTTCTCGAATTCAAAAAGCACTGACACGTTCTGAACGTTTTGTGGAACAGGTTCTTACGGCAGTGGAGTTAGAAAAATATAATAGTTTTCAATCTACAGCTCGTAAAACTGAATTTCTTGCGGGACGTTGGGCAGCAAAAGAAGCTTTTTCTAAAGCTTACGGTACGGGATTTGGTAAGGCTTTGGGCATGCATGACCTTGAAATCAAAAATGATGAATTAGGAAAACCCTTTTTTACTAAACATCCTTTTGATGGACAGGTTCATTTATCTATCTCGCATAGTAATTTAGAAGCTGTTGCTTTTGTTGTTTTGGAAAAGAATTAAGAAGTAATAAAAATTTTTGCTTAAACTAGAGGAAGGTTTAAAAGATGAAAACTTCTCCACATCGCAATACGTCAGCCATTGTTGACTTAAAGGCGATTAGAAATAATATTGAAAAATTTAAAAAACATATTCACCCTAATGCGGAAATTTGGCCAGCAGTGAAAGCAGATGCTTATGGTCATGGCTCGGTTGAGGTTTCTAAAGCGGTGAGCGATTTGGTAGGCGGTTTTTGTGTATCAAACCTTGATGAGGCAATTGAATTACGGAATCATTTGGTAACTAAACCGATTTTAGTTTTATCAGGAATTGTTCCAGAAGATGTTGATATTGCAGCTGCTCTTAATATCAGTCTTACTGCCCCAAGTTTAGAATGGTTAAAATTGGTTGTTCAAGAAGAAGCAGAACTTTCAGATTTAAAAATTCATATTGGTGTAGATTCTGGTATGGGTCGGATTGGGATTCGGGATGTTGAAGAAGCAAATCAGATGATTGAACTTGCTGATAAATATGCGATTAATTTTGAAGGGATTTTCACTCACTTTGCGACCGCCGATATGGCTGATGATACAAAATTTAAAGATCAACAGGCAAGATTTAACAAAATTATGGCCGGATTATCACGTAAACCAAAATTTGTTCACTCAACTAATACGGCCGCCGCTTTATGGCATAAGGAACAGGTTCAAGCTATTGAACGCTTAGGTATTTCAATGTACGGCTTGAATCCAAGTGGTAAAACTTTGGAACTTCCTTTTGAAATCGAACCTGCTCTCTCTTTAGTTTCTGAATTGACTCATATTAAAAAAATAGCCGCAGGCGAAACAGTTGGTTACGGTGCAACTTATGAAACAAGTGAAGAAACATGGATTGGAACCGTTCCAATTGGTTATGCTGATGGTTGGACTCGTCAAATGCAAGGCTTCAAAGTACTGGTAAATGGAGAATTTTGTGAGATTGTTGGTCGAGTTTGTATGGATCAAATGATGATAAAACTTGATAAATCTTATCCTCTAGGAACAAAAGTTACCCTGATTGGTCGTGATAAGACTAATGAAATCACGACGACAGATGTTGCTGATTGGCGTGGAACGATAAATTATGAAGTGCTTTGTTTACTTTCTGATAGAATCAAACGAATTTATAAATAAAATGAAAAAAACTGTATTTTTGCAGTTTTTTTCATTTAGGTTAAAAATGAATTAATTCCTAATTTTTTCCTCATGATACCCTTTACAAATTGTCTTTTTATGGTAAAATATAATTAAGATATAAATGAGAAAGCCATAAGAAAAAAATGAGGTGAACACTATGATAAAAATATACACAGTAGCATCTTGTAGCTCTTGTAAAAAAGCAAAAGAATGGTTGGAGAAACAAAATCTTGCTTACCAAGAAATAAATTTGGTTACGAGTCGAATTTGTAAGGAAGATATATTAGAGATTTTAGCATTGACTGAGGAAGGAACTGGAGATATCATTTCTAGAAGAAGTCAAGCTTATCAACGATTAAATATTGATTTTGAAACGATTAAATTAAATGATTTGATTCAAATAATTGAAGAAAATCCAACGCTCTTACGTCGACCTTTAATTGTCGATCATAAGCGACTACAAGTTGGTTACAATGATGATGAGATTAGAAAATTTTTACCAAGAAAAAAGAGAGAGATTCAAATTAAAGTGGCAACAGAAGCTTCTTATAATTTGGATATTGAAGAACAATTTCATGAAGGATAATTCAGTAGTTAGGCTACTGAATTTTTTCTATATAAAGCAAAATAGTTTATTATTTTAGAGAAAAAAAGTAGAATTAAGCTAAAGTGTTGTATCATGAGTACATTTTAAAGATCTATTAATAATTAGGAGGCTAAAGAATGTTTGATTATATTATTATTGGTGCCGGACCCGGTGGACTAGGATTAGCTTATCGTTTAAAGACTAAAGATAACAAAATCGGAATTATTGAGAATGATAAATGGGGAGGAACTTGTCCAAACTATGGTTGTGACCCAACAAAAATGATGATGGCAGTTGTCGAAGCCAAAAGTCGTGTCGAACAGTTAAAAGGGCAGGGTATTTCTGGTGAATTAAACATTGATTGGAAAGGGCTGAAAAGTCGTAAGCTAAATATTACTGACCCTTATGAAAAATCAACTTTTACTGGTTTGAAAAATGCTGGAATAGAAACAATATATGGCAGTGCCGCTTTTAATGACCAAGGAAAGCTTGAAGTTGAAGGGAAAACTTATCAAGCTAAAACTTACATTATCGCAACAGGAAGCCGTCCACGTCTTTTAGATATTGATGGAAAAGAATTTTTAAAAACAAGTAATGATTTTTTAGCGCTTGAAGAATTTCCCGCTCAAATCAGCTTTTTAGGGAGTGGGCCAATTTCATTAGAACTGGCTCAAATTGCTAAAGCGGCTGGAAGCGATGTTACTATTATTTCACGTAAAAAAGCGAGAGTTGCTCATTTTGATGAAGAAATGGGGCAAGAATTTATTAATTACCTTAAAGCTCAAGGTATTAAATTTATCGAGGATATTTCTGTAGATAAAGTCGAAAAAGTTGCTGACGGATTTTTACTGACTGACGGGACTGATTTTGAACATAAAACAGATTTAGTGATTGCGGGAGTAGGCCGTCAGCCAAATAGTGATAAGCTAAATTTAGAAAAAGTAGGTGTCGAAACGGATGCTAAAGGTATCAAGGTAAACGAATATTTACAAACAAGCAATTCTAAAATTTATGCGATGGGAGATGTACTTTCTAAAAATCAACCTCATTTGACGCCTGTTTCTTCTTTTGAAGGAGCTTATTTAGGTGAAAATTTAGTTAAGGATGAACCGCAAAAAATTGCTTATCCAGCAATTCCTACAATCATTTTTGGAACGGCAAAACTGGCTGAGGTTGGCCATTTGGCAGGTGAGGGGATTCATACCAAGACTTTGGATTTAAGTTCTTGGTATACTTATAAAAGAATTAATGACCCCTTGGCAAAATTAAAAGTTGCACTCAATGAAAAGCGAGAAATCGTGGGGGCATCAACGGTAAGTTCAGTGGCTGATGAAGTGATTAATTTAATTAATATTTTAATTCAACAAAAAATGACTTTGGCGGATGTTGAAAAAATGATTTTCACTTATCCAACAGTGGCTAGTGATTTAGAATATTTTTACTGACAGAAAATAAATTACTACCGACATTATAATAGTAGAAACAATAAGTTACGGCAGAATAAATTTTTTACTGACAGACTTTATTTTCAAGCTGTCAGTAAATTTTACTGATAGAAATGAGGACATTCATGATTGAATTCCAGAATGTGTCCAAGGCTTTTGCTAACAAAAAAATTCTTGATCATGCTAATTTTACAATTAAAGACCAAGAGTTTTTTGTGTTAGTGGGGCCGAGTGGAAGTGGGAAAACGACCACTTTAAAAATGATTAATCAATTAGTCACTCACAGTGAGGGAAAAATATTAATCAATAATGAAGAAATATCAACGGCAAATTTACGAAAATTGCGCTTATCTGTGGGCTATGTGCTGCAGCAAATTGCTCTCTTTCCTAATTTGACTGTCTCAGAAAATATTGCTTTAATTCCTGAAATGAAGGGGTGGGATAAAGCAAAAATTGCTGACAGAACCAATGAGCTACTTGATTTAGTTGGTTTGAATCCTAAAGATTACGCTCAGCGCCAACCTAGTGAATTATCAGGTGGTGAGCAACAGAGGGTAGGAATTTTACGAGCCATTGCCGCAAATCCCAAAATTGTCTTAATGGATGAACCTTTTTCAGCACTTGACCCAATTTCACGACGTCAGTTACAAATATTTATCAAAGACTTACAGAAAAAAATGAATTTAACAGTGGTCTTTGTGACACATGACTTAGATGAAGCGCTCTATTTAGCTGACAGAGTCGCTGTAATGAATGATGGATTAATCCAACAAATTGCTGAACCAGCAGATATCTATCAACATCCGGCAAATGATTTTGTTAAAACATTTTTTAAAGAATACCGTCAGAATTTATCAACGGTTTCTGTTGAAAATTTATTACTGACAGAGCTGTCAGTAAATCCAGAAGCGCAAGAAGTTGCTGACAATACGGCTATTTCGGAAATAATTAATCGTCTTTCTGATAAGGAAGTTTTAAAATACAAGGGCAAGTCAATTTCCTCAGATGATATTATATGCTATATCGCAGGAGGTGACAAATGAATCAGCTAATTTCAACTTTTCAAAGCCAGCAAGGCCAATTTTGGCAGGCGCTTTTAGAACATATCCAGATTTCATTAATTTCAATTTTTATTGCAATTCTGATTTCGATTCCTTTAGCTTTATTGTTACGACGTCTTCCCAAAATTGCTGAACCAGTTTTGCAAGTCACCGGAATTTTTCAAACTATACCTAGTTTGGCACTGCTAGGACTCTTGATTCCATTCATCGGAATCGGAAGTTTACCAGCAATTGTCGCTCTTGTTGTTTATGCGATTTTCCCTATTGTTCAAAATACTTATACTGGTTTAGAGCAAATTGAACCTTCTTTAATCGAAGCTGCAATAGCATTTGGGATGAATCGAAGAGAACGATTGATGAAATTTGAGCTCTCATTAGCGATGCCCTTTATCATGGCAGGAATTCGGACGAGTACAGTTATGGTCATTGGTACCGCAACACTAGCTGCTTTGATTGGTGCTGGAGGCTTAGGGAACTTTATTCTGCTCGGAATCAATATGAATGATGTTTCATTGATTTTAATTGGAGCAATTTCATCAGCACTATTAGCGATTATTTTCAGTAGTCTTTTAAAATTTTTAGAAAAAGCCAAGATAAAAACAATTCTCATCAGTTTTTTCATTGGCTTACTCGTTCTTGGAGGCTCTTATTATCGACCTCAAACTTCTAATCATCCACAAATTACAATTGCTGGTAAATTGGGAGCAGAACCTGATGTTTTGATTAACATGTATAAACTAATGATTGAAAAAGATAGTAATATTCGCGTGAACTTAAAATCTAATTTTGGTGATACCACTTTCTTATATAATGCTTTGAAAGCTGGAAAAATTGATTTATATCCTGAATTCACAGGAACCATTACTTCAACATTTTTGAAAGATCCAGTGAGTTCAACTGATCCTAATGTCGTTTGGCAAAAGGCAGAAGAAGGAATAAAAAAACTTAATCAATTTACATATCTGTCCCCAATGAAATTTCAAGATACATATGCAATTGCCGTCAAATCTGATTTTGCTAAAGAGCATCAGCTCACCAAAATTTCTGATTTAGCGAATGTTTCAGGTTTAACTGCAGGCTTTGACGTTGAGTTTGCTAATCGTTCAGATGGAAATATTGGTTTGAGAAAGCTTTATGGTCTTGATTTAAATGTCAAAACCATGCAAAATAGTTTAATTTATAAAGCACTAAATTCTGGTGCTGTGAATGTCGCTGAGGTTTATTCTACTGATAGTCAAATCAAGCAATATAATCTGACTGTCCTGAAAGATGATAAAAATCTTTTCCCACCTTACCAAGCAGCACCATTGATGAAAGAAAGTTTATTAAAAAAATATCCTGAACTCAAAAAGATTCTCAATAAACTGTCAGGAAAAATTACTGACCAAGAGATGATTGAGATGAATTATGATGTTAATGTCAAACAAGAAGATGCTGCGAAAGTAGCAGAAAGATATTTAAAATCTAAAGGATTGATTTAAAAGAAAAAGTCATTTTATAATGGCTTTTTTGCTTTAGATGATAAGAAAATCTAAAAGAGCGTGTAAAAGTGCAAGAATATGATGTTTTGGTGCTTTAGTGAAAGAGCAGCCTACCACTTTTGGTGGGCTTTTTTGTATTCTAAAAGTCTTGTTTTTAAATTAAGTTAAAATGATTACTTTATTTTTACCAAAGTTTCTAATTAAGCGTATAATATTAAATGATCAGAAAACAAAAAATATTCACTAAAAGGAGGTTTTGCATTGGAAAATCAGAAAAAGCACTTTCAGATGAAGTCATCAAGTAAATTTTGGTTACTTAGCACTGGAATTCTTTTAAGTTTGTTAGTGACTAGTCACCCTTTAGCAGTAAAGGCTGATGAAAATTCGGCTGTTACCCCACCAAGTCAAACTGAAGCTGTCACCAATCCAACTGTAAATTCTTCTCTTGCCGCGTCTGATTCGACAACCGAAGGAAATACAGAAAGTTCACAGGCAGAAACGCAAACTAAAGAGGCAAACTCACTAACTTCGCAGGCAAGCACAACACTAAGCGCCAGTTCAGTTTCATCATCTTCAACCAGTTCGGCTCAGGCTTCAAGTGTAGAAATAAGCTATAATTCGTTAGAAACTGCAAGTTCGACCAGTTCAGGCTCGGAAATAAACGCCTCAACTTCAAAAGCCCCAGGTGTTCCCCTTGATTCATCAAAAGCAAATGTCACAATTGGTTCAAGCCTATCGGCGAGCGGAACAATCATAAGTCCTGCTCTCACAAATGGTTCAATTGCCAGCCAAGCCAATGGTCAAGACCCTGTAATAAGCTCGATTTCTGCGACCGGTTCAGTCGCCAATGACATTACAGGACCAGCCACGCTAGATGGTATCAATATTACAATCAAGGCTAACAACCTTGTGCCAAATAACTTTTTAACGCCTGATGGTCTTCTTTGGTCGGCAAATACAGAGGTTATTCCAATCACAGGTCAAACAACAGGTCAAATCAGTACTGAAAACTTTGGACAAACGGATGGCCCGACCATACCTGCGACCACTTATACTATGAATGCAGGAGATTCTGGACGAATTACTAATGTTGGAAGGACCCTAGCCGGAACCAATCTAGATTTGATCTACAAAGTCATTTCAACAGATGAATCAAGTTGGCAAGCCCCCGCAGAAAGTACGTCTGACTGTCCGATTGGATTGGCTTTTACAGGCGAACAAAACATTGCCAACTCCGACGGAAACTCGATTGTCGCCCTCTACTACGGGGCAAATAATGTCAACCTCAATTATCAAATTGTCGCCCATAACACGAATTTTAAAATCCCTGTTCTCGCCTCTTTTATCACAACGGATATTGATATGGCCCAAAGAGTCAAAACCAATCTTGCCAACCTTTTAACGGTCATTCCAAAGACCACTAATCTTGCGACAGATTCAAGTGGTGTTATTTATGATACAACAATTCCTGATACCGACTTGAACGGTCAAGCTAGTCTCCCTTATGGCGGTTATCTGGGTGTCGGTTTTCTGTCAAAATTTGACTATGATTTTTACAGCCCAGCACCAGCTCGTAGTGAAAATTCCTATCAATATTCACAAGGGGTTCGCTATGACCTCTTTGGTTCAGCGCTTCAAGCACATTTGACGACCCAAGTCAGAGATATTGTTTATCTTAACTATTATGATGCGAACGAAAACAATCAGCTTATCGTTCCCCAACATCAATTTATCTGGTTTCCAAATGTTTCTTGGAATGTTCCAGCCAGTGAATTTCCACATTATGCTTATGGACAAGAAAGTCAGCACAGAAATGGGAACACAATAATAGTTGGTGATTATTATCATATCAAAAGTACCGTCACTTATGATTACTATGGTATGGACGGTACCTATCTAGGACAACAATCAACCACGGGGCTTTATAACAAGCCTTATTCGGTCAATGTGCCTTATCGATTTGGCAATTACTATATCGAAGGAAGCACGACACGGTCAGGACTTTATCCGAAAACTGATGAAACGCTAAACGTTTACTACAAATATATTCCACCGATTGTTTATTACAACACGAGCAATCCCTATGCGACGACTTATTATGCCAATGGCTATGAGTATGTGCCGAATTACATTGCGCCAGTTGTTTATTATGCACCAACTTATGGCTATTACGGTGGAGGTACTTCTTACTCTGGTGATTATGGTTATTCATCAGGAGGAGTATATAGTAATTCTAACGGAACTTACTATCCAAATTATGTACCACAATCTGCTTATTATTCTAAAGAAGCTCAACTTGTGGCGGAGGAAAGAGGATATGGCGGAGAACTTCCAGGCGGAGGAGATAGTGACAATTGGCTAGAAGGTGAGCTAGGGAGCCAATCAATCGGGATTAGCGGAGCTATCGGCTGGGCTAAATATGGTCC
Organism: Lactococcus sp. FSL K6-0773; assembly: GCF_038006485.1. Lineage (NCBI taxonomy): Bacteria > Bacillati > Bacillota > Bacilli > Lactobacillales > Streptococcaceae > Lactococcus > Lactococcus sp. FSL K6-0773. Next base: position 923,284 of record NZ_JBBOVF010000001.1, on the reverse strand, counting down.
AGAATTAGCAGGAGCCTCTGATTTCGCCGGAGGTATCGGAGGAGGATTTTTAACCGCAGGAGTTGAACTAGCGACTGGGCATGATGCGAATGATGCTATGGCGAAAGGTTTTGCCAATGCGGGAATCACTTTGGCCGTTGGCACATTAGTTACTGGTGCAATTGCTGTGGCTGCGCCTGTAGCTGTAGCTGTTGGAGTAGGACTTGCAGTTTCCGCTGCTCTATCTTTTGGTTATGATTGGTTATATGACCATAGAAAGAGAAGAGGGTGAAATCCAATGTACTCTGATAAAGTTATAGTGGATATCGGTGGGAATGCTGATGATAGATATGGATATTCTTATAGAAGTAAGGAACTATTTATAAAAAGCAATAAAAAAATGACAGGCATGAGTATAATACCCGTTCTGATAATATCAGGAGCATTTCCGGCATCTGCGATGAATTTTGTAGAAAATCATTCTCTTGAAATTTCTCCTGTAGAATGGTTAGTTTTGACAACAGTTGCCTGTTTGCTTTTATCTTTTGTAGTAGCGATAATTTTATTATTTCTTTCGGAAAACTTTTTTAATTACAGAAACTTTGAAAAATTAGAAGATAGTAAAAAGGTAGAAAAACTTTATCAAATGCAGGACAGTAAAACAGGGGAAATCATTCTGATAGTTTTTGCTATGATTTGTGGAAGTGTGGGGATAACGTTAGCCGGTCTTTACATCGACTCAGGTGATGTAGGAATTTGGTTAATCTATATTACTGATTTAATTCTTGTGAATTTACTTGTGTATATCTACTGGATTTACATCAGGAGGGCAAGAAAATTTAGAACTTTAGCTCTCATGGAATTAAAAAAAGAACAGGAAATTGAAAAATGAAAGAAGAGATTGACGAAAATAAAGAAAAAGAAGTGATTCAAAAAGCTTATAAATACAATGGTTTGTTAGGAATCTGGATTATCGCTGTATTCATCAGTTTTTTACTACAAGTTGCAAAAATAATAACAGACTCATATCTAGTTTGGGGATTTGGTTTACTTATCCTGATTTATGCTATCGCTCTTCATGTTCAGAATCATAAATTAAGAATAAAAAGTATTGCTTCAATTTTAGTATATAGTCTCAATGTTTTGAGCGTGATTGGTGCTGTCTTGATCATTTTAGCCAATCAGGCACATAATCTTTTAGAGTTAGAGATAGGATTATTAGTAGGATTCGTGACAGTTATTTTGCAAGTTCTAGCCCTTGTATCTGCACTATTGGCAACAAGAAAATTACGAAAGCTCTATCCTGATGTTGTTGGCAATAGAAGAAAGAATATAAAATAATTTTTTTAACTAAATAATAATATAAAAAAATAGAAGAGCATAGGCTCTTCTATTTTTTATCATACCTCAATCCCATCGCGTTGATTGATACAATCACGGTTGAGATTGACATCAGGACTGCTGCAATGAGAGGGTCAATATAAATCCCTGTAAATGGATAAAGAATACCCGCTGCAACAGGAATAGCAATAATGTTATAGCCTGCTCCAAACCAGAGGTTTTGTTTCATTTTTCTAAGCATGCGTTTGGAGATATTAATCATATCCAAGACGTCACTTGGATTGGAGTTAACTAGGACGACATCAGCGGTACTGATAGCAACCGAAGTTCCTGCTCCAATCGCAAAACCAATCGTAGCAGTTGCAAGAGCTGGGGAATCATTGACACCATCACCAATGAAAAGCACGCCGGCTTTCTTTTGGTACTCTTTCACAATTTCTGCTTTATCTTCAGGTTTTAATTCCGCTCTAAATTCGGGAATATTTAGTGCACTAGCAATTTTTTGAGCAGTTTCTTTATTATCACCCGTGAGCATAACAGGGGTAATTCCTTGGGCTAATAAACCATTGATAAAGGCTTTCGCGTCTGCTTTAGGAGAATCTCCTAAGGCAATAAATCCTAAAACATCTTGTTGTTCATTGATTAGGAAAGATACAGTTAAACCTAAATCTAAATATTGAGCAATCTTTTTTTCATCATAAGAAAGTTGATTTTCACGAAGATATTTATAGTTAACAATTTGATAAAAGTTTTGATTAACTTGCCCTTTAATCCCAACTCCTGGAATATTTTCAACCGCTTCAACTTTTAGATTTTCAAGAGGTTTAGCAGCTGAAACGATTGATTGAGCAATCGGGTGGGTGGAACTTCCTTCAAGTGCTGCCATGATTTGGAGAATGTCTGTTTCATCAGTAAAATCAATAACATTACGAACAATAAACTTACCGTCAGTTAATGTTCCCGTTTTATCCATTAAGGCATATTTAATTGTATTTATTTTTTCTAGAGAAGTTCTGTTTTGAATTAATAAACCATTTTTAGCAGAAATACTGGTTAGGCGAGAAACAACAAGTGGAACCGCAAGACCTAAAGCGTGTGGACATGCAATTACAAAAACAGAAACCGCAAGAAGTAGAGCAAAACTAAAGTTAGAACTAATTGTCCAAAAAACTAATGAGAAGATACCAACAATAAGTGCGGCATAGAAAAGGTAACCAGCCACTCTATCTGCCATATTTTCCAAATTAGATTTTTGAGCTTGGGCTTTCTTGACTAATTCGGCCACTTGATTGAGAAATGAATCTTTTCCAAGGGTTGTGACTTTCATCTCAAATGGTTGGTTTTGATTGAGGGAACCACCATAAACAAGATCATTTGTTTTTTTATTGACTGCTCGGCTTTCACCAGTAATCATTGACTCATCAACGAGCGCTTCACTTAATATAAGGCCATCTGCAGGTATTTTCTCATTTTCTTTCACTAAAAGTAAATCGCCAACTTTTAGTTCTGAAAGCTCAACATCCTTCCCGCTTTTTAAGTGAGCTTTTTTGGGAACAAGGCTTGCTAAATCTTTCAATGCATCGCCAGCACCCATGATTGCTTTCATCTCAATCAGGTGACCAATCAACATAATGACAATTAAAGTTGCCAGTTCAAACCAGAAGTTCATGCCCATATGTCCGTTAAGACTCATGATTGTGGCGTAAACAGAATAAGCATAGGCAACGGTAATTCCCATTGTAATCAGCATCATCATGGCTGGCTTACGGCTTTTTAATTCACCTTTTGCTCCGCTAAAAAAAGGAGTCCCAGAGTAAAAGAAGATAATTGTACCAAGGATAAGTTGCAAAATTTCACTTCCGGGGAATTTAAGGATAGTAAAGCCAGCGATTGGTGAAATGAGTAGAAGGGGAATCATTAGAATGATAGCCACTTTGAGCTTTTTACTCATATCACCCATATGCATCATGTGTCCTCCATGATTCATCATATCCATATTGTCCATATCATGCATATTATCCATATTGTGCATGTTGTGCATCTCATGGTTTTCGTGCTCCATATCCATTATTTCATGATTATGATGATGCTCAGACATCATTTCATCGTGATTAGACGAATGAGTTTTATTTGACATATTTTCCTCCTAAATGAATGCTTTGAAATTTCTATCTATATATAGTTTACATTTGTAAACTATCAAAGTCAAGGAAAAAAATTATATTCTATAAATGTTACGAAATAATAATCTATAGGTTTCTTTTGTAACTTAAATGTGATATCATGATATATAATCATAGTGATACTTTATAAAAAGTATCAGCAATGAGAGAATAAATGAAAAAAATACGGCCAGAAGTGACTACTGTTACCTCCAAGTCTCATTTTCGAACTTGGAAATCAGGGAAAAGTTGGTTATTTGCTACTTCAGCATTAGCTATAATTATCGTTTCCGGAACGATTACTGACCAAAATGTAAAAGCGGACACAGCAATTGATAGTAGTCAGCAAATTAGTGGTATTACTGAGGTAACAAGTTATTCAGCACTAGCTTCATCGACAAATAGTGATGTAGCTGCTAGTCAAAATCAAGTTGCTTACGAACAAGCTAGTGACCAAAGTTCTAATAAATCACTGGCTAACACAGTAGAAACTGATACTGAGGGAATAACTTCAAATGTGTCAGATAGTAGCAACTCAATTAATGAAAGCCAAAATACGACAAGTACGGTGGTTATTCAAACTCCTACAAACAATATCGTATCGCTTGCAGATTCAAGCTCATCAAATGATAATGGCAGCAATTCTATATTAAGTTCTTCTAATGCTGCAGACAGTGTTGATTCGGCAGTTGGGTCTCAAAGTTCAACAAGTTCATCAGGAGTTTTGAGTGAAAGTTCAGCAATTGATAGTGGTATTGCATCAGTTTCTCAAAGTTCGGAAATGAATCTTGTGGGAAATAGTAGTGCTAGTGCTTCGAGTGCTGCTGTCGCTTCTTTTACAGCTATTCTAGCGACTAATCCGTCCATGGTGCCAATGCTTACTCAGGCACTAGCTGCAGCAGCGCCTGCTACAACAAGTGGTTCAGCTATTCTTAACACAACACTTGGAGATCTTGTAAATCAAGCAATTTCGACAGTGGGAATTAGTGGTTTAGCAAATATTTTTAGCACTCTTGGAACTTTTAATATTCCAGGAATGACTACAGCCGCGGCAGCTCTTAATGGTGTTGAACAAATCGTCAATATTGTTGGAAATATTCAGGAAGCAGCTGCTAATCCTGGAGCCTTTCTATTAAATGAAATAAAATCTGCAGGTTTAGATGTTAGCCAAATTCCATTAGTTGGAGGGCAAATTGCGGCGGCATTTAATGCTATCCCATCAATGAGCCCTGCTGCTATGCTTACTTTTCTTGAAAATCCAACAATTCCAGGACTTTCAAGTATTCCGGGGGCAAGTCTAGTACTAAGCCCAGTACTTAGCGCAATAAGTACTGTAACAAGTGGGATTGTTAATCAACTTAATACGACAACTTCCAATGCCTTGGGTGGTGTTAATTTTGATTTAGACACACTTGTCTCTCTTCAAGGAAATGATCTTGTCAACTACTTGGCTGGTTTAGTAGTTAATTCAGCGATTAATCGAGTAGGTCAAATTGCTTGGAGTCAATTATCTCCAACTATTAGTAATATTCCACTTGTAGGTACTACAGTTAATAATGTTTTAAGCCCAATATTAAATAATCTTACTGGAGCATCTTTGGGAGAAGTTGCGAATTTAACGGGAGTTTCCAGCCTTCTTGACCAAGTAAATAATAGTTTGGGTAATCTTACAAGCCTTGGTTCAACAGCCTTAGCCACGATTGAGAACACGCTCCAAAATAGTCTAAACTCATTTGGTAATCTTCCTGCTGGTGCTTCGGATATTCTTAACCAAGTGCTCAATCAATTGCAAAATGCGATCAATAATATTGTTGAAAGTGCGACGGGGATTGTAAATAATTTACCAGGTCTTGGAGCTATCGAAAATGGTCTTTCGAACACTATTAGTCAAATACAAAATAATATTAATAATTTCGTTAATAATGCACTTAATGGAATAACGACAATTATCAATTCTTTAACTCCAAGTGTTGGTGCTTCAACAGTTAATCCAAATTCTAGTGCTAATAGTAGCCAATCAAGCAGTAGTGCCAGTTCTTCATCAAGTGCAGCTAGTAGTTCAACTTCATCTTCAAATGTATCAAGCAACACGAGTTCTAATTCTAGTGAAGCAAATACTTCAAGTTCGACTTCTAATGCTTCAAGTTCAAGCTCAAGCTCAGAGGGTTCAAGTGCTTCAAGTTCAAATTCCAGTGAAAGTAGTGTTGCCAGTTCATCTTCGGTAGACTCGAGTCAGTCAAGTTCAGCTGGGGTAAATAGCTCAAGTTCAAGCGCAGAAGGTTCAAGTGCTTCAAGTTCAAATTCCAGTGAAAGTAGTGTTGCCAGTTCATCTTCGGTAGACTCGAGTCAGTCAAGTTCAGCTGGAGTAAATGGCTCAAGTTCAAGCTCAGAGAGTTCAAGTGCTTCAAGTTCAAATTCCAGTGAAGGTAGTGTTGCCAGTTCATCTTCGGTGGACTCGAGTCAGTCAAGTTCAGCTGGGGTAAATAGCTCAAGTTCAAGCGCAGAAGGTTCAAGTGCTTCAAGTTCAAATTCCAGCGAAAGTAGTATTGCCAGTTCATCTTCTGTGGGCTCAAGTCAGTCAAGTTCTACTGGGGTAAGTAGCTCAAGTTCAAGCGCAGAAGGTTCAAGTGCTTCAAGTTCAAATTCCAGTGAAAGTAGTGTTGCCAGTTCATCTTCGGTAGACTCGAGTCAGTCAAGTTCAGCTGGGGTAAATAGCTCAAGTTCAAGCTCAGAAGGTTCAAGTGCTTCAAGTTCAAATTTCAGTGAAAGTAGTATTGGCAGTTCATCTTCGGTAGACTCAAGTCAATCAAGTTCAAGCACAGAAGGTTCAAGTGCTTCAAGCTTAAGTTCAAGTGAAAGTAGTATGACAAGTTCTGGTGGGACAAGTGATTCAAATTCAAACACTGGTCAAACTAGTACTACAAGTTCATCTTCTAAAAATTCAAGTCATTCGAGTCTGAGTTCAAATGAATCAAGTAGTGCAAGTTTGACTTCATCTGAGTCAAGTGGTTCAACAACATCTTCAAGTATGTTGACTAATCCAAATTTACAATCTAATGATAAAAATGGCTCAAGTCTAACTTCAAATAGTTCGTATACTTCAGAAGTGAAACTAAATAACTTGAGTCACTCAAATTTATCTTCAAATGAAGCAAAAGTTTCGACTTTAATTTCTAAGGTATCAAGTAGTCCAAGTCTTTCAAGTTCATTAAGCGCAATGAGCTTGCAACTTGTACCAACTGTAACGAAAGAAGAGCTTCCCAAAACAGGTGCTGATGATGATTTAAGTTTAGTATTAGCAGAATTGGGATTGGGATTAGTGGCAACGTTAACTATTGGAAAAGTTAAATATAAAAAAAGGTTTTGAGTAGTATATTTTAATTAAGGACTTCTTTTCTTTGGAAAGAAGTTTCTTTTTAATTTGGAATTATTCCTTTATTAAAAATTACGAACAATTTAAAATAAAGAAAGAAAAAGGAATGATGATGATTAGAGGATGAATGTTAGCTTATGGTATAATAGTTCTATGAACTTGATAGATGGAAAAGCACTTGCTGCTAAAATGCAAGCTGAGTTGAAAGTTAAAGTCGATAAATTAAAAGAAGCGGACAATGTTCCAGGTCTTGCCGTTATTCTTGTGGGCGAAGATCCTGCGAGTCAAATTTATGTCCGAAATAAAGCACGACAAGCCACAGCAATTGGTTTAAATTCTAGTGTGGTTCGTCTACCAGAAACTGTGTCGGAACAAGAACTGTTAGATTTAATTGAACAGTATAATCAGTCAGAACAATGGCATGGTATTTTGGTACAATTGCCATTGCCAGAACATATTTCTGAAGAAAAGGTTTTACTAGCTATTGATCCAGAAAAAGATGTGGATGGTTTTCACCCAATGAATATGGGACGTTTGTGGTCTGGAAATCCTTTGATGATTCCTTCAACTCCAGCCGGTATTATGGAAATGTTCCGAGAATATGATGTGGAACTTTCTGGTAAACGTGCAGTTGTGATTGGTCGTTCAAATATCGTCGGAAAACCAATGGCGCAATTATTAATGATGGCTGATGCTACTGTGACGATTGCTCATTCGAAAACAGAAAACTTGCGCGAATTGACTAAGGAAGCTGATGTTTTGGTGGTTGCTATTGGCCGTGACCGGATGATTAAAGCTGAGGATGTCAAAGAAGGTGCAGTTGTAATTGATGTTGGGATGAACCGTGATGAAGATGGAAAACTTCATGGCGATGTTGATTTTGATGAAGTAAAAGATGTTGCAAGTTTGATTACCCCCGTTCCTGGTGGAGTTGGTCCGATGACGATTACAATGCTTATGGAACAGACAGTTCGTGCAGCAAGTAGAAAAATGAATGAAAATAAATAGTTAATTAATAAAAGAGTAACTAAGTTTATAGTAATTTCTAAGGACTTATTTTTAAGTTAGAAGTTTTTTGAAGATAAACTTTTTACTTTTTTTCGATTTTAGCAGTAGAAATTTTACTAACAGAATGATTAGTAAAAAGATTAATTGAGAACTAAAGAGTGAGGGAATGACAGAATATTTATCAGTATCAACCTTAACAAAATATTTAAAAGCGAAATTTGACCGTGATCCATATCTTGAACGGGTTTATTTGACAGGAGAAATTTCAAATTTTAGAAGAAGACCAAATCATCAATATTTTGCACTTAAAGATGAGGGCGCTGTGATTCAAGCTACGATGTGGGCGGGACAATTTCGCAAATTAGACTTTGAATTAGAAGAAGGGATGAAAGTTTTGGCTGTCGGTCGAATCAGTATTTATCCACCTTCTGGCTCTTATTCTATAAATATTGAAAGTTTAGTTCCAGATGGCGTTGGAGCTCTTGCGGTTAAGTTTGAACAGTTGAAGAAAAAGCTGACTGCTGAAGGGCTATTTGAACAACGTTGGAAACAAACTTTGCCACAATTTTCTAAGAAAATAGCTGTGGTAACTAGCCCGTCAGGAGCGGTCATTCGAGATATTATCACGACGGTTCAACGTCGTTTTCCGATGAGTCAAATCGTTCTTTATCCGACAAAAGTTCAAGGACAAGGTTCGGCTGAAGAAATTGCTGGAAATATCCGTCGAGCTAATCAACGTGGTGATTTTGATGTCATGATTATTGGTCGTGGTGGTGGGTCTATCGAAGATTTATGGGGATTTAATGAAGAAATTGTGGTTCGAGCAATTTTTGAATCACGTATTCCAATTATTTCATCGGTTGGACATGAAACAGATGTGACTTTAGCTGATTTTGTTGCTGATAGTCGTGCAGCGACTCCAACAGCGGCAGCCGAATTAGCAACACCAAATACGAAGGTTGATTTAATAAATTGGGCGAATGAGCAGGAAAAACGACTTTTTAACCGCTTAACACATGTAATTAAAATAAGGCGTGAACGAGTAGATAAATTAAGCCAGTCAGTCGTTTTTAGACAGCCAGAACGCTTGTACGATGGACACTTACAAAAACTTGACCGTCTGTGTGAACGTTTGTCAGTGCTGACGGAAAATAAAGTTGCAAATATGAAACACCGTTATGAGCTGTCAGCTGGGAAATTAATTCCGACTTACGGAAAGATAGTTGAAGCTAAAAAGAATAAGACGGAGCAACTTTATCAGTCTTTACTTTTATTAGATATTTCGAAAATAAAAGCGCGTGGTTTTTCCCTCGTTACTGACGAAAAGGGAAAGATTATTAAATCCGTAAGTGATGTGAAAAAAGGTCAGACTTTAGATGTTGAATTGACTGACGGAAAAGTAATAGTGGAGGTAAAATAATGGCAACCAAAAAAGAAGATGTAAAATTTGAAGATAATTTGGCAGAGTTAGAAAATATTGTTCGTAAGTTGGAATCTGGTGATGTAGCATTGGAAGATGCTATTGCTGAATTTCAAAAAGGAATGAAAATTTCGGAAACCTTGAAAAAAACACTCAATGAAGCGGAAGAAACATTAGTAAAAATAGTTGGAAAAAATGATCAGGAGAGTGATTTCTCTCCGGAACAGAAAGACTATTAAAATAAAAAACCTTTGATTTTTCAAGGTTTTTTATTTTAAACAAAATTTTACTGACAAAAAAGCCTATTATTCTAATATCAATCTTATTTGTTATATACTAATAGTAGATAGAGTTATGGTCAAGTCTTTTATAGAAAGAGTAGATTAAATGAAGAAAAAATTTGTATTAGCGCCAGATTCTTTCAAAGAAAGTTTGAGTGCGCTGGAAGTTTGTCAAGCAATGGAAAAAGGAATTAAAAAAGTTTTTCCTAAAGCTGAAATAATTTCTATGCCAATGGCTGACGGTGGTGAGGGGACAACAGATGCTTTGATTGATGCAACGGGTGGACGACGGGTATATAAAAAAGTACAAGGTTCATTTGCAAATACAAATGTAGAGGCCTATTTTGGTATTTTGGGAAACTCAAATACGGCGGTCATTGAGATGGCAAAGGCAAATGGTCTGGAATTGGTTGCTTTGGAAGATAGAAATCCAATGATTACATCAACCTATGGAACAGGACAATTAATTAAGGCTGCAATGGATGAAGGAGTAGATAAAATCATCATTGGCATTGGTGGAAGTGCGACTAATGACGGTGGCTCTGGAATGGCTCGTGCTTTGGGAGCTAAATTTTTAAATAAAGACCAAGAAGAGATTCCACTTGGTGGAGGTTTCCTTAAAGAAGTTAGAACAATTGATATGAGTGATTTTGACCCAAGAGTGGAAGAAATTGAAATATTAATTGCTACTGATGTCACCAATCCTTTAACCGGAAATAATGGCGCTTCTTATGTTTTTGGACCACAAAAGGGAGCAACTGAGGAAATGGTCAAAGTATTGGATGAAAACTTGAAGCATTATGCAGAAATTGTTCATAATGATCTGGGGAAAGATGTTAAAAATAAACCGGGAGCTGGTGCAGCAGGTGGTTTGGGAGCAGGTTTGCTTGCTTTTACCAATGCAAAAATGCAATTAGGAATTGAGCTTGTTGCACAAACAATATACTTAGAAGATAAAATTAAAGAAGCTGATTATGTATTTACAGGTGAAGGTGGAATGGATTATCAGACAAAATTTGGTAAAGCACCCTATGGCGTCTGTAAAATTGCTAAAAAATACAAGAAACCTTGCTTTGCTTTGGCAGGATATATTGGGGATGGAGCAGATGTTCTTTATGACGAAGGAATGACCGCTATTTTTGGTGTTTTGAGTCAAGCACAATCTTTGTCAGATGCCTTGGCTGACGGCGCAAAGAACGTTGAGCGAACGAGTGAAAATATTACAAGAGTATTAGCAATGAATGAGCAAAAGGCTCACTTATAAAAATGAAATGGATTTAAAAAATAAAAAAATTTCCACAAATCATCACGGTTTTTAGCCGTGAATTTTGGTATAATTAGGGTAATGGATACGAAGATACTAAAGTTAGAAGACTTTTTAACTGAATTTTATGAAAGCGCTGAATTTCCAACTGGCTTAGCCGAATCAGCAAAATATTCTTTATTGGCAGGCGGTAAACGAATTCGCCCCCTCCTTTTTTTAAACCTATTAGAGGCTTTTGATTTAGAATTGAGTAAGGCTCATTATCATGTGGCAGCCGCACTTGAGATGATTCATACGGGTTCTTTAATCCATGATGACTTACCAGCAATGGATAATGATGATTATCGTCGAGGGCAGTTAACTAATCACAAGAAATTTGACGAGGCAACTGCAATTTTAGCTGGTGATACTTTATTTTTTGACCCTTTCTTTATCCTTTCAACTGCTGATTTATCCGCAGAAATAATAGTAGCGTTGACGCGTGAATTGGCCTTTGCTTCAGGTTCTTATGGAATGGTTGCGGGTCAAATCTTGGATATGGCTGGTGAAGGAAAAGAGTTGACATTAGCTGAAATTGAGCAGATTCATCGCTTGAAAACTGGGCGACTTTTAACTTTTCCTTTTGTAGCTGCTGGAATTGTTGCTCAAAAATCAACGGATGAAGTTGAAAAACTTCGTCAAGTGGGGCAAATTTTGGGATTGGCTTTTCAAATTCGAGACGATATTTTAGATGTCACAGCAACTTTTGCTGAGCTTGGAAAAACACCAGGTAAGGATATTTTAGAGGAGAAATCAACATATGTTGCTCATTTAGGACTTGAGGGAGCAAAAAAATCACTGACAGGAAATTTGTCAGAAGTTAAAAAATTACTGACAGACTTATCAGTTACTGACAGCTCTGAAATTTTTAAAATTATTGAGCAATTGGAAGTGAAATAAAAAAAATAGAAATATAAAAAGAAATTATTAGTTACATTTCTAAGAAAAATACGTATAATTACTATAAAGAAAGATCTACATGAAAGAAAGAATTGACGTACTTGCCACGAATCAAGGTTTGTTTGAAACACGAGAGCAGGCCAAAAGAGGAGTAATGGCTGGTCTAGTTGTTGATAGTAAATCAGGAGAGCGTTACGATAAACCTGGTCAGAAAATTGATGATGGAACAGAACTTCGTCTTAAAGGTGAAAAGTTAAGATATGTTAGTCGAGGAGGGTTAAAATTAGAAAAGGCTCTTAAAGAATTTCATTTAGAAATTAATGGAAAAACTTGTCTTGATATTGGTTCTTCAACTGGTGGTTTTACTGATGTAATGCTTCAAAATGGTGCCAAATTAGTCTATGCTTTAGATGTTGGAACCAATCAATTGGCTTGGAAAATTCGCTCAGATGAACGCGTTGTCGTTATGGAACAATTTAATTTCCGAAATGCTGTTTTAGCTGACTTTGAACAAGGAAGACCGTCATTTACTAGTATAGATGTTAGTTTTATTTCTTTAGATTTAATTCTACCGCCACTTTATGAAATTTTGGAAAAAAATGGCGAAGTAGCAGCTCTTATTAAACCGCAGTTTGAAGCGGGACGTGAACAAGTCGGAAAAAATGGAATTATTCGTGACCCCAAAGTTCACCAAATGACTATTGAAAAAGTTTTAAAAACAGCCACTCAACTTGGTTTTTCAGTAAAAGGTTTGACCTTTTCGCCAATCAAGGGTGGGGCTGGAAACGTTGAATTTCTTGTCCATTTACTTAAAGATGGAAAAGCAGAAATTGCTCAGCAGGTTAATATTGAATCAGTTTTACAAAAAGAAAGTGAAGAACTATGAAAAGAGAAGACCGATTAAACTTTATTGCTCAATTTATCCGTGAAAACGAAATTAAAACGCAAGAAGAACTTGTGAATACCCTCTTAACTCATGGAATTGACGTTACTCAAGCGACCGTTTCCCGCGATATTAAATCACTTGCCCTAATCAAGGTGCCAGCTGAATCTGGTGGTTATCGTTATGATTTACCAAAAAACAAGGAAGTTTTACAGTCAAGCCTTCATAAAGCCTTAGCTTTTGATGCAATTACGGGAACAAAAATCAAAGATAATATGCTCTGGATTCTTGCTAATCCAGGGACAACAAGTCTTGTGAAAAATTATCTTTTGGAAGAATATAGCGATGATATTTTTTCAATCATTATTGATGATGATAGTGCTTTAGTTATTTTTGAAATGGAAGAAGATGCTAAAAATCTTTATAATTTACTGACAGAATTTTAAATTTACTGACAAGAATATTGTGACAAAATTCTGCTGAATATTTTGAGCGAATTAATAGCTGTCAGTAAAAAAAGAATCAAAGTAGGAAAGATAAGGTTATTGGGTTACTAATAGCCTTGTCATTTATTTTTGAGAAAGGAAATTTTGATGTTACAAGAGATTTCAATCAAAAATTTTGCAATTATTGAAGAAATTCATCTATCCTTTGAGAGTGGAATGACGATTTTAACTGGGGAAACTGGTGCGGGAAAATCAATAATTATTGATGCAATGTCTTTATTATTAGGTGGGCGTGCTTCGAGTGATTTTGTGCGGCATGGGGCAAACAAAGCCGAAATAGAAGGTCTCTTTTTCTTTGATAAAACTCCAGAATTGAAGGCGGTATTATTAGAACTTGGCTTTGAAGAAGTAGATTCTGAAATTATTTTAAGACGTGAGATTTTTGCTAATGGTCGTTCCGTTTGTCGAATCAATGGTCAAATGGTTAATTTAGCTACGCTAAGACAAGTGGGTGAATTATTAGTTGATATTCATGGTCAACACGATAGCCAAGAATTGATGAACCCGAAAAGCCATCTTCGTTTACTTGATGAATTTGGTGACGAAGCCTTTGATCAGATAAAAAATAATTACAAACTCAAATTTGAAAACTTCAAAAATTTGCGTCAACAGCTCAATTTACGACAAAAAAATGAGCAAGAATTTGCTCAAAGAATTGAAATTCTTCAATTTCAGGCTGAAGAAATTGAAGCGGCGGAAATTAATCTTGAAGAAGATGAACAATTAGTTAATCGCCGAGAAAAGTTAAATAATATTAAAAATATTGCTGATTCGCTTAGTAGTGCTTATCTAGCGCTTGATGATGAAGATAATGATTATTCAAGTCTTAATAATATCCGAACAACAATGACAGAATTGGATAAAATTAGTAACTTTGATAATGACTATCAAGAACTTGCTGACAAGACAGCTGAAAGTTATTATGTATTAGAAGAAGTTGCTAATCAAATTCAAAGAATCATGAGTGATTTAGAATTTAATCCAGCTGAACTTTTACAAATTGAAGACCGGATTATGACCTTGACCACTTTGAAGAAAAAATATGGGCCAGAACTGTCCGATGTGATGAACTATTTAGAGAAAGTCCAACTTGAACTCTCAGAACTGACGGGTTCGGAAAATGACTCAGAAAATCTAGAAAATTCAGTTAAAGTTGCACAAGTTCAACTCATTGAAGCAAGTAAAAAACTTAATGAAGCGCGCCATAAAATTGCCAAAGAAGTTGAAAAAGATATTAAACACGAACTTTCTGAGCTTTATATGGAAAAAGCTGATTTCAAAGTTAGTTTTGAAGGGGCAAAGTTTTCGGCAAACGGGAATGAGCATGTTGAATTTTTTATTCAAACCAATCCGGGAGAAGGATTTAAACCGCTGGCAAAAACAGCTTCGGGTGGTGAACTTTCACGTTTAATGCTCGCTATAAAATCAAGCTTTTCAAGACGTGAAAATAAAACAGCCATTGTTTTTGATGAGGTCGATACTGGTGTTTCTGGTCGTGTTGCTCAAGCGATTGCTAATAAAATATATAAAATTGCTAGACATGGGCAAGTTCTTGCAATTTCTCACCTTCCACAAGTTGTGGCCATTGCCGATAGACAATTTTATATTGAAAAAGCTTCAACCGATGACATTACTACTTCCACAGTTAGAAAATTAAACGCTGAAGAAAGAGTAAATGAAATTGCGAAAATGCTTGCTGGTGAAGATTTAACTAAAGAAGCCTTAGCTCAGGCTAAACGTTTATTGAGCAAATAAATCGAATATTATTAAGAAAAAGTCTTGATTTTTAATCAGGGCTTTTTATCTTTTAAATGACGAAATCGTAATTAGTGTAAAATTGCAACCACAAATGTGTATAAACCGAAAATAATAAATGTTAAAATTAAATTGTAGTTACACTATTAAAAATATTGGAGTATATGTGAAAGTAAATAAAATTTGGGTTTTAATCATTTTGGTCTGTTTGTTTTTTTCAATTTATGGGCATTATAATCAAAATTATTTTTTCTTGTTCGTAGGTATTGTTGGTGCCTGTGCGGGAATAATCTGTATGTTATGCGAAATGCTGATCCAAATTCTTAGAAATCAAAAGATAAAAAAATAAATTTTAAAAAGCTAGTTTTAGATAAATTTCTTTGAGTTGTTAGCAAATGTTACTGACAAGCCTTTTGAAAAAGGCTAAAATATCTTTATATACTATGTGCCAACTTCCAAGTCAAAGAGCCATAGATAAAAACGCCTTCTCCTATATAAGATAAGGGCGTTTTTATTATAAATTCGAAGCCTCAATTTATTGGGGCTTTTTATCTCCAAAGGAGATATTATGAAGTAAAATTAGATTTTTTACCATTAAGAACTTCTGTTAAAGTTCTTTTATGAATTAAACTCAATATGTTATAATGAGATATCAACCATAGTACTGAAAGGAGAGGTTTGTAATTTAAAAACTGAAGTCGTATTTTATAATTTAGTAGTTAAAAATGAGTAAAACACGTTTAGAAGCATTTACGGATGCTGTCATCGCAATTATCATGACTGTCTTAGTTTTAGAATTGGTCCGTCCAGATTCAGATAGCTTACAAAGTTTTATTGCTTTACTTCCGCATCTGGGTGTCTATTTTGTAAGTTTTTTTATACTGGCTATTAACTGGGTCAATCACCATCATCTTTTTCAAAGCATCAAAAGAATTAATGGAAAAGTTCTATGGATAAATATTAGTTTTCTTTTTGTCTTATCACTTATTCCTATTTTTTCTAACTGGGTATCAATCTATCCTAATTCATTTATCCCAGAATTAGGCTATGTGATTATCTTTTTCTTCGGGAATTTTATTTATCTACTTTTGACAAGAGAATTATTGAAAATCAATGGACATCGTAAGACGTCTGAGACAACGATTAGAAAAAATATCCTAAGTGTTGTGCTCAATATTGTCAGTATTTTATTAGGTTATTTTATAGCTCCAGTAATCATGCTTGTTGGTTCAGCCTTAATTTTTTCAATGTGGGTGATTCCAGATAAAAATATTGAAAAAATGTTTAAATAATCTTTTAATAAAAATATGAGTTTACTTAATAAAAAAGTTTGGAATAAATAACTGACCTTCTGTCAGTAAATAATATTATAAGTAAAGAGGAATAACAATGATTAAAGCATACATCAAATATTGGAAAAAAGCAGGAGATTTAAAATCTTATTCAAATCGTTCGGATTATTGGTGGGTTTTCTTGACTAATTCAATCATATTTGCGATTCTCAGCATTTTAAACTTTATGGTGACAATCCCTAAAGCTGGGAAAATAATGAGCCAATCTGCAACTTTATCACAAAAAGAAATTATTCAACAGGTGACAGACTTATATGCCAACCCCACGGGTGGAGCATTAGTAATAGTTATTGTTACAGCTCTCATTGGTCTAGCTATTCTTGTTCCTAATATCAGTTTGACAGCTCGTCGTTTACGTGATGCTAGGTTTCCTTGGTGGATTGCTCTTGTTTTTGGAGTAGCTGCAATTTATGGGCTGGTTACAATGTTTATTCATCAAGATCTTCTAGCAAAAATGGGTTATTTTGTTGGATTTATCAATTTCATTATTTATATTCTTTGCCTTTTTCCAACCAAATATGGCATTGACGAAGAAGATGATTCAAGAACTTATGAATAATTAAAAAATAGAGAGGTAAAATATGGTTCAAGCTTATAAAAAATTTTGGCTGGGAGCTTTCACTTTCAATAAAAAAACCAGTCGTAAAGATTTTTGGTCAGCCTTATTAACTCATATCATAATATTTGTCATCTTGTTTAAAGCTTATCATTTCTTTAATCTACTAGATTTTTATCAACTAACGACTTTATGGCAAACTTTTGCTTCATTCTTTCAATTAATATTTAATCTATATTTCTTTGGAAGTTTATTGTCCTTCATTGCTCTAACTGTTCGGAGATTGAATGATGCAGATTTACCTTGGGGACTTATTTTTCTTAATTTTATCCTTGGTCTAGGAACTCTTGTGCTCTTGATACTTAACCTATTTCCAAGTTCGCCTAGAGCTTTAAAATTCAAGGAATACGAGATTAATTCTTCTCAAGAATTTAATAATTTACCAGAGACAAAGACATTATCAGGTATATTCAAGGACTATTTTAAAAATTACTTTGAATTTCGCGGAAGAACGACAAGAAGAAATTTTTGGTGGGTGCAACTGTTTTGGGGACTGACCGTTATTCTTTTTCTGTTTTTAATCTATCTTTTCAATCAATTTGAACAAATAATGTTTGGCTATAATTTTATTGGTAGTATGGTCTTGCGTTTATTCTTTTTCCTATTTATCTTAGGAACATTTTTCCCACAACTTACGATTCATGTAAGACGCTTAAGAGATGCTGGTTTGAGTAATTTAGGATTATCACTTTTGTTAGGTGGAACAAGTGGAATATTAATTTTCTATCAAATGTTCACGAAGACATTAAAAATAACATATACAACCGGTCACTATCAATTAGTTCAATATCTCTTATTTTTACTAGTAATGATTGCAGTATTGAGTTTAATTCTTGTAGAAGTAATGGCGACAGGAGAATTAAAAACGAATAAAAAAAATTCTTTATTTGAAAAAATAGACTGATTAATTTCAGTCTATTTTTAGTATTAATTGTTAAACTATAAAAAGTCATGTTTACACAACTTGTAAATTGAATTGACATCAAAGAAGCCAGTAATAGATGCAAATGCAGTTCATGTAAGCCTTTTTATTAAAAAAATCTTTACATAATCATGTAAACTACTACAAAAATAGAAAAAAAGTGATATAATAAACTGTAAGTATACAAGGAGGACGGCGCTCTTGCCAAAAACAATAGCATTTAAGCATGATACAGTCTTACTACATGAAACCGTAGATATGCTTGAAGTAAAGCCAAATGGAATTTATGTTGATGCGACACTAGGTGGCGCAGGACATAGTGAGTATCTTCTTAGTAAACTGACTAATGGTCATCTTTATTCATTTGACCAGGATGAAACTGCTCATGAAAACGCAAAAGTACGCTTAAGTGAGCAACTTGCAGAAGATAAAGTAACATTGATTAAAAGTAATTTTCGCTATCTTAAATCAGCTTTAGCTGAATTAGGAGTCACGAAAATTGATGGAATTCTTTATGATTTAGGAGTTTCCAGCCCACAATTCGATGATAGTCAACGAGGTTTCTCTTATAAAAAAGAGGCAAGATTAGACATGCGGATGGACCAAAATCAAACTCTTTCTGCTTATGAAGTTGTAAATGATTATCCTTACGAAGCATTAGTTCGCATTTTTTTCCGCTACGGCGAAGATAAATTCTCTAAACAAATTGCTCGTAAGATTGAACAAGCAAGAAAAATTAAACCTATTGAGACAACAATTGAGCTTGCAGATTTAATAAAATCTGCATTGCCTCAAAAAGAACTCAAGAAAAAAGGGCATCCAGCCAAACGCATTTTCCAAGCGATTCGTATTGAAGTAAATGATGAACTTGGAGCAGCGGAAGAATCAATCGAACAAGCCATTGATTTATTAAAAGTTGATGGTCGAATCTCGGTAATTACTTTCCATTCTTTGGAAGATCGTTTAACAAAAACAATTTTCAAAGAATATAGTACAGTTAATGTTCCCAAGGGATTACCGATGCTTCCTAAAGATATGGAAGCTAAACTAAAATTGATTAATCGCAAACCAGTTCTTGCAAGCGAAGAAGAACTCGAATTTAATAATCGAGCTCATAGTGCAAAATTAAGAGTAGCGCAAAAACAAAGAGATTAATCAAATAACAAGTTGGTCTAATAAAGAGGGTTTTCCCACTTGAGGATTGTTTTTGGATGTCTTATATAAATGAAATAACAATATTTAGCTTTTCTCTTTTCAATGGTGAAGAGAGTAAGCTGAATTTCTTTAGTAAGATAAACGAGTGGAGGCAAAGATGGCAGCACAGCCTAAAGAATACTTCGATATAGAAACTGCGGCGAAAAAAGATAGTTATCTCATTGATACGGAAACTTTAGCGCCAGAAGTTCTAGCAAGTAAGTTTAAAAAGTTTTCTGGTGTTGAAAAGGTATTCTATCTGACAATGGTAGTTGCTGCTTTAGTGTTGGCTGTTGGTCTACTTTATGTTAAGACTAAGACACTTGAAGTTCAAGGAAATACAATGGACTTACGTTCAAAAATTTCTCAAGAAACAACCCGAAAAACTGAGTATGATCAACAAATTTTAGATTTAACATCAGGTACTAAAGTGCTTGATACGGCGAATAAAGCTGATTTAAAACAAAATCCTTCTAATGTATTGAAAGCAACGAAATGATAAAATTTTTAAAAAAACTAATTTTCTTTCCTTTTAGAAAAGTATCACGAAATGCCCGAAAAACGAATTGGAGTACAGAAAGAAATCGTAAACGAGTAGGTAAGAGCCTGTTTTTCCTAGCTATTGCGCTGTTTACGGTTTTTATATTTCGTTTTGTCTGGCTAATTACCGTCAATCATGTCGGTGGAACCAATCTTACAACGATGGCCAAGAGCAACTATCAAAGCACAGAAACAGTTCATGCGAAGCGTGGAACAATATATGACCGTACAGGTGCGGCTATTGCGGTAGACTCAAGTACCTATACAATTTATGCTGTAATTGATAAAACACAGGTTGATTCAAATGGAAATCCTCTTTATATTGATAAGAAAGATTTTACCAAAGTTGAAGATTTCTTAAATAGTAAACTTGGAATTGACCGCGATTTAATTAAAAAGCAGCTCAATTCTAAATTGAAACAAGTTCAATTTGGCCCTAAAGGTAGTGATATCTCTCTTGAAAAAATGAAAGAGATTCAAAAAGCGGCTGAGAATGAAAAAATTGTTGGACTTGGTTTCACGGCAAATATTTCTCGTTCTTATCCTTTTGGAAATTTTGCTTCTCAATTTATTGGTATTGCTCGTCCTAAAGATGAAAATGGTACTCAAGATCTCAAGGGTGATATGGGCTTGGAAAAAGCCTTCAATAATGTTTTGAGTGGTGAAAATGGTAAAGAAACTTATCAAAAAGATATCTATGGTCGCCCAATTCCAGGAACAACTAAAGTCATTGAACCTGTTAAAAATGGTCAAGACGTTTATACTACACTTGATGCACAACTTCAAAGAAATCTTGAAGGATATATGGACAAGGCGGCTACGGATACTGGAGCACAACAACTTTCAGGAACTTTAGTTGATGCTCATACCGGTGAGATTTTAGCAACAAGTCAACGTCCAACCTATACGGCAACAACGATCAATGATGCTGAGAAACAAAAGTATTTCACTTGGAACAGTTTGCTCTCACAATCAGCCTTTGAACCGGGTTCAACATTTAAAACTTTCTTGATGGCTGGAGCGCTTGATAGTGGAAAAGTAAATCTTAATGAAACTTACCAACGGAAACTTCAAGTTTATGATACAACGATTAATGACTGGGATGTAACAGAAAATAAAAGTTATACTTTGCCAGAAACCGTAACCTATGCTCAAGGTTTTGCTTTATCTTCAAATATTGGGATGAGTAAAATTGAAATGAATATGGGAGATGCTTTATGGGGAAGTTATCTTAATAAATTTAAATTTGGTCTTAAAGTAAGAGCCGGTTTAGATGGTGAAAATCCGGGAGCCCTTCCTTCGTCAAATGCCGTTTCGCAAATTCAATCTTCATTTGGTCAAGGGGTTGCGGTTACTCCACTTCAATTGATTAGAGGTTGGACGGCTATTGCTGGAAATGGAACAATGCTTGAGCCACATATTGTCAGCAAAGTAGTAGATCCGAATACAAAAACAAGTTTGACTTCTAAAGCAGAAGTTGTTGGACATCCGGTCTCTAATGATGCAGCAAGTGGTGTGCGTGATTTGATGTTAACAGTAAATACTGACCCTGTTTACGGAACATCTTATTCAACAAGTGGCGATTCTGAGCAAAATCTTGCTGCTGGTCCTTTATTTATGGTCAATGGTGAACCGGCTGCGGTTAAAACGGGGACGGCCCAAATTGCCTCAACAACGGGTGGTTATATGACAGGTTCTCAAGATTACCTTTACTCTGCTGTTGTGATGTATCCTGCTAAGAATCCTGATTTTATTTTCTATATGAATGTAAAAATTCCTACAGAAAGTTGGACACTTAAATATATTGCTCGAGTGGCAAATCCATTGTTAACAAGTGCTGAAGCAATGAAAAATGATTTATCAGTTAGTGCTGATACTGATACTAAAGCTGGTAAAGTGACCATTGAGAATTATAAAGGCAAAGATTCAGGAGATACTGCTGATAGCTTACGCCGCACTGTCCTTAGTCCAGTTATTATCGGGACAGGGGCAAAAGTAACTGCTCAATCGATTGCTGAAGGTGAAAAAGTTTCAGCAAATTCACGAATTTTACTTTTGACGAATGATAAAGATCAGGTGATGCCTGATATGTATGATTGGTCGAAAAAAGAAGTTGAGCAATTGGCTAATTGGTTTGGAATTAAAGTAACTTATGAAGGGTCAGGAAATAAAGTCTTGACTCAAAGTATCGAAACTTCTACCAATGTTAAAAAAGGTCAAACTCTAACTGTTAAAATGGGAAATTAAAAATTATTAATTGAGGCTCCACAGACACTAGTCTATGTGGAGCTTCAAAAATTAGGAGAAGAAAATGTTATTGAATGGGATAGTGGCGGCGGTAATTACAATGATTATAACAATCATTGGTATTCCTCGCTTCATTATGTTCTTCCACAAGAAAAAATTGGGTGGGCAACCAACCCTTGAAGATGTAAAACAGCATGCAAGTAAAGCTGGGACTCCTACAATGGGCGGTTTTGTCTTCGTTGTTGTGAGTTTAGTAGTTTCATTAATTGCCGCTTTGGTTTTTGGCAAATTTAGTCCAGCTTTCATTACTGCGTGGTGGGTCTTTGCCATGTATGCTGTCATTGGCTTCTTAGATGACTTTTTGAAAGTATTCAAACAAATTAATGAAGGTTTGACTGCCAAACAAAAAATGTTGGCTCAAATTTTAATTGGGATTGTTTCCTATTTCATTTATAGTCATGGGGAAAAATCTCATATTATTCATCTTTTAAGTTGGGAATTTAATATTGGGATTTTCTTTTCAATTTTCATTATTATTTGGCTTGTGGGTTGGTCAAATGCGGTCAATCTTACTGACGGAATCGACGGTCTTGCTTCAATCACTGTTGCGATTTCACTGACAGCTTATGCAGTTATCGCAGTAGCACATCAACAGTACGATGTTTTGTTGATTATCTTGTCAGTCATTGGTGGTTTGCTTGGATTCTTTGTCTTCAATCACAAACCAGCAAAAATTTTCATGGGTGATGTTGGTTCCTTGGCTTTGGGTGGTTTTCTTGCAATTGTTTCAATCTTACTTCATGCCGAATGGACTTTGCTTTTAATTGGTGCGGTTTATGTCATTGAAACACTTTCAGTGATGCTACAAGTTGCTTATTTCAAGAAAACAGGTGGTAAACGTATTTTTAGAATGACTCCTATTCATCATCATTTTGAACTCGGTGGATTTTCTGGAAAAGCAGCTGGTTGGTCAGAATGGAAAATTGACATTGTCTTCTGGTTATTTACAGCAGTGCTGTCAGTAATTGCGCTTTGTATTTACTTTGCTTTTTAATTAATAAATTTACTGACAGAATGGTCAGTGAAAAGTCGCTCTTGTGAGCGACTTTTTTTTATTTTTTAAAGTTAATATTTTACTGACAGAATACTCAAGAAAATATTATTTAACTTTTAGAAAAGCTTAAGTTTTACTTGGGTTGAAATTAAGTTTTAACAATTATAATCAATTTATCAAGAAAAGAAAGGATTCCAAAATGAAAAAAGTTCTTAAACTTTTAAAGGGGAAAGAAATTATTTTTGTTTCATTACTAACATTAATTGTTGGTGGAGTAGGTGGCTTTTTCATTGGTAAGGGCCAAAGTAATCAATCACAGCAAAATAATTTTCAAGAACAAATGCAAAATCGCTTTGGACAAAATGGACGTAGTCCAGACACTAATAGCGGTGCGACTACGGGTGGTTCTAACAGTCAGTCAGGTAATTCAGGAACGACGCAAGAAAGTAGTGACGAAAGTGGAACTGCATCAGCATAAAGGACCAAGTGGTTTTTAAGGACGTTGAGCCAATCATTCTTTCCGTCTTTATTTTTAATAAATTGACTGACGTGCTTAAAATCGACTTACAAAAAAGAGTCTATCAGAAGAAGACTCAGAAATGAGGAAAATATGGATTTTATAAGACGTGCATGGCTTTTCACTAAAGCCAAAATTGGACGGACAATACTTTTAATTGTTGCCTTTTCAGCAATTTTAATTTTTGTACTTTCAGGATTAATTATTAATAGTGCAGCTAATGTTTCTATTGATAATGCTAAAAAATCAGCTGGAGCAACCGTGTCACTCTCTGTTAACATGCAAAATGTTATCAAAGAAGCACAAAATAGTGCAATATCAAGTTCAAGTAGTAGCAGTTCAAGTGATACTGCTGAAGCAGGTAAACGATTTAATATTGATTTACCAACGATTTCAGAAACAACTGCTGAAAAAATTGCCAAACTTGATGGTGTAAAATCAGCAAGTTTCACTTATCAGGCTCAAGCATCAGCAAGTTCTGGTATTGAAAAAGTTTCAACAAGTAGTAGTTCTTCAAGTTCATCAACAGATACGCAAGCAGCTGGTGGGTTTGGTGGACGTGAAGGAGGAATGGGCGGAGGTTCCCAAGAGGATTTCACAATCAGTGGGACAAATGATTTAGCAGCAAGTACAAGCTTCACAGATTCTTATAAGATTAGTTCTGGACGCGCAATTAAGGCTTCAGATGAGGGGACGAACAATGTTGTCATTGAATCAACCCTTGCTAGCCAAAACTCATTAAAAGTGGGTTCAACTTTCACAATCAAAGATAGTAATGACAAAACATATAAAATGACTGTTGTTGGTATCTATACAACAACAAGTAGCTCGACAGAAAGCTCAATTCAATACATGAATACAATGTATACTGCACTTTCTGTAGCAAATTCTATCAAAGGTACGACTGGCAAAGTATCAAATGCAACTTACAGCATGGAAAATCCTGCACAAGCAGATACTTTTGTAAAAGCTGCTAATAAATTAGTTAATGACAGTAATTTCCAAGTTTCTAAAAATGACCAAGCTTATCAAAATGTAAAATCATCATTGAATAATGTTGCAAGTTTTGCTAGAAATATTGTACTCATTGTAGCAATTGCTGGAGCAATTATCTTAGAGCTTATCGTGATGCTCATGGTTCGCGAACGTCGTTTTGAAATTGGTGTTCTGATGAGTCTTGGAGAATCAAAACTCAAAATTATTGGCCAATTTTTCTTTGAACTCTTCATGGTTATGATTGTTTCGGTTGGTATTGCATCAGCTGCTGGAAATGTAGTAGGAAATGTCGTTGGACAACAACTTTTAAAACAAGAAACAACGCAGACAACGGCAAGCACAAGCAACATGCAAGGAGCTCCAGGAGCAAATGGAGGCAAAACCGAAGGTCAAAGACCATCAGAAAATGCTGGCGGATTTATGGGGCGTGCAGGTGGAGCAATTGGCTTTGGACAATCAGCTTCTGAAGCAAAAGCACTTGAAAAATTGAATATTAAAACTTCTGTCAGTGAAATTTTACTTCTTGTTGCTATTGCGATTTTGATTACACTAATCGCTGTCGGTCTAGCAAGTATTGGAATTCTCAGATTGAATCCTAAACAAGTTTTAACAAATTGATTTCTAAGAAGAACCAGTCTAATAATTTACTGACGCCTTCATTTTTTATCAAAAATTAATCACCAGATTTTGTCAGTAAATTTTTAAAATGAGAGGAGCAAAGATGACTCTAAAAGTTGAAAATTTAACTTATTATTATAGCAACCCCGATGACTATCTATTTAAAGATGTCACAGAAAGTTTTGAAAAAGGCACGATGTATGCCATTCTAGGACAATCCGGCTAGGAAAAACTACTTTTCTTTCCCTGCTTGCCGGACTTGATACACCAAAATCTGGAAGTATGTCTTTTGATGATAAAGCAATTAAATCAAGTAATTTAACAAATTATCGCAAAAAAACAGTAAGTACCGTTTTTCAAGCTTATAACTTACTGACCTACATGAGTGCTTATGACAACGTCAAAACAGCCGTAAAAATCTCGTCAGTAAAATTTGAAAATGAAAAAGCAGCAATAGAAGAAGCGTTCAATAAAGTAGGATTGAGCACAGACCTAATTTATAAACCTGTCAGTAAACTTTCAGGTGGTCAGCAACAAAGAGTGGCCATCGCTAGAGCATTAGTTTTAAATCATGAGATAATTATTGCTGACGAACCCACAGGGAATCTCGATGAAGAAACAACAGCCCAAATTGTTGAACTCTTTAAAGAAATTGCTCATAAAGATAATAAAATTGTGATTCTGGTTACTCACGAAAATGAAGTTGCCAAAGCATCAGATGTTGTATTTACCCTTAAACATCGTAAATTTGAAAAGACAGCATAGAATATAAAAACCATTACAATAATTCTAATGGTTTTTTATCCAGCCAAAACAGATAAACTCAAGGTTTATGGACAATTAAACTAGAGTTGCTCAATAATACTTATGGCACTAAGAATAATTACAAAATTATGTTAAAATAGCTTCTAGGAGTATAGCCATGAGTTTAAATTTAAGAGATCTTGAATATTTTTATCAATTGTCAAAATTGCGTTCGTTCACCAATGTTGCCAAACATTTCAGGGTTAGTCAACCCACTATTTCTTACGCAATCAAACGTTTAGAAACCTACTATGACTGTGATTTATTTTATAAAGATTCCTCGCATCAGGTAGTTGATTTAACTCCGGAGGGCGAACTTTTGGCAATGAGAACCAATGAAATTCTCTCTGAACTAAATCACACGAAAAAAGCTATTCATCGTTCGAGTATGAAAGATTTTAAAGTTGGTTTTCCGCCAATTATAAGTTCATATCTTCTATCAAAGCAAGATAATTTGAACTTTTTGAATGCCTTACATATGATTTATGGTGGTTCTAATGAACTCTTGAGCCTACTTTTAAATGAAGAAATAGATTCGAGCCTTTTAGGAAGTCTAGAAAAGATTAAGCATCCCCAATTAGAAATAGGAGAACTCTTTCAAAAAGAATTTTTTATCATTATGTCGGATAGTCATCCACTAGCCAATGAAAAAGAATTAGGATTTAAAGACTTACTTAATGAAGACTTTATCTTATTGGGAGAGCATAATATCCACTTTAATGCCTTTAATCGTTTAAATGAAAAATATAATCAATCAGCTAATGTAGTTTTGAAATTAGATGATGCTCATACCATAAAAGAACTTGTCAGGAAAAATTTAGGGATCAGTCTTATGGCAGATATCCGCTTATCAGAAGACTTTAAAAATCTAGTTAAAGTACCATTTATTGAAGAAGATAAACAATTCTTTCATATTAATTATGCCTATCAAAAAAATTCTATTCTCTCTGAAAGTGAAAAAAACTTTTTAGAAATATTGAAAACATTAAAATAAATATTGCATAAGAGCATCAATGATTTGGTGCTTTTTTGATAGTAATTATTTACAGTAGAAAGCGCACAAAAAACTTTCAGGAAATGTTATAATTAGAAGTATGATGTGAATCGTTTTTAGAGCAAATAGCATTATCCAGTCAAAGAAAAATATAAGGAAATTATATTATAATTTATTAATCACTAAATATTTGAGAAGAAATTAATAAGAAGATAAGACTAGATAGGAATTAAAGTAAAATGGAAAAAGATTATTTAAAAACAAGATTTGAACCAGAAGAATTTGAAAAATTAAAAAAGAAACTTGTCAGATATGAGTGTGCTTTAGATGTTGTCAGAACTCAACTTTCTAATCTAAATACCTATTATAATAATTTTGAGGCGATCAACCCAATTGAGCATATCAAACATCGTTTAAAATCACCGGAAAGTATTGCAGGAAAGCTGAAAAAGAAAGATTTGCCTGTGACCGCCGATGCTGCTGATGAACATTTATCAGATATTGCAGGAATTCGTATTATTTGTTCTTATGCTAAAAATATCTATGAGATTGTTGAAATTATCAAAAGCCAAGAAGCTTTTACAGTTGTTAGCGAAAAAGATTATTTAAGAAACGTTAAAAAAACAGGTTATCGTAGTTATCATATGATTGTCGAAGTTAATTTAGGACATCTATTTAGTGAACAAACTTGTCGAGTTGAAATTCAGTTACGAACTTCGGAAATGGATTTTTGGGCAACGTTGGAACATAAAGTTCGTTATAAATATGATGGACAAATTCCTGAGCAACTCAGTGGTGAACTACAAAATTGTGCAGAGCAAATTCATGCGCTTGATGAGAGAATGTATCTTATTCATAAAGTTGTGGACATGATTAATCAGTCTGAAGTTGATATTGAACAAATTGGTTACTGATAAAACTAAAAATAAGAACTTGTCAAAGGATGGATAATCTGTTATACTTATTGAGTATGTTTTTGCATACTAATAAAACTGTTCATCCGCTGAGCTTAATTTGCTAGATGCTGCTTAATGATGGGCAAGAGGAGAAAAAAATGAACCTTATCGAATCTATCAACGCTGCGCAACTCCGCACTGATATTCCTGACTTCCGTCCTGGTGACACTGTACGTGTTCACGCAAAAGTTGTCGAAGGAACTCGCGAACGTATCCAAATGTTCGAAGGCGTTGTTATCGCTCGTAAAAACTCAGGAATTAACGAAACTTACACTGTTCGTAAAATTTCAAACGGTGTTGGTGTAGAACGTATCTTCCCAGTTCACACTCCACGTGTTGAACAAATCGAAGTTATCCGTCACGGTAAAGTACGTCGTGCGAAACTTTACTACCTCCGTGCACTCACAGGTAAAAAAGCTCGTATCGCTGAACGTCGTCGTTAAGATACACCAGTTTAACCGCTCTATTGAGCGGTTTTTTATTTGGAAAGATTTATGGTTATGCTCAAAGATTTAAGGATATTGTTTTATTGAATCTACTGTGCTAGGTTAATGAAGTAGTTCATAATTTAAAATAGAAGAAGTTGAATAATAAGAGCCGTTTGGTAATTTATCAAGACGACTTTTTTTGTAGTTAAATAATGACATTGGTGATGGATTTTAAGGAAAAAAATGCGATAATTATTTAAATGTAGTTTATAGAGTACAGTGCAATTAAAAAAGATCAGAAAGGACTGAAATGAAAAAAAATATCAGTCGAGAAGAAGCAAAGAAATCTTTAGTCTATGACCCTTATTTTGAAAAAGGCCATTATGGGAGTAAAATTTTTCAAACTATAATTGCTCTTTTAGGATGGTGTGGTGTTATCATACCATTTTTATGGATTATCTTTCCTTTTGTTTTTCCAAATCGAGCACGTTTTGATCATATCATAATTTATAGAGAAGAAAAATCTACACTTTTATTTCTTTTCATTTTTCTTTCTATATCTTTTATTTTCCTATCTATTTTGTATATTATCCTAACTTTTTTGAATAATTATCGTTTTAAACATTTTCTACAAAAAGAAAAGCAGTACGATGCTGAACGTGTCGATGTAAGACGAAAGTTAATAAATCAAGCTTACGATGAACGATTTGGCACAAAAGATTTTCGCCATAATGTTTGTTTTTATTCGGTCAAAGAAGAGCAAAATTTGGAAACAGATTTTGTGAAAAAACTTTATCAGAAGGGAGAAAACAATGATTAGTTTTGTTCAAACGGGAAATGGCATTGTTGACTTTATTCTGACACTGATATTTCTGGTGTTAATTACTTACCCAATTTTAGGCGGATTCGCCTGGTTTATTGGAGTCTTATGTTATAGCTTTTTGTTCAAATATAAGCAAAAGAATTGGGATGATATTCCAGTAGAAGTTGAACCTTTTGTTACTATAATGGTTCCAGCTCATAATGAAGAAATAGTCATTGAAGATACACTTAATTATTTAATGACAAAAATTAATTATGAAAATTATGAGGTTCTAGTTACTGATGATGGTTCAACTGATAGAACTCCCGAAATTTTAAAAGAATTACAAGAAAAATATGATAAATTGCGCGTGATTAGAATTGAAAAAAATAAAGGAAAAGCGCATGCCTTTAATATTGGTTTAGGATTTGCAAAAGGAGAACTAGTTTTAAGCAACGATGCAGATACTGTTCCAGAACCTGACTCTTTAAATCGCTATATCAATTATTTTATTCGACAAGATTCTACTAACATCTCAGCAGTAACAGCTAATATGGATGTTCAGAATCGTGCAAAATTGATTGCGAAATCTCAAACAGTTGAATTTTCTAGTATTGTAGGAATTATTAAACGGACTCAACTTGGTGTGCTAGGGAGTATTTATGCCTATAGTGGTGCAAATACGATGTATCGAAAAGATGCCTTAATTGATGTCGGTTTGTTTCGACAAGATAGAGCCACAGAAGATATTAGTATTGCTTGGGACCATCAAATGGACGGTTGGTTATCATTGTTTGCGCCTCGTATTATGTTTTTTATGGAGGTTCCAGAATCTCTGAAAATGCTCTATCGTCAAAGGAAACGGTGGGCCAAAGGTGGAACAGAGGTTTGGCTGACTAATTTTAAAAAAGTATTTTTACACCCTTTTGACAACGTTGGCCGAACAATTATGTTTATTGACCAAAGTTTCAGCATTATCTGGTCATTCTTTTTCTGGATTTCGTCAGTAATTTTTATCTGGTCTTTATTTCAATTTGCCATTACCGGAAACTTAGAACGGATTTATCACATGTTAACGATGGCCTTTCTCTTTGTTTGCTTTGAAATGATTTCGGGAACTTTTCAATTAGTCGCTTCATTAATAGTTGATGACCGTGGAAGAAAAGTAAAATATCTATTATTTGCTCCACTTTATATGCTTTTTTACTGGGTAATGAATGCATTAACCATTGTAACGACTTTTATTCCAGCAGTAAAAACTATTCTAGGTTTAGGGTCTGGAACCTGGAAAAGTCCGGAGCGTAAAGGGATAAAAGTGACAAATAAAAAAGATAATTGAAATTACTAACGATAAAAGTTTGATTTTATATCTTATCATTTGAAAATTTTTGAGGAGTTAAAGTACTCCTTTTTTTGAATTAACTTTTTTTAAGAAGACTAATAATAAAAATAAAGACTTGTATAAAGACAACTAAGCGTAATTTTTAATCATCATAAATAAAATATTGTATCCATTATGTTATAATTAAATGAGAATTGAAGAATATTTTTTGGAGGTAAAGTTATGTTAACAGATTTTGAAAAACTTCGACGCGGAGTCGGATTTAGTGGGATAATTTCAATTATTATTGGTTTATTGATATTATTCTTACCTACAAAAACAGCAGCTATTGTCGCCGCTCTTGTAGGGGTAGCACTCGTAATTATGGGTGTCATTTATATTGGAGCAAATCTAGTCAAAAGAAGTGAAGAAAAAGGAAATTTCTGGAGAATTTCTCATCTCTTGTTGGGATTTATCTACCTATTTCCAGGAATTTTTGTTTTTTCAGATTTGAATGCAGCCGCAGAATCCCTTTTTGTCCTTATTGGTATTTTTGTAGGGATTAGTTGGATTGTAGATGGAATTGTAACTCTTACAGTTTTGACTAATTTCAATAGTAAATTTTGGGGGATTTTCTTAAGTGTAATTAGTATCATTGCTGGTTTTACTTTAGTATTTTCTCCGCTTTGGGGAGGGGTAACTTTGTGGTTACTTCTTGGAATCGAATTTTTAATTGTTGGGTTCATCAAAATGATTCACTATTACAGATGGGATAAATAGAAACGAAAAGGCCGATGAATATCGGCTTTTTTATTTATGCAACTTTATTAGAGATAAATAAAATTTTTATGGAACAAAATTGATAATGATTGGTCTCAAAAAAAAACTAAAGAATATATTTGGAAGCGTCTGACAATTTTTTATTCGTGATATAATTTTTAGTGGACGTTTTTTGACGTTCTTAGATTGGGGATGAGAATGAAAAATTATCTCAAATGGCTCAAAGATGAGCTAAAATCAATTAATACAGCCGGAAGCATCATGCTTTCGTTTATCATAGGAGTACAGTTGGCTTTCTTTTTAACGTCAACAATTACGGTCTTATCAATTATCACTTTGATTGCTACCTTAATGGGGTCGGCATGTACAGTTTACATGATGATTGGAAAACCAATTAATGGTCTTTTGGGGCTGATTAGTGCTTTTGGTTATATCTATATTAACTGGACTGCTGGTCACTATGCCTCTGTTTTAGATCAAATTGTTTTTGTTTTGCTGATTGACTTGCCATTGATTTTCACTTGGAAAACTTGGGGACATCGAATTGAAAATGGGGTCAAATTCATGAAGACAAAAGGATGGATTTTGACAATCAGCAGTATGTTGGTTCTTTGGTGGCCAATTACAGTCATTTATACAAAACTTGGAGACACCAATCCTTTATGGGATGCTATTACTTTAATTATTGGAGCTGCGGCTTCAATCTTGGTTGTTAGAGGTTATGGGGATAGTTACTCACTTTGGCTCTTATCTGATGTGGTCATGATTATTTTATGGGCAACAGCACTTATGGATGGCTATTCTGCAAGTTCTTTAGCAATGCTTCTAACTATTACTTTCTATTTGGTTACTTCTTTATATGGAAAATTCTTTTCTATTTGGAAGAATGACAAGAAGGCAAGTGGAGAAGTAGTAACTGAGAGAAACTAAAAAGGGAGTTGCTCATTGAGCAACTTTTTTTATTTAAAGTATAACAAAAGCACCTACTCTCAAAATTAAAGTAGATGCCTTTATCGATTGGGATACTCGCCCATTTTTTTCTCCTTAAACTAATTGTTCTAAGTTTTGTACAGCTTCTTCAATAGTATCTCCAGCACCATAAATATTTGAATCATTTACAAGTGATGCTCTGAAGATATTATGAGAAGTATCTAGAGTTACTGTATATTGGAAAAATTTATTTTTGTTAGTGAATGTCATAGTGCATTCTCCTTTCTTTATTTATTATACGAAAGGGAACCAAATTGGTTCATAACGAAATTCCAACTAAATTGTAGCATAAAGAAATCAGAATATCAAAAAAAGTGATTTAATATTTTCATAAAATTATATTTTTACTTCTAAGTAAAATTGGAAAAAAAGTCTTAAAAATAAAAGTTTCTTCTAAAAATATAGTGAGTGTTTAGTTGGACTTCTTAAATATTTTATCATAGAATATAGTAAAGGAGGCGTTTACAATGAGAGATGAATACAAGAAAATTTTAGTTGCAGTTGATGGCTCTGACCAATCGAAAGAAGCAATTCACGAAGCAGTCGCCATTGCCAAAAGAAATAAAACTTCATTATTTGTTTTACATGTTAAAGACGAAACAAGACTTCGGGGAACTCCGTATGCCTTGGCAATTAATTTGGATGATTTAGAAACAGAATCTAAAGAAATTATTGCTGAAGTTGAGGTTCTGATTAATGATGAAGTTGAGTTTGAAGTCCATGCCTTTACAGGAAATCCAAAGAAAGAAATCATTAATTTTGCAAAGCAATTTGAATTGGATTTGATTGTAGTCGGTTCAAATGGTAAGGGATTATTAGACAGGATGCTAGTAGGTTCGACGACAAGTTATGTTGTTAATCATGCACCTTGCAATGTTATGGTTGTAAAATAACCAAAAAATCTTGGCGTAAGCTAGGATTTTTTATGAAGATTTATATGATGACAAAAGAATTCACTAGAGTTAGTGAAGAAAAGGATGATAGGGGAATGTAGAAAATAGGAGGAATGAGTTAATGGCGTCGAAACAGGAGTTAATTGATTATGTAGCAGACCGTACAGAACTTTCAAAAGTAAATGCAGCAAAGGCAATCAATGCCTTTGTCGAGGCAATCACTTACTATATTTCTGAAGGGACTCCCGTACATATTTCAAATTTTGGGACTTTTGAGGTTCGTAAACGTGCAGCCAGAGTCAGTCATGATGTTCATTCAAGAGAAAAAATTTTAGTAGGCGAACAAAATATTCCGGTATTTAGAGCTGGAAAAGCTTTAAAATTGGCTACGAAACAAGAACTATCTGATGAAGATATGGTGATTGAAACATTGAGCAATATGATTTTGGAAGTTCAGCAACATGATTAACACCTGTTAATGGCTGTTATTTTCCAAATAGAATGATAAAAAACGATTCTTCTAAAAGAACCGTTTTTTTTTTAATTTATGAGCTCAACTAATAGATTAGCAATTTGAGTAGGTGTTTCCTTTTGTTTTCGACGAATCCACGATTGAGTAGTTCCAAAAATAGCATTAGCATAGTAGGTTGTCGCATAAATTTCCCCTAATTTTCCTAATTTAAGATGTTTAGATTGAGGGAAAAAGGAACTTTGAATAAGTTCTTTGAGTTTTTGCAACATAAACTGGTGGATTTCTTTGCTACCATTTTCCGAAAGAAGAGCGGCATATATTTGATTTCCTTTTAGAAATTCAAAAGTTTCAAGCATCGTTGCATGAATATTTCCGTTATTTTTTTCAAATACATATTGAATAGTCTCAAAAAGTCGACGTTGATAGGCTTCAATCATGTCATATTTATCTTGATAATGAGTATAAAAACTACTACGACTAACTTTAGCTAATTTCACAAGTTCAGTCGTTGAAATTTGGTCAAAAGATTTCTCGCCTAAAAGTTGAATCATGGCATCTCGTAATTGAAGTTTTGTACGATCTTTTCTGCTGTCATTGGACATTATAGGGGAACCTCCGTCCTTTTTAGAATGTAAGTGCTTTATTTAGACAGATTTAAAAATCTGTCCAAAACTGAATGGATAATAATTGTCAAATTTTCTAAAAAGTTTATAATACGTATTGTAACAATTTTTGGACGTATTGTCCATAAAGAAAGGGGAAAAGATGTTAAAAAAAGAATGGCAAGCCATTTTAAAGCACAAATTTTTTATTATTGTTATTATCGCTTTGGCACTTGTACCAGCAATTTATAACTATATTTTCTTAGGTTCTATGTGGGATCCTTACGGTAAATTGAATGACTTACCAGTAGCGGTTGTAAATTTAGACAAGACGTCTGAATTGAACGGAAAAAATTCAAACTTGGT
This sequence comes from Lactococcus sp. FSL K6-0773, assembly GCF_038006485.1. NCBI lineage: Bacteria > Bacillati > Bacillota > Bacilli > Lactobacillales > Streptococcaceae > Lactococcus > Lactococcus sp. FSL K6-0773. The sequence goes on along the minus strand of NZ_JBBOVF010000001.1, from coordinate 888,909 downwards.
GATGATGTCATTGCTGAAATGAAAAAATCAAAGGATTTAGATTATCATTTTGTTTCGGAGTATAAAGCTTCTAAAGGGATAAAAAAAGGTGATTATTACATGGTTATCACTTTTCCAGAAAACTTTTCAGAAAATGCAACAACCTTAATGAATAAGAAACCAAAAACGGTTCAGTTAGATTATCAAACGACACGTGGTCATAACTATATTTCATCAAAAATGAGCGAAAGTGCGATGAATCAGCTGAAATCAGAGGTTTCTAAAAATATCACGGAAACTTACACCAAAGAAATTTTCGCTAAACTTGGTGATATGAAGTCAGGAATGAAAGAAGCTTCTGACGGTTCAAATAAATTGGCTGATGGAACTTCGTCAGCATTAAATGGTTCAAAAGAATTAAGTAGTAATTTGAATACTTTATCTTCATCAAGTTTAACTTTTACTGACGGCGCAAATAATTTGAATTCAGGCTTAAATAAATATGTATCAGGAGTGAATCAAGCTGCCAATGGGGGACAACAACTTTCTTCTGGTGCAGACCAATTTGTCAGTGGAACGCAACAATTAGCAGCAGGTACACAAACACTGGCTGATAAATCAAAAGAGCTGTCAGCAGGAATTTCACAAATTTCTCAAGGGTCAGAAGCGGTGAGTCAATTGCAATCGGGTGTGCAACAATTATCTGAAGGCTTAAGTCAAATGGCTCAAAAAACAACTTTATCCGAAACTCAACAGCAAAATATTAGTGCTGTACAAAATGGTCTTACTGAATTAAATCAGGAGTTACAAAAAAATACGATTGACCCAAATTTGGCTGCCAATATCCAAAATAACTTGAAAGGTCTTGGAGCTACGGTCACAAATCTAGCTAATGATCAAGTGGCGGCCTCTAAGACAGCAGTTGAAAGTACTGAGACTTTTAAAACTTTAAGCGAAAGTCAGAAAACAGATATAAGAAATGCATTAGATAATTCTGTTGGTGCTGGAGCAGTTCAAACCGATTTACTATCTTTAAATAAGAATATTAAAGGAGTCCAAGACAGTCTTACAAGTCTACTACCAATGTTTGGAAAAATTGCTGATCTTAAAACATTAGTTCCAGGAGCAAGTCAAATAATTGCTGACCTTTCAGGTGGTCTGAACGAAGTAAACACTAATGTAAACACAAAATTTATTCCTGGTATCAATCAGTTAAATGCTGGTTTGACGAATTTTAATGACCAGTTAACTTCTGGAAGTCAAAAATTAACTTCTGGTTTTGCCCAATATGCTGACGGAGTTAATCAAGCAAACGCTGGCGCTCAACAATTAGCAAGTAAATCAAAAGATTTACAAAGCGGGACAATGCAATTAGTTTCTGGATTGTCACAATTACAAGCGAATGGTTCAACTTTAACTTCAGGTTCAAATCAATTGGCAGGGGGTGCTCAACAAATTTCCTCTGTTTCACAACAATTGGCAAATGGAGGTTCAAGTTTAACAAGTGGTTTGGGAACGCTAAATACAGGGGCTAATAACTTGTCAACAGCGTTAACCAAAGCAGATGATACTCTCTCAGCAACTAATAATTCTAATGAAAATGCTAAAAAAGTAGCTGCACCGTTGAAACTTAAACATACTGACCATGACAATGTACCAGAAAATGGTGCAGGAATGACACCATACATGATTAATGTTGCTCTCTTTATTGGTGCCCTTGCGACAAATGTTGTGATTGGAATTGGTTTCTCAGGTGAAAAATGGAAATCTGGTCGCGAATTTATGTTGGCGAAAATTGGTACAAATGGTTTGGTAGCACTTTTACAAGGAATCATCGTCTGGGGAGCAGTTGCTCTTCTTGGATTGAGACCAAATCATTTGTGGGAAATGTTGTTGTCAGTACTTTTAATCAGCTTCGCTTACATGGCAATCAATACTTTCTTCTTAACGGCTCTAGGTAAGATTGGTGAATTCCTTATGATTGTTGTCTTAGTTCTACAACTGGCGACGAGTGCAGGAACTTACCCCTTACAACTTGCGCCTAAAATATATCAAGTCATCAGTCCTTGGTTACCAATGACTTATGGTTTAAAAATGTTACGCGAAACCATTGGTTTGAATGGAGCAATTTTACCAGAAGCAATCCTATTTGTGGTTATTATCGCTCTCTTTACTTTCATGTTGAGTTTCTTCAAGAAATTCTCACGTTTTGCATAAAATAAATTACTGACAGAAAAAATTTATTCATAAAATTTTCTGTCAGTAATTTTTTATCTAGAAATTTTAAAATAAATTTGGTAAAATAAAGCTGTAAAAAGAATTTGACAATTTGGATTTGTCCTAGAAAGCACATTCGTTCAACTTTTAAAGTTTTGCTTTTTATGACAGCCTAAGGAGATAAAATGGCAGATAAATACACAGAAGAGCAAGTGAATGAAATCAAGGACAAAATTCTCTCTGCCCTTGAAAACGTCATTGACCCAGAGCTTGGGATTGATATTATCAACCTCGGATTAGTTTATGAAATTAGCTTTGAAGATAACGGATTTACAGAAATTAAAATGACATTGACAACAATGGGTTGCCCTTTGGCGGACCTTTTGACTGAACAAATTCATGATGCTTTGAAAGAAGTGCCAGAAGTTGGTGAAATCAAGGTGAACTTGGTTTGGTATCCAGCATGGACAGTTGATAAAATGAGTCGTTATGCCCGTATTGCTTTGGGAATTCGATAAATATAATAAAAAACTCCTTAGTCAGCATTGACTAGGGAGTTTTTTATTTATTAACGAAATTCATTATTCAATTATAAGCTTTTTGTCTGTATATTTTAATCTTTGGTATTTTATTTTAAAAAATAATATTTTTGTCTTAGTTCTAATTTCTAAAAAACTTAGTCATAACAAGAGGTTTAATCCAATAAAAAAATATTTAATTTAGGTAATGCATTTATTATTTGACTAAAAGTATAGGTCGTGTTATAATTTTTTTGCTTAGGAAATATTTTGAAAATTTAATTTAAGCAATTTTGGTTAGAGATTTTCTAACCATCGGTAGGTGAGGCTACCACAGGGATACGGGTTGCTGCCGCAGAGTCGTGGAGACACGATGAGAGGGCCAACAGTTCACGTCGAAAAAAGAAGGCGTGAAATAGTGCAACAACATCGCCCTGCGGAGCTAAAGCTTGAACGATACTGGGTACTTTAGTTCACTTGATAGTGTATCTTTTTGAAATCATACCTTGTCTACGTTCAACCGGCGTAGGCAATTTTTTTATAAAAAAGGAGGTGGTGAAAATGGAAGCACAGAATAACAGTGGCTCAGACCCTGGGAGCTGTAGGAAGAAAGATAGCTTAAAAGTGGAAATGCATTTTTATCACTTCAATCTAATCTAGTTCTCTGAGTTGGAGCTGTACAATCAAAATCTACTATAAATCAGAAATTGAGGTACAAGCCGATGACAAAAATATTAATTCATACAACAATAAAAAATAAAAAAATAAGAAAGAAAAAGTTATTCATTGATTTGCAACTAGAAATACTCTTGGCGTTCATTTGGAAAATTAACGAAGAGGGATTCATTTATGGATAAAAAAATTACAAAAAATAGTTTTTTAGATTTATCTATTTTGATTCCTTATTTGATTCTTTCAGCTGTTGGCTTACTCATGGTGTTTTCAGCAACTGTCCCCTATCAAATTAACCGAGGACTATCTCCTTATCGATTGGCAATTTCTCAAGGAGTTTTTATAATTATAAGTTTTGTGGCTTTAATTATTATTTATCGAGTAAAATTAAGAATTATAAAAAATGAAAAGATTTTAAAAATAATTTTTCTAATTATTATCTTGCTGATGATTTATTCAAGGGTGGGTCCTAATACATCAGCGAATGGAGCGCATGGATGGATTCCCTTATCAGGGATTGGAACTATTCAGCCGGTTGAATTTGCAAAACTTTTTACAGTTTGGTTTCTTGCTTCTATCTTTTCTAACAGACAAGAAGAGATTGAGAAAAATGATATTCAAGCAATTTTTAAGGGTAACAATCTCATAAAAAAAGTTGTAGGGGGATGGCGATTTCCGATTATCTTACTAATGATAGTGGAACTCAGTATGCCTAATTTAGGAAATACAGCAATTATTGGGCTCTTAGCCTTGATAATGATTGGTGCAAGTGGAATTTCTTGGCGATGGTTTTCAGGTTATGGGAAGATGTTGCTTACGATTAGTCTTAGTTTTTTGCTCTTTCTTTTTATCAGTGGAGGCGATTTGATTCCAGGATCTTATATTAATGCTCGATTTAAAGCATTTGTTAATCCTTTTACTGACTTGGCTTCTTCGGGTCATCAACTTGCTAATTCATATTATGCGATTGTAGATGGTGGCTGGTTTGGAAGAGGGCTGGGGAATTCGATTGAAAAACAAGGATTTTTGCCTGAAGCTCATACAGATTTTATATTTTCAGTAATAGTAGAAGAATTGGGAATCATTGGTGGAATTATAATCCTAGCTGTCATTTTTTTCATGATTACCCGAATGCTTTTGGTGGGGATGCGGGCAAAAGATCCATTTAATTCAATGATTTCAATTGGTTGTTCATCTTTTTTGTTGATACAAGTTTTTGTCAATTTAGGTGGAGCAATTGGTTTGGTTCCAGAAACAGGTGTCACCTTTCCCTTTTTATCACAAGGTGGATCATCATTTTTAATTTCAACTTTGGCAGTAGGACTGGTTTTGAATAGCTCGGCTGACGAAAAATTAAAGAGTTTAAGTAAGTTATAATTTTTAATAAAAGAAAGAAGTATTCTTGATATGAAAAGAAAAGAAATTAGACAAAAGAAAAAAATAAAAAGGTCTAAAAAAGTATATTTTGTTCGTTTTATGTCCCTTTTTGTTATTTTAGTCGTGGCAGTTAGTGCGGTTATCTATGTTCAAGCAGAGAAAACATTAACGAAAACTCATGTAAATACAAAAATAAAAAGTTCTAGTATATCTGCAAAAAAACCACTAACTATTTTGCTTATGGGAGTGGATACTGGTGATAATAGTAGGGGTGGTGCAGATTCATGGAATGGAAATTCAGATTCTCAAATTATTTTAACATTGAATCCTCGGACAAAAACAACCACTATTATTTCAGTGGAACGAGATACGATGACGAATATTGAAGATGCATCTGGAAAAATTCAATCTACTCAAAAAATGAATGCTGCTTATCCTTTAGGATTTAATAATGGTGGGTTATCATCTGCTGTTACTTATGCCATGAAAACGATTGGTAATCAAGTAGGGCTGAATCTTAATATTTTTATGATTGTTAATATGGACGGTTTAGTAAATCTTGTGAATGACGTTGGAGGAGTATAAGTTGTCAATGATACTAATGGCTCAGATGTCTATCAAGGGACTGATTCAGGTAAAATAACTTTGCCTGGTTCAGATAAAACTGTAGATAGTGGAGCGATTTATATCTCAAATACAGAACCTGAATATAAAGCTTATGTTCCTTATCTTTCAGGAAATCCTAAGCAGCTCATCAACGGAGAACAAGCTTTAGTTTTTGCCCGAGATAGAGATACGTTAGCTAATGGGAATTATGGACGCGCCGCTCATCAACGAGAAGTTATGACTGAATTAATGAACAAGATGCTTAGTCTTAATAGTGTTTTTAAATATCAATCATTTTTAAATGATATTTCATCAGATTTTAAAACGAACATTTCGATAAATCTTGCTAATTTGACCGCACTTATGGCTTATAAAGATTGTCTTAACAAGGTAGTTTCTATTCAATATCAAGGGGTAAGTCAAATGGTGGATGGTGGAAGTTATGAATTCATACCAGAAAATGTGGATTTGGCTATTCAAAATATAATGAGACAAGCAAATGATGAGTCTGTCAATGATAAGCTTGATCAAAGTGTCATTACTTATGAAAACTATTTTGGAAGTGAAACTGACCAATATTATATGCCTTCTGCGACGGTAACTATCAAAGGTGAAAAAAGTGAAACTTATGGAGTGGATACTAAAGGGAGTCTGGTAAAAATAAATAAGGAGAATGCTCAAGACTATGTTTCAAGTCAAGGAGGAGCTTTAGTCGCTAATTAAAATAGAGAAAATAAAATAAAATAATGTTAACCAGTTGACATTGTTTTATTTATAGGATATACTTAACTGGTTAACTAAATTAATAAATGAAAGGATAATATTTTGGCGAAGAAATCAAAAATTGCTAAATTTAAAAAGCGACAAAAATTAGTTGCTCAATATCAAGAGCTTAGACAGGAACTTAAGAAAGAAAAAAATTATGAAGCTCTCCGAAAACTCCCTAAAGATTCTCATCCCAATCGAATGAAAATGCGAGATCGAATTGACGGAAGACCCAGAGCCTACATGCGAAAATTTGGTATGTCACGAGTTAATTTTAGAAAATTGGCGCATGAAGGTAAGATTCCAGGGGTTAAGAAGTCAAGCTGGTAGAAATCTTTTTGAAAAATTTTATGGGATATGATAAAAATATTTTTATTATGTAATTTAAAGAATACTTCATCTTAATGAATGGAGTATTTTTTCTCTATTTTTCTTAAGTAAAATTTAAGTCTTAAGTCCGAGAAAAAGTAAGCTTTTTTTTGGTACAATAGATTTATGAATAAAAAATTGAAAGCAATCTTTATTATAGAAATTTTTATTGTATTAGGATTGATTTTTCATGTGATTAGTACACCGCGTATGTGGGTAGTTCTAGCTTTAGCTATTCTCTTTACTATCTTGGCGACTCGTTCGCGTGCGCGTGTATTACGTATCATCAGTTTCATTTTTTGGGCAATATCGGTAATGATTCTCTTCACAGTTGGATGGTTCTGGTTAGCAATTATCTTCCCTACGATTGCTTGCATCGTTTTTTGGAAAAATAATCCACGAGAAGGAGGAGTAAAAAATTTTTCTTACGAAGATATTTCTCAAGATGAATCTGAGTCAATCATGAATGAAAATCAAAATGATATCATTGATCTTGATGATGTTACTTTTAAACCTTCTGGAAATAGTCTTTCTATTAAAAAAATGACAGGTAATACAAAAATTATTGTTCCTGAGGACGTAGGAGTTTCGCTTGATTTAACAACAAATGCTGGGCTTGTAAAGATTTTCAATGAGGCAGCACAAATTAATGCGGGAAATGTTCGTTATTTTAGTGAAAATTTAGATCAGGCGGAAAAACGAATTAAAATCAATATCCGTGTTGATTCAGGAAATATTGAGGTGATTAGAGGATGAAAAAATCACTTTTCACAACCTTTTTAGCAGTTTTTAGTATCATCCTTATTATGTACCTTCTACTATTTATAATGATGAATAGTGGTCAACCTTTAGGGGGACTAAATACCGCTAATATTATTAGGGAACTTCGAGATAATTTCTATGGTTTATGGATATTTATATCAGTTGCAGGATTACTTGCGCTGATTTTTACCCTTTTTAATCATATTGAAAATATGGCTATTCAACAAAAATTTCAAGATGATATTAAACTTTTAGAAGAAAATCAACAACCTGAATCTCCTGAATTACAAGCTGTTCATGATAAAATTATGAATATGTCAGCTGAACTCCAAGAATTATCTAAGCAAAAATCTGCTGACAAAGCTGAAATTATTGAATTAGAGCGTAAAAGAATTTCACGTGAACTTCATGATTCTGTCAGTCAAGAACTTTTTGCAGCGACAATGATTTTATCTTCTGTTGCTGGTTCGACACAAAATTTGACTAAAGAACAAATCGAAACACAGACACAATTGGTTTTAAAAGTGCTCCATTCTGCACAAAATGAAATGCGAGCACTCTTACTACATCTTAGACCAGTAGAATTAGATGGTAAGAGTTTAGCAGAAGGGCTGTCAGCACTGACAGACGAGCTCCAAGCGAAAATTTCAGCAAATATTACAGTTAAATTGGCTGACATTGAAGCGACGAGTAATGTTGAGGACAATTTATTTCGAATGGCTCAAGAGATTTTATCGAATACTTTGCGTCATTCGCAAGCCGAGCACATTGAAGTTTCTTTAAGAGAATCACTTGGAAACATTTTTTTGAAAATTGCTGATGATGGAGTTGGTTTTGATGTTTCTACTAGTGATAAGACGGCCAGTTACGGTTTAGCCAATATCAAAGAACGTGCTTTATTAATCGGCGGAGATGCCAAAGTAATCTCGGCACCAGGTGCGGGGACAACTGTTGAAATCATTATCCCTAAAGCGAAGCCGAGCCTTTAAAAATGATGCGTATTTAGAAAGAACAAAATGGAAAAAATTAAACTTTTAATTGTTGATGACCACCAGATGGTGCGACTAGGTTTATCAAGTTTCATGAATATTCAACCCGATATCGAAGTGGTTGGTGAAGCTGCCGATGGCGAGTCAGGATTTTTAAAAACTGAAATGCTTGACCCTGATGTTATTCTCATGGATTTAGTGATGGATCGACTTGATGGAATTGGAGCAACTCAAAAGATTTTAGCCAAAAATCCAGAACGAAAAATTTTAATTCTAACGAGTTTTATTGATGACGAAAAAGTTTTTCCGGCTTTAGCTGCTGGAGCTAAAGGTTATATTCTTAAAACATCACAAGCCGCTGATATTGCATCTGCAATCAGAAAAGTTGCCAATGGAGAAGATGTCCTTTCCGATGCTGTCAAGGAAAAGATTGCTCAACAAAAACATCGAAAACATGAATTATATGATGATTTATCAAAAAGAGAATTAGAAGTATTAAAAGTACTTGCGACGGGACTTTCTAATCAAGAAATTGCTGATGAACTTTTTATCAGTTTAAAAACAGTCAAAACTCATGTTTCTAATATTTTTAATAAGCTTGAAGTGTCAGACCGAACTCAAGCAACAATTTATGCCATTCAACATCACTTAGTTTAAACCTGAGGAAAAACAAGTTAGAAATATGATATAATTAAGTTTGTACAAATAAAATTAAAGTGAAAAAAAGATGGAAAAAATATTAGAAAAAGCCCCAAAAATAAAAATCATTTTTTTTGATATTGATGATACTTTGAGGGTCAAAGATTCAGCTTTCATGCCTGAATCAATTACTGAAGTTTTTTATAAACTTCGTGAAAAAGGAATTATGACAGGAATTGCAACGGGAAGAAATCTTTTCGGAGTTGTTCCAGAAGTTAGGGCATTAAAACCAGATTTCTATGTAGCAATCAATGGTGCCTATGTTGAAAATGCACAAACAGGAGAAGTATTATATAAAAATACTTTTTCTAAGGAGTTAATTGAAGAAATTATCACTTGGCTGAAAAATGAACAAAGTGGATATTCTTTTGTAGCTGCGGATAGTTTGAAAATTTCAAAATGGGATAAAATTGCTAGTGATGCAATTGGTCCAGTTTATTCTGAATTGGAAGAAAATCCCAATTATTATAAAACAAATGAAATTTATCAAATGTTGACAATTTCTGACCATGATGACCAATTAGAATTACCAGAAATTTTATCCGATAAAATTCGTTTGGTTCGTTGGCATCCAAACAGTTCAGATATTGTTCCAATGGAAGGTTCTAAAGCAATCGGCTGTCAAAAAGTTTTACAAGAACTTGGTCTGAAAGCTGAGAACATGATGAACTTTGGTGATGGACTTAATGACCGTGAACTCTTTGATTTTGCCGGTCTGTCAGTAGCTATGAAGATTTCACATCCTGAAATTTTAGAAAAAGCAGATTACATTACTGATTCTGTTGAAAATGATGGAATTCTAAAAGCCTTACAAGCCTTAAAAATTATTGATTAAAGCTATCAGTAAAAACTGTCAGTAAAAATTACTGACAGAAATTTATTAACTTATAAAAAGAAAGGAAGGTATTTTTAGAAATAAAAATACTAACTAAAAAATATGACTTACCCACAACTTGAACTTGAAAACTACAAAGGTACTACAGCAATTATCAATACAAATCATGGAAAAATGACTGTAAAATTATTTGATAATCTTGCTCCAAAAACCGTAAAAAACTTTATTGAACTTAGCAAAGAGGGGTATTATGATGGAGTAATTTTCCACCGTATCATCAAAGATTTCATGGTTCAAGGAGGAGACCCAACAGGAACTGGGATGGGTGGTTCTTCAATCTACGGAGAAAAATTTGAAGATGAGTTCTCAATGGACCTCTTTAATCTTCGGGGAGCTTTGTCAATGGCCAATGCTGGACCTAATACAAACGGAAGTCAATTTTTCATTGTTCAAAATAAAAACTTGCCTTATCCTAAAGATTCACTTATCCAAGGAGGGTGGCCTGAAGAAGTAGCTGAAACATATACTGGCGGCGGAACTCCTCATCTTGATGGCCGTCACACTGTCTTTGGTCAATTGGTTGATGAAGAAAGCTATAAAGTTCTCGATGAAATTGCAGCTGTTCGTGTAGGTGCGCAAGATAAACCAGTCGATGATGTCGTTATTGAATCAGTTGAGATTATCGAGCCATAATATGGAGAAGAAAAGTCCTAAAATCGGTGATATTGTTGAGGTTGAAATTATTGGAATGCAAGATTATGGTGCATTTGTAAAATTTTACCTGGATAATTCATCAAATAAAGAAAAAATTGAACAAAAAGGATTGATTCATATTTCTGAAATTCAATCTGGTTATGTCAAAAGTATTCATGATATTGCTAAAATTGGCCAAAAAGTGATGGCACAAATTATTGATATTGACGAATATAATGGCAAAATTAGCCTGTCAATTCGCAGTCTGGAAAAAAATCCGCAAGTTCACCATATTTACCGAAAAAAACATTTTACTGATTCTCGGGATAAAATTGGCTTTAAAACCCTTGCTAATTATTTGCCAGGTTGGATTGAAGAAAATGAAGCCTACCTTAAAGCCAAAAAAAATGCCCAAAGTGAGGATTTTCTTTGAATGATAACGTATTAAGATATATCAAACGAGTTTTTAATTTAATTACTATTCTTGGCTTTGTTGCGACAATTGTTGGTGGCATTTATTTATGGCGCCTTGGCGCATTTCAAAATCAAGCGGTCTTACAACAATTGATTGTGGCACATCGTTTTTTAGGACCATTAATCTTCCTTTGTATGCAAATTTTGCAAGTCATTGTTCCAATCATACCAGGTGGGATTACAATGGCAGCAGGGGTCATGATTTTTGGACCAGTTTGGGGTTTTGTTTATAATTACTTTGGAATTGTTGCGGGCTCTTTTTTACTTTTTCACTTTGGTAAAAAATATGGTTCTTCATTAGCCAAAACTTTTGTCAAAGAAAAAACATATAATAAATACATGGCTTGGTTGGATAAGGGGCAAAAACGCTTTAATATTGTTTTCGCGCTCCTCATTTTATCTCCTATTGCCCCAGATGATGCCCTTGTTTTAATAGCAAGTCAAACAAAAATGAGTTGGAAATTCTTCACTTGGAGTATCTTATTATGTAAACCATTGCCAATTCTCCTCTATTCTTATCTTTTGATTTTTGGAGGAGACCTTCTTGGGCACATTTTATAAAATGCTGAAAGTGCTTCAGTGTTTTTTTATTGGAATTTTTGAGAAAGAATGCCCAAATCATCCAAAAAAATTGTATAATAGAATGGATTTATGATATTAAACAGAAGTCACCTCAATAATAAAATTGTTTTTGTAAATTTGAAGCAAAAGTTAGAACTAAGTGATAGCAAATTGCCCAAATGAATTGCCAAAACAAGATTAAACTGACTGGAGCTAGTTTTGAAAAACAAGAAAGCAAATAGATTTACATTTGATTCACGAATTGATTATGGGCTAATTTTACCAGCCTTTATGTTAATATTGATTGGTCTTTACGCACTTTATGTTGCAGTAAGTCATGACCACCCCACGCAAGCAACGAATCTAGTTGTTCAACAAGGAACTTGGGTTATTGTCGGACTCTTTGTTGCTTTAATTGTCATGCATATGGATTCAAGGTTTTTATGGAATTTAACACCATTTTTTTACCTATTAGGTCTTATATTAATGGTTCTACCGATCTTTTTCTACGATAAAGCAACCTATGCTTCAACAGGTGCAAAAAACTGGCTCGCTTTTGGAGGACGAAATCTTTTTCAACCGTCCGAGTTTATGAAACTTTCCTATATTTTATTTTCGGCTAGGATTGTGGTTACCTTCCAAAATAATCTAAAAAAACGAGTACTCAAAGATGATTTCCGCTTAATCGGACTTCTGATACTTGAAACAATTCCAGTTGCCATTTTATCAGTCTTTCAAAAAGACTTCGGAACTTTCTTGGTCTTTGCAGCTATCTTTGCTGGAATTATTTTAGTTGCTGGTATTTCTTGGAAAATACTTGCGCCAGCTTTTTTTTTCGTAGCAGCAGTAGCTGTAGGAATTGTTGCTCTAGTTGCTTCACCAGAAGGACAAAAATTTCTTGAAAGTACCAGTTTTGCTCAGTATCAGGTCAATCGTTTTATCGCATGGTTACATCCTTTTGAATATTCTCAGACTTTCAGTCTTCAACAAGCACGCTCATTGATTTCAGTTGGTGTTGGTGGTCTTTGGGGTAAAGGAATTGGTGTAGCTAATGTCAATGTTCCCGTTCGAGAATCAGATATGATTTTCACTGTCATTGCTGAAGATTTCGGATTTATTGGATCAGCCTTTTTGATTTTCCTTTACTTTATGCTGATTTATCGAATGATTCGAGTAACTTTCAAATCAAATAATCAGTTTTATACCTATATTTCAACGGGTATTACTATGATGATTCTCTTCCATGTCTTTGAAAATATTGGAGCAGCGATTGGTGTTGTTCCTTTAACAGGTATTCCCTTACCCTTCATTTCTCAAGGGGGATCGGCCTTAATGGCAAATATCATCGGCTTAGGGCTCGTTTTATCAATGAAATATAATCAATTACCAGAATTTGTCAAGGAACAAAGACAAATTCCAGTTAAGGGTGATAGTCGAAAAAATCGTCGAAGAAATAGACATTAACAATTAATAAGAATACAAAAAGTAAAAGTTACTGACAGAAAATTCAGTAGCTTTTTTATTACGATAAAATATTTAAAAGTCTATATATACCAAGGAAGAAAACGCTTTAAATTTTTGTAAATTATTAGAAATAATGATAGAATAAACTCGTGAGAGAAATCTCAAATACTAAATTTAATTGATTGCCTGAAACGACAACCATCCTATATAGAGGAGGCGTTTTTATGCGCGCAGCACGTTTTTACGACCGCGGGGATATCCGCATTGATGAAATTAATGAACCAATAGTAAAAGCTGGCCAAGTTGGCATTGATGTGGCTTGGTGTGGAATTTGTGGAACAGATCTCCATGAATTTTTAGATGGCCCAATTTTTTGTCCGTCAGCAGAACATCCTAATCCAATTACTGGAGAAGTACCACCAGTCACTCTTGGACATGAAATGTCTGGGGTTGTAAATTTTATAGGTGAAGGAGTAAGCGGACTTAAAGTAGGTGACCATGTCGTTGTCGAACCTTATATCGTTCCCGAAGGGACTGATACAAGTGAAACTGGACATTATAACCTCTCAGAAGGCTCAAACTTTATTGGTTTGGGCGGAAATGGTGGAGGTTTGGCTGAAAAAATTTCTGTTGATGAACGTTGGGTTCACAAAATTCCTGATAACTTACCATTGGATGAAGCTGCTCTAATTGAGCCACTATCAGTCGGCTATCACGCTGTTGAACGAGCAAATTTAAGTGAAAAGAGTACGGTATTAGTTGTTGGTGCTGGACCAATTGGACTATTAACTGCTGCCGTTGCAAAAGCGCAAGGACATACTGTTATCATCAGTGAACCTAGTGGACTTCGTCGTAAAAAAGCACAAGAAGCACAAGTTGCTGATTATTTCTTCAATCCAATTGAAGATGACATTCAAGCTAAAGTTCATGAAATTAATGAAAAAGGAGTGGACGCAGCCTTTGAATGTACCTCTGTCCAACCGGGATTTGACGCTTGTCTAGATGCGATTCGTATGGGTGGAACAGTTGTCATTGTCGCAATTTGGGGCAAGCCGCTAGTGTTGATATGGCAAAATTAGTAATCAAAGAAGCTAACCTTTTAGGAACGATTGCTTATAATAACACTCATCCAAAAACAATTGATTTAGTATCAACAGGTAAAATAAAATTGGACCAATTCATCACAGCTAAAATCGGTTTGGATGATTTGATTGATAAAGGATTCGATACGCTGATTCATCATAATGAAACAGCTGTTAAAATTTTAGTTTCACCAACTGGTAAAGGTCTATAAAATAAATAAATAAAGGAGAAATAAGATGTCTAAAATTGCAGCAGTTACTGGAGCAGGTCAAGGAATAGGTTTTGCAATCGCAAAACGTCTCTATAATGATGGTTTTAAAGTAGCTATTATTGATTACAACGAAGAAACAGCTCAAAAAGCAGCAAAAGAACTTGGAGAAAACTCATTTGCGATTAAAGCTGATGTTTCCGACCGTGAACAAGTTATTTCAGCTTTGAATGCTGTTGTCGACAAATTTGGTGATTTAAATGTTGTAGTTAATAATGCCGGAATTGCCCCAACAACACCAATTGAAACAATTACACCTGAACAATTTCATCAGGTCTATAATATTAATGTTGGTGGAGTTTTGTGGGGGACACAAACATCAACAGCACTTTTTAGAAAATTAGGTCATGGAGGTAAAATTATCAACGCAACCTCACAAGCTGGAGTTGTTGGAAATCCAAATCTAATGCTCTATTCTTCTTCAAAATTTGCTGTTCGTGGGATGACTCAAATTGCTGCTCGTGATTTAGCAGAAGAAGGAATCACAGTTAATGCTTATGCACCAGGGATTGTAAAAACACCAATGATGTTTGATATTGCGCATCAAGTTGGTAAAAATGCTGGTAAAGATGATGAATGGGGAATGCAAACTTTCGCAAAAGATATTGCCATGAAACGTTTATCTGAGCCTGAAGATGTGGCAAATGTTGTTTCATTCTTAGCTGGCCCTGATTCAAACTATATTACCGGTCAAACAATTATTGTTGATGGAGGAATGCAATTCCATTAATCTAAAAATGAACTGTCAAGTTTTTATCTTGACAGTTCATTTTATTTTATGCTATAATTGTCTTAAATAAATGAACGAGGTAAGGTCTATTGAAAATCTAAGTTTTGAACTTTAAAAATATTCGTAAAAATCGAGTGTTTTTGTTGTCTTCATAACTTAGAGAGAATAGACTTTTATTATGTTTACAGATTGGGCAATTTGTCAGAATTTGTATCTTTTAAAGCTCTTTTCACCTAAGTTGTGAAAAGAGTTTTTTAATTTAAGGAGAAAATAATGAATCAAAAACAAAAAGAAATGCAAGCTAAACTAGAACAAATTAAGAAGAATAAACCGCAATTTGCTGGGAAAAATACTAATGGGATGACAGCAGTAAAAGCAACCAAGCAAAATCAACACGGAGCAAAAATTAATGCTCCAAGAAAAGCGGGAATTTGAGATTTATGAACATTCAGAGGAACTCACTCTGAGTTTTCTACTCAAATTAGATTTCTTAATTCTCACAAATGAGAGGAGAATTAAATGTCAAATATTGAATTTAAAGACTTAACCTTTGGCTACGGGGATAATCTGATTTTCAATCATGCCCAAATAAATATTGATGACCGTTGGAAATTAGGATTAGTAGGGCGAAATGGCCGTGGAAAATCAACCCTTTTAAACTTACTACAAGGTAAAATAACTACTGACAGCTCGATAACTACTGACAAAAACTTTGTTTACTTCCCCCAATTACTGACAGAAGAAGATTTTAATGATAAAGATAAATCTAAAAAACAAAATACTGCTGATAAATATTCTGTAGAAAGTCTGTCAGTAAAAATTACTGACAGAAATTCACAATTAACTTATTATGTGCTAAATGAATTAGCCGAATTTGAACAATGGAAATTAGAACGTGAATTATCTTTATTGAAAGTTGATTTAGAAATTCTTTGGCGTCCTTTTGGAAGTTTATCAGGTGGGGAACAAACCAAGTGTCTCTTGGCAATTTTATTTTTAGATGAGGACAATTTTCCACTAATTGATGAACCAACAAATCAATTGGATCTGGAAAGTAGAAAAATAGTTGCTGACTATCTTCAAAAGAAATCAGGATTTATCGTTGTATCACATGACCGAAATTTTCTTGACGAAGTCTGTGACCACACCTTGGCAATTGAACGTCAGCAAATAGTTCTCTATCAGGGAAATTTCTCAACCTATGAACGAGAGAAACAGTTGCGTGATGACTTTGAACTTGCTGAAGACGAAAAATTACGTAAAGATATTTCAAGGCTGAAAAAGACTTCGTTAGAAAAAAGAGATTGGTCTAATCAACGAGAAAATGTTGCCGGAGCAACCTTTGTGGATAAAAAAGTTGCCAAAAAACAGAATCAACGAGCAAAATCAATTGAAAAACGAATGGGACAGGAAGTTGAGAATAAAGAGAAATTACTCAAAAATATCGAAAAAACTGAACCTCTTATCATGAATTTTCAACCTTCACATCATAAAAGACTGATTCAGTTTGAAAATTTTTCTCTTGGATTTACCGAAAAATTACTTTTCCAGCCGATTGATTTTTCTTTGAAAGTGGGAGAGATTGCAGCAATTGTCGGACCAAATGGTCAAGGGAAATCAAGTATTTTTAAATATTTATCGGGTGATTTTTCTGGTGAGCACAGTGGATTTGTTCAATTTCCTCAGGGAATAAGGCTATCATTTGTCCGTCAGATTTATGATAATCGTGGTTATCTGAAAGACTTTGCTACCGAATATCAATTAAATTATGAATTATTTTTAGCTAATCTCAGAAAACTGGGGATGGAGCGCAAGCAATTTAGCCAAAAGATAGAAACGATGAGTCAAGGGCAACAAAAAAAGGTTGAATTAGCTCGTAGTTTATCACAAGAAGCAGAGCTTTATCTCTGGGATGAGCCGCTTAATTATCTTGATGTGTTTAATCGTGAACAAATAATTCAACTTCTAGAAACTTATCATCCAACAATGCTTCTGGTCGAACATGATCAAGCTTTTGTTGAAAAAATTTCTAATCAAATTATTAACCTAAAAGATACATAAATTTAAAAAATAAAAGTAGAGTGATTTTACTCTACTTTTTTAGAATACTTTTATATAATAGAAAATATGAATAAAGCAAAGCGCACAATTTTGTTTTTATTTAAAAAAATGGATACTTTAGATACACAACCACCATTGACAAAAAATCTTAATCTTAAATTGTTTGAAACCCTGATAAATTAGGAATAGTAATAGTAGAAGAACAGTTTATCATTTAATAGTTATAAGCTAATTTTTACTACCATTTCTTTGATTAATATCATCTATTTTTATATAGAGACTTTTAAATAAACATTGACATTATTTATGCGTTATAAATAAAATTTATCAACACTAAGGAATTTGACTATAACGATAAAAGAAGTTTATAGTAATAAAGTAATAACATTAATTATAATTTTTATGGAGGTTGTACGATGCGTGCACATGAAATTTTAAACAATCCTTTTTTAAATAAAGGAACAGCTTTTACTATGAAAGAACGTCAAGAATTGGGGTTGATTGGTCTTCTTCCACCAACTGTTCAAACAATTGAGGAACAAGCTGAACAAACTTACGAACAATATTTGACAAAACCATCTGATTTAGAAAAACGTCATTTCTTGATGGAAATTTTTAATACAAACCGTACTTTGTTTTACTACTTATTCAACAAACATATTGTAGAATTTAATCCAGTTGTTTATGATCCAACAATTGCTGATACAATTGAAAACTACAGTCATTTGTTCGTAGATCCACAATATGCTGCTTATCTTGATATTAACCACCCTGAAAACATTACTGAAACATTGAAAAATGCAGCAGGTGACAGAGAAATTCGTCTTATTGTTGTAACTGATGCTGAAGGAATCCTTGGTATTGGAGACTGGGGAACTCAAGGTGTTGATATCTCAGTTGGTAAATTAATGATTTATACAGCCGCAGCAGGTATTGATCCAGCGTCTGTACTTCCAGTTGTTATTGATGCAGGAACAAATAGAAAAGAACTTTTAGAAGATCATTTGTATCTTGGAAATCATCAAGAACGTATTTACGGTGATCAATACTACAGTTTCGTCGATCAATTTGTAGAAACTGCAGAATCAATTTTCCCTAAATTGTACCTTCACTGGGAAGATTTCGGACGTTCAAATGCTGCAACAATTTTAAATAACTACAAAACAAAAATCCCAACATTTAATGATGACATTCAAGGAACTGGTATTGTTGTTTTAGGTGGTATTTTCGGATCACTTGACATTACAGGTGAAAAATTAACTGATCAAGTATATCTTTGCTATGGTGGTGGTTCAGCCGGTGCAGGGATTGCTGGTCGTGTTCATGCTGAAATGGTTAGTGAAGGTCTTTCTGAAGAAGAAGCTTACAAACATTTCTTCATGATTGATCAACAAGGTTTACTTTTTGATGATATGGAAGACCTTACACCAGCTCAAAAACCATTTGCTAAAAAACGTGCTGATTATAAAGATGCTGGAGATATGACTGACCTTCTTAACGTTGTTAAGACAGTAAAACCAACTATTTTAGTAGGAACTTCAACTAATCCAGGTGCCTTTACAAAAGAAGTTGTTGAAGCAATGTGTGCTAATACAGAACGCCCAGTAATCTTCCCTATCTCAAATCCAACTAAAAAAATGGAAGCTACAGCTGAACAAGTTATTGAGTGGTCTGATGGAAAAGCTTTTGTCGCTACTGGTGTTCCTTCAGGAACAATCAGCTACAAAGGTGTTGATTATCAAATTGGTCAAGCAAATAACTCACTTATCTACCCAGGTTTGGGCTTAGGAATGTTGGCATCTGAAGCAAAACTTTTGACAGATGAAATGATCGGTGCAGCTGCACATTCATTGAGCGGTTTAGTAGATCCAGGTAAACCAGGTGCTCCTGTTCTTCCTCCATTTGAATTTGTTGCTGATGTATCAATTAAAGTTGCAGAAGCAGTTGCTAAGAAAGCTCAAGAACAAGGTCTTACTGAATCTAAAGAAACTGATATGGCTAAAGCAGTTCGTGATCTTAAATGGTATCCAGAGTACTAAGGGGAATATCTTAAATGAAAAAACTTAAAGAAACGAAAATATCGGGAATTAGTCTTCCCTTATATGCCTTTTTCGTAGCTGTC
This sequence comes from Lactococcus sp. FSL K6-0773, assembly GCF_038006485.1. Classification (NCBI taxonomy): domain Bacteria; kingdom Bacillati; phylum Bacillota; class Bacilli; order Lactobacillales; family Streptococcaceae; genus Lactococcus; species Lactococcus sp. FSL K6-0773. Next base: position 869,665 of record NZ_JBBOVF010000001.1, on the reverse strand, counting down.
ATCATAGTTGTAACACTATTAGGAAAACTTCCACTTGATATGGTAGGGTTAACTCTCCTACTTGTAACATTAGGCCACCTATTATACTTCATAGGAGAAAAACTCCCTATTATGAATTCATACTTAGGTGGGGGATCTGTTTTCACTTTAATTGGTGCTACTCTATTATCTTTCTTCCACATTGTTCCTTCAAATGTTATTGGAGCAGTTTCCAATTTTATGGGTGGAAAATTTGGATTTCTTGATTTTTATATAGCTGCACTTATCTGTGGATCTATTTTAGGAATGAACAGAAATCTTTTGGTTAAAGCTTCCAAGAAATTTATTCCGATTGCTTTAATCACTATGGTTATTGGTTTCTTCTCAGTAGGTCTTGTAGGAATGCTTATTGGTAATGGATTTGCTGATTCTGTAATGTATGTTTCTATGCCAATGATGTCAGGTGGTATGGGAGCCGGAATTACTCCACTCTCTCAAATCTATGCAGCCGGATTGGCTCATGGAAACCAAGCAGCTATCTTCTCTCAACTTGCTCCAGCAGTTACTTTTGGTAATATTCTTGCGATTATTGGTGCCTTATCTATCGCTAAAGTATTCAACAAATCTAAATATAATGGACATGGGACTCTTGTTGCAGCAACTAAAGAAGAGTTGGCTAAACCTAAAATAAAATTAGATGCTCAACAAATCGGAACAGGAATGCTCTTTGCCTTTGCTCTTTTGATGGCTGGTGACATCTTGAACAAATTCTTCCCTAATATTCATCAATATGCATTTATGATTATTATTGTATTTATCTTGAAAGCAACAAATACTGTTCCTAAAGATTTAGAAGAATCTGTTGTAATGTTTAACCAAGTGATTATGACAAACCTTACTCATGCTGTTTTGGCAGGTATTGGTCTTGCTTTGATTGACTTGAATACTCTTGCTTCAGCATTTACATGGCAATTTGTTGTACTTTGCTTGACAAGTGTTGTTGTAATGGGACTTGCTAGCTGGTTCTTGGCTCGCCTCTTTGGACTTTATCCAGTCGAAACTGCCATTGGTGCAGGGATGATCAATAATTCTATGGGTGGAACAGGTAACATTGCTGTCTTGTCTGCATCAGATAGAATGGAAATGATTGCTTTTGCACAGATGGCTAATAGACTCTGTGGTGCAATTGTCCTTATCTTCGGTGGAATTCTTATCCGATTCTTTTATTAAAATAACCAAAAAAACATTTTATATAAAATGTTTTTTTTTGCAAAATTAACTGATTAAGGAAATAAAATAGTTGGGACTATATCGCCTATCGCATGAAGTAGTTCAAGTAAATATAAAATTTTGGAGCCATATTGATAGTAAAATAATGTAAAGATTTAACAAATTTTCTGCAAATCTTTAAGATACACACTCCTTGTTTGATAAAATATTAAGCTATTCTTTTAACTCCATTATGTCTTAAACTCACTAATAATCGAGAACGTAATTTATAAAAACATAATGATGATTGAACCCTAATGAACCCTCTTGATGTATGGTATAATATAAAAATGAATGTAAAAAAACAAATTTTTAAAGGCACACTTTATGCAGTAGTTGCCGGTTGTATGTGGGGAATTTCTGGCATTTTTGGTCAGCTTTTTTTCCGTGATTATCATGGTAGCCCGCTTTGGATTACATCAACACGTTTAACGATTGCTGGTATTATTTTATTGGCCATGTCTTTTTCGCGAGACCATAAGCGTTTTTTTGATGTCTGGAAATCAAAAAAGAATATGCCAACCCTCTTTTTGTATGTTTTTGGTGGGGTATTTTCTGTTCAATATTTTTATTATGTGGCCATTCAACTTTCAAATAGTGCTACAGCGACAATTTTACAATATACAGCACCTGTTTTTATTATGCTTTATTTACTCATTTTTCAACGTCAAGTACCAAAACCCAAATCGGTCTTATTCGTCATTTTAGCAATGATAGGTGTTTTTTTGTTGATTACGGACGGAAATATCAAACATTTATCAATCAGTCCCCTAGCTCTTGTAACAGGCCTTCTCGCTGGTGTAGCTGTTGTTATTTATTCAATCATCCCTCGGCCATTATTAGATAAATATGGCGCACTTAATATGACAGGTTGGGGAATGATGCTTGCGGGGATTGCCTGTAATATCTTCTATCCAGTTTGGCGTATTGATTTTCGAATTGAACCCTTGTCAATTTTTTATGTTTTAACAATTTCTATTGTTGGAACAGCACTGGCTTTTTTATTGCTTTTAAGAGCCTTTCAATTGATTTCACCGCTTGTTGTTTCTGTTGCAACAGCTACTGAACCATTGACTTCTGTTTTTTTAAGTATTCCATTATTTGGCTTGAAATTAACCCCACTTGAATTACTAGGAATTGTTATGGTCATCGTTTCTGTTATTCTTCTATCGAAATCAGAACAAGCTTAAAAGAAACCTAGGGGTTTCTTTTTTTAAAACTGTTTTATTAGAAAATTCTGATATAATATTTTTATTAGGAGAGAATTTTTATGGAAGAGTATTATTTACCATCGGAACTTAAAACGGACGTTTGGAAGTTAGCATTTCTTTGGTCAATTTTTATATTTTTGTCTTTTTTCGAGAATTTTTTTATTCAGGAATCTATCAATTCTGAAAGTTTGCGCCATATTATTTTAAGTTTATTAATTGGACTATTACTTATATATTTTTTGATATTTCTCATCAATCATTCTCGACGAAAGTTGGTCATCATCAACGAAGAAGGAATTCAATTACGGCTATTATTTCGTGAAGTTAAGATTGAGTGGAGAGATATCCGAGGAATGTATGTTCGTTCAGGTGTATTATATATTTGTGAACAAACTTCATTTAATCCTGTCTATATTGAAAAGAAAATTTGGTATAAACGGCTAAAGTTTTATCAAAATTATTTTGACCCAGGTCACAATTTAAAAATTGTATTGTCGATACAGGGCTCTATCATATCTATGGATATTAATGAACTTTCTATTATTTGTGAAGAAGTATGGTTAAAACAGAGTGGTTTTGAACAAAGGGATTTATTTACAGAAAATCCTTTTGAAAAAATTGATGAGGCCACTAGAGCAAGAAAATTAAATCCTTGGAAAAGGATTCTACTTTATGCTGTATTTTTTATTATTGCTCTGGGAGGTTTAATATTTAAAGATAAAATTAAAGAAACCTACAGTTTAGTGGATAATCAAGTTTATTATGTTGTAGATTCAAAAACAAATAATGTACAATTTGCCTTTGAAACTTCAACTTTTGAAAAAAAACAAGAAGCGAGTATTGTTACTGACAGAGCTATGAGAGAGCTTAGTTACTATTCAGAGGATTATTTCAATGATATTGAGAGAAAATATTATGATCATCAATTATTAACGGGAGAAAATTTTGCAATTGTAGCTGCAAGTCATCCAACTTGGTGGAAACAAACCTTTGATTTCAGTAGATATGTTAAGAAAAATCAACTTCAAAAAATTACATTAACGAGTATAAAAAAACCACTTTTAAAGAATTATTTAACAGCACAGATGGAACTAACTCAGAATCAATTTAAAGGTAAAAAATTTCCAGTTAAAATTTTGAAAGCAAACTAAAAATATCCATTTCTGACAAAATGTTAGCTACTAAAGTGTGTTATAATATTAACATGGACTACGAAAATTATATGTGGGATTTAGGCGGAACTTTATTGGACAATTATGAAAGTTCTAGTCATGCATTTGCTGCAACGCTTTGGTCAATGGCAGAGCGTGTTGTTTTGCGCACTGATGTATATGATGCGCTAAAAGTTTCAACGGCTTACGCTGTTGAAAAATATGCCAGTGATTTGCCAGGCTTTTTGGAAGAATACAAAAAGCTAGAAGCAGAGGAATTAGAAAAACCAATTCTCTTTTCCGGTGCTAAAAAAGTACTGACAGACCTATCAGTAAAAGGAAATAAGAATTTTATGATTTCACATCGAAATCATCAAGTTCTGACAATTCTGTCAGCAGCTGAAATTGATTCATATTTTACAGAGGTTGTCACGTCTGATAATGGCTTCAAACGAAAACCAGCACCAGAATCAATTAACTATTTGTTAAATAAATATAAACTCAATCCAAAGAAGACAGTGATGATTGGCGATCGTCCTTTAGATATTGAAGCAGGAAATGCTGCTGGGATATCAACAATTTATTTTGATAGCTCAACAGATTCAACTCTGTCAGGACAAGCGATTAACACTGTAAGTGATGGTTCGCTTAATAGCAAGCCAACTCACATTATTCATCAGCTGACAGAGATTATTTTGTAATCTTAAAAAAAATGAATTAATGATAAGCAGATTTTTAGTCAAAATTGCTTATTTTTTTTACAAGTTTGAGTGACAAAATACCATGCACTAGAGCTAAAATCGCTGATTTATGGTATAATAGTAGTAAGTTTTTCATAGAAATGAGAGTTAACTTTGAACGAAGAAAATAAAAATTTAGAAATGCTTGCAGACGAATATGACGCCAGTCAAATTCAAGTACTTGAAGGTCTTGAAGCAGTACGTATGCGTCCAGGGATGTATATTGGTTCAACCTCAAAAGAAGGGTTGCACCATTTAGTCTGGGAAATTGTTGACAATTCAATTGATGAAGCACTTGCAGGATTTGCAAGCCATATTGAGGTTTTTATTGAGCCTGATAATTCAATTACTGTTGTTGATGATGGACGTGGAATTCCGGTTGATATTCAAGAAAAAACGGGTCGTCCAGCCGTGGAAACAGTCTTCACAGTGTTGCATGCTGGAGGTAAATTTGGTGGAGGCGGCTATAAAGTTTCTGGTGGATTGCACGGTGTTGGTTCATCTGTTGTTAATGCTTTGTCAACAGTACTAGATGTTACTGTTCATAAAGATGGCCAAAAATATTATCAAGAATATCATCGTGGTCTCGTTGGAGATGATTTAAAAATTATTGGTGAAACTGACCGTAGAGGGACAACTGTTCACTTTGTACCAGACCCAGAAATTTTTACAGAAACTGTTGAATTTGATTTTGATAAGCTTGCAACACGTGTTCGTGAGTTAGCCTTTTTGAATCGCGGTCTTCGCATTTCCTTAACAGACAAACGTGAAGGAAATGAAAAAAATGAAGTTCACTTCCATTATGAAGGTGGAATTCAGTCTTATGTTGAATATTTAAATGAAAATAAGACAGTCATTTTTGAACCAGCAATTTTTACTGAAGGTGAAATGGATGGAATTGCTGTTGAAGTAGCAATGCAATATACTGATACTTATCATTCAGTAGTGATGTCCTTTGCTAATAACATCAACACTCATGAAGGTGGAACACATGAGCAAGGTTTTAGAACAGCCCTTACTCGTGTTATTAATAATTACGCAAAACAAAATAAAATTCTTAAAGAAAACGAAGATAATTTAACTGGGGATGATGTCCGCGAAGGATTGACAGCAGTTATTTCGGTTAAGCATCCTAATCCACAATTTGAAGGGCAAACCAAAACAAAACTTGGGAACTCAGAAGTAACAGGAATTGTTAACAAACTCTTTGCGGAAGCTTTGACAACATTTATGTTAGAAAATCCACAAGTTGCTCGTAAAATCGTTGAAAAAGGGATTTTGGCAAGTAAAGCAAGGATTGCAGCAAAACGTGCGCGTGAAGTGACACGTAAAAAATCAGGGCTTGAAATTTCCAACCTTCCTGGTAAATTAGCTGACTGTTCATCAAATAATCCAGAACAAACAGAATTATTCATCGTCGAAGGAGATTCGGCTGGAGGTTCGGCTAAATCAGGACGTAATCGTGAATTCCAAGCAATTTTACCTATTCGTGGTAAGATTTTGAATGTGGAAAAAGCAACGATGGATAAAATTTTGGCCAATGAAGAAATTCGTTCTCTATTCACTGCAATGGGAACTGGTTTTGGAGCAGATTATGATTTGTCGAAAGCACGTTATCACAAACTTGTTATCATGACCGATGCCGATGTCGACGGAGCACACATCCGTACGCTTTTACTAACACTCTTCTACCGTTATATGCGCCCAGTTGTTGAAGCAGGGTATGTTTATATTGCTCAGCCACCAATTTACGGTATCAAAGTTGGTTCAGAAACAAAAGAATACATTCAACCAGGTGAAAATCAAGAAAAAGATTTACAAGAAGCTTTAGCACGTTGGGCACAAGGAAGAACAAAGCCTACTGTACAACGTTATAAAGGTTTAGGGGAAATGGATGACCATCAACTTTGGGATACAACAATGGATCCTGAACACCGTTTAATGGCACGTGTATCTGTTGAAGACGCAGCAGAAGCTGACAAAATCTTTGATATGCTCATGGGAGACAGAGTTGAACCTCGTCGTGAATTTATTGAAAATAATGCTCAGTACTCGACAATTGATGCATAATATAGTAAAAACAACTCATTTTTGTTTGAGTTGTTTTTTTATTGAACATAATGTTAGCGCTTTATCGAAAAGTGTAATATAATGAAGTCAAGAAGGAGGTGGATTATGCCTGAAATAAACCCCAAATTAAGCAATGAGCAAATGAAGGAACTTGAAGATGAAGCACTCCGAAATGCAACAGTTGGTACGCAAACAGGAATTCAAGATACCTTTGAAAAGACCACAAGTAAAGCTGAGGAGCTGTTTAGTGAAGCTTCAAAAGCGCTCAAAGAAGTTGAAGAGAAAGAAAAGTAGGTTCTCCTACTTTTTATTATTAAGATGTATTTATTTATCTACTTAATGATTTTTTAAAGTGCTTATGATAGAATATGACTATAAAATATATAAAGATAATTAATCGAATTATGAAAGAAGATAGATGAACAAAGGAATTATTGCTCAAAAAATTGTAGTTTCCATGTAAATATTTATAAAATGATGAACTATATTTACATGGAGAATGAAAAATGAAACAAAATAAATATGATAATGAACGTTTTTTCAAAAATTATGCATCGATGTCAAGGTCCCAAAAGGGATTGAAGGCCGCTGGTGAATGGTCTGAATTAGAAAAACTACTCCCAAATTTTCAGGATAAAAAAGTTTTGGATTTAGGGTGTGGATATGGATGGCACTGTAAATATGTAGTCAATCATGGAGCTAAAGAAGTAGTAGGAATAGATCTTTCACACAAGATGCTTGAAGTTGCTCTTGATATTAATAATGATAAAAAAATTACCTATCAACAATCTGCAATAGAGGATATTAACTTTCCTGCAGATACTTTTGATGTTGTGTTTAGTTCATTAGCTTTTCACTACATTTCAAATTTTGAAGACCTGGTCTGCAAAATTTCAAAGTGGCTTAAAAAGAATGGTGAATTTATTTTCTCTGTTGAACATCCTCTCTATACCTCATCAGGGAAACAGGATTGGTGCTATGATGCAGAGGGTAAAATTCTTCATTTTCCAGTTGATAATTATTATTATGAAGGAAAACGTGAAGTCAATTTCTTAGGTGAGCCAATTATTAAGTATCATCGGACATTAACAGGCTATATAAATTCTTTGTTAAGTTCTGGTTTTGAACTTACTAATTTAATTGAACCCAAACCTCCTATAGAAATGAGAGAGCTTGAAGAAATGAAAAATGAGATGAGACGTCCAATGATGTTGCTTATTTCTGCAAGAAATAAAAAATCATAGTCATAAAGTAACTATAATAAGAGTTCCTATTCGAATAAAGTATGGGACTCTTATTTTTTATTTAGTTCGTTTAATGATATTAGTAGTTTTTTAATTACTTTTGAAGTAAAATTGTAGTTAGGAGAAGAAAAGATGAAAAAAATATATCTTGTTGCAATTTTTTTTGTAGCAACACTTGGAATGTCAGCCTGTAGTTCAAAACAAAATTCTCAAACAACAAAAGAAAGTTCTAAAAGTAGCCAAAGCTCACGAAGCTCTTCAATAACTCAGAGCACTTCGAGTACTACCCAGTCATCAAGTATTATTAAAGAGTCCTCTTCATCAATAGAAAAATCAATTTCCCCCTCAACTTCTACACAAATAAGAAAATGGAATCCAGAAAAAAATCAACGTCTTGCAGAGTTTATGTCAGCGTGGGGGATAGAAATGGGACAATCTTACAGTCAGTATGGTCCTAATCACAATCTTAATTTATATGGTCTCTCTATTCCTTGGTCAGTTATAGATAATAATTCAACTTGGAAAGCAGCAATAAATAATCAGCCTATTGAATTAAAATGGTCAGAAACGGGAGAAGATTCAGGAGGATATCAATTAGTTGATGTTTATTCAGATATGAATGACAAAAACTCTGGTGTTAATCATGTTTATCTTTTTGTTATTAAATCAGGAAATCCCATGGTGCTTTATACCGCACAAAATCAAGGAAATACAAATAATTATTTATATCTAAAAGAAACAGAGAATAATGAATTAAAAAATGCCTTCGCACGAATTGTTGGATAATTTTAAAAATAAAAAAGCCTATTTTGGAATAGGTTTTTTTATTTTAAAAAAAAAATAAAAACTAAAAATTTTTATTCTTGACAAAAGATAGTGAACGGATTATAATAGTTAACGTCGTTAGTAAATATTACCGTTAGGGAGGAGTGAAAATGGATTACAATAAGGCAGCGGAGGTTTTCCTCACAACTGTTATCAAAAGAGGAAAAGCAGAGATGATGCACCGCTTTAATACCTACTCCCAAGGGGAGCATTTGGTATTGGGCTATCTTTATAAGGAAGCTGGTAAGCAAATTGTTCCAAGTAAGATTGCAAAATTTACGCATACAAGTACTGCAAGAATTGCGACAATCTTGAATAATCTTGAGAGTAAAAATTTAGTTACCCGTGAGATTTCAAGAACAGACCGTCGAAAAATTTTAGTAGCCATTACTGATAAAGGACGTCATGTTGCGGAAGAAATTCGAGTAGAAGCTTGCTCAAATTTAGCACGCGTTTTTGAAGAAATGGGTGAAGAACGAACAGAAAGTTTCATTGAAAATTTCAAATTATTTTTAGAAATTGGAATGAAGCTAGCTAAAGAAGACAAAGAAAAAGAGGAGGAAAAAAATGCCTGATACATACGAAAAAGATTACCATTTAGATATACATGGTAAACATTATAGCCGAATCGGAATGCTTATTTTGATTCTGGTTGGTACATTTGGAGCCATGTTGATGCAAACATCACTCGGGACAGCAATTCCAACATTGATGAATGACTTCAACATCTCCATGTCAACAGCACAACAAGCAACAACATGGTTTTTATTAGCCAATGGGATTATGGTTCCTATTTCAGCATATTTAGCAACAAAATTCCCTACACGTTGGCTTTACGTAACAGCATACGCAACTTTATTTATCGGAATGTTTGTTGCTTACTCGGCTCCAACATCAAGCTGGTGGGTTTTCCTAGCAGGTCGGATTCTGCAAGCTATTGCAGTTGGGATTACAATGCCTTTGATGCAAGTTGCCCTTGTTAATATGTTTCCAGCTAAACAAATGGGAGCAATCATGGGGGTTGCCGGAGTTGTTCTTGTCCTTGCGCCAGCCTTAGGTCCAACATTTGCAGGTTGGTTAATTACTCATAAATTTAACCTTATCTTTTGGACATTTGCAGCAAGTTGGAGAACAATTTTCCTTATTCCAATGATTGTTGTCGGAGTTGTTTTCCTTATTTCAATCTTTGCAATGCGTGATGTTATTCCGAACCGTCCAATGAAATTAGACTTCTTGTCAGTTTTACTTTCAGTTGTTGGTTTTGGTGCTTTCCTATGGGGATTCACTAATGTTGCAACTGACGGATGGGGTAAATTCAACACCGTTATCGCCCCAATTGTTGGAGGGTTGATTATTATCTTCCTCTTTGGTTTACGTCAACTTAAAATGGACGATCCATTCCTTGATATTCGCGTCTTTAAAATTAGACAGTTTACTTTGGTAACTCTTGCACTTGCTTTAAGTACAATGGCAATGATGGGTGTTGAAATGATGCTTCCTCTTTACCTTCAAGATGTTCATGGACTTTCTGCCTTTAATTCAGGTTTGGTTCTCTTACCTGGGTCATTAATGATGGCTGTTGTTGCCCCACTTGCTGGTGGAGTTTATGACCGAATTGGTTCAAAACGTCTTGCGGTGATTGGTTTCCTCGTTTTAGCACTGGGAACTATACCATTTATGTTCTTTACAGCTACGACTCCTGATCACTTTGTTACTCTTCTTTATGGATTACGTATGGTTGGTGTTGGTATGGTAATGATGCCATTAACAACTAGTGCCATGAATGCAGTTCCAGTTAATGAAGTCGCTCAAGCAACAGCTTCAAACAATACAGCGCGTCAAGTCGCGTCATCAGTTGTTGTTGCCCTCCTTTCTTCAGTCGCTCAAAATGTAATTACTAACAATATGCCTGCTTCATCATTAAAATCAACAAATCCATTGCAATTTGCAAATAAAGCAATCGAAGCAATGTTACAAGGTTACCACGCTTCATTCGCAATTGGACTCGTCTTTGCCATTATTGGTATCGGAGTTGCTCTCTTCTTGAAGAGTGGTCGAATGATTTCTGGTGTCCCTGTTGAAGAACAAGACTTGAAAGGAGAAAATAAATAATGCTAATTATATTATTATTGGTAGTGTTTATGATTGGAACTTTCTTTGGTTTCATGTTTATAAAAAACACAATCGCTCATTGGTTAGTTGGTGGAATTTCCTTTCTCTTATTAGCTGGTTCTGTGACCATGCTAACTATGCATATCAGAGATAACTGGGGAATGAAAGAAGTAACAACTTCAACTACGCACCAAATTTATACTGCTGGAGATAAATCAGCTCCTTATGGAATGATGATTAAAGCAGAAATTGGTAAAAACACTGATAATTATGTCTTTGTTTACCGAAATAATGAAAAATCGGAAAAAGCCGACACTAATTTTAAACCTGATGAAAAACACATTTCAGAAGCTGTTAAAAAATCAGCGACTTATAAATTAGTGGATGATACTAAAGCAACAGTTACAACTAAAACGACAAGACGCGTTTGGTCATCTGACTTTTATAAATTACTATTTAGTGTAGGTGGTGAACAAAATGAATTAGTTAAACAAAATTCAGTTGTTTCAGTACCTAAAGATACATGGTTAGTTTTGACTCAAGATCAAGTTAAAAAATTGAGTCAAGAAGCTCCAGCAATGCAAAAACAAATGGAAGCTCAACTTAAAGCTGACCCACAAAAAGCGGCTCAACTTGCTGCACTTCAAAAATCAAATCCAACAGAATATGCTAAGATGCAAGTAAAACAAATTAAGCAACTTCTTGGAATTACTGAATAAATAATAAAAAGACTTCAAAATTATTTGAAGTCTTTTTATTACATTAAAGTTAAGTAAATATAAATAAAACAAAGAAAGTTACTTTTCGTTATTTTTCTTGACAATAAATGAAACTAATAATACAATTGATAAATAAACGCAACTTAAAATTCATGTGTAGTAAAAAAACCTTAAAAAAATAACGAATAATAAAATTATCGCTTGTAAGGTAATGCGTTTTTATATAATTGTTTATTTTTTTTTAATATCTAGCTGGTCATAATGATATAATATTAGAGGTTTTACATTACCAGGAATTCATCAGGTATGTTAACTAATAGCTTCGTGAATAAAATAACTTATTAAGAGTGGAAATATTTACAAACATTTTGTACAATGATGTACTGGTATTTCTTAAAATTGCATTTATAACAAACTATGTATCAATAATTACTATAGTCTAGGCCTTATTTAGTAGGGGTTTTGGATTTTTTAAGAAATTTCAAGGGTGATTATTTTAAAAGTTTCCGAAAAATTTGTGTTTTTCGGAAACTTTTTTTATACTCTTTTATGATTTTACTGGTAAAACAACACAAAATGTAATAGTTAAATTACTTAGATTGCTTTTACTTTTCTCTAAAGTATCTTGATAAATTAAGTGTAGTCATAAACTTAGCTCTATCTCAGGATTTACAATATTATTTGTATTCATTACATTACGATAATTTCCGAAAAACACAAATTTTTCTGAAATAAAAAAAATGTAATAAAGGAGTTTGATTAAAGTGGTAGAAAGTATTTTTTATAATCAATTAATTAGTTTAGCGCAAAAGCATTGTAAATCTATCAATAGGGTAGAAAAAGATTTAGGTTATCCAAGAAATGCTTTACATAACTATAAAAAAGGAGGATCTATTCCTTCAGGGATAAGATTAATGGAACTTGCTAATTATTTTGATGTTACTCCCGAATTTTTAATCGGTAAAGATTCACTATTAAAGAAAAAACAGGATCTTACGAGTAGAGAGATATTTGATAACATGTCGTTATCACAGCGGCATGAAATAGCCGAGCTTTGTCAAGAATGGTTATTATCACTTCCTTATAATTAAGTTAGAAAAATAGTCTAGTTTAAATATAAGAACTTGCTGTTAAAATTATTTACTAAAAATACCAGAAATAGTTTTAAGGTATAGATTAAATAAAGAAAGAAAAGTTGATGTTTAAAAAAATATTGTCAAAAAGCTTAGTTATATTATTTTTGGTAGTAATTATATGCTTTTTGCTAATCCTATCATTAGGGCACATACACGGCAGAAGTAAAAAAAATTCAGCAGTACAAACTCAACAAGTAAAAAAAACCTCAAAATCAAATGGTTATAGTCTTTCAGATTCTCAAATTTCAAATTCTGATAGATTAAAAGAAAATGATCAACCAGATATTTCAGTAGAAGATACAGGTAAAGCTGGTTGGCTTCAGATAGTTTCTCAAGGATCCGGAAAAAAATTTACAGATCTCTCAGATGGTAACTTTAAAATATATAAAGCCCATAGTCCGCAACTCTTGAAAACAGCAACCTCTGCCGATAGTCCCGTGATGAGTATGTCAGAAGTTGTAAGTAAATATCCCAACAGTTTAATTATGAACGCTTCGGGTTTTAATATGAGTACAGGTAAAGTTACAGGATTTCAAATTAACAATGGAAAGTTATTTAAAGATTGGAATTCCGATAAAAGAGCCAAAAATGCTTTTGTTTTTAACAAAGATGGTTCAGTGAAGGTATATGATTCATCAACGCCAGCAAGTAAAATTTTGCAAAATGGTGCTGAGACGAGCTTTAGCTTTGGTTCAATCTTGATAAAAGATGGTAAAAGTTTACCTAGTGACGGAACAGTGAATTGGGAAATTCATTCTTTTTTAGGGAATGATAAAAATAATAACATCTATTTAATAATTTCAGATACTAGTACAGGCTACCAAGCAATCATGTCAGAACTTCAAGCTCTTCACTTGGAAAATGCCATAGTAATGGACGGGGGAGGTTCTAGCCAGATGTCATTAAATGGACAACCAATTTATCCGAGTCAAGATAATCGCTCGGTAAATGACTATATTGTTTTGAAATGATAGAGCTAGATTGACGAATAAAGATGATTAAAATAGACACCAGTAAAGAAAGTCGTTGGAGAAAAGTTTATGGCGTTTTTCTGATAGCTGCAACAATTATGATTCTTCTACTTATTGGAGGAGAACTTTTTGCTTTTATAGATATAGATAAGCCTCCTTATGATTGGATTATCAATACAATGATTTTCTTCTTCACAGTGGACTATTTATGGCGCCTAAAGAGAGCAAAAAAAAAATGGAAGTTCATTAAAAATAATATTTATGATTTAATTGCAATTTTACCATTTAGTTTTTATTTTCTATCGTAGGTTTAACTTCTTTCATCAGCTTGGGACAAATTTCAAAGTTTGCTCTTATTGGTCGCTTGATAGGAATGTTTGGAAAGTTTAATCGCTCCTCTAATCGATTTTTAAATACTAATAGTTTTTATCAAGTTGCTAATATTGCGGTAGCGATAATAATGACAGATAGTTTTGTTTTTTCCCTTTTCGAAAAAATTTCTTTTGGAGATGCTGTATGGTGGGCGATTGTAACGACAACGACAGTTGGTTATGGGGATTTTTATCCTAAAACTATTGTTGGGAAATTTGCAGCAGCTATTTTGATGTTTTTGGGGATTGGTTTGATTGGTTATCTTACATCAACAATTACAAATTATTTTACAAATGATATGGAACAAAAAGAAAAAAGCCAAGAGCTCGAACAAATTTCAAAAATAGAATCACTAGAAAGAAAAATAGATTTACTTGTCAATAAAATAGAAACCTTAGAAGGAAATAATAGAAAAAATAAATGAACACCAATAAAGTAAAGATAAAAGCTGAATATCTAACTAAAAAATTTGAATTGCTTCCAGCAAAAAGTAGTAAAAATAAAGCCAAATCATTAATAGGATCTAATAGTAAAAACGAAAAAGACTTCTGGGCTTTAAGAAATATAAGTTTTGAGATTCGAGATGGTGAGTGTGTAGGAGTAATTGGATTAAATGGTGCAGGGAAATCTACACTTTCCAATATCATTAGTGGTCAAATTGCTCAGACTACTGGACGGGTGGAAATAAATGGTGATGTATCTATTATTGCAGCTAGTGCAGGGATGCAAAATAACCTTTCTGGTCGTGAAAATATTCGTCTTAAGGCGTTGATGGTTGGGCTGACTAATAAAGAAATTAAGTCAAAAATGGATGACATCATCGAATTTTCAGAACTAGGACCATTCATTGATCAACCTGTGAAAACATACTCATCAGGGATGAAAGCTAAGTTAGGCTTTTCCATTATGGTTCACCAAAATCCAGATATTATGATTATAGATGAAGGGTTATCTGTTGGAGATAAAACCTTTGTAGATAAATCTCAAAAGAAAATGTTTGAATTTCGAGATGAAGGAAAAACAATTCTTCTCGTATCTCACGATATGCGCACAATAAAAGAATGGTGTGATCGAGTAATTTGGTTAAATTATGGGGAAGTTAAGGCTTACGGAAGACCAGAAGAAGTCATTCCTGAATATGAAAAATTTGTTCAATGGTTCAAAAAACTTCCTAAAAAAGAACAAGAAAAATTTAAAACTGATCAAAGGCAAGCACAACTTGATTATTCTGTTGAAGAGTTAAAAGCGGAGATTGTGAGCCAAAATCCTTCTAAAAGTAGAAGAGTTCAAAGAGAAGTAACAGAAGAATTAAAAAATAAGAAAGACAATCATAAATTATCACTTATGTCTAAAGTTATTGTTTGGCTTTGCCTTCTTGCATTTATATGGATTACCCTTGTTTCTTTAAGCAATGCAACTTTGGCAGAGTCTTTGAGACATCCTAAAACATTTTTTACTGAACGTCTTTTCAAATCAGATACCAGAAATATGACTTCAACAACAAAAAAAGAAGCTGTAGTTAAAACTTCTTCAAGTCCAAAGAAAAAAGTATCTCAAGCTAAAAAGACTACAAAAGTTTCATCTACTCAGAAGAATACGAGTTCATCAAGCTCAACATCAAATCAAAATACGTATATCGTCCAAGCGGGAGATTCATTAAGTATTATTGCCGAAAATCATGGGTATTCTGTTGAGGAAATTCAACAAGTAAATCCAGGAGTAGACTTTAGCGTCATTCATCCAGGACAAGAAATAAATCTACCAGAACCAACAACAAGCGCAAACTCAACAACAGAACAATCAGACGGGGCCAATCAATAATGAAAGATGCGATTCTTTACATCAAAGAACAAATTAAATATTTCCGAATAGCAGTCAATCTATCAAAATATAGTACAAAGAGTACCTCAATGCAAAACCGTTTAGGGCGCTTATGGGAGATTCTTGATCCCTTGGTGCAATTGGCGATAAATTACATTATCTTTGGTATTTTAATGCACCGTTCTGCACCCGCAGGGTTACCGCCTCTTTCTTGGATGATTATTGGGATGGGTGTTTATTCTTTTGCTCAACATATCATCGTAACAGGTTCCAAAAGTGTCTCAACTCAGTTTAAAATGACTGCTAAAATGAAATTTCCAGTAAGTATTATGCCAACCGCTTCGATGATTGGGTTCCTTACGGAATTTTATATCATGGTTGGCGCTGGACTTGTGATCGCAATGTTTTCTGGATATTATCCATCGCTTTATTGGTTGCAATTACTATATTACTTACCAATGTTAATTATTTTTTCTCTTTCATTGTCATTATTATGTTCTTCAATTGAAATTGTATTTCCTGATTTTAAATTCTTTTTAAATTATATCTTTAAATTTTTGATGTATGGTTCAGGTGTTATTTTTGATTTAAGTCAATTCAAAATTATACCAAAATTTTTAATCCAAGCACAAATGGTAGATCCTTTTTACTATTTGATAGAGGGGTTTCGAGATATTGCTTTTGGGCGAGCTTGGTTTTGGCAAAAAGGAATATTTAATGTAAGTTTTTGGTTGCTCACTATATTTATATTAATTGTAGCAGCTAATTTCCATATGAAGATTCGTGATAGAATCTCAGATTATTTGTAATTTAAAAGACAGGATTTGATTATGAGTGTAAGAAAAGCAGTAAGAAAAGCAGTAAGAAAAGTATTACCTAAAGAATTTAGACAGAAATTAAAAGAACAGTTCAAAATTAAGACTGAGGCTGACGAAGAAAAAACTACTAGAACCAAAGCAAAAATAAGTTCAATTAAATCGGAAACGGTTGCTATTTTTTCAGATAATTTGAATGTCATTTTTGAAAATGAGAAATTTTCGGAAAATACAAAAATCTCTATAAGAAAAAGAGGAAAAGTAGAGCAAGAAATTATAGGTGGAAACTATTCTTCTTCAAAAATTATCATCCCAATAGAAATTTTTTTGGGTGAATTGCAAAAAATGGAAGAAAAAATTGAACGTTTTGATTTTTTTGCAGATTTCGGTAATGGTCATTGGATTCGTTTGAAATCTATGTTGCCTAAAGAGTCAAATCAGTTCGCTTATCAAAATGTTTCTGATGATAAAGTAGAATTAATAAAAATTTATACTACTCTTGATGGGTATTATGCTTTAGCTTTTAATAAATTTGATGAAGGTCTAGTACTTTATGAAATTGATGAAGAACTAGAAATACTTAAATTAAAAAACTTTTCTAACAAAGAAGATAAAGAATTATTGACATCTCATGGTAAACTTCTTTTGAATAAAAATTCAAAAGAAGATTTATCACTCTCCATAAATGAAATTATCAATTATAAAAATCAACAAATAGACGAACTTAATTTTGCACTTTTGGAAGCAAAAACAGTGATTCCTTTAATAGGTTTGACAATCACTTTATCAAGTAATTTGATTCAAAATCTAGTAAAAGTGCAGGTAGTAACAGAAAAATTCCCAGTTATCGAAGCTATTAAACAAGAAAATAAAATTATTTTGAAGACTCAAAATATGATTATTGGTTGGAATAATTCTTTGAGTGTTGTTGCGAAACGATACAATAAAATTACAACACTTTCTGCATCAGTCAGTGAGAATACGATAACGCTTGAAAACAGAAATGAAGACTTAATCAAAGATTTTGCATCGACACTTTACATTTGCAGAAACTTAGAAGAAGATACATCTGTTTTATCTAAACTAGTCATTAACACTCCAAATGAAGAATCAGATATTCTTATCGCTCAGTTGGAAGATGATAAGTTCAACTTTTTGCAAAAAAATGGAAATTTTGATTGTCTTTTTGATAATGAAGATTCAAAAACTTTGCTTTTGTCTAATCCTGCATTTGAGGTAACGGCTGTTTACCTTAGATATATAGAACGTCCTGTTTTTAAGAAAATTGAAATTAATAAAATTGGTGACTATCACATTGAATCAGAGTCTTTAAAAAACAAAGAATTTTTGAAAAATTTTATTGGGCTTCATATTGTCTATCAAGTGAGTGATAAATTTTATTATACATATAAAAAGATCTCAGATCTAATTGTACAGGATGAATTGGAGGCGTTATAATGGAAGAAAAAAATTAGCAATTATCGTTCCAATCTATAATGTAGCGGATTATTTAAAAGATTGTTTGAATAGCTTACTTAAACAAGGGGTTCCAGAGAAAGAGCTTCAAATCATTTTAGTTGATGAAGGGTCAACGGACAATAGCGCTCAAATTGCTCAAAAATTTGTTGAAAAATATCCTAATTTCTTCGAATTACATCAGTTTGAAAATGCGGGACTAGGGGCTGCGCGTAATAGAGGGACAAGATTAGCTCGCGCAAGGTTTATCACATATGTTGATTCAGATGATATAGTTGCTCCGAACAGTTACGAATATATGCTCGGTATATTAGAAAGAACAGGAAGTCAAATTATAACCGGAAATGTACACCGTTTTAACTCGAAAAAGGAATGGCTTAATAATATTCATGCCAGGAGTCATTTGGGAGACTTCGAAAACACGAGCTTAAAAGAACATCCTGAATTAATCTGGGACTCAACTTCATGGAATAAAATTTTCTGTTTAGACTTTTTGAAAGAAAATAATTTATATTTTCCAGAAGGAGTTTTATATGAAGATATTCCTATGATAAATCCTGCATTTGCAGCTGCTAAAAGTATTGATATTGTTAAAAGAATGGTTTATTTGTGGCGAGCAAGAGAAGGATCTATTACAGAATCTTCGACAGATGCAAAAGCTGTGCTAGACCGTATCACGATAACTGAAATCGCCTTAGCTGGACTAAAAAAATATAATGCTCCAAATGAAATATTAGATATACTGTATTTGAAATCTCTAAATTTGGGGATAATATCAATGTTAAGAAAAGAAAAGTATGAGTATATATCGCTTGAAAGAAAGCAAGAATTATTTAATTCCTTAAAGGAATATCTTGAAAAGTTTCCTTCTGATACATTATATCAAGCAAAGTTTGATAAACTCATCTATTTTGATAAAGTTCTGAAAGCCAAAACTCAAGAAGAATTTGATGAAATAACTTCTAAATATCTAAAAAATGAAATCGGCTTTTCTGGATACTGGAATGATGCTGGACAGTATGTTTTGAAAAGTGATTATTCAGATTTAGAAAAAATTGTGACATCAGATGATTTAGAAATTCATCCAAAAATAGAAGAAGTTGTATTTGAAGATGATTCATTAAAGATTCAAGGATATTTCTATGCAAAATACTCAGATATGTCTGCACCTGAAAACGTAAAAATATTAGGAATTTCTGCTTTATCAGATGATGGAAACACTATTAATGAGATTGTAGGAGAGAAAAGGAATTTTGAAAATCAAAGAATCACTGCAAAATTTGGTTATAATCTCAATCATTTTGTAAAAGACGGTGCTGATTTCAACTATGATTATTCTGGATATGAGCTAAAAATTCCACTTAATCATTTAGAGTTTGAAACAACTAATTCCCTTGCTTTTGTATTGGAAGTAGAGATAGATGGTTTGAAATTTGAAGTACCTATCAAAAATCCGATTTCAGGTGATAAGCCGCGTCCTAAAGTTGGATTATCGAATGCACAAGTATTTTCGGTTTCCTATAAAACCGATTGGAGTTTGGTTCTTTCGTTAAAAGAGAGAAGTGTAGAAGAACTTTATTTTTCAGAAGATGGTAAAGAGCTACGGATAAAAGGAAATGCCACTAAAATTGCTTTGAAATCTGGAAAAACAAAATTACCTTTAAAACTTGTTGGTGGACGGGTGATGATTTCACAAGCGGTTCAAGAAAAGATTAAATCGTTTGATAAATCTGTATTTCATTGGTGGCAATTTATTACTTACGTTAATGGAAAAGAAAAGTCAATTTATTATTCTGGTTTTCCTAAAAATTTCCAAAATGACAGTAATTTAGAAATCCTATTTTCTAACAATGGGGTAGCGACTCTTGGTATTTCTTATCTCTATCCACTTGTAGAAAAACTACAAGTTGAAGAAAATGTTTTAAAATTAGCTTTTAGTCTCAAAGGTTGGATGACAGAAGCTACAAAGGTACAGATAGTTGCAGATCCTACTTTGTCAATGATTTGGGAAACCGAGAAGATGAATGAAAACTTGTATCAACTTTCCTTACCGTTGACATTAGATGGTTTTTCAGATAAAGAATGGCTTAATTTTCACGTGCGCCTGACCTTTAATGATGGTTATCAGACAAATGAGTTGTTACGTTGGGGTAAAAAAGAGTTTGCATTGAAAAATGAATGGGTGTCGGCAAATGGTATTGGTTGGTTTTTCCGCTCTGTTGAACAAAAAGAGCATGGGGCATTTGCAATAAAGCGAACTGCTGATAGAGTGTTTCAAGAAAAAGTAGGAAATTTAGAATATGTTCTACAAGAAAAATATCAAAACTGGTTAAAGGAACCTGTTCTAAATGATTATATTATGATGTCTTCATTCTGGGGTAGAAATAATCACTTTAATGATAATCCGGAAGCTTTGTATAGGTATATTGAGAAAAATTATCCGAATATGACGACAATCATTGTCCTAAAAGATGCCATCCGTTCTTATCCAGAGTATCCAAATGCGAAAATAGTTTCTTATGGTACAGCAGATTATTGGTATTATTTGGCACGCTCAAAATATTTTGTTAATAATGTAAACTTTACAGAACCTCCTCGAATAAAACGAGAGGAACAAATTGAAATTCAAACGATGCATGGAACGCCATTGAAAACATTGGGATTTGATGTTCTAGGTGATTGGAAAGATTCAACATATAATGAAGTGCTTAGAAAAAATGGTAATTGGGATTATCTTACTGTCCCAAGTGATTGGGTGGCCAACTATGCACTAAAAGCATTCAGAGTTTCTCCTCAAATTATAAAAAGCGGTTATCCAAGAAATGATAAACTTTTTATAGATTACAAAATGTAAGAAAAAAATGTTATGAAACTTGCTATGGGGCTACCAATTGGGAAGAAAATAGTTGCTTATACACCTACTTGGCGCGATAAAGATGAAACTTCGATAAATAACTTTTTAAACGTTCAAGAGTTTTATTCAAAAATACCAGAGAATACAGTGATTGCTATTAAGAATCATCATTATCAATCGTGGAAAAAGATTGATAAACGATATGCAGATAAAATCATACTGTTGGATTCAAATACAGAAATTGAACAACTTTATCATATTTCAGATGCATTGATTACAGATTATTCGTCCGTGATGTTTGATTATAGTTTACTTAATAAGCCAATGATTTTTTGGGTGTTTGATTATGAAACTTATGTTAAAAATCGAGGACTAAACTTTGATTTTATCGCTGAAGCTCCTGGTCCAGTAATTTTCCAACAATCTGAATTATCGAAATGGATAGAAAACTTTAATAGCATACCAAATGAATTTTCAAATAAAATCCAAAGTTTTAGAAATAAGTTTGGTCAATATGATAGCGGTGATGCATGTGAAATTATTTTGAAGAAGGTGTTAAATGATTAAAGTACTATCCTTTGGCTGTCCTGCTACAAAAGATATATTAGATTATAATCCATTTAATAATAATAGAAACTATTCTTTGACTTACCACAAAGGATATCAAGCAATTCCTGAGTTAAATTTACTTTTAGATGAGATTGTTCCAGATAGTACAAACGTCGTGCTCTTTGATTTTGTATCAGAAGCAATGTTTGGAACTGTTTATCAAAATGAAAAAGTTACAACAAGAAATTTTTGGATAAAGAACTGGGGGAGTGAGCAAGTTTATACTTCAACGGATTTTGAAGCTACATTTGGAATTTGGAAAAAGGAAGTGGCTAAATTTATTCAATATTTTCTTGAAAAAAATATAGTTTTGGTATTAAACTCATTTCGATTTTCTCCTGAAATGGTAATAGATAATGAGAATCCTCAACCAACTTCAAAAGAATATCCAACAATTGAGAGACAAGAATACTACAATCAATTTCTCCAAAAAGCAGAGAAATATGTTGAAGAAAAATTTCCACAAGTAAAAATTATTAAATTTAATCAAAGTAGTAAAGTGGAAAAGAACCATCCGATTAAAGCTTATTCTTTTTATCTTAATGAAGATTATTATTTAGATAGCTTTGTACAATTTGAAACGTTGATAAAGGAACGATTTCTAAAAGATGTTACTGATTATAATCACGTTACCTCGGAAGAAGAAATTTATTTTCAGATGGGAAAAAAAAATTATTCCTTTTTAATTCAGAACGAATTTGAAAAAACTGATAATATGTTGGTAACTGCTTGGAAGAAAAATGACTCTGTAGAGCGTAAAATATTAAATGAGTCAGCCCTTGGAGACTATATCTTAGATGGAAAGTATGGAAATACTTATCGTTTTATACCCAGGAAATCCTTCTTTAGAAAAGAATTGAAAGAATTTATAACTGCTTCGGGGAATAAGATTTTTTTTACTGATAGAAGAGATGAAGTAAGAATGAAATCAGAAACATCTAAAAAAATCGTATTTTATTTTATGCCTATTTCAGGTGGAGTAGATTGGAGATCAGCCAATGCAATGAATAGATTGATGCCTTACTATTTTAAAAATCTTTCTAGAAGCCTAATTAAGAATACTATCATTATCCGTATAGCTGATATAAATGGCGTAAGAGGTTCTGGATATACAAATAGTTATAATTATGAAAATTATGAAAGCGATTTGTCCGAATTTATAGAAGAAATGATTTTAAGGTATATAGTAAATAGAAAGGATGTTGTGTTATATGGAGTATCCAAAGGTGGAGCAGGGGGATTATTTTATGCAGCAAAACACAACCTTAATTCGGTAACTGTGGACCCGTTAATTTCAAAAAATTATTCAATTAATTATGAAAATGATACTTATCTTTTTCATAAAATATCAAAAGATTTAGATTTAGTACCAATCATCAACGAAAAGTTAGAATTTTTGCCAGCACATAATTATGTTATTGGTAATCATTATGTTAAAGAGACATGGGATGAGATATTAAGACTAAAAGGAGTTCAAATTTTTGATATTGATGATGAAACAGTGAAGATACATCGAGATATTTCTCCTAATTGCGTTCCTGAACAACTTATGCTAATAAATAGATTATTGCTCAATATATAGTCTAGTATAAAAGTTCTTATGAACTTAAGAAAAAGAAAGAAAAGATGAAAAATTTTGTACCAAGAGAATATTATTCTCGGTTTTATGAACAAAGTTGCATTAATAGTGACACCATTCTCTATGAAAGTAGAGATGGATCAACCATCTCAGATTCTCCTCTGGCGCTTTTCTTATCACTTGCTAATAACAAGGACTATACTAATTTTCAACATGTTTGGGTTGTTATGGATAAATTATCTAGTTTGAATCTAATCAATGTTCCAGAAAGTTTAAAATCAAAAATACTTTTTGTAGAGCGGAATTCTAAAGAGTATGTTGACTATATGCTCACTGCCAAATATTTAATCACAAATTCAACTTTTCAATCATGGTTTTCTAAAAAGAAAGAACAAGTCTATATTAATACGTGGCACGGTACTCCTTTGAAAGCAATGGGATTTGATATTGAAAATCAGTTAGGGAATACTCAAAATGTCTTAAGAAATCTTTTAATGACTGATTATTTTCTCTCTCCTAATCCTCATACAACTAAAATTTTTGCAGGTTCTGGTTATAAGATGCGAGGAATTTACAAGGGAGAGATTATAGAGTCGGGTTATCCAAGAATTGATTTGACTAAAGAAACTTCAAGTGATGATGCCAAAAATTTATTAAAAGAACTAGGAATAGAGTTGGACTCAAATCTTCCAGTGGTTGTTTATATGCCAACATGGCGAGGAAATGATACACAAAATCCATCTGATTCAATTGCTCAAGTCATTGCTGAATTGAAGTATTTAAGAAAAGAATTTTTGGGTAAGTATAATATTATTTTAAAAGTCCATCCTTATCTTTATAAAAAAGCTAAAAATTATAAGGAATTGAGTGGAGTTTTAATTGATGATGCGATGGATGCTAATCTTGTATTAGCTGCAACGGATATTTTAATTACAGATTTTTCATCGGTATTTTTTGATTATTTAGTTACTGATAAGCCAATAATTTTCTATGCTTGGGATCAGGATATATATTCTGAAGATAGAGGGATGTATCTTGACATGGCTGAACTACCAGCTCCTATTTTAAAGACTGTCATTGAAATTGCTGATTATTTGTCTGATATTGACCAACTTTCTCAAGATTATCTTGGTAAGTATCTACGAGCGAAAGAAAAGTACGTTCCTTATGATGATGGGAATGTTTCTGAGAGAATTGTAGATTATATATTTAAAAAAGAGAAGTCAAGTCAGTTAGTTGTTAAAAAAATTGATTCTGAGAAAGAAAAATTATTATTTTATCCGGGAAATTTGGATAATAATGGGATTACTCAATCATTTATCAATCTAACAAATGCTCTTGATTATCAAAAATATGATGTGACTGTATTTACAAATACTCCTAAATCTCATTTTTTTCACAATTATCAAAAATTAAATAAAAATATTAGACTAATTTTTAGAACTGGTTCCCCAAACTTTAGTGAAAAAGAGCAGATGTTACATGATAAAATAAATAAATCTGGGCATATCACTAGTCTTCCCGAGGTTGCCTTTAAACGTGAGGCTCATCGATTATTTTCTGGATTGTCCTTTGATAAGGCGATTGATTTTTCCGGTTATAGTTTTTATTGGAGTAAGTTTGTAGCTTTTTCGGATTCTAGAGTCAAGATGATTTTTCAGCACAATGATTTATACGCTGAAATGACAAAAGAAATTGATGGAAAGTTTCCTCATAAAAAACTTACAGGAGTTTTTGAACTCTATCATTATTTTGATAAAGTGATAAGTGTTTCAAAAGCTTTAATGACTATTAATTCTCATAAGTTATCAAAATATATTGAAGCAGAACAACTTGACTATCTGCCT
This sequence comes from Lactococcus sp. FSL K6-0773, assembly GCF_038006485.1. NCBI lineage: Bacteria > Bacillati > Bacillota > Bacilli > Lactobacillales > Streptococcaceae > Lactococcus > Lactococcus sp. FSL K6-0773. The sequence goes on along the minus strand of NZ_JBBOVF010000001.1, from coordinate 844,865 downwards.
AATTTGATTTTTTTAGGAAATGATTTTGTTAGCGAAAAAAAAGAGGAAGCTCTTTTTAATTTGAATGGTATTTATTCTTTCATAAATTCAGAGATTCGGATTTTTCAAAATCCAAAAGTTAATTCCGTATTTGAAGTTAAATCGTTTTCTAAAAATGAGATTGTAAAAGTTTTATCGACTAAAAAAGTTCAGGATATAATTTTTGTAAAGATTTTAGTTAACGATATCTACCTTGGCTGGGTTGAGTTTTCTGAACTTAAGTTTTCGGGTAACGAAACAAAAAAGGTAGTGAAAGTAAAAAAAGTCGCAAGCATTGTAAAGAAACAAAATTTCTTAATATATCAGAATATACCCAATTTTTTTCCTGGGGAAAAAGATGAAGCAGTTACGGAAACAAAATATGTCACTCAACAATACTGGTTTGTGAATAAAGTTTTGTTCACCAAACAAGGTAAGGTAGCTTATATCTCTAATGGACTGGGCATAAAAGGATGGGTGCGTTATGGTGCTTTAAATAGATTTCATAATCTTGCGAATAAACCATATCTAGCATTGGGATTTTTAATCCATAATCTTCGCAATAAATGTTTGACCTCAAGTAAAATTACATTTGAGAAGTATCAGTTTAAGTTAAGAAAAAATAGTACGAGTTACTATTCGAGACCTAAAGGTTTGAAGTTTAGTAAAAAGTTAGAAGCAGGTTTCTTAAATCAATCGCTAGATTATTCAACGGATGAACAACAGATGGTAAAAGGGACTTGGTGGGTAAAAACTTATAATAATGGTAAATTTGTGTGCTGGTTGAAACTAGCAGATATTGAGTTAATCGATGGTATAAGTTCGATAAATAAAAACGAAAACTCTTTTGATGATATAATCCAAAAAATTATGTCTGATAAAAAGGATAAAATTCCTCAATTCGTAAATGTTGCTCGACTTTCTCCTGAAAAAAATCAAAAAGTTTTAATAGAAGCTTTCGCAAAATTGAAGACTACAGGAGTGGAAGCTAAACTATATATTTTAGGTTCAGGAATATTAAAAGAAGAGTTAGAAACTAAAATCATTGAATTAAATTTAAGTGGTTCAGTTCAACTTTTAGGGCATATGGAGAATATTAGAAACTTTCTGTCATTGATGGATTATTTTATATTTCCCTCTCTCTATGAAGGACAAGGAATGGCTTTGCTAGAAGCCATGTCTGTTGGACTTTTGCCAATTGTGAGCGATATTCCTACATCCAGAGAGATTGTGGCTGGAGGAAATTATGGGATTATTTCTGAAAGTAATGATGAACAAGGACTTGCATTAGCAATGATGAAGGCATTAAAAAAAGAAGAATTTTCTAGTTTTGACTTGGAATCTTATAATCAAAATGTGATAAATAGGATTAAGTTGATTTTATAGATTATGCACTACATTCGTAGGGCGTTAGGTTTAAATAGAAAGTCAAAAATGAGGAGAAAAAAGTAACATATTTCATAATTGCTTTAATTTTAATCATTATTGTTGGGATAATCTTTAAATCAAAAGCCGTTAATAATAGTTCTGATTATAAAATAACAAATACTGCTGAATTGGAAAAAGTCTTAAAGTCTCATCGTAATAATTTGGGTGGCCTTACACTTACGATTGATAATCCATCTTCAATTGTGTTTCCTCAAAAGGTGTATAAAGTAACGGAAGGCAATTTAGTTATTAATCTAGTAGGGTCTAGTGGGGCTGATATTGATTTTAATAATTCAACATTTTATATTGGAATTACTGGGAATTTTTTGATTCGAATGATTTCTGGAGGAGAAAGTTCAAATTATGAAACTATAAAAAATGCTTCTTTTTATGGTAGTGCTTCAAATACAGAAGAAGGTAAAGGACGTTTTGGGCTGAATGCTTTAAAAGCTCATAATGTTCATTTTGAATATTTAAGTTTTTATGATGCACAAAGTATGGGATATCATTTATTTGATTTAGCAGCTGTAGATAATTTTATTTTTAACGATTTAGAAGTACGGGGATTTGGAAAGGCAGGCTTATCTTCTTTAGACAGAGACCGATTATATAAAAGCAATCCACACGCTCTTTATTCGGAAGCAATACAAGTTGATTCGGCTTATGAAGGATGCTTTGGAACTTATGGATTTTCAGATTCAACTAATATTATTTTTAACAAAGAGAAAAAGGGTTTGCCTAAAAATGCAGACAGTAAATCCAAAATATCAACTAATATAACATTAAAAAACTCCTATTTTGGGCCTTATACTGGTGTAATAGGTCAGGGGAAAATTGATAATGAACGATATATGGCACGACAATATTTTTCGGCTACAGCTATCGGTTCTCACAGTGGGACAGGAACACCTAAAGTAACAATTATGGACAATACTTTTGAAAACACGATATATTCAGAGTTGACAACCACTGATAGTCGTTTATACCCTATTCATTTTAGAAATCCTAAACTTGATTTTATTTACCAAAGTAAAAATAATTTTATCAATCAACATGGAAATTCTAAAAAAAATGGATATCTTTTGAATAGTCGATATGTTGCTTGGTATAAAAATTAGTAATTAAGGGAGAAAAAATGGATAAAGAAAAAGTTGTTTTAGTTGCAGGGACGTTTGATATTTTACATGAGAGTCATGTTAATATGTTACGAAATGCGAAAAATTTGGGGAGTAAGTTGATTGTTATGCTTTCAACTGATGAGTTTAATGCTGGAAAAGGTAAAAAAGCTTTTCAAGATTATGATACAAGAAAGTATGTTTTAGAATCAATTCGCTATGTGGATTTGGTTGTGCCAGAGCAATCTTGGGATGATAAGAGCCTTTATATTGATATGTTTGATGTTGATATTTTTGCGATGGGTGATGACTGGAAAGGGAAATTTGATTTTCTAAAAGAAGAATTTCCTAATTTAAAAATTATGTATTTTCCACGTGGTAAAGTTTCTTCTTCAAATATAAAAAAGGAAATTGGAAAACTTTATTCAAAAAAGGAAAGCAGTGATAATACTACCAAATGAATAAGTGGTAAGAGCTAATTAATAGAAAATGAGTTTATGAGCGATTTAAGTCTGATTTTTTCTAAATTTTCTTTTTTAGGAAATCCAACTAAACTAATCAAAATATTTTTGCAACTTGAAAATTTGATAAAAAAACAAAAATCAAATTATCCTAAGCCAGATGACAGTGATGTGTTATACGTTAAAGTCGAAGATGATATCTATCGATTGCATAAGAAAAAGTTTATTAAAGAAGTGATTTTACCAAATGGAGCAAACGTGATTATTCTTTCAAAATTAGCGCTTGCCAATTCTTTAAAAATTGTAGGTAAACCGGGAGATGGTGATCTTAATCAAATTTTAAAAGCTTTGCGTAAAGAAAAGGATTTGAAAAAGTGTCAAGAAATTATTAATGAAATTTCAGATTCGTTTTTAACAAATTTATCAATTAAAGAGTTGATAAAAATTATTCGAAAACAAATGGGCTAAAATCATTTGAAAGGGGAAAAATGCTAAATTTATTAGTCAAAATGCGATTATTAATACTTAGAAAAATGTTATCTCTTTTCCTTTTGATTTTAGGGAAATTTGTAAAAACAGATGATAAATTGGTTATTTTCGCTTCTTTTAATGGAAAGGCTTATTCAGATAATCCAAGATATCTTTTTGAATATTTAAGAGATCATGAGGAATTTGCTAGTTATCATTTTGTCTGGGCTTTTAAAGTAAAACGGTCCGTTAATAGGGCTAAGGTAGTTAAATTTAACTCATTTAGTTATTATTATTTACTTTCCAAAGCAAAGTATTGGGTATTTAATTCAAAAATGGCTCCTTATTATCATAAAAAAGGGGAGCAGGTTTATTTACAAACTTGGCATGGAACGCCTTTGAAACGTTTGGGACATGATATTTTAGATAATGGTATTACTTATTATCGAAGTCGTTTATCTTATCAGCAGATGCTTAGGAGTTATGACGAGGATAGTAGGCATTGGGATTATTTGATTTCGCCTAATCCTTTTTCAAGTCAAGCTTTTACTAGCGCTTTTAATCTAGATAGAGGGAAACTATTGGAAGTTGGGTATCCGAGGGTTGATTTTTTGGTAAATGCTGATTCTAATAAATGCATGGAACTGAAATGCCGATATGGTCTACCACTTGATAAAAAAGTTGTTCTCTATGCTCCAACTTGGCGTGATGATTCGTTTGGAATAAGAGGATATAGATTTGAATTGGCTGTTGATTTTTATAAGTGGAAGAATCAGTTAGGTGATGATACGGTTATTTTATTTAAACCTCATTATTTGATTTCTAATGTCTATCAGATTCCGAATGATTTGAGTAATTTTGTGTATCTTATGGCAGCAAGTGCGGATATTAATGATGCTTATTTAATGAGTGATGTTCTAATTACGGATTACTCTAGTGTATTTTTTGATTATGCGAATTTAAACCGTCCAATTTATTTTTATATGTATGACTTTGAACAATATGAGCAAGAATTAAGGGGATTCTACTTAAATGTTCCTGATGAGTTGCCTAATGATGTTATTAGAACAGAAAAAGAATTGTTGAGAAGGATTAAAGAAGATATCTTTGACTATGACCGTTTGCAGGTATTTAATCAAGTCTTTAATTCATGGAATGATGGTAAAGTTAGTTCTAAAGTTGCTAAGAGGATTTTTTATGAAAACTAAATCAATTATTTTGACAATAATTCTTGGAATCTTTTATCCTTTTTCCCTCATTTTGAGGGTGAAGAAGAATCGGATTACTTTTATTTCTCTGGAACATGATAATTTATCAAAAGATTTTAAGTTGATTTATGATCGTTTGAAGAAAAAAGATCAATATGAATTGCGGACAGTTTTGTTCAAATTTGAATCATCACTTTGGGGAAATATAAAATATGGTTATGCTTGTATTCGCCAATTATTTTTGATTGAAAGTTCACGTTTAGTCATTATTGATTACAATAATTTTGTTGTTTCCAAGTTCCCACACCGTAAGAATGTTAAAGTTTTACAGTTGTGGCATGCGACAGGCGCTTTGATAAAATTTGGAAATGATGTGGAGCGAGACTATATCGTTAATCATTATGACTATACGATTGTTAACTCAGATTTTTTAAAACCAATTTTTGCGCGTGCATTTAATGTCATAGAGGATCAGGTTTTTGTTACTGGAATTCCAAATAATGATAAGATTTTCGACCAAAATTTTGTTGACCTGACTTGTCAGAGATTGGTAGGAAAATATCCTCTTTTAAAAGGAAAGAAAATTATCACATATGCTCCAACATTTAGAGGACGGATTAGTACGCATTTTAAGGAAGCACTGATTGATTTAGAAAAGATTCATCAGGCAATTGGAAATGATTATATAGTCATTTATAAAAGTCACCCACTTATTCAGCATTCAAATTATGAAAAAAATGAACATGTTTTATATATTCAAGATGAGTTGATTTCCTCACTCTTTTGTGTGACAGATATTTTAGTGACAGATTATTCGGCAATTGCAATTGATTGGATGGTCTTTAATAAACCAATTCTTGCTTATAGTCCTGATTTAATGACATATTCACATAAGCCTGGATTTACGATTGATTATGAAAATGAATTTCCAGGGCAAGTCACTAAAAATGAAGATGAGTTAATTAAAGCAATAATAGCTGTTAATGATGAAACAGAGAGTGATGATTTGAAACGGCAATTATTTACTGATAAAATGTATAAATTTAGAGATGGAAAATCAACGGACCGAGTCTTAGATTTGATTGAGTCAATTATGAGAGGTTAAGGAGAATAAAATGGTTAAATCCAGAGTGGCAGAAAATGGAAGGCAAATAAAACGTGGAAACAAAAAGAAGAAGAGAAAAGTTTTAAAAATATTTTTATTTGTACTTTTGTTTTTTATCATTATTTTAGGAGCTGTTGGTGGAAAAGTTTATTTTGATTTGAAAACAGCCGTAACGAAGGCTTATGTGAATCCGCCAACGCAAATGACCTCTATTTCCTTAAAAAAGAAAGAGCCATTTACGACGGCAATTCTTGGAATAAGTAAAATTGATGGGAAAGATGTATTGGTGTCGGCAAATTTGGCAGCAACAAACCCTCGTTTACAACAAACAACCGTTATCAATCTTTCTACAAGTGCCATACTTCCAGACAAACAAACCTTATTAACTCTCTATAATTCTAAGGGAGAAGCTGCGGTTATTAAAGAAATGGAAAAACTACTTCAGGTTAAAATTAATAAATTTGTAGGAAGGAATTTCGATCAAATGGGAGAATTAGTTCAAGCGATTGGTGGCGTATCCATTCAAAATGCTAATGAATTTTCGGCACAAGGGTTTAAATTTCCTCAAGGAACAGTTGCTTTAAATAAAGCAGAGGAAGTGGCAGCATATTTTACTTTGTTAAATGCTGGAGATACTAAAAAAGCTTTTGCACGTCAGCAAGAAGTAGTGATGGCAGTCGTTAGCAAACTCAAAAGTCCACGTGTTTTAATTAGACATTATGGTCAAATTTTGACGGCATTCCCTAAGGTTTTTAAAACAAGTTTTAACTTTGGAAATGTTAAGGCTTTAGCATTAAATTATAATGGAGCAATAAGGATTAAAAAAATTAATGTCCGTAGTAGCAAAGTAGCAGGTCAGTCAGAAGTTACAGCAATTTCACAATCAAATCTTGATTTGGCAAAAATACAATTTCAAGAAAGTTTAAAATAAAAAGAAAAAAATCATTGGACAAACATCTAATGATTTTTTTATGACATCTATTTAGTAGAAAATGCAATTTTTGACAAAAAGAATGTATTTTTTTAACAGCTTTGACTGCCCTTTTTGGAAGAGTTTATGTATAATAGAATTAGTTAGTTTTGCTATCGATATAGCAGCAGAAATGGAGAGATATAATGCCTAAAAAATTTGGTCGTATTCATCTTGTTGTAATGGACTCTGTCGGAATTGGTGCTGCACCAGATGCTGACAAATTCTTTAATCATGACGTTGAAACGCATGAAGCAATTAATGATGTGAACTCAGACACGATTGGTCATATTTCAGAAATTCGTGGGCTTGATGTGCCTAACCTTCAAAAATTGGGTTGGGGAAATATCCCGCGCGAAAGTCCGCTCAAAACGGTTCCAAAAGCTGATAAACCAGCAGCATATGTCACTAAACTAGAAGAAATTTCAAAAGGTAAGGATACAATGACTGGGCACTGGGAAATTATGGGCTTAAATATTCAAACGCCATTCCCAACTTATCCAGAAGGTTATCCAGAGGATTTACTTGAAAAAATTGAAGAATTTTCTGGCCGTAAAATCATTCGTGAAGCAAATAAACCTTATTCTGGAACAGCAGTCATTGAAGATTTTGGTCCTCGTCAATTGGAAACTGGTGAGTTGATTATTTATACTTCAGCAGACCCTGTTTTGCAAATTGCGGCACATGAAGATGTCATTTCTCGTGAAGAACTTTATAAAATTTGTGAATATGTTCGTTCAATTACCCTTGAAGGGTCTGGAATCATGATTGGCCGAATCATCGCTCGCCCTTATGTTGGAGAAGCTGGAAACTTTGAACGGACTGATGGACGTCGTGACTATGCTTTGTCACCATTTGCTGAAACAGTTTTGGAAAAACTTTATAAGGCTGGAATTGATACTTATTCAGTTGGGAAGATTTCAGATATTTTCAACACAGTAGGTGTGAAATATGATATGGGGCATAATCATAACGATATGGACGGGGTTGACCGTCTGCTTAAAGCGATGACAAAAGCTGAGTTTACCGAAGGATTTTCTTTCACAAACTTAGTTGACTTCGATGCTAAATATGGACATCGTCGCGATGTTGAAGGTTACGGAAAAGCAATTGAAGACTTTGACGGTCGTTTGCCAGAAATCATTGATGCAATGAAAGAAGATGATTTGTTGATGATTACTGCTGACCACGGAAATGACCCTTCGTACGTAGGAACTGACCATACTCGTGAATATATTCCACTCGTGATTTTCTCTAAATCATTGAAAGACCCTAAAGTTTTACCAGTGGGACATTTTGCTGATATTTCAGCAACTGTTGCCGAAAACTTCTCTGTAAAGAAGGCTCAAACTGGTGAATCATTCTTGGATGCTTTGGTTTAATAGAAAAAAATTTCTGTCAGTAAATTTTACTGACAGAGTTTAGAAAGATTTATTTATGGCTAAGAAAGCATTTTGTCAGTCGTGTGGAATGCCAATTGCTGATGATTCTTATAAGGGAACGCAAGCAAATGGAGAATTTTCAACAGACTATTGTATCTATTGCTATATGCAAGGACGATTTGTCCAACCAGAACTTACTTTTGATGAAATGGTCGAAATTGGGCGAAAAGGTTTAGATAATAATTCAATGCCCAAAATGCAAAAATGGCTTTTCAAAAGGCTTTATCCAATGCAACTCAAAGGTTTGAAACGCTGGAAAAATTAAGTTCTTAACTTACTGATGGAAACTCTGTCAGTAAATTTGATAATTATATTAAAAGAAAAGGAAATTAAAAATGCCAACACCACATATCGAAGCTCAAAAAGGCGAAATCGCAGATAAAATTCTCTTACCAGGAGATCCACTTCGCGCAAAATTTATCGCAGAAAACTTCCTTGAAGATGCTGTGCAATTTAACCAAGTTCGCGGAATGCTTGGCTTTACTGGAACTTACAAGGGCCATCGTGTTTCTGTTATGGGAACAGGAATGGGAATTCCTTCAATCTCAATCTATGCTAATGAATTAATTACAGAATACGGTGTAAAAAGATTAATTCGTGTTGGGACTGCTGGTTCTGTAAATGAAGATGTTCATATTCGTGACCTTGTCATTGGGCAAGCAGCTGCGACAACTTCAGCGATTATTCGTAATGATTTCCCTGATTTTGATTTCCCCCAAATTGCTGATTTTGATTTGCTTGATAAAGCTTATCATATTGCAAAAGACCTTGGAATTACAACTCACGTTGGAAATATTCTCAGCTCTGATTTGTTCTACGGTGGACCAGATGCAGTTAAAGTTGGAAAACTTGGTGTGAAGGCTGTTGAAATGGAAGCTGCTGGCCTTTATTATCTTGGGGCAAAATATAAAGTTCAAACTTTGGGAATTATGACAATTTCTGACCATATTTTGACTGGAGAATCAACAACTTCTGAAGAGCGTCAATTGACTTTCACAGATATGATGAAAGTTGGATTGGAAACTTTGATTTCTGAATAATTAGTTAAAGTTCTGTCTTAATGACAGGACTTTTTTATTTATTATCAATAAAAATGCATTTAATCATCTGTGCTTAAAAAATTTTGATATGATGGAATAAACTAGGAAATTAAATTTTCCTTCAAACAAAGGAGAAAAGATGACTTACGAAGATTTTATCAAAGAAGCAGGATTGGCAAGAGAAAATTTTAGGTGGGCTTGGGCATTTTGTAATGAGGTTGATGGTCCAATAACTGAGCCAGAATTGGCTGATAAACTTTTAGATTTAGTATTAGAGGGAAAGAAAAGTGCGACGGCTAGCGCTGTAGCTGAGTATGGTGAAGATGAACCATTCCCTTCAGTTGATGGAAAATTTGATATTTTACTAGATGGAAAAGGTCAACCAAGAGCTGCTATTACAACTTCTAAAGTTTATGTGCGAAATTTTTTTGATGTCAGCGCTGAGCATGCTTTTAAAGAAGGAGAAGGGGATCAAAGTTTAGACTACTGGCGGAAAGTGCATCAAGACTTTTGGAGTGACTTAAAAGTATATAGTCCTAATATGGAAGTTCTTTGCGAAGAATTTGAAGTTCTTTACCAAAACTAAAAGTAGTAAATAAAAATTGTTGACTATTTTTTAAGTCATGCTATAATTATTTTAAAATTATGCTTTATGAAAAGAGGAATAAAATGGAAGAAATACTTATTGTGACTACAAATGAAGTGGCTGGTTATCGAATTACTGAAGTATATGGTGAAGTTTTCGGATTAACAACGCGTTCAAGAAATTTATTTTCAAGTGCCGGTCAACAGATGAAAACTGTTGTAGGTGGCGAAATAAATGGTTATACAAAACTTCAACATGAAACCCGTGAAACTTCGATTGATCGTATGAGAGAGGAAGCTAAAGCCAAAGGAGCAAATGCAATTGTTGCGATGCGTTTTGACTCATCGACTTTCCAAAATATTGATTCTGTCGCTGCTTATGGAACAGCTGTTAAAATTGAAAAAATCTAAAGGCTAGCGAAAGCTAGTTTTTTTATTTCCGAACAATTTTTAGCTAAGCCTGCCAAAAGAAATACTATTAAGGGAAAATTCCTTCATTTTTTGTTAGAATAATATTAAAATTAGTATAATTAAACTCAAATATGAGAAGCCTTTAGAGGAGAATTATGAAAACGGATATTGAAATTGCTCAAGCTGCTGACATTCAACCTATTACCAAAATTGCTGAAAAGATTGGACTATCATTTGATGATATCGAACTTTATGGTAAATACAAAGCTAAAATTCCTTTAGAGGTTTTAGATAAGTTTGACCAACAGTCTGAAGGAAAACTTGTTTTGGTGACATCAATTAATCCCACACCTGCTGGAGAAGGAAAATCGACAGTTACTGTCGGTTTGGCTGATGCATTTGCAAGACAAGGTAAAAATGTAATGGTGGCCTTGCGTGAACCTTCTTTAGGGCCTGTTATGGGAATTAAGGGTGGAGCTGCTGGTGGTGGTTTTGCACAGGTATTACCAATGGAAGATATTAATCTTCATTTTACAGGGGATATTCATGCGATTACAACTGCCAATAATGCTATTTCGGCATTTCTTGATAATTCGCTTCATCAAGGAAATCCGTTAAATATCGACCCAAGAAGAATCATTTGGAAACGTGTTGTTGATTTGAATGACCGTGCCCTTCGTCATGTCACTGTTGGACTTGGTGGCCCTTTAAATGGTGTGCCCCGTGAAGATGGTTTTGATATTACAGTAGTCAGTGAAATTATGGCGGTTTTATGTTTGGCAACTTCAATCAGCGATTTGAAAGAACGTTTAGGAAAAATTGTTCTGGCTCAGTCTTATGACCGTAAACCTGTAACCCTTGGTGATTTGGGGGTTCAAGGGGCTATTGCGATGCTCTTGAAAGATGCACTGAAACCAAACCTTGTTCAGACAATTGAAGGAACGCCAGCTTTGATTCACGGTGGGCCTTTTGCCAATATTGCGCATGGTTGTAATTCTGTTTTGGCAACAAAAACAGCCTTAAAATTATCTGATATTGTCATTACAGAAGCTGGGTTTGGAGCTGACCTTGGTGGTGAGAAATTTTTAGATATCAAAACTCGTCAGCTCGGAAAACAACCTGATGCGGTAGTAATTGTGGCTACACTTCGTGCACTTAAAATGCATGGTGGCCTTGATAAAAAAGAATTGACTAAGGAAAACGTAGAGGCTGTTAAAAAGGGCTTTGCTAATTTAGAACGTCATATTAAAAATATGCAGAGTTACGGTTTGCCAGTAATTGTGGCAATTAATGAGTTTGCATCAGATACTAAATCTGAAATTTCAGCATTAAAAGATCTGACAGAAGCATTGGGAGTTCCAGTTTCATTGACCCAAGTCTTTGCTAAGGGTGGTGAAGGTGGTTTAGATTTGGCCGAAAAACTGTCAGGAATGTTACAAGAAAAATCTGATTTTAGCTATCTTTATGACCTAAAAGAGCCATTATCAGCTAAAATTGACAAAGTTGTGACAGAAATTTATGGCGGTTCCAAAGTCAATTATTCACCAAAGGCTAAGCGTCAGATGAGAGAAATTGAAGAAAATGGTTGGAATGATTTGCCAGTATGCATGGCTAAAACTCAATATTCATTTTCAGACCAACCAAATCTTTTAGCGGCACCAGAAGGCTTTGAAGTTACAGTTCGTGAACTACTTCCAAAAATTGGAGCTGGATTTATCGTTGCTCTTTTGGGGGACGTAATGACAATGCCAGGGCTTCCTAAAAATCCAGCAGCTTTAAAAATGGATGTCACTGATGATGGAAAAATCTCAGGATTATTTTAGAAATGAGTTTAAGTGGTTTTGTTACGTAAAGATTAAATGTAAATTTTTTCGGTAACAAATTTACAAAAAATTAAAAGCTTGTAAAACCGCTTGTCAGGCGGTTTTTTTGTGTTATACTTGCTAACAATGTTGAAAAAAATAATTATTTCTGCAGCACTTCTTACAAGTTTTAGTGCTGCCCTGATTGCGAATCCTGCAAAAGCAGATTCAGTATTTGATGATAATAAGGCACAAAGTTCACTGACAGATTTGTCAGCAGCAACAAATTCACTTGATGTTTTAACAAAAACAATGAATGATACTGTCAGTGCCGTTTCAAAAGTAGAAAAAACACAAAGTGCGGCTAAAGAAGTTCAGTCACGAGCTGACAAACTTGTCAGTACAGCCAAAAAATATTTAGGTGTTCCCTATGTTTGGGGTGGAACTACACCAGCTGGCTTTGATTGTTCAGGATTCACAAGTTACGTCTATAGAGAAGTTTTAGGTAAAGAAATTGGTCGTACAACTTGGGACCAAATTGCAAGTGGAAAACAAGTCGGACTTGACCAAGCCAAAGTTGGAGATTTGATTATCTTTTATGGTGGAGACCATGTGGGAATTTATCTTGGAAATGGCCAAGTGATTCATGCACCACAACCTGGTGAGTCAGTTAAAATCAGTTCAGTTACTGATATGTCGGCTGATTTTGCATTAGAGTATTAAATATAATAGAAGAAAATAGCATTTATTGCTATTTTTTTGTTATTCTTATAGCTAAATCTGGCTATAAGTTTTTTTTATGGCAAAGGTCTTAAGTTCGTGTTAAGATAGGTCTATCAAATTTTTAAAGGGGAACTTTTATGAGAACATCACTAAAGGTCACATTTGCCGCTCTTTCACTTATCGCTGCTGGAACTTTGGTTGCATGCTCATCAGGTTCAAAAGATTCATCAGATAAAGCAATATCTGTTGTGATTGCGACAGATGGGGCAACAAAGCCATTTACTTATTCAGATAGTCAAGGAAATTTAACGGGTTACGATATTGAGGTTGCTCGTGCGGTTTTCAAGAAATTGCCACAGTATAAAGTGAAATTTCAAGTGACAGATTTTTCTGGGATTTCACCAGGGATTGATTCTGGCCGTTACCAAATGGGTGCTAATGATTTTGGTTGGGAAAAAAGTAGAGCTGAAAAATATTATTTCTCATCACCACTTTCAAAATCAAACAATGCAGTTCTTGTGAAATCTGGGACTTATAAAACTTTGGCAGATTTGGCTGGAAAATCGACAATTGGTAATCCAGCATCAAATTATACAAAGTCAATTCAAGATTGGAACAAAGCCAATCCAGATAAAGAAATCAAAATTAGTTACTCAGCAGATTCTACTTCAATTAACACAAGATTCACGCAAGTTGAATCAGGAAAAATTGATTTCATGCTTTATGATAAGATTTCTTTAGAGTCTGCAGTTAAAGAACAAGGTTTTGACAATCTAAAAATTGAAGATATCAGTATGGATACTGGTGATGCTGAACATGACGGTTATGAATATTTCCTCTTTGGCAAAGATTCGCAAGGTAAAAAACTTCAAAAAGATGTGAATGGAGTTTTGGCAAAAATGCAGGCTGATGGTAGTTTGGCGAAAATTTCCAAGAAATATCTTGGTGGGGATTTCGTGCCAAAAGCAGAAATGTTTAAGTAAATTTTACTGACAAGAAATTTAACCTAAAATCGAAGGGCTGTCAGTAAAATATTTGTCTCTTGACCAATCAAAATTTACTGACAGTTCAGTTCGTAAAAAATAGGAGAAAAAAAGACCAAAATTTTGTATAATAGTAGAAGTGATGGTCAGGTAAAAAATCGAACTTATAAGTAAATGTAAAAATATTAAATAATAAGTTCAATAAATCCGAATAAACTCTGTCACTTTTTTACTGACAGAGTTTTCCCTATTAGAAAAATAAAAAATATGAAAAAAAATAAAAAAATAATTCTTGGGATTGTCTTGCTTTTGGCTTTAATTATCTTGCCAGCTCTTCCCTTTCTCTTAATCAAAGGTCAGTATAATTTTCATGACTTTTGGACCATGTTTTTCACAAAGATTTTTAGTTGGTCAGCATTTGTAGATGCCTTTTTACCAATTATAAAAATGATTCCGTCGTCTCTTGAAATGACAATAATTGCCATGGTCTTTGGGTTACTTTTAGGACTCATTCTTGCTTTGGTTCGTATTAATAAAATTCCAATTTTGAATCAATTGCGTGCTTTGTTTGTTAGTTTCATTCGTGGAACCCCTATTTTGGTACAATTATACCTTTCATATACGGGGATTCCGTTGATTTTAAAAGCAATCAATATGAATTATGGAACGAATTTTAATGTGAATACAATTCCAGCTATGCTTTTTGTCATTGTTGCTTTCGCACTCAATGAAGGAGCTTATAACTCGGAAACAATTCGTGCTGCAATTCAATCCGTTGATAAAGGACAAATCGAAGCAGCCAAATCACTCGGAATGACAAACTTCCAAGTTTTTATGCGTGTGACTTTACCTGAAGCAGCAACCGTTGCAACGGCTCCTTTAGGAAACGCTCTGATTGGACTTTTGAAATCAACTTCACTTGCCTTCGTTGCAGGTGTGGTAGAAATGACAGCTCGTGCTCAAATTATTGGGGGCTCAACCTTCCGTTTATTTGAAACTTATTTAGCCTTAGCTTTAGTTTACTGGCCAATTTGTATTATTTTTGAACTCTTAATTCGTGGATTAGAGCGTAAATTAGACGTAAGAATGCCAAATGATAAACGTAAAAATCGTGCACAAATTTCATTGAGCAAAAATCCATTTAACCAAGCCTAAGGAGGACGATAATGATTAAAATTACAAATATAAGTAAAACATTTTCGGGTAATCAAGTTCTCAATGACATTAGCTTGGAAATTGAAGAAGGAGATGTTGTTGCCCTTATTGGCGCTTCTGGTGCTGGGAAATCAACCTTTCTCCGCGCTTTAAATGATCTTGAAAGACCAGATAGTGGTCAAATTGAAATTGATGACTTAAAGATTGATTATTCGACAATCACAAAGCAAGAAGTACTTGAACTTCGCAGAAAGACTGGAATGGTTTTTCAACAATTTAATCTTTTTGAACGTCGGACTGCCCTTGAAAATGTAATGGAAGGGTTGATTCAGGTTAAAAAATTATCTAAGGCGCAAGCAAAAGAGATTGCCGAAGCTGAATTAGATAAGGTTGGTCTAACTGACCGGAAAGATTACTATCCAAAATTTTTATCAGGTGGTCAAAAACAAAGGGTTGGAATCGCTCGTGCTTTAGCGATGCAACCAAAACTTTTACTTTTAGATGAACCGACATCTGCCCTTGACCCTGAATTAGTTGGTGAAGTTCAAGAAGTAATTTTAAATGCAGCTCAAAATAAGCAAACAATGGTTCTTGTCAGTCATGAAATGGACTTTGTTTATAATGTAGCAACAAAAGTGCTTTTTCTTGAACAAGGGAAAATCATTGAAGCGGGAACTCCTCAAGAAGTTTTCTACTCACCAAAAAATCCTCGTACACGAGAGTTTTTATCACGTCATGTCAAGAATTTAGAGGTTAATAACTAAAATGATGATTTTACAGTTTTATTTAAAAGGTCTATTAATTTCAGCTATCTTTGTTTTATTGGTAGGTGGATTATATGCGTTCACTTACCTTGTGCGAAATACGAAAAAACCGTGGACTGAAAGAAGAAACCGAATTTTTGATTTAATTTTAGTTGGTATTTTAACGACGCCTATCCTGAGTTTTGCTGTTTTAGGAGTACTTGTAATACTAAGAATTCGTGGACTTTGATTTCTATTTATGCTTTAAATAAATCTAATTAATGGAAAAATATCGTTTGACAATGTAAAATGGTGCTATAAGATTTTAGATATTAGAAAAAAGAGTTTTTAGAACTAATAAAAAATGGCTCAAGTTTGCTGAAATGCTAGCTTGAGTTTATGAATTTAAGGGGAGTTCTTTAGCTCTTAGAAAAGGGATTAAAAATGACAGAAAAGAAATATGATGTTGTCATCATTGGTTCAGGCCCTGCGGGAATGACTGCAGCGATGTATACTGCACGTTCTGAAATGAAAACTTTGCTTTTAGAACGTGGTGTTCCTGGTGGTCAAATGAATAACACAGCTGAGATTGAAAATTATCCTGGCTATGAAACAATCATGGGTCCTGAACTTTCAATGAAAATGGCTGAACCTTTGGAAGGTTTAGGTGTAGAAAATGCTTATGGTTTTGTGACGGCTATTGAAGACCATGGGGATTACAAAAAAATTATCACAGAAGATGATGAGTTTGTCACTAAATCAATTATTATTGCGACAGGAGCTAATCACCGTAAGCTTGAAATTCCCGGTGAGGAAGAATATGGAGCTCGCGGAGTTTCCTACTGTGCCGTTTGTGATGGTGCTTTCTTTAGAAACCAAGAAATTTTAGTTATTGGTGGTGGTGACTCTGCTGTTGAAGAAGCTCTCTACTTGACTCGTTTTGGTCAATCAGTAACAATTATGCATCGTCGTGATAAATTGCGTGCACAAGAAATTATCCAACAAAGAGCTTTCAAAGAAGAAAAAATCAACTTTATTTGGGATTCTGTTCCTATGGAAATTAAAGGGGATGACAAAAAAGTTCAATCCGTTGTTTATAAAAACGTTAAAACGGGTGAAGTAACTGAAAAAGCTTTTGGTGGAATCTTCATTTATGTGGGACTTGACCCAGTTGCTGAATTTGCTGGGAATCTTGGAATTACTGATGAAGCCGGTTGGATTATTACCGATGACCATATGAGAACAAGTCTACCTGGTATTTTTGCCGTAGGTGATGTTCGTCAAAAAGATTTCCGTCAAATCACTACAGCTATTGGTGATGGAGCGCAAGCAGCTCAAGAAGCTTATAAATTTGTAGCTGAACTTGATTAAAATAAAAAATTACTGACAAAATCGTCAGTAATTTTTTATTAAAGGATTCGGAATGACTTTTAATCGAAAATATGGTAAAATGTAAGTAACGCAATTTTGAAAAAGGAGATTAGGTTTATCGCCTAAGTAATTTATAAGACTATGGAAAAAGTAATTTATGACATTTTGCTTGTTGCAATGCTTGTAGTTTCAGCATTTATTATTGTAGCGATTTTCATGCAACCTTCAAAACAAGATGGAGCAGCAGATGCTTTTTCGGGTGGAACAGGTGAATTGTTTGAACGTCGTAAAGCGCGCGGTTTTGAGGCAGTGATGCAGCGTTTTACAGCAATCATGATTGGCTTATGGCTAGTTATTGGATTTGCTCTTGTTGTTTTATCAACACGTTAAAATTGCGGGCTGAAAACAGTCCGTATTTTATTTTCTTATAAATGTTTTTCTAATTGCGTCAAATGTTTAATTGTCCAAATTGTCAGTGGTAGAATTGATTCTATCAGTCAAAAATGTCTGATAAAATGATTAATACCACTGATAATCTCTTAAAATATTAGCTAAAAAATCAAGTTAATATTTGAAATAAAAAAAAGAAAGGGGCTTTTTGTCCAATTTTTGTGGTCAAAAAGTTCATTGAGAGAATATAATGAGTATTAGAGAAGTAATCATGGACTATCTTGAGAATAGTTCAAAAAAAGCACTGTCAGTAGAAGAATTGTCAGTTGCGTTACATATGAATAAGGCTAAAGATTACAAAGTATTTGTCAAAACTTTAGCTTCACTAGAAGCCGAGCATTTGCTTAATTTTACTGCAAAAGGTAAAGTTGAACTAGCCGAAAAAGAAGAGGCAAAAGTTGTCATCAGCGGAATTTTACGGGCCAATGCAGCTGGCTTTGGTTTTGTCAGCATTGATGCTGAAGAACCAGACGTTTTTGTCGCAAGAGGCCAAACGGCTTTCGCCCTTGATGGTGACGAAGTTTTTATTGAAATTGATAAAAATGCCAATGCGCTCAAAGGAACTTCTGCTGAAGGGCATGTTGTCGAAATCATTCGCCATGACGTCCATCAGGTTGTTGGAACTTTTGTAGCTTTGAATGATGATGAAAAAGAGCAAACAGGACTGATTGGTTTTGTTAAATCTCGGAATAAAAAAATCCCTTATCGTGTTTATTTAGAAAATGAAGGTTTAATTCCTGAAAATAAAGCGATTGTTCGTGTTGAAATCACTCATTATCCAGATAAGGAATTTCCACAGACAATGCAAGGATTAGTCACTGAAATTATTGGTCAAGCAGATGACCAAGGAATTGACGTTTTGGAAGTTTTGGCTTCAATGGATATTGTTTCTGAATTTCCAAAAGAAGTTTTAGACCAAGCTGAAGCTGTTCCAGAAGAAGTTCCAGAAAATGAAATTGTGGGACGAGTCGATTATCGTAATGAAATCACTTTTACAATTGATGGAGCAGACGCAAAAGACCTTGATGATGCTGTGCATGCTAAACGTTTGGAAAATGGAAACTATGAATTAGGAGTACATATTGCGGATGTTTCACACTACGTCACTGAAAATTCTCCATTAGATAAAGAAGCTTACGAACGTGGAACATCTGTTTATGTGACGGATCGAGTAGTTCCAATGCTGCCCGAACGTCTCTCTAATGGAATTTGTTCATTGAATCCTCGAATCAATCGTCTAACGCAGTCTTGTGTCATGGAAATTAGTCCTGAAGGTCGAGTGATCAACTATCAAATTTCTCAATCAATTATTAAAACGACAGAAAGAATGACTTATGATGCCGTTAATCAAATGATTGCAGGAGATGAGGCAGCACTTGAAAACTATGCTAAAATTGCAGATTCTGTAAAAATAATGGTTGAACTTCACCATATTTTAGAAGCCATGCGTAAAAGACGCGGGGCCATTGATTTTGATACAGTAGAAGCGAAAATCATTGTCAATGAAAAAGGACTGCCAATTGAAATTAGAAAACGAACACGTGGCATTGCTGAGCGAATGATTGAATCATTCATGCTTGAAGCGAATGAAACAGTTGCGACACATTTCGAAGCGCATGGCCTGCCTTTTATCTATCGGATTCACGAACAACCAAAAGCTGATAGATTGCAACGTTTTATTGATTTTGCAGCAACTTTTGGAATGCAGATTGAAGGAACTTCAAATGGTATTGATCAGAAGGTTTTACAAGCTTTCATGAAGAAAATTAAAGGTCAGCCTGGCGAAATGGTCTTGTCAACTATGTTGTTACGGAGTATGCAGCAAGCTCGTTATTCAGAAAACAATGAGGGTCACTTTGGTTTAGCTGCGGAAAATTATACGCACTTTACTTCACCAATTCGTCGTTATCCCGATTTGTTGGTTCATCGATTGATTCGTGAAATTGGTGAGGGAAAAACACCAGCTAATATTTTACAAAAATGGGAAGATAAAATTCCTGAAATTGCAGAACATTCTAGTCATCGTGAACGCCGGGCGGTTGATGCTGAACGTGAAGTTGAAAAAATGAAAAAAGCCGAATTCATGGAAGAACATGTGGGTGAAGAGTATGAAGGGATTATTGCTTCAGTTACCCGTTTTGGAATGTTTATTGAACTTGAAAATACGATTGAAGGTTTAGTTCATATTTCAACCCTTAAAGGTGATTATTTTAATTATCAAGAACGAATGTTGGCGCTTATTGGCGAACGAAGTGGACTTACCTTTAAAATTGGTCAGCCTATTAAAATAAAAGTTGTCAAAGCTGATAGAATGACTGGGGAGATTGATTTTGAATATCTACCTTCAGAATTAGATTTGATTGATAAAGCAGCGAAAGCGAAGAAAAAACCTGATCATAAAGGTCGCAAAAAATCAAATCAATCTCTTAAGGTTAAATCAGTAGCGCCAAAATCTACTGACAAATCTGCTAATAAATCAAAAAATGGCAGAAGAGCTGACGAGAAATCTGAATTTGATAAAAAGAAAAAGAAATCAGCCAAGAAACCATTTTACAGTAAAGCTGCTAAGGGCAAATTTACTGACAAAAAAGATAATGGCAAAAAATTTACTGACGGAAGAAAAAAGCCACATAAAAGAGGCTAAAATTTGAGAGAAAAAAATATGACAACTTTGAATTTAGAAAAAACAGCCTTGGTTATTATTGACCTACAAAAAGGAATTGCAGGGCGTGAGGGATTTGCTCCTTATTCTGCACAAGAGGTTTTAGCTAAAAATAAAGAACTTGTAACAAGTTTAAAAAATACAGGCGCTTTAATTGTTTTTGTTCACGTCAAAAACTACGGTGGCGAAACTTTAAAACCAAAAACTGACAATCCAGCTGTTGCACAAGGACAAATTCCGGCAGATTTTGCAGATTTTGTCATGCCTGAAGCTTATGATAAAGAATATAATAATGTCATTCATGTCGCTAAACATAACTGGGGCGCATTTTACGGCACGGATTTAGATGTCCAATTACGTCGTCGTGGAATTGATGAAATACTCTTGACTGGAATTGCTACAACGATCGGTTGTGATACTACGGCCCGTGAAGCTTTCCAGCATGGTTATCAAGTTATTGCTATTGAAGATGCAATGACAGATTTTAATGGGCAACTCCATCAAGGAATTGTTGAGGGAATTTTCCCACGCCTTGGACGAGTTCGCTCAACACAAGAAGTTTTAAAAATGATTGAAGAAAGTAAATAAGTTTGGGATAAATATTTTACTGACAGACTGTTTAGGAGTGGCTGTCAGTAAATTTTCCTAGAATTATTTAGTGAATAATATGAAAAATCGCTTAAAGTTAATTGGAAAAATCCTTGTCAGCATTATTTTAGTATTTGCTCTGATTATTGGGTCTTATGTCATCTATGTTTATGCACAATATCATCGCCTTCCTAATGATATGAAGCAGACAATTAAAAATCCTCAAACTCAGCAAGTTGAGCTGGGGCAAACCTATAAAATGATGACTTTTAATATCGGTTATGGTTCTTACCCTCCTTCTTTCAATTTTTTCATGGATGGTGGGGATGATGTGCGAGCTTATAGTAAATCTGCTGTCAAATCTGCAATTCAAGAAGATATCAGACTTATTAATAAAGAGAAGCCAGACTTTGGAAATATTCAAGAAATTGATTGGCAAGGAGATCGCAGCCAACAAGTAAATGAACCTCAAATGGTTCGTGCTGGCCTTCCCGATTATACCAGTGTTCTGACACAGAATTACGATTCAGCCTATCTTTTTTATCCGGTTACCAAGCCAATTGGAAAAGCTAAATCTGGAATTATGACTTATTCTAAATATGAAATTGAAAGTTCAACAAGATATAAGTTGCCTATCGAAACTAATTTTAATAAATTTTTTGATTTAGACCGAGCTTTTTCTGTCAGTATTTTGCCAATTAAGAATTCAGATAAAAAATTCGTCATCTTTAATACACATCTGTCAGCATTTATCACTGACCAAAAAATTCAAAAACAACAATTATTGACTTTATTTGATGAGATGAAAAAGTATGTTTCTAAAGGAGATTATGTCATTTGTGGGGCTGATTATAACCATGCCCTAGCTGGTAAAGCTCATCCAGAATTAACATGGATGAAGGAATTTCCCACGGAAAATTTGACAAAAGGAATGCGAGTGGTCGCACCAACCAATGCCCCAACTGTTCGTTCACTTGATTATGCCTATGATAAGAAAAATCCCAAAAATACATTTGGAATTATTGACGGATTTCTTGTTTCAAATAATATAAAAGACTTAAAAATACAAACCATTGATAATCAGTTCAAATCATCGGACCACCAGCCGGTCGTCATGGATTTCTCTTTGGAAAAGTAAAAAAAGCGCTAAGCGCTTTTTTATTTTACTTAAAAATAATTCCCAGTAACAACGTAAGGGCAAGAGAAGCATTAAATAACATCAGATTGTCAATTTGAAGGTGGAAAGTCTCTGATTTACTTTGTTTGGCTCTAAATTTTTTAATATTAGGAATAACTTTCAGGGCAATGATGCTCATTAATAATGACCAAATTGGTAAAATTCCCAAAGCAATGGCAATTAAAATACAAAGTCCAGCAAATAAATATAGTCCAGTAAATACTTTTAAACTGAGTGGAATCTTTAGATAATAAGGTAAAGTATAACGCTCATTGCGAATGTCCTGTTCTAAATCGCAAATATTATCAGAAAACATAATATTAAAATTTTGAACAAAACACATTAGACCGACTAGAAGGATTGGTAAAAGAATTTTAAAGTCCCAAGTCCATGTCATGAACCAATTCCTGTCAAAATTAATGAAAAAATAGCCTTTATCATAAGAATTAATATAGACAGCAAGGAAAAGACCAAAGAACCCTTCGCAAAGACCCGCTAAAATTTCGCCCAAAGGAAAACGAGAAAAAGCAAAAGGACCATAAGTATAGAAAATAGCAATTAAGAAACAAAGTCCACCAATTGGTAAAATCGCAAGATTAGTCAAGAAAAGAACAATTAGTCCAACGACTACATCAATCGCTAAAAGTGCCAAACAAATGTTTAAAGCAAGTTTAGGATTAATCGATTTAGCAACGATAATATTCCATTTCTTATACTCAGGATCAAGTGCTTTTTGATAATCCATCAGATTATTCCAAGCCGAAACAAAAAGATTAATGCTTGCTAAACCAATAAAAAATAGAAGCGTAGGCCAAAAATGAAAACTTCCAAAGTACCAAAAGGCAAAAAGACAGCCAGCAATCGGTGATAATAATGCTGCGGGCAAGGTTTGAATACGTGTAAAATTAAAAAAAGTTTTTAAAGTCATGATAAGCTGATTATAGCAAAAACTAGCCAATAAATCATGAATGATTTTGACTGACAGAGCTGTCAGCAAAAGTTTATTTTACTGACAAGAAAATTGAATGAAAATTTAAATAAAAATGTTATAATAGGATAAAAATTTGAATGGAGAAACAAAATGCGCGCAGTTGTAACAGTAGTAGGAGCAGATAAAATTGGGATTGTTGCTGGAGTCACAGCAACATTGGCAGAACTTGAAGCAAATATCATTGAAATTTCACAAACCTTGATGAGTGGAGCTTTTACCATGATGATGGTAGTTGAAACACAAAATAGTGATTTTTCAGCCTTTCAAGCAGAACTTTCAAGAAAAGGTGAAGCCTTGGGTGTCAATATTCATGTTCAAAATGAAGCAATTTTTAACGCCATGCACAAATTATAATTTACTGACAGAAAAAAATTAGCCAATAAATGACTTTTATTTAAAAGTATTTTTACTGACAGCACGAAAAAAATTTCTGTCAGTAAAATTTTAATCAAAACTAAGGAAATTAAATAATGGATATTCAAAATATCAAAGAAACAATTGCGATGATTGAAGAACAAAATTTCGACATTCGCACAATAACAATGGGAATCAGTCTTCTTGATTGTATCGATGCTGATATTGATAAAGCAGCTGAAAAAATCTATCAAAAAATTGTCAAAAAAGCAGGAAAACTTGTTGAAGTAGGTAACGAGATTGGACATGAACTCGGTATTAAAATTGTCAATAAACGTGTTTCTGTAACACCCATTGCAATTATCGGAGCAGCAACAGCTGCTGATGATTACACACCACTTGCTCTTGCGATGGATCGTGCAGCAAAAGAGATTGGCATCGACTTTATTGGTGGCTATTCTGCTCTTGTGCAAAAAGGCTATCAAAAAGGTGATGAAATTTTGATTAAATCAATGCCTAAAGCACTAGCAGCAACTGAGCGCGTATGTGCTTCGGTAAATGTTGGTTCAACTAAAACAGGTATTAATATGACAGCAGTTCGAGATATGGGTGAAACCATCAAAATCATGTCTAAAGGTGATAAATGGCTCAATGCCAAACTTGTTGTCTTTGCTAATGCCGTTGAAGACAATCCATTTATGGCAGGAGCTTTTCATGGAGTTGGGGAAGCAGATACGATTATCAACGTCGGAGTTTCAGGACCTGGTGTAGTTAAACGTGCTCTTGAAAAAGTCCGCGGAGAATCTTTTGATATTTTAGCCGAAACCATTAAAAAGACAGCTTTTAAAATTACAAGAATTGGTCAACTTGTTGGTCAAATGGCTTCAGAAAGACTTAATGTTGAATTTGGAATAGTTGATTTATCACTTGCACCTACACCAGCAATTGGCGATTCGGTTGCACGCGTTTTAGAAGAAATGGGACTTGAAACTGTTGGGACTCATGGAACAACAGCCGCCCTAGCCATGCTTAATGACGCTGTGAAAAAAGGCGGAGTTATGGCAGCTGAACGTGTTGGTGGACTTTCAGGCGCCTTTATCCCAGTTTCAGAAGATGAAGGAATGATTGCCGCTGTCAATTCTGGGGCATTGAATATTGAAAAATTAGAGGCCATGACTTGTGTTTGTTCAGTTGGCTTGGATATGATTGCAATTCCTGAAGAAACACCGGCATCTACCATTGCAGCAATGATTGCTGACGAAGCCGCCATCGGGGTCATTAATCAAAAAACGACAGCAGTACGGATTATTCCAATGGGCAAAGAAGGCGAACAAATTGAATTTGGTGGACTTTTCGGTGTAGCACCAGTTATGAGAGTAAACAAAGCGTCGTCAGCAGATTTTATTGCTCGTGGCGGTCAAATTCCAGCACCAATTCATTCATTTAAAAACTAAAAATACTTTTAAAATTTAGCTCCTAAACATTTCTAAAAAATGATGAGCGCTTCCAAAAATGATATAATAGAAGAAGTGAAAAAATACGGAGGTTATTTTATGGCTTACAAAGTGAATTTTAAAGATGTAGAAACAGTTGGCTTGGAAACTTCGCCGGTAGCCGATTCTTTAGCAGGTTTACGAGCTAATGAAGCACGTTATTTTTGGAATAAGTATAAATTTGAGTATCTCACATATCCAGCTCATGAAAAAGCCGACGAAGTCGCTTTGTTTGAGAAAATTTTACTTGAAGAACGTAATTTAAAATTTTCAGCAAAAATACTCGAAGTTGCTATCTATGAAAATGATGAACTCTATTGGCCTGAATTCTATTACGAAGACGGTATGGTTTTAAATCTACTCTATGAAAAAGTTGGACAAGAGGGCAAGAAACCAAAACGGGCAGTTGGAATAAAGTTGTCAGTGGGTATGGAAATCCCCAAAGAACTTGAGGGAAAATTCAAATTTGCACGCCAACGTTCAAAACTCGCAGGTGAGATAAGAGGTTCCTACTTTACAATTAAACAGGAATGGCTGTAATTTTCTATATAGATAGAAATATCCTATCGTAATTTTTTTGTTAGAATCATTAAAAAGGGGAGTAGAAATGGTAAATATTTATTTAGTTCGACATGGAAAGACAATGTTTAATACAATTGGTAGAGCGCAAGGTTGGTCTGATACACCTTTAACTGCGGCAGGAGAACAAGGAATTATTGAACTTGGTCTAGGATTCAAAGAAAAAGGCATTAAATTTGACCGAGCTTATTCATCTGATTCTGGACGTACAATCCAGACAATGGGTTTTATCTTGGCTAATTCTGATAATGAAGGAATTCCATACACTTATGATAAAAGAATCCGTGAGTGGTGTTTTGGTTCATTTGATGGTGGCTATGACGGAGAACTTTTTGATGGTGTTTTACCAAGAATATTTACCGAAACTGGAAATCATCATACCGACGAATTTCCTCCAGATGAAGTAATTGCTAATGCGATTTTTGAAGTTGATACGGCTGGCTGGGCTGAACCTTGGGAAAAACTTTCAGGACGTATCATGGATGGTTTTACAGATATTGCCAAGGAATCTGAAGCAAAAGGGGCTAAAAATATTGTTATTGTCAGCCATGGAATGACCATTGGAACTTTTGTAAAACTCGCTCACCCAGAACTCCCTCGTCCACATGGTCTTGATAATGGTTCTGTCACCCATTTAAGTTTTGAGGATGGAAAATTCACCATTGGAAAAGTCGGAGACATGTCTTATCGAGAAATAGGGAGTGAAAAGTTAGCTAAAAAATGAAAAGAAGAATAACATTTAGTTTAATCGTGCTTGTTCTTTTAATCATTGGCGCTTTAGGATTTATTTTAATCAGCAATGATAAGTCAAATTCAACAAACGAATCAGCTAAAAAAACAAGTATTTCGTCATCTAAAGAGGTGGCAAAGAAAAAGGATTTACCTGACGCTAAACAATCAGATTGGGATTTAGTATTGGTGAGTCGAAAATCACCTAAAGATGAAATGAACCCAACACTGGCAACCGTAAATGGGATTCAAGTTGATCAAAGGATAGCATCAGCGGTTCAACAATTTTTAGCAGCAGCCCAACAAATATCACCAGCTGAACATTTAATCTCAGGTTATCGGTCAGTCTCATATCAAGAAGGGCTTTATCAATCTTATGTCCAAGCAGAAATGAATGGTCAAGGAACAGTAAATTCTAGTGGAAATCCAATTTCAGAAGAAGAAGCGATAAAAAATGTACAAACTTATTCTCAGCCGCCAAGAAGTTCAGAACATCAAACAGGATTAGCGATTGATATGAGTAATATTGATAGCCTAAATGAGAGTCAATATGCAAAACAAGTTGCAGCAATTGCTCCCAAATATGGATTTGTTCTTCGTTTTCCAGAAGGGAAAAAGGCAGAGACAGGAATTGGTTATGAAGACTGGCATTTTAGATATGTTGGTTTAGAAAATGCTAAATATATGACCGAACACAATCTTACTTTAGAAGAATATCTAAAACTATTACCAGCATAAAGGAAATGAAATCATGCTAAACCGAACCAGACTTCTACTCTATGTTAATGTTGCTCTATTTATTTACAGTGTCTCGG
Organism: Lactococcus sp. FSL K6-0773; assembly: GCF_038006485.1. Classification (NCBI taxonomy): domain Bacteria; kingdom Bacillati; phylum Bacillota; class Bacilli; order Lactobacillales; family Streptococcaceae; genus Lactococcus; species Lactococcus sp. FSL K6-0773. The sequence continues at coordinate 817,999 of NZ_JBBOVF010000001.1, read as the reverse complement.
AAATGATTAAAGTTCTCCTTGTTCATAATAATTTCTTTAGTCAATTTTTTAATAACTTATCGACAAATATAAAAACATTAACGACTAAAATTTCGTCAACAATTACGAGTTGGCAAAGTTTAATCTATTTATTGATTTTTGCTTTATTAATCTTTCTATTATTGAAATTTTGGCGTTTTACTTTTATACTTTTAGAAATTATTTCGGCACTTTTGATTATAGATTATGCCATACTTTTCATTCAACATGAAGTAAAGTATGGAAGCCTCTTTGTCATTGCTGTAATGGTAATTACAGTCATGAATATTTGGCAAACATCCAAAGATTCCAATCTTTTATAAACGAAATTAGCACTCTAACAAAAAGAGTGCTAATTTTTATGTCTTTTTGCTTGACAAGGTATAAACAAAGGGTTATAATAAATTTGTTAGCACTTAGAGATGAAGAGTGCTAAAACAGAAAAAGCTTGTAGATACTAAACAGAAGTCAAAGGCTCAAGAAATTTTTGAGCTTGCGAAAGAAGTTTTGCCGAACTTCTTATCTGTGGAGAAAGGAGTAGTCATGATTACAGAACGTCAAAGACAAATTTTAAATTTGATTGTTTCTCTTTATGCCAAAGAGCATACGCCAATTGGTTCAAAGTCGCTCCTTGATAGTATTCAAGCTTCTAGTGCTACAATCCGAAACGACATGAAAGTCTTGGAAAAACTAGGTTTGATTCAAAAAGAACACACCTCAAGTGGACGTGTTCCAAGTGTTTCAGGTTATAAGTATTTTGTAGAAAATGTCATCCAGTTAGATGAATTTAGTCAAAATGACTTATTTAAAGTGATGAAAGCTTTTGATGGTGATTTTTATCGCTTATCTGACCTGTTTAAAACAGCGGCTAAAAGTTTATCAGGACTCACTGGTTTGACAAGCTTTGTACTTAATGCTCCCCAACGTGACCAACAATTAGTTTCATTTGAAATGGTCATGCTGGATAGTCATTCAGTACTTTCAGTTATAACATTAGGGACTGGTGAAGTAAGAACAAATCAATTTATTCTTCCAAAATCGATGACCGAAGCTGATTTAGCAGTCTTTAGTAATCTAGTTAAAGAACGTCTGGTTGGTAAAAAAGTGATTGATATTCACTATACTTTACGAACAGAGATTCCACAGATTGTTCAGCGTTATTTCAAAGTTACGAGTGAAGTTCTCCAACTCTTTGAATCAATTTTTGATGATTTGTTCAAAGAACGGCTGACCGTCGCTGGGCGTAAAAATATCTTTGATTATGCAACTGACAATCTTGCAGAATTATATAAACTCTTTAGCGATGATGAACGGATGCTTCATGAAATTCGCGAAATCACTAATAACGATGAAATGCGTGCCGTTAAATTTGACAATGACGAAAAATATATGAAAAATTTAACGATTATTTCGCAAAAATTTGTTATCCCATATCGCGGTTTTGGTACACTAACAGTCGTTGGACCTGTAGAAATGGATTATCAAAGGACGTTATCAGTTCTTGACTTAGTTGCTAAAGTTTTAACTATGAAGCTGAGTGACTATTATCGTTATCTTGATGGTAACCATTATGAAATTAGTAAATGATAAAAAAGTTATTTAAAAAAGGAGGGCCTATGTCCGAAGAAACTAAAGAAGAAATCAAAAATGAAAAAGTTGATGAAGAAGTGACTGAGGAGTTGACAGAGGAAGCACTTGAGGATATTGTTGAAGAAGAAATCAACGAACTTGATGAAGCACAAAAGTTAGCGACTGAGTGGGAAAATAAATTCCTTCGCGTTTCTGCAGAAATGCAAAACGTACAACGTCGTGGAAATGAAGAACGTTTGCAACTTATCAAATATCGTTCACAAGATTTAGCAAAAAAAATCTTATCTTCACTAGATAATCTTGAACGTGCACTTGCTGTTGAAGGATTAACGGATGATGTTAAAAAAGGCCTTGAAATGGTCCAAGAAAGCTTGATTTCAGCGCTTAAAGAAGAAGGCGTTGAAGAAGTTTCTTATGAAAGTTTCGACCATAATATTCACATGGCTGTTCAAACTGTCCCAGCTGATGATGAACATCCAGCTGACAGCATCGTGCAAGTTTTCCAAAAAGGTTACCAACTTCACGAACGTTTACTTCGTCCAGCAATGGTTGTCGTAGCACAGTAAATTAAAAAATAAATTGACCGCAAAGTCTTTAAACTATTCATAAGTAATAAGAAATAAAGGAGATTTAATAATATGTCTAAAATTATCGGTATTGACCTTGGTACAACAAACTCAGCAGTAGCAGTTCTTGAAGGAACTGAATCAAAAATTATTCCAAATCCAGAAGGAAATCGTACAACACCTTCAGTTGTAGCTTTCAAAAATGGTGAAATCATTGTCGGTGACGCTGCAAAACGTCAAGCGGTAACTAACCCAGAAACAATTATTTCTATTAAATCAAAAATGGGAACATCTGAAAAAGTTTCTGCAAATGGTAAAGAATATACACCACAAGAAATTTCAGCAATGATTCTTCAAAACTTGAAAGCTACAGCAGAAGCTTATCTTGGAGAAAAAGTAGAAAAAGCAGTTATCACTGTACCTGCATACTTCAATGACGCTCAACGTCAAGCAACTAAAGATGCTGGTAAAATTGCTGGTCTTGAAGTAGAACGTATCGTTAACGAACCAACAGCAGCAGCTCTTGCTTATGGTCTTGATAAAACAGATAAAGATGAAAAGATTCTTGTATTTGACCTTGGTGGTGGTACATTCGACGTTTCAATTCTTGAACTTGGTGATGGTGTCTTTGATGTTCTTGCAACTGCTGGTAACAACAAACTCGGTGGTGATGATTTTGACCAAAAAATCATTGACTGGATGGTTGCCGAATTCAAGAAAGAAAACGGAATTGACCTTGCCCAAGATAAAATGGCTTTGCAACGTTTGAAAGATGCCGCTGAAAAAGCGAAAAAAGACCTTTCAGGTGTAACAACTACTCAAATCAGCTTGCCATTCATCACAGCCGGTGCTGCTGGCCCTCTTCACTTGGAAATGGCTTTGACTCGTGCTAAATTTGATGAATTGACACATGATCTTGTTGAAGCGACACGTCAACCAGTTCGCCAAGCCCTTTCTGATGCTGGCTTGTCAACTTCTGATATTGACGAAGTTCTCTTGGTTGGTGGTTCAACTCGTATCCCTGCTGTTGTTGAACTTGTTCGTCACGAAACAAACAAAGAACCAAATAAATCAGTAAACCCTGATGAAGTTGTTGCTATGGGTGCAGCAATTCAGGGTGGTGTGATTACTGGTGACGTTAAAGATGTTGTTCTCCTTGACGTTACTCCACTTTCACTTGGTATTGAAACAATGGGTGGTGTCTTCACAAAATTGATTGACCGTAACACAACTATCCCAACTTCTAAATCGCAAGTCTTCTCAACTGCTGCTGATAATCAACCCGCTGTAGATATTCATGTCCTTCAAGGTGAACGTCCAATGGCAGCTGATAACAAAACTTTGGGTCGTTTCCAATTAACAGATATCCCTGCAGCACCACGTGGTATTCCACAAATCGAAGTAACATTTGATATTGATAAAAATGGTATTGTTTCTGTTAAAGCTAAAGACCTTGGTACACAAAAAGAACAAACAATCGTTATCAAATCAAACTCAGGTCTTTCTGATGAAGAAATTGATAAAATGATGAAAGATGCTGAAGCGAATGCTGACGCTGATGCAAAACGTAAAGAAGAAGTTGATACACGTAATGAAGCTGATGCTTTAGTTTTCCAAACTGAAAAAACTTTGAAAGACCTTGAAGGAAAAGTAGAAGAAGCTGAAGTTAAAAAAGCTGAAGAAGCTAAAGAAGAACTCAAAAAAGCGCTTGAAGGTGAAGATATTGATGATATCAAAGCTAAATCAGAAGCACTTTCTGAAATCGCTCAAAACCTCGCTGTAAAACTTTATGAACAAGCAAATGCAGCTCAAGGTGAAGCTGGACAAGCAACTGATGCTCAAGAAGCTCCAAAAGATGATAATACATTTGATGGTGACTTTGAAGAAAGCAAATAATAATTTATAAAAGCACTGATTCTTTTGTCAGTGCTTTTTTTATAAAAATGGACAAAATAGACATGTTGTCTAAAAACTATTTCAGATTCTTGCAATCATTTTCTTCTTGTACTATGATGAAATTAGTAAGAGATTGGAGGAAAATTAGAAGTAAAGAGACTAAAAAATTTAGTCAAACTGATGTTGTTTAGATTAGAGGAGGTTAATTATTATGCGTTATACAAATGGAAATTATGAAGCTTTCGTTCACCCAAGAAAACCAGAAAATGTTGATCAAAAATCAGCTTATATTATTGGGGCAGGCCTTGCAGGACTTGCAACAGCAGTATTTTTAATTCGTGACGGTCAAATGTCAGGGGACCGTATTCATATTTTAGAAGAGTTACCGTTGTCAGGAGGTTCTCTTGACGGTTCCTTTATTCCACATGATGGTTTCGTTGTTCGTGGTGGACGTGAAATGGAAAACCATTTTGAATGTCTTTGGGATTTATTCCGAACAATTCCGTCATTAGAAGTGGACGATGCGTCTATTTTAGATGAGTTTTATCGAATTGATCGGGATGACCCAAATTCATCTAACTGTCGTATTATCCATAATCGTGGTGAACGGGTTGATGATGATGGAAAATTTACCCTAAGTCCAAAAGCTCAAGAAGAAATAATCAAATTATTCATGACTAAAGAAGAACTACTTGTAGGTAAAACAATAGAAGATTGCTTTACTGATGAGTTCTTCAAATCAAATTTTTGGCTTTATTGGTGTTCAATGTTTGCTTTTGAAAAATGGCATTCAGCTATTGAAATGCGTCGTTACATTATGCGTTTCATCCACCATATTGAGGGGTTACCTGATTTTTCTGCCCTAAAATTTACAAAATATAATCAATATGAATCGCTAGTAAAACCATTAATTTCATACTTAAAAGATCATGGAGTTGATTTTAAATATGGAGCACAGGTTGAAAATGTTGAAGTTGACTTTTCAAATGGCAAAAAGGTAGCAAAAGCTATTGTATTTGCTGACAAAGAAATAAAAGAACTGACAGAAAATGACTTAGTTTTTGTCACAAATGGTTCAATTACAGAAAGTTCAACTCAAGGTTCACCAACACAAGCCGCTCCGAAAACTAGTGAACTTGGTGGCTCTTGGAAACTTTGGCAAAATTTAGCTAAACAATCAGAAGAATTTGGACATCCAGATGTTTTTTGTAAGGAAATTCCAAAAGAAGCTTGGGTTGTATCAGCAACTGTCACTTGGAAAAATTTAAAGATTCAACCTTATTTTGAAAAATTAACACATCGTCAATTGCGTTCAGGAAAAGTTGTCACAGGAGGAATTATTACTGTTAAAGATTCAAATTGGCTCCTTTCATTTACAACTCACCGCCAACCTCATTTTAAAGAACAAAATGACCAAGAAACAGTAACTTGGGTTTATGGTCTTCTTTCAAATACACCTGGGAACTATATCAAAAAACCAATTGAAGATTGTACAGGTGAAGAAATTACTCAAGAATTACTTTATCATTTAGGAATGCCAGAAGAAGAAATTGAAGCATTTGTTAAAGAAAATACTAATACAATTCCAGTATATATGCCTTTCATTACTTCTTATTTCATGCTTCGTGAACCAGGGGATCGCCCTCTTGTAGTACCTGAACAATCAGTCAATTTAGCGTTTTTAGGAAATTTTGCGGAAACTGAGCGTGATACAGTCTTTACAACAGAGTATTCAGTCAGAACTGCGATGGAAGCTGTTTATCAATTATTAAATGTTGATCGCGGTGTTCCGGAAGTCTATGCTTCGGCTTATGATTTACGAACTTTAGCAAGTTCAGCCTACTATCTATCAGATAAGCAAAAATTAGAAGATTTAGAGCTTTCATTTATTAAAAAACAAGCGCTCAAAGTTGGACTTAAAAAAATCAAAGGGACATATATTGAAGAACTTTTAGAAGATGCGGGTCTGATTTAAAATTTAAATGAAGTCACAAGAAATAGTGAAGGAGCAACCTTCGCTATTTTTGATACAATTATTTTTATGATTGAAGAAAATTTATACCAAGAGCTTGTTGAAATTAGACATTATCTACATGCTCATCCCGAAATATCAGAAAAAGAAGTTGAAACGACAAAATTTATTCGTCAAAAATTAGCAGATTGGCAAATTGAAATAATGGATAGTCAGCTTAAAACAGGACTTGTTGCAAAAATTGGCTCAGGAAAACCGATTATTGCGCTAAGAGCAGATATTGACGCCTTACCTATTCTAGAAGAAACAGGATTAGAATTTTCCTCTGTAAACAAAGGAGCAATGCATGCTTGTGGTCATGACTTACATATGACTAGTCTTTTAGGAGCTGCTAAAATTCTAAAAGAGAAGGAAAGTCAGTTTAGTGGGACAATCAAAATTATATTTCAACCTGCCGAAGAAATTGGCGAAGGATCCAAAGAAGTTCTAAAAACAGGATTAGTTTCAGATGTTCAAGCTTTTATTGGCTACCATAATATGCCTACTTTGTCAGCTGGAGTAATTGGCTTACGTGAGGGAGGAGTAATGGCAGCCGTTGAACGTTTTGAAATTTTAATAAGAGGTCAAGGAAGTCATGCGGCATATCCGCAAGAAGGTCAAGATTTGATTTTAGCTAGTGCTGCGATTGTTCAAAATCTACAACAAATTGTTTCTAGAAATATTTCACCACTGAGAGCTGCTGTTGTATCTGTCACACACATTGAAGCCGGAAATACTTGGAATGTTTTACCAAACAATGCTCGTTTAGAAGGGACAATAAGAACTTTTGACAATGAAGTACGTTCCTTAACAAAGAGAAGATTCAGTCAAATTATCGAGGCCACTGCAAAAGCTTATGATGTTGAACTAGAGATTAAATGGTTAATGGAAGCGGACCTTACGTTCAACGATTTCGAGTTGACAGATGTTATCAGGAAAAGAACCGAGCAATGGCATGATAAGGTAGTATATCCAGAGCCATCAAGTGCGGGGGAAGACTTCGCTAATTATCAAAAGCAAGCTCCAAGTGTCTTTGCTTTTATTGGTTCAAATGAACAAGGGGCCTCTGGACTTCATTTTGCTGACATGGTCGTTCAAGATGAAACTCTAAAAGTTGCTGTTGACTACTATTTGGAAAGCGCTCATCAATTACTTGAACACTTTAAATAAAAACTATTATTAGATAGTTTTTTATTTTTGAGTTTTTTTTGGAAGAAAATGATAGTTAATGATTGATTTTGAAAGATAAAGGTGTTATAATGATTTTTGTAAACGAATTCAGGAGATGGAAATGTTAGCAAATGAAAGAAAAAGACGGATTGTTGACTATCTAAAATTAAAAAGAAGAGCAACGATTGAAGAACTTCTTACGTTAATGGATTGCTCTATATCGACGCTTAGGCGAGATTTGAATGAATTGGAAAAAGAAAAATCTTTAAGACGAGTTCATGGTGGTGCAGAACTTACACAAGACTTATCGGAAGAATTAAGTATTTCTGAAAAAACTTCCAAAAACATTCAAGAAAAAGAAGAAATCGCTCAAAAAGCATTATCGAAAATTAAAGATGGGGATATTATTTTTTTAGATGCTGGGACTACAACTGGTATCTTAGCTGAACTTATCAATCAATCTCATCTTTATTTAACGATTGTAACCAACTCTGTCAGTCATTTGGCAAAATTAACAGATGACCGATTAATCGTCTATCTGCTCGGTGGACGAGTGAAAAAGGTAACAGATGCAATAATTGGGAGTCAGGCTTTAGAACAACTTTCTGCTTATCAATTCAATAGTGCTTTTGTTGGAGCTAACGGCTTTGACAATGAACACGGAGCAATGACGCCAGACCATGAAGAAGCAGCAATAAAAGGACTAGCAGTCAAACAAAGCCAGAATGCTTTCATATTAGCCGATTCTTCTAAATTAGGACAAATGAGTTTTGTCAAATTTGCTAATTCTGAAGAAGTTGAATTAATTACCGAGAACAATTAGCGTTTGTTTTTAAATGAATCGTGTGAAAAAAATTTCACTAAAAGTTAGTATTTGCAAACCTACGTCTTACATAAAGGAGAATTATGATTTATACAGTAACACTCAACCCAGCACTTGACTACTTCATGAATTATGAAGAGTTAGCACTTGGTGAGGTGAACCGAACAGGGAAAACACAGATTTCAGCAGGTGGTAAAGGAATTATGGAAAGTCGCATGCTAAGTCTTGTAGGTGCCAAAAGCAAGGCACTAGGCTTTCTAGGTGGATTTTCTGGTCAATATATTAAAGATTTCTTAAATGAGAATCAGATTGATTCGGATTTCACAGAAATAGAAGATTTGACAAGAATTAATGTCAAGCTGAAAAGTCAGGAAAACGAAACAAGTCTTGATGCGGCTGGACCAAAACTTCAAGAAAGTGAAATTAATCATTTTCTTGAAAAATTTGATCATTTGAAAGAAGATGATATCGTTGTCTTTGCAGGTACAATCCCTAAAAGTCTTGGTGAAGATTTCTATGAGCGTTTGATTGCTAAAGTCCAAAAGCAAAAAGCAACTTTTGTCATGGATGTTGATGGTCAAAAATTACTTGATTCGCTTCCTGCTCATCCCCTACTCATTAAACCAAACCGAGAAGAACTAGAAGCAATCTTTGAAACAAGCTTCAAAAATAATGAGCAAATCATTCCTTATGGTCAAAAACTTTTAGAAATGGGTGCTCAAAATGTTATCGTATCAATGGCTGGTGATGGAGCACTCCTCTTTACAAATGAGAAAGTTTATTTTGCTCAAGGGATTAAAGGAGAGTTAAAAAATTCTATTGGTGCTGGTGATTCGACCGTTGCAGGATTTTTAGCTGAATATAGCCAGTCTAAAGACCCGCTATTAGCATTTAGACAAGCAATCGCTTGTGGAACTTCAAAGGCATTCTCAGATGATATGCCAAGCCGAGCATTTTTGGAAGAAATTTATAAAAAAGTTAATATTTCAGAGGTGAAATGATGGAAATAAAAGATTTACTTAAAACAGAGGTTATGATTCTTGACCTCCAAGCAACTAGCAAAGAAGCCGTTATTGATGAAATGGTCAATAAATTAGTTTCTGAAGGTTATGTCAATGATTTCGCAACTTTTAAAGCAGGAATTATGGCCCGTGAGGCACAGACTTCAACCGGACTTGGCGATGGAATTGCAATGCCTCACAGTAAAAATACAGCGGTCAATGAGCCAGTCGTTCTCTTTGCAAAATCAAAAGTTGGTGTTGACTACGCCGCATTAGATGGACAACCTGTCAATCTTTTCTTCATGATAGCAGCACCAGACGGTGCTAATGATACTCACTTGGAAGCTTTAGCACAACTTTCAACTTATCTTCTTAAAGACGGTTTCCAAGATCGTTTGAGAAAAGTTGAGTATCCAAGAGAGGTCATTCAGCTTTTTTCTGAAAAACAAGAAGAAATTAAGACTGTTGAAAATGCTGAACATTATATTGTAGCTGTAACGGCTTGTACAACGGGTATTGCTCATACTTATATGGCTGAAGAAGCGCTTAAAAAACAAGCCTTGGAAATGGGCGTTGGAATTAAAGTTGAAACCAATGGTGCGCGTGGAATTGATAATAAATTAAGTGCAGCTGATATCCAAAAAGCAGATGCTGTTATTGTGGCTGCGGATAAGAAAGTTGAAATGAATCGTTTTGCTGGTAAAGAAATGGTTCAAGTTCCAGTTGCACATGCCATCCGAGATACTGAAGAATTAATTAATCGTGCACTGTCAGGTAAAGCGCCAATTTATGAAGCAGACGGATCTGATGAAGTAAAAGAAGAAGCATCTGGTGGATTAGGAAAAGCATTCTATAAACACTTAATGGGTGGGGTTTCTGCAATGCTTCCATTCGTTGTCGGTGGTGGGATACTTATTGCTCTTGCTTTCTTGATTGACCAAGCAATGGGAGTTCCTCAAAGTCAATTGGCTAATCTAGGAGTTTATCATCCTTTAGCAGCTTACTTTAAAAATGTTGGTGGTGCAGCTTTTGCCTTTATGTTACCTGTTCTAGCTGGTTTCATTGCCAACTCTATTGCTGATAAACCTGGTTTAGTTGCTGGTTTTGTCGCTGGTTCTATGGCATCTTCTGGTCTTGCATTTGGTCATTTAGATCCTGCTAAAATGATTCCGTCTGGTTTCTTAGGAGCCCTAGTTGGTGGTTTCCTTGCCGGTGGTGTCATTATCCTTTTACGTAAAGCTTTTGCAAAACTTCCTCGTTCACTTGATGGAATTAAAGCTATCTTGATTTATCCATTAGTTGGAACATTTATTACAGGTTTCCTAATGCTCTTTGTCAATATCCCAATGGCAGCAATCAATACTGGTCTTTCTAACTTCTTAGCGAGTCTATCAGGAGCATCTGCTCTTGTACTTGGTTTAGTTGTTGGTGGAATGATGGCTATTGACCTTGGGGGTCCAATTAACAAAGCTGCTTATATCTTTGCAACTGGTACTTTAGCAGCAACAGTTTCAACTGGTGGTTCAGTAACAATGGCTGCCGTTATGGCTGGTGGGATGGTTCCACCACTCGCAACTACAGTAGCTGTTATCTTGTTTAAAAATAAATTTACTAAAGAAGAACGCAATGCTGGTTTGACAAATATCGTTATGGGGCTTTCATTTATCACTGAAGGGTCAATTCCGTTTGGTGCATCTGACCCCGCACGCGCAATTCCATCATTTATGATTGGAGCAGCAGTAGCCGGTGGTTTGACTGGTATGGCAAACATTAAATTGATGGCACCACATGGTGGAGTCTTCGTTCTCGCTTTGACAAACAATCCTTTACTTTATCTCTTGTTCATCTTGATTGGCGCAATTGTTTCAGGCCTATTATTTGGTGCATTGAAAAAAGCAAAATAAAAATGAATGAGAATAATAAGAGCGGTTTAATACCGCTTTTTTTGATATAATAGAGGAAGTAAACTGGGGGATTGGGAGAGATTATTTTGAGTTTTATTGCACTTTTTGAGCTGGCGCTTTTTTTCCTTAATGTTATATTATCCTTTGTCATTATTTTTAGGGAAAGAAAATCAACAGCGGCAACTTGGTCATGGCTCTTTGTAGTTAATTTACTGCCTATCATAGGCTTTATTTTATATTTACTCATTGGACGTGGCATTTCGCATTATCGTATTTTTAAAGACCGAAAAAGGTTTCAGTTGGGTTTTGAAAAACAATTAGAACATGCTGAAAAATCTTACACAGATCGATTATTTATTAAAAAAATGAGACAAAATCATGTAATTGGTCAGTTGATTCATATGCTTTATGTTGAAGAAAAATCAATTATTTCAACAAATACTGGTGTGAAAATCTTCAATGATGGACGTCAGAAATTTAATGCTCTGATTGATGATATTAATAAAGCAAAACATCACGTTCATATGGAATATTATATTTTTCGGATGGATCGAATGGGTCATGAAATCTATGATGCTTTACTTGCAGCTGCAAAACGAGGAGTCGAAGTTAAACTTTTAATTGACGCTTGGGGTTCAAATAAAACAAAAATGTCTAATTTTAAAGAACTTCAGGAGGCTGGTGGGCATGTAGCGCAATTTTTTCCATTAATTATGCCTTTAGTTAATCCACGAACAAACTATCGTTTACACCGTAAAATTGTAGTTATTGATGGAATTATTGGATACACAGGTGGATTTAATGTTGGTGATGAATATGCTTCAATTACAAAGAAATTTGGCTATTGGCGTGACAATCATTTACGTTTGACTGGTGATATTGTTTATAGTCTACAACATCGTTTTATTTTAGACTGGAATTCTCAACATCATTTTGAAGTGACCGAGGGAGAGCCTTATTTCCCAGATTCGATTGTTGAAGGTCATGTAGCGACTCAACTTGTAACTTCGGGACCAGATGAGGACAAAGAGCAAATTAAATTAACTTACATGAAGATGATTTCAGGTGCAGAGCGAGAGATTATCATTCAAACCCCTTATTATATTCCGTCTGATGCTTTACATGAATCTATAAAATTAGCATTGTTATCGGGTGTACAGGTTAAATTATTGATTCCAAATAAGCCGGACCATCCACTGGTTTATTGGGCGACTTATTTCCATGCTGCTGATTTAGTTAAATATGGCGCGAAAGTTTATACTTACGAAAATGGATTTGTTCACTCTAAAACATTGATTATTGATGGAGAGTATGCCTCAGTTGGGTCAGCTAATTTAGATTATCGAAGTTTGCAATTATGTTTTGAAGCTAATGTTGTTATCTATGATTATGACATTTCTCAAAAATTACGAAATGATTTTATGAAGGATTTGAAATTGAGTCGTCCATTAACTTTAGAGCGTTATGAGGAACGCTCTAAGTTAGTTCGTTTTAAAGAAGGTTTAGCTCGTTTAATTGCACCAATGCTCTGATACCTATTATTAAAAATTGAAGTAGTAAGATTTATTGAAGAAAAAATTTAAAAGAGTAAGATGAAAATGGAGGAGAGAAATGGAGAATAAACTCAATATTGTGATTATTACAGGGATGTCTGGGGCAGGTAAGACGGTTGCCATTCAATCCTTTGAGGACATGGGTTATTTCACGGTAGATAATATGCCACCAAATTTAATTGAAAAATTTGTGGGCCTTTTGAATACACCAGATAATAAGATTGATAAAGTTGCCTTGGTTGTCGATATGCGTTCACGCGCTTTCTTTGAAGATATTCAAAGTATTGTGACTGAATTGACTGATAACGGGTCTGTTAATTTCAAACTTTTATTTTTAGATGCAAATGATACTGAATTGGTTTCAAGATATAAGGAAACTAGAAGAAGTCATCCTCTTGCAATTGATGGTAGAACGCTTGATGGAATTACTAAAGAACGTGAAATTTTAGCTGATTTAAAAAATCTTTCAGAAGTGGTTATTGATACAAGCGAATTGACTCCAAGAAATCTTCGAGCAAGAATTTTACAAAAATTTGCTTCTAGTACGGAATCTACATTTAGAATTGAAGTTATGTCATTTGGATTTAAGTATGGCTTGCCTTTAGATGCCGATTTAGTCTTTGACGTCCGATTCTTGCCAAATCCGCATTATATTACTGAATTACGTGATAAAAATGGAACAGATAAAGAAGTTTATGACTATGTTATGGAACATCCACAGTCGGAAGAATTTTATGAAAATTTGATGAAAATGTTAGTTCCAATTCTTCCAGCTTATAAAAAAGAAGGTAAATCAGTTTTAACAATCGCTTTTGGTTGTACGGGTGGTCAACACCGGTCGGTTGCTTTTGCTGAAAGAGTCTCTGCGGCTTTGAAGGATAAATGGCATCTCAATGTCAGTCATAGAGATAAAGACCGTAGAAAGGAAACGGTAAATCGTTCATGAGCAATCCAAAAGTTGTAGTTATTGGTGGAGGAACTGGAATTCCAGTTGTCTTAAAAGCACTTCGTAAAGAAAAAATTGATTTAACGGCTATTGTAACTGTGGCAGACGATGGTGGGTCTTCTGGGCGAATTCGTTCAGCGGTGAATATTGCACCGCCAGGTGATTTGCGTAATGTATTAATTGCCATGTCAGATATGCCCAAGTTTTATGCTGATATTTTACAATATCGTTTTGATAAATCTGATGGTGAATTAGCTGGTCATCCTCTGGGTAATCTAATTATTGCAGCAGTTTCTGAAATGCAGGGTTCAACTTATCGTGCAATTCAAACATTAGCTCAATTTTTTCATGTGGAAGGGAAAATTTATCCTTCGTCTGATGCCGCGTTGACCTTACATGCTGTTTTTAAGGATGGTCATGAGGTCTTAGGTGAAAGTCATATTGCTAGCTATAAGGGATTGATTGACCATGTTTATTTAACTCAAACAGCTAGTGGTGATAGTCCAGTTGCGTCCAAAAATGTAGTGAAATCAATTATGGAAGCAGATACCATTGTCTTGGGACCTGGCTCACTTTTTACTTCGATTTTACCTAATATCGTTATTCCAGAAATCTGCGAGGCTCTTTGGAAAACCTCGGCTAAAATTGTCTATGTTTGTAATATCATGACTCAGCGTGGGGAAACAGAACATTTTTCAGATGCTGACCATGTTCGAGTATTAAATGAACATATTGGGACAAAAGTGATTGATACTGTCTTGGTGAATATTCAAGAAGTTCCTGAAGAATACATGAATACGAATAAATTTGATGAATATCTGGTTCAAGTTGACCATGACTTTGAGGCATTAAAAGCAGAAGAGGTCAACGTTATCTCTAATAACTTCCTTGAACTTCGTGACGGCGGAGCCTTTCATAATGGTGAAGCTGTTGCTAAAGAAATTGTTGCAATTTCACAAAGGCAAGAGTTTAGACATTAAAATAATTTACTGACAGAATGTTTGTCAGTAAATTTTTATAAGAAAAAAGTCTGACAGAAAGAATAGAGCAGGAAAAAATATCCTGTCCTGTATAGAAAGAATTATGAGTTTCACAAGTGATGTAAAAAAAGAATTAACAAGTAATTTAGCAACAACTGGAGCACTTTTGGCACTTGTCAGAATGAATGGCTCTGTGGGTATTTTTAATGGATTAACTTTATCGATTACGACTGAAAATGCTGGAACTGCTAAATATATTTATCAAATGTTAAGAGAACTCTACGATGTTCATGCTGAAATTCGTGTTCATCAAAAGACTACGCTCTCTAAAAATCGGGTTTATACGGTTTTTATAACTGAGGGTGCGAGTGAATTATTAGATGAATTAAGTTTAGCAGATTCGTTGATGTTGGATAATGGTGTGCCAGAATTTGTTAAAAATGATGAATTTATCAAAAAGGACTATTTACGAGGTGCTTTTTTATCGGCAGGCTCTCTCCATAATCCTGAAAAAGGTGAGTATCAGTTATCAATTGCTAGTGTATATCAGGAACATGCGGAAGATTTACAAGAAATTTTTCGAGATTTTGGTTTAAATGCGCGCGTTATTGAAAGGAAAAATCGCTGGATACTCTATTTATCAAAAGCTGAAGAAATAATGGATTTCTTGACTTTAATTGGAGCGATGAAAGCAAGATTGAAATTTGAAGAGGCGAAGATTATGCGTGAAATGCGTGGTTTAGCTAATCGGCAGTCCAATTTTGAAAATGCTAATATTGCTAAATCAGTTATGGCGGCTCAAGAAGCAATTAATGCTATTAAATTTCTTAATGAGAGAAAAGAATTAGAACAACTTCCAGAGAATTTAAAGGAAATTGCTCGTGTACGTCTAGAAAATCCTGAAGCAACAATTAAAGAGTTGGGAGAGTTGCTTGAACCCTCTTTAGGGAAATCTGGAGTAAATCACCGACTTAGAAAACTTGTTGAACAAGCTAATGAGTTAAGAAAAATTGAGAATTAAAAAAACTAGCTAGATATTCTTGCTAGTTTTTTTATACTTTGTCTTATTTCCACCCATTGAGGAAAAAACGAGAAACGATTTCAGTTTTTTCTATAAGTAAATTCATTGATAAACCTTTCATTCCTGAATTGAAAATACTTAAAATCAGAAGAAAATCTTCTTGGCTATAATCACTAGAAATTTTTCCTTCCGCCTGGCCTTTTTGAAAAAGTAATAGATAAATCTGCTTCTGTAAAGAAAGGGCATCATCATCTAGTAATTCAGGACTATTTGTATATTGAGTCATCATGTTTTCTGAAAAAATCGGCTGATAATGTTCAAGTTGCTGAATTTTTAATTGAAGAATTGCTTGATAAGTCTGATTAAAATCTAAATTACTTTCAATAAGAGTTTTAATTTCCAAAGACAATTGATTGAGATTTTGCCTAATAACCTGGTTAATCAATTGATTTTTGCTATGAAAATATTTAAAGAGTGTCACTTTTGAAACATCCGCTTTGTGGGCAATTTCGTCAACGGTAATTTCTCTAATTGTTTTTTGGTTTAATAAGTGAAAAGTGGTTTCTAGAATCGCTTTTTTCTTTTTTTCTGTTTGATTCATAAAAGTTCCTTTCAACTTGATTGGATTTGGTATTTACTATCAAAAATTATAGCTTTTTTCTTGAACTATTTCAAATGTAAGCGTACAATATGAACTATAAGTAATGATTCAGTACATTTTATGATAATAGAGGATAAAATTCAGGAGGAAGAAAGATGTATAAGTTAGTTGAGGTAAAAGGACTTCAAAAAAACTTTGGTCAATTTCAAGCCTTAAAAGATGTTTCTTTTGAGGTAAATGCTGGAGAAGTTCTTGGCTATATTGGCCCTAATGGTGCTGGGAAATCAGCAACAATTAGAATTTTGCTTGGAATCATTCGAGCGACCCAAGGAAAAGTTCAAATTTTTGGTAAGGATGTCTGGCAAGATTCAATTGAGATTCATAAAAAAATTGCTTATGTTCCAAGGGATGTTTACCTTTGGCCAAATTTATCTGGCGGAGAAACGATTGATTTATTTTTAAAACTTCATGGAGCAAGCAATCAAGAAAAACGAGACCAATTAATTAAAAAGTTTGATTTAAATCCTAAGAAAAAAGTTCGCTCTTATTCTAAAGGAAATCGACAAAAGATTGCGCTCATTGCTGCTTTAGCAACTGAGGCTGAGCTCTATATTTTTGATGAGCCAACGAGTGGTTTGGATCCACTTATGGAAGCCGTTTTTCAAGAAGAAGTAAAAGCACTAAAAGCTGCTGGCAAAGCAATTATTTTATCAAGTCATATTTTATCAGAAGTTGAAAAATTAGCTGATAGAGTAGCGGTGATCCGAAAAGGAGAGATTGTTGAAACAGGCACACTTGATGACTTGCGACATTTGACCAGATATCAGTATAAAGTTGAAACGGAACAAGAAGCTGTTGGCTTAAAAGAATTATCTTCTGTTCATGATTTACAAATTAAAGAGAATGAAGCGACATTTCAAGCCGATTCAGATGCAATAGATGAAATTTTAAAAACACTCTTACTTTATGGGGTAAAGAAGCTGGAAGCCACACCACCAACACTTGAAGATCTGTTTATGCGACATTATCAATAGGGGGCTTACTATGAAACAACCACTTTATAATACAGGAGTTTTATTTAAGACTTTAATAAAAAGGGATTGGTTTAAGTTAGTTTTCTGGATTTTAGGAATGCTTGCTTTTGCTGCTTCAGGGGCAGGGAAAATGGAAGTTGCCTCGAATCCGGCGACGGCTAGTACTCTTTATACAATGTTTGTCAAAAATCCAGCAATGGTCGGATTATTTGGACCAACTCCAATAAATAATCCAACTAATTATAGTCTGGGGCCGATTTTTGGTCAAACCATGACTTTAATTACGGGGCTGACTTTCGCTATCATTTCGATTATTTATGTTGTTAATCGAAGCAGAAAAGAAGAAGATGATGGGATTACAGAACTTTTTCGGTCTTACTCTATTGGAAAATTGGCAAATACGACTGCTTTAGTCATGGAACTTTTGCTCTTAAATTTAATAATGGCTGTCTTATTAGCTCTTTCAATAGAGGTCCAAAACGTGGCTGGCTTGAATCATTTAGAAAGTAATTTTCTATTTGCTTTCACAACAAGCGCTCAGGGTTTCCTTTGGGGAATGTTTGCTTTACTTTTCGGTCAAATTTTCTCTGAAGCAAGTACAACTAAAGGGATGACATTTGGTTTACTGGGTTTGTTATATATTGTTCGAATGCTAACAGATGTAACAAATCTTTCCATAGATTGGTTCAATCCTCTGTCTTGGTCTTATCTAGCTTTTCCATATGTTAAAGGTCATGAAAATTGGTTAGCTGTCTTTTTGACTTTTCTCTTAGCTTTTCTAATTTTAGGAATATCCTATATTCTAGAGCTTAAAAGAGATGTGGGAGTGGGGTATCTTCCCGAAAGAAAGGCGCGACTTCATGGGAAAAAGGGACATTTCGGATTTCCTGGTCTCGTTTTGAATCTTGAAAAAAAGATGATTATCGGTTGGCTTTTGGCAAGTTTTGTTCTGGGCTTAGTTTATGGTTCAATGTTTGGACAAATGGACCAATTTATTTCAAGTAATAAAACCGTTAAGGAGCTTTTTGTTGGGAATGAAACGGCAGCGAGTGCGATTAGAGGAAACTTCATGGTCACTCTGTTTTCGATATTGTCAATCTTAATCGCAGCGTTTGGTGTAATTTTACTGACAAAAATGGTGAGCGAGGAAAGAAAAAATCGTCTGGAAGCTCTTTATGCTTTACCACTTTCACGACTAAAAGTGTATTCCACTTATTTACTGATAGCTATTCTGTCAGTAATTTTAGCTCAGTTTTTAGCGCTTTTTGGAATATTTATTGAACAGTTGGGTAATAAAAATGCTTTGAGCTTCTTAGAAATTATGAAATCTGGCATGATTTGGCTTGTTGCTGTCATATTTGTTTTAGCAATACTTAGTCTGTTACTTGGGCTTGTGCCTCGTTTGGCAGAATTAATTTGGGTATATCTTGCTTTCTTACTTTTTATGACTTATCTTGGAAAATTATTATCTTTGCCAAAATGGCTTGAAAATTTAAGCATTTATAACTATATTCCTAAATTGCCAGTTGAGAAAATGAATCTTCCTACCGTTTTATTCATATTAATTTTATCTGTCTTCTTAGTTTTACTTGGCTTTGGAGCTTATAGAAGACGCGATTTAATCACGGGGTAAAATAAATAAAAAAGCTATCATAATTGATAGCTTTTTTTTTATGAAAATTGATATTTTATAGATTACTTTCAAAAGTGTAAGAATAGTACTTTCTAAGTATAGTAAAATAAATATATATAAATTAAGATTTAGGGGAGAATTATGAAAAAAATTATTATTTTTGCTGCTCTTGCAAGTGTATTTACATTTGGCGCTTTTAATTATCTAAAAAAACCGGGGAGTGAGCTGGGAGTCTTGGCCACTAAAGCAGTCACACCTAAAATATTGAATCCTAAAAACAATGAAGTAAATGAGAAAAGTTTAGATAATTTTGCGAAGAATACCCATATAATTATATCGTCACCTGATAAAGAGAAGGCGATTGATGAGGTGGTAGAAGAAGAGTTAAATAAGAAAGATAATAAACTGAATAAGGGTGAATTATACGCTCTATATAATAATTCAACTGAAGCATTGGAAAATACTAGTCGTTCAGTTGCAGATTTTATGAATGATATATTAGGAAGTAAATAGCGAATAGCTTGACTTTTAAATTGTAAAATGAACAACAAAATGTCGTATAAGCCTGATTTTACAGTATTTCTTAGCATTAATAAGAAATTTATGATAGAATGAATGAGTTATTTTATAAATACGCTTT
Source organism: Lactococcus sp. FSL K6-0773 (assembly GCF_038006485.1). NCBI lineage: Bacteria > Bacillati > Bacillota > Bacilli > Lactobacillales > Streptococcaceae > Lactococcus > Lactococcus sp. FSL K6-0773. The sequence goes on along the minus strand of NZ_JBBOVF010000001.1, from coordinate 798,612 downwards.
CAGGAGAAAAATTATCATGATGAATCCGGCAGAAATTTTATCTGCGACCATTCACCACGGTCAGGAAAAAATTAAACGTCCATTTTTAGAAAAAGCTGTGCTTGGTTTTATTGGCGGAGCAATGATTTCCTTTGGTTATTTACTTTATATTAGAGTAGTAGCTTCCGTTGCTGAGGAATTAGGAAGTCTTGCGAGCTTAATCGGAGCAAGTGTCTTTCCAATTGGCTTAATTGTTATCTTATTGGGAGGTGGTGAGTTAATCACTTCAAATATGACAGCTGTATCAACTTCATTATTTGCTAAAAAGGTAAGTTTGAGTGATTTGCTTAAAAATTGGTTGATTATTACTTTGTTTAATGTGATTGGAGCAATTTTTGTCGCTTTCGTCTTTGGACATCTCGTAGGATTGACTGGTACAGGAGATTATAAGACGGAACTTTTGAGTTTGGCTCAAGCAAAGATTAATGCGAGTTGGTCACAAGAATTTCTATCAGGGATTGGTTGTAATTGGTTCGTTGGTTTAGCTATGTGGATGTGTTACGGAGCAAAGGATGCGGCAGGGAAAATATTGGCCGTTTGGTTTCCAGTGATGGCTTTTGTTGCGATTGGTTTTCAACATAGTATTGCAAATGCTTTTGTTATTCCTGCAGCAATTTTTGAAAATGGAGCGAGCTGGCTAGATTTTGCTCATAATTTCTTGTTTGTTTATCTTGGAAATCTCTTAGGTGGATCAATTTTTGTTGCTGGTTTTTACAGTTTAGGGTATCGTAGACAGGCTAGAGAACAAGAAGGACTTAAAAATCAAGAATAAATAAAAAAGTTACTGACAGAAAGTCAGTAACTATTTTTTTAACTGATGATAACGATTGTACCAAATCTCGACGTACTCTTTAGAAAAAGGTCCTTTTTCATTGTTAATCCAGTCAACAAGAATTTTGACATTTTCTTTTAGAATATGATCAATTTCTTTTGGATAGTGCATTTTGCGGCGGTGGCGTTCATATTCTTCAACATCGAGTAATTTTTTTTCTCCATCTTTGAAGACCTTCACGTCAAGGTCGTAATCAATATATTTCAGCGCTTCGTTATCGAGGACGAAGGGGCTCGCTAGATTGCAGTAGTAGCTAACGCCTTCCTCACGAATCATAGCAATGATGTTAAACCAAAACTTTTTGTGGAAGTAAACAATAGCAGGTTCGCGTGTCACCCAACGACGGTCGTCAGATTCTGTCACTAATGTGTGATCGTTTACTCCAATAATTGAATTTTCATTTGTTTTTAGAACCATCGTATCGCGCCAAGTGCGATGAAGATTCCCATCATGTTTATAGCTTTGAATCGTGATGAAGTCGCCTTCTTTCGGAATTTTCAAGGCTATTCTCTCTTTCTCAATTCAAAGTTCTCATCTATTAATATACCATTTTTTAAATGAAATTTACAGTAAAAATGTTTAGTTTAAGCAATAAATTACTAATAATTGTTCGGATTTTTTTATTTTTATGTAGTAGAACTGTGTTTTTATACTATCAAGAAATATTAGTCATCCAAGTCAAAAATTGTCAAGGCAGACTGAAATTCTTCCCACAAATGGGCTTTACGAAATTTTAACCAATCGGAACTTTTGCGGATCGCATTGTATCTTTTGCGCAAATGCCAGTTTTCGGCAATTTGATACTGCGGATATTCTTCTAAAAAGTGATTAATCATCTGCTATTCATAAGGATAGCCTAGTGGATGAGCGTGATAGAGGACTTTATCAAAAGTTAATGGCAAGCGTCTTTGATGAAGATGACCAAAAATAACATCACTGATTTTGGGAAATTTCTTAAAGGTTTCATGAAAATGTTGCGAACCTAAGTAGGCATTAAATCGGGCAAATTTTTCATAACGAGTATTAATGATAAATTGCTGATGAGGAACGAAATGAGTACTGACAATAATTCTATCAATCTTAGGATTTGCTGATAGTTCTGTCAGTAACTTTTCTAATTTCTGTAATTCAAGATTTGTTATCTTGGTATCATCAAATTGACGATGAATTTTTCTATCAAAATAAAATGAATTTTTAAAAGCTATGATTTTTTTTATATCAATTTTTCCAGTCATGAAAGAATAATCATACCAACCGTGGAAACTGACAAAAGCAGTAGAAGCAAAAGTTTTTACTTGAAAATTACTGACAGAAATTTCTTCTTCAGAAAGACCAACCATATCGTGATTTCCAAGATTGTAAGTGACTGATAGCTCTGTCAGTAATTCTATTTGCTTGAAAAATGGTTCGGAAATTCCGTGAAAATCATTTGAAATATCACCAGCAAAATGTAAATCTGTAATCTTTAAATCCTTTAAAAGAGACAGAAAAATATCAATTTCTTCTTGAGAAAAATGATTAGAATCCATATGAAAATCAGAAATCACAGCCAAGCGTCTTTTTTTAGTCATAATAAAATTATAGCATGTGATAGAAGTTCTATCTAATAAATAAATTTTTGATGAATCCTTATCTATTGAATAGCTTACTTTAGGCTTATAAGTGGTGAATATGGTATAATGCTACTATGGAATTATCAGAAATTAGAAATTTACTTGAAGGATATGCTGAGAAGATTAATGGCTTTCGGGAATCATTAGATCTTGAGCGTTTGGAAGAAGAAATAGCTCTTTTAGAAAACGATATGGCTCAACCTGAATTTTGGAATGATCAAGCAGCGGCTCAAAAAGTGATTGATGAATCAAATGCTTTGAAAGCCAAGTATGACAATTATCAAGCGATGAATAATATGCTTGAGGAAGCGCAAACGATGCTTGAGATGCTTCAAGAAGAAGCTGACGAAGAGATGCAAGCTGAGTTAGAGGAAATGACAATTGCGCTCGGTCAAAAAATTGAATCTTATGAGCTTGAAATTATGCTCAATCAACCTTATGACCATATGAATGCTGTTCTTGAAATTCACCCAGGTTCTGGGGGAACAGAGTCGCAGGACTGGGGCTCAATGTTGATGCGGATGTACACTCGTTGGGGCGAAGCACATGGATTTAAGGTTGAAATTCTCGACTATCAAGACGGAGATGTTGCCGGATTGAAATCAGTTGCCCTTCGATTTGTTGGACGAAATGCTTATGGTTTTTTGAGAGGAGAAAAAGGAGTACATCGTTTAGTACGTATTTCACCTTTTGATTCAGCCAATCGTCGTCATACTTCATTTACCTCAGTTGATGTGATGCCTGAGTTGGACGATTCTATTGAAGTAGATGTTCGTGATGCCGATGTTAAAATGGATACTTTCCGTTCGGGTGGAGCTGGTGGACAAAATGTCAATAAAGTCTCTACTGGTGTGCGTTTGACTCACATCCCAACGGGAATTGTTGTGCAATCTACAATGGATAGAACGCAATATGGTAACCGGGATAAAGCGATGGCTATGCTGAAATCGAAACTCTATCAATTAGAAATGGATAAAAAGCAAGCTGAAGTTGATGAACTTCGTGGCGACCAATCAGAAATTTCTTGGGGAAGTCAAATTCGTTCATACGTATTCATGCCTTATCAATTAGTTAAAGATACGCGTACTGGTTATGAAACTGGACAAATTTCAAATGTGATGGACGGAGAATTGGACGGGTTTATAAATGCCTATCTCCGTTGGAACTTGTAGATTATAAATTAAAGTTTCGTATGTTTGAAATGTTTACGAAATATTAAAGTTATTAATGAAAAGGTTATAAAATAAAAGTGCCACCTAAAGCACTTTTATTTTGATATAATTATAAGAGTTCAATTGATGATTCATTCTATGAAGCTGTCAGTAGGGCTAAAAGTTCTGTTATTTTAGAAAAAAAGAAAAGGTACATGTGTGCCCGTTTTCTTGTTTTTTGAGAGCAGGATTTAAAAACATCCATAGTGATTAAAAAAATGGATTTTACGGACGAGGCTTAACGTTTGTTAGGACTTGGAAGAAAAATCTAGCATAGGAAAGGTACTATGAGTATTATAAAATTAAGCAACGTTTCCAAGAAATATTCTAATGGAACAACGGCTTTGCGTAATATCTCGCTTGAAATTGAGCCGGGAGAATTTACCTATATCGTTGGTCCATCAGGAGCCGGGAAATCGACCTTTATCAAACTACTTTATCGTGAATTAAAGATTGACCGTGGTTCTGGAACAGTTGCGCAATATGATTTATCTAAATTAAAACGTCGTGATGTGCCAATGCTTCGTCGCTCTGTTGGAGTTGTTTTCCAAGACTATAAACTTTTGCCAAAGAAAACTGTTTTTGAAAATATCTCCTACGCCATGGAAGTTATTGGGAAAAGTCCTCGTGAAATTAAAAAACGAGTGAATGAAGTGCTTGACCTTGTTGGTCTGAAACACAAAATTCGTTCATTTCCAAATGAACTCTCAGGTGGGGAACAGCAGCGTGTAGCAATTGCTCGTTCAATTGCCAATGCACCAAAAGTATTGATTGCTGATGAACCTACAGGGAACTTAGACCCTGAAAACTCTTGGGAAATCATGAATCTGCTTGAAAAAATTAATCTTCAAGGGACAACCATTTTGATGGCAACCCACAATAGCCAAATCGTTAACACTTTAAAACATCGTGTTATCGCAATTGAAAACGGACGAATTGTCCGCGACCAAGAGGAAGGAGTTTACGGCTACGATGATTAGAAATTTCTTCAAACACCTTTTGGAGTCGCTCAAAAACTTAAAACGTAATGGTTGGATGACAGTTGCGGCTGTTTCATCAGTAACAATTACTTTAGTTTTAGTTGGACTTTTCCTTTCAGTTATCTTGAATACTTCAAAAATATCTAATGGGATTGAAAACAATGTTCGGATTGTTGCCTACATGAAATTAGATGTTCATGATCAAGAGACAAAAATTCAAGATCCAAAAGATAATAAAAAAACAATCAATAATCCTGACCACCTGAAGATTTACGATTCAATCAAAAAAGTTCCTAATGTAAAAACAGTTGAATTCTCAAGTAAAGAAGCTCAGTTGAAAGAACTGACAAAGGCCTTAGGAAATAACTGGAATCTCTTTAAAGGTGATGCCAATCCACTTTACGATGCTTATATTGTTGAAGCTGATAAACCAGCAAATGTAAAATCAGTCACTTCAAAAATATCAAAACTTTCAGGAATTGAAAAAGCTACTTATGGTGGTGCAAATACTGCAAAACTTTTCCAAATTGCTCAGGGAATTCGAACTTGGGGAACTGCAGCGGCTATTCTGTTAATTTTCGTTGCTGTCTTCTTGATTTCTAACACCATTCGAATTACTATCCTATCAAGACAACGTGAAATTCAAATTATGCGTCTGGTTGGGGCTAAAAATGGTTATATCCGTTGGCCTTTCTTCTTGGAAGGCGCTTGGGTTGGACTTTTAGGTTCAATTATTCCAGGACTTATTGTTGCTTGGGCTTATCGTCTTGCTTTTGTTAGCTTGACACCAAGTCTTCAGTCACAAAAACTTGCAATGTTTGCTCCTAAAGAGTTCATTCCTGCAATAGTTGGATTGATGGCCGTGATTGGTATTTTGATTGGTTCATTTGGAGCCCTCTTATCAATGCGTCGTTTCCTTAAAATTTAATAAAAATAAAAGAGAAGTTAAATCTTCTCTTTTTTTGCTAAAAAAAGCTGTCAGTAAATAAGTTTTTACTTATTTACTGACAGACTCTTAAATTTGTTTAATTAGATCTCATAATCTTCATCAGACATGGCTTCCACTTCACCAAGAAGGTATGAATTACCAACTTGTGAGAAGAAGTCGTGGTTTGATGACGAAGTTGAAATTCCATTCATAACCACTGGGTTAACGTCTGCTGCGGTATCAGGGAAAAGTGGATCTTGTCCAAGATTCATCAAAGCTTTATTGGCATTATAACGCAAGAAAGTTAAAACTTCATCAGTCCAACCAACTTTGTCATAAAGTAAATGAGAATATTTTTCTTCATTTTCATAAAGTTGATAAAGCAATTCATACATCCAATCACGGAATTCACCTTGCTCATCTTCAGATAACTCATTAAAACCAAGTTGGAATTTGTAACCAATATAAGTACCGTGAACTGACTCATCACGAATAATTAATTTAATAATTTCCGCTGAGTTAATCATTTTGTTATTTCCAAGATAGCGCAAAGGGGTATAGAAACCAGAGTAGAAGAGGCAAGTTTCAAGGAAAACAGAAGCCACTTTCTTTTGCAAAGGAGTACCAGATTCATAAATTTTATTGATGATTTCGGCTTTTGTTTGCATATAAACATTGGTATCTACCCAATTAAAAAGTTCTTCAATTTCTTTTTTCGTGTTTAGAGTTGAAAAAATTGTTGAATAAGACTTTGCATGAACAGATTCCATAAATTGGATATTGTTGAAACAGGCAATTTCTTGAGGTGTTCTTGCATCATGTTTGAGCACTTCAGCACCATCAACAGATTGCAAAGTATCAAGCAATGTCAAACCAGCAAAGGCCTTAGCAAAGGTATCACGTTCCAATTGAGGAAGTTTACGCCAGTCATCTAAATCGTTAGATACAGGAACACGAGTATCTAACCAAAATTGACTTGTTAATTTTTCCCAAGTATATTTGTCAATAGAATCCTCAATAGAATTCCAGTCAATGGCACTGTAATAAGTGGGGACAGTAAGATTTTCAGTTTCAGACATATTTTAAGATATGAGCCTGCTTTAAAAAGGGCAAACTCAATTCCTTTCTCTCATTTATTTACTGACAGAAAATACTGTCAGTATTTTTAGCTTAGTCATAAATTCTGTCAGTAAATTTTCACTTACCAACGAAGCTGTCAGTAAAAATAGGGACTCATTAGACCAAAAACTTTCGATAATTTATCAAAAGTTAATGTCAATAATCGTTTTAGAACATTTCGCAAATGCTTACCCCATTTTCATTCATTGATGATACTTTAATGAATGAAAACAAGTAAGAAAATAGAAAGTCCGTCTTAGCGGCTTCCGTAGAAGCAATAGATGCTTTAGCACCAATGCTTCTGTTGTATTAAATAACGCAACTTTCACATTGGTTAGCACCGACTTCTTCTTGGTCGTCAGTAAATGTACGAATGTAGTAAATTGTTTTGATTCCTTTTTTGTAAGCATAGTTACGCAAAATAGACAAGTCACGAGTTGTCATTTTATTATTTGCCACTTTCCATTCATAGAGACCTTCAGGTAAAGTTGAACGCATAAATAAAGTGAGTGACAAACCTTGGTCAACATGTTCTGTAGCAGCTGCATAAACGTCAATTACTGCACGCATATCTGTATCATAAGCTGATTTGTAATAAGGAATTGTTTCAGTGGCAAGTCCAGCAGCTGGATAATAAATTTTCCCAACTTTCTTTTCTTGACGTTCTTCGATGCGATTGACAATTGGGTGAATAGAAGAAGAACAGTCATTGATATAAGAAATAGAACCATTTGGAGCCACAGCCATACGGTATGAATTATAGAGTCCAGAAGTTTTTACTGTGTCACGTAAAGCAGTCCAATCCTCGATTGTTGGAACAGCAATCCCTTTGAAAAGTTCTTGAACTTTAGAAGAGACAGCTGCAAAATAATCATGTGTTAAATATTTATCAAAATAAGAACCATCAGCATAGGCAGATTTTTCAAAATTCTTGAAGCTAGACCCTTTTTCAACAGCTAATTTATTTGAAGCCACTAAAGTATAATAGTTCAACAACATGAAATAAACACTAGTAAATTCAACGGCTTCTTTGCTGTCATAATGAATTTGATTTTGTGCTAAGAAAGAATGTAAGCCCATTGCTCCAAGCCCAATCGCATGCATTTCATCATTACCTTTACGAACAGTTGGAACAGTATCGAGGTTTGAAGTTTCGGAGATGAAAGTTAAAGCGCGAACCATTGCTTCAATAGAAGTTCCAAATTCATTGCTAGAAGTCATCATATTCAAAACATTAGTTGAACCCAAGTTACAAGCGACGTCAGTTCCAACCACCTTATAAGTTTGGTCATCGTTCAAAACAGAAGGCGTTTGGACTTGCAAAATTTCAGAACAAAGGTTAGACATTGAAATTACACCATCAACAGGGTTAGCTTGATTGACTGTGTCAACATTTACGATGTAAGGATAACCAGATTCTTGTTGAAGTTTTGAAAGTTCTTGTTCAAGTTCACGGGCATTAATCGATGTTTTACGAATTTCTGGATTGGCTACCATTTTGTCATATTCAGCTGTAATATCGACTTCGGCAAAAGGTTTACCATAATATTTTTCAACAAAATATGGCTCAAAGAGATACATTGTTTCTCCCTTTTTAACCAATTCATAGAATTTATCAGGAACAGTAACCCCAAGAGAGAGTGTTTTAACACGAATTTTTTCATCCGCATTTTCTTTTTTAGTGGACAAGAATTCCATAATATCTGGATGGAATAGTGATAAATAAACAACACCAGCACCTTGACGTTGCCCCAATTGATTGGCATAAGAAAAGGCGTCTTCAAAAAGTTTCATGACAGGAACGACACCAGCTGCCACTCCATCGTAACCTTTGATAGGTGCACCAGCAGCACGTAAATTAGTCAAGTTTAGACCAACACCACCACCATTTTTAGAAAGTTGCAAGGCAGAGTTAATTGTTCGTCCAATTGAATTCATATCATCAGTTAATTGTAGAAGGAAACAAGAAACAAATTCACCACGACGCTTACGTCCAGCATTTAGAAAAGTCGGAGTCGCAGGTTGATAACGACGATTAATCATTGCAAAAGCAAGATTATTAGCTAATTTTTCATCGCCGTCAGCCATGTATAAAGCATTCATTAACACACGGTCTTCAAAATCTTCAAGATAGAGAGAACCGTCATTGTTTTTCATGGCATATTGATTATAAAATTTGTAAGCAGCCATAAATGAATCAAAATGAAATTCAAATTTACTCAATTCTTTCCGAAGATTGGTAATAAATTCGGGTTTATATTTTTCAAGAAACTCAGCTTCTAGATATTCTTCTTTAACGAGCCAATTGAGTTTATCGATATATGTATCGGCTTCATAACGATTAGGTTCGACATTTTCTTTAAAAAAAGCAGTAATTGCTTCTTTATCTTTAGCAAGAGGAATGCTACCATTAACGGGAATATTAATCTCGTTATTAAGCTTGAAATAAGTTACATCTTTAAGTTGTTTTAGAGACATAAGTGACCTTTCTTAAAGCGTTCAACCATAAAGAACAGAGGGATGAACTCTAATATTATAATAAGTTCAAACTAATTAATAGAAATAAAAAGTTAAAAATAAAGAGGCTTCACTCATTAAGGTGAAGCCATAAAATCACAGCGGATTTTTGAAGGTGACTTTCGCTCCTTTGTCAAGCTGTGTAGCGAGTTTTTCGACAGCAGCAACATCGGCTGGTGTACCATTAAACTCAAAATCATATAAAAGCGGAATTTGGTATTTTGCAGAAAGTTCTTTAGCAGTAAAAATATAAATACCTGCGAAATTACGATTTCCTGTACCAATAATTCCTAGACAATGTTTATAATTATCATTATAAGCCATAAAGTCAAAAACAGGGTCCATAACATCTATTGATTTAGAAACAGTTGGAGATTCTTCGGCATAACTTGGCGTTATCAAAAGAAAAGGTTCATTCATTTCTATATCATCGTCAGGACTGATTTCGACATTTGGTAAGTTTGTTTTGGAAACAAAGCGACGTGTTTGCCCAGTCACACTGAAATAAGCAAGTTTCATATTAAGCCAACTTTGCTAATTCGCTAGGACGGAAACCAGAGAAGGCAAAGTCATCTTTAGTAATGACAGGTGCAGCACGAAATCCCATTTCAATCACTTTTTCAACAAATTCAGGTTGTTCATCGATATTGATTTCATCGAAGGCAATTTCATGTTCTGAGAGCCATTTTTTGACCATTTTGCATTGCATACAATTGTTTTTAGAATAGACTGTAACCATTTTAAATCTCCTTTGAGGACAAACGTATTTTATTAGTGAGAGTAAAAAGTCTTTGACTTTTTCTCAACTTTTTATAGTCTTATTTTATCGTAAAAAAAATATCTAGTCAAATTAAAGATACTAGATATTGTGTTGAATTATGTAAAATTATAAAAATAACACAACATATTGTGCTATTTTTCTTTTTGTTTTGATAAGTTTAAACCAAATGGGACAAGGGATTCGCAATGATTTTTGATTCTTTTGAGATTTGTTCTATGTCGTAAAATAATAATAATTGCTAAAACAAAAATAATAATTGAGAATAAAAGGTCGTAGGAAGTAAGAATAAATCCGATGCTAGGGAAAATAAGAATTCCCAATGAAGCAAATACAGCACCTATCACACTAGAGAGACTAATCATGCTAAAAAGCCATAGGACAATGATAAAGACAACAAGAAGGTAAATTAAGAAGAGCGGACTAAATCCAAGAATCACACCAGCAGAAGTTGCAACAGCTTTACCACCTTTAAAGCGGTCGAATATTGAAAAAGTATGTCCAATGACAGCAAGAAGACCGAAAATTAGAGGTGAAACACCATTGATATGGAAGAAAAGGGGTAAAAGAGTAGCAAGTGTCCCCTTTAGTAAGTCAAAAGCAAAAACTGAAATTCCTGCCTTTACACCTAGAATTCTAAAAGTATTGGTTGTTCCAGTATTTCCTGAGCCATAGTCATGGAGATTTTTTTTGAAAAAAATCTTGCCAATCCATAAGCCAAATGGAATTGCCCCTAAAAGATAGCTGGCAATGAGAAGAAGAATAATAGTAAGCATAAGTTCTCCGAAGTTTATTTCGTTTAAAATCGATAATCTCTTTTAACTGTACAATTATATCATATTTTTAATAAAGATTACTGACAATATTGAAACATCTTCACTTACTTTTGGAAAAATTCTCACTATTAGATGAAAAAATTGTCAGCAGTCCTTTGACAAAGCTTTCTGAACAAGGTACAATAATCAAGATGAATATTTTTTATTAGCTCATTGTGGATAAAAAAATAGTGATTTAGATAGAAGATATAGGCTTTCGATGAGAGGAAAATAAATGGTAATAGATATTAATAACTATGATGACAGTGCGATTCAGGTTCTTGAAGGATTGGATGCTGTCAGAAAACGTCCAGGAATGTATATTGGATCAACTGACGGAACTGGTTTGCACCATTTGGTTTGGGAAATTGTAGATAATGCGGTTGATGAAGCTTTATCTGGCTTTGGTAACAGAATTTCAGTGACCATTAATGCTGATGGTTCTTTATCAGTAGAAGATGAAGGACGGGGAATGCCAGTTGGGAAACACGCCATGGGTATTCCCACTGTGGAAGTAATTTTTACTATTTTGCACGCAGGTGGTAAATTTGGTCAAGGGGGTTATAAAACTTCTGGTGGACTCCATGGTGTTGGATCTTCAGTCGTAAATGCCCTCTCGACTTGGTTAGAAGTTGAAATTACTCGTGACGGGACTGTTTATCGTCAACGTTTTGAAAATGGTGGACATCCAGCGACAACTTTAGTAAAAATTGGGAAAGCACCAAAGTCTAAAACAGGGACTAAAGTTACCTTCATGCCGGATTCTAGCATTTTTTCGACAACAGAATTTAAATATAATATCATTTCAGAACGACTAAATGAGTCTGCTTTTCTTTTAAAAGAAGTGACGATTAGTCTTGAAGATAAACGAACAGATGAAAAAGAAGAATTTCATTATGAAAATGGGGTTCAAGATTTCGTTTCTTATCTTAATGAAGATAAAGACAGTTTGACTCCAGTTCTTTATTTTGAAGGAAAACAAGATGGTTTTGAAGTTGAAGTTGCCCTTCAATATAATGATGGCTATTCAGAAAACATTCTTTCATTCGTCAATAATGTCCGAACAAAAGATGGCGGAACGCACGAAGCAGGTTTGAAGACGGCAATTACGAAAGCAATGAATGAATATGCTCGTAAAGTAAATTTACTCAAAGAGAAAGATAAAAATCTCGAAGGTTCGGATTATCGTGAAGGTTTGACAGCCGTCTTGTCAGTTTTAATTCCTGAGGAACATCTCCAATTTGAAGGACAAACCAAAGATAAATTGGGTTCTCCTTTAGCTCGTCCAGTTGTTGATTCTTTGGTTTCTGAGAAACTAAGTTTCTATTTGATGGAAAATGGCGAATTAGCGCAAAATTTGATTCGTAAAGCAATCAAAGCCCGTGAGGCTCGTGAAGCGGCTCGTAAAGCGCGTGAAGATTCACGAAATGGAAAGAAATCTAAAAAAGACAAAGGACTTTTGTCTGGTAAATTAACCCCTGCTCAAACAAAAAATCCAAATAAAAATGAACTTTATTTGGTCGAAGGAGATTCTGCCGGAGGGTCCGCTAAACAAGGAAGAGATCGTAAATTCCAAGCCATTTTGCCTTTGCGTGGTAAAGTCATTAACACCGAAAAAGCTAAGATGCAAGATATTCTCAAAAATGAGGAAATCAATACAATGATTTATACCATTGGTGCAGGCGTTGGGGCAGATTTTACCTTGGCCGACCGTAATTATGACAAAATCATTATTATGACCGATGCCGATACTGATGGAGCACACATTCAAACGCTCTTATTGACTTTCTTCTATCGCTATATGAAACCATTGGTTGAAGCGGGTCATGTCTATATTGCCCTTCCACCACTTTATAAAATGAGTGAAGGAAAAGGCAAAAAAGAAAAAATTGAGTATGCTTGGACAGATGGTGAGTTAGCAGAACTTCGCAAGCAATTTGGTAAAAATGCTAATTTGCAACGTTATAAAGGACTTGGAGAAATGAATGCTGACCAACTTTGGGAAACAACAATGGACCCAGAAACTCGGACATTGATTCAAGTGACCATTGATGATGCAGCTCAAGCAGAGAAACGTGTTTCAGTACTGATGGGGGATAAAGTTGAACCTCGTCGTAAATGGATTGAAAATAATGTGAAATTTACAATGGAAGAAGAAACAGTATTCTAAGTTACTTTCTTTAATAATTAACCTCGATTTTTCGAGGTTTTTTACTTTAATTTATGATGTAAGTATCACTATTGCTCACTTTAGGTGTAACAACAAGCCTATTCGTAAGCCAGCAAAGCTAGCAAGAGAAACTTTGTTTCATTTTGTTAGCTATGATATAATGGAAGAAATTCTAAAAGAAGATAAAAAACGAAAAGAGAAAAAATGCAAAAATCAGCTTTAATTATTATTGATTTGCAAGCATTCATTAAAAAATTAGCGAAAGATGCTGTTCCTTATGGCTGGGATAAAATTATTGAAAATAATCGAGCTTTAATTTCTGCATTTGACCAAAAAAATCAGCCAGTTTATATTGTGACTGTTGAACCAAAAATACTTTGGCAATCAGCTAAAAAAGCTTTTTCTCGGATGATTTTGCAAGATGAATTGGATAAAAATCCAAGATTACATCAATTAGTAAAATATGGGCCGTCAGCATTTAAACAATCTGATTATGGCTTAGCCGACGAGTTGAAAAATAATTCTGTCAGTAAAATTTATGTTTCTGGTGTGTCTATGAGTAATGGAGTATTAAAAACAGCCAGAGATGGGGCGGACTTGGGATTTGAAGCGATGATAATTGAAGACGCCTGTGCTGACAGAAAGTTAAAAAACTTCCAGAAAACAAAAACTGACGAAATACCAAAATTTGGGAAATTAATTAAAACAAAAGAAATTATCGAGGAACTGAATAAAAATGTCTGAGAAATATGTCGTATTTGACTTTGAAACTACAGGATTTTCTGCACAAAAAAATGAAATTATTCAAATTGGAGCGGTAAAATATGATGAGAATAATCAAGAGCAAGCTAGATTTAATCAGTTAGTAAAAAATCAACGCTCTTATGTCTCAACTGAAATCACTCAATTGACTGGCATAAAACCAGCTGATTTGTTAAATCAACCAACGATTGAAGAAATTTTACCTGAATTTTTAGACTTCATCAAAGGTCATTTATTAGTGGCTCATAATGCTCCTTTTGATATTTCTTTTCTTTATCAGGCCATTATTGATTGTGCAATTACTGATGTTGAGGCTTTTCGTGTCTATGATACTTTGGCAGAAAGTAAAAAGTTATTAACTATGTCTTCTTATGCTCTAGAAAATTTTAAAGACCTACTAGAAATGAATGATTTACGTTCGCATGATGCGCTCAACGACTGCTTAATCACGGCAAAACTTTATCAATATTTACAGAAAATTGAAGAAGTTGAGCTGTCAGTAGAATCAGAAGTTACTGACGAACTCGGTCAGTTAGATTTATTTGGTGACAGCTCTGATGAAATTACTGACAGCCTTCGCAGAAAGTTAAATTTACCAATCACCAAAGCTTTAGTCTATTATCAGCAAAATCTTGAGCGAAAATGGGAACGATTTGAAGTTCTTGGAATTTCGATTGAACGAGAGTACTCCGTAGGTTCGAGTTTAAATATTCGTTTACATAATTCAGAGAAAGTGAAAATTCATTCTGATTTTCTAAAAGAAATGCAAAAAGCCAATTTCGTGACGATTATGGAGGAAGAAAAATGACAGCAATTTGGAAAGAAAAAAGTTTTAATCAACTTACATTAGATGAGATGTATCAACTTTTAAGCCTGCGTACTGCTGTCTTTGTTGTGGAGCAAAACTGTCCTTATCAAGAGCTTGATGGCAAAGACCAAGTAGCCAAACACCTCTGGTTAGAAAATGAAAATGGTCAACTGATGGCCCTTTGTCGCCTACTTCCCAAAGGGATTTCATTTGCAGAGGCTTCAATTGGGCGTGTCCTTGTCAATCCTGAATTTCGTGGACAAAATTTGGGAAGAGGACTCATTGAAAAAGCCTTAGAAGTCCTTAAAGAAGATGGGGAAGAAGCAGTAACAATTGAAGCACAATATTATTTGCGTGATTTTTATGCTTCATTTGGTTTTGTTGAAAATTCTGAACCTTTTTACGAAGATGATATTAAACATGTCAATATGATTTTGAAATTCTAAGATGAAATAATTTACTGACAGCTTTGTCAGTAATTTTTTCACTTCAAATTAAGCTGTCAGTAGATTTTAAAGAGATAAACAATCTTATCAATTTTGACCAATAAATAATTTGTAAGTTTTTTTCGTTTTGATTTTGTGGTAGAATAGAAAAAGTGATTTTATATTGTAGAATGCCAAAAGCAGAGAACTGTCAGTAAAAATCAAAGATTTATTTATAAATTAGCAAATAATTAATTAAAAAAGTAAACAAATTTTCTAAAAAGAAAGTTAAAATATGTCAAACATTCAAACCTTACCATTAGAAGATATAATGGGTGACCGATTTGGTCGATATTCAAAATATATCATTCAGGAGCGGGCCCTTCCCGATATCCGTGATGGTTTAAAACCGGTACAACGCCGTATTCTTTATTCAATGAATAAAGACGGAAACACATTTGATAAGTCTTATCGTAAATCAGCGAAATCAGTCGGAAATGTCATGGGTAATTTCCACCCACATGGAGATAGCTCAATTTATGAAGCAATGATTCGGATGAGTCAAGACTGGAAGATGGGCGAACCTTTAATCGAAATGCATGGTAATAATGGTTCAATGGATGGTGACCCACCAGCCGCTATGCGTTATACTGAAGCCCGTCTTTCAGAAATTTCAGGCTATCTTTTAGCAGATATTGAGAAAGATACAGTAAGTCAAGCTTGGAACTTTGATGATACTGAGAAAGAACCAACGGTTTTACCAGCAGCTTTCCCAAATCTTTTAGTCAATGGCTCAACCGGGATTTCAGCTGGTTATGCGACAGATATTCCACCTCACAATTTGGGGGAAGTCATTGATGCAACCATTCATATGATTGACCATCCTAAAGCTGATGTAGAAAAAATCATGGAATTCTTACCAGGACCAGATTTTCCTACTGGTGGGATTATTCAAGGAAAAGGCGAAATCAGAAAAGCTTACGAAAAAGGAAAAGGCCGCATCGTTGTTCGTTCAAAAGTCGATATTGAACCAATGAAAGGCGGTCGTGAGCAACTTATTGTTACTGAAATTCCTTTTGAGCTCAATAAAGCAAACTTAGTCAAGAAAATTGATGATGTTCGTGTCAATGCTAAAGTGCCCGGAATTGCAGAAGTCAGAGATGAGTCAGACCGTGAAGGGCTTCGGATTGCAATTGAATTAAAGAAAGAAGCTGATAGCCAGCTTGTTTTGAATTACTTGTTTAAAAATACTGATTTACAAGTGAATTATAACTTCAACATGGTCGCAATTGATAATATGACTCCTGTTCAAACCGGTGTCTTACAAATGCTCCGTTCTTATGTCAAACACCGTGAAGATGTTATCGTTAAACGTTCACAATTTGATTTAAATAAAGCAGAAAAAAGACTTCATATTGTTGAAGGGTTGATTCGCATGGTTTCTATTTTAGATGAAGTGGTCGCAACGATTCGTGCTTCAGAAAATAAAGCAGATGCCAAAGAAAATATCAAAGTTTCATTTGGATTTACCGAAGAGCAAGCCGAAGCCATTGTTACTTTACAACTTTATCGTTTGACCAACACCGATATTGTCACTCTACAAAATGAACAAGCTGAATTAGAGCAAAAAATTCTCGAACTTAAAGCGATTATTAACGATGAACGTACCTTGTTTAATTTAATGAAACGCGAACTTCGTGAAGTTAAGAAAAAATTTGCCAAACCACGCCGTAGCGAATTACAAGATGAAGTTCAAACTATTGAAATTGAAGCGAGCGAATTGATTGTGGCAGAGGATACTGTAGTTTCAGTAACTCGTTCAGGTTACATCAAACGTACTTCACCACGTTCATTTGCTTCCTCAGCACTTGAAGAAATTGGTAAACGTGATGATGACGAGCTCCTTTATTATGCCAATGCTAAAACAACTCAACATCTCTTACTTTTCACAAATCTTGGCAATGTCATTTATCGCCCAATACATGAACTTTCTGATATCCGTTGGAAAGATATTGGTGAGCATCTATCTCAAAGTCTCTCTAATTTCTCAGCTGATGAGAAAGTAATTTTTGTTCAGATTGTGGACGAATTTGCTGGTGAAAATCTACTGGTTGTCACAAGAAATGGACAAATAAAACAAATTGAACGTGAAAGTTTCTCCCCTTGGCGGACCTATCGTTCAAAATCTACTCCATATGCTAAACTTAAAGGAGAAGATGATGAAATTGTTCTAATGACTCCAGTTCAATTTGCAGACCTCATGCTTATTTCTGAAAATGGTTATGCCCTTCGCTTTAATCTTGATGACGTTCCAGTTTTGGGTGCTAGAGCTGCAGGAGTCAAGGCCATGAATCTCAAAAATGGCGATAAAATTAAGTCCGCCTTCTTTGTTAACTCAAATAGTTGGTACCTTTTGACTCAACGGGCATTTATCAAACGTGTTAAGACGGATGATATTCCGGCCACCTCACGTGCTAACCGTGGCCTTCAAGTACTACGAACATTGAAGACAAATAATCATACCGTCTTTGCAGCCGGCTTAATCAATTCAACTGCTGATTTATCAGCATTGACCGAAGAATTAGATTTGTTCAGTCAAGCTAAAGCACCAGCGACAAAAGAAACTGATGAACAAGTATTAGAAGTTATCAGTGAGACTGGCAAGAAATACGATATCAATTTGTGCGATTTATCATTATCAGATCGAACAAGCAATGGACATCCAATTGCTGATGATCTTGAAAAAATTGCAAGCGTAAAAATAAAATAAAAAAAATCAGCTTTGGCTGATTTTTTTATTGTCTTCGACCAATAATATAACGAAAGAGTGCCGCGTAAAGTAGCCAAAGAATAATACAAGCACCAATAATCCAAACCCAAGCATCTTTTTGGTTAGTAAGTGGAAGTGGTACATTCATTCCAAAAAAACCAGTGATGACTGCTAATCCTGCCAAAAGTACAGAAACAATTGTCAAAGTTGTCATATTATCATTCAAATTATTATTAAGGACATTATTATAAGTTCCTGCTAATTGTTCAAGAATTTGAGCATTAAGGTGTGTCATACTGGCAAGCTGTTGTGCTTCGATAATTGCATCTTCAAGCTGCTCTTTTTCAGTTTCATTGAACTGTCTGTAAATACTTTTTGTTTTAAGTTGTTCAAGTAGTAGAGTATTTTGGTTGGCACTAGATACAATATACAGCATTCCCGTTTCAATATCAGAAAGGGCCAACAAATTTTTCTTTGTTGTTTTTTCACGCAACTTTTGATTAATTTCTTCTTTTGATTTATCAATTTGTTCTAAGTAAGGAAAGAAAGCCTCTGAAATCAAAAATAAACTGATGAAAAGAAGATGATAAACTGTTTCTGGTTCATTTTGAAAACAATATTTTTTAATTTGATTAATTAAATATTCATTTTCTGGATGATAAAGAGTAATTAATCGATTTTTTTGTGCTACAAAAGTAATGGGAACCGTCTTATAATGAACTTCTGAATTGAGTAAATCCAGACTATTGAAAATCAGTACAAAGTCTTGACTATCAGGGATGAACTCCGTGTGAGGACGTTCATTTTTATCTTCGGCATATTGAAGCGTTTCTAAGTCAATACCATAAGTAGCAAGTTCAGAAGTATTTCTAAGGTCTTCGACATTAAAAGAAAGCCAAGTGAGTTGAGGGTTTATTTTTATTTCTTGCATGATAAGATATCCTATGTTCTAATAGAGCCATTTTAGCAAAATTGTAATTTTTGAGCAAATAAATAAAAACAAAATTTGATTAATAACTTCTATAATCTGCGCGTGATTTCATTTGATTACAAAAACATTTCTTAATTTTACAATTTGTTTTTCTTGTGATATACTGTTTGAATAGTCAGAATAGTAACACAATTAAAAATGGGAGATTTTAGCATTGGAAAAACAAAAACATCATTTCCGTACGTGGAAGTCAGGTAAAATCTGGCTTTTTAGTAGCGGAATACTTTTAATTTTTGTTATTGGAAGTATAGGATTGACTGCTCAAGCAGACGAAGTCCCTTCTAATACAGAAACAATGACACAAAGTAGTGATGTGACGACTCAAAGCAGTCCTGTAAGTCCAACTGTGAATTCTTCTCTTGCCGCTTCTGACTCGACAACTGAAGAACCAGCAGTAGTATCAAATATGGAAAATACAGCTCAAGTTTCAAGTTCCACAAATATTTTAACTACTGAAAGTTCAACCGTTGATACAAATTCGCCTACTCAATCGAACCAAAACTCAATCGCTATATCATTAACAAAAGCAAGTAGAGAAAGTTCGATAAATGAACCTGCGTCAACGATTGCAAATGAAACTACTACAACAGCAGATGTCACTACTCAAACCACAGCGACACAAGCTCAAACTAGTGATCCAACGACGAGCTTATCATCAGAAAGTCAGGGAAAACCAACAAATCCCTCACAATCAAAAAGTACAGAAATTACAAACATTCAAGTTACAGGAGCAGTAGATAACAATGCCACAGGTTCTGCTGTTTTTGATGGTGTTAATATCACGCTTCAGGGAAAAGACATTACCGATGATAATCTTCTTGATCCTAGTGGGCTACATTGGTCAGAACAAACCCAAGTCATTGCCATAAAAGGCACAGCTACCGGACAACTCAATCAAGAAAATTTTGGAGTACAAGATGGTCCAATCATTCCCGCTACCACCTATACCATGAATGACGGAGATAGTGGGCGTATTACCTATGTCGGAAAATCGCTCTCTGGTCTTGACCTTGATATGATTTATACAGTAGCATCAAGTGATAAAGACAGTTGGCAAGCCAATGAAGGAGCAGAAGGAATTCCGCAAGGACTTACTTTTACTGGCGAACAAAATATCGCGGAGTCAGGCGGAAATTCTATTGTTTGTCTATACAATGGGGCAAATGCGCTTAGTTTGATTTACCAGATTGTCAAACATGATACGACGACAGAAGTTCCGGTTGTTGCTTCATTTATCACGACAGATATTGACAATGCACAAGGCGTCCAAACAAACCTAGCGAATCTCGTGACCATTTTACCTCAAACGACCAATCTCAAACAAGATGGAGATACTATCTACGACGCTTCGCCGAATTATCCAGGGTTAGATGGTGTGGCTAGTCTTCCTTATGGTGGTTATTTGGGTGCTGGATTTGTTTCAGAGTTCTATTACAATTACTATGCACCAGCACCCGAACGGGCCGATGACAGCTATTTCTTTGCACAAGGTGTTCGTTATGACTTGTTTGGCTCAGCGCTACAAGCTCACATGAACACTCAAATTCGCCAAAATTTCACAGTAAATTATTACGATGAGTTTGGACATAAAATCCAAGAGACTGACCATTATCTTGGATTTACAGGACAAGATTACAATCTTCCTATCCCAACGATTAAGGGTTTTGGCTTTGTGAATTTAACCGAGAATGATGCTAGTAAGAACAACCCTGTCATCAACCTCATCTATAATCATAATTTGCCCACTTATTATGGGAACCACAATAATAATATTTATTATCAAGGGACAGCTTATACGCCTAGTTTCACAATTGGTTACCAGAACATAGGAAACCCTGAGGCAAGTATTACTTACACGCCAGTTAATAATGGTAAGGCAAGTTCTGTCACTCTTCCTCTGATTATGGCTGGCGGAAAAACGGATATTATCTATCCAAACTATAATAGTGTAGCCAATAATAAGACCGTTCCTAATGTCGTATCAGGCGTAGATTACTATTACATGGCAAAGAATTTGGGCATCACAGTAGATCAGGCAAAAGAATTATACTCTGATTTATATGTGGCCTCTACCAGCCTTGAAAAAAATCCTAATGACGGTTTTGCGGATTATTTGGCTGGAGTACACTATGGAGGGTCAGATTTTGGGAGTTTACTTCAAAAACCATTGAATGCACTACCCAATGGACTAAATTATAGTTCTGGAACTAATTATCAGTTCAAGGAAATAGTCGAAAAAGTTTCGACAGTAGATTTATCACACTTAGGCACCTCCATTGCCTCTTATAATCAGAATGGATTAACAGGCATACTAGGAGATGGATTAGCAGGGCTCCCCGTTAGATGGGTAGGAAATCCATATGCTGGAGTGTTTGGTGGAATTTCATTTTTTGAAGCAAATAATACCAAGCTGATGAGTAATAGTTTGATTGGTGATGTTCTTACTAATATGGGTAACTTTACCACGAAATCAGGAAGCGCAGATGTCAATGCAGATATGGATGCTTATATTTTAACTCACTATCCAGGTTTTGCGAGTCTTTCACAAGCCGCTGCGATGGCTAAGTATTATAGCATGGCTAACCTTAACATGGAAACTCGTGAAACGATGTACCTTCAATCAATGTCAGGTACGAAAGGAAATTCTGGAATACTTTTAGGAAGTGCAGCTCTGGTATTCTTGAGTCTGAGTTCAATGGCTTCTGTGTACGGGCTGGCAGGTCTAGCCAAAGGTTTGAAAGATGGATTTACTGGCAAAGGCGGGGGAATCATTAACAATGGCAAAATGACAGGACAGCTAGTAGGGCAGTTGGTTAAGATAAATATCAAAGCAGCCCAAGGGCTTATGAAATCCACGGCTACTGTTATTAAAAATGCAAGTTCTCATGCGATAACCGCAGTGAAAAATGCAGCCTCAGCATTAAAAAATCAAGCGATTTCTCATTATCAAAATGCGACAAAGACAGTTGCACAAGTTTTCAATAGTTTCAAGGCAAAGGCAATCGCAGTAGGACAAAGCGTAAAAACTTTTATCAACCAAGGTGTAAAAACGGCTCAAAAAGCACTCAATACTGCAATACAAGTTGCTAAGCAAGCGGCTCAAAAAGCTGCACAGCTCGCTTCGTGGGTCAGTCAACAAGCAAGCAATGCTTGGCACGGAGTTCAAACGGCCTATCGAACTGTAAGCTCATGGGTGGGAAATGTCTATAATAATTATGTTGCTCCTACTGTCAATTATGTGACCAATGCAGTTTCAAACGTCTATAATCGCTATGTTGCACCCGTTGTTAATACCGTGGTAAATGCAGGTAAGTCATTGATTCACACGGTTGGTGGATGGATCAATTCAGGAGTACATACGGTTGTAAATATTGCTTCCAATATAGGAAAAACGGTTTCCAAAGTGACCAAAACCATAGGAAGTTGGTTCCACTGATGATGAAAAGAAAAAAAGTCATACTGATTTTAACCGTCTCATTTTCATGTCTAGCACTTTTCATTGGTACATTATCATTTGTTGGAGGAAACCTAGGGAAATATTCCATATACTATGCCCAAAATCTTCCTCATGAAACAGGAACAAACTCCGTAATGACTGCTGTATTTAAGCATTTAGGAGATGTTTATATTCCGTACAATTCTTTGGATAATGATGGAAATAAAATGCTAGAAACCGAGGACAAAACCATTCATTATCAAGCAGGAGGAATGTTCAGTCCTACTATGATAACTGTAAAATCTACAAAGGATGGCGATGTCTTGTTATCTTTGCAAAGTGATTCCCAATTTCCATATTGTATTTATGATTTTACAGAAAATACTTATTATGGTTTTAACCGAGCAGGAACTCTCGTTGCTGAATTTATTGATAGCAATACCAATGTTCTAAGTAGTCATCGAGTTTCAGCTTTAAATACGGTTAATAAGTTGCAAAATGAAATGTATGGCCCAATTATTTCTCATAGAAAAGTTCCAAAAATAAACCTTCAATTTATCTATAATTTTGTGAATGAAGGCAAATTCAAATAGGAAAATGGTTCAAGAGCCTATGGTAAAAATAAAAAAGAAGCGTAAAGTTCTAATTATTACGTTTAGCGTTTGTTTCACCGTGAATTTATCCTTGGTTGTGCTATTCCAAGGATGGGTGAATCTTGGAAAATATTCTGTTTATTATGCCCAGCATTTGCCTCATAAGGTAGGGACGAACCGTGTGATGGTTGCGGTATTTAATAATCTGGATGCCATATACATTCCGAATGCTAACTACAATGTTCCATTTGGAGGAGTGCGAGTGAAAACTAGCGAGGGGGATATTGAATATCGCTTTGAAGGATTAAAAATTAATGATATTTCGGTTTTCAAGAAAGGAGAATTATCTTTTAGTTTAAAACCTGAGGCAGGTGGTCTCGATTTAATTGACTTTGTAACTCCATATACATACAATTTTAATTCAAAGGGTGAATTTATTTCTGTGACTTATTCTGAAGAAACGACACCTAAGACAATAAAACCTACGCTACAATATATCATCATTGTTAAAGAAAAATTGAATGAAATGTACGGTTTTATTGTTTCTCATCGGTAAGCACCAAAAATAAATTTGCAGTGGATATATAATTTATTCAATTATTGGAGGTTTAATTCATGAATACAGTAAAAAAAGTTGCTAAATCAGTTGGTAATTGGTTTAAGAGTCTATGGTAAGACGTAAAAAGATTGTATTATTTTTGGTTTTCCCACTTGTTTTACTTATTTTATTATTATGGACCTTTCTTTCAATAGAGAAGAATCTCCACGCTTACTCTATTTATTATGCTCAACATGTCCCACATAGAACTGGTACTGACCCTGTTATGTGTGCGGTAATAGATAACTTGGATAATATTTATATTCCGGAACTAAATAAAAAAAGCCATGTGGAGAGGTGGAGAGATGTAGTAAATTTTGTAAGTAATAAAAAGGGCGATATTACATATGATTTTATACAAACTGTAATAAATGTTGAGTTATCCAAAACTGCTCAACTTTCTGTCGGCTTGCCTCAGTATAATCCTATTGGACCTAAGGTAAAGTACCAAATAATTTACTCTACTGGAAAGGCTGGAACAAGTTTTTATAACTTTGAACACTCTGAAAGTCAATGTCTATCTTTTGACTTTTCTGGGAGATTGATGTACATATCAAACTTAGATAACAAAGGATTTTATAATTTAAGGAAAAAAACAACAGATTTGAGTTTAAAAAATATAGAAAATTGGAAAAGGGATGCTTATTCAATTATCGTTAAAAAAAGGAAAGTTCCGTCGATAAAGCTTCAATTTCTTTATAACTGGTTGAATTATAAGAGGTTTAATTCATGAATACAGTAAAAAAAGTTGCTAAATCAGTTGGTAATTGGTTTAAAAATCTATGGTGAAAAAAAGAAAAGGGAGGTTTTTAAAAGTATTTTTGTCTATCATCATTTTTATTGTTTTTGTATTATTAATTAGTGGATATGGATACCGAAATTTAAGGGTTTATTCAATATATTATGCACAAAATATTCCTCATAAGTCAGGAACAGACCCTGTTATGTGTGCAGTTATCTTTAATTTATCAAGCGTCTATCTTCCACATGCGGATTTGAGCACAGAAATAGACAGATTCAAAGATAATCAACATTGGGTTCAGTCATATAATAGGTATTTCACATACAATTTTTCTCAATTTGATATAGAATATCACAGGGCAAATCAAGATTTTGTGAGTTTCAGTTGGTATTTTTTTGAGAATACATATAATTTAGTCATTTCTGATAAAAACGATAATATTTACAGGGCCTATGAATTTAATCGTTCGGGTAGATTGTTATCAATTGATATAGGAGATAAGAGTCGAACGATTCCTACAAATAAGGATAAAGAGATTTTATCCTATTGGAAAAATAAACTTTATGGTGATATCGTTCAAAAGAGAAAAAAGCCAATAATCAATCTTCAGTGGCTCTATAATCGGTTAAATTATAAGAGGTTTAATTCATGAGTATGGTGAAAAAAAGAAGAGGTAAGTTTAGAAAAGTATTTTTGCCTATCCTAATATTTATTGTTTCTGTATTAATCATTATTGGATACGGGCACCATAATTTTAGGGTCTATTCAATTTATTATGCGCAGAATATTCCTCATAAATCAGGGACAGCCCCTGTTATGTGCGCCGTAATAGATAATCTGAATAGTATTTATATTCCTAACCTTAATGAAAAAAGTCGTTATGATAATTGGAGAGATGTAGTGAACACTGTAAGTGATAGGACAGGTGTGATTGAATATGATTTTGTGAACAATAGTATTCTGATAGGAAAAACTTTTAGGATTTAGAGGGGATATCTCCTTTGAATCAGGATAAATTTATCTCAGGTATAAATATGTATACAAGAAAGAAAATTGGATACGTTTTAAATTTCAATATCACAAAAAATAAATTAATAAAAGAATATAAGGTCTATTATAGTAATCAAGGGAGATTTGAAAAAATATTCATTATTGAAAATAACACCGAAAAAGGATTTAGTGTCACGGAGTATAAAAATAATTTAGCAACGATATCCAAACTTCAACAAAAATTATATGGTTCAATTATTCAAAAAAGCCAAGTTCCGTTGATAAATCTTCAAATGCTTTATAACTGGCTGAATTATAAGAGATTTAATTCATGAGAACAAAGGATGAAAATGATGAACAAAAATACACAGAAAACAGATACTACTCCGAAAAAGAAAAGAATTTTGCCATGGTTAATTCCTTTGATTGTGGGGATGATATTTTTATCTCTTGTGATTACCCTTTTTAGTGTTTCCAAAGTAGCGAAAATTTATCATCAGGTAGAAAAACAAGAGTTACTAGACGAGGTAACTCACACGATAAATAATGGGAAAAAGCAACTTGTAACTTCTCAAGGTTCAAATCCATTTTATATAGATATTAAAGCAAGTGAAAGTTGCACAGATACCATTGTTGTAACTTTGATAGTCGAAAATGATTATGTTTCTTATGTCAAAAATGATATGCCTATGATAAAAAAATGGATAATAGAGGGAATGGAGAGTGCAGAAGGAATAAAACTTACAAAATCAGAACATCATGGGTTAAAGAGATGAATTTTAAAATGAGATTTGTTTTAAAGGACAAGACAGGAAAAATTCTTGGGGGCTTTGATTATAAAATTAAATAATATTTAACTATAGTGGACTTTAATAAAGTAGGGTGATGTTCGCTTGTACTATCTGTCTGTGAACTTTTAATGTTTGATTTTAATTTGTTAACTTAAAGAATACGTTTTTATTTCTTGACAATCTTTAAATTTAAATGCTATACTTTAGCTACAATTGAATAAATCTTCAGGGCAGGGTGTAATTCCCTACCGGCGGTATAGCCCGCGAGCTGCTTGCAGCATGATTCGGTGAAACTCCGAGGCCGACAGTATAGTCTGGATGAAAGAAGATAATAAAACCATAATACTCTAGTCAGTATTATGTCTATTTAGCCTAAAACTCTGGAGTGAATTGATACAATTCACTCCATTTTTGGTTTTTTGAGCTGCTTTTTTGCTCAAAAAAAAATAGAAAATTTATCAAAAGACCCTGAAATTTTATTTTAGGGTCTTATTTTTTATTAGAAAGGATGAATAGATGAAAAAAGACGAATACTACATGGATTTAGCAATTGTACTTGCAAAAAAAGGAGGTGGTAATGTCAACCCTAACCCTCAAGTAGGAGCCCTTATTGTCAAAGAAGGGAGAATTATTGGTCAAGGTTATCATGAAAAATATGGGAAAGCTCACGCGGAAATCAATGCTTTTAAGGATTGTAACGAATCTCCCGAAGGAGCCACGCTTTATGTGACCTTAGAGCCTTGTGCGCATCAGGGAAAACAACCCCCTTGTTTTGAAGCGATTATAAAAAATGGAATTAAGCGTGTTGTTATCGGGCATTTAGACCCCAATCCCTTGGTTTCAGGAAAAGGAATTAAAGCAATGAGAGAAGCTGGAATTGAAGTTTCTCTCAATGTTTTAGAAAAAGAATGTGAAGAATTAAATAAAATTTTCTTTTATTATGTTAGTCAAGGGCTTCCCTATGTCATGATGAAGTATGCAATGACTTTAGACGGAAAAATTGCGACATCAGCAGGTCAATCAAAATGGATTACAGGTGAAATTGCAAGACAGAAAGTACATCAAGACCGTTCACGTTTTATGGCAATTATGATTGGTGTTGAAACGCTTATTTTAGATGATCCACAACTCTCTGTCAGGTTGGAAAATGGAAAAAATCCGATAAGAATCATTTGTGATACTCATTTAAGAAGTCCTTTGGCTTCCAAGATTGTTTCCACAGCTACTGAAATTCCAACGATTATTGCTACAGCTGAGTCTGACCCCGAAAAACAAGCTCCCTTTCTTAAAGCGGGTTGTGAAATTATCTTAGTTTCTTGCCTAGAAGGAAGATTGAATTTGAAAGAATTGACCAAAAAGTTAGGAGAAAAGGGGATTGACAGTATCATCTTGGAAGGTGGAGGAACATTAAATGCTTCGGCATTAAAAGCAGGGATAGTCCAAAAAGTTCAAACTTATATTGCCCTTAAAATATTTGGTGGAAAAGAAGCACCAAGTCCAGTTGAAGGACATGGAATCGAGCAACCCAATCAAGCCTATCTCCTAGAAGGGGCTCAAATAACCTATCTAGGAGAAGATATTTTATTAGAAAGTGAGCTTCTTTAATGTTTACAGGAATAATTGAAGAATTAGGGGAAGTGAGTCGCCTGCAAAAAAGAGAAAAATCCTTCAAAATTAGTATCCGTGCTTCCTTGATTTTAGAGGATATGAAACTTGGAGATTCTATTTCAACAAATGGTTTATGCCTGACCGTTTCTGAATTTAATCAAAAAGAATTTACGGCTGATATTATGCCTGAAAGTCTAAATCGCTCAAATCTTGGGACCTTAAATGTGGGTGCCAAAGTTAACTTAGAACGAGCGATGCCATTAAATGGCCGATTTGGTGGGCATATTGTGTCAGGGCATATTGATGGAGTTGGCCAGATTTTAGAAGTAAAAAAAGAAGAAAATGCCATCTGGTTTGAAATCAAAACGAGCTTAAATTTAATGAGATACACCGTCGAAAAAGGCTCGATTACGATTGATGGGATTAGTCTTACAGTTGCTCAGGTTAAGTCGAAATCTTTTAGTGTTTCCATTATTCCACATACGCTCAAAGAAACGATAATGGCAGATAAAAAAGTGGGTGATACTGTTAATTTAGAAAATGATATTTTGGGGAAATATATAGAAAAATTATGGGGCGATAGTAGTTCTTCGATGAAAGAATCTTCAGTAACTAAAGAAAAGCTATTTAACAACGGATTTTTATAGGAGATAAAATGTTCCAATATAATAAAGTAGAAGAAGCACTTGCTGCACTTAAAGCAGGGGAAATGATTATCGTTAGTGACGATGAAAATAGAGAAAATGAGGGCGACCTTATCTGTGCGGCCGAATTTATCAGTCCAGAAATAATTAATTTTATGGTAAGTGAGGCCAAAGGATTGATATGCGCACCACTCAGTGAAACTTATGCTAAGAATTTACAATTAGAAGCAATGGTAGAGAAAAATACAGATAATCATGGAACAGCTTTTACAGTTTCGGTTGATCATATTGAAACTAGCACAGGAATTTCGGCTTTTGAACGGGCCTTAACCATAAAAAAACTTGTTGATGCCGAGAGTTTACCAAGTGATTTTCGTAGACCAGGTCATGTATTTCCACTTATTGCCAAGAAAAATGGTCTTTTTGAGCGAAATGGTCATACTGAGGCTACGGTTGACTTGTTGCGTCTGGCTGGTTTAAAAGAAGTAGGTGTCTGCGTTGAAATAATGGACGAAGATGGAACAATGATGCATAAGGAGAAACTGAAGGAAAAAGCGCAAGAGTGGGGCTTGAAATATATCACAATTAAAGCTATTCAAGAGTATCTTAAGCAAAATGAACTACAAGTAGAACAGGTGACTAGAGCTAAACTACCGACGAAATATGGTATGTTTGATATTTTAGGATTTGTCAATAAAATAAATGGTGAGCACCATGTTGCTTTAGTTAAAGGAGATATTGGTGACGGTCAAGCTATTCTTTGCCGCGTTCACTCAGAATGCTTAACTAGTGATGCTTTTGGTTCTTTGAAATGTGACTGCGGTGGACAATTAGAAGAAGCATTAAAAAAAATAAATGATGAGGGGCGTGGCGTGCTTTTATATCTTCGACAAGAAGGACGTGGAATTGGTTTGATTAATAAACTTCGTGCCTACTCACTTCAAGATGAAGGACTTGATACGGTTGAAGCTAATTTAGCTTTGGGGTTTGAAGAAGATGAGCGAGAATATTCTATTGGAGCACAAATTTTAAAAATAATTGGGGTGAAATCATTGAAATTAATGACTAATAATCCGCAAAAGATTAATGATTTTCAAAAATATGGTCTAGTAGTTGAAGAAAGAGTAGCTCTCCAAATCAAAGATAACCCCTTTGACCTTGATTATTTAAAAGTAAAACAAAATAAAATGGGACATTTGTTTGACTAAAGTAAAATAGAAAGTAAGGATAGAAATATGACAATTATTGAAGGAAATTTAAGAACAGAGAATGCAAAATATGGGATTGTAGTTGCTCGATTTAATGAATTTATCAATGCAAAACTTTTGTCAGGAGCATTAGATGCACTCAAAAGACATGGAGTCCAGGAAGAAGAAATTGATATAGCATGGGTTCCAGGTGCATTTGAAATTCCCATTATTGCCCAAAAAATGGCGACTTCCAATAAATATGAAGCAATTATATGTTTAGGGACTGTCATCAGAGGCTCAACTTCTCATTATGATTTTGTTTGTAATGAAGTTTCTAAGGGGATTGCTCATGTTTCCTTAAACTCTAATATTCCGGTCATGTTTGGTGTACTAACAACTGAAAATATAGAACAAGCCATTGAGCGTGCAGGCACAAAAGCTGGAAATAAAGGTTTTGAAGTAGCGGTTGGAGCAATTGAAATGGTTGATTTAATGAGAAAGATTGGCTAATTTATCTATAAGTGCATTTATTTAAATGCGCTTTTTATTTTGAAATAGGATAAAAACTGTTCTAGCGAGCTATCAGATTGCGAAATATGCTATAATTAAAGCATGAAAAAACTACTGTCACTTGTTATTATCGTTGTCGGAATTGTTGCTGACCAAATTTTTAAAAATTGGATTGTTGCTAATATTCAGCTTGGAGATACAGAAAAAATTTGGCCTAATGTTCTTAGTTTAACTTATATCAAAAATGATGGAGCAGCTTGGTCTTCATTTTCAGGTCAACAATGGTTTTTCCTTATCTTAACACCGATCGTCTTAGTTGTTGCCCTTTGGTTTTTATGGAAAAAAATGGCACAAAACTGGTATTTTATTGGATTAACTTTAATTATTGCGGGTGCTTTGGGAAATTTTATTGACCGAATTCGTCAAGGATTTGTTGTTGATATGTTCCAAACTGAATTTATTAATTTTCCAATTTTTAATATTGCGGATATCTTATTATCTGTTGGTTTTGTTCTTCTTTTCATTGCAATTTTGACAGACAAAGAAACAAAATAAATTGATTAAAAAATCACTGACAGAAAGTTTTATTTAACATTTATAAAAAGGAAAACACACTTGCCTATCATAAAAATTAACGAAGAAAACAAAGGCTTACGTCTTGACAAGGCGCTTGCCAATCAAACAGAATACTCACGGAGCTTACTGACAGAACTTATCAAAAATGATAAAGTATTTGTTAACAGTGAAGCAAAAAAAGCAAAGTATAAAGTAAAAGTAGGGGACAGGATTGAATTTGAAGTTCCGGAAGCGGAAGTTCTTGATATTGTTGCTGAAGATTTGCCACTAGAAATCATTTATGAAGATTCAGATGTTGCAGTAGTAAATAAACCTCAAGGAATGGTAGTTCATCCTGCAGCCGGTCATGCTTCAGGGACATTGGTTAATGCAATCATGTATCATATCAAAGATCTTTCAAGCATTAATGGTGTAATTCGTCCAGGAATTGTGCATCGTATTGATAAGGATACGAGTGGTCTTTTGATGATTGCCAAAAATGATAAAGCACACGAAAGTTTGGCAGCACAATTAAAAGATAAGACTAGCAAACGTCGTTATTTAGCGATTGTCCACGGTGAAATTGCTAATGATAAAGGAACCATTGAAGCGCCAATTGGTCGTAATCTTAAAGATCGCAAAAAACAAGCCGTAGTTTCTGGCGGAAAACCAGCCGTGACTCATTTTGAGGTTTTAGAACGATTTTATGGCTATACTTTGATTGCATTACGCTTGGAAACTGGGCGTACACATCAGATTCGTGTACATATGAATTACATTGGTCATCCTGTGGCTGGTGATCCACTCTATGGGCCAAATAAAACATTGACACCTAATAAAGGGCAATTTTTGCATGCTGAAACATTAGGTTTTGACCATCCAACAACTGGTGAGTTTATGGAATTCCAAGTTGATGCTCCTGAGATATTCAATGAACAATTAGAAAAGCTTAGAGAACAAGTTTAAACTTGTTTTTTTTGTATTTAAAAAAGAACTATATTTACTGACAGACTTTCTGTATTTGTCAGCAAATCAGACATCAATAAAAGATAGATGATGTATAATAGAGTTACTGATAGTTAGTAGGTTTTTATTAGTAAAAGGAGACTATTATGAACTTTTTTAATCAGATTTTTCATAATCAAATTTTAATGACAGCCATTGTGAGTTGGGCTCTGGCTCAGTTAATTAAAATAATTATCGAACTTATTCGGACACATCGTATTAATTGGCAATTAATTTTTGCAACAGGTGGAATGCCCAGCTCTCATAGTTCATTGGTTGTTGCTTTGGCAACGGCTACTGGATTGAGACAAGGATTTGATTCATCGCTTTTTGCTATTGCTACTGTTTTAGCCTTCGTTGTTTTATATGATGCCCAAGGTATTAGAAGACAGGCAGGAAATCAAGCCAGAATTATTAATCGAATGTTACAAAATGTCGAAAATGCCGGAATCAAAGTAGATAAAAATTTAAAAGAATTATTGGGGCATACACCAATTCAAGTGATGGGTGGAACAATTTTAGGAATAATAGTTGCTTTAGTAATGAATTAAGAAAAAATTCTGTTGCAATCAGAGTCGTAAGCGTTAACTATAGTGTAGTTTATAAATGCGAAGTAAAAAATGAGAAATTATCATCTAAAAATTAAGGTTATTGTAAGAAACAAAAGCCAAGCTATGGTAAAATGGTAATATGAATAATATAGTATTTATTAAGTATAAAAAAGGATTCTGTCTTGCATTAATGATAGGAATCTTTCTTTTAATTAACGGGATTGCTATTTCTTTGACGCAAGTGTGGAACGCAGATCACATCATTGCGCTTTTGTTAGGAAATATTCTTTTAATAGCAGCCTATTTTTATTTTGTTGGAATTTATAAATTATCGAAAAAACTTTTTGACTCGAAGAATAAAAATGAAACTACTGACAAGTCTGTCAGTAAAATTGAGTTACTTACAGACTTGTCAGTAACAAAATATTATCGAATAAGCTTTTGGTTAGTAGCTTTGTTAACTTTTATCTTGCCGTT
Organism: Lactococcus sp. FSL K6-0773; assembly: GCF_038006485.1. Classification (NCBI taxonomy): domain Bacteria; kingdom Bacillati; phylum Bacillota; class Bacilli; order Lactobacillales; family Streptococcaceae; genus Lactococcus; species Lactococcus sp. FSL K6-0773. The sequence goes on along the minus strand of NZ_JBBOVF010000001.1, from coordinate 766,164 downwards.
TCTTTTTATGATTCATGTGCCTGATAGTAAGCATGCTTGGGACTATTTCGTTATATTTAATTCTACGACAGAACTCCATGGTCAATCTTTTGGACTGTTACCTGAAACTGCTTCGCGTTTAGGATATTTTCTTCGTTATCCAAATAATCAATTTTTAGGGATTTTATTTAATCAAGTTTTCTCACCATTTGCAGGAAGTGTTGAACTAAAAATGTGGGTTGTGACAGCAGTGTCTGCACTGTTGACAAGTCTCGGAGTTTTAGCTGGAACCTTAAGTGTTAAGGCTTTGAGCGGGAAAAGACATGCGCTCTTATACAATGTTTGTGCTCTCGGGTTCTTACCTTTTTACGTTTATGGTGCACAACTCTATAGTGATACGATTACACTTCCTTTTGTATCCTTTAGTTTGTTGTTCTTTATATATGCCATTAAATCACAAAAAATAACTCAACAAGTTCTATGGTATTTTTTGGCAACAGTATTGGCAGTTATAGGTTATGAATTTAAGCCAACAGTGTTAATTGTGCTTATTGCTGTTTTGATTTTCCTTGGACTTAATAAAAAATGGAAACAACTTTTGCTTTTACTCCCAATGTTTGCTATTTTATTTGTTGGGGGACATTTCATGGTTAAAGCAACTATTGCGACCGAGCCAGCTTTTTCTCAAGAGGCTAATGAACGTCGTAATCTTCCGATGATGCACTGGATTGCTATGTCTTGGTCGCCAACTAATAAAACGGGTGGATTCAATAAGAAAGTGAGGCTTTATTCTGAATCTTTCCCAACTTATGAAGCGAAAAAAGAGGCTGATAAACAACTCTTCATAGACAATCTTAAGAAGATGGGACCTGTCGGAGTTGTGCGACAAATTGGACGTAAGTTGGCCTATACTTGGTTATATGGTGATTTGAACAGTTCGTTTTATACTTATCATCATGAAAATAAATTTATTAATCGTTACTTTGATTATTTATCAGGAACCTCATTTTCTTTGGATGGCCCTGGTAATATAACAGGTTGGTTTATGCTAAAGGCTGTTCAAACCCTTTATTGGATTGGCCTAGTTGTTTTACTGTGGCGTCAAATCTGGCGAATTTTAATCAGCAAGAGAAATTGGTCAAATCCCTGGTTTATTCCAGCTTTGGCCTTTGTTGGATTGAGTTTTTTCCTTATTCTATGGGAAACAAATTCACGTTACCTTTATCAATTTGCCCCTGTTATGATTGCTTTAGCAAGTTTAGGTTTAATAGATAAGCAGTTTAAAAAGAAAAAAATTAAGGAGTGAATATGACTAAGATTCTTTATATGGTCGTGCCATGTTACAATGAAGAACTGGTACTTGATGAAACTTCCGAACGTCTCAAGGCTAAATATGAACAATTGATTTCAAATAATATTATTAGTCCAAAAAGTAGAGTTGTCTATGTTAATGATGGCTCAAAAGATAAGACTTGGGAAAAAATTCAAGAAAAACATAATGAAAATCCGATGTTTAGTGGGATTAATCTCTCGAGAAATCGAGGACATCAAAATGCTTTGCTCGCTGGTTTAATGACCGTGAGAAATTTAGCAGATTGCGTTATTTCAATGGATGCAGATTTGCAAGATGATATTAATGCAATTGATGAAATGCTTGAAAAATTTGAAAATGAGAACTGTGATATCGTTTATGGTGTACGGGATAATCGGGACACTGATACAGTTTTCAAAAGAAGAACTGCTGGAGCTTTTTATAAATTAATGCAAGGTTTGGGGAGCCAAAGTGTTCCTAATCATGCTGATTTTCGTTTAATGAGTCGCCGTGCCCTTGACGGTTTAGCTCAATTTCCTGAACAAAATCTCTTCTTAAGAGGAATGGTTCCTTTGGTTGGCTATAAATCTGATATCGTTTATTATACACGTGGAGAACGTTTTGCCGGTGAAAGTAAGTATCCTTTGAAAAAAATGATTAGTTTTGCGCTGGATGGAATTACTTCAACATCAGCTGCACCGATGCGTTTGATTTTTTGGATTGGTTTAATTTGGTTTTTGCTAGCTATTGTAGGAGCAATTTATATTATTGCTCGCCATTTTATTAATGGTTCTGACGTTGCAGGTTGGGCTTCGACAATGCTGGCTATTGTTGGATTTGGTGGGGCTAATCTATTAGCTCTAGGTGTAATTGGTGAATATATCGGAAAAATCTTCTTGGAAGTTAAACAACGTCCTCGTTATTTGATTGAAGACTTCATTAACGAAGATTAAAAATGATAAATTATCATTAATTATTCAGAAAAACCGTATGGTTTTTTTGTTTTATGCTTGTTATAATGAGCAAGTAAATAAAAATTTTTGATTACATTTGCAATTAAAGAAAGGCGAGGTGCCAAATGAGCTACCATGTTTTGATTGTTGAAGACGAGCCGAGTCTCTCTGATTATGTCAAAAAAGAGTTGATTTTTGAAGATTATCAAGTTTCAACCGCTTTTGATGGCCTTTCTGCTTTGGAAATATTTGAAACTGCTAAGCCTGCTATTGATGTTGTTTTGCTTGATTGGATGATTCCAAAATTAGATGGCTTGACAGTGTTACGTCGAATGAAAAAAATTCAGCCTGATACACCAATTATCTTCTTGACAGCGTGTGATTATATTGGAGATAAAGTCGCCGGTCTTGATGCGGGAGCAGATGATTATATTACTAAACCTTTTGAAATTGAGGAGCTATTGGCTCGGCTGAGGTTGATTTTTAGGAAATGGTCAAATTCTTCTTCCAAGGTCTATGAACTTGATTACTTAAAAGTTGATTTAAGTGCTCATACAACAGAAGTGGCTGGTAAAACAGTCAATTTGACCCAAAGAGAATTTTCTTTGTTAAGCTATTTTTTAGAACATCGTGGTATAGTGGTAAGTCGAGCAGATATTTTGGATGATGTATGGGGCATGGATTTTGACGGTCAGGAAAATACCGTGGATGCTTATGTTCGCTACCTTCGTGCTAAAATTGATTTGCCAAATCATAAATCTCTCATTGAAACCGTTCGTGGTATAGGTTATCGTTTAAATAACGAAAACTGAGAGAGGAAAAGAGGTAGCCATGAATAAAGTGAAAAATAAAGAAGAATTATTAGATGTTAGTTTTAACACAATGCTTCTGGGTAAAAGTATTTTTGCTTTTGTTGAATTTATATCAGGTTTACTTTTAATCTTTGTTCCACTTGATTTAATTAAAGCAACTATTCACCATCTTGCACTGGCTATTTCTCTAAGCCCGTTCTCTACGATGATTACAAATGCAGGAGAAAGGCTGACCAATGATGCTACTTTATTTGCTATTGTATATTTACTTTTACATGGTGCACTAAAGTTGGTGACGTTGGCTCTGCTCTGGAAAAAGATTCTATGGTCATACCCCTTATCAATATTACTTTTAGTTGGTTTTATTCTTTATCAAATCTTTGAATTTTTTAATCATGGGTCAATTTCAATGCTCGTTTTATGTGCGGTTGACGTATTGATGATTATTTTAACCTTATTAGAATACCGTAAGTTAAAAGCACATATTTCAAAAGAGGGCTCATACTCTTCCTTAAAAAATAGTAAAGTAAATTAGCGAATGAAAGAAATAGAATCAAAAACAAGTGCCAAAATTATTACCGATACTTTTGTCCGTATTTTCTTAATTTTTAGTCTGTTGATTACAATCATTGTTTCCGGAATTGTTGCATTTACAAGTTTACAAATCCGTAAGAGTGAGGGAGCGGCACTTTTAAATTCCGTTCAAACGGCAGCAACTAATGGGCAAGTGAATTGGGATGAATTTAAACTTGATAGTGAAAAAGACGAAAAAGCTACATTTGTTCGACTGACAAGTCCTTCAGGTCAAAGAGAAGAGAGTCAAGGAACAACAAATTTTTTAAAATCACGAAAATCTTGGGGAAATTTTAGTCTATTAAGAGATGATATCTTTTTATATAGTTCAAAAACTTCTAAAAATGGAACCAAAGCCGAATTATGGTTGAATATAAATGTTGTAGTTAAATCGATGATTAGAGCTATATTAGTTATTATTGCTGTCATGATTTTCCTCTTTTTCCTTGCTTTGATTTTAATTCAAAAAGCAGCCAGAACGATTAGTCAGCCTTTGACAGATATTGTGGTGGCAACTGATGGAAAGGATGTTAAACAAGTTCCTGTCAGTAAAAATCCTCTTGAAGTTCATCAGTTAAGTCAAAGTTTCAATCGTTTGCTCAATCGACTGAATCAAAAAATTGAAAATGAGCAACAATTTGTCTCGGATGCTTCACATGAGCTAAGAACGCCAGTTGCTGCAATTCGCGGACATGTGAATTTACTCAAAAGACGTTGGCATGAACATCCGGAAATTGTTGATGAGTCACTTTCTTATATTGATGAAGAATCAATGAGAATGAAAGTTTTAATCGAAAATTTACTGACCATTTCTAGAGGAAATCATTTAGAAATAAAAAAAGAAAGAATTAACTTAAGTAAATTTACTGACAAAGTGGTCAGTGAAATTCAACTCGCGCTAAGACAAAAAATAAACTTTGATATCCAAACAGATTTATTTGTCAGCATGGATAAAATGGCGCTATACAAAATTATTATTATCTTTCTTGAAAATGCTGGAAAATATTCACCTTCCAACTCAGAAATTACAATAAATATTACTTTGGAAAATCATCAAGTTGATTTTCAGGTTGCTGACGAAGGTATTGGCGTTCCAGAAGAAGAAAAAGATAATATTTTTGAACGATTTTATCGAATTGATAAATCTCGTTCAAGTGAAATTCCTGGAACAGGACTTGGTTTAGCAATTGCGAAGGAATATGCACAATTGAATGATGCCAAAGTCTTTGTTTCAAATAATTCTCCGAAAGGGTCAACTTTTCATCTCCTAATGGAGTCTATAGAAAACTAATTAATTATGAATAAAAAAATCTATTATATTTCGGGTGCTATTACCACCCTTGCCTTTTTAATTTTAGCGCTCTTTGTTAAAATTGATTTTACTCATGGTCCATTTCCTTTTGATCGACCAATTCAAACTTGGGCTTTTCATTTACAAAGCTCTTCAGGACTCACTTACTTTTTCTCTCATATGACAAATATTTTTGGAGATAAAGGTGGAATAATTGTCGCAGTTCTACTTGCTTTGGTTTTATATCTTCTCTTTAAACAGAAAGAAGCGACAATCTGGTTTGCGGCAACAGTTGTTTTAAGCCTTGCTTTAAATACTGTTATTAAAGTAATTATTGGTCGAGAACGTCCTGATATTCATCGGTTAGCGGCTTTTGCAAATGAAGCTGGGAAAAGTTTTCCAAGCGGACATTCCATTTTTGCAACAATTATTTTTGGAAGTATTTTCTTTATCTGTCTAGGAAAACTTAAAAATCGTTCTTCTAAAATTTTATTAGGCATTTTATGTATTATATTAATTGCATTAATAATGTTTTCAAGAATTTTTGTAGGGGTACATTATCCAAGTGATACAATCGGCGGATTTCTCGAAGGAATTAGTATTCTATTACTTACTTACCCCACATATATTAAGTATCAAGAAAAATCTAAAAAAACCAATTGATATCAATTGGTTTTTATTAACGTCGAAAATAAATTATACCAATTATCGTCTTTTTGAGTTTTATTAGAAGTTTTATACTTGACAATGATAAATAAGTGTAATATAATGCTATTTATAAATAAATATTAGAAAAATAATTAACTATACCAATTTTAAGGGTGAGTTAAATGGAGCTTTATTATGTGTGGGATTGTTGGTGTTGTAGGTAGTAAAAATGCAACTGATATTTTGATGCAAGGACTAGAAAAACTTGAATATCGTGGTTATGATTCAGCAGGTATTTTTGTAAATGGTCAAGAAACAGCAGCAAAATTAGTTAAATCTGTCGGACGTATTGCAGACTTAAGAGGAAAGTTAGGGATTGATGTTTCAGGAACAGCCGGCATTGGTCACACACGTTGGGCTACTCATGGTAAACCAACGGAAGACAATGCTCATCCACATACTTCAACATCAGGTCGCTTTATTTTAGTACATAATGGTGTGATTGAAAATTTTGTTGAACTTAAAAACGAATTTTTGATGAATGATACTTTTAAAGGACAAACCGATACTGAAATTGCGGTTCATTTAATTGCTAAATTTGCTGAAGAAGAAGGACTATCAACACTTGAAGCATTCAAAAAAGCTCTAAGCTTAATTCAAGGTTCTTATGCCTTTGCTCTTATGGATAGCGAAGATGCAGAAGTGATTTATGTTGCCAAAAATAAATCACCATTATTAATCGGCCTTGGCGAAGGCTACAACATGGTCTGCTCAGATGCTATGGCGATGATTCGTGAAACGTCTGAATTTATGGAAATTCACGATAAAGAGCTTGTTGTGTTAACAAAAGATAATGTTACAGTTATGGATTACGAAGGTAATGTACTTTCACGTGAGTCATACACAGCTGAACTTGATTTATCTGACATTGGAAAAGGAACTTATCCTTTCTACATGCTCAAAGAAATTGATGAGCAACCCGCAGTTATGCGTAAACTCATTGCGACTTATGCAAATGAAGATGGAACAATGAAAGTCGATCAAGACATTATCAAAGGAATTCAAGAGGCTGATCGTATTTATATTATTGCCGCCGGAACGTCTTATCATGCAGGTTTTGGGGCAAAAATGATGCTTGAATCTTTGACAAATACACCGGTTGAACTTGGTCTTGCTTCAGAATGGGGCTATGATATGCCTTTGCTGAGCCAAAAACCATTCTTTATTTTCCTTTCACAGTCTGGTGAAACGGCTGACAGCCGTCAGGTTTTAGTAAAAGTAAATGAATTAGGACTTCCAAGCTTAACAGTTACAAATGTTCCCGGTTCTACTTTGTCACGCGAAGCAACTTATACAATGTTAATCGGTGCTGGACCAGAAATTGCAGTTGCTTCAACCAAAGCATATACAGGACAAATTGCAACTTTGGCTTTTCTTGCAAAGGCAGTTGGTGAGGCTGAAGGGGAAGTTAAAGCAAAAGAATTTGATTTAGTTAAAGAATTGTCTTTAGTTGCTCAATCAATTGAAGCCACTTTATCTGAAAAGGATGAAATTGCAGCAATTGTAGCTGACTTATTGCCAACTACTCGCAATGCCTTCTATATTGGTCGAAAACAAGATTATTATGTAGCAATGGAAGCTTCTCTCAAATTAAAAGAAATTTCTTATATTCAATGTGAAGGATTTGCTGCTGGAGAATTAAAACATGGAACGATTTCATTGATTGAAAAAGGAACTCCAGTACTTGCTTTAATTTCTAATAATGAAGAAGTAGCAGCTCATACTCGTGGAAATGTAATGGAAACAGTGGCTCGTGGAGCCTCAGCTATCACAATTGTTGAAGAAGGAGTGGCTCGTGAAGATGATACAATTGTTGTCAACCAAGTTCATCCTTATTTGTCAGCAATTTCAATGGTTATTCCAACACAATTAATTGCTTATTATGCGTCAATGCAGCGTGGACTTGATGTTGATAAACCACGTAACTTAGCTAAAGCAGTAACAGTTGAATAAAAGTTACTGACAGAAATCTCTGTCAGTAAAATGATAACTAAAAATAAAAAGTTCTGAGATTCATCAGAACTTTTTTGGTTAATTAATCTTTTGTCAGTGACAAAGGCCAGATTTTTCCGTATATAATAGTATGTATGAACTAAAAGAAAATCCGTATCCGATGCAACCTAGGGAACGCTTAGAATTTTTAGGAGAAGAGTGCTTGTCTGATGTTGAGCTGTTAGCGATATTATTGCGAACAGGGACAAAAAAATACTCATCATTAAATTTGGCCTTGGAAATTCTTCAACATTTTGAAACTTTGGATAATTTGCGCAAAGCTTCGATTAATGAACTCAGAGAAATTTCAGGCATTGGACTGGCAAAATCCATTGAAATTCGAGCAATGATTGAATTTGGAAAAAGGATACAAACCACTAATAGAAAACGTTACGGTCAAGTTTTGAGTTCCAGAGAATATGGCTTGAGTCTTGCTTTTGAAATGCAAAATTTTGAGCAAGAGCATCTTGTGGCGACTTATTTAGATGGTCAAAATCGAATTATTGAAAAAAAGACAATTTTTATAGGGGCGGTTAATCAGGCAACTGCAAGCCCTAGAGAGATTCTTTATCATGCAATAAAAAATCTCTCAGTAGGACTGTTAGTTGCACATAATCATCCCTCAGGAAATTTAAAACCAAGTCAAGCTGATAAAATATTTACTACCAAAATAAAAAAATCTTGCGAGGATGTGGGGATCAATTTTATTGATCATATTATTGTAGGGGCTGGTAATTATTTTAGCTTTCGGGAAGAAGAGATCAGAAAATGAAGGATTATATAACAAACAATCACTTCTCAACTATAAAGCAAAGAAAAAGAACAGTCAATAAAAACTGTTCTTTTATTTTGTACTAATTTAGTTTTCTTGAGCTCCCATGAAAAATAGTAGTGTTTGCAGCTCCTTAGTTAAGTCAATTGATTGAACAACCACATCTGAAGGGACTTTCAAACGAATTGGGGCAAAGTTTAGGAAACCTTTGATACCAGCTTTGACTAGAGTGTCAACAACTTCTTGGGCATTTTCTTTGCGAACAGAGAGAATTGCTGTTTTGATATCCGATTTTTTAACATTTTTTTCTAAATCAGAAATATTATAAATTGGAATTCCATCATCTGTTTGTGTTCCAACTAAGGGATTGCCAGAAATATCATAGGCTTGCGTGATTCTCATTTTGTTTCTATCTTGGAATTGATAATGAAGTAATGCACGACCGAGATTTCCGACACCAATCAGAGCGATATGCGTTTCTTGGTCTTGGCCAAGAAGTTCTCCAAAGAAATCACGGAGCACTTTCGTTTCATAGCCGTATCCACGTCGGCCTAATTCGCCAAATAAAGAGAAATCTCGGCGAATTGTGGCAGCATCTACTCCAATTTTTTCTGAAATAAGTTGTGAGTTTGTGCGTGTCACATTTTCTTCGACAAGACTTTTGAACAGTCGATAGTACTGTGGCAGTCGTTTAGCAGTTGCTTTAGGCAAGCTTTTGCTTGGTTTATGATCAGTCATTGTTATACCTCAAAAATTTAATTCGATTTTATTAAAACTAATTAATATTTAGTTTCTTTGTGATAATTTTATCAAAAATTTGTGAAATTATCAAACAAAAGGAATGGAACATTCGTAAAAAATGAGAAATTGATTACAATTCTAAAAAAATATTTATTTTCCCCTTTTAATTAAGGCGCTTTCATGTTAGAATAGAAATATGAAAAAATAGATAGGGAGAAAATATGATTAAAATTTATCTTAGTGGTTCATGTTCATCTTGTAGAAAAGCTAAAAAATGGTTACGTAAACATCACATTGAATTTGAAGAAATTAATTTATCAAAAGATTTTATGGAAAAAGATGATTTAATCAAAATTTTATCCTTGACTGAAAACGGATTTGAGGATATAATTGCGACCCGAGGGAAAACATACGCATCTTTAAATTATAATTTCGATGAATTAGGACTAGAAAAAGCTTTTGGATTAATTCAGGAAAATCCACGTCTTCTAAAACGACCATTAATTTTTGACGAGGACTGTCTATTGATTGGTTTTAACGAGGATGGAATCAGAGCGTTTATTCCACCAGAAGTTAGGAGAATTGAATTGCGTGAAAGATTAATTTTAGTCTAATATTAATTTTATTTTTAGCTTATCAGATCTGGTAAGCTTTTTAATTTTAAGAATTTGGAAGAACTACAAAAAGCTTGCCTTAAATGCTATAATAGAAGGACTGCTTTTCTATCATATGAAAAGGAAAAACGAAGTATTAAAAATATGCTTTGAGATTTAACGAAGAGGATAAATATCATGATTTTACTGCAAGGGAATGGAATTGCACGCACTTTTGGTGGCGATGTTTTATTTGAAAATATCAATTTTAGTTTACAAGACCATTCAAGAATTGCCCTAGTTGGCCGAAATGGAGCTGGTAAGTCAACCTTGCTTAAAATTATTGCTGGAGTTGAAGAAGCGAGTCGCGGAACTGTATCCAAGACCAAAGATTTGACAATGAATTATTTAGCGCAAGATACTGGGCTGAATTCCTCAAGGACAATATTTGCCGAAATGCTCTCTGTTTTTGATTCGCTTCGCCAAATGGAAAAACAATTGCGCCAGATGGAATTGCAAATGGGAGAACTTGCTGGGGATGAATTGACAGCTTTGATGAAACGTTACGATGCTTTATCAGAAGAATTTCGGATGAAAAATGGATTTACTTATGAATCTGAAATTAAGTCTGTCTTAAATGGTTTTCGTTTTGATGATGCAATGTGGGAAAGAGAAATTTCAAGTTTATCAGGGGGACAAAAAACACGTTTGGCTCTTGCTAAGATGTTGCTTGAAAGACCACAACTTTTGATTTTGGATGAACCAACTAACCACTTGGATATTGAAACTTTAGCTTGGCTTGAAAATTACCTTAAAAATTACGAAGGTAGTTTATTAATTGTCAGTCATGACCGCTACTTTTTGGATAAAGTGGTTAATGAAGTCTTAGAATTATCTAGAGGAGAATTGACTCGTTTTTCTGGAAATTATTCTCGCTATGTTGAACAAAGAGAGCAAAAACTCTTGTTAGAACTCAAAAATTTTGAAAAACAACAAAAAGAAATTGCTAAATTAGAGGACTATGTTGCCAGAAATTTAGTTCGGGCTTCGACGACTAAAATGGCGCAATCGCGTCGTAAAAAGTTGGAGAAAATGGAGCGTTTAGACGCACCAACAAGTGATGATAAATCGGCCAATGTTACTTTTACTCCTGAAAAAACGTCTGGAAATGTTGTTTTAACCGTTTCAGAAGCAACGGTAGGTTATGAAGATAATCGTCTCTCTGGTCCGATTAACATTGACGAGCGTAAAGGTGAGTCCCTTGCTATTGTTGGACCAAATGGAGTAGGTAAGACAACATTGATTAAGTCAATTGTTGGACAGATTCCATTTTTAGCAGGTCAAGCAAAATTGGGTGCCAATGTTACTTTGGGATATTATGACCAAGAACAAGGAAGATTGACAGCTTCCAATACTGTCTTAGACGAATTATGGAATGAGCATCGCTTACTTAATGAAGTTGAAATTCGCAATATGCTTGGAGCTTTTCTTTTTAGTGGAGATGATGTAAAGAAAACGGTTGGGATGCTTTCTGGTGGTGAAAAAGCCCGTCTTTTACTTGCTAAATTAGCAATGGATCACGATAACTTTTTAGTTTTAGATGAACCAACAAATCACTTGGATATTGATTCACGTGAGGTCTTGGAGAATGCTTTGATTGATTTTCCAGGAACAATCTTGTTTGTTTCTCATGACCGCTATTTCATCAATAGAGTAGCTACCAAAGTTTTAGAAATTGCTCCCGAAGGAAGTACAGAATTTTTGGGAGATTATGATTATTATGTCGAGAAAAAAGAAGAAGTACAAGCTGAGAGTAATTCTTCAGAAAATGGGGAGCCGATAGAAAGTTTAGCTCAACAAGATTTTACAGCTCAGAAAGAAGCTCAAAAGAATCGACGTAAAGTAGAGCGCGAAATCAAGGCTTGTGAAGAGAAACTAGCCGATTTGGAAGCAAAAATTGCAGCTCTATTATTGGAAATGCAAGAAAATACCGCTGATTTTGTTAAATTAGGAGAATTACAAGCTGAAATTGACCTCTTTAATGATGAAAAAGATGAGATAGAAATGACTCTTTTGGAAGCGATGGAAGAATTGGAAAATTTGTAAGTGTTGTGAAGAGAATTTAGTGTAAATATGCTAAAACGCGAAGCTTGAAAGCTTTGCGTTTTTTTATCAAAAAAATTCCGAGATTTCGGAAAAAGTCTTTTCGGACATTTTGATTTGATATAATCAGTTTAGAAAATGATTCATGAATAATGAGTGTCGCTCACTCAAATCAAGAAAGGAGAATTCTTATGTTAAATTTAAAATCAAAGGTATTGATTTCGAGCAGTTTGCTGCAGTTGATCGGTATTGGCTGGAGCACGAGAAGATTATTTGAAAAAACACCACAAGTTTCTAGTAAACCGACAATAAATTTGACAATTTCAAATTACTCAGAATTAAATCGGTCGGATAACCAAAACATTCAAGTTCTTGCGAATGTTGACAAAAAGCAAGCTACATCAGCTTTTGACAAAGCAGCTGGACGAAGGGACACAGACACCCAGGTTCAAAAATCAAGCAACGAAAAAGTGACGACAGTTTCGGAAAAGAATAATGGGGTAGTTGTTGCAGTTGAAACAACCAACACAAATACTAATGAAAGCAACACCTTAGTTAATGAAGGCAATAAATTGATTTTAACCAAGACCGTTTATAACACGGTAAGCAAAAAGTATGACACCAAAGTTGCGGAAGTCCCTTTAGGAGTTGGAAACTCAAACATCCAAATAGTGAAAGTAACCTATGGCTCATGGAAATACACGAATATTGCGATTGGGAAGAGTGCATTAGCTTTTACCCTGGATTGGGTAGGCCCTCAAGCCGTAGTCAGCAAGCTTGCGACTATTTTTAGAGTTAGTGCTAAAGTAGCCAACGGTTTTATTGCGGGACTCGCTTTGAATACGGCAGGTTTTGGGGATAGAATTGCAAACTACTTAGATAAAAATCATAATGGTTGGATTGGCCTGTATCAACGTTGGAAAAAGGATACTTCCTTCAAAAACGGGTTAGTCGCTCAAAATATCACATATACAGAATGGAAAACAGAATGATATGGAAAAAAAACACCTTATTACATCTCTATTCGGGATTGCTGGGGCGATTTTCGTCCCCAGATTGGCTGCACTTCCAAAAGTTTTATCTGGAAGCCATACGATTGAAATTACCGCATCTAACCTGAGCTACACCTTTTTCGGCGTCTTAGTGCTTGGCCTGCTAACAGGAGCAATCAGAAAACAAGAACGCATTTTGACGACTTTCATTAGTCTTATTATCTTTGGGCTTCCGCTCCTCATCCTCTGGCAACAAAAAGTGGTCTTCAATCTCAATGTACTCGTTTGGGGTCTGCTTGTTCTTGTGGGTATTGTGCTAGTCGTAGTTTGGGTGAGACAAATGATTCAAGACGATAAGAATCAATAAAGAACAGAAAAAATGCAAATCGATATTTTAATGAAACACCCTCAGAAAGCCTGCACTTTGTGATGTGCAGGCTTTTTTATCTGTCCTGAATTTTGAGACACAAGAATTTACGCAATTAGCTACACAACATCTTGCGTAAACAAAAAGAAGTTAGTTGGCACACTTAGGCAAGAATATTGAATCCAGAATACCCTTTTCTAATTAATAAGAAAGGGATTTTTATAACTTGAATTTATAATTTAACTGCAACAAAAAAATGATAATTTATAAAATCCAGTATAATAAGTTTTGTTAGACTATTGAAAACTGCAGAAATGATGAATAATCCCTATACTCATCTTACAATATTTGACCGTGAAAAGATATATTTGTGGTATTCACAAAAAATTTCACTAGGAGAATTGCTCATCAATTGAACCGGAGAGAAAATTTCCATCAAGGATTTCTGATAAAATTTCGAGTGTGAATTTTCCTTTTAAGACATCTATTACTTTTCGACAGGGCAACTTCGTTTTGTGACAATTTTGTTTTTATCCGATTTGGAATCAAAAATTGCAGCTCTATTATTGGAAATGCAAGAAAATACCGCTGATTTTGTTAAATCAGGAGAATTACAAGCTGAAATTGACCTCTTTAATGATGAAAAAGATGAGATAGAAATGACTCTTTTGGAAGCGATGGAAGAATTGGAAAATTTGTAAGTGTTGTGAAGAGAATTTAGTGTAAATATGCTAAAACGCGAAGCTTGAAAGCTTTGCGTTTTTTTATTTTGTAATCTAAAAATCCTATATTTAAATAAAGCGAAACAATCATTGCTTTTTTGTTAAAAAGTAGTACAATTTAATCAAAATAAATTGAAATGCTGGAATGTGGAATGGTAAAAAGCAATAGAACAATCTCTTTGATGGGAGAAATTTTCTATGATTTACGAACACAACGAAACTTTAGATTAACTGACTTTGAAAAAGTAGGTTTGTCAAAATCATCACTTTCAGATTTTGAAAGTGGAAAGTCTATTCTTAGATTTGATAAATTAGATGCAGCTTTAGAATTAATGCATATTGAGGTTTCTGAGTTTGAATATTTTTTTAACAATTACCATTCTGATTATTTTGTTGAGATTTGTGATGAAATTGAAGATGCGAATTATATGCAAGATACTGTAAAATTAAAAGCGATTAATAGTGAAGCTGGAAAATATGATAATGAACAAGGAAATCGAATGATATTTCTTGCGACTCAAAATTTGCTTTATGGATTGACAGAGCGAGAAGAAGTTGAAGTTACTGATTTAATGTTTAATATCGAAGTTTGGTCATATTTTGAGTTAAGTATTCTTTCGTTTGTTGTAGAACACTTGAATACCCGTTTGACTCTCTCTTTGATGAAAGACTTTTGGAAAGAAAATTTGCATTATCTCAAAGTTAAAAAATATCGGGAAAAAATTGTCCAAATTGTTTGCCGAGCAGCTGTAAAGTATATTAGTGAGAATAAATATTCCATTGCTCAAAAACTCTTGGAAGATGTTAATATTGCTTTAATACCTTATAAAAAGGATTTATTTTGCCGTAATATGTCTCGCTTTACTCTTGGTTTATTGCTTTATAAATCTGACAAAACTGTCGATGGGAAAGCTAAAATGGAGAGTTCTATCCGTCTTTTTGATGAATTGGGTTTGCCAGAGATGAAGGCTTATTATCAAAAAATATTTGATGAATCTGTAAAAAACTAGTGGGATATAAAAGGGATTTGAGTTCCCTTTTTATTTTTTATAAAAAATTTTTCCGAGATTTCGGAAAAGGCCTTTTGGGGCAGTTTGATTTGATATAATCATTTTAGAAAATGATTCATGAATCTTGAGTGTCGCTCACTCAGAATGGTAAAAGGAGGGTTAAAAATCTTGAAAGAAGAAATGTCACCGTAGCAGTGATGCAAAATCTCTATTGATTTGCATCGCATCTCAAAAAGGAGAAAAAATATGTCACATTTAAAAAATAATCTAGTATTTTCAAGTCTAACAATTTTACTCGTAACGGGTGGAAGTCTTGGGCTTGCCCAATCTGCACACAATAAGGTCTCATCACAAAAACTCGAAGCTAAAAATGTAAATCAAGTTTCAAACTATTCTGGTGATATTGACTTGTTGACAGTAAGCCAACCAACTACGCCAACGACGAATAATGGTCAAATTAATCAATACTTTATCAATCGTTTTGATAATGCTATATCTCTTTTAAATGGGAAATATGTTGTAAATCATAATGTGTTACCTCAAAATACAAGTGGTGAAGAAATAAATATATTAAATGAATCAGTTAAAATTGCAAATCAACAACTTATCGTTGGAGCTCAAAAAATCGAAAAATCTGATATTGATGTTAAGGTTGTTCAAAAAGGAAATTCCATTATTTTAGCTGAAAACCCAACGACTTTGAAGAATTCTGCTACTTCTATGGCTACTAAACATGTAGGAGTAACAAAAGTTGAATTTCACTGGTATGGTGTGCGTTTGTTTTTAAGTAAAAATGATGTAAATAAAATTTTGAAGTATGGTCCTACATCTGTTTCAATTGCGACGATTTGGATGCCAACGACTTGGGTGGTTAAATTGGCAGCATCAGCCGCTGTAGCTTGTGGTTGGATGTCAAGTGTTAATGGAGGAATCTGGATTGACTGGGGACTTATTCCAACTAAGTGGGGATGGCAATGAAGGAGGTTTATGATGAAAAATAATAACAAGAAAAGATTTGTTGCTATAGCTCTCGTTCGTACAATTTTATTTTTAGGTGGTGCTATTCTAATTAACAATTCCGAGAAATGGAGCATTGGTTATATTTTAGGGTTTGTAATTGCACTGTTTGTTTTAGTTTCAACTTTCTTTGATAAGAGTTTGAGAAAATAACTAAGATTTCAGTGGAGGAGTCTGGGGGTTTGAATGGCAATGATTACTAAAAAGAGTATAAGAATCGTACAATATCTGAGTAGTATATTTGCCGTAATACTCGGTGTTTTAATTTTTATTTTTCCAAATGGCCTTAGCATACTTAAATATATTTTTGCAAGTATTGCAGTAATTCTTAGCATTTTAAGTCTTATCATGCAAACTTTTCATAGAAATAAATGATAGGGGTTAGGGCTGAGGGGTGATAGAAATGGTTCGATTCCAATAAGCATTTGGAGGTTTAGCTATGAAAAGAATCTTACCAATTTTTAAAGGAGTGCTTGTGATAAGTGCAAGCATAAGTATATTTTTCTTTCATCAAAATATTTTATTACAAATATTTTATATTGCTGTTCTGCTTCTTATTATCATACCAGAAGCAATTAAAGCTTATAGGAAATCTAAATAAAAGAAAAGAGAAAAGAGCTTATGGACGTAGAATTTGCTTTCAATCATTGAGGGAATTTAATGAAAAAATTTATATTTTTAGCAGATGTTATCTTAAGATATCTTTTTATGGTTTTGGCTTGGTATGTTTATACAAACTATTCGGCTGATAATAAAATGAAATGGGTTGGCTTGTCTATGGTTGCATTCAATATTATTACAATTTTTTTTGATTCCAATTATCATAAGTCGAAAAAATAAGACTTGCAAATCTGGCTCAAGTTTGTTAAACTAATAAACAATATAACTTTTAAACTAGTCCAGAGAGGCTAGCAAGGTTGAAATCAGGAAAAATTGATTCTATTTTTACTGACAGGATTTTCTGTCAGTAAAAGTGAATTTGTTTTGATACTTTTTACACTTGCTAGGATTCTTGGCAAGTGTTTTTTATTGCTGACAACTACCAGGATTGGGCTGCACGTTATCTATACTCGCTACGGTAGTTCTGTCAGTTCAATATGACCAAAGGGAATTATTGAATCGGTAGAAAAATGAACTGTCAGCTTTGCTGATGGTTCTGTCAGTAAACTAGAAGGAGAAATTATGTCAATATCAAAAGCCATTGCTGCAGATTTATTAGAAATTAAAGCGGTCAGTCTTTCACCAAGTCAACCTTTTACTTGGGCTTCAGGAATTAAGTCACCAATATATACTGATAATCGGGTGACTTTAGCTTATCCAGAAGTTAGAAGCCAAATCGAAGGTGCTTTTGCAGAATTGATTAAAGCGGAATTTCCAGAAGTTGAAGTCATTGCAGGAACTGCTACAGCAGGAATTCCTCATGGTGCAATTATTGCTGACTATCTTAAATTACCATTTGCTTATATTCGTAGTAAACCAAAAGACCATGGAGCAGGTAATCAAGTTGAGGGACGTGTGACAAAAGGCCAAAAAATGGTTGTGGTTGAAGATTTGATTTCGACTGGTGGTTCTGTTTTAGAAGCTGTTGCAGCCGCTGAACGTGAAGGTGCTGATGTTCTTGGTGTGGTTGCAATTTTCACTTATGAATTAGAAAAAGCGAACAGAAAATTTGCTGATGCTGGTGTTAAATTAGCCACTTTGACAACTTATTCTGAATTGATTGAAATTGCTAAAGAAACGGGTTATGTGACAAAAGAAGAATTAGAATTACTTAAAAAGTTCAAAGAAAATCAAGAAACTTGGCAAAATTAATTTACTGACAGAAATTCAAGGAGCCTGTCAGTAAATAATTAGGTTCTGGAATAGCTGTCAGTTCAATGCGACCAAAGGGAGACATTGAATCGGAGGATAAATGAACAAGTCGGCAAAGCTGATTGTTCTGTCAGTAATTTATGAAAGGAAGAAAATGACTTTATTAATTAAAAATGGACGACTTGTTGACCCCAAATCAAATCGAGATGAAGTGTTAGATATTCTGATTGAAAATGACAAGATAGTAAAAATCGGCTTAAATTTGTCAGTAGAAAATGCAGAAATTGTTGATGCAAGGGGATTAGTCGTTGCCCCTGGTTTAATTGATGTTCATGTTCATTTTCGTGAACCAGGACAAACACATAAAGAAACGATTCATAGCGGTGCAAAATCAGCTGCGGCTGGTGGTTTTACAAGAGTAGTTATGATGGCAAATACAAAACCTATTTTATCTACGCCAAAAGTACTGACAGAAACTTTAGAAATTGCTGACAAAGAAGATATTAAGATTGATGCAGTTGGGTCAATTACGCAAGATTTTGATGGAGAGCATTTAACAGATTTTGATGAACTCATTAAAGCAGGAGCAATCGGCTTTTCTGATGATGGTATTCCACTGACAGATGCTGGCGTTTTACGTAAAGCTCTGCAAAAAGCGAAATTAACTGACAGCCTGATTTCAATTCATGAAGAAGATCCAAATTTGATTGGAACTTTAGGAGTGAATGATGGCGAAGTGGCTCATAAATGTGGCTTCACAGGGGCACCGACTGTTTCAGAATACAGCATGATGGCGCGTGATAGTATGATTGCTTACGAAACAGGCGCTCGCTTGCACATTCAACATTTATCAGCTGGAGAATCTGTTGAAGTGGTGCGATTTGCCAAAAATTTAGGAGCAAAAATCACAGCAGAAGTGACTCCACAACATTTTTCGATTACAGAACAAATGATTTTTGAGCAAGGGACCAATGCTAAACTCAACCCACCATTGCGTAGAACTACTGATATCGGTAAAATAATTGAGGGATTGAAAGATGGAACGATTGATGTCATCGCCACAGACCATGCCCCTCATACTCATGAAGAGAAAAATGTCAGCCTTGATAAGGCGCCTTCAGGAATGATTGGATTAGAAACTTCATTGCAACTTGGCTTGACAAACTTAGTCGCAAAAGGCCATTTGACACTCAGTGAATTACTGACAAAAATGACAGTTAATCCAGCTAAACTTTATAATTTTGATGCAGGTTACCTCGCAGAAAATGGACCAGCTGACCTCGTCATTTTTGACGCTGAAAATGACTATCAGGTCGGTGAAACATTTGACTCCAAAGCGACCAATTCTCCATTTATCAAACAGAAAGTTCAAGGGCAAGTCAAATATACAATATGTGATGGAAAAATAGTCTATCAAGCGAAATAATAAAAAAAGGACCATAAGAAATTAATTTTCATAGGTCCTTTTTTTGTGTTACTTTACATCAGTATAAAGAACCGTTGTAGAGTAAGTCATTAAGTGAGTGGATAATTTCTAAATTATCTTTGATTGATTTTTCATTTTCTACTTTTTGAGTAATTTTTTCTGTTTGTGTTTTCATTGTTTATTTCCTTTCAAATGTCCTTTTGTTTATAAGTATAGTATATCAAGGATTTGCTTGCTAATTTCTTACAAAAATGTAATTGAAACCCGAATTGCTAGTTAATTTCATTGGAAAATAAATAAGTCGTGCTATCCTAATCTTAAACCACTAAGCATTAGAAAGCGCACGACTTATATGACTTATAATAGCACACTTCCAAAAGTTTTTGTTTATTTACTGACAACCATTGAGACGCTTTATCAAACGAGTGTTCCCCTTGAGGTTCAAAACCGAAAGAACGTCCATCTCGCAACATCAGATTGCTTAGTTATCGCTTGTTACCTATGGGGCGTACTGCATTTTAGTGAAACGCTTAAAGCTAAGCACCAATTGGCTCAAAGTTTATTTCCTAATTTCCTAGAATATTCTCGCTTTGTCCGCCGTTGTAATGCCCTCTTACCGAGTATCCAAGTCATTCGCCAAGCACTCGTCTTTAAAGAGGTTGAAGGAATGAGTGTATCCATTATTGACAGCTTCCCCCTTCCTTTGTGTCAGCCTATTCGTAATTTCAGAAGCAAAGTTCTTGGAGATTATGCAAATGTTGGCTACAATGCTACAAAGGGACAGTACTTCTATGGATGTAAATGTCATGCTTTAGTCAGTGAATCAGGCTATGTCATAGACTACACAATTACTCCTGCTTCAATGGCTGATAGTTCAATGACCGAGGAAGTGTTGAGTCAATTTGGGACACCAACAGTCCTTGGAGATATGGGATATTTAGGTCAGTCACTGCATGATAGGCTGGAATTAGAAGGAATTGATCTAATTACACCTGTCAGGAAGAACATGAAGCAAAAGAAAATCCTTTTCCCTAATTTTTCAAAACGTAGAAAAGTGATTGAGCGAGTTTTCTCTTTTTTGACAAATCTAGGAGCTGAGCGTTGTAAAAGTCGTTCGCCTCAAGGTTTTCAATTGAAATTAGAGATGATACTTTTAGCGTATTCTTTACTGTTAAAATCAGCTAAATCACTGGAACCAGAGACTTTAAGATATTCTATCGGGTATCAAGTCATGGCTAAATAATCAACTAGCAATTCGGGTAATTGAAGAAAATAAATGCTTTAGGAAATTAAGGTCTGAAATTAAATAGTATAAAATAATTGATTAAAAATTTTCTAAAGTTTAACTGATTTAAGTAGTTTTTATGTGAAGTTCATTGAACCATAATGACGCGATATGCTATAATAGTTCTATGAATTATTACGATGAATATAGCAAAGGGCATCTTGTCTTACCAAATGTGATTTTAGCACATTTTAGTAAGCTTTTCCCTTCTGCTTTTGATTTTTTGATTTGGTTATACTTTTTTGAAAATCAAGATATTGCACCTAGTGAAATTGCTGAAAAAACAGGTAAAAAATTATCGGAGGTCAATCAGGCCATTGATAATCTGTCCAAATTTGGAGCAATGAAGGTGACTTTAATTGAAATTGATGGAGACATGGAAACTTTCTTTGATATTAGCCCGGCCTTTAAGCACTTAGATGAAATTTTGGGTGGTGCTGTTGCGAGTTCAACTCCAGAGAATGAAAAAGTTCAGGAAGAGGGGCAGCTTAAAGAATTAGTTAGCATGTTTGAAGCAGAAATGGGCATGATTTCTCCTGTACAAATGGAAGAATTGAGAGCTTGGCTGTTTGAAGATGGTTATGACTTTTCGTTGATTAAACAAGCTTTGCGTGAAGCAGTCCTCAATCGTAAGGTATCTTTAAATTACATTAAAGCTATTTTACGAAATTGGAAAAATGATGGGGTGAATTCTCTTCAAGCGATTGAGAGTCGACAAATGGAACGCGAAGAAGCTAAGAGAAAGAAACCACAAGAAGATTTTTATATTCCTTTGGATGGACCATGGAATAGTTAATAGAGATAATGGACGTGCACGATGTTAAGTAAAAAAAGATATCTTGAAGCTTTAGAAATTATTGAAGACATGTTCCCGCAAGCTCACGGAGAATTAGAGTGGGAAACTCCTTTTCAACTATTGATTGCGACAATTTTATCTGCCCAAGCAACTGACAAAGGAGTTAATAAGGCGACGCCGGCTCTTTTTGCCACTTTTCCAGATGCACAAACAATGTCACAGGCTAAAGTGGAAGAAATTGAAAAGCTGATTCGGACAATTGGTCTTTACAAGACTAAAGCTAAAAATATTTTACGGACATCACAGATGTTAGTGACCGACTTTGGGGACCTTTTGCCTGATTTGCCAAAGGATAAAAAGGTTTTACAAACTTTACCGGGGGTGGGTCGAAAAACAGCAAATGTTGTTTTAGCAGAAGCCTACGGAATTCCGGGGATTGCGGTTGATACACATGTTGAACGAGTTTCTAAACGTTTGGATATCGTTCCCCAAAAAGCAACAGTTTTAGAAGTTGAAGAAAAGTTGATGAAGCTGATTCCGCAAGAAAAATGGGTACAAGCACATCACCATCTCATTTTCTTTGGGCGTTATCATTGTACAGCCAAAAAGCCGAAATGTGCAGACTGTCCTGTTTTAGATTATTGTAAATTTGGAAAGAAATATTTAAAAAATGAATGAAATTAAACTTTCAAAACGTTTGAAAGCAGTAGCTAATTATGTTGATAATGGAGCAAGACTTGCTGATATTGGCTCAGACCATGCTTATTTACCAACTTATTTGATGCAAAAATTGGTGATTGATTTTGCGGTAGCGGGAGAAGTGGTTAAAGGGCCTTTTGAAATTGCTAAAAATCATGTATCAGAAGCTGATTTAAGTGATCGGATTGAGGTTCGATTGGCCAATGGCTTAGGTGCTATTGAAAATACTGACAAGATTGATACAATCGTGATTGCTGGTATGGGAGGAATATTAATTTCCGAAATTTTAGAGGCAGGTAAAGAAAAGTTAGGCCATGTTAAACGTTTGATTTTGCAGCCTAATAATCATGAGGAAAGCCTCCGTCAGTGGTTAGTGAATCATCAATTTGTCATTAAAAAAGAAGAGATTTTATTGGAGGCTGGTAAGTTTTACGAGATTATTGTTGCCGAACCACTCTCAAAATTAATGACAGAAAAGTTGTCAGTAAATGATTTAACATTTGGCCCTTTTTTATCTAAAGAAAAATCAACTGTTTTTCAACAAAAATGGCAAAAGGAATTAAATACTTTGAATAAAATTATTGCTCGTTTGCCTGAAGAACAAGCCGAAAAACGTCAAGAGGTTTTAAATCAAATTGCGAGAATTGAGGAAGTGCTTCGATGAAAATTTCTGATTTTATGCTTGAATACGAAAAATTTTGCCCCAAAGAATTAGCTGTTGAAGGTGATCCTGTAGGTTTACAAGTTGGGAACCCAAACGATGAACTAACAAAAGTTTTGGTAACCTTGGATATTCGTGAGCAAACAGTGGCAGAAGCAAAAGCGCTGGGTGTGAATCTGATTATTGCTAAACATCCTTTGATTTTCCGCCCCCTTTCTGCATTGACTTCAATGAATGATCAGGAAAAATTAGTTTTGGACTTGGCGCGAGCTGGAATTGCTGTCTATACCAGCCATACAAATATTGATGTGGTTACTGGTGGTTTAAATGATTATTTCAGTCAGTTACTTGGAATGACTGATATTGAAGTGCTAGATGACGAAGAAGGATTGGGCCGTGTTGGAAATATTGAACTGACAGAATTATCAGTGCTGACAGAAAAAGTGAAAGCATCATTTGGGTTAGATAGATTACGTCTTATCACTTATGACCATAATTTGACTCAAAAAATTGGAAGAATTGCAATTTGTGGCGGTTCAGGTGGAAAATTATGGCCTAAAGCTTTGGAAAAAAAGGCAGATATTTACATAACAGGAGATATTTATTATCATGTTGGTCATGATATGCTTTCAGCTGGTTTATTAGGAATAGACCCTGGTCATTATATTGAGCATGCTTTTATTAGATTAGTTGCTGACAAGCTTCGTTCTTTTGATATGGGTGTCAAGATTTATGAAAGCCAAGAAAAGACAAATCCATTTTATGACATATAAAAAAGACCCTCTTGGAGGGTCTTTTTGGTTGGAACTAATTAGCTAGCTTTTTGTTTACCACGGAAGTCAACGATTAAAAGGTTAGGGCTAAGCAATTCAGCTGTACTACGCAATTCAATCAAATTATATGAAGGATTAATTTTGGTAGACATTTCATCTTGGAAGAAGTAAGAACCATAGCCTTTATAATAAATTGGTCCAAATTCAGAATCGATACTTGCATCAAAAACTTCAGGAACATTTCCTTTTTCTACGGCAACAATACGATAGCGAGAAATTCCACCAGCACAAGCGTCAACTTCAGTATTGACTTCACTCAAAGTATGGTCAAAATCAAAAACTAAATCAACATCACCAAATGCTTTAATTTTATCAGCTGTTTTTTCATCAAATGTAATTTTCATCTTATTACCTCCACTATATATCAAGAGATGACTTGTAAATTCATCTATTTGTTATCTTTTTATACTTATATTATAACGCTAAAAAGTTCAGTAGGGAACAATAATGCTCATAAATTTTTAATTAATCTTGGTAATCTTTTAAAACCCATTCATTAATCGCATAAGCAACGCCTGATTTAGCATTTGATTTAGTTACATATTTAGCAATTTTTTTCAATTCCGATTTTCCGTTTTCCATCACAACAGGACAACCTGCAACTTCAAGCATTGAACGGTCATTTTCTTCATCTCCAATAGCCATTACTTCATCCAAGTCAAAAGAAAGTTTCTCAGCCAAATGTTGAACTGCTGACCCTTTACTTGCTTTTTTATTCATGAATTCTAAATAAAACGGTGTTGATTTCACTACATTATATCGTTCAAAGAATTCAAAGGGAAGGTATGCAATTCCGTCATCAAGAGCCGCCGGTTCATCAACCATCATTACTTTAGCAATTTCTAAAGCAGCAATATCTTCGGGTTGGCGAATATAAAGTGGCATTTTAACCATTTGGGCTTCTTGGACAGTATATCTTCCGACATCGTGATTTGGAGTATAGATTCCCTCGCGAGTGATTGCGTGAATCGGCAGTCCAATTTTACGAGCAGCAGCATCTAAGTCAAGCCAATCTTCAGAACTCAAAGTTTCTTTGATAAATTCTTCACCAGTTGCTCGCTGAACCAACCCACCATTATAAGTAATAACATAATCACTTTGGTCAGTTAATTCAAGTGCTTTTAGAATATCAACAACGCCAGGTAAAGGTCGGCCAGTTGTAATGACAATTTTAACGCCAGCCGCTTTAGCTTTTTTAACAGCCGTTTTTACTTCGGCAGTAATTTGGCGATTAGGGTCAAGTAAAGTTCCGTCAAGGTCAATAGCAACAAGTTTAATCATAAGAATTTCTCTTTCTATTTCTTTCAATTTATTAAATATTTAGCAATTATAGGTTGTCATCAAGTGATAATTGTTTACTGACAGAGTCGTCAGTATTTTCAGAGGCAGTAGAATTTCTGTCAGTAAAATTTTGATTAATCACCAAGCTGTCATTAACAATATACTTTGTAAATTCAGGATTTTCTAGCATAATTTTTGGAAAATAGAATCGGCTATTTCCATGAATTGTACCTGTCAAACTTTTAATAAGTGGAGAAAGTACTGACAGCTCTGTAAGCGAACCATTTTTTTGTAAAATATTAATTTCAGTCCGCGGTTTTTCAGAACTTGGTCGATAGAAATCATAAGGTAAATCATAATTACTATGAATACCAGTGTAATAGTCAGGATTAAAGCCTGCTTCTTCAACCAAAGAAGATAAAATTTCTAAATCTTCTAATTCTACAGTCTTGGGGTCAAAAGTAATTGATTTGAGTAAATGACGATTGACATAAGCAGAAGCTAAATCAGCGAGAATTTCATCATCATGACTCATCCAAACTTGAAAATAAGTGTTCATAACGCCATCATCAAGTCTTAAATAATCTTGTAAATTATGATTTTGCTCGAAAAAGGGAACGAGACAAGGACTTGATATCGCAAAATAGTCTGGCTGACTGGCATATAAAAACTTAGCACGTGCGAGTAACTTTTGCAGTAAAACTTCCATTGAGCGTGAAGAAGCATGAAAATAAACCTGCATATACATTTGGTATCGACTGACAATATAGTCTTCAACTGCATGCATTCCTGAGTACTTAAAAGCAATTCCATTTTCCGTAGGAACAATCACTCTTAAAATCCAAGTTAAATCAAATTGTCCATAGACAGCACCAGTAAAATAAGCATCTCTAAGGAGATAATCCATGCGGTCAGCATCAATTTGACTTGAAATCAATTGAACAACTTGAGGATTAGAATATTCATGAGAAATAACAGAAGCTACCTTTTCAGGAAAATCAGGAGAGACTTTGCGTAAAATTTCATTAATTTCTGTATCAGGAGAAGTAATTATTTCTTGAGTGACCGCCTCGTGGTCTGTATTAAATAAACCTTCAAAAGTGTGTGAATAAGCACCATGTCCAACATCGTGTAATAAGGCTGCACACTGAGTTAAAAGATTCTCATCAGGATTCCATTCCAAAGGGAAATTCCGACTAAAATAATCAGTAATCCTTTTGGCAATGTGGTAAACACCCAAACAATGAGAAAAACGGGTATGTTCAGCTCCATGGAAGGTAAAGCTTGATGTTCCAAGTTGTTTAATTCGTCTTAAACGTTGGAATTCAGCAGTGTCAATCAATTCTGATATTACAGGATGATTCACCGTGATATAGTCATGAACTGGGTCACGAAAGACTTTTTCCAAAATAAAACCCCCTCTAAAATTTAAGGTCTATTCTCTATTAAAAATAAATCAGATTTTCCCTTATTTTATCCTAATTATACCCTATTTTCTCCTAAAATGCAGACCCTCATCACCTTAATCTTTTTAGCACGGACTATGTTTTTAATATTCAAGGAATTATAGTAAAATATGATTATGGAAATTATAATTAGGAATAGAATTAAAATTGACCAGCAAGAAGAGTTGGTCAAAGAAATATATCAGGGAGAGTTGAAAAAAGGAGAACATCAGACCTTACTCAAGTATCAAAATGCTGCAAATGAAAAAGTTTTACTTAAATTTGATGAAAATGAAGTGATAATGACCCGCTTTGCAAAGCGACCTATCAAAATGCATTTTCATCCAGAAATTCCAAGTTTAACTGAATATGAAGGTTTAGGAGAACTATCAATTCTGACAAATGCTTTAAGCATTGATCATGAGAGCAGGACAATTAAAATTAATTACCAACTTTCGCAAGGTGCCCAAAAAATAGCCGATTATCATTTGAGAATTGACTGGAGAGAGCAAAATGTGGAAGGAGAAACAAATGGATAAAATTCATCTACCTAAAGAAATATATGAACGATTAGACCTTAAGGAAAACGAAGAAATTGAAATCGTCGATTTAGCGGCTGATAGTTTTACCATTCGAAAAATCAATGCCAGAAAATCAGATAAGGCACCCAAATGGTTTATTATTCCGACGATTATTTCTGCATTTATCTTTATTATTTTTGCCTTTGTCCTAAAGCATCCTCATGTTATCGCGCTTTCTGGAAATGAATCTTTGGCAACGGCGGTTATTACAATTGCTAATGCAGTAGGGATGCTAACTTTTATTTCTGCTTATTTCTCTCGGAGAAAAGAATTTTATAAACAGATGACCAAAAGAAGTTACTGGCGGACATTTGCCACAGTCACTTTATCTGTTTTACTTATCGTCATTTTAGCATCTATGGGCCTTTTTTGGTTTTTAGGTCAAATTTTTTATGGTGTAAGTTTTGGACTCTTTACTTCCACCCTAATCTTTACTATTTTTTCTGGAATCATTAATTATGTCATGATTTTTGTTGTAGATACTTTTTCGATTAATATGATGGTAACAATGCTTTTAGTGGTTTCTATTGGTGGTTTCGTCTCAAGTATGGCCACCAATGGAAATCAGTACTGGTGGCAAAGGAATTTTAGTTTGCTTGGAACTCAGGCTTCACGTTCAAGCTGGCAATTTAATCTGACGTTAATTGTTTCGGCAGCCTTATTTGCAGCATTAATTGATTATATTTTTGTTTCATTAAGACAAAAAGCGGGCAGTCATTATCGACAAAATATTTTGCAAGTTTTATTGACACTTTGTGCTATTTCAATTGCTTTAGTTGGATTAATTCCCAATGATCCAGGCTGGATGCATATTGCTCATGACATTGTTGCTCAATTAATAGTCTTATTTATGGCTATTTCGATACTAGGAATTCGTTGGTTTTTACCAAATGCTGATCCAAATTTATATCGTATGTCTTATTTTATTGTAGGTCTTATCTTAATCTCTTATGTTTTATGGCATCCTATTCATTATTTGACATTAACGGCTTTTGAAATTCTTTCTTTTAGCTTGTCTTTTGCTTGGTTACTCTTACTGGTAAATACTTTGATTAATATGCTTTGGAATACGAAAAAGATTTATAAAGTCTCGCTTAATTCTATAGAAGAAAAAAGTGAAAAATAAGACTTGAAAAGTAGAAAAAGAAGTAGTATAATAATATAGTTGTCTTTGTGAAGTCTCATAAAGTGCAACCGCACGAAGTTTCGTATTAAGTGGCATACGCCCACGAACAAAGGCGAGTCTAACAGTCGCTTGACTTAAAAGCGATGAAATCTAACAAGGAGGAATCACAATGTCAAACTATGCAATCATCAAAACTGGTGGTAAACAAGTTAAAGTTGAAGAAGGTTCAGTAATCTACGTTGAAAAACTCAATGTTGAAGCTGGTCAAACCGTTACTTTCGACGAAGTTATCTTTGTCGGAGGCGAAACAACTAAAGTTGGTGCACCACTCGTTGAAGGCGCAACTGTTGTTGGTGAAGTCGAAAAACATGGTAAGCAAAAGAAAGTTGTTACTTTCCAATACAAACCTAAAAAACACTCACACCGTAAACAAGGTCACCGTCAACCATACACTAAAGTTGTTATCAAATCAGTTAACGCTTAATTATGATTGAAGCTTGTATCAGGACAAAAAGAGACAAAATTGTTTCTTATGAAATCTCAGGACATGCTGAATCTGGCGAGTATGGACACGATGTAGTTTGTGCGGCGGTCAGCGTTCTATCAATTACAACGGCAAATAATATCTACGAGATGGCTCACATTAAACCTGTGACTCAGATGGAAGATGGTTACTTGTATGTTGAAATTCCTTTGAGCATACCTGAAAAACAAGGCGTATTGGCTCAAACTTTGCTCGAAGCTTTTGCAAATTCGATGAAAGCAGTTGAGAAAAGCTATGGTCAGTACATTACACTTAAATTTGAAAATGGAGGGCAATAACATGCTTGAACTTAATCTGCAACTCTTCGCCCACAAAAAAGGTGGGGGTTCTACTTCCAATGGACGTGACTCACAAGCTAAACGTCTCGGTGCTAAAGCATCTGACGGTGAACTTGTAAGCGGCGGTTCAATCCTTTTCCGTCAACGTGGTACACATATCCATCCAGGTACTAACGTTGGCCGTGGTGGCGACGATACTCTCTTCGCTAAAATCGAAGGAACTGTTAAATTCGAAATGAAACGTGGTAAAAAACACGTATCAGTTTATCCAGTAGTGGCTAAATAAGAATTTTGAAACCTGTCTTTGACAGGTTTTTTTTATTATATATTAATGAATAAAGTCCTCTTGAGGGCTTTTTTGTATCTTTTTAAACATATTTATAAATATATGCTAAAATATTTGAAAAAAGATAAGGTGGTGCTATAATATTTTTATTATCAGTTATAGATTAAAAAGTTTGATAATTTCTTAAATCGATAATTGATTTATTTTAATTACTATAAAAATATACTTAACATAATGGTTGTTGAATTTTATTCAACTTAGAGCTAGGAGAAATAATGAATGATAAAGAACATCAACGTCATCGATTGATTTATCATACGAATGGAAAATCCTTAGAGGAAATAAATGGGACAGTAGAAGTACCTAAAAATGTTGGCTTTTTCAAAATGTTGCTAACTTACTCAGGACCGGGTGCCTTAGTTGCAGTTGGTTATATGGACCCAGGAAATTGGTCAACCTCAATAACTGGCGGACAAAACTTTCAATACTTACTGATTTCAGTCATTCTGATGTCAAGTCTAATTGCAATGCTCCTTCAATATATGTCGATATGTCGGCAAAATTGGGTATTGTCAGTCAAATGGATTTGGCTCAAGCTATAAGAGCAAGAACAAGTAAATCTTTAGGGATTGTTTTATGGATATTAACTGAGCTTGCCATAATGGCAACGGATATTGCAGAAGTAATTGGGGCTGCTATCGCTCTTTATCTTTTATTTAATATCCCATTAATCTTAGCGGTTTTTATTACAGTTCTTGATGTCTTTTTGCTTTTGTTATTGACGAGAGTAGGTTTTAGAAAAATTGAAGCCCTTGTTATCTGTTTGATTTTAGTCATTTTGGTCATTTTTGCTTATCAAGTCGCTTTATCAAATCCAGATTGGAAAGGAATTATTGAGGGATTTATCCCCAATAGCCGGACGTTTGCCTCTTCACCAACAGTGGCAGGGATGTCTCCTTTAACAGGGGCCTTAGGGATTATTGGTGCTACAGTTATGCCTCATAATTTGTATCTCCATTCTTCTATTTCACAAAGCCGAAAAATCAATCATCAGGATAAATCAGATGTTGCTAGAGCGGTGAGATTTTCAACATGGGATTCTAATATTCAATTGACAGTGGCTTTTGTTGTGAATTCCCTCTTGTTAATCATGGGAGTTGCCGTATTCAAAACGGGCGTGATTGATGATCCATCATTCTTTGGTTTATATGATGCCCTCTCTAATCCAACTGTTTTAAGCAATGGACTGCTTGCCGATGTAGCAAAAACAGGAGCTTTATCCACTTTGTTTGCCGTAGCTCTTCTTGCTTCAGGACAGAATTCTACTATTACAGGGACTTTAACTGGTCAAGTTATTATGGAAGGTTTCATTCATATGAGAATGCCAATGTGGGCCAGAAGATTAGTGACACGTTTGCTTTCAGTTGTTCCAGTATTGATTTGTGTCTCTATGACAAGAGGACAAACTTTGAAAGCACAGCATGAAGCAATTAATAATTTGATGAATAATTCTCAAGTTTTTCTAGCCTTTGCTCTACCTTTTTCAATCATTCCTTTGTTGATGTTGACTAATAGTAAAAAGGAGATGGGTGATTTTAAAAATAATTTCATTATTAAATGTTTGGGCTGGTTTTCAGTTATTGCTTTGACCTATCTTAATTTGATTGGTTTGCCAGATCAAATTGCCAACTTTATACCTCATAATCTTGGACTATCTCATCTTATTTCTGGTTTTCTTATTTTGGGAGTTCTCTTTTTATTAATTTGGACAATCGTAGAACTTTATCGAGGAAATAAAAAAATGATGGCTTGCTAAAATTGATTTAACTCTATTTTAAAATAGAGTTTTTCTTTATATTCAGTAAGGTGTGATTTAAATTAAAATATGAAATGTGCTATAATGTAAGAAAATGATTAATGGAGATTGTGTATTTGACTAAAAATTCAATTGAATTTAAACTAGAAAATCCAGAAGATGCAAGTCTACTTTTTGGGGTACAAGATAAATATTTGAAGTTAGTTGAATCTCAACTAGGGGTTGAGATTAATTATCGTGGCGAAACGGTTCAAATCGTTTCTGAGGATGAATTGACAAGGGAGCGAGCTCGTAAAGCCCTCCAAGCTCTGCAGGTACTAGTAGGTCGAGGAGTTCCAGTACATGCGTCAGATGTCATTATTGCAATAAAGATGGTTTTAAATGATGATATTGAAAATTTCACTGCACTTTATGAAGTTGAACTGACGAAAGATGCAGCTGGAAAGTCAATTCGACTAAAAAATCTGATTCAAAAAACTTATGTTGATTCTGTCAAACATCATGATATTGTTTTTGGAATTGGACCAGCTGGAACAGGGAAAACGTTTTTAGCTGTTGTGATGGCTGTTCAAGCATTACGTAATGGTCAGGTGAAACGAATTATTTTGACAAGACCAGCTGTAGAAGCTGGTGAAAGTCTTGGGTTCTTACCAGGTGATTTGCAAGAAAAGGTTGATCCTTATTTACGACCAGTTTATGATGCCCTTTTCCAAATTTTAGGAAAGACGGCAACTGAACGAATGATGGAACGAGGAATTATTGAAATTGCTCCGCTTGCTTACATGCGCGGTCGTACGCTTGATGATGCCTTCGTCATTTTGGATGAAGCACAGAATACAACAACGATGCAGATGAAAATGTTTTTGACTCGACTCGGCTTTAATTCTAAAATGATTGTTAATGGAGATATTTCACAAATTGACTTACCTAATAAAGTAAAATCAGGTTTGATTGATGCCAAAGATAAATTAAGTCATGTGAAATCAATTGATTTTGTTTATTTCATGGCAAAAGATGTCGTTCGACATCCAGTTGTTGCTGAAATTATCAAAGCCTATGGTGATGAATAGTTTGGGACTTTTGTTAATGTCAGATTGATCAAATTTCTAGATAAGAAGGAAACAATAATGGCCGAAGGTTATGTCATGGATTTGCGCAAAAAAATTGGGCATGTCCCAATGGTAATTGCATGTGCAAGCTTGATTATTTATGATGAAAATCGTGGAATTTTACTTCAAAAACGGGCAGATAATGGGAAATGGTGTTATCATGGTGGGTCAGTTGAACCGAATGAAAAGGTTGAAGAAGCAGCGAAACGTGAACTCTATGAAGAAGTTGGCTTAAAAGCTGGAAAAATTAATTTGTACACTGTCGCTTCTGGGACAGAACAACACTTTTTCTATCCTAATGGGGATGAAGTTCATATTGTTGATACTGTTTTTACTTGTAATGATTTTTCTGGAGAGATTCTTTTAGAAGAATCAGAGGTCCTTGACTGTCAATGGTTTGCCTTTGATAATCTGCCAGAAGATATATTAATTGCCACAAGAGGTCCCATTTTGTCCTTTTGTAAGGAAATGTTGCAAAAAAAGGCTGACAGAAAGTAATTGTTGATTGTAAGTAACAGATTGAATGAGAAATTCTCTGACAGTTCTGTCTGTCATTAAGATTTACTGACAGAATAATAGAAATAGCTAGAATATTGAGCTACTTAGGGCTATTTTATGAATTATTGTCAGTAATTAAATAAGGAAAAAAATGTACGTAGAATTAGTTGATGAAACAGGCCAAGTGCCAAGTGAGATTATTGAACAAACCAAAGAAGTTTTAGCTTTTGCTGCTAAAAAACTGAACTTGAAAGAATCAACAGAAATGTCAGTAACTTTTGTTGATAATGCTCGTTCACATGAGTTGAATTTGCAATATCGCGAAACTGACCGACCAACCGATGTTATCTCATTAGAATACAAACCTGATGAATCAGAATTTTTCTTTGATGAAGATATGGAATTACCAGAGGAATTGTTGGAAGAAATGGATCCATTTATTGGTGAATTGTTTATTTCAATAGATAAGGCTGCTGAACAGGCTGCTGATTATGGTCACTCGATTGAACGTGAATATGGTTGGTTAGCTGTTCATGGCTTTTTGCATATCAATGGTTATGACCACTACACACCAGAAGAAGAGTCAGAAATGTTTGGTTTGCAAGAGGAGATTTTAACTGCCTATGGACTCACAAGATAAAGATGTAAAACTCTTTAAGAAAAAGGATTTTAATAATGGTAAAAGACCTGTTCAAGAGGATAGGGCCCGTTGGAAAAATCCTAATTTACTTTCGAGTTTAGACTTTGCACTGTCTGGAATTTGGACAGCTTTTAAAGAAGAACGTAACATGCGTAAACATGCTTTGGCAGCCTTTTTAGCCATTGTTTTCGGTCTCGTTTTTCAAATTTCAGAATTTGAATGGCTCTTTTTGTTGTTGTCAATTTTTCTAGTTTTTATGGCAGAACTTTTTAATTCTGCTATCGAAAATGTGGTGGATTTAGCATCAGATTACCAATTTTATATGCGTGCAAAACGAGCCAAAGATATGGCAGCTGGGGCAGTTTTAGTTATTTCGGGATTTGCATTGATTGTTGGTCTGATTGTATTTTTACCTAAAATTTGGCATCTTTTCTTTTAGAGGATAAGCGGAAATGGATAGAAAAAATGATTTTCTAAAAATATTGAAAAAGAACTCCGAATTGATGTTCATTTTGGATGAAGTTTCTGTTTTAAATTTGCCTAATTATTATCTAGCCGCAGGAAGTGTCTTTCAAACGGTTTGGAATTATTCTGACGGAAATAATTTAATGACAGGAATTCACGATATTGATATTGTGTACTTTGATAAAGAGATTTCTGCTGACAGCTCTGCTAAAAATGATAAAAAGTTAGAAAAAGTTTTATCTGAAAAATTTCCCTATCAATTTGATATTCATAATGAAGCATACATGCATCTTTGGCATAATGGAAATAAAGTACCGTATAAAAACACAGAAAATGCGATTGAGCGTTGGATTGCTACGGTTCATGCTGTAGGCATAAGTGGTAATTCAAGCAATATTGAAATTTTTGCTCCGTACGGCTTAGAAGATATTTTTACTAAAACAATTCGGCCAATTTATCATGTCGATAATAATCGAATACTTTATGAAAATAAGGTTGCTAGGTGGCAAGAAAGATTTAGTAATTTAAAGATTATTGAATGGTCAGATGAAATAAAGAATTTATAAAAAGCTGAAAGGCTTTTTTATTTGATTTAATGATTAACGGCAGAGAGAAAAGCTCCTTATTTCATGAACACCAGCTTCTTTTAGAATTTGTGATGCGTGATATAAGGTGGTACCTGTTGTATAAATATCGTCAATTAATATAACTTTTGTAGGGACTTTTAGCCCTTTTTTTAATCGAAAAGGATTTGGACTTTCCAATCGTTCTTTTCGATTAAGGCTAGATTGTTTGACCGAATTCTCTTTTTCAAGAAGTTCAATAAAATTATCTTGTTGAAGAAAAGCAGTCACTTGATTGAAACCACGTTCCTCTAATCTTTTTGGTGAAATAGGAATTGGAACCAAAGGAGATTTTTGGGAAATATTTTTAAAATAGGGCTCAAAAATTTGGTATAATCGATAATCTCCAACAAATTTATACTGGCTAAAATAATCTTTCATTGCTTGATTGTAGTGAAAAATTGCCTGATGTCTGATTTTGTATCCTCTTTTTTCCCAATTTTGACAATCAGTACAGATCTCATGGACATTTGGCTTACAGCAGCAAGGACAGTGAGCTTCAGGGATCTTTTCAAAATTTTTTTGACATTTAGAACATAAAAGATTTTGAGGACTTTTGAGTAGGAAAAGTTCACTAAATAGAAAGTTTTGAGCAATATTTCTTGAACAAAGCAAACACTTTATCATGAAAAACCTCCCAGTTGGTTCATTTTTTTGATTTCTCTAACTGCCTGACACATTGCTTTGGATTTTCCGTAATGAAAAAAACTAACTAAGCCTGTTGGACGTTCAGGACTACGACCCACACGTCCAGCCATTTGTATCAGTGCGGATTTAGTGAAGTTTGGGTGCTCACTGTTGATGACAAAAACATCAACATTTGGAAAAGTGACTCCCCGTTCAAGAATTGATGTCGCTATTAAAATAGTAATTTCTTTATTTCTAAAAGCTTTAACAATTTCCAATCTATCTTTTGTTGTTGAAGCAACGGAAGCAATTTTTTCTTTAGGAAATTTCAATTGTAGTTGTTTTGCAAATTCTTGTCCAAATTCAATTTCAGCAGCAAAAATAAGAAGAGGAAAGCCACTATTTCTTTGCTCAATTAATTTCTTATCAAATTTATTTTTCCAAAAAAATTTAGGCACCACTAAAGGGAAATTGTGAAAACGACGCGGGAGAAACAAAGGATAGAGTTTTTGCTTTTTTATATCTTTTTCAAGTT
The DNA here is from genome assembly GCF_038006485.1 of Lactococcus sp. FSL K6-0773. Classification (NCBI taxonomy): domain Bacteria; kingdom Bacillati; phylum Bacillota; class Bacilli; order Lactobacillales; family Streptococcaceae; genus Lactococcus; species Lactococcus sp. FSL K6-0773. Next base: position 730,861 of record NZ_JBBOVF010000001.1, on the reverse strand, counting down.
TGTCAGTAGAAGTTGCGGTCAAATATATTAAATTTCCTTCTATTTTTCTTGCTTTTTCTGCCGCAACATAAAGCATTTCATTATCTCTAAAGGGAAAGGCATCAACTTCATCAATAATCAGCAAATCAAAAGCTTCCTTGAAACGTAAAAGCTGATGACTGGTCATTATTATTAATGGAGCTCGGAAATAGCTGTCGCCATCATGATATAAGAGTGGAATCTTACAGGAAAAATCACGTGATAATCGCTGATGAAGTTCAAGACAAACATCAATTCTTGGACTAGCTAGACCAACAACCCCACCGCTTTCTAAAATTTGCTCAATGACTTGATAAATCATTTCAGTTTTTCCAGCTCCAGTCACAGCTTGGACAATTATTTGCTGATGAGAATTAATTTCCTGACAAAGGGCATTTGAAATTGATTTTTGATTCTCTGTCAGTTTTCCAGACCAGTTTATATATGATTTCTTTGGGAAATTCTTTTGTGGCAGAAAGTACAAGAATTCATCGGAGCGGACTCGACCTAATTGAATACAACTTGGACAGTAAAATACACCAATTGGAAGTTTGACAGAATTTTTTATATGAACAGTCCCACAACAGTTGCATTTTATTTTATTGGAAGAAATTGAAGTCATTCCCAAAATTGGATTCACCTTCGTTTCTAACAAAAAATTACTAAAAATTTTACTGACAGAAATCTTGTCAGTATTTTTTATAAGTTGCAAAATATCATTTTTTAATAATAAACGGCCAAATAACTTTTCTTGATTAGTGCTCATACTATTCTATACGAAAATGCTGTTAAAATGTAACAAAATTTGTTAAAATCAGTAGCATGACTATCACTATAAAAACTGATTTTATCAATGAAGAGGAAATCAAAAAATCACGATTTATTTGCCATTTGAAAAGAATTTCATCTGAAGAAGAAGCGCGTGATTTTATTGCGAAAATCAAAAAAGAACACTGGAAAGCCAATCATAACTGCTCGGCCTATACATTAGGTGACCGTCAAGAAATTCAACGAACAAGTGATGATGGAGAGCCGTCAGGGACTGCTGGTGTTCCGATGCTTGAAATTTTAAAGAAAAAAGAAATAATCAATGTTTGTGCCGTTGTTACTCGGTATTTTGGTGGAATAAAATTAGGTGCTGGTGGTTTAATTCGTGCTTATGCGGGCAGTGTAAATCATGCCATCGAAGCTGTTGGTTTAGTTGAATTTATCAATCAACGTGAGCTTATTTTAAACCTTGATTACAGCCTCTATGACAGCTTACAGCGCTTTTTAATTGACCAAAAAATCAAAATTTCGGATAGTGAGTTTTTGTCGGATATCAAAGTAAAATGTTTTATTGACGAAGAAAAGGTTGACGAAGTCATGAATTTACTGACAGAAACTTTTAATGGAAAAATAATCATGAAAAAAGGGGACAGTCAACAAGTAGAAGTTGAATTCCTGTCATAAAATATTGATTTTAAAAAGGGAGAATTCCCTTTTTATTTATATCATAACTGATAAAGGTTTCTGTTTAAGTTAAATCAGTTAAAATACTAAAAGAACAACAATCGAAAACCTATTTTCTTAAGAAAGGAGAAAAATGACAAAAAAATTAGCACAGCTTTTATTTTTCATTTATATATTAGGACTGGTTTGGCTGGTATTATTTAAACTTTCTTTTCATCCATTTGCTTTTCTTGAAATGACGAATACAAGAAGTCTTAATCTGACACCTTTAGCCATGTCCGGTGGTCGTCGCGAGGTTTTATTTAATATTCTAGCTTTTATTCCTTTTGGTATTTTATTGACTATGAATGCACCAAAAATCTCCTTTTTAAATAAATTGGCAATTTCCATTTTATTAAGTTTTTCATTTGAAAGTCTACAATATCTTCTTGCCATTGGTGCAACGGATATTACTGACCTCATCACTAACTCACTTGGAGCCTTACTTGGAATAAGTTTCTATTATTTACTCATAAAAGTCTTTTCAAAAGCAAAAGTCGACCTTATTTTGACAATTTCTTTTACGATTTTGCTCATTTTTACGATAATCTTTATCAGGCAAAGCATAGTTCTAGGCACAGTGAGAGTGTAAAAAGTATGTTAGAATAGATGAGAAGATTATTTTAGAAGAGGAGACCTATGAAAATATTCAGAGGCTCATTTATTGTTAGTTTAATTGCCCTAATTATCGCATTTGTTTATGCCGGGTGGAATGGACTTTTTATTACGCTTATTCTTGCTGTTCTAGAAATTTCCTTATCTATGGATAACGCTATTGTGAATGCACGTATTCTCGAACGAATGAGTTTTGCATGGCAAAAAGCTTTCTTAACCTTAGGGGTTTTGATTGCCGTTCTTGGAATGCGTTTGATTTTTCCACTCTTGATTGTTGGAGTGTCAGCCCAAATTGACCCTATCAGTGCTTTAAAATTAGCTTTAGAAAAGGGAAATCCCAATACAGTAGGAACCTATGGTTATATTTTGCACCATGCTCATCCACAAATCGCAGCTTTCGGTGGAATGTTTCTATTGATGCTAGCCTTAGGATTTTTCTTTGATGAACGGGCACATACTTGGCTTAAAATACCAGAGAAAATCCTTCAAAAAATTGGAAATTTTCCGGCAGCAAATGCAATTATTTCCATTATTTTGCTTTTAATCACATCGGAATTTATTGCTAAAGATGCTCACGCTGTTTTATTTGCTGGAATTTTAGGAATCCTAACTTTCATGCTTGTTGACGGTTTTGGAGAAACGATGAGTCATAGCAAAGCTGCAAACACAACAAGTAGTGTGGTTGCGACTGGTAAGGCTGGACTTGCTTTATTCTTATATTTGGAAGTAATAGATGCTTCATTTAGTTTTGATGGGGTAATAGGTGCCTTTGCAATTACAGCAGACCCGATTATTATTCTTTTAGGATTAGGTGTGATTGGAGCAATGTTTGTAAGAAGTCTAACGCTTTATCTTGTTCAAAAAGGAACATTGAATGACCTTGTATATCTTGAACACGGAGCACATTGGGCCATTCTCACGCTTGCATTTTTAATTTTAGCAAGTATCAAATGGGAGATTGGTGAGGTTGTTACAGGACTTCTAGGAGCTGTATTTATTATTCTTTCTTTTATTTCGAGTGTGATTTATAATCGAAATCATTAAAAAGATGACGCAAGTCATCTTTTTATTTTTAGAAAAAAAGTTTAAGACACAATATATTGTGTTTTTTGTGATAAAATATAGATATTAAATACTATATATAGGTTTGGTTATGATAATGAAACTTAGCATTTTACATATAAATAATACTCATCTCACTCTTGATAAGGATTTTTCTTTAATTAATAAAATCAAAGAAGAAAATAAAAAAAGAGTCATAGAAACTTTAGTTTTAGGAGATGGAAATAGCATTTTTAATAACATTGAGCACAAAAATGATGAGCAAGACCTCCTGAATACCGTTCCTTTTGATGCGACGACATTGGGAAGTCATCAATTTGATGAGGGTTCAAAAGGAATAGTGGAAAATCTAAATAAAATAAATTTTCCAATTTTAGCCGCTAATGTTAATTTTGAAGATGATAAACTTTTAAATCCTTTAGTAAAAGAAGGAAAATTTATTCCTTATCTCCTTAAAAATACAACATCAGGTAAGAAAATAGGAATATTTGGTTTGACAACAATGGATATTGTTTATCGCTCACATCCGAGTGCTGAGACTATCTTTTTTAACCCTTTTGATAAGGCAGATTTCATAGTTAAAATATTAAAGAACCTTGGAGTTGATGTTATTATTTTATTAAGTCAACTTGGAGAAGAAATGAACCAAATGTTAGCTCAACAATTTTTAGAAATTGATATTATTATCGATAAACCCGTAGGGACATCAGGAAAAAAAGTTGAAAAATGCGGAAATACACTCATTATTCAATCTGAAACTGATAACTATTCTCTTATAGAATCTGAAATCAATATTGATGACGAAGGCAATTTACTTTTTATTCAAGAAAATAATTATGTTTGAATATGATAGATAAACCAGAAAATTGATACCAAATAAGACAGAAGTAAGGTCATCAGTTTATTTTGCCTTGACAAAATGGGAAAATAGAGCTAGAATTTATAGGTAGCGACTCGAAGATAGTGAAAGTTCGAGAACAATAATGGCTTAACTTAAAACTGTAATGAACACAAATAAAGTAAAAAATAAAGGTGGAACCGTGCATTTGCACCCTTTGTCTCTTTTCGGATTTTTTCGAGGATTGATGAGTGTGTGAATTGCGGTTTTTTGAACTTCGGAGGAAAATAATGGCAAATAAAAAACTAGCATTTCAAGATATTATCTTGACCCTACAAGGCTTTTGGTCTAAACAAGGGGCAAACTTGATGCAAGCTTATGATAATGAAGTAGGAGCAGGAACAATGAGCCCTTACACTTTCTTGCGTTCAAACGGACCTGAACCTTGGGGAGCCGCCTATGTGCAACCTTCACGTCGTCCTGCTGACGGTCGTTATGGTGAAAACCCAAATCGGTTGTTCCAACACCACCAATTCCAAGTTGTATTAAAACCATCTCCAAAAAATATCCAAGAACTTTATCTTCAAAGTTTAGCTGAACTTGGAATTGATGCTTTAGAGCATGATATCCGCTTTGTTGAAGATAACTGGGAAAATCCTTCAATGGGATGTGCCGGTATTGGATGGGAAGTTTGGATTGATGGGCAAGAATGTACTCAATTTACTTATTTCCAACAAGTCGGAGGAATTGAAGTTGATTCCGTAACTTCAGAAATCACTTATGGTTTGGAACGTATTGCGACAGTTATTCAAGAGGTTGATTCTGTTTATGACCTTGAATGGGGGAATGGCGTAGCTTACGGAGATATTTTCAAAGAGCCTGAATACGAACATTCTAAATTTGCCTTTGAAGAATCAAACCAAGAGCTTTTACTTAAACTTTTTGGAGAATATGAACAAGAAGCGCTTGATTTATTAGATAAAGGCTTGGTTCACCCAGCTTATGATTATATTTTGAAATCTTCACATACCTTCAATTTACTTGATGCACGTGGAGCAGTTTCTGTAACTGAGCGTGCAGGCTATATGCATAGAGTTCGTACAATGGCACGTAAGGTAGCAAAAACTTTTATTGAAGAACGTGCAAAACTTGGTTTCCCGCTCTTAAAAGACGAAGCTTTACGTGAAAAATACCTTGGTAAAAAAGGAAAATATACTAAGATTGTAGAAGGAGAAGAAAAATAATGACAAATTACTTACTTGAAATTGGTTTGGAAGAAATTCCAGCACATTTGGTGACTCCTTCAATCAATCAATTAGCCGAAAGAATGGAAACTTTTCTTAAAGAAAATCGTTTAGAATTTGATAAAATTATTAAATTTTCAACTCCACGTCGTTTAGCAATTATTGTTGAAGGTTTGGCAGAAGCGTCAGAAGCGATTGATGAAGAAGTTAAAGGTCCATCTGCTAAAATTGCTAAAGATGCGCAAGGGAATTGGTCAAAAGCGATTCAAGGTTTCTCAAGAGGACAAGGAGCTACTCCAGATGATTTAATCCTTAAGGGTGATTATTATTATGCTAAAAAACATATTGACGGAGTAAAAGCAGAAGAAATTCTGTCTAAAGTTGGCGATGAAGTCATCGCAAAAATGACATTCTCAACTTATATGAAATGGGGAAATAATGATTTTCTCTTTGTTCGTCCGATTCAATGGATTGTTTCACTTCTAGAAGATAAAGTTGTTGCTTTTGATTTATTGGACGTAACAGCAAATCGTTTTTCACGAGGCCATCGTTTCTTGGCAAATGTTGAGGTTGAACTCAAAAATGCAAATGATTATGCTAGCAAAATGCCAGAAAACTTTGTTTTAGTTGATGCTGAACATCGTAAAGCAGAAATTTCAGCTCAAATTTTGGCTCTTGCGTCTGAAAATAAATGGCAAGTTACTTTGCATAAAGATTTATTAGAAGAAGTAAATAATATTGTTGAATATCCAACTGCCTTTGTTGGTTCATTTGATCCCAAATATCTTTCTGTTCCAGCAGAAGTTTTAGTGACATCAATGCGTGATAATCAACGTTATTTTGAAGTTTATAACCAAGAAGGTCAACTCGCACCAAACTTTATCTCTGTCCGTAATGGGAACGCTGAAAATATTGAAAATGTAGTGCTCGGAAATGAAAAAGTTTTGGTTGCTCGTCTTGAAGATGCAGAGTTTTTCTGGAAAGAAGACCAAAAACTTAAAATTGAAGATTTGGTCGCTAAACTTGCTAAAGTAACTTTCCATGCTAAAATTGGTTCAATTACTGAACACATGGCGCGAACAAAAGAAATAGCCGCTAAATTAGCTGATATTGCTGGCCTGACTGATGAAGAAAAAAGAGACGTTGCTCGTAGTGCTGAAATTTATAAATTTGACCTTTTGACAGGAATGGTTGGAGAATTTGATGAATTACAAGGGGTAATGGGTGAAAAATATGCGCTTTTAGCTGGTGAAAATGCAAATGTTTCTGCAGCAATTCGTGAACATTATATGCCAACTTCAGCCGAGGGAGAATTGCCTGAAACAAAAGTTGGTTCTGTGCTTGCAGCAGCTGACAAAATTGATTCAGTCCTCTCTTTCTTTAATGTTGGTTTAATTCCTTCTGGTTCAAATGACCCTTATGCCCTACGTCGAGCAGTACAAGGCTTGATTCGTATTATTGAAAAAATGAATTGGCATTTCGATTTATCTTTATTTATCGACCAATTTGAAGGTGAAAATCATCTTGAAATTTTGGATTTCGTCAAAGCACGTATTCAAAAACTCTTGCTTGAAAAACTCGATCGTCATGATATTGTTGAAGCGGCAATTAATAGTTCAAACTTTGATATTACAAACATGATGGAATCGGCTTTTGTCATTGATGGGCACAAACTTCACGAACCTTTTAAACCAGCAATTGAAAATGTTTCGCGTTCAATTAATTTGGTTAAAAAAGCAAAAGATATTAAAGAAATAAATCCAACACTTTTTGAAGAAGATGCAGAAGAAGCTCTTTATAACGTTGTTATTTCTCTTCAAAATCAATGGACTTATATGCCTGGTGAAGAAAAATTCAGAGCAATTGTTCATTCACTTGCACCTGCAATTGAAACTTTCTTTGAAAGTGTAATGGTAATGGCTGAAGATTTATCAGTTCGTGATAATCGTATTGCGTTGTTGTCAGAAGTTGTTGCATTAACAAGTGTTATGGCTGATTTTTCTTTGATTAATACAAAATAAAATTGATAAATTTACTGACAGAAAGTTTATTTATGACTTTAAAAAGCTGTCAGTAAAATTTGAGTTCTGTCAGTAATTTTAACAATATTCATGAAGAAAGGAACTAAGAAATGGCAATTACAAATGAACAAGTAGAACGTATTAATGAATTAGCGCGTAAGAAGAAAGCAGAAGGATTATCAGAAGCTGAGCTTGAAGAACAAGCCCTTTTACGTCGTGCTTACCTCGATAGTGTTAAAGCAAATTTCCGCTCACAAGTTGAAACCATCAAAGTTATTGATGAAAAAACAGGAGAAGATGTTACTCCGGATAAACTTAAAGAAATTCAACGTAAGAATGGGATGCGCGACTGAGCTTTTTCTTGCAAATATTTCATAAAATGTTAAAATAAATATTAATAAATGATGGGTATGGTGCACACCCGAAACCGCTTTAAGAATAAAATCTTAAAACTAATGGCGCCTACAAACAAAAGGCTATCTCCAAGTAGTCTTGTTTGTAGCGCCTTTTGTTTTGTAAAATATTATAAAGTGAGTTAAACTCACAAACAAGGAGTTTCAAAAATGAATTTTTTTAAAGTAGGAATTTCAAGAAGCGCAATTTTATATGTCTTCTTAGCTGTAATTATTGGGGGATTAATTGGTATTGTTGATGCTATATTTGGTCGAGGGCTTATCTATATTACTGAATTTAGAGATAGTCATGCCCTATATTTAATTCCATTTTTAACCTTAGCTGGTCTCTTAATCGTTTATATTTATAAGAATTTTGGTAAAGACAGCCAAAAAGGAATGGTCCTAATTTTTGAAGCGGGGAATCATGGGCGAGAAGATATTCCAAAACGTCTTGTTCCGCTGATTGTTTTCTCGACTTGGCTTTCTCATTTGTTTGGTGCCAGTGTTGGTCGTGAAGGAGTTGCAGTTCAAATTGGTGGTGTGATTGGACATGCGATTGGTAAAAAACTCTCAGCAAAAGAAGCTAAAAAAATACTTTTGATTACTGGTATGGCTGCTGGTTTTGCAGGGCTCTTTCAAACGCCAATCGCGGCAACTTTCTTTGCTATTGAAATTTTAATGTTGGGTAAAATTGAGTATAGAGCTTTAATCCCAGCTTTGGTTGGTTCATATGTTGCAAGTTGGACTTCAAGCAGTTTGGGATTAGAAAAATTTTCTTTCGCAATCAATACTAACATTCATATTGACCCTTTGGTTCTTTTAAAATTGGCTGTCATTGCCGTTTGTTTTGGACTTGTAGGAAGATTTTTTGCGGAATCTTTAGCTTTTATGAAAGCAACCGTCGCTAAAAGAATTGTTAATCCTTATTATAGAATTATTTTGATGGGAATTGTCATCTCAATTGGTTTACTTGTTATTCATTTGGACCGTTATGCTGGTCTTGGGACAAATTTGATTTCTTTAAGTTTTAATGGTGGACATATCAATGGATATGATTGGATATTAAAATTAATCTTTACGGTTTTATCAATTTCTGCTGGATTCCAAGGTGGGGAGGTCACACCACTCTTTGCTATTGGTTCAACATTGGGTGCAGCTTTGGCTATGCTCTTTGGTTTACCTGTCGAATTTGTGGCTGCTGCGGGTTATGTTTCAATTTTTTCAGCCGCAACAAACTCTTATTTTGGGCCAATTTTTATTGCTGCGGAGGTCTTTGGCTTTGGTTCGGTTCAATATATCCTACCAATTATGACAATTGCCTACGTTTTGAATGGAAATTCATCCATTTATGCGCAAGAAGTTCTAAATTTGGAAGTTTAAACAAAAAGATGACCTCTCTGGGTCATCTTTTTTTATATAATTTTTCAGTTTTAATGTAATCAATAACGTTTTGAGGTAAGAAGTAAGTGGGTTCAATATTTTTGGCAAACATTTCCCTTAGCATTGTACTAGAAATTGGTAACAAGGGAGCATCAAGCCAAGTAACAGGATAAGGACTTTTGGAGATTGTATCCGTTCTTCTTAAGGCAATGAATGTCACAAGTTTTAGGAGTTCATCAATTTTGTACCATTTGGGAAGATATTCCACCATGTCGCTACCAATAATGAAATAATAATCGGTATCAGGATTAGCTTCAGTCAGGAGTTTGAGCGTGTCATAACTGTAAGATTTTCCACCACGTTCAATTTCAATCAACTCAAGACCGAGTCTAGGATTTTCTTTGATTGCTAACTCAAGCATTTTAACTCGATGTTTTGCAGAAATGGTTTCTTTTTCATCGACATGAGGTGGAATATTTTCAGGCATTAGTAATACCTTATCCAAATTCATTTGTTGGGCAACTTGGTCAGCCATCATTAAATGAGCATGATGAATTGGATTAAAATTTCCTCCTAATAGACCTACTTTTTTTCTGTTCCCTTTATCCATAAGGGGGCTTTCTCCTTAATTTTTGAAATTATTTAATCTACCAATATTTTGAATCAGTCAATTTATATTGTACCATAGCTCATCGCAATCTATAAGACTAAAGAAAAACTCCTCAAGGGAGTTCTTTAATTTAAGATTCGATTTGGACAATGTATCTACTGTTAATATAATGCTCGGTGTTATCCTCATCAATTACAAGGCAATTTCCGTTGCTGTAACCTTTCTTGAAATGTAAGGCAGAGACGACACTTCCGTCTATTAAGTGGATTTTTACACTATCATTTTGTTTAAGTAGTTTCTTTAGATAACTAATCATAATCCTCTCCTTTCTCCATTACTTCTATTGTAGTACAAAAAACATAAGTGGAGCAAAAAATTGACTAGTTTTATATAAAATACATGGCGAAATTTAAATTATAATTTATTGTATAATTATAAAGGGTTCCCAGTACAAATTTAGGGCAAAATTTGATAAAATAAAGATTAGAATTGCGTTAAAATCGGTATGATTAGCGGAAGTGAATATGGGAGAAAAAATTATGCCACATCTATATCAAGACGACAGTCTTACATTACATACGGACTTATATCAAATTAATATGATGCAAACTTACTTTGAGCTTGGACGACATCAGCGTCAGGCGGTCTTTGAGGTTTTTTTCCGTGAGATGCCCTTTAAAAATGGTTATGCTGTTTTTGCTGGTTTAGAAAGAATGGTTGATTATTTAAAGAATCTTAAATTCTCGGAAACAGATATTGCCTATTTGCGTGAATTAGATTATCCGGAAGATTTTCTAAATTATTTAAAAGAATTGCGTTTTACAGGAACAGTTAGAGCGATGCAAGAAGGACAACTTGCTTTTGCTAACGAACCTTTAGTGCAGGTTGAAGGTTCGCTTGCGGAATGTCAGTTGGTCGAAACAGCTATTCTTAATATTATAAATTTCCAAACTTTGATTGCTACTAAAGCTGCTCGTATCAAATCTGTAATTGGGGATGACCCTTTGTTGGAATTTGGGACAAGACGCGCTCAAGAAATGGATGCAGCCATTTGGGGAACACGAGCAGCAATCATTGGTGGTGCTGATGCGACATCAAACGTTCGTGCAGCTAAAATCTTTGGTTTGAAGGCTAGTGGAACACATGCTCATGCTTTGGTTCAATCTTATGGAAATGATTATGAGGCTTTTAAAGCATACGCACAGACACATAAAGATTGTGTCTTCCTTGTGGATACTTATGATACTTTAAGAGTTGGAGTTCCTTCAGCGATTAAAGTGGCGCGTGAATTTGGCGATAAAATTAATTTCCAAGGTGTACGAATTGATTCTGGAGATATGGCCTATATCTCGAAAAAAGTTCGTCAGCAACTTGATGAAGCAGGATTTACTGATGCAAAAATCTACGCTTCAAATGATTTAGATGAAAACACAATTTTAAGTTTAAAAATGCAAAAAGCAAAAATTGATGTTTGGGGAGTTGGAACTAAATTAATTACGGCTTATGATCAGCCAGCGCTTGGTGCAGTTTATAAATTAGTATCTATGGAAGATGAAAGTGGTCAAATGCAGGATACCATTAAACTTTCAAGTAATGCTGAAAAAGTTTCTACACCAGGTAAAAAACAAGTTTGGCGAATCACCAAAAAAGCAGATGGCAAATCAGAGGGGGATTATATTACATTTTCTGATGAACGCCCAGATGTAGCAGAAGAAATTTACATGTTCCACCCGCTTTATACCTACATCAATAAAAATGTGCGAGACTTCAATGCCAATCCACTTTTGAAAGATATTTTTGTGGACGGCGAATTGATTTATGGATTGCCAAGCTTGCAAGAAATTAAAGAATTTGCTCGTGAAAACCTTGAGGAACTTTGGGATGAATATAAACGTGATTTGAATCCTCAACCTTACCCAGTAGATTTGTCACAAGAATTATGGAATCATAAAATGCGCCTAATTTCACAGGTGCGTACAACAGTATCAATGACGAGATTGGATGATGAATGATGAGAATAAGACGAATAGACCTCTGTGATGCAAGACTTTTCTGGGATGTCCAAAAGCAATTGGATACAGAAAGTAAGTTCATGATGCTTGAACCAGAGGAGCGAAGATTTGATTTTAGCCGAACAATTGGTCGAATTTCACGTTTTGATTTTTTAGTTGGTGCTGATGTTGATGGAAAATTTGTTGGATTTCTGTCAGCCAAAAGAGGGAACGCTAATCGAATTAGAAATACGGCTTATGTTGTTGTAGGAATTATTGAAGAATTTCAACACCAAGGAATTGGTTCTCAACTTTTTGAGGAATTAGAAAGATGGGCAAAAGAAAAAGCAGTAAAACGGTTGGAATTAACGGTAATGATTAATAACTATGCTGCGATTGCCCTTTTTCAAAAACATGGATTCACAATAGAAGGCGTTCGCCGTGAGGCAGTGTGTGTTGATGGGAAATACATTGATGAATTCTATATGAGCAAAATTTTAGATTAAAAATAGTTAATGACAGAGCTGTCAGTAAAATATAGAAACTGTCAGTAAAAGGAAGATAAAATGACATTACAAGATGAAATTATTAAAGAACTTGGTGTGAAACCAGTCATTGATCCTAAAGAAGAAATTAGGGTGTCAGTTGATTTTTTGAAAGATTATCTAAAAAAATATCCTTTCATTAAGTCTTTTGTATTAGGGATTTCTGGTGGTCAAGATTCTAGTTTAGCAGGTCGTCTGGTTCAAATTGCTATCGAAGAAATGCGTCAAGAAACTGCTGATGAGACTTATAAATTTGTAGCAATTCGCCTGCCATATGGTGTTCAAGCTGATGAAGAAGATGCCCAACGTGCGCTTGCTTTCATTCAACCCGATGTCAGTTTGACAGTAAATATTAAAGCTGCTGTTGAAGGACAAGTGGCAGCCCTCAATGAAGCTGGAATTGAAGTATCAGATTTCAACAAAGGAAATATTAAGGCACGGCAACGTATGATTACGCAATATGCTGTGGCTGGTCAATATCAAGGAGCTGTTCTTGGAACAGACCATGCAGCAGAAAATATTACTGGATTTTTCACAAAATTTGGTGATGGTGGAGCAGACTTGCTCCCTCTTTTCCGCTTAAATAAACGCCAAGGAAAAGCACTCTTGGCTGAACTTGGCGCTGACCCAGCCATTTATGAGAAAGTTCCGACTGCAGACCTTGAAGAAGGAAAACCAGGACTTGCTGACGAGATTGCATTAGGTGTGACTTACAATGATATTGATGACTACACAGAAGGTAAAGTGATTTCTGAGGATGCTAAGGCTAAAATCGAAGCATGGTGGAAGAAAACACAACATAAACGTCACTTACCAATTAGTGTTTTTGATGATTTTTGGAAATAAACAAAAAATTACTGACAGGATTTCTGTCAGTAATTTTTTTATTAAAAATGATGAGGACTTGAATAAGAAGTAAAATGTAATTATGATATAATTAACTAAAACGTTTACAACAAAAAGGAGGGATAAGATGACATTTATTGAAGTGATTAATGAGTCTAAAATCTATCAATCAGGACAAGAGAAGATTTATGCCAATGACCAAGTAAATTTTGAAATTGAAAAAGGAGAATTGGCTGTCATTTTAGGTTCCTCTGGGGCAGGTAAATCAACAGTCCTAAATATTTTAGGAGGAATGGATACAAATGATGAGGGAGAGGTTATTATTGATGAGGAAAAAATCTCTAATTTTTCAAACAAAGAATTGATTACCTACCGACGTTATGCCGTTGGTTTCGTTTTTCAATTTTATAATCTTGTCAATAATTTGACAGCACTAGAAAATATCGAATTAGCTTCTGAAATTGTCGAAAATGCTCTTGATGCTAAAGAAGTGCTGAAGAGTGTCGGTCTGGAACATCGGCTTCATAATTTTCCTTCGCAACTTTCTGGTGGCGAGCAGCAAAGAGTAGCGATTGCGCGTGCCATAGCCAAAAATCCAAAAATCTTGCTTTGTGATGAACCAACCGGTGCCTTGGATTATCATACAGGAAAACAAATCTTGAAAATTCTTCAAGATATGGCCAGAAAAGAAGGAAAAACAGTTATTATTGTCACGCATAATGCTGCAATTGCTCCAATTGCCAACCGTGTCATTCAAATGCATGATGGAAAAATTAAACAAATTGATAATAATAGCCAACCAGAAGATATCGATAGAATTGAGTGGTAAGCTATGCGAAAAAAAACTTTAAATAAAGAAATTCGCAGGTCAATTACGGGTTCATTAGGTCGCTTTATTTCTATTTTTTCCTTGATGTTGTTAGGGACTTTCGCTTTTGTCGGACTAAAAGTTTCTGGACCCGATATGAGAAGGACAGCGGAAGATTTTTATGCTCAACATCATTTAGCAGATTTGACGCTAACTTCAACTTTGGGATTGGACCATTCTGACCAGCAATTAATTAACGAAACCAAGGGTGTAAAAAAAGCAGAATTTGGCTATTTTCAAGATTTGGTAATCAAAGGAAAAGAAAATAGTCTGCGTTTATTTTCTAAACCAGATGAATTGTCAACTTATGAGTTAATGTCAGGCAAGTTGCCTCAAAAAGATTCAGAAATTGCTTTAGATTATTTATATGATGGACAATATAAAATAGGACAAACCATTGATTTTACCCCTCCCAAATCTAAGGATTCTGATTTGATAAAAAATCATTCCTTTAAAATTGTTGGATTTGTGAAATCAAGTGAATATGTCGATAAAAGTGATTTTGGCTCAACGACAGTCGGAACGGGTAAACTTAATGGTTATGCGCTTGTTACCAAGGAAGCCTTTGATTCTGATGTTTATATGATTGCTCGCCTATCCTATAAAAACTTACAAAATATCTCCATTTTTGATAGTAAATATGATAGCCGTTTAAAAACCGAACAAAAAACCTTAGAAAATACTTTTAAGAATCAACCAGAAAAACGCTTGGCAGCACTGAAAACTGGCCCAGAAAAACAGATTAATGAAGCGAAAAGTCAAATAGTTGAGGAAGAAAATCAACTCACTCAGCAAGAAAATCAATTAATCGCACAAAAGAATCAAATTGGGGAAAATGCATCCGCTCAAGCGATTGAGCAAATCAATGCAGGCCAAAATCAAAATAATGATGGAAAAGAAAAGATTGCTAAAGCTAAAGCAGAGCTTGCAAAGCAGGAAACAGCCCTAAACCAGCTTGAAAAACCGACTTATCAAATTAATAATCGTAAAGAAGGAAATCCGGGTTACAAGACATTTTTAGATGATTCAACAAGAATTGACAGTCTTTCAAATATTTTTCCAGTAGTTCTTTTTGCGATTGCTTTATTAGTGAGTTTGACAACAATGACTCGTTTTGTGGAAGAAGAGCGAGGAAATCTTGGGTTACTGAAGGCTTTGGGATATTCTAACCGTGATATTCGTAAGAAATTTATGGTCTATGGATTAGTTTCTAGCGGTTTAGGAGCTTTAGTAGGAACAATTATTGGACATACCTTTTTGCCGATAGCGGTATTTAATGCTTACACAGCTTCATCTACCTTTAGCAATTTACGGTTAACATTATCTCCTTTATGGACAATAGTTGCTTTTGCGATAGCTATAGCTTGTAGTCTTTTGCCAGCATATTGGGTTGTCCGAATGGAACTAAAAGAAGTACCAGCCAGTCTCTTTTTAGCAAAAGTACCAAAAGCAGGCTCACGGATTCTTTTAGAGAAAATTAATTTTATTTGGAAAAGAATGAGTTTTACTTATAAAGTGACGGCTCGAAATCTATTTCGCTATAAAAAGAGAATGTTAATGACTATCTTTGGTGTCGCTGGCTGTACCGCTTTACTTGTCATGGGATTTGGAATTCGTGATTCCATTTCTGGTTTATCAAATAAACAATTTGGTCAAATTTTGCACTATGACATGATTACTATTGAAAAAAATAAAGTAAATGACAAAGAAAAAGAAGAGATAGATAAAGAGTTAGCCTCATCAGAAATTGAGAATTATTTGCCGATTGCCTTTGAAAATTTGACAAAAGAAGCCAGTGGCAAATTAGAGAAACAAGAGGTTAACTTAATTGCGACAAATCGTTCTGATGATTTATCAAAATACATTAGCTTAAAATCTCGTAAAAATAGTCAAAAAATTGAATTAAATAACTCTGGAGCAGTCCTTTCAGAAAAATTTGCTGAACTTTTAGACCTTAAAGTTGGTGATTCTCTGACACTAAAAGATAGTGAAAATCAGCCTCATAAGATAAAAGTAGCAGCAATTACTGAAATGTATATGGGCCATTATATTTTCATGAATCAATCGGTTTACCAAAAGGTTTTTAAAAAAGATTTTGTGGCAAATGCCCAATTGATTAAGTTGAAAAATGCGTCTACAAATAATATTCAAAAAATGTCAGCTCAATTTATGCAAGAAGACGGAATTCAAGCAGTTTCACAAAATAGTGATCTCAAAAAGGTGATTGAATCCTTTATGTATGGCATTAATAGTGTCATGATTGTTTTGATTACTTGTGCCATTTTACTTGCGATTGTTGTCATATATAATTTAACAAATATCAATGTTTCCGAGAGAATTCGCGAATTAGCCACAATCAAAGTTTTAGGATTCTATGACCGTGAAGTCACACTTTATATTTATCGAGAAACGATTTTATTAAGCTTTTTAGGAATTCTGGTTGGTTTTGGTTTGGGGGATTATTTCCATCAGGTTATTATGAACCAATTGTCAGCTGACCAAATTATGTTTGCACCGGGATTACTTTGGACAAATCTTTTATTATCGGCAGCAATTACTTTTGCGACTACTCTTTTGCTAGCTATTGTTGTTCATTTCAAATTAAAAGCCGTGGATATGCTTGGGGCTTTGAAATCAGTAGATTAATCATTAATATTTTTACTGACAGCTTTTTAAGAAATAAAAAAATTACTGACAGAAATTTCATCAGTAATTTTTTTATTATTTTTCAACTTTACGTTTGAGGTCACCAATTTGTTGGCCTTTATCTTCGTCAGCTAAAATCTCTTCAAAAGCAGGGAGTTGAATTTCTTCTCCATATTTTTGGTAAAGAGCAGTAGTCACCAAACGATAAGCTAGTCGTGCATTTCTTGAAAGAATTGGCCCATGGAAATAAGTTCCAAAAGTATTTTTGTAAATTAAACCTTCGGTTTGGTCATCTGGATTATTTCCACCACCGTAAACGACGGTTCCTAGTGGCTTTTCGTCATCAGACAGATAGGTAATTCCTGAATGGTTTTCAAAACCATAATATGTTTCACCAAATTCTTCATTGTGAGTTTCAATATCACCAATAAAACGGTCAGTTCGTAAATTTTCAGTATAATGTCCAAGAATTCCCGTTCCTTGAATTTTTGTCCCTTCGGAATTAACATAGTACTGACCGAGCATTTGATAACCACCGCAAATTGCAAGAAGTGGTTTTTCAGATTCAATGTAATCTTTTAAAGGTGCTGACAAGTCAATCAATGATTGATCAGCAATAATTTCTTGCTCATAATCTTGACCACCACCCCAGAAAACAAGGTCATAATCTTCTTTTGCAAAAGTATCACCTAAAGAAACGATATTGAAGGTCATCTCTGCCCCTAATTTTTCTCCGACATACTTGAGCATGAGAATATTTCCATTATCACCATAAGTATTCATTAAATCACCATAAAGATGAGCCACATTGAGGGAATACTTTGGATTTTCAAGATTTGATTTTAAAGAGATATAAGCCATTTAACGCATTTCCTTTCCAAGATAATGACCCTCAGCCAATAATTCACGCATTTGTAACATGGCAGTGTAAGTTGCCAAAATATAAACATGCTCTTTTGGACTCTCTTTAATTGCCTCTAAAACTTCTGAAAGTTCCTTGCGTTCAGAAATATTTTCGGCATTAAAACCTGTCACACGCATTCTTCTAGCCATTTCAGATGAACGAACACCACCTGTGATAATTTGGTCAATTTCCATATCATTAATTAATTCAAAATTAGCATCCCAAATCCAACTTGTGTCAATTCCGTCAGCATAATTGGCATTTAAAAGGCTAACTAAAGTGAAAGGATAATTGGCTAATTTCATCATTTCAAGGGCTTGATTAGCACCTACTGGATTTTTAATCAAAACAATGGTTACTTTTTTTCCGTCAATTTCAAGCGTTTCTTGACGACCAAAAACTGCTTTAGAAAGTTCAAAACCAGCCGCAATTGTTTCTTTTGGCACATTGAAATATTCAGCGACAGATACAGCAGCAAGAGCATTATAAATATTATAAAGTCCGCCAACATTAATTTTATAATCTGTCCCATCAATGACAAATTTAGAAGAAGTATTTGTAATTTCTGATAATTCTGTCAGTTGATAATCTAATTCTGGACGACTAAAACCACAATTTTCACAGATATAATTTCCTAAGTTAGCATAGGTATTCATCTTGTAAGCCAAAATATGATGACAAACCGGACAAACAATCCCCTCAGTATTGTAATGAGCATGAGTAGGTTCATGGCTTTCATGGTTGAAACCATAGTATTTTACAGGATTAACTAATTTTTTTGAGTTGAAAAGTGGACTATCGCCATTTAACAAAACCGTACCTTTAGGACTATTTGCCGCACCCTTGACAATAAAGTCATAAGTTGTATAAATCTCGCCATAGCGGTCCATTTGGTCACGGAAAATATTAGTAAACACAAATAACGAAGGTTTGATATATTCAGTGATTTTTGGCAAACTCGCTTCATCAATCTCAAGAACAGCAAATTTTTTTTCGCCAGTTTTCGCTTTGGGAGCTTTCAAAAATGTGGATACAATCCCCGTTATCATATTAGCCCCAGTTGGATTTGTCACAACCGGTCCAAAAGCCTTTTCTAGAATTCCCACGGTCAGTGCTGTGGTCAATGTTTTTCCATTTGTCCCAGTCACAACAATGATTTCATAATTTTTTGTCAGTGATTTAAGAATTTCAGGATCAAATTTTAAAGCAATTTTTCCTGGTAAAGTTGAACCGCGCTTGAAAAATTTTTCCAAGACAAAGCGCGATGAATTACCAGCAAACTTTGCAAATGAAGTTTTTATTGTCATAAGCAATATTATACCAAATACAGGGATTTTTTGCTCTATAAAATTTGAAAAAAAATTTATAAAACATATTTGATACTACTAACAAAAAAAAGTGATAAAATAATATCATTATGAATAGCAGAATATTCCAACACAATACTTTTACGACACTTTCTAGTGGTTTTTACAAGGGAACGATTACCCTCAAAGAAGCACTAGAACACGGATCAGTCGGTATCGGCACACTTGATACTGCAAATGGAGAAGTGACCATTATCAATGGAATCGCTTATCACGGGGACTCAGAAAATCATGTCCGATTAGTTGAAGAAGATGAGACAATGCCTTATGTGGCAATGGTCGAACATCAGCCAATCGCAAAGTTTACTGACAGCTCTGTCAGTAATTCAGAAGATTTTCTGTCAGCACTGACCAAGCGATTTCCAACAGTAAATACCGCTTATACTATTGTTATGACTGGTCAATTCAAAGAAGTGACAGTCAGTAGCAAACCAGCCAATAACACTCGTCCTTATGACGAAATTATGGCTGACCAACCTTATTTTACAAAAGAAAATATTTCTGGAACTATGGTTGGAGTTTGGGCGCCAAAACATTTGACTGACCTTTTTGGTCTTGGTTTTCACTTACATTTTGTCAGTGATGATAAAACTTTTACCGCACATGTCCAAAATTTCATTACAGAAAATCTTGAGATTGAAATTGGTAAAATAACCAAAATTGACCAAGAATTTCCTGACGATGATGAAAACTTTGACCAGCACTTATTTCAATAATTTTGTCTGATATAGAAGACAGACTTCTCAAATTTTGTTACTATTCAATTGAGAAGTCAGTAATTTGATTAAAATGTAATTTATAGAATATTTTGCTATAAAATAAAAGTAATTATAGCTCTCACAGAACCGCTCTCTACATAATAAGAGCGGTTTTTTATTGCAAAATATGCTATAATTATTCTAACTGATTTTTAGTTATAAAAAAGCAAAAAGAAAGTTCAGTGGATGAAAAGTAAATTTCAAACCAGTTTAGGTCCACAAGAACTCTTATAAAGGAATCAAAATGAATCTACAAGAAATGAACGCGCGTAAGGAAAAAATTCGTAATTTTTCGATTATCGCCCATATTGACCACGGAAAATCAACACTTGCTGACCGTATTCTCGAGCAAACTGAAACTGTTTCAAAACGAGAAATGCAAGCTCAACTTCTTGACTCAATGGACCTTGAACGTGAACGCGGAATTACCATTAAATTAAATGCTATTGAGTTAAATTATAAAGCCAAAGATGGTGAAACTTATATTTTCCACCTCATTGACACGCCGGGTCACGTCGATTTTACTTATGAAGTTTCACGAAGCCTTGCTGCCTGTGAGGGAGCAATATTAGTTGTTGATGCCGCACAAGGAATCGAAGCCCAAACCCTTGCAAATGTTTATCTTGCTTTGGATAATGACCTTGAAATTTTACCAGTCATCAATAAGATTGACCTACCAGCTGCTGACCCAGAAATGGTCCGTCAAGAAATTGAAGATGTGATTGGTTTAGATGCCTCTGAAGCCATTCTTGCTTCAGCCAAAGCTGGGATTGGTATTGAAGAAATTCTTGAACAGATTGTTGAGAAAGTTCCTGCCCCTCAAGGTGAAGTTGACGCTCCGCTCAAGGCTTTGATTTTTGACTCAGTTTATGATGCATATCGAGGCGTTATCCTTCAAATACGGGTCATTGACGGCTCGCTTAAAGTTGGGGACCGTATTCAATTGATGAGTAACGGTAAAGAATTTGATGTCACAGAAGTCGGTATTTTCACGCCAAAAGCTGTTTCTCGTGATTTCTTGATGGCTGGAGATGTTGGTTATGTAGCAGCATCTATTAAAACCGTTGCGGACACACGTGTCGGAGATACCGTGACCCTCGCATCAAATCCAGCAACTGAGGCGCTAAAGGGTTATAAAGAAATGAATCCAATGGTATTTGCGGGGATTTATCCAATTGAATCAAATAAATTCAATGACTTGCGCGAAGCTCTAGAAAAACTTCAATTAAATGATGCTAGTCTTCGTTTTGAACCTGAAACATCGCAAGCGCTTGGTTTCGGATTCCGTTGTGGTTTCCTCGGTCTTTTGCATATGGATGTCATTCAAGAGCGTTTAGAACGTGAATTTGGTATTGATTTGATCATGACCGCGCCATCCGTTGTTTATCATATCAATACAACGGACGGTGAAACCCTTGAAGTAGCCAACCCATCAGAATTCCCAGATCCTACACGCATTGAAAACATCGAAGAACCATTTGTTAAAGCTCAAATCATGGTACCAAATGATTTCGTTGGTCCGGTTATGGAATTAGCTCAACGGAAACGTGGAATTTTCCTAACAATGGATTATTTAGACGCAAATCGGGTCAATATCATATATAATATTCCATTGAGTGAAATTGTCTTTGATTTCTTTGATAAACTTAAATCATCAACTAAAGGTTATGCCAGCTTTGATTATGAGATTTCTGATTATCGTCCATCAAATCTTGTGAAAATGGACATTCTCTTAAATGCCGAAAAAGTCGATGCCTTAAGTTTCATTGTCCACAAAGACTTTGCCTTTGAACGCGGAAAAGTCATTGTTGAAAAACTTAAAAAACTCATTCCACGTCAACAATTCGAAGTGCCAATTCAAGCGACTATCGGAAATAAAATCGTTGCCCGTTCAGATATTAAAGCTCTTCGTAAAAACGTATTGGCCAAATGTTATGGTGGTGATATTTCCCGCAAACGAAAACTCCTTGAAAAACAAAAAGCCGGTAAAAAGCGGATGAAAGCCATTGGTTCAGTAGAAGTCCCTCAAGAAGCCTTCTTATCTGTGCTCTCAATGGATGAAGAATAAAACATCTTAAAATCACCATCAAGGTGGTTTTTTGTTACAATAAAAGAAGTAGAAAAGAGGTAGAAAATGTAAATATTTATCGTTGGAAGTACCGGACGTGTAGGTAAAAGTTTGCTTAAATCTCTCTCAACAACGGACTATCAAATCTATGCTGGAGCAAGAAAAGTTGAGCAAGTTCCTCAATATAATAATGTAAAAGCAGTTCATTTTGATGTTGATTGGACACCAGAGGAAATGGCCAAACAATTACATGGAATTGATGCAATTATTAATGTTTCAGGCTCAGGTGGAAAAAGTTTATTGAAAGTTGACTTATATGGGGCTGTCAAACTCATGCAGGCAGCTGAGAAAGCAGAAGTTAAACGATTTATCTTACTAAGTACGATTTTTTCTCTTCAACCAGAAAAATGGATTGGTGCCGGCTTTGATGCATTAAAAGATTATTATATTGCTAAACATTTTGCTGATTTATATCTTACTAAAGAAACAAATTTAGATTATACAATCATTCAACCTGGAGCATTAACAGAGGAAGAGGCAACAGGATTGATTGATATTAATGATGAGGTTTCTGCAAGTAACACAATAGGAGATGTGGCAGATACTATCAAAGAATTAGTGATGACCGATCATTCAATTGGAAAAGTCATTTCAATGCACAATGGAAAAACGGCGATTAAAGAAGCTCTTGAAAGTCTTTAAACTTTTCTTAATATTTAAAAGATACTTAAAAATTTAAGTATCTTTTTTGATTACAGTAAAAAATTGACAGGAGAGACTGTAATATTTTATAATTTTAATGACGCTTAAAAGAAAGCGCTAAACAATAAATTGTCAATGTCCGCAATTTATTCAAAAAACACGTAAGGAGTTTTATGGACACTAAAAAAATTAGATAGTTCACCGTCGCATTCATTGCCTTTAACATGGTTTGGGGAATGGGGAATGTTGTCAATAACTTTGCCCAACAAGGAATTACTGTTGTTACCTCATGGCTGTTAATTTTGGCTTTGTACTTTATTCCCTATGCACTTATTGTTGGTCAACTGGGTTCAACTTTTAAAGATAGTAAAGGTGGGGTCAGTTCATGGGTTGAAAATACCAGTACGAAACGCTTGGCTTATTATGCCGCATGGACTTATTGGGTAGTTCACATTCCTTATTTGGCTCAAAAACCACAAGCGATTTTGATTGCTTTTGGTTGGGTGGGTCAAGGAAACGGAAATCTGGTCAGTCAAATGTCGATGACCGCTGTTGCTCTTATTTCATTAGCGATTTTTTTAGCTTTCTTATGGTTGTCAACAAAAGGGTTAAGTACTCTGAAAGTGATTGGTGGACTTGCGGGAACAGCAATGTTTGTTATGAGTTTACTTTTCATTGTCATGGCGATTGGAGCACCTTTTATCGCAAAAGATTTCCACATTGCAACGCCTGACATGGGAAATATTAAAACTTATATCCCTAAATTTGACTTCAGTTATTTCACAACTATCTCAATGCTGGTTTTTGCTGTCGGTGGTGCTGAAAAAATTTCTCCTTATGTTAATCAAACGAAAAACCCAGCAAAAGAATTTCCAAGAGGGATGTTTTTACTTGCTGGAATGGTTGGTATCTGTGCCGTTTTAGGTTCGATTGCCATGGGAATGATTTTCTCAAGCGGTAATTTACCAAATGATTTAATGGCTAACGGTGCTTATGCCGCATTCCAAATTTTAGGTCAACACTTTGGTGTCGGAAACTTTTTAATGATTGTTTATGCTTTAACTAACGGTGTAGGACAAATTGCTGCCTTAGCTTTCTCTATTGATGCGCCATTACGCATTTTACTTGCTGATGCTGACCCAGAATTCGTTTCAGCATGGTTGCGTAAAAAAACGAACAAAGGAACGCTTAAAAATGGTTATACATTAACAGGGATTCTTGTAAGTATCATTATTCTTTTACCGTTACTTGGAATCGGAGATATGAATGAATTAGTCAAATGGTTGACTAATTTAAATTCAGTTGTGATGCCAATGCGTTATCTTTGGGTCTTCTTTGCCTTCATTATGTTAAATCGGGCAGTAAAACATTTTCAATCTGAATATAAATTTATCAAACAAAAACGTCTAGCCATGATTGCTGGTGCTTGGTGTTTCCTCTTTACACTCATCGCCTGCGTGTTAGGGATGGTTCCAAAATTGGACTATGCTGCTAATCCATCTGCATGGTGGTTCCAACTTGCATCGAATATTTTGACACCAATTGTTTTAATTTTACTTGGTATGCTTTTGCCTTTCATTGCTCGTCGTGAACAACGCAAAACAAATGGTCTTGATTTAAATTCGCTCAATGTGGAATAAAGCCAGATTATCCCTGATTTTTTCAGGGTTTTTTGATGTTTTTTTTAGAATAAAACAAAAGGATAAGTATTCTTAAAAATATCTAAGGATAAATTGTAAAAACTAGTCTATATCTATGAGAAAAGCTGACTTTTTGTGTGAAATTTGGTATAATATAGTTAATCTGTTTGTCAATTGGGGCAAACTCTTCCGAAAGCAAGAAAGGAAAGTAAAATTTCATTTTAATGAGATTTTACAAGGCAAACATGCAAGACAAAAATGTTATCAATGTCAATTTAGTTGAGGAGATGAAGACGTCATTTCGTGACTATGCAATGTCAGTTATCGTTGCACGGGCACTTCCTGATGTACGTGATGGTTTAAAACCCGTTCACCGTCGTATTCTCTACGGAATGAATGAACTTGGAAATACTCCAGATAAACCACATAAAAAATCGGCACGTATTGTCGGTGAAGTTATGGGTAAATATCACCCACACGGAGACAGTTCAATCTATGAAGCAATGGTACGTATGGCTCAATGGTGGTCTTATCGTCATATGCTTGCTGACGGACACGGTAACTTTGGTTCAATGGACGGTGACGGTGCCGCAGCGATGCGTTATACCGAAGCTCGTTTAAGTAAAATTGCCATGGAAATGTTGCGTGATATCAACAAAAATACCGTTGATTTCATGGACAATTTCGACGGTACTGAACGTGAACCGCTCGTTTTACCTGCTCGTTTTCCAAACCTTTTAGTTAATGGAACCACAGGGATTGCCGTTGGGATGGCAACAAACATTCCACCACATAATCTGGGTGAAACAATCGATGCAGTAGATATGCTCATGGAAAATCCAGAAGCATCAGTTACTGATTTAATGTCTGTGATTCCTGGACCTGACTTCCCAACAGGGGCTTTGGTTATGGGTAAATCTGGTATTCGCCGTGCTTATGAAACTGGTAAAGGTTCAATTACATTACGTGCAAAAACCCACATTGAAGAAATGGCTGGTGGGAAAGAACGTATTGTTGTGACTGAACTACCATATATGGTCAATAAAGCACGGTTGGTTGAACATATTGTTCGTTTAAACCATGAAAAACGAATTGAAGGATTGACTGCGGTTCGTGATGAATCCAACCGTGAAGGAATTCGCGTGGTTATCGAAGTTCGTCGTGACTTATCAGCACACGTTATCTTAAATAATCTGTTCAAACTAACAAGTTTGCAAACTTCATTTGGTTTCAATATGTTGGCTATCGAAAAAGGAATTCCTAAAATTCTTTCTTTGAAAGAAATCTTAGTTGATTATATTGAACATCAAATAGAAGTTGTTGAACGTCGTACAGCCTTTGATAAAGCACGTGCAGAAGCACGCGCACATATCTTGGAAGGTTTACGTATCGCTCTTGACAATATTGACCGTATCATTACAATTATCCGTGAATCACAAACGGATGCCATTGCACAAAAAACAATGATGGATGAATTCCTCCTCTCTGAAAAACAATCGCAAGCTATTCTTGATATGCGTTTGCGTCGTTTGACCGGATTGGAACGTGATAAAATTGAGGCAGAATATCAAGATTTAGTCGCTTTGATTGCTGACTTAGCCGATATTTTGGCAAAACCTGAACGTGTTAAGAAAATTATTCGTGAAGAATTAGAAGAAGTTAAACGTAAATTTGCTGACAAACGTCGAACAGAATTGTTAGTTGGTGAAGTTCTTACTCTTGAAGATGAAGATTTGATTGAGGAAGAAGATGTATTGATTACTTTATCAAATAAAGGATATATCAAACGTCTAGCTAATGACGAATTCCGTGCCCAAAATCGTGGTGGACGTGGTGTTCAAGGAATGGGAATGTCTGATGATGACTTTGTTCAACATTTGGTATCTACATCAACACATGATCATTTACTCTTCTTTACAAATCTTGGACGTGTTTACCGAATGAAAGGATATGAAATTCCTGAATACGGTCGGACAGCAAAAGGATTGCCAATTGTCAATCTCCTCAAGCTTGATGACGGTGAAAAAATTGCAACAATCATCAATGTTGACCGTGACCAAGCGGCGAAATATCTCTTCTTCACAACACGTAACGGAATTGTTAAACGAACTTCAACCAGTCAATTTAGCAATATTCGGACAAATGGTTTGAAGGCTTTGAAACTCCGAGATGGTGACGAACTGATTAATGTGCTTAGAACTTCGGGTGAAGATGAGGTGATTATCGGAACTCATTTGGGATACTCAGTTCGCTTTAAAGGTGCAGTTGTTCGTGATATGGGACGTGCAGCAGCCGGTGTTAAAGGGGTTAACCTCAGAGAAGGCGACTATGTTGTCGGAACTTCACGAATTGATGACAGTCAAGAAGTCCTTGTTATCTCAGAAAATGGTCTTGGTAAACGAACTCAGGCTTCAGAATATCCAACAAAAGGCCGTGGTGGTAAAGGGATGAAAGTCATGAATGTCACAGAAAGAACTGGTAAATTAGCTGGTTTAACTGCTGTCAATGGTGACGAAGATTTGATGGTTATTACAGATACAGGGGTTATTATCCGTACAAATGTGGCTAACATTTCTCAAACTGGTCGAGCTGCCCAAGGGGTTAAAGTAATGCGACTTGATGATGAAGCACAAATTGTAACCTTTGCACTTGTAGATCCAGTCATTGAAGATGAAGAAGTTGATGCGCCAGAACTTACTGATGAAACAATTTCTACTGACAATAACGAAGAATAATTGAAAAGAAAGTCTGCCAGTTACTGACAGACTTTCTGACTGAATAAGATGGTGCTGACAGGTCTGTCAGTAAAAATTAGAGAATGAAAAAAATAATAATTTGGGTTCTAGCAGCACTTAGTTTAATTAGCTTAAGTGCTTGCGCTAATGGAAAATCTAGTCAAAAAGATAATCGTAATTTATTAACGTCACCAATTAATAAAGACGTGACGACAATGGGAACTTACATTAAAGTCACTGTTTATGACAAAGGAAAAGAAGCTGCAGTTGAAAAGGCTCTAAAACTTCCTGTTGAATACAATAATTTAACAACCGTTAATCAATCAGGTTCACAAATTGATGAGATTAACCAAAATGCAGGAATTAAACCTATCAAGGTGAATTCAAATGTATATGAATTAGTTAAAGCTGGTTATAACTATTCAGCTAAAGATTTAGGTTATGATATTACAATTGGTTCACTGACAAGTCTTTGGAATATTGGAATGGATAACGCTAGAAAGCCTGCTCAATCAGAAATTGATCAAGTTTTGCCTTTAATTAATTATCATGACATAAAATTTGATGATAAAAATGAAACAATTTATCTGACACAAAAAGGCGCTCGTTTGGACTTGGGTTCCATTGTCAAAGGGTTTGTTGCCATGAAAATGGTTGATTCACTCAAAAAAGATGGTGTTACCACAGGAATTGTCAACTTGGGTTCTAGTTCGATTTATGTGATTGGTCATTCACCGAGAGGTGCTGACAGTCCGTGGACAATCGGAATTAAGAATCCAAATGATCCAACTGGGACTCAAATGGGGATTATTAAAGCTTCTAATGAGCACGTCAATACTTCAGGAATTTACGAGAGATATTTAGAAGTTGATGGGCATAAATACAGTCATATTTTAAATCCTAAGACAGGCTATCCTTTTGAGAATGATATTGCCAGTATCACCTTGTTAATTTCAGGAAAAGATAAGACCAATGGTGATGGTTTGTCAACAATGATATACGCTATGGGAACTAAAAAAGGTTACGAATACGTTGAAAAGTTGAAAAACATTGAGGCTGTATTTGTTGATAAAGATAATAAGGTTTATATCACACCTGGACTGAAAGACAAATTTCAGCTTTCAGATAAAAAAACATTTGAAGTTGGTAATATTACAAACTTAAAATAATTGTTTAAATCTTGCTATACGCAAGATTTTTTTGTAAAACAATTAAAACTTTTGACTCAGAACTTAAAGCATGATACAATGAATAAAAAGAGTACACAAAAAGACAAGGTGGGTAAAATGGCAGAGCGTAAAAAAACTAAAAGAGGAAAATATAACTGGCTGTTAAATACATTTATTGTTCTTTTATTTATAGTAGGATTAGTCTTAATTTTTAATAAGCCAATTCGTAACATGTTGATTGCAACAAATAGTAATAAATATCAACTTCATAATGTTTCACAAGAAAAGATAGAAAAAAACAAAAAAGCTGATGTGAGTTTTGATTTTGCTGCGGTAAAATCAGTAGATTTTCAATCAGTCCTTACCAACCAGTTTAATAGTCAACCTCTACCTGTAATTGGTGGTATTGCAATTCCCGAATTAAATATCAATCTTCCTATCTTTAAAGGGGTTGGAAATACTTCACTTTTATATGGAGCGGGAACAATGAAAGCTGACGAAGTCATGGGTGAAGGTAACTATAGTTTGGCTGGTCATAATATGACTGGATTTACTTCTGACTTATCTATCTTATTCACTCCGTTAGAGAAAGCAAAAGCAGGAATGACAATTTATGTGACTGATAAAGATAATATTTATCAGTATAAAATTGATAAGATTGATGTAGTGACGCCAGAACATGTTGAAGTAATCAATGATAGTCCAGGTAAAAAAGAAATCACTTTAGTAACCTGTGCTGATGCTGAGGCAACTCATCGAATCATTGTACATGGAACTTTTGTAGATAAGACATCTTACGATAAAGCAACTGATACCATGAAAAATGCATTTGAAACCAAATATAATCAAATTAAAAATTTCTGATTTAAGAACTTCGTTATTATACGAAGTTTTTTTTATTTAATATAGCGATTGCAAAAGAAGGAAGATGATAGTATAATTATCTTGGTAAATAAAGTAAACAGAAGGAAACTTATGAAATTTATTTGTAAATTAAAGATTACTTATTCATTTACAGGGTTATTATTTATATGTTTGTTTACGCTTATAGCTATGTTTTCTCAAGAAAACAGCGTTAGTGCTGATAGCGTCCCAACACTAGTTACTAAGAACTTAACTGTATATGCTGTTAGTGGTGACTTTTATAATCACGCTAAAGAAGCAGTTGTAACTGCCATAGACTCTAAGGGGAACCGAGTAGAGGGAGTAGATTATTACAACGGGCCGATAAAGTATAGTATATCAACTGATGCTTTTGGTAATTGGGTTACAGATAAACCAGGTATATACTCGGTAACTTATTCTTTTGTTGACCCTTATACCAAAGCTTCAATTAGTCAGGAAGTTAAGGTTACTAGTGTTTCTTTATCGTCGTCGTCACTACCTATAAGTGAAATAGAAAATACATTAAATAAGAATGCGATTGTAGATGAGGACTCTGATAATAACGCTGTTTATGATAACTATAATGGAAATATACTAATG
This sequence comes from Lactococcus sp. FSL K6-0773, assembly GCF_038006485.1. Taxonomy (NCBI): domain Bacteria; kingdom Bacillati; phylum Bacillota; class Bacilli; order Lactobacillales; family Streptococcaceae; genus Lactococcus; species Lactococcus sp. FSL K6-0773. The sequence goes on along the minus strand of NZ_JBBOVF010000001.1, from coordinate 701,463 downwards.
GCTTTTTATGCACATGACATATCATATATGACAAAAGGCTTTGAAGCCAGAGAAGAAAAAAATTATATTTTAACTGGCGGATATAAAAAATATAACTATAGCGAAAATGAATTGAAATCAGCAACCTCTCTTATGGAAGGTTTCAGTAACGTATTGGAAGGAAAAAATACTGATTTTGACAAAATAGAAGCAATAGAAGATTACGTTGATGATTTAATGACTTATGATCTTGCAGGTGCAGAACAAGATGGCACGGAAGCAAATAATATTATATCTGGTGCACGTTTAAATGAAATTGTTGGCAATGACCATGACCAATATTATGGTCAAGCGTTTAGTGCTTTTTTATCTGGCAAAGGTGATTGCATGCAGTATTCGATGCTTTCAGAACTTGGTTATATCTATGCTGGAATTCCAGCAGTGACAGAAATTAATAATGGAAATATACCTACTGATGGTTTTTACCTTTCCTTTGGAAATGGGGGACACGAGTGGAATGAGGTTCAAGTAAATGGACAATGGTACATTGCTGATGATACATGGGCCGATAATGATATACGTTGGAGAGGGCTTATAGGTATGGATAAACTTCCTACTCAGGATAAGATTGGAATAAATACATTAACAAATCAACCTTTATATTATCATACTGGTAATGTTCGGAAATTAACGTTAATGAATAAATCGATGATTAATCCAACCTTAACTACTCAGCCGATTACAACGATTTCTGGTAGTGGAAACTACCAAAATATTATGTATAATTCCATTGTGAATGCAGTTTATAGTGATGGTAGTTTAGTTCCGCAATCAGAAATACACTTTTGTGTCCCCACTATAACTGTCGATGGATTGAGTTATTGGGCAACAGATTATACTGGAGTTCATAATGTTAATTTCAATTTTAAAGACCCAAACACGGGGATATAATTACTTCAACAGTATTGGTAACTACTGTTAGTCCAATTTTACTTACCACAACCGTTAGTGCAGCTTCTGGCAGTGGAAATTATGAAAAAGTGATGTATAACGCCATAGTGAATGCTAAGTATAGTAATGGAACTCAAGTCCCTCTGTCTTCTATCCATTACCTTGTTCCAACTATAATTGTTGATGGACAAACTCATTGGGCTACCGATTATCCTGGCAACTACAATATTCAATTTAATTTCACAGACATTACAGGACAAATCGTAAAAGCAAATGCAACAGTCATCATAAATTAAACAAAAAGGGAAAAACAAAATGAATGAAGAATTATATAATTTTTTACTGGGAAAAATATTTTATTTTTGTCAATTGCCAAGCTATACAAAATGGGGAATCTGGTTATTTGAACCTGACGGTAAGATAAAAGGAATGCATAGTGACTTTGAACAAACATGGAAAATTGAAAATGGGCGGCTATTAATTTTAGATAGTCAAGGGCACATCACTTGTATTTTTGAAGGTCAGATAGAAAAAATGCAAAAAAGTCATTTGCTTCGTCCAGGAATGGAACATTTTCAAGTTGCTTTGATTGCTACTGATTTAATCGGTTATGATTATTTTGATAGCCTTTGCCCGATTGAAAATGATTTAGTTGCAGCATGTATGGAAACAGGGTCAGTGGCAAATGAAAAACTACGTCAGCTTCTTTTAGAAGATAAAACCATTGACGGTTATTATGCCGGTCGGGCTTATGCTGTTAAGAGAAAAGATTTAGAAATTGGATTAAAGCAATATAAAGGAGTTTTTTATGATTTAGAGCTTTCGCAAAACCAGCCTGATTTTTTTACTAAAAAACTTTTGGTTTGGTTCCCAGGACTATTGAGCTACAATCACGGGAATGCTCGGGAAAACTTCTTTCCTAATCCTTTTGAAGGAATTACAGGCTATATTGCTAAAAATACAGTGGTATTAAGAATTGCCGATAGTAATTTAATTAATGGTTCTTATTATCTCAACACTCCCAATTTTAGAGATTATGAACAAAATATTCAGGAATTAATCGCAAAAACAGCCGAAGAAGAAGGGATACTTAGGGAGAATATACTATGTGCCGGTTCTTCCCGCGGGGGTATGGGTGCACTTTACCATGGATTACTTGGAAATTATGCACTTGTATCAATGGATCCTGTTGTAGATCGTAGTCCCTGGTTGCAATCTGCTGATGTTCAATTAATGTTTGATTGTATTCCTGTTTCATTCGTAGATAAGCTCAATCAATTATTGGAAAAAACAAATTTATCAGCTGAAAAAATACAAGTAATAACAAGCCCTCAAGTTCCGATTACTTATCCATTTATTATTCAGTTAAAAATTTGGAAGTTAGCACTTAAAACTTATCGTATGAAGTTGACAGATGAACAATTTGATTATCAGCCCTATGGTGGGAAAATGCATGGAGATTTTGTAAATCGTAATATCCCCCTGCTCTTGATGAAAATTAATGAATTTCTTTATGGATGCGATTCAATAGAGAATACGATAGATGAAAAAACCTTGTAAATAATCAAGGTTTTTGATTATCCTCCAAATATAAAAATGGATGAAAAATTATTGAAAAAATGATATGATAACGACATATATTAATTATTTTTGGATAAAAGTTATTTGATAGAAGGAAGTTATGAAAAATAAAAAATCAGCTAAAGTTAAGCAAGATAAGGTAAAACAAAGATTAAAACGAGTAAAACCATGGCAGGATAAGTCTGCAAAACTTCTCGGGCATTTATTACAATTTGCCTCAATTTATGCTTTAATAGTTGGGATTGTCGGCTGGTTGATGCCTCCTGTTCAAAAACTATTATCTGGTTTCCTCTATCTTTTTGCCCTTCCTACCGATTTTAGTATTTTTAATGCAATTGTTCTATTTATTTTAGCAAGCTCAATTCGACACCGGAGAAGATTGGCACTTTGGATAGAAATTATCTATTTCCAATTAGCTTTTGTTGCATTTGGTCTTATTTTCTTATTGGCCTATTTCTTTGGACTTGTGACCAAAGAAGCACTTGACATGTCACAATTTTCTATCTTCTCACTTTTATTTGTTATTCTCGGAGTAGTTGTTTCTCTTGCGACAGCTGTATTAATGATTTTATCTCGAAATGCCTTCCCAACAAAAATTGTGAATGGCTCTTGGTGGAAAGGTATAATTATTGCGGCTGTAGGATTTGTCTGCTCTATTATTGGCGGAGTATTCGTTTCATTTTTAACTTTCCATGGTTCTGTATCCTTAGCTCAAAGAATTGCTTACGTTTTTAGAGAATCTGTCAGTGATTTCCGTTACCTTCTTCCTTTTGGTCAGGAAATTTTCCCGTACAGCTCTGGAAATAATATTTGGGTCAGTACTACAATTTCAGTCATAATGCTTCTTGGTTTTATCAGCGCATTTCTCATATTCACGCGCTCTACTCAAAAAGAACTTTCGGCAAATGCGAAACAAGAACTAGCAATCCGTCAGCTAATTCTAGATTATGGTGATAATGACTCACTTGCATACTTTGCGACTCGCAGAGATAAGAAAGCTATCTTTTCTAAAAATAAAAAAGCTGCCATCACTTATCATCTTTTTGGAGATGTTTTGTTAGCCAGCGGCGACCCAATCGGAGATGAAAAATCATGGAAAAGTGCGGGAGAAGCATTTCTCAACCTTGCACGAGCACAGGGCTGGACACCAGGCGTTATTGGCTCCTCTGAAGCAGGAGCAAAAATGTACGCTCAATTAGGGCTGAACGCAACTGTATTCGGGGATGAAGCGGTCGTTATCGTTCGTGACTTTTCTATTGAAAATCCAGCCATGCATGATGTTGCACAAGTTATGCGTCGTGCAAAAAGAGAAAACTATCAAGTCAAGATTCGTCGCCAGGCTGAAATTCCTGCTACAGAACTTAGTGATTTAACCAAATTAACAGAACAATGGCGAAATGGTGATGAACGTGGTTATTCAATGGCTTCAAGTCGATTTGGTGATCCAACAGACCAACAAATAATGATTGTAACAGCATCCGATGCTGCTGGAAAAGTTCAAGGAATTTTATCCTTTGTTCCGGTGGGGTCAGATAAACTGTCGCTTGATACGATGAGACGTTCTCCTGAGGCAATGAATGGAGCTGTCACTTTCATGATTAGCAGTTTGATAGAAGCAGCTAAAGAAAAAGAGATAAGCGAAATTAGTTTAAACTTTGCAGCAGCACGGCAATTCTTCATTAACGGAGAAACATTGCAAGCCAATGCCTTAGATAAAGCGGCACGAACTGTAATGAAATTCTTTTCGCGTTGGTACCAATTGGAATCACTTTATCGTTCAAATGATATTTACTTGCCAGAATGGCGAACTCGTTATATTTGTTATGATAATGGCGGTTCTCTTACTTCAGTTCTTTTTGCAATTGGCCAAGCTGAAGGATTTGTTCCGACGAATATCTTTTCTAAAATCAAAAGTTTCTTTTCACGAGATTATGACCCTAGAACAGAAAATCGCTGGTGGAAAAAATCAGATTTCATCAAAAAGGTTCATCGACTTGAAGAAAATAAACGATTGGAATTATTGAATGAAGCTGGTCATGATGACAGTTATCTAAAAAAATTAAATGATCTTAGAGAAAATGGCATTCCACCATTTAGTCTTCCCGATAGCGAAACTGAATCAGTAGAAACCCTTAGAAATAAATTTGAATCAGTTGATGAATTTGATGAAAAAGAATATAGCATTCATGGGAAGTTAATTAGTTTGCGTGGCCGAGGCGCAATGCAATTTGCAGATTTGGCAGATAATCAAGCAAAAATTCAATTGGTTATAAAACGTGACACTCTTAATGAATATGCTGAATTAGAAAATCGTTTAGAAAATTTTGCAATATGGAAAAAAGATGTGACCATTGGTGATAGAGTATTGGTTAAAGGAAATCTGATGCGCACGCAAACAGGTGAATTGAGTCTACGGGTTAACTCATGGAAAATGCTTTCTAAAACACTAAGAGAACTGACAGATATCGAAAAAATAGACCATACAAAATTTATTGAACGGACAGAATATTTATCAAGAATTAGAAGAGATTTGCTATCAAACAGATTTGTTGAAGTAGATAAGCAGGATTATTTGGCATTGGCTGCGGGATATGATAAGGTATTTTCTATTCAGAATTCAAAAGTAACAGTTTTATGGGCTTATCAATCAATTGAATCCTTAAAGAACCTTCTTAGTAATCTACTTGAAGATGAAGTTCTAATGGATTTATCAGAAGTTTTTCCAGACCCTGAAGCTAATGAAGATGCTTTGCCAGAGTTAAAAAGAGCGCTCAGTTATGGTTTGCCTGCTTTTGCAATGGCAGAGTTCTATTTACCAACTGAAGCAGCTGATTTAGGAGTAGATTCAGAAAATGAAAAAAAGTAATTACTTAATCATTATTGCTATTTGTGCTGCCTTATTGTACAATGCTTGGATTCTTGCATTTTGGTTAAATCCAACTGTAGTTAACTCAAGTCTTTTGAGTGGACTTTCTGCACTTGATCAACCTTATCATCAATTATTCACCTTAACAGATATTCTTTTCGCTTGTTTTTCTTTGATACTTGCGTGGGGACTTTTTAAACAAAATGAAAGAGAAGACAAACGTCTTCTCATAATTTTTCTTTCGATTGCGGGATTTGGTGCAGCAACAGGCTTAGCTACACTTTTTCCTTATGCTGATATTGCTCACAGTGAGGGAATTCCTAATCCTCTTAAAGCACCTGAACTCTTTTTACATGACGGATTAAGTGTTTTAGCCTTATTATTTATTCTTACAGGAGTGATTTTTTCACTTTTAGTTTATCGAAATAAATTTGTTTTCCTTTTGGCCATTGCTTTTGTAATTACAACTTTGCTTTCTTTCATTGCGGGTGCAATTCCTCAGTTAGTAGGCCCTCTTGGTCAGCAGATTAATGGGGTGCTTGGTGGTATATGGTTAGTCTTTATTTGTTGGAGAGTTCTGAACGACATTTCAAAAGAAGTTCGTAAGGAGAACTGACCGTACGCACAGGTGATAATTTAAGGAGTAATCTAGCAGAAATAAAGCCAAAAAAAGCCGCAAATAGATGACCCATATCCCAAATACTATGTTCAACGAATAACGGAAGTAAGATAAATAGTCCTAAAATTATAAGTCCAATATAAAACATTCGTTTTCTCATTATAAGGATGGCAGCAGCGCAACCAGCAACTAAAATATATGAAACACCAACATCAGTTGCCATTGCTAAAGAACTGGGAGCACGTCCGCTATTTATTGCCCAAAGTTCAAGAAAAATAGTAGTGAGACTGGCTAAAATATGACCAGACAATGTGATGACAATCATTCTTGGTGAACCATATTTTCGTTCTGCCCAAGCAATAACGGTCCAAAAAAGGACAACATAAATGAGGAGACCTGCTCCGTTATCCGCAACCCAAAAAGCACTATCAAAAAAAGTAGAGATTGGTTTATCAGAAACTCTGGCTATACTTGTTGAAGAATGGTTCGTTAGAATGTTAATTAAGTGTTGCGGTGCAGTTCTTTGAACTAGCGTAAAAGCGCAAAAAATGGCGGTATAGGTAAATGTTGCAGGAGCTGACTGAAGCCATTTTGAAAGAAAATGAGTATAGACAGATAATTTTCGAACCTCATCGTGAATTTTACGAGAAAAATGAGCTAAAAATTTTAAAAAATACCAAGTACAACATAAAATTAATACAGTTGATAAAAAAATCATAATTTATTCCTTTTCTTTTTATTATACCATTAAAGCTTATGGAGGGGTTAGCATATTTATTAGGCTTAGACCATAAAAATAGAAGATTATAAGAGGCTCGCATTAAGTGATTTACTTATGATATAATTAATAATGATTTGCAGCTAGGAGAATAAAATGAATCCACTATTACAAGGAATGAACGAAAAACAAGCAGAAGCGGTCCAAACTACAGAAGGGCCTTTATTGATTATGGCAGGAGCTGGTTCGGGTAAGACTCGTGTCTTAACTCATCGAATTGCTTACTTAATTGATGAAAAAATGGTTAATCCTTGGAATATTTTAGCGATTACCTTTACAAATAAAGCAGCAAAAGAAATGCGGGAGCGTGCTTTATCACTTACTCCAAGAGCACAAGATACATTAATTGCGACCTTTCACTCAATGTGTGTAAGAATTTTGAGACGTGATGCCGATCATATTGGTTATAATCGTAATTTTACAATTATAGATCCAGGGGACCAAAAATCGTTGATGAAACGAATTTTGAAAGAAGCTAATTTAGATCCTAAAAAATGGGAACCCAAAGGGCTTTTAAATGCGATTTCAAATGCTAAAAATGATTTATTAGATGAATCAGCTTATGAAGCTCAAACAAGCGCTAGACATCCATATGAAATGGTTGTTGCGCGTGTTTATAAGATTTACCAAAAAGAATTACGAAAAGCAGAATCAATGGATTTTGACGATTTAATCATGCAGACGTTGCGCCTTTTTGATGAAAACCCGGATGTCCTTTCTTACTATCAAGGAAAATTTCAATATATTCATGTTGATGAGTATCAAGATACCAACCATGCACAATATCAGTTGGTTAAACTTTTAGCCAGTCGTTTTCAAAATATCTGTGTCGTTGGGGATGCTGACCAATCAATCTATGGTTGGCGCGGAGCAGATATGCAAAATATCTTAGACTTTGAAAAAGATTATCCAAAAGCTAAAGTTGTTTTGCTTGAAGAAAATTACCGCTCAACAAAAACAATTCTTGATGCGGCAAACAATGTTATAAAAAATAATTTAAAACGTCGACCAAAAGAACTCTGGACGCAAAATGATGCTGGAGATAAGATTGTTTATTTCCGCGCTGGAAATGAACAAGAAGAAGCAAATAAGGTTTCTGAAATTATCACATCAGGCATTCGTTCAGGACGTTCTTATGCTGACTATGCTGTGCTTTATCGGACTAATGCTCAGTCTCGGACAATTGAAGATTCTTTTGTTAAATCTAATATTCCCTATACAATGGTTGCGGGAACTAAATTCTACTCACGTAAGGAAATTCGTGATGTTATTGCTTACTTAAATGTAGTAGCAAATCCAGCGGATAATATGAGTTTTGAACGAATTGTTAATGAACCTAAACGAGGAGTCGGTCCGGGGGCATTAGAAAAATTACGTCGTTTTGCTGACAGTCGTGGACTTTCTTTAGCAGATTCAAGTTTTGATATTATGTTATCCGATATTCGTGGAAAAGCGGCTGGTGAGATTTATAATTTGGCAATGGCCTTTGATTTGTTGAGAACCCATAGTGAAAGTTCAACAATCACAGAATTAGTTGAAGAAATGTTAGAGCGTACTGGCTATGTCAAAGCTTTGCAAATGATGCCAAGTATCGAAAATCAAGCACGAATTGAAAATATTGAAGAATTCTTGTCAGTAACTAAAGGGTTTGATGAAAAATCAGAAATTCCTCTAGATGAAGAAACGGGAGAGCCAATTGTTGAAACTGGATTAGATAAGTTGAGCCGTTTCCTTAACGAAGTTAGTTTGCTTTCTGAAACAGATGCTTATGAGGAAGAATCTGACCAAGTAACAATGATGACCCTGCATGCGGCAAAAGGTTTGGAATTTCCAATTGTTTTCTTAATTGGAATGGAAGAAAACATTTTTCCTTTATCACGGGTAAATGAAGATATTGATGAGTTGGAAGAAGAACGTCGTTTGGCTTATGTTGGAATTACACGGGCAGAAGAAACGCTCTACTTAATGAATGCCAATCAACGTGTGCTTTATGGTAAAACGAATTATAATCGTCCCAGCCGTTTTATTTCGGAAATTGATGATGAATTACTAGAATATGCTGGGATTGCTCGTAAAGCAAATTCAAGCTTCAATGCTTCTTATAAATCTGGTGGTTTTGCCAGTGGGATCTCGATGTCAGATGCGCTTCATCAAAGAAAAGCAGTCATTAATCCAACTGCAGCTCAAGCGACGATTAATAATTCTGAAACAGAAGATTGGCAAATTGGCGATACAGCGATTCACCGTAAATGGGGCGAAGGTATGGTATTAGGAATTTCTGGTTCTGGTAAAAATATGGAACTCAAGATTAATTTCCCAGAAGTCGGAATGAAACGTTTATTAGCAGCAATGGCTCCAATTGAGAAAAAATAGAAAAAGTAGTGAAAAAATAATGACTTATCATGAGTTAGAACAAGTCGAATTGACAAATATGTGTGCCATTATTGACGAAAAAAACCATAAAGTTCTTGTTCAAGAGCGTAAAAAATCATGGACTGGAATTGCTTTTCCTGGAGGACATCTGGAAAAAGGTGAGGCTCTTGTTCCGTCAACAATAAGAGAGATTAAGGAAGAAACTGGACTTGATATCACAAATTTAAAACTTTGTGGAGTTAAGGATTGGTTTGAACCTGAGAAGAACAGAAGATATATGGTTTTTCTTTATTCAACAACAGAATTCTCTGGTCAATTAATTAATGAAACAGATGAAGGAAAAGTTTTTTGGCAAGATATTAATCAATTAGCGAATTTGAATCTTGCAAGTAGTTTTCTTGAAATGGCAGACATGATGCTTCACTCAACTTACTCAGAATTTGTTTATGAGATTGATGGAGAGCATTGGGAAAAGAAATTTTATTGATTTTGCATAATAACTATTATGTAAAGTGATTGGATAGAGGTAGAAATGACTGAATTAAGAAGATGTAATTGGTGTTTGTCAACTGATAAAATGATTCATTATCATGATACTTATTGGGGAGTCCCTTTACATAATGATCAGGAACTTTTTGCAAAATTGGTCCTTGATTTAAATCAAGCAGGGCTTTCTTGGGCAACAATATTAAATAAACAAGAAAATTTTTATGAAGCTTTTGATAATTTTGAAATTGAAAAAATAGCAGTATATGACGAGAATAAAGAACAAGAACTTTTACAAAATGCGGGAATTATCAGAAATAAATTAAAGGTTAAAGCGGCGATTGTTAATGCTCAAAAAGTTTTAGAAATTCAAAAAGAATTTGGCTCCTTTAATAAGTACATCTGGTCATTTACTGACGGAAAAGTTTTACAGCATCAAGTTAATGATGAGTCAGAAATTCCAGCAACAAATGAACTTTCTGACAAAATGAGTAAAGATATGAAGAAACGCGGTTTTAAATTTACAGGTTCAACGGTTATCTATGCTTTCTTGCAAGCTGTAGGAGTGATTAATGATCACGCAGATTATTGTTATAGACAAGCAGAATTAATGGATTGAAGCGCTTTCTTGTGGTAAACTGGTTATAGAATTAAAGTTGTAATTACTATAAAATTTTATCAGAAAAGGAGCTTACTATGGCTAATATTCACCCTTATCTTACTTTTAATAATACGAAGGAAGCATTAGATTATTATAAAGATGTTCTTGGAGCGACAAATATTTCACGACTGCCTCTGGCTGAAGAACAAGCTGAACAATTTGGGGTTCCAATTGAGAAGGCTTCAGATTTAACAATGCATTCTCAATGTGACATTCTAGGTTCAACCATTATGGCTGCGGATAATTTTATGAAAGTTGATCCTCTTGTTTATGATTCCATTTCAATTTTAATTGATTTAGATTCGGAAGACGAACAAGCGGTCTCACAAGCAGATGCTTTTTGGAATAAGGCTGTTGAATCGGGGACAGTCACTGTTAATTTACCTTTTGAAAATCAATTCTGGGGTGGAAAAATGGGTGATTTTACTGACAAGTACGGAGTGCGTTGGATGCTACATGCTCAGCCTTATTCTAAGTTACAATCGAACTCATAAATCTTTATAAGTAAAAATGGAAAGTACTGACGATTCTGTCAGTACTTTTTGTGATTTATTCTGAAAATATTTTTAATGACAGCTAAAAATTTTATAGATATTTGGAAAGTTGCTAAAAATTTGTTATAATAACTATGTGAATTTTAACACAAAAGGAGTAATTTATGAAAATTTGGACTAAACTAGGCTTGCTAACGCTTGTGGGCCTCTCTTTGACTTCTTGTGGGAGTAATACAAAGAATACAAAAGGACAATCAAGTTCGTCTCAGAAAGTTGAAACCTCGGCTGGTGCAAGTAAATCAAACATCTATGCTGATCCTTCTACTTTAAGTGATAAATACGATGTGATTATTGTTGGTTCTGGTGGGGCTGGAATGACTGCAGCAATTGAAGCAAAAGATGCTGGAATGAATCCAGTCATTTTAGAAAAAATGCCAATTGCTGGTGGAAATACTTCAAAAGCCTCAGCTGGTTTGAACGCATCAGAAACATCAGTCGAAAAAGCACAAGGTGTCGCTGATTCAAATGATAAATTTTATGAAGAAACGCTCAAAGGTGGTGGTGGTACGAATGACAAGGCACTCCTTCGTTATTTTGTTGACCACTCGGCTGGTGCTGTTGATTGGTTAAATACAAATGGAATTGTTTTAGATAATTTAACTACGACAGGGGGAATGTCAGTTTCAAGAACTCACCGACCACATGATGGTTCAGCAGTTGGTGGTTATTTGGTAAAAGGTCTTGAAGAAAATATTACCAAACGAAATATTCCCTTATTTGTAAATAGTGATGTTACCAAAATTACTGAAAAAGATGGTAAAGTATCTGGAGTTAAAGTTAAGATTGAGGGTGAAACTAAAGATATTTCTTCTAAAGCAGTCGTTGTTACAACAGGTGGATTCGGTGCAAATAAGAAAATGATTGCAAAATATCGTCCTGACCTTAAAGATTATGTGACAACAAATGCGGCTGGTTCAACTGGTGACGGAATTACTATGATTTCAGAACTTGGTGGGGAATTAGTTGACATGGATAAAATTCAAATTCATCCAACTGTATTCCAAAAAACAGGTTATCTTGTTTCAGAATCAATTCGTGGTGAAGGGGCGATTCTTGTAAATCAAAAAGGGAAACGTTTCTTTAATGAAATGGATACTCGTGATAAAGTTTCTGCTGCTGAACTTAAACAACCAGGAAAATATTCTTATGTTATTTTTGGAGAAGGAACTAAAGATAAAGTAAAAGCAGTTGAACAGTATATATCTAAAGATATGGTCGTTGAAGCTGACAGTATCAAGGGACTTGCTGACAAGCTCGACATTAATGAAAAAGCACTGACTTCAACAATTGATGGTTGGAACAAAGCTGTATCAACTAAAAAAGATGAAGACTTTGGTCGTACAACAGGAATGACTACTGAAGTATCAGGTAAGTATTATGCCATTAAAGTGGCTCCAGGAATTCACCATACAATGGCTGGGGTAAAAATTAATACAAATACTCAAGTCTTGAAAAAAGATGGTAGTCCAATTCAAGGATTATATGCTGCCGGAGAAGTTACAGGTGGTCTCCATGGTGGTAACCGCATTGGTGGTAACGCTGTTGCTGATATTGTTATCTTTGGACGACAAGCTGGAACTCAATCTGCGGCCTATGCTAAAACAAGCAATTAATATTTACTTATAAGTAGTTATTAAGAATAAAAGTTACTGACGGAGTATTTGTCAGTAACTTTTTGTATTATTAAGATTGATTAAAGGTAAATTCTTTGAAATAGATAAGAAAATTAAGTATAATTTAATTATGAAAAAGTATTTTTCAAGCTTTATTAAGGAGGCTTTTTATGGCAAAACATTCAAAAGCGAGTTCAAAAAACAGCAAAAAAGTAATTGCAATTGCCAGTTTGGCAGTCATTTTAGTAGTTGCTCTCGGAATCATTGCTTATCAAGTTTTTTATCCTCATAAAACTCCTGATAAGTCAGCCTCTTTTGCACAAACAAGATCGACAAAAGTAAGTAAGAGCACAAGTAGTAAATCACAAAGCTCTAGTACAACGAGTGATTCAACTCAAGAATCAACTTCCGCTTCAAGTAGTTCAAAGACTTCGGCATCTTCAAGTAATGACTCTCCAAAAAGCTGGTCAACTCTAACTGGAAAGCAGCAAGATGCAGTTTATGCCCAATGGGTTAATAATGCTCAAGGCAAATTTGATGTTTATACTGGAGAATCTTACTTAACTTATCTTGTTAATGTAGGTTCAAATGGCGTATCCACGTATTCTGACCCTGTAAATGTTATCCAAAATACAGCACGTATTCAACAAAATGCTGATGGAACCTATTATTTACAAGTTCCTGATCCAACGCAGACAGGTTTAAGAATGGCACAGGATCCATGGCCAATGGTTAAATGGCAAACTAAAGAAACACTGACAGGTGCGCAACTTGTAGCTAAATATGGTTCGGATGCTTCGCTCAATAGTGGTAGTTCACAAATCAAATCAATAAATGCCACAAAAGTTCCAACAGGAAATTAAGTATAAAAAAAGATTGACTTTGGTCAGTCTTTTTTAGTCAGAGAAATTATTGACATTCTGTCAGTAATTTTTTTTATGGAAAGGACCAATCATAAAGACTGTAAGTGATTTTTTAGTCAAAAAATGCTATAATTTTCAGGATGAATGAAAATTTAAATGGCATTTTAAATGTCTATAAAGAAGCGGGCTGGACATCTTTTGATGTTGTAGCCAAACTTCGTGGTATTTTAAAAACAAAAAAAATTGGACATGGTGGAACTTTGGACCCTTCTGTGACAGGCGTTTTGCCAGTGGCCGTTGGAAAATCGACGCGGTTATTAGAATACATGGAAGCGGCAGGTAAAATTTACGAAGGTGAAGTTACTATTGGTTTTTCAACGAAAACCGAAGATGCTGACGGGGAAATTGTTAGTAAAACGCCAGTAGAACGGGAGCTGACAGAGTCTGAAATTGACTCAGTAATGAAAAATTTTATTGGAAAAATAAAGCAAATTCCTCCAATGTATTCAGCCGTAAAAATTAACGGAAAAAAATTGTATGAATATGCCAGAGCTGGTCAGACAGTTGACCGTCCGACAAGAGAGATTACAATCAAATCATTTGTCAGAACAAGTCCCGTGATGACTGATGAAGCGGCAGGTTTGGTAAGCTTTTCTTTCAAAGTTGAGTGCAGTAAAGGAACCTATGTCCGAACATTAGCAGTAGATTTAGCAGAGCAACTTGGTTATGCAGGACATATGTCAAAATTGCAAAGAACAGCAAGTAATGGACTGATGATTAAAGATGCTGTCAAACTCTCAGAGATTGAAGTAGCAATGGAGGCAGGAGAGCTTTCTAGCTTAATGTACCCAGCAGAATATGCTGTCAGTGATTTGCCAAGAGTAAATTTGACTGCTGATCAGTTTGAAATGGCACGAGTTGGAAAAAAATTTGCTGAGGATGATTGGGTTACAGATGAAACTACTGACAGCCCTGTCATTAAGTCTAATAAAAGTGAATTTTTACTGACAGACTTGTCAGAACTGACAAGAGATAAATTTGCAGCCTTTTATGATGATAAATTAATTGCTGTTTACATGAAACATCCAGAAAAAGCAGGAATTTGGAAACCAAATAAAGTATTGGTTTAATTCTTAGCAATATGAGCCAAAGTGAGAAAAATGGAAATATTAGAATTTAATGATGAACTAAAATTTGATGAAGAACTTATCCTTGTCCTCGGTTATTTTGATGGATTACACCGAGGACATCAAAGTCTTTTTACAGAAGCTAAAAAAATTGCGGCGGTATTGAATTTAAAAATAGCTGTTTTTACCTTTCCGGAAAAACCAACATTAACCTTCAACAAATTTGAGCCTGAAATGCTTTTGAAATTAACTTCAGATGAAAAACGAGCAGATCTCTTTGCTGAAAATGGGGTAGATTACCTTGTATTTAAAGATTTCACTTCTAATTTTGCTCATCAAACTTCAACTGAATTCGCAGAAAGTGTCGTCAAAAGATTTAATCCCAAAGTGGTGATTACAGGATTTGATTATACGACAGGTTCTGATATGAAAAATCTCAAGTCAACGGAAGACTACCGTGTGGTCATCATGCCGGAAAAAGCGGATGAACATGGAAAAATTTCATCGACACGGATTAGAAAAGCAGTTGAAGAAGGTGATATTGCACAAGCAAATGAACTTTTAGGTTATTCTTATGAAACAAGAGGCCTTGTTGTTCATGGTTTTGCCCGCGGAAGACAACTGGGCTATCCAACAGCAAATCTAGTAATTAAAGATTACGTTCATTTGCCAGCTGTTGGAGTTTATACCTGTGATGTCATTTTTGCTGGAGAACGTCATCGTGGCTTTGCTTCAATTGGATATAATGATACTTTTAACGGGACTGAAAAAACAGTTGAAGTTCATATTTTTGATTTTAATGGAGAAATTTATGGTGAAAAATTGACTGTTTTATGGCTAGATAAAATTCGCGATATGATTAAATTTGATGGGATAGATCAATTAATTAAACAAATGAAAGAAGACGAGCAAATTGCTCGTGATTTCAAAGCGTAAATAAACTGTAAGTAAATTAGGAAAAGTGATTTGGAAAGGGAGTAGAAAAACAACGTGAGTCAAAATGAGATCCGCTGTTTTTTTATGATGAAAAGAGATGAAAATTAATAACAAAAAAGTTGTAATTGTTGGAGCTGGAGCCGTAGGGAGTACTTATGCTCATAATTTAGTTGTTGATGATTTAGCAGACGAAATTGCAATAATAAATACCAACAAAAGTAAAGCTTCAGCCAACAGTTTGGACTTGCTTCATGCGCTTCCCTATTTAAATGCAGCTCCTAAAAACATTTATGCTGCTGATTATTCAGATGTTTCTGATGCAGATATTGTTGTTTTGTCTGCCAATGCTCCATCAGCAACTTTCGGAAAAAATCCAGATCGCCTACAGTTATTAGAAAATAATGTCGAAATGATTCGTGATATAACTCGTAAAACAATGGATGCAGGTTTTGATGGTATCTTCTTGGTCGCATCAAATCCAGTTGATGTCCTTGCCCAAGTTGTTGCAGAAGTATCTGGCTTGCCTAAACATCGTGTGATAGGGACAGGAACGCTTTTAGAAACTAGTCGGATGCGCCAAATCGTTGCAGAAAAACTCCAAATTAATCCTAAAAGTATTCATGGATATGTTTTAGCTGAGCATGGGAAATCAAGTTTTGCCGCTTGGTCAAACGTGACAGTCGGTGCGATTCCATTAACAACGTGGCTCAAAAAATATCCTAATCCAGAGTTTCCAACCTTCGATGAAATTGATCAAGAAATTCGTGAAGTAGGTTTGGATATCTTTATGCAAAAAGGAAATACCTCTTACGGAATCGCTGCTTCATTAGCTCGTTTGACAAGAGCAATTTTTAGAAACGAAAGCGTGATTCTGCCAGTTTCTGCCTATTTGACAGGAGAGTATGGTCAGTTCGATTTATATACAGGAAGTCCTGCAATTATTGATAGAACAGGTGTTCGAGCAGTCCTAGAGTTAGAATTAACTCAAGAAGAGCAAGAAAAATTTAAAGCTTCAACGGTTCTTCTTAAAGAGAATTTTGATTCAATTAAAGAAAAATGTACTTTGTAAATATAATAAAAAGAATAAAGAAATTTATTCTTTTTATTATACAAAACAATGAAATAATATTTCAAAATAAAAAAAGATTAAATTGATACTTGAAATAATAATTCTTTTAGGTTATAATGAATACGTTATCAAGAAATAATATTTCGGAAGGATAAAAAATGTACGGTTATTCAATTTTTATGAATAGGGACTTGAATGAAAAGGACTATTTATATATTGACAAGATGACTAATCATGGTTTTAAAGGGATTTTCACATCGATGCATATTCCCGAGGATGAAGCAAGTCTATATAAAAAAAGACTAATAGACTTAGGAACAGCTGCTAAAAAGAATCATTTGAAACTTATGGTTGATATTTCAGGTCAAGCTTTAGAAAAAGCTGGATTTTCTATTGATAGAGTAGAAGAACTTCAAGAACTTGGAGTAACTGGTCTCAGGATGGATTATCATATCAGCAATGAGACAATTGCGCAAGTCAGTCAAAAAATGACTGTCAGTCTAAATGCCAGTACGATTAGGCAAGAAGATATTGACGAGTTAAAAGAATACAAGGCAAACTTTAATCAGCTTGAAGCCTGGCACAACTATTACCCAAGACCAGAAACAGGCCTTTCTCGGGAGAGCTTTCTTAGAAAAAATGAATTTTTGAAAAGAAATTCATTTAAAGTTATGGCCTTTATTCCGGGAGATGATTCTCTACGCCATCCTTTATATGAAGGATTACCAACCCTTGAAGCGCACCGCTATCAACATCCACTCTCTTCCTTACTTGATATGGAGTCTCTAAGTATAGATCATATTTATGTTGGGGATGGAGGCTTAAAAGCAAGAACAGCTTGGCAGATTAACCAATATCTTCAAGAGGGGGAACTTGTATTGCAAGCAACCCAAGCAACTAATGATTTTGCTAAAGTCCTCGGTGAGCATGAAAATAGACAAGATGATGCTAGAGATGTGATCCGCAGCGCTCAGGCCCGCTTCAATGAAATTTCTGAAATAAATCCAGAAAATACAATTGAGAGAAAAAAAGGCTCAATTACTATTGATAATTGTGAATATGGTCGTTATATGGGCGAAATTCAAATTACTAAAAGGAATTTGCCAGCAGATAAAAAAGTAAATGTTGTGGGAAATATTATTAAAGAAGATTTAGAACTTATTTCTTTTAT
Source organism: Lactococcus sp. FSL K6-0773 (assembly GCF_038006485.1). NCBI lineage: Bacteria > Bacillati > Bacillota > Bacilli > Lactobacillales > Streptococcaceae > Lactococcus > Lactococcus sp. FSL K6-0773. The sequence continues at coordinate 683,836 of NZ_JBBOVF010000001.1, read as the reverse complement.
TGGCCCAGGACAAAAATTTAAAATAGAAAAAGAGAAAAATAATGATTGATTTATCAACACTAACAACAGAACGACGAAATAACGAAACTTTTAACCTTGACCAAATGACTGTCGCAGAAGCGCTTATTAAAATGAATAATGAAGATAAAAAAGTTGCTTTTGCAGTTGAAGAAGCACTTCCAAATATTGAACCAGTTATTTCATCAGCGATTGAAGCTTTTAACAAAGGTGGCCGTTTGATTTATATGGGTGCTGGAACAAGTGGTCGTTTAGGTGTACTTGATGCCGCTGAATGTGTCCCAACCTTTGGCGTACCAGCTACCCAAGTGATTGGTTTAATTGCCGGTGGTGACAAAGCAATGACGGTTGCTGTCGAAGGGGCTGAGGATAGTCTTGAACTTGGAAGACAAGATTTGATTGATTTGAAGTTGAATGAGAACGACCTTGTTTTAGGAATCGCTGCCAGTGGTCGGACTCCATATGTAATTGGAGCTTTAGATTACGCTAAAGAAATTGGTGCTAAAACGGCAAGTCTTTCTTGTAATCTTAATGCTGAAATTTCAAAACATGCCGAATTTCCAATTGAAGTTGATTGTGGACCAGAATTTTTAACAGGCTCAACAAGATTAAAATCGGGAACAGCTCAAAAATTAATTTTGAATATGATTTCAACAATTTCGATGATTGGGATTGGTAAAGTTTATAATAACTTGATGGTGGATGTTAAACCAACAAATGAAAAATTAGTTGAGCGTAGTAAACGCATCATTATGCAAGCGACAGATTGTACTTATGAAGAAGCCGAAGAAAAATTCATTGAAGCCGATCAAGATGTTAAACTTGCAATTGTCATGTTATTAACTGATTGTGCAGCAGAAGAAGGAAAAACCAAGCTTGTTAGAGCAAATGGTTTTGTGAAAAATACTCTGAATTAAGAATTTACCTTTTAAGGTAGGAGAAGGAGCAAAAATGGCAGAAGAAAAAATAGCTCGTATTGCACGTGAGATTTATGAAAATGTTGGTGGAACACAAAATGTAAAAAAATTGATTCTTTGCATGACTCGTGTTCGGATGACCATTATTGATGATTCAAAAGTTAACTTAGCTGGTTTAAAGGCAATTGATGGAGTGATGGGTGTCGTTGAAGATGAAACACTACAAGTTGTCATCGGACCTGGAACTGTAAATAAAGTTGCTCAAGCAATGGTTGAGACAGTTGGGGTAAGGTTAGGAGAAACTTTCCCAAGTGCTGAAGGTCAATCAATTGATGATTTAATGGCAAAAACAAAATCGGAAGCTAAAGAAAAGTATAATAAGCCTTCAAAATTTAAAGCGGTTCTTAATACGATTTCTAAAATATTCGTTCCATTGATTCCTGCTTTTGTTGGTGCCGGTTTGATTGGTGGGCTGGCCTCTGTTTTAGGAAACTTAGTCACTGCTGGTACCTTAGATGCCGCAACATGGACCCAGTTTATTACCGTCTTAAAAATTATTCAATCCGGAATATTTTCTTACTTAGCCATCTATGTCGGAATTAATTCAGCTCAAGAATTTGGAGCGACACCTTCGCTTGGTGGTGTTATCGGTGCGGTTTCCTTGCTCACAGGAATGAACCCAGAAGCACCATTGAAAAATATCTTTAATGGAAGTGCACTTTCGGCAGGACAAGGTGGAATTATTGGCGTAATTTTCGCTGTTTGGTTACTATCGATTTTAGAAAAACAACTACGTAAATTTATTCCTGACTCAATTGATATTATTGTGACACCAACCATTGGTTTATTGGTCATTGGTTTTGCGGAGATTTTTGCCATTATGCCGGTAGCGGGAGTTATTTCTTCAAGTTTAGTCGGGGCAATTAACTTTATTCTTCAAGTTGGTGGTGGTTTCTCTGGCTTTGTTTTGGGTGTACTTTTCTTACCAATGGTTATGTTTGGTTTACACCAAATCTTAACCCCTATTCATTTAGAAATGATTGCTAAAACGGGCTCAACACAATTATTGCCAATCCTTGCAATGGCTGGAGCTGGTCAAGTTGGTGCTGCGATTGCGCTTTGGCTTCGTTTGAGAAAAGATAAAGAATTTGTCGAACTTGTTAAAGGTGCTCTTCCAGTAGGAATTTTAGGAATTGGAGAACCTTTAATTTATGGGATTACCCTACCTCTTGGTCGTCCATTCATCACGGCCTGTATCGGTGGGGGATTGGTGGTGCAATCATCGGTTCATTAGGTCAAGCTGGAGCCATTGCTATTGGCCCTTCAGGCCTTGCTCTCCTTCCACTTATTGCTAATGGCAAATGGTGGGTTTATCTTCTTGGACTATTGGGTGCTTAAATTGGTGGATTTATTGCTACTTATCTCTTTGGTATTCCTAAAGATGCAAAAGAAAAAGCAGATAATTATGGAAAATCAGTCCAAATGGAAACTATTCAACCTACTTTACGTGTTGTGACAACTCCAGAATTTTCTAGTTCAACAATCGCATCACCACTTGAGGGGAATGTGAAAGAACTTTCTACAATTGAGGATGAAGTTTTCTCAAGCGGAATGTTGGGTAAAGGAGTAGCCATTGAACCAGATAATGGAGATGTCGTTTCGCCCGTCGCTGGAGTTGTTACTACAGTTTTTCCAACTAAGCACGCGATTGGTTTGACTAGTGATGACGGTGTTGAAATTCTTATTCATATTGGAATGGATACTGTTGGCTTAAATGGTGAAGCTTTTGAAAGTTTCGTTAAGCAAAATGACCGTGTCAAAAAAGGAGATTTACTGGTAAGAGCAGATCTTTCAAAAATAAAAGCGGCAGGTTTATCTATAATTACACCTGTGGTTATCACAAATTCTGATACTTATCGAAAAATTATTATCAGTCATGGTGGGAAAATAAGTAAAGGTCAAGAGATTATAACAGTAAAAGCATAAAAGTTAGAGGTTGGTTTATACCAACCTCTTTGTTATAATTAAAGAAGAACGGAGAGGTTAAATGGATACTTTACTTATCATTAGGCAAAATTATTCTAGCTTTACGACAGTTGAGAAAAAAATAGCTGACTATATTTTTGAAGTCGGAGAGAAAATGCTAGAAAAAAGTGCGCAAGAAGTGGCTGGAGAAATTGGTAGCTCCTCTGCGGCTTTAGTAAGATTTTCCAGAAAGTTAGGTTATGATGGATTCTCCCAGTTTAAACAAAAATTGAGTGCCTCGTATGCTGCTCATGTAGATGATGAAGAATACTACAAGGAAGTAAATGATTCTGAATCACCTACTTCAATTAAGAATAAACTCAAAGTCCGGGTAAATCACATGGTAGAGACGACAAATTCTGCTCTGTTGGATGATGAAATCATGGAAGCTGTGTCTTCAATTGATGCTGCTGAGAATATCTTTGTTTTTGGAATTGGAGCATCTTCAATGGTTGCTCAGGATATTTTTCAAAAGTTTAGTCGAATTGGCAAGCAAGTTATCTTTATTCAAGATGCCCATTTATTTGTTTCCTCTCTTTCTGTTTCTAATAAAAAAACAATCTTCATTGGAATTTCAATGAAGGGGGAAACAAAAGAAGTTCTGGAACTCGCAAGCGTGGTGAAAAATATGAAAATCCCCATTATTGCAATTACTTCTCGGGAAAATTCAAGCTTAGGACAAATGGCTGATTGTATTCTTCATTCTGTTTCTGGTGAAGATTATCAAATGCGGACTGCTGCAACAATGAGTTTGATGGCTCAGCTTTATGTTGTTGACATTCTTTTTTATATGTATGTATCAGAGCATTTTACAGAAAGTTATGACAAGTTGGAAAAAACACGTGATGCTATAAAATTATTGGAAAAAAAGTGACAGGATTGAAATTTATTAATGATGAGTTGATTTCTGCAATTTTTTTCACAATATGATAAAATAGACCTTGTAAAAGATGGACTGAAGTCCAAAATTTAAGAGGCTTAAACGCCCTATAAGGAGAATTAGAATGTCACGTAAACCAATTATCGCTGGTAACTGGAAAATGAACAAAACTTTGTCAGAAGCGCAAGCTTTTGTTGAAGCTGTAAAAAATAACTTGCCTTCATCTGATAATGTTGAATCAGTTATCGGTGCACCTGCACTTTTCCTCGCTCCTATGGCTTACCTTCGTCAAGGTTCAGAATTGAAACTTGCTGCTGAAAATAGCTACTTTGAAAATGCTGGAGCGTTCACTGGTGAAAATAGTCCAGCTGCTATCGTTGATTTAGGTGTTGAATACATCATCATCGGTCACAGCGAACGTCGTGAATATTTCCACGAAACTGACGAAGACATCAACAAAAAAGCAAAAGCAATCTTCGCTGCTGGAGCAACTCCAATCCTTTGTTGTGGTGAAACTTTGGAAACTTTTGAAGCTGGAAAAACAGCTGAATGGGTTTCAGGTCAAATCGAAGCTGGTCTTGCTGGCTTGAGTGCTGAACAAGTTTCAAACTTGGTTATTGCTTATGAACCAATCTGGGCAATCGGAACTGGTAAAACTGCAACAAACGAAATCGCTGATGAAACTTGTGGTGTTGTTCGTTCAACAGTTGAAAAACTTTACGGAAAAGAAGTTTCAGAAGCTGTACGTATCCAATACGGTGGTTCAGTTAAACCTGAAACAATCGAAGGATTGATGGCTAAAGAAAACATCGACGGTGCCCTCGTTGGTGGAGCTTCACTTGAAGCTGATAGCTTCCTTGCATTGCTTGAAATGTACAAATAATTTTATAATTATGGGTTGAATGAAAGTACTGATTCTGTCAGTACTTTTTTCGTACATTTTTTAGTTTTTGTTATAGGATTGAAGTTTATAGTTCTGCTAGTATCTTTATCAGTAAAACTTTTGATAAAATAAAGAGATGACAAATTAATTAAGGGGAGAAAAATGTGTACCAGTTTTCAACTAAAGTCAAGTGACGGTGGATTGGTTTTTGCTAGAACAATGGATTGGCATACTTTTAATGCCGCTGCCCTTGTTCTACCAAGAAATTATGAATGGACAAGCGTCTATAACAATCAAAAAATGATTAATCCATATGCCATCCTTGGCGTCGGAAATAGCGAAATGAGATTACATGCTGATATTTCAGATGGTGTAAATGAATATGGCTTGGCGGCACAAAAACTAACTTTTTCAAATCAGTCAGATTATGCTAAAGAAGCAGAGAAGGGAAAAGTTCAACTTGCTGCTTTTGAATTTTTGCTTTGGTTGCTAGGGAATTGCCGTTCAATTGAGGAAGTTCGTCAGAATATTGATAATGTACAGTTGATGACTGATGAAAATGCAATCTACAAATTTGGACGTAATGATTTACATTTTTCTGCGACAGATCCAAGCGGGCAAATGATTAATATTGAACCGCATGGTGGACGATTGGTCATTTCAGATAATCCAATTGGTGTGGTTACAAATGCTCCTAAATTTGAGAATGAAGTCGAGAAATTAAGGACTTATATGGATATCAATTTACTGACAGAAAGTGAAAATACTTCTGTCAGTAAAAATGAGGATAGTAATTCATCATTAGAAAATCTGTCAGTAAAAAATGATAATCCTAACCAAATTTCGACAGGAAGTTTCAATGGGAAACCAGTTTTTCCTGGAGGATTCACACCAACAGCTCGATTTATTCGAGCAGCTATTTACAAAGAAAGAGCGGTGTATCCTAAAGATGAACAGCAAAATATTGTTGAGGCATGGCATATTTTAAATGGTGTTACAGTTCCAAAGTCTGAAGGCCGCTCAGGGACTTATACTGTTTATCGCAGTGCTGTGGAAGTGAACAGTCGCAGACTTTACTTACAAACGTATGATGATTTAAGTATACAAGTCTATCGTTTCCCAGATGAATTATAATCTTAAGATTTTGTTATAATGAAAACAAAATTATTTTAGGAGAATTTAATGCATCTTATCGTTATTTTAGGCGCACTTATTTCAATATCTTTTACAACTACTTATCTTATCGCTAGTCTGCGTGGTCGAGTTAAACCGAATAGAATTACTTGGTTAATTTGGGGAATTGCTCCATTGATTAGTACAGCAGCATCCTTATCAACTGGTGTTTCTTGGGCAAGTTTACCCGTATTTATGGCTGGCTTTGGTCCAATTTTAGTTTTTATTGTTTCGTCATTTAACAAAGCAGCTTATTGGAGAATTGAAAGATTTGATTATATTTGTGGCCTTGTTTCTATTTTAGCCTTAGTAGCTTGGTATTTGACTAAAAGTCCTAATGTTGCAATATCTCTTGCGATATTATCAGATGCTCTAGCCGCATTACCTACCATGTTAAAAGGTTGGAAGTATCCCGAAACAGAAAATAGTTTCTTGTTTTTAGGTAGTCTTTTTTCTGCATCAACAAGTTTTACAGAGATCCATCATTGGAATTTCGCAGAAGTTGCTTTTCCAATTTATCTCATCTTGCTTAGTTTGACAATGTTATTCCTTATTGAAGGAAGAAGAAAATACTTAAATTATAAAAAAGTACTTTGACAAGTACTTTTTTTATAATTTAAGCCCTAAGATAAAGTACGATTCTAATATAAAATTGCAAAATAAAGTAATTTATAATAAAATATAAAGATATAAACGTATTTTATATTTAATTTTTGTATTTTAAAATAATAAATATGGTTTCAATTGGAAGACCTAAACTTTAATATGATTTAAATGGTTTAAGCTCAATAAGTGAAATGTTGAAAAAGTTATGCGAAAGGTAACGAATGTGAGAAAATATCAGAAGGAAAATGTTTACGAAGCTTTCAATAAACGACTAGATTATATTTGTAATTATTTCGACCACTTAATTGTCTCCTTTTCTGGCGGGAAAGATTCTGGATTGATGCTAGAACTTGTTCATCGTTATTATGAAGAAAATAATCTTGCTGACAGAGAAATAGCAGTTTCTGTTTATTATCTTGACTATGAGGGGAATTATCAAGAAACCAAAGACTATATAGAACGCTCAATGGGGAAATATCCTGATTTTGATTATTATCATATTTGTATGCCTGTCTCTGCTTCATGTGGAATATCGATGTCACAATCGACTTGGCTTCCTTGGGACCCTGAACATCCCGAACTCTGGTTGAATTCAGTTCCAGAAGGAGCAATTCATCTTGAAAATCACAATTTCCCATTTTTTGAAATAGGAATGTCTGATTATGATTTTCAAAGCAAATTCTGTCAGTGGCTTCATCAAGAAAAGAAAGCAGAAAGAACAGCAGTTCTTGTCGGAATTAGAGCTCAAGAAAGTTTAAATCGCTTTAATGCTGTGACACGTGATGAAACTTTTTCAAGATTTGGAACTACAAATTATAGCCATCGAATTTTTCATAATGTTTTCAATTTTTATCCGATGTATGATTGGTTGTTTGAGGATGTCTGGGTAGCAAATGCTAAATTTTCTTTTGATTATAATCATTTATATGATTTATATTTTCAAGCAGGAGTACCCTTTAAAAGTATGAGGGTTGCCAATCCTTTTCATCAATGTGGCGTCTCATCTTTGAAATTGTATCAAGCATTGGAGCCAGAGACTTGGGGAAAATTGATTGGTCGTGTCAATGGAGCAAATTTTGCGGCTATTTATGGTGGGACAATTGCTCTTGGTTATCGTGGAGTCAGTCTTCCTAAGGGGCATACTTGGGAGACCTATGTTGACTTTTTACTCAAGACATTACCAGAGGATATTCGAGAAGTTTATCTGAAAAAGTTCCAGAGTTCTCTGACTTACTGGACAAAAAATGGGGGAGCTTTGCCTCAGAAAGTTGTTAGTGAACTAGAAGAAACAAATTTGCAATTTGAAAATTTAGGTACTCCAAAAAATAATCGAAATTACAAACAGGAATATGAATTAGTTCGTTTCAAAAAATACCCTGATGATGTACCAATTAAAAATTTCAGATTAGTCCCCTCTTATAAAAGAATGTGTGTCACCATTTTAAAAAATGATACTTCCTGTCAATATATGGGATTTGGTCAAACGAAAGATGAATTGCAAAAGAAGAAGGAGGCAATGAAAAAATGGGAGAGCTTTTTGTAAGTCCAGCTTATCAAGTGAGACGGGTTCCAATTGAAAAGATTAGAGCAAATTCTTATAATCCTAATAAAACTGCGCCGACTGAATTTAAACTTTTAGAACGGTCGATATTAGAAGATGGTTATACCATGCCAATTGTCTGCTATTATGACAAAGAAAATGATACTTATGAGATTGTGGATGGTTTTCACCGCTATCTTGTAATGAAAAATTCTGAAACGATTGCGCAAAGAGAAGGGAACTGTTTACCCGTTTCTGTGATTGATCGCCCATTAGAAGATAGAATAGCCAGCACTATTCGCCATAATCGTGCCAGAGGGACTCATTCAGTAGAATTAATGACAGAAATTGTTCAACAATTGGTTGAAGCTGGTTTAAGTGATCGGTGGATTATGACAAATATTGGAATGGATAAAGAAGAATTATTAAGGCTCAAACAATTAAGTGGGCTTGCCTCTTTGTTTAAAGGAGGGGAGTTTTCACGGTCTTGGGAATGGGATAAAGAAGAATAGAGTGTAGTTAAAGCTACCCTCTTTTTTATCTATATTTTCCGTTTTGTAAAGTCAATTGCTATCCATAGGTGTGTTATAATAGGTCAAGTATTTGTGATTTTTATTGGTAAGATTAATTTTAGGGTTAATCCTCTCACTATCTTTCATTGAATAGGAAAAATTTTTGAAGGGACTTATAAATGTTGCAAAAACCTAATTCGGCTTATTTTCACATTCCTTTTTGTTCTCATATTTGTTATTATTGCGATTTTGCTAAAGTACTGATGACAGGACAGCCGATTGATGCTTATATTGAATCGCTCATAGAAGAATTTCAAAGTTTTGAGATAGAAAAATTAAGAACAATCTATATTGGTGGTGGAACGCCCAGCGTTTTATCAGCCCAACAACTTGAACGTTTACTGACAGCGATTGCTGAACAGTTAGATTTAGAAGTTTTGGAAGAATTTACTGTTGAAGCAAATCCGGGGGATTTATCAGATGAGGTTATTAAAGTTTTGGCTGATTCAGCAGTAAATCGAATTTCATTAGGTGTCCAAACTTTTAATAATGCTTTGCTCAAAAAAATCGGGCGGACACATACAGAAGTTCAAGTCTATGATTCAGTTGAAAGACTGAAAAAAGCTGGATTTGAAAATATTACGATTGATTTAATCTATGCTTTACCTGGGCAAACGATGGAGATGGTTAAGTCAGATGTTGAAAAATTTTTAGAATTAAAACTACCACATGTGGCATTATATAGTCTTATTTTAGAGGACCATACAGTTTTTATGAATCGACAACGTCGTGGTCTTTTACGCCTACCAAGTGAAGATAAAAATGCGGACATGTATGAATATATCATGGATATTTTAGCTAAAAATGGTTATAATCACTATGAAGTTTCAAATTTTGGCTTACCAGGATTTGAGAGCAAACATAATATAACTTATTGGGATAATGAGGAATATTATGGAATTGGCGCTGGAGCGTCAGGATATTTAGCAGGGATTCGTTATAAAAATCTTGGTCCAGTTCATCATTACCTTAAAGCTGCTCCAACTGAAAAAAGGATAAATGAAGAAGTTTTAAGTAAAAAATCTCAAATAGAAGAAGAAATGTTCTTAGGTCTTCGGAAAAAATCGGGAGTTTTGGTTGAGAAGTTTGAAAATAAATTCAAGTGTTCATTTGAAAAATTATACGGTGAACAAATCACAGAACTTATTAATCAAAAATTATTATATAATGATAGACAAAGAATCCATATGACAGACAAAGGTTTTGAGTTGGGGAATAATGTCTTTGAGAAATTTTTGCTCGATGATATTAATTTTTAATGCTATCGTGATGAATTTTTGTGAAAGTTATGTTACAATATAATTAATGAAACCTAAAATGAGACGTAAACTTAAAAAAATGGGAGCTTTTATCTTTACAGCATCCATGATTGCAATGATCGCCTTACTTGGTTTAGTACGAATTCGACCGGTAGAACCTCCTAAAAAAGCAGCAACTGAAAAAATTGTTGTAAATCATATTTTGGATGAGAAGGTTTTGGATTTGAATAAACCAGTTGTTGACCTTTCGGGTTGGCAACGTCCAGAAGATATTGATTACAACACCTTAAGTCAGCATGTGATTGGTGCGGTTATTCGTGTCAATGGTTCTTATGGTCATGCTGATAATTCAGCAAGCAAGGATGGAGAAGATACTGCCTATAAACAGCACATTAAAGCTTTCCAAGAGCGGGGAATCCCGACTGCGGTTTATGCTTTTGTGACTGGAGAAAACACTTCTGAAATGAGGAAGCAAGCAAGAGACTTTTATCGTCGAGCAAGCCCTTATAAGCCGACCTATTATTGGCTTGATGTCGAGGTAACCAATATGAAAAATATGAACCAAGGGATTGAGGCTTTTCGCTCTGAGTTGGAGAAACAAGGAGCTAAAAACATTGGTATTTATGCCCAAGACTGGTTCTTGCGAGATAATCAAATAAAAGTTGATAAATTTAAAGCGATTTGGATTGCTGCCTATGGACGAAATACAGGTTATTGGGATGCTTCACCAGAAACGACTTTAAGTTATAAAATGCAACAATTTACTGACCAAGGAACTTTACCAGGTTACTCGGGAAATGTTGATTTGAATATGGTTAATAACCAAACCAACTATAATGAATTGTTTAAAAATCAAAAATAAAATTTTTCTTCCAAGTTAATTTATGATTCTCTTGGAAGTTTTTTTATTAAGCCTGAAATAAATAAATTTGCTATAATAAATCAAAAAGCAATTAAGGAGTTCATGATGTCAGAGAAATTTACAAGACCAAGTAAAGATGAATATTTTAAAGAAATTGTCCAAGTGGTTGCAAAACGATCAACTTGTAACCATGCTCAAGTAGGAGCTTTATTGGTCAGTCCTAATGGTCAACTTCTCTCTACGGGATATAATGGTGCGGTTTCGGGGATGCCACATTGTACAGATATTGGTTGTACTGAAGATAAATATGGACACTGTGTAGCAACGGTTCATGCAGAACAAAATGCGATTGCTCAAGCTGCTAAACATGGCGTTTCACCTGAAGGTGCGATTTTATATACAACGTTATTTCCTTGCCTTGCCTGCCTGAAATTAGTTGTTGCTGCTGGTGTGAAAGAAATTAAATACATTGATGAGTATCATGCTAAAGATCCTTATGAAGAATTATTGATTGATACTTTAGAAATCGCCTGTGAAAAAATTTAATTAGCTCTGAGAACTTTAAAAACTCTGGCTAATAGATGAGCAATTTATGAAAATTGCTCTTTTTTTTGCTAAAATAGAAGGCGAGGTTATCATAAAATGGGTATAAAATATCAACAAAATTATCAAGTTCCTTTCTATGAAAGTGATGCTTTTAAAAAAATGCGAATTTCAAGCCTTTTAGCTGTGGCTTTACAGATTTCTGGAGAGCAATCAACTGCACTTGGACGCTCAGATGTCTGGGTATTTGAGAGATATGGCCTCTTTTGGGCAGTTATTGAATATGAATTGACGATTCATCGTTTACCAGAATTTAATGAAAAAATAACAATTGAAACTGAAGCAACTAGTTATAATAAATTCTTTTGTTATCGTAATTTCTCATTTTTAGATGAAAATGGAGAAGTTTTAGTTGAAATTCGTTCAACTTGGGTTTTGATGGATAAGGCAACGAGAAAAATTGACCGTGTATTGGATGAAATTGTTGATCCTTATGAATCTGAAAAAGTATCAAAAATTTCACGTCCTCATAAATTCCGTAAAATTGACGAATTTAGTGATGCTCAAAAAATTGTTTATCCTGTCCGTTTTTCAGCATTAGATATGAATGGACATGTTAATAATGCGAAATATTATGATTGGGCAGCTGATATGGTGGATTTTGAATTCCGTAAAAGTCATCAACCCAAACATGTATTTATAAAATATAATCATGAAGTCCTTTATGGTGAAGAAATTAATGCTTTAATGTCTTGGGAAGACGAAGTGAGTCATCACAATTTTAATGACGGAAGTACTCAAATTGAAATTCACTGGGGAAAAGTTTAATGACAGCTCTGTCAGTAAATTTTAGTGATAAAAAGTAGAAGAGAATAAAATGACAAATAAAAAATATGGTGGTTACTTAATTGACCTTGATGGGACAATTTACTTGGGAAATAAGCGTATTCCTGCAGGCGAGAATTTCATTCATCGGCTACAAGAGGCTAAAATACCTTATCTTTTGGTCACAAATAACACAACAAAAACACCGCGCGTGGTACAACGCCGTTTGAGTCAACAATTTAATATTGACACTCCATTGGAAACGATTTATACTGCAAGTCTTGCTACTGTTGATTATATGAATGATTTAGGCTTAGAAAAAACAGTTTATATCATTGGAGAAGATGGTCTTAAAGAAGCGATTTATGAGGCAGGTTACAAAAAAGATCGTGAGAATCCAGCTTACGTTGTGGTCGCTTTAGATACTGATTTAACTTATGAAATGCTTGTCCTTGCTACTCTGGCAATTCATAAAGGAGCTAAATTTATCGGAACAAATCCAGATTTGAATTTGCCAAACGAACGTGGTTTGACTCCTGGAGCTGGAGCGCTGATAAAAATGCTTGAAGCGGCAACACGAGTTGAAGCAACCATTATTGGTAAACCAGAAGCTATTATAGCCAATAAAGCGGTCGAAAAATTAGGGCTTCCTAAATCTTGTTTATTAATGGTTGGCGATAATTATCTGACAGATATTCATACGGGCATTAATAACGGAATTGATAGCTTGCTTGTCACAACTGGATTTACAAGAGCTGAAGAAGTACCAAATCTTCCAGTTCCTCCGACTTATGTAGTAGCTAGTTTAGATGAGTGGGAAGTTTGAAAATATTACTGACAGGTCTGTCAGTAATTGATTGCTTTTAAAAATTTACTGACGGAAAAATTAATTTCTGTCAGTAAATTTTAGAATACTTTGGGAGCGCCTATGAGAGATAAAGTCATTTTTGGATTTAGTATTTTATGGATTATTGCCTTGTCAGTAACTTTAACTATTTTTTTGGCGATTCCCTTATTTTTTGGTGAAATTTTTTGGTATCAATTAACCGATTTAGTTCAAATGACTGCCGGTAAAATATGGCATAATTTTTTAATTCTGATGAATTATTTAATTAATCCTTTGGAAACGAAACTATCTATGCCAGATTTCCCTTCGTCAGCAAGTGGTCTTCACCATTTCGCAGAAGTGAAAAATTTGTTTATGCTTGTTTTCTTTCTGACAATCATTTTGATTCCTTTCACTATTCGATTTATAAAAGAAAATCTTTCGATTGTTTTCCATAATGCGCTTAGAGTTGTTATGCTATTTCCTTTAGCAATTGGAGTTATTGCTTGGCTAATTGGCTTTGACCGATTTTTTGTAGCTTTTCATGAAGTGCTTTTTCGGGATAATAGTTGGCTCTTTGACCCAGCGACAGACCCGATTATTAGCGTTTTGCCTGAGCAATTTTTCATGCATAGCTTTTTAATCTTTTTACTCATCTATGAATTAATCTTTTTTGTCATTTATAGACGTGGAACTTTATTTTTAAAGAAAAAATACTGACAGAATGATCGGTGTTTTTTTATTGTTTGTTATTTCCGAATGATATAATGTGTTTTTTGAAGAAATAGAAGTAAATACCTAAAAAAACCGTTTAATTGAGATAAAATGAATAAGGAAGGTTGAGCAGACAGAGATTTTATAATCGTTCAACTAGTGAAACCCGAAGGGTTTGGTCGGTCTTTTCTGTAAATCAAATCATAAATGAGTTCACAGGCTAGAAATTCATAAAAGCCTACTCATTCTCAAGGAGAAATTGCAATGAATAATCTAAACTCAGTATTTGACTACGAAGACATCCAACTTATCCCAAATAAATGTGTCATTAACAGCCGTTTAGAAGCAGACACAAGCGTAAAACTAGGAAATTTTACGTTCAAGCTCCCTGTTGTTCCAGCGAATATGCAAACCATTATTGATGATAAAATTGCTGAAATGCTTGCAAAAGAAGGCTATTTCTATATCATGCACCGTTTTGAAGCAGAAAATAGAGCGGCATTTATAAAAAAAATGCACCAACAAGGCCTGATTGCTTCAATTTCTGTTGGTGTTAAAGCAGATGAACATGCTTTTATTCGTGAAATTTCAGCAGACGCACTCATTCCCGAATTTATTACAATTGATATTGCTCATGGACATGCAGATTCTGTTATTAAAACGATTCAATTGATTAAACGTTTGATGCCACAAACTTTTGTGATTGCTGGAAATGTTGGAACGCCAGAAGCTGTCCGTGAATTGGAAAACGCTGGAGCAGATGCGACTAAAGTAGGCATTGGTCCAGGGAAAGTATGTATCACAAAAGTTAAAACTGGATTTGGTACAGGTGGTTGGCAACTTGCAGCGGTAAAATGGTGTGCTAAAGCAGCAAGTAAACCAGTTATTGCTGACGGCGGAATTCGTACCCATGGCGATATTGCGAAATCAATCCGTATGGGAGCAACAATGGTAATGGTCGGTTCACTTTTTGCTGCACACGAAGAATCACCAGGACAAACTGTTGAACGTGACGGACAACTTTTCAAAGAATATTTTGGTTCGGCTTCAGAATATCAAAAAGGTGAACACAAAAATGTCGAAGGAAAGAAAATTCTCCTTCCTCACAAAGGCTCACTTAAAGATACATTGAAAGAAATGGAAGAAGATCTCCAAAGTTCAATTTCTTATGCTGGTGGTCGTGATTTGTCTGCGCTGACAAAAGTTGATTATGTTGTTGTTAAAAACTCAATTTGGAATGGTGATGCGATTTAGTAAGCATTTTCTTTCCCATTGTTCGGGAATACCAAAACTTATGCTTGAAAAACTTTAGCATTTAGTCTATAATAGAACAATCTTATTTATACCTAGGATATGGCTGGGCGTTTCTACCTCGTACCGTAAATGCGAGACAATAAGCAAATTCGATTTTTTAGAAAATTTAATTTCTTTTTTGCGTATTTGAAACGTCTTGTTATTTTTTATAACGAGACGTTTTTCTCACCTGTGGGCACAGATGAGAAAAAATTTTTTTAAGGAGAGAATAATGAAGTTATTAGAAGACCGCATTCATACAGACGGTCAAGTATTAGGACAAGACATTCTTAAAGTTGACCGCTTTTTGACACACCAAGTGGATTATCAATTGATGAAGGAAATCGGGAAACGTTTTGCACAGGTTTATGCAAATGCAGGAGTTACAAAAGTCGTAACCATTGAAGCAAGTGGGATTGCCCCTGCTTTATATGCTGCTGAATCACTCAACGTTCCAATGATTTTTGCTAAAAAAGCAAAAAATGTAACTATGAATGATGATTTATTGATTACAGAAGTTTATTCTTTCACTAAAAAATTAACTTCAACTGTCCAAATTTCAAGCAAACTCATTGAAGAAGGCGATAAAGTCTTGATTATTGATGACTTTTTAGCTAATGGTCAAGCAGCACTTGGTTTGGTTCATTTAATGGAACAAGCTAAAGCAGAAGTTGTCGGTTTAGGAATGGTGATTGAAAAATCTTTCCAAGATGGCCGTCAAAAACTTCTTGACCAAGGAATGAAACTTACCAGTCTTGCCCGGATTGAAAAATTTGAAGATGGTAAAGTCATCTTCGCCCCAGCCGATGATAAAGATTTCGACTAAGCTTAAGCAATAAGAAAATAAAAAAAGAAAAATTTAAGGAAAATCAAAATGTCTCAAAAAAATGAACAAAGCCAGGAGCAAAGTAACTCAAAATCTGCTGTTTTAGGATTACAACATCTGCTGGCCATGTATTCAGGTTCAATTCTTGTTCCAATCATGATTGCTGGAGCTTTAAATTACTCAGCTACTCAGTTAACCTATTTAATTTCGGCAGATATTTTCATGTGTGGTTTAGCCACTTTCTTGCAACTCCAACTACGTAAGCACTTTGGGATTGGCTTACCAGTTGTCCTTGGTGTTGCTTTTCAATCTGTTGCTCCATTAATTATTATTGGTCAAAGACATGGCTCTGGAGCAATGTTTGGTTCATTAATGGTTGCAGGGGTTTTCGTTATTTTGGTTTCAGGAATTTTCTCTAAAATCCGAAAACTATTTCCACCAATCGTTACTGGTTCAGTAATTACAACAATTGGTTTAAGCCTTATTCCTGTTGCTATTGGCAATATGGG
This sequence comes from Lactococcus sp. FSL K6-0773, assembly GCF_038006485.1. Classification (NCBI taxonomy): domain Bacteria; kingdom Bacillati; phylum Bacillota; class Bacilli; order Lactobacillales; family Streptococcaceae; genus Lactococcus; species Lactococcus sp. FSL K6-0773. Next base: position 667,565 of record NZ_JBBOVF010000001.1, on the reverse strand, counting down.
TAATAATGTTGATAAACCAACAATCCAAAGTTTAATTTTAGCTGTTTCCACTATAGTGATTATTCTTTTAATTAATATCTTTACTACTGGATTTATTCGTTCTATTGCTATTTTAATTGGACTTATTGCTGGAACAATTTTGGCTGCTAGCATGGGCTTAGTTGATTTTTCAGTTGTTTCTCAAGCACCATGGGCACACTTGCCACAACCTTTTTATTTCTCAGCACCTAAATTTTATTTGGCTGATTCATTAATGATGATTATTATTGCTATCGTGTCATTGGTTGAATCAACAGGAGTTTATTTAGCTCTTGCTGATATTACTGGTGAAAATCTTGATGAAAAACGTTTGCGTAATGGTTATCGTGCGGAAGGATTTGCTGTATTTCTTGGTGGTGTTTTCAACACTTTCCCTTACACTGGTTTTTCACAAAACGTTGGTTTAGTGCAATTATCAGGAATTAAAACACGTAAACCTATTTATTTCACAGCTGGATTTTTAATTGTATTAGGACTTATTCCAAAATTTGCCGCTGTTGCACAACTTATTCCAACTCCAGTATTGGGTGGAGCGATGTTGATTATGTTTGGTATGGTTGCCACACAAGGAATTAGAATGCTGGCAAAAGTTGAATTTGAAGGAAATCAAAATCTTCTGATTGCTGCAGTTGCTATTGCGATGGGTGTTGGTTTTAACTCAACAAACTTATTTACAGCACTTCCAAGCTTTATTCAACCTTTTGTTTCTAATGGGATTGTGATGAGTACTGTTTCAGCAATTATCCTGAATTTAGTATTTAATCATGGAAAAAAAGATGAATTAGTTACTGACGAAACAAAATAAAATAAAAACCACCGTTGAGGTGGTTTTTTTATTGAATTTTTTCTAAATCTCGCTGAAATTTCTTTTCAGAGTAAATTTCAAAAGAACCATCAGGTGCTACTAGGAGGTACTCTCCAAGTCGTCCAAAGGCTGGAATACGTACTTGATTGACTACAAGATAAACATTATCCGGATAAGCATTACTCAGCTTATTTGGCGAAATATAAAGCCCTAGCCAGTCCAAATGTTTTATTTCTTTAGAAAGGGTATCATGCTCAGCTGGATTTTTTGTAGACATTCCGTCAGCAAGTAATTTTTCTTTGGTCTCCTTATTCATTGCAAATTGACCAGACCACGAGAGCTGTCCTTTCTTAAAAGCCTCTAAGACCCACGATTCGTTTGCGGGTTTAGTCAGGCTGATTTGCCAATATTCAACAATTTCATTGCCTAGTTTAGCCTTCATAAAATGCTCCTTATTTTTGTATCTCCTTCTTATTTGCCTTCATTATAGCACCCGCTAAATAAAAGAACAATAAAAAAACGCCTGTCAGTAATAGGGCGTTTGTCTATTTATAAATACAATTATTTTAACTTATCTTTTTCATAAGTATGAACGAGTTCTAGTCCACGGAAATCTTGTTGTTTTAAAGCTTCATAGACAATCATACAAGCACAATTTGATAAATTTAATGACCGAACATGTTCGTCATTCATTGGAATACGAATGCATTCATCACGATGTTCATGCATAAATTCTTCAGGTAAACCTGTATCTTCACGGCCAAACAAGAAGTAGTGATCTTTTTCATCATCGGAGTAATCAACGTCAGAATAAACATGCTCAGCAAATTTACTGACCAAATAGAGTTGTCCTCCGTCATTAATTGAATTCATAAAATCATCTAAATTTTTATGATAGACAATATTTACCTTATCCCAATAGTCTAAACCAGCACGTTTAAGATGCTTATCAGAAATTTCAAAACCAAAGGGTTCAATTAAATGTAAAACGGTATTAGTAGCCGCACAAGTGCGGGCGATATTTCCTGTATTGAAATGAATACGAGGTTCAAAAAGAGCAATATGATTCATGAAATACACTTTCTTAATAACAAAAATTTTACTGACAGCCTTATCAAAAAATCTATGAGTAAAATGCAATTATTTAAGAACATTTTACCATAAGCAGAAGAGCTGTCAGTAAATTAATTAAAGTAAAAAACAAAAAAACTAGACCCCTCGGAGTCAATCTCAGCAAGAAGTCTAGTTGGGGGACTAATTTGCTTTAATCATAACAGGAAAGATTGAAACAAATTAATATAATTGATATCATACCACTTCTTTTGTATTTTGTAAAGAGAAAACTAAATTTTTTTGATAAAAAAAAGAAATTATTTTTAAAAATGAGTGACTAATATCAAACTTGTCAAAGCGAAAACAGCAAAAATTTGCTATAATAGTAAAAGTAAAAATCAATGAGAGGGGTTGCTATGATAATTGGAATATGGGCAGAAGATGAAGCAGGTCTTATCGGTGAAGCTGATAAAATGCCTTGGTCTTTACCTGCTGAACAACAACATTTTAAAGAAACAACCATGAATCAAGTGATTTTGATGGGACGAAAAACGTTTGAAGGAATGAATAAACGTGTATTGCCAGGGAGAATAAGTATTATTTTAACTCGCGATGAAACTTATCAATCAGATAATGAAAAAGTGCTCATCATGCACAGCCCTAAGGAAGTTCTAGATTGGTACCATAAGCAAAATAAAGACTTATTTATCACAGGAGGAGCTGAAATTTTAGCCCTTTTTGAATCTGAACTTGAATTGCTCTATCGAACAGTTGTTCATGAAAAATTTAAAGGAGATACTTATTTTCCAAGTACATTTGACTTTGGAAGATTTAAGCTAGTCTCTGAAAAATTTCACGATAAAGATGAGCGGAATTCTTATACTTTTACAATTAAAAAATATGAAAAAGTGAAACAACCATGACAAAATCAATTTTTGGGCTTTTCACAGCTCTCCTTTGTTGGATTAGCATTGTCATCGCTATTCAATGCTTTAGAAAAAAACGTTGGGGTCTGGGAGTATTGTTTTTACTCAATGCTTTTACGAACCTCGTAAATACAATTCACGCTTTTTCTGGAACTTTATTTTAAAAAATAGAAAAAGTGCCTTTTAAGTAAGCCAATAACACTTACTTTTTATGTTAGTGAAATCAGGAATAAAATAACTATGTCAAATACACAAAATCCAAATATACATTGTTCTTTCTGTGGAAAGAGTCAAGATGATGTAAAAAAAATGATTGCCGGTTCAGACGTTTATATTTGTAATGAATGTATTGAACTTTCAACTCGAATCTTAGAAGAAGAATTAAGAGAAGAACAAGATTCAGAAATGCTTGAAGTTAAAACACCTAAAGAAATGTTTGACCATTTAAATGAATATGTGATAGGTCAAGAAAAAGCAAAACGTGCACTTGCAGTTGCCGTTTATAATCATTACAAACGAATTAATTTTGCAGCAAGTAAAATTGCTGAAGATATTGAACTACAAAAATCAAATATTCTATTAATCGGACCTACCGGTTCTGGTAAGACTTTTCTCGCTCAAACTTTAGCGAAATCACTCAACGTTCCATTTGCGATTGCAGATGCGACAAGTTTAACTGAAGCTGGTTATGTTGGAGAAGACGTTGAAAATATTCTCTTAAAACTTTTACAAGCGAGTGATTTCAATATTGAACGTGCTGAACGTGGAATTATCTATATCGATGAAATTGATAAAATTGCTAAAAAATCTGAAAATGTATCAATTACTCGTGACGTTTCCGGGGAAGGTGTTCAACAAGCCCTTTTGAAAATTATTGAAGGAACGGTAGCTAGTGTTCCACCACAAGGTGGACGTAAACATCCTAATCAAGAAATGATTCAAATTGATACCAAAAATATCTTATTTATTGTTGGTGGAGCTTTTGACGGGATTGAAGAAATTGTCAAACAACGTTTAGGTGAAAAAATTATTGGTTTTGGTGCCAATAATAAAAAATTAAATGACGATGATTCTTATATGCAAGAAATTATTGCCGAGGACATTCAAAAATTCGGATTAATTCCTGAATTTATTGGTCGTCTGCCAATTGTTGCTGCTTTGGAACGTTTGACCGAAGAGGATTTGATTCAAATTTTGACAGAACCTAAAAATGCTTTGATTAAACAATATAAACAACTCCTTTTATTTGATAATGTTGAACTTGAATTTGAAGATGAAGCCCTCATGGCAATTGCTAGAAAAGCAATTGAGCGCAAAACAGGAGCGCGTGGACTTCGTTCAATTATTGAAGAAGTAATGATGGATATCATGTTTGAAGTTCCAAGTCATGAAGAAATTACAAAAGTTATTATTAATGAAGCAGTTGTTGACGGAAAAGCTGAGCCACAAATGATTCGAGAGGCCAAGAAAAAATGACCATAAATACAAATAATCTGACAATAACAATTTCAGCAGCATCAAAAAAACAATATCCAGAAAATGATTGGCCAGAAATTGCCTTAGCTGGGCGTTCAAATGTCGGTAAATCAAGTTTTATTAATACTTTACTTAATCGTAAAAACTTTGCCAGAACTTCTGGTCAACCTGGTAAAACACAGTTGCTCAATTTTTATAATATTGATGATCAACTTCATTTCGTTGACGTACCTGGTTACGGCTACGCTCGTGTTTCTAAAAAGGAACGCGAAAAATGGGGTAAAATGATTGAGGAATATTTGACAACAAGAGAAAATTTAAAAGCAGTTGTCAGCTTAGTTGATATTCGTCATGAACCCTCAGAAGATGATTTGATGATGTATGAGTTTTTGAAATACTACCATATTCCAGTGATTTTAGTTGCGACCAAAGCCGATAAAGTTCCACGTGGTAAGTGGAATAAACATGAATCTATTATCAAAAAAGCAATGAAATTTGATAGTACAGATGATTTTATTATCTTTTCTTCTACTGATAAGACAGGATTTGAAGAAGCTTGGGAAGCGATTTTAAGATATCTCTGAAAATAGTGCTATGAAGAGATTCATAGCCTTTTCTACACTTAAAAAGAGGAAATATGTACAAAATAAAACTTAATAATATAAAATTTAGGGCACATATTGGTGTTCTGCCAGAAGAAAAAGTTCTCGGACAAAATCTCGAAATTGATTTAATCGTGGAAACAAATTTTGATTTTTCAGGAAAAGACGAATTAGATGAAACTTTGTCTTATGTTGATTTCTATGAGGCAACAAAAGCAGTTGTAGAATCTTCAAAAGCTGATTTAATTGAACATGTTGCCTTTGAAATTATTCAAGCAGTAAAGGCTACTTCAGAGCGTATATCAACGGTTGAAGTCCATCTTAGAAAATTAGCCGTACCGATTGAAGGAATTTTTGATTCAGCTGAAATTGAGATGAGAGGCTAAAGCTGGTTTTTAAGATAAATATTTTAAAGAGATAGAAGAGAAACAAAATCATAAAAGATTATGTCTAAATGGAGGACTTATGCAAACAACTTACTTAAGCATGGGAAGTAATATTGGTGACCGTCAGTATTATTTACATGAAGCCATTCGTTTATTGGGAAAACACCCTAAAATTATGATTGAAAAAGTATCAAATTTTTATGAAAGTACTCCAGTCGGCGGCGTCAAACAAGATGATTTTACTAATTTGGCATTAAAGGTGGCAACGCTACTTGAACCTTTGGAATTATTATCTTTTATTCATGAAGTTGAGTTATCTTTGAACCGTGAGCGAAAAATTCATTGGGGGCCAAGAACAATTGATATTGATATTATTTTCTATGACGACTTAGAAATGCAAGAAGAAAACTTGGTTATTCCACATAAAGAAGCTTTTAATCGTCTTTTTGTCTTGAAACCTATTTTTGAACTTATTGATAAAGACTTTAAATATTATGCGTCAATAGAAAAAGCAATAGCCGAACTTTCAGTAAGTGAACAAGAGCTCCATGTAATAAAAGAAGAAAAAACACCGAGAAATCGTATTGAAGATGCCGTTAAAGAGATTCTCTTTGCAGTAGGTGAAAATCCAAATCGAGAAGGATTACTTGAAACTCCAGCAAGAGTAGCTAAAATGTATGAAGAAATTCTTTCGTCACAACGCTTAAGCAAGTTTAATGAGTATAAACTTTTTGAAATTGATTCTTCTAAAACGGATTCAATCGTGTTGATTAAAGATATTCCTTTTTATTCAATGTGTGAGCATCATATGTTACCATTTTTTGGGAAAGCTCATGTTGCATATATTCCAGCTGATGGAAAAATTATTGGCTTGTCAAAAATTCCCCGTTTAGTTGATTATGTTTCGCGCAAACTCTCGGTTCAAGAAAATATCACTCATGATATTGGAGATATTTTGACTGATATTTTGAATCCTAAAGGAGTGGCAGTTCTTGTTGAAGGACGTCATATGTGCGTTGAAATGCGTGGAGTAAAAAAAGTAAATTCTATTACTAAAACTTCTTATTTTTTAGGTGAATTTAAAGAAAATAATGAAAAAAGAATGGAATTTTTAGAAAGTCTTTTATGAAAATCTTAGAACTTAATCAAGAATCTTTTTCTCTTAAAAATATTATCCTAAAATTTGATGAGTTAAATCACAATGAAATGATTTCTCTTCAAAAAAAACTTTATCGAAATGGTAGTTTGACAAGACTGGCTCCAGACTCCTTGTTAGTAGTTTTAACAATTGATGACTTAGCAAAATTGATTAATCTTTTTGAAAATGATGAAGATAAAAAAATGCTTGAAGTGATTTATAAGCGTCATCAAATCATTTGGTCAGGTAAAAATTTCAATTTTGATTTAACTAGAAAGTCAATTGTCTATTCAATCGTCAATGTTACACCAGACTCTTTTTATGATGGAAATCCAGATAATTTAAACCTCTCTCATATTTTAAAAAGAGTAGAAGCTGATTTAGAAAATGGAGCTTCTGTTCTTGAGCTGGGAGGGAAATCATCGAAACCAGGATATGACGATATTAGCCCAGAAGAGGAATGGAACAGACTGAAAGAACCTATTCTTGAGTTGAAAAAAAACTTTCCTAAAGCGATTTTTGCTGTCGATACGGATGAAGCTTATGTCATGGAACGAGTTTTAGACGCTGGGGTTGATATTATTAACGATATTGATGGTTTTGATACAAATGATAAATTAAAAGTGGTAGAAAAGTATCAACCGGCTTTAGTTGCTATGAATAATGGGCGAGCTGGTTTTAGTTATGCTGATAATGTTTATGAAGAACTTCCATTATTTTTTGAAAATAAAAAAGAAGAGTTACTTCAACTTGGTTTAAAAGCTGAGCAAATCGTTATTGATCCTGGAGTTGGTTTTTTTAATGGAGATTCAGGTTCAGATAGTCTTGAGCGGGTTAAAGCAACTGAAATTTTAAGCAGAATAGGTTTACCTCTTATGATTGCAATCTCTCGTAAGTCATTTATGGGAAAACTCTTCAATGCCCAAGGAGATGAGCGGCTTTTTTCAAGCCTTGTCCTAGAAGCGCAAATGGTTGCTGACGGGGGACGGATTTTGCGTGTTCATGATGTTAAGGAGACTAAACGTTTACTCGATGCAATTGAAATTTATAAGGAATTTTAAAAATGAATGAAGACCTAATTGCTGAAATTCAAGCTTTATCTGCTATTGGAAGTGAAGAAAAATTTTCCGAGATTATTCGATTATTGAAAAATTCGACTTTAGAGCTTCGGGGGAAAAAGAATCCAGATTTACAATTGTCAGCAAGTGCATTAGTTTTTAAAAAACATAAACTATTTTTTATTGAACACCCTTATCAAAAGGAGCTTTTGCTTCCAGCAGGTCATGTTGAACTAGGAGAAAAGCCATTGGAAACTGCGATTCGTGAGTTCCATGAAGAAACAGGTTTTTCAGCGTCAGAATCAGGCAAGTTGGTAGATGTTAACTTGATTAATATTCCTTACAACAAAATTAAGAATGAGAAAGAACATCAACACATTGATTTTCGTTTTCTATTGGAACTAAAAGAAAAAGAAGCAGGCCTTGCTGAATTGCCTTTTTTCCTTCTTGATAGAACTGAAGCTCCTGATGAATTTAAAAAATATTATCAATACAAAAGATAAAGTAGAAAAGGTCACAAAATGTCTATAGAAGAAGCATTGGAATGGATACATTCACGTTTAAAATTTAATATTCGCCCAGGCCTAAGTCGTGTTTCGGCCCTTTTAGAATTGCTTGGTCATCCAGAAGAGTCTTTGTCAATGATTCACGTTGCTGGAACAAATGGAAAAGGCTCCACAGTCGCTTTCACACGCTCAATCTTTATGCAGGCAGGTCTGAAGGTTGCTTCTTTCACAAGTCCTTTCATCACCACTTTTGGTGAGCGGATGTCGATTAATGCACTCCCGATTGCTGATGATAAATTAATTTATTATGTAGAAATGATCCAACCACTTGTTGCTGAACTTGATAAAGATGCTGAACTGACTGGAATTACCGAATTTGAAATTATCACGGCAATGGCTTTTAAATATTTCTCTGATGAGCAGGTTGATTTAGCGGTTATTGAAGTTGGTTTAGGTGGACTTCTTGATTCAACAAATGTGATTAAACCTGTTGTTTCTGGAATTACAACAATTGGTTTAGATCATATTGATATTCTTGGTTCGACCATTGAAGAAATCGCAGCTCAAAAGGCTGGAATTATTAAACCAGGAATTCCAGTAGTTGTTGGAAATATTGAATTAAAAGCACTTCGGGTTATATGGGAAGTGGCTAGAAAAAATACAGCGCGTGTTTATCAATTTCCATATGATTATCGTACGGAAGTGGAAGAACACGAACATTTTAATTTCTTTTCTGGTCAAGAAGCAATATTGGATATTGAAAAATCTTTAGTTGGCTTACATCAAATAGAAAATGCTGGTATGGCTATTGAACTTTCTCTGGTTTATGCAAGTAAGGTTGGGATTGAATTGACTGAGGATGTGATTCGCTCTGGAATTCGTGAGGCTTTTTGGCCAGCTCGTATGGAAAAATTGGGTGAAAAACCACTCATTTTACTGGATGGTGCTCATAATGTTCATGCGATGAATCGTTTGCTTGAAAATCTTAGCTCTGAGTTTCCAGATAAAAAAATTACAATCATTTTTTCAGCCATTACCACAAAAGATATTAGTCAAATGATAAAAATGCTTCAAACTGTGAAAAATTCGCATCTGATTTTGACAACTTTTGATTATCCAAAAGCTTTGAATTTGGGAGATTTTCAAAGATTGGAAGAAGAAGGGGTTGAATTGGCTCCAAGTTGGGAATTAGCTTTAGTTCGTGCGCAAAAAAATTTAGCTGAAGATGATTTGTTATTAGTTACAGGCTCTCTCTATTTCTCATCTCAAGTTCGTGAGTTTTTGAAAAAAGAGAAGTAATAACTAAAATGATTTTTTAGTTTTTAAAATTAATAAATAGTTGTAAATTTAAAAAATTCGGCTATAATAAAATAGATTTATAAATTCATTTCTTTCTTTTGAAGAAATGACGAGGAGGAAAAGACAATTTTGATCGTATTAGCAGGTACAATTGGTGCAGGGAAGTCGAGTCTAGCAAAGGCTTTAGGAGAACATTTAAAAACGGATGTTTTTTATGAAGCGGTGGACAATAATCCTGTTCTTGATCTTTATTATCAAGACCCTCAAAAGTATGCTTTCTTGCTACAAATCTATTTTTTGAATAAACGTTTTGAATCAATTAAAATGGCTTATCGTCAGGATAATAACGTGCTTGACCGTTCGATTTTTGAGGATGAACTTTTCCTAACTTTGAACTATAAAAATGGAAATGTAACAAAAACTGAATTGGAAATTTATCAAGATTTATTAGCAAATATGTTAGAAGAACTTGATGGAATGCCCAAAAAACGTCCGGATTTATTGGTTTATATTGATGTGTCATTTGAAACAATGCTCTCAAGAATTGCACAACGTGGACGTTCATTTGAACAAATTGAAAATCAAGAAGGACTAAAAGATTATTATGCTCAAGTGCATGATGAATATCCTGATTGGTATAAAAATTACAACATTTCGCCAAAATTGAGAATCGATGGTGATTCTATTGATTTTGTCAATAATCCTGAACATCTTGATGAAGTTTTGGGACAAATCGATAATGAGTTGAAAAAACTAGATTTGCTTTAAAAAATAGTGAAATTATTATTACTGACAAGGCTGTCAGTAATTTTTATTCTTTTAAATTTACTGAGCTTTCTGTCAGTAAATTTTTTTCGATAAAAATGGTATAATATTAAGAAATTGAGCGAAAGTTATTTTTTGAATTATCTTAAAATTTAATTTTTGTTTGAAAAGGAGAAGTGATGACAGTAAATATAGCAATATTGGGGTTTGGGACAGTTGGAACTGGGCTTCCAACTTTAATTTCTGAGAATAAAGAAAAACTATCAAAAATTTTAGATGAAGAAATCGTCATTTCAAAAGTTTTGATGAGAGATGAAAAAGCAATTGAAAAAGCTAGAGCACAGGGTTATCAATATGATTTTGTTCTAACTTTAGAAGAAATTTTGGCTGATTCTGAGATTTCAATTGTTGTTGAGTTGATGGGACGGATTGAACCAGCTAAGACCTACATTACGAAAGTGATTAAAGCGGGTAAAAATGTTGTCACAGCCAATAAGGATTTACTGGCTGTTCATGGAACTGAATTGCGTGCTTTGGCAGAGAAACATCATGTTGCTCTATATTATGAAGCGGCTGTTGCTGGTGGGATTCCAATCTTAAGAACTTTAGCCAATTCATTTTCATCAGACAAAATCACACATCTTTTAGGAATTCTTAATGGAACAAGTAATTTTATGATGACAAAAATGTCAGAGGAGGCATGGACTTACGACCAATCTTTGGCCAAAGCTCAAGAACTTGGTTATGCTGAATCTGACCCAACAAATGATGTTGACGGAATTGATGCCAGTTATAAATTAGCGATTTTAAGTGAATTTGCTTTCGGAATGACGCTAAGTCCTGATCAAATTTCTAAATCTGGCCTCAGAACGATTCAAAAAACTGACGTTGAGATTGCTCAACAATTTGGCTATGTTTTAAAATTGACAGGTGAAATTAATGAGGTTGAATCAGGAATTTTCGCTGAGGTTAGCCCAACTTTTCTTCCCAAAAGTCATCCATTGGCCAGTGTCAATGGTGTTATGAATGCTGTTTTTATTGAATCAGATGGAATTGGGGATTCAATGTTCTATGGGGCGGGAGCAGGTCAAAAGCCAACCGCTACGAGTGTTTTAGCTGATATTGTTCGAATTGTTAAACGGGAAAAAGATGGAACAATTGGGAAGTCATTTAATGAATACGCACGTCCAACGAGCTTAGCTAATCCTCACGATATTGTAAATAAATATTATTTTTCCGTTGAAACACCAGATTCAACTGGGCAATTATTGCGCTTGGTGGAGTTATTTACAAGTGAAGATGTCTCTTTTGAACAAGTTTTACAACAAAAAGGTGATGGACATCGCGCAGTTGTTGTGATTATCAGTCATCAGATTAACCGCGTTCAACTTTTGGCCATTCAAGATAAATTAAAAGAAGAAGTAGATTTTAAATTACTTAATTATTTTAAAGTTTTGGGGGACTAGGAAAATGAAAATTATTGTACCAGCGACATCAGCAAATTTAGGCGCAGGTTTTGATTCAATTGGTATTGCGGTCAACTTGTATTTGACAGTGGAAGTACTTGAAGAAAGTAATGATTGGAAAATTGACCATGATTTAGGAAATAATATTCCTACTGACGAAAAAAATTTATTACTGACCACGCTGTCAGCAGTTTTGAAAGCTAAAAATAGTAGTCTGTCAGCAAAATATCATTTGAAAATGACTTCGGAAGTTCCTTTAGCAAGAGGTTTGGGTTCATCAAGTTCAGTCATTATTGCTGGGATTGAATTAGCTAATCAACTAGCAAAGCTAAATTTGACAACAGAAGAAAAACTTGAACTTGCTTGTGAAATTGAAGGGCACCCTGATAATGTTGCGCCAGCACTTTTAGGAAATTTAGTTATAGCAAGTACTGTTGCTGACAAAACGAATTATGTTAGCTCAGACTTTCCTTCATGTAAACTTCTAGCTTTTGTTCCAGACTATGAGTTAAAAACTGTTGAAAGTCGAAAAGTTTTACCTAAGGAATTGGCTTACAAAGAGGCCGTTGCTGCCAGCTCTATTGCAAATGTACTGACAGCCAGTCTTTTGACAAAAAATTTAAAAGTTGCTGGGCAAATGATAGAATCTGACCATTTTCATGAAAATTATCGCGCTTCTTTAGTTCCTGAACTGAAAATTTTGCGAGAAATTGGCCATGAATTTGGTGCTTATGGAACTTATTTATCTGGGGCGGGACCAACAGTAATGCTACTTTTACCCGATGATAAGCTGAATTTACTGACAGAAAAAATTAATGAGCAAAATTTATCTGGTCAACTTTATTCCTTGGAAGTTGACAGTAATGGATTACAAGTAAAAGAATCTGTATTATAAATACAGATTTTTTTCTTGATTATTTTACATATAAAATGATATAATCATTAAAGCAAAAAAGAATGTAAAGTAGTTCACTAACTTTCATTTTATTTGTCAGAACAAGGTTTTTGATTGATCATTTTTTTAAAATTAAAAGTAATGAATAATTAAATTTCTTTTATTGACAGGAAATGTGATTTAAATGAAAAACCATTATTGCCCTACTGTCCGCTTTTTTAAAGCAAGAGTTTAAAAAGAAAAGGAAACTCAAATGGCTCAAACAAAAAAGGCAAAAGTCAGAAATCTGATTATTGCTGCGATGCTAACTGCACTTGGAATTTTAATTCCAATGATTATGCCGGCTAAAATTATTATTGGTCCTGCATCATTCACGCTTGCCTCACATGTTCCCGTAATGGCTGCCATGTTTTTCAGTCCATTAATGACCGCTTTTGTTGCTCTAGGAACTACCCTAGGATTTATGATTAGTATTCCGGTACCAACTATTTGGTTGCGTGCCCTTATGCATCTCCCTGTAATGACAGTGGGTGCTTATGTCCTAAAGAAACATCCTGAACTTGTTCATCAAAAAGTTAAAATCCAAATTTTTAATTTTATTCTCGGTATTTTTCATGCTGGTTTGGAAACTTTAGTAGTTTATGTCTTTTATTCTTTAGGTTTTGCAAATATTGATCAAGCTGCTCTACTTAATCTTCTATTATTGATTGGTTTTGGTGGTCTTGTTCACAGTATGATTGATTTCAATTTAGCGCTTGGTTTGTGCAATGTTTTGAGCAAAGCCTTCCCAATTGATATCTTCGATAAAGCTAAAGGTTTCTTGAATAAAAAGAAAGTTAAAGCCGAAATTTAAGACAAAATTGTCATCTTTAATAGAAAATGATAAAATAAGGATATGATAAAAGAAACTGACCTTGAAAATATCCCAGATTTGCTGGTTAAATTTAATGAACCATTATCAAAATATACTTATACAAAAGTAGGTGGACCAGCAGATATCTTAGCTTTTCCAGCTACAATTGAAGCACTGACAGAATTATTAGTCAAAGCAAAATCAACTGACACAGCAGTTACTGTGCTTGGAAATGCTTCAAATTTGATTGTGCGTGATGGTGGAATTCGTGGCCTTGTGATTTTACTTGAAAAATTAGAGTCAGTAAAAGTGGCTGGCTATACGATTGAAGCTCAAGCTGGTGCAAAATTAAAAGAAGTAACACAAGTGGCACAAGCAAATTCACTGATAGGTTTTGAATTTGCCTGCGGAATTCCAGGTTCAATTGGCGGTGCTGTTTTCATGAATGCTGGAGCTTATGGTGGCGAAATTTCTCAAGTTTTGGTAAGTTGCAAAGTTATGGATACTGACGGAAACATTTCGGTTCTGACTGCAAGTGAAATGCAATTTGGCTACCGTCATTCTGTCATTCGTGACAAAAATTTGGTTGTTTTGTCAGCAAAATTTGAACTCCAAGCAGGTGATCCGACTCAAATTCAAAATGAAATGAATCGACTCAATTTCCTGCGCGAAAGTAAGCAACCCTTGGAATATCCAAGTTGCGGTTCAGTTTTCAAACGCCCAGTCGGTCATTTTGCTGGACAATTAATCCAAGAAGCTAATCTACAAGGTGTACGCATTGGCGGTGTTGAAGTTAGCAAAAAACATGCAGGTTTCATGGTTAATGTTGCAAATGGAAATGCGACAGATTATGAAAAACTTATCGCACATGTTATTGATAAAGTGAAAGAAAACTCAGGGGTCACTCTTGAACCTGAAGTTAGAATAATCGGTGAAAAATAAGACAGGATTTTCCTGTCTTTTTCAAATTTCAACTTGATAAATCATCTAATTTAAGCTATAATTAATGGTGTTCTGTGCATATACAGAAGATTTGACCGCTCAATTTTACTGATGAATAAACCGTCAGCAAATTAGACCTTTCTATCTGCTAACTTAATGGTTGAATTCTGGATTTAATTTACTGATAGAAATTTCAGCAAAGCTGAAACTTCCCTTACCCACCGATTCAATGACTTCCTTTGGTCCCATTGAACTGATGAAACTAAAAATTTCTCAAAAATACTTTTCGTCAGTAAAAATAACATCTCGTCAGTAAAATATTGACGATTTGTCAGTAAAAATTGAGCCAAGGCCAGACGGACAGCCGGGTCAAAAGCCGAAATTGGCGACTTTCGTTGCCTTATTGATTAACTCTTTTTAGGAGTTATGGGGAATATAAAAGCCCCACCCAAGAAAAACACGCTTTGGCGCATCAATAAGAGTATTAAAAGTTCTTCTGCTGTATAGACTCTGCACTAGATTTTTCTGTTTTTCCTTTTGGAATCAGAAAACTTAAATTGATGATGAAACCAAGCGTTGGCTTGGTTTTTTATATTACTTACAAGCAATTTTACGGCTTATCACATCTTTATATTCAAAGGAATTAAAAAAATGTCAAAAACAATTATCGAATTTAAAAATGTCAGTAAAACTTATGCTGACACTGATACAACCGTTCTTAAAGATATTTCATTTGAACTAGAAGAGGGAAAATTTTATACTCTTTTAGGCGCGTCAGGTTCAGGAAAATCAACAATTTTAAATATTATTGCTGGGCTTCTTGATGCAACCGATGGTGATGTTATTCTTGATAATAAAAGAATTAATGACTTACCCGCAAATAAACGAAATGTTCATACTATTTTTCAATCCTATGCTCTTTTTCCGAATATGAACGTTTTTGATAACGTCGCTTTCGCTCTTAAAATTAAAGGGGTAGATAAAAAGGAAATTGCCAAGCGTGTCTCTGAGAGTTTAAAACTCGTGCGCTTAGATGGCTTTGAAAAGCGTTCAATTACTAAATTATCAGGAGGGCAAAAACAAAGGGTAGCTATTGCCCGTGCCATAATTGATCGCCCTAAAGTTCTCTTACTTGATGAATCTCTTTCAGCACTTGATATGAAACTCAGAAAAGATATGCAATATGAATTAAGAGAGTTACAACAAAGTCTTGGAATTACATTTATCTTTGTTACGCATGACCAAGAAGAAGCGCTAGCGATGTCTGATTGGGTCTTCATCATGAATGAAGGCGAAATTGTGCAATCAGGGACTCCAACTGATATTTATGATGAACCAATTAATCATTTTGTTGCTGATTTCATTGGTGAATCAAACATTCTAAACGGAAGAATGATTGAAGACTACCTCGTTGAATTTAATGGTCAGAAATTTGAAGCTGTCGATGGTGGGATGCGTAAAAATGAACCAATTGAGGTTGTTATTCGCCCTGAAGATATCTGGTTTACACTTCCTGACGAAGGCAAATTCAATGTAAAAGTAGATACTCAACTCTTTCGTGGCGTCCATTATGAAATTGTAGCCTACGATGAATTTAATAACGAATGGCTCATTCATTCAACACATAAAGCCATTGTTGGAGAAACAGTTGGACTCGATTTTGACCCAGAAGCCATTCACATCATGCGTCTTAATGAAACAGAAGAAGAATTTGACGCACGTATTGAAGAATATGTTGAAGAAGAAGAAACGGTCGGTTTAGCTAATGCTGTCGAAGAAGAAAATGCCGAAGAAGAAGCTGCCATTCAAGAAGCCGTTAAAGAAGCGCTTGAAAACACGATGGAATTGACAGAACTTGCTGAAACAGTGAATGAAATTTTACAAAAGCAAGAGAATGAACCTGAGTCAGAAAATAAAGAAAGTGGGGCCAATAAGTGACCAAAAGAATTTATTCTGTTCCCTATTTTCTCTGGATTCTTTTCTTTGTTATCGTCCCTTTGGCCATGCTTTTATGGCAATCATTTTTTGATTTAAATGGTCACTTTACCCTTAACAATTATATCCTCTATTTTTCTAGCGGAACTTACCTCTTAATGACATGGAACTCTATTCTCTACGCACTGATTATTACTGTAGCGACCCTTGTCATCTCCTACCCCGTAGCTTATGTTTTGACCAAACTAAAAATGAAACAATTTTGGCTCATGCTTATTATTTTACCTACTTGGGTTAACTTGTTACTCAAAGCTTATGCCTTTATTGGAATTTTTGGTAAATATGGTTCAGTTAATAACTTTTTACAGTTTTTGGGAATTGGACGGACACAGATTCTATTTACTGACCTAAGTTTTATTTTGGTCGCATCATATATTTCCATTCCCTTTATGGTTTTACCAATTTTTAATGCTTTAAATGATTTAGATGATAATTTGGTAAATGCGAGTGCCGATTTAGGCGCCTCACGTTTCCAAACTTTTACTCAAGTGATTTGGCCACTTTCATTAAACGGTGTTAGAGCTGGAGTGCAGGCTGTCTTTATTCCTAGTTTGTCACTCTTCATGTTGACGCGTTTAATCGGTGGGAATAAAGTCATCACACTCGGTACGGCCGTTGAAGAACACTTCCTAACGACACAAAACTGGGGAATGGGTTCAACCATTGCTGTTGTTTTAGTTGTAGCCATGTTGCTTGTCATGAGAATGACGAAAGAAAGGAGAGATTGATTTGCGAAATAAAAATTCACTTGGTAAAGTTTACCTCACCTTTGTCCTCATCCTTTTATATGCACCTATTTTTTACCTTATTTTTTACTCATTCAACTCCGGAAGTGATATGAGCAAATTTACAGGTTTCACATTAGATAATTTCAAAACGTTATTTGCTGACAGTCGTCTAATTCTGATTGTTGTTCAAACTTTCTTTCTCGCCTTTTTAAGCTCACTGATTGCTACAGTTATTGGAACAATTGGTGCTTTGAACCTTGTTAAATTCAAGAGAAGACGTCGTGAAACTTTACTGGGCTTAAATAATGTCTTAATGGTTTCCCCAGACGTTGTCATCGGTGCTTCCTTCCTGATTTTATTTACAATTGTTGGAATAAAACTTGGTTTTATGTCTGTTTTACTCAGTCATATTGCCTTCTCTATCCCTATTGTTGTTCTGATGGTAATGCCGCTTTATCAAGAAATGGATAGTTCACTCATTGATGCCGCAAATGATTTAGGGGCAAATTCAAGCCAAATAATGCGTGAAATTACCCTGCCCTATTTAACACCAGGAATTATTGCTGGTTTCTTTATGGCATTTACTTATTCTTTAGATGATTTTGCTGTCACTTTCTTTGTCACAGGAAATGATTTCACAACCCTATCAGTTGAAATCTATTCCAGAGCTCGCGCCGGAATTTCTTTAGAAATTAATGCCCTTTCTACTCTTGTATTTCTCTTTTCAATTCTATTAGTTATAGGCTATTATTATATTATGAGAGATTCAGAAACTGTTGGAAAATCTTCAAATCTGACTTAAAACTATTTTACTGATACTTTGTAGCTCAAAGTATAGAAAGGAGAAACTTGAAAAAATTATCATACTTCTTTGTAGGAATTTTGATTATTACTGCCTCGTTAGGGCTGATTACTAATAGAATGAAAGCTGCTGATGGAGTCAAAACTCAAAATAATAGCCTGACCATTTTTAACTGGGGAGAGTATATCGACCCAGACTTGATTAGTAAATTTCAAAAAGAAACAGGTTATAAAGTAAACTATATGACCTTTGATTCCAATGAAGCCATGTATTCAAAAGTCAAACAAGGAGGAACAGCTTATGACCTGATTGTTCCTTCCGATTACATGATTGAAAAAATGGCCAAAGAAAATTTGCTCATTAAGCTAGACCATAGTAAGATTAAAGGTTTAAAAGATGATGACCCTAAACTCCTAAATCCGGCTTTTGACCAAGGAAATCAATATTCTGTTCCATACTTTTGGGGAACATTAGGGATTGTTTATAATTCAAAAACAGTAACAAGGCCACCAAAAACGTGGAATGATATCTGGTCACCAACTTACAAAAACTCAATTTTACTGACAGACAGTGTGCGTGACGTTATGGCAATGGTCCTTAGTAAACATGGATATTCATTAAATACAACCAACCAAAAAGAGCTAGATATAGCCTATCAAGATCTTCTAAAACTTACGCCAAATGTAAAAGCAATTTTGGGTGATGAAATCATGAATTACATGATTAATAATGAAACACCTTTAGCTGTCGTCTATAGTGGACAAGCAGCAGAGATGACCTCTGAAAATAAAAATTTGAAATACGTTATCCCCGAGCGAACAAACATTTGGTATGACAATTTAGCCATTCCAAAAACAGCTAAAAACGTCAAAGCAGCTTACGCATTTATCAATTTCATGCAAGAACCCAAAAATGCAGCCCAAAATGCGCAGTGGATTGGTTATGCAACCCCAAATTTGAAAGCCAAAGCCCTCTTACCCAAAGAAATTCGAGATAATAAATCCTTTTATCCAGATGAAGCAACCATCAAAGACGATGAAGCCTACAAAAACCTTAATCCATATTGGACTGGAATTTATAATGATTTATATTTAGAATTTAAGATGAATAAATAAAAAGTGATATTTAGAGTGATTTAGTCTAATTTGAAGAAAAATGCTTGGACGTAAATAAACAACGAGTATATATAAATAAGAAATAATTTAAATTTGAATGGGTACAGTGGTACAAGAATTTGAGCGCATATAATTGTCTCAGAAAATACAACAGCATACGCAACAAAGCAAGCGAGAAGTTTCACAATGCATTATGACTAAATCCAGCTAATCGTTTGGAACCACACATTGGGACTGCAAAGGATGAAGACTAGCGTAAAAATGGAGTATAAGCTCCATTTTTTTGTTCCATAATATCACTCTGAGCACATACCTCATACCTTACAGAGATTTTTGGTATAATTTGTTTGAATATATGAGAAAGCGAAAAAATAATGGGAAATAAAACTGGCAAGATATTTTCGATTCTTAGAGAGGCGAAGCACTTAACACTTAGAGAAGTGACGGCAAATGAATTCTCTTTGGCTCAGGAATCAAAGTTTGAACGTGGAGAAACCTCACTCACGATTGATAAATTTTTACTTTTGCTCCAAAACACTCAACTCTCGTTAGATGAATTTCAAGATTTTTATGATAATTATTCCTTGTCTGAAGACTATACTTTTCATGATGAGCTTCGAGAAGCCCATCGTATCAAAGACTTGAATCAAATCAAAAAATGGTTGCATTATTGGAAAGAGAAATCAGAAAAAAATTCGGATAAAAAATATTTCAAATTAAATTACATTGTATCTAAGGTATCACTCGCTTCTACTGCTGGTGGGAAGCCCACCAAAGATGATATTGATGTTTTGATGAGTTATTTGGATTTAGTAGAACAGTGGGGGAGGTATGAAATTTGGGTGTTCAGTGTTTGTCAGCATTATCTTGACGATAATATGTTGGATTATTATGGTACAGAAATATTTGATAAGTCAAGTTACTATAAAAATGTTCACCAGAACCAACAAATGGTCATTCGGACAATGTTGAATCTTGCAGACACCTGGCTTAATCGAAAAAAATTAGAGAAGGCATTGGTTTGTCTTAATCGTGTTAAGACAATCGAAATACCGATTGAGTTTTTTGAAGAAGCCATTACATTAAGATATTTGGAAGGACATTATCTCCATCTATTGGAGGACCCAAAAGGGAAACTAATGATGCAAGATTGTGCTAAAGACATCGAAAAATATGGATATACTCAAGCAGCTCAGGAGCTTTATGAAGAGATTTACGATTTAGGAGAATTGTAATGTTTTCATATATTTAAAAGTTTAAAAAATATTTAAGATAAAATGATAAAATCTCGATAACTTAGTTTAGTTATTGAGATTTTATTTTAGGAGTACTCATGATGAAGTCAATGTTAATTTTTCCGCCAGGTTGGGATCCACGGGGGCCCTATTTATCTTTGCCTGTATTAAAAGCCTATCTTCAACAAAATAATCAAGAGGTTTTAATTCGTGATGAAAATGTTGAATTTTATGACTTTTTCTTCTCAGAACAGTTTTTCAAGCGGATGAGTAGAGAAACTTCAACTCTAAAAAAGAGTATTTATTTCAATTCAACATTACATATCCAAGAAGCAAAAGATGTAATACGCTCAAAAGATTCAAAGTCTTGGCAAAGAAAGTTTGCTTGGAATGTTTTATCCAATTTGAATTATCTTGCAGGAAAAGTTTATAAAGGATTCGAAATCGATTTTAACAGCATGCATTTCAAATATTCGCACGATTCCACTTCAGAGATAATGAAAGCATTATCAGATAGAGCAGCCAATCCACTCATTGAATATTTTGAAAAGGATTGTTCAACCATTGAAGAAATTAAAAATCAAGAGATTGAATATATTGGTTTCTCTGTCACAGGAAATACCCAACTCATTCCAACTTTAACAATGTGTAAGGCAATTAAAGAATTATGTCCAAGCGTAAAACACATCCAGTTAGGCGGTAATTTTATTACTCGTATTTCATCACTTATTGGTAATCTACATCCTTTTTGGAACTACATTGACTCTATGCTTCTTTATGATGGTGAAGAAAACTTATCATCTTTTTTACAGCAGTTGGAAAACAATAAAGATTACTCAAACATTCCTAATCTATATTATTTGGATGATCATAGAAATTTGAAACGAAATGAGATCGTAGAGTCTAAAACAATAAATAGCTTACCGCCAGATTTTGATGGATTTGATTTTTCCAAATACTTCACAGATAATCTATGGATTCCCATTTATACCTCAAGAGCTTGCGTAAATAAGAGTACCTTCTGTACAATTCCTAACGCTTCAGGGGGGAAATTTAGACATATGCCTGCTAAAAAAGTCGTAGAAAACATGGAAGTTGTGAAGGAAAAATACGGCATTTCTCATTTTTCATTTGTAGATGAAACATTTCTTGTGCCTAAAATGAAGCAAATTGCAAAGTTACTGATTGACAATGAGCAGAAAGACATTTCATGGTATTGCGAAACCCGCTTTTCAAAGTTGCTTACCGCAGATACGACACAAATCTTGAGAAAAGGGGGATGTTCTAATATTCAATTTGGGCTTGAATCTTATAATCAAAGGGTACTGGACCTGATGGATAAAAATATTGATATTGCTTGGATTGAACCCAATATTATAAATTGTTTTGAAGCAGGAATTTCGGTTCACCTCTTTTTTATGACAGGATTTCCGACAGAAACCTTAGAAGAAGCAAAGAATACCTATCATTTTGCAAATGAAATGATTTTGAAATCCAAAAAGGATTATGGCCTTCCTTATTCTACAAAGGGATTTGGCACGTTTGGACTTAAAGTGGGCGCAGGCGTTTATGAGAAACCCGAAGTATTTAATATTGAAATTTTAGAACCAGCTGATGATGAAGATTTAAGGCTCTCTCGGGATTATAATATTCACGAAGGCTTGATATCAGATGAGGCCAAACAACTTGTGAGCACGATGCGTAGCTCTAAAATTTCTCTGCAAACCTCTTTTGATGCTCAACAATTTGATATTGAATTCCCTAAGTCTATTCTCCCATCAGAAATTGATTTAATCAACGAACGTGAAAAAAGGGCAGCAGAACGTTCTTATAAGGTTTATGGATTCTGTTTTGAGAATGAAAGTCTTAAAATAAATCGCTATGTTAGCTTGATTATAGATGAAGAAACGCAGATGACTCTTTTGTATAATGTTAAGCATGGAATATTTCTTTCTTATCCTACTTCAGATTTGCAGATAGGAAATGCTAAGATTACCTTTGCTTTAGATAATATTAAATCAGATTTAGCCTATTATGATTTTTTGGAACTTGAAAATTCACAAGAAAAATATTCTACTATGGATGAAATTTTTGAAGGAAAATATAAATTATGCCTGAACGATTATTTTTTTGAGCACTATAATTCAACGGATTTGTTGATATACAACAAGATGTTTAAGGAAGTGATACAGACTAATGTTTTGGGGCATGAGTTATTAAAATACTTCACGATTTCGCATAAGATTCAGGAATGGTTTACTGAGATAACACGCTCGGGCTTAAATTTACCTGTTGAAAAGTTAGAAAAGCTGATCGTGGACGCTCTGGAATCAAAGGTATTGAAAGTCATGATATGAGGTTTATGTATAAATCCTCACCGGAGAAAAAATACAAATTTTAATAAAGGAGAGCGAAAAATGGATTTTGAAAAAATTAAATCACTTGCTGAAGTGATGGAAGTACAATCCACAAAAGATTCTGCTCAAGCAGTAGATTCTGAGATGAACACAAAGTATTGCTAATCTTTTGATAAGGGGAAAGTAATAGACTTTCTCTTTTTCTGGTCTTATTCAGATTTTAAGGAGTTGTCTTGTCTAAAATTGAATATTTGTTTATTTCTCGCTGCTTATCTGAGTTTGCAGGAGCAATATTACCCGTAGTATTCCCGTTATTCATTTTGAAAACAACCCATTCTTTAAGTCTTTCGGGTTTATTTTTTACGATTACAATGTTACCGAGTGTTTTGCTTACTCCAGCTATGGTAGTGTGGATTGAAAAATATGAAAAGAAGAAAGTAACATTCTTTTCAGTTTTGACTCTTGCAATCTTATGTAGTATTGAGTCTATGCTCTTAAAGTTTGGGCGTTATGACTTTATTTATCTTGTTTGTTTTGCAATCTTAGTTGCAATTTTTTCTATGATGCTTGATTTATCTTCAAAACGCAAATTGTAAAATGAAGTTAGCCACCTTGAGTCAAGCAAAAAACATCTGAATCTCTTATACTAGAAGTTCGACCAAATAGTATAAAAAGGAAATTCAGATGCAAGACTATTCTATCACAAGCCAGAGCAAAGGGAAACACCTGACCAATCAAGACCGTTTAAACATTGAACGTTGGCACAATAAAGAAGGACTGAGCAACCGTGAGATTGCGCGCTTATTGAATAAAGCTCATGGGACGATTGACAGAGAGATGAAGCGAGGGGAAATCCAGCTCAAGCGGAAGGTAAAATACTCTGCTAAAAAGGCTCAAGAAAATTATGAAGGATTGAGGGCTCACAGTGTTCGTCCGAGTAAACTCACGACTGAGATTGATTGTTATGTGAGTACACGTCTTAAAGAAGACAAGGACTCTTTGGAAGTCATTCATCAGGCTCTAAAAGGAGTTTCTCTGAGCAGCCTCTACAATTGGGTCAACTGGGGCTGGTTAGAAGCCAAGCGTCATCATCTTTTCTATCCGCAGTATAAGGCGGCAAAGAAAATCAAACCTCGTGCGCCAAAGCATCCTTTTGGCAAGTCTATTGAAGAACGGCCTGAGTTCATTAACAATCGCTTAGAAGTGGGGCATTACGAGATTGACACGGTCATTCTTACGAGAGCTAAGAACAAGGTGCTTTTGACGCTCACAGAGCGAAAATACCGCACGGAGATCATTCGCTTGATTGATGGGAAAACAGCACAGGCGGTCAATGATGAGCTGGTGGAACTTCAAAAAAGTTATGACTTCAAATCCATTACCCCTGACAATGGCCATGAATTTGCAAGGCTCTCTGAGGTCGTAAGCTGTCCAGTTTACTATGCACACGCCTACGCGAGCTTTGAGCGAGGGACGAATGAAAACCATAACCGAATGATTCGTAGGCATCTGCCAAAAGGCACAACAAAGACGACCCCTGAAGAAGTCGCCGCTATCGAGTATTGGATGAACCATTATCCAAGAAAAATGTTCAACTATAAGAGTTCATATGAGATGAGCTTGGCTGGCTAACTTGGACTTGCAATTTGCGTTTATCTTCAAAAGTTCTATTTACTGAACTTGTTGATGAATCAGAATTAGAAAAATATAATGGTATTAGAAGTATCTTAGATAACCTTTCTGTTTTCGGTGCACCGATGCTTGGAACCTTGGTGTATGGAGTGTTCGGTTTCTCAAGTGTTATTTTAATTTTAGCTATACTTTATGTTTTGGCAGCTGTGGTCATTGCGTTTATTCCATTGGAAAGTAAGAACGGAGGAAATGATCAAATTGTTGAAGAAAGTTTTGTCCAGAAATTTAGGATAGGTCTTCATTTTATTCGGACAGAAAAAGCGATATTAAAATATTTTTTGCTCATTATGGCACTTAACTTTTTTGTTGCTTCATCAGAAGAAGTGACGAACCCAGGGATTGCCATTCAAAAATATCATCTTCCAACTTCTATTTTTGGACTGGTGTCAATTGCCTTTTCAATAGGTGTAATATTATCAGGGATTTTCATTGCTAAAAACTCAAAAATTGAGTTCAGAAAGCATATTTCCAAACTCTTCGTGCTAAACAGTTTGGTCATGGTTTTAATTGGATTTTCATCAGTTTTTTTAATCTCTTTTAATGCTTTTGTTTTCTTTGGACTAATGCTTTTCTTTGAAGTGTTACTTGGGTTTATTACAATTTTAGTGAATGTACCAATGACGTCTTTTTTTCAGAGCCAAGTTCCCCTAAATATTCAAAGTCGATTTTTTGCTCTCCTTTCTTTTTCTGCAAATTTGATCGTCCCTCTTGGAATCCTGTACACAGGATTTTTAGCATCAGCTATTGGAGCCGATGTCACATATATCATCAATAATATTTTAGTTATAGTAATTGTATGTTTTGCATTTTGGAAAGAAATAGGAAGAGGCTTTCGTGCATTTCTGTTGAAAAAATGGAAAATGTCGAAATGATTGATAGGACAGAAGAGACCGTATGAAAAAAATAGTTAAAAATCTCCAAGTGATAGTCGCTCTAGTTTTTGCATTGTTGATGTTATCAGCTTGTTTCACCTCAAAGAGTGAACTGCCAAGAAATACGTCAAATGCACACTCAAATAAAGAGAACACAGTTACTGTAATAATTGAGGGAAAATCAAAGCGTTATCAAGTAAAAAAAGGCACTACCTTACTTTCATTTGCAATCTCTCAGTTGAATGCAAAAGAGCACGAGGGCTTTATTACCTCTGTCGGTAATTTAAGGCAGAATACAAAAGAATCAATTTATTTAATGTTTGATATAAATGGAAAAAGATCAGTGATTGGCGCAGGGGGCGTTAAAATAATAAATGGTGAAAAAATCAGATTTTATTTGGAAAAATACTAAATTGACAGTTCGTAAGCTTACGCTAATTGCGATGACAATAGCACTGTGCTCCGTAATTCGTTTTCCATTTTCATATCTGCCAAATATTACTCCTTTAACAACAATCTACTTACTCATTTGTTTAAACATTGGATTGAGCGAAGCAATTATTATTGCTGACATGACGATTATAGCAACATCCGTTTATCTAGGAATGGGCTACTGGGTAGTCGGTCAGTTACTAGCATATTCTCTAATAATTTTTTTATATTGGCTGTTTATAAAAATTGATATTATGAAGTTTTTAATTATGCAAGCAATATTATGCCTTATACTGGGGCTAATTTATGGAATTGTAATCTCAATGTTTGAGGTTTTTGTTTTACAAATTTCATCATTTGAAATTTATTATATTGCTGGTCTCCCCTTTGACTTGATGCATGGATTAGGGAATTTTCTATTTATGATATTGGTATTTAGACCAGCTCGAATTCTCAAGCGGCAATTCAATAGCTTAACAAGGTTTTACAACGATGATTCTGTTTGAAATTTGGTGTTACATACCTTTCCTTGTATTATTTTTTATGTAAAATAAAACCTCAAAACTGAGTTGTCAGAGAATAAAGACAGCAAAGTAAACACTCGTTATTTTGGGTTTAATTTATAGAGATAATAAAAGCACTTAATAAGTGCATTTTCCTATTTAAAAGATATATAATTTATTCTTTATTATTGACATACGGCTAACATTATCTTTGTGAATGTTGGTGAAATGAGACAAACGGCTCTACTGAGCTCTAAAGAGCAGTTGTTAAGTCGGTTAAGTTGAGTAAAATGGCAAGAGATTTTTATCTTGAAAATCAAACACAATGGCTCAAAATCCATTTAATAGTGGGACTTGGGTGGCAAAATCAACCATCACTAAAACGGATTCAATGAGAGAATAATTTTCGAAAACGAACGATGTTGTTTCATAATTAATTGCAGAACATGCAAATTTAACGAATCCGGTAGAATAATTAAAACTTTTAATCGTAAATATTTTTGTATTTTGCTATATTATGTTTTGAAAGAAATGTGCTACATAAGTATTAATAAAACAGTATTAATGAAATACTGTTTTGTTATTGTATTTGAAAGTTATCAATTAATTTTATTAGAATAAATATAAAAAAGATTGAAAAGATGGAAATTACTGAATTGATACGTCATGATATTTTCGACTTATTTGAAAATGGATGTATTGAACAGATCTATTTTGGGAGTGATAAAAAATACTTTTATCCATATTATGGACGACTTAAAGAAATAGATTTCTTGAAAAGGATCTATCCTTTAGAAAATATGGTAACAACAGATGAAAGATTTAATAACGTAGATGAAGAGATGTGGCAACATACCATTAACAATGATACTTGGAATTTTGGGTGGGTTTTTAATGACTCTCGGTTTGACTTAATGGATGGCCCGGATTCTACCTTATTGGAATTCTTATGTGAGGTTTTCCATCCTATATCAATAACTCAGGGTTAACTGAAGAAAATGAACAAGCAGATAGAAATGGAACAATTAGTTTAGGAGATGTCATTCAGTTTGATTGAACCATATATCATACGTTAAAAAGTAAAAAAATAGGAGAAAAAAAGATTAAAATAATTACTGGTAGTTCTTGTTCAAGAAAAGCATCCGCGTGTCTGATAACATATAATATTTCCTTTGAGGAGAAAAAATCAATGAGATGAATTTTGAAAATTTGATACTGAAAGAAAAAGATGTATGTATTGTGGATAGGCTTTCTTTTGTTACTGCAATGGCGCGTGGCAAAGAAAAGGCTGAGAGTTGGTTTATTTAAATGCTATAGATAAGACAAATGCATTAAGAATTAATGAATCAATAATACTTATAAAAATAACATTAAATTTTGCTTAGATAAAATACATAAAGTATCCAATAAATTTTGATATAATTAGATAAATAATATTATTTTATGGAGATTATGGAGAAATATTTTATGTCACTTGCGACAATTTATAGTTTGATGGGAACACTAATAACGATTAACACATTGCTTGCCCTTGTGACAATTTTTCGGAAACCTAGGTCTATTGCCAGTATTTTTGCGTGGTCTATGTTCTTGTTCTTTTTACCAGGGGTTGGTTTCCTTGGCTATCTTTTTTTAGGAAGAGGGCTTGATCGAACAACAACAAATCGTTTTGAAGAAGAAAATAAATATAATCTGTCTATTCTTGCTCAAAGGGTGCGTGAAAATAATGAAAAATTTGAGCCAAAAGAAATGGCACCCCATGAAAGATTACTGAAAAGGTATTTTAATAATATGGAACGTACACCACTTTGTCGTGGGAATAAAGTGAATTTTTATCTGAATGGAGAAGATAAATTTTCAGCCTTGTTTGATGACATAAAGAATGCTAAAGATAATATTCATGTAGAATACTATGCATTCTTTAATGACAAAATTGGAACTGCTTTTCGCGATAATCTAATTGAAAAAGCTAAAGAAGGGGTGGAAGTTAGAGTAGTTTACGATCCATGGGGAGGAAAAACGAGAAAGGATTTCTTTAAACCTTTGGAAGAGGCAGGAGGTAAGGTCACAGCCTTTATCACATCGCGTAATACACTAACAAAAACCCGACTTAACTATCATTTACATCGTAAAATTGTAGTGATAGATGGTCAAATTGGTTGGACTGGCGGATTTAATGTTGGTGATCAATATATTTATAACAGTAAAAAGTTTGGCTTCTGGCGCGATACACACGGTAGAATTGTTGGTACAGCAGCTTTTGGTCTTCAAGAAACATTTATTCGAGATTGGAATGTTTCAGTCAGAGATCCTAAAGATAAGCTTGAAAGAGAAGATTCATATTTTGTGGTACCGGAAGAAGAAGGGAACATTGATATTCAGATTGTCGCTAACGGACCAGAGAGTGATAATAAAACCTTAAGAACAGGTTTTATTAAAATGATTATGGATGCGGAAGACTATATTTGGCTTCAATCGCCTTACTTGATACCTGATGACTCTATGATAACAGCGCTTGTAGCAGCGGCGAATTCTGGTGTTGATGTAAGAATTATGATTCCCAATATGCCAGATCATCCGTTTATTTTTAGAGCAACACAATATTACGCAAATTATCTACATAAACACGGTGTGAAAATATACAATTATACAAATGGCTTCATACACTCTAAAACTCTTGTAATGGATGGAAAATTAGGAGTATTTGGTACAACTAATCAAGATATTCGCAGTTATGAATTAAATTTCGAGATAAGTGCTTTTTGTTATGATGAAACTGTAGCAAAAGAGATGAGCAGGACCTTTGAGGGAGACTTAAGAAATTCAAAGCTACTTACTGATGAAGAAATTGCCCAACAATCTATCTGGCTTAAAATCAAGCAAAACTTTTCGAGATTACTTAGTCCGATATTATAAATGGTCTTGTATATAGGGCTTAATAAGGATGAATTGACTCCTTTAAAATACATTAATATTGAAAAATAAAAATCACTTGAAAATTTTAGTGATTTTTATTTTGGAGAAATTCTTCCTATATTCAACTGAAAGTTAATTATTCAAGAGTAGAGTAATAGATGCTACAAATCATTCATACTCACTAAGACCTTGATTGTCTACTAAAAGTCAAAAGGTTTGCTGAACTTATGCGAGCATTTTTTATTAATATCAGACCAGAGGGTTAATCTCCAAAAGATAAATTTAGTAGAAAAACGTCTTTTAATGCATGTTTTTTTAGCCACTGCATGAGGCGACTTTTTTACTTGTCTGATATTGAACAAATAAAAATCTTTTATAATCAATAGATAATTTAAAAGCTAAAAAGTTATTAGAATTATTAGCCTTCTAATAACTTTTTTGATAAAATAATTTTTCAAATACTTTCAAAAATGTAAGAAAAAAAGGTAAAATTTTAGATATAATAATAATTAAAGAAATTAGTTTAGGAGGAAAAGCAGATATTGAATAAAGTAAACATGACCGAAGGACTGTCAAATGCAGAAGTCGAAGAACAAAAAAGACTTGGAAATTTGAATATCATGACGGTTAAAGTTGGGAATTCAAATAAAGATATTATCATTAAAAATTCAATGACCTTATTTAATTTACTCAATCTAGTACTTGCGGTTGTGTTATTTATCATTGGTTCTTATAAAAATATGCTGTTTATTTTCTCAATTATTTCTAATACCTCAATTGGCATCTATCAAGAAATTAAAGCCAAAAGAATTATTGAAAAACTTTCTTTTCTAAAACAAGATAAAGTAGAAGTGATAAGAGCAGGTGAACAAGTAAGTATTGAAAAAGAAGAGCTTGTTTTAAAGGATATTATTTGTCTGAAAAAAGGGGTTCAGGTTCCGGTTGATGCGATATGTTTGGAAGAAGGACTAGATGTTGATGAATCCATGATTACCGGAGAATCTGATTTTATCGAAAAACATGTTGGTGATTTCATCTATTCAGGTAGTCTTGTCATGCAAGGTGCTTCAAAAGCACAAGTTCAGGCAGTCGGGAATCATACATTTATCAGTAAACTCACAAAAGAAGCTTCAGTTTTAAAAAAATAAAAATCAAAAATTCAACAACAAATTGATAAAATTTTAAAAATTATCGCAATAGGAATTATTCCTATTTCAATTCTTGTTTTGCTGAACCAGTTCGTCTTTTCATCATTAAACTTATCAGTGATTCCTCAAAGAAAGATGGCGATTGTTGGAACATCAACAACGATTACAAGTTTAATTCCTGAAGGATTAGTCTTGCTTACATCAGTTGCTTTGGCCTTAGGTGTCATTAAACTTTCACAAATGGATGTTTTGACTCAAGAATTATCAGCAATTGAAACATTGGCTAGGGTTGACGTTTTATGTTTAGATAAAACGGGAACAATTACTGAAGGACAAATGAATGTTGAAAATGTTCTATACTATAATGATAAAGCTGAAACAAATGATATCATTTCATATATTATCTCCTTAGATAAAGAACAAAATTCCTCAATGGAGGCTTTGACAAAATATTTTACTAGTGGTCAACAAAATACCTTTGAATTAGTTTCATACCAACCTTTTAGCTCAGAAACTAAATATCAATCTGTAGAAATTAAAAATAAAGGAAATTATATTTTAGGAGCTTTTGATTTAGTAGCGAAAGAGGTTACCTCTAAACAAAAAGCTGATATTGAGGAAGCCTTGGAAAAAGGTTATAGAATTCTCGCTCTCTCTCATAATGTTTTGGGAGAAAAAAGCCAACTTCTTTGTCTTATTTTCTTAAAAGATAGACCTAAAAAAGAAGCTAAAAAAATATTAGAATACTTTGAAAAACAAGGGACTCAGATTAAAATTATTTCGGGTGACCATCCAAAAACGGTCTCACTTATTGCAAAAGAGGTCGGTTTAGAAGCGGATTATATTGGTCTATCAGAACTTCCTGAAAGTGAAAAAGAACTACAGGAAGTGGTAGAAGAAAAGACAATATTCGGTCGCATAACTCCAGAAAGAAAACGTGATATCATTGCTGCCTTACAAGCAAATGGTCATACTGTGGGAATGATTGGTGATGGAATTAATGATATTCTTGCCCTTAAAAAATCAGATTGTCCAATTGCCTTAGGAAGCGGTAATGAAGCTACAAAGTCAGTTGCTCAATTTATTCTATTGAAAAATGATTTCTCTGTTCTTCCAAATATTCTCAAAGAGGGAAGAAAGGTAATTAATAATATTACACGTGTCGCTAGTATGAATCTTCTAAGAGTGATATACATCTTTACCTTAACAGTTCTATTGTTAATTACACGTCATCTCTTCCCATTAGAATCAATAAATTTAATGATGATGGGTATCTTTACCGTCGGAATTCCTAGTGCTCTACTTGTGCTAGAAAAAGATGAAAAAAGAAATGAAGATGATATTCTCCAAAAAATTAGAGACAACGCTCTCCCTACGGGAATTATTATTGGGATTGCTATATTTGTAATGTTCAGCTTGGCCTATAAATTCCCAATCTATACGACATTTACTGATGGACACTTTGTGACTCATTATAAGGAGTTTATCAGTGATGTAACTTTGGTTATTGGTAGTGTTCAACTCTTTTCACTCTATCTCTTATTCCGTCCGTTAAGCCGCTTTAGAGCTATTGTTATTGTCGGAATGACAGCACTCTTTTATGGAACTTACTTTATTTCACCAGTAACTAAATTTTTAGGAATTGCACCTTTCAAAAGTTTCAGATTTGTTATACCAACAATTATCTGTATCTTAATGATTCTTATGGTTAGAGCTTTATTCTCTAAAAATATAAAGAGAAAAACAAAGAAAATTGCGATACTTCTTGTAGGTTTAGCCTTAATCAGTGGATTTTCATTTACCAAATTAAGGCAGTATAATGCAAAAGCAGCGATTGAAAGACCTCAATATAAGAAGATATTAGTCGATAATTGGGAAAGATCTCAGGTTAATAAAGAAAATGTAAACGAGAGATAAGCATAAAAAAAAGACACCATCCTTTTTGGAGGTATCTTTTTTTATTCTGATGAATGGGCTACTATTTTTCACCAATTGCTTTTATAAATCGTGTGGCAATCTCAAAAGGTCTGGTTATTGCTCCCCCGATAACCATGGCATCAACACCGATATCATAAACGCGTTTGGCTTGTTCTGGACTATGAATTCTTCCCTCTGCAATGACTGGAATCTTCTCCTCAACTAGTTTTTCAAGTAAGGTAAAATCAGGTTCATCTTGTTTTGGACTTTCATCTGTATAACCACTAAGCGTTGTACCAACAAAATCTACCCCAGCTTCATATGCATTTTTACATTCTTCAAAGGTTGAACAATCTGCCATCAAAAGTTGGTTTGGATATTTTTCTTTGATTGATTTGATAAATTCATTAATAGTTAGGCCATCATAACGTTCTCTAGAGGTACAATCCAAGGCGATGACTTCACAAGAAGTGGCTACTAACTCATCAATTTCTTTCATGGTAGCAGTAATAAAAGGTTTTTGTGGTGGATAATCTCTTTTAATAATACCAATTATTGGTAAATCAACTATTTTTTGAATTTCTTTAATATCTCTTACAGAATTTGCCCTAATTCCAACGGCTCCCGCTTGTGCAGCTGCTTTAGCCATCAAAGGCATTATACCACCTTTTTCAGAATATAAAGCTTCACCAGGTAAAGCCTGACAGGATACAATAATACCATTTTTTACTTTGTCTAAAAATACTTCTTTTTTCACCGTTTATTTATCCTCCAATTTAAGGTATAATGGAGTAATTCTCCAATAACTAATATAGCATGCGCTTACATTTTTGTCAACTTTTTCTAATTAATTATAAAAAATATAAAAAAATAGTAAAATAAAGAAAAAGCTAACTACATTTACCAAAGGGATATTATGAAAATCGAACAAGTCATTGAAGAAAAATATAAAACTCTTACCAAATCTGAGAAAAAAATTGCTAACTATGTATTAGAGTCACCTAATCATATTATTTATGGAACGATGAATGATATTAAAAGTGAGATTCATGTAGGGGATGCGACAATTATCAGATTCTGTCAAAAATTAGGTTTTTCAGGATTCTCAGATTTAAAAATTGAGATAGCAAAAGAAGACTATTCTCAAAAAGAATCTCAGGCTAAAGATAGTGAGCTATTCTTTGACGAAAAAGAGAGAAAAATTGTCAACAGTCTAGAAACAACAAAAAGAAAATTGTCTATAGAACTATTGGAGAGGAGTTCTGCATTACTCTCAAATGCCTCAGCAATTTATATTTTTGGTGTTGGCTTAAGCGGAAATACGGCAAAAGATTTGGAGGCAATGTTCTTACGGATTGGTATTCAAGCTAAAGCAATTAGTGATACTCACTTTCAGGCGCAAACGGCCGCTATTCTAAAAAACACTGATTTGGTTATTGGAATTTCTTTATCAGGAAGGACTTTAGATTTATATGAATCGCTTAAAATCGCTAAAGGACATACAGCTAAAATCCTTTCAATAACCAGTAATTTAGTGTCTCCAATTGCTCAGCTTTCAGACATTGTGCTACAAACAACAGCTGAAGAATTTTTTGATGGTGGTTCTTTATCTGGTAAAATATCACAGTTATATATTTGTGAACTCCTAGTAAGACATCACGAAAAGATTTTTGAAAATGAGGCTTTAAAAAGTCGTGAAGAAATTATCAGAGCGGTTATTAGTAAATCAATAGATTAATTATTTGGTGATTAGTAATCTCGCGTAAAAAATTCAGCTTTATATTTACCTATCTACTGTTTAAATTTGATTTTCTTTCACCGTGATGAAGATATTAAAGAAATTAAAAAGTGGCTTAGGCTGGTTGAAAGTGGACTGAAGAAAGAAATTAAATGATTTTAAAGAGTAAAGATGGAAAATATATTCCATCTTATTTAAATTAATAAGCAAATGATAAATATTTAAGTTTTTGACGATCTTATGCTATGATATTTATTGAATAAAAAGAATAAGGAGTATTGTTTCAATGGCGAAATCAAAAAAAAAAATTGAAAAAATAATTTTAGAACAAACTAATTTTGTTCCACGTAATGAAAAAGGACAAGAAATTTATATTTCACTGAAATCTAAAAAAAATGGCAAAAAAAATATGAAACATAATGAAAAATTTGCTAAAAGTGCAGAATTTGATAAATTAGTAAAACTTTTTGGAGAAAATAAAGTGAAACTCATTCATGCAAGTGCTCAACGTAGAATAGAGATTTTGCGTTAATGTAAATTCATAATAAAGACTACACTTTCTTTATTAGATAAATTAGAACTACTTACCTTGTGAGTGGCTTTTTTATTTTCGAAAAATATTTGACTACACTTTTAACTACATTTTAGGTGAAAGAATTAGGGAATTATGGAGTATATTTTTTCAAAAATTTAAATACTCTTCATTTATAGGAACCAAATGATAATATGTGTTATAATATGGACATGACAAATTTCAAGAAAAACGATATATTTGAAGCAGAAGTCCTTGACTTAACACATGAAGGACAAGGGGTTGTTAAAATCGACTCTTTCCCTTTCTTTGTGGATAATGCTTTACCTGGGGAACGTATCAAAATGCATGTGCTTAAGGTTGGGAAATCTTTTGGATTTGGGCGTGTGGATGAATTTATAAGTCAGAGTAAACATCGTGTTACTCAGCTTAACCTTGATTATTTGCGCACCGGAATCGCAGATTTTGGTCATCTATCTTATGATGAACAAGTGAAATTTAAACATAAGCAAGTAGTAGATATTTTGAGAAAAACAGCTGGTAAATCTGATTATCCAGTTTTACCAGTAGTTGAAGCAATTAAAACAATTAATTATCGAAATAAAGCACAAATTCCTGTCCAAATGGTTGACGGGCTTTTAACTACAGGATTTTATCGAAAGAATTCTCATACTTTGATTCCTGTGGAAGATTTTTATATTCAACATCCTGAGATTGACGCTGTGGTTCTTTTTTTGCGCGATGAGTTTCGAAAGATTAATTTACAAGCTTATGATGAGAAAACAAGAAAAGGTTGGTTGCGAAATATTGTTGTCCGTCGAGCATTTCACACGGGTGAAATGATGATTACTTTAGTCGTTACAAGTAAAAAACTTCCAGAAAAGGTTGAACTTGTGATTGATCATTTGGTTGAACGTTTTACAAATATAAAATCTGTTCAATTAAATATTAATTCTGGAACAGGTTCATTTATTTTAGGAAAAGAATTTATTTTATTATACGGCAAAGATTTCATCACAGATTTGATGCTAGATAAAACTTATCAAATTTCGGCTCCTGCCTTTTATCAAGTTAACACACCTCAAGCTGAAAAGCTTTATGAAACTGCCTATGAATTTGCGGGTTTAAAACCAGGTGATGTTGTTATTGATGCATACTCTGGAATTGGAACAATTGGAATTAGTATGGCTGATAGAGTTGCAAAAGTCTATGGCATGGAAGTTGTTCCAGCAGCCGTTGAAAATGCTAAACGTAATGCTCAATTAAATGAACTTGAAAATACACATTATGAGGTTGGAACTGCTGAAAAAATCATGCCTAAATGGCTTTCAGAAGGAATAAAACCCGATGTCATTTTTGTTGATCCACCAAGAAAAGGGTTGGATGAAGGCTTTATTAAAGCAGCAGCAATGATGAATCCTCGACGTATTGTTTATATTTCTTGTAATCCAGCAACTTTTGCTCGTGATGTTGTTCGCTTTGAAGCTGAGGGGTATTTGCTGGATAAAGTTCAACCAGTTGATTTATTCCCACAAACGCATCATATTGAATTAGTTGCTAGTTTTAATAAAAAATAAAAGAGGATAATAAATCCTATTCATAGAAAGAAAATCATGATTCGCATAACACAAATCAAAATTTCAATTGATGAACCTGTCAGTAAGGTTAAAAGTCTTGTTTTGAAAAAACTAAGACTACAAGAATCTGACTTACTGGATTATCGAATTTACAAAGAATCAATTGATGCAAGACATAGAGGCGAAATTGATTTTATCTATACTGTTGATATTAAACTTAAAGATGAAGCAAGAATTCTGTCTAAAAAAATAAAAAATGTTTCTTTGGCACCTGAATTAGATTATGTCAATCCAGTTATAGGAAGTAAAAAAATGCTTCATCGGCCTGTAGTCATTGGATTTGGTCCCGCAGGAATGTTTGCGGCTTTATTATTGGCTCAAAATGGTTATCGTCCAATTGTTCTTGAAAGAGGCCAAGCTGTTGATGAGCGTGTAAAATCAATTGATAAGTTTTGGCTTGAAGGAAAACTTAATCCAAAATCGAATGTTCAATTTGGTGAAGGTGGAGCAGGAACTTTTTCTGACGGTAAATTAACGAGTCGTGTTCGTGATTTGCGTGGTCGTAAGGTTTTGGAGGAATTTGTACAAGCTGGTGCCCCAGAAGATATTCTTTATAAGGCACATCCTCATGTCGGAACTGATTTACTTCGTGACATTGTTAAAAATATCCGAAAGCAAATTATTGAGTTGGGCGGAGAAGTTCATTTTGATGCTCAAGTTGAAGAGTTTTTAATTGAAGATGAAGAATTACAGGCTGTAAAACTTGCTGACGGAAATATTATCAAAACAAATCAGGCTATTTTAGCCATTGGTCATTCGGCACGTGATACTTTCTCAGAACTTTATGATAAAGGGGTAACGATTACAGCTAAACCCTTTGCTGTTGGAGTCAGAATTGAACATCCCCAATCTTTAATCAATAAAGCACAATATAAAGAATTTGCTGACCATCCGCGTCTTGGAGCAGCAGAATATCGCTTAACTTATAAGGCATCATCAGGGCGTGGCGTTTATACTTTCTGTATGTGTCCAGGAGGACTGGTTGTTCCAGCTGCATCAGAAGAAGGTGGCCTTGTGACTAATGGGATGTCTGAACATGCTAGAGACCAAAAAAATGCAAATTCTGGACTTTTAGTCCAAGTTTTTCCAGAAGATTTCCCAACTGATCATCCACTTGCTGGAGTAGAGTTCCAAAAGGAATTAGAACATAAAGCCTTTGAATTAGGCGGTTCTAATTATCAAGCACCAGCTCAACTTGTTGGAGATTTTCTTGATGGAAAAGCCTCTAAAGCAATGGGAACAGTTGAACCTAGTTATGCTTTGGGAGTGAAACCAACTAATCTTGAATTACTATTCCCAGGCTATATTACACAATCTATGCGTGAAGCAATTGTTGGATTAGATAAAAAAATGCATGGCTTTGCCCTTTCTGATGCTGTAATGACAGGGGTTGAATCTCGTTCATCTTCACCGGTCAGAATTAATCGTGATGAAGAAAATTATCAATCTGTTTCGACAAAAGGAATCTATCCTTCAGGTGAAGGGGCTGGTTTTGCTGGCGGAATTGTCTCAGCCGGTATTGACGGTTTAAAATGTGCTGAGAGCATGATTGCAGAATTCGCTAAACCTTTGATGGAGGACTAAAATGGCTCAAAAGACTCATGATTACGAAAGAGAATCTGAAGACTTTTATGACCATATTGCGAGTCGTTTTGATCATAGTTTTGATGGATTTTTAGCCAGTTTTTTCAAGAGATTTATTATAAAACATTTAAAAATTGAAAAAAATTCAAGAATCTTAGATGTTGGTTGTGCTAATGGAAATCTTTTGGCAATGTTAAATCAAAAAGAGAAAATTTTTGGAAGTGGCTTAGATATTTCGTCAGAAATGATAAAAATTGCTCAAGTTAAGCATCCTAATTTTACTTTTAAGCAAGGCTCTGCTCAAAAAATTCCCTTTGAGGATGCTAATTTTGATTTGATTATTTGTTCAGCGAGCTTTCATCATTTTCCTTCACCTGAAGCTTTTTTAGCAGAAGCTAAACGACTACTGGCACCAGAGGGTAAATTGGTCATCGCTGAGATTCATATTCCATTTATTACAAAAGCCTATAATTGGCGACTTAATAAATTTTCAACAGAAGGAGATGTAAAAGTCTATCAGCCAAAAGAACTGACAAGAATTTTTAATCACAACGGTTGGAAAATTACTGACAAAAAGTTTTTTTTACAGATTCAATATTATGAACTAGAAAAAAATTACTGACAGAACACTAAATGACTTTGAACAATATCTGTCAGTAATTCTAAAAAAAGAATTAGGAAAAAAATATGGAACAAGAACAACACCGAGGTTTCAAAGCCTCTTGGTTTTTCAAGTGGTTTATTAATAATAAAGTAGTTGCAGCTTTAGCAATCGTCCTTCTCTTATTGCTGAATATTCTCTTACTCAATAAAGTTGGATTTATTTTTAAACCTGTAGGAGAATTTATAACGGTTATCTCGCTGCCCGTTATTTTGGCAGCTGTATTTTATTATCTTCTTAACCCAATTGTTGATTTTTTGGAAAAGAAAAGAGTCCCACGAGTTGTTACGATTATTGTTCTTTTCTTAATAATTGCAGCTTTGATTGCTTGGGGCTTAATTGTTGCTATTCCTAATATTATCAGTGGAGTAGATAATTTTGCTTCGTCAGTCCCTCACTATGTGAATACAGCTCAAAAAGAGATTAATGCTTTAGCAAAAAATCCACATTTTGAACAATTTCGACCACAAGTTGACCAGTTTGCTAAGTCAATTGGTAATCAATTGATTGATTGGTCAAAAGCTTTCTCTGTTAATGCTGTTACGACTCTTTCACATCTCATCAGTAAAACAACAAGTATCTTAATTTCACTAATTGTATTCCCGTTTGTTCTTTTTTACTTATTGAGAGATGGTCAAAGATTAAATGGATTTGTCACTCATTTATTGCCAAATGATTGGCGTAAAGAAACTTCAAAAGTTTTGCACGAAATTAATAGTCAGCTTTCAAATTATGTCCGTGGCCAAGTTTTGGTCGCAATTGCGGTTGCTATCATGTTTATGATTGGCTTACCGATTATTGGTTTGCGTTATGCAGTTGCTTTAGCAATCACCGCTGGATTTTTGAATTTAGTTCCATTTTTAGGCTCATTTTTAGCTGCTATCCCAATGGTAATTGTTGGTTTAGCAATTGGTGGACCTTTGATGCTTGTAAAAGTAATCATTGTCCTTATTATTGAGCAAACACTTGAAGGAAGATTTATTTCTCCTTTAGTTCTTGGAAAACAAATGTCAATTCATCCAATTACAATATTATTTGTTTTACTGACAGCAGGTCAAATTCTGGGTGTCTGGGGAGTATTACTTGCTATCCCATTCTATGCAACTTTGAAAGTTATTATTGTCCATGTTTACGAATGGTATCGTGAAATTTCAGTTCTTTATCGTGAAGAAACGGCTACAGAAGAAGCAAATGAGTAATTAATAGAATAAAAAATAAGGAGAAAAATGTCTTATTCAGAAGATACAATTGATTTCTTACATCAGGGAGATCTGATTGGAATGCAAAATTCACTTGCCAAAGCGTTAAAAAATGATAATAGTGAAATGTTGGCTGACCTAGCCGAATATTTACAAATGATGGGTTTCATTGATGAAAGTCAAAAAATTTATGATCAAATTATGTCAGAAGATCCGGAAACAACTGATTACCTGATTAACTTAGCAGAAATCGCAGAAGATAACGGTAATTTGGATGAAGCATTAAATTATCTTTATCAAATCCCGGTGAATGATGAAAATTATATTGCTGCTTTAGTTAAAATTGCTGACTTATATCAATTTGAAGGTGATTTTGAAACAGCAATTTCTAAGTTAGAAGAAGCAAGAGAATTATCGGATTCTCCTCTGATTACTTTTGCTTTGGCTGAGTCCTACTTTGAACAAGGTGATTATTCAGCTGCCATTACCGAATATGCAAAACTTTCAGAACGCAAAATTTTACATGAAACAAAAATTTCTATTTATCAAAGAATTGGTGACTCTTATGCCCAATTAGGTAATTTTGAGAATGCCATATCATTTCTTGAAAAATCACTAGAATTTGATGAAAAACCGGAAACCTTGTATAAAATTGCTCTTCTTTATGGAGAAACTCATAATGAAACAAGAGCCATTGCTAATTTCAAACGGTTAGAAAAAATGGATGTTGAATTCTTGAAATATGAATTAGCCTATGCCCAAACCCTAGAAGCTAATCAAGAATTTGAAGCTGCACTAGAAATGGCAAAGAAAGGGATGAAAAAAAATCCTAATGCCGTTCCTCTCTTACACTTCGCTTCAAAAATTAGTTTCAAACTTAAGGACAAAGCTGCAGCAGAACGTTATCTCATGGATGCTTTAAATTTACCAGAATTACATGACGAAACAGTCTTTTTGCTTGCTAATTTATACTTCAACGAAGAAGATTTTGAAGCTGTCATTAATCTTGAAGAGCTTTTAGAAGATGAACATTTATTAGCTAAATGGCTTTTTGCAGGAGCACATAAAGCTTTGGAAAATGATTCTGAAGCGGCTGCTTTGTATGAAGAACTCATTCAAACCAATCTGTCAGAGAATCCAGAGTTTTTAGAAGACTATATTGATTTTCTTAAAGAAATTGGTCAAATTTCTAAAACAGAACCAATTATTGAACAATATTTGGAACTTGTTCCAGATGATGAAAATATGAGAAATTTACTGACAGACTTAAAAAATAATTACTGACAAAGCTGTCAGTAATTATTTTTATTGTAAGCTAGAAAATTCACAAACTTGCGTCAAAATAATTGTAAAAGGTTCTATTATCTGATAAAATGATTGTGAAGTAATCCAAGAGATTATGAAATATGAATTAGAACAAATAGAGGTAAAATAAAAAATGTCTGAGAAACAATTTGGGGCGAACTTGGTTGTCGATAGTTTGATTAACCATAAAGTGAAGTATGTATTTGGGATTCCAGGAGCAAAAATTGACCGGGTTTTTGATTTATTAGAAAATGAAGAAGGCCCTCAAATGGTCGTGACTCGTCATGAGCAAGGAGCTGCTTT
Source organism: Lactococcus sp. FSL K6-0773 (assembly GCF_038006485.1). Lineage (NCBI taxonomy): Bacteria > Bacillati > Bacillota > Bacilli > Lactobacillales > Streptococcaceae > Lactococcus > Lactococcus sp. FSL K6-0773. Next base: position 626,685 of record NZ_JBBOVF010000001.1, on the reverse strand, counting down.
CATGGCTCAAGCTGTTGGTCGTTTGACTGGCGAACCTGGTGTAGTAGTTGTTACGAGTGGGCCTGGTGTATCAAACCTTGCGACTCCGCTTTTGACCGCGACTTCAGAAGGTGATGCTATTTTGGCTATCGGTGGACAAGTTAAACGAAGTGACCGTCTTAAACGTGCGCACCAATCAATGGATAATGCTGGAATGATGCAATCAGCAACAAAATATTCAGCAGAAGTTCTTGACCCTGATACACTTTCTGAATCAATTGCCAACGCTTATCGTATTGCAAAATCAGGACATCCAGGTGCAACTTTCTTATCAATCCCCCAAGATGTAACGGATGCCGAAGTATCAATCAAGGCCATTCAACCACTTTCAGACCCTAAAATGGGGAATGCCTCTATTGATGACATTAATTATTTAGCACAAGCAATTAAAAATGCTGTATTGCCAGTAATTTTGGTTGGAGCTGGTGCTTCAGATGCTAAAGTCGCTTCATCATTGCGTAATCTATTAACTCATGTTAATATTCCTGTCGTTGAAACATTCCAAGGTGCAGGGGTTATTTCACATGATTTAGAACATACTTTTTATGGACGTATCGGTCTTTTCCGCAATCAACCAGGAGATATGCTTCTGAAACGTTCTGACCTTGTTATTGCTGTTGGTTATGACCCAATTGAATATGAAGCTCGTAACTGGAATGCAGAAATTGATAGTCGAATTATCGTTATTGATAATGCCATTGCTGAAATTGATACTTACTACCAACCAGAACGTGAATTAATTGGTGATATCGCAGCAACATTGGATAATCTTTTACCAGCTGTTCGTGGATACAAAATTCCAAAAGGAACAAAAGATTATCTCGATGGCCTTCATGAAGTTGCTGAGCAACACGAATTTGATACTGAAAATACTGAAGAAGGTAGAATGCACCCTCTTGATTTGGTCAGCACTTTCCAAGAAATCGTTAAAGATGATGAAACAGTAACCGTTGACGTAGGTTCACTCTACATTTGGATGGCACGTCATTTCAAATCATACGAACCACGTCATCTCCTCTTCTCAAACGGAATGCAAACACTTGGAGTTGCACTTCCTTGGGCAATTACAGCCGCATTGTTGCGCCCAGGTAAAAAAGTTTATTCACACTCTGGTGATGGAGGCTTCCTTTTCACAGGGCAAGAGTTGGAAACAGCTGTACGTTTGAATCTTCCAATCGTTCAAATTATCTGGAATGACGGCCATTATGATATGGTTAAATTCCAAGAAGAAATGAAATATGGTCGTTCAGCAGCCGTTGATTTTGGCTATGTTGATTACGTAAAATATGCTGAAGCAATGGGAGCAAAAGGTTACCGTGCACACAGCAAAGAAGAACTTGCTGAAATTCTTAAATCAATCCCAGATACTACTGGACCAGTAGTAATTGACGTTCCTTTGGACTATTCTGATAACATTAAATTAGCAGAAAAATTATTGCCAGAAGAATTTTACTAAGATAAAATAAAAATACCAAATAATCCTAAATTTACTTGGAAACAAAAAGAGAGTCCTTTATATAAGGACTCTTTTTTATTTTAGAATGGGGGGATTTCTAATTTGAAATCTAGTTATGACCAATTAGAGGTTGAAATTATGAAAAATAGAATAATTAGGCAGAATATTTTAAACATAAAAACCTTTAATTATCTGCTATTAATAACCTTTGCTTATTAATTGATTACAAAGTTGTGACAAATAACTATTGAGAGAATACAAACATTTCGTTATAATAAAACAATTATATTGTTTTCGTTTTCATTAGAAAATATAGTTTCCAATAATTATTAGCTCAAAACTGGCTTTATTCCTGATTATAACAAGAAAAAAAGATCTAGTACTATGAGTTTTGATAATATCATCATGCATTAAAAGAAAGTTGAGGCGAAAAGAGCAATATGCAGAAGTATCACTCAAAACATGAAAATATCGCAAAACAAACTCAATTCAGAACATGGAAAAAGGGTAAATCGTGGCTTTATGCTGCCAGTATCCTAACCGTTCTCACAGGTGGCGCAGCCGCAAGCTCAGTTGTCACACCAGACACAGTCACGGCAAGTGCTGACACGGTGACGCCTGCGGCTTATCGGCCAGCAGGAGAAGCGACGGGTCCGGGTTCGGTTGTTTCATCTGAAGTAGCAGCGAATGCGAGCAGCTATTATGCAGCGGCGAGTTCAGCCCTTAGCGGTACAGATTCAGACGGCGTGCACAGCAGTGGTGCGAGCGATATTGTCAGCTCAGCCAATGATAAAGCGGCCGACGCGAACAGCTACATCAGTTCAAGCACTGGCTCACTCTCGTCAGGCGCTTCTAGTGTCGCATCAGGCACGCTTGATGACTGGAATAATGCTGCTTCAAGTTTTGTATCAGCAGCTTCGTCGAATACTACGACGAATAGTCTTTCGAGCGCTGTCAGCAACTATCAGAATGCCCTTGATTCGGCGAACAGTTACAATGTTGCCAATAACATCAAGACATCAGGCGGTGCCAACTCTGAGTATGCGGCAACTTACAGCGACGGTTCAGGCAATACCTACTCAAGCAATGCGGTTAGTCAGTATCAGTCCGCTGTTGACAGCTACAGCACAGCAGTTCACAACTACTATAATTCTGCTGTAGCGACGCTGGATAAGAATGCCACGCTTTCAGGCTGGTACGATACACTCACAGCAGACAAAAATATTCTCAACGCTTATGATAGCGATAGCGCAGCAAACACGCCGGCGGGTGCTCTAAAGAGTGATTCATCAGCTTTTGCAACCGCACTTTCTGGCCTCAACAGTCTCGTCTCCGCCTCAGGCGCCTCAAACTTCTTTAGCTCAGCGGCCGCATCAGTTGCTGCTGCAGGAAGTGATGTCGCGACTTACGATTACTCATCCGCTTACAGCTTAGCTGTCGTAAGATTGCAGACGACGGCAAATCAAGTTCTGACGCAATATCAGACGGACTACGGCACCTACATAACGGCTGCGGAGCAATACGCACAAGACTCAAATACTGCTAAAGCAGCAGGATACAACGGCACAGTAACTGCGCTTACCGACTCAGCCACACAGCAGATAAACTTTGATACAGCATGGGGCAACGCCAGTCAAACTATCAAGGACTTCACGACCAGCGCAAATACAAACGGCACATTAATGAACGATAATGCGCAGATAATGGCAGATTACGAAGTGGCAAGCCTTGCTTATACCGACTTTTCAAATGCTGCCACACAGCAAAATACCGACTTGGTGACGCTTACTGACATCGTTACCAACTTCCCAATGAGCGCCTCAACATCAGGCGAGACAACAGCAACCGATACTTTGACTAGCTGGGAATCTCAATATACAGCTGCTATCCATGCTCTCCAGTCCGATGTCGCAAAGACGGAATACTATCAAGGTATTTATAATGACAAGCTGGCTGCTTACAACGACGATGCGACTGACCCTCTTTATCCGTCAGACAATCCGACTCTCCCAACAGCGACAGGCAATACGGCGGCGGACTATCTCAATAAAATCCAGACAGGACTTGGAACGATTGATGCGGCGCAGAATGGCACGGTCTCAGCTGATGCTGCACAAGTACTGACGAATTATGAGACAGATTTTACTAAGTACAATCAAGACTTTCAAACTTATCTGACTGCACTTGCAACCTATCAGTCTGACTATGAAACGGCTTACACGAATGCTATGCAGAATAATCAGGGAGCGCCTGCTCTGCCAACACCGCCAACGGCTCCAAATCCTGCCGACTATTTTAATGGGACAGTAACAGGGACAACTGCAATAACAGGCGACATTCCAACGGCAGCAGTGACCTACCTCACGAATCATCTCCAGCAAGACCAGTATAATTTAGTAAGCGCGTCTTATGACCAATTACAGACTGATATTAATGCTCTGATACATACAATCAATGACTTCAAAGCAACAAATGCACCAAGCTATGCACAAATTACCAGTATTTTGAATACATATAACGGCTTGACAGAGCTGAGTTTGGATAATATCAAAGATTTATTGAGTCTACCAACACTCTGTGATTCTTTGTCGTCAGCAATCGCGCAGCTTATAGCAGCAGAACCTGCGCTTATTAAAACTGTTCAGGCAGATTTAGGTGCTTATCTTTCATCTGCGACTATTTATAATACTTATAATGGTTGGGACGGCTCAACAGGCCTGACGACAACTCCTTATTTGACATGGAATATTAAAAATCCGCTTTACACACTTAATCAAGCCCTACGGCAGTACGGTGTGAATAATTTTAGCGGACAAACACCGAATGGTGGTGTTCTTAATAATCTGTCAGCACTGGACACGATTTATAGTTCACTTTATAATAGCAACAATGTACCTGGTGCTTGGGCAATCACTGAAAATTATTCAGGACTTGCAAGCGGTTATCAAGATTGGCTTCTTGCTGAAATCAATGCGGCAAATCCAGGGCTAAATGCGACCACATTGCTTGACCCAGATTTATGGAACGATTTTTATGCGGTAAATGGCTTTGCTAATCCCAATGCTCCTACACAGGCTGGCGTTGTTCAAAACCCAGTCCCACTTACTCCACTGACTCCGCCAGACCTTAATACAGGCTACACAGGCACAACTTCTGATGAGATGACAACGAACGCGCCAACACAGCCGAACACGCCCGCTTACAAGACACCTAATCTTGCTGCCAGTCTCGTACTCTGCGAAACTGTGACGGTTACGCCACCTATCTATGGCACACTTCAAGCGCCGCCAACAGCACCGAACTTGATGCTGAACGCTGTTTATCCACCGGCCGTAACTACGCTTCCGACCGCACCAGAAGCACCCACGTCACCAACTCTAGGTACTTTGCTTCCAGCACCGAGTGTTCCAAGTCTTAATTTGCCAACACCTCCAACTCCACCGACGATTAGCCTACCAAGCGCTCCGACACCGCCAACGCTGACAAATCCGAATGTCACTATCCCAGCTTTACCAGCCCTGCCGAGCTTTACGCCGGTTGATGATATGCCGGCACCATCAAAAGCCGTCACTAATGGTAGCACTTCCATCAACGGTCAGACGACAGATCCGAGTATTCTTTGGGACTGGATTATTTCCCAGCAGACGAACGGCGCACCAACAACTTATAGCGACTTTGAAAACTATGTCGCAGCAGTTTCTGCATGGAAAGAGCAAGTTGCTCAAGTCATCAGTGTTTATCAGAAACAAGTCGCAGATGCTGACGGAGCTTATGATGCGGACACAGCAGCGATTGCAACTTACCTCACTGCTTATCAGACTTATTCTGAGAACTACGATACAGCGGTCAGTGGTTATAATACTGCTTGGACGACCTACGACAGTGCCTATCAGATTTACGAAAGCAGTTATGATGCAGCGGTTACCAAGTATCAGAGCGAGTTCAACGACTATAAGCAAGCGCAGAGTGATTATGAGAGCCAGTACGAGAGTGTAGTTTCCGCTTATCAGTCAGCGTGGTCGGCCTATGTCTCAGCTTATGGCGATTATCAGAATGCTTATGAAAAAGCCGTCTCGGACTACACGACAGCATGGGCGACTTATGTCTCTGCCCATAATGACTATGCCGGCAAGTATGACGCTGAGGTCTCGGCTTATACAAGCGCATGGACACAGTATCTGACGCAGTTTAGTCAGTATTCTGAGGACTATGACACAGCCGTCAGTCAGTATGAGAGCGACTGGACGAACTATGATACGGACTATCAGACCTATAAGACAGGCTATGATAGCGCCGTTAGCAACTACAATAATGATTGGAACACTTACGATGTTGCCTATCAAGCTTACACGATTGATTATGCGACTGCTGTCGGCAATTACAATAGCACATGGACGAAGTATCTGAGTGATTACAGCACTTATTCTAGTACTTATGACAGTGTCACAGGAACTTATGAAGGTGATTGGACAGCTTATGATGCCACTTATCAGACTTACAAGACTGCGTGGAAAGCCTACGACAGCGCTTATCAACAGCTCGTTACTGACAGCTACGACATGACAGACTTTACAGAGACGCCATTAGTCGCTGAGGAAACGAAGACGACCTATGCGGACAAAGTCACTCAGGAAACGAAAGAAACACCTGCTGCAATGTCTGACGAAGCAACAAAAGCCGACATTCCAACGCTGTCAGACGAAGCCGCAAAAGACAGTATCGCAGACAAAACAACCGAAGCTGAGAAAGCAAACATTCCTGAAAAGAGCACGCTCGCCGAAGAAGCAACAATTCCTGATAAGGAAGACAAGGCAAGCGAAGCCACGATTGAGCCAATGACCGACGGACCAAGTGCTGACCTCTCAGCTGACTCTAGCCTTGTCCCTGAAGCGATAAAAGAAAGCCTTGCCGATAAGGACGCAGAGCAGACGCTTACGCAGGGCGACCGTCCAATAGTACAAGAGATTGCTGTCCCTGATACGCCGGACACGGATGCTGGCGACTATCTCTACACGTCTGACATCATTCTTGACACCTTTGACACGACACAGATTATCCTGCCGACGGATGTTTCACAGATTACTGTGCATGATAAATACGGCAATCTCGTCTCGCCAGACCAATACACGGTTACAATTACAGACGTTGACGCGACCCACAAGCTGGTTACAATTACCTTTGCTTCAAGTTTTGTTCTCTCCGACCGTTTCTATAACAACACCCTGACGGTTTCAATCCCGACCCACTCGACATGGGCGATAGCAGGACTTGGCCCCGACTATGATAATACGGCTTACACCATTACCACAAGTCCGAAAGGCAAGACGAAGCAGCCGACGAATACTGTGCACGTAAGACCGGTGTTACCGAACACACCTCCAACAGTGCCACCAGTTGCACCGCCTGAAACACCAAATATCCCTGAAAAGCCAAATCTGCCGAACAGTCCAAGGATACCACAAGTTCCAAAGGTGCCAAATCAGCCAATGATACCGAGAAAACCTACGCTATCATTGACGTCAAGTCGATTAAAAATACCAGAACCTCTCAAGTATGTGCCAGTAGGTAAAATACTTCCTCATACCGGAGATAATAGCGATTCATCTCTCACCATATACGGAGGGGCGGCTCTAATTGGCTTTATAGGTTTGGAAATTTATAGTTTGAAACGACGCAAAAAATCAACTGTAAAAAAATCATAATTTCTGAGACTTATAAGGAATCTCAAAATGAATCTTTTTAATAAAAATCTTGAATACCTTGTTATTCAAGGTTTTTTACGCAAATTGCAAGTCCAAGTTAGCCAGCCAAGCTCATCTCATATGAACTCTTATAGTTGAACATTTTTCTTGGATAATGGTTCATCCAATACTCGATAGCGGCGACTTCTTCAGGGGTCGTCTTTGTTGTGCCTTTTGGCAGATGCCTACGAATCATTCGGTTATGGTTTTCATTCGTCCCTCGCTCAAAGCTCGCGTAGGCGTGTGCATAGTAAACTGGACAGCTTACGACCTCAGAGAGCCTTGCAAATTCATGGCCATTGTCAGGGGTAATGGATTTGAAGTCATAACTTTTTTGAAGTTCCACCAGCTCATCATTGACCGCCTGTGCTGTTTTCCCATCAATCAAGCGAATGATCTCCGTGCGGTATTTTCGCTCTGTGAGCGTCAAAAGCACCTTGTTCTTAGCTCTCGTAAGAATGACCGTGTCAATCTCGTAATGCCCCACTTCTAAGCGATTGTTAATGAACTCAGGCCGTTCTTCAATAGACTTGCCAAAAGGATGCTTTGGCGCACGAGGTTTGATTTTCTTTGCCGCCTTATACTGCGGATAGAAAAGATGATGACGCTTGGCTTCTAACCAGCCCCAGTTGACCCAATTGTAGAGGCTGCTCAGAGAAACTCCTTTTAGAGCCTGATGAATGACTTCCAAAGAGTCCTTGTCTTCTTTAAGACGTGTACTCACATAACAATCAATCTCAGTCGTGAGTTTACTCGGACGAACACTGTGAGCCCTCAATCCTTCATAATTTTCTTGAGCCTTTTTAGCAGAGTATTTTACCTTCCGCTTGAGCTGGATTTCCCCTCGCTTCATCTCTCTGTCAATCGTCCCATGAGCTTTATTCAATAAGCGCGCAATCTCACGGTTGCTCAGTCCTTCTTTATTGTGCCAACGTTCAATGTTTAAACGGTCTTGATTGGTCAGGTGTTTCCCTTTGCTCTGGCTTGTGATAGAATAGTCTTGCATCTGAATTTCCTTTTTATACTATTTGGTCGAACTTCTAGTATAAGAGATTCAGATGTTTTTTGCTTGACTCAAGGTGGCTAACTTCATTTTACAATTTGCGTCAAGGTTTTTTAATACAAATATATTGTCATTTCTACAACTAATCATCTTATGGTTAGAAAAAAAGAACAGTTAAGGAGTGCGTTTTAATAAAAAACCGTTGAACTTTATATAATACACAATTCAAAAAAGAAGTCAGGATATTATTTTGGGACAAAAATAATTAATGATATAATGAAAACGAATACATCGATGTAGTTGAGGTAATAAATTAAATACAAAATCGAAAGCAGGTGAAGAATGATTCTAAACAAAAAAAGAACTGTAATATTCTCTCTAATTGGTTTAATATTTATTAGTCTATTAACATTGCTATCAGTTCAAGCTAAACAGACTAATGCTGAGGAAGTAGTTACTGTTCATTCAACTGATGTTGATACGGGAGCAACGACACTTACTAGGAGTGATTTCAATGATAATTTTACTTTATCAGGCACTGTTGGCATGCGTTATCAAGTCGGTGGAGCATTTAATCCTTTTGGTCCTGCTCTAACTGATGACGAAACGAAAGCCAGATATGATGAAGAAACAGGAATTATCACCTTAACCCCCAATCGAAATGACTGGTCAGGCAATTTCACGCTTAATAATCGAATCTCAACAGAACAACCTTTTAAACTTAAAGGTGCTATTTATTTGGGAGATAGGACAGATGAAGACTGGAGAGATAAAGAAGAAGCTAGCGAAAATGGAGGAACTCCAAGTGGAGGTGCGGACGGGATAGGTTTTGCTTTTCATCCTGAAGAAGTAGGAAAGGTTGGTTTTACAGGGGCTAACATGGGAATTGGCGGTCTTAAAGGTGCGATTGGTTATAAGTTTGATACTTACTGGAATACTGCGCAGCAAAGTAATGATGATGATAACCATCGCTTGGGCTGGGAAAATGATCCTGGAAGCAACGCACCTCACGAAGGTAATCCTTTCGGATCTTTTATCGAGACGACAACTGAACCTACTCCATCCAACACTCTCCTTTTGGATTCAGGACGAGTCGTACCTTTTGCAACTGATGCAGGATTTGGTGTAGCCGATTGGAATCAAGTTGCTTGGCTAGACACAAGTAAGATACTACAAAATTCAGGTGTCAGTCGCCGTGGTGAAATTGGTGATGATATCGACGGCAACCCTGTACAAGGGGAAAGTAGAAGATTAATTTCCGATTATGGGTATGATGCTAATGATGATTTACTAAGTGGTTCAACTAAAGATGACACCACAGGTTTTCAAAATGTCATCTATGATTATAAACCTGGAGATTCAGGAAAAGGAACGCTTCGAATTTATTTGCTCCATGGTATAACAACTAATCCAATCTCATCAGGTGCATTGACGGAAGAGGGCATTGTTTATGATTTAATTGGTCAAAAAGAAATTGATTCAACTGACTCGCTAGCTTTAGCTGTATCTGCATCAACAGGTGCCTTTCGTAATCTTCAACAATTTAGATTTGATTCTTTTGAATACTCAGCGGTAAAAAGATTGACAATCGATAAAATTTGGGAAGATGAGAGCGATATAAACGGTCTAAGGCCCGATACCATTGAAGTTCAAGTTTGGGCAAATCTTAAAGCAACGAATAATAAAGAAGAAGTTCGACTTCCTTATAAGACCCCAATAGAAATAAGAGCTACAGATAATTGGACCTATGTTTATGATAATCTACCAAAATATAATAACGAAGGGCGTGAAATTTTCTATGACGTGACAGAAATTCCCGTAGCTGGTTATGAGTCAACAAGCCAAAGATTAAATGACGAAAATGATTCAGAAATTCAATTTAAACTTTCTAATAAGATTCAAAACCCACTTACCATTTCGGGCGAAAAAATCTGGTTGGATGATGGAAATATTACTTCACGACCAGCTCATATCACAGTTCAACTATGGAGAAAAGATGGTGAGCAAGAACGTCAGGTTCAATTCAATGAATTAGCAACCGGTTATCAAAGCTTTTATGGACAAGTAAATTCTAATGATTTTGTGACACAAGAGACAAATTCAAATAAGAACTGGGAATATACTTTCTCTCACTTGCATGGAACGGAGGAGATAGAAGAAGGAGTTGAACAAGGAATTCAGTATTTCTTAAAAGAAGAGTTGTCAACTGACTATAAATATCGCTATGAGTCACAAGTTATAGGACGAGATATTGTCAATACAGCTATTGAAGTAGAAAAAATGATCTTGATTGTTAATAAAGAGTGGGATGATAAAGGCTATGAATCTATCAGACCAGAAACAATTACAATTCAACTATTGGCAAATAATAAGTTGCAAGGGAATCCAGTCACTATTGGAGTCAGTGAAAAATGGACTTGGGAATTTACCGATTTAGCCATAAGAGATGAACTGGGCAATGATATTTTATATTCAATTAAAGAAATTGACGTAGCTAAGCATTATCAAGTTGATCAAATTCAAGAAAATAATAAAATTACTTTGATTAATAAATTTGTGAAGGAAGAGCCTAATCCTGAAGAAGAGGAGGAGGACAACAGCATTAATAATGACGGTGACAGCGAACCTACTAATAATAATGATGGTAACTCAAATCATTCAGAAGAAGCACACAACGATGCTAAAAAAGAAACCACAGAAAATCTCCCTGTGGTGGGGCAATATTCAGGATTTTGGTTGATACTTGTTGGTGCCGCATTACTATTTGGAGTTGTATTGTTAGTGAAGCATAAACAAGAAAGAAAAAAATGATAAACTAAAAAAGAACCAAAGCATTATATAAATTCTGGCCAGTTCTGTTAAAAGCAAAAAAACTCTATTTTCATGGAATCTGAAGATACTATGAAAATAGAGTTTTTTTGTTGAAAAATTAAAGTATACTTAGTTGTGAGGCCAAGTCTTGTTTCTTTAACTAAGCAGAAATTCCAAAATTGAATTATTTTGAAGATTGTAAAATTGGAAGGGTTAGAAAGTTTATGTCATTAATGGACTACGTTTTTTTATGCTATAATATGGACAAGAAAATTTAGAGGCAACCAATGAAAAAGGGAAAACTAAAGATATATTTTGGCTATGCTGCTGGTGTTGGAAAAACATTTGCTATGCTCGAAGGGGCGCGTGAGGTTCAGAAATCTGGAATTGATGTTGTTTCAGGCTACATTGAACCTCATAATCGACCAGAGACCTCAAAATTAATTGAAGGGCTCGAAACCTTACCTTTAAAAAAATAAATTATAAAGGAATTCAATTAATAGAGTTCAATTTGGAAGAAGCTTTGATTCGTCGACCTCAGGTTATCCTAGTTGATGAATTAGCCCACACAAATTGCCATGGTTCAAGAAATAAGAAGAGATTTCAAGATATTGAAGAACTTTTGAAAGCAGGAATAGATGTTTTTACAACAATAAATATTCAGCATCTTGAAGGTCTAAATGATGTAATTGAAAAAATAACTGGGATTATTGTAAATGAAAAAATTCCTGATTACATATTTGAAGAGGCTGATCAAATTGAGCTAATTGATATTGAACCCGTTGATTTATTAGAACGACTAGATAAAGGAAAAATTTATCAGTTAAACAAAGTAAATCAAGCAAAAGAAAATTTTTTTACATTAGAAAAACTTATCGCCCTTCGGGAAATTGCTTTACGAAAAACTGCTGACCAAGTCAATAAGAGCGCTATTCGTAAAGCTCAAAATAAAAAAAGTATTTATGCAAAAGAACATGTTTTAGTATGTGTTTCAGCTTCACCCTCAGCCTCTCATGTTATTCATGCAGCTGCGAGACTTGCAGTTGCATTTAAAGCAGAATTTACGGCATTATATATCGGTGATTTAGAAAATTCTTCCAAAGAAGAAAAAGATAGACTGAGACAGAATTTACGTTTGGCTGAACAGTTAGGCGCAAAACTATCTGTCCTTTATGGAGATAATGTTTCTAAGCAAATTGTCGAATATGCTAAAATTAGTCAAATATCAAAGCTGGTAATTGGTAAAAGTGTACAAAGTTCATTTTGGAGTAGGGAAAATATTGTAGATCTTATAAGTCTGGAAGCGCCAGAACTTGATATCTATGTCATTCCAAATGCAAGAGGACAACAAAAAAATACTTCTGGAACTTTGTATAATTTTAAAAAAATCCGGTTTTCATTAAGTGATTTATTGAAAACAATACTGATGCTAACTCTTGTCACTTCATGTGGGTTAGCCTTCAAATACTGGAACTTCAATGTTGCTAATATAATTATGCTTTATATTTTAGGAGTTCAGATTAATGCTATTTTTACAAAAGGAAGAATTTTTAGTCTCATATCCTCAGTCTTATCTGTACTTTGCTTTAATTATTTTTTCACAGAACCTTATTACACTTTTGTAGCCTTTAGCTCTAATTATCCAATTACTTTCTTAATTATGTTGGCTGCTGGATTAATTACGTCGACATTAATCAAAAGAATTCAAGAACAAGTTCGAGTCTCTGCGGAAAAATCATATCGAACAGAAGTACTTTTACAAACGAATAAAGATTTAGCACAGGTTGATTCGGTAGTAGAAATTCTAGAAGCAACAGTTCAACAGTTAAAAAAATTACTTGATCGAGATATTGTGATTTATCCAATCAAAGATAAAGTTTTAGGAGATGAATCATATTTTTCAACTGAGTCTTCTAAGTATAATTTAGAAAAATACCAGAATTTTAATGAGAGAGGTGTAGCTGAGTGGGTAATGCACAATAATAAACGTGCAGGAGCAACGACCAATACATTATCAGCTGCTAATTACTTATATTTGTCAATTCGTGGGAAAAATCAATCTTTTGCGGTGATTGGTATCCTAATGAAGGACAAAAATGAGTTGGAAACATTTGAAAAATCTATAATTCTGGCTATATTAGGTGAAGCAGGATTAGCTTTAGAAAAAGAAATTCTTCGAGAAGTCCAACAAAAAAACGAAATTCAAATTGAGCAAGAACAGTTACGTGTAAATTTGTTACGTGCTATTTCACATGATTTAAGAACTCCACTTACTAGTATTTCTGGACATGCAAAATTACTGATGAAAAATGATAGCACAATAAATAAACTTCAAATTCAAGAATTATCAGCTTATATCTATGATGATTCAATGTGGTTGATTAATTTAGTTGAAAATCTTTTATCTATCACAAGATTGGATGAAAAAATAGAATTAAAGTTGGAAGCAAATATTATTGATGAAGTAGTTGAAGAAGCCCTTAAACATGTAGACAGGCATTTGAAACAGCATGAATTTAGTTTAAATTTAGCCGACGAACTCTTAATGGCAAAAATGGATGTGGCTCTTATGATACAAGTGATTGTAAACTTGATTAATAATGCAGTGAAATATACACCAATTAATTCTAAAATAGAACTACAAACCAAAAAAATTAATGATGAGTTAGTTCTTGAAGTTTCTGATAATGGGCCTGGCATTACTGATAAAGCCAAAGAAAAAATATTTGATTTATTTTATACTGACGAAAATCGGCAAGTTGATTCTAAGCGTGGTTTAGGTTTAGGACTTTCTTTGTGTAAAAGTATTATTTTAGCACATGGAGGACAAATTTATGTTAAAGATAATCAGCCAAATGGAGCAATTATTGGTTTCAAATTACCTTTAGAGGAGGTTTTAATTTCTGATGAACAATGATGATATAAAAATATTGATTTGTGAAGATGATTTGTCAATTAATAAACTCTTATCTTTGACAATGGAGGTTGAAGATTATAATTATGTAGCTGTTCAAAATGGTAAGGAAGCGTTAAGAGAGATTATCTCTCAGCGCCCAGATTTACTAATTTTAGATTTAGGCTTACCGGATATGGACGGAAAAGAGATTATTTCTAAAGTTCGTGGATTCTCTCAACTTCCAATTATCGTAGTCAGCGCCAGAGGAGAAGATGCTGATAAAATAGCAGCTTTAGATGCTGGTGCGGATGATTATTTGACAAAACCATTTAGTACTGATGAACTTTTGGCTCGACTTAGGGTAAGTTTGAGAAGAGCTAAGTTTTCTGGAAATAATCAAAATTTACTGACAGAAGTAACAACTTTTACTAATGGCTGGTTGAAAATAAATTATTTATCAAAGTGTGTTTTCGTAAATGAAAAAGAGATACATCTCACACCGATTGAGTACAAACTTCTTTGTTTATTAGCAGAAAATTTGGACCGTGTGATGACCTACAACTATCTTGTCAAAGAAATTTGGGGGGTATTATGAGGAAGATTTTTCAGCACTTAGAGTATTTGCAAATACGCTACGTAAGAAGATTGAACTTGATTCCAATTATCCAAAGTTGATACAGACACATATTGGTGTCGGCTATCGAATGATAAAAATTGACTAAAAAGTACTGACAGATTCGTCAGTACTTTTTTTATGAGAATCTTTAGATTATCTTTATACGAACAACCCAATCTTTACACTCTTTTTATTTTTCAAGTGTTAAAATAATTTCAACATCAAGGAGGAGGAAAATATTTTGATGGATTTATTGATGCTTGGAGGATTAGTAGTAAGTTTTCTACTAATTCTGGCTCTAATAGCTTGGTGTGACAAGCAAATTAAAGAAATTTAGAAAGAAGTTTTTAAAATGTTTATTATTTTAGGGATTATTATCATGTTATTGGCGATTTATCTCTTTTATGCTCTGATTTATCCAGAGAGGTTTTAGGGGGAACAGATGTTACAAATTATTTTCGTATTGGCAGTGGCCATATTATTAATGATACCTACAGGTAAATACCTTTATCACATAGCAACAGATCAAAAGACCTTTGCAGATCCGGTCATGGATAAATTTGATGGCTTTATATATAAATTGATTGCTATGAAAAAACAGCCCATGACTTGGAAAAAATACGCGCTATCTCTAGTATTAACAAATGCTGTAATGGTTTTTATTGGTTATTTAATTTTGAGAATTCAAGAAATTCCCTTTCTAAATCCTAACCACATTGGGGCAATGGAGCAAAGTCTAAGTTTTAATACAGTAATTTCATTTATCACTAATACTAACTTACAAAACTATTCTGGAGAGTCTGCCCTTTCCTATATGAGTCAAATGATTGTCATTACCTTTATGATGTTTACATCAGCAGCTTCTGGTTTTGCAGCCTCAATGGCTTTCATTCGAGGACTGTCTGGAAAATACAAAGATATGGGAAATTTCTATTATGATTTTGTACGAGTGATTACTCGTGTATTACTTCCATTTTCTATTATTGGCGCTTTATTATTGATATCACAAGGCGTTCCTCAGACATTAGTACATAATTTAACAATTACAACCCTTGAAGGGAAAATGCAAGATATTGCTCTAGGCCCAGTGGCAGCTCTTGAAATCATCAAACATTTGGGAACAAATGGCGGCGGTTTTTTTGCAGCAAATTCAGCAATGCCTTTTGAAAATCCAAATATTATTACAAATATAATTGAAATGCTATCAATGATGCTATTACCTGGTTCGATATTATTTGCTTTTGGATATATTGTTTCAGATAGTCATCAAGAAAATAAACTATTAAATTCTCAATTAAAAAGTAAAAGAAGATTTTTCTTAGGAAAAGAGGCTCGACCATTAATTATCGTAATGAGTGTTTTATTTTTAATCGGGCTTACAATAATTATTTGGGCTGAGTCCAAAGGTAATCCTATTTTACAGCACCTAGGCTTAAGTCAAGCTATGGGTAACATGGAAGGGAAAGAAACTAGATTTGGCACAAATATGTCAGCTTTATTTACCGAAATTACTACTGCTTTCACAACAGGTTCTGTAAATAACATGCATGATAGTCTGGCACCATTAAGTGGTGGTATTGCCATGATTAATATGATGCTTAATCTTGTTTTTGGAGGAAAAGGCGTTGGATTAATGAATATGATTCTCTACGTTCTTTTGACAGTATTCATCTGTGGTTTAATGATTGGCCGAACTCCTGTTTACTTAGGGAAAAAAATTGAAGGAAAAGAAATGAAATTGACTGCTCTAGCAATTATCATACACCCTTTAATTATTTTAAGTTTTACGGCACTAGCCGTTTCTGTTTCCGCGGGTATTGCTGGATTATCCAATCCTGGCTTTCACGGTTTATCGCAAATTGTTTATCAGTATACATCTTCGGCGGCGAACAACGGTTCGGGTTTTGAGGGGTTAAAAGATAATACCGCTTTTTGGAATATTACGACTGGAGTTGCTATATTTTTAGGCCGATATCTCACTTTAATTATTCAACTTGCGATTGCTTCATCATTAATGATGAAAAGGTCGGTAAATAATTCTGTAGGTTCACTTAAAACAGATAGTGGAACTTTCACCGTTGTTCTATTTGTAATAGTGATTGTAATATCAGCATTAACATTTTTACCAGTTTTGGTTCTTGGACCAATCGCTGAATCTTTAACATTATGAGGCTTATGATGATTTCTAAAAATAAAAAACTATTGAATCAAGAGATTCTAAAAAGTTCTATCAAAGGAGCTTTTATCAAACTTAATCCGGCATATATGATGAAAAATCCAGTCATGTTTGTCGTTGAGGTTGGATTTACTATTACATTAATTCTATCTATTTTTCCTAACTTATTTGGGACAGTTCAATCGTCAAGTCAAATTTATAATATAATTGTGACTTTAATCTTATTCTTAACAATTCTTTTTGCTAATTTTGCAGAATCTGTCGCTGAAGGCAGAGGAAAAGCTCAGGCAGAGAGCTTGAAAAAAACGCAAAAAAATATGAAAGCAAGAATTATTAATAAAGATAAAGCTACTAATCAGATTAAGGAAACTATTATTGATGCAATTGAGTTAAAAAAAGATGATATAGTTCTAGTTAAAGCAGGTGAATTGATACCAAGTGATGGAGAAGTGATTGAAGGAATTGTTTCCGTCGATGAATCGGCAATAACAGGAGAATCTGCTCCTGTTGTAAAAGAATCTGGTGGTGACTTTGCCTCAGTAACAGGAGGAACAACTGTTTCAAGCGACTGGCTCAAGATAAAAATCACTTCTAGTTCAGGAGAATCATTTCTTGATAAAATGATTTCTCTTGTTGAAGGAGCCTCGCGGAAAAAAACGCCGAATGAAATAGCATTAAATACTCTACTTGTGAGTTTAACTATTATTTTCTTAATAGTTATTGTGACACTCTACCCCATTGCTTCTTTTGTTCATGTGAAGTTAAGTGTAACGACACTCATTGCCTTGACGGTCTGCTTAATTCCAACAACAATTGGTGGCTTACTATCGGCAATTGGGATCGCTGGAATGGATAGAGTGACACGTTTTAATGTGATTGCAATGTCTGGTAAAGCAGTTGAAGCCAGTGGTGATGTGGATACTATGATTTTAGATAAAACGGGAACAATTACATTTGGTAATAGAATGGCCGCAAAATTTCTTCCAGTAAACGGTGTTTCTTTAGAAGAATTGACAGAAAATGCTGTTTTAACTTCATTGAAAGATGAAACACCAGAAGGCAAGTCTATTATTAGATTAGCAGAAGAACAAGAAGATAAGGACTTTATGACCCCAGCTGAAATGACTTTTGTAGAGTTCACAGCTCAAACAAGAATGAGTGGAGTTGATTTTCCGACAGGAAAAACAATTCGTAAAGGAGCAACAGATGCTGTGATTGATTATATTCAACAACAAGGAGGGGGAGTTCCTAACGATTTGAAGAGAATTACCGATGAAATATCTTCGGTAGGTGGCACCCCATTGGTAGTATCAGAAGATTCAAAGATTCTGGGAGTTATCTATTTAAAAGATACAATAAAGCCAGGATTGGTAGAACGGTTTGCTCGTTTACGTGAAATGGGAATTAAAACAATTATGTGTACTGGTGATAATCCTTTGACGGCCGCAACGATTGCTCAAGAAGCTGGGGTTGATAGTTATATCGCTGAATGTAAACCAGAGGATAAAATCAAAGCAATAAAAGTTGAACAAAACGATGGAAAAGTTGTTGCAATGACAGGGGATGGAACTAATGATGCACCAGCACTAGCACAAGCTGACGTTGGTATTGCAATGAATTCAGGGACAAGTGCGGCCAAAGAAGCAGCAAATATGGTAGATTTAGACAGTGATCCGACTAAAATTCTTGATATTGTAGAGATTGGTAAACAACTTTTAATTGCAAGAGGAGCACTAACAACATTTTCTATTGCCAATGATATCGCCAAATATTTTGCGATTATTCCCGCAATGTTTATGCTTGCTATTCCACAAATTCATGTTTTAAATATCATGAATCTTGCAACGCCTTCCAGTGCAATATTATCAGCATTAATTTTTAATGCAATAATCATTCCGCTTTTAATCCCTCTAGCGATGAAGGGCGTAAAATATAAACCACAGCATTCGGATAAAATGCTGACACATAATATGTTAGTTTATGGTTTAGGAGGAGTTATTGCTCCATTCATTGGAATAAAAATTATTGACTTAATCATTGCTCCGTTACTGCACATGATTGGTCTTTAATGCTAAAAGGAGAAGTGATGAGAAAAATATTTAAAGAATTAAAAACACCTTTTCTAGTTACAGTGGTTTTTACAGTGATTTGTGGTCTTTTCTATCCATTGCTCATAACAGGTCTGGGACAAAGTATCTTTCCCTATCAGGCTAATGGTAGTCTTATCGTTAATAAGGGGAAAGTGACAGGATCTGAATTAATTGGGCAACAATTTTCTGATGAAGGATTCATGAAGGGACGTCCCTCAGCTGTTAATTATAATACTTATACTGCAAAAGAAAAATCTGAGGGTAAATATTTGGGAGTGGCTTCAGGTTCTCAAAATTTATCACCTAGTAATCCCTTACTAAAAGAACGAGTAGATAGTGATTTACAAAACTTTCTAAATAATAATCCGAGCATAATTAAAAAAGATATCCCTACAGATTTATTGACATCATCAGGATCAGGCCTTGATCCTAGCATTAGCCAACAAAGTGCCCTGATTCAAATTCCTCAAATTTCGAAGTATACAGGTATAAGCGTAGATAATTTGAAAAAAATTATTGATAAAAATACTCAAAATAAAACTTTAGGATTTCTAGGTGAACAAACAGTCAATGTATTAAAAGTTAATCTTGAAATTTACAATCAATTAAGTGAAAAAAGTGATTAATAAAGGTAAAAAAAGAAAAACTATAAATCACTATGATTTATAGTTTTTTTAGATATTCTCTTTTTATAAAAATAGTATGGAAAGATTTTAAGACTATCTTTCCAATTGTATACTTCTAAAAATAAGCATTTACTGATGGTAACATAAAAAGTAAGAAGTTTTAAATTAGCGATAAATTAAGCCAAAAATGATTTAGAATAAACAATTAGATAACAGAAAATCAATGGTCTTGGTTTATGAGAAATATTTTGGTGAGAATTATTCTAAGAAACCCTTTCAAAGAAGCTAAAAAATACCAGTGAAGTATTAACAATTTTTGAAATTTCTATCGAAAAAATTAATGGATTAGGACATGAAATGGAATAAAATCGTTTGGTTCAATTAACATATATATAAAACATGTTGGCAAAAAAATAAAAAAATGTATAATATAGAGTACATGTAATTAATGTAACATTTTTATAATTAAAAAAAGTCTGATGAATAAGGTATTTAAACAGTTAGTTGTTTAAATATCATGATGTTCCGTAACATATTATAATAAGACTCCGAAAAATTAAGATTTTTCGGAGTCTTTTTGTGCTGAAAAATACATAATATGCCACTTATGATTCGTTACGATTCCCATACCATGACTTTTATTTACTTAATTGTTTTATTTTAAATACCTTTTTTTTTTCAGTATTTTTGTAAATGCTGTTTTAAGCGAATTGTTCATATATAAGTATAACAGAACAGTCACAGTACTTTCCGAAAAATCTTAATTTTTCTGAAAATTAGATTTTGATATTTTGAAAGGAAAAGCGATGGAAGAAAGTATATTTTATAAGAGAGTTAGAAAGCTAGCGACTGATTTAGGAAAATCATTTAATCAAATCGAAAAAGAATTAGGATATTCTCGAAATGCCTTAAGTAATTATAAAACACAAACCATGCCATCAGCCATTCGGTTATTAGAGTTAGCAGAGTATTTTGATGTAACACCAAGATATTTACTAGGGATGGATAAAATTTGTTCAAAAAATCATGAAGAAAGAGATTTTGCAGAGTTTCTTTTTAAAAGTCTTGATAAAAATCAAAAAATTGAAATATGTAAGTTTTCGCAAACCTGGATGTTGCAAGAATTAAAGGAGGAACAATCTCACAATTAAAAAGAATTTAGAGATTGTATGGAGTTTATTTATTATGATAATAAAAAATAAGATGGTAAAAAGACTTATAAGTACTTTTTTAATGTCATTATTGCTTGCATCAATGATGTTAGTAATTGGAGCTGGAAAGGTTTATGCTCAAGGTTCAGTTTCGAGTACGAGTCTACAGGTCTCTGCCGATGGTTCTGATTACTATATCATAGGTTCTGACTTTTATAATCACTTCGTTAGGCCTACAACCGTTGACTTAGCGAAAAATAAAGTTGTTTATAATAAACAGATACTAACAGTATATAATGGCAGAATAGATAAATGGAAAATGTCTTTCTTGAATCAGGATTCATCAGGAAAATCCTGGTTCAAATTTTTATCTTATCCAGAAGCAACTAAAGGAGACATAAAAATTACTTATACAACGGATGGGATTAACTATTCTGATAGTAAACCAAGTCTAGAACAGCTAAAAGGCTACATGGTCGAGCTTCTTAAACCAATTGTATATCCAGATGATGCAAATAACCAAGAGAATGATATAGAGGTTTCTTTTCAACTTTCTCCTGATACTGATTACATATTGAGCAATTCCAATTTAAATAAACAGTTTATTCCTTTTAGCGGAGAGTACTGGTTACAAAATTATAGTCCTTATCCCTTTTTTACTGATCGAAATCAACTCCAATTCGTATACCCAGATTATTCTAAAGGAGTAATGGTGAAGTATGTTGATGAGGAAGGAAATGAAATTCATGATCCACAAACTATTAGTGGTTCAAAAGGAGATGTTTATGACGCCAGTACAGATCAGTACAAATTGGTCTTAGATGGTTACACATTAGACACATCTAAACTACCACAAAATAGTATAGGAAATTTTAAAGAAGCGCTTCAAACAGTCACTTATGTTTATTCTAAAAATCCAGTGGTTGCAGCTGATGTGACAGTAAGATATGTAGATATAGAGAATAATCCTATTTCAGAAGATATCATTTTACAAGGAAATATTGGTGAAAACTATTATACTGATAAAAAAAATATTAAAGATTATACTCTAAAAGAAGTTCAAGGAAATTCATCAGGTCAGTTTTCAGAAAAGGCACAAACAGTTACTTATATATACAAAAAAAATGAGTTACCTATTGCTACAGGAAAAGTTGTTGTAAAATATATAGATACAGATGGAAAATCAATTTTAAATGATGTTGTTAGAACTGGAACTGTTGGGGAAGATTATATAACTGAAGAAAAAAATATTTCTGGTTATACTTTTCAAGGAATTCGAGGTAATTCAAAAGGTAAATATACGGATAAAATTCAGACCATAACTTATGTTTATACTAAAAATCATATTATAAAACCAAAAGATGAATTAGTAAATTCTGGAACAAAAATAATAAATAAAACTAATCCAAAAGTTAAAAACTCCAGTTCTGAAAAATCCCAAAAACTACTTGAAACTGGTGAAAACAAAAAAAGGAGTATATTGTTTTTCATTAGTGGACTCACTCTTATAACTTTAGGGTCAACTATTATAGTATTTCGACATAAAAAAGAATAAATAAAAGGCTATAAAAGGCCTTTTTATTATTAATAGTCGAATATTGCTTACTGATTATGTTATGATAGAAAGATACAATTGGAGGAAGAAATAAATATATATGGTTCAGCTATCAGAATTAGCATCAGCACTTAATCAAACAGAAAGTAAGGGAGTATTTTCTAAACATCCTAAAGGTTTCGGATTTGTTCATCCAGAAGACGCAACAGATAAAACAAATGATATCTATATCGGTAAAAATGATACTAAATTTGCGATGGATGGAGATAAAGTTACCGTTAAAGTTACCTATCCTAAAACTGAAAAACGCGGTGCAAGTGGACAAATTACTAAAATAAATGAACGAGCCGTAGTTGATACGGTCGGGACTTACCGTTCTTTGTCAAATCGTCAAGTCAAAGCATTAGGATACAAAGGAAGAATAGAACTCTATAATGATCGAATTTCTGATACTTTATATATCAAACAACCTTTATCAGGGGTTCAAGAAGAAGATGTAGTAAGTCTTAAAATAACCCAATATCCAACCGATACCAAGACATTTGAAGGAAAAATTACAGGTATTATTGGACATAAAGGCGAAGTAGGACTAGATATTTTAGAAGTGCTTTGTGCTATGAAAATTCCACAAGAGTTCTCTTCTGAAACTTTAGCTGAGGCTGAGGCATTTTCCGAAAAATTAACTGATTCAGATTTGCAAGATCGTGAAGATTATCGGAATGAAATTACCTATACCATTGATGGAGATGATTCTAAGGATTTGGATGATGCCATCCACGTTAAAAAATTATCAAATGGACATTTTGAATTAGGAGTCCATATCGCTGACGTCAGTCATTATGTGACTGAGGGTTCTTCTTTAGATGAAGAAGCCTACTCACGCGCAACATCAGTCTATGTAACTGACCGAGTTGTTCCGATGTTGCCTGTTAAGTTATCCAATAATTTGTGTTCACTCAATGAAGCTCAAGAGCGACTAACAATGTCTTGTCTAATGGAAATTGATGACAAAGGTAAGATTGTCAGTTATAAAATATCACCTTCAGTCATAAAAACAACTTATCGAATGACTTATAATAATGTCAATAAAATGATTCATCAAGGACAAGAAGGTCATAGAGAAGCCCTTGAAAACTTCTATAAAATTACCGATTCGATTAAAGTAGCCGTTGAACTTCATGAAATTCTTGAAACAATGCGAAAAGACAGAGGAATGATTGAATTTGACGAGAGTGAAGCAAAAATTATTTTAGATGAAAAAGGTCATCCAATCGAAATTGTAAAACGTGATCGTGATACTGCAGAACGAATGATTGAATCCTTTATGCTGATGGCAAATGAAACTGTTGCCCTTGATTTTCAAAAGAAAAAACTACCTTCCTTATATCGAGTTCACGATAACCCTAAAGAGAAAGCTTTTGCTAAATTGATGGAAGCTGCTGCTAATGCTGGCTTTTCCTTAAATTCAGATTCTCATCAAGCCATTAATTTCTTTGCTGATGAGATTAAAGGAACAAGTTCTGAAAAGGCATTGACTTATCAACTTCGACATACGATGTCAACAGCGGTTTACTCTGAAAAAAATACAAAACATTTTGGGCTCGCAGCGACTAACTATACGCATTTCACAAGCCCAATTAGGCGTTATCCTGATTTAATTATCCATCGTTTATTACATTTATATCCTTCTGACCATTCTAACCGTACTAAAGACGAATGGAAAGAACGTTTACCTGAAATTGCTAGCCATTCTTCTGATATGGAACACCGTGCGGTCGTCACTGAACGAATTATTGATGCAATGAAAAAAGCAGAATATATGTCAGAGCGGATTGGAGAAGTTTACACTGGTACAATTACAGGCCTGCAAAAATTTGGAATCTTTGTTGCATTAGATAATACAGTTGAAGGTTTAATTCGTGTACCTAATTTACATACTGGGACTACAGAAGAACTTGAATTTGATGAAGAAGCAAGTATTTTTACAGGAAAAAAATCAGAAACAGTCTATCAAATAGGACAAGAAATAAAAATTCGTGTTATTGCTGCTAATAAACGAAAAGGAACAGTTGATTTTGAACAAATTGCTCCTGAATAAAGCCAGTCTACTATTATGTCGAATAAATAAAGGACTAATAAGATAAATTAAACTATTGAAATTTAAATATTTTCGAGTAAAATACCAGTATTTACTGGTATTTTTATTATGCTAAATAACAAGATAGATATTTTGTTAAAATAAATGTTGACTTTTAAAAATATAAGTATTATAATTCAGATAATTAAGAATTAACAAACAAGAGATGAAAGAGTAGTCTTAGGTATCAGTTGAGAGAGCCTTGTTGCTGAGAAAAGGTCTGATAATGGGATGAACCACACTCATCGCTATCTTACTCACATTATTATGTGAGCGTTAGCTGCGTTAATGCTAAGTTGTTATAACTTACCGAGGTCACTTTTGTGAAAAAGTGATAAATTAAGGTGGAACCACGATTAAACCGTCCTTTAAGCCAAGTGCTTTTAGGCGTTTTTTTATATTATCTTTCTATTCTCGAAAGGAGAAATCTATGAGTTGGCAAAATAACCTTCGGTCAGTAAGTCCCTATATTGCAGGTGAACAACCTGAACTTACTGACATGATCAAATTAAACACTAACGAAAATCCATATCCGCCCACTAGTGTAGCTCAATTATTTAATGAACGTTATAAGACAAAAAATTTGCGTCTTTACCCAAGTACTGACGCGAAAAGTTTAAGAAAAAAATTGGCCGACTATCATCATTTAGAAGTTGAACAGGTTTTTATTGGAAATGGCTCTGACGAAGTTTTGTCACTTAGTTTTCTGACCTTTTTTAATAGTCAAAGCCCTTTATTAATGCCTGACATTACTTATTCTTTTTACCCTATTTATTGCGAACTCTATCGAATTCCCTTTCAAAAAGTCCCTGTGGATGATGATTTTAAAGTTTCAATAAAAGATTATTGTATTGAAAATGGCGGAATTGTGATTGCAAATCCTAATGCTCCAACGGCTTTGGCGCTAAATCTTAAAGATATAGAAGAAATTCTGAAAAAAAATCAAAAATCAATTGTCTTGATTGATGAAGCTTATATTGATTTTGGTGGTGAAACATGTCTTCCTTTGCTTAAAAAATACGATAATTTAGTAGTGGTTCAAACTTTTTCTAAATCACGGAGTTTGGCAGGAATTCGTTTGGGTGTAGCTTATGGCTCTGCTGAAGCAATTTCTCATTTGTATGATGTGAAAAATTCATTTAATTCCTATCCAATTGATAGTTTGGCACAAATTATTGGAGAAGCAAGTTTAATGGATGAACATTATTTTCAAAAAAACATTCAGAAAATCATTAAGACAAGAGAAGTTTTTAAAGATAATCTGGTTAATTTAGGATTTGAAGTGACTGATTCAAAGGCTAACTTTGTTTTTGTTCATCATCCAAAAGTAAAAGCAGAAGAACTTTTTAAGGCGCTTTATGAGGCAAAAATTATTGTCAGGCATTGGAATCAACCACGGATTGATGATTGGTTACGGATAACTATTGGAACTAATAAAGAAATGAACAAAGTGATTGAATTTTTAAAAGGCTATTTAAAAAAGAATGAGGAAATTGACGAATGGAAAAAATAAATTATCTGCTTCCTGAAGAATCGGCAGAAATGACCTTGAATCAAGTTAAAAGTCTACGGCAGATAGAAGGTCGTTTAAGGAAATTATTTGGCTTGAAGAATTATCAGGAAGTCATGCCTCCAAGCTTTGAATATACACAACTCTATACAGCACTTGAAAGTAATGGAAAAACTTTTAATCAAGAAAAAATGTTTCAGTTTATCAATCATGAGGGACAATCAATTACACTCCGTTATGATTTTACACTTCCTTTAGTTAGACTTTATTCGCAAATCAAGGATTCTACTAGTGCTCGTTATTCATATTTTGGAAAAATATTTAGAAAAGAAAAACGGCATAAAGGTCGTTCAACGGAAAATTATCAGATTGGTATTGAACTTTTTGGTGAATCAGCCGATAAGTCAGAATTAGAAATTCTTAGTTTAGCCCTTCAAGTGATTGAACAGTTAGGTTTGAATAAAACGGTCTTTGAAATAGGCTCAGCAAAATTTTTTCAACGTTTATGTCATTTAGCTGACGGTTCAACAGAGTTACTTACAGAACTTTTACTCAAGAAAGATTTGAGTGGTCTTAATGCTTTTATCGAAAAAAATAGTTTTTCTAAGGAATTAAGAGAACTTTTGAAAGAAATATTTATTACTAATGAGTTATCAAGGTTGGAAAATTTAGTGACAAATACAAAAGATGATGTGCTCATTTCTTCCTTTGATCAGCTCAAAGAATTTTCAGAGAAACTTTCAATGATTAAACCGATTATCATTGATTTGGGAATGGTTCCTAAAATGGATTATTATACTGATTTAATGTTTAAAGCTTACAGTTCAGCAGCTAATCAACCTATTTTATCAGGAGGAAGATATGACCAACTATTAAGTAATTTTCAAGAAGAGGCGGTTGCCATTGGTTTTTGTTGTCATATGGACACCATTCTAAAGGCTCTGGAAAGACAAGAATTGGAGGAAGACAATGATTAAAATCGCCATAACTAAAGGACGAATCCAAAAACAAGTCACCAATTTATTGGAAAATGCAAACTATGATGTTGAACCAATTCTAAATCTAGGACGTGAATTACAAATTAAAACGAAAGATGATTTACAAATCATTTTTGGAAAAGCTAATGATGTCATTACTTTTTTAGAACATGGAATTGTTGATATTGGCTTTGTTGGTAAAGATACGCTTGATGAAAATGATTTTGATGACTACTATGAATTATTGGATTTAAAAATTGGACAGTGTATTTTTGCCCTTGCTTCTTATCCTGACTTTTCAAATAAAAATTTTCAAAGACGTAAACGAATTGCTTCAAAATATCCAAGAGTGACAAAAAAATATTTTGCTCAAAAGCAAGAAGATATTGAAATTATCAAGTTGGAAGGCTCTGTTGAGCTTGGACCAGTTGTTGGTTTAGCCGATGCAATTGTTGACATTGTCGAAACAGGAAATACTTTATCTGCAAATGGTTTAGAGGTCATTGAAAAAATCAGTGACATTTCAACACGGATGATTGTGGTTCTGTTGCAAAGTTTTCTGATAAGTCTATTTTAGTGTAAAATGAATAAAAATGACAGCGAGGATATATCAATGAACTATTTTAAAGGTAAACAATTTCAAAAAGATGTGATTATTGTCGCTGTTGGTTATTATCTACGTTACAATCTAAGCTATCGTGAAATTCAAGAACTCCTTTATGATCGTGGGATTAACGTTTGTCACACAACTATTTATCGTTGGGTACAAGAATACAGTAAAGTCCTCTATCATCTCTGGAAAAAGAAAAATAGACAGTCCTTCTATTCGTGGAAAATGGATGAAACTTATATCAAAATCAAAGGTCGTTGGCATTATCTCTATCGTGCAATTGATGCGGATGGATTGACTTTAGACATCTGGCTACGCAAGAAACGGGATACTCAAGCTGCTTATGCGTTCTTGAAACGACTACATAAACAGTTTGGTCAACCAAGAGTAATTGTCACGGATAAAGCGCCCTCTATTGGTTCTGCATTTAGAAAGTTACAGAGTAACGGTTTATATACTAAGACAGAGCATCGAACCGTGAAGTATCTCAATAACCTCATTGAGCAAGACCATCGACCAATCAAACGACGCAATAAATTTTATCGAAGTCTACGAACTGCCTCAACCACGATTAAGGGCATGGAAACAATTCGAGGAATATACAAAAAGAACCGAAGAAATGGAACGCTCTTCGGATTTTCGGTATCTACTGAGATTAAGGTCTTAATGGGAATATTAGCTTAAGAACAAGAAGGATTATAAACCTTGTATTTGATTTTTAAACTTTGCAACAGAACCGATAAAATTATAGAAATGGTGGAGAGGTTAGAAGATGCTCAAACAAATTGATTATCAAGGAAAGCTTGAAGAAATTGCTGAAAAATTTCAAGGTCGAAAAACAGAAGTATCAAAAGAAGTTAATAAAACTGTTCAACAGATTGTAGAAGACATTCAAAAAAGTGGAGATACTGCCTTATTTAACTATGCTAAAAAGTTCGATGGTTATGATGTGAATATTAGTAATTTACTCGTCACGCCCATGGAACGTGAAACAGGACTAGAACAAATTGATGAGGATTATTTTAGAATTCTTAGACGCACCAAATCACAAATCGAAGAATTTCATAAGCACCAACTGGAAAATTCATGGAATATTTTTAAGAAAAATGGTGTTATCATGGGACAAATTGCGCGTCCTCTGGAACGTGTTGCTCTCTATGTTCCCGGAGGAACGGCTGCATATCCCTCAACAGTCATTATGAATGCTGTTCCAGCGCTTTTAGCAGGCGTCAAAGAAATTATTATGATTACTCCAGTTAAAGCTGATGGAAAAGTAAATCCAAATATTTTAGCAGCTGCTGAAGTTTGTGGAATAGAAACAATCTATAAGGTGGGTGGAGCACAAGGCGTTGCTGCCGTTGCGTATGGGACAGAATCTATTCCCAAAGTTGATAAGATTGTCGGACTTGGAAATATTTTTGTGGCTACAGCTAAGAAAATCTGTTATGGGGTGGTAGATATTGATATGATAGCCGGTCCGTCAGAAGTTCTAGTTATTGCTGACAAAACTGCCAATCCAAAATATATCGCTGCTGATTTAATGGCGCAAGCAGAACATGATAAACTTGCGTCAGCGATTCTAGTGACGACTTCTGAAAAACTTGTTCAACAAGTAGATGAGGAATTAAATAGACAAGTTCAAAATTTGGAACGTCGTGAAATCATTGAAAGTTCCATCAGGAATTACGGTGGAGCCATTGTTGTAAAAAATATTGATGAAGCCTTTGATGTTTCCAATCAGCTGGCTCCAGAACATTTAGAAGTTTTGACTAGTGAACCTTTAACCCAACTTACAAAAATCAAAAATGCTGGCTCAATTTTTATTGGAGAGTATACGCCAGAACCGTTAGGCGACTATATGTCAGGAAGCAATCATGTCTTACCAACTGGAGGAACAGCCAAATTTTACTCTGGTTTGGGTGTTTATAATTTTATAAAATATTTGACTTATAGCTATTATCCTAAAGAAGTTTTGGCTGACTTTAAAGAGGATGTTGAGACATTTGCAAAATCAGAAGGATTGACGGCTCATGCTAACTCAATTTCTGTGAGATTTGATGAAATGTAATACTTGAGACAAGATTTTCAAAATTTATTGGTCAAGGCGTGAGGAGCCACATGGATTTTAAAATATTGAATAAGAAAAATAGTAGGGAGAAAAACATGACAAAACAAGAAAATTATTACGCAGAAGTTTTCGAAAAACCATGGGGTCGGATGTTCTATGACTTACTTTTTCCACAGCTCCTACCAAATTTGACAAAAGATTCAAAAATTCTGAGTTTCGGCTCTGGATTTGGACGGACGGAAACATTTTTGGAGGAAAAGGGATTTGAAGTCACGGGCTATGAGCCTGATGTAGAAAAGCTCGAGATGATGTCTGACCAAACTTTTCGTCAGTTGACAGGAACTTTTGACGACTTTGCAGAAACTGTTAAAAATGAGCGTTACGACGTGATTCTCATTCACAATGTTTTAGAATACGTCCTCGACCGAAAAGTCGTGTTGGAATTACTCTTGTCACTTTTGACAGATGGCGGCACGCTTTCTATTGTCAAGCACAGTAAGTACGGTAGCATGATAGAAATGGCAGCAGGACGTGATAATCCGCAGGCAGCGCTTGATGTTTATGAAAATGAAGCTGTCGCTTCTCACAACCACGGCGATATCCTAGTTTATGACGATGATTGGCTGACAGATTTTGTGGCAAATTACAAACTGAAACTCCAAGAAAAATTTGGAATTCGTCATTTTTACGGTATTTCACAAAACGCAGAAATCAAAGAAACAGACAACTGGTATCAACCCATGCTTAAGTTAGAGCAAAAAGTAGCGAAGGACCAAACGCTGTATCCAGTCGCACGATTACATCATTTGATATTTAAAAAAACTAAGGAGAATCTGTTATGACACGCATATCACACATCACGCGTAATACCAAAGAAACACAAATCGAACTTTCCATCAATCTTGACGGCACAGGTCAAGCGGACATTAGTACAGGTATTGGTTTTCTCGACCACATGCTGACACTTCTCACCTTTCACAGCGATTTTGACTTAAAAATCATAGGACATGGGGATCATGAAACAGTAGGGATGGACCCGCACCATCTCATTGAAGATGTTGCGATTGCTCTTGGAAAATGTATCAGCGAAGCATTAGGTAATAAGCTCGGTATTCGACGTTATGGAAGTTTTACCATTCCAATGGATGAAGCTTTGGTGACTTGTGATTTAGATATTAGTGGACGACCTTATTTGGTATTTCATGCTGATTTATCAGGAAATCAAAAACTTGGTGGCTATGATACAGAAATGACTGAAGAATTTTTTCGTGCCCTTGCTTTTAATGCTGGGATTACGTTACATCTGAACGAACATTATGGGCAAAATACGCATCATATTATTGAAGGCATGTTTAAATCTACAGCAAGAGCGCTAAAACAAGCTGTAAGTATTGATGAATCGAAAGTTGGAGAAATACCGAGCAGTAAGGGAGTGTTATGACGAATCTAAAAGAATTAAGAATTAATATTGAGAAATTTCCTGAAGCACTTCACAATACGCTAAAAGATGCAAAAATATATGATAGCAGTTCCTCTCCTGAAGCTCAAGTGTTATTCATTGATAAAAAAGATGGCTATTATTTAAAAATAGCTTCATCAAAAACTTTAGAGCGAGAAGCTGAAATGACTGCTTATTTTCAAAAGAAAAAGTTAGGTTTAGGATATATTTCTTATTTATCAGACCAGTCACAGGATTTTTTACTCAAGAAAAAAATTCAAGGAGAAAATTATTTGGCTAAACAATATCTTAATAATCCGAAACGTCTGTGTGATAATCTTGCTGAAAATTTACGATTTCTTCATGAACAAAATTTTGAGGATTGTCCCATATTAGACCATTCTGAACGTTATCTGAAAAAAGTCGAAAAGAACGCAAGTATAAATAATTCAAATCTAGATTTTGTCAATAATTATAATATCCGAACAACAGAAGAAGCTTATGATTATATAGAAAATAAAAAATTGCTATTAAGGAATGATACGCTTTTACATGGAGATTATTGTTTACCCAATATAATCCTAGACAATTGGAAGTTCAAAGGTTTTATTGATTTGGATTGTGCAGGTGTTGGCGACCGACATATTGACCTCTTTTGGGGTGCATGGACGCTTAATTTTAATATTGGTACTGATCAATATCGTGACCGATTTTTTGATGCTTATGGTCGGGATAGAATCGATGTTGATCGTTTGAAATTGGTTGGCTGCTGTGAGGTTTTTGGTTAAATTAAATTTTAGTATATTTTGATATTGAAAGGAGCATTATGAAAAAAATTGTTATCATCGACTACAATATTGGAAATCTTCAAAGTGTACAGGCCGCATTTTTACGATTGAGACAAGAAACAGTGATTTCAAGAGATTTAGAGGATATTCGTAAAGCAGATGCACTTATTCTTCCAGGAGTTGGGGCTTTTCCTACAGCAATGAATAATTTAAAAAAGTTTAATTTGATTGAACTTATACAAGAACGAGCTGCTGCTGGAATACCAATATTGGGAATTTGTTTAGGAATGCAAGTGCTTTTTGAAAAAGGATACGAGATAGAAGAAAGACAAGGTCTTGGACTTTTAAAGGGAGCGGTAATTCCAATCAAAACTAATGAGAAAATTCCGCATATGGGATGGAATCAATTAAACCTGGCTAAAACCAGTCCAACAACTCATTATTTGTCTGATAATGATGAGGTCTATTTTGTCCATTCTTATCAGGCGACTTGTCCTGATGATGAACTCATTGCCTACACCACTTATGGCGAAGTAAAAATTCCGGCAATTGTTGGAAAAAATAATGTGATAGGCTGTCAATTTCACCCTGAAAAGAGTGGAGAAATTGGCAGAAAGATACTAAAAGCATTCTTGGAGGAAATTTAAATGAAGATTATTCCAGCAATTGATTTGCAAAATGGTGAAGCCGTGCGTCTCTACAAAGGAGATTATGATAAGAAAACGGTCTATTCAAAAAATCCCCTTGAAATTGCTCAAAAATTTGAAAGAATGGGGGCGACTGACCTCCATTTGGTTGATTTAGATGGTGCTAAGATAGGACAAACTCGTAATTTAGAGCTTGTGCGAAAAATAAAAGATGAAACAAGATTGAAAATCGAGATTGGTGGTGGAATTAGAGATTTCGATACAGTTAGAATGTATCTTGAACAAATTGGTGTGGAACGAGTGATTTTAGGAACCGCAGCGGTAGAAAAACCTGATTTTCTTAAGGAATTATTAATTAAATATGGTCCAAGCAAAATCATTGTTGGGGTAGATATTAGAGAGGGTTTTGTATCAACAAGTGGTTGGTTAGAAAAAACAAGTCTTCCTTACCTGTCATTTTTAAAAAAATTAGAGAGAATAGGGGTTAAAACCACTATTATTACTGATATCTCCAAAGACGGAACACTGACAGGTCCAAATTTTAAACTTTATGATGAAATTTCAAAGGAAAGTTCCCTAAACGTGATTATTTCTGGAGGTGTAAAGGATAATTCTGATATTCAACGTGCAACTCGTTCTGACTTCTATGGAATTATCGTTGGGAAAGCTTACTATGAGAAGAAAATTAATCTTGAAAAGGAGTTCAGGAATGCTAACTAAAAGAATCATCCCTTGTCTTGATATTAAAAATGGTAAGGTTGTTAAAGGAATCAATTTTGTGGGTTTAAGAGAAATAGGTGATCCAGTGGAATTGGCCAAAATATATGAAGAACAGTGTGCAGATGAAATTGTTTTTCTTGATATTACAGCATCTTTTGAAGAACGTGAAATTATTGGTGAATTAATTGGTCGGGCGGCGCGTGAACTTTCAATTCCATTAACCGTTGGTGGAGGAATTCGTTCAATTGACGATTTTAGAAGAATTCTTGCTAGAGGAGCTGATAAAGTATCCGTCAACTCAGCTGCAATTGAAAATCCTGAACTTATTCGTCAAGCGGCTAACGAACTTGGCGTTCAATGTGTTGTTGTTGCTATTGATGCTAAAAAACGAGCAGACCATAGGGGATATGATGTCTATATCAAAGGTGGGCGTGAAAATGCAGGTCTTGACTTAGTTGATTGGGCTAAAAAGTGTGAAAGATTAGGAGCAGGCGAAATTTTACTAACCTCAATGGATAAGGATGGAACAAAGACAGGCTACGATTTGGAAATGCTGAATGACGTTTGTACTGCTGTTAATATTCCTGTTGTAGCAAGTGGCGGTTGTGGGAAGATTTCGGACATTGTTGAAGTTTTTCAAAATACAAGAAGCGATGCTGCCCTTGTTGCTTCATTATTTCATTATGGCGAAGCAACAGTTGATGAAGTTAAAGACGAACTTATAAAAAATAATATTCCAGCAAGAATTATTAAGAAGGAGACATTATGAGACCAGATTTTCATAAGCAGGAACTTATTCCTGTTATTGTTCAAGATTATCAAACAAATCAAGTATTAATGCTTGCCTATACAAATGAAGTGGCTTTTGAGAAAATGCTTGAAACTGGTGAAACTTGGTTTTGGTCACGTTCACGACAAAAACTTTGGCACAAAGGAGAAGAATCAGGTCATTTTCAAAAAATAAAAGGAATGCGTTTGGATTGCGACCAAGATACTTTATTGGTTTTTGTTGAACAAATTGGTAATGCTTGCCATACCGGAACTTACTCTTGTTTTTATGATGAACTTATTCCTTTTGATGACTCTGATATTTTTAGTGAGTTGGAGAAGCAAATCATCGACCGAAAGTTACATCCAGTCGAAAAATCTTATACGAATTATTTGCTTGGAGAGGGCATTGATAAAGTATTAAAAAAAGTTGGTGAAGAAGCAAGTGAAGTGATTATTGCTAGTAAAAATTCAGATAAAGGAGAACTTTTAGGAGAAATTGATGATTTACTTTATCATTTGTTTGTATTAATGAATCAGCAAGGTATTTCTCTAGAAGAAGTACGGCAAAAAGCAAAAGAACGGCATCAGCTAGAAGGAAATAAGAAGGAATTTCATACAAGGACGGCAGATTAAATGAAAAAATTAGATTATCATTTCCACTCTCATTTTTCGGCTGATAGCGAGGAGCTTCCTAGAAAGCATGTGACAGAAGCTATAGCACATGGTTTAGAAGAAATTTGTT
Source organism: Lactococcus sp. FSL K6-0773 (assembly GCF_038006485.1). Classification (NCBI taxonomy): domain Bacteria; kingdom Bacillati; phylum Bacillota; class Bacilli; order Lactobacillales; family Streptococcaceae; genus Lactococcus; species Lactococcus sp. FSL K6-0773. The sequence continues at coordinate 592,117 of NZ_JBBOVF010000001.1, read as the reverse complement.
TTACAGAGCATCGAGATTTTTATTTTCCAGGAATGGATTTTTCACTAAATCTACCTGAGTATTTTCAAGAAATCAATCGATTACAAGCAGAATTTAAAGATAAAATTAAAATAAAAATTGGCTTGGAAATGGGAATTGATTTACGTTTTAAATCAGAAATTAATCAGTTTATTGATTCGGCTCCTTTTGACTTTGTGATTGCCTCTGTTCATGAAATTGGAGATATTGAAGTTTATGACGGAACAGAATTTTATCTACAGAAAATAAAAGAAGAAGCACAAAGAGAATATCTTTTAGCTTGTTTAGATGTTGTTCAAAATTTTGAGAATTATAATTCATTTGGTCATTTAGATTATGTTGCTAGATATGGGCCTTACACGGATAAATCAATAAAGTTTGCAGAGAATCGGGAGATTTTATTTGAAATCTTGCGGGCTTTAGCTTCAAAAGAAAAAGCATTAGAAATAAATACTAGATTGTTTGATGATCCGAAAACTGAACAATTTTATAGTGATTTATTGATTAATTTTAAAAAATTAGGTGGAAAATTTATAACTTTAGGAACGGACAGTCATATAGCAAAGCGTGATTGGCTTTCAATTCATAAAGCAAGAACTTTAATTAAAAAAGCTGGTTTTCACGAACTAGCAACTTTTAGTGGGATGAAAATTGATAAAAATAAAAAGTCTATTAAAGAATAATAGACTTTTTATATTATGATGCTAAATCTTTCTCAAGTAGCGCAAGACGTTCTTGAACTTCTTGATTTGATAGTTGGTGGGCTTTGATGTAACGGTTATTGGGATGAACTCGACATTCATGTGAACAAGCACCAAGATATTTTGCTTCGTTTTCCTCTGAAGCTAACATTTGTCTGTTACATTCTGGATTTCCGCAATTGATGTAACGTTCACATGGGCTTCCATCAAACCAATCACGTCCGACAATGACATGTTCTTTTTGGTTGATTGGAACTGCGATTCGGCTATCAAAAACATACATTTGTCCATCCCAGAGATCTCCTTGAACTTCTGGGTCTTTTCCGTATGTGGCAATTCCTCCGTGAAGTTGACCAACGTCTTTGAAGCCTTCCCGAACGAGCCATCCTGAAAATTTTTCACAACGTATTCCACCGGTACAGTAGGTTAAAACACGTTTTTCCATGAATTGTTCTTTGTTATCTCGAATCCACTGTGGAAGTTCTCTAAAACTTCTTATTTCTGGACGAATGGCGCCACGAAAATGCCCTAAGTCAAATTCATAATCATTTCGTGCATCAATCACTACTGTATTTTCATCAAGCATGGCCTCACGAAACTCTTTTGGATCAAGATAAGCCCCAGTAAGTTCCAAGGGATTGACGTCATCTTCTAAACTTAAATTGACTAATTCAGGGCGATAACGAACATGCATTTTCTTAAAAGCATTTTGCTCGGCTTCATCAATTTTGAAAATTGTTGAGCTAAAGCGAGGGTCATTTTTCATCAATTCCATGTAGGCATTTGTTTGCTCGATAGTACCAGAAACAGTTCCATTAATTCCTTCGTCAGCAACTAAAATGCGTCCTTTTAAACCTAATTCTTTACAGTCTGCGAGGTGTTTTTGGGCAAAAGTTTCTCCATCTTCAATTGGGACATATTGGTAATATAATAAAACTCGATAATCTTGAGTCATAATTTCTCCTTAATCTTATTAGTACATTAGAATCCATTATAATTTAATCATTTTATGTCTACCTAAAGCAACAAAATTGCTTGTATATTTTCTAACAAGCTTAATTATTGTGGATTTAATTGAATATTAAAGGGAGAAGTTGTAATCTATTTGTTGTTAAATTCTTGTTAATGCAAATAAATTTATTAAATATTATTATTTTATTGACAATTTAAAATATTAAGAGTATTATAATGTAAATTAACAAAAAAGAGGAACTTGAAATGACATACACACAATTTTCATTGTTGTTGATCAAGGTGGACCTACATTAGCTTTTGTGGCTAAAATATGTGGGTCCTGTTTGGCGATAGTCATTTCGAGGACCGAGAGACGTCCTCACGGGCGTCTTTTTTGTTTCTTAATAAAAAATAGAGGTAATATTATGCGAAAAATTGAATTCTTTGACACAAGTTTGAGAGATGGCGAACAGACGCCGGGCGTTAGTTTCTGCATTTCAGAAAAAGTAACGATTGCTAAACAACTGGAAAAATGGGGGATTTCTGTCATAGAGGCTGGTTTTCCTGCGGCAAGTCCAGATAGTTTTGAAGCAGTAAAGCAAATTGCTGATTCTTTGAATGATACGGCTGTCACTGCATTAGCTCGTTGTGTTATCTCAGATATCGATAAAGCGGTTGAAGCGGTAAAGGGGGCTAAATATCCGCAAATTCATGTTTTCATTGCCACTTCACCTATTCACATGAAATATAAACTTAAAATCAGTACCGAAGAAGTTTTGAAAAATATTGATAAATGTGTGAAATACGCACGTGAACGGGTTGAGGTTGTTGAGTTTTCTCCAGAGGATGCAACAAGGACAGAGTTGAATTTTCTTTTAGAGGCTGTTCAAACGGCTGTCGATGCTGGAGCAACTTATATTAATATTCCTGACACTGTCGGTTATACGACACCAGAAGAATATGGAAAAATTTTTAAATTTTTGATTGATAATACTAAGTCTGAGAGAGAAATTATTTTTAGTCCACATTGTCATGATGATTTAGGAATGGCTGTAGCTAATTCATTAGCCGCAATTAAAGCTGGGGCTGGGAGAGTTGAAGGAACTGTCAATGGTATTGGAGAGCGAGCTGGGAATGCTGCTCTTGAAGAAATTGCTGTGGCACTACATATTCGTAAAGATTTTTATCAGGCACAAAGTCCTTTAAAACTTTCAGAAACGGCTGCAACGGCAGAACTAATTTCACAATTTTCAGGAATTGCTATTCCAAAAAATAAAGCAATTGTTGGTGCTAATGCTTTTGCACACGAATCAGTAATTCATCAAGATGGTGTCCTTAAAAATGCTGAAACTTATGAAATTATTACACCAGAACTTGTCGGAATAAAGCATAATTCGTTGCCTTTAGGTAAACTTTCTGGTCGTCATGCTTTTAGTGAAAAATTGACGGAACTTAATATTGCTTATGACGATGAAAGTCTTGCAATTTTATTTGAAAAATTTAAAAAATTAGCTGACAAGAAAAAAGAAATTACTGACGCAGATATTCACGCCTTGTTTACAGGAGAAACGGTAAAAAATCTAGCTGGATTTATACTTGATAATGTTCAAATTGATGGCCACAAAGCACTGGTGCAACTAAAAAATCAAGAAGAGGAAATTTATGTTAGTCAAGGAGAGGGGGCAGGTTCAGTGGATGCAATTTTTAAAGCTATTGATAAAGTCTTTAATCATCAACTAAAATTAATTTCCTATTCAGTTGATGCTGTAACTGATGGAATTGATGCACAAGCAACGACTTTGGTTTCTGTTGAAAATCTATCTACAGGCACTATATTTAATGCTAAAGATGTTGATTATGATGTATTGAAAGGAAGCGCCATTGCTTACATGAACGCTAATGTTTTAGTTCAAAAAGAAAATTTACAAGGAAAGGTTGAACAAATTTCAGCTCATGATGGAATTTAAGGTGAAAAATATTGTCTAAAAAAATTGTGACACTTGCGGGAGATGGAATTGGGCCAGAAATTATGTCAGCTGGTTTAAGTGTTTTAAAAGCTGTCAGTAAAAAAATTGATTTTGAGTATGAATTAGAAGCTAAAGATTTTGGAGGAATTGCAATTGATAAGCATGGTCATCCTTTACCAGAAGAAACTTTGCAAGCAGTTAAAAATGCTGACGCAATCTTGCTCGCTGCAATTGGTCATCCTAAATACAACAATGCAAAAGTTAGACCAGAACAAGGGCTACTTGCTTTACGAAAAGAATTAGGACTGTATGCTAATGTTCGTCCATTAAAAATTTATCCGGCTCTAAAAAAACTTTCTCCTATCCGAAATGTTGAAAATGTTGATTTCCTAATGATTCGCGAACTGACAGGGGGAATCTATTTCGGTCAGCATGAATTGGCAGATGACAAAGCACGGGATGTCAATGATTATTCTGCTGATGAAATAAGAAGAATTCTTCATTTTGCTTTCAAAAGTGCTCAAAGTCGGCCCAGAAAATTACTGACTTCGGTTGATAAACAAAATGTCCTTGCAACTTCTAAATTATGGCGAAAAATGGCTGATGAAATTGCTGACGAATATCCTGATGTACGATTAGAGCACCAATTGGTCGATTCTTGTGCGATGTTACTGATTACTAATCCGCAACAATTTGATGTGATAGTCACTGAAAATCTATTTGGTGATATTCTCTCTGATGAAGCAAGTAGTTTGGCCGGTAGCTTAGGAGTGATGCCTTCGAGTTCGCATGGATTTAACGGTTTAGCACTCTATGAGCCAATTCATGGTTCGGCACCAGACATTGCAGGAAAAGGAATTGCGAACCCTGTTTCGACGATTCTATCAATTGCCATGATGCTAAGAGAATCTTTTGGGCAAGAAGATGGGGCTACGATGATTGAGAAAGCCGTAACCCAAACTTTTACTGACTGAATTTTGACTAAAGCTTTAGGTGGGACTGCAACAACTAAAGAAATGACAGAAGCAATCCTGAAAAATTGTCAGTAAAATGCGATTGAATAGTGAGCATTTTAGTTGTAGATAAAAGAACCGTCAGCGCAGCTGACAGTTCTGTCAGTAATTGCGATTGAATAGTGAGCATTTTAGTTGTAGATAAAAGAACCGTCAGCGCAGCTGACAGTTCTGTCAGTAATTGCGATTGAATAGTGAGCATTTTAGTTGTAGATAAAAGAACCGTCAGCGCAGCTGACAGTTCTGTCAGTAATTGCGATTGAATAGTGAGCATTTTAGTTGTAGATAAAAGAACCGTCAGCATAGCTGACAGTTCTGTCAGTAATTGCGATTGAATAATGAGCATTTTAGTTGTAAATAAAAGAACTATCAGCGTAACTGACAATTCTGTCAGTAAATATTACTGACAGAATTTGTCAGAATAAATTTTTAAAAAAGGAAATAAAAAAATGTCAGGTAAAACAATATTTGATAAACTTTGGGATCAGCATGTGATTGCTGGAAATGAGGGAGAACCTCAACTGCTTTATATTGACCTTCATGTTATTCATGAGGTTACGAGTCCGCAAGCATTTCAGGGCTTACGTGAAGCAGGACGTCGTGTTCGGAGAAAAGATTTGACATACGGAACTCTTGACCACAATGTTCCAACACAAGATATTTTTAATATTCAAGATTTGATTTCTAAAAAACAAATTGATACTTTTACTAAAAATGTCAAAGAATTTGATGTTCCAGCGGAGACTCATGGTGGAAAAGGACAAGGAATTGTTCACATGGTAGCACCTGAATCTGGCAGAACTCAACCGGGAAAAACAATTGTTTGTGGCGATAGTCATACCGCAACAAATGGAGCATTTGGTGCAATTGCTTTTGGAATTGGTACAAGTGAAGTTGAACATGTTCTTGCAACTCAAACCATTTGGCAAGTTAAACCCAAGCGTATGAAAATTGAATTTCAAGGTCATCCACAAAAAGGAATTTATAGCAAAGACTTTATCCTCGCATTAATTGCTAAATATGGTGTGGATGCAGGTGTAGGTTATGCGGTTGAATATAGTGGGGATGCTATCAGTGATTTAAGCATGGAAGAACGGATGACAATCTGTAACATGTCAATTGAATTTGGGGCAAAAATTGGCCTGATGAATCCTGATGAAAAAACTTATGACTATGTCAAAGGGCGTGAACATGCACCTAAAAACTTTGATGAAGCTGTCAGTAAATGGGAAAAACTTGTCAGTGATTCTGATGCACAATACGATAAGATTTTAAGTCTTGATGTCAGCCAGTTGAAACCAATGGTGACATGGGGAACAAATCCCGGAATGGGCCTAGAATTTGGCGAAAAGTTTCCGGAAATTAACAATGATTTGAATTATGAACGTGCTTATCAGTACATGGATTTAAAGCCAGGCCAAACTGCTTCTGCTATTGATTTAGGCTATATTTTCATTGGTTCTTGTACGAATGCTAGACTTGGTGATTTAGAAGAAGCAGCAAAAATTATTGGAGACAGACATATTGCTGATGGACTGACAGGAATTGTCGTCCCTGGAAGCAGACCTGTGAAAGAAGCGGCTGAAGCACAAGGTCTTGATAAAATTTTTAAAGAAGCTGGTTTTGAATGGCGGGAACCGGGTTGCTCAGCCTGTCTTGGAATGAATCCTGACCAAATTCCAGAATACGTTCATTGTGCTTCAACCTCTAATCGAAATTTTGAAGGACGTCAAGGACATAATGCAAGAACGCACCTGTGCTCTCCAGCTATGGCCGCTGCCGCCGCAATCGCTGGTAAATTTGTAGATGTTAGAACGCTCGTAACAGATTAGTCTGTAGAAAGAAAAAAAGATGGAAAAATTCACGATTTACAAAGGGACAAGTGTTCCAGTCATGAACGATAATATTGACACAGACCAAATTATTCCTAAACAATTTTTGAAAGCAATCGATAAAAAGGGCTTTGGGAAAAATTTATTTTATGAATGGCGTTATCTTAAAGATTACGATGAGAATCCTGATTTTATTTTGAATGCTCCAAAATACAAAAAAGCTTCTCTGTTAATTTCAGGAGATAATTTTGGTTCGGGTTCTTCAAGAGAACATGCGGCATGGGCCTTATCAGATTACGGCTTTCGGGCAATTATTGCTGGCTCTTACTCAGATATTTTTTATAATAATGCTTTAAAAAATGGCTTGTTACCAATTAAACAACCAAGAGAAGTTCTAAATCAACTGACAAAACTGTCAAGTCAAGAAGAAATTACAATTGATTTACCCCATCAGCTAATCATCACAAGCCTTGGTGACTTTCATTTTGAGATTGACCCCATTTGGAAAGATAAATTAATTAATGGCTTAGATGATATTGGAATAACTTTGCAATATGAAGAAGCAATCTCAGCTTACGAACAAAAAAATCAATAAGAGCGAGCCTAAAATGACAATTATTAATTTAAAGAATATAAATCTTACTCGAAATAAAAAAGAAATTCTTAAAGATATTACTTGGAAAGTAAATCCCGGCGAAAATTGGGTTATTCTGGGCCTCAACGGCTCTGGAAAATCAAGTCTTTTGAAATTGATTTTAGCAGAAGAATGGAAAACTTCTGGCGAAATCACTGTTTTAAATACTCAATTTGGAAATGGAGAAATTCCTAAGTTGAGAAAAAGAATCAGCGTAGTTGGCTCATTTATTGCTGAAAGATTTCAACCAAATATTAAGGCTGAAAACCTTGTTTATACTGGGAAATTTAATTCGAGCATGCTCTATAAACCCTACACAGATCAGGAACTTGATGAGGCCCGTCAGCTTTTAAGACAAATGGGTGCAAAATCACTTATTGGCCGAAATTATGCCAGCCTTTCTCAAGGGGAAAAGCAAGTTCTTCTTATTGCTAGGAGCTTAATTTTAAAGCCTGAGCTTTTAATTTTGGACGAAGCAACGAACGGTTTAGATTTATTTGCTAAAGAAAAATTATTAAAGCAACTGCAGCAGATTAATCAATTAAAAACCGCACCAACACTCATTTATATTTCTCATCATCCCGATGAAATCACTGATATTTTTACTCACCTTTTACTTTTAAGAGAAGGAAAAGTGATTCAATCAGGGAAAAAAGAAAACTTATTAAATGAAAAGATACTTACTGATTTTTATCAAGAAAAAGTAGAAGTTCACCGTTTTGAGCAGAAATATTTTGTAATTCCTGCTAACTGAGAAAGGAAAGCAAAAGTATTTTATAGACTATATAGAATATTCTGACAAATTATTGTATTTTCATTTTTTTAGTGATAAAATAGCTCTATGTAAATTTACGGGGAGGTCAAAAAGATAACATATGGAATTCAAATATAACGGAAAAGTTGAATCAGTGGAACTCAATAAATATTCTAAGACATTGACTCAAGATCCAACACAACCAGCGACTCAAGCGATGTACTACGGCATTGGTTTTAAAGATGAGGATTTCAAAAAAGCTCAGGTCGGAATCGTCAGCATGGATTGGGACGGAAATCCATGTAATATGCACTTGGGAACACTTGGGAGTAAAATCAAAAGTTCTGTCAACCAAACTGACGGATTGATTGGACTTCAATTTCATACTATTGGAGTTTCTGATGGAATTGCTAACGGAAAGCTTGGCATGAGATATTCTTTGGTCAGTCGTGAAGTGATTGCTGACAGCATCGAAACCAACGCTGGCGCAGAATATTATGATGCCATCGTTGCCATTCCCGGTTGTGATAAAAATATGCCAGGGTCAATTATCGGAATGGCTCGCTTAAATCGTCCGTCAATTATGGTCTATGGTGGAACGATTGAACATGGCGAATATAAAGGTGAAAAATTAAATATTGTTTCGGCCTTTGAAGCTCTGGGACAAAAAATCACTGGAAATATTTCTGATGAAGATTATCATGGCGTTATTTGCAATGCCATTCCAGGGCAAGGTGCTTGCGGAGGAATGTACACTGCTAATACCCTGGCTGCCGCTATTGAAACTTTAGGAATGAGTTTACCTTATTCCTCTTCCAATCCAGCAGTCAGTCAAGAAAAACAAGAAGAGTGTGATGAAATTGGTTTAGCCATCAAAAATTTATTAGAAAAAGATATTAAACCAAGTGATATCATGACCAAAGAAGCTTTTGAAAATGCCATAACAATTGTCATGGTCCTTGGAGGCTCAACCAATGCTGTGCTTCATATCATTGCAATGGCAAATGCCATAGGTGTAGAAATTACGCAAGATGATTTCCAACGTATTTCAGATATTACCCCTGTTCTTGGCGATTTCAAACCGAGCGGAAAATATATGATGGAAGATCTGCACAAAATTGGTGGCCTTCCTGCTGTTTTGAAATACCTACTTAAAGAAGGAAAACTTCACGGTGATTGTTTGACCGTCACAGGTAAAACTTTGGCTGAAAATGTTGAAACAGCATTAGATTTGGACTTTGACAGCCAAGATATTATGCGACCACTAAAAAATCCAATTAAAGCTACTGGACATTTACAAATCTTGTACGGTAATCTTGCCCAAGGGGGTTCTGTTGCAAAAATTTCTGGTAAAGAAGGCGAATTTTTCAAAGGAACTGCTCGTGTTTTTGACGGAGAACAACACTTTATCGATGGCATTGAGTCTGGCCGATTGCATGCCGGTGATGTTGCGGTCATTAGAAATATTGGCCCAGTCGGAGGTCCGGGAATGCCAGAGATGTTAAAACCAACCTCAGCATTAATTGGAGCAGGACTTGGAAAATCTTGTGCCCTAATTACTGACGGAAGATTTTCTGGCGGCACACACGGCTTTGTTGTGGGTCATATCGTCCCTGAAGCAGTTGAAGGTGGGTTGATTGGTTTAGTTGAAGATGATGATATTATCGAAATTGATGCGGTGAATAATAGTATTAGTTTAAAAGTTTCTGATGAAGAAATTGCTAAACGACGTGCCAATTATCAAAAACCAACCCCTAAAGCAACGCGTGGTGTCCTTGCAAAATTTGCCAAACTTACACGCCCCGCTAGTGAAGGTTGCGTTACAGATTTATAGAAAGGTTTGAATGAAAAAAATAAAGTTAGAAAAACCTACTTCCGGTTCCCAACTTGTTCTCCAAACCTTAAAAGAACTTGGAGTAGAAATTATTTTTGGTTATCCTGGTGGGGCCATGCTCCCCTTGTATGATGCGATTCATAATTTTGAAGGAATTCAACATATTTTAGCCCGTCATGAGCAAGGAGCAACGCATGAAGCCGAAGGTTACGCTAAATCGTCTGGTAAAGTTGGTGTCGTCGTTGTTACGTCTGGACCGGGAGCGACTAATGCAGTAACCGGAATTGCTGACGCTTATCTTGATTCAGTCCCATTGTTAGTTTTCACAGGTCAAGTTGGCCGTCTGTCAATTGGTAAAGATGCTTTTCAAGAAGCAGATACTGTTGGAATTACAGCCCCAATTACAAAATATAATTATCAAATTAGGGAAACTGCAGATATTCCAAGAATTGTTACAGAAGCCTATTATTTGGCAAGGACAGGACGTCCTGGACCAGTAGAAATTGATTTACCAAAAGATGTTTCCACCCTTGAAGTCACTGAAATTAATGACCCAAGCTTGAATCTTCCTCATTATCACGAAAGTGAAAAAGCGACTGATGAACAATTGCAAGAATTACTGACAGAACTTTCTGTCAGTAAAAAACCAGTCATTATTGCTGGCGGAGGAATTAATTATTCTGGCTCAGTTGATATTTTCAGAGCATTTGTCGAAAAATATCAAATTCCAGTTGTTTCTACATTGCTTGGCTTAGGAACATTACCAATCAGCCACGAATTGCAACTAGGAATGGCAGGAATGCACGGTTCATACGCTGCAAATATGGCTTTAGTTGAAGCTGACTATATTATTAATTTGGGATCACGTTTTGACGATAGAGTTGTATCCAATCCTGCAAAATTTGCTAAAAATGCTGTCGTTGCTCATATTGATATTGACGCTGCTGAACTTGGCAAAATTGTAAAAACCGATATTCCAATCCTTTCTGATTTGAAAGCGGCTTTAAGCAGACTTTTGCAATTAAATAAGGTCAGGACTGACTTTAATGATTGGATTAAAACTGTCACTAAAAATAAAGAGAAAGCACCATTTACTTATGAGCCCCAAAACCATGATATCCGTCCACAGGAAACAATTAAATTAATTGGAGAATACACTCAAGGAGATGCAATCATTGTGACCGATGTTGGGCAACATCAAATGTGGGTGGCGCAATATTATCCTTATAAAAATGCAAGGCAACTTATTACTTCTGGGGGAATGGGAACGATGGGCTTTGGCATTCCTGCAGCAATCGGTGCAAAGCTGGCACAGCCAAATAAAAATGTCATTGTTTTTGTTGGCGATGGTGGCTTTCAAATGACTAATCAAGAATTAGCATTACTTAATGGCTACGGTATTGCAATCAAAGTTGTTCTGATTAATAATCATTCATTGGGAATGGTACGTCAATGGCAAGAATCATTCTATGAAGAGCGACGTTCACAATCGGTTTTTGATGTTGAACCCAATTTTCAATTGTTAGCCGAAGCTTATGGCATCAAACATGTTAAGTTAGATAATCCAAAAACTTTGGCTGATGATTTAAAAATTATTACAGAAGATGAGCCAATGCTTATTGAAGTTCTAATTTCAAAATCTGAACATGTTTTACCAATGATACCAGCTGGGTTACACAGTGACGAAATGATTGGACTTCATTTTACTGATGAGAATGAGGAGGTAGATAATGCGTAGAATGATTATCGCAAAACTTCATAATGTAACAGGAATTATGAATCGATTTACCGCCGTTCTCAATCGAAGGCAAGTGAACATTCTCTCAATTACCGCTGGAGTTACAGAAAGTCAAGACTTAACTCATACCACTTTTGTTATTGAAGTTGATCATCTTGATGAAGTAGAACAAATCATTAAACAATTAAATCGCTTAATAGATGTGATTGAAGTAGCTGATATTACAGATTTGCCTCATGTAGAACGTGAAGTCGTCTTGATTAAAGTATCAGCTCCACCGACCATTAGGGCAGAAATTTTTACAATGATTGAACCTTTTAGAGTAAATGTAGTTGATGTCAATCTGGAAAATGTCACCATTCAATTAACGGGTGATTCAGCAAAAATCGAAGCACTTATTGATGTTGTTAGTCCTTATGGCATTCTAAATATGGCTCGGACAGGTAGTGCAGGTTTTGAGCGTGGCTAAATTTAAATAAGTTAACAAATAAATAGAAAAATAGAGGAAACAAAAATGGCAGTTACAATGTATTATGAAGATGATGTAGAAGTATCAGCACTTGCTGGAAAGCAAATTGCAGTAATCGGTTATGGTTCACAAGGACATGCTCACGCACAGAATTTGCGTGATTCTGGTCACAACGTTATCATTGGTGTGCGCCACGGAAAATCTTTTGATAAAGCAAAAGAAGATGGCTTTGAAACATTTGAAGTAGGAGAAGCGGTAGCTAAAGCTGATGTTATTATGGTTTTGGCGCCAGATGAACTTCAACAATCCATTTATGAAGAGGACATCAAACCAAACTTGAAAGCAGGTTCAGCACTTGGTTTTGCTCACGGATTTAATATCCATTTTGGCTATATTAAAGTACCAGAAGACGTTGACGTCTTTATGGTTGCACCTAAGGCTCCAGGTCACCTTGTCCGTCGGACTTATACTGAAGGTTTTGGTACACCAGCTTTGTTTGTTTCACACCAAAATGCAAGTGGTCATGCGCGTGAAATCGCAATGGATTGGGCCAAAGGAATTGGTTGTGCTCGAGTGGGAATTATTGAAACAACCTTTAAAGAAGAAACAGAAGAAGATTTGTTTGGAGAACAAGCTGTTCTATGTGGAGGTTTGACAGCACTTGTTGAAGCCGGTTTTGAAACACTGACAGAAGCTGGATACGCTGGCGAATTGGCTTACTTTGAAGTTTTGCACGAAATGAAATTGATTGTTGACCTCATGTATGAAGGTGGTTTTACTAAAATTCGTCAATCCATCTCAAATACTGCTGAGTTTGGCGATTATGTGACTGGTCCAAGGATTATTACTGACGCAGTTAAAAAGAATATGAAGCTTGTTTTGGCTGATATTCAATCTGGAAAATTTGCTCAAGATTTCGTTGATGACTTCAAAGCGGGGCGTCCAAAATTAACAGCCTATCGCGAAGCTGCTAAAAATCTTGAAATTGAAAAAATTGGGGCAGAATTACGTAAAGCAATGCCATTCACACAATCTGGTGATGACGATGCCTTTAAAATCTATCAGTAATTTCTCTTATTGATTGAACAAAAACATAAAAGCATTTTATGGAGGAATGACATAAATGATAAGTGCCAAAGAGGTTGAAGATGCCTATGATTTGTTAAAAGCAGTTGTCACTAAAACACCTTTACAATTAGACCCCTACCTTTCCAATAAATATCAAGCAAATATTTACTTAAAAGAAGAAAATTTACAGAAAGTTCGTTCTTTTAAATTACGAGGAGCTTATTATTCTATCAGTAAATTATCTGATGAGCAACGCTCTAAAGGAGTGGTTTGTGCCTCCGCAGGTAATCACGCACAAGGAGTTGCTTTTGCTGCAAATCAATTAAATATTTCTGCGACAATTTTCATGCCCGTTACTACACCTAACCAAAAAATTTCACAAGTTAAATTTTTTGGCGAAAGTCATGTAACAATTCGTTTAATTGGTGATACTTTTGATGAATCAGCCAGAGCAGCAAAAGCTTTTTCTCAAGATAATGACAAACCATTTATAGACCCTTTTGATGATGAAAATGTAATTGCTGGTCAAGGGACAGTGGCTTTAGAAATTTTTGCGCAAGCTAAAAAACAAGGAATAAGTTTAGATAAGATTTTTGTACAGATTGGTGGAGGTGGTTTAATTGCAGGAATTACGGCCTACAGTAAGGAGCGCTATCCCCAAACTGAAATTATTGGAGTTGAAGCAAAAGGGGCAACAAGTATGAAAGCTGCCTACTCTGCTGGTCAGCCCGTCACCTTGGAACACATTGATAAATTTGCTGACGGAATTGCGGTTGTGACTGTTGGTCAGAAAACTTACCAACTTATTAATGACAAAGTGAAACAATTGCTTGCGGTTGATGAAGGTTTAATTTCTCAAACCATACTCGAATTGTATTCAAAATTAGGAATTGTCGCCGAACCAGCAGGTGCAACATCTGTTGCCGCACTTGAACTTATTAAAGATGAAATCAAGGGTAAAAATATTGTCTGTATCATCAGCGGCGGAAATAATGATATTAGTCGAATGCAAGAAATTGAAGAAAGAGCTTTGGTTTATGAAGGTCTAAAACATTATTTTGTCATTAACTTTCCTCAAAGACCAGGAGCCTTAAGAACTTTTGTCAGTGATATTTTAGGGCCAAATGATGATATTACCCGATTTGAGTACATCAAAAGGGCTGATAAAGGTAAAGGGCCTTGTCTTGTTGGGATTTTACTTTCAGATGCTAGTGATTATGATTCATTGATTGATCGGATTGAAAGATTTGATAATCGTTATGTTAACTTACATGGAAATGATAGTTTATACGAACTTTTGGTCTAACTAACCAATTGGTTTGAGCCATTTTCTAGTTTCAATTCTCTTTAAATCACTAGAAATTTGATATAATTTAATTAATAAATTATTTAAATTTAATGAGATAGAAAAGAGAAATATCATGACAGAAATCACACAACTTTTTCAATATAATACCCTTGGAGCTTTAATGGCAGGCCTTTACGAGGGGACAATGACAATTGGTGAACTTCTGAAACATGGTGATTTAGGAATTGGAACTTTAGATTCTGTTGATGGAGAATTGATTGTTTTGGACGGTAAAGCCTACCAAGCTAAAGGTGATAAAACCATCGTAGAATTAACTGATGACATCAAAGTTCCTTATGCTGCAGTTGTTCCCCATCAGGCAGAGGTAGTTTTTAAACAAAAATTTACGGCCAGTGATAAGGAATTAGAAGACCGAATCGAAAGCTATTTTGACGGGCAAAACTTATTTCGCTCAATCAAAATAACTGGTGAGTTTCCAAAAATGCACGTTCGTATGATTCCACGGGCAAAATCAGGGACAAGATTTGTAGAAGTTTCACAAAATCAACCCGAATACACTGAAGAAAACGTCAAAGGAACAATTGTTGGGATTTGGACTCCAGAAATGTTTCATGGTGTGAGTGTTGCTGGTTATCATCTCCATTTTATTAGTGAAGATTTTACTTTTGGTGGACATGTCCTTGATTTTATTATTGATAATGGTACTGTTGAAATTGGCGCAATTGACCAATTGAACCAATCATTCCCCGTTCAAGATCGCAAATTCTTGTTTGCTGACCTTGATATTGAAGCACTAAAAAAAGATATCGATGTAGCTGAATGATAATCACTAGATTTCTTTAGCTATATTAAAGGAGAAATCTATGAAAATAATTGCAACATTAGATGCACCAGCCGCTATCGGTCCTTATGTTCAAGGCAAAATTGTTAATGGTTTACTCTATGCATCAGGCCAAATTCCGTTGAATCCATTGAATGGAGAGATTGTTGGAGATAGCATTGAGACTCAAACCGAACAGGTGATGAAAAATATTTCTGCTATTTTGAAAGAAGCACATTCTGATTTTGACTTAGTCATCAAAACAACATGTTTCTTGAAAAATATTGAAGATTTTTCAAGATTTAATGCAATTTATTCAAAGTTTTTTGATAAGGAATTCCCAGCGCGTTCCGCTGTTGGAGTCGCAGGATTACCTAAAAATGTCCTTATTGAAATAGAAGTCATTGCAGAAGTTAAATCCTAAAATTAAAACATATTAGCTATAAAAATTACTGACAAGATTTCTGTCAGTAATTTTTTTGGTTACAAGTCAGTCTTTTTTACGTATAGAAAATTATAAGCCAATTTTAAAATTGCTGACAAAGCTGTCAGTAAAAAATGGAGGAATTATGATAACAAATTTTGATTTATATCGTTGGAAAAAAGCTGGCATGACCAATTTAGGAGTAAATAAACTTTTAAAATTTTTTCATAGATATGATAAAAAAATAAGTTTAAGACAAATGGGACAAGTAGCACAACTTAAATCAATTCCCAACTTTATTGAACAATATAAAAATCAAGACGTAAGTAAACTGAGAGAAGAGTATAAAATATACCCATCATTTTCTCTTCTTGATGAAATTTATCCCGAAAGGCTCAAGGAAATTTACAATCCACCGGTTCTATTATTTTATCAAGGAGATATAAGACTCTTAAAAACTCCTAAATTAGCTTTTGTTGGTATTCGACAAGCAAGCTCACAAGGAATTAAAGCCGTTCAAAAAATTGTGACAGAGTTGAACCAAAATTTTACGATTGTCAGCGGACTCGCTAAAGGAATTGATACAGCAAGTCATCTCTCTGCCATTAAAAATAAAATCCCTACAATTGCAGTTATCGGTACAGGCTTAGATATCTTTTATCCTTTAGAAAATCGAAAAATTCAAGAATATCTTGCTAAAAACCAACTCATACTATCAGAATATTGAGTCGGAGAAAAACCACTTCGCTATCATTTTCCTGAACGCAATCGTATCATTGGGGGACTTTCACATGGTGTAGTAGTGATAGAAGCAAAGTTACGAAGTGGTAGTTTAATTACTTGTGAACGCGCTCTGGAAGAAGGAAGAGATATTTTCGCTGTACCAGGAAACATAGCAGATGGATTTTCAGATGGCTGTAATCATCTAATACAACAAGGAGCAAAATTAATCTATCAAGCCCAAGATATCTTAGAAGAATATTTGTATGATTAAAAAAAGCCTTATCACCTTGCACCACATGACTTAAGTCTGTTTTTATAGTACAAAAAAATATCAAGTTCTACTATAAGAAAACTAAATAACTTGACATATTGAAGAAAAGCATTTATTATGAGAGAGTGAATTTAATGTAAATAAGAGTATTAACACCTCTTAAACTATTATTTTACTTCCACATTCGATATATACCTCTATGAATTAAGATACAATAACTAAAAGATAGTGGATACCAAAAAGAATAAATAGGAAAAATTATGCCAACTTCAACTAAAAGTAAAACAAAAACAACTACAAAGAAAAAAACAACACGAAAAAGAGTCACTCCAGGTAAAAATCTGGTTATTGTAGAATCGCCAGCAAAAGCTAAAACAATTGAAAAATATTTAGGTCGAAACTACAAAGTTGTGGCTTCAGTAGGTCATATTCGTGATTTGAAAAAATCAACCATGTCTGTTGATATAGAGAATGACTATGAACCTCAATATATTAATATTCGTGGGAAAGCCCCATTAATCAACTCTCTCAAAAAAGAAGCAAAGGCTGCCAAAGCCGTCTATCTCGCAAGTGACCCGGACCGTGAAGGTGAAGCAATTTCTTGGCACTTAGCACATATCTTAAATCTTCCACTTGAAGAAAAAAATCGAGTGGTCTTTAATGAAATCACTAAAGATGCTGTTAAAAATGCCTTTAAGGAGCCGCGTCAAATTGATGTGGATCTAGTTGATGCCCAACAAGCACGCCGAGTTCTTGACCGTTTGGTGGGTTATTCAATTAGTCCTATTCTATGGAAAAAAGTCAAAAAAGGACTTTCAGCAGGTCGAGTTCAATCTATTGCCTTAAAACTAATTGTTGACCGCGAGAATGAAATTAATGCTTTTATTCCAGAAGAGTATTGGTCAATTGATGGTGAATTTAAAAAAGGAACTAAAAAATTCAAAGCATCCTTCTGGGGAATTGACGGAAAAAAACATCCTTTAAAAACCAATGAAGATGTCATCAAAGTCATGGAACGTTTAGACGGTCCTGATTTTAACGTAGATAAAGTTGAAAAGAAAGAACGTCGCAGAAACGCTCCTCTTCCTTATACAACTAGCTCAATGCAACAAGACGCAGCTAATAAACTTAACTTTCGTACCCGTAAAACAATGATGGTTGCTCAACAACTTTATGAAGGTCTTACTTTAGGAAGCCAGGGCCATCAAGGTTTAATTACCTATATGCGTACAGACTCAACACGTATTTCTCCTGTTGCACAAAGTGCAGCTCACAATTATATTGCTGATCAATTTGGAGAAAAATATAGTAAACACGGTTCAAAAGTTAAAAATGCCTCTGGAGCCCAAGATGCCCACGAAGCAATTCGACCTTCAAATGTCTTTAACACTCCAGACGCCATTGCTAAATATCTAGACAAAGATCAACTAAAACTTTACACACTCATCTGGAATCGTTTCGTTGCCAGTCAAATGGTCGCAGCTATTTTCGATACTGTTAAAGTAAATCTGTCTCAAAATGGTGTTATCTTTATTGCTAATGGTTCACAAGTGAAATTTGACGGTTATCTGCGAATCTACAATGATTCTGATAAATCAAATATGCTTCCAGAGATGGAAGAAAATGAAACTGTCAAAAAAGCGAATGTTAAACCAGAACAACATTTCACTCAACCACCAGCTAGATATTCCGAAGCAACACTCATCAAGACATTGGAAGAAAATGGAGTGGGACGTCCCTCAACCTATGCGCCTACACTAGAAACAATTCAAAAACGTTACTATGTGAGATTGTCAGCAAAACGTTTTGAACCTACAGAGCTTGGAGAAATTGTCAATAAGCTTATTGTTGAGTTCTTCCCTAACATTGTAAATACTGAATTTACAGCTGAAATGGAAAAAGATCTTGATGAAGTTGAAGAAGGAAAACGTCAATGGATTGAGGTTGTTGACCAATTTTACAAACCCTTTGCAAAAGAACTTGAAAATGCCGAAGAAGGTATGGAAAAAATTCAAATCAAGGATGAACCTGCTGGCTTTGACTGTGATGTTTGTGGAAGTCCGATGGTAATTAAGTTGGGACGTTTTGGAAAATTTTACGCTTGTAGCAACTTCCCAGATTGCCGAAACACCAAAGCAATTGTCAAAGAAATAGGCGTAAAATGTCCACTTTGCCATGAAGGAAATATTATTGAACGCAAAACAAAGAAAAATAGAATTTTCTATGGTTGTGATCGTTACCCAGACTGTGAATTCACAAGTTGGGACAAACCTATCGGACGTGATTGTCCTAAATCTGGACATTTTCTTGTTGAAAAGAAAGTTCGTGGTGGCGGTAAACAAGTGGTATGTTCAAATGATGAATGTGATTATCAAGAAGAAAAACAAAAATAAAAGGCGCTTCCGCGCTTTTTTATTATATTAATCAATGGAAAAATTTACTAAATTTAGATATAATTGGGACTATGAAAAAAACACATATTAACGTTATAGGAGCGGGACTTGCTGGTTCTGAAGCTGCTTATCAAATTGCTAAGCGTGGCATTCCCGTTAAACTATACGAAATGCGAGGCGTTAAACAAACCCCTCAACACAAAACAGATAAATTTGCTGAACTAGTCTGTTCAAATTCTCTTCGTGGAGCTGCAATCACTAACGCGGTTGGTCTCTTAAAAGAAGAAATGAGAAGACTTGATTCTGTAATTATCAAGGCAGCGGAAGTGACTCAAGTACCTGCTGGAGGAGCCTTAGCTGTTGATAGAGAAGGTTTCTCTGATTTTGTCACAAGAGAAGTTTCTAACCATCCATTGGTTGAAGTAATTCGTGAAGAAATTACTGATCTTCCAGAAGATGAAATTACAATTATTGCTACTGGACCTCTAACTTCAGATAAATTAGCAGAAAAAATTCATGAGTTTAACGGTGCGGATGGCTTTTATTTTTATGATGCAGCAGCACCAATTATTGACGCCAACTCGATTAATTTTGATAAAGTCTATAAAAAATCTCGATATGATAAAGGTGAGGCTGACTATATCAACTGTCCAATGACCAAGGAAGAATTTCAAGCCTTTCAAGAAGCTTTAATTTCTGCTGAAGAAGCTCCTTTAAACTCTTTTGAAGATTTAAAAGTCTTTGAAGGTTGTATGCCTATTGAAGAAATGGCCAAGCGTGGTTATAAAACGATGCTATTTGGCCCGATGAAACCTGTTGGATTGGAATATCCTGAAGATTATAAAGGCCCCAGAGATGGTGATTTTAAGACTCCCTATGCAGTTGTTCAACTTCGCCAAGATAATGCTTCCGCATCTTTGTACAATATCGTAGGATTTCAAACTCATTTAAAATGGGGAGAACAAAAACGAGTTTTCCAAATGATTCCAGGTCTTGAAAATGCTGAATTCGTTCGTTATGGAGTCATGCATCGTAATTCTTACATGGATTCTCCAAATCTTCTTAAACAAACTTTCCAATCTCGCAAACAAGAGAATCTGTTCTTTGCAGGACAAATGACAGGAGTAGAGGGCTATGTAGAATCAGCTGCTTCTGGTTTAGTTGCTGGAATTAATGCTGTCAAACTCTTTAATGACGAAGAAGTAGTTATATTCCCAAAAACAACGGCGATTGGAAGTTTACCTTACTACATCACCCATACTGACAGCAAACATTTTCAACCAATGAATGTAACCTTCGGAATTGTTGAAGAATTAGAAGGCCCACGAATTCGTGATAAAAAAGAACGTTATACTAAGGTAGCAGAGCGTGCTTTAAATAGCTTAACAGATATTATTTCAAAAGATAATCTATAACAAATAAAAAACACTTGGAATTTGAATCAAGTGTTTTTTATTTGTTATAGATTATCTAGAGCATTTTTTTGTTCTTCATTGATAATATGAGTATAAAGGTCTGTAACTTGAGTTGAAGCATGCCCTAACTGATTGCTCACCAATACCTGAGAATTTGTTTGAGCATAAAGTCGAGTCGCAAGTGTATGTCTAAGCTTGTGAGGGGTCACTCGCACTTTAAAAGCTTGAGAATATTTAGCAACTAATTTTTCAACACTAGAAGGATCTATTCGGCTAGGAACGTCTCTATAAAGTGTCACAAAAAATGCCGTATCTTTCGCTGTAGTCTTATAACGTTGACTTCGTACTTCCAAGTATCTTTCAAAATAAGTTTTGGCAAAAGGAGCATAAGGAACAGCATCCCTTTTTCCTCCTTTACGAGTTACCTCAACAACCATAGTAATAAGATTTAAATCTCTTAAATCTACATTAACTGCCTCAGAAAGACGAATACCAGAGGCTAAAATAAGTGCAATAATTGCTAAATCACGTTCTTTATTTTTGAAAAAACTAGAACGAGCTCTATTTGATAATGTTTTTTCATATTCATTATCAATATAGTCAAGAAAACCTTGAGTTTCATCTCCCAAAAAAAGCTTCCCTTTAATATTCTCAGCACGAGAAGCTAAAGTTTCGGATTTTTTCTTAGTCTGTACCTTCTTCATAACATTACGATAGAAGTAAGGCTCACCATCTTCATTTTCAACCTCTTCAGTAAGGTATTTATAAAGACTAGAAAGAGCAGATAGAGTACGATTAATTGTTGTTTGACTTACCCCATAACGAGTAGAGCGCGTATTTAAACGGGGTCTCTCCCTAAGATAGAGGATAAATGACTCCAAATCTCGTTTAGTTAAGTTTTCTAAAACAGAGAGGGAAACATCAGTTATCTTATCAACATCAGCAACTCCAGAATCGACCAACCAACTAAAGAAACGTTCATATTCTTTAAGATATTCATAAAGTGTATTCAAACTATAAGGAATAGTAAGTTTAGATTGATAATATTCTAAAACATAAGAAGGCATGATGTGTTTTAGTTTTTCAATATTTTGTATTAATTGTTCACGTTTCATAAATTTAAGTATACCAGAAGAGATATCCAATTGTCAAGAAAATTACAGTTTTTCGGAAAGATGTTACTTAAAACATATAGGAGTTCTGTGTCACACATTTTCTAAAGGTTTCGTAAACCTTGCTATTATAAGGTTTTGTTACACATTGCTCTCCTACTTTTTGTTTTAATTATCTTTCAAAAAATTTTTTCAGAAGTTTTTTCTTTTTCTTACTAAAATAAAATAATAGATATTATTATAAATCAAATCACTCACAAAAAAGAGAGATCCGATTAAGAATCTCCCTTTTACATCATTTGACTTGACTTTTTATGCATATTTTCCAATACAAAAATCCATCCTTTGAGGTAACTACGGCAACAATCTTAATCCTCTGTGGCCCACTTTTGGTTTCAACAGCCGCCTCGTCGCCTTTACGTAGTCTAATTGGTTGTAGGTGGTCTGGTACCTTCCAATAGCGTTTATGTTTGTCAGTTCCTTTAATATGGACTGCTTGAATGATTTACATGGTTACTCCCCTGTCATTTAATTACGTTAATCTGATTATATCAAAAATTACACGTTAAATAAATTTTTGATAGTTTGTGAATTTCATAACTTTCTTAACGCATCTTTAGCTTCAGCACTGACAATATGGGTATATAACTCAGTTGGTTTGGTTGAAGAATGTCCTAATTGGTTGCTGACAAGGACTTGAGAGTGACTGACATTATATAGACTTGTTGCGAATGTATGCCTTAGAGTATGAGGGGTTACTCTAACTTTATAGGCTTCTGAATGCTTTGCGACTAGCTTATTTATCGATGCGTTTGAAATTTTTCTAATTGTTTGATTATAGTCTGTGATAAATAAAGCTTCTACATCAGTATTTAAGCTACTTCTTGCCTCAAAATAATCTGTTATATATTTATGCTAAAAATGAGCAATAGGCACTACATCCTTCTTTCCTTCTTTTCGCATCACTCTTACTTTTCCAGTTTCAAGGTTTAAATCGTTAAGATTGATTCCTACAAGTTCCGCACAACGTAATCCAGATGATAAAAAAAGACTTAATATAGCTAAATCCCTGACTTTATTTTTCTTGAAACTTGTTCTTGCACGATTACTGATAGACTTTTCATAGTCATGTTCAACAAATTCTAAAAAGACTTTGGTCTCATCTCCTAAAAATAGTTTACCTTCCAGTTGAGACGCACGGTAATGCAAGGTTTCGCTTTTTTTTCGGATATGAATTAAACGGCTAGCATTTCTAGTAATGTAAGTATTGCCATTACTATCTTCGGTTTGTTCACAAAGATAATTATATAGGCTCTTTATTGCAGCAATTGTTCGATTTAATGATGATGTATGTGTATTAGAACCACATTTTGATTCTAAACGGAGTCGTTCGTGAAAGTACGAAGGCTTCTAGCTCACGTTTCGTTACGTTTTCCATTTCGTTCAAAGTGATTTCTTTGATGTTAGCATGGTTCGTTATGTAATTTTCACTCATCCAATTCAAATATTTCCTGAACTCTAGGCAGTAAGAGTAAATAGAGGCAATACTCAGCGGTACAGTGTCCTTAGACTGGATAAACTCATTGACGTATTAGGGAAACTCAAGCATGAGTTTATTTACATTATAACGATAACCATGATTTTCTGACATCTCTTTTTATTGTTCCTCAACATTTTCTATTCAAATTAGAATATATAGTAGTTAAATGTTAAAGTATTGTCAATTTTTATTTTAAGGGGGTCTGTTTAGGCTGCTTTTTTAGTTTTTCCCTTTTATTATTTATAATCCTCCTCGTCTATTCAAATGTTTTTTTGGTAAAAGATACTTATTTTGTTACTATTTTTAGTTTGTTAATAGTGGGTAATTTGTAGTGGCTGATTTAACGGAATCTGGTAAATCCGTAATACGATAAATCCAATCTCTGGAATATCCGTAATACGGAAAAGGCGTTCTACGGTAACCGAAATACGGATTTTCAGTAATATGGTTATTTCATCCGAAAAACGGGTTTTCAGTATTTCGGTGTTTAAACCTCAGAAAGAGTCTTCAGCATCGTATAAATGGATAGAAATTACTTAGCAGGTATGAACTTTTTTAAATGATATATATCTTTCCGAAAAAGTTTGCTTTTTCTCATATTAATTTGATTAATTTTTGTAGATACAATACCGACTCTAATACCGACCTTAATACTGACTTATTTTAGAGATTAAGTTTTTGTCAGAAAGTTTGAACCTTTTTCTGCAATTTTTCTTAGCACTATTCAAAAATTGAATACCGAGTTTATATTTACAAACATTATTCATAATTGGTATTTTACAAGTACCGGTACACCACTTATAATAAGCTTATAAAATAAAAGTTGGAGGCCAAATATGGTTGTGAAAATTACAGATAAAATGAAATTTAGTCGTTCTTTCGATTATGTCGATAATGGTATAGAACATGGTGTGTTAAGTAAGTTTGAACCTAAAGAAATTTTATTAAAGAAAGGAACGCTTATTGCTGAAGGTTTTAAACCGTTGAATTGTGATATCAAAATGCTTAAAGATGTCCCTGTGAAATTAAGAGACGGTGTAACAATTTATACAGACATATACTTACCAAATAACTGTAAAAAAGTTCCGACACTTATTGCTTGGAGTCCCTATGGTAAGAGTGCTGGGACTGCACCTCGCTATAAGAATCTCTTCAATATGCTTGGTATGGGAAATGCATGGAATTCTGGTCTAACAAAATTTGAAGCACCAGATCCTTCATATTGGTGTGCACATGGGTATGCTGTATGCAATCCGGATATGAGAGGGATTGCACATAGTGAAGGGAATACCACTATGGTAGGGTCTCAAGAAGACCAAGATGGTTATGATTTAATTGAATGGATTGCTAGTCAAGAATGGAGTAATAGTAAAACAGCACTTACTGGCACCTCTTATCTTGCCTTTTCTCAATGGTATATAGCTGCTGAACAGCCTCCTCACCTTACTTGCATTAATCCTACTGAAGGACTCTCAGATGGTTATAGAGATTTGGCTTTTATTGGAGGAATTCCCGATAAAAACTTCATTGAGAGATTACAAGTTAATCATGTAAGTGCAAAAGGAGCGAAGCGTGAAAATTTAGTAAAAGAGATGGACTGCTATCCTTTAGCCACTGCTGAAGTTTGGAAAGATAAAGTGGCTGATACATCAAAAATTACTGTACCTGCTTTTGTCATTGCAAGTTATTCTAATACACTTCATACGATGGGGACTTTCCGCTCTTGGAGAAACTTAGGTTCAAAAGAAAAATGGTTGAGAATTCACGATAAGCAAGAATGGCCATACTATTATGATAAAGATAATGTTGAAGAATTGCGTCGTTTCTTTGATTATTACTTATTAGATAAAGACAATGGTTGGAATAAAACTTCACAAGTTCGTTATTCATTAATAGATTTTCAAGGAAATAATACTAACGATATCTCAACGGGCACATTCCCACCCTCAGAAACCTCAAATACAAAATACTTCTTTAATCCACTTACTAGAACTCTGCAAGATAATGCGGGGAAAACGGATGTTGTATTACGATACGATACTCAAAGTTTGCCAGGAAAAATTTCCTTTCAGAAAACTTTTGATAAGAAAACTACGTTTGTAGGTTATCCTAAGCTCAAATTATACATGGAAGTTGAAAATTATAATGATATGGATGTTTTTGTGTGGCTACAAAAACTAGATAAATTTGGTAACGTACTAAGTGAATTTGTTGTACCTAATCACGGTGCAGTATTGCAAGACTTTACCCAAAATGGTGCCTCAGCACTCCGATATAAAGGTGCTTGGGGGAGGTTAAGAGCTTCAATGCGCCATCTTGATGTAGAACATTCAACTGACGAAATCCCTGCTTATAGTTTTGATCGAGTTGAAAAACTCTCTGAGAAACAAATAGTAGAACTTGATATTGTCTTAAGCCCAATCGGTCTTTCATATGATAAAGATGAAACGCTTAGAATCGTTATAAGTTCAAAGGATGAACTCGGCTCAGTAATGCCAGGCACACCTGGTTGCACACCTGATAATGGAGGGATTCACATTTTGCATACTGGAGGTATTACTACTTCTTATCTTCAACTTCCTCTTCTAAACTAATTATTCTGCCTTTTACCATATGACTTTAGGGATCATTTATGATATTCTAGTAATGATCGGAGGCCAGATGAAATTATCAACTCTACGATATTTTGTTGAGGTAGCAACTGAGAACAGCTTCACAAAAGCTTCACAAAATTTATTTATCTCTCAACCAACTTTAAGCAGAAGGATTCAAGAATTAGAGTCAGAGTTAGGGGTAACACTCTTTAACCGCAATAACACAAATAATATAATCCTTTCCCCAGAAGGTAAACAATTACTGGTGAAAGTTAGAGATGTTTTAGATCAAATTGAATCTATATCAGGGATGTTTGATCCTGAAGGGCCTAACAAGAACAATAAGGCATCAATTAAAATTGGATGTTTAACCAATTTTGACTTTAGTAAATTGTACGATTTAATAGAGCAGTTTAAAACACAATACCCAAACGTAAAATTTATAATTGAACAAGGTTCTCCCATGGAGCTAAATGATGGATTATTGAACAGGACGTATGATTTGGTACTTAATTTAGATAATTATATTTCTAATAATGATGTGCTCAAAACTTCTTTATATAAAAATAATAATTTACAAGTAGCCATTCAAAATAATCACAGATTAGCATCAAAACAAGAAATACAATTTTCTGATTTAACTGATGAAACACTTATTCTCATTGAAAGAAATAAATCCCCTCTGGTATTTGATTATGTAATCAATCAATGTTTGAAACATGGTTTTCATGCAAAAGCTAATTATTATGTTAAGAATTTAGATGAGGGACTTTCTAAAACATCACTTGGAGAAGGGATTTCATTTCTTTACTCAGGCATGGATAATGGTTATTTATCAAAAAAATATCGTGTAAAATTTTTAAATTTGAACGAAGAGAAAAGTTCACAAAATTTGGTTTATGCTTTTCAAGAAAATAATAATCCTATGTTGGATGAATTTTTAAACTTCGTTCATCAAAATAGATCTGATTTATATTAAAAACTCATCTTGCTATTCATTGCAAGATGAGTTTTTGACTGACCATAATTATTTTATATGTTATTAATACCAATCCGCTTTGTACAAGCTTTTTTTATATAAATTAGTAAACAAAAAGTACCTAATTGCGACAGTCAATTTTTTACATACATTTTATTATGCATAAAGCTTATTTTAATGTAATTGGTGATAGAATGAGCTAATATATTTTTTGCTACTATTGCTGCTGCGGCAATGGAATTAATACTCAAAGAAATATAATTGTTTCTTCAAGATTTAATACTTAAAAATCGTGAACAATCTTCACTAAAGATATTCTCGCTCAAAATCTTACTTAAATCTTGACTCACATTTCGGTAGATCAGTGATGGAGTATTAGGAACAACATAATAGTATTTTCCATCATTTTCGTAGATGGGGTCATCCATACTAGTAAAATGCGTTCCTTCAATAGTATTTCCAGCATCAGCTGCTACATCAATAATAAAAGTCCCTTTTTTCAATGATTTTTGTTCTGAAAAGCTTAAAATTGGATCATCCTCTTTCCCAATTTCAATTCCATTGATGATGATGTCGTACTTTGTATAATTTTCTTTGAAGATGGACATTGTTTTTCGATAATACATTCGGATGTTTGAGGAATATTTTGAGATACTACTAAAGGCACCCTGTGCAACATTTCCGGAACCTAAAATAGCTATTTTTGTCTCTTCAGTTGGAATAAATCCATATTGCAATAAAGCATCAAGGACACCTGCATAGCCTGCGTAAAAACTATTTTTATATAAAAGTCCCTTCGGAATACCTGATTCAAATATCTCATTTTCATAATAAATACAAGGTGAATTACTATCTAAATCTACTACAATTAACTTTTTAGGTAGAGCTTGCTCTTTCATGAATAATCGTCCTGAACCAAAAGGATGTGTCCACCCTATAATCATCTGCCCCTCTCTAAGATAAGGGTAATCAGTAGGCTGGATGAGTTTTAGTGAGAAGATTGCCTCTGATTCCGAAAAAACCTCAGCTCTTGATAAAATATGACATCCTTTATCAATGTATTCTTGATCATCAATATCTAAAAATTTTCCAAACCCCTCCTCTACTAATATTTCATTTTTAAAATCTTTAATGTCTTTTGGTAGAAGTGGGACTCGTCTCTCTCCTGGGAAGTTTGTTTTTACTAGGCCAATTTTCATAGTTTTTCCTTCTTCTTTCTATAATTTTATAAATTTCTCTAAAAAGTTTTTTTCTTTTTTAACCAGTACCAAACTAATACACTGATTAGAAGCGAAACAACCACTACAAATAACGAACGATAATGGACGACTTGAAAAGGCAACTTGAGATTTCCCCAAAACCCGTAAGTAATTGTTGGTATTGTTAAGACAATGGTAAGCTCAGTTAATATTTTCATAATATTATTCGACTGCTTCGATATAGTCTATCATGAAAGATTTCCTTAGACCTATTGACTTGATACTTCTATCTAAATAAAAAACTATATAATTGAAGTAACTTACTAAAAAAGCCTCACAATAGAGGCCTTTGTTCATCAGGATTTATCTAGAAATTTATTTAACTCTAGCTTCTTTATCTGTACTGTCTTCTACTTTGTCTTTTACTTTATCAACTTGTTCAGAGGTGAATTTTCCAGTCGTTTGAGCCGCACTAGTCACTCGATCTTGAATACTTACATCATCATCTTTTTGTTGCTCTTTCGTTTTAATATCTGTGACTGTTACGTTAACTTCAACAACATCTAATTCTGTCATTGCCGCAACCTCTTTACGAATGACTTCTTTAATTTTTTCATAAATATCAGGCACATTCTTATGATATTCTGTAACTACTTTCAAGTCTACTGCAACTTGTGTTTTACCAACTTCTACGTCAACGCCTGTTGTAACATCATCAGTATTAATAAGTTTTCCTGTTAGGTTTGAGAAGAAGCCACCTTCTACGGAAAGAAGTCCATCCACTGATTCTAATGCTAGTCCTACAATCTTTTGCACCACTTTATCTTCATAAGTCAAAGCCCCCTTAATTTCTGGTTGGGTTTCCTTTGTTTTAGGAGTTTCTTTTTCTGCCATTGTTCCAAATGCTTTCATGTTTTCTTGTACCATAATATTCTCCTTTTATAATGTTATTTACGATTTATAAATAGATCAATGATTCCTGTCCTCTTTAAAAATAGACCAATATAAATTCCTAATCCAATTAAAAATAAAACCAGAATCATTTTCCAAAATCCAATAGTGAAGATACACAGAGCAATGAGTGCACCTACGATTCCTCCTATAATCGGGTATCGATTTTTTTCGAGATAATCCATTGATCCCTCCTATATAACACGTTGTCGTTTAGGGCTATCGTCTTTACTTAATGTATTGACTTTTACTTTAAGTTTAACTGTATGTTCCAATCCAAAGAAACTTTTTAACCCTTCAATAATTTCCTGTTCCAGAACTTGGGCTTTTTGTGCCACTTCAACTCTAGGAATAATCTCACCTTTTATATCAATTTTTATCTTATTTTTAAAAAGTGAAACAGTAATTTTTGAGTTTTTAAGGTAATCATTTTCTTTTACTTTTTCACCTACAAAACCTTCAATGGCAGACTTTTTTAAAGTTAAATCTCCATTATTTGAAGTGAGTTGTACATCCATATAGGTTAGAGGGTAAAAAAGGATTACAATCAAGGCGAGAATTAATATGACTGTTAAAACGATGTTCCCCCAAAACAAATAGTCTGTCATATATTTGCCTATGAAGGGAATGTTACTAGAGGTCGTTGTCATCCAATCATATTCCATGAAATTGTAATAATCCCAAGTCATTGGTAGAACAAGTGTAAGTAAAAGGAGATCAAGGATAATTAGTATTATTTTCTTTCCAGTTGCCAAAATTCCTCCTTTCTAGATCTTAAAATCTTAAGATCTAATGATTCATTCTAGATAAAAAGAAAGAAACTACAGCAACCACAATCACTGCTCCAACAATGGATGGTATTAATGCCATACCAGCTAGCGAAGGTCCCCAAGTTCCAAGTAATGCTTGACCCACAAAAGATCCAACTAACCCTGCTAAAATGTTAGCAATCCAGCCCATTGAACTTCCTTTATTTGTAATCGCACCAGCGATTAATCCGATTAATGCACCAACAATTAATGACCAAATCATAAGCCACCTCTTTCTTTAGAATACATTTTATGATCTAACTCAAATCTAACACAATTAGAAAGCGCATTCAAATGATATGACTTATTTTATAATTTATTAATACTATATTTAGCTTCAACTATCTCAGAAAGACTATTAAAGAACTGAATAATGTCCTTTACTTAACCCCAATTTTTATTATATCTCTCATTTTTTAAGCACTATAATATTATATGCTACCATCAAATCGCATCTTTTAAAAATCTTTTTTTAATATCTAAATTTGCATCAAAGATTTGCTCCTGGTATGATAAAACTTATACAATAGAGGTAAAGCTTATTGGAAAAACAATAATAAACATATTATTTCACAATTGAGTATAGTTACGTTAAACTTTGTAATATACAGTTAACGATTAGATATTCGATTAACTTTGAAAACCTGCAAAAGTTTAGTATTATTGACATAATATTCATAAACTTAAACAATCAGAAAGGAAAATAGAACAAGAAAATGATTGAACAAGAAAAATATACGCTTAATGATGGACATTTGATTCCTAAAATAGGGTTAGGAACATTTCAGATTCGTGGATATGAAGGGGTGGAGCAAATTTTAACGGCTATACAAAGCGGTTATCGTTTACTTGATACCTCAACTAATTATGATAGCGAAGGAGCAGTTGGAGAGGCAATTCGTCGTTCTGGCATCCCTCGATCAAATTTTTTTGTGACAACTAAGCTACCTGGTAAATATCATCATTTTGAAGATGCTTTGAAGATGATTGAAGAGTCTTTATTACGAACAGGATTGAGCTATTTTGATCTTTACTTGATCCACTGGCCACTACCAAAGCGAGATAATTATGTTGAAGCTTGGAAAGCACTAATTGCAGCAAAAAAAAGGGGTCTTGTAAGATCAATTGGGGTATCTAATTTTGAGGAAGACCATCTCGACAAAATAATTCAAGAAACTGGTGTTATACCAGCAATTAATCAAAATGAGATTCACCCTTACTGGCCTCAAGAAAAGCTATTAAAAATTAATAAAAAGTATGGCATTTTAACTGAGGCATGGAGCCCTTTAGGCCGAGGCAGTAAAGAGCTTGAGGAAAGCCTGATTCAAAACATAGCTCAAAAATATGGTAAGGATACTGGGCAAATCATTCTAAGATGGCAAGTTGAAAGAGGTATTATACCTATTGTTAAAGCAACTTCTCCAGAACACCAAAGAAGAAATATAGATATTTTTGATTTTTCACTTTCTTCTGAAGAGATTAATAAAATCACAGCCTTAAAACAAGAAAATGGCAGGGTAGATAATCAAGATCCTAATGAGTATGAAGAATTTGTGTAATTGTATTACTCTGCTCTTGAATAATTAATTTCAATTGAATATATGAAGAATTGTTTCAAAAAAAACCACTAAAATTTTCAAGTGGTTTTTTAGCTTCTATTTTGAATCATTTTAAAGGAATCCTCCAATATTCCCATATTCGAAATAAAAAAATATATGACATGCACAACTAAATAATATATCCCCCCTTACAGAACATCTATATTGTAATCATCAAACATATCTATGGAATGGCCTTAGATAACTACCAATACCAGGTTGTATAATCTAACAATAGAAATCAAGTACAAGTAGGAAACACTTAAACATGCTGGGCAGACTTTCCATAATCATCAATAATTATATTTGAATTAAATTTTTTCTCAATTGATTTTGTGACTTTGATTATAGAAAATTTTTTCTTATGGCTCATTTATTTTTAATAAAAAGAGTTAGAACTTTGTCTAACTCTTTTTTTATATATTATTTCAGTTTATTTACTTGCAAATTGAATAACCATGTTAAAGAGAAGGGCGCCCAAGCTACCTCCAATGATTGGACCTACGACAGGAATCCATGCGTAAGACCAGTCTGAATCCCCTTTGCCTTTGATAGGCAAGATAGCGTGCATGATACGGGGACCTAAGTCACGTGCGGGATTTAAAGAGTATCCTGTTGTTGCACCAAGTGATAAACCAATAGCTGTGATGATAGCACCCACTAAAAGAGGTGAAACACCTGAAGTTTGCGTAATTGCGTATTG
Source organism: Lactococcus sp. FSL K6-0773 (assembly GCF_038006485.1). Lineage (NCBI taxonomy): Bacteria > Bacillati > Bacillota > Bacilli > Lactobacillales > Streptococcaceae > Lactococcus > Lactococcus sp. FSL K6-0773. The sequence goes on along the minus strand of NZ_JBBOVF010000001.1, from coordinate 560,295 downwards.
ACCAAAGGCCAGAATACCTGTCGTTAAGACTGCTGTTCCCACAATCTCACTGATTAAGTTTGAACTCGTCTGGCGAATGGCAGGACCTGTAGAAAACGTGCCCAAGATATCTGCTGGATTCTTTGTTTCAGCATAGTGAGGGTAAAACATTAGGTAGAGGATAATGCTGGCTACCATTGCACCAAGCATTTGCGCAATAATATAAGGAAGAACCAAACTCCAGCTAAAGCTCCCAATCATTGCCATTGCAATTGTTACTGCTGGATTCAAATGGGCTGGCGACATAAATCCAGAAATGTAAACCCCCATCATTACTGCAAATCCCCAACCGAGAGTGATAGCAACCCAACCCGCTCCTGTTGCTTTCGTTTTGTTCAGGACAACGCCTGAAACGACCCCGTTACCAAGAAGTATTAAGATAAATGTTCCTAAAAATTCACCAAGTAGCTGTACCATTTCTGAGTGCATATTGACCCCTTATTTCTATTTTTTATTTGTTTCAATCATTTTTGCATTTTTTACTTCTTCAAATCCGACAAGTCCGATTCACGAAGTGCTTCTTCCAAAGCTTTTTCTTGTTCTGCCTTTTCTTCTGCAGACCAGCCAAGGTCGTCCGCCATGGCATTGACAACATGTACCTTGATAGCATCTACTCCTTCACGCATAAACAAGATGTGGTTGGTACGACGAAGCAAGTAGTCCACTGGTGTTAAGATCATTTCATCCTCAAGCGCATAGCAAAGACGTGCGGATTCGGCTAGAGATAAGCCTTCATAAGCTTCCATTTCAGAAGCATAGGCAAAGACTTGGAGTGCATTCATACCATAAAAGTCAGCAATGTATTTTGCTTCTTCTTCTGTAAGACCTGCAGCGACACCAACTTTCATGTTTTCAGCAACAACTTCTTCAACTTTAGTTGGGTCAAATTCGCCACCAGAGATTTGGTATTTTTTAGAGTCAATAGGTTCGTATTTCAAACCAAAGTCCTCCTCAAGCAATTGGCAAATAAGCTCCATCGCACCTGCCGCCATTTTACGGTAGTCCGTGATTTTACCACCCGCTAAAGTAATCAAACCATCGCTCTCGCGTTCAAGTGAGCTGCCACGAGAAACGGAAGATGGTGCATCTCCTTTTTCGGAAAGGCTTGATTCCATATTGTTCAACAAATGCTCCACTTCGGCTTTTGTTGCTGTTTTATTTTTATAGCGGAGCACCGCCTCAACGACAGCGTTAAAGCTGGTTTCAGAGACCGCACCATTATCACCGCCGTTATAGTCTGATCCAGAATTTCCGCCTAACAATGGACGCAATCCTGCCCATGAAGCTTCGATGTCATTAATCGTAATATTTGCTTCTGGGTAACGGAAATTAATAACATCCAAGAGGTAATCTACATCTTCTTGAGTTACTTTTGGATCGGTAAAGTCGCCATGACAATCCGTATCTGTCGTACCAAAATAAGTTTTATTTTCACGTGGAATGGCAAAGACCATGCGTTTATCGTGTTTGCCTGTATCAAAATAAGTTGGTTGTGGTACAGGCAATTTGGCCGCATCTACTACAAGATGGACACCTTTTGTTGGACGCATTTTGGGCACGATGGGACGAGTGAAGTTCAGGTAACGGATCTTATCTACCCAAGGTCCACTTGTGTTAATCACAAGTTTAGCTTTGACTTCAATGACTTGATCTGTCAACAAATCACGCGCACGAATACCAGAAATTTGTCCATCCGTATAGATAAAATCAATCACTTTCATCTTGCTTATGGCTTGGGCACCGTCTTCCACAGCTTTTTTGATGTTATCAATCACCAAGCGGGCATCGTTGTTACGGTAGTCAAGATAGACTCCAGCCCCTTGCAAACCTTTTTTCTTGATGAGTGGCTCGCGGCGCAGGACTTCTTCTGGTGAGATAGTGTAGTTGGCATATGGCGAATCTTCATCCACACCGGCCAAACGGTCATACAAATCCATCGCAATTTTCACAGAAAACATATCAAACGTTGTCTTGCCTTCATCATCGTAGATAGGAAGTAACATCGGATCTGGCTTAGGAATATGTGGCGCAATGCCTTGAACAACAGCGCGTTCTGAAACTGTATCGGAAACGACTTCGACATCGAAGTTTTTGAGGTAACGGATGCCACCATGCACGAGTTTTGTTGAGCGTGAGGATGTCCCTTCTGAGAAATCCTGCATTTCAAGTACAGCAACTTTCATGCCAGCAGCCGCCGCTTGTAATGTCAAACCAGCACCAGTGATCCCTCCTCCGATAACGAGTAAATCCATCTCTTCATTTTGAATTTTTGTGATTGCTTCTTGTCTTGTTTTTTTAGAAAAAGCCATTTCTATTCTCCTTTTAGATTACTGTCTGATTGATTATTATTTGAAAGCACGTGTTGCATTCACGGCTTTTTTCCAACCGGCATAGAGTTCTTCTCTACGTTCTTCTTGCATCTGAGTTTGGAAAATTTTGCCCGGTTCATAGGATTCTTTAAGCTCTTCTAAGTCTTTCCAGAAACCAACGGCAAGTCCTGCAAGGAAGGCTGCACCAAGTGCTGTCGTTTCCAAATCTCCCGCACGTTGGATTGGGATATTCAAGATATCAGCTTGGAACTGCATCAAATATTCATTGTTTGCAGCGCCACCGTCTACCTTGAGCACAGACATATCAATTCCTGTATCTTCTTTCATGGTGCTGACTACATCACGAACTTGATAAGCTATCCCTTGTAAGGTTGCTTTCACAATATCTTCTTTTGTTGTTCCACGTGTCAAGCCAAACATCGCACCACGCGCCTCTTGGTCCCAATACGGAGCACCAAGGCCGACAAAAGCTGGCACCACATAAACTTCATCTTGACTCCTAGACTGGAGTGCCACTTCTTCGGAATCACTGGCACGTTCCAACATTTTCAAACCATCACGTAACCATTGGATAGAGGACCCCGCAACAAAGATGCTTCCTTCTAAGGCGTAATAAACTTTTCCATTAATGCCATAACCAATCGTTGTAAGCATATTATTTTTCGAAATATGTGGTTTCTCACCTGTGTTCATGACGATAAACGAACCTGTACCATAGGTATTTTTAATCATTCCAGGTTCAAAGGCCATTTGACCAAATAATGCAGCTTGCTGGTCCCCTGCCATACCTGAGATTGGCACTTCAGAGCCAAAGAAATGGAAACCTTTAGTCACGCCGTAAACTTCTGAGTTGGACTTGACTTCTGGAAGCATTGAAGCTGGGATATTAAGAATTTTCAGGATTTCTTCGTCCCATTTCAACTCATGAATGTTGTAGAGCATGGTACGGCTGGCATTAGAATAGTCAGTATAGTGTGCATCACCATCTGTCAACTTCCACAAGAGCCATGTATCGATGGTTCCAAAGAGGAGCTCTCCGCGTTCTGCACGCTCTTGTGCTCCTTCGACATGGTCAAGGATCCAACGAATTTTTGTGGCTGAAAAATATGAATCGACAATAAGTCCTGTCTTTTTATGGAAGAGTTCCTCATGTCCTGCTTCTTTAAGACCATTGGCAATATCGGCAGATTGACGAGATTGCCAAACAATAGCATGATAGATTGGTTTTCCTGTTTTCTTGTCCCATATAATGGTAGTTTCACGTTGGTTAGTAATACCGATACCCGCAACCTGTACAGGCTTAATCCCCGACTCGATAAAAGCCCCTGCGATAACAGACTGAACAGAGTTCCAAATTTCGTTGGCATCATGTTCCACCCAACCTTCTTTAGGAAAGTACTGTGTAAATTCCTTTTGGGAGCTGCCGATATGTTTACCATGTTTATCAAATATAATAGCTCTTGAGCTTGTTGTACCTTGGTCAATTGCCATAATGTAAGAAGTTTCTGTCATGTTGTTTCTCCTTTGTAAACGTTTTCTATGATTTATATTATAGCATTTTAAAACGAATAGAAACTTTCATTTTTTATCAAATTCAAAAAAAAATTGGCAGTCGAAAATAAACAACAGATTCGCATAGAAAAATTACTTGAATTTGGGCAGTTTGTGCTTACTAAGAAATAATGAGAGAGGGAGTCTCTACCCCAATTTAATTTTAAACTTATTTGAGTTGCTATTCTTAATTCTTCATCTATTCTGTAATAAATTCAGTGAGAAAATGCTAAATAATGGGACCGCAGTAATATATTCATAAATGTAAAATAATATTCACGTGAAAACATAAAAAAAGAGGAGAGCACCCCTCTTTCGTGTTTCATTCTTAATTCAAAATTGCTTTTTTTTGAAATTTTTCTTTTTTTAAGTTTTCAATACGCGACAATAACTCTTCAAAATCATAATCACTGGAAAACTCGGAAAGTATATAGACAAACTTTCGACTGTCATTTCTTTTACTTGAGATAAGTAGATCATAACTCTGGCTTTCTTGATAATGCTCTAATTTTATCTTTTCAACAGATCTGAGGTGATTTTTCAGATAGTGTTCCATCGGGATTTGATAGGCAGGTGTATCAGACAAATCATAAGCCACCGTCAATTGTTGAGCAGATAAGAGCTCCAGCAGCATCAAGGCATTGCGATAACCAAAGATGAGTTCTGGCAAATCCTGCTCTTTGGGTATATAACTTAAAGCAATATCTTTGAGGTTATCGAGTAAATCTTGAAAACTCTTATCGACCCAGTTTTGTTTATGTAGCATCAAATCTTCTTGAATTTTGGTAAAGAGGCTACCTTGGAAAAAGGTGAATTTATTGTTTACTTGAGCTAACTGATAACTGATGGATTTCTCCTCTTCGAAACCTAAACGATGGGGACGATAGTGGTTTAACATTCGCTCTCTTAAAGAAATATTCAAGAGAACAGTTGGAATTTTTTTACTGCGATAAATATCAAAACGGTAATAACTTTCTTTATCTAGAATGAAAAAAGATTGTAGAAAACCGTAGAAAAAAATTGTCTCACAGTTATCCTTGCTCTGATTATCATAAATATGTTGATAAAAAAGAGAATCCAATAGTTGATAGAGATGGTCATCTTGGTATATTTTCTTCATTTCTAAAGATTTAGTAATTTGGATATCTGTAAGTTTCCGCCTTCTTTCTGTGATTGCCAACCACCGATAAAGTTTATCTTTGCTACTTTCGGAAAAATTTACTTTTAATGTTTCTTCAAGTTGCCGTACAAATTCAACCTGAAATTTAGTGACTTGCAGCAAATCTGGTCGAAATTTAGGATGAAGCGAATCAAATAGCAGATAGTAAAAATAGCGAATTTGACTTTCTTCTCCGATCAATTTATTATTTTTGATTTGAATATCAAATTCCAATAAAAGTTTATTGAGTTCTTTGATTTTGCGAAACAAAGTAGATTCACTGAGTAGCAAGAGTTCTGCTAATTCAAAAATCATGTAATTTTTTTGTTCTAAAAATAAGAGAATCAGGCGATATTTGACACTATCTTGGATTAAAAAACTGATGACTTCATCTAAGGTTTGTGATTCCGACATGTTTAGAACGAGTTTATTGTTCTGACGAATAACTTCCATGGGTTCCCCAATCATCCGTCCTATATAAGATATATCCTCCAAATAACTCTGAACTGAAGGTCGAGAGAGGTTTACCCAATCACACAGTTCCTGCGCAGTTAGCTTATCATGTTTGAGGAACAACTGACGTAAAATCTTAACCTGTATTTGTTCTTTCTTTTCGAGTAAAACTTCAATATTCACAGCTGTTCCTCTTTTTCTAAATTAATATTTTTTGTAGGAGTTTTCATATTCTCATTCTATTTTATCACTCCCCTATATTTTGTTATTAAAAATTGCTCAGTATGAACATAGTAAATTGGACACTAAAAAGAATATGACCAAAAGCCTTATTCTTCTTTTAAACTTCTATATTTTGCGACTAAACTATAAAAGTGATTAGATAAACTTAGATTATAATCTGTTTATCAAACACTAAACATGTTTTATATTAATTCACGATAATATATAAACTAATATAACCAAATCCCTTTTAGTAAATATACCAATGAATCAATAAAAAAATAAATACCAATACCTAATATAAATAATGATATTATTATTCTAGTGACATTACTTAATTTTTTTCTTCGGTTATTTTTATCTAAATAACTACTTGCTATTTTAATCAATTTTTCATAGACATTAAATATTAATGATACTACTAAAGTATATAAAGGAATCTGTCCTAACAACATCCAAATTGTTAAACATAATATTGTTAATAGTATATTCCCCTCTTTTGCACTTAGTGCAACCACTGCCCAAAAAGTCGGATCTGACATAGCCCAAAACCCAAAAATAAAACCTGCAAGTGGCATACTTCTCTTTGCAAATTTCATAAATTTCGATTCTTTCTGATCATCTACTCTTTCTTTATTTCCTTTTAGTAAGGTAGATCTTATAAACCAAGCTACACATACAATGGATATCAAAAAACCGGTAAATACATAAGCCATATCTGGAATATGATTCATTATATCTATAAAATAATTCAAGCTTATACTAGTACCGTATGAAAATATTAATCCGAAAACGACCGTGGAAAGTAGAGCCATCAAAGAAAATAAATATACTTGTTTTTTCTTTGTTCCATTTGCTAGTGCAGCCATTATAAGCACTGCTCCCACTGGATCAAATCCACCGAATCCTAACAAAATTGATGATAGTATTAATTTCATCTATCATTACCTCCATGTATCAATTTCTCTAGCAACAATCTTTTAAATTTTTGTAAATTCATTAGGCATCCATTACTTGTTACAGACTGATTTTATTATTATCAATGAAATAATAAAGACACTTCAACATCATAAGCTCTTGTCCAACACAAGCATATTCTAGCAAATAGAATTGATAATTACCAGTAATCAACTGAGTTCTAATAAAGAGGGTAATGATCCTACGGCTGTTTGATGGAACATAATCGTTTATCGTTGCTATGAACCATGCGAATCAACTTTATTGGTAATATATTTAGTTACTTTAGAAAAAAGCCTCAATAGGCTTTTTATTGTTTCTGTAATTGTAAAACTTGAGCATTATTTATCTCTTTAAAAAGTTTATTACTTGTTTCTTTAGAAATTACATCAGTTTTTACCTGGTTCAATATAAATTGATATTCAAGTTGAAAAGCCTCTATGAGTAATTCGTTTGGAATAATTGTATCTTCTTGAATTTCGTTACGAATACGGTAATGTCTATTTTCCAAAATATGTTTTACTTCTTCAATATCACTAAAGTCAGTTATCTTATTTTCTAATCGCTCTTTTTCAAGAGAACTTAATTTTTCGATTGTTTGTTGATATAAACTGCTTTCTAGTCGGCTTATATCAGTTCTTATTGTCGCAAATTCTTGCATTTCTACTGAATCTACTCTTCTGCCACGTCGTCTTTTGGAGAATAATCGTCTTATTTTCTTACTAGTTGAATGTTTACTACTGTTTTCTAGATAAATTCTAAAATAGTCAATAACTTTAGATGAAAATTGTGCTTTTATAGTTGTTGTATCAAGTAATGTTTCCTGCCAACTTATTATCTCGTCCATTAATTTACTACTCTTAGTGTGGTCAGGGATTTGTAATCCTTTTTGTGATTGTAGTTGTTTGGTAAGACTACTACGAACTTTACTATCCTCAATTTCTTCTACCATATGAAGAATCGCATAATCAACCATATCGTTACGAACCTGATTTATATTATCAGTACTTTCACCTCCAAGTGCCGGTAATAATTTTGGCAGAATCAGTGTTGGTACAATAAGACTTAAAAGAATAACAATAGCGGCCATTGTAATAATAATTTCCCTATTCTCGTTGCTCAAAATACTAGTATTCAAAGGTAAAGAGAAAGCCATTGCTAATGTCATTGTTCCATGGGCTCCTGACAAAGCAAAAATTGTTGAATCACTATTACGCTCTTCTTTTACATCAGAGAAAAAGTGTTCGATTGATCTATTTCCTTTTCTATTAGTCCAAAATTTTCTTATGAATAACATAAGTAAATAAACTAAAACGCTTATCAAAAATAGTACAATTGATTCTTTCCAACCAAGTGATTTAAAAATGTCCCAAATTCCAAATAGACTTACACCCAAGAGAATGAAAACAAAGTTATTCAGAATATCGCTTAAAATCTCCCAGATTGTATTATTCGTTAATTGAACATTTGTTGAAGTCAGTTTGAGCATATCTCCTTCAAAATTATGAATCAACCCAGCAGCAACTACAGCTAAAACACCGGAAGTTCCAAAATGTTCTGCTAACAAATAAATAAAGAAGGGGGTCAGAATTGAAATAGGAATTATGGTAGCTTCTGGCCGAGTTGCTCTGAGATTGATTGCCGTTCTAATTCGTACCAGTAGAGCACCGACAACTAAACCAATTATAATTCCACCAATTGAGACAAATATAAAGCGACCAAGTCCTTCCCAAATACTGAAATGCCCACTCTCTAAAACAGATAATCCTAAGCTCAGTAAAACTAACCCTGTTGCATCATTAAATAAAGATTCAAATTCAACTGCTTCATTAACCCCTTCGGGCATTTTCTTTCCAGAAATTATTGATTTTACAGCAACTGCATCTGTGGGCGTTACAATTGCTGCAAAACAGATAGCTAAAGGGAAAATCCAACTACCCATTATATTATTCGTAAGCACTGCTACTAAAAGTACAGTCACCACTGCTAAAGTAATTGATAGAAATAATATTCCTCTAAAATTTTTCCGTACTTTTTTTAATGAAGTTTTACTTCCCTCATAAAACATTAATGGAGCAATGATTAACATCATAAAAAACTCTGGCTCCAATTCAAAATTTTGAAATTCTGGTAGGAAACTCAAAATAAGGCCCACACCAATCAAGATAAAAGTTTCTGAAATTTGTGGAAAAAACTCTTTGATTATATTTGCCCCGATAACACCAATCATCATCACAGCAATAAAACTAATAGCTGACATAAAACACCATTTCCTAATTTTTATACTCTTACAGTATAACATGTTCAAGATTGGGTTTCCAAGACTAGTATTAAAATTTATGAAATATACAAGACGATTTGTCATTTTTATAGTATATAAAAGTGATTTAGATTATTAATATAATGATAAAAAGACATCTATTTTGACGTCTTTTTATTTATTTTGATTTGGTCATTAGTAATTTTGCTGAACATTTTAACCATCCAGTAAACTATCACGATATTCAATATTCAGTAATTCTTTTTCAGGAAATAAGAATCTGTCAAACCAGTTTTGGCTTTCAAAAAAATTGATTTTATCATGTTCTAGCGGATGATAGTCTTTTTCCAAAAAATTAGATAAGTTCTCTATTGAGTCCTCTCCTAAAATAAAAATATTATCAGGATGATAAAATAGGTAATGCTTGATGGCTTTATTTGTTGTAACTAATTTTTTCTTAAAGAAAATAGCCTCCATTGTTCTCAAGGTCAAACCTGTCTGGTTTTCTTGCATAATTTCAAGAATACCATTACTATTAATTAAGAACTCTAAAAATTTTGGATAGGGTAAATATCCTTTATTTTTAAAACCTTTTTCTCCATTAATGATATAAAGTAATATTGAAATATCTAAACTGGCACATTTATCTAAAATAACATGTGCAAGTTGAGTTCTTTCTTTATCATTTCCTCCAAAAAACAAATCATAATCTGGTATTTGAAGAGGTAAATTTATACAAGGAGTATAAAAAGTAGAATTATTATAGAGCCCATATTTTTTTGCTTCAATAGGGTCAAAACTATAGTAGGAATCAATTACTCCTATTTCTCTAGAGGTGTGTAGCAAATCAATATATTTTTGAGTCAAATGATTCCAAAAAAATAGAATCATCTTTGCCTCGGTAAAATCCTTTACAATATTAGGATAGTTAGCTTTAAAACCAGAATCTAAAAATATAATAAGCTGATAACGGGCAAGCCGGTGCTTTCCCAAATCACTTTTTATAAAATGGACTAATCGGCGTCCTGAAATTACATCAATATTATTTAAGGAATCGAAAAAATAAAGATGTGCATTTTTAGCTACTAAGAGTATTTTGCTGTAAGAAATTTCTTTCATGTTCTAACTCCTTTCAATTCAGTATAAATTCATTGTATGATTAAATTTCAGAATATTCAAAAATATCGTCTTACAAAAAATACATTCACCAATGATGATAGTATTATATTTTTGAATATTCTAATTAATTCTAAAACATTCTGCTGTCCTTCAGATTCCTTTTTGTGTATACTAATTATTAATAGCGCTAGTTTTTAGAAAAGAATGTATCAATTTGAAAAAGGAGAAATGATTTTATGAAAACAATCCTTCAAGCTTTTGAATGGTATTTACCCTCAGATTCTCAGCACTGGAATAATATAAAAGAGAATATTCCTGACTTGGGAAAGTTAGGATTTTCAGGATTGTGGTTACCTCCAGCTTCCAAGGCAGCTTCTGGAGTTGAAGATGTTGGTTATGGGACCTATGATTTATTCGACTTAGGGGAATTTGATCAAAAAGGGACAATTCCTACAAAATATGGGACTAAAGATGAATATCTTGATTTAATTAATACACTACACCACAACAATATTGAAGTGTATGCGGATATCGTTTTTAATCACATGATGGGTGCTGATGAAACAGAAACTATTGAAGCTGATATTAAAGCAGAAGATAATCATCTTCATAACATCGAAAATAATAAAACTGTTGAAGTTTGGACCAAATTTACATTTCCAGGAAGACAAGGAAAATACGACAATTATATATGGACCAGGCACAACTTTACGGGAATTGATTATGATGAAAGGAAAAATCAAGAAGAAATTCTTGAATTTGAAGGACATGAATGGGATGAGAATGTAGATTCAGAGAATAATAATTTTGATTATTTAATGGGGGCTGATCTTGATTTTAGTGTTTCGGAAACGGTAGAACAACTTGAAAAATGGGGACATTGGTTTTCAGAAATGACAAAAATTGATGGTTTTCGATTAGATGCAATTAAACATATTGATTTCAAATATTTTGATAAATGGCTTGAGCAGAGAGCAAAGCAATTGGATAGAAAACTTTTTATTGTTGGCGAGTACTGGTCTGATGATCTTGGCAAATTAGAGTATTATCTAGAACAATCCAGTGATAGAATACAATTATTTGATGTACCACTACATTTTAATATGAAAGAAGCCTCTTCAACCAATGGAGAATTTGATATGCGTACTCTTTTTGATCACACACTCACTGCCAGCCAGCCAGAACTCTCGGTCACTTTTGTTGATAACCATGATACTCAAGAAGGACAGGCTCTTCAATCTTGGATTCCAGCTTGGTTTAAAGAGCACGCTTATAGCTTAATTTTACTTCGAAAAAAAGAAACTCCTACTGTCTTTTGGGGAGATTTATATGGAATACCCTCACATAATGTTAATCCTGTAGGTGATAACTTAAGAACTATGATAGCATTACGTAAGGACTCTGAGTTTTTAAGGGAAAATGATTATTTTGATCATCCTGATATTATTGGATGGACAAATATTTTAAAAATAGATAATAAGGAATATGGATTATCATGTATTTTAACTAATAAAAATGGTGGCTCAAAATATATGATAATTGATAAGGCGTATGCAGGTAAAGTTTATATAGATTTATTTGGAAGACACGAAATACCTATTACGCTGGATCAAAATGGTGGAGCTGAATTTTATGTCAATGATGGAAGTGTTTCGGTTTGGGTAGATAAGGAAATTGTTTCAAAAATTGATCAAATGAACTTTCAAAACTAACTATTTTATCAAATAGGATAAGGATAAAAAAAGTACCTCTAATAAGGTACTTTTTTATTTGAACTATTAGTCAATCAATGAGGTATGTTTGATTTCTTCAATATTTTTTGTTCCAGCAAGTTGCATAGTAATACTTAGCTCTTTGTTTAAGTGTTCAAAAACAGATTGAACACCTTTGGCTCCCCCTAAATTCAAACCATAAAGAACTGGTCGACCTACCGCAACAACATCTGCTCCTTGTGCTAAAGCTTTGAAGACATGTTCCCCACGTCTAACTCCACTATCAAAAACAATAGGAACTCGATGATTAACACTTTTGGCGATGAGGGGTAGGACATCAATTGAAGCAGGTCCTCCATCTAATTGTCTTCCCCCATGATTTGAAACCCAGATACCGTCTGCCCCAGCGTTAATGGCATCATCTGCATCTATAGGAGATTGAACCCCCTTAACAATTACAGGAAGATTAGTTATTTTTTTAATTTTTTGAATATCTTCTAAAACAAGACCTTGTTTTGCTGCTGCATAGATTTCGCTGATTCCCTTGCCCGTTCCATCACTTTCTGAAAAAGCAGCTAGATTTGGCATTGGAAAAGGAAATTGGAAATGATTGACAATGTCTTCTTCTCGATAGCCACCTAGTGTTGAATCAGCGGTTAAAATAATCGCCTTAACTCCAGCTGATACAGCTTTTTTCAAAAGAAATTCATTAAATTTATCATCTTTACTCATATATAATTGGAAAAATTGCGGTGCATCTGGTGCTGCTTTTGCGGCGTCTTCCACTGATGTACTTCCGTAAGTACTAATTGAAAAGATTGAGCCAACTTCAGCCATCGCTTTAGCAGTTGCAACTTCTCCTTCTTCATGAGCAAGGCCTTGGGCGGCAACTGGCGCTTGGATAATTGGTGTTTTTAGTTTTATACCAAAGAGTGAGGTACTTAAATCTGCAGAATCAATTCCTCTCAATACTCGAGGCATAATTTGTTTTTTGTTAAATGCTGATGTATTTTCATTCAGTGTCCACTCATCTTCAGAGCCACTACGAATATAGCCAAAGGCACCTTTATTTCCCGCAGCCTCCATACTTTGTTTCACTTTACCTTCAAGTGATTTAACATTTACAATTTCTAACGCTTTGTTTTCAGTACTAGTTTTATAAGTCATCTTAGTTCTCCTATTTTTTATAAAGTTTACATCTGTAGATGATAGATGCATTATACATCTTATTTTTAAAAAATACACAAATGAAAGATTTATTTTAAAAAAACTAAAACTTATATAAAAAGATAAATTAAAAAAGTAGCAAAACTACTCTTTTATATTATTATTTTAAAAGGTGGTACGATAAGGTTTGGTTCTTTACTTTTGATAGAAAAATTTATTTTCTATTTGAACAGAATATGAAAATATTCTATTAAGTTTCTCACTCATCCCTTCTCATTTTACAATCACAAATTATAAATTTCATTAATAAGTTCTTCTGTTTTATCCCAACCCAAACATGGGTCAGTGATTGATTTTCCAAATACTTCTGGTTTGTCTTGACGACCGTCTTCAAGATATGATTCAATCATAAATCCTCTGACATATTTATGAATTTGTTCATCCCAATTACGATTGACTAATGTTTGACGAACAATTCTTATTTGTTCCATATACTTCTTCCCAGAGTTATCATGATTAGTATCAATAACAATAAATGGATTTTGTAAACCCATTTTTTCGTATATTTCGATACTTTCAAGAAGATTATCTGTATAGTAATTTGGATGGTTTTTACCATTTTCATCTTGTCCACCACGAAGGATGGCATGAGCTAATGGATTTCCTGATGTTTCTACTTCAGCATTCCCAAATAGAAAATCTTGAGATTGTTGGGCTGCATACATTCCATTAAACATAACTTTTAAATTCCCTGATGTCGGGTTTTTCATTCCTGTTGGGGCATCTATTCCTGAGGCAACAAAGCGATGTTGTTGATTTTCAACTGAGCGAGCGCCAACTGCATAGTAACTTACTAAGTCATCAACTAATGGTAGATTTTCTGGGTATAGCATCTCATCTGCTGTAGTCAGACCAGTTTCAGTAATTACTTTATAGTGAAGGTCACGAACCATTTTTATCCCATTGATAAGGTCTGTATGTCCATCTGCATCAGGTTCGTGAATGAGGCCTTTATAGCCATCTCCGTTTGTCCGCGGTTTTGCAGTATAAACACGCATCACAATAAAAATTTTATCTTCTACTTCTTTTTGAAGTTTTGACAATCTGTGAGCATATTCTAGAACTGCAGCTTCATTATCCGATGAGCAGGGGCCAATGACTAAGAGGATTCTATCGTCTTCACCCTTAATTATCGCTTCAAGTTCCTTATCACGTTTTTCTTTCTTTTCTTGTTGCTCATCATTTAAATGATTTAGCTCTCTTACATCTTTAATGTTAATTTTGTTACTGAGTTCTTTAAAAGTCATCTTTTACCTTTTTTCTATAGTTTTTTAGTAAAAATACTTAATAATATTTTACTTGCAATAAATTTTTTCTATTTTACTTTTTATGTGCCTCCTTTATAATAAAAAAAGACGTCCCAGGGGACGTCTTCTTTATCCCCTAGATGATTAACGAACATCAAAGAGGACCCACATTTTATTAGCCAAAAACTAATGTGGATCATTCATAAAGAAAAAATAAAATTTTTTAAAGTTGTTAATCATTTTGGAACCTCGATATTTAATATTATTAGTTAGTATAATTAAAATTTCGCAAATTGCAAGTCCAAGTTAGCCAGCCAAGCTCATCTCATATGAACTCTTATAGTTGAACATTTTTCTTGGATAATGGTTCATCCAATACTCGATAGCGGCGACTTCTTCAGGGGTCGTCTTTGTTGTGCCTTTTGGCAGATGCCTACGAATCATTCGGTTATGGTTTTCATTCGTCCCTCGCTCAAAGCTCGCGTAGGCGTGTGCATAGTAAACTGGACAGCTTACGACCTCAGAGAGCCTTGCAAATTCATGGCCATTGTCAGGGGTAATGGATTTGAAGTCATAACTTTTTTGAAGTTCCACCAGCTCATCATTGACCGCCTGTGCTGTTTTCCCATCAATCAAGCGAATGATCTCCGTGCGGTATTTTCGCTCTGTGAGCGTCAAAAGCACCTTGTTCTTAGCTCTCGTAAGAATGACCGTGTCAATCTCGTAATGCCCCACTTCTAAGCGATTGTTAATGAACTCAGGCCGTTCTTCAATAGACTTGCCAAAAGGATGCTTTGGCGCACGAGGTTTGATTTTCTTTGCCGCCTTATACTGCGGATAGAAAAGATGATGACGCTTGGCTTCTAACCAGCCCCAGTTGACCCAATTGTAGAGGCTGCTCAGAGAAACTCCTTTTAGAGCCTGATGAATGACTTCCAAAGAGTCCTTGTCTTCTTTAAGACGTGTACTCACATAACAATCAATCTCAGTCGTGAGTTTACTCGGACGAACACTGTGAGCCCTCAATCCTTCATAATTTTCTTGAGCCTTTTTAGCAGAGTATTTTACCTTCCGCTTGAGCTGGATTTCCCCTCGCTTCATCTCTCTGTCAATCGTCCCATGAGCTTTATTCAATAAGCGCGCAATCTCACGGTTGCTCAGTCCTTCTTTATTGTGCCAACGTTCAATGTTTAAACGGTCTTGATTGGTCAGGTGTTTCCCTTTGCTCTGGCTTGTGATAGAATAGTCTTGCATCTGAATTTCCTTTTTATACTATTTGGTCGAACTTCTAGTATAAGAGATTCAGATGTTTTTTGCTTGACTCAAGGTGGCTAACTTCATTTTACAATTTGCGATAATTAAAATTTTTTGATTTGTCAATTATTTATCTATTTTTTCTTAATTTTATTTCAAAATTTCATTTTACATAACTTTTATTATGTATCAAAAGGTAAATAAAGAAGAAATTGAAGCATGGATGGAGTGTGCCGTATTTGCATTATTCATCGTATAGAGGTGAATTCCAGCAACATCCTCTGTTACTAAATCAACGATTTGATCGATGGCGTAAGCAATTCCAGCATCCCTTAAAGCGATAAGATTATGTTCATATTTTTCGAGTATTCTAATGAATTTTGCTGGTAATGGCGTATTACAATTTTTTAATAGACGAAGAATTTGATTTCGATTGATTACTGGCATTATTCCGGCGAATATCGGAGTATTTATCTCAGCAATTGCGCATCGTTCTTGAAAATCATAGAAACTATCATTATCAAAAAATAGTTGCGTGATTAATCTGTCACAACCAGCATCTACTTTTTCTTTCAGATAATGAAAATCACTCACTCGATTTACTGATTCGGGATGAATATCGGGGTAGCAAGCACCTAAAACTTCAAAACTATCATCATAATCTTTGATAAATTTAACCAAATCACTTGCAAATTTAAAATCATCTTTCATCGGTTCATCGCTGATATCACCTCTTAAAGCAAGAATTTTTTTGATTTGTTTATCTTTTAACCGTTCCAAAATTTCGATCACTTGAGCTTTATCTAAATAAGCGGCAGGTAAATGAGCAACCGCTGGAATATCTAGTGTATTGTTTACATAATCAGCAAACTTTATAGTTGTATCTCCAATATTATCATAATTATTGTTACTACAAGTTACACTGATAAAATCTGGCGAGAGAGTTCTTAGGCTATCCAAGGTCTTTACCAAGTTGGTACTTCCAATTTGAGTTGTAGGTGGAAAAACTTCAAAAGAAAGAATTTTGGAATTACTTGTCATATTCAACCTTTTCCTTTCTTAACACCCTAGTTGCCTCAACTAAGTGTCTTAAACTAGGAATGGTTTCGGCATTACCACGTGTTTTAAGACCACAATCAGGGTTTACCCAAACTTGTTCAATTGGTAATTTGTCCAATATTTTTTCTAATTGATTTTGTATTTCTTTTACGCTAGGTATTCGTGGAGAATGAATATCATAGACTCCAGGTCCAACCAAAGTTTTAAAATGGTGAGCTTTCAATTCATCGATAATTGATAGCTCACTTCTACTTGCTTCAAAAGAAATTACATCAGCATCCATTGCGTCAATGGATGGAATAATATCTTCAAATTCAGAATAACACATATGCGTGTGAATTTGTGTTTCCGGTTTTACTTTAGAGTGAACTAAACGAAAGGCAGGAATTGCCCAATCTAGATATTCTTTATACCAATCACTTTTGCGAAGAGGTAACTTTTCTCTCAAAGCTGCCTCATCAATTTGAATAATCTTAATGCCAGCTTTCTCTAAGTCAAGAACTTCTTCTTGAACAGCTAATGCCAATTGTAAAGTACTTGCTTTTAGCGAAATATCTTCTCGCGGAAAAGACCAATTTAGAATCGTTACAGGACCTGTCAGCATTCCTTTTACTGGTTTAGATGTTTGAGATTGAGCATAGGCTGACCAACGGACGGTCATAGCTTCCGGTCTAGTGACATCAGTCCACACGATTGGAGGTTTGACACAACGTGTCCCATAAGATTGAACCCATGCTTTTTGAGTAAAAACATAACCTTCTAACTTTTCTCCAAAATACTCTACCATGTCATTTCGTTCAAATTCACCATGAACTAAAACGTCTAATCCAATATCTTCTTGGAGTTTAAGACATTCTTTTATTTTTTCTTCTAAGAATGTGTCATAATCTGCTTGGCTTAATTCTCCTCGCTTATTTTGTAGCCGAACTTTTCTCACTTCTGCCGTTTGAGGAAATGAACCGATGGTTGTGGTTGGTAAAACTGGTAAATTAAGCGATTGAGATTGACTTGCTCGTCTTTCGACTAGTGAAGGTTGTCTAGTAAAGTCTTTTTCTGTTAATTTATCAAGTTTTTGCTTAAGTTTAGAATTTTCACGAACTCTTTCATTTTCAAAAAGTTCGACATTCTTCTTCAAAAAAGAAGTGTTTTTATTAAAATAAATATCGGAAATTTCATCAATTTCATTTAATTTTTCTGTGGCAAATGAAAAGTGTTTAAGGATTTCTTTTGATAATTTAGTTTCGTTTTTAATTGTTACTGGAACGTGTTGTAAAGAGCAGCTTGTATTAATTACGATATCTGCTACTTCATCTAAAGCGGTTAGTAGCTCAAGTGTCTTTTGATAATTATTACGCCAAATATTTTTTCCATTTACTAATCCTGCAAAAAGTATTTTCTTTTTGGGAAAACCGTATTTTTGAATAAGAGCTAAAGAATCTCTTCCTTCTATAAAATCAAGACCAATACCATCAAAATCAAGCTTTATTATTTCTTTATAGCTATCACGAACATCTCCAAAATAAGTTTGAAGAAGTATATTAAGGTTGTTTTTACTCTTAAGTAGTTCTTCATAAATACTCACAAATAATTTTTTTTCTTCTTCAGTTTGGTCTAAAACAAGTGCTGGTTCTTCAATCTGTAACCATTCTACTCCTAGTTGATTAAGTTCTTTTAATAGTGTTTGAAAAGCTACAATAACATCAGATAATACTGTATCTTTCGTGGCTCCTGACTTGTAATCTGCTAAAACTAAAAATGTATATGGGCCAATAATTGTTGGTCTGGTTTCAAATCCAGCAGATTTTGCTTCCTTATATTCATTTAATAATTTTGAAAAATTTGCTTTAATAATTGTATCTTTGTTAATTTCTGGAACTAAATAATGATAGTTTGTATTAAACCATTTTTTCATTGGTCTTGCTTTTACGTCATTTTGTTCATCTTGGAAACCACGCGCTAATGCAAATAAAGTATCTAGTTCACTTAATTCTAAATTTTTATAAGACCCTGGAATTGCACCAAGAGCAATTGATAGATCTAAGGTTTGGTCATAGAAAGAAAAGTCATTGGAAATAGGTGAGTCAATTCCAGCTTCTTTTTGACTTTTCCAATTTTCCAACCGAATTTCTTTGGCTACTGTTTGTAATTCTTCTTCTGTAATTTCTTTACGAAAATATTTTTCAAGAGCAAATTTTAATTCACGGTTTGAACCGATACGTGGGAAAGCAATAATTGATTTTTTCATAGTCATAGTCTCCAATTTTTAATAGGTCTATCTTATCAAATTTAATAAAACTTTAATAATACATTTTTAATATGATGACCTATAGTTTTAAACTATATGAAAACTCAAAAATAAAAAGTCCAAATAAATTACTTGGACTTTTAGTGTTATCTTATCTTCTATGCATGAGATGAATTTTATCCTGTAAAAATGGTGGAATAACAATTGAACTTTCTCTATCTTCTTTAATAATTATTGATTTATCTTCTAATATATCGATTACTTTAATAAGATGCGGAAGAGAAATTTCTAATTTTTTGAAAAAGTTTTTTCCTTCTTCTTCTATCAGAGTAACATGATAGGTCTGTTCAACTTGTGCCTCATCAAGCGTTAATTCCACTTCATTTTTCAGCCAAAATGATTCTGTAGGAATTTCTGAGCCGTGAGGGTCAGTTGCTGGATAGCCCATCAGGACATATAGAGATTCAATCAACCTTGGTGATGAAGCATGTTCTAAATTTTCGGCTTCATCATGCACTTCCTCCATTGTATATCCAACCTTCTCAAAAAGAAAAGTTTCCCAGACCCTATGACTTTTTAAAATAAATCTCGCTTCGTGATTTCCTAAGTCTGTAAGTGATACCCCATAATAAGGTTTATGAATAACAAGTTCTTTTTTGGCTAATCGTTTAATCATTTCAGTGGCGCTTGGTGATGATACTGATAATTTTTGAGCAATGGCATTAATACTAACAGATCCATTATTTTCATTTTTTAGGCTATATATTGCCTTTAGATAGTCTTGTTCATTTTTTGATGTTTTCATTTTTTTACCTTACTTTTCTTGATTTAATTATAGCATAGACTATACCAAAGTAAAATAAAAGTGGGACAAATTATCACCACTTTTATTTTTTATTTAAAGTAATTCACCGTATTTTGAAACAAATATTTTTTTAAATATGGTGACAAGCATCATATACATCACTACTGTTAAAATTAGCCATGGGAAAAAGTTAATTGGTAAAGCCATTAAACCAATTGAATGTCCAAAGCTTGTGAATGGAATGATTGTGAGTCCAATGATTCCCATGAAAGTTAAGATTGTTAGTGGAGCCGAAGCACGACTTTGTAAAAATGGGATTTTAGGAGTACGAATCATATGGATAACCAAGGTTTGAGTCCACATTGATTCAACAAACCAACCAGTATGGAAGAGCGCGATAAATCCAATATATGCTACACTTCCAGGAACAAGAGAGCTAAATGGTCCAAATGTTGCTGGACAAATCACAAAGAACATTAGGAGATAAGTTGTAATATCGAATACGGAACTTGTTGGGCCAATCCACAACATGAATTTACTTACAGAACTTGCATCCCATTTTCTTGGAACAACCAAATATTCTTCATCGACATTATCCCAAGGAATAGCGGTACAAGAGAAATCATAGATTAAATTAAGTAAGAGAATATGAATAGATAACATTGGAATAAATGGTAAAAATGCACTAGCGATTAGAACTGAGAACATATTACCAAAGTTAGAACTTGCTGTCATTTTTATATACTTAATCATGTTAGCATAGGTTTTTCTTCCTTCAATAATTCCTTTTTCAAGAACCATTAAATCTTTTTCTAACAAAATTACATCAGCTGACTCTTTGGCAATATCTACAGCACTATCTACTGAAATTCCAACGTCAGATGATTTCATTGCTGCTGCGTCATTAATACCATCTCCCATATAGCCGACACTATTGCCTGAATTTCTAAGTGTTGTTACTATTCTGGCTTTTTGTTGAGGTGATAACTTAGCAAAAACAGAAGCTTCCTTGGCAACCTTTGCCAATTCATTATCATCTAATTGGTCGATATCAGAACCTAAAATAGTTTTATCAACTGGAAGTCCTACTTGTTTGCAAACTGAACGAGTAACTTTATCGTTATCACCAGTCAAGATTTTAACTGATACCCCATATTTATTGAGTGCTTTGATTGCTTTTGCTGTAGATTCTTTGGGTGGATCAAGAAAGGCAAGATAACCCATTAACACCATTTCAGATTCATCTTGAACCGAGAATGTATCTATTGGTGAAGGATTTGTTTTTTGAGCGACTAAAATCACGCGCATTCCTTCTTCGTTAAGTTCATCAACTTTTTTCAGAATGTATGCTCTGAGTTCAGGAGTTAAATGAACAACATTTCCCTTATCTTCGACTAAAGTACAGATGTCTAACATTTCTTCAGCTGCACCTTTAGTAATCATTTGCGTTTTTGAAGTCGCTCCATTAGTATTGCTTTTTACTACAACACTCATCCGACGTCTTTCAAAATCAAAAGGAATTTCATCAACTTTTGTATATTTACTACTTAGACCACCCAGTTCAGGATTTTTATCTTGCTTGGCTTCGGCTCCTTCAATAATTGCCAAATCCATTAAATTCTTTAAACCAGTTTGGTAGTAACTATTCAAAAATCCATGTCTTAATACTCGAATATTTTCTTGCCCATGAATATCTAAATGACGCATTAATACTACTTTATCTTGTGTTAATGTTCCAGTTTTATCAGTGCAGAGAATATTCATTGAACCTAGATTTTGAATAGAATTTAGGTTCTTGATGATTGTTTTTTCTTTTGACATTGTGACTGCACCTTTTGCTAGGCAAGTTGTCACAATCATTGGTAACATTTCTGGTGTTAAACCAACAGCAACTGCTAAAGCAAATAGTGCAGCTTCCATCCAATCACCTTTAGTGAAACCATTGATCAATAAGACAAATGGAACCATAACTAACATAAAGCGAATAAGGACCCATGAAACTGAGTTAACGCCTTTTTCAAAAGTTGTTTTAGTTGAGTCTTCGGTTACACTTTTTGCCATTTCACCAAAAATGGTCGCATCTCCAGTTGCAATTACAACTCCATAAGCACTACCAGAAATGACATTTGAACCCATGAAGGCTAGGTTTACTGACTCTGTGATTGAATCATCTTTTTCATCAGTAGCTAAATCTAGTTTTTCTACTGGTTCGCTTTCACCAGTTAAAGAGGCTTGGCTGATAAATAAGTCTTTTGCTTGAATAATCCTAAGGTCTGCTGGAACCATGTCTCCAGCTGATAGATGGATAATATCGCCTACGAGAACTTCTTCAATAGGAATCTCTTGACTTCCTGATTCTAATCTATGAACGTTTGTCGTCGTCGTAATCATTTTTAAGAGATTCTCAGCAGCATTTCCACTTCTAGTCTCTTGAACGAAACGCAGAATTCCTGAGATTAAAACCATTGTAGTAATGATAATGAGTCCTTGGGGATTTTTCTCACCAGGAGCTGCTAAGATAATATCCGTAAAAGCTGAAACTAATGCTAAGACAAACAATATAATGGTAAAAGGATTGATGAACGCTTGATAAAGCCGTTTAATAAGTGAACTTTTTTTACCACGCGTAATCGTATTATCTCCATATTGTTCACGAGAGATTTCTACTTGTTCTTCACTTAATCCTTTATTTGATGTTTTAAATTTTTGAAATAGCTCCTCTTTTGTAGAAGTTTTTGCAAATTCTAATCTTGCATTTATTTCATTGTTATCTACAAATGTTGTAGCTCTTTTTGTGTTTTCGAGTGTTTTTCTAATTTTTTTCATTGGTCTGTACCTCATATTCTATAATATTTTTGCGTGTACAGTCCCAAACGTTAGGCACTTTAAAGAAGGTGATAAAAACGGAAAGCTGCTCTTATCACGTTAATTATCTGCGGCCTATCAGGCTCGGGACTATTAATGGTCTGGGATTCCATTTCCGTTTTTCACCTCCTTTTTTAAATACAAAAAACCTTGCCTACAAAACTTGAACGTAGGCAAGGGAATAATTCCAAAAAAGATATCACTATTATAGAGCGAATCAGTTACAAGCTATCGTTCAAGCTTTAGCTCCGCAGGGCGATGTTGTTGCACTATTTCACGCCTTGTTTTTCGACGTGAACTGTTGGCCCTCTCATCGTGTCTCCACGACTCTGCGGCAGCAACCCGTATCCCTGCGGTAGCCTCACCTACCGACGGCTATGCTTATGGCATAACCAAAACAATTATAACTGTTCTTTCTATTTTTGTCAATCTTTTTTTATTATTTAATTTATGATAGACTCTGTTGCACCATTCATTGCCCAATCTTTTGATAAAAATAACGAATTATCAATATGATAGTTGACCTTACTTGGTGTCTTCATGAATTTTTCAATTGCTTTGTCTGTAGCCAACCAACCTTTAGTACCAAAGTGGACAGTGTCACCAGAGGCATAAGGCGTGTTATACATATCTGTTAAGTCAGCAATTTGATAAAAGCCTTGACTGCGCAATTGTGTTTTAATTTTAGAGCTGAAATTTTCGAGTGTTGCTTTTGATACTCCAGTGTAAGATGACCATGAGCCATTTACTGGTTGAATAACAAATAAAACATCATTATTATTTTTGGCAAACACATTTAAGAGCTGTTGGAAATCCTGATACTCTGGGCTTTCTAAATAGGTAACATGCTTTTTAAAATTTTCAAGATGTTTGTATTTGGATTTTATTTTCTTATCCCAAACTTTATTATTGATTTGGAAAGGATTGTTATTTGAACTATCTTTTCCTTGATCAACTGCCAATTTTTCTAAGTTTTCAGAGGTTGGATCATTGGGTAATTCTTTAGCAAACTTATTAATTTTTGGTGTAAGTCCAAGAGGTTGTGCTGTGAATTGTGAAACACTTGAGAAGAGTAAATCTTCTTTTCGCCAAAATTGAAGATTGGTCGCCACAGTCATTTTTTGTAGAGTGGTCAGTGGTTTTTTATCTGCTAGACGTTCTAGAGAATTATAAATCGTCTCTTCAGATTTAAGCGATCTAAATCTTAATAAATGTTTTGCAAGTTGGGTGGTGGTATTTTCTTTAGGATCTGCTTCTTTTAACCAACCGTAAATCTCACCTTTGGATACAAAGTTTTTCAATTCACTTTCAACAATTCCTTGTTTTGAAAACCATTGTGGACTAATGACAAAAACAATTTTACGATTTTTTAACTCATTTGCCACAGAGTTCATGTAGAAAAAGTGGGTTAAAGTAGTTGTTCCTGGTTGTCCTACTAAGAATGGCGTAAAACCAGAATTGTATTTTTTGAAATAGGCACTTGGGTGAAAAGAATCCACATGTTCCATTTCTGATGAACCAAGAACTGGTAAAAACTCGGGGTCTGAATAGGCTTGTTTTTTAATTGAATAGCCTGTAAAGCTTGGAGTATTTAGTGGTGATTGAGCAAATTTAATAAGTTGGTCTTTTGAGTATTTCATACCAACATTTATTGGGAGAAATATCAGTAAGCCAACAAGGGCTAAAGCTGCAATTAATGGGCCAATGGCTCTAAAAATTTTAATTTTCATCCTTTTTTTCCTGAACGCGTGCTGCTATTTTATTTGCTGTATTCCAATCTTCACGGTCCATTTCTGATGGTGGAAGACTGATATCAAAAGCGCCTTCTAATTCAACAATGAGCATGATGGCTCTCATTGAATCAAGAATTCCTTCTTCAAATAAATCCATGTCTAAGTCTTCACGGAATTCGTCTGTGCCTGATACGGTTTCGATAATATCAAAAATTTGTTCTTTCATTTTGTTTCTCCTAA
The DNA here is from genome assembly GCF_038006485.1 of Lactococcus sp. FSL K6-0773. NCBI lineage: Bacteria > Bacillati > Bacillota > Bacilli > Lactobacillales > Streptococcaceae > Lactococcus > Lactococcus sp. FSL K6-0773. Next base: position 535,818 of record NZ_JBBOVF010000001.1, on the reverse strand, counting down.
TGTTTTTTTATGATATGCCTAACGCCTTTTAGAAGTTAGGAAGTGGAAAATGTGGATCTATGCAGTGCATAATGATGTGATTTGGTATTCCTGAGAAAATAAGGAAACTGATAAATACTAGATTAAATGTAATGAAAATACTTATAGCACTTGTCCATTTATTATCTGGAATTTTCCAGTTTTTACGTTTCTTCAGACGTTTCCATGCGTCATACCCAATCATTAACATGGCGTGGTAGAAACCATAAAGGATGTAATACCAAGTTAAACCATGCCAGAATCCCATGAGTAACATATTTGCGAGGTAACCAACATTTGAGATGGTTATCATATTTTTCGACCATTTTTTAACCATGAATGTTTTCACTAATCTCATGAATACAAAGTCACGGAACCAAAAACTCAAAGTCATGTGCCATCTTTGCCAAAAGTCATGAATATTTTTAGCTAGGAAGGGTTTGTTAAAGTTGTGTGGGAGGTCATATCCCATTAAATTGCTGACACCAATAGCGAAGAGTGAGTAGCCAGCAAAGTCAAAGAATAGATAGAGTCCGTAAGCATACATTGATGATGAAACATTCAAGAAGCTTGGGTGTATTGTTGCAGAGATTGCAATGCCATGTAGCCAATATTGGTCAATCAAGTATCCGATGATGAATTTATAAAGGAAACCTTGGAAAATTCTAAAGACACCTTTATTTAATAAATCAAGGTATTTCTCAGTGACAACTGGCGCTTTTAGTTCTTTAACAAAACGTCGGAAGCGGTCAATTGGTCCTGATGAAATCGTTGGATAGAAATAGAGGAAATAAAGAAATTCTTTAAGAGGAACGGCTTTAATAAGTCCGTCTCGTATTTCCATAATCATGGCTACTGTCTTAAAACTGATGTAAGAGATTCCTAAGAATCCAAGAATTGAACCTGGTCCAGGTCCTGGATTGAACAGAGGATGCACTTTGACAATCACTAATGGCAAAATAGAGAGCAGAATGATGAGGTAGAAAACAAAACTCTGATTCTTGTTTTGTTTTACTCGATACCACTCATAGAATTTTACAATGATGGTCTGGAAGACTCCGAAGCCGATTAATGCCCAAATTGTCACTGTTCCCGAAAATGTCAGCCAAAGAAAAGCGATGGTCAATAGGACTTGATACCACATGAGTTTTTTGCCCAGAAGCTGGGCAATAACGATAGGAATTAAAGCAAGTCCTAAAATCACGAAGTAAAAGGGTGTTGAATAGGGTTGCACTAGTTGTCACCTCGCTCTTTTTGGGCGAGTGCCTTGCGGTCAACTTTGCCATTTTGATTCAATGGGAACTTTTTAAGATAAACAAACTTAGTTGGCATCATGTAATCCATAATTGTTTTTGAAAGTTCAGCTTTGAGTTCTTTTGTGAAGGCGCGTTCGGCTGCACGGTCTTCAAATGTTTTTTCTGTTTCTAAATAAGCGATTAATGCGGTGACTTTATGCTGGTCATTCGTTTTCGGTAAGACTACCGCTTTTTCAATCTCTTTTAAGTTTTGAATATTGGCTTCAATATCTTGAAGTTCAATACGGAATCCATTAAATTTAACTTGAAAATCAATTCGTCCTTGGTAACGGAGCATTCCGTCAGCCGAAATTGAACCGGCATCTCCTGTATGATAAGCGGGTTTTCCGTCGACTGTGAAAAAGGCTTGCTCAGTTTTTTCTGGATTTTCAAAGTAACCTTTGGCTACCGAATCACCAACAATGATGATTTCCTTATCCATAATTTTTAAGTCAACACCTGGTTTGGCAAAACCAATTGGGACACGATCATTTTCTGTCAGTAATTCTTTCGTGATTTTTACTGACGAAATGGCTCCTGTTGCTTCTGTTGGACCATAGGTATTGTATATATTTGCTGACGGAAAAGCTGTTAGTAATTTTTCTGCTGTTTTCTTTGTTAATTCTTCACCGCAGAGAATAAATTGAACTAATTGAGGGTGTTCTTTCTCAGTGAACGAAGGGTCCAATAAGCAAATATCAACAAATGATGGTGTTGAAATCCAAGTATTAATGACCGTTTTGTTCAAACGCTCAAAAAGTAATTTGAAGTTGGTTGTTTCGTCACGTGAGAGTGAAATTAATGTTCCGCCAGTTGTAAGACTTGGATACAAGCTGAAAATTGATAAATCAAAGCTGTAAAGGGCTTGTGACAAGATTTGATTATTTTCAATTTTCATAAAATCATTGTTCATCCAATTGGTGAAAGTCACAAGATTATCATGACTGACTTCAACACCTTTTGGTACTCCTGTTGTTCCAGAAGTATAAATAATATAATTGCTGTCATTTCCAGAAACAGCTTTAGAAAAATCAAGTGCTGGAAGTTTGTCAGTCAAAATCTGGTCAGTAAGTTCAAGAGAAATTCTGTCAGTAAAAAGTGCTTCAAAATCTGCTGACAGCTCAACTGTAGTGAGTACCGCCGCTGGTTTTGCCGCTGATTTAATCATTTCTGTCCGCTCAAATGGTGTGTGAGCATCAACAGGAATATAAGCGTGACCCCTTAAATTTGTCGCAAGCATGGCTGCTAAAGTGATAAAATCGTTTTTACCGAAAATCAAGATTGGACGCTGATTTAAATTGCGTTCATTGATTTGTTCTGAGATATGTGAAACCGCGGCAAATAATTGACGGTAAGTAAATTTCTGCTCACGCTCGGCAAGTACAATAAGGTCTGGTTCTTTTTTTGCAATTTCAAAAATTTGTTCTAATAATTTCATAATTAACTCCTTCGATAATTCTCTCTAAAATTCGTTATAGATAAAGTGTGCTCCGCCAGTATGACTGTAGGAATAAAGATAGAGCAGAATTAAAATAATTATAAAGTAAAATACTGTTTTAGCCAAAAATAGACGAATTTCTTTTTTCTTGTCCATTGGAACTCCTTTTAAATATAAATCAATAAGAGGTTTTTAGAATACTCAGTTAATCTCATATCATTTATGACTCTGATTATAACATTTATTAAAGAAAAAAAACTTACATTTGTGTAAGTTTAATTTATATAATAAAAAGAAAACGGAATCATTTTGTTTTGTTGTATTTTTAAGGGTACAACATCTTTTTCATCTAATATTTTGCTTAATTTTTTGAACCATATTTTTGTAATTTTCGGATTCTGTCAGCAAAGAAATTACCGCAACTCCACCCAGACCAATTTTTGAAAGCTCTGTCAGTGAATTTTCAGTAATTCCACCAATTCCAACAGTTGGTAATTGATTATGCTCAAGCATTTTTCTTAAATGGTCAACCCCAATTGGTTCTGCTGCGTCGGACTTGCTATTTGTTGGATAAATTGGACCAATTCCCAAATAGTCAGCCCCACTCTTTTGAGCGCTTTCTAATTCCATATCATTACTGACAGAAAGTCCTACCCACATTTCTTGGCCAATCAGCTCACGAATTTTACTGACAGAATCATCGTCTTGTCCGACATGAATCCCGTCAGCTGACAATTCACGCGCTAATTCAACATCATCATTCACAATAAAAGAAACAGCCGCTTTCTGAGCTACTTCTTGTAGTCTTTTTGCTACTTCTAATCGTTGATTTTTATTTTTATAAATTGTTCCCTTATCACGAAATTGATAAACCGTTACTCCACTTTTTATGATTACAGAAATTTTATCGATTGCATCATCAATTGAAAGTTTTGGAAAATCTTGTGGGCCAGCAATAAAATATGCCCTCAGGTCTAAAATTTTATTTTTCATTAATTGTCACCCAATGGTTTAACGGTCCGTGACCGTGACCAACATTGATTGTTTGTGAAATAGCTTCAGTAATAAACAATTTAGCTTTTGGCATCACTTCTTTTAAATCTTCTCCTAAAGCTAAATGAGCTGTAATATAAGAAGAAAGTGTATCTCCGGTTCCGTGTGTTCTTTCTGTCAGTAATCTTTTAGAGTCATAAGTACTGACAGAACCATCTGTCATCAATAAATAATCTCTGACCAGTTCTCCATTGCCATGTCCCCCTTTAATCAGCACATTTTTAGTACCTAACTTTTGAATATCATGAAGGGCTTTTAAAACTTCCTTTTCGTCAGTAATTTTATAGCCACACATAACCTCTGCCTCTTCCAAATTGGGAGTGACCAATTCTGCTAAAGGTAACAATTCATTTTTTATCAAATCAATGGCTTCTCTTGTCAAAAGAATTGCCCCGCCTTTAGCCACCATTACCGGATCCACCAGCAAATGCTTCGGTTTATATTTTTTCAAGCCTTGAATTACCGCTTCAACTTGAGCAGTATCAAAAAGTGCCCCCGTTTTAGCTGCCGAAATTTCCAAATCAGAAAATACTGAGTCAAATTGAGCCAAAATAAAAGCTTTATTTGTCGGTAAAATTTCTTGTACTCCATAGGTATTTTGCGCTGTCAACCCTGTCACAATCGTTGCCGAATATACTTTTTGATTATGAAAAGTTTTTAGGTCAGCATTAATACCAGCCCCACCAGAAGAATCAATTCCAGCGATTGTCACAACTTTAGAAACATCAATCATTTCTTTTTCTCCCTTATATAACCTCTTGCGTCGCTTGATAAATTTTATCAAGAAAACGATTCACAAAATTTCCTGGTAGATTTTCTACTTGCTCAGTAGCTTTCACACCAGATTCACCGAAGAATTCTGTCGCTTCATAAGCCGCCTTAAATAAATCATCAGATACAGCCGCAAAAGTTCCAACAATTGCTGACAACATATCCCCACAGCCAACATTAATTTTAAAAAGTGGACTATCAGTTTCAACAAATAGTTCCTCAAACCCATTAGAAATAACATCAACTTTTCCAGTTTGAATAATGACTGCCCCTGTTTTTTGAGCAGCAACTCGCGCGTGCTCAACTTCTAAATTTGACTCAAGTGCATCAATTCCTTTGTTCAAGCTTTCTTTATCAGCAAACCAAGCAATTTCCGCTGAATTCCCACGAATGATATCAAATTTCACCTCTTGCATTAATCTTTTGACAAAATTTGCTCTAAAAGGGACATTGACAGCAACTGGGTCCAAAATTAAAGGTTTGTGCTTTTGATTTGCTAACTGACAAATAGTCAAAAAAAGCGGATAATCCTTTTCTGAAATGGTTCCAATATTAACCACTACAGCATCTGCAATTTCAACTAAAGTTTCACTTTCTGAAATTTCCGCAGTCATTAATGGTGAACCACCAGCAAAACTAATCGCATCCGCAACTCTTTGTGGAGTTACAAAATTCGCTAAATTTAAGATAAGTGGTTGTTTTTCTTGAATCTTTTCTAAAATTGACATCAAAAAACTCCTTTATTAACACAAGGAGGGCTCTAGTATGATAAGAAAGTAAGCTAAAAGATTTTCATAAAGAAAATACAATTAAAACTCGGACACATTCTTACGCAGGTCTTAACCTGTTCAAGTCTGATGGTCTTTCTCAACCGGTAATTTTAGTTTTTACCAGTACCCATTGTGTTATTGATTTATTATTAAAACTACAACTACTTTAACATATTTAAACTAAAAAAACTAATTTCGCAAATATACAAAAGAAAAAACCTAGCCCAAAAGGCAGGTTTTTCTTATTTTTTATGCTCATCAATATGAGGGTCAACACTTTCTTCTTGACGATTAGCTTTTACCCAATCATTTTTAGAGTTGAAATATCGAATGGCTGACTGCGGATAAATTTGAGTTAAAATAAGTAGAAATTTCGTCAGATTAACCGTATCTTTCACTACATCCCACACCCTTGTTTTTTCTTGAGATTTTCCTTTGTTATAAAGAATAGCCCATACAAAATTCACAAAGATAATATAAATTGACATCACGATAAAAAGCACAACAACAATTTTAAGTGATTGAGTAATCCCTGATAGGATAGCAGAATTAACAATCATAATCAGTGTATAAATTACAATGATATATTCAATCCCCATTAACCAAGGTTTCAGTAGGGTCATCAATAATTCAAACTTCTGTTTATTCTGCAATTTTTTTGACCGAATCGTCGGTAAAATATATTTTGAAGATTGAATATTTCCCTGTGCCCATCGCACTCGTTGTTTAACCAAAGCTTCATTATCATTGATAATCCCTGTCTGTTCAATGTAAATATCATCAAATTGAGCATTTTTAACTTCAATATCTGACAGAAAGAGACGAGTTGATAAATCAAAATCTTCAACAAGTGAATCTGTCCAAGGGTCTTCATTCAATGCCTGAAGAGTACTTAATTTACAGAACTGTCCATTTCCACCAAAAGCAACTGTATTGGTCAAAGTCCGAAACATCTGTGTCGCATTGATAATTTCAGAAAATTCCAAGTCTTGTGAAGCATCTTTAATCAAATTGGCAACACGAACCTTGGATTGCAAACCAGTAAGCTTAGCATCATGATTGAAAGCCATATTTACTTTTTCAAAATAATTGTTATCAAGTTTTGTATCGGCATCAATTATCGCAATAAGAACATCCTCCGGAGCAATTCCAGCTTCTTGAATTTGTTCACTAATTTGATAATAAGCCCAATTCAAAGCCGTCCCTTTTCCTTTTTGCGCATTAGGTTTAATACGTCTTAGAACATTCAATCGAGAATCTTGAATTTCAGAAATTTTTTCTAAGCTCCGATCATCACTTGCATCATCAATAACAGTTACCACTAGATTTTCGTAATCATTTTTTAAAATACTTTTTAAAGTTGTTTGAATCACTAATTCTTCATTCAGACATGGGATTAAAACATAGATATGGAACTGCTTTTTTAGTCCTTCATTTTTTAAAGTAAGAGCGTTAATTCTTTGTCTTTTACTATAAGAATACCAAAGAATGAAGACTTCCACAGTATAATAAAGAAAAACAAAAATTGAAAAAAGAAAGAAAATATAATTGATACGGTCAAAAATATCAAAAACCAAATAACTTTGTTTCCAATAATGATATCTTACAATATATAAATAGAGGAAAGGCAAGCTTGAACCAATATATAGCAATATCTTCGTTCTTGGTCTGATAAATTTTTTCAAACCTGTATAGATTGTCAAAAGCATAATCACAACAACTTCAAAAATTTGTAGCGCAAAATAACTATTAAAAATTTTGTTATTAAAATGAATAAAATTAGTTGGTGGATTAAGAAGGAAAAGATAAGCATAAACTCCCAGAGCAACCAGTATTAATACATAAATTGGTTTTAATGACAGTATCTTTTTCTTTGATTTTTCTCCCTTATATCCAATAACTAAAGCAAAAGCAATAATTGGTAGGACGAATTGAGAAAATACAGTCAATCCTTCTATCCAATGTGCCAAAAAGACATTATAATTAAGCTCAATGCTATTAAAGAAACCTTCTTGAGCAAAATTAAAGGTAATATTTACTTGAGTTCCTGAATAAACGATTAATGCAACGATGTAGACAACTAAGAGCACATAAACCGTATATTTGATATTCTTTCCTAATTGTTTGGCATCAATCCCACTAAATTTACAAAAACTCAAATACATGATTGGCATAAATGGTACAATCAGATACCTGATATCCATATTACTGACAATCGAGAAATCAAACCCTTGATGTTCAACCAAGAATTTAATAATGAATTGAATCGTTATAATTGGCAATGTAACGAACCACAAAGAAGCAATCAATGTTGCCAATTTATAAATTAACATCTTCTTTGTTGAAACATAATAAGCTAAAGCACAACAAAGTAAAATGAAGATAGCAATCAAAAATCGGAAGGGAAATAACTGTGGAACAGCATGTTCCCCACCTATGAGGTAAGTCAAGGAAACGATTAAGCGATTGGAACCATACATCAGGAAACCAAAGACACCGAGAATACTCAAATTTCTAACTGAATTCGGAATTTTTTCGCTATCCGTAATGATAAAAAATGAGCTAAGCATCAAAGGAGCCACAAAAAAGAAAATGGTAAAGAATTTTTCTCTAGAAGTAAAATTTGATAAGCGGAAAATAAACTCAAAATTAAAAAGGAAGATAAAAATGAGACAGACAGACTGGAAAGACTTTAAATTAATTTTTTTATTTTTCATTTAGAATATTAACAATCTGCAAGGAAGTTGTTCCGTCACCATAAGGATTCTTACTTCCTGACATCCTTTCATATTTAGTCTTGTCTGTCAGTAAAGTCCTAGTCTCATTAACAATATTTTCTTTTGAAGTCCCCACAAGTTTTAAAGTACCAGCCAGTACACCCTCGGGTCTTTCAGTTGTATCACGTAAAACAAGCACTGGAATCCCTAAGAAAGCCGCTTCTTCTTGAATTCCACCAGAATCAGTTAAAATCAACTCGGCATGACGCATCACATTATGAAAGTTAATTTTATCCAGCGGGTCAATGATTTTAATATTACTATGTTCCAGTAATTTTTGCGCTTTTTCACGAATGATTGGATTCATATGAATTGGATAAATGATTTTATGTGTTTCTCTAAATTCATCAGCAATCTCTGCAATTCCATCAAAAATTTCTTCTAAATCACTCAAATTTTCACGACGGTGAGCCGTCACTAAAATCATTTTCTTATCAGCTTGCCATGATAAAGCTTCATTTGTATAATCATCCTTTAAAGTATACTGAAACATATCAATAGCACTGTTTCCAACTACAAAAATCTGATTTTTCGGCTTACCTTCTTTTAAAAGATTTTCTTTCGTCATTTCTGTTGGTGTAAAATGATAATCAGCCATCAAACCAACAATTTGACGATTCATTTCTTCAGGAAATGGTGAAAATTTATTGTAAGTTCGCAAACTTGCTTCAATATGTGCCAACTTTATCTGATTAAAATAAGCAACCAAACTTCCAGCCAAAGTAGCTGCAGTATCACCATGAACTAAGATGACATCTGGTTGTTCCTTTTTAATAATTGGGTCAAGACCGCTAATTGATCCTGCCACAATTTCTGATAAACCAGAATATTTTTCCATGATTTTTAAATCGTAATCAACTTCCACAGAAAATTCATCTAAAAGTTCATTGAGCATTTCTTTGTGCTGCCCTGTGTTAACCAGAACAATTGGATTGCCTTGCCTTTTCGCCTCTTGGATTACTGGATAAACTTTAATAAATTCTGGCCTAGTCCCAAATATAAAGAGTAACTTTTTCATCTCTACCTCACCATCTATTTTTATAAATATACTTTTTGCTTCATCTAAAATTATTCCTGTTGTAGTTTATTACCTACTTCACTTCTATTCTAATAGATATTGGTTTCAAGAGCAAATATATTGCATGGAATAAGATTAAATTTGGAATTTATTAGCCTATTAATCTATTAATAAAATACATAAATCAATTAATTTTGTAATTATTAGCTGACAATTATTGATTAAATCTGACAAAATAGATTTTCATTAGCACTTTATTCATTTTTCGTAGACAGTCATTGTCAAAAAAAAAAAGAGATAAATTCTCTTTCTTTAAAATATATTCAATTGACATTTTGTGAATTTTGATTTATTTTTAAGTCTGAAAAGACAAGATATTCATTAACCTCTAAACAATTATTGAAATTAACAGTAAGCTCTTCACATTAAAGATACACAAATCATTTTCGTTTATAATTAAAATATTATAAAATAAGATTATAATTATAAATTGTGGTTTTACTTTTTAATTTTTGAATGATGAGAAAGGAGTCTCCTATGAATCCAAACAAGCAATCAACAACTTTTAACTATTATTTTAACATCACTGATAAAATGAAAAACTTTATTAAAAATAGTGGCACTAGTCCATCTGTCAAGTTTGAAAATAGACAAGATTATCAGCCTATTTTTGATAATAAGCGACAAGTCGGATTGGCAATCAGTTCAGACTCTAGTCAAACAGAACATGAAATTGCTGATTTTTCGCTCACTCTGCCTGGTTACCACTTTGAAGGTTGGAAAATTGTTCGCGATAGTCATTATGTGATCCCGCATAATATCTCCCGCGAGCAAGCTGCACTCTACGCTGGTGAAAATTCTGCCTTGCACAAAACAGGAATAAGCCCCGATTTCCTTTGGACTGCAGGTGATTATCTTCAAAATGTTGGTAAAGAATATGATTTATATGCCCAGTGGACTCCTTTAGAATACGAAATTCGCTATTCTTCTCGTACAATAAACAAGGTCGAACTCTCTTGGACCCACCCCTCAGATGTACGAACAGTTGAAAAAAATTTCATTCCCTATCTAAAACCCGAGTTGCGTGGCTATGACTTTGCCGGTTGGACAAGCATTGTCGATTCAACTGAACAAACAATTTTTGAACCATATACGATTATCCCTGCTGGTATTGGGGCAGTTAAACTTATTGCTCTATTTGAAGAAGAATTTTGAAAATTTGAGACTCATAGATAGCAAAAAAAATACTACCAAGAAAAGACTTGGTAGTATTTTTAATAGAAAATCGATAATATTCAATTTTCTTTTTAAACAAGAATAAAATTCTTATTTAAGTGTGATTGAAGCACCAGCTGCTTCAAGTTTTTCTTTAACTTCGTTAGCTTCTGATTCAGAAAGACCTTCTTTGATCATTGTTGGTGCACCATCAACGAGTTCTTTAGCTTCTTTAAGTCCAAGACCAGTGATTCCACGTACTTCTTTGATTACTGCAACTTTTTTGTCGCCAGCTGATGTCAATTCAACGTCGAATGAATCTTTAGCTGCTGCTGCATCACCAGCACCTGCTGCTGCTGCAACTGGAGCTGCTGCTGTTACGTCAAATTTTTCTTCGATTGCTTTTACAAGTTCAGAAAGTTCAAGGATTGTTGCGTTTTCAAGTTCAGCAACGATGTTTTCAATGTTCAATGCCATTTTAATATTCTCCTATTAATTTTTTAGTTTGTTGCGTAAATCCGCCGATATAAGTAATGTTGCTTATAATTAAGCAGCTGATTCTTCTTTTTCTGCAACAGCTTTGACTGCAAGAGCCACGTTGCGGACAGGTGCTTGAAGCACTGAAAGAAGCATAGAAAGAAGTCCATCGCGGCTTGGAAGAGACGCAATAGCTTGGATTTCTTCTTTAGAAGAAACTTTACCTTCGATAACACCAGCTTTGATTTCAAGATTTTCAGCATCTTTTGCAAAGTCAGCCAAAACTTTTGCTGGTGCTACAACATCTTCGTTAGAAAATGCTACTGCTGATGGGCCAGAGAATGCTTCTGACAAACCTTCAAGACCAGCTTTTTCAGCTGCACGACGCAAAACTGAGTTTTTAACGACTTTGAATTCAACGCCTGCTTCACGAAGTTGTTTACGAAGTTGAGTATCTTGATCAACTGACAAACCACGTGAATCTGCAACAACGATAGATGCTGCTTCAGTCATTTTTTGTGCGTAAACATCAACCAATTCTGCTTTCTTAGCAATTGTTGCTTCATTTACTTTGTAATCGCTCATTTTTTTACCTCCATTTTATTTTGGTTGTAGAAATAAAAAATCTCTACACACAAAAGACATAGAGAGTTCAATTATCATTTTGATATTTGTCCTCGGTAGGAAGTTTATGACTTTCGTCCCCTACTGTCTTCGGTCAGTTCTTTTAGAACCGTAAATAAGTATATCAAAGTTTTTCTGAAATTGCAAGACTAAACTTATTCTTTTTTCTTTTTTATTTTAGTTCATGCAATGTTCTTTTGGTTTTTTGAAAGATGAAAAAATTTGACATTAACAATCTTTTTTTCCTTTTTTATTTTCTCTTTGCTATCATTTTCTATCAATTTCTGTGAAAGCCATAAAACTAATTCATAAGCAATTGCAAAAATTGATCCAATTCCCAGTATTGGTAAAATTTCTCTTATCCAATTCATTTTTAAGCCCTCATTTTAATCTATAATCTGTGATTCTTCAATTTCTTCAAAATTATCAACTACTGGTCCAATAATTCGGAAATTATCTTCCTGTCCTAGATAAAAATCCTTGTATTGTGGATCTGGATTGAGTGAATGAATTCTAAATTGTCCATCTTCTTCTTCAAATACTTGTTTGATATACAAACGTTCTTCGCCCAAATCTCCTTCAGCAATGGCGTAAATATCCCCACTCCGACCGAAACCCGTGTGTAAGAATGTTGCAATAGAAAAATTAGGGAATTCAGGTTCCATCGATTCCCCTTTTACTCTAGCTGCACCATCATATCGACCAAGAGTTTCAGATGTGTAAGCTTTGTAATGCCCCCCTGTATTGCTTTGAGATTGACCAAAACCTGCCGATAATTCTTCATCTTCAACAATGGCATAATCTAAAGAAGAACGTCTGTAGGTTTTCAAATTAATAATCTCTGTTTTATTTTGTTCAATGAGAAAATCCGTAAAATTAATAACTGATTCTTGTTGTTCTCCTGTCAGTGAACGATAATTATCGATTAATTGTTTTTCTGCATTATTATCAGTTTCTTTGATTAATTCTTGAATAGGTAAATCATAGATATCTGCGAGTTTTTCTAGTATTTCTAACGTTGGGTTGGTTGATTTTTGTTCCCAAAGTACATAAGCATTTTGCTTCATTCCTAGCTTTTCTGCTAATTGACTCTGTGTCAATTTTGCATTTTTTCTTAATTTTTTTAAGTTCTGACCAAAATTCATAAACTCTCCCTTCCCGATTCTTTATCAATCTTTCTTATATTATATCGTTTATTTTATTTTTTGTCAATATTTTTTATCAGAAAAACTGATAAATGAAAAACCGCTGCTATCAGTGGTTTTTCATAGTTCTTTTTGTAAAGTTTGAATTCGATACATGTCTGCATAATAACCATTAAGCTCTAAAAGTTGGTCATGATTTCCTCGCTCAATAATTTCTCCCTTGTTCAAGACTAAAATTTGGTCAGCATCTTTAATCGTTGATAAACGGTGAGCAATTGCCATTGTCGTTCGATTTTGTCGCATATTTATCAGACCTTCTTGAATAAGCGCTTCAGTTTCAGTATCAATATTGGCTGTTGCTTCATCTAATAAGAGAATTTTCGGATTACGCACAATCGTTCGAGCAAAGTTAATTAATTGACGTTCACCGGCCGAGAAGGCAGCTCCACCTTCAATTACTTTGGTTTCGTAACCATTTTCCAAATCCTTGATGAATTTGTCAGCTTGAACAAATCGAGCCGCTTCTTTGGCTGCTTGGTCAGTAATCTGTGGATTCATCATTTTGATATTGTCAGTAACTGACGCAACAAACATAAAGGAATCTTGCAATACTAAACCAATTTTTTTCCGAAGTTCTTCTTTTGAATAACTTCTAATGTCCTGATCATCAATCAAAACTTGACCTTCTGTGAATTCATAGAAGCGCATGAAAACATTAATAATACTCGATTTTCCTGAACCTGTATGACCTACAAAAGCAAGCGTTTCTCCAGGATTCACAATGAATGAGATATTTTTCAAAACTTGATGTTCTCCGTCATATGAAAAACTGACATTGCGAAATTCAATTTTTCCTTCTTGAATGATTGGAGAATTGCTGACAGATTTTCTGTCAGTAAATTTTTCATCAACATTTTTACTGACAGAAGTTGAAATTCCTTGTTGTGGCGCAAATTCTTTTTCTTCCATGATTGTCTTAATGCGACTAGAGGCCACCAATCCATTTGAAAAGTTTGATAAAGAATCCATCAATCCTGAAATAGGATTAAAGTAAATTTGTACATTACTGATGAAAGCATAAATTAAACCAGCCTCAACCACTGCATGTAGACTTCGATTAGAATACATCAACAAGACAACAACAATTGAGATGGCCATCAAAAAATTAACCAAAGGGCTCAACAAAATCCCATTAATCTGAATCACTCGTTTTCGATAACCATAATATTCATCATTTGTTTTTTCAAATTCATTTCCTAGTCTGCTCTCTTGACGAAATTGTTGAATAATTCTCATCCCAGAAATGTATTCATTTAATTTCGTATTCAATTCTGAACGCTTAGCAAGCATGGCTTGATAAACTTTTGTACTCACTTTTTAATAAATCAATACTGCCAAAATCAATAGGGGAAGAATCAACAACATCACAAGCGCAATTTGGTGGTCAATAATAAACAAAGCAATGAAGGCAATGATAATAGAAAGCAAACTTGTTAATGCATTAAACAAAGTCTGCCAGAAATCAAATAAATCGGTGTCATTTGTGATTCTGGTGATTAACCAACCCGTCGGTTTTTGGTCAAAATATCGCATGCCTAGCTGATGAATTTTTCGATAAACTTTCTTACGAATGTATTGATTAACAAAAATCGAACCATTTTGCAGATAATTCCATTTGAAAAAGAAAGCTATTGAATTGATTATTGCTAAAATCAAATAAAGACCTGCAAAATAGAAAATAATCTGGTCAGTCGCTTTCATAGGTGTCAAATAAGAATCCATAAAAACGGACAAAACAAAAGGCATAAGTGAAGCCAGAGCAGTTGTAATTACACTAAAAACAAAAGCCCAAACGAAATACTTTTTGAAAGGTAATAAGAATTTGAAAATAAATTTAAAAACTTGCCAACTTTCTCTGACAGACATTTTGTCAGTAGATTTCTCCATTTTCTTCTCCTTCCCGATTTACTGACGATCCTGTCAGTAAATTCTCATCTTCATCATTCGCTGTCAAATGACTTTCAATCTGTTGCATTTGCCACATTTGAGCATACCAACCTCCAGATTTAATCAAATCTTCATGCAAACCACGCTCAATCACTTTTCCTTCATCTAGTACGAGAATTTCATTAGCTTCCATTACTGATGACAATCTGTGACTGACAACTAACGTTGAACTTTCATGACGTAAGGCCTTCAAATTTGACAAAATTAACTGTTCAGTCTTGGCATCAACAGCTGACAGCGCATCATCTAAAATCAATAATTTAGGCTGAATAAGTAGCGCCCTCGCAATAGATAACCTTTGCTTTTGTCCACCAGAAAGTGAAACGCCACGCTCGCCAACCAAAGTATCATAACCTTCAGGAAAAGCAATAATATCATCATGAATTCCAGCTGTTTTAGCTGCAATTTCAACTTCTTCTTGACTCGCTGACATCTTAGCAAAGCGAATATTATCTCTGACAGACATCGAAAATAGAAAATGTTCTTGCGGAACATAACCAATCGCTGGCAAATATTCATCTAATTGATAATCCATAATATCATGGTCAACAAAAGTAATATGTCCTTTGTAATGGTCAAACTCTCTCATTAAAAGTTTAATAATCGTTGATTTTCCTGCACCTGTTCGTCCGACCAAACCTAAAACATGACCTTCTTTTAAATTAAATTGAACTTTCTCCAAATTGCGCCCTTCATTCTCATTTGGATAAGTAAAACTTTCAATATCAAAAAGGAGTTGACCTTCTTTTGGCATTTTCAAAGTACCTTCAGAAATTTTTGATTCCGCTTTTTGAGCTAATAATTTTTCTACTCGACTGTATGAAGCTCTTCCACGTTCAATAACATTAAAAAGAACACCAATAGCAAACATCGGCCAGACCAAATTTCCGATATAAGTCATAAAAGCAACTAACTGACCAATCGTTAAAACATGGTGAACAACATAGTAGCCCCCTAAAAGAATGGTTAAAGTATAAGATAAACCAACAATTAAAGTGATTAAAGGATCGTACATTGAGTCAATCCAATTGACCCTGATAAAGGCTTTATCAATATTATCTAACTTAACTTGGAAATCAGCCATATCTTGTTCTTCTTCACCAAAAGATTTGATTGCTTTCATTCCTGTAATCGATTCTTGGACTTTATCATTCATTTCAGAGAAGGTTTCTTGGGCATGTTCAAAACTTACATGAATTTTATCCCCTAAAACTTTAGATACTAGCGCGAGTAAAGGCAAAGGAAGGACAGCAATAATCGTCAAACGCCAGTCGATAAATAAGAGCATAGCAATGATTGTCATCCCGCCCGTCATTAAAGAATCTGCCCAAGTCAAAACACCAAGTCCAGCAACACTCTGTATCGCTTGTAGGTCATTTGTCGCATGAGCCATCAAATCGCCAGTCCGATTTCTCTGATAAAAAAGGGTATCCATTCTTAAAAAATGCCTAAAAAGCCGACTACGGATTATTTTTTCCAGTTTAAAGGCTTCACCCCAAATATTTTTAGACCAAAGAAAACGAAAGCCATATTCAACGAGTGCAGTGATCAATAAAATACCAGAAAAACTCAAAATTAAGGGTAAAGTCAGGTTACGCTTAACAATATGGTCAATAATTTTTCCGATAATTAAAGGCGGAATCAAGTGAGTTAACGAAACAATAAAAAGGGCTAATAGACCAACGCCATAACCTTTTCTCTCTGCCTTAAAAAACCACCATAAATCTTTAAAAATTTTCATACAGTCTATTCCATTTTATTTTATAATATTCTAAATATTAGTATACCATAAAGAAAGCGTTTAAAACAGACTATATGAATTGAGATTCCCACTTATTTACTATTTAAATAAAAAAAGAAACTTCAAATCAATGAAATTTCTTTTTTTATTAAGCATTATAAAATTTTACGACTTTGTTTTTCTTGAACACTGCAACAATCAATCCAAATACCAGAGCAAAGATGATGTACTGCAAAGCATTAAAAGGTAAAACTACTGTTAAAAGATAAGTTGGATTCAAAGTAACTGATAGAGAACCCATATTAAAAAGATGAGTTGCTCCAACAAAAATCTTATCAACATCGAAGCCAGCAGCTAAACGATAGAGAGGGAGTGCGTAGAAAACATTCAATACCATCATCACAAGAACTGATGCGATGGCTGCTAAAACCACACCAACTGTATAGTTTTTGATTGAGAATTTTTTCTTTGTAAAGAACCAAACAATTGCCATGAAGATTCCCAAAGCAATGAAGTTCATCGGCACACCAATCCAAGTTGATGGCCCTTGATTAAATAGGAGATACCATAAGATAGAGCGAATAAAGAGGATTATAAATCCATCACCCAATCCCAAAGTAAAGACTCCAATAAGTACTGGAATGATTGAGAGTTCAACTTTCATAAAATCAATTCCAGGCAATAGCGGAAACTGCAAAATCGGCAATAATAAGATTGTTGATAATGCAGCAAGCATGGCAATTAACACCATCCGACGTGTTTTAGACATAAAAAAACCTCCAAATATGAGAAAATAATTCTTCAAATTTCGAGGAAGTTGATAGACATTTTTGGTTTGGCTAAAAACAGTAATCCAACCGAAGTTGATTACACTACAAAAATTGTTCATCTTCTTCCATCCAGACTTTACTGTCGCTAGCAGATTCTCACTGCTTCAATCGCCGTAGCGAATCGCGGAGTCATAAGGTCAAAGCCCTATTTACCGCCGGTCCCGAATTACACGGTGCCCTGAAGATATTTTTATTATAGCACAAAAATAGTTTGCTTATCAAGAATAAGATTTGCTTAAGAAATAAAAAAACAACTCTTTACCAGAATTGTCTTTTATAATAATCACTTAATTTCCTTGGGCTGCATTAATCAATTGAGAAACTTCTTTTTTACTCAAACGACGAAATTGTCCTGTTGGAAGTCCATCCAATGTAAGAGTTCCATATTGAATACGACTCAATTTTTGTACTGGAAGTCCTGCAGCCGCAAACATTTTTTTAACTTGATGATTTTGTCCTTCATGGATAGTTAAACTAACAATCGAATGATTTTTTGTTTTCTCTTGTTTGATAATCTCATAACGGGCGGGACTAACTTTTTTACCTTCAATAGTCATACCTAAAGTTAAAGGACGCAAGTTTTCTTTGTTCGCTTGGCCTTCTACCTTAGCAACATATACCTTATCAACGCCATGACGTGGGTGAGTCATCATATTCGTAAACTCACCGTCGTTTGTAAGCAAAAGCAAACCGCTTGTGTCCCAGTCCAAACGTCCCACAGGGTAAATCCGTTCTTTAACTTGAGGCATTAAATCCATTACCGTTTGACGTCCTTTGTCATCGCTAACTGAAGAAATATAGCCTCTTGGTTTATTTAGAAGATAATAAACGGGTTCTTCGTTATAAACTGCTACTCCATTAACTTCAACGATATCTCCAGTTGAAACTTGATAACCCAAGTTTGTCATTGGAACATTATTTACCGTTACTTTTCCCGCTAAAATTAGTTCTTCTGCTTTACGTCTGCTTGCCACACCTGCATGGGCCAAATATTTATTGATTCTCATTTTCTTCACTTTCGTTAAATAAGGTTTGTTCTTCTGCGATAAATCTTGACTCATCTATTTCAGGTAATTCATCTAAATGATTAATCCCAATATAGTCTAAGAAAAAATCAGTTGTTGCATAAAGACTTGGACGTCCTGGTGCTTCAACTTGCCCGACCTTTTCAACCAAATCAAAAGCACGAAGTGTTGAGAGAACACCTGAGGAATTCACTCCGCGGAGCTGATCGATTTCGAGTCGAGTTAAAGGTTGCTTATAAGCAATAATTGATAAAACTTCAAGAGCTGATTTTGACAAAGATTGATTAAGAGGAGTTTTGGCATAGTTTTTAAGAATTTCTGCAAACTCTTCTTTTGTAGCCATACGATATTTACCTGCAGTTTCAATAATCGTTAAAGCAGATTCTTCATCAGAATGATATTTTTCTTTTAAGTAATCA
This sequence comes from Lactococcus sp. FSL K6-0773, assembly GCF_038006485.1. Taxonomy (NCBI): domain Bacteria; kingdom Bacillati; phylum Bacillota; class Bacilli; order Lactobacillales; family Streptococcaceae; genus Lactococcus; species Lactococcus sp. FSL K6-0773. Next base: position 517,195 of record NZ_JBBOVF010000001.1, on the reverse strand, counting down.
ATTTGTTGCTGACAAGCTTGTTTAGACATTTCTGTCAATGCTGACAATTCTGCCAAAGTTAAACCAGCTTCGCCAGATACAAAAAGTAAGAGTTCACAACTTGCTGTCTTATTCACTAGTTTCTTTTCTTTCTAAAATAATTTCTCCAAAAAGCTCTCCTTGAGAAAAAGAAATCTGTTGATTTTTGATTAATTCTAAAAGAGCCATAAAAGTGGTGACGAGTTCATCTTTATTAGTAGAGCTAGAAAATAAATCTGAAAATTTACATATTTTTTGTTCTGTAAATCTAGTACTTAACTCTAAAATCTTATCAGCGATTGTAAATTTCTCAGCTGCTATTTTTGTGTTCTCGTCTTGAAAATGTTGTCTTTGCAACTCAAGAATTTTAGTAAAAGCTAGAAATAAATCTAAAGCAGATTTATCCTGCAAAAGTACAGTTTCATCAGTGATAATTTCTGTCTTAGCTTTTGAATAAAAATGACTACGTTCCTGATGAAGTTCATCTAAATCTTGTGACAACATTTTATATTTCCGATATTCATCAATTTGAGCCAATAAATCATACTCAAGTTGTTCTGTATCTTCAATAAAAGTTTCGGTAACTGTCGGTAAAAGTCTTCTTGATTTAATTAACATCAGTTGACTTGCCATTAACATGTACTCTCCAGCTACTTCCAATTCAAGTTCTTTCATGGTTTGAATATAGATAAGATATTGCTCAATAACTGGTACCAATGGAACTTCAAAAATATCCATTTCATACTGACTTACCAAATGCAATAAAAGGTCGAGAGGACCCTCGAAGTTTTTAATTTTTATATTGATTTCTTTAATCATAGTTTACATAATAAAAATAGTGTAAATTCCTATCTATAATATTTTTCAAGCGTTGTAATAGTTGTTAAACCAAGTAGAGTTGCCAGTTCATAAATTGACTTCCCTGCTTTAACCTGATGCAAGATATACTGTTCTCTAATTTCTTTGGAAGAATAGTTCGTAAATTTTTTCAATTCAGTATAAAGAAATTGACGAGATTTTGCGAATAATTCATCAGCATTATTAATGGCTTTAACTCTTATGGCAAATTTTTCTCTAATTGGTAAAACTCGTTTTATTCCGGCTTTTTCAATCGTGAGATATTTAAAGTTCCAATTAAAATTTTCCCATTTCAATTTTTGTATCTCAGCAAAATTTAAACCAAATTCTAAAATTAATAAGGCTAAAAATTGTCCTGGACAGGTCAAAGGACCATAGAACTCAGGAAATTCCTTAATCATTGGATGATAACTTTGAGCAGTCTGTGATTTTTTTTGAACGACTTGTTTAATTTTAAAGTACTGGTCAACTTTTTGTCTTTGATACAGGAAAAGCAAATATTGATTTGCACTCGAAATCTTCCTTCGCTGTGCTGCTGGCGAAAGATTACTAATTTGAATTTTGTAAAGTTCTAAGTTTTCTGTTGTGAGTGACTTATCTTCAAAGAAAGCCTGCAAAGAAACTAAATCATAATGGTAATTTGAACGAGTATTCTCTGAAAAATTTCTGCTTGCTAAATACTCGTCAATCTCGTTTGGTAATTTCATAATATTTTGTAAAGTCGTGAGCAAAGGCACTAAAGGCCTTTAATATTTCTTGCCTAACAACAATCCCCATAAATTCCTGTCTTTTGACTACTGGGAGAAATGGCTCCTTAATTAATTTGTGCATCATCTCTTCCAAGGTTACTGATGGTCCAACTGTTTGAACATCTTTATTAACTATTTCCGAAATTGATGTATTATGTAATTTTTCAAAAAAGAAATTCTGTTCCATTTCAAATTCAACGATTTCTGTTAAACCCAAAACACCAACGTATTCTTTTTTTTCATTTAAAACTGGAACTCGTGAATACTTATACTGACTAAGCATCAGTTTGGCATGAGCAATATTATGCTCAGCATAAAGTACAGCAACATTTGAGGCAGGAATCATAAAGGTTTCACTTTGATTCAAGATAAAATCCTCAATCTTTTTATCAATCATGCAAATTACTCCTTAAAGAGCTTTGTAGACTTAGAGTCTGAACTGTAGTTCCGGGATAGGTTCATGTTGCAGATTTCGATATGAAACTTTGAACTCTTCTCCTTCAATCTCAATTATAGCATACATTTTGATATCATACTTCCCTCTAGGTTGTGCAACTGAACCTGGATTTACATAAAGTATATTATTAATTTTTTGTGCTACTGGTTGATGGATATGTCCAAAAAGTGCGATATCTGCGTTCTTTTCCTCAGCAAAATAAGAATAACGGTCTAATCCTAAACCAACATAAAAAAGATGACCATGTGTAATTAATACCTTTTTTCCTTCAACTTCTTGAGTAAGAAAATCATGATATCCACTATCATAATCACAGTTCCCAGCAACAACAGTTATTCCTTGCCAAATTTCATCAGAACTAGGAAGTTCAGAATCTCCGCAATGAAAGATAGCAGTTGCTTCATTCAAATATTTTGATTTTATGGATTGAACCACATCGCGGTCATAATGTGAATCAGACATTACTACAAACATAAGCGTCCCTCTTTTACATAATTATATTTATGTTAATTTATTTAAACTTATTTGTCAAGCCACTCAGGAAGTTCAGCCATTAATTTTCTCAAGGCTTGTCCACGATGAGAGACTTGATTTTTTTCTTTTTCTGATAATTCTGCGGCTGTTCTAAAGGCATCGACCATGAAAATAGGATCATAGCCAAAACCATTTTCTCCTTTAGGAGCGAGAGCAATATAGCCATCCCAATCTGCTTCTACAACTAAACTCTCACGGCCTGGTTTTGCCGCCACAAGCGTAGTATGAAAATGTGCGCTTCTACGTTCTGGAGTAATTGCCGTTGGAGCCAGTTCGTGCAAAAGTTTTGCGATATTTTTCTCATCAGTAGGATCTGGAGCTGAGAAACGATGCGACCAAATGCCAGGCAAACCACCAAGGACATCAACACAAAGTCCTGAATCATCGCCAATAACTACTTGCCCAGTAATTTCAGCGATTTGTTCTGCTTTTAAACGAGCATTTTCTTCAAAAGTAGTTCCAGTTTCTTCAATTTCAGGAAGTTCTGGATAATCTGTTAAATCTTTGATTTCATAACCGAAATCAGCAAATAATTTCTTAAATTCTTTTGTTTTTCCTGAATTTCTTGTTGCGATTATAAGTGTTTTTTCCATTTATTTTTCCTTATTGAAATTCTCTATTTCAGTATGTTCAATCTGAAGTTGTCCGATGTTTAACCATTTTTCTGCAATTTCTCGAAATGAATTAACGCCCGCAGTAGTATAGAAACGATGCTCTAATGGTTGACGTTCTTGTCCATTTATTGAAAAATAGTTGAGCAGAACAGAGATATCTCGTACAGCTTCTGCTCCAGAATCAATCAAACGTACCTCTTTTCCCATTGTTTCTTGGATTAAGGAACGTAAGAGAGGATAGTGAGTACATCCGAGAATTAAGGTGTCTACTTTTCCAATTAGTGGAACAAGACTTTCTGATACAACTTTTCTAGCAATTTCAGATTCCATTTCATTTGATTCAACGATTGAAACAAATTTTGGACATGCTAGGCTATATACTTCTACTGCTGATGATTTACGAGCAATTGTTTTATGATATTCATCTGAACGAATAGAAGCTTGAGTGGCAATTACACCAATTTTGTTTGTTTTTGTTTTTTGAATCGCTGAGCTTGCTCCGGGTAGGATGACACCAATCACCGGTATATCTAGTTTTTCTTTTACAATTTCTAAGGCCATCGCTGTTGCTGTATTACAGGCCATTACAATCATTTTCACATCTTTTGATAGTAAAAAATTAACCATGTCCCAAGTGAACGCAATGATTTGTTCACGACTACGCGGACCATAAGGAGCTCTTCTTGTATCTCCTATGTAAACAATTTCTTCATTTGGGAGTTGTCTAAGGAGTTCGCGAGCAACAGTCAGTCCACCAACACCAGAATCTAAGAGGCCGATTGGTCGATTGTCCATTTTTCTTCTCCTTTTAAAATATCTAATTCAAATTCTCTCTTATCCAAAATCTGTATTTTTTAATATAATGGATACTTTATTTATGATGATAAAAGCAAACGCTGAGAGAGTTTAGAACTTGTGTTCTACTGCTTCGCTCAGCGTATATAATAGCTTATTTTTTGTTTGTGTCTGATTGCTTTGCAGCAGCACGAATTTGGCGAAGAACTTGTTGGACTTGAACTTCACTTGGTTTACGTCCCATAGATCCCATCATAAGACGAACAGCGTCTTCATTAAGGGGTGGGTTATCCATAAGTAATTTTTTTGTTTGGCGTTGTGAGAACCATGTTCCCAAGAAAAAACCTGCCAAAAGGCATACAACCATAAGCAAAATTGCTAAGATTAAATTCATTTTGAATCTCCTAATTTTGGCGAAACGCTTTCGCCATTGATGACATCTTATTATATCAAATTTTAGTCCTTTTGTCAGCACTTTATATTACTGACAGAAAGGATAAATGAGGCAAAAGTTACTGACGGAGCTGTCAGTAACTTTTTATTTCTCAAATTGTAAAATCAAAACCATCTAATGTTGCAAAATAATCAGCTGGCTTCTCTGCTCGACGAATTAAACGAGTCTTTCCATCTTCTTGAAGCAAAACTTCGGAACTTCTTAATTTAGCATTATATTGATAACCCATTGAGAATCCATGCGCACCAGTATCATGAATCACTAATAAATCTCCTATTTCTATTTTAGGAAAGGCTCTTTCTTTTGCAAATTTATCATTATTCTCACATAAAGAACCTGTAATATCATAAATTTCAGTCGCTTCATCTTTTTCTTTTCCAGCAACTGTGATGTGGTGATAAGCATCATAAAAGGCTGGACGCATCAAGTTAACTGCTGATGCATCAACGCCAACATATTTTCGATAAGTTTCTTTAATATGCAAAACTTTTGTAATCAAATGACCGTGTGGAGCAAGCATAAAACGTCCCAATTCGGTATAAATTTTTAGATTTTCTATTCCGTTAGCCCTCAAAACTTCATCATAAGCTTCGTGAACACCTTGTCCGATTTTTGCAATATCATTTGCCTCCTCATCAGGACGATAGTTCACACCAATTCCGCCTGATAAGTTAATGAAATCAAGGGTAATTCCAGTTTCTTCTCTAATTTCTAAAGCAAGCTTAAAGAGCTTGCTGGCAAGTTCTGGGTAATAATCATTTGTCACTGTATTTGAAGCCAAAAAACTATGCATTCCAAATTTTTTCACGCCTAATTTTTGCAAATCTTTAATTCCTTGGATGAGTTGGGCTTTTGTCATTCCGAATTTAGATTCTTCTGGATTATCCATAATTTTTGTTCCCATAGCAAAAACTCCACCGGGATTGTATCTCAAACTCATTGTTTCCGGAAAAATAAAATCTGTCAGATTTTTCAAAAATTCAATATCTTCATAGGCATCAAGATTGATTGTCGCACCCAATTGATTAGCAAATTGAAATTCTTCAGCTGGAGTATCGTTTGATGAAAACATCATCTCAGAGCCGTCAAACCCACATTTTTCGGAAAGTAACAATTCGACATAAGAGGCGCAATCAACTCCACACCCCTCTTCATGAAGAATTTTTAAAATAGCTGGTGTGGGTGTCGCTTTCACAGCAAAAAATTCTTTAAATCCTTTATTCCAAGCAAAGGCTTTGTGAAGGTCACGCGCTTTTTGACGAATTCCTTTTTCATCATAAAGATGAAATGGTGTTGGAAATTCCTTCGTGATTTGTTCTAATTGTTCTTTTGTTACAAATGGTGTCTTCATCTCTCACCTCATTTTTAGATTATTTATAAGTATAGCATATCATCAAAAGCTTGGACACAAAAAAGTTCCTGCCATTTTTACTGACAGAAACTTTTTTTTACTGACAGAATGATAAATTATGCTGTAGCGACTTTTATTAATTGTTCATCAACAATTTCGGCTGTTTTTCTTCCTTCACGGATTGCCCAAATAACCAAAGATGGACCTCGTCTGGCATCGCCTGCAACTAGAACTTTGTCATTATTTGTTCGATAGTCATCATAAATTTCTTGAACACCAAATTTATCCAGTAATCCTGTGTCAGTCCCAACAAATCCCATAGCAAGTAAGACTAAATCCGCTTCAATTACTTGTTCAGTCCCTTCTAATGCCTTGAAGTCAGGTCCAACTTTGGCTACTTTTAAACCCGTAAGTTGACCTTCAGCATTTGTTTGAAAAGCTGTTGCAGTCATTTGATAGGTTGTCAAATCAGTATTTCCCACAAATTCTGCTTCTTTTTGCCCATAACCTGCTCTCAAGGTCATTGGCCACTCAGGCCAAGGGTTGTTATCTAAACGATCAGTGGGTAAACTTGGTGTGATTTCTAATTGAGAAACCGAAGCTGCTCCTAAACGAACTGCCGTTCCGATACAATCGTTCCCTGTATCTCCACCACCAATGACTACTACTTTTTTTCCTTTTAATGATTGACTAATATTATCTTCGCCCTCTTCAAGGACAGTTTTAGTCGTTTCTGTCAGAAAATCAATGGCAAATCGAATTCCAACTGCTTCACGGCCTGAAATATTTAAATCACGTGGAATTCCTGCGCCAATCGCCAAAATAATTCTATCAAAATTTACTGACAGGTCTTCGTAACTGATTGTCTTTCCAATCTCAGTATTGGTGACAAAAGTCACACCAAGTTCTGTCATTAAATCAATTCGTTTTTGAACGACTTTTTTATCCAATTTCATATTTGGAATGCCGTACATCAATAAGCCGCCCAAACGATCTGATTTTTCAAAAACAGTAACGCTATGTCCCAATTGATTAAGACGCCAAGCAGCTGACAGACCGGCAGGTCCAGACCCAATAATCGCTATTTTATAACCTGTCGGCTCCGCAGCTTTGCCAATTTCAGCCACCCAACCTTCATCATTTCCTAAATCACCCAAGAAACGTTCATTATCTTTAATGGTTACTCCTGCACCGTTTAAGGCCTCGGCACAAGATTTTTCACAAGGAGCAGGACAGACTCTGCCAGTAAACTCTGGAAAAGGATTGGTTAAAATCAAACGTTCATAGGCTTTTCTTTGTAGTCCTCGATAAATCAAATCATTCCACTCTGGAATATGATTATCATTTGGACAACCTGAGACAGCCCGTTTGCCCCCATAAAATATCCCTTGATGGCAAAAAGGAACATCACAATGCATACAACGTGCCGCTTGTTTTTGTCGTTCTTCAGTAGATAAGGGAACTTGCAGTTCAGCAAAATCCTTTATCCGCTCCGCTAATTCACGGTAAGGATTATCATTTCTTGGATAATTTAAAAATCCATTTGGATCAGCCATTAGCTCACCTCCGTTACTTTTTTAAAGGTTGTCATCGTAAGTGCTTCGCCTGACAAGCCTGTTTTAGCCAAATCTTCTTCAACATTTTTAATATGATGATATTCTCTTGGATAAACTTTGACAAATTTTTCGCGTTCTGTTTGCCAATGTTCTAAAATGAATTTTGCTTTTTCTGAATCAGTATAATTCAAATGTTTCTTCAATAATTCTTCTAAAACTTCATCACCTGAAGTTTCATCTAAAGCATAAAGATCTACCATTTCCCGATTCACTTTATTTTCAAAATTGCCAGCGACATCATAAACATAAGCGATACCACCAGACATCCCAGCCGCAAAATTACGACCTGTTGTACCAAGAACAACAGCGATACCACCAGTCATGTATTCACAACCATGGTCACCCGTTCCTTCCACAACAAAATGTGCTCCTGAATTTCGGACACCACAGCGCTCACCTGCACGACCTCGGAAATAAGCTTCGCCACCGATAGCCCCAAAGAGCGAAACATTCCCAACAATAGAAGTATTTTCAATATCATAAGCAGCATCTAGAGGTGGTTTTACAATCAAACGGCCACCTGACAATGATTTTCCAATATAATCATTGGCTTCGCCAATCAGAGTAACCTCCATACCAGCGGTTGCGTAAGAGCCAAAGGACTGGCCAGCAACCCCTTCATATTCATAGCAAACAGAAGCATCTTTTAGACCAAAATTACCATAACGTTCAGCAATCCAACCTGCCATCCGCGCGGTCGTTGTTCGATTAATATTTTTAATCGTGCCATGAACCGTTGCTTGAGAACCATTATTAAGTGTAGCCTCCGTAAATTGGTCTAACTCTTTCCAAGCACGAGGATTAGCAAAAGGATCACTATGTCTTGTTGCAATCGGTAAGGCATGACCAAGCATACGGCTAAAGTCCAAACCTCGCATTTTAGCTGGTAAATCTTCTTTAGCTTGCAAGAGCTCGGCATGACCTACCAATTCATTGATTGTTCTAAAACCAAGTTCGGCTAAAAGTTCTCGAACTTCCTCAGCCATAAATTCCATTAAGCGTACAATGTGCTCTGGGTTTCCAGCAAAATTTGCTCTTAATCTAGGATTTTGTGTGGCAATACCTACGGGACAAGTATTTAAATGACAATTTCTTGTCATGATACATCCAATCGCAACCAAAGCTAAACTACCAAATGAATATTCTTCAGCACCTAGCATTGCAGCAATCGCAATATCTCGACCTGTGACTACTTTACCATCAGTTTCCAAAATCATTCGGTCACGTAAATTGTTCAAACTAAGCGTTTGATGTGCTTCTGCCAGTCCCATTTCCCAAGGGAGACCTGCATCTCTTATTGAGTTTCTAGGACTTGCTCCAGTTCCACCATCATAACCAGAAATAACAACTTTATCAGCTCCGGCCTTAACACATCCTGTAGCAATTGTTCCAACACCAGTCGATGAAACCAACTTAACGTTGATTTTTGCATAAGGATTAATTTTTTTCAAGTCAAAAATAAGTTGCGACAAATCTTCAATGGAATAAATATCATGATGAGGCGGTGGTGAAATTAAACTTACCCCTGGAGTTGAGTTTCGAACTTCTGCCACCCAAGGAAAAGCTTTTTTACCTGGCAATTGCCCACCTTCACCTGGTTTAGCACCTTGCGAAATTTTAATTTGAATCTCTTCGGCAGACATTAAATAAGCAGCTGACACACCAAATCGTCCAGAGGCGACTTGTTTAATTTTAGAATTATTGATTGTGCCATAACGTTTTGCATTTTCACCACCTTCACCCGAATTGGATTTTGCACCAATAGAGTTCATAGCTTGAGCAATACATTCGTGAGCCTCTTGTGACAATGATCCAAATGACATGGCCCCAATTTTGAAACGTTTAACAATTTCACGAGCTGGTTCTACTTCGCTCATCTGAATGGACTTCCGATCAGATTTGATTTTCCAAGTGTGACGTAAGCTTGTCGGCGTTTTTAGAGCAATATCATTTAGATACTGACTATATTTTTTATATTTTTCAAAATCATTTTGACGGACAGCATTTTGAATTTGGTAAATCATTTGTGGGTCATAGATATGATGTTCTCCTTCATCCGCCCGGTATTGGAAAGAACCGCCTGTTTCCAATAAATCCTGTGCCCGATGTCCATAAGCTTTCTCATATCGCAAACGATATTCGTCCTCAATTTGGGCAAGAGAAAGTCCACCAATTCTTGTACTCGTACCTGTGAAGTACTTGTCAACGACTTCTTTAGATAAACCAATTGCTTCAAAAAGTTGAGCCCCTTTATAACCGACAATTGTTGAAATTCCCATCCGACTCATGACCTTAACAATACCTTTTTCTGCCGCATGACGGAAATTTTCAAGTTGTTCAGGTGCTCCCATACCCCAGTCTGAAAGGGTTGCATATGCACCATAAGGATGAATTCCTGATACGCCATAGCCTACAAGCGCTGCAAATTGATGAACTTCGCACACCTCAGCTGTATCTACAATAATTGCAAATTTAGACGCATTATGACGTCCTAACATATAATGATAAAGTCCTGACAAAGCAAGTAAAATAGGCATCGGCACTTTATTTTCAGCAAAGTCACGGTCAGAAAGCACGATAATAGTTGTTCCTTGATTAATCAAACTTTCTGCCTTATAAAAGAGTTTGTTCAATGCATTTTCTAAAAGGTCATCCTTATCATAAAGGGTGGAAATAATTTCTGTATGATAATGTTCTTCCTTCAATGCTAAGATTTTTTCAAAGTCATCCGTTGAAAGGACTGGACTGTCTAATTTTAACTTACGGACATTTTCACCTGTGATTTTTGCTGGATTCCCATCTTCTCCCAAATAGGTTTCCGTTCCAATGACAATTTGTTCCCTAATCGCATCAATTGGCGGATTGGTCACTTGAGCAAATTGTTGTTTGAAGAAATTATAAAGTGATTGAGCTTGGTCAGATAAAACTGCCAAAGGAGCATCAAAGCCCATTGAAATTGTAGGTTCATTGGCTGATTCCGCCATTGGTAAAAGCACTGTCCGAATGACTTCGTCAGTATAACCAAATAATTTCCATAAGGTATTCATTTTTGCTGACGGAATTGGATTTGTTTTTTCACTTTCTGTCAGTGCTGACAGTTTTTTCAAACCTGCTGACAGAAATTCTTGGTAGGGATATTTATTAGCATAATAACTCTTAACTTCTTCATTACGAATAATTTTTCCTTCGTCAGTATTTACTAACAACATGTTACCAGGTCCAAGAACTGATTTTTCAATGATTTCATCGGCTGGGATATCAACCACACCAGATTCGCTTGACAGAATGATAGAATTATCCTTTGTCACAAGATAACGACTTGGTCTTAAACCATTCCGATCAAGTCTTGCCCCAACGGTTTTTCCGTCAGTAAATACTAAAGCTGCCGGTCCATCCCAAGGCGCAATATGAGCAGTTGAATATTCGTAAAAAGCTTTCAATTCTGGACTTAAGCCAGTTTGTTCTCCCCAAGCCTCAGGAATCATGGTCAGTAAACTTTCTGGAAGTTCTCGACCATTTCGATAGAAATACTCCATACAATTTTCTAATTTGGCTGAATCAGAATTTTCTTCATTGTACATTTCAATATCGTTAACTTTCATCCAGTTTTCAGCTCCGCGAAGCGTGTTAATTTCGCCATTATGTGCTAGAAAACGAAAAGGTTGAGCCCGATTCCAAGAGGGAAAAGTATTGGTAGAAAAACGGCTATGTGTTAGTGCAATATGACTTTTGAAATCTTCATCAGACAAATCAGGATAAAAGAGTTTTACTTGATACGCGTGAAGCATTCCCTTATAAACAACCGTCTGACTAGATAATGAACAAATATATAATTCCTCTTCGTCAAAACGTTTTTCAAGATTTCGTCTGATAATAAATAAATCATTTTCAAAATTAGAAATTTCGCTGACAGCTTTTTCAGATGATTTTTTCTCAATAAAAACTTGAACAAAAGACGGCATAATTCCTTGAGCCGTTGCTCCACATGCTTCAAAATTAAAAGGAACTGTGCGCGTGAATAAGACTTCATATCCTTGAGCCTTAACAGCTGCCTTAATCGCTTCTAATTCTTGATGTTTTTTATTTTCCTTACGTGATAAGAAAAATTGCCCTACGGCATAATCACCAAGTTTTGGTAGTTCTACATCATGTTCTTTTGCAATTTTACGAAAGAATTCGTCAGGCAAAGCAAGTAAAATACCTGCCCCATCTCCAGTTTCTGGTTCAGCACCCGTTCCACCACGATGATTCATCCTTGTTAACATGGTCAGCGCTCTCTCAACTAAAAGGTGACTAGCTTTCCCGTCAATTTGGGCAATGAAGCCCATTCCACAAGCATCCGATTCAAAATCAGGCTGCCAAAGTGTCGTTTTCATGGCTTGTTTAGCTTTTTTATTCATAACACAACCTCTTTTATTTTACAATTTGGTTCTTTTATTCTACTAAAATTTCGATGAAATATCAATATATTCTGACAATTATATATAAATGTAATTTTTAGTAGCTTTATCAAAAATATAAAAACCCTTACAATTGACTAAAAGAGACTAAAATTGTAAGATAAAAGAATGAATAAGAAACAATTAAAGACACTAATTAATTCAGGAAAAACATACGATGACGCCGATTTAGACTTGTCTGAATATCGTAACCATGCCCTTTTTGAAAGCCGCCGTTATAATCAAAAAATTAATAACAATGAGGGTTATCATCCAGAAATCTTAGAGAATCTTTTTGAACATTTAGGTAAAAATCCTTATATTGAATCTAATTTTCGCTGTGAATTTGGCTTCAATATAAGAATTGGCGATAATGTCCTCATTAATCATGATATGATTATTTTAGACTGTAATCAGGTCACGATTGGCAATAATGTTTACTTTGGTCCCCGCTGTGGTTTATTTGCTGCCAATCATTCGGAAGATCCAAGTTTAAGAACTGCTGGCGGGGTCTATTCAAAGCCAATTACGGTTGGGAACCAAGTCTGGTTGGGGGCAAATGTCAGCCTTCTTCCTGGTGTAAGCATTGGTGACAATAGTATTATTGGTGCAGGAAGCGTCGTTACCAAAGATATTCCAGAAAATGTGATTGCTGCTGGTAATCCTTGCCAAGTGATACGTCCAATTCGAACAGAGGATCAAGAATGGATTAAAAAAGATAAATTATTTATTTCAAAATAAAAAAGCTAAAGAGTATTCTTTAGCTTTTTAAATTAATCAACTTTAACTATCCAGCCTTCTGGTGCTTCAACATCACCAAACTGAATGCCAACCAACTCATCATATAAACGTTTAACCGTTGGTCCTACTTCTGTTTCTGAATGGAAAATGTAAGAATCTTCTCCATCGTCAATACGACCAATTGGAGAGATAATTGCCGCTGTGCCACAAGCTCCTGCTTCAACAAATTTACCTAAATCTTTGGCATAAACTTCACCCTCAATCGCTTTGAGTCCCAAACGATGTTCAGCTAAATAAAGAAGAGAATATTTAGTAATTGAAGGTAAGATTGATGGACTCAATGGTGTGATAAATTCATTATCGGCTGTAATTCCAAAGAAATTTGCTGCCCCGACTTCTTCAATTTTAGTATGTGTGCTTGGGTCAAGATAAATTGCATCTGCATAGCCTGAAGCTTTGGCACCAACTTCTGCTTGTAAAGAAGCTGCATAATTTCCTCCAACTTTGGCACCACCTGTACCAAGTGGAGCTGCCCTATCATAATCTCTTGAAATTACAAATTTTGAAGGAGCCAATCCGCCTTTAAAATAAGAACCAACCGGCATAGCAAAAACGGTGAAAATATATTCATCAGCAGGTTTCACCCCAATAACGTCACCAACCCCAATCAAAAGTGGACGGAGATAGAGCGTTGCACCCGTTCCGTAAGGAGGCACAAAATCTTCGTTTGCTTTCACCACTTGTTTAACTGCATCAATAAACATTTCAGTTGGAACTTCTGCCATGCAAAGTCGACGCGCCGTATTTTGCAAACGAGCAGCATTTTGGTCAGGACGGAAAAGTTGGATTGAACCATCCTTTGTTCGATAGGCTTTTAATCCTTCAAAACCTTGTTGACCATAATGCAAAGCAGGTGATGATTCACTAATATGAAGTTGATTATCTCCTGTTAGTTCTCCAGCACTCCATTTTCCATCTTTAAAACGAGCGATATAACGAAAAGGTAAGTTCCGATAGCTGAATCCTAAATTTTCCCAGTCTAAATTAATTGCCATAACATCCTCCAAATTTTTTTGTTATAATAGATTATATTATTTTCTGTAACATAAAACAAGAAAATATTCATGAAATTCAGTAAAAGTTCAAACAATTTTTTCAAATATAGTCAATTTCTCTATAAATGAATTTATAAAATTACTGAACAAAGGAGCAAAAATGAACTTATTAAAAACAAACTGGGAAGACTTTGGTTTATTTTTATTAGATAAAGCAATTACAATTTTATTAATTAGTATTCTTTTTTTTATTCTCTATCAAGCCGGCTCTCGTATCGTTAAACGCTTATTTAAAAATTATAGTGAGCAAAAATGGACAGATACTTCGAGAATTTTAACCCTCTCTCGACTGACAACCAGTGCCATCCATTATCTTACAGTTTTTCTTTATATCTATACTGTTCTAGGAGTCATTGGAATTCCTGTTGCAAATATCCTTGCTGGTGCTGGTATTCTCGGAGTTGCTCTAGGTTTTGCGGGGCGAGATTTAGTCGCTGATATTATCAATGGCTTCTTTATTATCGTTGAACATCAAATCAACGTTGGAGATACTGTGGCTTTTGCTGGCCTTGACATCGAAGGGGTAGTAAAAACTGTAGGAATTCGTTCAATTACAGTAATTGGCGCTGATGGCGCAACGACTTTTATTCCTAATCGAAATATTGCTGCCCTCAAAAACTACTCATACAAAGAAAGAACTGTTAATCTTGATGTGCCAGTAACAAGTGAAAATCTGATTGAAAGAAAAAATCAAATTATGGAAGTTAATGCAAATTATCCTCAACTTAAATATTTAGGAATTATCAACATTGAAGACAAACTCTTCTTAAGAACAAGTTTAACAGCCCCATTATCTAAGATTACTCCTTTAAAAATGGAGATTTTAGATAAATATTATGAAAAATAATCACTGACAAACTTATGACTAAATAGAAAAAAACAAAATTTATCATCAAAATAAAAGCGATATAGATTAACTATATCGCTTTTGATTTTTCTTAAGATGAATATCGGTTTTTTTAGTGAGTAAATCCATATGTTTTATTTTCAGGCTCTTCATGATATAGAATATGAGCCTTATTTAAAGCCTCAATTGCTTCTTGCATATCTTGAACATAGTTAAATGCCATATTCATTCCAAAATCTGCTCGAATCACTAAACGTTGAATGATTTCATTTTCCAAATTTTTGGGAAGTGGATAAGCAGGCACTTGCCATCCCTTCATTAATAAACGGTCCGCCAAATCATAAAGATTCCAACCTCGATTTGAATCTTCTTTTAATTTATAGCAGACAATTGGCAATTGTGACCCATCGTTCATAATTTCAAACATTCCAGTTTTTTCAATTTCTTTTGCTAAAAACATGGCTACTTTATGTGTTCTCTCATGAATAGCTTTATATCCATCAAATCCATAACGTACAAAATTATAATATTAACCAATTAATTGAGAGGCACTATGAGAAAAATTAATGGCCATCGTTGGTAGTTCTCCTCCAAGATAACTTACTTTAAAAATTAATTCTTCTGGTAAATATTTTTTGTCACGCCACAAAACCCAACCTACACCAGGATAAACTAAACCATATTTATGGCCTGAGGTATTGATTGAAATGACATTTTTCAAACGGAAATCCCACTCAAGTTCTGGCTCAACAAAGGGAGCATAAAGTCCTCCTGAAGCAGCATCTACGTGAATATAAACTTTATAGTCTGTCTGTTTATTATATTCTTCAATTAAATTATCCAAAGCTTTGATATCATCATAACGACCAGTATAAGTAATCCCCATAATACCAACTACACCAATCGTGTACTCATCAACATAATCCATCACCTTGTCCAAATTGATTGACATATGTTCTTTATCCATTGGCACTTCTCGCATTTCAATATCCCAATAAACACAGAATTTTTCCCAGCAAACTTGATAACCAGATGAAATAACTAAGTTTGGCTTTTTCGCATTAATATCTAATCCCAATTTTTCTGCTCGCTTGCGCCAAGAAAACTTCATGGCCATTCCACCAAGCATACAAGCTTCTGAAGAACCAATCGTTGAAGTCCCCATAAATTTTTCTTTTTCACTCGCATTCCAAAGGTCAGCGATCATGTTGACGCAACGGTTTTCAATTTCAGTTGTTCTTGGATATTCCGATTTATCAATTGCATTTTTTTCCAAGGTTTGACTCATTAGTTTGACTGCTTCAGGTTCCATATAAGTTTGACAGAATGTGGCTAAATTTAAACGAGCGTTCCCTTCATCTAACATTTCATCTTGAACTAACTGATAGGCCACTCGAGGTTCAATTGATTGTTGAGCTAATTTATATTTAGGCAAATCCACTTGTTCACTTTCTGAACCAAAAATTGGTTCCAAGAACTCTGCTTCATCGCGATTTTCTTTTCCGTATAACATATGTACATCCTCCAATTTTTTAATGTTTTAAGATATGTTCTTCTTTTTTAATAATATGATGCTCACCACGAGCTGCTGGATAAATCGCGGGGTTCACATCTCTTGCTTTAAAGTGCCTTGGTTCTTCAATAGTATCATGTCCCCTTTTATCATGCAATTCATAAACAATAAATGGCAAGATAGCAGTCACAACAAAACTTATAAGAAGTATCATTTGGTAAGTATGAGTCTCATTTTTCGCAATTGATGCTGGAGGAACAAAGGAAATAAATAGAGCAAAAATTGATAATAAAAATCCAATTCCCGCAATGATTGTTTTTCCAACTCTTTTACCTGGAACATTATAAGTGCGCTTTAAATTTTGTTTTTTATAGATTAAAACAAAGTAACCAATAAAGAATAAGAGATAACCTACCAAATAAATCACTACTGTCAGTGAAATGGCAACTAAGAAAGATAAATTATTTCCTCCTCCTCCAAAAGTTAATACAGCGCCCCAAAGTGTAACAATGATTCCTTGAATCATAACTAAAGGAACAGGGACTTCATGCGTATTTGTTTTACGTAAAAATTTTGGTAATAAGCCTCTTTGTGCTGCTGCAAACATCCCTCTAGAAGGACCAACAACCCATGAACTCACTTCTCCCATAACCCCAAAGGCAATCATTAGTGCAATTACTTTAACTAACCATCCCAAATGATGATTAAAATGTAAGATTAACGTTTGAAAAGTTTGAATTACCCCTGCACTTAATGATAAGTCTTTTTGAGGAATAACCGCTGCTACAGAAAATCCACCTATGGCATCTAAAGAAATAGCTAATATTACTAATAAAATCATTGCTAAGGGATAATTTCTCTTTGGATTTTCAAGTTCATTAATGTGCGAAGCTGAAGCTTCTACCCCCATATAAGCAAGAATAAAAGAAACAAAAACTACTAAAGTTGATACTTGTGAAAAATCTGGTACAAAAGCATGCTTATTAATTGGTATCTCTATAGGATTACCTCCGATAAAATATGCCGCAGCTAATCCAAACAAGATAATCGATGGAATCACTATCCCAACTACAAAACCAGCTTTTACCAATTTAGCAGTTCTTTGTGTCCCACCTAACTGAGAAAATGTCAATCCCCAAAAAATGATTAGTAAACCAATAAATTTAATCAATGGATCTGTATTAAGTGCCTGAAAATTTAACACATAAGAGAGGGCCCCTAAAATGAAATAGATCATAGTGACAAAGCCAACTGTAATTTGAAACCACTGAAAAAATATGGCTGCAAAACCAAAGCGCTCCCCTAAAGTTTGGCTCACCCAACTAAAAATTCCACCATTTTTCCAACCTTCAACCGTCGCCATTTCTGCTGCACAGAGCGCTACGGGCAAAAACCAGAGTAGTCCTCCGAGAAGTAAAAAGAACACCAAATGTAATTTTGACGTGGCAAAAGTTGGATACTCATAGACAGTCAAAACCATTGAAGCGGTTAATGCAAAAAAACCGAATAATGATATTTTTTTTTGATTCATCATACCTCCTTATATTTATGATTGAATTTTTTAAAAGACATGTTATATAGCCTCATACAACTCATCTTCATTTTCTAGTATATGCTCCAGAATAAAAAAAATCTCTTTTAAACTGTTGCTTTAAAGCAACAGTTTAAAAGAGACTAAATTGACTTTTTCAAATACTTTTCCATTTTTTTCTGATAGAATTCTTTTATCTTCATTCCTCCAAATTCTTCCAAAGTTTCAAGCGCATAATTTATTTTTTCTTCTCCCACTTCTGCATTTTCAAAATTAAAAATAATGATACCTCTGGCAAGATGTCTTAATACTTCAGAATATAAATCGACACCTACAGTTCGATATTTTTTAGTTATTTCTAAAATATTTTCGGCTTTTGCTCTTTCTCCATTAGCCGCATATATCGCAACGCTTTTATAGGCTATTTGCAATAGTCTCCTTCTATATTTTAAGACTCTACAGTAATTTTCACATCTTTTGTCAAAGTTAAAAAGCAACAATTCTAATTGATTGACATTGAGATAATCAGATACAAAATAGAATAAAGTTAGTTCAAAATATCCCCACTCTTCAATATTACAAAGATAAGTTTCAATTTCCTTAACTTCTATCTGACTAATAGTCCCAAGCTTCGTTTCAACGGTAATCGTCAGTAAATGATTCCCTGTTTCTTTAACCTCAGAATATAACTCTTTTATTTTATCTCGATTTTGACTAAATTCAGCTTTTTCCAATTCTAATATAAAAAATTCTTGGAAATTCGGCATATAATTATTTACTATCAATTCGTACTCAGCTAATGGCACTTGCATTTCTTCTAACATCAAATCTATGCGCTCAAAACTCATCATACACTTTCCATGTTCAAATCTAGATATATTTGAACGGTCTATTCCTAATTTACTAAAGTATGATAATCCTAAATTCTTTTGGTTTCGTAACTTTTTAAAACAATCTCCATATTTTTTATACATTCTCAACATCCCCCAAACTATTATTTTTATTGTTTTTTCAAGATTTATAACAGTTCATTGGCTATACTCTTTAATCAGTATGTCAATGTAGCTGTTATTTCTGGATTTAAGAAATTACGCAATTGAGATTATAACTTATTTAGGACTTAATCGTCAAATTTATACCAGTTCATACAAAAAGTATATCTTACATAATTTATAATAAAAAACATTTATATTACTTTATATTTCTCTTAGGATATTAAAGAAAACAGTATGAAAGCTTATACTTGGCTCATCATCTGCTCTACCAAAATTTTGATATAAGTCTTTTGTTAAAATAATTATTATTAAAAAATATTGGAAATTATAACAGATGTAACTAGACCAATTTAAAATATTTTATTAGTAACTAATTTTATAAAAAACTCTCTTTATTTATTATGTCATTTAGGTTAATATAAAATTAGTTTTTTATTAAAAAAGAATAGTCTAAATAATTACTGACAGACCTGTCAGCAAAAAAACGTGAACAGATAACGTTCACGTTTTACATATTTTTACTGACAGAATCTACGATTTAAAATTGACCATTGTTTTAATCGGCTCATAGGACTTGCGATGAATTCTTGTGATACCATATTTTGTTAGAGCTTCAAGATGTTTTGCTGTTCCATAACCTGCATTATGTTCAAAATCATACTCAGGAAATTCAAGAGCAAACTCTTTCATCATTTCATCACGAGTTACTTTAGCAACAATTGAAGCTGCCGCAATCGAGGCTGAACGAGCATCTCCGTGAATAATTTTTGTCTGTGCAATAGGAAAATCCAAAACCATAGCATCAATTAAGAGATGCTCAGGTTTAACAGATAATTTTGATACTGCCTGAATCATTGCAATTTTTGTTGCCTCATAAATATTTACTTCATCAATTTTTTCCGCATCAACAATCCCAATTCCTATTGCTAAAGCTTTTTCTTGAATTTCAGATAGAATAGCATGATGTTTTGATTTTGGCACTTTTTTACTATCATTTAAACCCCGAATTTTACAATTTTTAGGTAAAATGACTGCCGCAGTCACTACAGGACCAGCAAGTGGTCCACGACCAACTTCATCAATACCTGCAATTAATTGAATTTCTTGACCGTAAAGTTCTTTCTCAAATTCCAACATTTGTTCCAAACGAGCCTCTTCTGCTAACTCTGCTAAAATTTGTTTTTTCCTACTTTTAAGTGCTGCTTGAACCCCAGCCCGTTCATCTGCTTCATACTCTAAGAATTCTTTTGCTGACAAGTCTGTCAGTTTGGCTAAGGTCGCTTTAATTTCTTTAATGGTTTGTCCCATTTTACTCACCAACTCTCAAAAATTACTGACAGCTTTTCTGTCAGTAGTTTTACATAATATTATTTATGTTATTGATACTGAAAATCTGTCAGTAATCACACAATCATAAAATCAAAGTCCGTCAACTCCGACTTCGTCCAAACAGAACAAGCCCAGTTTTCCATCTCGAACATCTTTGACAAACATATTATAGAAACGATCATAATCATCACGGAAACCAAATCTTGCGGTCAACTCCATAATTAAGTCTGGAATTTCAAGCTCCAAATCTTCTTCTGTCATTCGATATCGTTTCATTGTGACTGTTCGATAGTTCTTCAAAAAATAATTTAATCCAAAAATTGTTACCTCATCCATTGGCAATAAATCATCCTTAATTGCCCCAGTCAAAGCTAATTTTAAACCAACAAGTTGATCTTCAAATTTTGGCCAAAGAATACCTGGTGTGTCCAATAATTCTAATTCTTTATTGGTTCGAATCCATTGTTGACCCTTAGTTACCCCTGGACGGTTCCCAGTCACTGCAACTTTTTTACCTGCTAAGCGATTCATCAAAGTTGACTTCCCTGCATTCGGAATTCCGATAATCATTGTTCGCAAAGTAGTATGAGCAATGCCGCGCTCCTTATCATGAGCGACCTTATCAGCCATCAATTTTTTAGCAGCAACAGTTAATCTTTTTGCTGTATATTCTTCTTTAGAATTAATGGCTAAAGTTACAAAACCTTGTTCATCAAAAAATTCGATCCATTGTGCTACTGCATTAGAATCAGCTAAATCAGCTTTATTTAAAGCAATAATTCTTGGTTTATCTCCAATAATTTGCCCCAACATCGGATTACGTGAAGAAATAGGGAGACGAGCATCAACCAATTCAATCACAAAATCAACATATTTTAAATTTTCTTGCACCTGACGACGTGCTTTGGACATATGCCCAGGAAACCATTGTATTACCATATTAATACTCCTCAAATCAACTGTACATCTCGACAGCTTTTATATATTTCTAATTTAACATTCAGATAAAAATCAAGACTTAGCTGAGTTTTTATTCTACTAAAAGAATACAAATTTGAATTCTAATTTTTGCCCTCTTTTAAACCCAAAAGAATATAAAAAAGGGACAAAGATTACCTTATCCATTTTAGCATTTTTCAACTTTTTTTGTAATCCTCAATTTTCAGGATTCAGATTTTCCGATTTTTAATAAATCAAGACCCAAAGTTAATTCTCTTAAGACCTTTTTAAAAACCTCTACGGAGAAAAAGGGTGATGTTGTCAAAGTTAAGAAAGTTTCTCCCCGATCAGTAATCGTGTAGTCTGTATCATAAAAACCATTCTTTTTATAGAATTTTAGACGTTTTACTCTCTGTTCATAATTATCTGCACTCGGATCAAGTCTCTCAATGTTCAAAGTAATATTTTTACCTGAAAATTTTTCTTTTAAAGTTTCTAAAATCGCCGAACCATAACCTTTAGACTGAACCTGATTATTAACTGCTAAATATAAAACAAAAGTCATCTCTTCATGACTCACAAGGTAAGAAACACCACAAAATTCATCATTTTGATAGTAAGCCCAGAAATGTACATTTTTCTTCAAGGCCCAAAGTTTTAACAGCCAAATTGGATATTGTTCTTCTTTAGGAAAAGAATTTTTAACTAAATCTATGACTTGACGATATTCCGGTAAAGTTTTAGATACATTTTTTATTTCTAAATTCATTATTTCTCCTCTACTTTAAGGGTAATATATCGATTATATCAAAAAAGATTTAGAGGTCATAATGAAGTCCTTTTACTATTAGTATAAAATATCTAATCTAGTCTTATAAGCCAATTCTTTAATGTTTGAAAGATTGCTTCTTGCTGTTGAAGATTAGAAATTGACGCCTTTTTATCTCCTTTTTGAAAACCATAGCTCCCAAATCCACTATGGTTTCCACCTTCTATAGTAATATACTTCGTTTGTTGTGGAAGATATTGTTTCGCCTTTTGATATGATGACCAGTTTAGGACCCCATCTTGAGAACCAACTATGGATAATATTCCTCCATTAAAATTAGTTAGACTTCCTTTTTTATCAGGATAACTAGCTAAAAAGAAAACTCCTTTTAATGATGAATCAGATATTCTTTTTTCTGCAAACCGACTTGTAATTACCCCACCTAATGAATGGCCACCGACCACATAATTATTAATTTTATTCGTTTTAATAATTGAGGAAGCTTTATCTGGATTAAACACTGCTAAATTTAATGGTTCTTTTATTAGATAAACCGTATATCCTGCTTTAGCAAGTTTATTTGCCCAAATACTATAACTCTTATTATCTACTAGAGCCCCCTGATAAAAGATAATGCTTGTTTTTTTAGGATTTCCTTTAAATACAAGGGTATCATTCTGAACTTCAGCTTTTTGTGAAATTTTTAAAGCTTCAGAAGTGGGATGATAGCTATTCGTCTTAAGGTAAAAAAATATAAACGTAGCAATTATCAGTATTACCACTCCCGAAAAACCTAAAATTTTCTTTAACTTACTTTTTTTCATTCTTACTTCATTCTCCATATTGATATTATAATTATTATAACATGACAACAAAAACTAAAACGATTATATATTTATAATAATAAGATAAATAAACATTTTGCATTAACTTGCATTTTTGGCATATTTTCGATTAAACAATTGCAACTTATTGCTTATTTTCGTGTGCTGTGTTATGATAGTTAAAAAGGAGAGAGAATGTTATTAGAAGAAAGACTATCCCAAATTAGCCAAATCATTGATAAAGAAGGCAGTGCCACAATTGATTTTCTAGCTCAAAAACTTGAAGTTTCAAAAGATACAATTAGGAGAGATTTAATAAAGTTAGAATCCAGAAAAAAATTGCATCGAGTTCATGGTGGAGCAATTCCAATCGGCAAAGAGGCTGAGATTTTGAATTATGAAGAACGCTCAAATATTTCCACCAGTTTAAAGAAAAAAATAGCAAGTAAAATAAAAAATCTCATAAAAGATCATAGCACTCTCATTTTTGATTCATCAACAACCGTCGAAGTTGCTATAAAACAACTTGATAACTTCTCTATCTCAACCATCACAAACTCCCTCACCAATGCAATATTACTTTCGAAGTATGAGATGGCAACTGTACAACTTCTTCCCGGAAAATTAAACAAGAATCAACTATTCTTGTACGGTGCGGAAACCGTTGAAAAACTCTCTCAATATCAAGTTGATTTTACAATTTTAGGCGTTTTCGCTCTTTCTAATAATGGTTTATTTATTCATACTGAAGAGGAAGGCCTCGTCAAAAGAAAAATGATTCAACAAGGAAAGCAAGTCATAGCCATAGCAGATCATACCAAACTTAATAAAGAAGGATTCTTTAAAATTTGTGATTTAAAAGAAATAGACTATCTCATCACCGATGAAAAAATTGAAGGTGAATTGATGAATAATTTAAATGATAATAATGTGAAAGTGGTGACTATAAATGAATAAAGAAATTATTTACGAAAAAATAAACGAACCAAAGCTCTTTAATAATGTTCCACCGGTTACACTAACTGACAAAACATTAAAGGACCGAAAAGAAAAGCTTTTAACAATAATGGCTAAAGAACAATACGATGCATTAATTATCTATGCAGACAAAGAACATGGCAGCAATTTTGAATACTTTACTGGATTTATTCCTCGTTTTGAGGAAGGATTAATCATTATTGATAAAAATGATAAAGCCACGCTTGTTTTGGGTAATGAGAATTTAAAAATGTCTAAACACTCAAGAATTGAAGCTAACCTTATTCATTACCCCTCAATTTTCTTTGCCAAATCAACCCATGGATAACGAAAAAAGTCTAACTCAGATTTTTAAGGAGTTAGAACTTTATAAAAACAAAAAAATTGGCTTGATTGGCTGGAAGATGTTTACAACACAAAATGAAGAGCCTTCAGAATTATTTGATCTTCCCTACTTTATCGTAGACGCAGTAAAGAATTCACTCTCAACAGATACAATTTTAACTAACGCTGCTCAACTCCTCATTGGTCCAAAAGGAATTCGGACGATAAACAATGCAAACGAACTCGCGCATTATGAATATGGAGCTAATCTTGCCTCTCGTTGCATTCTAAATGCCATGAATCAGCTTAAAATAGGAATGAAAGAAAGTGAAATTGGCGCAATACTCTCTGACGAAGGGCAAGCCCATTCTGTAATTACAATTGCAGCTTCTGGAGAAAGATTTAAAAAAGCCAACTTCTATCCAACCTATAAAAAAATAAACTTTGGAGAACCAATTTCAATGACAACAGGTTTCAAAGGAGGCTTGTCTAGTCGAACCGGTTTTTTAGTCAATGAAGAAAAAGAATTGCCAGATAACCAAAAGCATTATCTCACTGATATTGTCATTCCTTATTATAAAGGAGTCGTTTCATGGTTAGAAAATATTTCCATCGGGATGTCGGGAAATGATTTCTATAAAATGATTGATGATAATTTGCCAAAATCAAATTACAATTGGCATTTAAATCCAGGGCACTATGTCGCTGATGAAGAATGGATGGCCTCTCCTTTCTATAAAAATTCAAAAGTGAAAATTGCTAGTGGAATGATTTTTCAAATTGATATTATTCCATCTGTAGAAGGTTTAGCAGGCGTAAGTGCTGAAGAATGCGTAGCTATTGCTGATCAGTCACTTAAAAATGAACTTAAAAATGAATATCCCGAACTATGGCAAAGAATTATAACACGAAGAAACTACCTCATAAATGAATTAAACATCAATTTAAGTCCAGATGTGCTTCCTTTATCAAATACAGTGGGCTACCTAAGACCTTTCCTCTTAGAAAAGTCGAAAGCCTTGAAAGTAAAATAAGGTTAATAATTATAAAAAAGAAGAATTCTATTCGGCAGAATTCTTCTTTTATTTTCACATAAAACTATCTTTCACCTTTTGAGCAAAAAAAGAATTGACTAATTCTATTTTTAGAATTAGTACAACATATTTGGGAAGGCATTAAAGTAATCAAAAACATTGATGAACTTATAACGATAAGAAAATCAATAATTATATTTTGTTTCAGATGAATTATAAAACCTAGAATCACAATTAGCACCAATAAACAGAATATCAAAATTATGCCACTTGCTCTTAACCCGACATCACGCCATCTTCTAACAGTCATCGTAATAACTGGGACAAATAAAAACAAATAGATGATTCCAATAATAAAGATTGGTATATTAAGAAATGTAATCTCCATTATTTCTTGAACATTTCCTCCACCTGAAATACTCATTAAAGAACCAAAAATTAAGTAAGATAAAATGGCTGTTGGAATGATCGAAAGTATTAATAAACTTAATATGACATACCAGAAATCTAGCCGACTCGTTTTACCTTTGAAATTAAAATATTCTCTAAAAAATTTTTTATAGGCATTGACTAAAACAACTTCTCCAACCATTGCCCCTCCTTTTTTATCAATATTAATTAAAAAAGAGCTAAGAAAACAAAGCTCTTATAAAATAATTGTTATAATTAATCTACTTTTCTAAATCGAATAAATAGCACAAGTGAACCAAGTATAAGTAAGAAAGAACCAAACAAAGTAATTTTTTTCATTCCTTGTTCTTTATCACCTGTTTCAGGTAGATTCTTTTCTTTAGAAGTTACAACTGATTCTTTATCTTTAACAGTCTTAGACCCTTTCGTTGTTTCATTCTCCCTAGAGTCTGGATTTACATTATTTTTATCACTAGAATCTGGAATAACTTCTTCTGGTTTATTAGGATTAGCATTTTTCTCATAAACGTAAGTTACTGTTTGAGGGCTATTAGTATATTGGCCAGAGGCATTACCAATTATATTCTTGAAAGTATAACCAGTTAGTTCTTTCTTTTCTGTATGATAAGTTTCACCAATATTCCCTGTCTGAATAACATCACCGAAAAGTGCCTTACCATCTGTATCTATATACTTGACCGTCACTTGACCAAGTAACTTAGCATTTTTCTGATAAATATAAGTTACTGTTTGAGGACTATCCGTAAATTTACCGGTTGCATCACCATCCACTTTAATTAAAGAGTATCCTTGGAAACTTAGTTCTTTTGAATTATAGGTTGCTCCTACATAGCCATTTAAAAGCTCTGACGGTGCTAGTTCTTGACCATTTTCATCTTGATACTTAACTGTGACTGGGGCCCCATCATCAACGACATCAAATTGATGTAAATAAGTACCTGAGGATATTGCATAAAACGTATAGCCATCGGGAACTGCATACGTTCCTGCTGGATTATTTAAACGAGCATTATACTCAAAAGATTTTATTCCTTGATATTCTTCAGGACTAACTGAATTGATAGTGATTCCATTGTCATCTATTTGCAAACGACTGGCTGGAAGTTGAGTTCCATTAAAATCAAAATAAGTATTACTGGCAGAGTTTGAAGTTGAAAAAGGTGGAATATAACCATCAAAATTCGTCATTCGATTAGGCATCATTGAAAATGGAATATAAACACTTTGCTCATCTTCATTATATTTCAAGCTCGATCTTGTCACCGTAGTTGGAGGATCATTTCTTCCAGTATTTTGGCCAAATGCTGCCAAGTCAGACATTATTGGAAAATCTTTGATGACAGTAAAATCTGTGATTCCACAAAATTGAACACTAAGACTCTTTAGATTCGGAAGAACTTTTAATGGCTCAATGTTTGTAATATTCATATTACTATCCATATAAAGTCTTACTAAAGCTTTTAAATTAACAATTTTTGCTAATACAGAATTATCCACACTAGTCCCACCAATTGACAAATTTGTCAAACCCTGACTTGCTGTAAGATTTGGAAAGTTATCGCTGGTTAATGAACTAGTTTGTAGGGTAACAAATGTCAGTTTGGTTAATGATTCTAATGGTGTAAAGTCTGTGATTTTGTTATTGACATTAATATAAATTGATGAAAGATTAGTTGCATGTTCAAGTCCAACTAGGCTATAAATATCTACTGAATTTAAAGTTAAATTCGTTAATTTATCCATATCTGTCTGAGTCAGTTCAGCAGTCGTTGCAAGCCCTAAAGTTGATAAAATTGTTTGTTTTAAATTTGGGTCTGGTACAGAGATTGTAGAACTTGCTGCTGCTTTTGGTTCAGCAACCGTTGTTGATGCAACTACTTCCTCTTTTTGCGCCAATTTTTTTGAATCAGAAGTCAGACTTTCAGAAGGCGCTAAGCTAGTAGTAGAAGAACTTTCTGGTAAGGAAATCGTTGAATTATTTTGGTTTTGATCATTAGTAGAGGATTCCACCGTTTGAGTTTCAGATGTAGTTTCAGAAGCATCTTTTTGACTTGTTGGTGCTGTTTGTTCAGATTCTGTTTCTTTTTCAGTTGCCGAGACACTTAGGGGCGTTAAGGCCAATGGTAAAGACAAACAAAACAGCATAAGATAAAGACTAGTCTTATGTTTCCATTTATTTAAATGTATCTTTTTCATAATAACTCCTTGTGTAATGTTTAAGTTACAGCTTATCACACAAGCGTTTTCATGTCAATGCATTTCAAAACTGTTAAAACATATATATTTCAATACTATTTTAGATTATACATTACATTTAGTACTTCTACCGTTATTAACTTTATCTATTTTTCACTTTACCCCTTTTATTCTTAATGGTAAACAAATTAATTAATTTATTGCAATTTCTAATTTGTAGTAAAAAAAAGTTTCTCAGTTTGCTCTGAAAAACTTTTTTACGATTTAACAACATTTAATTATCTTTATATTACACGTTACTAATGTGCAATCATTTCTTGAGCAATCTCAAAGCCCGTCAACATTTTCGGATAATAAGTTGGCCAATTTTCTAATTCAGATAAAACTTTTTCTTGGCTCTCTCCACCATGGAAAATATGAAAATGACTTGTCTTTACGGGGCTAATATTATGATCACTAAATTGAACATATTTAAATTCACCAGCTTTGGGATCATTTGATTCAAATAAATAGCGAACCCCACGGTTTCCTTTACTATAGTTTAGAATTTTGAAACCTTTATATTGATATGTATAGCTCTCTTTTACTCCATTTTTAACGAAACTCATCGTTTTATCATCTATTAAAATTTGGTCAACATCCGTTTTATAACCCTTTGTGTAATAATCCTTATAGTCAGCAGCTGACATTTCCTTATTAAGTTTTGATTTAAGCTCAAACACTTGGTCTAATGTTCCTTTTTCCAAGAGAGGATAGACTGATTGCCAATTTCCACTATAATCACTTAAAGAACGGTTTTTCACATCAGCATCATAAAAATAACCATTGGCAACCGTTTTCACTTCATTACTTTTATCTTCTGCTTGAATTTCGTTTCCTTCTGTTTCTGTTGTTTTCTTAAGTGCTATTAAATTTTGTTCCATAACTTTGATATAATTCCCGCCTTCTGAAAGTTCTTTCTTCGTCAAACTTTCTAATGGATTAAGCACCTCAACGTTTACTTTTGCTTCTTTGGCGAGTGTTTTGGCAAATTTATCATTAGCATTTTTTTCAAAATAAATATACTGAATACTATTAGCTTCAACATATTTTTTTAATTCCCCCAATCTTTTAGCTGAAGGCTCTTTGTCAGGATTTAAACCTGCAATAGACACTTGATTAAGACCATAGTCCAATGCTAAATAGCGGAAAGCAGCATGTTGAGTCACAAAATTTTTCTGCTTAGCATCTTTTAGTTCTTCACTGTATTTTTGATCAAGTTTACTTAATTTTTTAACCGCAAATTGTAAAATGAAGTTAGCCACCTTGAGTCAAGCAAAAAACATCTGAATCTCTTATACTAGAAGTTCGACCAAATAGTATAAAAAGGAAATTCAGATGCAAGACTATTCTATCACAAGCCAGAGCAAAGGGAAACACCTGACCAATCAAGACCGTTTAAACATTGAACGTTGGCACAATAAAGAAGGACTGAGCAACCGTGAGATTGCGCGCTTATTGAATAAAGCTCATGGGACGATTGACAGAGAGATGAAGCGAGGGGAAATCCAGCTCAAGCGGAAGGTAAAATACTCTGCTAAAAAGGCTCAAGAAAATTATGAAGGATTGAGGCGTCCGAGTAAACTCACGACTGAGATTGATTGTTATGTGAGTACACGTCTTAAAGAAGACAAGGACTCTTTGGAAGTCATTCATCAGGCTCTAAAAGGAGTTTCTCTGAGCAGCCTCTACAATTGGGTCAACTGGGGCTGGTTAGAAGCCAAGCGTCATCATCTTTTCTATCCGCAGTATAAGGCGGCAAAGAAAATCAAACCTCGTGCGCCAAAGCATCCTTTTGGCAAGTCTATTGAAGAACGGCCTGAGTTCATTAACAATCGCTTAGAAGTGGGGCATTACGAGATTGACACGGTCATTCTTACGAGAGCTAAGAACAAGGTGCTTTTGACGCTCACAGAGCGAAAATACCGCACGGAGATCATTCGCTTGATTGATGGGAAAACAGCACAGGCGGTCAATGATGAGCTGGTGGAACTTCAAAAAAGTTATGACTTCAAATCCATTACCCCTGACAATGGCCATGAATTTGCAAGGCTCTCTGAGGTCGTAAGCTGTCCAGTTTACTATGCACACGCCTACGCGAGCTTTGAGCGAGGGACGAATGAAAACCATAACCGAATGATTCGTAGGCATCTGCCAAAAGGCACAACAAAGACGACCCCTGAAGAAGTCGCCGCTATCGAGTATTGGATGAACCATTATCCAAGAAAAATGTTCAACTATAAGAGTTCATATGAGATGAGCTTGGCTGGCTAACTTGGACTTGCAATTTGCGGTCTTGCACTGTAAGTTGAAGTGAACCATCACCAATAAATAAAAGGTGTCTGCTTTCTTTATCTGCAATTTGGCTTCCTAATGCTGCTGGGAATGTATATCCAATTGATCCCCATAAGGGTTGACCAATAAAATGACTCTTTGGTTTTAAGAAAATTGATGAAGCGCCAAAGAATGATGTCCCTTGTTCAGCAACGATTGTTTCATTGCTTTGAGTTAGGTTTTCAACTGCTTGCCATAGGCGGTCTTGTGATAAAAGCGCATTTGATGGAACAAAGTCTTCTTGCTTTTTATCGATATATTTTCCTTTGTATTCTATTCCGCTTAGGTCTAAGAGAGAGGAGATGAGGGATTCAAAATCAAAATTTTGGATTCTTTCGTTAAATATTTTTCCTTCATTTATATTCAGTGAAATCATTTTATTTTCATTTAAATGATGAGTGAAGGCTCCTGTTGAAGAGTCTGTGAGTTTAACTCCAAGCATCAGGATGAAGTCGGCTGATTCCACGAATTCTTTAAGATTAGGTTCTGAGAGTTTACCATTATAGATTCCTAAAAATGAAGGGAGAGTTTCATCAACTGAACTTTTTCCAAAGTTTAATGTCGTAATAGGGAGTTTTGTCTTTGAAATAAATTGAGTGACTGTTTTTTCTAAGCCAAAACTAATTATTTCATGTCCTGTAATCACGATTGGTTTTTTGGCATTTTTCAAGCTTTCTTGAATTTTGTTCAAAATTTCTTGGTCACTTGTATTTGAAGTTGGATTTTCTTTTTTCAAAGGGAGTGAGGGTTTCTCTGCTTTTGCAGCAGCAACATCAACTGGTAAGTTGATATAGACAGGTTTTCTTTCTTTTAGTAGTGCAGAAAGTACTCGATCAATTTCAACGGTTGCATTTTCTGCTGTCAGTAAAGTTCGAGCTGCTGTAACAGGTTCGTGCATTTTCATAAAGTGTTTAAAATCACCGTCAGCCAGCGTATGATGAACAAATTTTCCTTCATTTTGAACTTTTGATGTAGGTGATCCCACTATTTCTACTACTGGTAAATTTTCGGCGTAACTTCCTGCTAATCCATTAACTGCACTCAATTCACATACTCCAAAGGTTGTAAGAAATGCGGCAGCTTTTTTAGTACGAGCATAGCCATCAGCCATATATGAAGCATTTAATTCATTAGCATTTCCGACCCATTTCATATCCTTGCGGGAAATAATTTGATCTAAAAATTGTAAGTTATAGTCTCCAGGGACTCCAAAAATTTCTTCAATTCCTAACTCGTGTAATCGGTCTAATAGGTAATCTCCTACTGTATACATCGCATTCCTCCATATTTTATTATATATTGGTCAATCAACTTGACATTTGTAGAATAACGCTTTTCTTTAAATAAGTCAACGATATTGACTTATTTAAATTATCAAGTATAATAGACTAATAAAAGGAGTGAGCTATGACTAAAGAAAACTCAGGAATAGACGATAACTTAAATTTTACTAGAGATTTGGCTTTATTTTACTTCGGATACCGTGCATTTATTAAACAAGAGGACGACCTAGTACTTTCTTACGGAATTCGTCAAGTACATCGGCGAATTATATTTTTCATTGGAAGACTTCCTGGCTTAACTGTTAATGAATTACTTGAAGTGCTTGATATTTCTAAACAAGCTTTGAACGGTCCTATGAATGATTTGAAAGAAAAAGAATTGGTTCATTTCAAGCCAAATGAAAATGACAAAAGAATCAAACAGCTTTATCTGACCGAACAAGGAAACATGTTAGATGAACGTATGAATGAAAATCAAATCAATAAAATGAAGCAATATTTTAGTGAATCCGGCGATAAAGAGGGCAGTTTTTGGACTAAGGTCATGGAATTATATGCCAATGAAATTGGTGAAAAATATGTCAATCGTTTATAAGGTCTTAATAAGACTACTATCAATTACAAGTGAAAGTTAAATAGATATCAATGAATACACATCAACTTGAAATTTTTTATCATGTCGCAAAATTTCAGTCAATATCAAGGGCAGCAGAGGCACTTTATATCAGTCAGCCAGCTGTCAGTAGCCAAATCAAAAAACTTGAGTCTGCTTATGGTGTTCACCTAATCGAAAAAAATGGTCAGGGAATCCAGCTGACAGCTCCTGGAATTCAGCTTTATGAAATTATTCGCTCCTTTTTTGAGAACGCTATTGTTTCCGCAGAATCACTCTTAAAAAATTCTTCTGTTCTCCGGATTTCAGGAAATTTTTTAATGACAAATTTTGTAATTCCTCAAATTTTCGATCATGAAACTAATCAGGCTAACTTAATTATCAAAAGCACTTCTTCTTTTAATGCGCTGACAGAATTGAAAAATGGTTACTGTGATTTGGCACTTATTAGTGCTTCTAGTCAGCCCGTTCTGTCAGCAGATATTTCGGTCAAAAAAATTTTTGATGATGAAATTATTTCTGTCAGTAAAAAACCACTAGAAAGAGAAGTCACTTCTCTTATTGTCAGTAAAAGTAAAATTGATGTTTACAAAATATTGGAAAAAAATAATCCATTATTTTCACACTTACCTTATACTGCAGTTGAGTCGACTCAAGATGCCCTCTCAAATATTAATATTAATAAAAATAGTGCAACTTTCATTTCTGCTCGTTTTCTAAAATATTTTGAAAAAGATTATAACTATCACTATACTGGAGTTAAAAATGGTTTTTATGCCCTCTATAAATCAAACAATTTTCATACTGATGAAATTTTAAAGCTTATCGAAATGATAAAGTCTTCTACTAAATAAATTAAAAAACAATCAACTACTGAGTTGATTGTTTTTATCATTAGATATAACGTTTCAAAAAGTTTAAAAGATTAGGCCAAATGTCATCAATATAAGCCTCCCCATGTCTTGAACCGTTAAGTAGACAAGTTTCTACTGGAATTTGCTCTTGTCGCAATAGTTCTGCTAATTTTTGATGTTCATAAGTAGGAACAAGCTCATTCATTGAGTTGCAAAGCAAGCCCGGTCCACTCTTTTTAGTTACTTTAGAAAAAATAGAGGCCTTTTCTAAACTATCATCATTTATTGACGCCAGTAAGTTTTCGATAATCCACTTATAGTAAGAATCATTGGCTCCCGCTTGGTCAATCTTCTTACTGGGTAAGTCTGGGGCAATGATTAATTGTTTAGGAATCGTTTCCTTATGATTTTCATAAAATCCCTTTAAATCTAAAAGTCCTGACAGGCTGACAAAGGGGCGACCTTTTGTCAATACCAAATAAGCAGCTAAATGTCCACCTGTTGAGCCACCAATAAAAGCGATGTTATCAGCCTTGAAATCTGGGATATTTTTAAGAAGCCAAGTGTAGGCAGCTTCAACATCCTCATCTTGGGTTGGAAAAAGATTTTTAGCTTGTGTGGCCAAACGATAATTCAGAGCTGCAACCTGATAACCTTCGGTAGCTAATCCTATGGCAACTTCTTTTTCTTTGCCTTTGTCTCCTTGCCACCAACCACCGCCATGAATCAATACTAAAGTTTTTCCGTTCCATTCTTTTGGTTGATAGAGGTCAAGCGCTTGTAATTCATCTTTACCATAATTAAAAGTTTTCATCTTATTTCCTCCTAACTAAATTGTATTTCTAATTCAACTATCACAAGACCTCCTCAGAGTTAGTTTGAGAAGGTCATTTTGTTTCTTAATTTCGTTTGTAAATAGATTATTTGTTTAATTTGAAGTACAAATCAGCAATATTACCTGTAAAATCATAAGATTTTTCATCGATAAGAACTTCAACTACTTTTGCAGAATCATCAATTGCTGGAATTTCAAGGTTTTGTTGACGAATAAAGTCATTAGCATCAATAAATTCTTTGTTCAATGTGCGACCATCCAAAGTTTTAAATGTAATTTTCATTTTATTACCTCTTTCAGATTTAATTATAAGTCAAAAGCAAATTGATGTCAATTAATTACGATATAATAATATGAAATAAAAAATATTACATCAAAGAAAATCTATTTAATTTTTTATCTTTTTTAAAAATGGCGCAAAGTGCCCTAAATTTGGCGTCAAATGTCATTTTATTCTTGCTAAATTTTATCTATAATAGTTTTATAATTAATAAAGGAGAATAGATATGGCAATTATATTAATCACAGGAGCAAGTAGTGGGATTGGCTATCAAACAGCAGAGCTTTTAGCTCAGAATGGACATAAGGTTTATGGTGCGGCACGAAGAATGGACAAACTTGAGAAATTAAAAAGCGTAGGGGTCGAGCCAATTTATCTAGATATTACAAATGAAGAATCTTGTCGTAAATTGGTAGATACAATAATTGACAACGAAGGACAAATTGATATACTAATTAATAATGCGGGTTATGGTTCTTATGGGGCAATCGAAGATGTTCCGCTTGAAGAGGCCAAACGTCAATTTGAGGTAAATTTATTTGGACTAGCTGCTCTAACTAAACTAGTCTTACCTCACATGCGTCACCAAAAAGCTGGCCGGATTATTAATATTTCTTCAATGGGCGGTAGATTCACAACCTATTTTGGTGCTTGGTATCATGCAACGAAATATGCCCTAGAAGCTTTTAGCGATGCCCTCCGGATGGAAGTTAAACCCTTTGGCATTGATGTTTCTTTAATTGAACCAGGAGGAATTAAAACCAATTGGGGATTAATCGCAGCCGATCATTTAGCGGAGTCTGCCAAAGGAGGAACTTACGAAGAAGCCGCCTTAAAAACAGCTACCGGTATGAGAAAACAGTATTCTGGGAACATGATGTCTGACCCTAAAATAATTTCAAAAACGATTTCAAAGGCAGTCAGCTCAAAAAGGATGAGAGCTCGTTATTTAATCGGTTTTGGAGCAAAGCCCCTTGTCTTTCTTCATACCATTCTGCCAACAAGAATTTTTGATTGGCTAATCATGCGGGCCAGTTAATAAAATAAGGAAAATTATGAAAATAAGTATTGACCAACAGTTTCAAAACTTTCTCGAATTACATCATTTAGATTTGAACCTTCTTTTAGAAGAAGCCCAAATTCCAAATTTGCTTTGGAAAGAGGAAATTGTTTTAACGAATCAACAATTTTATAAATTTCAAGAGGTCCTATCAAAAAAATTGACTGATGAACAACTTCTTTTGATAAGTGATGTCCAAAATTTTGGATTATTTATGCCCATCTTTTTCGTCGCTCTTTCTTCTGCAAATGGCTTACAAGCTATAAAACGTTTGGCAAAATATAAAAATGTCATTGCTCCAGTTGAAATTAAAGTCAGTATTCAAGAAAAACATGTTCAAGTTGAATTAAATGATATTTCTGAAATACAAAATCTTTCACGTTTTTCTTTATTTAATGAGCAACTTATTATTTTAAGTATTCTAAGAACTGGAACAGGCCAAAATATTATTCCTGAAAAAGTAATCAGTCCTTATCCATTCAGTTCTTCAATTTTGGAAGTTTTTGGGATTTCTCCTGAGCTTTCAAAAAATGATAATCTTTTGAGTTTTAATCTCCAAGATTTAGAACTACCTTTTTTGACCAGAAATAATAGTATGTGGCGGATGATAGAACCCGAACTGAATCGTCAGCTGGAAGAAATCAAAACTCCTTCTGACTTCATCAATAGCCTTCATAAAGAAGTCCAACTCTTGATTCCTTCTGGAGACTGTTCCATTCAAAATGTAGCAAGAAAACTAGGAATTAGTAGCAGAACCCTTCAAAGAAATCTTGCACAAGCTGGTACTACTTTTAAAGTCGAGTTACAATCCGTTCAGAAAAAAATGGCTCTCCATTTTTCAAAGGATTTAAATCTCACAACTGATGAAATTTCTTATCTCTTAGGATATTCTGAGGTCAGTTCTTTCACTCGAGCTTTTCGTAAATGGACGGGAATGACTCTGAATCAATATCGGAAAAAACTGATTTAAAATAAAAACTAGGACAATATCCTAGTTTATTTCATTTATCGCATAACTTTTGGATTAGTAAAGCTGTCAGAAGAGCCGTCACTTGGAGAAGGAAACTCTGACTAACTATGATAGAATATTAGTAAAATCTAAAACAGGAGGGATTATAATGGCAAGAGCCCAATCCAAAGAGGAATTAATTACTTTTTCTGAAGAAAGTTGGCAGAAATTATGTTCACTAATCAATTCATTAAACGAAGAAACAAAAAATACCAATTTTACCTTTAAAGTTGAAGATAAAAAAGAAAAACATTGGGCAAGAGATAAAAATCTAAGAGACGTCATGGTTCATCTCTATGAGTGGCATCAGTTATTAATCAACTTTGTCGAAAAAAATAAAAGAGGAGAGAAAACGTCCTTTCTGCCCTCTCCTTATAATTGGAAAAATTATGGTGAAATGAATTACAATTTTCAAATAAATGGGCAAAAAAAGTCATTATCTGAGATAACACAACAACTTTCTGAAAGCCATATGAAGGTAATCACCCTCATTGAAAATTTTTCAAACAAAGAACTGTTCACAAAAAAATATTTTGATTGGACAGGTTCAACTAGTTTGGGGCAATATTTTCAGTCTTCTATGTCATCGCACTATGAGTGGGCCTATAAAAAAATTAAATTACATAAAAAAACCTCAGAACTATGAGGTTTTTTATTTTTATTATTAGTTTCTTGAGTTTAATAATTTCTGTCAGTAAATTTTACTGACAAGAACAGTCCTGACAGTCTTCTTCACATCCGAGATTTTGAAAACTTAAGCCCGTGATTTCTGTCAAATCTTCCACCGTTGGATAGTCACCAATCAATGTAATTTCTCCATCTACAAGGGTCAGAGGTAAAACATCCTTTTTTTCCAACATCTGTGTCACTTGAGGATAGTTTTGAAAAATTTCTGGCTGATTTTTAAAATTGTAACGTGCCATTTGCAAGTCTTCACCACATTTAAAAGTGGCAAAAACTTGGGTTAATATCATCATTTCATTACTAAATTCGGGAATATCTTCCTCAAGAAGTTCAATTTTCATCTTAATGTCCTGTCTTTTGTCATTAAAATTATTATATCAAAAGAACAGGTCAAATTCACTAACGGAGACGCCAAGGAATAAAGGTCCGAATATCTTCGTTATTATAACCTATAAGTAAACGACGGTCATCAAAAGTAATTGGTGAACGCAATAATTGCTGATTTTTCAAAATAAATTGAATCATTTGCTCCGTCGAAATTTGATCCATATCACAAGAACTTCTTAGTTCCGAATAAAGTTTGGGTGCTTTTGATTCCGAAACAATAATTTCTTCAAAACCTTTATTTGAAAGCTCTAAAACTCTGACAATATCTTCTTTACACAATGAAGTTTTGGAAATGACAACATAAGGAATATTTCGCTTTTTAAACCAACTGGTAACGCACTCAGCTGACTGGTTTGAACTTGATTTTTGGTAGATTTTAATCATCTTCACGCTCCTCTCCTTTATAAAATCTATTGTAACTCATTTTTGCGATTAAAAATTCAGACTTGAGATGTATTTCTTAATTTTAATTTATTTTTGTCAGTAAAATTTTAGAATATTTTTACTGACAGATTCTGTCAGTAATTTTTGCTCCAAAAAAAGTCCTTGGTCAGTAAAACCAAGGACTTATATTAGGAAATTCCATCAATTTTTATTTCAACTAATCCTCTGACAGCATTTGTCATATAAAAACAATCATATGTTTTCAAATCAGAAAGGGCAATATCTTTATATATTAGCGTATGATTTTTCGCAAATAAATCTAAAAAAGTTCCTTTTAGAGCATATTTGGCTGGCGTTTCGTACTGATTCCCCTTTTTTGCCACAAAATTTCCGATTGATAATTCACTGATCAAACCATCTGTATGAAATAGAATATCTTGAAACCCTTCTTTTTTCGCTTCTAAGACTTCCTGACGAAAGACCTTTTGAAAATCTGGGCCTGAAAGTTTAAAGTTAGACAAAAGACTAGGTTTGTCATTAATTGACGACAGTTTAACTCGATAGGCCTCATTTGAATGCGTCAGCTGACGAATCCCAGGGGTCAAAGAATCTCCGTCAGTACTGATACGTAAAACGCCGTCAGTAACATTTTGGGCAAATATTCTCAATTTTTCTTCCAAATCTGGATGATGGTATTGTTTTTTCAAGCGATTGACATGACCCTCTAAATTTAACAATTCACCATTTTTAATAATGCCTGTTGTAAATAAAATACTTGGAACATCTTTTACACCTAAAATATCTAAAAAGGGTTTTGCTTTTAGTAAAATCTCTGAAAACTCTGCTTCTGCTTTGCTCTCGAACGTAATTCCACCGCCTACACCAAGTTGATAATGCTCACCGTCATGAACTAATGTCCGAATCACGATGTTCATATCCAAATCCATTTCTCGACTTAACCAACCCTGCATCCCTGTATAAATTCCTCTAGGTTGTTTTTCAACTTCCTTAATAATCTCCATTGCCCGCTTCTTAGGTGTACCTGTGATTGACCCTCCCGGGAATAAAGCCGTCATAAATTCTGAAAAAGTCAAATCTTCTTTAATTCTACTTTTTATTGAAGTCACCAGTTGATGAACATGAGAAAAAGTTTCAATTTCTGCAAATTTAGGGACAGACAAAGAAAAAGGTTGACTAATTCGGACAATATCATTACGCAATAAATCCGTCACCATCAGTAACTCAGACCGTTCTTTACTACTGTCGGAAAGTATTTCCTTTTGTAATCTATCAGCTCCAACATCTTCTCCTCTGGCAATTGTTCCTTTAATTGGTTTTGAAATTAATGCTCCATCATGAATAGAAACAAAGCGTTCCACTGAACTTGAAATTTGCGTCATTTTCCATTCAGGATATTGTAAAAATGATGAGAAAGGAGCTGGAATTTGTTTCCTTGTTTTCTTAAAAACTTCAATAGGTTTTTGATCGGACCAAATTTCAAATTGTTGCGTCAAATTGGCAACATAGATATCGCCAGCCTTCATATAATCTTGTAATTTTTTTATTGAAGCAATATATTCTTGCCTCGTTTGGTCAATAAAAATAGCCCCTATGCCATTCTGACCATCGAACTCAATCTCTGAATCCACTTCAATTTCTTCCGATTCAGTCAGCCAATATTGGCCATCAGTTTGTTCAAATTGCACGACACGTAACAGTTTTGTTCTATGGTCAAAAAGTAAAACTTCATCATAAGCTGCAAAACAAGCCGGATCTTGCTCATAACTTACAAAACCCAATAATTCTGGATAAAAAGGCCAATTTTTAGGTCGTTCAACTCTCTCATCCTTCAGCAAATCTACCGCATCTAAAAAATTGAACTTCTTTTTTTCACCATTAAAAAACACTTGACCCTTATATTTTGAAACCTTTTTATAAGGTTTATGAGCTAAAATACTATAATGCTCATTTTCGGTCACCTGACTACTATGTAAAAAAACAATTTCTTCATCTGACCGATAATATTTTAGGAAAATTTTCCAAATATCCGTATTTTTTATTATAAATTCCTTCAAAAGACTACACCACTTTCAAAAAATTATTTAACATTTCATGACCATATTCAGTAACTAAACTTTCTGGGTGAAATTGTAAAGCCCACAATTTTAATTTTGGCTGATGAATGGCCTGAATAACACCATCCTCACTCTGCGCATCAATTTCAAAATCATTAGGTAGTTTATCGACAATCAACGAATGATAACGTGCAACTTTCAAATTTTGTGGAAGTCCTTTAAAAATTCCTTGACAATTATGACGAATGACAGAAATTTTTCCATGCATTGGCCTCTCACCAAGAACAACATTTCCTCCAAAACATTCAGCAATGACTTGCTGACCCAAGCAAATTCCTAACATAGGAATTTTTCCAGCGTATAGTTGAACTACATCCCTACTAAAAACGGCTTCTTTTGGTGTTTTTGGACCTGGAGAAATGATAATCGCATCATAATTTTCACAAATAAAATCCGGAGAAATTCTAATTTTCTGACTCATTTTATCTTGGTCATTAACCACTGTTACACTACAATCTAATTCCTCAAAATACTGTGCAAGCAAATAAGTAAAAGAATCATAATTATCAATTAATAGCAATTTCATTTCAGCCTCCTTTTTTAATTATACTAAAATATTTATTAAGTTAAGTATTTTAATCAGTCTAATTTCAAATCTATAAAGCGAATATTTCCTCATAAATTAATTAATTTACATATTTCAAAAAAGAACTAAAATTAAGTCCTTTTTTGAAAGTATATGAATTTTAAAGACTATTTAGCAAGACCTTTATAAATTTGATCTAAATTCCATTTCATCATACTATAGTAGCTATCCCCATTTTCCCCTTTTTTCGCCACTGAATCTGTAAATATTGTTGAATAAATTGGAATTCCTGTATCCTTAGAAACAGTTTTCATTGGTCGATTATCAACACTACTTTCTACAAAAAGCGATTTGAGTTCAGTAGCTCTTAACTTTCTAACCAGATTTTTTATTTGATCTGGCGTGCCTTCTTCTTCTGTATTTATCTCCCAAATATAAGCAGAGGGAATATTATAAGCCTTAGAAAAATATTTAAAACAACCTTCGCTCGTTACAATCATCTTTTCATTTTCAGGTATTACAGAAAATTTAGATTTTGCTTGCTGATCAAGATCAGATAATTTTTTAACATATTTATCTAAATTATGTTTATAAAAATCCTTATTAACTGGGTCTTTTTTAGATAACTGTTGTTCAATATTTTTTGCATAAATAATCCCGTTCTCTAAATTGAGCCAAGCATGCGGGTCTTCTTTTCCTTCAGTGTTCTTTCCTTCAAGATAAATGACCTCAACTCCAGTGCTTACAGGAAAATAATCAATATTTTCTTTTTTATTTGCATTATTCACTAGTTTTGTAAACCATGCATTTCCACCTGTTTCCAAGTTTAAACCATTGTAAAAGATTAAATCTGCTTTAGAAGTTTTTTGAACATCTACAGGCAATGGTTCATATTCATGCGGGTCTTTTCCAACCGGAACTATACTATGCAAATTGATTTTATCATCAGCAATATTTTTTGTGATATCTGCCAAAATTGAATTAGTCACGACCACATTTATTTTTTTATCTGTGACTTGGTCTGTTTTTTTATTTGAGCAACCTACTAGAAAAACGATAGCAGCTAGTGCTATAAAAGTTATCAATATATTTTTATATTTTTCAATCATCAATTTTAACCTTCTTTTTTATAAAATTTTGTTTTGGTGAAATTAAAAAACTAATTGCAAAAATGATAGCTGAAGTAATGACAATGCTTGAACCGACAGCAATATTAAAGCTGTAACCTATAAATAAACCTAAAACGGAAGAAACTGCCCCTAGTGAAGAGGAGAGAATTATCATTTTCCTCAAGCTATTTGTATATAAATATGCTGTTGCTGCTGGCGTAATTAACATAGCAACAATTAAAATAGTTCCGACGCTTTGCATCGCAGTTACGGATACTAACGTCAATAAAACCATCAAAAGATAGTGATAAAAATTAACTTTCATTCCAATTGCTCTTGCCATTAAGGGGTCAAATGATGTAATTAAAAGTTCCTTAAAAAAAAGGATGATTACTATTAAAACAATTCCCGAAACTCCCATTGTCAGCCATTTATCAATATCTTGTACAGCTAAAATATTTCCAAAAAGAATATGGAACAAATCTGTTGAACTATTGGCAACTCCGATTAATATAACACCTAAGGCTAGAAACGAACTAAATGTAATTCCAATTGCAGTATCACCTTTGATAATACTATTATTTTTTATGAAAGTAATAATTATTGACGACAATAATCCAAAAAT
The DNA here is from genome assembly GCF_038006485.1 of Lactococcus sp. FSL K6-0773. Lineage (NCBI taxonomy): Bacteria > Bacillati > Bacillota > Bacilli > Lactobacillales > Streptococcaceae > Lactococcus > Lactococcus sp. FSL K6-0773. The sequence goes on along the minus strand of NZ_JBBOVF010000001.1, from coordinate 475,586 downwards.
AATTGCCCCTACAAAGAAATTTATTCCTAAAATATAAGAAATGGCTACACCTGGAAGTACTGCATGAGAAATCGCATCTCCCATTAAGGACATTCCTCTTAAAATAATAAAACAGCCAACTGCTCCTGAAACTATCCCTATCACTACCGCAGTAACTAAAGAATTTTGTAAAAAGTGGAACTCATATAAACCATTTATAAAATTTTCTATCATTTAATTCCTAATCTCCTATAAAAATATTATCACCGTAAGCTTTTTTCAAGTTTTTTTGACTAAAGTTCTCATTTATCGGTCCATATGCAATTAATTCTCTATTTAAAATAATTATGTCATCAAAATACTCTTTCACTTTACTCAAATCATGATGCACAATTAAAATGGTCTTCCCTTGATGTTTCAAATCCTGAAGAATATCCATAATAATTTTCTCGCTTATCGAATCAATCCCAACAAATGGTTCATCTAAAAATATATAGTCTGCTTCTTGGACCAGACATCTTGCTAATAAAACCCTTTGAAACTGACCACCTGATAGTTCTCCTATCTGTCTGTTTTCATAGTCTAGTAAATTAACTTTCTGTAAAGCTTCAGATACTCTAGACCATTCCTTTGCACCAAGTTTCTGAAACAATTTTAATCCTGTATAAGTTCCAAGAGATACACACTCCTTTACCTTAATTGGAAAAGTATGGTCAATGTCACTTTTTTGCTCTACATAAGCAATCTTTTTCAATTGTTTTTTACTTACCTCACCATTTATCAGTATTTCTCCAGAATGTGGAACAATATTAAGAATTGCCTTGATTAAAGTAGATTTTCCTGCACCATTTGGTCCGATAATACCAGTGATTCTCCCAGGTATAACTTCTAGTTGAATATCTTTCAGGACTTTATTTTCATTATAGAATACATTTAAATTCTTAGTATTTATCATTGTTTTTCTCCTTATGATAGTAAATCAAAACTAATTAATCCTTCTCACGATTATAGCATAGCCTAAAAATTAAATCAATATATTTTACAAAGGCTATCTATTTTTAATATTATTTAATATATTTGAAAACTCACCAGTTTTCTTTCAATACTAAATTCCAGAATTTATTCTCAAAAAGTTTAAGTCATAAGTTTGGATTCCTACACTATTATTTGTTATACTTCAAGTAAGAACATTTAAATAGCGTTTTCATATACACAAGGAGGAAAAGAATATGACAACTATGGTTTTTGTAAATTTTCCAGTTACTGATATTAAGAAATCAACCGCTTTTTACGAAAAAATAGGTTTCAAAAAGAACCCCGATTTCTCGGATGAGTTAGTTAGTTGTATGATTTGGGATAAAAATTTCTTTATCATGCTATTATCACGCGCTCGTTATAAAACATTTATTGGCGAAAAAGAAATTGCAGATACGAAGTCATCAAGTTCAGCATTAATTTCTTTTACTTTTGCAAACGCTCAGTCCGTTAAGGATTTCGGAAAATTGGCTGATGAAAATGGTGGAAAAAGTATCCATTTGGATAATGGTATTCCTGAAGAAATGATGTATGGTCTCGAAGTTCAAGACCCTGATGGTAATTGTTTAGAGCCCGTGTGGATGAATCCTGAAATGGCTAATAATTAATCCAACTCCGTATATAAAAAAAGCAAGAAATTAGAAACTTCTTGCTTTTTTTATTAGATATAACTTTTATACAGTTTTATTTAATTATCATAAAAACCCATTTGAAAAATATATACAACTTCTTCTCTATTAAAGTAACGAATAGAGTCAGAATTTTGGTATCCCTCTGGAGCTACGATAGCTGCATAATCAAATTCACGTTTAGTATCTACTTTCATTTGTTTTTGTCCAATAATCATCAGCTTTTCTTTTCCACCAGCAACTAAAACAACACTTCCAATCGGTAAAAATTCCTTTAAACTCTTCTTTTCCATTATTTTCCTACTAATATATTTTTATTCACTTATATCAAATAATTGTATCATTTCCTAACTTGTAAAGCTATAATCGACATATATAAATTACGTTTATTTTAAAAACTTATTGTGATAAGCCGAAGAGTTATTTAATGACAGATTTAATATTACTTCTACCATCCCCCATTTTATTTATGATAATTCGTTGTCCAATAGTTGCTTTCATTTCCTCTACATGGCTAATTACTCCAACTAATCTATTTTCACCAATTTGTTCAAGAGCTTGCATTGCTTTTTGTAATGTTTCTTGGTCAAGAGAACCAAATCCTTCATCAATAAATAGTGCTTCTATTTGGACACCATTAGCTGTATTTTGTACGACTTCACTTAAAGCCAAAGCAATTGACAATGCGGCTATAAATGTTTCTCCACCCGATAAGGTATCAGCTGAACGAGCCGCCCCTGTTTCATTATCATAAATATTAATATCTAAGCCATGATCCATTCGTCGATTATTTCCCTCGCCAGCAAGTTCAAATCGATATCTATTGTTTGACAACTGATTAATAAAATGAAGGTTAGCATAATCAAGAATTTTTTCTAAATAATTTTGAACCACATATGTTTCAAGCCTTAGTTTATCTTCGGAAGCTCTACCTGAAATTGCATTATAAAGCTTAGTAATTGCAGATTTTTTGCTAGCATCCTTATCTTGTTGTTTTATGACTTTTTTTAATTCACTAAGAATTGACTTCGCTTGCTCTACTTCATTTTCAGCAGACACCAATTTTTTTTGCAAAAAAACATAGTTTTCATTTGTCTGTTTTTTTTCTTCTTCAATCAATGCAAGATTTGGTCGCTTTTTATTTTGAATTAATTGCTGAATATTTTTAATTTCGACTTTCAATCTTGCTTTATCTGCTTTATATTGTTCAACTTTTTGGGAAATCTGAATTAAATCATCATCATAAGCCCACTCTTTTAATATTTGAAATTCTGTCGTGAATGCCTCTTGCTCAGAAAATTTTTCTTTTATTTTTTCTTTATTGGCGCTTATCCTTTCAAGTAATGTTGCTTCTTGACTTTCAAATGAATTTAAGCTGGCCGTTTGTGAAGAAATTTTTATTTTAATATCTGAAAGTTGTGCCATTAGTTCTGACAGATGTTTTTCAAATAAATCAGCTTTTTCCATTAGCCTATTTCGCTTCCTTATCAAATTATAACTTGTTTCAGTAATCCCTATCTCCGTTATTTCAGCGTTTAAATTTTCTATCTGTCTATTAAACTCCTGATTACTATATTCAAAGTCTTTTACTTTTTCCTGTAATTCAAGTTTTTTTGACTCCAAATCAGCAAGCTTTACTTTTGTTTCATCATTTTTTACCTCTTCCAACTCTAACGATTTCGTTAAATTTAAAAGACTTTCATCAATAGATACTTCATCAAAGGAATCCGGAAATATTTGTGAATAATCAGCAATAAATTCACTATAAAGAATTGAAAGTTCTTTTTCAAACTCATCTGCCTCTATTTTTTTCAAATCAAGACTAGTTTTAAGTTCAGTCTTTAATTGTTGTAATTGTTTATTTTTCTCCAAAAGGACTGTTTGTTTCTTTTGTGATTCATCAATCTCTTTCAATAAATTTCCAAGTTCTTTATAAGAGCTTTCTTCAATAGTTTCTGTAAACGGATGTTCTAATGCGCCACACACGGGACATGCTTCGCCTTCTTGCAACTCAGATTGCAGCTGTGCGATCATCAAGCGTCTTCTACCTTTTAATTTTTCATTATAAGCAAATTTAGCCTTTTCTAGATTGTCCTTATTTTCAGAAAGCGCTATTGTGTTTTCTTTTAATTTTAATTCTAACCCAACAATATCATCTTTTGAATGTTTCACTTTCTGAAAGGTCGGAATTAATTTCCCTCGAAATGTTAATTCTAATTGATTTCTCTCTTCTCTTTTATTAATAAAGTAATCATCAGAAATAACATCATCTTGAAGAGTTGAAATATTTTCGGCTGCTTGTCCCAAGTTAGCTTTAAAACTTTCTAGTAGTGTGAGATTATCAGCTTGCTCTAACTTTAACTCCTCTACCTTTGATTGTTTTTTTTCTACTTGAAGTGATAGCTGAATCTGGATAAATATTTTTTCTGCTACTTTTTTATTCTCATTAATATTTTCTTGCTGTTTATTTAAGTCCTCTTTTTCGTTTGTTAATTTTTTCAAAAGAATTTCATCTTTTGCTTTTTCAGAAATTATCCCAGCAATATTATTTTTTAAACTTTTTGACTGTTTTATATCTTGTTCTAATTCATGAATACTTTCTTTTAAGGGAAAGGCCCATTTCAATTTTTTTAGATATTCGGAATTTTCTTCAAAAATAGCTGACTTTTCAATAATATTCTGCTGGTAATCATTTTCTAAATTATTTAGATTTTTAAACTGATTTTCTAATTCCAACGCGGATTTATAAGCTATTTCTATCGAAATTACTTTTTCTTCTTGTTCAAAAGTTTGACCTTCTATCTCATTTTTTCTCGCAACACGATCCTTCCATAGAGACGTGACTAGATCCAGTTTTTCTTGTTCAGCTGCATCTTCTAGTTCTTTTAATTCAATAGGATTCCAAATTGATGATTCATATAAATTTTGTTGTTTTCGATCATATTCTAAATAAACAGCATTCATCTCTGAATTTTTAGCCTTTATCTCATTGCTAAAAGATGTAAAAATGTAGGTACCAAATATTCTTTTTAATATTGCCTCTTTATCTGGAGTAGAAGACTTCAAAAATCTCGAAAAATCATTTTGAGGTAGAAGAATTATTTTTTTAAATTGTTCGGCATTCAGATGTAAAAGACGAGTGATTTCTTCTCCAACGTTTTTAGGATTTATTGCAATATTATTTTTCTCGATTCCTTTTACTCTATCTACAATAGCTAATTTCGCTGTTGATTTTTGAAGAGTAGATCCACTGCCTCGTTTCTTTGAGAGTTTTTGTTCAGGACTTCTTTCAATTCTGTATAAAAGATTTCCTTGTTTAAAATAAAATGTCACGCTTGTCCTATCATCAGCTGTTGCAAACTGACTTCTCATTTCTTTGGCATCTCTATCACCCGTTGTTGTTCCAAACAAAGCATATGTCATCGCGTCAAATATCGTGGATTTTCCAGCGCCTGTGTCCCCACTAATTAGAAATATAGGAGATTCATCTAGCAGTCGAAAATCTACGACAGAATTCTCATGGGGGCCAAAATAATTCATTTCCAAATATATAGGCTTCATTTTTATTTTTCTCCTTCTAATTCATTAAATGTACTTTCGATGATTGCTGTTTGTACATCATCTAGCGTTTCCCCTGTAGTAAATTTATAAAAACTAGAAAGAATTTCCACATTATCTAACGTTTCAGTATCTTGACTCCTACTTCTTGTTAATTGTTTTTTTTCAAATTGATAGTCAAGTTCTATAATTGTTCCATAAATCTTTTGGAGTTGGGCACGTAAATTTTGTCCCACGAGTTTCGTCCGATCAAAATTTTTAATTGTAATCGCAAACCAAGCTTTATTAAGTGGTTGCCTTTCATAAAAATCACGGCTTATGAGTTGCTCCCATTCTTCTTCAAGAACCACTAAATCTGTTTTAACTTGTAGTGGAATAAAGTTAGAATTGAGCATTTTTTCTTTAATTTCAACAACAAAGATTCCTTTTTGTGTTGACGCTTCTTTGGTATTAAATTTTACTGGACTCCCCGAATACTGTACTTTATCACTTGGGGAAGCTAACCTCGTATGAATATGACCTAACGCAACATAATCAAAATCTGCAAATTGTGAAACATTTAAGGTCGATAATCCACCTACTTTAGATGGGGTTTCACTTGTTAAAACAATTTCTTCTTTATGAGGACTCACCGCAAAATGAGTGACTAAAACCTGATTTTTCTTATTATTGAACTGACTTTTCATCTTAGAAATTACCAATGTCATCGCATCATCAATTGTCTTAATTTGCTTTGTGTCCTCTTCATCTAATCCCTGATTCGAAAAATATATTCTTGCATCCATTGGGTCAAAAAAGGGAAGTAAAAAAATCTGAGTTTCTTTTGTTTCCACTGGAATAAAGGCTTCCTCAAGGGATGTTCGTAGATGTAAATTATTATAATCCAACCAGTCCTTAGCATAACTTAGTCTTTTGGCTCCATCATGATTCCCTGAAATCATATAAATAGGAAACTTTTCTATAATATTCATCTCTCTCAGCATCTGATTGAATGTTATGACTGATTCTGCACTCGGAACTGCTCGGTCATAAAGATCTCCAGCAATTATAATTCCATCAACTTGATTTTGTTTTGCCAAAGATAAAATTTGCTCAAATGCATATTTTTGTTCTTCCAATAAAGAAAAACCATTGAGTGTTCTTCCAATATGCCAGTCTGATGTGTGTAAAAATTTCATATCTCTATCCCCCAAAAATAATCTTAATCCTTATAATATTCACCTTTCATTATAACATTATCAAATAGTTTTATATTATTCATTGATAGAGTATCTGATAAAACAAAAATACTAGCATTAACACTAGTATTTCAATAAATTCAATTATTTATTATTTTGCTTTTAATAACTCTTCTTTGCTGTGAACTAATTGTGTTAAGAAATCACAATAAGGTGTGGCTACATTATATTTTTTACCTTTACGTGAAACAGCCCCATTAATATAGTCAATCTCTGTCAATCGATTATTTTTAATCAAATCCTGATACATAGAAGGGTAATGTAATCCAATTGTAGATGGATCAAAACATGTTTCAACGTGCTGAACTACTTCAGCAATATCAAGGTTTACATTCTCAAATTTTGCTACTGCTGCAAATTCATTAACAATAGTAACAACCATATCATGTGCTGGTTTTGTTTCACCTAATCCGGCCATATTAGTGTCTAAAATAGTACAAAGCCCATTCATTGTTCCATTAACACAAGCTTTTCTATAAATAGAATAATGAATATTGTTAGAATATTTAGCATTCAGTCCCGATTCTGATAATATTTCTGCTAACTTTTTAGCTGTTTCTTCCTCACCTGAAATAAGATTTTGTAGCTCAACCGAACCATCACCAAATAATTTAGCTTTACCTGGACCTTCTAATCCAGCAGTCCACATAGTATTACCAATAAAGATATTATTTTTCGAAACATATTTTTCTATAGTATCTTCGTGACCAATTCCATTTAGTAAGCAAAGTACCTTGGTATGCTCGTCAATTAATGGTTTAATATCTTGTAGCATCTTATCTAATTGCATGGCTTTTGTAAACAAAATAATTAAATCTGTTTTTTCTTTAGAAGAAATCTCAGATTGTAACTCAACCGATAGATGAGCGGTGAGTTCTTCTCCATTGTAATTAGCTCGCAAACCATGCTCTTTAATCGCTTTAACGTGTTCAGGCCATCCATCTATAAGGGTTACTTCATTGCCACCTTTATGAAGCATTAAACCAAAACGACTCCCCATCGCTCCTGCACCGGCAATTGTAATTCTCATTTTATCTCTCAATCTACATATTTTTTCCATAAAATAACTGAATTCGCTATTTTTAAACGAGTTCAGTTATAGTAATTTATAGATAACAAATTATTTATAGTTAAAATTGTAGCTTTTTATTAGTCAAAAATCAAAAATTAACTTTCAAAATATAAGACAGAGATATTTTGAAAATTCAACAAACCCTCACTAGATATTCTTATTTTGCCTGATCCCAAATTCGAACATTTTCAATAGCGGTTATCAAGCCAAGCTGTCTGACTTTTCGTGGAAGAAATTTACGAATATCATCTTCGTTATAGCCTACTTGCAACCTATGTTCATCCACCACAAGTGGACGACGCAATAATTTTTGATTCTGAACAATTAACTCTACAAGTGAATTTAGAGTGAGCGCATCAAAATCAATGATTTTTGATAGTTTTTTATAAGCACTACTTCTTTTAGAGATAATTTCCTCTACTCCAGTTTCTGTTAATGAGAGTATTCTTAAGATATCTTTTTTTAATAAAGTATTTTCTAAGATACTTATCTCTTCAAATTCTAATTTGTTTGTAATTAACCATTGTTTCATTTTTTTACTTGAGCTACAGTTTGTCGAAGAAAATAATTTAATCATGGCATAATTTCCTTTTTTGTTTTTTATTATTTTTCTCTCATTTACAAATATATTATATTAAATCTTTCATTTTTTGTCAATATATATTATTATTTTTATTTAATTTATTTGTTATTTAACTATAGTTTTTATGCATACCCCTATTAAATAATAAAAACCATCATTTTGATGGCTTTTGTTTAATACTTATTTTCTCCCCCCAGAAGTTAATGTCTTAAATTTATGCTTCCATTCGTTTTGGAACCATCGGTTTTCAAAGGTGTCTGCAAGCAGAGTATTTCTCTCTGTTTGTTGTTTACTATTTTTGACCACTTTTACTGATATTTTTTTAGACAATTGATTTCCTCCCATTAGTGCTCTTAGATGATTAACCGAACAGGCCACCTCTAAAACTACTATATAGCTAAAAAAAAATCTAAAGGATATAGAGAATCATTTCATTCTCTTTGCGTAATTATACCAAAAAAAATAACATTTTATGAAGAAAAAAGCTTACTTTTGATATAGATAATTTGAATACCCCATTAAATAACAAAAAAGCCAGTCGAATGGACTGGCTCAATGTTTGTAATTTGAAAAGAATTTCAGAGATGTCAAGGTTGGATATGCCTTGCCTCTCTTATTCTATCGTATTTTATAAACTTTAACTAATTATTTGTTTGAAAAATTTTATTGGTGTTAGCTTTCATCCTCCTTTTTATTTTTACGCCAGAACAATAGACTACCAAGTAGAGATAGAATGACTGTTCCAATTACACCAAGCCAGCCAGTGTCTGCACCATTTGTTGCTGGTAATTTACCACTTGAGAAATACTTACTACCCATATTATCCCACTATTACCTATTGCCATTCCAGAAGTCAAGGCCGGAATAATAAAGTCTGTTGAATCACTTACATTTCCTGCAGCATCAGTTGCGGTAGCCGAAAGTTGAGTACCCGGTTTAACCCCCGTCGGAAGTTTGATGCTATAGTTTCCATCTTTATCCACTATAGTGGTTCCCAAAACCTCACCAGTTGCTGGGTTTTTAATTGTTATTGTGGAACCTGGTTCTCCTTTACCACCTACTGTATAACCTGTATCAGTGTTCCCAGTTATTGTATCAACACTTGGAGCTTCTGGAGCAGTTGTGTCTGCTGGATCACTAACGACTAAGTTTTGGGTTACATCTTTATAACCTGATGCCGAATAAATCACCTTATAGGTTCCCTTTGATAGTTGCCCATTCGTTACTGCTATTCCTGAATTATTGGTGATTTTAGAAGTTACTGGTATATCTGCACCAGCACTATTTTTCAAAGTTGTCGGAAGAGTCGCGCTCGCATCTGCGGCACCAGCGGCTGAAGTTGTTGCAGTCAAGTTACCAGTTGGGGCAACAAGAACGGGGCTCACTGGATCTGCTGGAGTAGTCGCTGAGGTTGGATCACTCTCATTTCCAACTTCATCAGTCGCGGTTACAGTCAACGGAGCGTTAGGACCAACACTACCTGGAAGTGTCAGACTATAATCACCAGTTTCACCAGCGGTACCTGTACCTATCGGTGTTCCTGTCTCATCTTTGACTGTGACTGTCGAACCTGGTTCGGCTGTCCCGGTCACAGTGTAGCCATTCGTGCTGTTCCCCGTCACATCATTGACAACTGGGGCAGATGGGGCGGTCGTATCTGCTGGGTCACTAACGACTAAACTTTGAGTCACATCGTCATAACCTGTGGCTGAATAGGTGACTGTGTAGGTGCCAGCTGTCAATTGACCATTCGTTACTGCTGTACCTGAAGCATTCGTGATTTTAGAAGTTACTGGTATATCTGCACCAGCACTATTTTTCAAAGTTGTCGGAAGAGTCGCTGTCGCATCCGCAGCACCAACCGCTGAAGTCGTAGCTGTCAAATCACCAGTTGGCGCGACAAGCGTTAAATTAACATCGCCAGCTAAATAAACATAGGAAATCCCATTTGCACCACTCAGAATGTTAACATCCAGTAAAGTTGTCTGAACTGCGGATCCTACAAAATTTGCATCAATATTACTTTGGATAGTTGTTGGCGCTGTTATTTTGGTAGGAATAGTAATTGTTGTATCACCGAGAGCTGAGACATTTAACAATAAATCTAAAATATTACCTGTTCCATTAGTTAATGGTAATAAAACATCATCGATAGCTCCATTTAAAACCAACTTTAAAGGAGTTAAAGCAGCATTGACCGCTATAGCCCCTGTACCTGTTGCATTGAGATTATTAACAGCGGTTTCCAGGTTTTGAAGAATCGTTTTCACGTTCAGAGATAAAATATGTCCTACTCCATCATCTAATGGTGCACTAAGTAGTGCATTCTCATTACTTAATGTCGTTGTAGATGTAAATGTTCCACCGCCAATATCTTGAATTCCTCGTAAAAGGTTGAGCTGTTGAGTCACTTGAGCTAAGTTAAGAGTAACCAAAGGATTACTACTCAAGAGCGGAGCAATATCAGATATCAATGTATCTCCAGCATTCACAATAGCAGTAATGAGGGCAACTTTGTTGAAATCAATGGTGATATTGGTAGAGACTGAAGTATTCCCGGTAGCAGCCACATAACCTCGTAGCTCTGGCGGAACCACCAAAGTAGCATATCTTGTTCCTGGTAGTACAGAGATATTCGCTAAAGCACCACCAGAGATGGTAAAATCTACATTGTGGCTCCCTGAATTACTGGTCCATCGATTAGTTGTACTTGTACCACTATTATTACTTGAAGTGATATTTTGCAATAGGTCAATATTCAAGGCAGCTGCTTGTGCTGTGATCTGATTAGAAAGAAGGCTGTAAGCTGTTGGAATAACTACCGATGTCATTAATAGAGTTCCTGACATCGTTGCTGATAATACTTTACGTTTAGTAATAATTTTATTTTTCTTACGTGGTGGTTTTTGTTTCTGCATTTCCATTTTGTCAAATTCCTCCTAAATCGTTTGGAAAAATATCTTATGTTGATCAGGCATAAAATATTTTTAAGCAACATGTATTAAGTAATCTATTCTATACACTATTTATACATCATTTTTTTATAAAAAAACATAAAAATACTTTTGTTTTTGCTTGACCATTGCTGACTTTCACAAGAGCTTGTGTGAAAACAATTAAGTCTCAAATTCCCCGTTTTCAGGACCTTCTATCAATTTTAGATGACATTTTTAAAATAAAAAAAATCGCCAATGATAGCGATTTCTTTATTTTTGTGTTTTTATTTTATTTTTGTATTTTTATTCTATATGATTTTATTTTGTATTTTATTTATTTCTCGGAATTTTCTTCTAACATTTTCATTCTACGCAAAAGTTGATGTTCTCCAAATAAAATTAGTAATAAAACCAAGCTCCAACCTCCAATTAGTCCTGCTGAATCGATGAGTGGTCGCCCAGTCTTTGAAATGAAAATACGAGTAGGATGGTCTTTAGCCACATATACAGTAATTTTTTTGCCATCATCTCCTAATTTTCTAAAATATACATCTAAAGGTCTTTTTTGATGTTCTTTTCCTTCAAAACTGTATGTTACTTCATGGATTGCTTTAACCTCTGTTCCGTAAACAATTTTTCCTGAAACAGGTATTTTCTCTAAGTTTTTATTTGTTTGATGCAAGCCTAATAAAAAGAGAGCTCCTCCAAGCATTGCCACAGCAACGACAAACATGATAATCCGTAGAATACGCTCAACTATGCCGACAATTTTATTCATTTAATTATCCTATATTTTCTAATTTACTAATTTTCCTGAACTTATTTCTATTTTATTTTAACATTTTTTACTGATAAAAGTTACTTTCTCACTTATCCAAAGTTTTTTCAAAACTTTTGAAAGAAATACAAGCCCTTCTTTAATAATAGAAGAAAAATTACTCTTTTTTTGGTAAAATTGGCATAGAAATAATTATAAAACTTCTCATATTTACTGACAGGTTTGTCAATAAATTGAAAAGATATAATCACTCCCTAATTAACAGTGAAAACTGCTTATAAGAATTATAAAACGAAAGAGGCACCTAATGTCCTTTGATGGTATTTTTTTACACCACATGACGGCTGAACTTCAACCGTTGGTTGGTGGACGTATTCAAAAAATTAATCAACCTTTTGACCAAGAACTTGTTCTAACAGTTCGGTCAGCTGGTAAATCTCATAAACTTTTGCTGTCAGCGCATCCTGTTTTTGGTCGTGTTCAGCTGACCAAAACTGATTTTCAAAATCCACAAAATCCAAATAATTTTGTGATGATTTTACGCAAATATTTGGCTGGCGCTTTTATTGAACAAATTGAACAAGTAGGCAATGATCGTCAGATTATTCTCCACATTTCAACCAAAGATGAAATTGGTGACAGTTTAAAAATTGCTTTAATTACAGAAATTATGGGTAAACATAGTAATATTATTCTACTAGAAAAAACCTCGCAAAAAATTATTGAATCCATTAAACATATTGGCTTTTCACAGAATCAATATCGCACAATTCTACCAGGTTCAACTTATATTGCACCACCTTTAAATACTGCTATTGACCCTTTCAAAGCTACTGACGAAGAAATTTTTGAAGCTTTACAAACTGAACAATTACAACAAAAATTACAAGGAATCGGACGTGATTCTAAAAATGCGTTGACAGGTCTGTCAGTAAAAGAATTCAATGAAAAATTACTGACAGTCACTCCATCAATTTATCCTAACGATACTTTTTCCAGTATCAAACTTGCTGACGAATTTGTAAGTTTTGACAGCCTCTCTGAAATGCTTGATACTTACTATGCGGATAAGGCCGAACGTGACCGTGTTAAACAGGTTGCTGCTTCTGTCATTAAAAAAATTCAAAATGAACTGAAGAAAAATCGTGATAAATTAAAAAAACAAGAACGAGAATTACTTGCGACTGACAACGCTGAAATTTTCCGTCAAAAAGGTGAACTGCTTAATACATTTTTGAATCAAGTTCCTAATGATAAAACAAGTGTAACTTTGGAAAATTACTATACTAATGAACCAATTGAAATTGCTCTAAATCCAGCTTTAAGTCCTGTTCAAAATGCTCAACGTTACTTTCATCGTTATCAAAAATTGAAACAAGCCGTCAAATTTTTAGGAGAGCAAATTGCTAAAACCAAGGAAACGATTCATTATTTAGAATCTGTTGAATCAAATCTTGAAAATGCTGACGTTGCTGAAATTGCTGATATTCGTGAAGAATTAATTCAAACAGGCTATATTAAGCAAAAATATCGTAATAAAAAGCAAAAAATGCTCCCACCAGAAAAATATCAAGCTGAGGATGGAACAATTATTTTAGTAGGTAAAAATAACTTACAAAATGAACAAGTCAGTTTCAAACTTTCACGCCGTGGCGATCTTTGGTTTCACGTTAAGGATATTCCGGGAAGCCATGTTTTGATTACAGGAAATGCAAATCCATCTGATGAAACAATTACTTTTGCTGGGGAATTAGCAGCTTATTTCAGCAAAGCACGCTATTCCAACCTTGTTCAAGTAGATGTTTTGGATGTCAAAAAATTACACAAGCCAACAGGAACAGCTCCAGGGTTTGTTACTTATGACCGTGAAAAAACGATTCGAGTGACTCCTGACGAATCTGTCATTAAATCTCGCAAAATTGGTAAGTAAATTTTACTGACAAAACTTAATTTTTATATTGGAGAACAAATGTCTGAAATCATCAACTGCCCTGTATGCAGCCACTTGCTCATAAAGGAACAAAATACTTATAAGTGTGAAAATAACCATACTTTTGATTTAGCTAAGGAAGGTTATCTCAACCTTCTTTTAAATGCCAAAAAAACTTCTGGCGACTCAAAAGAAATGATGGCAGCCAGACGCGACTTTCTCGCCAAAGGCTATTATGAAAAACTATCAGATAGAGTTAATCAAAGACTTAAAAAATCTCATTTAACTGACCAAGCTATCCTTGATATTGGTTGCGGCGAGGGCTACTACCTTTCACGCTTCCAAAAAGAGATTGCTCCGAAAGCCTCTAATTTCTATGGAATGGATATTTCTAAATTAGGAATTCGCATGGCAGCTAAAAAAAATCCAATGATTCATTAGTTAGTCGCTAATTTTGCCAAACTTCCTTTCAAGGACAAATCTGTCAGCACCGTTTTATCAATATTTGCCGAATATTCTGTTCCAGAAATCGACCGAATTCTTACTGACGACGGAAATATTATTATTGTCAGAGCCGCAAACAATCATCTTATCGAATTAAAAAATATTATTTATCCTGAAATTCATGAAAAAGTAAAAACTTCATCTATCAAAACTTTCCCCGGCTTTTGCGTTGAACAAGAAAATTTTTCATATAAAGTTACCATTCAATCTACCGAAGATTTATTAAGTCTGCTATTGATGACACCACATTATTGGAAAATCAAACCAGAAGGAATTGAAAATTTAAAGAAATTTGAATTCTTGGAAGTAACAATCAGTATTGAAATTGATTTATTAAAGCGACAAAAATAAATCTTTTTAACTGAAAAATAACTGTATTTTAACCAAGCTTTTTTAAAAACCAATTATTAGGAAAAGCACTCTCATTATTGGAATGACGGGGCTTTCATAAATTGGACAAATTTGATATAATTAAATTTGTAATTTTTACAATTTACATTATTATATTATTTTATAAGAAGGAGCCAATATGGCAAATGAAACTGTCATTCAAATGATTGATGTCACCAAACGTTTTGGTGATTTTGTCGCTAACGACAAAGTCAATCTTGAGTTGAAGAAAGGTGAGATTCATGCTTTGCTCGGCGAAAATGGAGCCGGTAAGTCAACCTTGATGAACATTCTCTCAGGACTCCTCGAGCCTAGCGAAGGTGAAGTCCACGTTAAGGGAAAGCTCGAAAATATCGACTCTCCGTCTAAAGCAGCAAACCTCGGTATCGGAATGGTTCACCAACACTTCATGTTAGTTGACGCCTTCACAGTTACTGAAAACATCATCCTTGGTAATGAAGTTACTAAAGGAATCAATCTCGATTTAAAGACTGCTAAGAAAAAAATACTTGAACTTTCTGAGCGTTATGGTCTTTCTGTTGAACCTGATGCGCTCATCCGTGATATTTCTGTCGGTCAGCAACAAAGGGTTGAAATCTTAAAAACACTCTATCGTGGAGCTGATATCTTAATTTTTGATGAACCAACAGCGGTTTTGACTCCAGCTGAAATTTCTGAATTGATGCAAATCATGAAGAATTTAATTAAAGAAGGCAAGTCAATCATCCTCATCACACATAAATTGGATGAAATCCGTGCGGTATCTGACCGTATCACAGTTATTCGTCGTGGTAAATCAATTGATACTGTTGAACTTGGTGACAAAACGAATCAAGAACTTGCAGAATTGATGGTCGGACGCTCAGTTTCATTCATCACCGAGAAAGCTCCCGCTCAACCTAAAGATATTGTCCTCGAAATTAAGGACTTAAATATCAAAGAAAGTCGCGGTTCTCTAAAAGTAAAAGGATTATCACTTGATGTTCGTGCCGGTGAAATTGTAGGGGTTGCCGGAATTGATGGAAATGGTCAAACAGAATTAGTGAAAGCTATTACTGGTTTGACAAAGGTTAATTCCGGTTCTATCAAACTCCACAATAAAGATATCACCAACCAACGCCCCCGTAAAATCACAGAACAATCTGTTGGGCATGTTCCAGAAGACAGACATCGGGACGGACTTGTTTTGGAAATGACAGTAGCCGAAAATATTGCTTTGCAAACCTACTACAAACCACCAATGAGCAAATATGGTTTTCTTGATTATAATCAAATAAATAGTCACGCTCGCAAACTCATGGAAGAATTTGACGTTCGTGGTGCTGGTGAATGGGTTTCTGCTGCCTCTCTTTCTGGTGGTAATCAGCAAAAAGCAATTATCGCCCGTGAAATCGACCGAAATCCTGACCTCCTAATCGTATCACAGCCCACTCGTGGACTCGATGTTGGTGCGATTGAATATATTCATAAACGTTTAATCCAAGCTCGTGATGAAGGAAAAGCAGTTCTTGTTATTTCTTTTGAACTTGACGAAATTCTAAATGTTTCCGACCGAATCGCTGTTATTCACGATGGTCAAATTCAGGGAATTGTAAGCCCTGAAACAACCCCAAAACAAGAGCTCGGTATTTTAATGGTTGGAGGAAACATAAATGAATAGTAAAACAAAAAAAGTCCTTGTTCCTCTGGTAGCCATTGTTTTTGGTTTCTTATTGGGAGCAATTATCATGCTAGCCTTTGGCTACAACCCAATTTGGGGTTATGAAGACCTCTTCATTTCTGCTTTAGGAAATGCAAGAGCAATCGGTGAAACCTTGCAAACAATGGGCCCACTAATTTTGACCGCTTTATCTTTTGCGGTAGCAATGAAAGTAGGTCTCTTCAATATCGGGATGTCTGGTCAAGCACTTGCTGGTTGGATTAGCTCGATGTGGTTTGCTTTGAGTTTCCCAGATATCCCACGTCTATTGATGATTCCTTTAGTTGTAATCATAGGAATGTTCTTCGGAGCATTTATGGGATTCATACCAGGTATTCTTCGTGCTCTCCTTGGAACATCAGAAGTTATCACCACAATCATGCTAAACTATATCATGTTGTTCTTCTCAACATTTATGATTCATAGCATGTTCCAAAAAAGTATCCTGATGGATAATACTACTGACCAGACAAAACTAATTAGTGCCAATGCTTCTTTCAGAACAAATTGGATGTCGTCATTAACTGATAATTCAACCTTAAATATTGGATTAATCATTGCATTGATTGCCCTTGTGATTATGGCGATTATCTTTACTAAAACAACTCTAGGATTTGAAATCAAAGCTGTTGGTTTAAATCCTAATGCTTCAGAATATGCTGGTATTTCAGCAAAACGTACCCTTATCCTATCTATGGTTGTCGCTGGTGCCCTTGCTGGTCTTGGTGGTGTTGTTTACGGATTTGGATACATGCAAAACTTTGTTTCTCAGTCAGCATCCCTCGACATCGGATTCAACGGGATGGCCGTTGCTCTTCTTGGCGGTAATAGCCCTATCGGTATTCTCTTTGCCGCTCTTCTTTTCTCAGTTCTTCAAACAGGTGCTCCTGGTATGACAAATGATGGTATCCCACCAGAAATCGTTAAAGTCGTCACTGCTTCAATTATTTTCTTCATTGCAGTGAAATTCATTATCGAAGTCATGTTACCAAAAGCTAAAGAAATCAAAGCATCAGAAGCTGCTAAGAAGAAAGGAGAAAAAGCATGAATCTTGTAAATACTTTACAAATCATTGTCGCTAATATGCTCATCTATTCAACTCCTCTAATCTTTACAAGTATTGGTGGTGTCTTCTCCGAACGAGGCGGTATCGTCAATGTCGGTCTTGAAGGAATAATGACTATCGGAGCTTTCAGTTCCGTTGTATTCAACTTAACTACTGCCGGAATGTTTGGAAGTATGACTCCATGGCTCTCAATCCTTTTTGGAGCTTTAATTGGTGCTCTCTTCTCTTCTCTTCATGCGGTGGCTACAGTGAATCTAAGAGCAGACCATATCGTATCTGGTACTGTACTCAACTTGATGGCTCCAGCACTCGGAGTTTTCCTACTTCAAGTTTTCTATCAACAAGGTCAAATTAATATCAGTGAACAAATCGGTTATTGGAACGTTCCACTACTATCAAACATCCCTGTCATTGGTAAAATCTTCTTTAGTCAAACTTCTCTACCAGGGTTTCTTGCAATTGTTGTAGCCATTCTCGCTTGGTACGTTCTATTTAAAACACGTTTCGGTCTTCGCCTTCGCTCAGTTGGTGAAAACCCACAAGCAGCTGATACCCTTGGAATCAACGTTTATGCCTACCGTTGGGCTGGTGTGCTTCTCTCAGGTGTCCTCGGTGGTGTAGGTGGTGCAATTTATGCTCAAGCAATTTCTGGTAACTTCTCAGTTTCAACGATTGCTGGTCAAGGGTTCATTTCACTTGCAGCGATGATTTTTGGTAAATGGAATCCTATTGGAGCAATGTTATCATCACTTCTCTTTGGGCTCTTTACCTCACTTGCTGTTATCGGTGGTCAAATCCCTGGAATCAAAGAAATCCCTTCTTCATTCCTACAAATGGCTCCATATGTCTTTACAATTATCATCTTGGCACTCTTTCTTGGAAAAGCAATTGCGCCTAAGGCTGATGGTGTTAACTACATCAAATCTAAATAAATTTACAAAAATAAAAAAGTCTGTTGATGAACAGACTTTTTTATTATACTTTTAGCTTAACAAATTTAATTTAAAATAAAAAGAGCTAGTTGAAATCTCAACCAACTCTTTTTATTTTTAGTTTTTAACTGCAGAAGCAAATTCTTCTTTAGCAAAAGCTTCGTCAATGATTGCTTTCAATTGAGCACCAGAAGCTTCCATTTTTTGCATTTCAGCATCATTCAATGGAATGTGGATTGGGTTAACAACACCTTCAGCACCAACTACAGCTGGTTGACCAAGGTAGCAGTCGCTTACGCCATATTGTCCATCTTGGAATACTGATACTGGAAGTACTGCATGTTCATCATCAAGAATTGCTTTAGTAATACGAGCAAGAGCTACAGCGACACCATAGAATGTTGCACCTTTTTTAGCGATGATTGAGTAAGCAGCATCACGTACAGATTCAAACAATTCAACGATTTCAGCTTCGTTAAGGTAGTCATTTTCTTGGAACCATTGTTCCAATTTAACACCAGCAACGTTAGCGTGTGACCAAACGGCAAATTCTGAGTCACCGTGTTCACCCATGATGTATGCGTGGATTGAACGAGCGTCAACATCAACTTTTTCTGCCAATGCTTGACGGAAACGTGCAGTATCAAGTGAAGTACCTGAACCTACAACGCGGTTTTTAGGGAAACCTGAGAATTTCCAAGTAGCGTATGTCAAGATATCAACTGGGTTAGCAGCAACAAGGAAGATTCCTTTGAAACCTGAAGCAACAATTTTAGTGACAACATCTTTAGTGATACGAAGATTTTTTTCAACAAGGTCAAGACGAGTTTCACCTGGTTTTTGTGGAGCACCAGAAGTCAAGACTACGAGGTCAGCGTCGCTTGCATCAGAGTAGTCTGCAGAGTAAATCTTTTTAGGTGAAGTAAATGCCAAGGCATGAGAAAGGTCTTCTGCATCTCCTTGAGTTTTTTCTTTAAAAAGGTCAACAATTCCTAATTCTTGTGCAATCCCTTGGTTTACAAGAGCAAAAGCGTATGATGAACCTACAGCACCGTCACCTACAAGGATAACTTTTTTACGTTGTTTATCAGCCATGATTTTCTTTAATTCCTTTCAAATTATAAACGAGTATTTTATAAAATATAATCTTTTCAACAATAGGGCCTGTCGATAGCGGCAGGCATTATTGTTTTAAGATTCTTAATTGACAAATTATTTAACAGTGCGGATACGCATTGTATTTGTACGACCAGTACCAACTGGAACACCAGCAACGATGATGATATTGTCACCAGATTCAACTAAACCTGAAGCCAAAGCAACTTTTTCAGCAACTTCAAACATGTCATCTGTAGATGAAGGTTTTTCAGTCATTGTTGGGATTACACCCCAGTTAATCATCAATCCACGTTCAACTTTTTCGTCAAATGTAATAGCCAAGATATCAGCATTAGGACGGTGTTTAGAAATCAAACGAGCAGTGTTACCTGATTCAGTCAAAGCAACAATCAATTTGATATCCATAGCTTCTGCAGCGTTTTTAACTGATGCAGCAACTACTTCTGTTACAGTTGATTTGTCGTAACGTTCTGGGTGAAGACGTCCGTATTCTTTCAACATTGTTTGAGCATTTTTGTTAACAGTAGCCATTGTACGAACTGATTCGCGTGGGTATTTACCATTAGCAGATTCACCTGAAAGCATTGTTGCGTCAGTTCCGTCAATAACAGCGTTGAATACGTCTGAAATTTCTGAACGAGTAGCACGTGGGTTGTAAGTCATTGATTCAAGCATGTTTGTTGCAGTAACAACGATTTTACCTGCTTTGTTAACTTTGCTGATGATCAATTTTTGGTAAACTGGAACCATTTCAAATGGAACTTCGATACCCATGTCACCACGAGCAATCATGATACCATCAGCTGCTTCGATGATTTCATCAAGGTTTTCGATACCTTGTTGGTTTTCAATTTTAGCCAAAAGTTGTACGTGTGGATTTCCAGTTTCTTCACAAATACGACGTACTTCTTTAACGTCATTTGCAGTACGTACGAATGAGATAGCGATAAAGTTGATTCCACCAGGTTGTGAAAGTCCGAAACGGATATCCGCATCATCACGTTCAGCAAGAGCTGGGAAAGGAATTTTAGTGTTAGGAATGTTAACACCTTTTTGTTTACCAATAACGCCATCATTTTGTGCTTCAACTTCAAACTCACGAGTTGCTGCATCTTTACCAGTCAATGACAAACCAAGTTTACCATCGTCAATCAAAATAGTTTGACCGATTTCAACATCATCAAAGATATCAAGACCACCAGCTACGTTCAAAGCAATCAATTCAGGAGTTGATTTAAGACCTTGTTTAGTTGCAACGCGGAATTTATCTCCAGTAACAACGCTGATTGCATCAGCACCGTCAGCAAAGAGTTCTGTACGCATTTCAGGACCTTTAGTATCAAGCAAGAAACCTACTTTATGACCAGCGATTTCTTCAGCGCGGTGAACTGTTGCCATACGAGCACCTTGTTCAGGATGGTCACCGTGTGAGAAGTTGAAACGGAAGACATTTGCGCCTTCTTCAATCAAAGCTGCAATGTTTTTTGCTGATGCTTCGACGTCAAGAGATTCTCCCCAATAGCCGCTTTCACCAAATTTTTTGCCACCACGAATTTCGACAGCAGGTCCAAGAGTTGAGACGATTTTTACACGTTTATTCATTTTGTGTTTTTCTCCTATAATGATTAATTATATATCTCTGCCCTAATTATGCGTTTAACACTTAACTAGAAACAGATTTGCAGTAACTTAGTTAAGGTTAAGATTGTTGAGTGCTGAGTTAAGACGGTAAAGTTCAAGACCAGCTTTATGCGGGTTATTTACTTTGATTCCGCCTTCAGTAGTCAAACTAAAGAGTGCTCCTTCTTCAGCTGTTCCGAGAATTGGACTTTCTACAAGTTCTTCATTACGGATACCAACGGCTACGCCACCGATTCCATCACGAAGCAATTCAACGGCACGAGCACCCATACGTGAAGCAAGAACACGGTCACGAGCTGTTGGTGAACCACCACGTTGGATGTGTCCAAGGACAGAAACGCGAAGGTCTCCTTTATAACCAGCTTCTTTAAGTTTTGTAGCAAATTCTTCACCAGTCATTACACCTTCAGCAAGAACGATGATGTGGTGATTTTTACCTTTTTCGTAGCCTTTGTTGATGTTGTTAACTACGTTTTCAAACTTAAATTCTTTTTCTGGAATACAAATATCATCTGCACCAGCAGCGATACCAGCATTCAAAGCGATATCTCCAGCATTACGTCCCATTACTTCTACAACGAAAGTACGGTTATGTGATGATGAAGTATCACGGATTTTATCCAAGGCATCTACAACTGTTGAAACAGCTGTATCAAATCCAATTGTAAAATCAGTTCCTACGATATCGTTATCGATTGTTCCTGGAAGTCCAACAGCTGGGAAACCATGTTCTGTAAGACGCATAGCTCCATGATAAGAACCATCACCACCGATTACAACGACACCTTCGATACCGAATTTTTTAAGTTGCTCAATCCCAGCAAGTTGTCCTTCTACTTGAGCAAATTCTGGGTAGCGTGCTGAATACAAGAATGTACCACCCCGACCGATTTTATCACCAACTGAAGCTGACGTAAGCGGGAAAATATCTCCCGCAACCATGCCCGCATATCCGTGATTGATACCGTAAACTTCGATACCTTCAGAAATTGCTTTGCGAACAACTGCACGAATAGCCGCATTCATTCCTGGGGCATCACCACCAGAAGTCAAAACTGCAATGCGTTTCATTTAAATCTGTCCTCCGAAATTGAGATACATAGCAAAAATACGTAAACGTTATTAATATTTTTACCATGTTCATTTGTTGTCTAGTTCATTATATCACGTATTTATAAAAAAATCTCTTTACAAACTGTATGAAACGTTTTCATTGTTTCTTTTTTTCTAAGCCTTATTTTGCAAGGGTTTTCTAGCATTTTCAAATAAAATTTATAGACTTCATTTGCTCTTAATTCTTCTATAATATGACACAATAATAGCCATTCTATTCTTTTATATTTTAACAAAAAAGTAAATAATCTTTTACCTTTTTGTTTATTTTTCTGATTATTCAACTTGAAAAATGAAATATTTTCATAAAAAAATGAATTCCTTGCGAAATTCATTTTTTATATTACGCTTCATAGCGTTTTTCACCATCAAGATAAGTTGCAACTAAATCAAAATCATTGTCTAAAACGATAAAATCAGCTGACAAACCTGGTTTTATTTGACCACAAACATCATCAATGTTTACAGATTTTGCTGGTGTCAATGAAGCCATCATAATTGCTTCTGCTGGTGTGGCAATCCCCCAGTCAATGACATTTTTAACAGCTGTTTTGAGTGTTAAAATTGAAGCAGCAGGGCGTCCTGTTGGAAGCCATGCGGCTCCGTCACGAACTTCTACTTCGTATTCGCCAAGCATATAAGGTCCGTCAGGAAGTCCTGCGGCACGCATTGAGTCTGTAATCAAAACAACATGGTCAGCACCTTTCATTTTCATTACAATTTCAGCTGCTTCTGGACGAACATGGTGACCATCACAAATTAACTCAGCATAAGTGTTTGGTGTATTTAAAATTGCTCCAACCATTCCTGGTTCTTGGTGAGTCATTCCAGACATTCCGTTAAAGGTGTGAACCCAAACAGATGCTCCAGCTTGTACCCCAGCAACTGCTTGTTTATAAGTCGCATTTGAATGTCCCAATGCAATAACAACACCTGATTCAGTTGCTTTACGGATGAAGTCTTCTGAACCATCACGTTCTGGGGCAAGACCGATTTTTTTGAGCATTCCATGTGCAGCTTCTTGCCAATCTTCAAGTTCCCACATTTTGGCATCGCGCATGTATTTAGGGTTTTGAGCCCCTTTCTTTTCCTCTGTAAAGAATGGACCTTCAAAGAAAATACCACGAACTTTGGCTCCGCGAGCTTCTTGGTAATGTTCTCCTACAACCGTACAAACTGCTTTCAATCCTTCATGATCATCGGTCAAAGGACTTGGTAAAAATGAAGTGACCCCTGCTGACAACAAGCCTTCTGACATTGTTCCCATAATTCCTTCAACTTCAGCATCTTGGGCATCCGCTCCACCAAAACCATGGATATGTGTTTCAACAAGACCTGGGGCAATTGATTGACCTGAATAATCTAAAATGTCAGCTCCTGCTGGTGCTTCTTCTGTCCACTCTCCAAATTTTCCATCAGTAATTTCTAAGAAACCACCTTTTTTTGTTTCATAAGCGTAGAAAAATTGATCTGCTTTAATATAGTAAGTCATAAATATCTCCTCTTCTTTTTCTTTAATTTTAGCACCCTTTATCTTTTTTGTCAATAAACAGTATATACCAATTATCACTATAAAAAATTACTGACAGATTTTGCCTGAGCCTATACAAATCATGCTTTAGCAGATGAAAATAGCGCTCAATTTCTGTCAGTAATTTTAAAATTTAATTTAATTGTTTATTATTTGATAATTGTAACAATTTTTCTTTAATTTCTTCTTCCATTTTAGAAAGTTCAACTTCACCTTGTTGACGTTTTTGACGTCCTTCGGCCTGAATTCTCATGGTTTCTTGAATAGTATCAACTAAGTTTTGTTGAGTTAATTTTAATGTTTCAATATCTACTAAACCACGTTCATTTTCAGTTGCAGCCTCAATTGTTGATGCTTTAAGCATTTCTGAATTTTTACGCAACAAATCATTGGTCGTTTCTGAAACAATACGTTGACTTGTCAAAGCATCTTTTTGTTTTAAGAGGGTCAAAGCAATCGCAACCTGATTTTTCCATAGTGGAATGGCAGTGTTAATTGAAGTTTGGATTTTCTCAGCTAATTCTTGATTGGTATTTTGAATGAGACGAATTTGTGGGGCTTGTTGAATTGTCAACTGACGAGCAAGACGCAAGTCATGAGCTCGTTTTTCTAAGCGATTTTTATATGATTCTAAATCATTCACTTTTTGAACAATCAAGGCATTGTCAGTAGAATCTTGAGCTTCTTTTCGAGCTTGCGGAATAATTTCTGTATCTAATTCTTGGACTTTTAATTCAGCACCTGCAATATAAACATTCAAAGCCTTGAAATAATTCAAGTTTTCATCGTAAAGTTTATCGAGCATTTCATTATCTTGCAAAAGTCCTTGTTGCTCATTGTTCAATTTTGCAGAAATTTTATCAATACCTGCTCCAATTTTTTGGTATTTTTGCGTCACTTCAAAAATTGAACGTTTAACTTTACCAAACATTTTGGTAAAAATCCCTTTATTTTCAGCCACCAATTCGTTTGGATTGGCTTGTTGTAAGTTAAACATCAAATCTGTCAGTGAAGAACCAACTTCACCCAAATCTTGTGCCTGAACTTTATTTAAGACACTTTGAGAAAAAGCCGAAATCTTATCTTGGGCGCTTGCTCCATAGTTAATGACAGATTGAGCACTTGATTCATCCAACTGTTTTGATAATTCTTTTGCTTTTTCTAATTCTTCCGTAGAAAGAACTTCTACTGCTGCTAAAGAGGCTTTTTCGTGCATTTTTACAATTTCTGACTTTTGTTGTTCATCTAATTGCTCTGCCTCTTTAATGACTTTATCATTGGTCATCAAATCATCTAAAATTGGATTATCCATATCTTTAATTTCCTTTGCTATACTTATATTTCTTTACTTTTAATTATAAATGATTCCTGCCAAAATTGACAGGAATATTTGTTTTTTTACTGACAGAATCATCGGTTTTACTGACAAGAATTTTTAAAACGTCTGTCAGTAAAATTATTTGTCAAAATCAACTTGATGTTTGATGACATTGACATCGTCCATCAAAATTTCATGGTAGTTTTTAGAAATTGAATGTGAGAGTGTTTTTATCAAAAGTAAGGTTTCATCTAAATCACGATTGATTTCTTCTGTTCTTACTGACTGTTTCTTCATCTCAATAAATTTCTCTGACAATTTGACCATGTTTGGCAAGTCTTTATATAGAAACTCATTTTGTTTTGTGAGTTCTTGTGGATTTTGAACAATATATTTAAACGTTTGTTTGCTGGCTTCTAAACCACCTGTCACTGATTCAACAACTTGTAAATCATCTTCTTTTTTCAGTAATTTTTCCCAAGTTTTGATATTTTCTTTTGCTTCTGACAAGTTTTCACGGAAAATTTTAATATCCGTATCTGAGAGTCCTGCTTCGTGGTAACGTTCAATATTTTCTTTTTTGCTCATTCCTTTATCCTTATATCCTTCTTCTCTTTCATCGGGGTTTTTTCGCATAAAACTAATTCCGATAATCATTTTTATAATTAAGAAAAAGAGAACTAATCCAAAAATCACATTCACGATTCCTAGATGACCATAACCGAACATCATGTCCTGATGATTCATAAATAAACTGACTGGCATATTTTTTTCCTCCCGCTTGCGTCCTGTTCTCACAAGTTTCTAATTTTTAAATTTCATTTTTAAGAATAACCTTTCGGATATATTTCTATTTTATCATAATATTTGAACCCTAAATCATACTTAGGGCTGATTTTTATTCTTGCTTATGTTAAAATGTAAAGGAAACCAAAACGAAAGAAAGGATCATTTCTATGAATCCACAAAAAATTGCAGTTTTAGGCCCAGGTTCGTGGGGAACTGCACTTTCACAAGTTCTTAATGATAATGGTCATGAAGTTCGTATCTGGGGAAATAACCCAGAACAGATGGCTGAAATTAATGAAAAGCATACAAATACACGCTATTTTAAAGATGTTGTTTTGGATGAAAAAATAAAAGCATTTGATCGTTTAGATTTAGCTTTAGAAGACGTTGATGCTATTTTATTTGTTGTACCAACTAAAGTGACACGTTTGGTCGCAAAACAAGTAGCCGAAGTCCTTAAACACAAAGTACACATTCTTCACGCTTCTAAAGGGCTTGAACAAGGGACACATGAGCGAATTTCTACTATTCTTGAAGAAGAAATCCCCGCTCAATTGCGAGGAGAAATCGTGGTAGTTTCTGGCCCTTCTCATGCTGAAGAAACAATTGTTCGTGATATTACTTTAATTTCTGCAGCTTCTAAAGACCATGATGAAGCGAAATACGCTCAAGCAATCTTTAGCAACGACTACTTCCGTCTGTATACTAATACTGATGTTATTGGTGTTGAAACAGCTGGCGCCCTTAAAAATATTATTGCTGTAGGTGCGGGTGCTCTGCACGGTCTTGGTTTTGGTGATAATGCTAAAGCAGCAATTATTACACGTGGCCTTGCCGAAATTACTCGTTTAGGTGTGGCTATGGGAGCTGAACCTTTAACTTATAGCGGTTTGTCTGGTGTTGGTGACTTAATTGTAACAGGTACTTCAATTCACTCACGAAACTGGCGCGCGGGTGATGCTCTTGGTCGCGGCGAAAAGCTAGCTGATATTGAAAAAAATATGGGAATGGTTATTGAAGGTGTTTCAACCACTAAAGCTGCTTTTGAGCTCGCTCAACAGCTAGGTATCGATATGCCAATTACCGAAACAATCTACAAAGTTCTCTATGAAAATCTAGATGCAAAAACTGGAATTCTTGATATCATGCGCCGCGAAACTCGTGCCGAAAATGAATTCATTAATAATAAATAAAGAGTAAATACGATTTATCTAACTATAAAGGAGTTAATTATCCATGAAACAAAACATTATTCCAACTAAAGCCCGAAAAGTACGTAAAGCTGTTATTCCTGCCGCTGGTCTCGGAACTCGCTTTTTGCCAGCAACTAAAGCGATTGCCAAAGAAATGTTGCCAATCGTCGACAAACCTACTATTCAATTTATCGTTGAAGAAGCCTTGAAATCAGGAATCGAAGATATTTTGATTGTTACTGGTAAAGCAAAACGTCCTATTGAAGACCATTTTGACTCAAACATTGAGCTTGAACAAAATTTGCTTGAAAAAGGAAAAACAGAATTACTTAAACTTGTTGAAGAAACGACAGATATTAATCTTCACTTTATCCGTCAATCTCATCCAAAAGGATTGGGACATGCCGTTCTTCAAGCTAAAGCTTTTGTTGGAAATGAGCCTTTTGTAGTCATGCTTGGCGATGACTTGATGAATATTACTGGGAATGAAACTCCTTTAACTAAAGACCTAATCAATGATTATGAAAAAACTCACGCTTCAACAATCGCGGTTATGAAAGTTCCTCATGATGATGTTGATAAATATGGTGTCATTGACCCTAACGGTGAAGTTTCTAAAGGCCTTTACAATGTTGAACGTTTTGTCGAAAAACCAAATGTTGATGAAGCTCCTTCTGACCTTGCAATTATCGGTCGTTACCTCTTAACTCCTGAAATTTTTGATGTTTTAGAAACACAAGTTCCCGGTGCAGGAAATGAAATCCAATTGACTGATGCTATCGAACGTTTGAATAAAACACAACGCGTTTTTGCTCATGAATTTACTGGAAAACGTTATGATGTTGGTGATAAACTTGGTTTTGTTGAAACAACAATTGAATATGGTTTAGAACACCCACAAATCGGTGCGAATTTGAAAAACTACATCATTGAAAAAGCAAAAGAGCTTTCTAAAGATGACTCAAAAAATATCACTAAAAAATAAGAAAGAGCCGAAAGGCTTTTTCTTTTTGATTTCGTGAATTTTTTCATTAATTCTGCTATAATTAACCTTAATGAACTTCTTTAAAAACACGGTTAATTTTTTTAAAAGCATAAAGACAAAACCGCTTGATTTTGTTATTATTTTTCTACTGTTCATCGCTTCTTTCTCAACCTTGTTCTTCTTCGCTACTGGTTCCAAGGGAGCTCAGGCCGAACTAAGAATTAGTGGTAAGGTGATTAAAACTTTTAATTTAAATAAAAATCAAACTTGGACCTACCGTGATAAAGATGGCGATTATAATAAAATACAAGTTAAAAATGGTGAAATTGCGGTTGTCGAAGCCAATTGTAAAGACCAAATTGACGTCCAAAGGGGCTATATTTCTAAGACTGGGGAAACTATCGTCTGTTTACCTCATAATTTAGTGATTGAAGTTATGAGTGGTCAAAAGGATGAACAGGTAGATTATAAAGTATGAATATTAAAGAATACGTTTATGTTTCTCTATTGACAGCTGCTGCGGTAGTTATGGGAATTATTGAAAGCTCTTTACCTCCTTTTTTTGCTTTTGCACCTGGAGCTAAAGTGGGCCTTGCCAATTTGGTGATGATTATTGCAGTTTTCACTTTAAGATGGCGACAAGTTTGGGTCATGCAAATTCTTCGTCTATTAATTACAGCACTTTTTACTGGTTTTTCCGTTTTTCTGTACTCTTTTGCAGGCGGAATCTTATCTCTGTTAGCCATGTATTTGATGAAGCAATTTGGACCAAAACTGGTTTCAATGATTGGAATTTCGACAGTTGGTGGATTTTTTCATAATTTTGGCCAATTAGCAATGGCTTCTCTTTTAGCTAAAACAACTTCTGTTATGCTTTATTTGCCTTGGCTTGCCTTTTTTGGAATACTTGCTGGTTTTGCAATTGGCATTGCTGGAAATCAATTAATTACACGTGTTAAACCTATTCAAGAACTATTTATTAAAGAAAGTAAACAATGGACTTAAAAAATAACTTTTGGAAAGACTATCCAGAGCTTGAAAAAGAATTGGTTCAAGTTCAACAATTAATGAAAAGCCACGTTACCATCAAAAATTCAGATGTTAAATCGGCTATTTTTGATATATTTGATGCGGGCGGAAAAATGTTGCGTCCAGCTTATTTACTTTTATTTTCAGGATTTACTGATCTTTCTGAAAGTGAAAGATTGGCACTTGCGGCTTCTGTCGAAATGATGCATACAGCGACTTTGGTTCACGATGATGTCATTGACCACGCAGACACACGGCGTGGCGTAGCTACTTTGTCAGCAAAATACGGACCAGAAATTGCCGTCTATGCTGGGGACTATTTATTTATTGCTGTCTTTCGTCTAATGTCTGAACACTCATTAGAATTATCAAATTTAACCAAAAATATTGGTTCAATTGAGCGTTTATTAGGTGGTGAGCTTGGTCAACTTAATCATCATTTTAATCTTCAACAAACTTTAGATGATTATATTGAAAATATTTCAGGAAAAACGGGAGAACTTTTTGCACTTTCTGCTTCTGTTGCTCCTTTAATTTCTAAAAATAATACATTGACCAAACGAGCTTATAAAATTGGAATGAATATTGGGATTTCTTTCCAAATTATGGATGATTATTTAGATTATGCATCGACTGCTCAAACGCTTGGAAAACCGGTACTTGAAGACATTAAACAAGGCATTTATTCTGCTCCTGTTCTCTTTGCTTTACAGGAAAACAATGCTCTTGTTTCTGAATTAATTAAAAATGAAAAATTTGATGAAGTTTATGATTTTATCAAAACTTCTGATGCCCTTGAAAAAACCAAAGCACTTGCAAAATCTTATACTCTTTCAGCATTAAATTTAATTGATAAATTACCAAAAGGTAAAAATCGTGAGCTGATTGCTGAAATTACTAGAAAACTTTTGGAGCGAACTTTATGACCCCTGATGAATTTTTGTCAGCACTGACAGAATTTGATATTCAACTCTCTGATAAACAAATCAAACAGTTTGAACGCTACTTTGAACTCTTGGTTGAATGGAATGAAAAAATTAACTTGACAGCAATTACTGAAAAAAATGAAGTCTATTTAAAACATTTTTATGATTCTATTGCACCAATTTTATATGGATTGATTACTGACCAACCTGTCAGCATTTTAGATATTGGTGCTGGAGCTGGTTTTCCTAGCTTACCAATGAAAATTATTTTCCCTGAATTAAAAGTGACTATCATTGATTCTCTCAATAAGCGAATTAATTTTTTAAGTTTACTGACAGAGGAATTAGGCCTCGAAAATGTGACTTTACTTCACGGACGAGCTGAAGATTTTGGTCAGGATGCTAATTATCGTGGAACTTTTGATTTTGTTACTGCCCGTGCGGTTGCTAGACTTTCTGTTTTGACTGAATTTACGATTCCCTTTCTCAAGAAAAATGGTATTTTATTGTCATTAAAAGCAGCTCAATTTGAAGAAGAATTGAATGACGCTAAAAAGGCAATTGCTACACTTGGTGGAAAATTTATCAAAGAAGTCGCTTATGAATTGCCTAACGGTGATGAGCGTCACATTGCTCTGATTGAAAAGAAAAAAGAAACCCCTAAAAAATACCCACGCAAAGCCGGAACTCCTGCAAAAAATCCAATAAAATAAAAAAATCGGCCATTTTTAGCCGATTTTTTTGCTGAGATTAATCACCAATACTGAAATAGAAACAATCGCAGTAAAACTATTCATGACCATTGCAGGTGCCGTCAGTGAAAGGCTAGTAAAGATTGAGAGTAAGATAAAAGTAATATGTATTGACCGATAGCGAAACCAAAATTTAGTAAATTTATTCTTCCACACTTTTTGACTTTGTTTTTGACTTTTATTTTGAATTTTAAACCATGATCTTACGACGACGACAACAATTAAGTCTAATAGGAGCCATGTAAGCAAAAACCATCGCAAAAGTAATCCCAACTGATAAATAATCAATCTCGGCTAAAACTTTATAAAGAGTGATTGTTTTATTATCAACTTGTAAATAAACATCACCAACAATCGTATAAATCTCTATGAATAATCGAGCCAGTATAAAAGCTACAAATATTCCAAGTAACACAACCAAAAAGTGAAGTAATTTTTTCATTTTATCGATTCCATTCTGCTTTTATCGCATGATAGCTAGCTACTGGATCTTTTGCTTGGGTAATTGGACGGCCGACAACAATATAATCTGAACCAATTGTTCTTGCTTCTTTAGGTGTCATTACTCGTTTTTGGTCGCCTTTACTTGCACCTTCTGGGCGAATTCCCGGTGTGAGACAAATGAATTCTTTCGATGTCGCTGCTTTAATTTTTTCAACTTCATGTGCCGAACAAACGACACCGTCAAGTCCTGCTTGAGCGGTTTTTTGTGCGTAATTAATAACCGATTCTTCAAGACTAGTCATAATTTTTTGGTCATTTTGCATAATTTCCTCAGAAGTTGAGGTTAATTGTGTGACAGCAATTAATTTTGGCCTTTGCCGTCCAACTGGCGTTCCAGCCTCTAAACCGCGTTTAGCCGCGACCATCATTTCAACACCACCAGCGGCGTGAACATTAACCATATCCACTCCCAAACGTGCTAAAACATGCATTGAGGATTCAACGGTGTTTGGAATATCATGGAGTTTTAAATCAAGGAATACACTGTGGCCGAGCGATTTTACATAGTAAACGACTTGGGGTCCAGCCGTGTAAAAAAGTTCCATTCCTAGTTTAATATACAATTGTTCTGACGGATCAAATTTTTCGAGAAAATCTTTTACGTCTGAGAATTCAGGGAAATCAAGGGCAATGACAGGTCTATTTTCTTGCATTTTTTCTACTTCCTTTTTCTAAATATTTAATGACAGAATTATCAGCTCCGCTGACAATTCTTTTAGCTATCCATAAAATGCTCGCTTTGGTCGCATTTTACTGACAGAATGATTAAACAGGCTGTCAGTAATTTTAGCTAATAATAAAATCATTTTTTTGAGTTTTTAACTTCTTGAATCAAGTTTTCTAAGCTATCAATTCCATATTGATCCATTACCTCTGGTAATTTTTCAATGATTTTTGGACAGACAAATGGGTCAGCAAAATTGGCAGTGCCAACAGCAACGGCTGAAGCTCCTGCCATATACATTTCTAAAACGTCTTGAGCACTTTCAACCCCGCCCATTCCAATGATTGGAATGTCAACCACTTGAGCCACTTGATGAATGAGTTTGAGTGCAACTGGTTTAATTGCTGGACCCGACAATCCACCTGTGATATTTGCTAAAACAGGTTTTCGTGTTTTCAAATCAAAACGTACACCCATCAGTGTATTTATCATTGTCAATCCATCTGCTCCAGCAGCTTCAACTGCTTTTGCAATCGGAACAATGTCGGTCACGTTGGGTGAAAGTTTCACATACAATGGCACCTTACTGACCGCTTTACAAGCTTTGACTAGCGCAGCTGCAACATCTGGATCTGTCCCAAAAGCTTGTCCGCCGTGTTTAACATTAGGGCATGAGATATTTAATTCAATGACTTTCACATTGGGTGCATCTCCAATTTTTGCACAAACAGCCACATAATCATCTTCCTCAGAACCAGCTACATTGGCAATAATCGGAAGGTCTGGAAAATTTTCATTGAGCCAAGGCAATTTTTCGGCCATTATAACTTCTAATCCTGGATTTTGTAGTCCAATTGCATTAAGCATGCCGCTCGCTGTTTCAGCCACACGGGGTGTCGGATTGCCAAAACGAGGATGAAGGGTTGTTGCTTTGACCATGATTGACCCTAATTTGTTCAAATCATAATATTTGGCATATTCTTCACCAAAGCCAAAACAACCTGAAGCTGGAATGATTGGATTTTTTAAATCAAGTCCGGGTAATTTTACTGACAGACGATTATTTTCGGTCATTTTTTCTCCTAATTTTTTTGTGACAATCATCAGCTCTACTGATGATTTTTTTATGCTGATAGAGTAGTCCAATTATAGTAATAGTTGTTTTCCTAAAAATACAGGGCCATCTTCACAGACTTTAAGGGCATGATTCTCATCTTCTTTATCATGTTCAACGCAAGCATAACATGCTCCGATTCCACAAGCCATCCGGCTTTCCATTGAAATATAAAGTCGTTCCAACTGTTCATATTTTTTTGCAACAGCTTTGAGCATGGCTGGCGCACCACAAGTATAAAGAGCGTCAACTTCAAAATCAATTTCTTCCATCAACATCCCAACATGACCTTTTGTTCCATAAGAGCCATCGTCAGTTGCAATTTTCAAGCTTACATTTTTTAATTCAGCAAATTCCTTCTCTAAAATCTTGACCTTTTCAGAAGCAAAACCTAGCAAAATGGTCATTTGGCAGTTTTTTTCTTCAAGTTGTTTGGCCAATTCATAGAGAGGTGGAACCCCAATTCCTCCGCCGACAATTAAAATTTTATCAGTCGAAACTACTTCATCTACTGGAAAACCATTTCCCAGTGGGCCCATTACATCAATTTTTGCACCTGATTGTAATTTTAAAATTTCATAAGTTCCACTTGTTTCGTCCCCAATTCGATAAAGAATCGTACAAGTTTTTGCGACTTTATCCCAACTGGAAATAGAGATTGGGCGACGTAAAAGCATACTAGCATTAGGCACAGCAAGATGTAAAAATTGTCCCGGCAAATCCATCTCTTCTACTAGCTCTCCTTTAAGAACCATCTCGAAAATATTAGAAGCAACCTCACGTTGGCTGACAATCGTCATCATCTCTTGTAACTTAGGCATTATTTCTCCATTCTTTATTCGGACAGAAGCAACAGCTTGCTGAACCTTCTTTTATTCATTGATAAAATGCTCATGTTAATCGCATTACTGACAGAAAGTTCAGATTGCTGAACCTTCTTTTATTCATCGATAAAATGCTCATGTTAATCGCATTGCTGACAGAAAGTTCAGATTGCTGAACCTTCTTTTATTCATCGATAAAATGCTCATGTTAATCGCATTGCTGACAGAAAGTTCAGCTTGCTGAACCTTCTTTTATTCATCGATAAAATGCTCATGTTAATCGAATTTTACTGACAGAAAGTTCAGATTTACTGACAACTCCTTAATTGACACAAAAAAACACTTGTAAGAGAACTTACAAGTGTACTAAAAAACTGGTAATTTACTGACAGAATAAATGCGCTAAAAAAGTTCATCTTTAAGCTGTCAGTAAACCAAATTAAATTTTCCGTATCCTTGCAAGCCTCTCTGGACTTAGTTAAAGGTTTTAAAATATTATAACGAAAAAAGTGTCATTCGTCAAAGATTTTTTTAATGATTGGCTCTAATTTTTTTCAAATTTGGGAAACTGACAATTAAACTCACGATAATCAAGATGAAAAATAGAGCTAAAATAATTGAAGTTCCATGACTTGTTCCAACTTTGAAGCCATTGAGTCCTTGGAAAATTGAAAGTGTCGTTGCGACAACTGCTGTTGCTACTGCACCGATAAATTGTTGCAAAGTATTGACCAAAGCATTTCCATCAGAAAGTTGGTCAGTAGCTAAAGTGCTCAAGCTACAAGTCATTAAGTTACTATATGAAATCCCAAGACCTAACATCAAGACAATGTGTGCCCCCAAGAGTAAAGCAAGACTTTTTGTTGGTAAAAAGACGAAGAGCAAAGCAAGACCAAGGGCTGCTAAAATCAAACCAGTCGTAATTGGTTTTCTGGCACCAATTTGGTCCAAAACTTTCCCAGAAATTGGTGCTAAAACTGCGCCAATCAAAGCTCCAGGAAACATAAATAGGCCCGCCACTGATGAACTAAATCCCGCAGAAACTTGAATAAAACTTGGTAAAACAAAAGATAGACCTAATAGCAAAGCTTGATATACTAAAAGACTGAAAATTAGCGCCACAAATCGGTGATTTTTCAAAATTCCTAAATCAATTAAACTTTCTTTGCGGTTGAATTGAACAAACAAGAAAGCTCCAACCAATCCTACAATAAAGAGTAAGGCGAAAGTCATTAAATGCTCTGCACTTAGAGCCGAAATGAAAGCAAAGAACATGATTGATAATGCAATAACTGGACGAAGCGCCAATTTCTTGGGCGTTTTTTCCCCTTCTCTTGGAAGACAAGCCAAACCAAGCACTAAAGAAATTACCACCAAAGGTAAAAGGAAAATATAGATATAACGCCAATCAAGCGAATTAGAAATAATTCCTCCATAAGTTGGGCCAATAGCCGGAGCGATGGAAGTCGTTAAAGTCCCAATCCCCATCATCATTCCTCTTTTATGAAGTGGTGCTTTAGTCAAAATCAGGTGGAACATCAGAGGTAAACCAATCCCGGTTCCCACCCCTTGTAAAAGTCGGCCAAATAATAGCATGGCAAAATTTGGTGAGAAACAGTTGGTCAAAACCCCAACTAAAAAGATAAGATTAGCGACCAAGAAAAGTTTTCTTGCTGAAAATCGCTCATTAAAATAAGAAGAGAGCGGAATCGTAATCGCAATCACAAGCAGATAAATCGTCGTTACCCATTGTATTTTTGAAGTAGAAAGTCCAAACTCATTAATCAGCGTTGGAAAAGTCACATTCATCGCCGTTTCAATCAAAACGCCAGAAAATGACAAAATCCCTGTAGCAATCACTGCCCCTAATAAGTGGAAATGGTTGTTTTTATTCATGCAATAAAATCTCCTAAAACTAAACAAAAAGAGGCGAAATTATTATCCTAAAATAATAATTTCGCCTCTGTATAATTCAACATAATTTATGTTATCTGTACGAAAGTTATAACTTGTCTATTATATCTATAAATCTGATAAAATGCAAGCCTTAACTTGTTAATCCTATGATACAAGAATTTATTTAAAGAAACAGGAGAGAATCAATAAATTCCGACTTTAGTCTGATTTTAGTAAATTTTCAAATAATTGATAGGTTTCGTCAGAGAAATTTGATATAATTAAGTCAAATAGCTGAGCTATTCACTAAAGGAAAGGAAGGCAAATTCATTCTCTAAAATTTTGTTTTGAATTGAATTTGTTTGTAAAAGAATACATGGGAATTATTAAAGCTGCAACAGGTTCACTCGGTGGGGCGTTGGCTGACCAATGGCTTGAGGTCATTGAGCCAAATGAAATGTCAGACCAAACGGTTTTCACTAAGGGAATTAAAGTAAGAAAAGATGCAAAACGTGGTTCTAATCGTAAAGGAACCGAAGACGTAATTACTGACGGTTCTATCGTTCACGTTTATGAAAACATGATGATGATTCTTGTGGATGGTGGTAAAATTATTGATTACACCGCTGAACCTGGATATTATACTGTCAAAAACGACACTGCGCCAAGTCTTTTTAATGGTGATTTGCGTGATTCAATTCAAGAAAGCTTCTTCCGTTTCAAATTTGGTGGAACAACTCCTCAAAAACAAGAAGTTTATTATGTCAATCTTCAAGAAATTAAAGGCATTAAATTTGGAACAGCGACACCTCTTCAATACTTTGATAATTTTTATAATGCAGAGCTTTTCTTGCGTACACATGGAACTTATTCAATAAAAATCACTGACCCTCTTGCTTTTTACGCAAACGTCATTCCTAAAAATGCTGACCATGTCGAAATTCAAGAAATTAATGACCAGTATTTGGCTGAATTTTTAACGGCTTTAAATACGTCAATTAACCAATATTCTGCTCAAGGCGAACGGGTTTCATTCTTAACTTCAAAAAGTATGGAGCTCAGCAAATACATGGCCTCTGTTCTTGATGAAGATTGGAAACAGTTGCGAGGAATGGAAATTGTTTCCGTTGCTGTCGCTAGCATTTCTTACACTGATGACAGTCAAAAATTGATTAACATGCGTAATCAAGGCGCAATGCTTGGTGACCCTTCTATCCGTGAAGGTTTTGTCCAAGGAGCTGTTGCTCGTGGTCTTGAGGCTGCTGGTTCAAACACTGGTGGTGCGACAAATGCCTTCATGGGAATGAATATGGGTGGACAAAATCTAGCTGGTTTTTCACAAACTAACCAAGCTCAAATGCAAGCCCAAGCAGAGAACAAGGCCGATACTTGGACTTGTCCTGAATGTAATACTAAAAATACCGGTAAGTTCTGTTCAAATTGTGGGCAAGCGAAACCCTCAGCAACTCCTGTTATGCCTGAATTAAATATGGCTTGTAACGAGTGTGGAGCAGTCGTTAAT
This sequence comes from Lactococcus sp. FSL K6-0773, assembly GCF_038006485.1. Classification (NCBI taxonomy): domain Bacteria; kingdom Bacillati; phylum Bacillota; class Bacilli; order Lactobacillales; family Streptococcaceae; genus Lactococcus; species Lactococcus sp. FSL K6-0773. The sequence continues at coordinate 438,337 of NZ_JBBOVF010000001.1, read as the reverse complement.
TTGGCGAATGGTGTTCCTAAATTCTGTCCTGAATGTGGTAAGCCTTTTGTGGCCAAAGCGCTCTAAGACATGTAAATAATGATTTAAGATAAAGTAGTTCTAACTTAGGGCTGCTTGTCTTTGCGTATTTTTAAGAATTTATTTCTGATGAAAATTCTTTTAGTTTCTAACTGAATTTCCCCTGCTAAATAAGCAGGTTTCATAACTTAAAAGTAAGGAGTAACGATGAGCGAAAGCCAAGTTCTTACACATAAATGTCCCAATTGTGGAGGTCCACTGCTTTTTGAACCCAAAAATCAAAAATTTCACTGTGAATATTGTGGTTCAACATTTACGGAACAAGAAGTTTCTGATTTCGAGGCCAAGCAAGAGGCAGCAAAAGTTACTGACAGTCCTATCAGCTCTGTCAGTAACGCTGAAACGACTGACGAAAAGGAAAAAATTACTGACAGCGACCAAAAAAGAGCTGACGAAAACACTGACGAAGAAATTGGACTATTTCTCTGTCCATCTTGTGGTGCAGAAATCGTCACTGATGCGACAACTGCTTCAACTTGGTGCTATTATTGTCATAATCCGGTTGTTCTGACCGAGCGATTGTCTGGTAAATTTCTCCCCGAAAAAATTCTCCCTTTTCAAATTGAGAGAAAAGCGGCTGAAGAACAATTTTTAGACTGGGTCGGTAAGAAAAAATTTGTTCCCAAGGCCTTTTTTGACAAAAAACAAATTCAAAATCTGTCAGGCGTTTATTTCCCCTATTGGGCTGTTGATGCTGAATTATCTGGCGGTATTTCGGCGCAAGCCACCAATTTACGCGTTTGGATAGTTGGAGACACTGAATACACTGAGCATTCTCAATATGAGATTCAGCGGGGCGGAGAGACAAAATTTAAGGATTTAATCAAAAATGCCTTGAAAAAAAATCTGTCAGACAAGATGGTTGGCGCCGTTCAGCCTTTTGATATGACTGCTGCTATTCCTTTTAAAAATCAATATCTTTCTGGCTTTTTAACTGAAAAACGAGATATTGAATTCCCTGATATGAAAGAAAATGTTGAACGGGAATTTCGTCAATATGCTGACGGATTAATGGAATCAACAATTATCGGTTATACTTCTGTCAGTAATTTACAAAGTAATCAGCAGATTAAAAATATCGATGAAGATTACGTTTTACTCCCAATCTGGCTGGTTACTTATAAAGAAGCTGGCAATGACCGTCTCTTTTATTACGCAATGAATGGTCAAACTGGTAAAGTAGCCGGTCTTCTACCCATTGATAAGAAAAAACTTTGGACAGTTGCCATTGGAATCTTTATTCTAGTGCTTCTTCTTGGAATTATTGTGGGGTATTTGCTATCATGAGAAAAAAATTAGTATTTCTTTCTTTATTTTTCTTAAGCTTCTTCTTTTTACTCCTTGCACCAAAGACGGCAGCGGCGACGTTCTCGTCAGGTCTTGAAGATAATCTTCAGCTTTTAGGTGGAAATGTAACCCTCCTTGAACAAGAAGCTCAGAAATTGGCCAATGAAACAAAAGCGGGTGTCTATGTTGTCACGACAGATAGCTCTACCCCTGCTAGTCAAATGGCAAAAACTTATCTAGCTGATAAAGTAGGCGCTAAAAACAACGGTGTCGTTTTGGTCATTAACATGAACTTACGTAAAGTTTATATTTGGGCAACAGGAAATCTTAAATACTACTTGCCTTCAAGTCGAATTGAAAAAACCTTAGACATTGTCCAACCCGAATTGACTGACAATAATTATTATCAGGCTGTCAGTGGATTTTTTGACCAAGTTTCTAAATATTACCAAGCAGGAATTCCAACATCAAGAAAGTATTCTATCAATTCCGAAACAGGAGCTGTAACTTTCCATCGTAGCTTTCAACCCTTATCAATTTTGATTGCTCTTATCATTTCTTTGATTGCAGCTGGTGGCTTCGTTTGGGCCATCTATCGTCGTTATCAAATGAAAGACGCTCATGCCGTATGGCGCTATGATTACGGTCGAAATGGTAATTTAGAACTCCATCAACGTGAAGATATTTTAGTCAACACATTTATAACTACAAGAATTATCCCTCGTCCTTCTTCTGATAACAATAATTTCAGTGACGGTTCTGGTGGCGGACGTTCTTTCTAAATAAAAAGGAATCACAAAATGATTCCTTTTTATTTTTGAATAATTTTATATTCCCCAGATTTTAGATTTCCCAGTGAATATTGACCAATTGACCAACGAATTAACCGAAGTGTTGGGAAACCGACCGCTGCCGTCATTCTTCTAATTTGCCGATTTTTTCCTTCTTTGATTGAAATTTCAACCCAGCTAGTCGGAATTGCCTTTCGTTCACGAATTGGTGGAGTTCGTTCCCAAAGCCAATCTGGTTCATCAATTAATTTTACTTTCGCAGGCAATGTTTTACCATCTTTTAATAGAAGACCTTTTTGCAACTTTTGCGCTGCTTCTGGCGAAAATTCTCCCTCTACTTGAACCAAATAAGTCTTGTAAGATTTTGATTTTGGATCTGTCAGTAAATGATTGAGCTTTCCATCATCGGTCAGTAAAAGTAGACCTTCACTATCTTTATCCAATCTTCCAGCAGCATAAACATTTGGTATTTTAATATAATCTTTTAAAGTTTTCCGACCCTCTCCGTCAGTAAATTTTGTTAGTACATCATAAGGTTTATTAAATAATATAATCATAATTTTTTTGCAAAAGTTCATCTTTCTCAAATCTGTTTCTATTAATTATTTTACCAAAAAAAATTATTATTAGCTTACAAACAAAGTTTTAGTTTGTACTTTGGCTATTATTGATGAGCTTTAGTTGGTACATTAATTTCTATACTAATAAGGCACGCGCACTTACTTATAAAAAAACAAGAGTACTTCTGACTAATCTTACTTTTGAATTGCAGTTTTAGGACCTCATTATGAGCCTATGAAATGTTTAATCTTTTATGATATCAGCACTAATCAAATAATAATAACAAAACCTTCCGTTTAAAATGGAAGGTTTTTTATTTTGAAGTAAATAGGGATCACTTTTTATTCAAATCATCAATTATTTTTTCTTGGGCTTCTATTTTTTCTCTAAGTGCTTGCTTTTCTTCTTCCTCTTTTTGAGATTTTTTTCTACGTTTCCATAATAAGATAATTAAGAATAAGACAAGTAGTAATATACCGATGACAAATAATCGCCATGTCCAGTCTTTTTCTTTTTTAACGGTTGGGTCACTATCATTCAGTTTTTGAGTGATGTTATCCTTAAATCTTAGAGTCACTATTGTATAATTTAGACAAAGGACAAAAACATGCAAAAACGCTACTCAAAAGAATTTAAAGAAACCCTTATCGCTTTCTATCATTCTGGTCAATCCGTCACCCAGCTGTCTAAAGAATACGACGTGGCCCCTGCAACAATTTATAAATGGATAGACCTCTACTCTAAATCTAATGAAAGCTCCGTCTCTAAAGCTGATTTTCTAGAATTAAAAAGACAACTGGCTAAAGTTAAGGAAGAACGAGACATCTTAAAAAAAGTATTGACCATATTCGCCGAGAAAAAGAAGTGAGTGCTGCGGATATGGCTCAAACCATACAAACTTTAGCACTCAATGTCAGACTAAGCTGTCAACTCCTTGATGTTCCTGAATCAAGTTATTATGAACGGATTAACCGACATCCATCTAAAACTCAATTAAGGAGACAATACCTGTCACTCAAAATTTCTCAACTCTTCAATGCTAACCGAGGAATCTATGGTGCTCCTAAAATTCATCATCTTCTACTTAAACAAGGGGAAAAAGTCGGGTTAAAACTGGTACAGAAGCTAATGAAACAACTTCAACTCAAGTCTGTAGTCATTAAGAAATTTAAGCCTGGATACTCACTAAGTGATCACATCAATCGAAAAAATCTCATACAGACTGAACCTACAAAGAAAAATAAGGTTTGGTCAACCGACATTACTTATATTCCTACTCAACAAGGATGGGGTTATCTCTCAACCATTATGGATCGTTATACTAAAAAAGTCATTGCTTGGGATTTGGGCAAGCGAATGACTGTAGAATTAGTGCAAAGAACTTTAAATAAGGCCATTAAATCACAAGACTATCCAGAAGCTGTTATTCTTCATTCTGACCAAGGAAGCCAGTATACGAGTCTAGAGTATGAAGAGTTGCTTAAGTATTATGGGATGACTCACTCTTTCAGTCGAAGGGGATACCCTTATCATAATGCCAGTCTTGAATCTTGGCATGGACATTTAAAAAGAGAGTGGGTGTATCAATTTAAATATAAGAACTTTGAAGAAGCCTATCAGAGTATTTTCTGGTACATCGAAGCCTTTTATAATTCAAAACGAATCCATCAAAGTTTAGGGTATCTTACACCTAATCAATTTGAAAAGGTAAGTGCTTAAAATAAATAGATTAAAATTCTACGTTTGTTACTCTAAAAACTTGACTTAACGTCAGAGCTTGATTATCAGAAATTGTAAACTCTTGATCAAAGGTCCATTGATACTTATATCGTGCCGTTTTATTATCGACCTGTGCCTCATATTTTCCTTGATTATCCGTTCTGGCATTAACGACAAGTTGAAGGCGATATTTCCCGGGTTTTAGAGGTTCTGATACCCTTGTAGCCGCACTTTGATTACTAGTTGGTATAGGTAAATCAAAACTTGTATTTGGGGCCATTTGCATCATTGAATTTGAATAAGTATATTTTATATCTGTATTACTTATACCACTTATCGTTGCTTTTACGTTCATCGTATTGATATAAGTCATCGTTGGATTTTACAGATTAACATTAATCACATTTCGTCCATTAATTTGACTAGGGCTGACCGTCTTTAGCTTTAAATCTGGCAAGACCTCATTATCATTTTGCCTCATTAATAGAGCAATAGTATAAGAATAGGTATTCTTAACCGTAATTCCTTCTGAATCTTCTTCCTTATCATTTTGCCCCTCTTTTGAAAAGGTAATTCCACCAGCAATTTGTCCATCAAACGCTTCATTTGGCATTTTTACTTTCAGGTCCAGTTTTTGGCGAGTAAGAGGTGGCAATGTCACAACTTTGGGAGTATTAACATAGTCTTTTAAATTATATTTCAGTGAAGAATCTGCCACTATTTCCGTTGGTTCATAAACAACAAGACCCGTCATATTTGTTACTGCGCTAGATAAGGTAACATCAATTTTTATTTCTTGCTCAGTATTATTAGATAATTCAACTTGTAAAGTCTGTTCTTTGTCGGCCCCCAAAAGAATATCAAAATATCCTAAATCTTTGTTCGATTGATTTTCTGGAATAATTGGCTTCACAGTATAATCATCAGTCCGAGCATAGCCAGTTTGAGCCAAACCAAATGATAGCGTAAGAAAAATCGCTGATAAAAATAATTGTAATTTTTTCATTTATAACCCCCATAATCCCCAATTTTTTATAAAAGGTGAGTCTCCCTTTTGAGAGACTCAGTTGCTCGAATCAACTATTATGCATTACCTGGTGCACTATAAAGATTCCAGTTTAAAGTTGTAGTATAGGTATCCACTTTGGCAGATCCTGCTGGTACATTAAGAGTAATATTTGGATCTACCTTACCTGTTGTATTCGTTGCAGAATCCAAAGTTTCTGGGTCGGTTACCAAAGTAGAACCATCTCCCGCACCAAAACTAAGCAAGTTTGTTCCTGTCCCTGTCCCTGCATCTGCTTGGAAAATATTTACTGCCGTTCCTGGAACAAGAGCATTCGTTGCCGTATTCACGGTTGAACTTGCTTTATTCATTGATGTACTAACAACCGTATTAGTTTTATCATTGTTAAAAGTCATAACAGCATTGACTAAATCACCAGCTTTCGTTCCTTTAAATTGAGCTGTTTGCGTCAAAGAAACTGACCATCCTGTTGTACCAGTCGCTGTTCCTCGGTTATCTGTTACTTGCAAGAATTGCGGAATAGCTTTACCACTTCCATCATTTGCAGCCCAAGCTGACCAAGTATGAGCTGTTGAAGCATCTACATAGTGAGTACCAAAGTTAATGGCTGGTACATAATCCAAAGTCAATCCATCATCTGAAGCAACAGGATTTGAAGTATTAGGAACTCCTGGCGTAGTTGGACTAATTGGCGTTTTACCATCGCCAGGTGATACCGGATTGGTTGGCGTTTTCTTAGGTTGAAAAGCCACATTAGCTCCACTCGTCGTGCTTCCCACTGATGCGGCACTGACTTCTAAAACACTTGTTGACAAAAGTGTTGCTGTAATTACTGCGACTCCACTAAGGCTGAGTATTGTTTTTTTCATTAAAGTTCTCCTTTATCCTTATTCGTTTGGTCTTTTTAATCATTAGACTTCCAACTCCAATTGTCACTAATCCTACCACAAAAGGCATTAAAGAATCATTCTGGTTAGTGCCTACAATTGGTAAATTTTGATTAGTCAATATTTGACTTTGACCAGTAGCTTGCGAACTAGAAGTTACTGGTGGTTTTTCAATTGGTTCTTTTTCTAAAAATCCCACTTTCCCTGTCGTGTTAGTTCCCCCAATTTCTTGAGCAAGAATAACACTTGTATTTAAAAGTAAGAGTGCACAGATAACCCAAAGAATATATTTGATTTTCATTAATCTCCTTCCTAGTTTTATCAATCTTGATTTATAAACTGATTGACTATTTTTTGAAATAGGCATAAATTCCGCCAGAAGATATGACGACCATTAGAATTAATGATAGGCCTACTGATTTTTTATTTAAGGGCTGAATCTCTTCTTTTTTCTTCTCTAGAATCTTTAAGTTCCCTGAGTCAGAAACGATTAGATTCCGCTTAAAAGTCTGATTAGAGGAGTCAACTGTTAAATAATATTTTGCTCCCTTTACTAGTTCTTTTTGATTATTCAGTTTAATACTTACCGACGCATTAGGGACTACTGCTGTCTTTGGATTACTAAATTCTGAAACAACTTCCCCTTTTTGGTCTTTTATCACCGCTTTTATATTCATATTACTTAGAAGAAAGGAATTGGAATTTTTGATTTTTATGACTTGTTCTTTCTCATTAGATTTTTCCAAAGCAAATTCTAAATTCTGTTTATGTGATTCTGAGTAATCTTTATCTTCCATCACAAGAGCAACAACGTTACTGTAAACATTTAAGATTCCTTCTTGACGGTCGCTCTCTTTTGGCACTTTTGTGACATTTATCCCGCCAATTAGTTGACCTTTGATTCCTTCTTTAGGAATTTTTAGATTAATCGTAATTTCTCTAACTTCATTAGGAGCCAAAGTAATTTTTAATTTACCTGCTTCTTGCGTTTCATCAAAATAGATATCTTGATAGAAATTAAAATTTGAATTTTTATGATGTAAATATTGACTGACTTCCTCTGCTGATAAGCTATAATCGAGAGTAAAATTATTATTATTAACCGCTTGATTAGATGTAATTTCAAAATTATTTTCTTCATTACCATTACTAATTTTTAACTTTAGATTTATTGACTGCGTTTTTTCTACTTGCAACCACCAATAAGTAATGCTTTTATCTTTTTGGTGTCCTTCAAGTATAGCTTCTACGCTAAAATCACTGGTTGGACTTTCTGAATAAGCAACTTTAGATTGAACTATCAATAATATACTAAGGATGGATAGAAAGATTAATTTATAAACTTTTTTCACTTTCTCCTCCTTTATGACGGCCCATTTGCTACGGTGTACTGAAAAGTTCCCGCATTAGTATTAGTTTGTGTTAACAAGCTATTATTCGCTTTAATATTTAGGCCTGAATCAGTTGGAAATGTCAGTGTATACCAACTTCCTGCACCAGTCATTTTAATCCAAGATGGCAATGTACTATCACTTGTAATACTTGCAATTTGTAAAGCAGAATTAAGGATTAATTGGCTGGTTGTTTTAGTTGTTGGGTCAACCCAATAATACTGAAGTCCATTAGGAAAATTATTCTGAGTCATTTTGACAAGGACATGTATATTGGGATTTTGTGCTCGATCATCACCGACAACAAGTGTTTCAGTACTTGCACCATTAATTAGAGAAGACCATGACCCATCTACCGGTGTCCCTTGAGTTAAAGTAGGATCTAATGAAACGTTAAACGTTCGATTCATACTTGATAAAGTTGCATTTAATTGAAATCCTAGAGGCTGATACCATGAAATATATTTCCCAGCTGCAATACTTGATGCGTCACTTCCATAACTATTAGGACTTAAATTTGTTACCTGTAAAGTAGGGTTAAAGGTCGTGAGTGTTCCCGTATTCATCCGATACCAAATATCTGAACTCGTTGGGGTAATTGTTCCTTTGTTGGGTGTTATCAAGTCATAAGTCGAATCAAAAGTATAACCGGTTGATGATGAGTGGGTTCGCAAGCCACTTCCCGAAATCGTAATCGGAAATGTTAGAACGGTAGTAGAAAAGACTGAGCCACCCGCTGTATTAAAAGTCACAACTTTGGGGTCGGTCATTGTGATGCTACTTCCTAATCCTGGAGCAAGTGAAACTACGTTTTGATTTGGATTTAAATTATTAAATAGAACACTTGAACCCTGTGCAAAATTCCATTTTACTGCGCCCGTCAAAAACGCATCTAAACTAATTACCCCGCCTGTTGTCACTTTAAGCGTTGCATTTTGTCCAACATTTAAGTTCCAACTATTTAATGTATTTAAGGCCATAAACCAGCCTCCAGCATAAGTAGATGAGGTATTTACAGTCCCATTAATGACAAAACTTCCATTAATATTCCAATTCAAAGCTCCAACTGTCAATAGACTTCCATCATCATAGTACATCGTATAAGTCTTATTTAGATTCCAAACCATTGCTGCTCCGGCATCAACTTGTAAAGTTGAACCACCACTTGAATAATATACGTAGAAAGGTTGGTCATTTCCCCAACTTTGGTTCAACGTCGTTGTTCCAGTTACTACTTCAAGATAGGCTCCTCCTTGAATCCATTCACCTTGATTATCTGCCCCAGCTGAACTTGTATCATTAATATTGTGATTTTGTAAAATATTAAAGGTATTTGTTCCTCGAAATAATACTTTTCCATTATCATTTCTAATTGGTTGCGCTCCGTAGATTGCATCGCCATTGCTTACCGTCACATTTTCATATACAGCCGTAGCCTTAGCATTTAAACCTTTCATTTGAAAAATTCCACTCGTGATATTGTTTACAATTGTTGCATTCTTAACTGTTAGAGTCGTATCCGTAGAAATCGTTCCATTAGAGCCGAAAGCTCTGGCTGTTCCATCACTTCCACCAATACTCTGAGCCGTTGTATAATTCGTGTCATTATCAAGATAGAGCGTATAATTATTTCCATTTATTGATAAAGATTTACCACTAGAAACGGTGTTGCCAGAGTTCAAAATACTATTTCCGGGAACATTTGCCGTTACATTAAGAAAAACAGTATTGCTTGAGGCTGCATTTGGTGTCACTCCTTTATAAGTATCAATCATATCTTGCCAATTGCTCACATTATAGTAGGTTGCTCCTGTTATGCCTGTCACTGTTCCTGTCGTATCAACTGTTCCACCTACAATAGCAGCTCTAGCCTTGGGAGCTAAACCAAATAGGATAATTAAAAATCCTAAAGTCATGAGAAGAATAAATCTTTTTATTTTCATCTTTTATCCCTTCTATGGTCCTGTTACAAGTGTTGAGGTAATCGTTGCTTTATAAGAACCTGTAACAATTACTCTAGTTGTTCCATCTACTGTTAGTTGCGCTGTCACAGCACCACTATTCATCGTTCCATTCGCTCCCGTTCCACTTCGCAAAACAACACCATTTCGTTTGAAAATGTTGACATTGGAACTTCCAATAAGTTTTCCGTCAGAACTATTCGCTACTGAAACATAAAAGCCAGTCGCTGGTAAAACGACAGTGTTAGATACTAAAGTAAAGTCCGAAATTGATTGTTGAAGAGAAAAACTTGTTGATGTTCCAGATAAATTGACAATTTTAATTGCTGCATCTCCCGTTGCATTGCTATTGATTACTGACGAGCTTGCTGTTTGAGTGCCATAATTAAAATTTGGAGCAGTAAGAGACCAAGTGTTTGTTGTTGGTGCAGTCACATTAATATAGGCATTAGCTACTGAATTTTGACTGTCTATAGCAGTATCTGCTGATATGGGCCTTTCGACAAATAAAAGGAAGGGAATATTAATAAAAAAGAAACTTAAAATGAATATTTTTACTTTATTTTCTCTTGTCATTCACCGACCCTCTTTCAATATTTTGTCGTTTATAAATTACTAAGTAGTCTATATATCTTTTATAACCTTTTTTCTAACTCAAGTCTAATAAAACGCTCTCTTTAATGTATGTGTACGAATATTAATACATAATTGAAGTAATTTTTGTTTTTTTATTTAAAAATAAAAAAAGCCCCGTTTGGGACTTCTTTATTTGTTAAATATTTTTAGTTGTAAAACTACGACTTTGCATTACTTTTAAAATTGCAGCAACAGTATCTAGTGATGTGAAAAGTGGAATACCGCGACTAATTGCTTCTTGGCGAATACGGAAACCATCGGTAGCCGTTGTTAATGAGGCACGAGTATTTCCCATTGTGTTCACAACTGCTTGAACGCGTCCATGACGAATATCTTCAACTAATGTTCCTTCTTCATCTTCTCCACCAGCTAGTTTTTCAACTTCACGGACATAAAGTCCATTTTCCTTAAAGAATGCTGCGGTTCCTTGAGTTGCTACTAGTGAATAACCTATTTCTGCGAAATCTTTAGCAAGTGCTAGCGTTTCTTCTTTATCTTCATCAGCAACTGTGAATAAGACCGAACCATAATCTGCCATGTGTAGTTTAGCGGCTTCAAATGATTTATAAAGTGCTTTTTCAAGGGTCACATCTGAACCCATTGCTTCACCTGTTGATTTCATTTCTGGACCAAGTAAGCTGTCAACTTTTGCTAGTTTTGTAAAGCTAAAGACTGGTGCTTTCACGTGAACCATATCAGGAGTTTCTGCTAAGCCTTCTGTGTAGCCTAAATCCTTCAAGTTTTTCCCTAAAATCATTTGTGTCGCCAATTGTGCCATTGGAATGTTTGTCACTTTAGATAAAAAGGGAACAGTCCGTGACGCGCGTGGATTTACCTCAATGACATAAACTTGTTCTTCAAAAATAACAAATTGAATGTTCATCATTCCGATGCAGTTCAAACCAATTGCTAATCGTTTAGTGTAATCAACAATTGTATCAATAATTTCTTGTGAAAAAGTTTGTGGTGGATAGACAGCCATTGAGTCACCTGAGTGAACCCCTGCTCGTTCTATATGTTCCATAATTCCTGGAAGAAGAACTTCTGTGCCATCACAGATTGCATCGACTTCACATTCACGTCCTTGTAAATAAGAATCAACGAGTACTGGATGTTCAGGTGAAGCTTTTACCGCACGATTCATGTAATCACGCAGGTCTTTTTCATTATTAATGATTTCCATTGCTCGACCGCCCAAAACAAAAGATGGGCGAATAAGGACTGGATAACCAATTTTATTGGCGTTAGCAACGGCTTCTTCTTCATTTGTTGCTGTTGCTCCTGGTGGTTGTGGAATCTCTAAATCTTGTAATGCTTTTTCAAATAAATCTCTGTCCTCAGCACGGTCTAAATCTTCAACTTGCGTTCCTAAAATTTTAACCCCAGCTTTAGAGAGAGGTTCCGCTAAATTGATAGCTGTTTGTCCTCCAAATTGAACAATCACACCTTCTGGTTGTTCTAAGTCAATGATATTCATCACATCTTCAAAAGTTAGTGGTTCAAAATAGAGCTTATCTGAAATTGAGAAATCTGTCGAAACGGTTTCTGGATTAGAGTTGATGACAATTGCTTCTTTTCCAAGGGCTTGAAGTGCTTTTACACAGTGAACTGTCGCATAATCAAATTCAACTCCTTGTCCAATACGGATGGGACCTGAGCCGAGTACAATTATTTTCTCTTTGCTTGAACGTTTAGATTCATTTTCCCATTCATAAGTTGAATAGAAGTAAGGCGTTGAGCTTTCAAATTCTGCCGCACAAGTATCAACCATTTTGTAAACTGGAATAGTTCGATTTTCTTGTCTACGACGTCTTACTTCTTCTGGACTAACGTTCCATAATTTGGCAATCTGACGGTCAGAAAATCCATTTTTCTTAGCCGTTTTTAAGAGTTCTGGTTCAAATATATTTACTTTTAATTGGTCTTCAATTTCGACGATATGGAGTAATTTATCAAGAAAGAAAATATCAATCTTGGTTAAATCAGCAATTTCTTCAATCGGAATTCCACGACGAATCGCTTCTGAAACATAGAAAAGTCGGTCATCTTGTGTTTTAACCATTTTTTCATAGAGGATTTCATCATCTGCATCTTGTGCTTCTTGTAAATCATTATGAAAAACACCAATTTCAAGTGAGCGTACAGCTTTTAGTAGACTTTCTTCGATGTTACGTCCAATTGCCATGACTTCGCCTGTTGCTTTCATTTGTGTTCCTAGGTGGCGGTCACCATTTTCAAATTTATCAAATGGGAAGCGAGCGATTTTTGCTACAACGTAGTCAAGTGCTGGTTCAAACATGGCATAAGTTTTATTAGTGACTGGATTAATGATTTCATCTAGTGTCATCCCAATCGCAATTTTAGCAGACATTTTTGCAATTGGATATCCTGTTGCTTTAGAAGCTAAAGCTGATGAACGACTTACCCGTGGGTTAACTTCGATTACTCGATATTCATAAGAATGTGGGTCAAGGGCAAGTTGAACATTACATCCCCCTTCAATTTTTAGGGCACGAATAATATTTAGTGAAGCGTCACGAAGCATTTGATATTCGTTATCTGAGAGCGTTTGACTTGGTGCGAAAACGATTGAGTCACCTGTGTGAACTCCAACTGGGTCAAAATTTTCCATATTGCAGACAACAATCGCATTGTCAGCAGAATCACGCATAACTTCATATTCGATTTCTTTATAACCAGCAATTGATTCTTCAATTAGGCATTGTGTTACTGGAGAAAGTTTTAGTCCATTTGCCACAATCTCACGAAGTTCTTCTTCGGTATCACAAATTCCTCCACCTGTTCCACCCATGGTAAATGCTGGACGGACGATGATAGGATAACCAATTTTGTCAGCTATTTCAACTGCTTCATCAACCGTTGTTGCAATATCACTGGCACAGAGTGGCTCACCAATTCTTTCACATAATTCTTTAAAGAGCTCACGGTCTTCTGCTTGGTCAATGGCGCTTAATTTTGTTCCAAGAAGTTCAACATTAAGCTCTTCAAGAATTCCTATTTTGGATAATTCCATTGCCATGTTAAGTCCTGTTTGTCCACCAAGTGTTGGCAATAAGGCATCAGGACGTTCCTTACGCAAAATTTTACTGACAAACTCTAAAGTTATTGGTTCAATATAGACAGTGTCAGCTATTTCTCTGTCAGTCATGATTGTTGCCGGATTTGAATTGACTAAAACAACTTCGTAGCCTTCTTCTTTAAGTGCAAGACAGGCTTGTGTTCCTGCATAATCAAATTCTGCGGCTTGACCAATAATGATTGGTCCAGAACCGATAATCATGATTTTTTTGATATCATTGCGTTTTGGCATTTGTTTTCTCCTTTGTAGTAAAGCATAACTTCGTTGCAAATGACTCACAACCCGCTTCGCTCCTTGCGCACTTTATTTTCAACATTAAAATGTCATAAATAAAGCAAAAACATCTGCCAGAAACCTAGCAGATGTGTCCTAAAATGCCTTAGCAACTTACTGACAGTTCTGTCAGTAACTTTTAAGGATAATATTTCTTGTTCACAACCTTGCTAGCCTCTCTGGACTAGATTAAAAGTTTTATTGTTTATTAGTTTAGCAAAATAATTGAGCTTTTACAAGTTTTAAAACACTTTTCCTTAAGAAATTAATTAAAGTAATTTTTGGATTTCTTCTTCCATTTCTTTAGGTTCCGTTTTTGGCGCAAAACGTTCAATAACATTTCCTTCTCGGTCAATTAAAAATTTTGTGAAATTCCATTTAATGGTCCCGCTAAGTGCCCCTTTTGCTTCTTTTTTCAAAAATTGATAAAGGGGATTTGCTTCTTTACCATTGACTTTAATTTTTTGAAACATGGGGAAAGTGACTCCATAATTTAACTGACAAAATTCATTGATCTCCGAATTTTCGCCAGCGTCTTGATTAACAAATTGATTACAGGGAAAACCTAAAATTTCCAATCCTTGGTCTTTATAGTTCTCATACAACTTTTCAAGTCCTTCAAATTGCGGTGTAAAGCCACATTTACTTGCAGTGTTGACCACAATTACAACTTTGCCTTTAAAATCAGACATTGAAACAGTTTCGCCGTTCATTTTAAAGGCACTAAAATCATAAAAATTCATTTGATTGCCTCCATGACTTTTATTTAATTATTTATTGACAATACCGATTCTGTCAGTAAAAATTTATGGCTGTCAGTAAAATTTTACTGACAGAAATTTTATCGCTTACTTCTTAACTAATTTTAGTATAACAAATATTGATTTTTAAGCCAAGAACTTGAATTTTATGTTAAACTATTTTTATGAAATATAAAACTCGACGAAGAAAACCAAATCGACGTCAATCCTTGTTAAAACAGCTCATCTTTATTTTCCTAGTTATTTTAGGAATCTTAGTCTATAATAAAATTTTTAATAACCAAGCACAAAAGCCGTCTGAAGCACAACTTCAAGAAATTAATGAACATAAATTCATCAAAGAAATTGCTCCACTCGCTCAAAAATCACAAAAAGAAAGTCAAGTACTAGCTTCTATCACCATTGCTCAGGCCTGTCTTGAGTCTAATTTTGGCAAAAGCGAACTTGCAAGTAAATATCATAACCTTTTTGGTGTCAAAGCATCTGATGATGTGCCAAAGGTTTCGCTTGCTACGCAAGAATATGAAAATGGTCAGTGGGTCACTGTCCAAGGTGTTTTCCGTGTTTATCCAAATTTTGCTGATTCAGTTTCGGCACACACCCAGCTTTTCCTTTACGGAACAACATGGAATTCTAAACAATATGCTTCAGTTCTTAGTGCAACTGATTATAAAACTGCTGCTAAAGCCGTTCAAAATTCTGGCTATGCAACAGACCCCACTTATGCTGACAAACTTATCAATATGATTGAAACTTATCATTTAAATCAATATGATAAAAGTTCAAGTATTTAAAAATCACTGACAGATTTTTGTCAGTGACTTTTTTTAAAATTTTAATGTTTTTCAAAAACGCCTTTAATTGACTTGAGAATTTCCATACAGATTACAGCAATTACGGCAAGCCCTGCTGCTACAATCCATTGAGACCAACCAAAAGCAGCTGGAATTGAGAAAATTTCTCTGAGGAATGGAAGAGTAGTCAAGCTGTATAAAGCAAGACAGAAAGTCACAGCCATCAAAACGTACTTATTCGTTGTAAAACCAAGTTTTAAAATATTTTGTGAATTTGAACGTGCAGCAAAAGTTTGCAAAGTACGTGCCAAAATCAAAGTTGTAAAGGCCATAGCCACACCCATTTCAGGTGATGTTTTTTGTCCAACATATTGCGAAATAATCGCCGCAATCCCAATCAATGAACCCCGAATCAAAATAACCCGCATTAACCCATTGGCAAAGATTCCTTCATTTAACTGACGAGGAGCTTTTTCCATAACATCTGGTTCTGCTTTTTCCATCCCTAAGGCAATTGCTGGGACAGAGTCATTGACCAAGTTAATAAATAAAAGTTGCAAAGCAGTGAATGGATTGACCCAGCCCACGACCAAAGCAAAGACAATCGCAATAATCGCTCCTAAGTTTCCAGAGAAAAGGTAACTAATTGATTTTTTGATATTATCATAAACCACACGACCAATTGATACAGCAGAAACAATTGATACGAAATTATCATCAGTCAAAATCATACTTGACGCATCTTTTGCTACATCTGTTCCTGAACCCATTGCAATCCCAATATTAGCTTGTTTCAGGGCTGGAGCATCATTTACACCATCACCAGTCATCGCGGTTACTTGATGCTCATTTTGCCAAGCACGAACAATCCGAATTTTATTTTCAGGAGACACACGAGCATAAACCGAAATCTTTTCTAAATTTTCACGAAGTTCATCCTCAGTCAGTGCGTCAAGTTCTTGACCAGTGAGCGCCATATCTCCTTCGTTCATCAAACCAATATCTTTGGCAATGGCTTGTGCTGTCGTTTTGTGGTCACCCGTAATCATAATCGTTTTAATGCCGGCTTTTTTTGCTTCAGCAATAGAATCATAAACAGCCTCACGAGGTGGGTCAATCATTGCTGACAGACCAATCAGAATCAAATCATTTTCGTCAGTAAGTGTGAGTTCAGTCTTATTATCACTGACAGGTTTGTAAGCATAAGCTAATACACGAAGCGCTTTTTGACTGAAAGCTTCATTTTGAGCTTGAAATTTCTCTTTCAATTCAGGAGTAAATTCTTGCACTTTTCCATCCAAGAAAACTTGATTACAGCGATTAAAGAGTACATCTGGGCCACCTTTAACAAAAATTGTTTTCTGACCTTCAAAATCATTGATTGTACTCATCAATTTACGTTCTGAATCAAATGGAAATTCAGCCAGACGTGGTGATTTTTCTCTTAAATCTTGATATGGATAACCGATTTTATCACTGTAAGCAATTAAAGCCACTTCAGTAGGGTCACCAAGTAGCTGACCTTCTTGCGAAAATGATGAATCATTACAAAGCACCATTGCATTAAGCAAGAGTTTTTGGTCTGCCTGTGTTAAATCTGTCAGTTCTTTACTGCCTTGCGTTGGCAAGAAAGAATCAACAACGGTCATTTTGTTTTGCGTCAAAGTTCCGGTTTTGTCAGTACAAATGACTGAAGTTGAACCCAATGTTTCTACAGCTGGCAAATTACGCATAATCGCATGCTGTTTTGCCATTTTATTTGTTCCAACAGATAAAACAATTGTAACAACAGATGAAAGAGCTTCAGGAATTGCAGCAACCGCAACCGCAACTGCAAACATGAATGAATCAAGAACAGCCTTTTGCATATCAGCCGTTTGATTTGTCGTAAAGAGTCTCAAAATTTGAACAGCAAAAATTAAAGCACAGAGCGCTAAAATTACCCAACCTAATTGTTTCCCAAATTTTTCCAATTTTTGTTGAAGTGGCGTTTGTTTAGCTTCCGCAGTTTCCAACATTTGAGCAATTTTACCAATCTCGGTTTGCTCAGCAATTGCTGTTACAAGAAAATCTGCTCGTCCATAAACAACAAGACTTGAACTGAAGACCATATTCTTGCGGTCACCAAGTGCAACTTCTCCCTCAATGACATCCGAAAATTTTTCAACTGGTTCAGACTCACCTGTAAGCATTCCTTCTTCGACACGTAAGTTTTGAACATCAATTAAACGTCCATCTGCTGGAATAAAATCACCGGCCTCAAGTGAAACAATATCGCCAACAACAAGCTCACGCGCAGGAATTGATGTTTTCTCTCCATTACGTAAAACTTTAGCTGAGGGTGCCGACATCTGTCTCAAAGCATCTAAAGAACTTTCTGCTCGTTTAGTTTGCACGACCGCAACCACTGAATTAATCATCAAAACAATGAAAATAACAAGTGATTCAACAAATTCCCCCAAGAAAAGTTGGACAAAAGCAACTAAAAGTAAGATGATAACCATTGGGTCTTTCAAAGTATCAATAAAAAGTTCCCAAGTTGAAGTTTTTTTCTTTTCTTTCAATTCATTGAAACCATCTTTAGCTTGACGATTTTTAACTTCTTTTGGGCTCAAACCTTCGAATTGACTTTTAGTTTCCTCTAAAACTTCATTGACGGATTGATTGTAAGGCTGCATAATGATTCTCCTTTATTTCTAACTGATATCATGAGAGGTTTTACAAAAAAGACCTCTGCCAGATATCAAAACTGGCAAAGGTCTTGCTAAACATACATAAGTATGTCAACAAAGCCGGTGAGAATCTCACGAATTGACGACTTTGTTTCGGTCTTACCGACGCTACTCCCCTTTGGAATATTTAAGTTACCCTCATTTTATTAAAAATGGGCTTTTTTGTCAAGTTATTTTCTTATTTTTTAAATACAAATCTATGATTATGATTGATTTCTAATAAATTTAATAGCTTCTCGATTCTGTTCTTTTAAATCAATCCCTTGTGCTTTAGCCGCGAAAATACATCCGCAATAACATTGACGATAAACATCGTATTCTTTACACATCTCTACAGAACGTTTATAGCCATTATTCTTCTTAAAATCACTTGGAAGATAATTCACATCATAAATCTTTTGAATGTCAAGACCAATTTCATTAATTAATTGGCTATTCTTCTTTGGTGATAAAGTCAAAGCACTACCAAAATAATCAAAACCAAGTTCTAAAGCCTTCTCAGCAACTATATCCAATCGCATTTCAAAACAAGAGGTGCAACGTTTCCCACCCTCAGGTTCATTTTCTAAATGTTTTTGACGAACCATTTGTAAAAAGACATTTGGTTCATATTCGGCAGCAATAAATTGAACATTATTTCCTGTCCGTTCATTAAAATCTTTTACAAATCGTTCTTGAACCATTTTTCTTCTTGTATATTCAGTTGACGGATGAATATTTGAATTAGCAAAATAAATCGTCACATCGGCTGATTGCGTAAGGTATTCTAATGAATAAGTACTACAAGGGGCACAACAAGAATGAAGCAAAATTTTGGGACGAACAGAATCTCTTTCCCAACTTTCACGAACTTTTTGAAAAACACGATCATAATTTATTTTTTGATTAGGATTCATTTTTTCAATGATATTTAAACTATTTTCCATCATTATATCCTTAAATTCTCTCTATTTCTGTCAATTATTATATCACATTTTGAAATAAAAAATGACCTCTTTCAAGAGGTCACTATTGGTTATTATATCTGTTAAATCAAATTCTTGGAAATTTGAAAAATCTAAGAGATATTGGATAAGATAATTCTACCCATTTTCGAGTTCGCTTTCAATACCATTTATTGGTAACTTTTGTTAATCACAAAAATATCTACTCACTAAAAGAACTATTTTTTCTTCTTCTCGCTAAACTTTTTTCCAATTTTTTATTTTTACTTTTTATAAAAGCCGTAAAAGTTAAACTTGAAACCCCGGTTATTAACCAAGTTTCCCAACCATCTTTAGCATTAAATCTAGCAAATATTGAAATTTCTTTAACTATTTCTTTCCAGAATTCCGTCACTACTTCTTCCACTTCCATGTGTGAATTTGAATAAAAATGAGCACCAATTATTAATAAAAACAAAATACCCCAACCAATTATATAAGACCAATTCTTTTTCATCAAAATAATCGGACGCTGATATTTATCCTCTTTTCCCTCATCTTTAAATTCAACTTTTGAAGCTTGTAGCCATCCCACCAAAAATGATAAAAAGAGTAATATAATAGCCACCATTATATTTTCTTCACTCCAAGTCATCGTGATAAAAAACATCAGCGTTGAATACAAAGACAAAATAATTAATTCAAGTCTGCTAACTTTTTCAAATTCGAACGAATGTTTTGATAACCTAAAAGCCAAATAAAATAATAGGATATAAGATCCAATTTTTAACATAAATACTCCTTCTGCATTCTATATTATATTATAAAATTCAAAATGATTCTCAAACTTTTGAATGATTTTCATAAAAAAATGACCTTAAACAAATTCCTGATAAGATCAAAAATTGTTTAGATCATTTTAAAAACTGTCATTTATTGAACCATGGAAGTATCCATATAAACTTTAGATATAATTCTGTAACCAGTCTCACTATTTACATCTTTAATCTCTAAATTACCATCAGAATTAATTCTAAATTCGTTAATTAATGTTCTGTTAGCATTATCGGCACCCCCATTAGCGGAAGGTGTATAATCGATTTTAAAAGCCTTCACATTTGCGATACTATCATCAGTAGCTGTTTCTAAATCATAAATCACATCAATCCCAGGTTTCAACCCCTTTTGTTCAAATAAAACATCTTGAACAGCTACTGCCCACATATTTATTTGATTCGTTGTTAATTGATTCTGTTTAATTTCTGGAAAACTTTGTGATACAACTTTCATTCCCGGATAATGTTCAAAGTCAATCGCTTCAAGTTCTCCTGAGCTATTAACTTTATAAGAGTTAACGGAATCAATTTGTGTCGCAGTATAATCTATTTTTGCTTGATACAAATTATTATCACTTTTAGAAACAGTAATTCGAAGAGGATGAGTATCTTGCATTTGATTGCTCTGCGTGATTGGTACCCATTGCTCAAATTGATTTTCAGTTAAATTCTTTGTGTCCACACTCAACTGACTTTGAGTTGTTTCTTCTTGACTGCTACTTGATGATTGGCTGCTTGAACTTTTCTGACTTTCTTTTATTTCACTGGTTTTTGAAGTCATTTCCTTTTTTGAGCTACTTTTTAAACTAGAAGTATTTGTCTTTACTCCACCAATAATTAAAACCGCCACCGCTCCAATAGCAGTAAATTGCCTTTTTGTTAACTTTTCATCTGATACTCCTCCTAAAATCATTCTAGCTTAAATTAATCTAAAAATCTATTATTTAGATATATTTCTTTGTATTCTTTTCACAATCTAAAACAGAATCTGCTCCATTTAGCCAAACTTATGAATTCAATCAAGGAAAAATTATCATTAATTTTAATGATGAAGCAAATAAAATTAATGACATTCATATAATTGACACTAATAGCACATCTCGTTTATAGCCAAATTAGATCTAAATAACTTTACAGAATCATCTGTACTCACCTATTTTAAAGCTTTCTTTGGTGCAGACGCAGAAAACTATAGTTTCCTTCCTGATAAAGATGGAGATACTTGCATAATTAGTGTAATTTCCAATAAAATACTTGCAAATGGTGGAAGTGGAACAGTGGGATTTTATTAAGTTTTGCCAGATGGGTCTTTCTATCTAGTCACTCGTGATTCAACTAACAACACTATATAAGATATCAATAAAAAGATAATAAGCTCTTTCTATAACAGAGTTTATTAGCTTTTTTTGCTATAATTATAAGCATGAATAAAAGCAGAATAGAGGCGCTTACTGACGGAATATTTGCCGTAGTAATGACCCTAACAGTTTTAGAATTTAAAGTTCCAGAAGATGGAAATCTTTTTTCACCAAATGTATTACTTATGCTCCTTATTTATATCACTACTTTTGTTGCCCTTGATTCCATTTGGAACTCACTGCACCATGTAATGACTTTTATCAAATCAAATAAAATTGATGAGTTAATTCTCTGGTCTAATCATTGGATTCTACTTATTGTTTGTCTCTTTCCCTTTTCAACTGTTGCACACGCAGAACATACGAACTCTTTGACTGCAAGTTTAGCCTATGTTTCAACCTATTTAATTCCTTGGATTAGTTTGATTGTTTTCAGTCAAATAATTTATCGCAAATTGTAAAATGAAGTTAGCCACCTTGAGTCAAGCAAAAAACATCTGAATCTCTTATACTAGAAGTTCGACCAAATAGTATAAAAAGGAAATTCAGATGCAAGACTATTCTATCACAAGCCAGAGCAAAGGGAAACACCTGACCAATCAAGACCGTTTAAACATTGAACGTTGGCACAATAAAGAAGGACTGAGCAACCGTGAGATTGCGCGCTTATTGAATAAAGCTCATGGGACGATTGACAGAGAGATGAAGCGAGGGGAAATCCAGCTCAAGCGGAAGGTAAAATACTCTGCTAAAAAGGCTCAAGAAAATTATGAAGGATTGAGGGCTCACAGTGTTCGTCCGAGTAAACTCACGACTGAGATTGATTGTTATGTGAGTACACGTCTTAAAGAAGACAAGGACTCTTTGGAAGTCATTCATCAGGCTCTAAAAGGAGTTTCTCTGAGCAGCCTCTACAATTGGGTCAACTGGGGCTGGTTAGAAGCCAAGCGTCATCATCTTTTCTATCCGCAGTATAAGGCGGCAAAGAAAATCAAACCTCGTGCGCCAAAGCATCCTTTTGGCAAGTCTATTGAAGAACGGCCTGAGTTCATTAACAATCGCTTAGAAGTGGGGCATTACGAGATTGACACGGTCATTCTTACGAGAGCTAAGAACAAGGTGCTTTTGACGCTCACAGAGCGAAAATACCGCACGGAGATCATTCGCTTGATTGATGGGAAAACAGCACAGGCGGTCAATGATGAGCTGGTGGAACTTCAAAAAAGTTATGACTTCAAATCCATTACCCCTGACAATGGCCATGAATTTGCAAGGCTCTCTGAGGTCGTAAGCTGTCCAGTTTACTATGCACACGCCTACGCGAGCTTTGAGCGAGGGACGAATGAAAACCATAACCGAATGATTCGTAGGCATCTGCCAAAAGGCACAACAAAGACGACCCCTGAAGAAGTCGCCGCTATCGAGTATTGGATGAACCATTATCCAAGAAAAATGTTCAACTATAAGAGTTCATATGAGATGAGCTTGGCTGGCTAACTTGGACTTGCAATTTGCGGTCAAATAATTTATAAACAATACAATGGGAGTGCTACTCTTCGAAAGAGAAATCTGGAAAGAATTAAAATCTTTCTAGTCTTTTTACTACCTGGAGCTCTGATATCACTTGTTTGGTTGTACGCTCTGCCAATAGTGACTATTTTAATGGCAATAAATTGGGGAAGACATAGCAATTTTGATTAAGCGTCTAAACAACGCTTTTTTTATTACCGTTTTGCGATTTATAGATTTCTTGACTCCAAACAATTTATTTCTGAAATATAAATGAGTATTTCCTCAAAACTGACCTTACATAAACGTAAGTTATACCTTCTATTTTCCATATTAAAATAGATAAGTAAAATATATTTTTGTGAGGTACTTTTTTGAAACAACGTTTTGGTTTATCTGGCTATCAACTTAAAATAATAGCAATCATCTTCATGCTACTTGACCATATTTACCTAGAAGTTCTTCTAGGACTTCCTGGGATACCCGATTTTTCTATCTTAGATATGGCATCCCGATTCGTCTCTCCTCTCTTCTTTTTTCTAATGATTGAAGGGTTCTTTTATACCCGAAGTCGAAAAAAATATCTAACACGCCTTCTAGTTGCTGGAGCAGTCATGGCTCTCGGAAATTTAGTCATACATTATCTCATGAATGTCTCCATAAGCTTTTTTACCATCCTTAATCCAAATATCTTTCTGAGTTTAGCCTGTGGTTTTGGTGCTGTATGGCTCCTTGATACTATTATAGAAAAGAAGAAAATATTGCTGATTTTTCCGCTCATTTTCGTTTCAGCTCTTTCAATATTTACAGAAGCAAGTTTAGTTGCTCTAATCCTTCCATATTTAATGTACGCATCACGTAAAAGTGGAAAAGATTGGATTCTTTATATTGGTACACTACTTTTATCAATCTTATTTCTTCTACAGGCCTTTTCTTTTGACACTTCCATGTCGCTTTGGCAAAGTATTTCTCTTAACCCAGAATTCCTAATCATCACCGTTCTTCCTTTTATTTACCTATACAATGGCAAAAAGGGTGGTCGCTCTTCAACCTTTGAAAAATATTTTTTCTATGGTTTTTATCCAATTCATATCTGGATTTTATTTATTATTGGTCACTTACTAAACCACTAAATAAATTTGAAATAAAAAAACGCTAATCGCAGCGTTTTTTATCCTTAAAGAAGTTAATTTTAGGTTCAAAGCGATAGCAAAAGAACTATTAAAGTTACAAGTGCCGGTAAAGCTTGAACAAATAATATTTTTTTCGTCACTGTCAAAGCACCATAGATTCCAATTAAGATGACAAAAAGCATCGCAATAATAAAAACGATAGTAGTTGCATTCATTATGGCTAGTACTATAATCATCAAACCAAAACCAAGGTTATAAATCCCTTGGTTGGAGAGCGCAACCTGTAATGTCTTATTTTTTAATTCAGATTCATCAAAACCAAAAGCGTCAGCTTGTAACTTTATTCCTCCAAACATCTCAATAAATCCAAACAATAAATGCTCTATTCCTACAATAATTATTAAAATAAGTGATATCATAAATTTCTCCTCAACTAGATTATATCAGTATAAATTAGATATAAAAAATAAAAAGACCTATCACTAACGATAGGTCTTTTTATTATAAACTGATTCTTATCCTTGAACGATAGTTACACCACAAGGTGCATGATTGACAACATAATTCGTCGTAGATCCTGCAAGTAATCTATCAAACGCTCCTGCTCCTGTTGCCCCCATGACAATTAAATCAATATCGTTTTCCTTAGCATATTGAACAATTTCTCGTTTTGGAGAACCCGATAAAATTTGCGTTTTAAATTTAGATTCTGCTGGAATAATAGAGCCTACTTTGAGTAAAATATCATTTGCCAACTTATCCAATCCTGGAGTCTCAACAATACCATAGTTAGCAATGCCATAATATCGCACTAAATCTTTAACGGTCAATACAATTAACTCCGCTTCAGACCATTGCGCTAACATTACTCCTTCTCGAACCGCATTATAAGCTTGGTCAGAACCATCGACAGGAACTAATATTTTTTTATACTGTTTCGCCATAATAATACCTCCACCTATTCTTATAATTTTATTATAATACTATCACTAACAAAATGAAAGCGATAAACATTATATAATAAATGAAAATAAAAAACTGACCGAAATCAGTTAAAACTTATTTATTTTTTATATGCTTTAAGTTCTTCTTCTTTAAAATACAATTGTTGACTTCCGTTAAACCTAACTAAGATTCCTGCTTTGTTTTCAGCGATTACTGTACCGATAATTCCTTTATATCTTGTTTCTGGTAAATTTACTAATTGTCCGATTTTATACTTCATTTTTACTCCTTTTTAATAGATAAAATAAATCATTTTTCAATCATTTTAACTTTTTCTTTTATTAAATCTCTTGTTTTTCTAAACTCAGCCAAAATTTCTGTTTCTGACCCTATCGCACAAGCAGGGTCTTGTAAGTCCCAGTGTTCGTGATTAACTCCTTTAGGAATCATCGGACATTTATCAAGAGCATCTCCACATAAAGTAATTATCAAATCACATTCATTAAAATAATCTAAATCAATTAGCTCAGATTTCTGAGAAGAAATATCTATTCCCTCTTCTGCCATTACTTTAACTGCACGGGGATTTAAACCATGCGTTTCTATCTCTGCGGACCGAACCTCCCACCCTTCCAAATTTTTATGCCCATAACCTTCGGCAATTTGAGAACGACAAGAGTTACCTGTACAAAGAAAATATACTTTTTTCATAATAATACTCCACTTATTTTTATTAACATATTATATAATAATTTATATTTTTTCTCTTAGTTGACAGTTGACTATTCCATCTTTCAACGATGAGAAGGCGAGGGGCAATAATAACATGAAAAACCCACCATTGGCGGGCCATTTAAAGAAATCTTCATATAGGAAGATGATGGATAAGATAACCAATATACATTGGCTGTCTAAGGAGGATGTGGGATTCGAACCCACGCACGCCTTTACATGCCTGACGGTTTTCAAGACCGTTCCCTTCAGCCAGGCTTGGGTAATCCTCCATTGATTAATAAAGTATATCGTTTTTATCTATTGTTACAAAAACAAACCAATTAGGCACCCAATACAATACAAAGAAATTTTATCTGTACATAAAAATCTTTTGACCTCCTATTTTCAATCGGTAAACCTTTAGCTAATATTCTGCAGCTGGCGAAAATTTACGGCTAAAGAAGCTCAATATGCAGTAAATAATTTTCCAGCATAAAATAGCTACTTCTAAATTTTGTGATTAAAGATATATTTAATTCAAAAAAAATAAAACTCCTTATTGTAATGAGGAGTTTTTAATATATTTATCTAATACTCTGTAGATTTTTACTATCAAATTCTTAGGCTCCTCTTCTATCATATCAGCTTTTCCCATGAACCAGTTTTTACTAATCGAGATAATTTTTTATTTTAAGTTTATCATTCGTTCACTGTGGAACCCTAATATCAAATTATGAGCGTAAGGAATGCTATTATTAGTTAATAATAGGTAATAATAGGTAATAATATTAGTGCTAAAATATTTTTTAGTTTAATAAAGCTAGTCGAGTTAGTTTTATTGTTACTCATTTACTGGCCTCTCATTCTTAGTAAGTTTAAGTTTTTTTGTTAGCTTTTGTTAACGACAAAATATTTTATCTAGTGTTATAATAATCATGGCCAAAGAAAACTATTTTATTGACTATATTTGCTATTTACACATTATCTTTTTATAATCAGAATCCGGCCAATTTTGAAATAATTTCTTCTACTATTTTGTTGTCTAGTAGAGGTTTTTTATTTTCTTCATCAATATATTGTGAACTAAATTTATATTTTGATGACTAGTATTTGAATTTCCCTATCCTTCTTATAATTCCAATTATTTTGTAATTACAATGCTTAAAAAATCTCAATCAATAAATTAGAAATAGTGTCTAAGAAGATGTATCATATCATACTAATTTTATAAAACTTATTATTCGTTTAAGCTAAAATTGATAGAATTATAATGTACCATTCTAAAATATAGAAATCATGATTTATTTTTAACTTAAAAGATCTGGTACACATCAATTCCACTAGTTTTTAAAATTCTAGCGGTTTTTTTATAAAAAAGCGTCTAAAGTGATAGGCGACTGGAATAAATTCATTACACACTTCTTTTCTTAATGAATAATAAAAAGACGTCTAATTAATTTAAACGTCTTGCTACACACTGAAATATCTTATAGAATAAATTACTTTATAAGACAGAAATTGGTGTATAGATAATTCAATTATATGAAGTTGTATAGATATTTTCAAGTAAAATGGTCGATTATAAAAATAAAAATGGCAGCAGATGACTGACATTATATTCAGAATTTTAATTTTATTTAGATTAAATCAAACTTTGTAGGTATAATTTTATCTGTTCATTTTTACTTATTTATTGTTGTTTTAATATGAATTAGTGTATTTCATAGGTAACACGGAATAAACTGCACAGAAATATTGGTGAAGTACAGCAGCTATATTTGATTATAGCAAGTATAAGCCCAATTATTCTCGTACTTTTTGTTTACACGATGATATCTAATAAATCGCTAGATAACTTAACTTGCACAATCATTTGAATATTAGTTATTGCTTTCGCCACATTGTTATAAAAAAAATAAAATAAAACCCTGACCGAAGTCAGGGTTATTTTTAATAATTTTTTTTATTTAGTATAAGCGTTAAATGCTATTCCTTCATTTTTCCAGCCGGCTTTTATCAAAGAATCTCTTTCAAAAGAGCTCATTGTAAAGTGATGCGAACCTACTTTTGCATTTGGATTATAAAGACGATAAACAGGGACTCCAGTATTCGCTTTAGCAACTGGGAATCTAAATGCTGTTCCATCATTATTCCACCCAATAGAAAGAAGGCTAGCAGCTTCAAAATCACTTGTTGTATAATGGTGGTCACCTGCATTCGGGTTATATAAACGTTGCACAACTGGATATCCTGAGTATGGAGGTTCAGTTAATGGGATATAAAATGCGACTCCTTCAGATTTCCATCCCGCTTTTTCTAAAGTTAGAACCTCCCAACCAGCAGGTGTAAGTAAATGTTCACCTGAATTTGGATTATAAACTCTATATAATCTTTCGTGAAGTGGATCTGTATCTGCAGAAACTTGGTGTGCATTAATAACCCCTCCCATTATAAATGCCATTGCTGCTAAAATTACTAAACCTATTTTTTTCATAATATCCTCCTAGACATCACATTTATATATAAATAAAACAAGAATCCTCAAAAATATTGTGAGTCCTTTAAGAATTCAACGATTAGAGTATATCACTTTAAGCTAAGCATTACAAAAACAAACCCATTTCGTAACCAAACCAATACAAAAACTCAAAAGCCGTACATAAAAAGCACCACAGGTGGTGCTTGGAAGTATTTCTGAAAGAATTTCTTTTGAATAAATTCTTTATAGATTTTTTTTATAAGAACCAAAATAATATCACGATAAAAACTATACTCGTTACTTTTAAAGTAATCTTTTCCATTTGTTTTAATTCATCAAATTTCGGTTTAAGATATTCAAAGAAAAAAACATTGAACCTATCAGAATTGATGCATTTAGTCACATTCATGCTAGCTTACTTTTTGATTCAGGTATGACTTTTAAACAAGTTTAATATAGATTAGGATATTCTGATTAAAAAACTACTATTAATGTTTATAAGCATATCACAGAATTCACTAAAAATAATATCGGAGATAAATTCTCTGCATACATCGACTTTTAACTAGCTAAAAATAGCTAGTTTTTTATATTTTTTTGGGTCTGCTTTTGGGTCTACCTTTTTTTGTATTTTAACTATCTACAACTATTTCCAAGAAACAAAAACCGCTCTATTGAGCGATTTCTAATACTATTGGATTCTATAAAATCCATTCAATGGAGGCGAGGGGAGTCGAACCCCTGTCCAAACACCTTGCTACATCAACGTCTACAACCATAGGACTTTCTCAAATTTAACAAAATGCCAAAGCCAGTCTCAAACAGCGACATTTTGCGGGGCTTTAAATCTCTTTTGCTGCGTCAAGCCTCCACAACAACGTATCTGACTAAAAGTTTAGGCCGTCAAATTGCCATCAGTGAGCAAAAATCAGGCACGCATGGTGCTGTTTAGGCTGCCATTGCGTAAGTTTGTGTATTATTTTTAGCAGTTATATTTATCTGCGGATGATTATCCTGATCCCTCAGCAGTTGCAGTTCATGCGCGACAATGCCTGTCGAATCCGTAACGCCCCCAAATTTAAGGAGATACCTACTGATTATTCTGTCAGTAATTCTTTGAACCTTGAAGTCTAATTATAGCATATTTTAACTTTTCTGTCAGTAAAATTTCATTAAAGTATGTATTTTATATGAGAAAGGTGAGCTGACAGATTCCTTTATCATTTGATTCAAAGCTGTCAGTAATAAAAAAATTTCTGTCAGTAAATTCTTTAAAACTCTTCTTCATCAATTTGTTGAATTTCTTGTAGTTTAGTGATTAAATATTGGTCAGTTGAATATTTTTTCATTAGCTCTTCTAACAATTGATTACGAACCACATAATTACTAAAAAGGTGTAATTTTTCTTCGTAGCTTTCAAGTACTTTTTCTGTTCTCTTGATATTGTCATAAACAGCTTGACGACTGATATTAAATTCTTCAGCAATCTCTGCCAAACTATAATCATCGGCATAATAAAGTTCAATGTAATTCATTTGTTTATCAGTCAAGAGTGTCGCATAAAACTCAAAAAGAGTATTCATTCGATTCGTTTTTTCGATTTCCATAAGCTCTATTATAACAAAATTTATATCATTTTTTATGTTTATTCATTATTTTCTAATTGATGATTTAAAATAATAAAATGTAATTTTTTTATCTTTATCAAAGTCTAAGTATCCATTATTTTTTTAGCTAAAAATAATAATTTATTCTATACAAAACTCCCTGTTTTCGTTATAATTAAAAGTATGAAAAAAATTTTAATTGCTGATGATGATCGGGCAATTTTGACCCTTTTATCTTATAATTTTCGGCAAAATGATTACGAAGTAACTATTGTATCAGACGGGAAAAAAGCTTATGACAAAGCTCGTAAAAATCCCTTTGATTTACTTCTACTTGATTTAATGATGCCCGAATATTCCGGAATTGAAGTCACCCAAAAACTTCGTAAAGAAGATAATTTTACACCAATTTTAATTTTAACTGCTCGAGATGATGATGAAATGAAACTGACAGGGCTGTCAGCAGGTTCTGATGAGTATTTAGATAAAACGACTCCAATGAAAGAAATCATTGTCAGAGCCGATGCGCTCATTCGCAGAAATCAAATGTATAACCAAGCACCATCCGAAACTGTCAGTGAAGCTTTAGATGAAAGACCTTCATCATTAGTTACTGACAGATTGGTCATTGATTTTATAAAAAAAGAAGTCACTTTTGACGAAAAAGTTTTAGATTTAACCAAACGAGAATTTGAAATCCTTGAACTCTTAGCTAAAAGAGAGGGAAAAATTGTCAGTCGTGAAGAACTCCTGCAACATTTTTGGGGAATTTCAGACACTGCTGAAACCCGCACCATTGATGTGCTCATTTCTAAAATTCGTAAAAAATTAAATAATCATTATATCAAAACAAAACGAGGATTCGGATACTATTTTGAAGAAAATGAAACTTAAACACATCATGCTTATGACGGTCCTATATATTATTGCGACCTTAAGTCTGGTGATTCTATCGAACCAAAATATCTTAGAAAATGATACAAATCGAGTATTAAAAACAATAGATAAAATACAACTCTTTTTAGAAAAACATCCTGATAATCCTCTGCCAGATAATTTTGAACATCTTCCAAAGAATACAGTAAATTCGGATACTAAAAAAATTAAAAAGGGTGCGACTTACGCACGTAGTTTAGATTCTCAAGAAATAACCGTGACCAGTCCCATATTTAGCGAGGGTCAAATTAACGGTTATCTAAAGGTTACAGAAAATCGTACCTCTACTTTCTTTACAGATTTTGCCATTATCATTTTTGCAATTTTATTTTACTTGGCTGTCGCCATCCAAGTTTTACGTTCTGCTCAGAGAGCTTATGTTTTTCGAGAAAATACCGTTGCTAAAATTAAAAATATCGAGCGCAGCCCATTGACTCAAAGCTATTTGATGAATGAGAACGACGATAAAATTACAACTGAGCTCAATAAATTGGGCGAAAAAATTCAGAAACAAGCGCTCTCTCATACTGAAAAGAAAGAAAATCTCTACGAATTTATTGAATTTTTCCAATTTCCGATTTTCATTTATAATAATAAAGGAAAAATTCGTCGGACCAATGCTTCTTTCAAAAATGAATTTTCAGATACTGAAAATCTAGATATTTTCAGCCCCTATGCTGATTTCTTAAATTTTCTTGTTGATAAAATTTTACATCCTGATATTCAAGAAAAACTTTTCTATTTTGAAAAACTTGGGGCTTATTATCAAGTCCGTATCACTCCTTTACCTGATTTGGACAGTCGATTTATGGTGACTATGATGGATGTTAGCTCTTATCGTCGAACAGTGGATGCCCACAATGCTTTTATTGCTAACGTTTCTCATGAATTAAAAACTCCCCTTACTTCTATCAAAGGCTTCGCTGAACTTCTGGAAACAGATTCAATTTCAAGTTCTGACACAAAAAATTTCGCATCTATTATCAATAAAGAAAGTTCACGCCTGATGAATTTAGTTCAGGATACACTGCTTTTGACCAAACAAAATCATCGAATTGATAAAAAGAAAATTAATCTTACAACTTTGATACAAAATATTCTCCAAAGCTCAGGACCACAAATTAATGAAAAATCACTTCATTTAGAATCCCAAATTGAAGAAATCACTTTTAAAACCAACGAACCAATGGTTCACAGCATTTTTGAGAATTTGATTGAAAATGCAATTAAATACACTCCAGCAAATGGACAAATTTTTATCAGCTTACATCTTGAACAAAATAAAGTTATCTTCAGTGTAACTGACAATGGTCCTGGTCTTAGTGAAATTCAAAAAGAGCGAATTTTCGACCGCTTCTACCGGGTTGATGAAAGTCGTGCAGAAGTTAGTGGAACAGGCTTAGGACTTGCTATCGTTGAGAAAAATGTTCAAGAGCTTCACGGAACAATTGACGTTGTATCCATTCTTGGAAAAGGGACAACTTTCA
Source organism: Lactococcus sp. FSL K6-0773 (assembly GCF_038006485.1). Lineage (NCBI taxonomy): Bacteria > Bacillati > Bacillota > Bacilli > Lactobacillales > Streptococcaceae > Lactococcus > Lactococcus sp. FSL K6-0773. Next base: position 406,412 of record NZ_JBBOVF010000001.1, on the reverse strand, counting down.
CCGTCAATCTTTAATCGAAGCCTTCAACAAATTTACTTATCAAATTAAAAAAATCTTATAACCAAAACTCTCCAATTAAGATAAAATCAATTTATCAAGATTGGAGAGTTTTTATAGCTAAATAGACATTTCAGGGCATTCCTCGCCCACTCGTTCGTACTAATCAAACTTTTATTGTTCTCAGTGTTATTTTGGCAGTTGTCACTCACTTCTATTGGATTCTCCTACTTCCTATTCTCGCTGGACTATCTGGCATTCTTTTCGAGAGAAATTTTATTATATTAATCGCCAAAAGATTTCTAAAAAAGAAAACTTCAGAATACGTGCTCGAAGATAAATCAGACCTTCGCTTCAATCAGATTATCGCTACTGTTCTATTAAGTGCTAGTTTGATTTCCTCAATCACTAATCATCCTATCTTAGCAATAATCTTTGCAGCTTTTGTTTTTCTAGCCGCTTCTATTGCTTTAAGTGGTTTTTGTATAGGATGTTGGATTCATTTTCAACTTCGTCAGTACAAATATCGTCGGCAAGCAAAAAAAGGACTTCACTAAGTCCTTTTTATCTTTCCAAATAAAATTCAAAACGGTCACCAACATATTGAGATAAGACATATTCAAAAGCTGTACCATCTGTTAAATAAGAAACCTGAGTTAAACCAAGAATAGCAGCTCCAACTCTTGTTTTTAAATACTCTGAAACCTCTGTACTGACTCTTTTAGCTGAAACAATCTGTTCACTACGACCAATCACATGTCCGTGACTTTCTAAAGTTTTAAAGAAGTTACTAGTAATTTCTTTTTTATCAAAAGATTTGACCAATTTGAAAGGAATGCTTGCCACTTCATAACAAATTGGAACATTATCCGCATAACGAATCCGCTCCATTCGGATGATGGAATCCTTTTTGGTGATATTTAGTTTTTCACATTCAACCTCATTTGGCGCCGTTCTAATATAACTCAAAACTTCTGTTGAAGGAACTTTACCTTGTGAGCTGATAATTTCTGTAAAGGAAGTTGTTCCACGCATTTTTTCGCGAACACGTCGGCTAGCAACATAAGTTCCAGAACCCACACGACGGTCAAGAATTCCTTCATCAACCAAAGCTGTTACCGCTTGTCTTGCTGTCATTCGACTGACAGTAAAACGCTCGGCCAAATCACGTTCGCTTGGAAGACGTTGTCCAATTTTCCAGATGCCTTTTTCAACTTCATCTTTTAAGGCATCATGTATTTTTACATAATTCGGTACTGATTTTCTTGCCATAGTTCCCCCTAACTAAATAATAACAATATATACCACTTTAATATCTGTCTACCATTATATCACAGTTCATATGACTTACAAATAAAGAACATTTAAAATAATCGCAAATCTTATCTTCTATTAGCTTTTAATTTATAAAAAAAGAATTAGTTAATATAACTAACTCTATTTTATCTTTTATCAGTATTCAATTATTTTGAAGGAACAGTGATTTTTCCATCAATAATATCTGCTTTTGCTTTAGCAACTGCATCTTTGATTTCTGAATTTGCACTGTCAAGTCCTAAGTTAACCCCACCATTTTTAAGGTCATAAGTAACGATTGTTCCACCAGGGAATTTACCATCTTTAGTCTTGTCAGCGATATCTTTTACAACATTACCAACTTCTTTGATTGTTGATACAAGTACAAAGTTAGAATCTTTACCGTCTTTAGATTTGTATTTTCCAAGATATTCTTGGTCTTGGTCAACACCGATAACCCAAACTTTGTCAGCCTCATTTTTAGTTGAGTTCAATGCTTTAGCTTCACTGAAGACACCAGTTCCTACACCACCAGCACATTGATAAACTACGTCATCACCAGCACCGTACATAGCTGCAGCAATTGTTTTACCCTTGGCCGCGTCAGAGAAAGATCCCGCATATTGAACATCAACTTTAATATCTGGGTTTACAGATTTAGCTCCAGCTTCATAACCTTTTTCAAAACGTGTAATAACATCTGATTGCATTCCACCGATGAAACCAATTTTGTTAGTCTTAGTTGCTTTTGCGGCAGCTACACCAGCAAGGTAGGCACTTTCGTTATCAGCAAAAGTTGCTGATGCCACATTTTTTTGGTCTTTGATGACTGAGTCAACGATTACAAAGTTAGATTTAGGATTATTTTTTGCTGCAGCTGATGTTGCATCTTGTAAAGAGAATCCGGTACCAAACAAAAGTTTGTAGCCTTGTTGTTCCGCAGAGTTATAGTTAGTTGTATAATCTGAAGCAGAGTTAGATTGGAAATAAGTGTATCCTGTACCTTTTTTCAGGTTATTTTCTTTCCCCCAGCTTTGAAGACCTTCCCAAGCGGATTGGTTAAATGAACGGTCGTTTACACCACCGGTTTCGGTGACGATTGCTGCTTTAAGGTCAGTTTTTGCTTTACCTGATCCGGCTGCGTCATGTGAACGGCATCCTGCAAGGACTGCGACTGATGCAAGTGCGAGAGCACTAACTGCGATTACACGTTTTTTCATGGAAAGGGTATCCTCCGAGTTTTGTTTGACTAAATATAGCTTAAGTCTATTTTAAGATATATTTAGCCTTTTTGCAAGTCCAAATAAGCTGAATATCCCTTTTTCTCGCTAAATGTTCGGAAATAACCTATCAATTACTAAGAATTATTCATATTTATCAGTAATTACCATTTTTACATTTTTTAAAAGAAAAAAGATAAAGCGCTTACTTTAGTTACAAATTAATATGCTACCTGTTGATAGCATATCAATTTTATTTTAATCAAGATTTTTGAAAGAATATGGTAAAAGTTCCTCAACTGAAGTTTCTTTTACATTATCATTTTTAGAAATCAAAAAAACTGGCATATCTGCTGGACAAAATTCTGCAATAACTTGTCTACAAGCACCACAAGGGCTAATTGGTTCTTCTGTTTCTCCGAATACATAAAGAGCATCAAAATCTTTCAGGCCTTCTGATATTGCTTTAAAAATAGCTGTTCGTTCAGCACAATTAGAAAGTCCAAAACTAGCATTTTCAATATTACAACCTGTGATAATTCGACCATCAGTTGTATGAAAAGCTGCTCCTACAGGAAAATGAGAGTAAGGAACATATGCCAAACTCGCCGCTTCGCGTGCGGCAGCAATCATTTTTTTAGTAGTTGTCATTTGAAGTCAGACCTTCCATAATTGCAACACCAGCCGAAACACCAAGACGTGTTGCACCAGCATCAATCATTGCTTTTACTTCTTCAAGATTATGAACTCCACCAGAAGCCTTAACTCCCATATCTGGGCCAACCGTTTGACGCATTAATTTTACATCATGAACAGTCGCTCCACCTGTTGAGAAACCTGTTGAAGTTTTGACAAAATCAGCACCAACTGCTTTAGCAATTTGGCAAGCTTTAATCTTTTCATCGTCAGTTAAAAGGCTTGTTTCAATGATAACTTTAAGAAGTTTATCACCTTTTACTGCGTTGACAGCTGCGATATCTGACTCAACAAGATTCCAATCCTTAGATTTGGCTGCGCCAATATTAATGACCATGTCAATTTCATCAGCACCATTTTCAATAGCGTTTTTAGCTTCAAAAGCTTTGAGTTCAGAAGTATTAGCACCTAAAGGAAAACCAATTACTGTACATACTTTAACGTCTGAGTCTTTAAGTTCTTGACTGGCATAACTTACCCATGTTGGGTTAATACAAACGCTCATGAAATCATATTTTTTTGCTTCATCAATTATTTGTTGAACTTTAGATTTTGGAGCATCGGCTTTAAGAATAGTATGGTCAATATATTTATTAATTTGCATTTTATGTTCTTTCTATTTTTTTAATCTTAAGTAAATTATTCCAACGATGAGATAGACTACAACGAAGATAATGATAAAAGCAATAAGTTGAATAAGCCAACCAAAATTTTGTAAGTACAATTTGGTCGCTGCTCCAGCCAAAGCTGACAAGATAACTTGCAGGGCCATAACAGGTGTTGGGATTTTTAAATCATTTTTCATCTTATCTGATAATTTCTAGAATTTCTTTTTGATGAACTTGTTGATCACTAATGACCAAACTGTCATTAAATTCAGCAACTAATTCGTCAGGAATTTCGCGGTTGGAATAAAGCTGAGCAATGACTTCACCGGCACTCACCTTATCTCCTACCTTTTTCGTCAGAGTAACACCTGCTTCAAAATCAATATCATCAGTCTTAGTTGCACGTCCTGCTCCTAATTTCATAGCAAGAAGACCAATTCCTAAGGCTTTTTCTTCACTAATAAATCCTGATTTATCTGCTTTAATTTCCACTTGATATTTTACTTGAAGAGGAGCTGTCAAATAGTCAAAGGCAGTTGGGTCACCACCTTGGGCCTTGACCATTTCAACAAATTTTCCGTAAGCTAAACCATTAGTAAAATGCTCTAAAATTTCAGGAATTGATTTTTCAAGTCCCGCAAGTTGCAGCATAATTTGGGCAAGTTCCGCAATAAATTCTTGGAATTCCTTTGGCGCTTTTCCTTGTAGAGTATGAACTGCTTCAGTCATTTCATTTCGATTTCCGATAGCAAAACCAAGAGGCTGACTCATATTTGTGATGACAGCGACGGTTTCTCGTCCTATGGATTTACCAAGGTCAACCATTGTTTGAGCGAGAAGGCGAGCATCTTCAACTGACTTCATAAAAGCCCCATCTCCTACAGTTACATCTAGTAGAATGGCGTCAGAGCCTGCGGCAATTTTTTTGGACATGACAGAACTAGCAATTAGAGGAATAATATCAACAGTTGCTGTGACATCTCGAAGAGCATAGAGTAATTTATCGGCTTTAACAAGTTCATCGGATTGCCCAATTATGGCAATTCCTGTTTCTTTGACCTGATCAATAAATTCTTTTTCCGTTTTTTCAAATTTGAAGCCAGGAATTGACTCCAATTTGTCCAAAGTTCCTCCCGTATGTCCAAGCCCACGACCAGACATTTTCGCAACAGGAACCCCAAATGACGCTACAAGCGGAGCTAAAATAAGTGTTACTTTATCGCCCACTCCACCAGTAGAATGTTTATCAACCTTGATTCCGGAAATATCAGTCAAATCAAATTCTTTTCCTGAATGAACCATTGCCATCGTGAGATAAGCAGTTTCTACTGTTGTCATCCCTTTAAAATAAATTGCCATCGCAAGTGCTGACATTTGATAGTCTGGCACGATTCCTTTGACATAATTTTCAATCATCCAATCGATTTCAGCTTGGCTAAATTCACCACTATCTCTTTTCTTTTGAATGAGATCAACCATCCGATAGGTCATAGGCTCCTCCTCGTTTTATCTTATCAATAATTATATATTTTTATAACTTCTTAAAATAAAGTATCCTTTATCTCTGGCTACAAGCTGACAATTACCAAATACTTCTTCCATTTTCTTTTGAGCAGACGGGGCACCCTGTTTCTTTTGGATAACAATCGTCAAATGCCCTCCATCATTTAAGTGACCAAAAGCACCAGCTAAAATTTCATGGACCACTTCTTTACCGGCCCTAATTGGCGGATTTGAGATAATCGCATCATATTTTTCACTGACAGACTCATAAATATTTGAAAGTTCAATTTTACTATTACTGACAGCATTGTCAATCGCGTTTTGACGGCATAAATCAAGTGCCCGACTATTCACATCAACCATTGTCACACCTAAATCAAACTTTTTAGCTAAGGTTAACCCTAATGTTCCATAACCACACCCAACATCTAAAAGACTTTTTGCACTTTCAGGTTGATAGTTTTCTAATAAAACACGAGAACCATAATCAATTCCATTTTTTGAAAAGACACCACGATCTGTTTTAAAACGCATTGACTGACCTAACAATTCAACTGTTAAGGTCTGGAAGTCATGCGATAAATCTTGATTGTCTTCATAATACATATTTGTTTTAACCATTAATTTTATTTTAACATAAAAGCCCTTTTTTATCTTAAAAAAATTTTTAGAACTTCTACTTATTTTGTAATCTCTTACACTTTTACTGACAGAAGTGTAAAAATCTTGTCAGTAACTTATTTAATACGCTTACAGATTTATTAGTTTTTTTACCTTGATAAGCCAAAAATATGATAAAATATTTTTCATGAATGAATTCATTAATTTTGACGAAATTAGCCGAAAAACATGGCAAAATCTTTATAATACTTCGATTGCTCCCTTAACTCATGATGAGTTAGAGTCAATCCGCTCACTCAATGATGAAATCAGCTTACAAGATGTGGAGGACGTCTATTTACCACTGATTCATCTTCTTCGCTTATATAAAAAAAATTTAGAAGACATGAGTTACTCTAAAGGACTTTTCCTACAAAAAATTGTCAAAACTCCCCCACTCATCATTGGGATTTCCGGCTCAGTCGCCGTTGGAAAATCAACGACTGCAAGACTTCTCCAGCTTCTCCTTTCACGTGCCTTTCCAAAATTAACCGTTGATTTAGTGACAACCGACGGATTTTTGTACACGACTAATGATTTAAAAAATATGGGGATTCTCGACCGCAAAGGTTTTCCCGAAAGCTATGATATGGAAAAATTAACAAGTTTTCTTTATCACGTCAAAAATGGTGAAAAATTTGAAGTTCCGATTTACTCACATGAAACTTACGATATTTTGCCTAACCAAAGTCAAATCATTGACAGCCCTGATATTCTTATTGTAGAAGGAATTAATGTGCTTCAAAATCCACAAAATCAACTACTTTATATCAGTGATTTTTACGATTTTTCAATTTATGTCGATGCTGACGAAAAACTCATTGAAAAATGGTACCTCGAACGTTTTGACAGCCTTTTAAAACTAGCTAAATATGACCAGACAAACTTCTATCATCAATTTACAAAAATGCCAGAAGATAAAGTAATCAATCTAGCCCGTGAAATATGGGCACGTGTCAATCGTGTCAATCTCAGAGAATATATTGAGCCCACAAGAAATCGGGCAGAAATTATTCTCCACAAAACAGAAAATCACTATATTGACAAAATTTACCTGAAAAAATTCTAAAAAAATACTGACAAATCTGTCAGTATTTTTTGTCTTCAATTTTACTGACAGAACTGTCAGACAAGATTAGAAATAATCTGCTGTATCATCATTTGGAAAAACAAATTTCTTTAAGACAAAGACACCAATAATTAATATCAGAATAGCACTAGCAATCAATAATACTCCAACTAATCGTTCATGATAGGTTAACAACAGTCGAATCAGTGAAGTAATCCCGAGTGATAAGAGGAAAATTAATGACACATGTCCTTTATTTCTCAATGAAGTGATAATCAAAGTTAAAAATTCAAAGAAGATAAAGAAGGAGAGAATACTTTCCAAAATATCATAATAATGAACCTCACTCTCAGAAAGAAAAGCAAGTAAAACAAGATTATAAACTTCTCTAAATAGAAAATAAACCATCAAAAGCCCTACTACCATAAGCAACATAAAACTAATTTTCGATAATAGATTAGCAAATTTCAGTTCAATATGATTAAAAAAATTTTTCATAGGCACTCTCCTTCTTGTCTCATCTTTAAAATATTTCTGTCAGTAAATTAGGCTTATAAATCTGAAGATTGGACATAGCCCTGAACGAATTCGTCAATTTCAATATAAATATAGCACTTCTTATCACTAATTTTTTTTCTGATTTCCGCTTCAATTTGATTAATAATTTCATAATCTTCTAAAACAAGCTTACTCACCAAATCAATTTTTGCAGCAATCAAAATCTCTGTTGGGCCAAGGTGAACCGTTTTAACATTAATTACTCGTTCTACTTCAGGACGATCAAAAGCTGTCAAAATCTTTTCTAAATCACTATCTGTCACACGTTCACCAACAATTAAACTATAAAATTCTCTTGTCAAGAAAATCGCTGCTGCCATAAGCAAGAACCCAATCAACAACCCACTAATTGCATCAAAAATAGGATTGCCTGTCACCATCGTCAAGACAGTTCCTAAAAGCGCTAAAAGCAAACCAATAATTGCGCATAAATCCTCAGCAAAAATAACTAAAATTTCACTGTGACGACTTTCATGCAAAAACTTAAAGATTGGTAATTTTTCTGTATTCAATTCGCTAATTTCTTTAAAAGCCACTCTTAATGATGAACCTTCAATTGCCATGCCAATCAACAAGATTCCAATAACAATGCCCGCATTTTCAACACTGTGTGCTGGGTGAACCAACTTATCATAGGCCTCCATTACACCAATGACACCCCCACCAAAAAAGAGGAATGTTGCCACTATCATACTAAAGAAATATTTTGCCCTAGCTTCGCCAAATTGATGGAGATTAGTGCTCGCTTGTCTTGAACGACGGTCGCCAAACAAAAGTAAAATCTGATTCCCACAATCTACGACTGAGTGAATACTTTCATTAAGCATCGCTGCTGAGCCAGATAAACCAAATCCAATAAACTTACTGATTGCAACCAGAACATTAGCCCCAAGTGCCGCAAAAACCGCAAACATCCCTGAAGATTTTTTCTCTTCCATAACTCTCTCATTTCCTATTCAATCTATCTTAATTATAACATAAGCCCTTATTTAAGATTTAATTTGTAACTTTTAAGTCAAAAATAAAGAAAACTAAAAGGCTCTTCCTACAAAGAAAGAACCTTCAAGAGAATAAATCATCAAAACCTATCCTCAATACTATGTAAGAAAAGAAGTTAAATGAATTCCACTAATGAAACTTCACTCAACTAAAACAATAATACAACATTTACAAAAAAGTGTCAATCCCTTAACGTAAATATTTTAGTGAAAAATTAATCTAAACGTTTCTTATTATTTTTGACCTTCTAAAATCAAGATTTCAAGTTCCTTTTTCTCACGATCCAATTTTTCTAAACGGTAAGCTAAACTATTTTTATTGTCTTTTTCTTCGATTCCTAACAAAAATTCAATTGATACATTAAAATAATTTGCCATTTCAAAAACACGACCAACACTCGGTTTTTTCTTATACTTATAATTTTTCAAAGTATTCCGAGGATAACCAAGTTCCCGCTCTACTTGATTAAAAGATTTATGAGCATCTTTAATCAACAACTTTAATCTTGAGTAAACAAATAAATATTCATGTTCCATAATAATAATCCTTCTTTTTTAATTTTTTATAGATAAGTTTTCAATAAGTGAATAAAATAAATTCAAAGAAACATTCAAATTCACTCTTCACTGATTTCTTCATCCTCTTCCCAATTCCAAGCCCGAGAAAATTCCTGATTTTGGAAAAGGGAAGCCAAACCACTCAACTGTTTTAAACGAAGCAACTCTTCTTTATCCATTCCAATATGTTTCATAATCCACTGGTCACTCAACCCCGATTCTACCAATTGTTGAACAATTTCCGTCATCAATTCGATTGAATGTGTGCCTCTAGCACGATTATGTCGAATGGTACTAGCAATTCTATCTTCAAGTGGACGATCAATAATCGAAACAGGTAAACAATTGCCTTCTCGTTTAGCAATTTCTTCAGAGTTTTTCATAACAAGATAACGATGAAAACCATCCACAATTTCATAAAAATCCTGTTCTTTATCGTAATAACAAACGATAGGCATTGTATAACCATCTTCCAAAATCGACCGTTCAAGTAGTTGAAATTCAGGAGGTGCTGTTCGGTTTGGATTATAAGCATTTGCTCTAATCTTCTCAATTGGTACTCGCCTGATATCATAAGCTGGACTTATAAAAATGTCTCCCATTTTTCCATTGCCTCTTGTTTTTTCTGTAATTCATCCTTCGTTTGACCAAATCCCATATACTGACAAGAAGTATCATTCTTTAAAATCGTGATACACATGCGTTTGTATGAAGGAACCAACCTAAAATTTTTAATTGGCACATCATCTGGATAATCTTTAAAGCGAATCACTTCGTATCTTTGCTTATATTTGCGCTTATTTGTTGGTGGACCCAAACGTTCAAAGTCCGAGCCAAGCTCCTCTAACTCATCAATCACATTTTCTAGTAAAGCTCCCCCAGTTTTCATCCAATAATCCATTGAAGATTTAAATTTTTTAAGATAAACCTTTCGAGTTTCCTCTGGCAATGTCTCAAGTAAAAATTCAACATAAGATTTCCAAGTATGTCCTTTAGGTAGCACAGCTCCACGGTAACCCATTGCTACAGTTCCACCATAAAGCGCTGCAAAATTTGCTCCATTAACACGACCAACTAATTTTCCCCAAGTCGCTGGCTCTAAAGCCTGATAGAGTTTTAATGAATGCACCCCACACTGATGGAAAGGATTAGCAACCCTCATTGATTTATAAGGAACTCCCGCCTGATAGTACAAATCATAAAGATGATTATAATCAAGCTCAAATTTAGCATTAGCTCGCCAGATATCTTCAAATAACCAATCATACATTGGATAAAAATTAAAGACATCTTGACTAATACGATGGCTAAAATTAGTCGTTCCAAAACGAGAAAAAGTCTCCTCGCGCGTCACCGCATTATAACGATTTAAACTTTCCTGAGCACGAATTCCCACCAAAACAGCCGTTCGTACGACCTCTTTTTCTCGATGAAGCCATTGGCAAAACTTACTTTGAAACTCATAATCAGACATTCCAACTTTAAAAAATGGAAATTCTTGATTTTCTAAACAAATAGCTTCTGGAGGAATTGAATTCAACCAAAGTTCATGATGTTCTGGGTCCCAAGGCAACCAAGTCGATTGTGACATCGAAATTCCACAAGAAGCCTATACAGGAAGACAGACGTGATAGTAATCAAATTCTGGATATTTTCCCATTGAACGTTCAATATAATCTTTAGTTTCTTGATAATTTCCCTCATAATCCAAATAAAAAGCAGAAACTTTTATCCCTTTTTTCATCCAATCATGACTTTCATAATAAAGCCGAACCAATTCCAACATCAAACCCGAATCCTTACCGCCAGAAAAGGAAATAATCAGATGGTCAAAATAACCACAAATATATTCTAGTCGATGATTAAATGCTTCATAAACATTTTCATTTTGATAAACTTTCACCTCGTCTTTCCTTTCCATTATTGATTTCATTTTTCCAAAGCGCTTCGTTAAAACTATCAACAATTATATATTACAAGAAAGCAAAGACTTTGTAAAAGTTTTTATGAAACTAAAAAATAATCAAAACAATTAATTTCTTAATAAAATAATGATATACTATTTCAAATACTAAAAAAATTATCTATAATAGATTATTTTTAATTATTTCCTATTAAGCAAATAATTTTAAAAAAGAAAGGATTTTATACTCCTCCAAGTATAAAATAGAAGCATCATGACAAAAGATACGAAAGAAATTATTATTCGCACTCTCTTAAATATCGCCTCCGAATCTCAAAAAGTAACCATTGAAGAAATCTCTAAACGGTCACACATTACCCGTACAACAATTAAAAATAATTTTAAATCAGGCGTGCCCGGTATTGTCGAATATATCTATCTGAATATTGTAGATGAAGTCAATGAACGTTTACTTCAATATAATTGTGAAGATGTTACTATTGAACTCCTTGCTGACCTTCTACTTCCGGTCCTTTGGCAACATAAAGAAGAAGCTCATATTATTTTTGGCTCTCAACTTCCTTTCCGGTTAATTGGTCCAATTAGTGATAGAACTTGGAAGTGGGCTGAAAAACACTTTAACTCTCTTATAAAAAAACATGGTTTAGCAAATTATTTTACAGCTCAAGAACTCCTAAGATACTTTAACGCTCAACTTATTACCGTTCTCACTCTTTGGTTAGAAGCCGATATTCCCATTGCATATGAAAAATTTCGTCCAAAATTTATCTTTTTTATGAGCACTCCAATCAATGAGCTTATTTTTAAAGGAACAAAATAAAAAACGTAAATCTTTCGATTTACGTTTTTCTTATTATGTTTGTTAACTTAAGGCACAATCCGTTTTCTGGCTGCTCGTTTTCTACCCATTTCAATTTGTTCTTCTTTTTTCTTGATAGGATTGATAACTTTTGCTTTAATGCCAATAGCAGTGGCAGCAAGTCCAGCTATCAAAAGTGCATTCCCTGCCAAAAAGCCTTTAATAAATGTACGATTCATTTGTCTCTCCTCCTAGTTTTATAGATAAACAGCCAAATAATAAAACTTTAGTAAAATTTCCTCATTCGACTCTACAAAATCATTTTAACATAAATGTTATAAATCTAAAAATAATAAACTTAGAATGAAATAATAAAAAACCTTCTAACTATAATGCTAGAAAGTTTTCATTAAATCTAAATCTTCGTTGATTATTTAAACCATTTATCAACTTCTTTTTGATGATCTTTAATCCAATTTTTGGCAGCTTCTTCTGGTGTTTTACCATTTTGAATATCAAGCATGACAGCTTCCATATCCTTAGTTGTCCAATTAAATTTATCTAAAACTTTATAAGCTTCTGGATTTTCTTTCTTCAAACCTTTACGAACAATGGTATTAATATTTTCTGAAGTTCCCATTGTTCCTTTTGGATCAGCCAAATATTTCAAATCATATTTGTTAAACATCCAATGAGGAGACCAACCAGTAATGACAATATCTTTATGTTGTTTGATTGCTTCACCAAGAGCTACAGTCATTGCACCTGATGATGAAGGAACAAGTTTCCAATCTTTAAGATTATCATAGCTATTAAGCGTTTTTTCACTAGCAGCCATTACACCTGCACCTGGTTCAATACCTGTGATTGTTTTATTCGCTTGATTTGTTAAATCTTCAATTGAATTAACATTCATATAACTTGGAACAACAAACCCAACTTTAGCCCCTTTAAGGTTAGGACCTAACAAATCAACAGATTTACCATATTTTTGCCATTGTGTTTTATGCGTGTTTGGTAACCAAGCAGAAACCATTCCATCTGCTTGACCATTGGCTACTGTTTGCCAAGCCACCGCATTATCTAAAGCTGTCGTTTTAACATCAAAGCCGTGTTCTTTCATCGCTTGAGTCAAAACATTGATTGATGCAACTTCTGAATCCCAGTTCATATAAACTAAGTCAACTTTTTTATCAGAGGCTGTTTTCCCAAAAGACATTCCTGAAAAGGCACCAATAATTAAAGCTAACAATGAAACTAAGGCAATTCCACGTTTCCATTTTTTAACTGTAGGATTTCCCTGTTTTTCAAGAGGAGAAACATTAAGTTTTTGTGTAAAGCGGTCAATAATAATAGCCAAAATAACTAATGAAATCCCACTTACAAACCCTTTACCAATATCAGCCGATTGAACAGCTGCAAGTACACCACGACCTAAGCCAGGCGCCCCAATCATAGAAGCGATAACAACCATAGAAAGAGCTAACATAATCGTTTGGTTAACACCAGCCATAATTGTTCCTTTAGCCAAAGGAAATTCCAATTTAAAAAGCTTTTGACGGGCAGTTGAACCAAATGAATCTGCCGCTTCAACTAATTCCGTTGAAACTTGACGAATTCCCAAGTTAGTCATTCTGACTGTTGGTGGGAGTGCAAAGATAACAGATGCAAATACCCCAGGAACAACTCCTATTCCAAAGAATGCAACCGCTGGAATCAAATAAACGAAACCAGGCATCGTTTGCATAAAGTCCAAAATCGGTTGAACGATCTTAGCCACTAAATCAGATTTGGCCATCCAAATCCCTAAAGGAACTCCAATGATGATTGACAATAAACTTGAAAGTAAGACAAGTGTGATTGTACTCATCAAATCTGACCATAAGCCCTGGTTAGCAATTAAAGAAAGACCGATGAAAGTGAATAAAGGAAAGGCAATTTTTTTACCTGAAACCAAAATGGCAAGGATAGTAACAACAGCAATCATCAACCAGAATGGAACAGCAGTTAAAGCACCTGTAATACCGTTCATCAATACCGTTCCTGATTTTTGAATCACATCAAATCCTGAACTAAAAGTACTAGTAATCCAATCTGTTGCCGATGACACCCAGTTTGCTATGGGTACTTGTCCAATAGCTAAATCAATCATTTATTCTCCTCCTCTTTTTCAATCTCCTCTACTTCGTCCTCATCAGGAATATCAGCTAAGGCCTCTAAAACACTTCCTCGAATCAATACACCTTTAAGGAATCCATTATCATCAACAACTGCTAAAGGCGTTGGGGCATCATAGATAATTGGCAAGATATCTCTTACAAGCATTTCTTTAGAAACTGTTCCGACATCTGTAGTCATCACATCTTTTAATGGTTGATTATTTTTTCTAGCAGCAATAGCTTGTTCACTCGTAACAACACCACGGAATTGACGCTTTTTGTCAACAGCCATTAGAGAGCTGACCTCTTCAGTCTTCATCTTCTTCAAGGCAACGCTTGGTCCGTCAACATCAATGTTAGTAGTTAAAGCTGGAATCATAATATTCTCTGCTGTAATAACTTTTGCACGATCTACATCTTCTACGAAAGTTTTAACATAATCATTTGCTGGATTGGTCAAGATTTCCTCACCAGTACCAATTTGCATGATTTTACCATCTTTCATGATTGCGATGCGGTCACCAATACGAAGGGCTTCGTTCAAATCATGAGAAACAAAGATAATTGTTTTTTGAAATTTTGCTTGAAGTTCAAGTAGCTCATCTTGCATTTCACGACGAATCAAAGGGTCAAGAGCAGAGAAAGCTTCATCCATGAGCAAAATCTCTGGGTCATTAGCTAAGGCACGCGCAAGCCCAACCCGTTGTTGCATCCCACCAGATAATTGTTTAGGATACTGATCTTTAAAGTCTAACAAGTTTGCATTATCTAAGGCCTTCTCTGCGCGTTTGCGTCGTTCTTCCTTTGGTACATTTTGAACTTCCAAACCATACTCGGTATTTTCTAAAATTGTTCGATGTGGAAATAGACCAAAATTTTGGAAAACCATACTCATTGTTTTACGGCGAACTTGAAGCAAATCTTCTTTATTCAATGTAGCAACATCTTGGTTGTCAATAAATATTTTTCCGCTCGTTGGTTCAATCAATCGATTAAGCAAACGCAACAAAGTTGATTTACCTGAACCAGATAGACCCATGATGACAAAAATTTCACCCTCATTGATTTCAAAATTTGTATCATAAACCCCTACAGTTGCACCGGTTTTTTTCAAAATTTCATTTTTGGGCTCACCTTTTTCAACCATTGTTAATGCGGTTTTAATCCGTTTGCCAAAAATTTTAGTTAAATGTTCAATTTTTATTTTTACTGGCAAAATAGCTCTCCTTTACTCTAACACAAGGAAGCTTAAAACTTTTTTAGAAATATAAATTCTAAATAAATAAGTTAATTAATAATTAGAAGTTTTAAGTTTCACAAGTGATTTTCTTATTTAAAGTGACCACTCAATAATAACAATATGTAGTCACTATGTCAAATAACTAAACTTAAGCTTAAAAAAAAGGCATCATTTTGTAAACGATGTCTTAGTTGCCATAAAAGAAATTTTGGACAATTTGTCCTGTATCAGAAGCACCTACAAAATATAAGGTATCTCCTTGATTTAAAGTTGCGTACGGTCCTGGCGAAACAATTAATTCTGCATTTTGCAAAATGGCAACAACTGTCGCCCCTGTATTTTGCCAAAGATTCATTTCTCCTAGGCTCAGTCCGAACTTTTCAGAGTCTTTTTCCAGTTCAAATTCAATAGGAGTTAAAGGGTTTATTTTTTGAAAATGCTCAGTTTGGTCAACCAATTTATCCAAGATGGATGAAAAATTAGCTAATTCTCTTCTCTGACTCTCCACACTCTGCATGATTTGTGTCCGTAAATCTTGCATTGTTTCCACTTCTTGATATTGAGCCAGATATTCTTGTGCCTTTTGCTTTGAAGCAATATTTACACCACTTCCATGAACAGGGTCAACTATTCCCAAGTCACTTAGAACATTGATTGCTTTACGTGCCGTTTCGGGTGAGACAGCGAAAGTTGTTGCAAGAGTTGAACGAGCGTATATTTTTTGTCCAACTTTAAGTTCATTACGTACAATTCTTTCAGCAATTTGTAATGCAATCTGCTGATATCTTGGTTGTCTCGCTATGCGCATCTAATTCTCCTCATCACAAGTCATTAAAAATCTATTTTTACCTGAACAAAATGAAATTCTTTCATATTATAGCGCTTTATCATTTATTTTTCAATCTATACCATTTAGTAAGTTTTCTCAAACTCCTAAGCCAAATATATTTTTAATAATCCTTTTTTAGCTGAAATTTTTAACAAAAAGAAGCTATAACAACAATTATTATAACATTTCCTTTTCTACTTAGATTTTTTTGTAGAGTAAATCCTTTGATCCCCTATTCCCTCTGTAATCGGTGAACGATAAGCAATATTCTTTTTGTTTGCATCGTTAATGAGAGCTTGCCAAGCTTTCCACACATTTTCTTCAGAATAACGTCTAGATAATTCATAAGACTGAGTAGACATTTTTTGTAGTTTATCTTCCTGAGTAAACAGTTCAACTAAACGGTCAGCCATTTCTTGAATTCCCTCATAAGGAACAACAAAACCATTTTCTCCATCCACTATCAACTCATTTGGTCCATAGTTTACATCATAAGTTACCCCAACCATCCCATGACTTATTGCCTCCATGAGAGATAGATTAAAACCTTCCATGATTGAAGCTAGGGCATAGACTTGGAACTCTTTTTGCAGCTCCCCAACATTATTAGCATACTTAAATTGATGCACTGCTTCTTCCATATGGTATTCTTTTATCGCAGCATTAATGGCCTTTTGTGCTGAATCATCATTTCGATGATCAACATAACCATAAAAATCTAGCGTAATATCTGGAACAGTTTGTCTTGCAATCCCTATCGCCCTAATGATATGATCAATTCGTTTTTCAGGTGCAACACGTGCAGTCACCAAAACGCTATGCACTTTACGCTCCTTCATATCAATTCGCTTTTCTGAAAAAACTTCATTTGGAACAACTCCAACAGGAATAGTAAATAATTTGCTTTGAGGATTAAATCGTTTTGAAACATCAAGTGTTTGTTTTTCTGTTGCTGAAACAATAGCATCGTAACCATTTGAATTCATCAATCCAAACTCATAAAAGTTATTCATGACCAAATGCATGGGCTCTTGGGCATTTCCAGCATGTGAATTATGCAAATGAAGTACCGTATAGGCAGGTCTTTCTAAATTCAATAGTGCCCAATCTGCCAAATGAGTTCTGTCCATAATGAAAATATTTGCTTTATCACCTTGCCAGTATTCCTCATTTAATAAATCAAGAAAATGAAGCGTTAACTCATCAATGTTAGCAAAATTATAGATTGCGCCTTCAGAACTAAGCAACCGCCAACCAGTTTTGTCATATTTCATATTTCCATCATATTTATTAAATGTTTCTAGTACTGGTTTACCATTAATATCCAGCCAAACCTCCGTACCAATCTTATTATAGTGTTATCAGCTCCAGTTTGTTGGCCTGGTAAAACTTGGTCAGCTTTTACGCTTGGTGCAGCAATCGCTCCTCCAGCTACAATCAAGGCTAAAACTGACGAGGCGTAAAGCCATTGTTTTCCTGATTTCCATGTTCTGAAATTTTCATGAACATGGACATTTTCAGGGATTTTTAGGTTTTTTTTATTCATTTTTATTTTTCGCTCCTAACAATAAAATAATAATAATTTATGACAGCTTATTCATTATAACTATCGAATATTTCGACAATTTTATTTATAAAAAAATTCTGGATAAGTTATCAGAACTTTCGTTTATGAATTAAGTATTCTATTTTTCTTCTACCAAAGGCTGGAAATCCTCTAATAGTAATAGCTCTCATTCTCACTACTTTATCCTTTCCTTTCTTTTTTAACTAAATCCAACTATTTGCTTCAATAACTCGGTCTTTTTCTCTTCTATGGTTATAAATGATAATAAAGACCTTTTAGGGAATACAAAAAATTCCTTAGATTGAATTATACAACTTTATTTCTTTTATTTCAATACATTTCTCTTGTTTGTTTTTCCTTTAATATAAATTACTATGGTATTTCTTTGAATACACCTGCTTTTTATCGCTTTATCCACAAGGCCTAATGGTAGTGGGTATTCTTTATACGCCACTCAATCTGCTTTATTACTTTTACGTTACATCATTATTTTTTTACTTAAGTCAAATAAAAAAGAACTATTCAAATAGCTCTTTTATATTTAAATGCAAAATAGAAAAAATCCTCATCAAAAAGATGAGGATTTTTTTACAAGTTGGTAGCATTTGAAGCTATTACTTCTTTATACCAATCAAATGATTTTTTCTTAGAACGTTTTTTTGTTCCTTTTCCTTCGTCATCTAAGTCAACGTAGATGAATCCATAACGCTTACTCATTTCTCCTGTAGATGCTGAAACTAAATCAATACATCCCCAAGGCGTGTAACCCATTAGGTCAACGCCGTCTTCAACTGCTTCATTCATTAATTGAATGTGTTTTTTGAGATAATCAATACGATAATCATCTTGTATCGTTCCGTCTTCTTCTACTTTATCAATTGCGCCTAAGCCATTTTCGACAATGAAGAGCGGAACTTGATAGCGACCGTATAAATCATTAAGGGCATAACAAAGTCCGTCAGGGTCAACTGCCCAACCCCATTCGCTTTCTTTTAAGAAGGGGTTTTTAACTCCTCCAAGAACCATATTTCCTGAAGCTTGAACGCCTTCCCCTGTTTTTGATTCTACAGTCGACATATAATAACTAAATCCTATATAATCAACTGTTCCTTCTTTTATTATCTTTAGATCTTCTTCGGAAATTTCAAGTGCATCTGCATTTACTCCGTGTTTACGGTGAAGTCGATTCGTAAATGCGGGATAGGCTCCTCGAACTTGTACATCATTACAGAAATAATTAAACTCTTGAATGCTTTCTTGTGTTGCTAATTGATTTACTGGGTTTGCATCGAACGAATAAGTTGTTGAATAAATACTCATACAACCAATTTGTAAACTCTTATTCAAGTCATGCCCAAATTTTACAGCTTGAGCACTTGCAACAAATTGATTATGCCAAGCTTTGAAAACATTAGTTTTGTCATCTCCACCATTAGATGGAACAAGTCCTTGACTTAAACCTGAAAAGAATGTTGCTGAATTGATTTCGTTAAAAGTCATCCAATATTTCACTTTGTCTTGATAACGTTCTAACAAAACTTTTGCAAAACGGACATAAAATTCGATTAGTTCGCGATTTTTCCATCCTCCATATGTTTTAGCTAAATTAAGTGGCATTTCATAGTGGGAAATTGTAACCACTGGTTCAATTCCATATTTCAAACACTCATCAATTAGCTGATCATAAAAAAGCAAACCTTTTTCATTTGGAGTTGTTTCATCTCCCATTGGAAAAATTCTTGACCAAGCTACCGAAAAACGGTAAGCTTTAAATCCCATTTCTGCAAATAATGCAATGTCTTCTTTAAAATGATGATAATGATCAATTCCATCATGATTTGGATAAGTAAAATGTTCAATATCAATCGTCCAATCAAATTCAGGACTTGCAAGAATTGCCAATCTTTCTTTACCTCCTGGCATTGCATCTGCTACTGAGAGCCCTTTACCATCTATATCATAAGCACCTTCTAATTGATTTGCTGCCGTTGCTCCACCCCATAAAAAGTCTGTTTTAAATGTCATTTTATAATTTTCCTATCTAATTTTTAAAGTTTTTCATCAATGCTATTTTAAACTGGATTTGCCACTAATTCAGTTGTTTGTGCATTAACTGCAGTTAGTAACACTTCATTTTGATGAATCGTCGATTGATTTGTAACTAAAATGTCCATATAATCCTGAGTATTTGTTACAATGATTGGAACTTGAGTACTGTATCCCGCATTTTGAATACGCTCAATATCAAACTTGAGGAGTAAGTCACCTTTTTTTACACTCTGTCCTTGTTTTACAAAGGTTTCAAAGTATTTTCCTTCAAGTTGGACAGTATCTATTCCGATATGAATGAGAAGTTCAGTTCCCTCATTTGAAATTAAACCTACTGCATGTTTAGTTGGGAACAAAATCATAACCATTCCATCAAATGGAGCACGAACCTCACCTAGTGTTGGTTCAATCGCTGCTCCTTTGCCCATTACACCTGCAGAAAAGGCTGCATCTTTAACTTGTGATAGTGGAATAACTTTTCCTTCAAGAGGGCTTCCAATTATTTCTTTATTCGTTTTTTGTTTATTAAATTTTTTGTCAGGGATTGGATTTTCAATAACATCATCTTCAAATCCCACAAGATAGGTTACTACAAAGCCTGCTATAACTGCTACAGCTGATACAATCATCATTTTAATCGCGCCTGAAACTTCACCTGTAAGGGTAATATTAGATGTAAAACTGAAGATTCCCAAAGCTCCCATTGTGTAGGCTTTAATTCCCAAGGCCATGGCAACAGCTGATAAAATTCCACTTACGATACATGAAACCCAAAATGGACGTTTCTTAGGGAGGGTAATTCCGTAAATTGCTGGTTCTGTAACACCAAACCAACCAGAAATAAAGGCTGGTATTGCTAATTCACGAAGTCGTTTATCTTTTGTTTTTAGCATCACTGCTCCAACAGCTCCAGTTTGCGCAAACGATGCAACACTTGCGGCAATTAAAAGCGCGGTTGGTTCTCCTTTTGCTAATGCGATAATTGCAAATGGAACAATTGCCCAATGTAGTCCAAACATGACTAAGACTTGCCAAGCAAATCCTAGCACTAAACCAAAGATAATAGGATTAAATCCTTGTAATGCTAGTAAACCTTTGCCTAAAGCATCTGAAGCAAGATTCATTACTGGTCCAATAACTAGGAAGCCTAGAGGAATTGAGATGATTGCCGTAAAGAATGGTGTCAAGAAAAGCTTTACTACATCAGGAATAATTTTCTTTAACTGGTGTTCTAAAAATGCTGCAAATGCTGTAATGGCAATAATTGGCATTACAGAAGACCCGTAGCCAGCAGTTGGTACTGAAAAAGGAATTCCAAAGAGGCTTAATCCGCCACTTTCTGCAAATGTTTTTGCAACTGTTCCGTCTACGAAACCTGGGTAAACAAGTGCTGCGGCAATCATCATTCCAACAAATGGTGAACCATTAAATTTTTTCATTGAAGTATATCCAATGAAAATTGGTAGGAAGAGAAATAGACCATCACCCATTGCATTAAAAACAGCATAGGTTGCAGACGCTTGAAAACTTTGTCCCAAGGCAAAGGATAAAATTGCATTAACCCCTTTAATCATACCCGCTGCTGCTAATGGAGCTAATATTGGTTGGAAAATTCCTGAGATCAATTCCACAAATTGATCGAAAAGGTTTCCTTTTTGTGTAGAGTCTGCTGGTGAGGTATCAAGTACCCCAAGGACAGCATCTACATCTGCACGCACTTCTGGTACATGATTCCCAATAACGACTTGGTATTGGCCGCCAGATTGCATTACTGTAACTACACCATCCATATTTTTCAGGACATCGGTATTTGCTTTTTTCTCATCTCTGAGTTTAAAACGTAACCGTGTAATACAGTTAATCACTGAGATGACATTTTCTTTGCCACCTACATTTGCTACAATGTCTTTTGCAAGAGCTTCATATTTGCCCATTACAAACCTCCAAAATAATATATTTTTTAGAGGTTTCGCCAACTTAATGTCACGATCCAATTGTTACCATAGTTGATGATGACTAAAGTCATCTTAAAAATTAATCTTGTATTTTTTCTAAAATACGTGCTAGATGAACGGTCATATATATTTGTTCATTTTGAGAAACTTCGTACGAACTTGTCTGTTTAAGAAACTCACTGACTTTTTTGTTCCTATATATGCTCTTGGGTATTTTCTGGTTATTAGAAGGAATAAGTCTTCATCGGTGCTTTCATCACTTTTTGTATTAGAAAATATTCTTTCGGTGAAAAATTTTAGATGAGTAATAAACCTTTGAAAATAAATATCTTGCTCATTAAAGTTTACTTGTAAAGTATACTTTAGAGTTGTTAATATTTCTTCCATTAATTTTGTTAATTCCGTTGCATATTCATGACCACTTCCCAGGGTTCCATTAACAATGTGCATGGCCAGAAAACCTGCTTCATCTTCTGGAAGTGAGATATTAAGTTTTTCTTGAACTTTTTGAAGTGTTTCAAGACAAAGTGCAAATTCTTCTGGAAAAAATCTCTTAATATCCCACAAAAGAAAATTTTTAATAGTTATATTGTCTTTTTCACGAATAATTGCTGCATTTAAATGGTCAGCGAAAGCAACCAAAACGGTATCAGAAATTGTTTTATCAAATTTTGTTTTTGCTTTTGCTAAAGTTAAAATCGAAAGTTCTACGATTCCACTTGGAATTTCCGAAAGTAATTCTGAAAAATTCTGTTGCTCAGAAGTTACTTTCAATGCAAAAATTTTTTCAATTTTTTTGTCTTCAACAACTTCACCTGCTTTTTTCCCAAATCCTAAGCCTAAGCCCATAAGAATGGTTTCTTCATTATCATTTTGAGCAATGACTACATTATTGTTCAGAACTTTTTTGATTTTCACATTCTTCTCCATTTCACAAAAATAGACCTTATCCCCCTATAACTATAGGTTTGATAAGGTCTAGCTTAACTTAATAATCACTATCCAATTTTTTGTAACCGTTTTATTTAATAAAAGTATACCATTTGTAAAGTGGACTGTCAAGGATATATGGTTTTATTAATTTTTCAATTATCTTAAAAATTGATTGCGTTTTCAATAAATTTAATAACTTCGTTTTCTTTACCTTCATGTAAATCACGAACAATTTTTGAACCAACAATAACTCCTGAGGACACTTTATTAAAACGGTCCACATCAGATAATGTAGAAATTCCAAATCCTGTCAAAACAGGAACATCCGTTAATGAAGATAACGCTTTTAAATGTTGGTCAAGCTGGTTACTATAAGCATTTTCTTTCCCAGTTACTCCATTTATTGCAACGGCATAGATAAATCCTTCAGCATCGGCTACAAGTTCTTTTTGCCGAGAAAGTGGCGTGGTTAATGAGACCAGAGGAACTAAACAGATATCTTTATCATTGATAAATGGTTTGATATAGTCCTCATGTTCTTTAGGCAAATCAGGAATGATAAGGCCTTTAACTGGTGTTTTTTCAAGAGCTGCAACAAACTTTTCAATTCCAAACTGATAAACGGGATTGAAATAGGTCATAATTACTAGAGGAACTTTTGTATCAATTGTTTTTAAGGTTTCAAGAATACTTGAAAGTGATACATTTCTTGCTAACGCACGCAAACCTGCTTGTTCGATGACTGGACCATCAGCAACCGGATCTGAAAATGGAACGCCAATTTCAATAGCGGAACTCCCAGCTTGCTCAAGCAGTTGAATGGTTTCTTTAAGACCTTCTAAGCCTTTTTCATGGTCGCCAGCCATGATATAAGGAATAAAATTATTTTTTTTATTGCTTAAAGTCATTTGTAAAGTTTTCATTTTTTCACCTCTTTTTCTGCTTCAAGTCGTTCTTTAAC
Organism: Lactococcus sp. FSL K6-0773; assembly: GCF_038006485.1. NCBI lineage: Bacteria > Bacillati > Bacillota > Bacilli > Lactobacillales > Streptococcaceae > Lactococcus > Lactococcus sp. FSL K6-0773. The sequence continues at coordinate 382,833 of NZ_JBBOVF010000001.1, read as the reverse complement.
TTGAACCACATCCTTATCTCCACGTCCTGAAAGACAAACAATCATTGATTTATCTGCTCCTAATTCTTTTGCTAATTTGACTGCATAGGCGATAGCATGAGAACTTTCTAGTGCTGGGATAATTCCTTCAGTTCTAGATAAGATTTTAAAACCTTCAAGTGCTTCTTCATCTGTAATATCAACATATTTTGCTCGTCCAACAGCATTGAAATAAGAGTGTTCTGGTCCGATTCCTGGATAGTCTAAACCGGCTGAAATACTAAAGGCTTCTAAGATTTGACCATTTTCATCTTGAAGGACATCCATGAGTGTTCCGTGAAGAACACCGGGGCGGCCTTTAGTAATTGTTGCCGCATGATGTGGTGTATCAATCCCAAGGCCAGCGGCTTCAACACCATACATGGCAACTGATTCATCATTAACGAAGGGATAAAAAAGTCCCATAGAATTTGAACCTCCACCGACACAAGCTACTAAAGCATCTGGAAGTTTATTTTCTTTTTCTAAAAATTGGGCACGCGCTTCCTGTCCAATAACAGCTTGATAATCACGCACAATTTGTGGAAATGGATGTGGTCCAAGAACTGAGCCCATTACATAATGCGTATCTTCAACTTGAGCAACCCATGCTCTAAGTGCTGCATTAACCGCATCTTTAAGTACGCGTGAACCATCAGTTACTGAATGAACTTTTGCCCCGAGTAATTCCATGCGAAAGACATTGAGAGATTGTCTTTTAACGTCTTCTTCACCCATATAAATCGTACATTCCATGCCAAAGAGGGCAGCCGCGGTTGCGCTTGCGACACCGTGTTGGCCTGCACCTGTTTCAGCAATGACTTTATTTTTTCCCATTTTTTTGGCAAGGAGGACTTGTCCGAGGGCATTGTTAATTTTGTGTGCTCCTGTATGGTTTAGGTCTTCTCTTTTAAGATAAATTTTTGCTCCGCCCGCATATTCTGTTAAGCGTTTTGCATAATAGAGTGGGTTTTCTCGTCCAACATAGTCTTTAAGTAATTCTTTAAGTTCTGCTTGAAAGAGAGGGTCTTTTTTACTATCTACGTAGGCTTCTTCTAATTGTTTTACTGCTGTCATTAGTGTCTCAGGTACGAATTGGCCCCCGAATTGGCCGTAAAATCCTTTGTTGTTAGGTTGGTTGTAGGTCATGTTGTTGCTCCTTTGATTTTTTTTATTTATTTTTTTAGTTCTTCTCTTAAAATTCCATATTTTATTGAATCATACCAAGTTTCTTGCCAATATCTAACTTTTCTGATTTGCCCTTCAAGTTTTAGACCTCTTTTTTCTCCTAGTCTCATCATTCCTTGATTTCCTGACCAAGTTGTAAATCCTATGTGCTGAATCTTCGGATAAGTTTCAAAAAGGTGCTTCAACCAAAAAGATAAGGCATCCTGTCCAATTCCACGTCCCCACAATTTACTATCATAAATCACTATACCAAACTCAAGCCATTTTTGTAATTTACCGTCTTCCCAATAAGCTGACAGCATTCCAATGATTCGATTTTGAAAGATAATAAGTGCAACATTTGGTTAATTTATTTTAAGAGATATTTTTCTTGAAAATTCTTCCCAACTCAGGATTGGCTCCTCAAAATAGGGAGCGTTGAAAGACATCCAATGTAAATCAGCTTTAGGTCCATAACTAATTTGCCAAAGCTCTAATATATCTTCTTTTTGAATTGACTTAATAATGAGACCATTTCGAATCTCTACACCCTCTTCAATAAGATTATCATTCATTGTCATTCCTCTTCTGTTCCTTTATTAACTCATCGAAAATAAAGGAATCTTTTTGCTTCCCTCCTCGCCACTCATCTCGTTTTGCTGCCTCATAGATTTTAAGGGATTGTTCAACATTTGGAAGATGATATTTTTCGCCATTTTCCATTCTTTCTTGTTGAATGGTCAAATAGTCAACCCCGGCATAGTTTTTAAGGGTCTCCACACTTGCAAAGCCAACATGAATACTAGCTTTTTCAAATTTATGCTCATGTAAGTCAATAAGCTGATAACCTAATTTTTCCATTAAACTTGTTAATTGCTCAAAATTTTCAAAATCAGACGTTTTGAGTTGAATATCAATGTCATCAGGATTTGTTGGAAAATTGATTATTTGCTCAACTGCTAAACTTCCCATTAAATAAGGGATAATCTTATTTTCATTTAGCTTTTTTGTGATTCTTAAAAATTCTATAAATAATTGCTTTGATGAGGCAAGGCTTGCATTTTGAACAAAGTTTTTTATTTTTGTAAGGTTTTTAATTCCGTCAGTTTCTACTCCAGAAGAAACATCCACACCGTAGGCATTTGGAAAATGTTGAATAGCAGCTGCTACATTTTCTGGATTAAGTCCACCAGCGATGAAAAATTTATTTTTCAGACCGCTGGTCACCAAAGAGTCCCAATCAAATGCTTGACCACTTCCAGCTTGTGGACTATCAAATAATAAAATTACATCTTCGTATTCTTTAAATTCTTGGTCTGGTCTTATTGCTTTAATAACCGAAATATCTAGTTGATTAATGTAATTCATATCTTCATTTCCGTGAAGCTGAACCAGATCGAGTTGAGCAACTTGAATGGCTTTTTTTACAAAATCAATAGGTTCATCAACAAAAACTCCTACTTTTTTGACTGTTTTTGGGACATCGTTTGTGATTTGAAGAATTTTTTCTGGTGCAACTTGGCGTTTTGAGGGACTAAGAATAAAACCGAGATGTGTGACACCAGATTCTACAGCTGTATCAACAGCTTCTTTTGTAGATAAGCCACAGATTTTAATTTTCATTCGTTTTCCTCTTGACTTTTAAATCTTTCAAAGATTTTTCTAGATTTTCTGATTGCATGAGTGCTGTTCCAACCAATATTCCATTGAAAGTATCGGAAACTTTTTGGGCTTCGTTTGCGCTAAAAATGCCTGATTCGGAAATGTAGATACTGTCTTCTTTAAAGTAGGGTGTCAAATCTACTGAATTTTGTAAGCTCACTTCAAAGGTTTTTAAATTACGATTATTAACTCCAATAATTTTAGCTCCAAGCTGATGAGCAATCTCAAGTTCTGCTTTATTATGTGTTTCAACAAGAACTTCAAGTCCTAGTGAAAGTGCGTAGTTGTAGAGGTTTTGGAGTTTGGGGTATTGATTTTCAAAAACTGCGACAATGAGTAAAATAACTGTTGCTCCCGCATTAACTGCCCGATTGATTTGTTTTTTATCGATGATAAAATCCTTGTTCAAGGTGGGGATTTGGACATTTTCTGAAATTTCACAGAGATATTCAATATTTCCTTTAAAAAATACAGGGTCAGTTAAGACGGAAATCATAGCGGCACCGGCTTGTTCGTAATTTTTGGCTTGGTCAACGATATCCACTTCTAAGTTAATATCACCTAGACTGGGCGAAGCTTTTTTGACTTCGGCAATCACTTGAAGCTGGTCGGAATGTTCTTTTAAGTAATCATAAAAATTGTATGTTTGACGAACTTTTCCTACTTGTTCTTCTGGCATTTTAGCAATTTCAAGTCGTTTTTCTGCTAGGATTGTTTCTAGAAATTTTCCTTTTTTTATGTTCATATTTTTCTCTCATTTTCTGCTATTTCAAAATTTGCCATCAAGATTTTTAACCAATTTGTTCTGCTTGTAATTCATGCAACTTGGTAAGAGCTGCTCCTGTACTAATTACTTCTCTTGCAAGGTCAACTCCGGATTTGATGGAATCAACTTTTCCATTGGCATAAAATCCAAGTCCGGCATTTAAAACGGTCGTTTCTAAAAAGGCTGACGGTTGATTTTCAAGGACATTTTTTAAAATTTCAGCATTTTCTGGGGCTTCACCTCCACGAATATCATTGAGTTGAACTTCTGAAATACCAACTTCTGAGGCTCTAAATTCATGCAAAGTCACTTTGTCATTTTCTAAAAGTGCGTAATGATTAAGTCCAAAGGGAGTTGCTTCGTCCATTCCGCCTTCACCTGTGATGACTAATGCTCGCTTACGGCCCAAGCCTTTCAAAACATTTGCTGTTAATTCAAGTAAATCTGGACGTGAGGTACCAAGAAGTTGCGTATCAAGTGGAATTGGATTGATTAGTGGCCCAGTCAAGTTCATAATTGTTGGAATTTCGAGTTGTCTGCGGACTGGCGTGAAGTATTTCATCGCTGGGTGGAGATTTTGAGCAAAAAGGAAAACTAAACCAACTTTGTCAAAAACTTGAGCTAACTTTTCTGCTGGTAAATAAAGATTGATTCCTAAGGCCTCAAGAACGTCTGCCGAGCCAGATTTACTGGTAATGGAGCGATTTCCGTGTTTTGCCATATTGACTCCACCAGCTGCTAAAACAAAAGCGGCTGTGGTTGAAATATTAAAACTGAATGAGCGGTCGCCTCCTGTTCCACAATTGTCCATCGCATTTGTCAAATTTGTTGGAATGGGAATCGCTGCTTTTTGTAAAGCTCGAGCCAAACCAGTCAATTCGCTTGCTGCTTCACCTTTCATTTTTAATGCTACTAAAAAGCTGGCAATTTGGACCTCGCTTAATTCACCTTGGATAATTGAATTAGCAAGCATATTCATTTCATTTTCGGTCATGTCACGACCTGACATCACTTTTTCAAGTTCATTTTTCATTTGATGACTCCTTGTTTTCATTTACTTGGTTGACAAAATTTTCAATCATGGTCATACCATCCAATGTGCCAATGGATTCGGGGTGAAATTGTAATCCATAAATCTGTTCTTTTTCATTTTCAATAGCCATAATTTCACCATCATCTGTCGCGACTGCTGTGATTGCAAAATCTGGTAAAGCGACTGCCTCATCCATGACAATTGAATGATAGCGCATAACTAGAAATTTTGAGGGAAGATGATTGAAAATTAAATTTCCTGAGGTCTGACGGACTTGTGAATTCTTGCCATGCATGACTTGATGTGCCAATCGAAGTTTGCCACCAAAAACTTCAACGATAGCTTGAAAACCTAGACATATTCCTAAAATTGGTTTTTGACCTGCAAATTGCTGAATAAGTGTTTCCATTTTTCCAGCATCCGCAGGCCAACCAGGGCCTGGTGAGAATATTAAGGCATCTGCTTTTTCTGCCATATTTCCCAAAGAATCATCGTCATTTTTCACAACTGCTACATCAGTCAAAACACCTACATACTGCACTAAGTTGTAAGTGAAACTATCGTAATTATCTATTATTAAAATCAATTTTGTCTCCTATTTTTTAACGACAAGGCCTGTCAGTAATTTTTTATTTTCTGTCAGTAAAAAATTACTGACAAAATTATCTGATGATGTTAAATTTTTTATCTCTACATCTTTTTGGGTCTATTTATTGACCAACTTTCAATAAGCCTTGGGCTTTGTTTAAGGTTTCTTGATATTCATGTTCGGGTACTGAATCGTAAACAATTCCGGCTCCTGCTTGAACATGTGCTTTCTTGTCTTTCAAGACCATTGTCCGAATGGCAATTGCAAAATCGCAATTTCCATTTTTCGTTAGATAACCGATAGCTCCACCATAAATTCCTCGTTTTTGCGTTTCAAATTCATAAATTCTTTGGTAGGCTCGATGCTTCGGTGCTCCTGATAGCGTCCCCGCTGGCAATGTGGCGCGTAAGGCATCCATAGCTGTAAATTCAGGACGAAGCTCGCCGGTCACTTCACTTGTAATATGCATGACGTAGCGATATTTCTCAACTTTCATGAAAACAGGAACTTCGATTGAACCATATTTGGAAATTTTACCAATATCATTTCGTCCTAAATCAACAAGCATTTTGTGTTCAGCGACTTCTTTGGGATCACTTTCTAAATCTTCAATAAGAGCTTGGTCTTCAAATTCAGTTTGCCCGCGTTTTCTTGTTCCGGCAATTGGATTGGTTGAAACTTGATTTCCATGAACTGCAACCAAACGCTCTGGTGAGCTGCCAATGACATGAAAATTATCGAATTCCATAAAGTACATATACGATGACGGATTTTCAACCCGAAGCTTTCTGTAATAATTAAAAGGGTTGTCAGTAAAATCGGCTGTTAAACGTTGTGATAAAACAACTTGGAACATGTCACCATTTCTGATAAGTTCCTTTGCTTTAGCAACTTTTTCTTCAAAAAGTTCTTGAGACATATTGCTGACGAAATTCAGTTTACTTAATTCTGTCAGTTCATTTTCTGCTTCTGTCAGTAAAGATAATGACTCAATATTTGCTGACAGCGCGTTTTGTAACTCTTTTTCTGAACGCTGACTGTAAGTATTGTCTTCAATAAAAATCAGTTTTTCTCGTTTGTGGTCAAAAATTAGAGCTGATTCGTATAACATAAAATACATATCTGGTGTTCCAATCGAATCTTTCAGTTCAGGTTGAATGCCTTCAAAAATACCATAGGTATCAAATCCAGCATATCCAATCGCTCCACTTGTAAAAGGCAAGTCTAAATTTTCGTCAGTACTTTCTGGCTGACAAACTAATTTTTCCAGAAATTCCATTGGATTTTCATCGCTAATGATTTCGTCATTTACGCTTAAAATTCCGTCAGTAAATTTGATGTGCTTCACAGGATTCAACGCAATAATTGAAAAACGTGATTGGTCATTTTCTCTGGGAATGGATTCTAAAATCACTTTATTTTTCCCTTTCAGGCGAAGATAAACCGAAATCGGGGTCATGGTGTCTGCTGAAATTTCTTTAATTTTTCTCATGTTTTCTCTCTATCTATAGGTTTGAGGTAGTCTTTTCCATTGATACTGATTAGTTAAAATTTAAGCTTCGCCATCGTTGGTTCATTTTAGAAATCCTTTCAAAAAAATACAAAAAAGCCCGTAGAGTATCAAATACTCTACGGGCGTATGTCACGCGGTGCCACCGTAATTTAAGAGTCCCTAAAAGTATTAAAAAAATACTAGAAAAACTCTTCTTTTCCTCGTCTAACAACAAGTCGCTTGGTATCGGGAGCATCCGTGATTTTTATTGTTTCAAATCAAATTGCGAAAAACAAATCGTTCTCGACTTTCAAATCAGCCCATTCGCTCTGATGAATTTATCTGCTCGCACAACCGCAGACTTCCTGAAAAAATTCTGATATAGAGTTACTTTTCTGATGTTGAAAATAATTGTAAAACTTTTTATGAGACTTGTCAAGGATTTAAAAATATTTTTTTAAAAAAATGAAGAAATTAGAGCTAAAATGGCTAAACCACCTTGGGTGAGAATGATCTTTTTATCACTTGTCAAAGAGCCATACAAAGCCACTAAAATAATATAAATAAGTAGTAATCTAACAATTTCAAGTTGTGCTGACGAAAAGAATATTGCATAAATTAATCCTAAACCAATCAAACCGTTATAAATCCCTTGATTTTTAAAAAGCGTTTGAACTGAAGAACGTTCTAGCTCCTCTTTTCCCATATTAAACACACGACTGGTTGTTTTTGAGCTTGTAGCAAAGGTCTCTAAATACATAATGTAGAAAAATTCCAAAGCAACCAAAAGCGACAGAATAATTGTTAAAATGGTCAAATTACTTCTCCTTTTTATTTAAAAGTAGTGATTTTATCAGCATTCATGCGGACAGATTCATAACCTTCTTCAACGGCTTTACCAATTGACAAAATCATAACTGGGACAAAACGTTCTTTGTCTAAATCGAAAGCTTCTGCTAATTGATCTTTTTCAAAACCACCAATTGGATTTGTTTCATAACCATGAGCTCTTGCCACCAACATCAATTGCATTGCTGCCAAACTTGAGTCAATTTTGACAACATCATTCATTTCTTGTTTAGAAAAACTCTTGTAATAAGGAATAATTGCTCCAATTTGTTGATCTCTGGCTTCCTGAGGCATTTTTCCTTCAGCAACTGCTTGGTCATAGATTTCTTCACCTAATTCATAATTAAGCATGTCACCAAAAATTAAAATCATTGCTGATGAAGTATCATTTTGACGTGTGTTAAAGCGAATTAAAGGTTTTAATTTTGCTTTTGATTCTTCGGTTTCAGCAATGATAAAACGCCAAGGTTGCATATTTACTGATGAAGGTGCAGCTGTTGCTTCTTGAATCATTTCAAGCATTTCTTCGTGAGAAATTTTGTAGTTTTCATCATAAAGTCTGACAGATTTTCTACCAAAAGTAATATCTGAGAAATCGTTATTTTTAAAGTTCTTATTCATTTTTTCTTCTTTCATTGTGTTAATTTTGTGAGTAGTTCTAAAAGTTGTTCTTCTTCTAAATCACTGAGCCCAATATTTAATATTTGTTGACTTTCATCTAGAGAATCATCATGTCTTTTTGCACAAAGTGCTAAATCATTTTTAGCTTTATCGGTAATTTCGACAAATACTTCTCGATTATTTTCTTTATTGCGCTCTCTTTTGACAAGATTTTTTTCTTCAAGTAATTTTAAATGTCTTGTTACAGCAGCACTATCAATTTTTAATTCATTTTGTAATTGACTTTGAGAGCAACGACCTTTACATTTTAAAATCATCATCAGTTGATAACGAGTAATACTATAACCCGTTGACTTCTCAAATTTTGCCGTCATTTCTTGATTTACAATTTTGAGCTGATAGAGTAACTGGCTGACTTTTTCAAGCTTCATAATTTATTTCTCCTTTCTTAATTGATTTGTCAATCATTGATTAGTCAATTATAGTATTAAAATAAATAAATTACAACTAAAAGAATTGAGAAATAAAAAAACTAGGATTCAACCTAGCATTTTTCCCAATATAATAACTCAAATATCACTAATCTTTCCATTTCTCGAATTTCTGTTTCACTAAAAAATAATTGCGTCAAAGCCGCTAATTCTGCATTTGAAAGCTCATCAGAGAAATAATCAGAGAAAAACTGTGAACTTACTTTTTCTGATAAAAAGAATCTAAATTTCTTACTTTTAAATTCCCAGCCTAATTCCTCTAACCATACCTTATAAAGCAACATCTGCGCTTCTTTATTCTGTTCTTGATTAGGCAAATACAATTGTTCGACCTGACTAAAGAGATTATCCTCATCAAAAATCAAACGTAAAATTCCAACATTTCCATTGGCAATCCGATTTAATTCTACTAAGGCTTCTTTTGACTCCAATGCAGGATTCATAGCTGAAAACACAAAATCATAAGTATTTTCTTTTGTATTCTTTAAAAATTTATTTTGTTCTTGATGCGTAAAAGTGATTTTATTTGAATCAGCTGACTTATTCTTGGCAAATTCTAACATTTTTGCTGACAGATCAACAAGATGATAGCTGTCAGTAAAATTTGAAAAGTGTGGAATATATTTACCTGTCCCACCAGCTAAATCTAAAAATTGACTTGTTGGTAAAAGTTTTTCAGCCAACAAAAATTCCTTTAATTGCTGACCAATATCAACCAAGCTTTCATTTTGAATTTCTTCATATTCTTGAGAAAACTCATCCCAATATTGTTCTAATTCTTTAGTATTATCATCCATTTGTCAGCCTCTTTCTCAATAATTATCAGTCCTATCTATAATTATAACAAAAGCTTTTAACTAAGCCTAAATTCATTAACCTAAAATCCGACCAATAAAATAATGAATAAAAATTGTTAGTAAACCAATAATAATGTTTCTAAGAATTGCTTTAATTACCAAGCCATCAGAAAGCTTAGCACTAATCATTCCAGTTAAGGCCATTGCAAGCATTGTTGCAAAAATTGTTGCTGGAAATTGCCAAGCACCCTTAACTAAAATCATGGTTAGTAAAGGAAAAAGTCCACCAATCGTAAATGAAATTAATGATGAACCTGCTGCTTGCCAAGGATTCATATAATGTCCTAAAGCAATATCATATTTTACTGACAGAACAGTTTCCAAAGGTTTTCGAGCAAGTAATTCATTAGCAATTTCTGCTGAAGTTTCCGGACTGATTCCTTTTTCAATATAAAAATCTTTCACTGCTGCTTTTTGATTTTTAAAATCTTTTTTCAATAATATTTTTTCTTCTTGAACCACAACTTTCTCACTATCAGATTGAGAACTGACACTTGCATACTCACCAGAAGCCATTGAAAAAGCACCAGAAATTAAATTTGCCAAACTAGCAATCAGTAAAGCAAAGCTACTTCCAGAAGCTGCGGAAACCGAAAAGAGCACACCAACAACTGTAAGAATTCCATCATTTGAACCCAAGACTCCCGCACGGACACTATTTAATTTTTCATCTATTGTCATTGTTTGTTTTTTCATCACAAACCTCCTTGTTTAAAGAGCAAACCCACTACATAAGTAACAAGCATCGTTAGAATCCCAGCAATAATATTTCTAAAAGTTGCATGTTTTTTATCAGCACCATTTAAATAAGCGGCGGCATAACCTGTAAATCCTAGAGCGATTAGTACGGAAATAAATGTTGCCAAAGCACTCCAACTTTTAGGAATTAAAGAAATGGCTAGCATAGGCAAAAGCGCTCCAGTTGGAAATGAGAGCATTGAGGCAATTGCCGCTCCTTTAGCACTCAATTCTTGTCCAATTGTAAAACCGTGTCTTTCACGAACCGTTGTTGCTAAAGCATCCTTTTTCATCATCTCATCCGTTGCTTTATGAGCTAGTTCATTAGAAATCCCATCTGCTCTATATTTTTGATAAACAAAATCAAATTCATTTTGATAATTAGTAGCAAGTGCTACTTTTTGTTCTTGGATAATTTTTTCCTGAGCATCACGTTGCGAACTGACCGAAACATATTCTCCCATTGCCATACTGACTGTACCTGCTAAAGTTCCGGCAAAACCTGCCAGCAAAATTGTCCCAATATGAGAGGTTGCGCCAGAGACACCAATGACAATCCCTGCAATCGAAATAATCCCGTCATTTGCTCCCATAATACTTGCCCTGACAATATTATTTCTTTGAATTAAGTTATTTTTTTCTTTCATTATCTCACCCTTTTAGAATCATTCTAAACTAGATTTTAGAATGATTCTAAACAAATGTCAAGTCATTGAAATGATTTTCTGTTGATGATATAATAAAATAAATAATAAAGATAGGAGTGCTGATTTTGGAACAAGACTTAAAAGAACTATTACAATCTCATGGTTTAAAAGCTACACCACAGCGTCTCATTGTCTTAGAATACCTGATAAAACATCAAACTCACCCAACGGCAGAGCAAATTCACGAAGATTTGGAAAATATTAGCTTAGCAACGGTCTATAATACCCTTGATAAATTGGTTGATAGTGAGTTAGTGATTGCTATAAATGACGGTAGTAAAAGAAGATATGACTACTACGGAGAGCCTCATTATCATGTTGTCAATAAAACGACAGGTGAGATTATGAATGTAGATAATTTTGATTTTCGTCCCCTAATGGAGGCCGCTCGAAAAGCTAGTGGTCTTAATATTACTGGTTACAAAGTTGAAATTTATGGAGTTGAAGATTAAATTTATCAAAAATGCTAATGATAATCATTAGTGTTTTTTTGTTCTATTTTATTAATTAAGTAATTTTAATCTTACAATATAGTAAGTTTATTTTTGAAAAATACTGATAAAATAGATTTGTTTAACAGGAAAGGAATAGAATTTTATGAAAAAAATATTAATTGGACTTGTGGCCTTAGTTTTTATTATTGGAGGTTCCGCTTTCGCTTGGTACAAGATAAATTATGGAGGGACAAATTATTATGTCCAAATCCATAATGACGGAAAAAAACTTGAGGAAAAAACACAAAGCGGTTCTGTTTGGCATGGCTATGGTTATAAAGAAAAAGCCTACAACAATGCAGGACAAGAAAAAACACTAGACTTTACTGCCACGCATAACTTACGCCATGAAGCCTATTTGAAATTAACTTATAATAAGCAAAAAGGAGTGACAAACTGGGAAGAAGTTAAAAAAACTGCAATCCCCAAAAAGGCTCTAGATAAATTATAAAAATTCCGTTCCTAAGCCAATTAGGAACTTTTTTCATTTAAAAGGATTAATGACTCGAGACTATTCAAACTTTCGGTAAATCTTTGATAAACATAAATCATCTATGTTAAACTATTAATAATACAAAGTATATAAAGTACTTAGAAATCGAGGATAAAATGACAAAAATAAAAAGTATCAAGTGTTGGTCTAATCATGACTAAATTTAAAGGAATTATTTACGCTTCTTTGGGTGCCGCCTTTTTTGGGATTAGTAGCATTATTGCTGGACTCCTCTTTAACCGCTGTTCTATTGAGCCAGGTTGGCTAGTTACCACGCGCATGCTCTTTTCAGGCTTGTTGTTACTTGCTTGGTTAGCAATTACTAAGCACAACATCTTTAGTGTCTGGTCTTCTGTAAAATCAAGTCTAAGAATTGTAGCTTTTGGGATCTTCGGAGTACTTTTTGCACAATCTTCTTTTCTATTATCTGTTTATTACGGAAATGCAGCTATTGCGACTATTTTACAATCCCTAGGTCCCTCCATCATTATTATTATTTTAGCTATCAAAAGTAAAGCAATTCCACGTCGTCTTGATATTATTGCCATTTTTCTTTCTTTAATTGGTGTTTTTCTGCTTGTGACTAATGGAAATATTGGAGAACTTAGTTTTTCAGCTTCTGCTCTTGTTTGGGGGCTTTTATCCGCCCTTGGTGTTTGTGCTTACACTCTTATTCCATGTCCACTTATCAAAGAACATCCTCCTTTAAGCCTTGTTGCTTGGGCCTTATTAATTGGTGGTGTCATTTCTAATTTCTTACATCCAGTCACAAATTTACCTAAAAATTTTGATCAGACTGATTTACTTTTGGTCAGCCTCATCGTTGTTGTTGGAACGCTCTTAGCTTACTCTCTTTATATCAATAGTCTAAAATATACAGAACCTCATATTGTTGGTATGCTTGGAATGCTTGAACCTGTCACCGCTATTTTAATTTCCACTTTATTCCTAGGCGTTTCATTTTTAGGATTCCAACAGTTAGGTATTTTTGTCGTCTTTCTGTCGCTATTTCTCATAAATTTTCCAGCTAAGAAAAAATAAAAAAACAAAACGTAAAAAATACGTTTTGTTTTTTTTAATATTATTTGAAAATATCTCTTATCTCTGGTTTAACTTGTGTTGTTCCTGGAATAAAGTGGATACTTTCAGTACCTGCTTCTGCTGCTGTTTGATAGTACCAAATTTTCCATCTTAAAAAGGCCAAATTCATTTCTAAAACTTTAATTTTTTCTTCTAATTGCTCTTCGTGTGTTTTCATAAAATCTAAACGTTCATCAAGTGTTGAGTCGCCCTCCATACACCAATCAATAAATTGAGCAATATCTTTTATGGGTATGCCTGATTTTTTTAAACAATCAATGACTTCAATATAGCCGAGATCGTCATCTGTAAATTCTCTTCGACCAGCTTTATTTCTTTTAGCAAAAGGGAGCAAACCTTCCTTATCATAATAACGTACAGCATCGTTAGAAACGTTTAATTTACGTGAAATATCGCCAATTGTATATTTTGTCATTCTTTCTCCTTGACATGGAGTTAACTCCATGTTGTATAATCAGTATATCAAAAAAATACTCTTAAGGAGAAATAAAATGTCTAAACCACTTATTGTTATAACAGGAGCAAGTTCAGGATTTGGTGCTGAAATTGCAAAATTATTTAATGCTGATGGATTCCCAATGTTGCTTTTAGGTCGTCGTACAGATAAAATCAAAGCCTTGCCCCTTGATTTTACGAATGTCCTTGTGGAATCTGTAGATGTCACAGATAAAAAAACTTTTGAAAATGCAATTTCCAAAGCTGAAGAAAAATATGGCAAAACTGATCTTCTAGTCAATAATGCAGGTGTCATGTTATTAGGAAATGTTCTTAATCAAAATCCAGCAGAATGGAAACAAATGATGGATACTAATGTTTTGGGTGTCCTTAATGGAATGCAAATTGTTCTTCCACAAATGGTTGAACGCCAAGGAGGAACAGTAATTAACATGTCTTCTCTTGCTGGTAAAAAAACTTTTACCAATCACGCCGCTTATGTCGCTTCAAAATTTGGTGTCCATGGTTTAAGTGAAACTATCAGAGAGGAAGTTTCTGGTAAAAATGTTCGAATTTCACTTGTTGCACCTGGTGCTGCCGAAACAGAATTATTGACACATGTTACTGACGAAAGTGCCCTAAATGATTATAATCTTTGGAAAGAATCAATGGGTGGTACAACACTTGCTCCTGAAAGAGTGGCGCAAACCGTGAAATTCATTTATGATATGCCTCAAACGGTCAACATCAGAGAAATTGATATTGCTGCAACCAATCAAAATGCTTAATGTTTAATATTTTAGATAAAAAAAGATACTAGTTAATCGCTAGTATCTTTTTTAGCTATTTATTTCATATTTTATCTAGCAAATAAGCTCTGTCTTCAAAAATTATTATTTAGAAAATATTTTCTTAAAAAAATTAGGTCCTTTAGATTCTTTGGTTGCTTCAATAATATCAGTTGCCATAAGTTCTGGTCTTATGTGATAACGATTGTAAAGTTCTTCTTTTGGAACAGCATCAATAAACTCAGTATCTGCACCATATACAAGTGTTTTTATCCCTTTACTTGCCAAATAGGTCGCCACTTTTTGACCAAATCCCCCATCTTTAGTGCCATCTTCAATCGTAACAAAGAGTCCATGAGTTTCAGATAATTTGTCTAAAGCAGCTACATCCAAAAGATTTGCAAAGAATGGATTTACAACCGTTGGATTAAATCCTGATTTTTCAAGTTCTTCTGCGACATTTTCAGCTTTCTCAAGCATTGCACCAAGTCCTAAGATTGCAACTTTTTCGCCAGACTTAACAACTTCATACTGAGGTTTACTAAAATCAGTAATTTTTGTTGGGCGATTTTCCAAAGTATGCTCTGGCAAGTGTATAAATACTGGATGTTCATGTTGATTATATGCCCAATTAAGCATTGCAAAAAGGTCTTCTTCACTTGTTGCTGCAAGGTCAATTACATTGGGAATATTTGATGTTTGACTATAAACAAAACTTCCTTGATGAGTATCGTTTGTTCCGCCAATTTGACTATTACTGATAATAACAATTGCTGGTTCTTTATTCAGTGCCAAATCATGGTTAAGTTGGTCATAAGCACGTTGTAAGAAAGTTGCATTTTGGAAAATAATAGCTCGAGTTCCTGCTGCTGCGATTGCTCCACCAAGTGTCACTGTATATTGTTCAGCAATTCCTCCATCAACATAATTTTTTGGATGATTCTTAGCAAATTGTGACAGGCCAAAGAACATTGGAATTGCGGCATTAATGGCGATAAGATTGTCACCTTTGGCTAACTTTTCTTCCATAAAGTCAAGAAATACATTATTATAGCTACGAACGATATTGGTTGAGCTATTGACTGGTTGACCTGTAGCAATATCAAAGGGTGCAAAGACTTGGTGCATTCCTTCTTTATTTTCAACTGCTGGTTTATAGCCATGTCCTTTCTCTATGTGGATATGAAGAACAATTGGCCGATTGATATCTTTTACTGATTCAAAAAGGACAATCAAACTTTGGATATCATTTCCCTCCTCAAGGTAACGGTAATCAAGCCCAAATGATTTAAAAAGATTATTTGCTGAGGTTCCTTTACTTGCTCGCAGATCTGCAAGATGTTGATAGATTCCTCCATGATTTTCGGTGATGGCCATTTCATTATCATTTACAATAATAATAAGATTCCCGTTAAGTGTACCTGTGCCATCAAGTCCCTCAAATGCAAGTCCTCCTGAGAGCGCGCCATCACCAATGATGGCTACAATATTTTCTTTTTTTCCTTGCACATCTCGAGCCAAGGCGTATCCCATAGCTGTTGCAATAGATGTAGATGTATGACCGACTCGTATAAAGTCATGTTCATTTTCTTCAGGGTCTGTATAGCCTGTTGTTCCAGAAAATTTGTCTTTGTCAGTAAAAAATTCTTTACGTCCCGTTAAAACTTTATTCGGATAGCTTTGATGACTAACGTCCCAAATTAATTTATCAACAGGTGAGTTAAAGACTTTATGTAAAGCAATAGTCATTTCTACCACACCAAGATTTGGTCCGAGATGGCCCCCTGGATATTGACTGACACGATTAAGAATTGCATCGCGTACATTTGTAGCGAGCTCTTCTAGTTCTAGCGGTGTAAGAGCCTTGATGTCTGTGGGGTCATTTACTTTGTCTAATACTGTCATAATTTTTTCTTCCTAGTTCTATTTAGATTATAAAGCTGCGAGTAAAATTTAATATTATTTAAGTTTAATAAGCTAATATATCATTGACGTTTACGTTTGTAAACGATAAGGGAATTATACTTTTTTTATATTTTACTTGTCAAGAAATCTGTCATCTTTTTTAAAGAAAGTCTATAATATTATTTTGGGAAACGCATTGGACTGAAATAAAAAAAGACTAACGTAATTATTAGTCTTTTTCCTATTATCTTATAAATTGTCATCGATTTTTTCTAAGAGTCTCAAGAATTCAGCTTGTTCTTTCTCGGTCAAGGGTTCAATCAATTTCTTTTCAGATGCTTCAAATATTTGATTAATCTGATTAATAATTTTTAGCCCTTTGGGCAAAATATAGATATTTTTTTGACGTTCATTCTCTTTAGGAATTCGTCTTTCGATATATCCTTTTTTTTCCAAACCTTGGAGCATACTTGTTATACTTGCTCCTCGTCTATTAAATACTTCTGCTAAATCTTTTTGGATGAGACCTTTATCTTGATTTTCTGCAATATATGCGATTACTCTAGCTTGTTGATGATTCACTTCTAAATCTTTCATCATTTGACTAGAGGTCATCATTGATTTTTGTGAAATAGAACGAAATAAATTTGAATAGATTGTATTAGCCATTTGGAGGACTCCTCTTATTTGATTTGCTGTTTCTTATTTCTTAGTATAATGGTCTTTTATTCATTTGTCAATTTATAACAATTAGATATCTAACAGTTAGTTCTTGACATTTCCATTTATTTGATTTATGATAATTCTTGTTAGTTAGAACTCTAACTATTTTTTAAAAAAGGAGAATCAAATGTCTGAAAATTTAACAAGAGAATGGATTAATTTCTCAGACCAAAAACTGTTTGATAAAAGTTATCTCTCAAAAACATATCACATTCCGGAAGAGTTCTTATCTTATGCAACAGATAAAGACGAGAGTGCTCGAATAGAGATTGACGATGAAACTAAAAGTCTACTCATTATTTTTGATATGCCATTTGAAGATCAAACAGATGTGGCTTATTATTCATCGGGACCTATGAGTTTTATTGTAACAAAAGAGGTCATCATCACAAATGTAGCGGATAAAAAGATGGCAACAATCTTGAAAAATTCAAAACTGCTTCATCAGTTAAATCCAAAACATAAGACTTCTTTTGTCCTTCATTTCATGCTAGCTATTGCCAAAATTTATGTCGATAAAATTAGAATTCTCAATCGTAAAAGAATATTAATCGAACAAACTTTGGGTAAGGCACCGAAAAATGAAGACTTGATTAATTTGATGAAAATTGAGCGAAGTTTAATTTATTTCATTATGTCCTTGAAATCAAATTCTTTAGTCATTTCTAAAATTAAAAGTGGTAAATATTTAAAACTTTATGATGATGAAAAGGAACTTCTTGATGATTTAATGATTGAAGTTGACCAAGCTTTTGATATGTCTAATATTTCAAATAGGATTTTGAATGAGATGACTGATTCTTATGATTCAATCATTAATAATAATACAAATAGTGTCATGAAATTTTTGACCTCTTATTCAATTATTCTGACTATTCCTACCATCATTTTTAGTTTTTATGGTATGAATGTTCCTCTGCCCTTGACTAATCTCCCAAAAATATCTTGGGAAATCATTTGTTTACTAGCCCTTTTCTTGTCAGTTTTACTGACTCTCTTCTTCGTCAAAAAAGATTATTTTTCTAAACGATAGTTTTGGGTTGATAAAACAAAAAATAAGTATTATGATATTCTAATAGTTAGATATCTAACTATTAGAATATCTATCATTTCGATTCAGAAAGAAGAACAATAAAAATGAGTAAAAAATCCAACTCTTATTATCTTAAGGAAGCGCCCATCAGAAAAGCAATTGCTCACTTATCAATTCCCATGATGATTGGAATTTCCGCAACAACAATCTACAACTTAATCAATGCCTACTTTATCGGCCTTGTCCATGACACAAATATGATGTCAACAATCACTCTAGGTTTAACAATAACCATTGTTTTTATGGCCATCGGAAACCTTTTTGGTGTCGGAGGTGGAACCTTTATCACTCGCCTGCTAGGTTCTGGCGATAAAGAAAAAGGAAAGAAAATCGCTGGTTATTCTTTTTATATGAGTTTAATCATTGGTTTACTTATTGGGCTTGTTTCTCTTTTCTTTTTAAGTCCAATCGCTCATATTTTAGGAGCAGACGCCGCAACTCTTACTTATACTAAAGAATATGCTGCAGTTTTATTAGGTGGTGGTTTTAGTATGATTTTAAACTATGGACTGGAACAATTAGTTCGTGCAGAAGGTGCCTCAAAAGAATCAATGTATGGAATGTTCGTTGGGGTTGCGACTAGTATTGTCTTAGATGCCCTCTTTATCCTAGTTTTAAATCTTCATGTCATTGGGGCTGGACTTTCAATGGTGATTGCAAATCTAGCTTCTACAGCTTATTATGTCTGGTTTTTAGAAAATAAAAGTGAATCGCTTAAAGGATTTTTAAAACATTTTAAAATCAGTTTAAAAGACCAATTTGAAATCTATAAAATTGGGATTGCAGAAGTTTTCAAATCAGCATTTATGATTGTCACAACACTTTTGTTAAATCACTTTTCTGTTCAATATGGTGATAATGTTCTTGCTAGCTTTGGGATTGCCCTTAGAATCACTCAACTGCCTGAATTTTTGACCATGGGACTCTTTTTGGGGGCCATTCCACTCTTTGCCTATAGTTTTGCTTCAAATAATACTCAACGATTAAAAGAAGCACTTAAAGAGTTAACTCTTTGGATTGGCGGAATTTCTATTCTCTTTGCTTTAATTGTCTATCTTTTTAGAGTTCCTGTCATGCAACTCTTTACTGATGATAGTGCAGTAATCAAAGTGGGCTTAATCGTACTAGCCGCACAACTGGTTTCATCTGTCTTCAATGGTTTTTCGGGATTATTTACTGGAATTTTTGAAGCTTCTGGTCTAGGTGCACAAACTGGGGTAATGTCTACTATCCAAGGGATTCTTTATATCCCAATCGTCATTATCTTACATCATTTTTACGGATTAACTGGCCTCATCTGGTCAATGACCCTAACAGAAGGAATTGCCTTTGTAGCAGGCCTCATCATGCTTATCCCTTATTTATTAAAATTAAACAATGGTAAACTTATGGAAAATCAACCTGAATTAGCCGTTGCTGAATAATATATTAAAAACGAGGAAATTTATGGCCTCGTTTTTTTATATATTATTTTCCAGTCCAGACGTATTTATCATAATTTAAGCCTGATAAAGCTTCAATTGTTTGTTTTGTTTTGAGGTCAGCTGACTCTTTAGCATTTTTTACTGCCACTTCTCCCCCAATCGAATCAGCCTTTTGTAGACGTGAAATTTCTTCAACCAAAATAGCATGTGTTTTTGAATTAAGTTTAAAAGTAAAAGCATTCCATAAAGCAATCAGCATCAAGCCTCCAACTAAAAACGTCATCAGCATAGCAATTCCAAAGCCCGCACTTTGAATCTGATGTTCTAAAGTAGAACTTGTTACCAAATGGTGAAAAGCTTGTCTGGTCGTCACATGGTGCACTTGTACATAATTTGACATTTTGTCTGCCACATTAGAAACATGTTGGTTATATCCAGCAGCTCCCATAACCGCTCCAATGACAACATTAAAGACAATATTAGTGAATTTACGTACAAAAGTCATAGCTCCAGCAAAAACTCCTGCCCGCTGTTCTTTATGAATGATCATATCAATATCAGGAATTAAAGGAAAGACGACCCAAGGAAGGCCCCCAATGATGTTACGACCCACAGTGAAAACACAAGTTGTAAAAATGATGAGTCCCGTAATCTGAGCTTCTGATAAACTTCCTCTTGTGAAATAAACAATACCATAAGTGATACATGCTAAAATACCAATGCCAAAACCAATTAGGTAAAGCAGGCGTGGTCCAATTTTGGGGTGATTAAAAAGCCATGCTCCAAATGGTGTATATGCAATTGTCATAATCAATAAGGGTGTCGCTAAAATAAGAGCTGCTTGCGCTGGATCAAATGTTAGAGTTGGCAAAAACGAAATCGTCGCAAAGATAACAAAAATAGCTGTAAAAGAATCAATAATCCCAAAAGTAGAGAAATAAAGAACTAGATGTTTACGAAAAGTTTTAATCCTTAAGGTTAAAAGTAAATTAGCAATATTTTCCAAGAATAACCTAGCAGGAGTTTTAGCTCGTTTTCTTTCTTCATCTAAGTGTCGCAACATAAGTTCTATCTTTTCTTTAGAAATCAGAATAGGGTCCCAAGAAGAAAAGTAAACAAAGAGTGTAAATATAATCCCAATCACACCCCAAACACAAGCTGTTGCAAATAAGGCCCAGGCGGAAGTTTGCATTCCATGTTCAGCAGGTAAAAGTTTCATAAAGAGAGTTGGGACAAAAGCGATTAAGGGTTGTGCTAAACCTGAAGCCCACATTCTGATTGACCCCATTTTATTACGTTGTGTATATGTAGAGGTAATTTCTGCAGGGATAGCTTCCCAAGGAATGAGAACTAAATCCAAACAAAAGTCAAAAAGTATAAATGACACAAGATAATAAAGCCAAGAAAGGCCACCTGCCATTGGAATCCACATCGCTGCAAAAGCAATCGAAGTTGGAATTGCAAAAATCAAAAAGAAGCGTCTACGCCCATATTTTCGGCCGAGTGCAAAGTGATAAAAATTATCTGAAATAACAGCAACGGCAGGAGCCCAGAACATATCTATAACGAGTCGAGCTGAAATTAAAAGTGCAGCTAATCCAGGATTAACCCCACCAAAAGAGGTCATAAAATATAAGAGCCAGGAACCAATAAGGCCACCAGTTCCTCCATTAAACATATCCCATGAACCAATTCCTAAAGCTCGATGAAACCCAATTACTCCTTCTGCTTTGTTTGTTTTGAAACTAAAAAATTCCCTAAAAAAATTTATTTTTTCATTGTCAACCATAACCTTCTCCAAATTTAAATATATTTCTTGAAAGTAAAAAGTTACAATTATATTAGGTTGCAAATTAAAGATTTTTTACTCTTAAATATTGCAAAACATAGTTACACCTAATTAATTTCAAGCAAATCAAGTATAGCGCTTTCAAAGCGATAAAATTGATTAATATTACGTAATCTTTTAGGAAATAATGCTATTGAACAATGAGTGCTAGTTTTAAAATTTTTTATTCTATTGCCACTCAACAGTTGCTGGTGGTTTGCTCGTAATATCATAGACGATACGGTTGACGTGGTCCACCTCATTAACGATACGTTTTGAGATTTTTTGGAGAAGATCCCAAGGAAGTTGGGCAAAGTCAGCTGTCATTCCATCAATTGAAGTGATGGCACGAATAGCTAGTGTATAGTCATATGTTCGTTGGTCTCCCATGACACCGACTGATTTCACATCTGTATTTACTGTGAAATATTGCCAAACATCACGTTCAAGACCTGCAGCAGCAATTTCTTCACGAAGAATTGCATCTGATTCACGAACAGTTTCTAGTTTTTCTTCTGTTAAATCACCAAGGACACGAATGGCAAGTCCTGGTCCAGGGAAAGGTTGACGCCAAACGATTTCATCAGGCATTCCAAGTTGTGTTCCAAGCGCACGAACTTCATCTTTAAAGAGTGTATTCAATGGTTCAATCAATTGGAATTGCATATCTTCAGGAAGTCCACCAACGTTATGGTGTGATTTGATTGTTTGAGCTGTATCTGTTCCTGATTCAATGACGTCGGTGTAGAGTGTTCCTTGGGCAAGGAAGTCAACACCTTCTAATTTGTTTGCTTCATCATCAAAAACATAAACAAATTCGTTACCGATAATTTTACGTTTTGTTTCTGGGTCTGAAAGGCCAACAAGTTTGTCCATGAAGCGTTTTTGAGCATCTACTTTGATGATATTAAGACCAAATTTTCCGCCCAATGTCTCCATGACTTGGTCAGCTTCGCCTTTACGAAGGAAACCGTGGTCAACAAAGATTGATGTCAATTGGTCACCGATGGCACGTTGTAAAAGTACACCTACAACTGATGAATCAACACCACCTGAAAGTCCAAGAAGAACTTTTTTATCGCCAACTTTTTCACGAATATTTTTGATTTGCATATCAATGAAGTTTTCCATTGACCAGTTCCCTTTTGCTCCACAAATGTTAAGCGCAAAGTTTCTGAGCATTTCTGTCCCGTGAACTGAATGACGAACTTCTGGGTGGAATTGGATACCGTACAAGTTGCGTTCTGTATTTTCAACAGCAGCAAATGGACTGTTTGGTGAAGTTCCGACAACGTGGAAACCTTCAGGAATAGCTGTTACACGGTCACCGTGGCTCATCAAAACATCTTGAACTTCGGGAGTTCCTGCAAACAATGCTGATTTTCCAGTAAGTTGAAGTGGGGCAACACCGTATTCGCGTTCGCCTGCTGCTTCTACCATACCGCCGAGCTTGTAGCTCAACAATTGCATTCCGTAGCAAATACCAAGAACTGGCAAACCAAGTTCAAAGATTTCAGGATCAATATCGAATGAACCCTCATCATAAACTGAATTTGGACCGCCTGAAAGAATAATACCGATTGGATTAATCTCACGAATTTCTTTGGCTGTAACTTTGTGACTCATGAGTTCTGAGAAAACACCGATTTCTCGGATACGACGCGCAATAAGTTGATTGTATTGTGAACCATAGTCGAGTACAATGATTTTTTCAAGTGTAGTGTCGGACAAGGGACCCTCCTCTAATAAGGTGCAAAAGTCCGAATTCCTGTTGGAAAGTTCGAACTTTTGTTCAATTATTTTATTAGATTTATTCTATCATAATTTATTGTTTTTTGCAGAGATATTTGTGAATAAATAAAATAAATTTTAGAAAAATCGTATGATAGTGATTACATTTATTTTTACTGACGAAAATGAAAAACTACTGACAAAGCTGTCAGTAATTTTTTTCATCTAAATCTTTTGCCAAAGCAAAATTTCCAATCGTTGCCGAACCATTATTTGCGACTGACGGAGTCATAATATAATCTGTCAGTAAATAGGGAACGTGGACATAACCTGCCATTAATTTTGTGAATTCTTTGCGCACGCGCTCAATCATATGTGTCTGGGTCATAACGCCACCACCAAAAACAATTTTCTCAGGTGCAAGTGCCAAGGTTGTATTAACGGCGATTTGTGCAATGTAGAAAGCTTGAATATCCCAAACTTTACTGTCAGCTGGAATATCTTCTCCACGAATTCCTAAGCGGGCTTCAAGGGAAGGACCGGCTGCCACTCCTTCTAGACAATCACCATGAAATGGACAAACGCCTGCAAAATTAAGATCGTCTGGATGACGCTTCACATATTGATGACCCATTTCTGCATGAGAAAATCCTCCAATAAATTTCCCATCTTGTACGGCTCCTCCACCAATTCCTGTTCCAATTGTGAAGTAAACCAATGATTTTCCGCCAGTCACAATCATCTCACCGTAAGCCGAGCTATTGACATCGGTAGTGAAAACCATCGGAATATCAAGTGCGGCTTTGAGTTTTCCTAATAAATCAACATTTGCCCAACCAGCTTTTGGCGTGGTTGTTATATAGCCATAAGTTGCACTTTCAGGCTTGATGTCAATAGGCCCAAAAGAACCAACTGCCAATGATTTAACAGGATTTTCTTTAAAAAATTCAATGGTTCTAGTAATTGTTTCTTCGGGACTAGTCGTTGGAATTTGATTTGTTTTTAAAATGTTAAACTGCTCATCACCAATCGCAAGTACAAATTTTGTTCCGCCTGCTTCGATTGAGCCATAATGATTTGTCATAATTTTTTCCTATAATTTGTTACTTTTTATGTTCTATTTCGTATAGTATTAGTGAAGGAATTTTCTGTCAGTAAAAAATATTACTGACAGAAAACTTCTAGCTTATTTGTCAGTCTTATTTGCGTAAGTTTGTGAAAAATCTACCGCTGCACCAATTAAGTTGGCAGAATTTCTGAATTCACAAGTTACAATTTCTGGCATAAAAGTCGCTACTTCAATAATTTCCATGATTTTTTGAAGTTGTTTTTGTAGTTCTGGAATTAACCATTCAGCTTGGGAAACCCCTCCGCCAATAATCACTAATTCTGGATCAAAAGAATAAGTCAGATTAAAAATCCCTTTTGCGACATTGTATAGAAAAATTTCTTTTTCTTCATTAGCTATTTCATCACCATTAAAGGCTTTTTCAAAAATTTCGATGGCATCAAGAGTTTCACCTGTGCGTTTATTATAGCGCTCAGCCATTCTAATCGTTGTTCCTAATGTTGAAAAAGAATGTTCATCATCCATGAGCATAAAGCCAAATTCACCACCAAAAAGATGTTTCCCATGATGAACTTTCCCATTCATAACTACAGAACCGCCAACACCTGTTCCAAACACAAGAAGCAAAACATCTGACAAACCTTTTGCCGCACCAAATTTCACTTCGGCAAGCGCTGCACAATTGGCATCATTTTCGATAGAAACAGGTAAACCAAATCGTTTTTCTAGTTCAGCATGAATATCAAAATCATGAATATAAGGGAGAGCACTTGCTCCTTCAATGACACCAGTCGCTTTATTTACTGCTCCTGGGGAACTAATAGCGACACCACAAACATCAGAATTTTCCTTAAATTGTTCAACGACTGCTGTCAGTGATTGATAAAATTGATCCAGATTATCAGGAGTTCCGAAAGCACCCTCTTCTCCTAATTTTCCGTCAGCAAATCTTGCATATTTAATGCTTGTTCCACCAATATCTATTGTTAATAATGACATATTTCTCCTCCAAATTTTCTTATATTTTAACAGAAATCATTGATTGTATTTTTCTAAAATTGAATCTGGAACTTGTAAAAGTGATGAGTCTGTTAAATTTTTATACCAATAAGCTGATTTTTTTAAAGTTTTCACTTGGGTATGGATATTCAAACTAATCAAACCATAACGATTTTTGTATGAATTACGCCAACTCCAGCAATCAATTGGTGTCCAAACATGGTAACCAAAACAATTGGAGCCTTCTTGAATCGCTTTATGGAGCCAAAAAAGATGTTCTGTTGTAAAAATAATTCGATAATCATCTTGGATTTGTCCCTCTTCATCTTTGAAATGTTCTTCATTTTCTACGCCCATCCCATTTTCAGAAATAAACCAAGAAATATTTCCATAATCTTCTTGAATTCGCTTGGCAATTTCGTAAATGGTTTGTGGATGTATCTCCCAACCTCTGTCAGCATTCATCCGCACCCCACGTTTATTGAACGATGCGTAATATTTGTCGGGACGCCAATCTTGAGCGAAACTATCACTAGAATATTCAGGTTCTTGTACTCGACTCGGATGGTAGTAATTAACTCCCAAAAGGTCCACTTTGTTTTCCTTAATCCGTTTCAAATCTTCTGCTTCCGACTGCCACAAGACATTTTCTTCTTGTAAAAGGCTGACTAATTCTTCTGGAAATTCTCCCTTTATTGATGCATCTAAAAAGAGGCGATTTTGCCAAAGGTCTGCCATTTCTGCTGCTTTTAAATCTTCTATTTTTTCAGTTGCTGGATAGGACGGAGTTAAATTTAAAATGATTCCAATTCGTCCTTCAGGATTTTTATTGATTTTTCGGTATTGTTCAATCGCAAGAGATGAGGCGAGTTGCAAATGATAAGCCACTTGAACAGCTTTTTTTCCATCAACAATATCAGGATAATGGAAACCTAATAGATAAGCACACTCAACGACAACCATTGGCTCATTAAAAGTAAACCAATCACTCACTCGGTCGCTGAATTCAGCAAAACATTTTGCTGCAAAACCTGCATATAAATCAACAACATGAGGACTTTCCCAGCCTCCATATGTTTTTAAGAGTTCAACTGGTAAATCAAAATGATTTAAATTAATCATCGGGCGAATCCCTTGCGCTATAAATTCATTAATTACAGCATTATAGAAATCAACCGCCTTTTCATTTACCGTATTCTTTTCTAAATCATCTATCAAACGCGACCATTGAATACTTGTCCTTATTGATTTTAGACCAGCAGCCTTCATTAATTTTATATCTTCTCGAAAGTCATTGAAAAAATTACTGGCTGTATCAGGTCCAATTCCGCCCCAAAAACGTTCTTGATAATGGTCAAAATCATAATCAAAAACATTGTCATGCTGCTTTTTAAAACGTCCTTCAGTTTGTGGGCCACTCGTTGCTGCTCCCCACAAAAAATTTTCTTGGAATTTTAATTCCATTTTCCACCCCTCTCAGTAACTCTTCTTTTTTACTCTGCTAACTGTTCTTCGACTTTCAAACGCCAAGTTTTTGTCACACTTAAAGAATAAACTTGTAAAAGGCCAATCAAACCAAAGAGAATCATGCCTTTAAATTGCCAAGTCAAAACAAAGATAAGGACAATCCCAAATAAAAGTTTTAGATAGGTTTTAAAACTAATAAAATTTGAAATAAAGCTCATTTTTAATAAGTTTCCAAAACTAATTTCAAATTGACTATCAAAAATCATTGTATATTCAAAAGCGGTCATAAGATAAGTTAAACCAAAGAATAGAATGAAATCAATCACCAAGAAAAGTAAACCTTGGATTTGTACTGAAAGATATAAATTATAAGCGAGCAAAAGACTCAAAGAGGTATAGAGCCAAAAAATGATATTTGCTCTTAAAAAGTCTCGCTTGAAAATTTGATAAGCCTGTTTCACTGAGATTGACTTATAGTCAAAACCATGTTCCAAATACAACTCTGTTACCACTTTAAAGGCAGGACCAAGTCCAAAAACAAACAGCCCTGTGAGCGCTAAGAGCCAAAATATCAAGGTCAATTTAACAACGACCCAAATTCGAATAAAGAATTCTTCTAGTGCTTTTCCAATCATTTTTCTATAACTTTCTAACTTTTATTACTTCATTATAACACTTTTCCAATGAAATGTTAGGGTTTTCATGATAGCCTTTTCTTTGCTTTTATGGCAACCTTTTACAGCCCTTTGTCAGCTATTTTTTTGTCCTAATACTTGTATTTCATATAAACGAACAGCGGTATCTGCTCCTTGTGTTGGTTTAGTGGCTGTGATTCTAACGTAACGCGCTTCTGTCTGTTTGAAAGAATCTTTGGTTTCTCCCAATTTATTTTTCTTAACGTTGACAACTTCTGTCCAATTTTGATTATCCTTTGAAATCTCAATGGTGTAATCAGAAGTATTCATGTCAGGCGATTCTCCTCCTTTTTGCGCATGGTCAATCAGGACTTGATTGATTTTTTCTGATTTTCCAATGTCAATTGTAATATTGTGTTTACCTGGGCCAACGGCACACCATTTGGTATTTAATTTTCCATCAACTGCTTTTGGTCCTGATTCAGATTCATTAGTGAAACTGTCTACTTGAACGGATTGATTTAATGCAAAATTTGTTAATTCTACTGGTTGATCAATTACAGTAATCAGTTCAGTTTGAGTGACTGAATCTTCTTGTCCTTTTTCATTGATGACCGTTAATTTGACGGAATAACTCCCTGCTTTATCAAAACTTACTTGAGGATTCTTTTCTGTAGAAGTAGCGGGACTTGCACCATCAATATCCCATTTATATTTGACGGAAGCTAGATTAGATTGATTCATTAAAGTTACTTTTTCACCAATTGTAACTAGGGTTTTATCTGCTACAAATGCCGCTTTAGCTAATGAATTATCTGGCCATTTCACAGAGGTCGTAACTGAATGTCCAGATTCTCCAGCCTTATTAATTGGGACAATTTCAAATTTTGTTGAATTGATATTTTTGCCGCGTTTTAAGGCATTAACAAAGAAGGCATTGATATTGCTTGCTCCTAAAAATTCTTTACTTCCATCATCATTCAACTGATAGATTTCATAAGTAGAAAAATTATTTTTATTTGCATCTGATTTCCAAGAAAGTCTAAAACCGCCTACTGTTCCTTCTTCTTCAAAAGCTTCATCAGTTACTTTTGCATCCGAAAGTGCGATTGGAGCGACTTTTTGACCATTGGTCAAAGTCATTTCTCCTAGATTAATGGCTTTAAAATCCATTGCTTGATCAGATTTTATGCTTAAACCGATTTTTTTGATTGTTTGACCTTCAAATTTCTTAACATCAAAACTTATTTCTGACCAATTCTCAGTCAGGCTTTTATCTCCTGCAATGCTAACTTTTTGACCATTTGCTAGTTCTAAGATTGCAGAAACTTTAAGCGCTTGGTCTGAGCGCATACTAACAGAGAATTTTGCTCCCATAGCAATTTTCAAATCACTAGCAAACAATGTGATGTTTGAGCTTTTGCCTGCATCTAAATGTTCAGCCATAAATTTCAGTGAATTTCCACCGTTATAAGCATTTGCAAAGTCGAAGCTTGGACTTATTTTATTTTTTCCTTCGTTGTCAATAATCCAGCGGTAAGATGGTAAAATACCTGCTAAACTGCGGTCGTTCCAATCCATTTCTGAGATTTTTTGACCAGCTTTAAAATAGTTATAACCATTTCCTAAATTAAAATTAGTATTAAATTCATTACCGCTTATTGCTGATTTTTCCAGAACATATTTGGAAAGTCCTGTCCATGATTCATTAACAGAGTGATCAACTTGACGAGGGTCTGCTTTTTGATTGACCCAGAATGCTGATTCACGATTTTGAAAATCATCCCAATTACTTGCGTTAGTGTAGGTAGCGCTTGCTGCATAGAGTCCAATTGATGTTTGAGTGGCTTGATTTCCTTTTTCTAAAAGGTTCCATTTAACTGGAGTTTGGACGTCTTTCGCTTGCACATCTATTCCGGCATAAATATTATAAGGGTCAATATTGTGATTTTTAGCATAGAGATTCGATTTTTCAAGTAATTTTTGGTCGGCCAAATTATTTTGAGTCCACCAGAAATTTAAAAACATCGCGTCTGCTGCTTTATCTTGTACAAATGTCGCATTTTGGTCATTTAACTGATTTTGCCAATCCACTTTTCCATCTTTAGTCATGGCATCATACCACATGATTTGAAGACTAGAATCTTCTTTTTTCACCTGTTGAATCAAGGCTTTCATGTTAGCTGCATCGTCAGCATTTAGCCCTTGGGTTTCTTCATTGATAAACCAACCCTCAAATCCATAAGTCTTGGCAACCTTAACCATTTGACTGGCAAATGGATATTGTCCTTGCTCATCTTTTTTGAGCATTGTTTTGACCCAATCTACTTTTCCACCGTATTCTTTAGGCGGCAAGAAAATTGTTCCAAGTACCGGAACACCATTGCTGTGTGCTTCATCAATAACATCTGCTGACGGAGTTACAATTATTCCTTCACCAGATGAGCCACCCCAATAAACCAGTGTGTCAATATATTGCCAATAATCAAAAGTATAGCTCTCAAATTTTGTCGTGCCCCGCGAAGGATTTCCAGAAGTTTGTGAGTTCATCATCGACAAGGCGACAATTTTTGTCTTTTTGTTCTGATTTTGATTGGATGGACTTAGTTTATCAGGAGAAATTCTTTTGGTAAGTGGCACTCGGGATTGATTGTAAACTAAATCTTTGTCATTTTCCGCTGACCATTCTAGAAATTTATCAGGCATCCAATAAGATGAAATGGGAGCATTCTTACTTTGGTAATCTGGAATTGCTTCTGCTGTCACTTTATAATTAGCTTTCACATGTTTTGCTGGAGTTCCAAAACAAGCTGTCAGTAAAGTTGCAGATGCCAAAATTCCTGTAGAAAGGCATATTCTAATAAAAAATTTTTTCGATTTTTTCATAAAATCCTCCAATAAAATTTATTAATCAAGATTTTTTATTTCTAAAGCAAAAGCTTGCCAAGGTTAAATTTCTATGTCTGTCAGTAAATCTGGAAAGCTGTCATTACTGATGATTTCATTTTTTTTGACAAAAGAACTTTCAAAACGTTGACTTGAATTTGATAAGTTGGCGACCACCAGAAAAGTTCTTGTTGTCGTTTTTCTCAAGTATGCGAAGATTTCGTCAGCACTTTCAAGTAATTCAAAATCTCCTTCTATCAGCCAATTTTCTTGGTGACGAAGTTTGATTAACTTTTGATAAGTATAAAATACAGAGTTAGAATCACTGACAGCTTGGTCAGCATTTATTATCTTAGTATTAGGATTGATAGAAAGCCAAGCTTTCCCTTTTGTAAAACCAGCTTTCTCATCACTGGTCCATTGCATTGGCGTCCTAGCATTATCACGACTCATTTCTCGCAAAACTTTGATAATTTCTTCTTCTGACTGTCCTTCTTTTTTTCTGTCAGTAAAATATTCATGTGATTCTACGTCATTTATTGCTGACAGATTTTCAAAAGGAAAATTGGTCATTCCTAATTCTTCGCCTTGATAAATAAAAGAAGTGCCACGCATCAAATGAAAGAGAATTGCAAAAGCTTTGGCTGATTTTTCTCTGTATGTTCCCTCATCTCCCCAAAAAGAGACAATGCGTGGCAAATCATGATTGCCTAGAAAAAGAGAATTCCATGCTTCATTTGGCGTCAATTTCTGCCAAGCGGTCATTGCTTCTTTTAGCTTTGGAACATTTAAGGGGAGTTTTTTCCATTTGTCCCCGTTTCCTGCTGATGTCAATAGATGCCAGAAGCCAAAAACCATTGAAAGTTCATGACGATTGGGGCCACTATATAACTTTGCTAATTCTGGTGAACTTGACCAAGCTTCACCAACAGTGAGATAGTCCTTTTTACCAAAAGTTGCTAAATTCATCTCTTTTAGGTAATCATGCAGTTTTGGACCATTAACCGTGATTTCTTGTTCTGGTTTTTTTCCAATCAAATCAATGACATCTAATCTAAAACCAGAAATTCCCTTAGCCAACCAAAAATTCATCATCTTATGAATTTCCTTACGCACTTCTTCATTTTCCCAATTCAAGTCAGGCTGCTGTGGACTAAAAAGATGAAAATAATATTGTTGAGTGCTTGAGTCATAAGTCCAATTTTTAAATTCTCCAATCGGTTGATCCCGCCAAATATAAAAATCTCTTCTCGGATTATTTTTAGATTTTTTGGATTCTTTAAACCACAAATGTTGGTCAGAAGTATGATTGACAACCAAGTCCATAATGACACGAATATTAAGTTGCTTTGCTTTTTCTATGAGCGCTTCAAAATCAGCCATTGTTCCAAAAAGTGGGTCAATTTTATAGTAATCACTAATGTCATAACCATTATCAACCATCGGGGATTGATAAATCGGAGATAGCCAAATACCATCCACTCCTAGTTTTTCAAGATAAGTTAATTTCTCTATTATTCCATTGATGTCACCAATTCCGTCATCATTTGAATCCTTAAATGACCGGGGATAAATTTGATAAATGACTGCTTTTTTCCACCAATTATTCATCATTTCCTCCATAAATTTTCATAAATACCGGAAGTACCTTGCTAAGATCGTCTAAAATTTCACTGACAGACTTAGCTGCAGCATTGTCAGCCCAAATCGAAAAGTAAGTTCCTCTGACAGCTTTCATCTCTTCTTGATTTAAATATTGCTGACCAGAAAATTTTTGAATTTTTCCTTCCCTTTCCAGTTTTTCAGCCGTTGGATAAGAATAGCCTGCTTCTTCACCTAAAACATAATAAAGGTCATTATCACAAAAATTTATTAAGGTATAACCCTTAGTTAACCATTCTTTGACTTCTGCCATCCCTTTGTCCCAGTTTGTCCAATAACAAACCTCCACATTTTTATTCAAAGGAACCAATGACTGAAGGTCTTTTCGTAAAAATCCATCATTCCAAATACGAACTTGTTTTCCTTTTTTCTGCAAATGCTCGGTCAATTGATTAACATAGTCATAATAAAACTCTAAACCACTTGCCTTATTTCCATATTTTTCCCGAGTTTTCTCCACTAAATAAGGATATTTTTCAATTTGCCGAAAATCAATAAATTCATCAGCCCCGATATGAAAAGTATCTGAATCTGGGAAAATATCGACTATCTTATCAATTATTCCCATAATCCAATCAATGACTGCTGGATTAGTAACATCTACCGCTTGTTGATTGCTGTCAGGTAGTGCAAATTCAGGATTTTGCTCTAATAAGGAGCCCATGTGACCTGGACTATCAAAATCAGGAATCAAAGTGATTTCGTGTGTTTTTGCAAATTCTTTCAATTCTTTGAGCATATTTTCTGAATATTTTTTACTGACAGGGCTGTCAGTAAAATTTAGCGCAAATCCTTCATTTTCATTGAGATGAAGTTGTAAATGTGTCAGCTTATGCTCTTGAAGTAAAAGAACTAATCTTTTTAACTCTGCTATTGACCAATATTTTCGTCCAATATCGACTAATAATCCTTTTTCCATAATAATTCCAATAAAATAAGACCTCCAAACTAGTTTCAAAATGAATTTAGAAAGGAGATCTTGGATTTGTTTACCTCTTATTTATTTTTTAGATAAGTATCATATTGACTTTGCATTTCTTTTTGAACTTTATCATAACCTGCTTTTTTCAATTCAGCTTTGAGTTTTGGTAAAGTTTGAACTGGGTCAACAGATCCTGTGTTCAATTGATCCAAATATTGACTCATGACATTTGATAAGTTTGAAATTTCAGATTTCACTTTTGATTGGTCAAAAGTAAAGCCAAGCAATGGTGAAACTTTTGCATCTTTAATTGATTGGTCACGTTTAGTAATCATTTCATTGGTAACCGCATCAGTTGTATAAAGAATGGCATTATTTCCTGTATTCCAAGCAGCCATATGTTTTACACCTTCACTGTATGAAGGAAGTAATTTAATTTTCTTATCACCAGTTTTTTCCCATTGTTGTCCTTCAACACCATAAACTAAACCATTTAAAAGTTCAGCGTCACTATTGATGATTCCAAGTGCTTTAACCGCTTCTTCTTTATGTTTAGAGGTATTTGAAACAACGAAGTTAGCCATACGAGCTTGGTCAGTTGTAATCAATGGATTAGTTACTGCTTTAGATACAAGTGTTTGTCCTGCTGCTTGAGTCAAAATAGTATCACCGTAATCGTAAGGACCTTGTGTTTCGACACGAGCGAACCAGTTATTTGAATTCAAGTCAAATGCAGTATTTGAAGTAGCTGCATCGGCCGGAATTAAACCTTTAGTATAGTAATCATGCATTTTCTTCAAATTATCAATATAGGCAGGAATGTCATAAACATTTTGGATTTTTTTACCATCCCCTGTTGTATCTACAGCAAATGGCAAACCATTTCCAAGGACATAGTCAACATTACCTGGTGTTTTGAAACCTTGACCAATGGCAAAAGCTGCAACATTAGGATCTTTTTTATGGAATTCTTCAATCACTTTTTCAGCAGAGGCAAATGAATCAACGCCGTCAATTGATAAATTATATTTATCCAAATATTGCTTGTTAAAAGTAATCACTTGTTGAGCATAAATATTACCATTTACAGGATATCCATAAAGTTTTCCATTGATTTTATTTCCCTCAATGTAAGCAGGATTAAGTTCATTATAAGCTGTCTTGGCATATTTAGGGGCTAAATCAGTTAAATCAGCAAAGGCACCTTTAGCGGCATTTGTTGCATAATCTTGGGCAAAAGCAATGTCATAAGCTTCACCAGATGAAACGATGACGTTCATTTTTTGAGCGTAATCTCCCCAACCAATGTAGCTAATATCCAATTTCACACCAGCTTTTTTCTCAAGAATTTTATTAGCGTTAGCCATCAATTCTTTGTAATTGTCTGGCTTATCACCAATCTGGTACATGTGTAAAGTTGTTTTACCAGAACTACTTTTTGACTTCGCAGATGAACCACAAGCCACAAGTGTAAAGGCTGCAAGCACTGATACGGTACCGAGTGCAACTTTTTGATAATTTTTCATTAGAGTATGCTCCTTTAGGGTTTCCCCAATTTTTTAACTTTATTAATGTTTGCGCTTTCTTTAAGCGTCTAAATTTACTCTGCTAAATAAGCAGAGTCTTCTTATTCTTTAACGCCACCAATGGTTAAACCTTTGACAAAATAACGTTGGAAGAATGGATAACTAATCGCAATTGGTAAAGTTGAAATGATAACAATTGCCATACGTGCTGATTCACCAGGGAGAGCCGCTAAACCTCCGGCAATCTGTGAGCCTGCTCCTGCATTTTGTGTTAAGAATTGTAAGTTGTTTTGAACTTTCATCAGCAAATATTGCAATGGAATCAATTTATCATTTGAGATATAAAGAAGAGCATTAAACCAGTCATTCCAATAACCTAAGGCCGCAAAGAGGGAAATGGTTGCAATCCCAGGTACTGCTAAAGGAAGAACAATTTGAGTGAAAATTCTAAGTTCACTTGCTCCGTCAATTCGGGCAGATTCAATAATTGAATCTGGAACTGAACGTTTAAAGAAAGTTCTCATAACAATGATGTTAAATGGCGAGACAGCCATTGGCAAAATCAAAGCCCAAATTGTATCTTTCAATTGTAGAAGGTTAGTCATTACCAAGTAATTCGCAATCATCCCAGGTGAGAACAACATAGTGATCAAACAAAAGATTGTAAAGAATCGACGGAAAGGAAAGTTATTTCTAGAAATCGCATAAGCATAAAGTGAAGTTGCTGTAGAATTAATTGCAGTCCCTAGAACCGTAACAAGTACTGTGACAAACAATGATTGCAACATTTTATCTTTCATTTGGTCAAATAAGAATGTATAAGCATAAAAGCTCCATTCTCGTGGCCAAAAGCTATAACCGAATTGTTGCAAAGCCGACTCCTTTGTCAGCGAAATGGCTAAGACAAAGAGGAAAGGTAAGACACAAGAGATTGCAAAAAGTGCAATGACGATATTAAAAACAAAGTTGACTGGACGATTAAATCCTCGAACAGATAATGAGGCTATTTTTTTCTTTTTCATATATTATTAGCTTTCAAGTTTGATAAAAGGCTTGACCTACTAGCTTCCTCCTTTCTTAGAATAATGCTGAATCACTATCAAGTCTGCGGGCAAAGAAGTTTGTAATCATTAGAAGAATGAATCCTACTACCGATTGATAAAGCGCTGCTGCCGTCGCCATTCCTAAGTCACCAGTGTTAGCTAATCCATTATAGATATAGGTATCAAGGACCTGCGTTACTGGTGTCAAAGCACCTGATTGTCGTGGAACATTATAGAAAAGACCAAAGTCAGCACGGAAAATATTTCCAACGGCTAAGATTGTCAAAATCGTCATCAGTGGAACAACTTGAGGAATGGTAATATTTTTAATCTGTTGCCATTTTGTTGCTCCATCAACCATTGCTGCTTCATAGTAGGTTGGGTTAATTCCCATTACTGTTGCAAAGTAAATAATCGAATTATAACCAATTCCCTTCCAAACTCCAATGAAGAGGATGATGAAGACCCAATATTTTGGTTCTTGATACCAATTGACTGGCATCCCACCATTATGCATAATCATTTGGTTGAAAATCCCTTTGTTTCCTGGTGCCAAGAAGGCATAAACAAAGTAAGAAATAACAACCCATGAAAGGAAATAAGGAAGAAGTGACATCGTTTGATACACTTTTACCAACTTTTTATTTCTTAATTCACTCATGATAATTGCAAACGCAATAGAAATAATCAAATTCAGTGTAATAAACCCAACATTATAAAGAACCGTATTTCTTGTGATATCAAAAGCAGCACCAGAAGAAAAGAGGAATTCAAAGTTTTTAAATCCTACCCAAGGACTATTGGTCAAACTGGCCAAAAATCCATCTGGATCAATATGAAAATCTTTAAAAGCCACCACATTTGCAAATACTGGAATATAAAAGAAGAATATCATCCAAATTGCACCTGGCAGAGCCATAATTATCAGTGCTTTATAGCGCCAAATATTCCGAAAAAATTTTTTCATTGATTTTTCTCCTTAATCAACAAAGTCCAGATTTCGTGAGCTGCAATTTGTGTTTGTGAGTCTGCTTCAATTTCATCTTCGAGTAAATTAAGTAATTTCGCTTCTTCTTCGAGCGCTAAACTTAATGACTGACCAGACATATTGTAGCCTCGTAAAACTAGACCATTATCTGATTCGCGACGTTTCAATGCCGTGATAGCAAATTTATCAGTATCAATTTCTAATATTTTCCCAGCTGACGGTAAAGTTTTTTCTGCTGACGGATTTGTCAGTTCTACCGTTGAAAATGGAACTTGTGCAACATAAGCATGTTGATAAGTTTCATAACGTTCGTAAGCCGGTCCATGAAATTCTAAACTATAGTTAAAAGTATGACGTCCTAAAGTTTGAGCCTCTGGTGTTGGGAAGTAACCCCAATCACCAAGTTCGCCAACTCCTCTAAGTAAAGTTAATGCAATATTTGCACTGTCAGTAATTTCGTATTCATTTAAACCAAAATTACCAACAGTTAAACCATATTCTTCATTATGAAGATTAACGAAAGCTTGCTGATGCTGTGGATTTGTTGGATTTTCCCAAGTTTCAGGCATAACATTAGGTCTTGTCACTACTTCATAAATACTGTCAGCTTCGTGATTTTCGCTTGTTAATCCCGCTGGGAATAGTACACGAAGTCTGTGATCTTTCATTTGATTATCAATGCTTGTTTCAAAATCAACTTTTTTTGAATTTTTACGTACAGTGATTTTGCTTGTTACCTCTAAAGGTAAAAGTTTATCAGAACGACCAGCATTACGATAACGGAATTCCAAAACCTTTTTTTGTTCCTCATCCAATAATTCGTCAGCAGATTCAGGAATCATCAGCACTTGTTTAAGCTGAACTTCGGCAATTTCTGCTCTGTCAGTAATAATTGAAAACTCAACAGGACTGTCAGTAGAAAGAATTGGTTTGGTATTTTTAGGTTGGAAATAGATATATTCATTTCCAATATCACCAGTGTCTTCAAAGACAAGCAAGTCTTTAAAAACTTTATTGAGCGACTTATCAAAAATACTCAATGTTCCATTATGATTAACTGTCAGTTTCAAACTTTCATTTTCAATAGTTTGACCAGAAATCATACTTTCATTATTACTGACAGAACTATTATCAAAGCTGTCAGCATCGTCAGTAAGTACCAAATCAAAACTTTCCCAAGAAAAAGCACTCATTTCATTTAAAAATAATTTCACTTTCACAAATCGTTTCATGTAAGGAACTCGGAAACGATCTTTCGGTAAATCATAATCAAATAAGACTTCTTCTTCACTGATTTCAGCTGGGACTTCTTGACCTTCACGATTGATTACTTTATAAGTTGACTTAGGCTGTGTCTTAAGTTCATCATAAAGTTTTTCAGGAATTCCTTCTTTAAATAATTTACGCTCAAGAACTACTTCAACTTCAGCCTCACCTGTTTTAGAATGTCCAGCTGTATTAAAAACTACAAAAGGATGTTGGCCTTCAAAGTCAATCACTTTAGCGAGTTCAAACAATGCATCATCAGCAAGATATTTTCCTACTTCATTCGCTTTTTCAAAACGTGTCATCATTTCACGATGAACTTCGTCAACAGAGCAACCACAGATACTATCATGTGGATGATTTTGCATCAAAGTTTTCCAAGCATAAGTCAATTTGTCGTGCGGATACTCTCCTGTCACCCGATAAGCTAAACTGGCGAGAGGTTCTGTAACATTTTCTAACTGACGCTCAACTTTTGTATTCCATTGTTTGAGATAAACTCGACTCGAAGCCGTATTTGCTAAAGTGTACCAGCCATCAGTTTCCTGTGAGGTTAGTTCCCCTGTTACCGTAGATAAGTTTTCAGGCAAATCTGACCTTACAGCTTCTAAATAAGTTGGCCAATTAGAATGAACAAACTCATAATCTGGGAAAAGTTCATTTGCCAAGCGAATCGCTTTGCTCAAATCTTTCTGAACTGGTTGATGATCCACGCCATTCATCATTAAGAGATGTGATGTCGAAGCAAATTTTTCAACATCTGCTAATTTTTGATTCCAAAAGTCAAGTGCTGCTGTTTTTTCAGCAGGAATTTCATTTCCATTTGAATACCAATTGGCAAATAGAATTCCAAGAATTTTTGTCCCATCAGGACCTTCCCACCACATTTCTGAAAATTGTGAACTATAGGCTTCCTCTGATTGTTCCAAAACTTGATTATCAAACCCGATTGGCTTCACTCCTCGACCAAAAGCTGCAGCGATAAGTCCTGCCGCTTTCATTATTTGTGGCGTTTGGCCCATATTCCCAAAAGTATCAGGGAAATACCCCAACTCAACTGGAGCCCCCCAACGCTCCGATTCTTTACGCCCAACAAGCATATTACGAACGTTTGATTCAGAACTAATGAGGAAATCATCTTGTAAGATATAAAATGGACCAATTTTCAATTTTCCAGCTGAAATTGCTGCTTGTACTTCCTCACGACGCTCGGGACGTACTTGCAAATAGTCATCTAAAATAATCGTTTGTCCATCCAAATGAAAGCTATCAAACTCAGGATCTTCCTTGAATAAATCAAGTAAATCATCCACTAAATTGACTAAACGCATATGATGTTCTTCATAAGCCATATACCATTCTCGATCCCAATGACTGTGAGAGATGATATGTACCGTTTTCTTTTTCATAAAGCTCTATCTTTCTAAAACTAATCTCATTAACTTATTTTTCAATTCGGATATCAAAATAATCCATGACTAACTCACAAAACATCATATTAGCCCAGCTAAACCATTCTCTAGTGTAATTTTGTGGATTATTGACATCAAATCCTTCATGCATCAAATGTGTTCCAGCGTCTGTTTCGACCAAATGATTTAAGATTCGTTCTTTTTCGCTCTTATCATTTGTAGTCATTCCTTCCATTGCTAAAGCAATTGGCCAGACATAATTTTCTGGTGTATGACTAGAACCAATTCCTCGTGCATATTTTCCTTCATAGTAATAAGGATTTTCTTTACTCAATAAAGTTTGTCGTGTTTTCAAATAAACTTCATCTTCAGCCTGACAAAATCCCAAATATGGAGCTGCAATCAGATTGGGAACATTGCTATCATCCATTAAAGTTTTGTTCCCAAGTCCATCAACATCATAAGCCCAAACTTCTTCGCCTTGTTGATTTTTAGTTTTGGCAAATTTCTCAAGTCCCTCTTGAATTTCATCTCTAAGAATCTTTGCTTCATTTGCAATTTCTTCATTAGATAGAAGCTCAGTAAAAATTTCCTTGATATAATCCAAAATAACAACAGCAAACATATTTGACGGAACCAAATAACCATACTCACAAGCATCATCACTTGGTCTAAATCCTGACCAAGTCATCCCAGTGTAGGCTGTCTTGGCTCCTTTTCCATCTCTTATTAAAGTATCTTCATGTCGCTCAGTATCTCGAACAAAATGGTAGGGAGAATCCTCATGATTTTGTTCTGTTTTAAAAACATTCAAGGTGTTTTTGACTGCTTTGATAAATTCTTCATCAAAATGTTTGGTATAACCTGTGTTTTTATAGACTAAGTAAGCGAGTTGAATAGGATAACAAAGGGAGTCAATCTCATACTTCCTTTCCCAAATCCAGCCTTTGTGTTCATTAAAGTTGGTATGGTCTGTCTGATGCCCAGCAAAGTTTTCACTTTCGTTGAAAGCATTAGCATAAGGATCTAGATTAATATATATCATTTGTTTTTTTACTAAACCAACAATCAAATCACGAATTTCTTCATCTTCACGTGCAAGTACCAAATAAGGTCTCATTTGAGCTGTCGAATCTCGTAACCACATTGCTGGAATATCACCTGTTAAAAGAAAGGTAGTCCTGTCATCATGCACTCTTAAAGTAGTTTCAAGTGTGTTTGAGAAAGAATGATTAAAGTTTACAGCCCACTCTTTATGTTCTTCTCCACAAAGAATTGTTATGTCATTCATAAACTTTTTAACAGATTTTGGAATATTTGCTTTCACTGCATCTCCTTTTAAAATTTATTTGATATATCATTTAAGGTTATTTTAATATAAATTTTTATATTTTGCAAGCGCTTTTTTATTAAAATAAGATTAATTGTGTTATCTATTTTTATTTTTTCTGAATTTTATAGAGGTAAAAAGCCTATTTTTATCATTTTCACTTGTAAAAGACTTGTTTTTTTATAAAAAAAGAGTAAAATATGATATATCAAATAAAATACAAAGGGATACTTCTATGAGCTTACCACTCTACCAGCAGATTTCCGATGATTTAAAGCAAAAAATTGTCACTAAAACATTTAAATCAGGAGACCAGCTTCCCACTGAAAAAGAACTCTCAGAGACTTATTCAGTTAGCCGCATTACTGCAAAAAGAGCTCTTACTGAATTAGAACAGCTTGGTCTTGTCAGTAGAACACGAGGAAAAGGAACTTTTGTCCAAGAATTAAATAAAAACCATACCAAACTATTAAAAAGAGTGCTCTTTATTATTCCTTTTGAAGGAATGTCATTTGGAGATTTCACACAAGGTTTGGTTCCTGCTTTAAAAGTTGAAAACACAACCGTATTTATCACTTACGCAAGTTACCTTAAAGAAAATACAGCGGATGATATTAAAGAAAATTTTGATGGATTAATTTACTATCCAATGTATACAGAAGATTATCTAGATATCTTATTAGAACTTTCACTACAAAACTTTCCTGTCGTTCTTTTAGATAAACAAATTTACGACCTCGGATTTCCTTGCGTTTCCTCAGATAACTTTAATGGTGGTGAGCAAGCCGCTCAAGCGCTCTTAAATTTAGGGCATAAACGAATTGCTTTTGTGGCTAGTAATGATACCCACCATCCCCAAACAACAAGAAATCGATACTTAGGATATGTCAAAGTTCTAAAAGAACAAGGAATCAAGTTTCACACTACTCTTGATGACTCACTTTATACCGAAAGTTCTGTTTTGGAACTTATTCATAATGAAAAAGTCACAGGACTTATCTGTGAAAATGACTTAGTCGCTCTTCAAACTATGAAGACTTTGCAAGATAGCCATTTTTCTGTTCCAAATGATATATCAATTATTGGTTTTGATGATATTCAAGCAGCAAGCTTATCAAATCCGCCATTAACAACCATTGCTCAAGATTTCATTGGTATGGGAAGAATCGCTGGCGAACTGCTTTTAGACTGGATTAAAAGCGGGCAAACCCCCAAAGATGTCAAAGTTCCAATCAATTTAATTAAAAGAAAAACAACTGAGGAGTTGAAATGAAGATAAACAAAATTGATACCCGTCATGGTACTGCTAATCAATCCACTTTTTCACATGGGAATTGCCTTCCTTACACTGGTTTTCCTTGGGGAATGAATTATTTTTCCCCTTCAACCGGTGCTGCTCGTGGAGCTTGGTGGTTTCATCCAGAAGACCGTACCTTTGAAGGCTACCGAATCACTCACCAACCCAGTCCTTGGATGGGAGATTTCTCACATTTGACAATGACGCCTGTTGCAGGTCCTTTGCCTGAAACTTCCTTGTGGCACACAGTGAGTTCATACCGTCCAGAAGAATCAACTTTTAATCCAACGCAACTCAAAATTACTCAATTACGTTATCAGATTACATCTCAGTTAATTCCATCAATGTATGGTGGAATTCTATCAATGAATTATCAAAATTTAAGCCTTAAAGATAATGGCTTGATGCTTCATCTCCCCGGTTCTTATGAACTTCAACAACTTGACGATTACAGCTTAGAGCTTTCAATTATTAATTTTGCGGGTTGTGAAGATGAAAATTTTACTTTCTATCTCAAATTTACTGCTGACCAACCTTTTGTTTTAAGTGGAAATTTATCTGATGAAGATTCTTCTGTTCGCTTAGATTTCAAAGCAGCCAAGCAGGTTCAAATACATTTTGCTACCTCTTTTATTTCCAAGGAACAAGCCGCTCTTAATCTGGAGCGTGAACAAGATAATTCAGCAGAAACATATTTGGAAAATGCTGAATCAGCTTGGAATAACCTTTTTTCACGTATCGAAATTGAGCATCATAATCAACAAGAAGTTTCCACTTTCTATCACAATCTTTATCGCTCATTTCTCTTTCCACAAACTTTTTATGAATTTGACCAAGAGCATCAAAAAATCCATTACGATACAAGCTCTAAAACTGTCAAGAAAGGCCCGCTCTATACAAACAATGGCTTCTGGGATACTTTCCGAACAGTCTATCCGCTTTATAGTCTAATAGCCGTTGACGAGTACGGTGATATGCTCGAAGGTTTCCTAAATTCTTATCGTGCGACTGGTTTTCTTCCAAAATGGCTTTCTCCTGATGAACGTGGTCTAATGCCCGGTACCTTGATAGACGCTGTCATTGCTGATGCTGCAAGCAAAAACATTCGTCCTGATTTGATGCCCGAGTTTTTGGAAGCAATGAAAAAAGGAGCCACAAGTCAATCTGAAAACTCTAATTACGGCCGTCGTGGCACAAAAGATTATCTAAAACTTGGTTATGTTCCGCTCACTCACCATGAATCAGTTAATCACACTTTAGATTACGCATTTTCTGATTATTGTATTTCTCAAGTGGCGAAACA
Organism: Lactococcus sp. FSL K6-0773; assembly: GCF_038006485.1. Lineage (NCBI taxonomy): Bacteria > Bacillati > Bacillota > Bacilli > Lactobacillales > Streptococcaceae > Lactococcus > Lactococcus sp. FSL K6-0773. Next base: position 340,023 of record NZ_JBBOVF010000001.1, on the reverse strand, counting down.
AACCGGTGACAAAGAAATTTCAGACTTCTATGCCCATCAAGCAAAAGACTATCAAAATATTTTTGATTCTGAAACTGGTTTTATGCGAGCAAAAGATGCTGACGGAAATTTCAGAGCTGACTTTTTAGATATTCGTTGGGGTCGTGATTATGCAGAAGGTTCTGCTTGGCAGACTTCTTGGTCAGTTCTTCATGATTTTGCTGGATTGATTAAACTACATGGCTCAAGAGAAAATTTTGAAAACAAACTCATCGAGCTTTGCAACCAACGACCAAATTTCAATGTTGAAGGATATGGTTTTGAAATTCACGAAATGAGTGAAATGGCTGCTATCGAATTTGGACAAGTGGCTATCTCAAATCAACCAAGTTTCCATTACCCATACCTTTTTAGCTACATTGGTAAACCTTGGATGGCTACGCCTTTAATCAAAAATTTACTGACAGAAACATTTAATGATAGTCCGAAGGGCTATCCTGGTGACGAAGATAATGGAACAATGGCAGCTTGGTATATTTTTTCAAGTTTAGGATTCTATCCAGTCACAGCTGCTTCTAATCAATATGTATTAGGAATTCCACTCTGGGACAAAGCTAGAATCAACCTTTCCTCTGGTCAGCAACTTACTATTCTTGCAGAACCAAATGCTCCGCAACAAGTTTTCGTCAACCAAATCACATTTACTGACAAAAAAGTCAATGATACTTTTATCAAGCACGAAGAATTGATAAAAGGCGGAACCCTAAAATTTGATTTAGGAATCGTACCAAATCCACTTAAATATACGAACGAACAACTTCCTTATTCACTGACAGAAAATTAATTACTGACAGACCAGATATAATCATTCTGTCAGTAAAAAAACACGCTTGATTGATTAAAATCAGCGTGTTTTTTTATTTTATAAATTTAAGCCTATTTCTTTAAATCCGACCAAACCCATTCAGTAAAATCAGGAATATCAACTCCTTCATTTCTTGTCACTTCAAAGTGTTTAACTAGTGTCCGTTTCATTCGGTCAATGAAAGCTTTCGCTAGACCTTGATTAACTTTTCGGTTGACATATAGAACTTGCATGGCATCAATCGCTTGGTGGAAACGGTCAAGCTCAGAGTAAACCCGCATATCATAAGTCGTCGTGATGTCACCATCTTCACGGTAACCATGAACAATCAAACCATCATGTCCTCTTTGATAGAAAATGGATTCGATTAAATCTTCATATCCATGGAATCCAAAAATTACTGGAGTGCCTGAAGGGCCAAAGTATTTTTCAAATTCTTCATCTGAGAGTTCACGTTCTTGATTGAGTGCTCCCTTTTTCTTTTGCAACCGACCCAATTCAACCACGTTCACATAACGGAATTTTGCCTGTGGGAAAACTTCGTTTACAAGATGTAAAGCTGCCAGTGTTTCAATTGTAGGCTCAGCTCCTGCTGAGGCAAAAACTAAATCTACTGCTTCTCCATCTTTAGCCGTTGAAGCCCAATCAATTGTTGCAATTCCGTCAGTCGCCAATTTTTCAGCTTCTTCTTTAGTAAACCATTGTTGACGAGGTTGTTTAGAGGCTACAATATGATTAATTTTACTTCTATCTTGAAAAGCACGGTCAAATACGGCAAGCAAAGTATTCCCATCAGCCGGCAAGTATTGTCTGATAAAATCAGATTTCTTTTCAGCCAAATGAGTCAACATTCCAGGATCTTGGTGAGTATAACCATTATGGTCTTGTTGGAAAACGGTTGAGGTCGAAATAACATTAAGCGAAGGATAATCATGGCGCCATTTTTGGTCTGCAGCTTGACGAATCCATTTGAAATGTTGAGTTAACATTGAATCTACGACTCGCAAGAATGATTCATAACTTGCAAATACTCCTGTGCGTCCGGTTAAAGTATAACCTTCAAGCCAACCTTCTGCTTGGTGTTCTGATAATTGAGAATCAATAATGCGACCCTCAGGTGAGATAAATTCATCATTTGGATTTTTTATGACTTGCATCCACTGACGATTCGTCACCTTAAACATTTCCCAAAAACGATTAGACATGGTTTCATCAGGACCAAACAAACGGAAACGCGTAGGATTAAGTTTGACTATTTCAGCAAAATATTTTGACAAAACATTCATATCCATATTGTCATTTGTATCAGGGAGTAATTTCCCTCGATTATTTTCAGAAATTGGATTTGCAAATTCTTGCCAATCTGGTAAAACCAAATTAGAAGAATCAACTCCCCCATTTGTTACAGGGTTTGAAGCCATTCGCATCTCACCTTTTGGTGCAAAATCACGCAACTCTTCTTTCAAACTTCCATCAGCATTAAATAAAGTTTCTGGTTGGTAAGAAGTCATCCATTTTACAAATTCTGGTAAAGTTCCCATATTTTTAGAAGATAACGGAAGTGGAACTTGATGCGCACGGAAACTATGTTCAATTGGCATTCCCTTACCGTCAAATTTAGGACCTGACCAATCATTATAACGTGGACCACCCCAACCTTTTGGTAAACGTGCGATAACAATTGGCCAAGCTGGAATCTCTCCATTTTGATAACGATTATCTTCACGCGCATCTTTCTGAATTTGATGAATGTCTTCAATCGCTTTATCAAAAACTTCAGCTGCTAATTTATGATAAGCCATGTAATCATGAATATCATCATTTTCAATATAACGAGGTGAGTAACCCAGTCCTTCAAAGAATTTACGAATATCAACATCTGAAGTTCGAGCGAACAAAGTAGGATTTGAAATTTTAAAACCATTTAAATCAAGAATTGGTAAAATCGCCCCATCATTCTTAGGATTAATGAATTTAATAGAGTGCCAACTTGTCATCAACGGTCCAGTTTCAGCTTCTCCATCCCCAACAACAGCAAAAGCAATCTGTTCAGGTTGATCAAGAATAGCCCCTGTTGCATGTGATAGCACATAACCCAACTCACCTCCTTCATGAAGTGAACCAGGGGTTTGTGCTGTCATATGCGACCCTATTCCTCCAGGAAATGAGAAACGTTTAAACAAACGTGACATTCCTTCCAAATCTTGGGTAATCTCTGGATAAGCTTCTGTATATGAGCCATCAAGATAAGAAGGAACAACCATAGCTTGTCCACCATGTCCGGGGCCACCCATGTAAAACATCTTTTGATCATATTTATTGATTAGACGATTAGCATGAGCATAGAGGAAAGTTTGTCCTGAAACCGTCCCCCAGTGCCCAATAGGATTGGCTTTAAGGTTTTCCGCTTTAATTGGAGTACCTGTCACAGAGAACAATGGATTTTCTTTCAAGAAGATCATTCCTGCTCCAAGATAAGTTGCTGCTCGCCACCATTTATCAAGCTTTTTCAAATAAGCTTCTGAATTATATTCTGTCATTTTTTCCTCCTGATTTTCTTTCATTATAGGTCAATTATGCTTGATATTCTAATAATTTGTTCATATATCCACTAGGAAACATTGCTACTCTTCTTCTAAATGATGCACACGATGCAGTAATTCTGCTTCGATTTGTTCGAGTGTTTTGCCTCTTGTTTCAATAACTTTTTTTACTAGTAAACCAAATTGAGAGGAAACAACAAGCCGCATAAATCAGGAAAATTTTACCTGTTCCAAAAAATGATAATAATGGTAAGAATGTTAATGACACCACCCAGTTAGCAGCCCAGTTGACAGCAGCACCAAATGAATTTCCTAAGCCACGGATTTTAAGTGGGAAAGATTCACCAATCATCACCCACATTACTGGTCCCCATGTTGCTGAGAAGAAGGCAATATATACCGTTAAAGCGATAACTGCTAAATATTTACCAAAGCCAATATGAGCATTTTCTGCTAAAATCATCCCTACTGACATCAATACAAGAGAAATTCCCATTCCCCAAGCACCAAAATTGAGCATCCACCGACGATTAACTTTATCCATTACTCTCATTGCAATATAAGTTACAATAACATTGAAAATACCAATCCCAATATGAGCAAGTAAAGCTGCGCTTGCCCCAAATCCTACCGCAACAAAAATTGATGGTGCAAAGTATAATACTGTATTACAGCCCATAACCTGTTGAAAAATTGCCAGACCAATTGCCATAATCAAAACTGGACGTGACATTTGACCAAATAATTCTTGTAAGCCACCTTGTTTTTCTTCCTTAGCCATCAATTGAATATCAGAAATTTCTGCTTCAATCGAGTTTGGATCGTCATTTATCATCCCTAATATTTCACGGGCACCTGCTTCATTATCATGACGAACAAGAAATCTTGGAGATTCTGGCAAAAAGAGTCCACCGATGAAAAGAAGGGCTGCTGGAACAGTGGCCAAACCAAGCATCCAATGCCAATTTCCTGAAACTCCTTTTAAAGCATAGTTTGAGATATAGGCTAATAAAATCCCAGTCATAATCATCAATTGAAACATAGTTGAAACTCCACCACGAATTTTAGCGGGTGAAAGTTCCGATAAATAAGTCGGCACCAAAGCTGAAGCTGACCCAACAGCCATCCCGAGAATAACCCGAGAGATGATTAGTAACTCAGCACTATTTGAAAGTCCTGAACCTAAAGCTCCAACAAAAAAGATGACCGCTGACAAAAGTAACAGACGTTTCCGACCAAAACGGTCACTCATTGGTCCAATTACGACCGCGCCAATTACAGCTCCCATTAAAACTGCCGCTGTAATCCATCCTTCCATCCAAGCCCAAGAACTCACCTGCCAGCTCTCTTTTTCAATAAAAAGTAGCGCTCCCGATATGACGCCTGTGTCATATCCAAATAATAAGCCACCTAAAGCACCAAAAAAATAGATGAAAGTGGGAGAAAGTTTTCTCATAATAGTAACTCCTTAATTTTTATTTGCAAGTCTTCTTGCCTTTTTTACTACCCACAAATGATACCGCTTTCCACACTTACTTTCTTGTAATCCTTGATATTTTAAAATGGAAATGTTGCTCATAATAAAGCTAAAAACTACTCTTATGTAAGAGCAGTTTTAATTAGTTTATTCATTTTTTATTAAGCGTGCCGGATTTCCAGCAATTATGCAGTGGCTAGGAAATGATTTTGTCACCACAGAGCCAGCACCAACGACAACATCATCTCCTAAAGAAACTCCAGGCAAAAGAATCACTGAACCGCCAAGCCAACAATCATTACCAATTACTATTGGCCCATCATATTGCCAGCCTTCACGTCTTAAAAACACATCCCTGGCATGATGATTAGGTGTAAATAATTGACAATTTGGTCCAATAAAACAGTTTTTCCCAATCTTAACCTTACCCGCACTAATAATCTGAAGTCCACTATTAATAAAAGTATTTTCTCCGACTTTAAAACGATTGGGATATTCCAAAGCAATTATTGGAAAATATATTTCTGAACTTTGAGGTAAATTTGGAAGAAAATCCTCCAAGAGTTTTCTTGCTTCATCAATATTTTCTTTTGCCTTATCATTAATTTCAGAAATTTTTTGACTAGAATTTTTGACTATTTTTTGTAGTTCTACTTCTTTGCTATATTGGTACCAATCACCTTTATTTATTTTATCAAAAATAGATAGCTTTGCTAAACGTAATTTTTCTGCTTCATCTAACGTTCTCATCGACTTTTTCCTTTACTAAAAATCCCTTACTACAAATATGTAGTAAGGGATTATAGACTAATCAAATCTTGATTCACTTGCTTTCCAAGTATAAGAACCGTCTGGTAAGACCTTGTCTCCTAATTCTTTATAGTCAAAGTTATAAAATTCTGCAACTCTATCATATCCAGAATAATCAACGGCAGCAAGCCCGACAAATGCTCCAGTGAAGAATCCGCCATAAGTTTGTAAAACATAATCATCTGAAAGGACAGCCGCATCTAAGACTACAGGAATTTCTATGAATTTTTTGCCGTCAAAACTATATTCATAAGAATATGATTCTTTACGGACTTTAGTGCGGAACCAAACATATTCAGTTCCGTCAGGAATTTTAATGGCATTATCTTTTAAATAAGAAGTATAGTTTCCTCTGTTATTTTCAGCCACTTCAATAACAGCTCCATTGACTTCATTCCATGTGATAAAGACGAAAGACCAATGGCGGTCATTGTAATAGTTGGTTAATCCAGCCATTTGTTGGTAAGAAAATGGGTCAAATTTTACTTTGACTTCTGCGTCAAAATAGAAAGCTTGCCAACGTCTAGCAATCAAAGATAAATCAAAATTATTTGCCAAAGAGCCCTGACCAATTAATGTCAACTTGCCATTCCCAACTGAACCCATTTTCTCAGTAAATGGGACACGCAATGTATTCCAGTTAATATCCAAAGTAGAACTTGCAAAATCGTCTTTTTGACTGTGGTCAGCAGGTGCATTAGTTTGAATTGCATCTTTTGGTCCTTCAACAAAAGTTGTCCCACCATGACCACCAACAATACGTGGCCAACCTTCTTCGTCCCATTCCACTTTTTGGATAGAAGTTTCACGACCTAAAGAGCTCCAACCACGAGGGTCTTTGCTTGATTCATTTTTATGATTCCATGGTCGAGCGCATAAGGAAGCATAATACCACTCACCTTTGGGTGTAGATACAAGACCTCCGTGTCCTTGTTTTTGAATATAATTATCAGGAGTATCGAAGTTTGTAATAAATGGATCGCCGGGTTCAGTTTCAAAAGATAAAGTATCCAATGTTTTAGAGCGGGCCACGACTTCTTGGTGCGTAAAGACTGTTCCACCTTGAGCCGCAAAAAGATAATAATAATCATTAATTTGGTAGAGATGTGGGCCTTCAACTAATTTGACATTTGTACCATTGTAAATCGTTTTAGCTTTTTTAGGTTGTAACTTCATTGTTGTCATATCAAACTCAGTCAATGTGATTCCATCAAATGGATGCTTGTATTCACGATGATCCCATGTTTGTTGAACTAAGTATTTCCGTCCGTCTTTATCATGGAAAAGTGAAGCGTCAAAGCCAAGACCATTGAGCTTGATTGGGTCTGTCCATGGTCCTTTGATATCTGTGGCTGTTGTTAAATAATTGGTCATATCTTTGAAAGCACCATTGGCAACCTTAACATCTGTATAAACAAGCCAAAATTTACCATCCGCATAAGATAAGTCAGGAGCCCAGATTCCACCTGAAGCTGAGTTTCCTCTCATATCCAACAAAGTGGTTGTCGACAATGGACTTGGAAGTAGGCTCCAATGTTCTAAATCTTTTGATTCATGTAAACGAACACCGGGGAACCATTCAAAAGTGGAGTTCGCGATGTAATAAGTATCTTCTACACGAATAATGCTTGGGTCTGCATTAAACCCGGGAAGAATTGGGTTTTGAATAAGTGACATGATTTTGTCTCCTTTTAATATAAATTATTCCGCTTCCTTAAGTTGAGCACGTTTTTCATCAAGCTGTTGATTAATCTCTGCTACATCTTTATCAGAAATTGGATAGAGTTGCATAATAATCATTGATACAAGAGCAAGAACGGCTGGAATCCAAATTGCTGTGAGATTTATACCGGCTAGGGCGTTAGCATGTTGATGTGCTGCTGTCTCATTGAAACCATAAGCTGCTAAGAACCAAAGTGGAATTGCTCCACCTAATGTAAAACCAATTTTGAAGAAAAGTCCCATGATTGCGTTAATAATCGCAGCATTTCTTTTACCCGATTTGAGTTCTCCATAAGCGACAACTTCAGGAACTAATGCCCACATGAACCCTGTTGCTGAAGTTAAGCCCCATTGTTTAATAAAGGTTGCAACATAAGCTAACCAGAGGGCATCATGCATTCCATTAAGGGACCAAATATATGTCAAAATTTCTCCAACAATGAACATTCCGATAAAAAGATGAAAGAAACCTTTTTTACCGAAAATTTTCTTTAAACGAGGCCAAAAGATTGGGAAAACAATTCCTGGAATTGAAGCAATGAGGCCAATGGCTCCCATCCATTCTGAATGTCCAACAACAAATTGATTAAAGAAACCATTTACAGTATTCATAAAAAACATGAAAGTAAAAGCTAACATGAAGAAAATCCCTAGAATCACAAGTGGACGATTGTTCTTTAATTCAAGGAAGAGGTCAGTTGTTTTAACTTCTGCCGATTGTTCTGCTGTTGCAACCACACGTTCTTTGGTCAATTTATAACATAGGAATAAAGCTATTGCACCAATAATCATATAAACTGAGTAAACTCCAAACCAAGCATGTCCCGCTGAAGGGTCAGTATAATTCCCCATATGAAGTTTAAGGCCAAATAATCCAGTATCTTTAAGACTTCTTCCTTTCGGTGCTGCCATTTGGACAAACATTGGAAAGAGGGTATAGACTAGGAGATTGGCTCCATTTGCCAACATCATCCGTGTACTTGTCAGCTTATCAACGGATTCCGGATTACGAGTTAATGATGCATTAAGTGAACCATAAGGAATATTAACAACTGAATATACTAAGTCTAAGGCAAAATAAACGATAAAAGCAAAGGGAACAGACCCTTTAACACCTGGTAGAGGTGCAAAAAGTAAGGCGGCTAAAATTACCAGAGGTATACCTGCTCTTAAAAGCCAAGGACGATATTTTCCTGCTTTTGATGTTCTTTTATCAACAAAAGTCCCAACCATTGGGTCCCAAAATACATTAATAATTCGGACGAACAGAAAAATAAAACCGGCTGTTGCAGTTCCAATCGCATTGACTGTTGTCATATAAAGTGCTAAAAAGCCACCAACAGTCCCAAAGACAAGGTTTTGTGCAAAATCCCCCATTCCATAACCAATACGTTCTCCAAGCGTTAATTCATGATATTCATCATGTTGAACTTGTTTGATTTCATTACTCATTTTTGAGTACATCCCTCCTATTATTTTATTAAAATTATTTTTACTGATGAGTCTGTCAGTAAATTTTAATTCGTTGTAAATAGATATTCTGTTATAAAAGTCTTTTTTTGACCTGCTTTAAGCTCAATCGTTCCCCATTCAGGATGATGAACAAGGTCAGGTATTTCTTGAAATTCAATAGCAATTCCGCGATTTTTGGACATTGGTCTGCCATTAATCATTGACTCTATTTCTGGATTTGTGGCTGTGTAAATCACGACCGCTTGTCTATCAGTTTGAGCTACTAGTTTCCGACCAGATAAAGGGTCATAAAGCATTAAACTTTTATCTCCTTTGGGATTAAAAACAAAGCAATCATCTAGTCCTTCGGGATTATCTTTTAAAAGCTTTTTGATTGAAACGCTTTCTTTAATTGAATAAGAACTGTCGTCAACAGTTAGAAGACGACCAGTTGGTATATTCTCTTGATTGGTTTCAACTAGAAAGTCAACATTTGCTTGAATGAAATGCTCATGAGTCGTTGATAATTCTGCTGACAGATTAAAATAAGGATGCCAAGCCGGATTAAAGACTGTGTCAGTTACTGACAGACCTGATATTGTCACTTCTAACTTATTGTCAGTTAATTTATAAGTGACTTCTGCTTGGATTTGACCTGGAAAACCGGACTCCTCATCTCTTAAACTTAGTTTAATGCCAAGAGATGATGCTGTTTCAAAAGTTTCATAAGACCAAAATTGTCTTTCCCAGCCATGGCTTCCTGAATGTAAATTATTTTTTCCTTCATTTGCCTCTAAACTGACAGAATCATAAGTAGCACCTGAAATACGCCCGGCAACTGGACCGCAAATTACACCATAATATCCTCCATCATTTGCATAGGTTTCGGAATCGTTTTTGGATAAAAGAATATTTTCAAATGTTCCATTTTTGTCAGGAGTGAGGAGTTGATGGGCTCTTGCTCCATAATCATGGACAACGATGGTGAGTCGTTCATTTGATAATGTAATCTGACTAATTGATTTGTCAGCTCTAAAAGGCAAAGATTCTTTGGAAATGGTAAATGTCATAATTAACCTTCGTCATTGAATTCTACTAATTGATGAGAAATTTCAGAGGTATTTTTATAAACTTGTTTCCAAATTTGATAAATTTGCTCATAACGTGCTACATTTTTTGGATTTGGTATGAAACTGGCTTCCTTGTAATGAACAAAAGCTTTAGTGACCGCTTCTAAGCTATCAAAAAGTCCGCAACCAAAAGCAGCAATCATACAAGCACCAAGTCCCGGTCCCTGCTCAACCGTTAAGCGAATCATTTCAGAATTAAAAATATCTGCTTGCATTTGCATAATGTCGGGATTTTGCGCACCCCCACCTACGGAAATCAAACGTTTAAACTTCTTGTTTTTCGTTTTTTCCATGATATCTTTAGAATCACGCAATGAAAAGGTAATTCCTTCAAGCACTGCTCTTGAAAAATGTTTTTGTTCATGATGAGCAGAAATTCCTATAAAACTTCCGCGAATTTTTGAATCAAAATGTGGTGTTCTTTCACCTACAATATATGGCGTAAAGAGCAATCCTTCTGAACCAGGAGAAACTGTGTAAACTTCTGACAAAAGTTCATTGAAACTCAAGCCTTTTCCAAAAGTTTCCTTATACCAGTTTAAAGAATTTCCGGCAGCCAAGGTTACTCCCATTGAGTAACAAGCACCCGGAACCGTGTGATTAAAGAAATGAAGTTTTCCTTTATAATCTGCAATTTTAGGTTCATAAGCGGAAACGACTCCGGAGGTTCCCATTGAAATCAAGCCCACTTCTTCATTGATTAAACCAACACCCAGAGCGGCGGCAGCATTATCGGCTCCACCAGCAAATACTTTTACTTCATTTGTCAGTTTATAGCGTTCAGCTATTTCTGCTTTGACAAATCCTGTTCGGTCAGTGGATTCAATCAATTCAGGTAGAATTCTCCTATCAATATTGAATGCGTCAGTAATTTCCTCTGACCATTGTTTTTTCTCAATATCTAAAAGTAAAGTTCCTGCTGCGTCAGAAAATTCGGTATAAATATTTCCTGTCAGCCAAAGGCTCAAGTAATCTTTTGGCAACATTATTTTTTTAACTCTTGACCAAACCTCTGGTTCATTTTCTTGGAGCCAAAGAATTTTTGGTAAGGTAAATCCTTCAAGAGCAATATTTTTTGTAATCTCTAAAAGTCGCTGACCAAGTCTGTCAGTAATTTCTTGACATTGTTTGCTTGTTCTCACATCATTCCAAAGAATTGCTGGATAAACTGGTTTATTATTGTCATCTAAAACGACTAATGAATGCATTTGCCCCGAAAAACTAATGCCTGCAAGTTGCTGACCAAAATCTGAAATTTCTACTGACAAACCGGTCAGTACTGATTCAAGTGCCACAATCCAATATTCTGGACGTTGTTCAGAATAGCCTTGTTTGGGCGTATCAATTTGGTATTCAGCAGATTTTGTTGTAATTAAATTACCAACTTCATCCATCAAAATTCCTTTAAGACTTGATGTTCCTAAGTCAATTCCTAACACGTAAGTCATTATTATTCCTCGTAATAAAAGAGAAGGACGAGGAGGAATTCCTCGCCCTCTTTTAAGTTCTAAATTTTAAACAAGATAGTCATTCAATACTGATTTGATGTATTCCAAGTGATTAGAATCAAGTTCAATATCGTCACCATGTTCAAGTGCAAATGCGGCAAGACTTTCAAAAGTTGCTGTTCCATTTTCAATGGATTGACCAACTTCTGTATTTTTGTATGAAGTATAACGTTCGTCAACAATATCAGACAAGAATTTATCTTCAATGATTGCTGCTGCACCTTTCAAAGCACGCGCATAAGTATCCATCCCTGCAATATGAGCAAGAATTAAATCTTCTGCTTTGAAACTTGTACGACGTACTTTCGCATCAAAGTTAATTCCACCTTTGCCAAGTCCACCGTTCAAAAGAATTTGGTGCATCGCAAGTGTGATATCAATAACAAGTGTTGGGAATTCATCTGTATCCCAACCAAGCAAGTAATTTCCTTGATTGGCATCAATAGAACCCAAAGCATTGAAAGTACGTGCAGTATTTAATTCGTGTTCAAAAGTGTGACCAACCAGCCAAGCATGATTTGTTTCAAGATTGAGTTTGAAATATTTGTCCAAATCATATTTTTGCAAGAAAGCAAGAGCTGTTGCTGCGTCAAAATCATATTGGTGAGTCATTGGTTCTTTTGGTTTTGGTTCAATCAAGAAAATAGGCAAGTGGTTGATTGATTTTGCATAATAAATTGCCAAATGGAAGAATTTTGCCATGTGGTCCATTTCAAGACCCCTATCTGTGTTCAAAAGTGATTCATAACCTTCACGACCACCCCAGAAGACATAATTTTCGCCACCGAGTTTTTTAGAAAGTTCAAGACCTTTTTTAACTTGTGCAGCACCATAAGCAAAGACTTCAGCACGGTTAGAAGTTGAAACACCATTCATATAGCGGGGATTTGAAAACATGTTTGCTGTATTCCAAAGTAATTTAATCCCTGTTGCTTTTTGTTTTTCAAGAAGGTGGTCAGTAATTTCGTCCAAATTAGCATAAAATTCTTTCAAAGAATTTCCAGTAGGTGCAATATCAATATCATGGAAACAATAATATTTAACACCTAATTTTTCAGCAATTTCAAAGAAAGCATCTACTCGACGGTGAGCACGGTCAAGTTCAGAACCACCTTCCAAATCCCAAGGACGTTCCATTGTTGCTCCCCCAAAGGGGTCTGACCCATCCATTGTAATTGTATGCCAAAATGCAAGGGCAAAATGAAGTTGTTCTTCCATTGTTTTACCAGCAACTACTTCTTCTGGATTATAATGGCGAAAGGCAAACATATTTTTAGTTTTTGTACCTTCGTATTTGATAGGTGCGATGTCGTTAAAGTAAGCCATTTTTATAGCTCCTCCTCTTTATGATATTAATATTATTTTCAAACTCGTAATTACTACTATACATTTCTTGTAATATATGTCATAATAATAGTGATTAGGAGAGAATGAACATGAAAAACGAATTAGAGAATATTTATCACTCAAAAATAAATAATCTTAATTTTCTACTTGTCGATATTACTTACAGAAAACCTCACCTTCATTTTGACATTGAATTAGCTTTTGTCTTAGAAGGGGCTGGTCAGGTAATAACACAAGAGCAATGCTTTGAAATCAAAGCTGGACAGGCAATTATCTTTAATAGTTGCCAAGTTCACGAACTATCTTCAAGCGACTCTATGAAACTTTTGATTCTACAGTTTTCATCAGAAATTTTTAAAATTATCTTCCCTCAGCTTGATAAAATTTATTTTGAAAGTCATCCTTTCAATCTAAAAAATCAACCTGAAACTTTAAAATTACTCTTACAAGCGGCTTTAAGTTATTTTGCTGATGATAAGAATAATTCCTTGCGTACTCACGGATACACTTCCCTTTTATTAGATCGCTTATTAAGTATTTCTGAATACAGTATTTTAAGCAGTTCTGAACAAAATAAATTAATGGATCTCCAAGAGCGAATGGAAAGAATTTCTTCTTACATTCATGAAAACTATGACCATAAAATTTCTTTAGAAATGATTGCTTCGCATGAAGGACTTTCCAGAACATATTTTTCCCATTTCTTTAAAAGTAATTTTGGGATTAATTTCAACGAGTATTTAAATAAGATTCGTTCTGAAAAAGCAAGAACATTACTTTCTTCTTCTAAAGATAATTTATTAAATATTGCTTACATGTGTGGTTTCTCAGATATCAGAACGCTCAACACTGCTTTTCTTAAATCTTATGGTGTTCTACCGAAGGAATTTAGAAAAAATAGTGTACTCTTCCCAAATCTCAACTACATGACTTTCAATCAAGATAAAATTGATAATCAAGTTTTTTATTCTGATAGAGGCTCTTTTGATATTTTGCAATATTATTTAGAAAAAAACTTTGAAAAAAACAAGTAGTCATTTTTAGACTCTTTATTTTTAACAAGTTAATGATATCGCTTTCTAAGAATCTTATCTTACTGTTTTGTTCTATTTTTCAGGGGAAATGTTGTCATTTTATCATGCCTAAATCAAATAAAAAAAATACTTGGCTTTTACCAAGTATTTTTATTAATCCCAAATTTTAGTTGCTTTAATTTCATTAATCGTTTGGTCAAAATCATTTGTTAAGATCGTAACATGTCCCATTTTTCGGTTATGTTTAGCATCTGCTTTTCCATAATCATGTTGATGCCAATCGGCATGCTCATGATTAAGTTTCTTAACTGCCTCAACGTGTTGCCCTAAAACGTTCAGCATAATGGCAGGTTTCAAAAGTTTAGGTTCTGGTAGGTCTTCTCCTAAAATTCCTTTAATATGCAAATCAAATTGGTTGAAATCACAAGCTTCAATGGTAAAGTGGCCACTATTATGTGGTCTTGGTGCTAGTTCATTGACATAGATTTGACCATCTGCTGTTAAGAACATTTCCACACAAAGCACGCCAGATAGCTCTAATTTTTCCGCAATTGAGGTCGCAATTTTATAAGCATTCTCTGTAATTTCAGCAGATATACGAGCCGGAGAAATCGTTTGATGTAAGATGTTTTCTCTATGTTCGTTTTCAGCTAGAGGAAAAACCACATATTCGTGACCATTTCCACTAATAATAACAGAAATTTCACGTTCAAAAGAAATAAAATCTTCTAAAACACATTCTGAAAGTTCTGTCAGTGATTTTGCAGCTGACAATTTTTCATCAGTATTTAAAACCACTTGTCCATGACCGTCATAGCCTCCAGTTGTTGTTTTTAAAACTTGTTTTCTAGTTACTGTTTCTGGGAGTTTTTCCGCTGAATCTACGAGTTGCCAAGGTGCAACATTAACTTTAGCTTCGTTGGTCAAAAATTCTTTTTCAAAGCGACGGTTTTGCGTAATCTCTAACAGACGTATTCCTTGAGGAATCCTTACACAGCCTTCAATTTCGTGCAAAGCTTTTGCTGATACATTTTCAAACTCATAAGTAATGACGTCACAAGCATAGGCCAGTCTTAATAAATTTTCAACGTCATCATAAGGTGCAACAATCAGTTCATCAGATACTTTTGCCGCAGAACAGTTTGGATTTGGGTCAAGTGTAATGACTTTATGTCCCATGTATTGAGCAGCAATTGCCATCATCTGTCCAAGCTGACCTCCACCAATAATACCAATTGTTTGCTTTGTATTCTTTATCACAAGTCTTCCTACCCTTCATTATTTGAAATCCGACAACTTTTGAACTCTTTTTAAAGTAATGCTTTGTTTGATTCCTCAACCATTTCTTGCGCAGCAGCCCGATAGACCAACAATTTTTGGTATAAATTCTCGTTTGTATTCGCCAAAAGTTGCAAAGCAAATAAAGCAGCATTTTTTGCTCCAGCCTCTCCAATTGCCATTGTCGCTACAGGAACCCCTGCCGGCATTTGAACAATTGAATAAAGTGAATCCAGACCAGATAAAGCGCGTGATTTTATTGGAACGCCAATGACTGGAACGAGAGTCTGAGCAGATACCATTCCTGGCAAATGAGCGGCTCCACCAGCACCTGCGATGATAACTTTATAACCTGCCTCACGGGCTTGGCTCGAAAATTCAGCCATCAAAGCTGGTGTTCGGTGTGCTGATACGACCTTTTTTTCATAAGCTAAACCAAAGTCATCTAAAATTTTTGCTGTTTCTTTCATTGTCGCCCAATCTGAGCTCGAACCCATGATAATTGCTACTTCTGCCATTTTTCCTCTTCTTTTTTTCTTAACCAAAATTTTTATATTGCTCGTGAACCAATATCATGACGATAAAAGAAACCATCATTTTCCAATTTATCAAGTTTTTCATAAAGCAATTTTTGTGTACTTTTTACATCTTCTCCCGTTTCAGAAACAAGATAAACTCGGCCTCCACTAGAGATTAATTGATTATTTTCATTTTTGGAAACTCCTGCATAATAAACATTTAAACCTTCAGGAATTTCTGGAAGAATAAGTCCTAGTTTTGCTTGACTAGGATAGCCTTCTGCAGCAACAACCACACCCAAAGTCACACCAGACTCAAGCCATTCTAATGTTGGCTCATTTCCAGCTAAAATATCAATAATTGCTTGAGCTAAGTCACTTTTTAAACGGGGGAGAACAACTTGGGTTTCAGGATCCCCAAAGCGTGCATTAAATTCAATTGTTTTGACTCCGTCTTCTGTCAAAATTAAACCTGCATAAAGAACGCCTGTAAATGACTTGCCTTCTTCTATCATTCCAGCTACTGTTGGTTTAACAACTTTTTCCAGAGCCTCATTTACAACCTCCTTAGAAATATGTAGGACCGGTGAGTAAGCCCCCATTCCCCCTGTGTTAGGGCCTTTATCTCCATCAAAAGCTCGTTTGTGGTCTTGAGCAATCGGCATCGGATATATTTTCCCGTCATGGATAAAACTAAATAAAGAAAATTCTTCACCATCAAGAAATTCCTCAATCACAACTTTTCCTTGACTACCAGAAAAAATATCGGCCAGAGCTGACTTAGCGGTCTCAATATCAAAGGCAACCGTCACACCCTTTCCAGCAGCGAGCCCATCAGCTTTAATCACAAGAGGAACTCCTTTTTCATCTAGATATGCAAGAGCAGGCTCTAAGCTATCAAAAGTAGCATAATCAGCCGTCGGAACCCCATATTTTTTCATAATTGATTTTGCAAAATCTTTAGAACCTTCTAGCTCTGCGGCCATTTTATTTGGCCCAAAAATTGGTAATTCTGCTTTTATAAAAGCATCGACGACGCCATTCATCAAAGCTGTTTCTGGCCCAACAAATGTTAGTCCAATGTTTTGATTTTGAGCAAATTTAACTAATTTATCATTAGATAGTTCGGAAATATCAACTATTTGAATTCCATCTTTTTCCATTCCTGAATTGCCTGGAGCTACAAAGACTTCTTCAACTTGAGGACTTTCCATAAATTTTTTTGCTAAGGCATGTTCGCGGCCGCCAGAACCAATTACCAAAATTTTCATCATTTCTCCGATATTCCCAAACGCTTTTTATATACACAGACTTGTGTATTCAGCTATTTTATTTATTATTCAACAAATCTTGAACGAATAATAAAAGTCAAAGTGACGATAGCTCATCTATCTTTTCTTGCTTTATAAATCTTATAATTCTATCTTAAAAGATTTGTGATAAAAGAAAAAGCCTGAACAAAAGTTTCAAGAAATAAGAAGAGAGATTGTTCGGTATTTACTCAATTATAGCTAGAGTTTTCCCCTTACAATATTTAAATGACAAATTTGTTTATCAGCTTTTCTATCGCAATTTTCATTAAAAACATGTAAAATAAATCTAAGTAGAAAAAGAAAGCGAAAACTTATGGCGACTCAACCAACCAAAGATAAAATTATTAGTAGCAGCTGGGAACTTTTAGAAGAACTTACTCTCACAGAATTTTCAATGCGTAAGTTAGCTAGTCGGCTAGGAATGACAGTGTCTTCTCTTTACTACCATTTTTCAAGTAAAGAAGCACTTTTTGCAGAACTTATTGATAAAGCAAGCCTTGAAATTATTTTTCCAGCAAATGAGAAAACGTGGCAAGACCGCCTTTTCGTCTATGGTAAAAATATTTATACTGTTTTAGAATCTTATCCAAACCTCGCACAATTGATGATGGATTATCCACCAGAATCTGAGAACTATCTTCGGCTCTTTGATAAACTTTTAATGATTGTAGATGATCTCAAGCTTTCTGATGATCATAAATTTTACACCATTAACCTTTTTCTAAATTTTATTTACACCAGTAAAATAGATAGTGATCGTTTAGTAGAGCAACACGAAAAACCTCTTTCTACTGTCAAAATTCCTCTGGTACAACTGGCTCCTTTTCTCGATAAATATTGGCGAACTGAAAGCCTCACCAGTCTTGGCTCTTCTGAAAGTTTTGAGTTTGGTTTACAGCTTATTATTTCAGGAATTGAAAAAATGCTTAAAATTAATTAATTTATAAAAAACTTCCTGAGGAAGTTTTTTTCTTGACTTTATTTCAGAACAATGGTATTATTTTTAACGAACAGTGTTCTAAAAATATAAAAGAAGATTCTTTATGAATAATACTAATGATTTTAATTTAAAAAAAGTCTTACCTGCGGTTCTAACAATTGCAATTGGAATGCTTTTAGTAATGATGGATACAACCATTATGAATGTCAGTCTTCCGCATATCCAGTCTGCTTTCCATCAAAATCTCTCAAATAGTCAGTGGGTCATTACTGCTTATACTTTAGCTATGGCCACAGTTATTCCATTTGCTGGATTTTTGGGAGACCGCTTTTCAGATAAAAAAGTTTTTGCTTTAGCAATCATTTTTTTCACTATCGCTTCATTTCTTGCAGCTAACGCTCACTCACTGCAAAGTCTTATTATTTGGCGAATTGCTCAAGGCTTAACTGGTGGCGTTGTTGCTCCAATCGGAATTGGGATGTCTTTTAAAATTATCCCAATGGAAAAACGAGGTTCAATGATGGGCCTTCTAGGGTTACCAATGTTGCTCGCTCCAACAATAGGACCTGCACTTTCGGGTTTCTTAGTTAAACACTTCAATTGGTCAACTGTCTTTTTGATTAATCTTCCGGTTGGAGTTCTAGCTCTAATCTTTGTTCTCCTCTTTCTCCCCAATTTTCCT
This sequence comes from Lactococcus sp. FSL K6-0773, assembly GCF_038006485.1. Classification (NCBI taxonomy): domain Bacteria; kingdom Bacillati; phylum Bacillota; class Bacilli; order Lactobacillales; family Streptococcaceae; genus Lactococcus; species Lactococcus sp. FSL K6-0773. The sequence goes on along the minus strand of NZ_JBBOVF010000001.1, from coordinate 321,425 downwards.
GCAAATAAAGCAAGTAAAATTGACTTAAAAGGGACTCTTCTTTCTCCATTTGCCTTTCCAATTTTAATTTATGGTGTACACGTTGGGACAGATAAAGGCTGGTCAAATCCTACTGCCCTCTCTTTTGTAGGCCTTGGTATAATCATGTTGCTTTTATTCATTATTGTTGAACTACGTGTTGAAAATCCTCTTTTACACCTTCGAGCTTTTGCAATTCCTGAATTTACAAAAGGAATTTCGCTCATGTGGCTCAATCAAATCGTTGTTTTCGGGGCCATGCTTCTTGTCCCACTTTACTTACAAAATGTCGTTGGACTTTCTTCTGAAAATACAGGGCTAATCATGGTTCCGCAGGCAATTGCTAGTTTTTTAGGAATGACAATCGGTGGACGTATTTTTGATAAATTTGGGACGAAAGCCGCAGTTCTGCCGGGCTTTATTCTGGGAGCTCTAAGTCTTAGTCTTTTTAGTCAAATTAAACCTAGTTCTTCTTTGGCTTTCACACTTTGTGCTATTGTTTTACTTGGTTTAAGTCAAGGTTTAGTCAATATGCAAGTTAATAATCACGCCCTTCAATCTGTTCCAATGAAAAATATCAGTCGAGTTACTCCACTAACAAATGAAATGATGCAAGTAGTCAACTCATTTGCCATTGCCTTTTTGACAGCATTTTTAAGTGGTCAAATCAAAAAACAGACTGGACTTTCTCCTTTACAAGCGAATCTAACTGCCTTCCATCATACTTTCTACTTACTTCTTATTTTTGTAAGCTTCGGTTTCATTTTAAGTCTATTTTTGAGAAAAAAGTGAAGGCATAATAAAAAAACACTGTTAAAATAAACAGTGTTTTTTATTACCAATTTTTAACCAAAGCTGGAATTTCTAATAGGTCTTGGATTTGCACATCTGGTTGTGCTTCTCCACTAACTTCCAATTGTTTTGGATTATACCAAATTGTCTTTATTCCAGCTCTATTCCCTCCTAAAATATCAGTTGCTAGGGAGTCGCCAACGATTGTAAATTCCTTTTGATTGGCCGCTTCAATGTGGTCAAAGACATAATCGAAGAAAGCAAGTGAAGGCTTATGATGACCCACTTCTTCACTAATAAAGATTTCTCTAAAGTGATCAGAAATTCCAGACTCAAATATTCGTGGACGAGAAACACGTGAAGTTCCATTACTAACCACATACATTTCTGCCTCTTTTTCTGACAGCTCTGTCAGTAATTCTTTGGCATGATTAATCAACTCATGCCCTTGTGATAAGTAAAGTTGATATTCATCATCAACAGCAACTGGATTATAATTTACTGACACATTTAAAGCTCTAAAAGCATGGTCAAATCGAGTAGATAGAAGTTCTTCACGTGAAAGTTTTTCTGATTCGTGTAAACGCCAAAGCGCTTTGTTTTCACGAGAGTAAGTCGCACGATTTTCCTGATTATCTTCAATTTGATAGTGGGTAAAAATTTTTCCCAAAGCATCATATTCTGCTTTATCAAAATCAAGTAAGGTGTTATCAATATCAAAAAGTAGTACAGTCATTTCTTTTCCTTTGCTAAATGTATTCTTTGCATTCCCTACATTATATCAGAAAAGGAGATAAAGATGAATGTTCTGAAACTTGAAAATTTTTTCAATGACAATAGACAGATGATTTTACAATAGAAATTTTAATATTAAATTAGAGAAAAAAATCTACCCTAAAGGTAGACTTTTTATTAATGTCTAAAATGACGAAGTCCTGTGAAGACCATCGCAATTCCATATTTATCACAGGCATCAATCACTTCTTGGTCTCGTACAGAGCCACCTGGTTGAACAATTGCTTTAATTCCTGCCTTAGCAATTTCATCGATATTGTCAGCAAATGGGAAAAAGGCATCCGAACCAAGAACCGCATTTTCTTGAAGTTCTACTGATTTATCTGCGGTTGCCTCTAAGGCAATTTTTACTGAGCCCACACGGTTAGTTTGGCCAGGACCAACACCAAGCGTCTGGTGGTCATTGGTCACAATAATCCCATTTGATTTGACAAACTTAACTGCTTTCCAAGCAAACTTCATGGCCTCCATTTGTCTATCAGTTGGTTGAACTTTAGTCGCCACTGTCCATTCTTTTGGATTTTCAACAATGACATCTTGATTTTGAACAAGTAGTCCTCCAAGAACCCCTGTTACAAGCGCTTCTTTTTCTGAGGCTTCTTTTTTAGAAAAATCAACGGTTAAAAGTCGAATATTTTTCTTTTTACTTAAAACTTCCAAGGCTTCTTTGCTATAAGAGGTTGCGATAATAATTTCAAGGAAAATCTTACTCATTTTTTGCGCAGTTGCCAAAGTTACTTCTCGATTTAAAACGATAATTCCACCGAAAATTGAAACTGGGTCTGCTTCATAGGCATAATCCCAAGCTTTTTCGATATCCGTTGCTGTTCCAATCCCACATGGATTCATATGTTTGAGGGCTACAACTGTTGGTTCTTCAAAATCTCTTGCAATCTGTAAAGCAGCATCTGCATCACGAACGTTGTTATAGCTTAGTTCTTTACCATGAATTTGCTTACTTTGGGCAATTGAATAAGTCGTAGGTATTCCTGACTCATAAAAATCTGCATTTTGTTGCGGATTTTCACCATAACGCATTCCTTGTTTAAGGTCGTAAGTCAAGGTTAATTTTTCTGGTTTTACATTTTCTACCGGAAATTCTTCTGTCAAATATTGTGCAATTAAAGCATCATAACTTGCAGTGTGGCGAAATACTTTTGCTGCAAGTTGCTGACGAAAACTTAAACTTGTTTCGCCTTTTACTGACAGCTCTGTCAGTACTTTTTCATAATCATTTGGGTCACAAACGACTGTGACTGACGCATGGTTTTTAGCTGCTGAACGCAACATTGAAGGACCACCAATATCAATCTTCTCAATCATTTCTGCTTGACTGCCCCCAGCAAGCAAAGTTTCTTTGAAAGGATATAAGTTTACAACAACCAAATCAATTGGAGAAATATGATGTTCTGTCATTGATTTCATGTGACTTTCCAAGTCTCTACGTCCAAGAAGGGCTCCATGAATTAGTGGATGCAATGTTTTAAGGCGCCCATCCATCATTTCTGGAAATCCTGTTACTTCATCAATTGCAATATTCGGAATTTCTTCTTGGTCCAGAACGGCTTTCGTTCCACCCGTTGAGATAATTTCCCAACCTAATTCTCGAATTTCCTTAGCAAATTCTACAATACCTTCTTTGTCTGAAACACTGATAAGTGCACGTTTTGACATGATACCCTCCAAGTTTTCTGCTGACAATTCTGTCAGTAATATTTTTCTTATAAAAGAACTGACAGAACTGTCAGTAAATATTTATCATGTCTTTATTTTACATTTATCGTTTGGAAATAAAAAGCACCAGTTTTAAAACTGGGCTTTTTTTATTATAATTGTTCGGAAATTACTTTTAGTCTTTAATTAAAAACTCTTCATTGAAAATTCCAATATATGGCAACTGACGGTAACGTTCGGCATAATCAATTCCATAGCCCACAATAAAGGCATCCGGTACTTCAAAGCCAACATAATCAGCGTCAATATCAACTTTACGACCACTTGGTTTATCTAATAAAGAGATAATTTTTACTGAATGTGCTTGACGTCCTGTCAGCAATTTTTTAAGATAGAGCAGAGTATTCCCAGTGTCAATGATATCTTCAACAATCAAAATATCACGTCCATGAGCCACGGTTGATAAATCTTTCAAAATTCTAACTTCTCCAGAAGATGAAATCCCATAACCATAACTGGTAACATCCATAAAATCAACTTCAGCATCAATTGATAATTCTTTAAGCAGATCAACCGTAAACATGATTGACCCTTTTAATATTCCAACAACAAGTGGATTTTTTCCTTCATAATCGCGTGAAACAACTTCCGCAAGCTCTTTGACACGTTCGGCAATTTGTTCTCTGGTAAATAAAACTTCTTTTAAATGTGGATGCATTTTTCTCTCCAATTTTTTTCACAATATGTTTCTATTTTAGACTTTTTTAGAGAGAAGAAAAAGACCAGAAGTCTGACTTTGGTCTTTTTTAGCTTACAACGTTCGGAAATAGAAAATTTTCAAAACTATAATTTTCTTAATCAACTTTAATAACTCCCAAATCCAACATCGTTTGTGCCGTTTGAATAATCGCTGCTTCACCTGAACGTGGTTTCCAGCCTAAAAGTTTAACTGATTTTTCATTTGAACAAGCTGTGTTTTGCCCCAAAAATGTAGCTGGCATCGCCAAACTTTTATCAAATCGAGCTAAAATTTTAACTAAAAAGTCGGGAATTACCTGAGTAGATACTTTTTTAGCTTTTGTACCAAATTCCTTTTTCAAAAACTCAGCTTGCTTTTTGTAAGTAATATTTTGGCCTGAAGTTGCAATGAAACGCTGACCAATCGCTTCTTTTTTCTCAAGAGCTAGCAAATGTAAATCAGCAACATCACGAACGTCAACATAATCAAATGCTAAATTTAAAAGTCTGGGCATTTTACCTTCAAACATATTTTTTATAGCCGCACTAGAATGTGAAAAATCATTTCCAAGAATTGGACCCATAACAGCTGTAGGTAAAACCGATGCTCCTTCAATACCATAAGCTTCTGCAAGTTTCCAAAACTCCATTTCCGCCATCGTTTTAGAACGTTGATATGCATTAATTGGAGCATCAAGGTTTGTCCAATCTCTCTCTGTGAAGATTTCTGGATGATCCTTATGCCCCGCTAAAACTGCTCCCGATGCTGAGGTCAAAACCACTCGTTCAACTCCTGCTTCCTTGGCCGCTTTCATCACAAACTTCACTCCATCTACAGCCATTTTCACCATTAAATCATCAGCGTCAGGACGTTGCAAAGGTGTTGGTGAAGCCACATGAATCACAGAATCAACACCAGTCATGGCTTGACTCCATCCTTCTTCTTTTGTCAAATCAGTTTGTACAAAATCAAAATCTGTAAAATCTGAAATTCCGCCTTGTGCCATCATTTTTTTCACTTCTTCTTGTCGAGACATCGTCCGCAATGTCGCCCGTACTCGATAGCCTTTTTTCAATAAAGCAATCATGATAAACACAGCAATATATCCAGAACCACCTGTTACAAGAATTGTTTTTTTATTTGTATTTGTCATTTAATTTTTTCCTCTATTTTTCTTAATTCACATCTGTTACACTTGAAACTTATGTAAAATTATTGTACGATAGAAGTGTAAAAAATACAAGCCTTTGAAAAGCTTGTGTGACACAATCAGGAGAAGTGTAATGGCAGCGACAAACTATTCCCAAACTATCAAAAACGATACAAAAGATTTTATTACTACAGCAATTTTGCAACTATTAGGAATTCAAAAAACATTTGAAAAACCGAAAAATCTTGCTCAACTCACGGTTTCAAACGTTTGTAAGAGGGCCGGAGTTAGCAGAATGGCTTTTTATCGTAACTTTGAGTCCATTGACCAGGTCATTTATCAATACTATCAGCCTCAAATTTCTCAAAGTTTTGAAATCATTCGTCAGAATGTTTCTGCCAGTTCAAAAATTGAAAACCAATTAAAATTCTTTGAAGAATTTAAAGATGACCTCTTCCTTTCTGAAAGTCAAGGTTACGAACCAATTATTCGTCAGATTTATATTGAAGAAATTGAGAAATTTTATGAAAAGACAAATGACGAATATTTCATTACTTTTGTCGCAAATGGAGTTTATGCTCTTTGGCGTAAATGGTTAATGAACGGTCAAGATAAGTCAATTGAAGAAATACATGAACTCATTAGAAAAATTGTTACAATTTAAGTAAAAATAAAAAGACACTTGCACGTGTCTTTTTAATATAAATTTATTTTTTAAGCAATTTCCTGTCCTAAATGAATCACCTCATCCAAATAACTTTGAGTTTCATCATATAGATGGTGTGTAATCATAATCACCGTCAAATCAGGATTTTCTAAAATATTTTTTTCTACAGCTAGAGCTGTTTTTTTGTCAACACTCGCCGTACTTTCATCCATCACTAAAATTGGCTTACTGCCCATTAATTCTCTAGCAACAGATAATCTTTCTTACTGACCTCCTGATAAATTTTTATCATAAACCGTATCAAGTTTATTAAATACAAAGTCATCAGCACAAGCAATTCTAATCGACTTATCAAAGATATCTGGCGAAATTTTACGCCCTAAAGTCAAATTTTCTTCTACTGTTTCCTTAAAAAGATAGGGAAATTGCATAATCACACTCATAAAATGAGGCAAAGATTTTCGATTAATTCCTTTATAATCTTTCCCGTCTAATAAAATTTCTCCTTCATAGTCTTGCTTATTCCCAACCAACAAATTAATCAAGGTTGATTTTCCACTTCCACTATCGCCAATAATCGCGTATTTTTTTCCTTTTTCAATGACAATTTCTGGATACTCAATTTTTTGCCCATCAGGAAATGCAACTGCCAGATTTTTTAATTCTAATTTACTTTCAAAAGCTGTCACTTCTTCTCCGTCAGTAACTTTTGATTCGTCAGTAATTTTTCCATATTTCTCTAGCAGCTTTCCAGTTGCATTGAGCAATATTAAACTATTTGCTACACTTTTTGAGTAATTAGTTACTGTTCCTGACAAATTTCCGACACTCATGACAACACCAATGCCAATTTGCCCATTCATGATAAGAAAACCAGCAACAGCTAAAATCAAAAACTGCCCTAACATACTTGTCCCTAATAAAGAATACTGCATCCAAGCACGAGTAAAAATTAATTTCACATTCGCCGTAGCTAATTGATTAAATTTCCCCATGGTTCGCTCTTGCATAAGACCCAATTGTTTATTATGATAAAGCACTTCATAACCACGCAAGTAATCCGTAGATGTCGCTAAGGCATCATTTGCAAGCTCCGACACTTGTTCCGTATCTCGTTCCACTGATTGTTTAAACATTTTTGGAAAATAGAACAAAAGTGCTCCAACCAAAAGGGTTGTCAAAAGCAATACCCAGTGGAAAAAGATAATAGCAATTCCTGAGAATAGCATCGCAACAATTCCCGTATAAACAAAATAAATCTGGTGGAAACCATTATCATAAAGTAGTTTTGTATCATTATTTAACCACGAATTATAATCTTCCTTACTATTTTTTTCAAAATCAGAATAAGAAATTTCCGTCAGAGGCTCAATGATATCCCGGCGTACAGCATTAAGCTGTTTTTGTATGGCAATTTCTTTCCAAACATCACGCGCTCCTTGAACAAAACTATCGACCATCCAAAGGATAATATCAATAGCTAACCATAAGAAAAATTGATTCATCTCTTTTGCAATCAAAGAATTGAGCACATTTGCTAAAAAGACCGAACTCAAGACCGCAAGAGCAATATCAATCGTGATAAGTAAGAAAACCATAAAATTTTCAAATTTGAATTCTTTAAGATACTTTACCATTTTTCCTTCTCATATTTTACTTAAGATTATGTTACCACTACATTTTAGCATTTAAATTTCAAAAGTAAATAGCGCTTATAAAAGTATTTTAGATGTTTTATTTTCTTAAAAGAACTGAAAATTTTCTCTTATTTTTATTAAGCTAAAACGTAAGAAAAAAACTTCATCATTGCTGATGAAGTATAATTTGGCGAACGACTTCTGGATAGAGCTTGTGCTCTGCTTCATGAACAGAACGCTCATAGACTTCTAAATCTTCGTGATAAGCGAGCGAGATTTGAGCAATCAATTCCCCAGTATCAACCCCCTCATCAACATAATGAATACTGATTCCCAACCCCTTTTTTGCCTCATGTGATTCTTCAATCGCATGAGGTGAACCGGCAAAATCCGGAAGATAAGAAGGGTGAACATTGATTATCTTTCCTTTATATTTTGATAACACCGTCGCACCAATAATTTTCATGTAGCCCGCCAAGAGAATTAAATCAATTTCTTGATCTTTTAAAATTTCCACCAAGGCCTTTTCATAATCCACTTTTGAAGAAAATTCTTTTAACTCCAAACTTGCCTTTGCCACCCCTAATCGCTCAGCACGTTCAAGTACATAAGCATCATGATGGTCTGAAAAAACAAATTTCACTTGGTCTGGAAATTGTTCAGCTAGTGTTTGAAAGTTTGAGCCATTTCCTGATGCAAATACTGCAAATTTCATGCTATCCCCTATTCTCAATGAAAAAATTTATTTTTTAATCACTACTGCTGAATCTTGTCTTTTGACCATTTTACCAATTTCAAATGCATTCAAGACTTTTTTGAGAGCTTCAGCATTTTCAGGAGCAACAGCAATTACCATTCCAATTCCCATATTGAAAATTTCATACATTTCTTCATGTTTGATATCCCCATATTTTTCAAGAGCTTTGAAAATTGGTAAAATATTCCAAGAACCTTCGACAATTTCAGCTGACAAGCTATTTCCGAACATTCTTGGTAAATTCTCATGGAATCCTCCGCCTGTAATATGAGCAATCCCTTTTATTTTATTTTGTTTAATCAAGGGTAAAAGCTCTTTGACATAGATTTTTGTCGGAGTTAAAAGAGTATCAATCAAAGATTGGTCAAGTTCAGGCAACGATTCATTCAAATCAAAGTCAGAAAAAACTTTCCGAACCAAAGAGTATCCGTTAGAATGAATCCCAGATGAGGCAAGACCAAGCAAAACATCGCCCGCTTCCACATCTTTTTCGCCATCAATTAATTGTGATTTTTCAGCCACACCCACAGCAAAACCAGCTAAATCGTAATCATCTTCATCATACATTCCGGGCATTTCAGCTGTTTCTCCACCAATCAGCGCTGCTCCTGCTTGCAAGCAACCTTCGGCCACTCCAGCCACAACTTGCTCCAATTTTTCAGGAATATTTTTCCCTGTGGCAATATAATCCAAAAAATACAGTGGTTCAGCCCCAGCAGCAATAATATCATTGACGCACATGGCTACGCAATCAATCCCAATCGTGTCATGTTTGTCTGCTTGAATGGCTAACATCAATTTAGTTCCCACACCATCTGTCCCCGAAATCAATACAGGCTCTTTCACATCAAGCACAGATAAATCAAAACTTCCACCAAAACCACCCAGTGCCCCAAGCACACCCAAACGTTCGGTTTTAGCTACATGCTTCTTAATACGAGAAACCACCTCATATCCTGCTTCTACATCTACCCCAGATTTTGCATACGCATTCTCAGACACTGTCATTCTCCATTTTCTGATTTATTTTATTCTACTTCCATGTTAAATGATTTTCAAACATAAAAAAAGTTCCAGCGGGTAGTACTGAAACTTTTCGATTGAATCGTTCGGAAATAACAAATCATTTCAACTGTAATTGTCTATCAAATATAAAAAACCGCCAGCATCAGCTAACGGTTTTTTTCTATTTATTCAGCAATCGTTTGAATATCAAAGTCAATCTTGTTTTCTACAAGCGTTACAATAACTTTTGATTTTGGTGGAATTTTTCCTCCGATAATCAGCTTAGCTAATGGATTTTCGATGACTTTTGTCAAATAACGTTTGAGTGGACGTGCACCATAAGCTGGTTCATAAGCATTTTCGGCAATCCAAACTTTTACTTCTTCACTCAACTCAAGTTGAACATCCATTTCTTCAAGACGATGTGAAAGTTGGCTAGTCATTTTAACGATAATATTCTTAATATCCTCAAGTGCCAATGGTTTGAAAAGAATGGTATCATCAATTCGATTTAGAAATTCTGGTTTGAAATGTGCCCGAAGTTGAGACATCACGTTTTCAGTTGTTTCTTCCGAAATTTCACCATTTTCTCCAACATTATCAAGCAAATATTGAGAACCGACATTTGAAGTCATAATCAACACTGTGTTCTTAAAGTCAACGAGAACACCTTTAGAGTCAGTCAAACGGCCGTCATCCAAAACTTGCAACAAGATATTGAAGACATCTGGATGTGCTTTTTCGATTTCATCAAGCAAGATGATTGTATAAGGATTACGACGAACAGCTTCAGTCAATTGGCCTCCTTCATCGTAACCGACATATCCTGGAGGTGCTCCGACTAACCGAGAAACTGAGTGTTTTTCCATATATTCACTCATGTCAATCCGAACCATATGTTCTTCTGAATCAAAGAGATTTTCAGCCAAAGCTTTCGCGAGTTCGGTCTTACCTACCCCAGTTGGACCGAGGAAGAGGAATGAGCCAAGTGGACGATTAGGGTCTTGAATTCCTGCACGCGCACGAATAATGGCATCAGATACGGCTTCAACAGCTTCATCTTGTCCAACGACCCTTTGATGCAGTGTTTCTGGCAAGTGAAGTAATTTTTCACGTTCACCTTCAACCAATTTGGTAATTGGAATACCTGTCATGCGTCCAACAACTTCAGTGATTTGTTCTTCAGTGACTGATTCTTGAACTAAGGATAAATCATCTGATTTTGCTTTTTCTTCAATAGCTTTGAGTTCTTTTTCAATTTCAGGAATTTTACCATAACGAAGGGCTGCTGCTTTTTCTAAGTTTCCTTCATTTTGAGCTTCTTCCAATTCGTGGCGAGCATGTTCTAATTCATTTCGTTTTTCAGAAATATTGCCCACTTCTTTTTTCTCAGCTTCCCATTGAGCTTTGAGTTGATTATTTTCTTCTCGAAGTTCAGCAATTTCACCACGTATAATTTCAAGACGTTTCTTAGAAGCATCATCTCGTTCTTTTTTGAGGGCCGCTTCTTCAATTTCTAATTGCATCAAGCGACGATTAGCTTGGTCAAGTTCAGTTGGGAGTGAATTCATTTCTACACGAATTGTTGCACTGGCTTCATCAACCAAGTCAATGGCTTTATCTGGTAAAAATCGGTCAGTAATATAACGATTTGAAAGGGTTGCTGCTGCGACTAAAGCATTATCATGAATGGTCACTCCATGGTGAATTTCAAAACGTTCTTTTAGACCACGCAAGATTGAAATTGTATCTTCAACAGTAGGTTCAGTAACCAATACCTTTTGGAAACGACGTTCAAGTGCTTTATCTGTTTCCATGTATTTACGATATTCATCCAAGGTAGTTGCCCCAATCAAATGGAGTTCACCACGTGCAAGCATTGGTTTTAAAAGGTTCCCAGCGTCCATTGAACCTTCTGTTTTACCTGCACCAACAATCGTATGAAGTTCATCAATAAAGAGGATAATTTGTCCATCTGATTTTTTCACTTCATTAAGGACTGCTTTCAAACGTTCTTCAAATTCACCACGATATTTCGCTCCTGCAATCAGGGCACCCATATCAAGTGAAAAGATTGTTTTATCTTTCAGATTTTCAGGAACGTCTTTTCTGACAATCCTTTGTGCCAATCCTTCAACAATGGCTGTTTTACCAACCCCAGGTTCACCAATAAGAACGGGGTTATTTTTTGTTTTACGAGAAAGCACTCGAATGACATCACGAATTTCTTCATCACGTCCAATGACAGGATCTTGTTTACCTGATTTAACTTGAGCAACGAGATCTACCCCATATTTTTCAAGTGCTTTGTATGTTTCTTCTGCATTTTGACTGGTCACTTTATCACCTCCGCGTAATTTTTCAATTGCAGCTTGCGCTTTTGCTTTTGTTAGTCCATGGCTAACCAAATAACTGGTCAATGGATTTTGTTTTAATTCAAAGAGGGCAAGGAGAATAATCTCAGTTGATAAGTATTCATCGCCCATTTTTTGCGCAATTTTGTCTGCTTCAGTAAATATTTGGAACAAATCTGGACTTAGGTTTTGACCATAAGTAATATTTGAACCTTCTACTGAATTAATTTTGTCAATTTCTTTTTCAATTAAATTTGTATAGTCATCTAGGTCAATCCCTAAATCTTTATAAAAGTTCGCCCCAAAACTATTAGGTTGAACAAAAATTCGCCATAAATGTGGAACTTCAATCACTTGGTGATGACGAACTTGCGCAATTTGTTGCGCTGAACCAAGTGCTTCTTGCATCGTTGTTGTCATTTTTTCGATGTCCATAAAAACACCTCATTTCGATTTCATAGTTAGTAGTGATTATTATCTTTTTCTCACTACATTCTAATTATAATACTTTGGTCAGTAATAGTCAAACTTTTTGATTCGTTATTTATAAAAAATTATTTACTCTTTTTAAATGAATTATTTATGTACTAATCATAGTGAAGCTGTCTTTTTAATACACTTTGCCTTATAATGGATTTAGATGTCAAAATAGAAAAGATAGGAGAAAAATGACTCAACAACTAAATTCTTTGGGAAAGTCTGCCCTCTTAATATTAAGTAATACAATTATTGTCCTTCCATTCATGATTTTTATTCAAATTGCAAAAGGAACCTCGCTTCTTGCCCTCCTTCCTTTTTTGCTCTTTTATACTTTCAGAATGACTGGCGTATTCTTTATAAGGGGAATAAAAACAAGAATTAACAGCTATAGTCTTTTAAAAATTTCATTGTATGCCGGTTTACTTGGTTGCTTGTTAGGATTTATGGGTTCTTTCTACTTTCCTTTCTATACTTTATCCGGTATCCTTTTAGGAGTCAGTGCAGCTTGGTTGCCGATGTCAAACACTTCGGTAAATTATTATCTAAAAAATACTAACCAGCTTATCAAAGGAAAAACCTTAGTTAGCTTACTTTTGTTTTTAGCCCTTGGCTTTTCTTTTGTCTTGTCCCCTTCTCTAAAATATCCCTTGTTCTTTGTATTCTATGGAATAGTTTATCTTCTCTCCTTCCAATTAGTTGGAAATTTGGATAATTACAAAGTTGATCCAAATGATTTAGAAAAAGCTTCATATAAATATCTTATTTTATTTGCTTTATTTTTTGTTTGCCTCTTTCTATTACGTTCAAGTCGATTACTTGCCAATAGTTTAGAATTTGATTATTTCATTTTCGGATTTTTCTTTTTGGTCACTCTCTATATTGTCGCTACGAATTTTTTCAAAAATAAAATTCAAAGAAATATCCCTCGTAAATTATCATATTTGACAGCTATTAATGGGGCAGTGGGAAATTATTTATTTCTTTTTTGTTCTTTATATGTCGCTGGTTTTTATGGTCATCAGCATTTATTTTTACAGTTTTATCTTCCTTATGTTTTAGGAATTGTCTTTGCCTCTAAGATCAAAAATTTACTTGGAAATAATGTCAAAACCTACTCTTTAATCGGCATTTTTCTAGGTTTACTTTTGATTGTTTTTAGTCCTCTATTTGCTCTAGGTTTATTCCTTACTAGCTTATTCAAAGGAAGTTTAAATTCAAGCTTAACTCAAGACTATGAAAGTACTATTAATATCGTTGAAGATAAACGGATCTGGGTAAAATATACCATTCAAAATATCGGAAGTATTCTTCACCAATTTTTGTTGATGCTTTTAGGTTCACTCATCATCATGAAAAACGGCTTATCTATCAAGACCCTGTTCGTTATTACTTCAACCCCTATTCCTACAGCTCGAAGTATTGAACTAATGAAATCATGGAATCTTATTGCTACGTCATTGATTATCTTAATTATCATCGCCTATCTTATTTATCCAAAAATAGTTCCACTTCTTAAAAAATCAAAGTAAATTAGAAAAACTCATGTCTAAACATGAGTTTTTTATTTAATACGAGAGGTCAGTGAACTTTCTTTTCCTTCGATAATTTTATGAATCTCTTTAGCAAATTGACTTCGTTTAATTGGACGATAACTTTTTAAGAAAGAAAAAATTGGAATTTTTATGAGTGGTTCCAATAGGCGTGCTGGAAAATAACTGCTTTTTCGTGAAGCATCATAGACAATTCCTGGAAAAACAGAAACAAATCTTGATTTCAAACGTTTTTGACCATAAGCCTCCACTTCTTTTTTAGCTCTCATATAGTCATTCATAAAAAAAGGACCATCATTTGCCGAAATAAAAAGACATTGATTTTCTGAGTTAACTATTGTATCAATAATTATTTTTGCTGGTTGAATACTATTTTTTTCATAAGTTGTTCCCTTTGATTTACTTGGAAATAGAATTCCTACCGCATCAATCACCCAATCTGATTTTTGTAAAAGTTCTTGCCAATCACCGGTTTCATTTAGATTAGCGGAATGATAGAGGACTGGCTCAACTAGATTATCTTTAGATTTACCATTTCTTGATAAACTGTGTAATTCATAATCCACAACTTGAGCAAGCTCTTTGAAAATACCTTGGCCAACTAGTCCTGTTCCTCCAACTATTGTAATAATCATTTGCTCACCTCACTTGCTTTTATTTCTTATCCTAACATATTAAAAGGAGTAATCTAAAATAATCGCTTTAGAATTTAGCTAAAAAAACTAGAGTGAGCACTCTAGTTTTTCATTTCACGCTATTTTTCGCTAACGATTCCAAATAGTCAGCTTCATAATCATAAAGCGGCGTTGGATATTCGCCATCAAAATATGACAAGCAAAGTTTATCATGACCAATCGCCTCGACAAGTCCTGTCTGGCTGAGATAGGTCAGACTATCTGCTCCGATAGCTTCTCTGATTTCATCAGTCGTGTGTGTAGCTGCGATGAGTTCGTCACGATCTTGAATATCAATGCCATAAAAGCAAGGATATTTGAGAGCGGGACTGGCGATTGCCACATGAACTTCAGCGGCGCCTGCGTCTTTGAGGAGTTTGACAATGCGACGGCTGGTTGTCCCACGCACAATACTATCATCCACCATAATGACACGTTTGCCTTCTACAACACCTCGAACAGCACTCAATTTCATGCGAACGCCTTGTTCACGAAGTTCTTGAGTCGGTTGAATGAAGGTTCTTGCCACATACTGATTTTTAATCAGGCCCATTTCGTAAGGCAAGCCAGATTCTTCAGCGTAGCCTGAAGCGGCACTGAGTGATGAATTAGGCACACCGATGACAATATCAGCATCAATTTGGGCTTCTTGGGCTAAAATTTTTCCTGAACGTTTTCTGGCAGTATGAACATTAACTCCAGCAATATTACTGTCAGGACGGGCAAAATAGATGTATTCCATTGAACAAATGGTCATGTTGGTGCTGTCAGTAAATTGGTCCACATGAATGCCGTCGTCATTAATTTCAATGATTTCACCGGGTTGAACATCTTGAATCCAAGTGGCACCAACGACATCAAAAGCACAGGTTTCTGAGGCCACAACGAGCGCACCATTGCTCATTTTTCCGATTGAGAGTGGTCGAAATCCATTAGGATCAAGGGCTGCGACAATTGAGTTTTCAGTCATAATGAGATAGGCAAAGCCACCTTTGACCGTATTGAGCGCTTCTTTGACTCTGCCCATAAATTCTGGATGATGACTACGGCGAATCAAGTGCATGAGAATTTCCGTGTCTGAATTACTAGAAAAGATTGCCCCAGATTTTTCAAGTTCACAGCGCAATGATTGGGCGTTGGTTAAATTTCCATTGTGGGCAAGTCCAAGTGCTCCGTCATGAAATTCAAACTGGAAAGGCTGAATATTATTGATATTTGCTGAACCAGCCGTGGCATAACGGACGTGTCCAATGGCTGACGAGCCTGTCAGCTCTTCCAAATCTTTTTCGTCACGGAAAACTTCTGTGACCAGACCCAGACCACGATGACGATTGAGTTTGCCATTATTATTGACCAAAATCCCTGCGCCTTCTTGCCCGCGATGTTGGAGAGCATGAAGTCCAAAATAGGTCAGGCGAGCAGCATCAGGATGTCCCCAAACACCGAAAAGTCCACATTCTTCATTTAAATGAGATCGTTCGTCATCTGGATGTTGTTGCCACCAACTATTTTCATTGGACGAATTCTTCCCCCGCACTCTTAAATCAAGCGTCTGTTCTTTGCCAAACATAATTTTTTCCCTCTATCGATTCTTTTATTATATTTTAATTCTATCTATATTGTTTGGAAATAAAAGGTCCTAATAGGACTTTTTTAATTTTTTCAAGTTAATTGTTCGGAAAAATCATTTCCAATAATCTTCTTCTCCAAAATCAAGATGCTTGGCATCTTCTTTATATTTTTCAAATTCGGCAAGAGCTTCTTCAAAAACTTGTTTAGAAAGTTGGTAAGCATCTTTGCCCATAAGATAGTGCATTGGTGGATTTTCAAGTTTGGAAACTTTGATAAATGCTTTGGCTGCCGATGCTGGATTCCCTACCTGAGTGCCAGAATATGAATTTAGATGTTCAAGCAGTTTATGCGCCTTTTCATAATCTGAAAACTTATCTGGCGCACTCTCTTTGGAACGCCCTGCCCAATCTGTCCGAAAAGAACCAGGTTCAATATTTGTCACAAAAATCCCTAAAGGTTCAACTTCTTTTCGGAGCGTTTGAAAAAGTCCCTCCATAGCAAATTTTGTAGCATGATAATAAGAAAGGTTTTCGGTTGTTGTCAGTCCACCACGGGATACCGTATTTAGAATATGCCCCGATTTTTGTTTACGCATATATGGTAGAACCGCTAAGGTCATATATTCGCTCCCCAGAAGTTTGTGTCCATGATCTTACGCACTGCTGATTGATCAGATTCTTCCATGACACCAAAATAGCCAAATCCTGCATTGTTAACCAGAACATCGATTCGTCCAAACTTAGCGATTGTTTCAGCAACAGCTTTTTGAATAGAATCTCCTTTCGTCACATCAAGACTTATTTTTAAAATATTTTCTTTGTCAGGAAGCTCTGACAAAGTTGATAATTGCCGAGCAGTAGCAACTACTTTATAGTCTTGAGCAATTAATTCTTCAACCAAAGCTCTACCAAAACCCGTTGAACTTCCAGTAACAAGCCATACTTCATCTTTTTTCATTTTGAAACCCTCTTTCGATTAAATATAACGAAATTATACTTCTTTGTTTCTTTAGTGTAAAGTAAATGATTTTTATTAATTTTAAGTAAAAAAAGACATCTATATCAACTTTTATTTCATCAGAGCTGGCAACGCTCCTTCATAAATGCTGACAGCTTCGTCAGTAGAAATAGAAAGTTCATTCATTTCCAAAATTCCGCTGTCAGTAACTTTTCCGATTACTTCGCCACTGACCGAACTTTCTGTCAGTAATTTTTCAAAAGTAGCTTGATTTTCTGGTGAAATTGAGAGTATAAAGCGACCTTGCGTTTCTGAGAATAATTGGGCATTGGTTATATCAACTTTCACATCAACGCCTAAGCCATTTGCAAAAGCAGATTCAGCTAGAGCAATCGCCAATCCTCCTTCTGCCAAGTCATGTGCTGAGCTGACCAATCCGTCAGTAATTGCTTTTAAAACAAAATCTTGATTGATTTTTTCAGTTTCTAAATCAAAATCAATTCTTCCAGAAATTTCGCCTATCAGCATTTTTTGAAGTTCAGAACCTGAAAAATCATCAAAGGTTTGACCGACTAGCACAATCAAATCACCTGCTTTTTTAAATTCTTGAGTCGTAATATTTTTTACATTCTCAATCAAACCAACCATTCCAATCATCGGCGTAGGTAAAATAGCTGAACCGTTTGTTTCATTGTAAAGACTAACATTTCCTGAAATAACCGGTGTATCAAGAGCCAAACAAGAACGTGAAATTCCGTCAGCCGCCGTTGTTAATTCCCAAAATTGTTCTGGTTTTTCCGGATTTCCAAAGTTCAAACAGTCAGTAATCGCAAGCGGTTTTCCACCAGAGGCCACGATATTACGAGCCGCTTCAGCAACTGCGATTGCTCCTCCTTTTTCTGGATCAAGATAGAGGTAGCGAGCGTTACAGTCCGTTGTCATCGCAAGTGCTTTGTTAGTTCCACGCACTCGTAAAACTGCGCTATCTGAGCCTGGTGCAACAACAGTGTTGGTCATCACGCGCGAATCATAAGTTTCATAAATTGATTTCTTGCTAGCAATTGTCGGTTGAGCCAAAAGTTTTTTGAAAATTTCACTGACCGCGCTGTCTGTAATTTCTGGAAGATATTTTTCGCTGTCAGTAAATTTTTGAATTCGCTCAGGAACTTTTGCCTCACGGTAATAAGTTGGAGCATCTTCCGCCAATGAATCAACTGGAACATGAGCCACCATTTCCCCTTTATGATAAAGCGTATAAAAGCCATCATCAGTCACTTGCCCAATATTCACAGCATCAAGGTCGTATTTTTTAAATAAATCAATAATTTCTTGTTCATGTCCTTTTTTGACACAAAGCACCATACGTTCTTGTGACTCAGACAACATCATTTCATAAGGAATCATTTCTGTTTCACGCTGAGGCACATTATCCAAGTTAAGACGCAGACCTGACCCAGCTTTTGAAGCCATTTCTGATGTAGATGAAACCAATCCAGCTGCTCCCATATCTTGAATTCCGACTAAAATATCGCCATGATTTTGAATGACTTCAATACAAGCTTCAAGCAATAATTTTTCCATAAATGGATCACCGACTTGAACCGCTGAACGTTGTGTTTCTGAACCAGAACCAAATTCTTTAGAAGCAAAAGACGCCCCATGAATGCCGTCACGTCCTGTTTTCGCTCCGACATAAAAAATAGAATTTCCCACACCTTTAGCTTGTCCTTTTTGTATGTGTTTATGTTCAATCAAACCCACACACATGACATTCACCAAAGGGTTTCCAGCGTAAGATTCATCAAAGGCTACTTCGCCACCAACCGTCGGAATTCCAATACAGTTTCCATATCCCGCAATCCCGGCTGTCACTTGGTCCACAATATGACGTGTTTTACCATTGTCAATTGGCCCAAAACGTAAACTATCCAAAATTGCAATTGGACGAGCTCCCATTGAAAAAATATCACGAATAATACCACCAGAACCAGTTGCTGCACCTTCATAAGGTTCAACGTAAGATGGATGATTATGAGATTCAGCTTTGAAAACAACCGCTAAATCATCACCAATATCCACAACCCCAGCTCCTTCACCAGGCCCCATCAAGACTTGTGGCCCAGTCGTCGGAAATTTTTTTAAGACAGGTTTTGAATTTTTGTAGCAGCAATGTTCTGACCACATCACGGCATACATCCCAGTTTCCGTAAAGTTTGGCAAACGGCCATCAAGAATCTCATCCTTGATTTTCAAATATTCTTCATCCGTCAGTCCCCACTCACGGTATATTTTGCTTTCTTGAATCTGTTCTGGTGACATCTCCAAAGTCATGTTATTCTCCTATAAGATATGAGAAACGCTTGCTTAAAAACGTAGAAAACTACAGCCCAATTTACTGCATTAGTAGTCTAAAGAATATACGTTCCAACAGAAATGCAACTTGTATATTCTCTACTTTAAAAGCTTTCAGCGCTCTGAATTCAATTATTTCAAATTACAAATTTACTGACAGATTCGTTTTTTAAAATCTAAATTCTGTCAGTAATTTTTTTATTTTCCAACAAAGTTTTTCAAGACAGAAGCAAACAAATCTACTCCATCAGCGCCACCAAGCAGTTCTTCCATGGCCCGCTCAGGGTGAGGCATCATCCCAAGCACATTTCCTTCTTTATTGACAATTCCAGCAATATTTTCAACTGACCCATTAGGATTTTCGTCAGCATAAGTGAAAATAATTTGCCCATTTGCTTTAAGTTCAGCAAGCTGAGCTTCGTCAGCAACATATTGACCCTCACCGTGAGCAATTGGTAAATTAATCAAAGCGTCCTTGGCATATTCAGTCGTAAAATTACTTTGATTATTTTCAACTTTAAGAGCTTGCCATTTGGAAACAAATTTCAAACCCTCATTGCGAATCAATACACCCGGTAAAAGCCCAGATTCAACCAAAATTTGAAATCCATTGCAAGTGCCAAAAACCGGTTTCCCTTCTTTAGCCAAACGTTTGATTTCCGGCATAATATTGGCAAATGACGCAATCGCACCACAGCGTAAATAATCACCATAAGAAAATCCCCCTGGAATCAACACTCCGTCAAAACCTGCAAGCGACTTCTCATCATGCCAGACAAATTCTGCCTCAGCTCCCATAACATCACGAATTGCCCAAAGTAAATCAAAATCACAATTTGACCCTGGAAATTGAATGACTGCAAATTTCATTAATTAGCTCCTTCGCTTTGTTCATTCAAAATTTCAACTTTATAAGTTTCCATATTTGGATTTGCCAACAATTCATTGGCAATTTCAATTGCTTTTGCGCGAGCAATCTCAGCTTCTGCATCAAATTCAAAATCGAAAAATTTTCCAACATTTAATTCTGTAACTTCTTGATAACCCATTTTATGAGTTGCCGCTTTAATCGCTTGGGCTTGAGGGTCAAGAATTGAGGCTTTGTAAGCCACGTAAACACGTACTTTAGTCATTTTAAAATTCTTTCTATATAAGATGTGAGGAACTGTCCTAAAAACTAGAACTCATTTATTTCGCATTTTCTAACAAATTCAAAACTTCAGTATAAGTTTCAACTAAATCACCAATATTACGCCTGAAAACATCTTTATCCATATGCTGACCATTCGCATCCCAGAGACGTGAAGTATCAGGTGAAATTTCATCAGCAAGAATAATTCTTCCGTCAGCAAGGCGGCCAAATTCAAGTTTGAAATCAACCAAAGTTAAGCCGATCTCAGCCCATATTTTTTTAAGAATCTCGTTGATTTTACGCGTTTCACTCTTTAAAAATTCAATCTCTGAATAAGTTGCAATGTTCAGGAATCTAACATGTTCATCATTAATAAATGGGTCATCTAAAGCATCATCCTTATAGTAAAACTCAACAATTGGTTCTTGTAAAACAATTCCTTCTTCAAGACCAAATCGTTTGGCAAAAGAACCAGCAACAACATTTCTTAAAACAACTTCTAAAGGAATTATTGAAACTTTTCTATTCAATTGTTCGGTTTTTGATAACTTTTCTATGAAATGCGTTTCTAAACCTTCAGCATTTAATTTTTCAAAAATTAATGACGTAATTTGATTATTTAGAGCACCTTTTCCCGTAATTTGTTCTTTACGAGCACCATTTAATGCAGTCGCTTGGTCACAATATTCCACCCAGAGCACCTCTGAATCATCAGTAAAATACAGTTTCTTAGCTTTTCCTTCATAGAGCAACTTTTCTTTTTCCACAATATCCTCCATCCATTTAAGGGATTCTTTATGCTTCTTATTCTATTCTAATGAGCCAAATAAAAAAAGCTCTAGCGGATAAAACTAGAACTTTTTCAATTTATTGTTCGGTTTTGCTGAATGTTCGGAAATACTCTTTTATTTTATAAGTTTTCATATTGTTCATCAGAAACTTCTTCTAACCAAACTGCTTCTCCTGCGGTAATGGCCACATGACTGAACCAGCTATCTTTTGTCGCTCCATGCCAATGTTTAACTCCTGCATGAGTAACAATTGTATCGCCCGCATGTAAAAGTTGGGCCTCCTTACCCTCTTCTTGATACCATCCCTCACCGGCTGTAACCAATAAAACTTGATAACCATCTTTATGAATATGCCAATGATTACGACAGCCCGGCTCAAAAGTCACATTTCCCACACCAAAGGGCAAGTCCTTATCCGCAATCATTCCTTCTAAATAAGATTGGCCAGTAAAATAAGCGCCATAAGGATTTTTTTCACCTTGAGGAAAAATAAGTGCATTCTCTAATTCTTTTTTATTCATTTCGTTCTCTCTTTTCTAATCAATCTGTTGATAACGCGTTACCTTTAGGCGCAGTTGATATTTTTCTCTCAATTCAGCAATTTTTGTCATCATCGGACTTTTATGATGAATGTCAATTGCTTCTTGGTTTTCCCATTCATCAATCAATAGAATTGCTTGTTGATTATCCAAAGGAACAAAATATTCATAACGTAAATTTCCACTTTGTTGACGTATTTTATAGACAAGACCAGAACTGACCATTTCGTCAGCAAAGAGATGGGCCTTCTCCCCCTCACCTTGGTACAAAATGTTGACCGTAATTGTCATAGCTTTCCCCTCTTATTCTCAAATTTTTTTTGCAATATTAAAAGCCGACCAAGCCTTTGGCCACCCCACATAAAAACTCAGATGAGTAATTATTTCTGAAATTTCTTCCTGACTTATTCCGTTTTCTTTTCCTTTTGCCATATGAAAATTTAATTGTTCAAAATTTCCACCAGCAATCAAAGCAGTAATCGTAATGACACTACGTTCATGTGCTGAAAGTTCTTTTTCACGACTCCAGACTTCTCCAAAAAGAATATCATCATTTAATTCAGCAAATTTTGGGGCAAATTCTCCAAGTTGTTCATGTCCTGCGGTTTGTTTTTCCATTTTAACCTCCAATTTTCTTCAATTCTCAAGGTGTTTTATCTTATGCTTTTTCCAAGTTCCTTCAAAAATTTTAGGCGCATCACTGTCGGTCTAAAATTTTTCTCCCAAGCAGGGTCCCAGCTATAACCTGAACGTTGTCGATAAGAATCAATAAATTTATCAATATTTTCTTTATCTGTCACAGGTTCAAATTCCACTTGATAGACTTTCCCGTCAATGTGAATTTGACCCTTACGTGAAATCATTGCCGAATTCCACCAACTTGATGCCCTTCCGCGACCTGCTGCTACCGCTAAATCATCATCAATATAAGCAAACCAAATCCAAGCAGGACGATGTTCTTGCGGGTCTGGGCTAATATAAATATCTTGTATCTTAGAAAACTTTTTGACATCAATTTTCATTTTTTCTCCTTTTCTTACCAAGGTTGTGTTGTAGGTCCAACAGTAAACTCGCTGACGTTAACGTCTTCAGGTTGTTCAAGAGCAAAAGCAACAATGCGAGCAATTGCCTCTGGACTAATCCCATATTGTTCATACAGAGCTGTCATTCCTTCTGCTGCATCTTTGTCAGTGATTGTATTCAGTAACTCAGTATTTATAGCAGCCGGATAAATAGTAGCTGTCCGAATATGAGTTCCTTCTTGAGCAGATTCCATTCGGAGTACCTCCATTAATTCACGAACCGCCCATTTTGTTGCCCCATAAACACCACCATTGGGATATGCTTTTAGGCCAGCAACTGAACTCGTTGTGATAACATGTCCTGATTTTTGAGCTGTAAATTCAGGCAGTACAGCAGCGAGCCCATTAAGTACACCTTTTAAATTAATATCAACCATATTTTCCCATTCTTCAACATGAAGAGCTGATAAAGGGGAACTTGGCATGATTCCTGCATTCAAGAAAATAGCATCAATTTTGCCAAAA
This sequence comes from Lactococcus sp. FSL K6-0773, assembly GCF_038006485.1. Lineage (NCBI taxonomy): Bacteria > Bacillati > Bacillota > Bacilli > Lactobacillales > Streptococcaceae > Lactococcus > Lactococcus sp. FSL K6-0773. The sequence continues at coordinate 298,243 of NZ_JBBOVF010000001.1, read as the reverse complement.
TTTTCTTTCGCATATTGTACCAACTTTTTACTTTCTTCTGGATTAGTTACATCTGTCACTTGATAGATTGCTTGTCCACCAGCCTTTTTAATTTTATCAGCCAGCTCCTGCAAACGATTTTCACGCCTTGCTGCTAGTACAATTTTGGCTCCTTTTTTAGCAAGTAATTCGGCAGTTGCTTGGCCAATACCGCTTGAGGCTCCTGTGATTAAGACGACTTTGTTTTCAATATTGTTTGACATTTTTTCTCCATTCATTTTTAACTTCTGTTTTCATTATATTCCTTGAAGTTCACTTCAAGTCAACTCAAAAGCTTCACATTGCTTTATCTTTTCGATGATTTTATTATAAAATATTTTTTACCTGCCGTGAAATGCTTTTTATATCAATAATTATGCTTTTTAAGCATACTATATTAAATTATAAAAAAAGCTTCGTATCATTACGAAACTTTTTTAATCAGATTTATTTTATCTTCTTGTTCAAAATCAAAGTATAGAAGACAAAATTAAGCAAAGCAAGACAAAGGAAAAACATAAATACATGTTGAGTTCCTGTTGTTAAATTACTTGATTTTGTTGCAATAAGACTAGCTGTAGCTGTTCCTGCTGACGCTGCAAATTGAGAAGTTGTAGTAAACCAAGCATTACCAGAGGCAGCTTTATCATGAGGAAGTTGAGCTAAACTATTGGTCATGGTTGTTGCAAAACTTGAAGAACGACCGATTGTGAATACAACATAAAGTCCCATCACACCCAGTAAAGTCAGATTCTTAGTAAAAATCGTTAATAAAACAAGAGCGATAAAGAATACAGTATTTCCACTATATAAAATCCCCTTGGCCCCTTTGCGGTCATAGAGCGCACCAATTGGACCTTGTGCTGCTGAACCAATTAATGAACCAGGCAATAAAGCAAAACCTGCTAATGTACTTGTAGTTCCTAACGAAACTTGTAAGAAATTAGGAATGATAAAGTTAATTCCCAAATTGACAAATTGTAAAATACAATAAACTAGGACAGACAAAGTAAAAGTTGGGCTCTTAAAAACATTGATATCAATAAAATTCAATGTACTTGTTTTTGAACGCCAAATAAAAGCAATCAACCCCAAGATAAAGACCACTAACCAGATCCATGAAAAATGAGCACTTGAAAGTGAATCTAAAGCTAAAAGAGCGCTGGTCATTGCTAATGACAAAAATATAAAAGCAATAAAATCAAATTTGCCTGGACGTTTTTTTTCACTTTTCTCAATAGCCCAAGCTCCTAAAGGAAAGAGACAGATTGGGATAATCAAAATAATTGCAAAAATCATTCGCCAACCTAAAGTCCCTGTTAAAAGTCCACCATAAGTTGGTCCAAGTGCTGGGGCAATACTCAAAATCATCCCAGCAAATCCCATCCAAAGTCCTACTCTCTCACGCGGAATTTTAGTTAAGACAAGATTAAACATTAATGGAATGGCAATACCAGTCCCAATTCCTTGAATTAAGCGTCCCGCCATTAAAATAGTAAAATTCGGAGAAATTAAACTCAGTAAATCTCCAAGGGTAAAAAAGATTAGTCCTGAAAAAAATAAAGTCCTATTTTGAAAGCGTTGACTAATATATGAACTCGTTGGCATAACAATCGCAACAACTAATAAATAAGCGGTCGTTACCCACTGAACCGTACTCAGTGGAAGTCCGAAGGTCTTTTCAAGCGTTGGAAACGTGACATTCAAACTTGTTTCTGCTAATATCCCCATAAAAGCCACAAGGGCCACGGCGACAATTGAAAAGCGCGTTTTCGCGCTAATTTTATGATTGGCTGTATTTGTTTCTAATTCTGTGTTCATTCTTTTCCTTTCTGCATGCTAAAATTATTAAGAAATTTTTCAACTGCAGCAATCTCCTCTGCTGACAAACCCGCCAAAGCTTTTTGATTATGACCTTGGATATATGTTCTAATTTCAGGTAGATATTGTTTGCCTTCTTCAGTTAATTCAACTGATTTTTGACGAGCATCTGTTGGGCTCGCTTTTCTCTTAATCAACTGCCGTTTTTCCATACGTTGCAAAATTTCCGTTGTTGTAGAACGTCGGATATTAAATTCTAATTCAATCATCGTCTGACTGATTTCTTTTCCTGAGTCTTCTTCACTCTGATTTCCAAGAAAATCTAATATTGACATTTGCTGACCCGTCAAATCAAGCTGAGCTGCAAAATTATCAAACTCTCGTGACATTTGATTGCTGGCAACTTTTAAAAGTCGTCCAATTGCTTCTTTTTTAGTTCGCATACGAATTATTATAACACAATCTTTTTTGTTCGTCAACGAACAATATTTAAATTTTTATCAATAAAAAAGTTACTGACAGAGTTCTGTCAGTAACTTTTTGGTTAATCTAAATTGCCAAATCAAATTTTAATTGAGGTTTTACCGGTTCATAGTCCACAAGCTCAAAATCTTCTGGTTTAATATCGAAAAAGTTTGTTCCGTCAGGAACATTAAGCACCAAACGGGGCTCCTTGTCAGAAGCTGTTCGCTTAACTAACTCATTTGCCTGTTCAAACTGATTATCATAAATATGCAAATTATTTACGAAATAGAAAAATTTTCCAACTTTCCAAGAAAAATGTTTTGCAATCATCATTTGTAAAGCAACATATTGCATGGCATTGATATGATGCGCAACAAGCATATCATTTGAACGTTGAATAAGAGTCGCATCCAAGTAAATCTGACCATCTTGTTCACGGCGAACATCAAACATTGTTTGGAAAGCACAAGGCAAAAGTCCTTCAGTTTCCTCAAAATCTTCATATTGCCAAAGATTAATGATATTACGGCGATTCCAAGGATTTTTTGCTAAACCATCCAATAATTTTCCAATAATATTATATTTTTTGACTGTTGCCCCATAGCGTTGTCCAATCGTACCGTCGCCAATTCCCCATTCGCCCCAGTATTTGACTCCATATTTTTCTTCAAGAATAGCAAGTTCACTTGTTTGATCTTGATAAATCCACATCAATTCTTTAATTGCCGATTTAATTGGAATTGGACGCAAAGTGGTAATTGGAAACTCACCTTTTTGCAAATCATAAGTAACGAAAGAGCCTGTTACATACTTACTATTTGCGGTTTGACCATCCTTATACTTGGGACGTGCATTTTCTGAAAAAACACCGTTATCAAGGATATTTTGGATATTTTGTTTAAAAATCTTGTCTGCGTAAGTCATGAATCTTCCTATCTTTTTATTCCTTTCATTATAACACAGTCTGCTATTTTGATTCAATAGCATTTATCAAATATTTACTTGTAAAAAATAAGATACTAATTTGTATTCTTTCTTCTATTATCAAGAATATCAGGATAGAGTTTTCGCAATTTTCTCGCTGACAATAGTGCAAAAATAGCAGCTGAAACTTGTAAGATAAGCGTCACCAATCCCAATAAGACCCCTACCGCTAACTCCAAAAGATTATGCGCCTGATTTGCTAAAATAATCAAAACAACACCAATAACACTCAAGATATTAAGACCATATACTAAAATCGAAGCAATACTTTTTATTTTTAATTTATGATTTTGGGTATGAAGAGCAATCGCATAAATTAAAATAATTAAACCAAAACCTAAAGTTAAATATTGGTCTGTAATAATTTTTGTTATTTGTAGCAAAAAAATGATGAATACAGCGATAATCCAGATTCCAAGAAAGATATTATATTTATATGCTTTTTGAATCACTTCTTTTTCTTTATTTTCGTCAATCTCTTCTTTCATTTTTCAATCTCCTTTCTCTTTTCTAATTCTTTAATTGCTAGACTTCTAAATTTTCTTGCTCTACTGATATAAAACCAATAAATATAGACAAGCATATTGACAAGAATTAAATCACTAATATAGATTAACCAAAGTTCCATATCCCCTGACTCAGTATAAGCCCCACTTAAAGTTACTCCTATTCCTCCAAAAATCAGAACACAGATTATAAGAATATTCCCAGATACCCTGTCCTTGATTTTATAAAGTTTTTCTAGTCTTTTTATATCTTCTACTTTTTCAAACTTTCGATAATTAGAAAAATTTTCTGAAATATATAAGCTCAACCATGCTATAACAAAAGATAAAATTAAGAAAATAATCGTCGTCAAAATTACCCATTTTACAGGAGAAATCTTGGGAGAATGGCTTTCTACAAAATTTACCGTAAAAGACTGAAAAACTGATGATAAGATTGCAAAAAGTTACTATGCCCATGCCTGTTATTTTTTTATTACTCTTTATAAATAGTTCTTTATTTTTATAATTATAGCCATATCGCTCATCCGAATTTCCACCAATATCAACAATAATTTTATTTCTATGTTCTTCTTTCATTTTTATTTCTCCATAGATATCAATGTCCAGAGTCAAAAGATTCCTTCTTTTTTCATCTTCCTAAGTAGTTTGTAACGCTTAGGAATTGTTATGATGAATGTTGTTGAAATTGAACTTAAAATCATCATTACGACAAGGGCAACTAAAAACATGACATTAGTATAATCAATAAAATAAATTGACATAACTACCATTACCAGAGGCGCAATCCAAGCAACTACGTAAAATATTGATGCCCTATAAATCCTATTGAACAGATAAGCATCATATGATTTATCAATCTTTTTGACAATTAGTCTACCACTAGAGATTATCCTTTTGTTTCTTTTAATTTGATAAATTGGCAGAAAAATGGAGGAAATAATGATGATAAGCCACATTAATAGTACAACTATAAATTTATTTTCAGGGTTAATCATAAGAATATTTCCTTTAAAAATTATTCCCAAAACAGTGGCTATCGCCCCAGATACACCCACCAACTGAGGAACATTAATTGTTTTTTGTTCTGAATCGGTAAATAATCGGTAGGTTTCAGTATCAATAAAATAATCAACACCCTCATTTGTCAGTAGAAATATTTTTTCTGAATTTTCCATTACCATTTTCTCCGTTTAAACCAATATCAACCATATTTTTATTTCTGTATTCCTCTTTCATTTTTTTCCATAGACATCATGTTCAGAGTTAAAAGATTCCTTCTTTCTTCATTTTTCTAAGAAGTTTGTAGCTTTGTGGAATATTCAGAGCAAAAGGAACCGCCAATGAGCCGAGCATTGTTGCGAGTATCATACAGACGAAGAACAACATATTACCATTTCCTACAAAATAGAAAGAACCCATAATCATTCCTATAGGGGCAAGAAAAGTGATCGATAATAGATAGCTCGCCTTATAACTTCTGTCCAATAGCCCCTTATCCTCTTTATTTCTCTTTTTTAAAATTAACTTTTCGCCCATTTTTATCTTTTTCTTCTCTCTTATCACTAAAATTGATAATAATATGGCCGAGGGTATTGCAATTCCCCACATAATGGCGAGAATTATTAGATTGTTTCTTGGATTTTCAAAAATATTATTTCCCTTGGATACAATCCCCAAAATTGTCGCAATACTTCCAGAGAATGAAACAAGTTGTACCCCAGCGGCTGATTTGCTATTAGGCGAAGAACGGGTATATAACTGATAATTTTCTACATTGATATAGTAATTAACCATATTTTCAGTACGAAGATATATTATTTTAGTTTTTTCCATTACCATTTTCTCTTGTTTTTTTCTCCCATTTATCAACAATCCTTTCTTTTTTAATTGCCAAAATTAAATATGGAAAGAGTAAAGTGAACAGAAAAAATACAATACCATATAGAATAAACAGTCTAGGTTCTGAAGTTGTAACATATAGTCCTCCAAATATTGGAGTTAAGATTAAGAAAAACAAACAGATTAATATAACTATCCTAATATGCTTTTTCACTTCTCTAAGTATCCTCAACTTTTTTTCGGGCACCAACACAATAGCTTTGTATTTCCAAGCTTTTAATCCTCTATCCAAGTCTTTAAATCTTGGATAATCAAACATTCTCTCAACAAAATATAAAAGAGAAGTGATAAGAACTGTTAAAATAACCATTCCTAAAACTAAAGATATTTTTACCAGATAAGTTGGTGAAGAAATAATCGATTGTGCTAACACTCCAAGAACAGTTGCTAGAATCCCTGAAAATTGAGCAAAATTTTTCCTCTGATTTGAAGAAGAATTATTAATCTCAGTTTTTATATAAAAAAGCTGAAAGGTCTGTGTATCAATGTAATATCTCTTCCCAACTTCTTCATATAAAAATTGTTTATGAGAATCAAAGATAGAACTTTTCTTTTCTATATTTACCATTATCTACCTCCTTCTTTTTTTAATTTTATCGTAAATAAAATCAAAACCAACACCAAGAGCCGCACCTATTCCAATTCCAATAATTGTACCAACCCCAGGAGCAAGAGCAGTCCCAAGCATTCCTCCAATTTCTTCTGCAACATATTCACCTGCTACATCTCCCACCGCACTCAGTCCAGCATGAACAGCCGTTTTATTTAGAGCATCATTTGCATCCTCTCCCGATACAATCTGTGTCCCATAGTCCACAAAACTACTTATTTGCCAAGGAGCAAATCGTGTCACATTTTTTAGGCTTTCTCCCAAACTAGAAGACCATACACTTTCTCCAAAATTCAAAAGTGAGTTATCTTCTTTATCCGTGGAATAATTTACTTTAGATGAATTATTCCCACCTTCTTCTGCTACAAGTTGAGCTTCTTTAGAATAATAAGCAGATTGTGGGACATAATTTGGATAGTAAGCTCCGCTAGAACTACTATATCCACCTGATGAATAAGCATAACCTCCAGAGTAAGAGTAGCCTCCACCATAGCCATAACTATCATAAGTTGGCACATAATAAACAACTGGCGGAATATAATTCGGCACATACTCGTAACCATTGGCATAATAAGTCGTCGCATAAGGATTGCTCGTGTTGTAATAAATAATCGGTGGAACATATTTGTAGTAAACGTTTAGCGTTTCATCATGTTTCGGATAAAGTCCAGACCGCGTCGTGCTTCCTTCGATATAGTAATTGCCAAAATTATAAGGCACATTGACCGAATAAGAATGTCCATAAAGCCCCGTGGTGGATTCTTGACCGAGATAAACCCCGTCCATACCATAGTAATCATAAGTGACGGTACTTTGGATATGATAATAATCACTAACATTTATCGTGTTTCCTTTGGTCGTTTGGTTTTGCCAACCGTATTGATAATGCGGAAAATTACTTACTGGAACATTCCAAGAAACATTTGGAAACCAGATAAATTGGTGCTGTGGCACAATCAATTGATTGTTTTCATCGGCGTCGTAATAGTTAAGATAAACGATATCTCTGACTTGGGTGGTTAGGTGTGCTTGAAGTGCTGAGCCAAAGAGGTCATAGCGAACCCCTTGTGAATATTGATAAGAATCTCCACTACGAGCGGGTGCTGGACTATAAAAATCATAGTCAAAGTTTGACAGAAAACCGACACCCAGATAACCACCATAAGGTAGACTAGCTTGACCGTTCAAGTCGGTATCAGGAATTGTTGTATCATAAATAATACTAGAACTATCTGTCGCAAGGTTAGTGGTCTTTGGAATGACCGTTAAAAGGTTGGCAAGATTGGTTTTGACTCCTTGGGCCATATCAATATCCGTTGTGATAAAAGAGGCGAGAACAGGGATTTGAAAATTCGTATTATGTACGACGATTTGATAATTGAGATTGACATTATTTGCCCCGTAGTAGAGGGCGACAATCGAGTTTCCGTCAGAGTTGGCAATATTTTGTTCGCCTGTAAAAGCGAGGCCAATCGGACAATCGGACGTACTTTCTTTGGGGGCTTGCCAGCTTGATTCATCTGTTGAGATGACTTTATAGATCAAATCTAGATTGGTTCCGGCTAGGGTCCTTCCAACATTAGTAATTCGTCCAGAATCTCCTGCGTTCATAGTATAGCTCGTTGCCAGCGTCGTTGGACCGTCAGTTAAACCAAAGTTTTCGGAGCTTATTTGACCCGTTGCTTGACCTTTGACTGGAATAACCTGCGTATTGTCCGACCAATGGAGTCCGTCTGGGGTCAGAAAATTATTGGGAACAAGATTGTTAGCCTTGATTGTAATATTGATACCATCTAGCGTGGCTGGTCCTGTAATGTCATTGGCGACTGAACCGGTCGCTTCAATAGTGCTGATTACAGGGTCTTGACCATTGGCTTGGCTGGCAATTGAACCATTTGTGAGAGCAGGATTTATGATTGTTCCGCTCGCCGATAGGCTTGAAGCAATTGTGACATTTGCTTTTGATGAATCAAGAGGAACACTTGGGGCTTTTGAAGTTGAGGCCTTTGAACTCAATGAAGCTGAAACCTCTGAAGAATTAGAGCTTGCTTCTACACTTGAAGTCTGAGCCGAACTGGTTGAAGATGATGAAACTGAACTGGCGCTTAGGGTTGTGCTTGCCTGCGAAGTTAGTGAGTTTGCCTCTTTAGTTCGCGTTTCTGCCTGTGAACTTCCTGTATTTCCTTCGGTTGTCGAATCAGACGCGGCAAGAGAAGAATTTACAGTTGGATTGGTGACAGCTTCTGTTTGGTTTGGTGGGGTAACAGCCGAATTTTCATCAGCCTTTACTGCTAAAGGCAGACTAGTCACTAACAAACTTAAAAGAATTCCAGTGCTAAGTAACCAAAATTTACTTGATGACTTCATCTGAAAGTGCTTTTTCTGATTTTCCAATGCAAAACCTCCTTTTAGTGAATATTTTTTGTTTTCTGATTATTTAATATTATACGCTTAATTAGAAACTTTGGTAAAAATAAAGTAACCGTTTTAACTTAATTTAAAAACAAGACTTTTAGAATACAAAAAAGCCCACCAACTTTGGTAGACTTTTGATTTATTTACTATTTTCTTATTTATACCTCTGAAATTCTCAATAGAGATTTAATTGCTGTACGTTGATCCATTGCTTCATATGCTTTTTGAATTTCATCTAAGCTAAATTCTGCTGTAAAGACACGGCCTGGATTAATCTCCCCACTTAAAACTGCTTCAAGTAAGATTTCCTTATCCCAGCGTGCGACAGAGGCTACTCCCCCTCCAAGTTGAATATTTTTCCAAAAAAGAGAATCAATCCATTCATTGTAATCAACATCATGAGGAACTCCCACACGACCTACTCGCCCTCCTGCTCTTACCGCTTGAAAAGCAGATTCAATTGCTTGTTTTGTTCCGACACATTCTAAGGCAGCATCTGCACCATAACCATTGGTTAAGGACATAATTTTTTGAATCGCTTCTTCACCACGTTCAGCAATAATATCTGTTGCACCAAAGTCACGCGCAAGTGCTGCACGGTCTTCATGGCGACTCATGGCAATAATCCGTTTTGCTCCTAAAAGTTTAGCTGAAATCACTGCACAAAGTCCAACCGCTCCATCACCAAAGACAACCACTGTATCACCTTCATGGACATCTGCTGCTTTAGCTGCATGAAAACCTGTAGGCATGACATCAGCTAAAGCCGTCAATGAAGCCAACTGGTCATCAGAATAATCACTTGGTTGGCCCGGGATTTTGACAAGTGCACCATCAGTATTAATCGCCCGATAGAATTCTCCTTGATAGCCGCCATTCACACCATCTTTTGCATTTGGACAATTGGCTTCAAAGCCAGCCAAACAAATTGGACAGTGTCCACAACCGTGCGTAAAGGGAACAATGACAAAATCTCCTACTTTAAAGTTTTTAACTCCGGTGCCTACTTCTTCAATCAGACCAATAGCTTCATGCCCTACCGGTCCAGGTTGACGTTCAGAAATCCCACGGAACCACCATAAATCGGAACCACATACGCAGGCACGAACAATTTTTATGATAGCATCTGTTTCTTTTACAAGTTGCGCTTTGGGAAATTCTCTAACTTGCATTTTATTTTTTTCGACAAAATAAACTGATTTCATTTTTTTACTTCCTTTTCTTTTATTGAATTTATTATAAAATGAATTTTACTTTTTTTAAAATACTTTTTTAAAAACTCCTTATGCTTTTAAAGCATAAGGAGAACTAAGGGCTTATATAATGCCACCAACTCCTCGACCAAAGAGTTTGCTGTTGGAAATTTTTTGATAAAATTCAGCGACCTTTGGTGTAAGATTATAGCGTAATGCCAGTGGTCTTAAGGTCACTTCTAATTTTGCTAACTCATCTGCAAGTTGACCTTGATTTTCTAATTGAACTTTCGTATGAAGTAAACACTGGCGTTCCCAGTCACGAATATTTCGGTCTAATATAAGATTATAGAGTTCATTTAAAATTTCTTCTTTTTCAAATGTTTTATTCATGACCTCATTATGCCACGAATTTATTTCTAAGGCTACTAAAAACGCTTACGATTTTTAAATTATCGTTTTTTGGTCAAATTCATATTTGGATAGTTTTTGAGAATTCTGCGCAAATTATAATGTTTTAATTTTAGAGGTTTATTTTTAAGTAATTCTAATACTTTTATCCGATTTGCTGCTGTTTCATGGTTTGCAAAGAGATGTTTAAGACAAAATTCTTTGATTGCTGCATTTTCTTTGTCAGAATCATCAATCATAGCCAAGACTTCTTTTTTGGTTGAAATCGTAAAAATAAATGTTGAAACAAGGTCAGCCAGAAAGATAATTAATATCAAAATCACACCCCAACTGTGGGTTAATTCATTAAAATCATGAATCCAATTTTGAACAGGTGGATTAACTAATTTAATTAAGATAATACAACCTACACCCCAAAATAATGAAACGGGAACAGCTACTCTTCCTTCAATATTGAAAGGGAGGGTTGAGTAGTCCCATAACTTCATATTAAAGAATTTCTCTAAAATCCAACTTCCAATGAATTCAACGACTGTCACAATCACAATCGTATTAAGATAAAGGCTGAATAAATTTCCGGTATCTGGAACTAAAAGTAAGACGGCAGAGACGCCAAAACCATAAACAGGGCAATAAGGGCCTAATAAAAAACCTCTAAAAACAAAATGCCGGTCTTTAAATGAGCAATAAAAGGTCTCCCATATCCAACCAATAAAAGAATAAACGATAAAAGTCATAAAAATTTCCATATATTTCTCCTTGTTTGTTTAATCTTTTACATTATAACATCTCTTTTAGTAATTTTTAAATTTCATTTATAAGATAAGAAAGAAGCTGTTTAAATTCAGCTTTTTATGATAATTTTTTATAATGATTTTAATTTTCCATGGAAATCAGCAATTGATTGATAACCTTTTTTATCCATAATTTCTTCTAATTCTTTAATGATTCTATCAAAGATTGCAGGGCCTTCTTTGTGTAAAGCCGTTCCAATTTGAAGCATTGTAGCTCCACATAAGAGGTGTTCAAAGGCATCTTGTCCTGTTTCAATACCACCTGTTCCAATGATTTTAATTTCAGGTTTGAGTCGAGTATAGAAAGCACGAACATTTGCAAGCGCTGTTGGTTTGATGTATGCTCCACCAATTCCACCAAAACCGTCTTTTGGCTTAATAACTACGCTTTCTGCTTCTGAATCAATAAAAAGTCCATTCCCAATACTATTGACTGAGTTAACATAAGTCAACGGAAATTGATTGAGGATTTCTGCCATGATATCAAAATGAACGAGGTCAAAATAAGGAGGAAGTTTTACACCTAAAGGCTTTGTGAAGAAGGTAAAAACTTCTTTTAGGAGTTTTTCAGTGGCTTCAAAATCATAAGCAAGCTGTGGTTTCCCAGGGACATTTGGACAAGAAAGGTTCAATTCTGTAATTCCTGAAAAATTACTTTCTTGAATTTTCTTAAGCATAGCGATATTTTCGGCTGCGCTCATACCAGCAATGGAAAAGAAGATTGGCGCTTCTTGAGCCTTTTCTTTTTGATTTTTTAAAACATAATCTAAGTAGTAATCAAACCCTAGGTTTGGTAAGCCCATAGAATTAATTGAGCCTAATTCTAAGTCAACATAACGTGGGAGTGGATTACCTTCTCTTTTTTCTAATGTGGAACTTTTGGTGATATAGGCCCCTGCTTGAGAGGCTTTTAATTCTTCTAAATCCTCAGTTGTCATACAATGGACTCCTGAAGCGTTCATGAATGGATTAGCGAATTCCGCATTTGCAAAAGTTGTTTTTAGCATTAAAAAATCGTTCCCCTTTTCTATTTTTAACTATTCTATCACAAAAAAGACAAATTCAAAATTTTTAAAGTTCGAGTCAAATGATGAGGTGGCATTTTTTTCACATGATATAATTAAATTAGAGCAAATGGAGGTATAAAATGAGTACAGAACGAGCTATTTTTGCTGGTGGTTGTTTTTGGTGTATGGTTGAACCTTTTGAAGAACGTCCAGGTATTTTGGCTGTAACTAGTGGTTATACTGGTGGACATATCGAATACCCTACTTATGACCAAGTCCTCTCAAAAGCTTCTGGCCATACGGAAGCAGTTGAAATTTTATTTGATAATGAATTGATTTCTTATGATGAACTATTAGATATTTATTGGTCATTGATTGACCCCACTGATGCTGACGGACAAATTTATGACCGAGGTGCAAATTATCGTCCAGTAATTTTTGTTGAAAGTGAAGAACAAAGAATTGCTGCTCAAAAAAGTAAAATTGCCTTAGAGAAATCTGGAATTTGGGATAAACCAATTGTTGTTCCGATTGAAGAGGCAAAAACTTTTTGGCCAGCTGAAGAATATCATCAACAATACTATAAAAAAGATCCTAAACGTTACCAAGCGATGCACAAAGCACGTGAACGTTATTTAGCCTTACAACGTTTTAAAGGGAAATTTAAATTTTTAAGAAAAAACACTAGATAACTAGTGTTTTTATTTTATATTTGGCCACTCTTTACCAAACCATTCTTGGTATAGGTCTTCCACAATTTTGACTGTCGTCATTGTCATTTCTGGGGAAAGTTTTTCACTTTTTTTCTTGCCCTTATTGATTAGTTCAGCAATTTCATCAATCTCATAGCTGAATTCACTTGGCATTGGATGAGAAAATTCTTCAACCGTTCCATCATTTTTAATAAGACTGGCTTGGTTTGATTTCCAATAATTTGGAACTGAAATTTCTCCTTTTTCACCGTAAATGATAAATGTATTTGGTTTATCTAAGCGCGTGCTAAGTGAAATATTAATCATAATTTCTGCTTTTTTTAAGAGAATTTCGTAATCTAAATCTGCTTTATTTTCTTCAGAAGACCAATAAATTCCTTTTGCTGCATCAAAACCTGTTCCAAATAAGAATTGTAAGACAGAGAGTGGATAGCTGGCATGCATGATAAAAGCGCCACCGCCTTCTTTTATGTCTAAGGCCCAGCTCTCCCGGTTGGTATGGGGTCTGAAATCATTTATTGCAAGACGAGATATTTTACCAATTTCATTGGCATCAAGCCATTTTTTGATTTGGGCCATCACAGGTAGGAAAACAGATTTTTGAGCTTCCATCAAAAAAAGATTTTTTTCATTTGCTATCTTGAATAATTCCTGACTTTCTTCAAGAGTCAAGGTAAATGGTTTTTCTAGAAGTACATTTTTACCTGCTTCTAAAGCCATTTTTGCTTGAGGATAATGTTGTTTATTGATGAGTGGAATATAGATTAAATCAATTTCTGCTGCATTTACTAAGCTTGCATAATCATCATAAACTTGTGGAATTTCTAATTCCAAAGCGGCTTTTTGTGCTTTTTCCTTATTTCTGGCGGCAATCCCAGTAACTTCAGCTTGACCACTCTCTTTTACACCTGCTACAAATCTTGGAACAATTTTAGCGGCACCCATAATTCCGATTTTTAACATTTGACTTCCTCTTTCGTCTCTGGGTTTAAATACCAATAATCACGGTATCTACGGTTTCAACTCCTACAGTGGTAACACGGACTCTGGCCAAATTTTCTACTGTATTAACATCAAAAAATCGGTCACCACTGATATCGTTTTGAATGATTTTTACAGTTGCTTCTGCCGGAAATTTTTGTAAGGTTTCAATAAGTTCTTGCGTTGTCATAATGTTTTAGTCAGCCCTTTCTGATAGATATTCCCAACGTTCATATTTTTCTTCAAGTTCTTTTGTTTTGTTGTCTAGTTCTTTTTGTAAATCCAGTAGGAGTTCTGTATTTGAACCATTTTCATTCATTTCTGTGTCAATCTGAGAAATTCGCTCTTCAATTTCAGCAATTTGACTTTCAATGGTTTCCCATTCTTTCTTTTCCATATAGGTCAGTTTCGTTTTGTCAGTATTTTCAGTTTTGTCAGTACTTATTGGACTTTCAATTTTACTGACAGCTTTGTCAGCAGATTTTTCTTCCGTTTTGACAGCTAAATAGTCACTGTAAGCCCCAAAATAATGATTAATTTGCCCATCTTCAAATGCAAGTAATTCGTTGCTCACTTTATCTTGGAAATAGCGGTCATGAGAAACTGTCAAAACAGCACCCGGAAAAGAGCCTAGGAAATTTTCAAGTACAGTTAAGGTTGCAATATCCAAGTCATTGGTTGGTTCGTCAAGCAAAAGCACATTGGGTTGTAATAATAAAATTTTAAGTAAATAGAGTCGTTTTTTCTCACCACCTGAAAGTTTAGAAATCAGTGTTCCATGACTACTTCTTGGGAAGAGAAACTGCTCTAATAAATTAACAATTGAAATATTTTCACCGCTGCTGTTATGCGCAGCAGATGCAACTTCTTCAAGAAAGTTAATCATGCGTTTATTTTCATCAAGTCCACGAATTTCTTGACTGAAATAACCAATTTTTACCGTTTCACCAATTTCCAAAATCCCGTCAGTTAATGCTAGCTCACCATCAATGATATTGAGTAAGGTCGATTTTCCGACGCCATTATCACCAACAATCCCCAAGCGCGAATGCCCTTGAACGATTAATTCAAAATCATTAAAAATTGGTCGGTCAGGATAAGAAAAAGCGGCATTTTTAAAATTAATTACTTTTTTCCCTAAGCGACTGCTCGCAATGTTGAGTTCTAAATCTCCTAGATTTTTACTAGTTTTCATAGAATCTTTAAGGTCTTCAAAGCGGTCAATCCGTGCTTGTTGTTTTGTAGCACGCGCTTGAGGTGATTTACGAATCCAAGTTAATTCAGATTGATAAAGTTGTTTTGCCTTGTGACTTGCTGCGGCTTCTCTTTCTTCATCTTCAGCTTTTTTTGCAAGATAATCTTGATAATTTCCTTGGTATTCTTTAAGACCCGCATCTTCAAGTTCAAAAATTCGTGTTGCAACATTATCTAAGAAATAGCGGTCGTGCGTGACAAAAAGAACGGTTCTTCGAGAATTTTTTAGATAATTTTGCAACCAAGCGATGGTTTCAACATCGAGGTGGTTGGTTGGTTCATCAAGTAATAATAAATCGGAATCATTGACTAAAGCTTGAGCCAATTGAACCCGTCTTTTTTGTCCACCTGAAAGGCTTTCGATTAGAGTGGCAGAGTCAGGAAGTTGAAGTTTAGTCAAAATTGTTTTGACATCTGCTTCTACTTGCCAAGCATTCAGAGCATCCATTCCTGATTGGGCACGTTCTAACTTAGCTAAATTTTCATAATCTAAAAGGGCTGCTTCGTAATTTTTAATTGCTCGCATTTGCGGAAGCGAATCATCTAAGACGGTGTCTAAAATTGTAGCTTTTGGATTAAAATCAGGTTCCTGAGTAAGGTATGTAATTTTATAATTTTGTGGATGATCAAAGGGCGTGCGGTCTCCATCAAATCCTGAAAGTCCTGAAATAACATTTAGGAGCGTTGTTTTACCCGTACCATTAACTCCCAAAAGACCAATTCGGTCAAAATCATGAATGATAAAATTGATTTTGTTGAAAACCATTTTTTCTCCAACTGATTTACTTAAATTTTGTGCGATGAAGTCTGCCATTTTTCGTCCTAATTTCTCTTATATTACCTTTGATTATACCACAAAAAAGCCTGTCAGTAATGACGGCTTTAATTTTTTACTGATAAAAAAGCTGGATAGTAAACTACTTATTTCTGTCAGTATTTTTTTACTGACAGATTTCATTTGATGAGCTGTCAGTATTTTTTTTACCTTCACGAACATCAAAAGGATGTACAATTTTTTCCAGTTCTTTTAAATAAAGTTCAGCCTGATTGGTCAATTGAAGTTCACTTAGTGAGATCCAACCAATCTCAATATTATCTTCCACTGCTAAGGGAATGGCTACAATATTGTCACCATTCAAGTCTTGACTGACAATTCCAGTTGAAATTGTATATCCATTTAATCCAATCATCAAATTGAAAATGGTGGCTCGGTCTCCTACTTTAATGTCTTTTTTAGCATAAACCGTAGATAAAATTTCTTCTGAAAAATAGAAAGAATTGTGTTCTCCTTGTTCATAGGAGAGGCGGGGAAATTCTTCTAAATCTTCTAATGTTACAAATTTTTTATGAGCTAAAGGATTTGTTGAACTGACAAAGATATGCGGCTCCGCAAGAAAAGTGGATGAAAAGTTAATCGATTTTCTTTTAAAATCTTATCCATAACATTTGCATTGTATGAATTTTTATAAAGAATTCCTAACTCACTGCGCAGTGACTTTACATCTTCAATAATTTCATAAGTTCTAGCTTCTCGCAGAGTATATTCGTATTCTCCAATCCCCTGACTTTCTGTTTTTTTGACCATATTGACAAAGGCATTCACCGCAAAAGCATAATGCTGGGTCGAAATCGCACAAAGTTTTCGAGAGGGCTTTCGGTCCAACCACCGTGTTTCCAATAAATCAGATTGTTCTACAACTTGTCGTGCATATCCCAAAAACTCTGCACCATCTGCTGTCAGCGAAATTCCTTTACTTGACCGTTGAAAAAGCGACAAATCAACTTCCGCTTCAATATCTTTAATCGCCTTCGACAATGAAGGTTGTGTAATAAAAAGAATTTCAGCAGCTTGATTAATTGAACCCACTCTGGCTACTTCAATAAAATATTTGAGTTGTTGTAAACTTATCGTCATTCCTTTTTCCTTATTTCATTTTTGACCTTGAAACTTTGATTCTATTTTTCAAAATTTCTGTCAGTAACTTTTAGATTCAATGATAGAATGTCAAACCTTATTTTTTGCTGACAAGAGCTTCTAAGGCTTTGATGGCACTTATGATTTTTTCGTCAGTAACTTTTGAATCAATCAAACGATAAGATTCTACAGGACTGGCTGCAAATTTTGCTACTGCTTGCAATTTTTCTAAATCAAATGGCAAATTAATTTCTGCTAGAGAAGCAGGTAAATGATTTTCCTTATAAAATGGCAAAAGTTTTTCAATTTCTGAAGTATCTCCCGTATAAGCCAATTGTACCAAGACTCCGTAAGCGACTTTTGAGCCATGTAAAATAGGATGTGTCTCTGAGCAAAGTGATAGACCATTATGAAGCGCATGAGCTCCTGACATCCGTCCATAAGTCCCAGCAAAACCTCCAACTGTTCCTGAAAGTTCAATGATTGTATCAACAATTCGCCCAAAAGCTGGCGTCACTTTCTGTTCAGCCAAATCATTAAGTGCTGCTTTAGAATCAGCAAATAATATTTTAAAAATTTCCTTTGCACTCGCAAATCCCAAACGAACTGAGGCTGAAAGTTCTTCCTGTGAAACCTGACGAACGATTCCTTCCATTTCATACCATTTGGCGAGTGTATCCCCGATT
Organism: Lactococcus sp. FSL K6-0773; assembly: GCF_038006485.1. NCBI lineage: Bacteria > Bacillati > Bacillota > Bacilli > Lactobacillales > Streptococcaceae > Lactococcus > Lactococcus sp. FSL K6-0773. Next base: position 280,568 of record NZ_JBBOVF010000001.1, on the reverse strand, counting down.
CCAGCAACAAAATAATCATGAGGTGTTGCCAATAAAAAATCATAATCAACTAAAGTTAAATAGCTCACTTTATTTAAATAACCCACTTTATCAAAAGTATGGTCAGGGTGATAAAGAGCTGCAACCGGTGTGTAAGGAGCACAATTAGAAACCAAGGTCGGAATAATAATTAACTCACAGTTTAGCTCCTGGGCTACAACTTTACAAGTATCAATCAAACGCCCTCCGCCAATTGCAAGAAGGCCATCGGATTGACCAATTTCTTTGGCCAGTTTTTTCCCATTTTCGATAGAGGCCGAGCCATCATAATGAAAAACAGGATAACTTAAGTCTTTAGGATAAAAATCTTGAAAAACCTGAAAAGATTTTTCCCCAGTAATTATCGCAAGTTTATTAAAAGACGCAAGATAGCTTTCTAAATCTTGCAAAATTCCTTGACCACTCACATATCTATTGGCTCCGGGACGTACTTCTTCTGAGATATTCATAATTTTCCTCCTAATTAAGTAATTATTAGAATATTCTATCACTTAAGATTCAAAAAAACAACATTTAACTGAATAAATGTTGTTTTTTTGTAAAATCCAATTTTAAGCACTATAATTCAACGTTTTGATGACATTCCCCTTATCATCAGTCAAATCAACTTGCAATTTAGGTTGAGCAACCCCAGCTTTTTTCATTGAATCTAACACCTTATCCGCTACTTCTTCAACTTGGTCACCACTTGCTAATAAAAGGGCGCCAACGGTTGCTTTATTGAGTTTAGAGGATTCCAAGGTGTAAGTCACTTTAGAGCTAGTGCTCGTTGCTTTTGCTGAACTTATCATTCCTTGCGATTGACTCTTAATTACATCTGCATTTTCATTTAATTTTGTGGCAATAGCTGATGGTGTTGCCGATCCCATTTGACTCACTGCATCAGTCACACTAGCTGAGCCTTCTGAGCTTCCTGAACTTCCTGAGCTTGGTAAAAATTTAGCAGCAATATTATCCGTTTGACTTGAAATGACTTGCCGACCAATCATGACTACTCCAAAAATAATTAAAGCAAAAAATATAACAATGGATAATAAAATCGCAAAAATTTTACCTCCTCGGCCTTTTCTCACTTTTTTACTTTTTCTAGAATTCATTTCTTTCCCTTTTCTATTTTTGAGACTTATTTAGTATTATACCATTTTGTACTTTAAAGAAAACTAAAAAAAGTAGCTTTTCAACTACTTTTTTACAATTTTTTTTAAAATAAATTAGTCATTAAAATCAAAACGCAATTTCATATTAGCTGAACCAAGAACGACCATACGTCCCAAAAGTTCCGTTTGTGCTTTAAACGCCGCCTCTGCTAATTTTTCATTTGCTTGAGTCAAATAAGCAATTTTATCTTCAGCTGTTTCAAAATTCTTATCTGTCTCATTTTGAATTTCATGGAATTTTGCCATGGTATTTAATTCAAAAGTATTTCGTAAATCAACAAATAAATCATAATTAGAATCACCAAGAACAGCTGTTGTTGCGCTCAACCAGTACATATTTGTTGGATCATATTCTCCCTTAGCATCACGATAAGAAGCTGGCGTATCATTAATTGCAGTGTAGAATGGTACAACATGATTGAAAGTGTTTGCTCCAAAAGCAAGCCATTGAACTCCTGCTAATTCATCAGGAACATTATTTCTAACTTGCAAAATATGAACACTATGATTACGATTTATTCCAATTGGACGGAAAAGTTTTCTTTCTTCTGGACTATTTGTGCTGCCGTAAGGATCATATTTTGTATTTTCAAAATGACTTGATAAAACAAATTTAACATCTTCAACAGTAATTTTTCGACTAGCTTCACAAATGAATGGAAGTTCTTGATTTTGTGGATCTTCAGATGGATTCCCCAAGAAGTTTTGACCATACCAAGTTCGTGGATTATTATAAACAGAATCTTTGATTGAAGATGAACCAAAGATATGACGCAAATTATAATGACTTTCATAACCTTCAAAATCAGGATTTAAATGATTTGCGTCAATTAATTGTTTCAAATCACTTGAACACATATAATCATCATTATCAAATTTGAATTCATCAATATTCATTCGATTTGGCGCTACAACATAAGAATCATCAGGAATACGAACTGCTGCCCAATGATGACCACCGATTGTTTCTAACCACCAAACTTCTTCTTTGTCAGCAAAAGCAATCCCGTTTGGCTCATAAGTTCCATAAGTCTTAAGTAATTGTCCCAAACGCTCAACCCCCTCGCGAGCACTTTTAATGTATGGCAAAACAAGTGTTACAAGGTCTTCTTCACCCATCCCATTTTCCACATAAGGGTCAAGACCCAAGATTCTTGGATTAGTAGTAATTGTTTCTGTTGCAGACATCGCAACATTAGCACTATTAATCCCAGCCGCTGGCCAAATCCCTTCTTTTAAAACTGCATTTGGCGTTGAAGTATAACGTAATGGATTTTCAGGTAAATCTAATTCTAAATCAGATAAAACAGCTTTATAATGACGAGGTTGTTCTTCAGGTTGAATCACAATAAAGCGTTGTGGATCCAAAGCTTCGTGTCCATCATCATTACGAGCAATCATGGTTGAACCATCAATTGATGCTTTTCTTCCCACAAGAACTGTTGTACATGAGCCTTTACGGCGATTTTCAATTTTCATTTATTTCTCCTTTATAATCTATAAAATACATTACTTAGAAACCAAGAAATTGTATTTATTATAAATACTAAATTTCAATTGGTTATTTGCCAAAATTTCTGTCAGTAAAATTTAATCAGAGCATTTTTTTAACTTCTGCAAAAATAGCAGCCTGCTCATTTTTCAATTCATTTTTGACAATTTTTTCTTCAATAATTTTTAAAATTTTACCAAGTTCTGGACCAGGTTCAAGCGAAAATTCCTCCATTAAATCTTTTCCAGCAATGACAATCTCTGATTTATCATGAATTTGAAGTTGGTTATTAATAGTGACAGCTTGTTCTCTATTAATCTTCAAACCATAAGCTACTTTCAATTCATCAACCAAAAGCACTTTTTCTAAACCAAAATGATAAAGACTCATCAAATCCCAAGAGTCAAGTTCATAAGCTGATACAAGGTCTGCTACAAATTTTGCAAATTCATTGGACACTTTCCATTTTCGCAAAAATGTTTTCACATCAACATTGGAAAATCTGGTCAGTAAAGCTGCCCATGCTTGCTCAGAATTCTGAAAATGGAAATCTACTGACAAGTCTGTCAGTACTTTTTTCAAGGCCGAATCTTGCAAATCTGGTAAATATTTATAAGCCCCTGATTTAAGCAGTAAGGTCAAACCATTTCGCCAATCCTGACCTAACAACAGCTTATCAAATTCAATAAAAATTCGTTCAACTGAGATTTTTTCCAGTAAGTGAGCCGACTCACACATGGCTAAGAAAGTTTTATTTTCAATTTGAAAGTCTAAAGTTGCTGCGAATCGCATGGCCCGCATAATCCGTAAAGCATCTTCATTAAAACGTTCCAAAGCGCTACCAACCGCTGTTAGCCTGCGTTCCTTCAAATCCGTCAGTCCATCAAACAAATCAATAATTTGCCCATTAACATCACAAGCAAAGGCATTGATCGTGAAGTCACGACGTTTTAAATCCTCTCGTAAATCTCTGACGAAATCCACATGATCTGGCCGTCTGTAATCTGTATATTTTGATTCTGTCCGAAAAGTAGTAATTTCATAATGCTCAGCTTCTGATTTTCCAGCTAAAACAAGTACTGTTCCATGTTCGATTCCCACATCAATGGTATAAGGAAAAATATCTTTAATTTCCTCTGGATATGCACTTGTTGCAATATCCACATCGTGAATCTCTCGCCCAAGCAATATATCACGTACAGAACCTCCCACAAAATAAGCTTCAAACCCATGCTCGATTATTTTTTCTAAAACCGGCTTGGCCTGTACAAACTCCTCGGGTAATTTTTCTAATTTCATATCTATTATTTTATCATTTTTTAAACAAAAACGGGGCATAGCCCCATTGTACACCTTAAAATTTTACTGACAGAAAGTTTATACAGACCTGTCAGCACTTTTAGCTCTCATCAATTTCTGCCATAAGCTTGTTCTTAAGCTTTACCCTGTATCATTCACCTGTGAATTCGTCTCGACGCTCTGCCAGATTAACCCGAGCAATCCATCAGTAATTTTATCCTATTGTTCTTCTAAATTAATCCAGTAACGACAAATTTCATCACCATCAATATCTACAATATTTTCCAAAATACCCGCATTTGCTTCAATACTTTTACGACTTGCCAAATTTTCTTTGTCAGCAGAAATCATGACCTGAGAAATCTTATGTTTCCGATATTTAGGAAGAACAAATCTAACCATTTCTTCAGCAAAATGATGTCCTCTAAAATCAGGAGCCACACCATAACCAATATGACCACCCCATTCTAACAAAATTCCTTTTTCGATTTGCCAACGACAAGAAATTTCACCAACGATTTGCCCATTAATAAAAGCAAAATATTTAGTTGCTGTTGACCAATCGGGATTTTCAGCAAAAGTTTCTTCTCTATGAGTTTTTTCCACATAGTCCGAAAATTTTTCCAAAGAAAGCTCCGCATAAGCTTTAACAGCATCGATTTTAAAAGGACTTGTATCTGTTGCCCAATTGGCAATATAAACCATAAAAGCTTCTGCATCACTTAATTCTAATCTACGAATCTCTAATTCACTCATAAAATCCCTCACTAATCATTCGGTCACAATCTATTTCGTCAGTAAATATTATAAATCCAAAAAATGTTCCAAACCATATTTTAACTCAGACACCGTCATTACCTTACGAATTCCCAAAGCAATACCGGTCATGAAACTTGAACGATCATAAGAATCATGACGTAAAGTCAGCCCTTCACCTTTTGAACCAAAAATAACCTCTTGATGAGCCACCAAACCAGGTAAACGAACCGAATGGATTCTCATTCCTTCAAGATCGGCACCACGAGCACCAGCTAAAGCTTCCTTTTCATCCACTGCCCCTTGATGATGAGCCAAACGTTCCTCAGACATCAATTCTGCTGTCTTCACAGCAGTTCCAGAAGGAGCATCTTTTTTCCCGTCATGGTGCAATTCAATAATTTCCACATCTGGGAAATATTTAACAGCCTGCTTAGAAAATTGCATCAATAAAACCGCACCCAAGGCAAAATTTGGTGCAATAAGACCACCCAATTCTTTTTCTCTAGAAAATTTAATTAAATCTGCCACTTCATCATCGGTAAACCCAGTCGTTCCAACCACTGGTCTAAAGCCATTTTCTAAAGCAAAACGAGTGTTCTTATAAGCCGCTTCAGGAGCCGTTAAATCTAGCCAAATGTCAGCATCAAATCCAATCAAATCCTCTTTTCGACTAAAAACAGGAACTCCAAACGCTTCTGAGACTTCTTCTTTCTTTCCTAATAAAGCCACAAGTTCAAAATTTTGAGCATTCAGAATCATTTGTACCGCAGTAGCTCCCATTTTTCCACGAAATCCAGCAACAATCACTTTAATTTTATTCAATTTCATCCCCCATTCATTTATAAAGAAATTAGTATTTTATAGAAGTAGCTATTATTTTTATTATTCAGAATATTTGTTTTTAGATAAAAACACGTAAAAACGTGCTTTATTTTTTTGGTGAAATACCGTAAGCCACTGTATTCAGGCCCAAATGAGTTGCGATAACAGGCCCAAAAGTGACGATTTCCACATCATCAAAACCTTGAGATAAAGCATAATCATATAACTCTTGTGCCCGATCTTCAGCTCTAGTATGAATAACATAAACTTTGTAGGCCAAAGGATCTTTGGCATCTTTTAACAAAAGTTCCTTCATCCGGCTCATCGTTTTTTTCACAGTCCGAACTTTTTCAAAAACTTCAACCTTACCTTCAGTACTAAAAGTTAGCACAGGCTTAATATTTAATAAAGTCCCAAGCACAGCTGCACCATTAGACAAACGCCCACCTTTTGCTAACCAATGTAAATCATCGACAAGCATATAAGCACGGTCACCGTCTCTTTGTTCTTCAAACTTTGCGATAATTTCTTCAAATTCGACACCAGCTTCTGCCAAATCCAATACTGTTTCCACCATATAGCCCAACGGACTTGAGGTAATAAAAGTTTCAGGAAATACTACTTTCATTTGCTCATATTCACTTTGTAAGTAAAAAATATTTTGGTAAAATCCAGAAATTGCTGCTGGCAAAAACAGACCTAAAACATGAGTATACCCTTGTTTTTCTAAGTCTTTTAAAAGTCTATCAAGTTCAGCAACTCTAGGTTGCGAAGTTTTAGGTACTTCTTGGGCCTCCGCCATAAGATCGTACCATTCTTCATGAGAAATTTTTTGCAAATCATAATCCACTCCATCAATGGAAATTGGAATATCTAAGACAAAAAGATTTTCGTAAGTTTTATATTTTTCAGCAAAATCTGCCGAAGAGTCAGTAATAACAGCTAATTTCATAAATTCTATTCTATTAATTAAAATCCCAAGTTTATTCCAGGCTGGTCTAAGGCAACCTCTGTTGTTTCATAGACCAAGCGTTTAAGAAGTTCAAACAAAGGCGCCGCAAGTTGGGCTAATTCCTCTTGTTCAAGTTCTTCTTGTTCCTTAATAATTTGTCCACGTACATAGTTCAATTGACTCACAAAACCAGAAAGTACAATATTATCTAGTACAATCAAGTAAGTCAAAACAGCGTGAATACCAGTGTCACCTTCACCAAGTTTTTCAAGTTGTTCTTTGGGAACAAGTTGAAATTGAACATTTAGATTAGTCTCAGGTGTTCCATTTTCTTTTTCCCATTCATAATTACGAGCATCATAATGAAATTGGTTAACAAATTCTTGTTCTCGTTCGATCGTTAAAGCCATTTTAAAATCCCCTATTTTTTTATTATAAATTTAGTTATATCCAGATATGAACAATAAGAACAAAGATTTCATCATCCAAATTCAGAGGATATTCCCCAATATTCAACTAAAATCTTAACACTACTTCATTCTACCACATCTTGAACATTTTCACGCAATAATTGTAGCATTTTTAACTCTTCTTCATTAGGCTCATATTTATCCAATAAATCTGGACGGCGTTCTAAGGTTTTTCTCAAAGATTCTTTTAACCGCCATTTACGAATATTTTCATGATGACCACTCATTAATACCTCAGGAACCTTCATCCCTCTAAAATCTTCTGGGCGAGTATATTGCGGATATTCTAAAAGTCCACTAGAAAAAGAATCATCTTCATGGCTAGCCACTTTTCCTAAAACACCTGGAATTAAACGCACAACCGCATCAACCATCACCGTTGCTGCAACTTCTCCACCAGTTAAAACAAAATCTCCCAATGAAATTTCATCCGTCACCAATGTTTTAATGCGTTCATCGTAGCCTTCATAATGTCCGCAAATAAAAATTAATTGCTCTTCTTGAGATAATTCTTCGGCCATTTTTTGGTCAAATTTTTTCCCAGCTGGGTCTAAAAGAATAACACGCGCAGGTTTTTCAGGCTTCTGAGGTATTTTATCCATTGTGTCAAAGATTGGCTGTGGCATTAATAACATCCCTTGACCACCACCATAAGGCATATCATCAACATGACGTTGTTTATTCGTTGCATTTTCTCGAAAATCATGTGTATGTAGCTCCAAAATACCTTTATCTTGAGCTTTACCTACGATTGACTGATTAAGTGGGCCAAACATTTCCGGAAAGATACTTAAAATATCAATTCTCATATTTCTAGTCATCCAATCCTTCCATAATAGATACGTCCACTCGGTGTTGATTCACATCTACGTTTAAAATAACTGGCGGAATATAAGGCAATAATAAATCACGTTTTCCTTTACGTTTAACAACCCAAACATCATTAGCCCCTGGTTGAAGTATTTCAGAAATTTGACCAATTAGGATATCATTTTCATAAACATCACTGCCAATGATTTCATGATAGTAAAATTCTCCATCATCTAAATCCTCTTGGTTTTCTTCTGCAATTTTGACAATATATCCCTTATACTTTTCAACATCATTAATATGATAAAATCCTTCAAATTTAACGACATAAAAATTCTTTTGTGGGCGACCAGATTTCACCTTTAAATCTTGAATATAATTATCCTTATCATCGAAAAGTGCCAAAACTGAACCTTTTGAGAAGCGTTCTTGAGCAAAATCTGTCGATGGCATCACGCGAACCTCTCCTTGAAGTCCTTGTGTATTAACAATTGTTCCTACCTTGTAAAATTTTTCCATTCTACAATTATACCATACCTAATAAGTCCTGATTTAAATAAAACTATTTTTTAAGTCTATTATTCAAGAAAAGCTATCTTTTCCTTGAATGAAAAAAATTTCCTTAGTTTAATTAATAAAAGAGCCATTCAAATTGAATGACTCTTTTTTTTATATTTACTTTGATACTAATTAAAAATTTTCTTTTAGAAAAAAATCTTTAGTTCTTTCAATAAAATTCTCTGCCTCTGTATCTAAATGGAGAGCATGGTAACCATCTGCAATCTCTATTAATTCTAAGTTTTCCCCAGCATTGTTTGCAAATGAACGAATGGCTACGGGCGAACAAATCTGATCTGATTCACCACAGAATAATAAAGTTGGTATTTTCAAATTTCCAGCCTGACTTTGTGCAAAACGCCCCGCTTCCATAATCTGTGAAAAGAGCCGCAAAGAAAGAAGTTCGTGATATATTCCATCTTTGGTTACTAAATCTACTAAATCATTTCGGTGAGAAATTGCTTCAACTTTTAAGCCTGTTCGAACTCGAATTTTTGGACTTATTTTTCCTAAAAAACCTGCCAGTCTTTGAAGCGGGACGGCTGGTGGGTTTGTCAGCGCCAGCCAAGGAGATTCAATTACTGCTTTTTGGTAAAGTTTTTGATTTTCAATATTTCTTAGAAGAACATTGAGTGAAATATTTCCCCCCATACTATGTCCAAACAGATAAACCGGTAGTTTTGGATACTTTTTACCAATTATCTTCCTCACTTCTAAGACATCGCTAATTAGGCTCTCGTAAGCTCTAGCTCGTCCTTGAAGTTTTGGATTAGCAGCTGCCAAAACACCATGTCCTCTCTGATCGTGCATTAGGCAAACAAAACCAGCATTGACTAATTCATTAATTAAATAGAGATAATGACCTGTGTATTCACCAAATCCATGAACTAATTGTACTACCGCTTTTGCTTTTTGGTCTGGCTCAAAAATTCCAAGGCGAATTCGGTAATGGTCTTTCATTGAAATAATTTAATACTGTTTTTTCATTGGATTTCCTTACTATTTTTAGCATATTATGAACCATTATAACAAATCCTATTTCTCTTTAGTAATGTTATAAAATTTAAAGGCCAAAACTAATAAAATAATGATTTTATTTCTCAGAGTCTATTTTGGTCAACTACTTCACTTAATACTCTAGTAAAGTCTAAAGAGTCATTAAAAGGATGAACAAAATCAAATGTTTCTCCGCCATTTTCAACAAATACTTCTTTATTTTCAATTTCTAATTCAAATAAAGTTTCTAAACAATCTGCAACGAATGCTGGTGAACAGATCAATACTTTTTTAGCATTTTCTTTGGGAAGTTCAGCAACTCTATCAATAGTCGCAGGTTCTAACCATTTTTCAGGACCAAATTTTGATTGATAAGTATGCTCGTATTCTTCTTCCCTCAAACCAAGTTTACTTACTACCAAACGTGTTGTTTCTTTACATTGCTCTTCATAAGCATCTTTTTTCTTGGTCACGTAGGACAAGGGAATTCCATGATAGCTAAGGACCAATTTATCATAGTCATTTGCTTGCCACTTTTCTCTAATAGACTCTGCAAGTAAATCGCTATAAGATTCTACTTTGTGGAAATCTCTAATTACTTTTATCTTATCATCAATTTTTTTAACTTGTTGAATTACAGGTTCAACTGTTGTTAAAGAATATTGAGGGTAAAGTGGAAGAACAGTAATTTCTTCAACACCAGATTCTTTCATCTCAGCGATTACTTTATCAATGCGTGGCTCTCCGTAAGTCATGGCAAAACGAACATCAAAATCTTCGCGCATATCCTGTAGTTGCTTTGCTTGTGCTACTGTGTAAATCATCAAAGGGGAACCTTCATCTGTCCAGATTTTTTTATACATCTCTGCTGATTTTTGCGGTCTAACTTTTAAAATAATTCCATTTAAAATCGGCAACCAAAGCCATCTTGGTTTTTGTATAACAAGAGGGTCACCCAAAAATTCTTTTAAATAATCCCTCACATCATCTGCTTCACATGAGCGCGGAGTTCCCAAAGCTACTAATAAGATTCCTTTTTTCTTATCCATTATTCCACCTATATAAAAAATCAGTTTATTTATATTTATAACCGATTGTATCTACAATTGTTAATCAATATTTTTCATTCTAGCATAATTTTTCATACAATTAAAGTGAATCTTAAAGAAGTCTTTGATTATTATTAGGAATATTCGTCTAATCTAAAAAACCTCACTCTTCCAACTCTTTTAATATTTAATTTACTTTAAAATAAGTAAAATCCGAATCAGTAGCAAAAATAAAAGACCCACTAAGTGAGCCTTTAATTCTTATTGATCAACAAGAAGTCGAACTTTTTTTCCTTCTACAGGAACAAAGTAAACCACTGTGCGAATTGCTTGAATAATCCGACCTTGACGTCCGATAATTCGACCGATATCACCCTCCGCAACTTTAAGGTGATATTCCATAAATTCCTCACCCTCAATGAGTTCCAAAGAGACTTCATCTGGTTGAGTAACCAATGGTTTAACAATTGTTAGAACTAATTCTTTCACATCTTTTTGCATTTCTTACCTCTACTCTAACTTGAAAAATCTTCAAGTTCAATATATGTGATTTCTTTATTCACGAAAAGCTGCTAAAAAGCAGCTTATCTCAAAAATTATTTAGAAAGTTTTGATTCGTGGAATTTTTTCATAACACCAGCTTTTGAAAGAAGGTTACGAACTGTATCTGAAGGTTGTGCTCCTTTGCTCAACCATTCCAATACGCGTTCTTCTTTAAGAGTTACTTGTTCTTCAGTTACAAGTGGGTTATAAGTCCCAACTGTTTCGATGAATTTACCATCACGTGGAGCACGTGAATCAGCAACATTGATACGGTAGAAAGGTTTTTTCTTAGAACCCATACGAGTCAAACGAATTTTTACAGACATTCTATATTTCCTATTTCTATTTTTATTATATTTAATATTATAGCAGACTAATTTCGGCCTGTCAAGAAAAAATCTTGACAGTTCTTTTTTAGTTTCTGAGACTATTTAATAAACGGCGAGCTACTTCTTGATTCATCACTTTTTCCTGCCGAAGTTGCTGACTTATGACTGCTATCTCATCTGCTTTTGCACCCACGGATAATGCCAAAGAGCGAGCCTGTAAGCTCATATGTCCTTGTTGAATTCCTTCTGAAACAAGTGCGCGCAAAGCTGCTAAATTTTGTGCTAAACCAACTGCGGCGATAACTTTGGCCAGTTCTCTAGCATCTGTGATTCCTAAAATTTCCATTGCCGCTTGTGCTTTAGGTAAGACTTTCACCCCACCACCAACGGTCGCCACAGGTAAAGGAATTTCTAACTCTCCAAATAACTTTTCGGCATGAACTTCCCATTTAGCCAAACCTTGATATGTTCCTTCTTTTGCTGCATAAGCATGAATTGCTGCTGAAATAGCTCGCGTATCATTTCCTGTTGCAAGAATTACAGCATTAATCCCATTCATAATCCCTTTATTGTGTGTGCTAGCACGGTAAGGATCAATTTTTGAGTATTGTGAAGCAACTGCAATTTTTTGAGCAATTTCTAAACCATTTGTTTTTTTTGAAAGAGCATCAACTGAAATTTCACAGCTCACTTTTACTAAAGATTCAGTTGCATAGTTTGAAAGGATGCTAAACAGAATTTTTTCCTCAGAAAACCAGCCACGAAAAAGTTCTGCTACACCTTCTAATATAGAATTAATAATATTGGCACCCATTGCATCTTTGACATCCACTTTGAAATCAACTGAAATAAATTTCTCACTTGAAAAAAGTCTGCTCGAAATTTCTCTCAAACCGCCCCCACGCTTAATAATTGAAGGATACGAAAGCTTAGCTTGTTCAAATATTTCATTTTTGCATTCAGATATTTTCTTAATAATTTCTTCTGGTTTCTTTACGTCATAAAATACAATTTGCCCACGCATTAACCGTTCATCTATTTTAGCCGTAAAACTTTCCGCTATTTTTGCTCCATTACTCGCAGCAGCTATAACTGATGGTTCTTCTGTAACCATCGGAACGATGTATTCTTTTCCATTAATGACAAAATTTTGAGCAAGTCCCATTGGCAATTCAAATTCGGAAATTTGATTTTCAATTAGATTGTTTAAAATATTTGTATCTAAAGCCATTTCACTCAAAACTTCCTGAGTATCTTCTGACAGATTCAATGAATCTAATCGCTCTTTGGGCGACATTTGATAAAATTTTTTTCTCATATTTTCCAAAAATGCCCAGATAAGCTGGGCAATTCCTCCATTAATTTCTTAAAAATTACTTGTTTAAACCACAATAATTTTTAAAGGTTAGGATTTTTTAAAAGAACAGCCAAACCTAGGCCTCCACCGATACAAAGACTAGCAATTCCATAGCGTTTTTGCTCACGTTTTAAGGCATAAGACAAAGTCGTGAGAATTTTAGAACCACTTGAACCGATAGCATGACCTAATGCAATTGCACCACCATAAATGTTAACTTGTGATTCATTTAAACCAAGTTCACGATTGACAGCAAGACTTGATGCTGCAAATGCTTCATTAATTTCAAACAGGTCAATATCTGAAAGTTCAAGCTCTGAACGATTAATTAATTTTTTGATAGCTTCAATTGGTGAAACTCCCATAATAGCAGGGTCAATTCCAACTTCTGTACTATCAACTAGTTCTGCTAGGTACGGAATCCCATGTTTTTCAGCATAGTCTTTCGTTGCAAGAATGACAGCTGAAGCTCCATCATTAACAGGAGAAGAATTACCTGCTGTCACAGTTCCATTTTCTTTGAAAGCTGTCCTTAAAGTGGCTAATTTTTCTAAACTAGAAGAAGGACGTGGTGTTTCGTCGACTCCGACTTCTCCAATCGCAACAATCTCTTCTTTAAAAATTCCGGCTTGACTTGCAGCGACCGCTTTTTCTTGAGAGTTTTGCGCAAAAGCGTCTTGGTCTGCTCGACTTATATCAAATTGTTCAGCAATAGTTTCACCAATAATCCCCATAGAAATTCCTGAGAAGGCATCAACTAAGCCATCATTTAACATACTTAATGTTTCTTCTTGAGTTTTTCGATTCTTTATAATTGGGGCATTAGACATAGATTCTGTCCCACCAGCGATTACAACTTCTGCTTCACCAAGCTGTAAAAGTTGTTTAGCTAAAATCACTGCTTTCATTCCTGAACCACAAACTTCGTTGATTGTTGAAGCGGGCACTGTATTAGATAGACCACTATGAATCGCAATTTGACGTGCTATATTTTGACCATTACCAGCTTGAAGAACATTCCCAAAAATAACTTGTTCAACATCTGATTTTATATTTTCATGTTTTGACAATAAGTTTGAAACAACATGTGTCCCAAGTTCTGCTGCTGAATATTCAGCAAGAGCACCGTCGTATCTTCCAACTGGTGTTCTTAAGGCGTCAATGATTACAATTTCTTTCACGAATGAACCTCCGAAAGCCATTATAGCATATTTTAAACTACTTTTGTCAAAGTCTCTTTACATTAAATTAATAAACAATATCTAATCAATGACTCTATTCAAGCATTTTTTGTACCATTTAAAATACAAACCAATTTACTTAATTCCAATTTTTATTAATTAAACAAAAAATTAATTGTGTGTATTTTATAGAAAGAAAATATCTTAGCAAAGAATTTAACGTATTTTTATGATAAAATTAAAGCATTCCAAAGACATTGAAAGGAGTTCCTTTCTTTTATAATAATAAGTGAGGAAATTTTTAAAATATGAAAGTCGGTATAGATAAACTTGGATTTTTTGTCCCAAATACTTTTGTTGATATGAGGGATTTAGCAAATGCTCGTAATGTTGACCCTGCAAAATTCCAAATTGGTATTGGTCAAGATGAAATGGCAGTCAATCCTGCTACTCAAGATATTATTACTTTTGCTGCTAACGCGGCAGCAAGTATTTTGACTGAGGAAGATAAAAAAGCCATTGACATGATCATCGTTGGTACTGAATCAAGTCTTGATGAATCAAAGGCCTCAGCCGTTGTTGTTCACGATTTGCTTGGTATTCAACCTTTTGCTCGAAGCATTGAAATGAAAGAGGCTTGTTATGCAACTACTGCTGGCCTTGCTCTTGCTCGTGACCACGTTCTTTTGAATCCTGATACTAAAGTTTTAGTTATTGCTTCTGATATTGCCAAATATGGGCTAAATACTGGTGGAGAACCTACTCAGGGCGCTGGAAGTGTTGCAATGCTTATTACGGCCGATCCTAAAATTTTGGCCTTAAATAATGATAACGTTGCTTTAACTCAAGACATCTATGATTTTTGGCGTCCTTTTGGTCAGGCTTATCCTTCTGTTGATGGTAAGTTTTCAAACGAAACATATATCGATGCTTTTGCTAAAATCTGGAAAGAGTATAGCCATAGAACAAATTTAAAGTTTGAAGACTTTGCAGCTATCGCCTTTCATACCCCTTATACTAAAATGGGTAAAAAAGCTTTATTGCCAATGCTTGAATCTGAAAAACCAGCCAATGCTGAAGAATTAATGGAACAATTTGAACGTGGTATCGTTTATAATCGTCGTGTGGGTAATCTGTATACCGGTTCTCTCTATTTGAGTTTGATTTCACTTTTGGAAAACTCTGATAAATTGAGTGCTGGTCAGCGTATTGGACTTTTTAGTTATGGTTCTGGTACTGTTGCTGAGTTTTTCTCTGGTGAGCTTGTTGAAGGTTATGAAAATCATTTACTTAAAATTGAACATCAATCAATGTTGGATGCAAGAACCCGTCTATCAATTCCTGAATACGAAAACATGTTTAATCAATATTTAGATTTGAATCATAATATTTCTTTCAATGATGAGACAGATTACTCCGTTTCAGAAGTTGTTGATAATCACCGTAAGTATAAAAAAAGATAAAAAAATACTGACAGAATTTCTGTCAGTAAATAAAAAGTCCTGTCAGGACTTTTTTTTATTTTATTTGCTCAACAATGATACAGCTGCTTCATCAGCGATAACAGTAACATTAGCGTGGTTTTGAAGAATTGATGCTGGAAGCTCTGTTGTCACTTCTCCTTCAACCATTCCTTTGATTGCTTCAGCTTTTTCTTTACCATAAGCCATCAAAACAATATTTTTTGATTTCATAATTGAAGCAAGTCCCATTGAAATTGCTTTACGTGGTACATCTGCTTCTGATTCAAAGAAACGTGCGTTGGCTTTGATTGTGCTTTCTTGAAGGTCAACAACATGAGTTGTAATTTCAGCAGGTGTTCCTGGTTCATTAAAACCAATGTGTCCATTTTGACCAATTCCAAGAATTTGCCAGTCAATTGGATTTTCTTCAATAATTTGGTCATAATGTTTTGCTTCAGCTTCAAGATCAGCTGCTTTACCATTTGGTAAGAAGTTTTCTTTAAATGGTTTTTCTCCAAACAAATGTTTAGTCATAAAATAGCGGTAAGATTGATCATTTGAACCGTCAAGTCCAACATATTCATCCAAGTTTACTGAAACCATGTCTGTAAAATCAAGGTCTGAGTTAACAATTTGGTTGTAAAATTCTACTGGTGTTGAGCCTGTTGCAAGTCCCAATGTTTTAGCACCATTAGCCATTGATTTTTTAAGAAGGTCAAGTCCGATTTTTCCACCTTCGAGTTGATTTTTTACTACGATAACTTTCATTTTATATGCTCCATTTCTAAATTGGTATATATCAATTTTTCTACACTTTCATTATATCATAAATTATCTCCATGTCAACTAAAAATTGTCTTCAAAAAATACATTAGCAAAAATAAAAAGTCCTTTTAAAAAAGGACTTTTTTGTAATCAATTAAGACATATATTTTCCAACAAAATCCCAAACATGGCTCCAATATAAGTCTGGATTAACTTTTTCTGATTCTCCATGACCCGCTCCATGAACAATCAGCTTTTCTTTCTCAACTTTTGCTGCATCATAGAGAGGGTTTAACATCTTAAATGGAACGAAAGTATCTTTATCACCATGAATGAACAAAATTGGTGTTTTGCTTTTGGCGACTTGTTTAATTGCTGAAGATTTAAAGATATCATAGCCAGCTCTCATTTTGACAACGGTATTTGCCGCATAAAGAACTGGAAATTTTGGTAATCCATATAATTGTTTTAATTGATAGGCAAAAACATCAACTGTTGATGTGAATCCACAATCTTCCACAATTGCTTTGACATTAGAGGGAAGCTTTTCGCCTGAAGTGTTCATCACCGTTGCTCCTCCCATAGAAACGCCTAATAGGACAATTTCTGCCTGTGGACCTTTTTGAATAATTTTGGCAATCCAAAGCAACATATCTTTACGGTCATCCCAGCCCATACCGATATAATCACCCTGACTTTTACCATGTCCTCTTAAATCTGGCGTAACAACATTATAACCCTTATTGTAAAAATGACGTGTCCAACTTGCCATATCGATCGATTGTCCACCATACCCATGAACAACAATAGCCCATTTATTTGTTTTAGTTGGTTGCTTATAATCCGCAGCATAGAGTTTCAACTTCAACTTATCAGAGGAGGTAACATACCAAGCGTCGGATTTTACATCCGCTAAAAATGCTTTATTTTCCTTTTTTCTTTCTTCTTCTTTTTTAGAAAGAGGTTTCTGCTTGCTCCCGGCAGTTAGAAAAGATTTATTGGTATGCGCGTTAACAGCTAAGTCATAAAAATAGTTTCCTATTGCAAAATAGCCACCGACCAAAACAACGGATAAAACTACTAAAATCCAAGCAATCATTTTTTTTCTTTTTTTCATAAAATTTCTTTTAATTTTTATTTTACCATTGTAATATTAAAATTTCTTTTTTTGTAACTTCTTATATTATTTAGTAATAATCTTACAAAAACGGTGTTTTTGTCATACAATAATTCTCGTTCTTCCAAAAGCTAGTCTATCCAAAAAATGATATAATAAAATAATATGCATTGCTTTTTTATCAACCAATTGATTTAGTGATTTGAGAGAAAAATTACCTTTAAATCAACTAAACTAATTTGAAATAAATGTATTTTAGAATCCTTTTACGGAATGGAGTAAAATAAAAACAACTTATGAATATAAATGATTTTGATTTTGATTTGCCAGAAGAATTGATTGCCCAAACGCCTTTGGAAAAACGTTCTGAATCACGTTTGTTGATTCTTGATCCTAAAACTGAAGAGCTTGAAGATAGACATTTCTATAATATTATTGATGAACTTGAAGCTGGCGATGCTCTTGTCCTAAATAACACAAGGGTACTCCCAGCCCGTCTCCACGGTGAACGCGCTGAAACAGGTGGACATATTGAACTCCTCTTGCTTAAAGATATGGGGCAAAATCGTTGGGAAACATTGGCAAAACCAGCTCGAAAAATGAAAGTTGGTGAAGAAGTCGTTTTCGGTGATGGTCGTTTGAAAGCTGTCGTTGTAGAAGTTCTTGATCATGGTGGACGAATTGTTGAATTCAAATATGATGGAATTTTCCTTGAAATCTTGGAAAGCTTAGGCGAAATGCCACTTCCTCCTTATATCCACGAACAACTCCAAGATCAAGAACGTTATCAAACAGTTTTTGCAAAAGAGAATGGTTCTGCTGCTGCTCCAACTGCTGGCCTACATTATACACCTGAATTGTTAGAAAAAATTGCTGACAAAGGAGTCAAAATTGTTGAATTAACACTTCATGTTGGTTTGGGAACATTTCGTCCTGTTAGTGTGGACAATGTTGATGAGCATCAAATGCACAGCGAATTTTATCGTCTAACTGAAGAGGCGGCTGCTCAATTGAGAGCTGTTAAGGCTAGTGGACACAAAATTGTTGCTTCTGGAACAACATCAATCCGTACTTTGGAAACCATCGGTAGTAAATTTGATGGGGATATCCAAGCCGATTCTGGCTGGACTGACATTTTCATTAAACCTGGCTATGAATGGAAAGTTGTTGATGCTTTTAACACCAATTTCCATTTACCAAAATCAACTTTGGTCATGTTAGTCGCTGCTTTTGCTGGCCGTGATTTTGTTCTTGACGCTTACCAACATGCGATTGATGAAAAATATCGTTTCTTCAGTTTTGGGGATGCAATGTTCGTTCGTCCCAAAAAATAATTAAATTCTAATTAATTTTTATAAATAAAAAAGCCTTATAAGGCTTTTTTTATTTATAGTTTATACTCTCTTTACTCTATTTTGAAGACAACAACCATTCTTGACAAATAATGCATAAATCTTTTTTCTGATAATCATTAAGACTTTCAAAAATAATTCTGGTTCCATTATTTTTGGGGTCATTGTTTATTCCTAGCAAATACTCAGGTGTTACTCCGAAATAATGTGCCAATTCAATCAATCGAATTCCCGAAGGTTCCACACCGTTTTTATAATTATGAAGCGCATTTCTAGGATATCCTAGATCTCTTTCAACTTGATTAAAAGATTTTTTTGATATTCTTATTAATTCTTCTAACCGTGGATAGAATAGCTGATTCTCGGCCATAAAAAACCTCCTGCAATTTGTTTTACTTTTACTTAACTTTAATAAATGTAAATAATCATGATTCAAAAATCTAAGTAGAACCTAAACGTCTGTCTCATCAGAATTATCTTCTTTACTTATTTGCTCTCTCATTTCTTCAAGTTGAGCTTTTAATTTTTCTTTTTCTAAATCTTGCTCCTCTTCTTCTTTTTTACGTCTCTTCCATAAAATAAAGAACAAGAAAAAAAGAGCTAAAAGAATTAATAATAAACCTAACCAGATAAGCCAATTTTCATACCACGGAGTCTTTTTAACAGTTACATCTTTTGAATTTAATTTACTTGCTGTTTTACCTAATATTGTAAAGTCTTTTGTAAATTTCCATTGATAATCAAATTTTTGTTCTTTTCCTTTTGAATCAACATAAGTGAACTTTCCGTCATTATTTTTTTGCCCATATACTGTCATCGATAGACGACACTTACCCGCTTCAAGCTTATTTCCATCACCAATAGAAACAGGATAATCAAAATTACTATTTGGTGCCATTTGCAGCATCTCTTTGTTTGCCTTATAAGATAATTTAGAATTACTTAAACCTTTGACCTCTGCTTGAACATACATTTGATTTAGATATCCAGCCATTGGATTTTGTAAATTGGCATTAATTACATTTCTATAATTAACCTGACTAGGCTCTACACTATTTAATTTCAAGTCAGGCGCAACAGTATTTTTATTTTGTTGCATCAGTAAAGCAACAACGTAAGCATATTTATTTTGAATACTTAATCCCTTAGAATTAGAATTTGTTTTCTCTGAGTCCTTCTCTTTAAAAGTAATTCCACCAGCAATTACACCATTAAAATTTTCCTTTGGCATAGTAACACTCACTTTTACTTACTGTGAAGAGTTTGGTTGTAGTGATACTTCTTTTGGAATTGAGGCATAGTCTACTAGATTATACTTTAGTGTTGAATCTGCTTTAATTTTATTTGGTGAGTATTCAACCACACCGTTAATATTTGTTGTCGCACTAGCTATTTCTTCTTCAACCACTACTGTTTTGTCAGTAGTATTTTTTAGAGTAATCGTCAAAGTTTGCGATTGCCCTGGACTCATTTGTAAATTAAAGTATCCGCTCTCGCCAATTTGGTTTTCTGGAAGAACCGGGTTCACAGAAAAATTAAATTCATTTGCATGAACTTCTTTACTGACAGTCCCTAAAGTAAAGATAGTGGCAATGAACAGTAAAACTTTTTGATAAATTTTCATTATGTTCTCTTTCTAGAACTACATCTCTGTAGTATTTTGATTAAAATCTTATAATAAAATTAAAATAAGTCCGTTATACAAAGTAGGACTAATCCCACTTTGTATAAAATTGCTATACGCAACTAATTAGAAGGTACATTATTTAAAGACCAAGTTAATTCTCCCTCATAGGTTCCCTTCTCTTGATGATCAACCGGAATATTCAATTGGATTCCTTCACCAGAGGTTGAATTCCAGTTTTGATTTAACTTAAAAGTACCAGTAGTTGGTGAAGTATTGGCATAAATCTGTAAGGCATCACTTGTAATTACTTTACTTCCTGTACTATCTTTGAAGAAAAGATATGAAGCCAAATTATTATTATTTGTCAAACCTTTTAAATCTTGAGTTTGTGCGACACTCACATACCATGGCTTCAAGGCAGAACCTGTCCGTGTGTCCGTAACAACCACATCACTGGCAGGACTTGTAGCCCATGAAATTAATGGTTTAGGACTTACGTCTAATGTACCAAAGTCGTAAGAATTTGGTGTAGAAAGACTTATAGAGCCAAAAGTTAAATTAAGTGTAATATCTTTTGATAATCCATTATAAGTATAAGTAACAGGACGAATATTACCATCTCCATCAATGATTGGATTATTGGCTTGTATAGTTTGCAAGGTTGTAACCAAATTTGACGGACTGCTAATCACTGGTTCTTCTATCGTTCCATCCGCTTTAAAAGCTAAAGCATAGGTCCAATTACCATCCAGATCTTTTTGATCTTTTAAATCGTGTGCATCATCACTTGTCATACTTGCATCATAAACATTAAGAGCTGTCTGACTATCTGATGAAATAACTGCTGCCTGTGGTACAACAACAATGTTACTATTAGTAGAACTTTTTCCCAAAGTCCAGCTCACAGGTATTTCTGCATATGATTTATCTTTTACATTAGTATCACTAGTAGTAGGATCTTGAATCGTATTACCTGCATTATTTATTGAACTTAATGGATCACCACTCATCGTAATATCTGTCATTACACCCACTCCTTTTAAGCCAACAATTTTTTGGAGTTGTGCTTGAGTCAATGATGATGCATTTATTGCCGAACCTTTATTCGGTAGGATATAGTTTCCAGCACTTAGACTAGTGGTGTTATCAGTAGCCACATTTTGTACAATATAACTTCCATATATTGCTTGATCGTTTGTGCCATCTTGTTGATTTCCTACAAAATAGTCTCTCGTACTAAAGTTACGTGTAGCACCAGTAGTTCCAGCATTGACATCAAAATTAGGATTAGTTGATGGATAATTATTTAAAACCTTTCCATCAAATGCCGTGGCTGTTCTAGATTTTATGTAATATGGTGCTTTAGCGGTGAAGCTAAAGGGAGCTGTTGTGCTATCACTATATCCCATCACATACATTACTTTGATCGAACTTGCATCAGTATCAGATGCTACCGAGGCCCATGCTTGCATCGTTTGACCAGCAACGGGATTCCCTGTTGTAACATTAGATTTTAAATGATGTTGCCAATTTCCTGAATCTGCATCACCAGTTGTATTATATACACGTACCTGCCCTGGAACAACATAACCAATCCAAGTTGGATTACTTGGGGTGGAGAGGGAAGACATTGTATAATCCCCTAAAAATGCATAATTTTTGGCTGAATCTACACCAGAAAAATTATTAGGACTAATATTTACTGCACCAGATTTTGTAGAAGTATCTCCACCATTAAACGTCAAAATTGGGAATGCCGCTTGTGTTCCCCAATAGGCTCCATTATAGGTATTACTAATACTTGTTGGTGGATTACCGATCGGCTTCCAAAATAGATTACCCTTATTGGTTGAAAGATCTAAATCGGATAAATTAATCAATCCAGATGTTTGGACATAGGGTGTAGAAAGTGTTGCATTTGGATAGGCAACTAACTGGCTTGCTGATACAACGGATGATGTTGAAGTAATTCCAAGAGTAGAATCAATATCCATTTGAATCGAACCATGTTTGGAGTAAGTTGCAGCGTGGTTTGCTGCTGTAGCTCCACCTCCATTTTTAAAAGAACCTGCTACATTCACTACTGCTTTTTCAGTAATTTCTGCACTGTTAAAATTGATAAGTGAACCATTGATGGTAATTGGGTTATGTGAAGTACTATTTCCTAATGTAGTAGCCGATTTATTGTTATTAGCTGCGGCAATCGCATCAGTTAGATTATCACTACTTCCTCCGGATGTTATCGTACCAGAAATGGTAGTACCATCCCCAATTTTTATATTCGTATTGTATCTTTGACCTGAAGCTGGCATGGCTACATAATTAGTTGCATAAACCGAACCTACAGTGTTGCCATCTGCGTTAATGGTCATGTTGATTGTACCAACATTTGTATATGTACTATTTGAACCAGTTGACTGCCCGTCGCCGTAAATAACAGCACCATTTAAGACATTTCCGGATGCAGCATTTGCTGATATATTGACACTAATACTGTTATTTACTCCAGAACCAACGTGAGTCACAGTATTGTTATAACCTGCTCCTCCTGATAAATATGTACCAGAAGGAAGTTGGAAGCTTGAGCCAGTTGAACCTGTCAAATCAACATTTAAAGCTGTATTTCCTAAAATCGAGGATGCCCCATTAAAGAACGGACCTCCGCAAAGTTGTTTTGTTCCTGTTCTTGGCGAACCTGAGAAATCACCTCCATAAACATTGACTGTAGAATCACCAGCAATTGTCTCTACTCCAGCTTGGCCATAGTTTCCACCGGTAATAGCGTTGATATATCCGTTGTAAACATTTACTGTTGCACTTCCAGTATTATACAAATCTCCCCAAGAACCGCCTGACAAGAACCAATTAACTTGACCTTGATTGACTTGTGCTGTAGTATTTCCCCACTTTGTAGTTGCGGTATAACCACCACCTTCAAGAGTATCAACAATAGCCCCATTCAAAATATTGTATGAATTTCCGACCTGACTACCATTAGATTGACCTCCATAGGTCCAACGGGCAATATCATTATTGTGAATAAGATAGGAATTACCATTTTGTAAAAAGGCTTGACGATAGGTCCATACCGTTCCTCCGCCTCCCCATAAATCCCAGCCGGAATTAATGGCAGAACTTGTATCAGTTTTACCATAAGCAACTGTTCCTTGGGCTGCAAGAGTTGTTTCTGCAGTACCTCCCATGGCACTACAATATACTACTCCAGCACCTCCAACAGAATTATCAGCATTTGCCGTTCCAGCTTCTAAAACTGATTGTCCTTGAAGATACCCATTTGAACTTGCACCATATGAATAACCTGTCCAATCGTTTGCTCCACCACCCGATGTTGTTGACATAACACCTGATTGTAACCAAGTATAAACATCGCCATAAATTGCATTACTAGTAATTTTTTAGGCATTTGAAACTACAGTAGTAGATGGAATCTGTCCATAAGCTTTAGCATCTGTTACACCAACTGCACTATCAAGACCAGTCTGACTTCCAAGTCCCCATTGTGATGGAGAAATTTTTAGAGAATCATGACCATTACCACCAACTATTCCATAAACTGCCCCAGCTGTTCCAGTTGTAAAAGCAGATTTAATATAGTTAGTAATATTAGCATATAATATCCCTTGAGCCGCGGTAGTGGAGTTGGTTGCCTGAGCATATGAAGCGCCTGTTCCAGCATTACCACCTGTAAATAAAGCTTGACCCGTTGTGAAGGATGATGTATTGTAACTATTTGAGATAACATTTCCGGCACCAGATGTCCCTATATTCCCTTGGAATGAACCTCCGTTAAAAGTTGATGCTGGACCACCAGCACCATTTATATTACTAGTTGCGCCAGTCCATCCTCCTGCCCCACTTAAAGTATTATAGATTGAACCACTTATATTTCCATAAACTGTTCCACCTTGATAAAGTTGGTATCTTGCACCTCCATTTGTTGAGTTAACATAAGTTGTAACATTCCCATTCACATTAACAGGAGAATTAGAAGTACCAATTCCAGCACCGTAGATATTTGTTATCTGAGAAGCAATAGCTCCACTTATATCAAGGTTTGTATTTCCTGAAATTGTTGTTCCTGATGCACTTCCACCAGTTACACTATTTATAGTAGATGATGACTGGGCAATCGTAACATGAGTATTACCAGATATTGTTGCAGCCGATGCATTACCACCATAGATATTCCAGCCCGCAATACTTCCTGTTGCTCCAATATATAGGTTTGTATTTCCAGATATATCACTATTGTCCGTTCCACCATAAATGTTAGGAGCACCAGTTATCCATGAGCCATTTGTCGTTGCAAATGCGTTCCCTTGGGCATAAATATTATCCCCACTTGCAGCCACGGTTACATTGCGAAAAATAGTTGGAACTCCAAAATAGACATTTGAGGGTAAGGTTACAGTATAATTTGTTCCTGAGGGCTGAGAACTATTTGAGCTCGTAAGTAGATCGGCTGGATTTGAAATCCAGGTTAAACTTTTAGCATGCCCTTTTAGTGTGCTAAATGTCATATTAGTCGCACTTGGATTAGAAACTACTGCTTTTAGGAGTGAATTACTCAGTGTTGTATTAGCTCCATAGTATAAGACAAAATCCGAAGTGCTAGCATTAGTTGCACTATACATTGCATAAAGCGCTTGTTGAACACCAGCATCTGTAGTTGGATAACTTCCTATAATTGTTCCATTTTGTACAGCAGTAACTTGATTGGTTGGTAACGTTAGATTAGCGATAGTTTGTTGCCATCCAAAGCTATTAGGCATTATCGCATCTTCAACTGAATTTTGTGGAAGTGGAGTACGATTTGGTTGTGAAACTGAATTTCCATTGAAAGTAGTGCCACTGGGACTCACGCTTTGACTATTTATAAGTGTCTGAGTTGCTGCTGACACCCCTTGAGAAGAAAGCATCTTTTCAAGATAATTTATCTTAATATTTTCTTTTTTACTTTCTGAAGAAAATCCATTAAAATTTATAGTCGGTAACAGTGATAGCAACATTATAAAAGTCACAAGTTTAAATTTATATTTTCTTTGCATGAAATCTCCCTTGCTTGTTTCTCACCACTAAAAATATTAATTAGATGGTGTATCGTCAAGTGTCCAGGTTAAATCTGCTGTATACTTGGCTGCACCTGCCACACCTGCTGGAACAGAAAGTTTGATGGCTGTGTCTTTTGTAGCTCCATCTTTCCCCCCAAAGTCAAGCAAACTATTACCAGAGCCGTGACCAGCCGTCGCTCCCAATATTGTTGCTGATTGTACTCCAGGTGTCAAAACTGTAGTAGCTGAAGAAATATCTGCTGGGTTTGCTGTACCAGCTCCTTGAATCTCAGCATCACCTAGAGTCACTGTTGCTCCTGTTAATGTACCATGACCATTCGCTACTAAATTACTATCAGCTGTTGTGAAGTCGGTCATTTGAACTTTTAAATTCCAACCTGAGAAAGTCCCACGATTATCTGCAACTTGAACATAGTTGGTACGTGTCGTATTATCATCTAATTTTTGTGCAGCAGCATTGTAGACTTCTGCTTTATTGCTTACAGGATGACTTCCAAAATCAAAACTTGAGGCATAGACGATAGTTAAACCACTATCAGGCATTGTCGGTCCTACTGGATTAACGCCATCTGGTTCCGTTGGTTTTACTGGAACAGTTGGGTCTTGCGGGTCAACTGGACCTGTGGTATCTGTTCCGGCGGTAAAAGTCACCTCTCCTTGCGTGCCATATGATTGTGTTGTAGCTGCACTAGCAAGTTGTGGAGTTACTGATACTGCTAATAGCCCTAAAGTTGCTAGAGAGAGATATTTTGTTACTGATTTAGACATATAATGTCCTCTTTTCTATAATAATGTGTGTTACAAATTAATTTGGCACGTTTGTCGGTAAACCAGACAATATCCAATTTAAAGTTGTAGTGTAAGCAGTTGCATCCTTGGGGGTATCTCCAGGAACAAATAATGAAACTGCTGTTGTTAAGCCATCTTCAGTGACCATTGAATCGTTTCCCCAGCGAATTACCCAAGTTCCAGCTCCTTCGCCAGTTGAGGCAAGAGCTACTTGAGTTTCAACACCGGGAATAAGTCCCGAAATTGTTTGTGTTTTGGGAGATTTTTCATTAGTAAAAGAAGCTGTTTCTGAACTTTTTAAATTAATCGTTGCTCCTTTAAGTACTTTGTACTTCTGAGGGCCTGAGTCAATTTGAGTAACTTGTGTCTTTTCGACTACTTTTAAGTTCCAACCGGCAAATGTTCCTCGACGATCGGTTACTTGAACATAATTCGGTGTTAAAACTTCAGAATCAAAATACTTTTGGGCTTTAGCTAAATATGTTTGATCTTTATTAGAAATTTTATGATTCCCAAAGTCAAAACTTGAAGCAAAATCAATTGTCAGTGAGCCATTTCCCCCTGGATTAGGCTTTGAACCATCTGGATTTTGTGGAAATACAGGTAAAGTTGGATCAGGTTTGTTAGGATTAACAGGGGGTTGAACTCCGCTACCTGGACCAAAACCAACTATTCCTTGCGAATTATAGCTTTGGACTTCTGCTGCATTAACTCGAAATTCCAATCCTAATGTCATTAAGATGAGAGGTATACTTAACCATCTTATTTTTTTCACAGTACCCTCCTTTTCATAGTTTAGAAATTATAAACATTTAATTTCCTGGGGTATTCGTTAAGGACCAAATTAATTGTGTCGTATATGACGTCGCTTTATTTGTACCAGCAATAACTTTAAGAGTGATTGGTGATGCTGTAGAAACTGCTTCATTACCCAGATGCGCTCCACCATTTTCTTGGTAATCTGCATTAGCTCCTAGACCATATACCCAAGTTCCCATCCCTTGATTTGGACCTGCTCCTAAAATTTTGCTAGCAGCTGTACTAACAACAAAATTAGTGTTATTGATATAACCGGGTTTTGCAGCAGTGGTTCCATCGGTATAACCTTTACTAAAAGATAGTTCTGCTCCGGTTAGCTTTTCTCCTGAAGTATTTTGAAATTGATCGGATTCTGCAACAGTCAAGGTCCATCCATCCCAGGTTCCGCGTGTATCAGTAACTTGAACATAATTAGGACGTGTCATATCAACTGCACTTCCATCTTTATCTTTGCTAATCCATTGTGCATGAGCAAAGTATGTGGCATCCTTTGAAGAAATTTTTTGTGTTCCAAAACTTAGACTTGAAGCAAAATCGATTGAAAGTGCTCCTCCTGTTCCGGGTGTTGGGTCGGTACCATCAGGATTTGTTGGTCCTACAGGGACAGAGGGGTCTAAAGGGTCAACGGGGTTAATTCCAGTATTGTCCCCTTCAGCAAAGTTAACATAACCATTTGATGTATAATCTCCACCGGTGCTTGCGGCATCAGCTTCACTGGCAATTATTGGTCCCACGATTAATGCAGTAGTTAGTAGTACCGTTGATTTTAATAAAATTTTATTCATTTATTCTCTCCTTTTATCAAAATCAGACTTATGGTGCTGGTGTAACCGCAGATGTATTTCCATCCCAATCATTTCCTGGAACGGCTTGTAAGCTCCAATACAAATCTGTAGTATATGGTGCCGCTTTCTCAATCAAACCTGCAGGAACAGCCAAACTAATTGCTGATTTTGTTGCCACTTTAGTATGATCTGTGGTATTGGCTGTATCAACTGAACTTGCATCATAGGCATCTACATCACCAAAATTATATAACCAAGTTCCTGCTCCTTCATTTTTTGCAGCTGAAACTAGTTTTGTTGCTACTCCTGGTGTGAGCGTTCCTGAAGCGACAACATCACTTGGCTTCCCAGCGGTAATACCATTTCCTCCAAGGAGAGTGCCTCCGGTAAAGCTAATTTGTGCACCACTAAGTGCATATCCAGGATCTGTTGATGTTCCAGTAGTCATATGAAGATCTGAAGCTTGTGTTAAACTTAATGTCCAACCTGATAGCTCACCTGATTGGTCTGTTACTTGAGCATAGTTAGGCACTACTTTTACAGCGTTAGATTGATCTTTTACCATATCAGGATGTGCATAATAAGTTTTAGATTGAGTGGAAATTGATTGGGTTCCGAAGTAAAGGGTTGAACCATAATCGACAGTAAGATTTCCAGAAGCACCTGGAGTACCTGGGTCTACTGGTGTTACAGGATTAGTTGGGTCTGTTGGATCAAGAGGGTCGACTGGACCAGTTCCTGCTTGTAAAGTCAAATTTGCACTTGAAGTGTAATCCCCACCTGTAGTCGCCGCACTAGCGGTTGTGATTATCATAGGGGCAGAAATCAATATGCCGGCAAGAAGTGTTGTTGATTTTAAAATTAGTTTATCCATTAAGTTTCTCCATTTGTTTTATCCTTAAAAAAGGTGCAGTAATCGACTATTATTTATTTTCTATAAAGTTAACCTCCCTCTTTCTTTTTTATAAACTATTATGCTTGCCAAAATTAATAAGCCAACATAACTAGTTACCATTGATGAGAATTCCATATCTCCTGTTTTTGGGAGTATGGTCTGAGTAATTGGAGGGTCTTTTTTAGGATTTTCTTTACTACTTGAACTCGATTCTGGTCCTACCAATTTCCCGTAAATCCAACTTGACCTTTTGTATCATAACTTGTTGTATCTGCTGAACCCATGGTCGTCAATAAATTTGACGATGAGAATAGCAATAAAATAATTAATACTAATTTTTTCAATATTCTTTCCTTTCTTAATCTTTACATTTACAAATTTTTATCTTTGTAATCAATAAAAGACCTCTCTTTCTCTATAAATTCTAATGTAATTTTCAGAAAAACTTCAATTTTTCGGAAATTTTTTCATTGTATTGCAATGTTTTTGCTTAATTTTAGGTCTTGATTTGTTTAGGTAATTGAGTAATGTGTAATTTTACAGATATATTTTTTAATAATCGTGTAGTTAATCTTATACAAAATAATTAATTATTATATAATATAGTTGTATGTATCTAATTTTTTTAGTTACAAAGTAATTCTAGAGTGAAAATTTGATAAGTTAACTAGTATTCTTTCCGAAAAATTGAAGTTTTTCGTAAAGAAAACCAATAATTAGAGTTTTTTTCTGCTATTTTTTCTAATTCATCTTTATATTTACTAAAAAAAAAATTTATTACTTCATAAATTGTTTTTTAGTATCATTTAATTGTTTTTTAATATGAAAAAAAATAGTATAAAATTTCCCAAAAGTGATACAATGATAAGAAACATTTGAAAATCAACCACTTCTTCTGTCAGTAAAATTTACTAGATACTTTGCTGACAGAAATTTTTAAGGATTTTATACCATGAGTTTTATAAATATTGTTATGTTGCCTGATTTCATCAGTGTTATTTCAGATGGACAAATTACAACCAACGAAGTTCTTACCCAAAGTCATTTTAAAAAATTTGAAAGTAATCCAAATGGGTTCGTTGTTGGAATTACCGGATTTGAATTGATTACCAATAATATTCGCAAGAAATTTTATTATCAACCTAATTTAAATTTTGAGGAAGCTGAACTTTTGCTTAGGGTTGAACTTGAAAAATATAAAAGTAAGCAAGTTAATTTTGGTCAACATATTTCTTTTAATGCTGTCATTGCTGGTTTTCCTATTGAGAACCCCAAAGTCCCTAAAGCTTTAAGTTTTCATGTTGCAAATCAAAACATTTCTGAACACTACTATGAAAAATCGGCAATTCTTTCTTTGATTCCCGATGATATTTCTTTTAACCCCAATCAAATTATTACTGATAATCTGAATAAATCTTTGAATATCACTCCCACTTTTCAAGTTCAAACCCTTCAACGTAATGCACTCTATAAAGTTGCTGACCAATCCAAAACGGTCAATAAGGTTATTTTTCAAGAAATAATTGAACCTAAAATTACTGACAGAAGTCACTATTCTAGCTGTCAGTAAAAAAAAGACTGAATTAATCAGTCTTTTTTTCATCGTTTTTCTTTTGATTAGCCTTTGATAAAGCCAATTTACCATGAGGATTGTATTTCTTTAACAAGTCATCAATCCGTTCATCGGTCCAATAATCGGCTGAGGCAATAAAATTTCCGTCTTTGTCACGGTCACCAATAATTTTAAATCCCATTTTTAATCTCCGAAAATATTGAAATTTTTAATCTACAAATTCAAATTCAAATTTTTGAATTCTAACGTAATCGCCATCCTTGGCTCCCATTGAACGAAGTGTTTCGTCAACACCCATCGCGCGCATTTGGCGAGCAAATTTCATAACTGATTCATCATGATCAAAATTAGTCATGATAAAGAGTCTTTCAATCTTATCCCCAGATAAGCGCCATCCACCATCATCATCACGAGAAACTTTAAATGGTTTTTCTTCTTCTTCAAAGCCGTAATAAGCTGTTTCATCCGCTAATTCATCTTCATCGTAAAGTAAGAATTCTGGTGTTTGTGCAAGTAATTCACTTGTGCGTGCAAGCAAACCTTGAAGTCCTGTTTTAGTCAGGCCAGAAACTTCAAAAATTTCAGGCATTTCTTTATCAGGACCTAAATCAGCAGCTAATTTTTCTTTAAATTCAGCTAAACGTTCGGCAGCTTCTGGCATATCCATTTTGTTGGCAACAATAATTTGTGGACGTTCCATCAAACGTAAATTGTAAGATTCTAATTCATCATTGATTGTTTTGTAATCTTCGTATGGATCTCGTCCTTCAAGTTCTGACATATCAAGAACATGAAGAAGGACACGTGTACGTTCAATATGACGCAAGAATTGAATTCCCAGTCCTGCACCAGAGTGCGCTCCTTCAATCAATCCTGGCATATCTGCCATAACAAAACTATCTCCATAACCTACTTGAACCATTCCAATATTAGGAGTGATTGTTGTGAAATGGTAAGCGCCAATTTTAGGACGCGCATTTGAAACAACTGACAATAATGTTGATTTACCAACAGATGGAAAACCAACTAAACCAACATCTGCTAAAACACGAAGTTCCAAAAGTAGAATTTTATCTTCTCCTGGTTCTCCATTTTCTGCTACCTCAGGTGCTGGGTTACGTGGTGTGGCAAAGCGAATATTTCCACGACCGCCGCGACCGCCTTTAGCAACCGCAAATTCTTGGTCTTTTTCGATTAAGTCAACTAAAACATCACCAGTTTCGTTATCTTTAACAGTTGTTCCTTGAGGAACATGAACAATCAAATCTTCGGCTCCACGACCGTGCATTCCTTTGTTCATCCCTTTTTCACCTGGTTTACCACGGAAAATACGGTTATAACGGAAATCCATCAAAGTTGACATTCCTTCATCAACTTTAAAGATTACAGAACCGCCTTTTCCCCCGTCACCACCGGCAGGACCACCATCTGGAACATATTTTTCACGGCGAAAAGCAACTGCACCATCGCCACCTTTACCAGCTTTTACTTCAATTCGTGCTGTATCTAAAAACAAAGACATACAGTTTCTCCTCTAAATTTTCTTTATATAGTTTATTTATTATTTTTCCACAAAAATGCGTGCTATCTATTATAGCATTTTATCAGCTTTTTTTATAGCTTGCTCTGTGCTAAAAAAGTGACAATCCTAAATTATCACTTTTTTTATTTTTAATTTGAACTTGTTGTTGTGCTTTGAGCTGTATTTTCACTACTTGCATCAGTCTTTTTCGCATTTTGAGCAGAAATAGATGCTGATTTTGAGGTAGATAATTGTGAAAGATAAGCATCATAAGCAGCTTTTGGCTTCGTATAAATACCAGCTTCCATATCTACAACTTGTGGTGCTTGAACTTGTTTAGCAACACTTGGATAATATGGCAGGCGGTCAGCTAATTGACTCAATGAAACTCGAACCTGATTTCCGTCACTCATATCAATGGCAATGAAATCTTTTGTCGCATCTGTAGGAGTTTTAGTAACATTAGTCATCAGTGATTTTATTGCTGGTTTAAGCGTTTCATAAGCATTTACAAAAGTTTTAACTTCTTCGTCATTAAAATTTTGTAAAACTGGCAATTTCTCAAGCTTAGTTGCATCAACTGGTGTTGTAATCACGTAACCGTTATTTAAGACAAGGTAAGTTTGATCATTACGTTTGACATAGACACTGTTTGTATGTTCTTTTACAATGGCCTCAAAGCGATTAGGAAAATGGTAATTGATTGTAACGGCAGAAATTCTAGGGAATTTTTGTTCGATTGTCGCTTCAATTTTTTCCTTATTATTTAGGATATTAAAAATACTATCGCTTGTTTGAATTCCTGAAGCTAATGCAACTTGTTCGCTACTTTCATTCGCATTTCCAGAAACACTAAAAGTTGATATTTTGCTGAGAGGTGAAATCAAATAAAGAGAGCCGACGAATACCAGAACAACAATTGCTAAGGCTGGCCACATTTTCTTTAAAAGTGGAGCTGAACCTTTAAATAAAGAAAAAAATCTTGAAGGTCTTTTGATTTGCTCTTCTTCATACTCATATTCATTCTCTTGAGAAAGTTGTTCTAACTGAGCAATAATTTTTTCATTTTCAATCGGAGCTTCGCTTGATTGAGTTTCTTCGTTATTAGTATCAAAGCCTTCTTCTAACAACTCAGCTGACTCAGCTTCGTCTCTAGTGTCATCAAAGTTTTTTTCAGTTTTTGGGAGACTTTTAAGAAAAGGTGAAGAAAAATGAACCTTTTTAGGTTGATTTGCTTTCTTTTCTTTTTTGGCTTCTTCTGCTTTTCTTTTCTGATATTCAAGATGTTTTTGCTGCCAAGGGGTTAAGTTATTATCTTTTTCACTCATTTATTTACTAATTTCTTTCACTAGATTGTAAAGGCGTTGGCTAGCATCTGGAACGCCCGCTTTTAGACTAGCTGCTTGCATTTCTTGATACTTCTCATTATTTTCGAGTATATTTGAAATAGCTTCAACCAATGTTTGACCCGTTAGGTCTTCGTCTTTGATGATAATAGCTGCACCTTGGTCAACGTATTCTTGAGCATTTTTAGTTTGTTGGTCAGCTGTCACATTTGGACTTGGGACATAAACGGCTGGTAAGCCTAAAGCGGTCACTTCAGCAATAGTTGTTGAACCAGACCGTCCTAAAAAGAGCTGACTTTTTGCTAAAAGTTCTGTCATATTATTAATATAAGGACGAATATCTAAATTAGAATTTTCTTTATATTGATTAAAAGTTTCCTTGTAATCATCATAATAAATCTCTCCTGAAGCATAAACGGTTTTAAATGAACGTTGTGCTAATTCAGGAAGGGCTTCAATAAAAGCATTGTTAAGTTTTAAAGCGCCACGTGAGCCACCAAAAATAACAACCGTTGGTTCTTCAAATTTTTCTACTTGAGCCGCTGCATCTGCAACTTCTTGTGCCCTTGGATTTCCAGTAAAAGTCGTTTTGCTCGCTGGAAAATATTGTTCTGCTGCGTGAAAACCTACTGCAATTCGGTCAACTTTTTTAGCAAGAAAACGATTAGTTATTCCTGGGAAAGAATTTCCTTCATGTATAATTGTTGGAATTTTTAATTGCGCAGCAGCATAAACAACTGGCCCTGCCACATATCCACCAGTTCCCAAAACAACATCCGGTTTAAATTCTTTCATAATTTTTTTAGCATCTGAGACAGATTTAAAAAACTTATAAGCTGTTTTTAAATTTTGCGGACTTAGTGAACGACGTAATCCTTGGATATCAACTGTTTTTAATTTAATTCCTGCTTGAGGGACAATTTTTGCCTCCAAGCCTTTTTTCGTTCCAATATAAAGCACTTCTGTATCTGGTTCTACTTTTTCCAAATACTTAAGGAAAGCTAGCGCTGGATAAATATGACCGCCTGTGCCGCCACCTGTAATGATAATTCGCATGTTTGTTTTTCTCCAATAGTTTGGGGATTCTCTGACAAATATTTTTGTACCCAACTTTCATTAAATCCTGTTCTCTAATAAACAAGAAAATAACGATAGAAATAAAGTACAAATTAAATCTGATAGCTGTCAGCAAGATGAATCGTAATTATTCTTTCTGTCAGTAAAATTAATTTTAACATAAATTAATTCAATAGTTGTCAGTACTTTTATTTTTTCAAATTTTCAAAGGCTTGAATGAATAAATCACCGCGTTCTTCAAAAGTTTTATATTGGTCCCAACTTGCACAAGCTGGACTAAGTAAAATTGTATCTCCTGCTTGCGTTTGAGGTAGAATTTCTTCGAGGGCTTTTGCAACATTTTCACTATCAAAAACGGGAATATTCAATTTTTCTGCAGTCAAACGTAATTTATTTGCTGTTTGCCCAAAAACAACCATTCCTTTCAAATCTTGCAAATCTTTTTCTAACTCTTCAAAACCATTTCCACGATCAAGTCCGCCAGCTAAAAGCCAAAGTTTACTATTATCAAAACCAGAAAGTGCTTTTTGAGTAGCCAAAATATTGGTTGCCTTGCTGTCGTTATAGACTTTACGACCATCAATTTCGCCAAGATATTGCAGACGATGTTTTACACCAGCAAAACTTGTCAGTACTTCTACAATCGCTTCATTTTTTGTTCCTTGTAATTTTGAAGCTACAATGGCTGCTAAAGCATTTTCTAGATTATGCTCACCAGGAAGTGAAAGTTCAGAAACTTCCATGATATATTCATCATTAAAATAAATTTTTCCATCTTTAGAATAAGCACCATTAACTTTTTCTTTTGTTGAAAAAGCAAGAACAGTCGCTTTCGTTTTGTCAGCCAAATTACGACATTTTTCTTGATTAAAATTGAGAATCAAGAAATCATCTGAGGTCATATTTTCTTGAATTCGCCATTTTGCAGCTTCATAGGCTTTTTGCGAACCATGATAGTCTAAATGAGCTGAAAATAAATTTGTAATTAAGGCAATTTTAGGGCGGAAGCTATCAATGCCCATCAATTGAAAACTTGAAAGTTCCATCACTAATGTATCAGAAGCACTCGCTTTTTCGGCTACTTCTGACGCTGGAAAACCAATATTCCCTGACAATTTTGCTGACTGACCATCGGCATTTAAAATATCAGCAATCAATGTTGTCGTCGTTGTTTTCCCATTGGTTCCGGTAATTCCAATGATTGGAGCTTCACTGATGAGATAAGCAAGTTCAACCTCAGTAATTACAGGAATATTCAATGCTTCAGCTCGTTCAACCATTGGGTTATCATAACGAATTCCTGGATTTTTAACCATTAGTGCAAAATCTTCATCCAATAAATCAATAGGATGACTCCCTGTGATGACTTTAATTCCTTCTTCTAAAAGTAATTGCGCTTCTTTATTTTCTTCAAAAGGTTTGCCATCATTGACCGTAACAATCGCACCCAACTCATTGAGCACAAGGGCAGCAGCCATTCCAGAACGGGCAAGTCCAAGAACTAAGATTTTTTGATCTTTAAATTTCGTTATTTTTTTCATTTTCTATTCCTTTTTAAGTTGTCAGTAAAATATTTCACTGACGACTTTATCTAATCTATTTTACCCCTAATCGGGCTTTTTTTCAACAGTCTTATTTACTGACAAGTCTGTCAGTAATTTTTTCAAAAAAATATAAAAAGCTGACCTATTTGTCAGCTTACTTTTTAATAAGATAGAACTCAGCAAGAAGAATCATTTCTAACCTAGAAAAGTCGTTGTTAGCTTTGCTGACTTACAAATATACTAGTTGTTACACCGAGAGTCAGCAGAAGTGAATCTGGAATGATAGTCTCCAAGCATCTACACTTTATCCTGTTATAAAGTATGAGACTTAGAGCGTAATAAGTAACACAAAATAACGATTTGTTTTGCTTGATTCTTACCGTATTATGACCGAACTCAGTGGAAACAATAATTTTCCGATGAGTGAGTAATAAGGTATCTAGTAAGAGCACCCATTCACGCTTCAGAGTGTTATAAGCAGTGATACTTAGAGCGCTTGAGCATCTTCTTCTGAGGTTCTAATTCGAATTACACGCTCAACAGGTTGAATGAAGATTTTACCATCTCCCACTTCGCCCGTTTGAACTGCTTTAATAATCACATTAACAATATCATCAACTTTTTCATCGATTGATACAATTTCTATCTTTAACTTTGAAAGTAAAGTAGTTTCAATTCGTTGACCACGAACATATTCTGTAAATCCTTTTTGTTCACCATAACCCAAAACTTGAGAAACTGTCATCCCATGCACCAAGCCATTATCTGATAGGGCTGCTTTCAAATCTTCTAATTTATCTGTCCGAATAATCGCTTCAATTTTTTTCATATTTTTTCTCTCTTTGTATCTTACATTTTTACTGACAGACTTGTCAGTATACTTCAAAGACATCATTCAAAATTGATTTTACTGACAAACTCACAATTTTATATAAAAAATATCTGTCAGTAAAATTAAACTTAAGAATCCAAACCTAAGAAGGTTGGATAAGCAGTTTCTTCGTGCTCACTGTCGTCAAGTCCAATAGCTTCAGCACGGTCAGATACACGAATTGGCATAAACAAGGCAATTACTTTAATAATGATCCAACTCACAAGAGCAGTGAAAATAACTGTGAAGACAACCGCAGACACATTAGCCAAAAGTAATTTCCCAGAGCCATAGATTAAACCAGCGTAGCCTTTTTCTGGTGCCAAAGCCGGCGTTGCAAAAATTCCTGTCATAATTCCGCCAAACATCCCGCCAATACCGTGACAACCAAAAGCATCTAAAGCATCATCATATCCCAATTTCTTTTTTACTACAGAAATCATAAAGTATGACAAAGGACTGACCAAAAGACCAATAATCAATGACGACCATAAAGAAACAAAACCAGCGCCTGGAGTGATGGCCACCAAACCAACTACCGCACCAGAACAAGCACCAACAATTGAAGGTTTACCAATCAATATTTTTTCAACAATCATCCATGAAAACATTGCTGCTGCTGCCGCTGTATTAGTCGTCATAAAAGCGTTAATTGCCACACCATTGGCAGCAAGCGCTGACCCAGCATTAAAGCCGAACCAACCAAACCATAGGAGACCAGCGCCCAAAACAACAAAAGGAATATTATGTGGACGATAATCTAAACGTTCGTAATCTCGACGTTTTCCAAGTACTAACGCAAGTACAAGTCCTGTCACCCCACTTGAAATATGAACAACATCTCCACCCGCAAAGTCAATCGCATGAATTTGAGCCAAAAATCCACCGCCCCAAACCATATGAGCCAAAGGATAATAAACTAAAATTAACCAAGCAGTCATAAAAATCAAAATTGGTGTAAATCTCATTCTTCCAACAACAGATCCCGTAATTAGAGCTACTGTGATAATCGAGAACATCATTTGAAAACCAGAAAAAAGGCCATCTGGAATATGATTAGCAGGGAAAAGTGAATTTTTAGCCATATCCACACCATTCATAAACAAATGGTGGAAATCACCAATCCAACTATTGCTTCCTGAAAATGAAAATGAGAAGCCAATAATTATCCATAAAATAGAAGCCAGAGCCATTGGTGCGAGAGACATCATCATTGTGTTTAACACATTTTTTCGGCGTCCAAGCCCTCCATAAAAAAATGCTAGTGCAGGCGTCATCAAAAAAACCAATGCCGCACAAATTAAAATAAATGCAATTGAGCCTGTGTCCATAAAATTTCTCCTTTAAAAGTTCGAGATTAAAACAGATTATTTATCAATATTTTCTGACAATTTAATCATGTAATAAAATATAACACAACTTTCTAAACAAGTCAATTTTTTTTGCATTTGATGTCACAAAACATAACATACGTCGCAAAAAAAGAACTGCCCTTTAGCAATTCTCTTATTCTTTATTTTATTTTCGGGAATTTTAGTGTAAAAGTTGAACCAAGACCCAGTTCTGAATTTACCTCAATTTCCCCTTGATAATTTTCTGCCAATCGAGCTAAAATTGATAAACCTAAACCAGTTCCACCAATTTCTCGATTGCGAGCCTTGTCCGCTCTAAAGAAACGCTCAAAAAGATGATTAATATCTTCTTCTGAAATTCCAATTCCTTTGTCAGATACACTCGTAATCACAAACTGTTCATCCTCAGAAACAGTAATCACGATTTCTTTACGATCATCAGGAGAGTATTTAGCAGCATTATCTAACAGAATTCGTAACCCTTGTTCAAAATGATTTTCTGAAATTCGCGCATGAGTGGGATAAATAAGCCGGTTATCAAGCACTATTTCAAAATCATCATGCAAAAGCTGAAAATTCTTAAGGGCCCGATTACAAACTTTTCCAACATCACAATCCAGTTCTTCACTTGATAAGTCAACATTTTCAAGGCGAGCAAGAGCCAACATCTCCTCAAGCATTTTCTTCATTCGATCAACTTCATCTAAACTTGCCTGCAAAGATTCATCTAATACTTCTGGATCATTTTTCCCCCATCGATTCAACAAGTTAATATGTCCATCCAAGACAGCTAAAGGTGTTCTTAATTCATGAGAAACATCAGAAACAAAGCGATTTTGCTGTTCAAGATATGCCTTCATCTTCAACATCATATCATTGTAAACATGAGCCAACTCTTCGATTTCATCTCCACTTTGAATTTCAATCGGTTCAAAATCATTTGTTGGATCATTTGCCATTTCTTGCATGCCCTGATAAAGTTTTTCCAATGGTTTCATAAAGTAATTAGCCATGAAATAACCAATCAACTGAGCGACAATCAAGGCAACAATTTCTAAAATTAACAAGACAATCAAAAGAAGATTAGAAATTCGATGATAAGTCGTCGTATCATAAAAAGCCTGTAAGTATCCCACAACTTGTCCTGTTGACTTAGAAATAATTTTTCTCTGAACTAAATAACCTGGATTTTCTCCCCGAATCTCTTTCATTTCATTATTAGCCTGATTCTGAAAACCAAAAGTATGTCGATTCGTTGAATACAATAATTTATGATTTAAGTCATAAATATAAAATGCTTTCCGTGTCCCAATGATACTACCCAAACTCATTCCTTCAGACTCACCATTTTGAATCTTTGATGTCGCTTCAATATATGTGTTCAAATTCGATGAATTCAAAGGAGCATCTGCTTTTTCTAAGACTTCCTCAACACTATCCATAGAGCGAGTTAATAATTGTTGTTCTTCTTTAATAAAAGAACTGATTGTCAATTGATAAGTCAAAGTAGCAAACAAAGTAAAAGTAATAAAACAAAAAACGGTGTTAGCAAAAGCCCACCTAAGCATGATAGACCGCTTAGCCGAACTTTCCTCTACCGTCTCTTTTTTCTTATTGAAAGTAAATAGTTTTTTCATCTTATTTTTATTTGCGTTCACGCATTACATAACCTAAGCCACGAACAGTTTGAATATAGCTATCTTGACCTTCAACATCAATTTTATTTCTAAGATAACGAATATAAACATCCACAACATTTGTTTCTGTTCCTTCTTCATATCCCCAAACTTGTGAAACTAAATGTTCACGAGTCACAACATCGCCAACATTTTGCATCAATGTCAAAAGGAGGTCATACTCACGACGTGTTAAATCAATTACTTTTTTACCACGATGAACTGTGCGATTCGTTTTGTCAATCACAAGATCACGGAAAGAAGTATTTTCAGCACGTTCAACGGCATGACCATGCTCTTCACGACGGAAGAAAGCACGAACACGCGCCAAAAGTTCCTCAATCGCAAAAGGTTTAGTGATATAATCATCAGCCCCAATATCAAGACCAGCAACACGGTCCATCGTTGAATCACGTGCCGTCATCATAATGATTGGTGTATCTTTTTCTTTTCGTAAACGACGGGCTACCTCAAAACCGTCAAGTTCAGGAAGCATCAAATCAAGCAAGATTAAATCATAATCTTTTGAAGTTGCTTCTTCAAGACCAGAACGACCATTATCTTTAATCTCAGTCGCATAGCCTTCATGTTCTAATTCTAATGAGACGAATCGCGCTAAATTCTTTTCATCCTCAATAATCAAAATTTTCTTTGAAGTCATATCATTCTCCTTTGTTAAAAAAACTGTATAATTCGATTTCTTATAATACTATTATAAGATAAATTTAATTTATGTACAAACTATTTGACGCTTTTTTTAAATTGTTTTCGCTTTCTTATGCTTTAAGGCTGAAATCCTTTGAAAATGAGAGCTGTCTAATCAAATAATCCATTCAACGCATCAAAAGGAGATTTCTTTTCTTCCAATTTTTCTTCTTGTTGTTTGGCATAATCTTCTTCACTCAAAACAGACCAGAATTTACCAGCCGGCAACTCTTCTGCCTCTTCATCTTCAGCAAAAATTTGCAAAGGAATTTCCAATAAAAGATTATCAGTGATTGATTCATCTAAACTGATTAAATCTTTATCCAAAATAATAATCAAATCATTGTCTAATAATTCTTGATTCCCTCTCAAACTCTCTTCAGTCGCAAAAATTTCATTGACAAGAAGATCAATTGGATACTCGACTGGTTTTAAACTTCTTGACGAAGGTAATGTCAATACTGTTTTAATTTGATAATCTAAATAGAATAAATCATCATCATAAGCAATTTCACCTTTAACCTCAATTGGTTGACAATCCAAAATTTCTTGTGAACGTTTGAGCAAATCATCACGTAGATTTAATTTTTCATTGAAACTAATTTGTTTTTTTTTCGTTAATTCATTTAAAGACCATTTCATCTTTTAATATTCTCCCACAATTTAATTATTTTTCTTTATTTTATCTTATTTCTATATTTTTTCATAATAAAAAGCTGTCAAATGACAACTTTTACAGGTAAAAATAAAAATGGTCGAAGGACCATTTCTATTATTGTTTGCCGTATTTCTTTTCGAAACGAGCGATACGTCCGTCCGCTGCTTGGAATTTTTGACGACCTGTATAGAATGGATGTGAATCTGAAGAGATTTCAACACGGATCAATGGATAAGTGTTTCCGTCTTCCCATTCAACAGTTTCTTTAGAACCTTTAGTTGAACCAGTCAAAAATTTGAAACCAGTTGTAGTGTCCATGAAGACTACTGGTTGGTAATTTGGATGGATATTTTGTTTCATCGTTAGAATTTCCTTTCTGCCTTGGACTGTTTGCCAGACCAAAGTTGTACGAATACTTAAATATTCTATCAAATTTATAGATAAATTTCAAGTTAAAATTTTCTTTTGTCAAGAAAAAAACTTTACAAACTTTTCAATTCTTAAAAAAAGTAAATTTACCCCAATAAAAATTTTCTATAATAATATTTTCCGGTAGTATCTCTAGCATAAAGTCCAATCTTACGTTGATTAATTCCGAGTTCTTTTATTTTAGTTATCCACTCATTTTTAGCTATGAAATAAGTTGCATCTTCTTGCGGATTAAGTAAAATTGGTAGTTTGGCACTTTCGTACTCGAAATCTCTAGGCATCATAAATATTATTTTTTTCCTCCTTTTTCTTAACCAACTTTTTTGATAAAGACCGACTTCATAAATCTTTACGGGAACGGATCCAATATTTACAAGATCAATAGACCACAAAGATATTTTTTCTCCAGAGAATATTTTATAAGAAGTCCAATAGTCAACTTCTAATTTTTTTCGATAGTCTCTTCTTGCCAAATAAAGCGAAACAATAACTACAGCTATAGTTCCAATCGCACTCAAGGCCTCCCAGACATTTCCTAAATCGATAATCATGAGTCGCTCACTTTCTCATTTTATACTCACGATTTTATCATATCATTTAAGCATTTTCAAAGGAAATCCTCTTTTTATTTTCTAGATTATTATTCCCTTTTCTCTCAAATTTTCTTTACAATCTTCAAGATAATCATTATTATGTTCAGGATAGATCGGGAAGGTTTGAATAACTTCTTCTAGTTCTAAATAGACTTTAGAAGTTTGTCCCCGATATAAAGGATTTAGCCATTTTTCATCCGGATGATAGCCTCTTTTTCTCATTTCAGTCATGACTTGTAAATGATATTGAAAAAGTTTATAGGGCGAATAATTAAAAACATAATTTACTGTTGAATGTGGTTTCCCCCACCCTTTTCCTCGAAGGGCACAACATTCACGATGCTGTCCCAAAAGTTGCTGTCTTGGAAGCTTTTTGATTAAAGCTTCATGCCAAAGTCTCATATCCTCCCCTTTCATATTTAGAATAGAAAAATTTTTTTATTAAAAAATCCTCCCGAAGGAGAATTCTCTTTTCCCTATTTGAATCAGATATTAATTGTTGATTTCCGATTGTTCAACCGATGAGTTCTAGAATTAACAATTAATATCTGAAATAAAGATATATCTATTATACCTTGATAAAAGGATGCCCTCAAGTAATTTGATTAGCTGATTTTTTAAAGAAACCTATTTTCCAATTACATAAGGTAAGCGACTAGCTTGATCTTTGCTTAAAACTTGATAAGAAAATAAAGTACTATAACCTGTTCCTGATTGCGAAATTAATATTGAACCATCAGAACGAATTTTTTCTACAAAGGCAACATGACCGTAAGTGGCATCAGCTCCATCTTATACGCCTTAAAACTTACAGCACTATAGAGTTGTGGAGTTGTGTGACCTGATAACCTGCTTGATTTTGCCAATCCTTACCATTTCCCATATATTATCCATAGTTAATTCCAAACTCTTTCGCTTGATTATAGACCCACCAAGTACATTGTTTATAAGCAGAAGTTTGGGTTGAATAATTATCAATATTCATTGGTTTATCAATCTTCCAACCCGCTGGAGTTCCAGGCAAACTGTCAGAAGGCATTGTTTTCCAAGCAATAGCTCCATATTTCCAACCTACAGATAATAAACTATTCTGCTCAAATATATTTGTTGTATAGTTATGGGCACCTGACTGAGCATTAGGATTATAAGAAACATAAAGATTGACTGTTCCAGTTGAATAAAAGACAGGATTTGCATTATTGTCCCAACGCCAACCTAGATTGACCAAAGTTTTTGCTTCATATTTACTCAAGGTATAATAATGATCTCCACCTTTAACATTGGAATTATAAAGCCGATAAACTGATCTTTTCGAACTTGCTTTCACCTGAGTTCCATTAGCGATATTCCAAACACCTACTGCTGTTATTATACTAAGTAGCAAATAAACATTTCCCCTTGCCTTCAAATCCTCCATTTTTCCTAGTCTTATGCTATTTAAACTAATGTATTCTATTTAAACTCTATAATAGGCCACCTAAAAAGTTAAAACGGCAATTTCAGGAGCTACACCAAATCTGGCTGATAAATGAGTCGTTCCTATCCCGGTATTAACATAAAGTTTTTCATTTGCCCCTAACTGATAAAGTCCACCAGTATAGTTATTCGCATGGCTCATCAATGCCGTAGCTTTTTTTTGAATTTGAGGAATAAGTGGGACGTTTATTTGACCGCCATGACTATGACCAGAAAGAATTAATTCATAACCCTTATTTTGATATTGGCTAACTTCATCTGGCTCATGAGTCAATAATATATCATAACTCGTTTCAGCCATTTGATTTGGCGAGGGAAATTGCGGATTTCCTAACAAAGCATCATCCAAACCTGTGAATAAAATTTTCTTACCATTATCCAAAGTAAAAACTTGATTTTCATTTCTTAAAAGAGAGAAATCAGATTCAGCCATAATATTTGCATATTCTTTGACAGCTCCCCCACCATAATCTCGATTGCCCCAAATTGCAATTTTCCCATATTTTGCTTTCAGACTTTTTAACTTAGAAATAACAGCTTCATTTTCATTGTATTGCGAATAATTATCATATAAATCTCCCGAGAAAATAATAAAATCAGGATTTTGTTCATTTGTTTTTTGAATCACTTTATCTAATCGATCAGCATTAAAATCCTTTTTAATATGTAAATCGGATAACTGAACAATTTTCAAATTTTCTTTAGAATTTGTATTATTCACTTGATGCTCATTGACTACTAAACGGTAAGGTTCAACTTTAAAAGCGTAGTAAAAGACTCCTATAACAGTACATATTATAAGAATAATAAGTGAAAATACTATTTTTTTAATTTTCATATCTCTAGATTATAACATATTGCGTATTTTTTAAACTTACAAAAAGAATTCACTTTTTCTAAGT
The DNA here is from genome assembly GCF_038006485.1 of Lactococcus sp. FSL K6-0773. Lineage (NCBI taxonomy): Bacteria > Bacillati > Bacillota > Bacilli > Lactobacillales > Streptococcaceae > Lactococcus > Lactococcus sp. FSL K6-0773. Next base: position 236,326 of record NZ_JBBOVF010000001.1, on the reverse strand, counting down.
GCATGCTACATATAATTATAGAAATGCGTAATCAATAGATTGGTTGAAATTTAAAGTTTATAAACAAAAATTCATGAGGAAATTTGATTATTTTACCAGTAAATAAGTGAAGAACATTTTCTTCTCGATAAAAACTAACTTAGAAAAAACCTATCACTATGCCTTTTTATTGTTAATATTTTGAGTATCACTTTGAATCTCAACTTCTAAAATACTTTGTATGCTTGATAATGCCTCTAAAAATATTTTATTCACTTTCTGAAGTAATAAAACTTGTAAGCGAGAGGATAAAAAAACGCCTAGATTAGTAGGCGCTTTAGGAGTATTTATGAAAAAGTTTATTTTTTGGAATAGATTTATTATAGAACTTATTTCTTAAATGAATAATAAAAAATAATTAATAACTTATACTTTGATTGAATCTTCGGCTTCGGAGAAAAGCAGTAACAATCTTATACAAAAATAGATAATAAAAAAACTCAGTAGTTCTGAGTTTTTTTATTATCTAACGAGCAATATACTGTCACACACTCAAAGACATTTATATCAATATCCTATTTTTTGAAGTTATCCATGAGATCCATGAAATCATCAAAAAGATAGCTGGCATCGTGAGGCCCAGGAGCTGCGTCTGGGTGAAATTGGACTGAAAAAGCTGGGAAGTGTTTGTGACGCACTCCTTCAACTGAGTCGTCATTGATTTCAACATGGGTAATCATTAGGTCTTCAGGTAAGTTTTCTGATGAAACGGCATATCCATGATTTTGTGAGGTGAAGTCAATTCGTCCTGTTGCAATTTCACGAACGGCATGGTTAAATCCACGGTGTCCAAATTTCATTTTGTAGGTTTTTGCTCCATTTGCAAGACTAAATAATTGATGACCTAAGCAAATACCGAAAATTGGAATTTTACCTTGAATTTCTTTAATCATTTCAATTGCTTCTGGTACATCTGTTGGGTCACCAGGGCCATTAGTCAACATGACACCATCAGGTTCCATTTCCAAAATTTCTTGAGCACTGGTGTTGTATGGGACAACGGTGAGATTACATTCCCGTTTTGAAAGTTCCCGTAGGATACTATGTTTCAAGCCAAAGTCAACAACGACAACTTTTCTGCCTGTATTTGGTGATGGATAAGCGGTCGTTGTACTACTTGTTTCAACTTGATTTGTTGGTAATACTGTCGCTTGAAGTTGGCTCATTTGATGCTCTACTTCATCTCTTGCTTGTACAAGTGAGGCCTTCATAGTGCCGTGTTCTCGAACAATTTTAGTAATCGCTCGAGTATCCACACCTGTAATTCCAGGAATATTTTTTGCTTTTAAAAATTCATCAAAAGACATTTGCATCCGCCAGTTCGAAGGACGGCGCGCTGCTTCATGAACAACTACGGCTTTACAGGTTGGATGAATTGATTCATAATCATCTCGATTGACGCCATAATTTCCAACAATTGGATAAGTGAAAGTCAAAATTTGTCCGTTGTATGATTGGTCAGTGATTGATTCTTGATAGCCTGTCATTCCTGTATTAAAGACAAGTTCACCTGTAACATCCAAGTTTGCACCAAGGGATTCTCCCTCAAAAATGGTTCCGTCTTCTAAAATTAAAAGTCTTTTGCTCATAATAAATATTTCCTTTGAATTTTGCTTTAGCAATTATTTTTTCTTGTTGTCAGCGCTTTGAATTATTTAGCTTTTTTTCCAGCAAGAATTGCTTCAAGAATTGCCATTCGCGTATAAACACCATTGCTCATTTGTTGAACAATCCGACTTTGTGGGCTTTCAACAAGGCTGTCAGCAATTTCAACACCCCGATTGACTGGAGCTGGGTGCATGATAATGGCTGTTGGTTTCAACATTTTTGCTCGTTCTTCTGTCAGTCCAAAATGATTATGGTAGCCTTCTTTAGAAAAGCTTTCGCCACTATCATGACGTTCGTGTTGAACGCGTAAGAGCATATGAACGTCAAGTTCTGGCAAAATTCGGTCTAGGTTGGCATAATGACCGTAATCATCAAATTCTTCACTATACCATGCTGCTGGGCCTGTAAAGTAAAGTCTAGCTCCTAATTTTTGGAGCATCATCATATTAGATTTGGCGACACGTGAATGGGTTAAATCTCCGGAAATTGCGATTTTTAAACCTTCAAATTTGCCAAATTCTTCATAAATGGTCATCAAGTCAAGTAAACATTGACTTGGATGTTGCCCTGAACCATCTCCACCGTTAACAATCGCACAATGAATATTATCTGAATTCACTAATTCTTCATAGTAATGTTCTACTCCTGAACGTATAACACAGATATCAACGCCAAGTGCATCAAGTGTTAAGACGGTATCGTAAAGAGTTTCTCCTTTACTAATTGAGCTTGCTTGCGCATCAAATTCAAGAACATCTAAGCCTAATTTACGCTCAGCAATATGGAAACTATGGTGCGTTCTTGTAGAATTTTCAAAGAAAAGATTTGAAGCAAAAGTTTGTTTTTCTAAATCAAATTCTGCTGTTCCTGCTTTGAAAGCTGAGGCTCTTTTGATAAGTCCCATGACTTCATCAACACTCAATTTTTCCATACTTGTGAGGTTTTCGAGTTGAACTAATCCATTTTTTACTGACATGAGGTCTCCTTTACCCTGACTGTGTGCTCTCTGTCACAACAGTTTTATTGACAATATATTTGATTGTTTTGTCAGTAAACTGACAAAATTTTTATCTACTGATGGAAATCTCGATAGGATTTCTATCAGTTATAAGTTCACTTTTTTTAATTACTGACGATTCTGTCAGTAATTTTGAATCTTTTAAATTTCGCTAGGATCTTTTGGCAAGACAAGATTTAAAACAATTCCGAGAATTGTTGCAATGGCTACTGATGAAATTTGTAAATTTTGAGTGATATTAATAATCATTCCACCAATCCCGATAACAAGAACAACTGAGCTGATTAGTAAGTTTCGTTTGATATCAAAATTAACTTTATTTTCAACTAAAATTTTCAAACCAGAAGCTGCAATTACTCCAAAAAGGGCAATTGATGCTCCCCCGATGACGGGTGCTGGAATTGATTGCAAGAGTGCTGTAATTTTCCCAATGAATGAGACAACGATAGCAAGAACGGCAGCTCCAGCAATAACATAAATCGAATGAATTTTTGTAATTGCCATAACTCCAATATTTTCACCGTAAGAGGTCACCGGCGGTGCACCAATAAATCCGGCGATGATTTGAGCTAGACCGTCACCAGTTAATGTTTTTTCTAATCCTGGTTCTTTAAAGTAATCTTTTTTAGTTAATGAATTCAAAACCATAATGTGGCCAAAATGCTCAGTCATTGTGACAAAAGCAATCGGTGCCATTGTCAAAATTGCTGACGGATAGAAGGCCCACTTGTAATTGGCAAATGGAATTTCCATTGGTGGAATGGTCAGCCACTTAGCATGTGAGATTCCAGTGAATGAAACAATGTTCATCCCTGTAATCTTACCAATAATCATTGCTGCAACATATCCTGTGATGATTCCAAGTAAAATTGGAACAACTGACAGAAATCCTTTGCCATAGATACTGTAAATGACAATAGATAACACAGTGATGAGGGCAATAATGATATAAGCTAAACTGTATCCTTTTAGATTTGCAACGTCCGTGTACATGGCATCATTAATTGCTGTTGGAGCAAGTGATAATCCAATGACCATAACGATTGGCCCAACGACGATTGGCGGTAAAACTTTGTCAATCCAGCCTTTACCTGCAAATTTTACAATTAAAGCGACAATCAGATAAACCAATCCACCAGTCATTGCCCCTTGAGCAATGGCTGGCATTCCACCATTTTTCATCAGTAAAGTCATCGCACCAATATAGGCAAAGCTTGAACCCATGTAAGCTGGCACTTTAAATTTTGTAACACTCATGTGTGAAAGTGTACCAAGTCCAGAACTCAAGAGGGCAATGGCTGGGTTAATCCCAACTAAAATTGGCACCAAAACCGTTGAGCCAAACATGGCAAACAAATGTTGAAATGAGAGACCAAACCACTGACTTGCAGCTGGTTTCTCATCAACTTTTAAGATAATATCATTATCGTGCACTTTTTTCTCCTAAAACTCTAAGTTGAATATTTGTTAATTCTTTCGTCAGTAACTGACAGCATATTTTTTACTTTAAATTACTGACAGAAATTTTTTAATCTTCACGTTTAATTAAAATACTGTCATTGCCATCGTGTTCAGACATTTGAACAATGATTTCTTCATTACGACCCGTTGGAATATTTTTCCCAACGTAGTCTGCACGAATTGGCAATTCACGATGTCCACGGTCAACTAATACAGCCAATTGAACACGAGCTGGACGACCGAGTTTTACAATTCCATCAATTGCCGCACGGATTGTCCGACCTGTGTAGAGCACATCATCGACAAGAATGACATCTTTTCCTGTAATATCGATGTCAATTTCTGTCGTGTCTTCTTGAGCTTGTTTGTCATCACGGAATGGACGTGTATCCAACTCACCAAAAGGAATTTCCAAACCTTCTAATTGTTGCAAACGTTCTTGGATTCTTTTTGCTAAATAAACACCACGTGTTTTAATCCCAATCAAAACCAATTTGTCCAGCTCTTTATTACGTTCAATAATCTCGTAAGTGATACGTGTAATTGCACGTTTCATTGTGATTTCGTCAATAATTTCTTTTCTAGCCATTGTGGCTCCTTTCATTCTTGATGATCAATTGGTCAGTAAACTAACAAATCTTTCATTTAGCGATTTAGCTTCCATTTCTAAGTTGTCCATTAACATACAAAAAACCTGCACTCAAAAGAGAATGCAGGTAGGTATCAGAAAATGGACAGTATCCATCATATTATTACATTATTAATTTCTGACCTTGCCTGCCTCTCTGGACAATCTTAAAGGTTAGATAGATTATAGCAAAGTTCTCGCCACTTGTCAAAAATTATTTTTTATTTAGAGAATAAAGTCTTGAAAGTGATTATAATCAAAAATAGACAAGATGACATCATTAAAAGAAAAATTAATTTCCAAACAAAAGCAGGGATTATTTGAAATTTCTCATGGAGTAAATCTGCATCAGAAAGTTCTTCATTTTTATGAAAAATTACTCTAAGGTCAATAAATGCCCCTAAAGTCAGAAAACCAATTAAAGCTCCACCCATAAAATTAAAAATCTGAATTTGACCAAAATAAAGCAAAGCCCCTGTAATTAAAATTCCTAGCAAACAAATCAAAAAGCCATACCAATTTTTAACGACGATTAGAACAGAAAGGCTGACTATCAACAGACTTATAAGAATGAATTCTGGATGATTGATAATCAAAAACCAGCTAAAGAGACAGCCAAAAAGTAAAGGCATTGGATAGCCCATCAATAAAACAAAGAAGCTTCTCCCACCACCACTTGTTTGGGTGAGGCCGGAACTATCATGATTAAGATGAATTCTATAAACTTTACCAAAAGTAATTTTCGCCGCCAGAGCATGACCAAATTCATGTAAAAGCGTCACTAAAATTCTTAATAAGGGATAAAGAAAGATAGCTATTAAAAGCCCACAAATCAAACCTAATAAAATTATTTTTTGCTGGTCACTAAAGTCTGCGATTCTTTCAAAAGCAGAATAAATATATTGGATAAAATCTTGCAAAACTTCTCCTTTCAGTTTATCATAACAAAAATAACTTAAAATAAAATATTTAAAGAAAGCTTGACAAATATATTATAAAATTATAATATAATAATATGATTAACGAAAAAGATATTGCTGAATTTTTTAAACTTTTCTCTAACGACGGACGTTTAAAAATTATTTCCAGCCTAGCCACTGATAACCTAACCGTAAATGAGATTGTTGAAAAAACACAACTTTCTCAATCTCTTGTCAGTCAACAACTAAAACTTTTAAAAAATGCACGGATTTTAACGAATGAAAAAATTGGAAAAACGGTCACTTACAGTATCTATGACCGCCATATTTTACATCTTTTGAAAGATGTTGCAGAACATTTGGATGAACAAGAGGGAGGAAATCATGAGCCTTAAAAATAAACAAATAAAAAGCGAGCATGACCATAATCATCTGGATAAACTTGTCTCACAAAACGTCACAATCGTTTTTGCTTTAAACCTCTTCTTTGCGATTTTAGAATTTATTTTTGGGGTGCTCTTTAATTCTACGGCTATTTTATCTGATGCCGTCCATGACACAGGAGATGCCGTTGCTATCGGTTTAGCCTGGTTTTTCCAAAAATTCTCTAAAAAACGAGAAGACAAACACTTCTCTTTTGGTTATCAACGTTTTAGTTTACTCGGCGCCTCACTCACAAGTGTCATTTTAATTACGGGGAGTTTCATTGTGCTTTTCGAAGCCGTTCCTAGTTTTTTCAACCCTCAACCTGTAGAAGCAACAGGTATGCTTGGTTTGGCTATTTTTGCAATTGTCGCCAATGGTTTTGGTGCATGGCTTTTGGCTCGTGGTTCCTCACGAAATGAAAGTATTTTAAATCTCCACGCGCTCGAAGACGTTTTAGGTTGGCTGGGAGTCCTCATTGTTTCAATCGTCCTTCATTTTGTAAAATGGTACTGGCTCGACCCACTTCTTTCTATTCTAATTGCTTTGTTCATCTTATCCAAAGCCATTCCAAAATTCTGGGGAACTTTACGTATTCTTCTTGAATCAGTCCCCGAAGATATTGATTACAAAAATCTTCTAAGAGCCCTTGAACAACTTCCTGAAGTACTTGCTGTCACACAACTTATCATTTGGTCAATTGACGGTGAGCAAAATGCAGCAATGATTCATATTGTGATTCCCGAAAATCAAGATTTCTCAGATGCAAAAATCGCTGTTCGTAAGCTTTTAGAAAGTGAGAAAGTTTGTCGCTCAGCCATTGAACTTGATGAAACTACTGACGAACATAAAAAACATGTTCAATATGAAATTTAATTACTGACAGAACTTGTCAATTTATAAAATTACTGATGAATTAAAAGACTCGGCTTATAAAAAGCCGAGTCTTTTAATATTTTTAACGAATTTGTCCTGTGCCATCAATCAGATATTTTGTTGAGGTTAGAGCCTCTAAGCCCATTGGCCCTCTGGCATGAAGTTTTTGAGTTGAAATGCCAATTTCAGCACCTAAGCCAAATACAAAACCGTCAGTAAATCTTGTAGACGCATTGACATAAACGGCTGCCGCATCAATTTCATCTTGAAATTTTTGCGCATTGAAATAATCATGAGTGACAATGCTTTCTGAATGACGACTTGAATAAGTATTAATGTGCTCAATTGCTTCATCCAAATTATCAACCGTTTTTACTGACAGAATATAATCTAAAAATTCTGTCCCAAAATCATCGTCAGTTGCAGGAATTCCAGCTGACAGAACTTTCAGCGCACGCTCGTCAGCACGAAATTCAATTTCATGAACTTTATTGATTTCATTTTCCAACTTTGGTAAAAATTCGTCAGCAATTTTTGCGTGAACCACTAAACTTTCTGCTGCATTGCAAACACTAGGACGCTGTGTTTTGGCATTTATCACAATTTTTGTCGCCATTTCTAAATCAGCAGATTCATCAACAAAAATTGTACAATTACCCACCCCAGTTTCAATGACAGGAACCGTTGCTTTTTCTTTGACACGGTTAATCAATCGCGCTGACCCTCGCGGAATCAAAACATCTAAAAATTTATCTGCCTGCATCATTTTTTCTGCTTCAGCATGACTTGTGTCAGATAACAATTCAACTGCTCCGTCAGTAATTTTTGCTGACAGCAAATTTTCCTTAATAATTTCAACTAAAACCATATTAGAATAAATCGCGTCAGACCCACCGCGTAACAAAACAGAATTTCCTGTTTTAAAACAAAGAGAAAAAGCATCGATAGTCACATTTGGACGACTTTCAAAAATCATTCCAACAGTGCCAAGTGGCACTCTTTTTTGCAAAATCTTAAGTCCATCAAGATTAGTGAAACCTTGCAATACTTGCCTAATTGGGTCAGGAAGTTCTGCAACTTGTCTCAACCCTGTTGCCATATCAGAAATTCTTTGCGCATTTAGACGCAAACGGTCAACCATAATCTCAGAAATTCCATGTTCCAGAGCGTTAGCCAAATCTTTTTCATTCTCAGAAATAATTCTGTCAGTATTTTCGATAAGGCTGTCAGCTAAATTTTGCAAAAAAACATTTTTGTCGGCAGTTGATAGCTTTGCTACTTCTTTGCTCGCCTTTTTAACCTTTAATCCAAGTTCTTCAATCATCGTTTTATCCTTCTTTCTCAAGATTTTTGATGAAAATAAGTCCCAATCTCACGTCCTTCGATAATTTCTTTAATCTCTCGAATCCGTTCGCCATTGGTCAGAACCATTTCTTGACCATTTTCAAATAAAATCTGTGCAGCCGCCAATTTTGAAGTCATCCCGCCAGTTCCAAAACGCGAACCGGCACCACCAGCCATTTGACGTAATTCATCAGTAATTTCATGAATTTCATTAAAAATTTTCGCATCATCATAAATCGTTGGATTTTTATCAAAAAGTCCATCGATATCTGACAGCATAATCAATAAATCAGCATTCACTAATTTAGAAACAATCGCTCCCAATTTATCATTATCACCAAATTTTGTTTGATGATCCATTTCATCAACCGCAATAGCATCATTTTCATTAATAATTGGAATAATCCCAAGCCCAAGTAACGCATTTAGTGCATTTTCAGCATTCTCACGACTCGTTGGAAAATCAGTCACATCACGTGTCAAAAGTAACTGAGAAACTTTTTGCGAATAACGACGAAACATTTGCGTATAAAGACTCATCAATTCAACCTGACCGATTGAAGCCAAAGCCTGCTGGTCAGCAATCCCTTTGGGACGTTTATCTATACCAAGCACATTCAAGCCAACTCCAATCGCTCCAGAAGTCACCAAAATCACTTCATAACCTTTATTATTCAAATCAGATAAAACAAAAGCCAACTCGTCTATATTTGATAAATTTATTTTTCCATTTGGCAAAATCAACGAACTCGTTCCAATCTTAACTACAATTCGTTTAACACTCAAAATATTTTTTCTTGTCATAATCATTTATTATAGCAAGATATTTCAACAAATACGAGAGTAAAATGATTAAATTTCTACTTTTTATTATTTTATTCTACAACTAGAATTTTATAAAAAAAGTGCTTTTGAGCACTTTTTATTTTCCATACCCCACTAGCTATTTTTTGTCTCTTTTTCAGCTAACATCTTCTTAACAAAATCAGGCATTTCCCCTCTGACAGCTCCGTCAGTAGACTTTTTTATTGATTTAGCCACTTGATTTTCATATTCAGAAGTTGTTTTTTCATGACCATCTAATCGTTTCTCTCCCACCAAATTTTGAATGGATGTAATATCCTGCGAAACTTCTAAACAGCCCAGATATTCTCCTGTTTCTTCATCACGCATTGCAAAATATCGAATATAAATTTTCTTATTAAAACGATGTAAATCAATCCAAAAATCAGCTTGATCGCGTGTTCCAGATTTAAAATCTTCTAGGATTTTTTCTACTACCGCCATTGATTTTGGCGGGTGGCAATCAATAACACGTCGACCAATTACAGATTTAGCTCGTGGAAAAATTCGTTCTCCTCCCGAGAAAAAGCGAACGATATCTTCTTTATCAACAAAACTTAGATCAACCGGTAAAACATTAAACAAAGCCGTTAACTCATTGAGGTGTAACATGCCAGTTGGCAAAACAACCACTCCCTCACTTGTAACTTTTTCCCAATCATATTGCCGCTTAACTCTTTTAGGTTTGCTTACTTCTAAACCAGATTCCTTAGCAATAGCCTCTGTCATTGCTTTAGCAGATTCAATCGCCGCCAATCTTTGAGGTTCATGCTCTTTTTCCTTTTCAATTGACTCTTTAGAAGCTTTCCATTTTAAAGGTTCCGCAATGAATGCATAGCCAATCTCTTTAGAATCCTCCTCTATTTGTTCCCAATCTTTTAAAGAAAAGACATCCAAGCACATTGGAATCATAATTGCTTCTTCTTTAAAAATCATTTCTTCAATTTCCGTCAGTAAATTTTCTAGCATTTCACGTAATGGGTTCAAAGCTGTTTTATCTGTTTTTAAATAAACAATTACTTCTTTAATCATCTCACGAACACTATCATCTACACCCCACATAACTTTTGGTGGCGCTGTGATTCCATATTTTTCCATAAAAGAAAAAATTAAAGTTTCTTTTCTAGCATAATGTTTGTCAATATTATACAAATCAATAACCGCTGCAAGTAAACGTTCTTTATAAGACCAATCTCCTTTTTCAATCTTTGAAAAAACCCACCGAATTTCATCATTTAATAGCGATGTAATCACTTGATTTTCAAGTTTCATTGTATGAATAGGATGTCCTGGAGTATTTTCTTCTAAAGATGATTTATGAATATCTGTAATAGCCCCTTTAAAGACAGCTGCATGAACATTGCATAATTTTTGAATTTCAGAGGGATTGAGCCCCCCTTGGATCAATGCCTTTTCAGCACCAGTTATTTCCGAAACATCTACACCATCAAATTCTTCATTAAAAATTTTTTTGGCGTCCTCAAACATCCCCCCTTCGTGTAAGAGTGTCAATATTTCAACAATTCTTTTTTGGCGCTCAATTGTAGTTGATTTATTCATATTTGTCATTATTCTTCCACCTTCTGATTTGAAAACTCAAAACCAGCCTCAGCAAAAGCAATAACAATTTTATCCCAATCGATATGTTTCATTTTTGCTCCCATTGGAATTGTCGCCATCCTTCCAGCAGTCTGTAGCATTCCAGGCATTTTTATCTCATGAAACCCCAAATCATCCATTAAATCAATAATTTCAGGGTGTTCTGTTGCTAAATCATAAAGTTTAGCATTTATATCCAGTTGAATCATTCTAATCTCCTTTTCAAATGTCAAAATTTTGTAAAAAAACTTTGACATCTTATCTTATTCTAACAAAATATTAGTCTCATTAAAAGATAAAAAAAGAATCTATAAACTATAGATTCTCATGAATTATTAAAAAATAATTTGAATGAAGGCTAGTGAAAATACTCCCACAAGCACAATAACTAATAAGTTTTTTGTCAAAATAGCTGCTAAAACCGTTGGAATTGAAGCAAGTAAATTATTCCAGTTAACCGATGGTAAATGACCTAAATGTTGAATAAAAAGATTTGAAATCCATAAGGCTGACATAATAACTACCGGCACAAAACTTAAATATTCCACAACTATTTGAGGCAAACTCATTTTTTTTAATAAAATAAAAGGTAGAACTCTTGAAATCCAAGTTACAATAGCGCATCCAATAATTGTTAATGATATAAATTCAAAAGAAGACACGTTTTACCCCCACACCTAAAGCACAAGCAATCAAAGTAACAAATAAAACTAACAAGTTGCTTGGCAAAAATATCAAACCAAAATAAAATAGAACCAAGGTAATTCCAACCATGACTAACTGTAGCATTAAACCCAAAGTTTTATCACTAATAAGTTGCAAATAAAGTAAGCCAATAAACATTGCGATAACTGCGAATCCCAAACCTAATTTTTCTGGATTTGCTAGTAAATTCCCTAATAGAGCTCCAATAGCACTGGCTAATGCCCAAACTAAATAGGCTAGTAAATTTGATGCATTAAACCAAGAAAAATTCAGTTTACCCTCAGTATAATTTTGTTTATTCATTCCTAAAGCAAAACTTTCATCGGTCAATAATGTCCCAAGTAAAATATTTTTCAGTAAACTTTCATTTTTAAAATATGAAGCCGTCGTCATGCTCATTAAAATAATTCGTGAATTAACTAAAAATACACTTAATACTATTGACATAATAGGACTATGAGTTGCTAGCATACTAACCATGATAAATTGTGCTGAACCAGCGTAAACAATCAATGAGAGTAATAAAATTACCCAAACGCTAAACCCCTCGCTGTGCCCTATCATCCCAAACGCAATTCCTATCCCAATATATCCAAAAACTGTCGGCATTGTATCTTTCAAGCCTTGTTTAAAAGTTAATTCCGAATTCATATTCCCCTCACTCCCTAAAAGATTATATCTAACCATTATCACATAAATATTAACTAACTGTCAATAAAAATTTATTAATCACTTGATTTTTGCAAGGTATATTGCTATAGATTTCATTTTTTCAATGATATAATCAAATTAATAACAATATCAATCATAGAGGAGGAAGACTATGGCAACAATTAGTATTTTTGGTAAAGGAAAAATGGGAAAAGCAATCGGTGATAATTTTAGTTCATCTGGTAATAAAGTCAACTATATCTTATCAAACTCATCTAAAACAGAATTGGGTGAAATTGTTGTTTTAGCTGTTCCTTATGTCGCAATTGCCGGAATCATCCAAGAATATTCGACTGATTTACAAGGAAAAATAATTATCGATATTACAAATCCCGTTGATTTCACAACATTTGATAGTCTATTAGTGCCTTCGGATACTTCTGCTGCGGCTCTCATTGCTAAACAACTCCCAAATTCAATGATTGTTAAGGCTTTTAATACGACTTTTTCCGATACATTGGCAACAAAAAAAGTGGCAAATGAACATCAAACAACAGTTTTACTCGCTAGTGATAGTCAGGAAGCAAAAGAGACCATTATTAAAGCTCTTGAAAATAGTGGTTTGAGTCTATTAGACGCTGGTTCACTAAAAAGGGCTCGCGAACTGGAAGCTATTGGTTTTCTGCAAATTACTTTAGCTGCTTCTGAAAAAATTTCTTGGGACGGTGGTTTTGGAATTTTCAAATAGTCGCTTAAAAATTTAAGTCTTGTTATAATTAAATAACAAGGCTTTTTATTTTATAAATAAATATCATCAAGGAGTAGAATAATGACTACATTAACAAATGAACCAACAATGAAAATCAGAGCATTGGAACGGACAGATTTAAAAAATATTCATATCATCAATAATAAAGCTGAAACAATGCGGCTATGGTTTGAAGAACCTTATGAATCACTAGACGAGTTAACCAGTCTTTATGATAAACATATTCATGATAATACTGAACGTCGCTTTGTAATTGAAGCCAATGATACTTTTATTGGAATTGTGGAACTTATGTCTATTGATTACATTCATCGTACCTGCGAAATTCAAATCATTATCATTTCAGGTTTTTCTGGAAAAGGCTACGCTCAAAAAGCGTTAAAAACAGGTGTTGACTATGCTTTCAATACTCTAAATATGCATAAAGTTTATTTATGGGTAGATATTGATAATGCTCCAGCTGTTCATATCTATAAAAAATTAGGATTCAAAATTGAAGGAACAATTAAGGAACAATTCTTTGCTGGCGGTAGATATCATGATAGCTACTTTATGGGGATTCTTAAATCTGAATATACTCAAAGAGAAAAAGCGGTTAAATAAAAAAACAGGAGAACTCCTGTTTTTATTTAGCGTTTTTTCTTACCTTTTTTCATTTTCTTTTGAGCACGTTTCATGGCTTGTTTCATAGCAAACTCAGTTGCTTTACCTTTTAAACCACCACCAAACATAGAACTCATATCGGGCATCCCATTTGCTGAACCATTGCCCATCATCCCTTGTAAATCACCCAAAGATGACATATCGGGCATTCCAGAACCTGCAGGCATATTCGGCATTTGTCCACCGGCTCCACCCATCATTTTTTGCATCATAGCATTCATATCACCATTCATGATTCCTTGCATCATTTCTTTGGACTGATTGAATTGCTTAATGAATTTATTTACTTCAATAAATGAATTTCCAGAACCTGCGGCAATCCGACGACGACGGGCTGGTGACAGTTCAGCCTCTAAATGACGTTCTGCCGGTGTCATTGACAAGACCATTGCTCGTTTTCTGGCAACATCCTTAGGATCAACTTTAACCTTATCTAAACCAGGCATTTGTGACATTCCTGGAATCATTTTCATAATATCTTCCATTGGTCCCATATTTGTCACTTGATCAAGTTGTTCAACAAAGTCCTCATAATCAAAACGGTTTTCAGCCATTTTTTCAGCGAGTTTTGCTGATTGTTCTTCGTCATAATTTGCTTGAGCCTTCTCAATTAAGGTGAGCATATCACCCATTCCAAGAATTCGTGAACTCATTCGATCAGGATAGAAAACTTCAAGGTCTGTTAATTTTTCACCAGTCCCTGTAAATTTAATTGGTTTTCCTGTAATTTCACGGATTGATAATGCCGCACCACCACGTGTATCACCATCAAGTTTAGTGATAATCACACCTGTAATGTCCAATTTTTCATCAAAAGTCTTGGCAACTTGTGCTGCAACTTGACCAGTCATTGCATCAACAACAAGCAAAATTTCAGTTGGTTCAGCAAGTGCTTTAATCTCTTGCAATTCGTTCATTAAAGTGTCGTCAATTTCAAGACGACCTGCAGTATCAATCAAAACATAGTCTTTACGTTCTTCTTGAGCTTTTAAAAGACCATTACGAACAATATTAACTGGTTTTTCAGCAGTTCCTTCATCATAGACAGGAATTTCAAGCTGTTCACCTAAGGTTTTTAATTGGTCAATCGCTGCTGGACGATAAACGTCGGCTGCAATCATTAAAGGGCGAGCATTTTGCTCTTCTTTGAGTTTTTTGGCAAGTTTACCAGCAAAAGTTGTTTTACCTGCCCCTTGCAACCCAACCATCATGATAATTGTTGGAATTTTAGGAGATTTAAGTAATTCAGCTTCGCCACCACCCAAAATAGCTGTTAATTCTTCATCAACAATTTTAATTACTTGTTGAGCTGGGTTTAATGCTTCTGATACTTCAACACCGACAGCTCGTTCACGGATTGCCTTAATAAACTTCTTGACAACTGGGAGAGCAACGTCGGCTTCAAGGAGAGCAACTCGGATTTCTTTTGTAATTTCTGTGACGTCTGTCTCAGTAATTTTTTTCTTTCCACGTAGATTTTTAAAAACGTTTTGTAAGCGTTCAGTTAAGTTTTCAAATGCCATATTTTATAATCCAATTCTATTTTTTACAATTACTTCATTATAACATTTCTTTAGCTAAAATTGAATACATCAAAAGTTCTAGTCGATATCTTTTTTCACTCTTTTTTTCTTTTTAAATAATATAAATATGAAAATAAAACAAGCTCCTAAAATTGTTATTAGTCCAATGAGAAGATTGTCACTTATAAGACCATGTTTTTTTAAAAGAACAGTTTTCTTTAAAATATTATTGTCGCTATCAAGTATTTTAGAATTAAATTCAGACCTTTTGAAAAAAACTTTATTTTTATCTTTAGCAATAGTACTCGTTTTATTATTTTGACTCCGATCACCATTTTCATTATCTAGAACTTTATCTGGAACTGTTTTAGAATCTTCCATAGTCTCTACTTCTTTGTTAAAAGATAAGTCAAGAGCAGTTATTTGTCCTAAATTTTGACTTTCATCATTTTTTTGAGGAGTTTTGATCAGTTTTTCTTCGCTTACTGTATTTGAATTTTCATTTTTTTCATTCGTCACTTTTGATTTGCTTGGTAAGGTGTAAATTACTGATAGTTTTTGGCTAGTCAAAGAATTCATATGAGTTTTGTTACTTATGGAATTTAATTGACCTAAAATTGACTCTACATTATTATTTGATTTTACTTCATCAGAAGAATTTGACTGATTATCTTCATTTTGTGGGTGAGAAGTTGAGTTTATAATTGATAATGATGAACTTCTCTTATTTGTTGAGCTTTTAGAGCTTTCTAAAATTGCTTGTGATTGTATTGAAGACACGTTGTTTTCATTTGAATTTGAAGATGGCAAACTATGAGAAATCTCTGAACCATTGTCTCTTTGTGCCTCATTAGATATATATAAACATCCTGTTTCTGATGATTCTGAGTTATTATTTGAATAACTAGTTAGGATAGAGGCAGCGGAATTTTCTGATGATGAATTATTAAAAGTTATTGGATTGTTGATTCCTTCTGTTGTATTAAGTAGATTCGATTGACTCTCTTTTTGTTGTGAGCTAGAAGTTGTGCTGATAGGTGAACTTATGCTACTTTTTGGGTTAGTAGACATCTCATGGTCTGTTGAGTTTTCTTGAACTGAATTTGAAGAAGAAACTTTCTTAGGGTTTTCTGATATATTATTTACTTCACTTGGTTTGGACGAAATAGTTTGATTCGTTTCCAAATTAGGGCTACTACTAAGGTTTGAAGAATCTGAATCTGAATCTGAATCTGAACTATCATTTGAACCACTATTTAAAATATTTGAAGAATGAGTTGATGAATTATTATCTACTTTTGTTGCTTCGGAAGAATTAGACTGATTAGTTGCTGATTCTGAGTTGGAAGTTAAACTCAGACTTAATGATGGTGAATTTATACTGCTCATTGAATTGCTTGAAGCTTCAGAACTTGTTTGATTTGAAGACAAAAAGGCTCCTGAAGTAGATATTTCCGAGCTATCCTTTGTAAGATTATCAGAACCAGATTGATTGATTTCTAAATTATCTGCTGTGCTTGTACTGGATAAAACTGAACTTGAACTATTGTTTACGGAAGCTAAGGAATTATTAGCTACTTCTGCTACATTAGAGAAATTTGACGAACTAGTTGTTGATTCCAAAACAGAAGTCGAACTTATGTTTGAGGGAGATAAACTGATACTACTATTTGAATTGGTTGAAGCTTCAGAACTTGTTTGATTTGAAGACAAAAAGGCTCCTGAAGTAGATATTTCCGAGCTATCCTTTGTAAGATTATCAGAACCAGATTGATTTATTCCTAAATTATCTGCTGTGCTTGTACTGGATAAAACTGAACTTGAACTATTGTTTACGGAAGCTAAGGAATTATTAGCTACTTCTGCTACATTAGAAAAATCTGACGAATTAGTTGCTGATTCTGAATCAGAAGTTGAACTTATGTTTGAGGGGGATAAACTGATACTACTATTTGAATTGGTTGAAGCTTCAGAACTTGTTTGATCTGATACTGAATTACTTTCTGTCGGATTTGATGGTGGTAAAATATTGGTTATTTCTGAACTATTATTCGTTTCGTTGATATTGGAAGAATTAGAATGCTCACTTTCTTCGTTAGAGGACATACTCGAACCTAATGAGGATTGGTTTGAATCCTTTTCACTATTTGAATTGGAATTGATTTGGTTTGAAGAAGACAAACTATTTGAGTTTTCTGAATCATAACTGATTTCTGCTGTACTGGAAGCTCCTGACTGACTATTCTCTGTTTGTGAGCTAGAAATACTACTATCTAAAGAAGAGATTGAATTTAAAGTATTATCTGTAACACTACTCGCTTCAGATATTGGATAGAGTGAAGCCGAATTTGCATCTTGTGTCGATTCTGAACTGGCAACATCAACTTGCTCTACTGAATTGGAAGAAGAGACAGGGGTTGTATCTGCATTTTCTGTACTCACAGAAGTCGATTGTGAACTGTCAGAATTTATCCAACTTTTATCAAAAAGACCACTAGAATTGACAGAAATTGTCCGAATTCCATCTGTCGGTAAATCTGATAACTGACCAAATAAAGGACTCGTTTTATTGAATACGTCATCAGCCAAAGTCACTCCAATTCCCAAAGTCAAGCTTTGAACGGAACTCCCAGAAAAGGCCGCTGAATCTACTATTGTCAATGATTCATCAGCAAATTCTATTGTAGTGATTTGGTTACTTTGAAAGGCTTTGGCCATAATTTCTGTGATATTTGAACCCAATGAAAGTTCTGTTAAATTATTATTTGCAAAAGCTCTTGTCGCAATCTTTAGGACAGAATTTGGAAATTCTATACTACTTATGGCGTTTCCAGCAAAAGCATCTGTTTTTATATTTTGGACTTTTGCTCCTAAAACTACTTTTGTCAGTGATTTCTTATAATAGTCAGGAAAAGCTGTTGTTGTTTGAAAGGCACTAGTATTAATATCTACAACATTATTTCCGATAATAACCGAACGAATTCCACTATTTGAAAATGCATAAGTTCCAATTGATGTTATTGCATAGGTTTGACCGTTATTTACAATGATATCTGGAATTACAATATCAGCTCCCGCTAAGCCAGCATAGGAGGCAACTTCAGCGGTCAGTGAAACTTTATCAAGGTTGTAAGTAATTTTTTGCTCATCAGTATATGTAATTTTACTTGTCGTGGCCTCCACCGGTAATTCTGTCAGCAACTGATGATTCAAAAATGTGGGATTAAGAGTGGCTGTCAGTAATCCTACTCCAACAGTCATCGTTATTTTCTTTATTGATTTTTGAGACATAAAAAACCTCCTAACTTTCTATACGAAAAAATGGAGGCTTTGTAACTTTTATTTTTTATTATGATTTTTTTTAGTGTAACGTTTATTTAAATCTTGAGGTTGACGTGCTTCCATAACTACTGGAAGAATCACTGGTTTACGTTTTGTTTGCTCGTATAAAAATTTTCCAAGAGCATCACGGATAGAACCTTTGATTTCTGCCCAATCAAATTCTTTTCCAGAAAGATATTTATCAACAGTTTCGTTGACCAACTCACCAGCTTCACGCATCAGATCACGTGAAGTTTTAACATAAACAAAACCACGAGTGTGAACACGAGATTTGCTGACGATTTTACGCTCAGTCTTAGAAATTGTGATAACGGCAATGAAAACACCATCTTCTGATAGCACTTTACGGTCACGTAAAACAACTGAACCGATATCTCCAACTCCTGAACCGTCAATCATAACATTTTCAGCTTGAATAACACCAGATGGGATCATGTCTCCATTTTCCAAACTGACTGTTTCGCCACGTTTAGCGATAAAGATATGTTCTGGTAAAATGTCCATTTCCATTGCTAAATCAGCATGGGCACTAAGTTCACGATACTCCCCTTGGATTGGAATCAAATTTTTTGGACGGAAGATATCAAGTAAGAATTGCAAATCACGAGCATTCGCGTGACCAGATATTTTCAAATCTGAAGCCAACATTTTCATGACTCCGCCAGCTTTATAGATTTCATTTTCAATACGAGCAATTGTTGTTTCATAAGAGACAGATGGACTTGTAACAGCAAGTACTAAATCTCCATCTTTAATTTTAACGTATTTATGACGACGATGAGCCATGTCTCCAAGAGATTTAAGTGGTTCACCCATTCGTCCTGTTTCTAAAATAACTAACTCATTATCAGCATATTTTTTAATTTCTGCTGGTTTAATAATTGATTTTTTATCAACAATTTGTAATTTGTTAAGACGAGTTGCTGTTTCGATGATTTGATCCATATCTTCGCCTGTAAAAGCAACACGACGCCCAAGTTTAATGGCAGCATCAATCGTTTGTTGAATACGTCCTAAATTACCCGCGTTACAAGCAATAATGACCCGTCCTTCGTTGTCATCAATATAGTCATAAATTTTTTCATAAATTTCATGCTCGCTAGCAGATTGCATTGTTGACAAAGCGTTTGGTGATGACGAAAGTAAAGCAAGGACTCCACTATTCCCAATTTCAGCCAATCGGCGCATATTGGTACGATAGCCTTTTGCAACAGCTGGATCAAAACGGAAATCACCTGTATAAACAATGTTTCCGTCATTTGTAGAAATCACAATTCCTAAGCTTTCTGGAATTGTATGTGTTGTTGAGAAGAATGAAATGACGGCTTTACCAAAATCAATTTCTGTATCTTCAGTTACAACATGAAAATCGTTGAATTTGCGACTGTCAGCATAATTTTTGACATTAATTTTTGCAAGTTCGATTGTTAATTCTGAACCAAAAACAGGAACTTTTAATTCAGAAACGATATAAGGCAAAGCACCAATTGAATCAGCATGTCCGTGAGTCAAGAAAATTCCTGCGACACGATCCGCATTTTCTAAAAGATATGTAATATCAGGAATAACAAAGTCAACACCAAGTTGATCCATTTCAGCATATTTAAGTCCTGCATCAAGCACAAAAATTTGCTCTTCAACCTCAACTAAATACATGTTCTTACCAAATTCACGCACACCACCTAATGGAGTGATTTTAATATTAGACATAAAAACCTTTCTTGTCAGTGTAATTTATAATTTTTTCGATATAAAAAGAATCTGTAAGTTATTGACAAATTCTGTCAGTAAATTTACAGTCCTGTTTTTAGCAATTTCCTTGCCATATTCACTCTCGAAATCGGTCGAGTAGGACAAGCGATATTGAAAAGATAATTCTACTTAGAATTAAAATAAAAGAGATTGGCATTCCAATCTCTACCGAGAATACACTAATATAAGTTTAACCCAAAGCAAGTAAAAAAGCAAGTCAGTTTCATTTTTTATGGGTCTTACTTTTTTTCTAATCAAAATAGCGATATAATGGAAGGTAAGTTTTAAATGACAAGGAGGAAATTTTATGCAGATTACTTTCTTAACACAACTTGATTGGTTAATTCGATTAATATTAGCTGGGGTATGTGGATATGCCATTGGTTATGAAAGAAATAGCCGTTCCAAAAATGCTGGCACACGTACTCATTTAATTGTTGCGTTGAGTGCTGCTTTAATGATTATTGTCTCAAAATATGGTTTTATGGACATCATCAGTACTCATGGAGTCAATCTTGATCCTTCCAGAATTGCGGCTCAAATTGTAAGTGGTATTGGCTTTTTAGGAGCTGGAATGATTTTTGTTCACAATCAATCCGTTAATGGATTGACTACTGCGGCTGGAATTTGGGCAACTTCTGGTATTGGGATGGCTATCGGTTCTGGATTATATTTTATAGGTATTGTAGCTACTTTACTTATTTTACTTTTTCAAATTATTTTACACCAAAATTATCGATGGATAAAATCAGCGACGAGCGATCATCTTATTCTTCAATTAGAAGATTTTGAAGGGCTTCAACTGTTGCAACAACAGCTGAAAGAGGAAGATGTCAAAATTCTTAGTATAAAAGTTGAAAAAAAATCAAATAATTCTTTAAAAACAGAGCTATATTTGAACTTACCAAAAGCTTATGAAGTCGCTTCGTTAATGAGTCTTTTGAAATCGAATGATAAGATTAAATCAATTGAATATTGACCTACTTTTATAAAGAAAAATACCCTAAAAGGGTATTTTTTAATTTCCAATTTTTTCAAGAATTATTTTACTTTCCTCAGTAGTACAAGCTACAAGTGGTAAACGTAAGCCACCAACTTCATATCCTTTTGCATTCAAAACCGTTTTGATTGGAGCCGGACTTGTGACACTAAAAAGTGCATTTATTTTGGGTAATATTTTTCTTTGGATAGCCGCTGCTTTTTGAATAGAGCCCTGGTCTATTTCTGCAAACATTTCAAAAAATTCTTGACCTAGGATATGACTGGCAACCGAGATTACACCCTGACCTCCCAAAGCTTTAGTGTGAAAAGCTAGCCCATCTTCTCCAGTATAAACTAAAAAGTCTTTGGGTAGCTTTTCAATGAGATAAGCCAGATTATCAGTATTTGTACATTCTTTGATGGCAATTACATTTTCCAGTTCTGCTAATCGTAAGATGGTCTCTACCTGAATTTCAGTGACCACCCTTCCTGGAATATTATACAAAATAATTGGCAAATCACTCGCAGTAGCAATGGCTTTAAAATGTTGATAAATTCCTTCTTGAGAAGGTTTGTTGTAATAAGGAGTCACTGCAAGTCCCGCATCGATGTAACCAAGTTCAGCAACTTCTTTGACAAATTCAACCGAATCACGTGTGTCATTAGTCCCAACACCTGCAATCAATGGAATACGGCCATCCACTATTTTATTAACCGCAGCAAAAATTGCCAATTCTTCATCATGAGTAAGAGTAGGCGATTCAGCCGTTGTTCCAGCTAAGATAAGGCCTTCCGTATGATTAGCAAGTAAATCCTCAATGAGCTTAGGAAATGCTCCAAAATTAATTTGGCCATTTTCTTTAAAAGGGGTCACTAGGGCCGTGATGATACGTGCATTTTGTAATTTTTCAATTGTTTCTTTTGCTGACATAATTTCTCCTTATGTGTGAGCTTACTGACAAGCTCTTGTCAAGAGGTCAAAAAGAACCTCTTTTTATGCAAAAGAGGTTCTCAAAAGTTCGTCAAAAATTATTTTGATTAGCTCCCCTTTCTGTCAGTACTGACAGAAAGACAGTCTGTAGGATTTAACCACACAGCCCAAGAAAAATTTTGTGACAATTTTTCTTTCGGCAAAGAACGCCGCCATCAGCTTCAGTGCGTTCACCGCTCCACTAACTTCTTCGTCTTCGCAACCTCTAATTTTGTTTGACCTATTATAGCATACTTTAGTAAACGAGGTCAAAAATTTTATTTTTATACAGTCTAGTTTATTATTCTTTCGCAATTAATTGGATGAAATCTTCGATAACACGGCGATTTGGCTCATGAATATTTTTTGGAATTTCTTTAAATTTAAACCATTTCAGCTCTTCAACTTCACTCATTTGTGGTCTTAAACTCCCTGTGAAATCTCGACAAATATAATAAAGGCCTGGCATATAAACTTGGTCCATATTGGGATAAGTTATAAAACGGTCTTGTCCTGAATAAATTCCTAAAAGGTCAAGTTTACCTGCTTTTAGTCCCGTTTCTTCAAATAATTCTCGGCGAGCAGTTTCCTCAAGTTCTTCACCAACTTCTATGCCACCCGCATGTAAAGCCCAAGTTCCGTTATCTTTACGTTTTTGTAAGAGGATTTTTTCATCAGAATAGACAATAACGCCTGCTCCCAGATAAATCAAAAGCTCATGGCCAATTTTTTCACGAATTTTACTGATATAACTCATTTAACAGACTCTATTTCAGTTCAAATTTTAACTCATGAGTTGGTCTAACTAAGCCACGCTCATGTAGCGTTTCAGCAATTTGAACAGAATTCCAAGCTGCTCCTTTGAGTAAATTGTCAGAAACTACCCAAAGATGAATCCCATTTGCTGCATCCAAATCACGGCGAATACGACCCACAAAAGTTTCACGACGACCAACTGAATTAATGGCTTGTGGATAAATTTGATGAGCAACATCATCTTCTAAAACAGCTCCTGGGAATTCAGAAATCAAACGTTTAACCTCAGCAATATCTGCTACTTTTTTCGTTTCAACATAAACTGACTCAGAATGACCGTAAAGAACTGGAATTCTGACACAAGTTGCCGAAACCGCAATTGAATCATCTTCCATGATTTTCTTGGTTTCATTTGTCATTTTCATTTCTTCATAAGTATAATCGTTGTCAGTAAATACATCAATTTGTGCAAGCGCATTGTAAGCAATTGGATAATGTTTTTTATCTCCAGCAGACGGTAAAATTTCTGCTGACAATTCTGTCAGTGCTTTTCCATCAAGTGCTTCTTGGAGTTCACGATTTGTTTCATTAATTGCTGATTGACCCGCACCAGAGACCGCTTGATAAGTGCTGACAATTACTCGCTCAAGCCCATAAGCTTGACGAATCGGCTCTAAAGCAACCATCATTTGAATCGTTGAGCAATTAGGACAGGCAATTATTCCATTGTGTTTTTCCAAAGCATGTGCATTAACTTCTGGAACAACCAAGGGGACATTAGGGTTTTGACGGAAAAATGAGGTGTTATCTACGACAACAGCTCCAGCTTTTACAGCATAAGGGGCATATTTTTCTGATACTGAGCCTCCGGCTGAAAAAAGAGCAATATCAATATTTTCAAAACTATCCTCAGTCAATTCTTCTACAACAAGCTCTTGCCCCTTAAATTCAACAATTTTTCCTGCCGAACGTTTACTTGCAAGCGCACGTACGGTTTCTATAGGAAGTGTAGATTCTTCTAATTGTTCAAGCATACGTGTACCCACGGCACCAGTAACACCAACGACGGCGATATTATATTGTGTCATAATTGTCTGTCCTTTTCAGTAAATTATAATTATTATAGCGCTTTTAAGTTATAAGGGCAAGAAAAAATCTGCCTTTCGACAGAAATTTTTGTTTTTATTTAAACATAAGTTTAAAGACTGTAGCTGCAATTACTGCACCAACGATTGTGGCAACAACTGGAACCCAAGCGTACCACCATTTAGCGTCTTTATTTTCACCAACAACTGATTGTGGTAAGAAGCTATAAACGATACGAGGACCAAGGTCACGTGCTGGATTCAATGCTGCACCAGTTGGTCCACCAAATGCTGTAACCAAACCAACAAACATTAAACCAATAGCAAGCGCACCAATCATTTTAGATGATGAAGCGCCTGAAACAGAAGCCCAAATTTGGCTTACTGTTGCATTCGCTGTAACATCAGCTCCTTGTTGTTGAGCGTAGCTTGTCATCCATTTGATTGATTCTGCACCAAAGAAGTTCGTTGTAAAACTGAGAATTCCGAAAACAAATACAAACATTCCGATTACTTCATTGATAAATCCGTTGAAAATTGCTTTTCCACGATTTGAACCATTATCCAAAGCGTTAGTTGTTGAAAAAGCGCCTAAAGAAATTGCTCCGTCATTAGTTTTAGCGAAGTATTCTTTATAAATCGCTACAACAAGTAATTGACCAATAATTGCACCAATAAGTTGTGCCAAAATATATTGTGCAACATGTGCCCAAGGGAAATAGCCAGCTGAAGCGAGTCCAATTGTAATTGCTGGATTAATATGTGCACCTGAAACATTTGCAAAAGCAAGTACAGGAACTAAAATCGCAATTCCGTATCCCCACGCAATTGCAAGACCACCCATGCCCTCATTTTTAGAGCCTTTGAGGGTTACCCCAGCAATTGTACCATTACCAAGCAAGACGAGAAGCATAGTTCCCAATCCCTCAGCAATATATTTTGTCATCCATGAAACATCCATGATAATTTCCTTTCTATTTTGAAAAATATATAAAGATGTTGACACTTCAATTTTATCATATTTTTCTTAACTCTTGCTAATAATAACATCGAAAATATGATTAACTCCTACAATAGATTGTTTATATATTTTTTCAGCATTGTATTCATCTGATTATAACAAGATTTTTTTATTAATTATTTTAATCGTTACGTAAAAAAAGCCCTCTTTCGAGGGCTTTTAAAGGCACTAAAAGTGTGTCAAAAAGGTTCACACAATTTGACAAATACTCACGCTTCCTGCGCGGAAAACCCAATTTCCCAGTATTCCTTAGCTTCGAAATTCTACAAAGTAGAATTATTCGACTCATCGCATAGTTAAATTTTAACATATTATGCTAAATGAAACAAGAAGCCAATCAAAATTCCTACCGTTCCCACAAAACTAAGGATACAAATAGTAAATCCTATCGTAAAATAATTCTGACCATATCCATTATAATGAACCCTTTTAGTTCTTTTCCCACGATAAATGATTAAAGATATTACTGACAGAACCGTCAGTAAATATTGGATTGGTTGATTTTGTCCATACATTAAGTTCAAAATTGAAGCTACTCCCACAATAATTGCAAGTAAAATCCCCATCTTATTTCCTTTCTATTTTTTAATTAAAATTTACTGACAGACTTGTTTGTAATCAAAAGAGCTCTGACAAAAAATCAGAACTCCTTTTTCAATATTAGTCAAGCTCTTTGTATGCTTTAACTACATTTTCAGCAGTAAATCCGTAAGCTGGAAGAACGATATTTGCTGGTGCCGAAGCGCCCCAAGTATCTACTGTAACTGTTGCACCATCAAGTCCAACATATTTACCCCATCCGTAACTTGTACCAGCTTCAATCGCTAAACGACGTCTTACATCTTTTGGTAAAATTTCTTCGCGATAAGCTGCTTCTTGTTCGTCAAAAATATTCATTGAAGGCATTGAAACGACACGAATGCCAGAACCCAAAGTCTTCTTAGCTTCAAGAGCTAATGCTACTTCTGAACCAGTCGCAATGATGATTCCTTCAAGTTTTCCTTCTTCTTTTGAAAGAATATAAGCCCCACGATTCAGACCTTCTTCAGCCAATTCATAAGTATCAGGTAAAACTGGAAGATTTTGACGAGTCAAAATAAGTGCGGTTGGGCGGCTTTTACTTGATGCAGCACGACGCCATGCAGCCACTACTTCATTTCCATCAGCTGGACGAATTACATCCAAATTAGGAATTGAGCGAACAGAAGCTAATTGTTCAACAGGTTCGTGAGTTGGACCATCTTCCCCAACAGCAATGGAATCATGTGTCCAAACATAAGTAACTGGTAAGCTTTGTAGAGCAGCCATCCGAACAGAAGGAAGCATGTAGTTTGAGAAGACGAAGAATGTTCCGCCATAGACACGAGTTCCACCATGCAAAGCAATCCCATTCATAATGGCTCCCATTGCAAATTCACGTACACCAAACCAAATATTACGTCCAGCATAGTTATCTGGCATGAAGTCTTCTTCAACTTTAACCATTGTATTATTTGAAGCCGAAAGGTCAGCAGACCCACCCCAAAGATTTGGCATTTGAGCTGATAATTCTTGGATAGCTTCTTGTGAAGTTACACGGCTGGCCTTGCTTGTTTCCATTTCATGCTTGGTCAAAGTAAGCTCTGGCGTTTCATTTTCAAAAGCTTTTGCGTATTGCTCAGCAAGCTCAGGGTATTTTTCAGAATAATCATCAAAAGTACTGCGCCATACTTGCTCCATCGCTTCACCACGCGCAACTGTCGTTTCTAAAAAGCGTTTTGATACTTCTTCAGGAACTGTAAATTCAGGATAATCCCAACCATATGCTTTCTTGGCAAATGCAACACCTTCAGCTCCAAGAGGAGCTCCGTGAACTGCTGAAGTTCCTTGTTTTTCAGCACCAAAACCAATGACTGTTTTAACTTCAATGATTGTTGGTTTAGATTTTTCAGCTTTAGCCACTTCAACAGCTGCTGCGATTTCTTCTAAATCATTTCCATCTTTTACCAATAAATGTTGCCAGCCATATGATTCAAAACGTTTTTGAATATCATCAATAAATGACATAGATAAGTCACCATCTAGAGAAATATTATTTGAATCATAGAAAAGAATCAATTTACCAAGTTTCAATTTACCTGCAAGTGAAGCTGCTTCTTGTGAAACACCTTCCATCAAATCACCATCACCATTTAAGGCGTAAGTGTAATGGTCAACAATATCAAAACCAGGTTTATTGTATTGTGCTGCTAAATGTGCTTCAGCCATTGCCATTCCGACAGCATTGGCAATTCCTTGTCCTAAAGGACCTGTTGTTGCTTCAACACCATCTGTATGATTAACTTCTGGATGTCCCGGTGTTTTTGATTGCCATTGACGGAAACCTTTTAAATCATCAGTCGTTACATTATAACCTGCCAAATGTAATAAACTATATAACATTGCAGAACCATGACCAGCAGACAAGACAAAACGGTCACGATTTGACCATTTACGACTTGTCTTAGGGTTCACATTAAGAAATTTGCTCCAAAGTACATAAGCCATTGGTGCAGAGCCCATTGGAAGTCCAGGATGTCCTGAATTTGCTTTTTGAATCGCATCTAATGATAGAGTACGAATCGTATTTACAGCCAATTGATCAGTAGTATCAAACATAAGATTTCTCCATATTTTTTATTTATACTCACATTATAACACAAGTTAGAAACGGTTTTCATTCTCTGAAATTAAAATTTTTTTCTTTTTTTATGTTTTTATATGAAAATCTTTTTAATTTTGGTGGGAAAGGTTGCGGTTGACCTGTTTTATAAAAAAATATTTAAAATAAAAAAACTTCAAAAAATGAAGTTTTTTATTATTCAAAAGGGAAAATTAATAGCTAATTTTTATTTCTTAGCTGACTTAAATGCTGCCATAAATTTCTTGGCATTTTCAGTAACCCCACTATAATTGTTGTTGGCTGCTGGAGCTGTAACCCCACCTCCAGCACTTACAGCTACTGCTCCTGCTGCAAACCATTCAGCAACATTATCAACATTTACTCCTCCCGATGGAAGGATATTAATATAAGGAAATGGACCTTTTAAGTCTTTTATCATTTTGGGACCTGTAATATCACCTGGGAAAAGTTTGATTAACTCTGACCCATATTCTAAAGCTTTTTGAGCTTCGAGTGGAGTTAAAATTCCCGGAACATAGGGAATCTGATAAAGATTACATATCTTTGCGACTTCTTTGTTAAAACTTGGACTGACAATAAATTGAGCCCCTGCAACAATGGCCAAACGAGCAGAGGTCGGATCTAAAACTGTCCCTGCTCCGATCACTACATCTGTTCCTAGATACTTGGCTACCAAATCAGAAATAACTTCGTTAGCTCGCGGGACTGAATAGGTCAATTCGATAGAAGTGATTCCTCCTGAGATGACAGCTTCTACGATTTTTAATGCTTTTTCGCCACTCTCAGCTCGGACGACCGAGACGACTCCTGATTGAATCACTTTATTTAATAATTCTGCTCTTTGCATGACTACATCTCCTTGTAAAATGCTTTTAATTCTTCTTTTGTGGGATAACCTTCACTATCTCCTGAGCTTTGAACTGCTAATGCTCCAACGGCACAGGCACGCTTGACGGCTTCTTTTAAGGTTTTTCCTTCAAGTAAGGCAGACTCAAGACCAACGGCGAATCCGTCTCCTGCTCCAACCGTATCAACAACTTTTGCTACTTTAAATCCAGAAACAAAATATTGTTCACCATTTTTTAATTTTACAAAAGCACCGTCAGCACCTAATTTGACAACTACAATCTTTGTGAGAGGGCTTTGCTCAAGGTAAAAATTAGCGATTTTTTCTGGTTCGGATGAACCGGTCAAGATTTCACCTTCATTTATTCCTGGCAGAATGATTTGACTTTGCTTTGCTAAATCATTGATTGTTCTTATCATTTTTTCTTGATTATCCCAAAGTACAGGTCGTAAATTTGGATCGAAAATGGTTAAAATATCTGCTTCATTTAATTTTTGATTGAATGCTTGAAAAGTTTTTAAACTAGTTTCTGAAAGGGCTGGAAAAATTCCTGAGAGATGCGCAATTTTTATCCCTGATAAATCTAGAGCTTTTAGTTCAGCAATGGATAAATTGGCCGCTGCAGAATTTTTGCGATAATAATCAACTTTTGGGTCGCCCTCACTTACTTTTTGTTTTAAATAAAAGCCTGTTGAATAGTTTTTATCTTTGGTGAGATAGGTCGTTTCAATCTCCGCTTTTTTGACTGATTCAATAATAAAATTCCCAAATGAATCCTCTCCGACTTTAGAAAGGTAAATTCCTTTATGTCCTAGACGACTCAAACCAATCGCAACATTTAGCTCCGCACCAGCTAAATATTTGCTGAAATGCTCAGCTACATCTAAACTTATATCTTGATTTTCTGAGGCAAGAACGACTAAAGGTTCGCCAAGTGTTATAAATTCAGTCATTGATTAGAGTCCTCATCTTTGAAAAATACAAAATAATCATGCACATTATTATAACTAATATCTTCAATCATTTTTCCAACAAGTGCTTCATTATCAGGGATTCTACCATTTTCAATCAACTGTCCAACAAAATTACAGAGGACGCGACGGAAATATTCATGACGTGGATAACTTAAAAAGCTCCGTGAATCTGTCAACATTCCTACAAAATTGGACAATAAACTTTGTGAAGCAAAAATCTCTAATTGGTTTTCCATTCCTTTTTTGGTGTCATTGAACCACCAACCAGCTCCAAGTTGTAATTGTTGCACTCCTTCACCTTGAAAACAGCCAATCATTGTGACTAATTCAAGCCAATCATTTTGATTAAGGGAGTATAGAATGGTTTTTGGTATGGTTTCAAGTTCTGCTGCTTTGCTAAAGAGTTTGGTTAATTCCTCAGAAATATTAGCTTGAGTACCCATACTATCAAATCCAGTATTTTCACCAATTTTACTTAAGGCTGGGCCATTGATAGAACGGTTGACGTTAACATGGAGTTGCATTGTCCATTCAAATTTTTTATTTAATTTCATAATTTCAAGGATTAATGCCGTAATGTATTGATTATATTCTAGGTCCGTTAAAGTTTGATTTTCTTTGGCTTTCTGAAGGATAGAATCTAAATCCACGTTTTTAGTTTCTGCAAAAGTATAGGTAGATAAGGAGTGGTCAGACAAACGTCCACCAAGGATTGTGAAAAATTCAAATCTTTGTTCAAGTGCCTTAATCATCGTCTTAAAACCTTTTATTTCAATTCCAGAAACTGCTGACAGCTCTGTCAAATAGTCTGCAAAATGTCCGTCAGTAATCGAAATTAAATGGTCTGGTCTTAAAGCTGGCAAAACTTTGAAATCTTTTTCCTCTTTGGCTAATAATTTATGATAAGAAAGCGTTGAAACAGGGTCATCTGTTGTACAAACAACTTTTACCTGTGAATTTTTAATCAATGCGCGTGGTCTGAAATCATCTGTGGCAAGCATTTGGTTCGCTTCATCCCAAATTTCTTTGGCTGTCTCGCTTGAAATCAACTTATCAATATGGAAAAATCGTTTTAATTCCAGATGAGTCCATTCATAAATTGGATTACCAAATGATTTTTCGAGTGTTTTAGCAAATGCTAAAAACTTTTCATAATCCTCTCCATCTCCAGTAATCAATTTTTCAGGAATACCATTCGCACGGAGCAAACGCCATTTATAATGATCCCCACCTAGCCAAATTTGTGTTAAATTTTCATATTTTTTATTTTCATAAATTTCTGCGGGTTCAAGATGGCAATGATAATCAATAATTGGCATTTTTTCTGCATGTTTGTGAAAAAGCATCTTGGCACTTTCATTCGTTAGTAAAAAATCTTCTGATAAAAATTTCATGATTCTCCTTTATTACTATTAAAAGTTAATTCAACTTCATAAGTTTTTGATTCATTTGATTTTAAGCTGATATTTCCTTCTTTTTGCAAGAGTTCTTGTTTTTGATTGAGAATATCAGGCAGTCCTTGGAAGGGTTCAATACAGAGGTAAGAAAGATTTTCGTCTTCTTTTGTCCACAAGCAAAGATAAGGAAAATCCGCCATTTTCATGGTCATTTGATAATCTGTCTCTTGTGAAAAAAGTTTCACCTCCTCGATTTTATTGTCAAAAATGACGAGCCCTTTTTCAAAGAATTCTCTTTCAAGTGGAAAATTACTGACAGCTTTATTAATTTCTATGATTTTTCCCGAACGATAAGGAAATGGATTTTTGACAATTTCAAATTGTTTTAAAGTCTTATCCTTAGTTTCAAAGGAAATCTGGTAATCTTCAAAATTTGCTGATAGGTTAAAAGCTGGATGAAATCCTAAGGCAAATGTCAATTTTTTTACTGACAGATTTTTTATTTCAAATTGAATCTTCAATTTTTTACTGACCAGTTGATAAGTGACTTTTAATTCAAATTGAAAAGGGTAGGATTGATAAGTTTCCTCGTTATCTTTTAATGACAAACTTATCTGGTCTTCTTTCTGGTCAATAATTTCAAAGAAATAATCTGAAGCAAAACCATGTTGTTGCATCGGATAAATCTTCTGGTTCAGCAAATATTCATCATCAGTTGAACGTCCAATAGCCGGAAATAAAATTGGGGCATGTTTTGGCCACTCAGAACCATTCCAAATAAAATCAAATTTATTTTTATTCTCAATTACATGAGTTAATTCAGCCCCTTTTGGATTAATTTGAACAGTAAGCTCATTATTTTTTAGTGTTAACAATTGATTTTCCATCGTTTTTCTCCGATAAATTTACTGACAGCGCCTGTCAGTAAACTTTTAAGCATTTGTCATTAAATATCTGCTTGGTCAGGCCAACATTTTTCATAAGAGTGACCTGTCAGTAATTCAACGACCTGACGTGTTTCAAGAGTTACATCAGCTTTTGAGCCTCCTTCTTCAAGACGTTGTAATTCTGCTTTTAAAATATCATGATTGGCTCGATTAAGTTTAAAGGTGCGAGCTGCAATCAATGCGGCTGCTAACAAGCCAATTGGAACAAAGATGAAAATCAACATAATTCCGTGTTGAATACCTAATGGTGTATTTGCATGAGTCGTCATTGTTGTGGAATTAAATCCAATTTCTTCAAGAGCCCAACCAGCAATATATGTTGCAAGTGCCCCTGTTGATTTACGAAAGAAAGTCATAACAGAAGCATATACGCCCGCTTTATCGCCATGTGTAAAAATTCGGTCAACATCGGGTATAAAAGGGAAAACATTCCAAGGAGTAAATTCTAAAATTCCTCGTCCAAGTTGATAAATAATGGAAACAATCACAAGCATCCACATTGGATTATTAATCCCTGTCAAATAGATAACAAAATAACCTAACATGGCCACAATAATCGCCAAATAACTCAAAGTAAATAAATATTTCGGACCACGAGTGACCATTAATTTTACTGCGGCAATGATCGATAGAATACCAAATGCTGAGAGTGCTTGGAGAACCCACGGAGCATTGGCAGATGTTCCGGACAATCCAATCACGATAAAAGTTGGGAGCAGTGTAGAATAGAAATCTTTTCCTGTAAATGAGAGGAGATAAACCAATAAATGTTTTCTGAATGATTTATTTTTGAAAGTGCCAAAGTAATCTGTCACTGTTTTTTTCATAAATCCACTAAATCCAAGTCGGGGTTGAGCATCTAATTCTGCTAGAAATTCTGGAGTTAAAGGACGTTCCCAGCTTGCTCGCCATGAAGTGAAAATGGCAATGACAAAAATGACTGTCCAAGTAATTCCCGTATAAAGATAAGCATTAGGATTATTAAATGACTTAAGTACAGCTAAGGTAAAGAAGACAATAGCCGTTCCAGTTGCTGAAATAAACATTCGACTCCCTGAAAGAGTGGTCCGTTTTTTATAATCAGGCGTCATTTCCGTAGGCAAGGTTTCCCAAGGAATTAAAATCATGGAAATCGCTACCTCAATCGCAACATAAACCCAAAGATAATATTGCCAACTGCTAGTTGAAATCCAAAACATTGGAAATAAAATCGCAAATAATATTCCGCCAAGTGCAATAAAGAAATGACGTCGTCCATATTTTTGTCCTAATTTTGTTCTATAAAAACGGTCAGTAATTGCCCCAAAAAAGAGGGACCAGACGGCATCAATAATCCGACCAATTCCCAAAACTGCTCCTGTAAAAAGAGGACTAATTCCTTGTGAAAGAACAAAGACAAAGATGACTCCTGAAACAATGTTATTCCAGCCTCCGCCCATTAAATCAGTCAAACCGTAAAGAAGACCACGCCTTGTATTGATTGCTTTTGGGGTATAAACCCATGAAGTTTTTTGTTTTTCTGCCATTTTAAACAGATTCTCCTATTTTTGTATTTTTGTCAGTGAAAATTGACAAATTTTTCCATAAACTTTGTTAATTTGTGAACTTTGTGAAACGCTTACTCCAACGTTTTAATTTTAGCGGAGAGTATTCTCCGCACATTTTTTTCACAAAAAGTTCTTTAAAATAGATTTCTTCATATCATTTTTATTTACTGATTCGTTTTCTCAAGCGCCTCCCAAAGCCCATTAAGATAACTTGCTCCAAGTGCTCGGTCATATAAACCGTAGCCTGGGCGTCCTGTTTCTCCCCAAATCATTCGACCATGGTCTGGACGAATATAGCCATCAAAACCATTATCATACATGGCTTTCATTATTTTATACATATCAAGCGAACCATACTCCGACATATGAGGAGCTTCGTAAAAATCTTTTTTACCACTTGGCAAAAATTTAATATTCCGCACATGTGCAAAAGGAATTCGGTCTCTTTTGACAAATTCAGCCATAATTTCATAGACATTATTAGCTGGATCTTCAGCAATCGACCCCGTACAAAGCGTAATCGCGTTTGACGGACTATCTACAACATTACATATCCAATCTAAATCTTCCCGATTTTTCACCACCCGAGGAAGCCCAAACATAGGATAAGGAGGGTCATCAGGGTGAACCGCCATTTTAATCCCAACTTCTTCACATGTAGGAATGATTGCTTTTAGAAAATAAGCAAAATTTTCACGCAATTTATGCTCATCGACATTTTTGTATGCCTCAAAGAGTCCTCTGACTTCTGATAATCTTTCAGGTTCCCAACCTGGGAGTGAAAAGCCACCATCCGCTGCTTGAACGCGGTCAATTATCTCCTGAGGGTTTGCTGGAATATCTCTAGCAACAAAAGCCATAGTTTGTGAATTATCAGCTAAACGATAATCCAAATCTGATTTCAACCAGTCAAATACAGGCATAAAATTATAGCAAATCACTTCAATCCCAAACTCAGCAAGATTTCGAATCGTTTCTTTATAATTCTCAATATATTTATCACGAGTTGGCAAGCCAATTTTGATATCATCATGAATATTGACAGATTCAATTACTTTTAAAGTTAAACCTGCGGCTTCGATTTCTTCTTTAAGTGCTTTGATTCTCTCCTTTGGCCAAATTTCTCCCGCTGGAATGTCCATAATCATTCCAACGACTCCTTTAACACCTGGAACTTGGGCAATTTCAGAAAGTTTTATCTTATCTGCATTTGAACCAAACCAACGCATTGTCATTTCCATTTTTTTATTCCTTTATCTTATTTATATAAAATCAAATAGCGTGCTGTAGCTTCCCACCAAGCGGTAAGACCAGCTGAAAGTTGTACGTCAATGATTTCGTAATTTTGATTTTGCAAATCTGCCAAAACTTTATTTAAAGCTTGATTAAAAAGTTGGTCAGTTTTTTCTTTTCTCAATTTGGCAGAAATGGAAAACTGATAGCAGTATTTTTACTGACAGCTCAAAATTAAACATTCTGTCAGTAATTTTTTCCGTGTTCCTTTAGGACATTTTGTAGCGTATTAAGCACTGCTCCTTTGCCTTGAAGCATTTGCTCAAAGTAATTTTCAATCTTTTGAGCTAGTCCTGTTTGGTACATCTCATTTGGAAAAATTTGGTGATTAGATAAGATAGGTTTTAGGATTTCATGAATTTCTTGCTGACTACCATCTAATTTTACATCGGCAACAAAAGCTTGCAACTCTTCAAGAAGAGGGTCAGGACTTGGAGAGAAACTTTCTAACTCATCATTAATTCCGATTAAATAACGGCACCAAGCAGCAATGACTAATGGAATAAATTCCAATTCTTTAACAGAAAATCTTGGATTGGCAATATAGTGTCCAATTGTTACGCCATAGCGAACAGGAATTTTTTGTGACGTATCTGCCGCAATTCTCTGTGGTGTATCTGGAATATTTTTATTTGGTAAACGTTTAGTCAATAACTGGTCAATAAAATCTTTCGGATTGATAATTTTCGGATTCTTAACCACAGGTAAAGCCTCGCCATACCCCAAATTCTTAATGAGTGCTAACAAATCTGGATTGGCAACTTCTTCCCAAATTGAATGATAATCTAATAAACTTCCAAAAATAGCTAAGGCAGTATGCAAGGGATTCAAACAAGCTGTAACTTTCATCTGATCAGCATCATTGACTGTTTCACGATCAGTCAAGATAACTCCAGATTTTTCTAATGCCGGCCGGCCATTTGGGAAAGCATCTTCAATCACCAAATAATGAACTTCTTCCGTATTACCAAAAGGAGCAATATTTGTATGTTTTTGACTATGTAAAATTTCTGTATCCTCAAAACCATCAGCTGTCAGTAATTTTGCAACTTTTTCAGACGGATTGGGTGTAATTCGGTCAATCATTGACCAGGGGAAACTAACTTTTTTAGGATTGATAAGGTAATCATAAAAATCTTGTTCTACGATTTCATTTTCCACCCAAGCTTTAGCAATGGTCAAAATCGCTTCTTGTAACTTCAAACCATTCTCTGAAAAATTATCTGTGCTGACCATGGCAATCGGAAATTTACCAGCTTTAAATCTTGCATAAAGGAGATAAGTAACGGCCCCCATATTGGTTTTGGGCTTGCTTCTTCCTTGCATATCTTCAAGTGCCAAAGGCGTCAATTGGTCTTTTGAATCCCGTAGTGAATAACCTTTTTCTGTAATCGAAAAAGTTGTCAATTGCAAAGACGGATTTTCAAAGACTTTTGTTAAATGAGCCCAACCCTCGGTATTTTCTGCATTAAAATAAAAACTTTCAGCAACACTCGCAATCAATTCTTTGTCAAAAGTTCCATCTGATTTCATTGTCACTGACAGAAAACGATTATTATATGCCCGATAGATTTTATCAATTACCTCATCATCATAAGTTTCAGCCACAATAAGACCTGAGTTGAGTTCTCCTTGATTGAGTAAGTCTTGGGCGACAACCGCATGGAAACATCTAAAAAGATTTCCTCCACCAAAGTGGACCCAGACTGGATTATCAGCTGTTGACTCTATAACTTTGTCTTGATTAAAGTTAGGAATTTTAATTTTTGCTTTTTTAAATTCCTCACCCTTTATCAAATAATCATCAAGCAATTTAACCATTATTTCTCCTTTAAATCTCAAAAAGTGATATATCAGTTTTTCTTCTACGAAAACTAGTATATCACTTTTAAGAAACCGTTGTCAAGAATATATTAAAAAAAAGACATTATTTTAAAAGAATACCTTTATTATTTGACTTTACCGCCCCTCTGCTCTATAATTACAGAATGAATGAATTGAATTTTAATCTACAGAATCAGGCCTATAATCAAATTACAGGCAAAATTCTCAGGAATGAATATCGTCCTGGACAAAAAATTTCACAAAAAAATATCGAAATTGATTTGCAATTAGGCCGAACTCCTGTCAGAGAGGCACTTCTTCGTTTACGTCGTGATGGACTCATTTACAGCATCCCTCAATCAGGAACCTTCGTCACAAAAATTGATTTAGATGCTGCCATCAATGCTCGATTCATTCGAGAAAATTTAGAAGCCAAAATTGTTTCCGAAGCCGCGGCTTTAGAGAATAATAATCTTTTACTCAACCAAGCGCGTGATGCAATTGAACTTCAAGAACAATATGCTGCTAAAGCAGAATATCACAATTTTTTTAATGCCGATGAAGAATTTCATAAAACTTTTTATTTAATGACTAACCATGCCCAAGTCTGGGACTGGCTTCAAACCATTAATATTCAGTTCAATCGTTTCCGTTGGTTACGTCTTGCGATTTCTGATTTACCATGGAATACCTTGATTGAGCAACACAAGGAAATACTCACCGCTGTTGAAAATCATGATGGAGAACAAGCTGTCACAGCAGCTGCCAAACATTTGCACTTGATGTTTGACGAAGAAATGGCAGTTTTACAAGCTTTTCCTGAATACTTTGATAATTTACCCGAATAGAAAACTCTGACGGAATTCCGACAGAGTTTTTTATAAGTAACTCATTTATTTTACATTTTTAGAATCTGGAATTAAAAATGAAGTAAAGAAAGCAATAATAACAAGAATCAATCCTGTGACAATTCCAGAAATATAACCAGAACTACTTCCACCAACACTGGTATGTAAAAGCGTTGGCACTGCGTACAAAATAATGAAACTGATACCAGCTCCTAAATTAAACATTCCTGCATTTAAG
Source organism: Lactococcus sp. FSL K6-0773 (assembly GCF_038006485.1). Classification (NCBI taxonomy): domain Bacteria; kingdom Bacillati; phylum Bacillota; class Bacilli; order Lactobacillales; family Streptococcaceae; genus Lactococcus; species Lactococcus sp. FSL K6-0773. The sequence goes on along the minus strand of NZ_JBBOVF010000001.1, from coordinate 198,772 downwards.
CCCGGAAGATAACCTGGATTATCCTCTGGTGAAAGCACGATTCCCAGACCATTTAACATAATATTTGTTATTCCAGCATAGGTAATCCCAATGAAGGTAGATACCAACAATAAAAGCCAGATTGAAGGTTGTAGCACTCCAACAACGGCCAAACCAATACCGATAATCGTCGTTAAAAGTCCAACCCGAAGGACTTTTGTAAAGCCAAAGCGTGCAGCCAAGAATCCTGAAACAGGTCCAAAGAATAAGCCAGCAAGCGCATAAGGAGTAAGGGTAACAAGAGAAACCATATCTGCCCCAAGTCCCAAACCAAACTTACCATCTTGACCCAAAGCTGGAATAATACCATTCATAATTGCAAAGACACCAGTCATCGTTAGGAGAGTTGTAATTAATAACCCCCAAGTTCTTCTTTGTTTCAAATAATGAATAGGAACCATTGGATGATTCACTCGTTTTTCAACTTGCCAAAATCCAACAAAACAAATCAAACCTAAAAGAGCCAAGAGTGAAGCTAAAAGCCAATTAGGAAGTCCAAGATTTCCAAAACTTCCTTGCAAGGCATTCACCGCGCTCAAGAGCGCACCCATTGCCACTACTAAAAGAATGACTCCGCTCCAATCCATTTTTGGTGTATCTTTTGCAGTTGACTCTTGCGTTCCAAAACTTACTAAAAGAATAGCAAGTGCCGCAGTAATTCCCATAACAAAAAATACAGAACGAAATCCACCATGACTTACTAGCCAACCACCTGCTAATGCATCAACCCCAGCAATTCCACCATTGATTGAAGTGAGTATGGCCATTAATTTTGCATATCTCTTCTCATCACGCACTTTCACATGCAGAATAATTAAACAAAGCGGAACCACAGGGCCAGCAGCACCTTGTAAAATACGACCAATCATCAAAATCCCCACATTTGTAGCAAATCCTGAGATAAGACAACCAATCATTGTCAAAGTAAGCATTCCAATTAGAACTTTTTTTCGTCCAATCAAATCCGCCAAACGAGGCAAAAATAGAGCAAATAAGGCCGCAGCTGTAAAAAAGATGGTTTGTGTTAGTGCTATAGACGAAGCTGTCGTGTGTAATTGGGTCTGCATGGTAACCAAAGCAGGCGAGAGCATTGAAGCATTGAGCTGAAAAGCAAAGATTGCTACCAATAGGGCCACCATTAAAGCCACTATTGAACCCGCATTATCACTAGATTTTTGAGGAACAGTATTTTCTCCCATTTTTTCTCCTTTTTTTAGAGGATAAACTCTTTTTAGTTTTACAAACCTAAAAGAGCCCCAGCTATCTATTATATTATAAATTTTACTTTTTGCGAAGTTTAAAAATGTCATTTGGACAAATTTATATTTTTATTCATTATTCATCTTTATTTTTAAAAATAAAAAAACTCTGTCCTAGCGACAGAATTTATATTTTTATACTACCATTGATGTTGGTCAACATTATCTTTATCCACAAGATAGATTGGCGAATTTATCATATGTGCAATTTTTTTACCTTGATAATAATCATAGGTAGCTTGCAAAGCCATTTCACCAATTTTAGCTGGTTGTTGAGCAATCGTTGCGGTCATTGTCCCTGCTTTTATGGCATCATGTGTTTCAGACTCACCATCAATTCCAAAAATAGCTATTTTTTGTCCAGTGGCTTGCACAGCTTTAGCTGCTCCCAGTGCCATTTCATCATTTTGCGCAAAGATTGCTTGGACGTCTTTATGAGATTGGAGCATATTTTGAGTCGTATTTAAACCAGTTGTTCTGTCAAAATTAGCTGATTGACTGGATAATATATTTAAACCTAAGGTCTTAGCTTCACTATTAAACCCTTTACCACGGTCTATTGTTGCCGAAGCCCCTGGCGTTCCAGAAAGTTCCAGAACTTTTACGTTTTTCCCAACCAATTTTTCAACGGCTTGAGCCGCCATTTTCCCAGCTGCCACATTATCGGAGGCAACGGTTGTTAAAACTGTTCCACCATTTGATCCTCTATCCATTGCAATCACTGGGATATGGGCATTATTGGCTGCTTTAATGGCTGGAACAATGGCATCAGAATCTACAGGATTAATTAAAATCGCATCCACATTTTGGCTGATGAAATTTTGAACATTATTTAATTGTGTTGCAGAATCATTTTGGGCATCAGAAACCGTTAATTTTGTATTTTTTTCTTTGGCCATTGATTTAATCGCATTGTTCATTGAAACAAAATAAGGATTGTTTGTTGTCGAAATAGAAACACCAATATTTAATTCATTTGGTTTCTTATGCGTTACCTCTTCTACTTTTTCCTTTCCATCACGGCCTGGAATACCGGTATAAAGACTACATGCGGTCAAAGTTGAGACTGCTAAAGTAGCTACAAAAGCAAAAGTTAATTTTTTTACTAATTTCATGTTCAACTCTCCTATTTCCGTTTGCTACGAATGACATCGATAAGAACTGCAACGAGAATAACTAATCCTTGGATGACTTGTTGCCAAAAGGCTGACACACCAATTATATTTAAACCATTATTTAGAACACCAATGATTAATACCCCAATCATAGTTCCAAACATACGCCCTTTTCCTCCCATTAGAGAGGTTCCCCCAAGGACAACGGCAGCGATTGCATACATTTCGTAGCCAGAACCTGCTTGTGGCGTTGCTGATGACAAACGAGAACTGATGATTAAACCAGAAATTGCGGACATTGCTCCAGATAAAGTGTAAATGGCAATTTTTACTTTATTTAGTTTAATTCCTGAAATATAAGCAGCTTTTTCATTACCACCCAAAGCATAAACTGATTTACCAAAGGCTGTTTTATGAAGTAAAATCCATAAAACAATGAAAACAAGAATCATTAAAATAACAGGGAAAGGAATACCCAGTAAATAACCTTGTCCAATATAGGCTAAGAAATAGCCATCCATGTGTTTAGTAATTGGATTACCATCAGTAAAAACAAGGGTTGCTCCGCGGTAAACCATTTGAGTAGCTAAAGTTACAATGAAAGGGGCCAATTTCCCATAGGCAATAAGTGCACCATTGATCGCTCCAAGAAAAGCACCAATGATTAACGCACAGACTACTGCTAGCGGTAAAGGCATTCCTTGGGCTATAAAACCTGCGGACACTGCACTTGAAAGGGCTAAAATTGCGCCAACTGACAGGTCAATTCCTGAAGTTAGAATTACGAAGGTCATCCCAAAGGCAATAAATCCATTAGCCGTGACTTGTAAGAGTAAATTTAGCAAATTATTTGCCGTCATAAAGTTGGGATTGATACATGTAATGATAATCATCAAAACAATCAGAGCAATCATTGTCGTTAAAGAACTGAATTTTTGAGATAGAGCTTTCACACTTATTGTCCTCCTGTTGCGAGCTGCATCACATTTTCTTGTGTTGCTTCATTTTTGGCTAAAATTCCTGCTATTTCTCCTTCATGCATCACTGCAATTCGGTCTGCAACACCAAGAATTTCGGGTAAATCACTTGAAATCATAATAATTGGAACACCACGTTCAGCAAGTTCATTCATTAATTGATAAATTTCACGCTTGGCTCCCACGTCGACTCCTCGTGTTGGTTCATCTAAGATTAAAACTTTTGGCGCAATGCCAATCCATTTGGCAAGGACAACTTTTTGTTGATTTCCTCCAGATAGAGACCCAACTATTTGTTCTTCATCTGTCGCTTTAACATTAAGACGCTCAGAGAGTTGCTTAACAAAAGTTGTTGCTGTTTTATCATCAAAGAGGCCATGATGAATAAAATCCTTTGTACTCGGAAGAGTAATATTATCTTTTATTGAGAAATCAAGAACAAGTCCTTCATCTTTTCGGTCTTCTGTTAAAAAGCCAATTCCTTCTTTGATTGCTTGTGCCGGGTTATTGATAGTTAGACTCTTTCCATTAATTTTTATCGTGCCTGATTTTAGCTTATCAATTCCAAAAATTGCTCGCATGACCTCAGTTCTACCAGCTCCCATGAGTCCTGCAAATCCGAGAATTTCACCTGAACGAACTGAAAATGAAATATCTTTAAAAAATTCTGCCGATAAATGGTCGGCTTCAAATACAATTTCTCGAATTTCAGCATTTTTTGGGGGATAGTAATCTGTAATTGACCGACCAACCATTTTTCTAACTAATTCATCAACGTTGGTTTCTTTCGTCTTTTGCGTATCGATGACTAGACCATCACGCATGACAGTTACACAATCTGTGATTTTAAAAATTTCTTCCATTCGATGAGAAATATAAATAATTCCAACCCCTTGATTTTTTAGACCAGCAATAACTGAAAACAATCTTTCTGTTTCTCTTTCAGTCAATGCTGCTGTTGGTTCATCCATAATCAAAATTTTTAAATCAGACAAAAAACTTTTAGCTATTTCAACCATTTGTTGCTGACCAACTGATAAATTACCAATTTCTTTGTCTAAATCAATTTTTACTCCCAACTGTTCAAAAGCAAAATTTGCTTTTTTTCGCATGGCCTTCGTATCTAAAATACCAAATTTATTTTTTATCTCTCGTCCTAAAAAAAGATTCTCTAAGACTGTTAAATCAGGCCAAGTATTCATTTCCTGATGAATAAAACTAATTCCAAATCCTTCTGCTTCCTGAGGATTTTTAAAAATTTTCTTTTCACTGTCAATCTCAATTTCCCCACCAGAAGCTGGAAATAGACCAGTTAGAATATTCATCAAAGTAGATTTTCCAGCCCCATTTTCTCCCATTAAGGCATGAACTTCTCCTGAATTAATCGTTAAATCAATTGCTTCAAGAACTTTATTCGTTCCAAATGATTTAGAAATGTTCTTCATTTCTATTTTCAAAATTGACCTCCTCCTTTTTCACAAAGCGACACCTGATTGTAAAATAATATTTGAATAAGGCGTATTTTCTCCTGTTCTCACCACTGCTTTGACCTCATGATTCATTAATTTTAAGGTTTCATGACTGACAAAAACTATTTCAACATCTGCTGATAATTTTGTCAGTAAAATCGCTAACTGTTCAGGATTATTTTCTTTTATTTCCTCAGCAAGATAGACTTTTTCAACTAAAATATTTTCCAAATAGATGTCCAGCACTTCTTGAAAACTGGGTTTTCCTCTGGTCAGGGCTAAATCAATTTTTTTGACACCTGATGGTACTGGTAAGCCTAAATCTCCAATACAAACTTGGTCAGTATGGCCCAAATCGTCAGCAATTTTTGCTAATTCACTATTAAGTATTCCTTCTTTTTTCATAAATTTAACTCTCTTTCTTTTTTAGTAGAGATTAATTTCAAGTTCTTTTAATTTTGCTTTAACTTCTGATAGCTTTGGCATCCCGCCTTGTGCGCCAAATTTTTGAATAGATAAATGAGAAGCAACGACAGCTAATCTGATAGAATCACTAATTGATAAGTTCTCAGTCAAACCAAAGGCAAAGGCTCCGTTGAATGTATCTCCTGCACCAGTTGTATCTACAACTTTAGCTTTTATGGCAGGAATTTTTTGAAGAGTCTCTCCATCGTGGAAAATGACTCCTTCACTTCCTAAGGTGACAATCAGACGATTTGAATATTTTTTGAGAATTTCTTCAAGTGCTAAATTTGGAAAAAGTTCCTTACATTCGTGTTCATTCGGTGTGATATAATCAACAAAATCAATCATTTCCAAATCTGTTTTTCTTGCTGGAGCTGGATTATAAAGAACATTTATCGCATTTTCTTTACAGAATTTAGCAATCGCTAGATTTGTTTCATGTGGAATTTCATTTTGTAGAATAACAAGTTGGCTTTCTTTAATTTTCTCCCAAAGGTCTGCTAGATAACTTGGTAGAACTTCATTATTAGCACCTGGAATAATAATAATACGATTATCGTCATCATAGAGAGTAATTTGAGCAATTCCTGTTGTTTGTGGTACCGTTCCCACATTTTCAAAAAGAACTGCATTTTCTTTGAAGTTTTGCAAAATACTCTCACCAAAAGCATCCTTGCCTACTGCTCCAATCATACTTACTTCATTGGGAGAAAGTCTGGCAAAAGCAACGGCTTGGTTCGCTCCTTTTCCACCGGGAACCATAGCGAAATCTTCACCAAATACTGTTTCTCCAGCATTCGGCACTCGGTTAGTCCTTGTGACTAAATCCATTGAAATACTTCCTATAACACTTACTTTTGTCATTAATTTTTCCTCATTCTTTTCTCTTTTGACGAATTGTTTCACGCGCTACATAATGAACAGGGAGTTCAATTTTAGACTTCTCAATTGCTTGATCAGTCGCGATTTTATAAATAAGTTGAGCAGCTTCAAGCCCCATCTGATAAGCAGATTGATGAATGGTTGAGAGTGCTGGATAAATGAATTGGCTCATTTGAATATCGTCATAACCAATAATTTGAATATCCTCAGGAATTTTCTTATTTAAACGATGAATTTCGTGGATATAAGCCATAGCATGAATATCCGATGGTGCAATAATACTATCAAAGTTTTCTTCATTGGCAAGCACTTCTCTCGCCTCTTTCTGAATTTCTTCAAAATCATAACTTTGACTGTAAAAAGCTTTAAAATCAACTTGTTTTTCTTTTAAATAAGCAATACTTGCTTTAAAACGATTATTGATATTTGTGGCATTCAAAGGACCGCTGACTACAGCAACTTTTTTTGCTCCTGCTGTTACAATCACTTTTGCTGCTAATCGTCCACCTGACTCATTGTCCGAAAAAACACCATAGTTACTTTTATGGCCTACTCGGTCCACGATTACAGTTGGAATATCCAAATCAGGAAAGTCTTCTTTAAAATCATGGGTTGAAATGATGCCAGCAGCATTACTTTGAATCAAAACTTTCAAATAATCTTGCTCAGATTGATTCTTTTCACCAATATTTCCGAGCATCACACGATAACCTTTTTCTTTTAAAAATTCCTCTGCTCCTTTGGCTAGCATTGGGAAAAAAGGATTGGAGATATCTGGCAATAATAGTCCAACAAGCTGGTTCTTTTTAGTTTTTAAAGATTGGGCAGAAAGATTGGGTCTGAAATTTAGTTTTTTAATTGCTCGTTCAATTTTTTCTCTGGCTTCATCACTTACATAGCCATTCTGAGCAATAAAACGTGAAACAGTGGACTTTGAAACTCCTGCTTCAAGCGCAACTTGCTTGATTGTTGTCATTACTTCCTCCTTTCACGTGTGGGAACGTTCTCATATTTACATTTATAATTGTATCCGTTTTCATTAAATTTGTCAATCCTTTTTATATTTCGTTTTAATAACAAAAAAACCTACTTTTTAGTAGGCTTTCTTATTAATCAAAGACACGCTCAAAAATTTCATCGACTCTTGTTAAATGATAATTGTAATCAAAAGCTTTATCAATATCTTCATCATTCAAATACTGACGAATTTGTTCATTTTCTTCAAGCAATGGTCTAAACATCACTTGTTCATCCCAAGATTTTGCAGTCAAAGGTTGAACTAAATCGTAAGCTGCTTCACGCGTCATTCCCTTTTCAATCAACATTAACATGACATGTTGGCTGTAAATCAAGCCAAAAGTCGCATCCATATTTCGCTTCATATTTTCTGGGAAAACAGTCAAATTTTTAACGATATTCCCAAAACGATTCAACATATAATCCAATAATTCTGTTGTATCAGGTGCAATGATACGTTCAGCAGAACTGTGTGAAATGTCACGTTCATGCCAAAGACTAACATCTTCAAGAGCTGTAATTGCATGTCCACGAATGACGCGGGCTAAACCTGTCATATTTTCAGAACCAATTGGGTTACGTTTGTGTGGCATTGCTGACGAGCCTTTTTGACCTTTAGCAAAGAATTCTTCAACTTCACGTTGTTCAGATTTTTGTAATCCACGGATTTCTGTGGCCATGCGTTCAATTGATGTCGCAATGAGCGCCAACGTTTGGAAGTATTCTGCATGTAAATCACGTGGTAAGACTTGTGTTGAAATCTCTTGCGGACGAGTCCCTAATTTTTCACAAACATAGGCTTCTACAAATGGAGGAATATTAGCAAAAGTTCCAACAGCACCAGAAATTTTCCCAGCTTCAACAGCTTTTGCAGCACGTTCAAAACGTTCAATATTTCGTTTCATTTCGCTGTACCAAGTCGCTAATTTCAAGCCAAAAGTTGTTGGTTCAGCGTGAACGCCGTGAGTTCGACCCATCATTACTGTGTATTTATGCTCTAAAGCTTTATTTTTAACAATTTCTGCAAAGTTTTTTAGATCATTGCGCAAAATATCATTAGCTTGTTTATAAAGATAACCATAAGCTGTATCAACGACATCTGTTGATGTCAGACCATAATGAACCCATTTGCGTTCTTCACCCAATGATTCACTGACAGAACGTGTGAAAGCTACCACATCATGACGTGTTTCTTTTTCAATTTCAAGAATACGTTCAACATTAAAAGTTGCATTTTCGCGAATTTTTTTCACATCTGCTGCTGGGATTTCCCCAAGCTCTGCCCATGCTTCATCTGCAAGAATTTCGACTTCAAGCCATGCTTTATACTTGTTTTCTTCTGACCAAATCTCTGCCATTTCTGGACGTGAATAACGGCTAATAACCACTTTTTTCTCCTTTTTTACTGACAGAATAGCTGTCAGTAAATTAATCCTATTTTTAATTTCTAATGAACAAAGCGTCCTTTTTCATTATCTATTATAACATTTTCACTTATAAAGCTTTTGGTCCATTCTACTTGTCCTAATAAAAGTAAAAAAATTATCTGTCATAACCGAACAATATCTCTGATTATATCATTCTCTATTTTTCTAAGATATCCAAAATATACTCTGTTTCTTTGAGAGAAATTTGCCCAGGCGCACTAGAATTTTCTAAACTTGCAAAAGTCCAGCAAGAGCCAGTCAAATAGCCAGAAATTCTTGAAAGTCGTCCTAAGTCACCCATTGCCATGCTGATAAAATGATCACCGTATTCTAAAGTCATATCACGAGTGATTTGTAATAAATCAAGAACATCACATTCACGTTCTGGCATCACAGCAACTTTAACAAAGGCAGTTCCTTCTTCGTGCATTTTAATCAACCGATTGGTTAAATCGGACGGAACTTCATCAAAATTATGATAAGAAAGCACCATTTTATCCCGAAAATCTTTCAAAGCGGCAAATGAAGGGCCATGCGTAAAGAATTCGACATCGATATATGCGGGATTGTAAGTCAAAATTTCTTTTAAAATCTGTAAATATTTTTTTTCAGAAACTTGAATATTTCCGCCTTCTCTGACTGTTCTTAAAGTAAATAAAATCTTACTTTCTTTAAATTTTTCAAAGAATTTAGGAGCCATCTCTAAAATTTCATCTGCTGACAAAAAATCGGCACGCCATTCAACAATATCTGCTGTTCGATAATCACTGACAGAAACTTTCTCAAGCTCTGCTAACTCTGTCAGCATGATTGGAACAACAATTTTTGTTTTTCTCATAAACTTCTCCTTACATTTTCATAAATGTTTTACCTTATTCTAGCATATTTTCGCAAAAAGAAAAAAGGAAACAGCGTTTCCTTTTACGTTTTTTTACTGGGGTAGCTGGATTCGAACCAACGCATGAGGGAGTCAAAGTCCCTTGCCTTACCGCTTGGCTATACCCCAAGATTGCTTTATGACGACAAGAAATATTTTAACAAATTATCTTATTAATTTCAAGTTATAACTTAGAAATTTCAAATCAATCACAAATAAATCTTTAAATCGAAAGATTATAAGCCATAATTGCTTCTTCAAGAGCTGCTTCAAAAGAAGTCACTGTAGCAATTTCTTTACCTGAAAAAACAATGACAAAATTTCCTGATTTTTCTTTAATTTCGGCGATTGTTTTTTTTCCACTTTTAATGACAGCTCCGTCAGCTGTATCAATAATTTCAAGTTCAGTATCTTTTTTCTTTGACATATTAAACTCCTCAAAATTTGAAAAGTCTTTTTGACCTTCCAAATCCCTATTTTCTTTGAAATTTTTCTTTCTCAATCATATCATTTTAAAAGCCTTTTGTCACGCTCATTTTAATGACAGACTTGTCAGTATGTACCATGCTTTCACTCTCTTTTACTGACAGAACTTTTCACTAGAATTGAATATAAAAAAATACTGACAGACTTTATTTCAAGAAGAAAAAAGTTCTGTCAGTAATTTTTATTATGATAATTCAGCAATAACGGCTTTAAGTTGTGCTTTTGTTTGAACACCAACAATGCGTTTTACTTCTTCACCATCTTTTTTGAACATCAATGTTGGGATAGACATAATGCCAAATCCTTGGGCTGTTGCTGGGTTTTCATCAACATCCATTTTGCAAATCTTAAGTTCTGATTCGTCAAGTTCTTCTGAAAGTTGTTCCAAAATTGGCGCTTGCATGCGACATGGACCACACCAAGTTGCCCAAAAGTCAATTAAAACAAGCCCTTCTTTTGTTTCTTCATCAAACGTTGCATCAGTAATATTATATTCCATTTTATCTCCTTCATTGAAATAATTTTCTTCAGTAAGACTATTCTAGTGTAATTCACTTAAAATTTCAAGAAAATAGATTTTGAGAAATTTATTATTTTACTTCAAAATAGCAATCGTTGCTCCAGAGCCACCAGCATTAATTGGTGCATATTCATAAGATTTAATATGACGGTGTTTTTGAAGTTTTTTCTGTACCATTTCTCGAATAACACCCGTTCCAATCCCATGAACAATCGTAATTTGAATCAAATTTGCAAGTAGAGCTTGGTCAATATAATTATCCAATTCCAGTTCTGCTTCTTCATAACGCATCCCGCGTAAATCAAGTTGAGCTTTGACTTTAGAAGTCACCTTCTTGCTGACATTTTTAGTTTTGGCTTGAATTTGTTCTGGACTTTCAATCACTTCAAATTCATCTTCATTTAAACGAGTCGTGATTGAACCCATCTGAACCGTCCAACGTCCATCTTTTTCTAAACGAATCAATTTACCACGCTGACCATAAGAAGTGACATTAACTTCAGCCCCTTGCTTAAGTCCTCTTTGTGCTTTCGCTTTTTTCAAAACCTTATTTTTAGAAAAATCAATGGTTGGAGCCAAACCTTCAAGTTCTTTTCTAGCAGCAATAATTTCATGTGGTTTCAACGCTGCTTTATCATTGAGATTCTTCAAAATTTCTTGCGCTTCAAGACTCGCTTTTTTAACTACTTCTTGAGCTTCTTTTTGTGCTTTTTCTAATTCAAACTCGCGCTCGCGATTAATTTGATTATAGACTTTCGTCAAATCTTTATGTAAACTTTGATTTTCTCGTTCAATTTTTTTAATATTTCTTGAACTTTCAATCACTTCACGCGTTTTTTCTTCCAACTTTTCAATCATCTGATTGACATCATGCTCACTGTCAGAAATTTGTTGACTGGCTACTGAAATAATGGTTTCTGGCAAACCTAATCTTCTAGAAATCTCCAAGGCATTTGAACGCCCAGGCACTCCCAGTTGCAAATGATAAGTGGGTTGCATTTTATCAATGTTAAATTCCATACTTGCATTGATTACTCGTTGCGTTTCGACCCCATAAGCTTTTAACTCAGGATAATGAGTACTTGCCATGGTTTTCACATTTCGTTCACGTAAATTTTCCAGTATGGCAATAGCAAGAGCCGCTCCTTCTTTTGGATCAGTTCCTGCCCCAAGTTCATCAAACAAGACCAAACTATTTTCATCTGCTTGAGCTAAAATATGAACAATATTAGTCATATGACTTGAGAAAGTTGATAAACTTTGCTCAATGGATTGCTCATCACCGATATCGGCAAAAATATCATCAAAAAGATGAATTCGACTGCCATCAGCGGCTAAAATTGGCAGACCTGATTGAGCCAATATTGTCAACAAACCAACTGTTTTCAAAGTAATGGTCTTCCCACCCGTATTTGGACCGGTAATAACAATCGTATTGAGCCCTGCATCAAATTTAATATCATTTGTCACAACTATTTTTGCTTCAATCAAAGGATGGCGAGCTGCAAAAAGGGTAATATCTTTATCGGTTGTTAATTCTGGAAGTGTCGCTTTATTCGCTGCTAAATAAAGATACTTGGCACGAACAAAATCAATATGACCAATCAGCCAAGCATTTTGTCTTATATCAAAGCTATAAGGTTTTAATTGACTAGCAAGCTCACGATAAATTCTTGTGATTTCTTGGCGTTCTTCAATTCTCTTTTGATTAAGTTTATTATTTAATGAAACAACCGCATTTGGTTCAATATAAAGCGTTTGACCTGAAGCAGACATATCATGAACTACACCAGCAATTTTATTTTTGTTTTCTGCTTTTACAGGAAGCACTTGTCGGTCATTTCGGATAGTGATGACATTTTCACTCAAAGATGAGAGATTTTTGGTCAGCATTTCCTGCATGATTTTCCGAATTTCTGATTGATGACTCTTGATTGAAGCACGGATATGCATCAATTCGAGACTGGCATTATCATAAAGACTTCCCGCATTATCAAAAATTTCTAATTTTTTGACTAATGCTGATAAATCAACCAATTTTTCCAAAGTAATAGCTAGTGAAGGTGTTTCAACATTTTCAGCTTCATCAAAAAAGCGTTGAATATTAATCCCTAATTGAATCACTTTTTTTATTTCAACGAATTCCTTGCCTGAAAGACTGGCTTCAAGCTCTAGACGTCTGAGTATTTCTGTTAAATCATTTGTTTTTCCTAAATTTAATAGGCCATTTTCTTGGGTCAATAAGCGAAAATCAGCAACTTCATCAAAAAGGAGCTGAATTTTTTCCTTATCTGTCAAAGGTTTTAAATCTTTTAATTCTTGTTGACCCTGCGCTGTCGTCAAAGCATTCATAAACTGTTCTTTGACTTTATCATATTCCAATATTTGGAGAATTTTTTTATTCATTCTATTTAAATTTCAAGTTGTATCTGTAGATTTCTCCCCTAGCACTATCCTAGAGGATTAATGTGGACAATATTTTCAATAAAAAGGTTTTGCAAGATTCCTGATGAAATCGGTGTATGTAACACCATAAAACGAGCTAGAAAACTAGCATCAAGTTGACTTTGAACCGCTGCAATAGGAACCAAACTCAAGACCATCAAGACCATTTGTAAACCAAAATAAGTCGCCGCAAATCCTAAAATTCCAGCAATGATTTTTCCATTTCTTCCCAGAGGACTAAGTGCAAAATGTAAAAATAAACCGATAAGACGGATAATAGCATAAACGACAATAAAAATTGCTAAAAACGAAATGCTCGCATAAAAAGCATCATCGAGTTGAAAAAGAAGCTTATCACTAAAAAGTAAGAGATGTGAGTTTTCTGTGGCATTTGAAAAAGGAACCCAAATACTCAATTTTTGTGCTAACTCTTTATAATTACTGGCTGCAATGAAGGCCGCAATAATCGTACCAAAACTGTAGATGACTTGTAAAATCAAGCCTCGTGAGTAACCAACCATGAAAGCCCAAACCAAGGCTACTAAAATAATCAAATTTAATATCATCAAACATTCCCAATTTACTTTTATTTTGCTTTTTAAACAAAGCACTCATAAAACTTGGCTCATTTTTATTAATGAAGCTAAGTTCAAGTCATTTTTCTTTCTCTATTATACCGTATTTCATAAAAAAAACGTACCCCTATTTAGAATACGCTTTTTATTTTAAAAAATAGATGAAGAATGTCCCCCTCTAAGTGGGTGGTCAAATTCAAGTTTTTTCGTCATGGCATTAATCGCATGGACTGCTTCACCAAAACCAACGGACATCAAGGGCATTTTTCCCGGATAATCACTTGCGTCTCCTGCGACATAAAGTCCCTCAATATTGGATTGCATCATTGAATCGGCCTTAACGCGACCATTACGACTGACTTCTAAGTTTTCAGCTAAAGTCACTTGATTTGTTAAAAAACCATAATTAACCAAAATTTTATCAATCGAAAAGTTCAAGCTTTCTTCTGATTTTATTTTTTTTAATTCTAATTCATTTTCAATCAAATTTGAAAAAGTATAAGGCGTATGAACTTGAACATTAGAATTCATCACTCGGTCAACTGTAATTTCATGACCACGAAAAGCAGTTCTTCTATGAACCAAATGAACATTTTTAGCTACTTTTTCAAGCATTAATGACCAATCTAAAGCCGAATCTCCGCCACCAAAAACCGCAACATTTTTTCCCTCAAACTCTTTTAGAGAAGTGATAAAGTAAGATATTTTTCCTTCATTGGCTAAAGTTTCTTCGTTATCAATTCCTAACTTTCGAGGTTTCAAAAGGCCGGCACCAGTCGTCAACAAAACGCCTTTGGCTCTTCTGGTTGATTTATCAGTAGTTACAGAAAAAATTCCCTCTTCTTTTTCAATTTTTTGAACGCTCTCCCCAAGAAATAATCGATGAGAGATTTGTGCTAGTTGTTCTAAAAGATTTTTTGTCAAATCTGCCCCTGTCACTGCTGGTAGGCCAGCAATATCGTAGATTAATTTTTCAGGGTAAAGATTTTGGGGTTGACCACCTGGAACTTGCGCTGATTCAATTATTGCAACTGATAAACCGCGCATTCCTGCGTAAAAAGCCGCATATAGACCAACAGGACCTGCTCCAACAATAATTAAATCTAATTCTTGCATATCAAACTCCTTAACAATTTATTCATTTAATCTATTGAATAAATTCTTTTTATCATCTCTCTATTATTGCGACTTTTCTCTCAAATGTCAAATACTTTTTACTTTAAATAAAAAAAGCCCTCAAAAGGGCTTGATTTTTATTTGGTAGAACGACGAGAAAAGATTTCATGATCCAAAACTAATTGATTTTGTTCAACATCTTCTTTAAGCATTAATTTTGTCAAAAGACGCATTGCTACTGCTCCCAAATCGTAAAGGGGTTGGTTAACAGAAGTTAAAGTTGGATATGTATATTGAGTAATTGGTGAATTTGCACCTGAGATAATTTCGAAATCTTCAGGAACTTTCACTCCTTTATCCATCATTGCAGACAAGAGTCCAACGGCTACTGTATCATGTGATACTACTGCAGAAGTTGCTCCTCGCTCAAGTAAACGTTCAGCAAGTGCTTTTCCTTGTTCATAGCTATAATTACCTTCAAAAACGAGGTTTTCATCAAATTCAATATTTGCTTCAAGCAAAGCTTCTTGATAACCAACCATGCGTTCTGTATTTTCAACGTCTTTCAATGAACCCATGATATAAGCGATTTTTTTATTTCCGCTATCAATCAATTTTTTAGTTGATTGATAAGCAGCCAAATGGTAATCAATATTAACAGATGGAATTTCTTTATCTCCATCGATTGTTCCAACTAAAACGACAGGTGTTCTTGAATTTTTGAGGGAAGTTCTAATTTTTTCATCTAAAGATGAACCCATATAGACGATTCCGTCAACTTGTTTTGATAAGAAAGTTTCTAAAACTTTTTCTTCTTTTTCAACATCATTATCACTATTAGCTAAAATCATGTTGTATTTATACATGGAAGCGATATCATCAACCCCGCGAGTAATCGCTGCGAAGTAAGTTGAAGTGATGGTTGGCAAGATAACACCAACTGTTGTTGTACGTTTACTTGCGAGTCCGCGCGCAACTGCATTAGGACGATAGTCAAGCTCAGCAATAGCTTCTAAGACCTTCTGGCGCGTCTTTTCCTTTACATTTGCATTTCCATTTACAACACGACTAACGGTTGCCATTGACACTCCGGCGACACGTGCCACATCATAAATTGTTGTTGTTGATTCTACCATAATTGGCTATCCTCTTTCTTTTCTTTTTATTCATAGTATTTATGAAAACCATTTTTATTTACAAATTATATCATTAACTGTAAACCTTTTCAACCTTCAGCTATGTTTTTTTACGTGATTTTTTAATAAAAATAGCGTAGAATAGGGAATATAGTGTTTTTTATTTTCATGAGAATTTAAGAAACTCATTTTCATAAATATTGGAGGAACCATTTTGAGCAAAATTGAACGTATTTCAGCTTTTCTGAATGACAAGGAAGTCGATATGACTTTCATCACTAATCCGACAACTCTAAATTATCTAACAGGGCTAGCAATTGATCCCCATGAACGAATTGCTGGGCTGATGATTTTTAGAGATTCAACTCCGATGTTATTTACTCCTGCTTTGGAAGTGGAAAAAGCTAAAGAACACACAAGTGGTCTGGATATTTTCGGATATGAAGATTCTCAAAACCCTTGGGAAGTTGTTAAAAATCATGTAAAATCAGATGTTAAATCAATTGCTGTTGAATTTTCAGATATTCCTTTAGCTAAAACTGAAGGGTTGAAAGCACAATTTGGTGATATTAATTTTGTAAATTTGACTCCTTTGATTGAACGGATGCGTTTGATTAAGTCAGCAGATGAAATTGAAAAAATGAAAGTTGCTGGTGATTTTGCTGACAAGTGTTTTGAAATTGGTTTTGCCACTGCTGCTGAACGTAATGGTGTGACTGAATCTGATATCGTTGCAAAAATTGAATACGAAATGAAACGTATGGGTGTTCCACAGATGTCATTTGACACGCTTGTTTTATCAGGAGCTCGCGCTGCTAATCCACATGGTGCACCTGAAAATGTTGAAATTCAAGAAAATAAACTTTTGCTCTTTGACTTGGGTGTGATGAGTGGCGGATATGCTTCTGATGCGACACGTACAATCGCTATTGGTCAACCTAATGACTTTGATGCTGAGATCCATAAAATCGTTAAGGAAGCTCAACAAGCAGCCATGGACTTCATTAAACCTGGTGTAACTGCACATGAAGTTGATGCTGTTGCTCGTGATTTAATTACTAAAGCAGGATATGGTGAATATTTCAATCACCGCCTTGGACATGGTATCGGAATGGACGTTCACGAATATCCATCTATTGTTGCCGGAAATGACCTCGTAATTCAAGAAGGAATGTGCTTCTCTAACGAACCTGGAATTTATATTCCTGGTAAAGTAGGTGTGCGTATTGAAGACTGTCTTTACGTAACAGAAAATGGTTGTGAAAGCTTCACTCATACTGACCATGACTTATTAATTTTCTAATCGAATAATTGATAAAAGTAAAAAACTTTCGCTGATTTTGGCGAAAGTTTTTTTGTCAGTAAATTTTTGTCAGTAAGTTTCTGTCAGTAAAAAAAATAATCATCAAAATGATGATTATTTTTTATTTTCTATGCGTCATAATCTAAGTTATCAGCATGACCAGAACCATTACCAACAAAGAAACCTGTTTTAGCATTGATTGATACTAAATACCGACCATCTGGTGCATAAAGATTGTAATAACCACTAACAATTCCGGCTGGGAAACCTTGGGAACCATTGGTTGTATGAATCGCTGTTGGAACTAAAATATAATTATCTCCTGTAATATAGCCGCGTTCACGGGCTTTATTCAGAACCATTTCTTTAATTCCAGCTCCCCATGTGAAAGCAGGATCATTCGTGTTGACTCCAGCTTGAGGTTGGACACGTGCTGCTGATACTTCTAAATTAACTCCGTTGCTACTCAAACCATTAGCATTACTACTTGTGCTGGCATTTGTACTTGAACCTGCTGAAGCTGCTGACGAAGGAGTCGTCGTAGAATTGCTTTGACTAGCTGTACTTGATGTAGAACTTTGGCTAGTAGCTCCTTGATTCGCTTTGGCTTCTGCTGCACTTGCAGACGCTTTAGCTGAACTTTCCTTAGCAACTTGGCTCTTAGCTAAATCAATGGCTTGTGTCAGTAATTTATTCAGGGTTTCATTGGTTGTTTTAGGAGTTTCTGGAACTTTTACATTTGCCACTACTTTAGCTGATGAATCAAGTTTTCCGTCAGTAATTGCTGCGCTAGTAAAGAGAGCATTCACTTTCTTAATCGCATTAATTTGGTCTTTTAGGCTTTCTGTATCAGAAACTGCATTTGACCATGCCATGGAATTTTTGTGAGCATCAACTAAAGTTTCAAGAGCTGATAACTTGCTAAATTGACTATTTCTCAAAATAGTATGTGATTTGTCAGTGAAAAAAGCATCGTATTGTTTCTGATATTTATCTAAATCACTCTGACTGCTTTGAGAAGTTTGAACCGTTTTCCCTTTTTGATGACTATTATATTGGGCAAATCCAATCGCTCCAGCTGCAATTAAGACAATTGCACATAGACCAATAATGATTGGTTTTTTACGATTTTTTGACTTTTCGTCAGTAATTTTTGCCGCATTTTCTTCTACTTTATCTGCTTTAAAGGATGTTGTTTCAGCTAGTAAGTGAGGTGAAACTGATTCAGCAGTAATAACTTTATCAGGAATATCACTTTTTGTCTCTTTTGGTGAATCTGTCACTTTTTCCTCAGCTCCCGATTCAAGGGCTTGATTATTTTCAGTAGAATCTTCTTTTGAATCAGATTTAATTTCTTCTGCTGGTTCTTCTGTTACTTTTGGTTCAACTTCTGATTTTTCGTCAATTATTGAATCAGTTTTAGTGTCAGCGTCAGTTTCAGAAATTTCTGGTTCACTTGGCTCGTCCATTGGAACTTCGTTTGCTGACATCATAACTGGTGCAGCAACTAACTTCTCATCTTGTGGACTTTCGGCTTCTTCTTCGTCAGTTGGTTCAGTTTTCTTGACTTCTTCAACTTGCGGAGCTTCTTTTTGCTCTGGCAAAGTACTGACAGGAGCGTCGACCATCACAACTGGATCTAAAACTAAATCATTTTTTGATTTTTTAGTTTCTTCGCTTTCCTTGTCAGCAACTTCTAAGTCTTTATTTTCTGCTGACAAATCAGAATCAGAACTGTCAGTAACTTTTTCAGAATCTATTTTTGAAGCTGCTAATTCATCATTCTCGTCGATTTCCTCTTTGGAAACTTCTTGAAGTTTTTCTGACTTAGCTTCTTTTTCTTCTTCAACCGGAACTTCTATATTTGTACGTTCTGCCTGAATGAATTCGTCCAAATTTTTACTTTTAGCTTCTTCAATTTCTCCACGGTGCTGACGAATATATTTATCTAAAACAGACTCATTTTCTTCATTTTCTTTATCAACACGTTTTGATTCTTCAACAATTTGCCCTACGGTAAAATCTTGTAAATCTTGAAGTTTCAAAGTTTTTTCACCAATTTGTTGCTCATTTTTTGGTTTATTATTGTTATTATTTTTGTTTTTGTTTCTATTTTTTTTATTTTTGTTTGACATTTTTCCTCCGAATAAGATTCCCACAATTCCAATAAAATGGTGAATCAGACAACGAGAGTTGCTCAAACTCGTCTGAATTTTTACCGACAGCCGTCATCACTAAAATTTTTTTGTTTTAGTAATAGCTTTTTGTTCTGTCAGTAAAATTTATTTCATACGTTTTCCGAAATACATATACAAATCTGTTCTAAGTGTTCCGTTATATAGTTTGCGTTTTTTAGTTGCTTTTGCCCCATAATGCTTTTCAAAAGCGACATCACTCGTCAAAATGTATTTACTCCAAGTTTCTAGTGGCGCAAAAGTTTTACCCATTTCACCATAAAGAGCTGCTACAGCTTCTTCATCTTCCAAACGCACCCCATAAGGCGGGTTAGAAACTAAGACACCGTCAAGCTTATCAGTTCTAAAATCTTGAAGTCGCATTTGCTTATATTTTATCACATCTGAAAGGCCTGCCGCAAGTGCATTATGTTTTGCAATTTCAATCATTTTTCCATCAATGTCAAAACCTTGAATATCCAATTCTAAATCTGTACGAATTTGTTTTTTGGCCAAAGCTTTTTCTTGTTTCAAAATTTCTTCATCAAACCAAGGCCATGCAGTAAAAGCAAAAGGACGATTCATTCCTGGTGCCATATTTAAAGCCAGCATTGCTGCTTCAATTGTAAATGTTCCAGAACCACAAGTAGGATCAACAAAAGCACGACGAGGATTTGCTAACCAATTGGTTAATAAAATAATCGAAGCTGCCATATTTTCTTTCAAAGGAGCTTCTCCTTTTTCTGAACGATAGCCTCGTTTAAATAAAGAATCGCCAGTCGTATCAATCAATACAGTTGCCATATCTTTATGTAAAGCAATCTCAATTGAAAATTTAGCTCCATTTTCAGGAATTGGAACACCTTCAGGACGATGATATGTCGTCTGTAATTTTTTGACAATCGCTTTTTTAGTGATACTTTGAATTGACGGCTCATTATGTAAAGTTGATTTCACCGCTTTAGCTTTGCTGACAGGAAATTGGCTTCCAAAAGGAATAAGCTCTGCCCAGGGAAGCGCATAAACATTTTCAAACAATTCATCAAATGTTCTAGCTTTAAATTCCCCAACTACAATTTTTACACGGTCAGCCGTTCTTAACCAAAGATTCGCCTTAGCAATTGTTGCCAAATTTCCCTCAAAGAAGACACGTGAACGGTCGTCAATTGAAACATTTTCAATTTCCAGATTACGAAGTTCGCGAGCAACTAAACTCTCTAAACCACTTGAAGAAGTTGCTAATAACTTGAATTTCTTTTGCATTTTTTAACTTTCCATTCTCTGCATAAAATGAGCAGAGATAATTCTATCTATTTCAATTAAACACTATTTATCAAAAAAAGCCGAGGCTAAAAGCCCCAGCCTGTGTCATACAGTTTTCTATAAGCCATGTTTTGTTCCAGTTCAATTCACATTCGTGAATCTCCCCTTCGATAATCATCTGTCTGCCAAAATTCTTAATTTCAGCCTCGACCACGCCTTCATTTTGGCTAGTCAAGTGCCCCGACCATAAGTTTGGGTTGCTCGCTTGAGGGGTTTACCACGTTCCATTCTTAGAGTTTCCTCTAAGACTCGTCTCTATGGCACTTTTACAGGCTACTCACGCATATCAAAAGACTTAGCGTTTTGGCCAGCCGTTAGGCATGACGCTCCTACCTAGGTTTATTGTTTGACCTAGCACAATCACTGCGTGCATCTCAGCAACGCGCGAGCATGGACTTTCCTCACGATTTACAAAAAAATCGCGCGATTATCCGAAAACTGTTTTTATCAAAAATTAAGCAGAACAATAAAGTTCATTTACCAAAATCTTTGCCTTCACATCTTGTGAAGTTTGCAAAAAGGTTCATTGCTAAACCTAATGCAGAACATAAAACATTTCAATTTTATATTTTCTTAGTTGTTTTCACTAGCAATGCCGTTAGGTCCAAATACAGCTTGTTCTAAACGATTAATTCGTTTGAGTAAATCAAAATTACTTGGATTACGCATTTCCACTTTTGGTTTACTTGAACGTGCTTGAAGAATTTGGTTAGGGTCAAAGCGTTGTGTATCATCAAGATTTGCTTGATTTGGTTTAGAAACTTGCATTTCTAATTCAGCAATCTTTTTCTTCAAAAACTCATTTTCCTCTTGAAGACGCAAGTTTTCAGTCTGATAAGTTTCATAATCAGCAATAACGTCATCAAGGAGTTCATCGACTTCTTCTTTATCGTAACCACGCATCTTTGTAGAGAAGTCTGCTTCATAGATATCTTTAGGCGTAAATTTAAATGTCGGCATTTTTACCTCTTCATCATCATTATAAAATGTCCATTATTTATGATAACAGATTTTCAGTTTTTTTTCAAGGTCAACCTGATTAAAGTGATATCAAAAAGATAGGATTTATCAGCTGCACTTGTTTTTATATCAAAATCAAGTTTAATTAAATCAGAAAGTCCATTTTTTAAGGATTTAACGTTTAATTTTCTAACCAATTGATTGGCCAATTTTACAGGATAAGGGTGCATTTTTAAAAAGGCAACTTGTTGATTTTCTTGCCAACCCTTGGCTTGGAAAAGTTTGACTTGTAAATACAAACGATAAGAATTTGTCAAAATAGCTAATATTTTAATTAAATCTTCCCCTTGCAAGGTCAAATCATGGACTAAATCACGCGCCTCATCAATTTTTCCTTTAAAAATTAAATCAGTTAAGGCAAAAATATTATCTTGTAGCGATTTTGGGACGACTTTTTCCACATCATCAAGTGTCACTTCTCGCCCTAGTGCATAAGTTTGAACGAGGTCAATATTTTGCTTCATTACTGAAAAATTATCATTTGATTTAGCGGCAATTAAACTCAAAACTACCTTTGGTAAAGGACTTATTCGACTAAAATATTGAATTAATTCTTGACTCTTTAATTCTTGTGCTTCAAGTAAAGTTGCTTTAGCTTTTAATTTTTTAACAACTTTAAGACGACTGTCCAATTTTCCATAAAGGATTAAAACAAGTTGCGTAGTTTCCGGCGGATCATCTAAAAAATTTTCAAAGCGCTTCAACTGTTTTTCATCTAAAACACTTTTTTTAGCCGTTGTTAAATTAACCAAGTTTTCCAGGATTACCAACCGAGAATCTGAGAAAAAAGGGAGAGATTCCAAATCTTCAAGGGCTAAATCGCTATTACTAGGAGTTAAGTCATAATAAGCCTGGCTCAAATCCGTTGGCTCGAAATTAACCTCTGTTAAGAGTTGATTTTTCAATTCTCCAACTAGTTCCCTTGACTCACCAAAAATTACTAAAATTTGAGGGAGCCCTTTTCTTTTGATTTCATTAAATTCATCAAATACTGTCATTTTTAACTACCTCGTTACCATTTTTAAAGCAAACCCCAAGAGAACAAGGAGCAGGATGAGCAGAGCAAAACCTAAACAACCAACTTGAAAGAGTTTAGCAAAACTTGATTTTGCATTTCTAACAATTTCATTATCAGGTACGGCTATTCTCTCTTCCATTGATTTATATTTTTCATTAGAGTCAAAAGTGACATAGCCCCCACCGATAAAGCCATCATCTTCCGTCATTTTATTTCCATACAAAGCATCATTCCATGTAATCGGTCGATACGCTTCAACTCCTGGAATAAATTTTTGTGAAGAAGTGATATTTTTATCTGCCTTTAATTCTTCATAAAGTGTTCTGACTGGGGCTTTCATGCCGCCTTTTAAAATCTCATCATCATCAGCTAAAACATTTTTTTCCTTGATTGAAAGTTTTTTATTTTGTTCATCTTCTCGTAAGATTTCATAGATTTGTAGAAAATAGTGACGATAATATAGTTCTTCACTCACTCTTCTACTCCTCCAATAAATTCTCCATCTGGACTAACAAGGACTTTACGAGGAGTCGTTCCTTTAGCAGGACCAACAATTCCCTGCGCTTCCAACTCATTCATCAAGTCAGAGGCGCGATTGAATCCAACTTTTAAAGCCCGTTGCAATTGAGCCGTTGAAGCTTTTTGAGCCATAATAACCATATTTCGTGCTTCTTCAAATAAGGGGTCACCAGAGCCTGTATTTGAAGCGCCCGTACCAACTTGACTTTCATCTACCTCACCAGGGTCAAAGCTTTCGTCATATTGAGCTTCTGATTGGTCTTTAATAAAGGTCACAACAGATTCGACATCATCGTCAGATAAGAAAGCCCCTTGCAAACGAATCGGATGATTTTCATCAATAGGTTTAAAGAGCATATCCCCACGACCTAGTAATTTTTCAGCCCCATTAGTATCTAAAATTGTTCGTGAATCTGTTCCAGATGAAACAGCAAAGGCAATTCTTGAAGGAACATTTGCTTTAATTAGTCCAGAAATGACATCAACAGATGGACGTTGTGTCGCAAGAATCATATGAATCCCTGCTGCTCGAGCTTTTTGTCCCAAACGAATAATTGCATCTTCCACTTCTTTACTGGCAACCATCATTAAATCGGCTAATTCATCAACAATGACTACAATCAGAGGAAGTTCAAGCATTTTTTCATCTGATTCTGCATTATATCTTTGTACTTTTTCATTATATCCAGCAATGTTACGGACGCCATAACGACTAAAGAGTTCATAGCGTTCTTCCATTTGGTCAACAACTTTTTGAAGGGCACGTGAAGCTTTACGTGGATTTGTTACGACTGGAATCAATAGATGAGGAATATCATTGTAAACAGAAAGTTCGACCATTTTAGGGTCAACCATCAGAAACTTCACTTGACTAGGCAAAGCTTTCATCAAAATTGAAGTAATAATACCATTTACCGCCACTGATTTACCTGAACCAGTTGAACCTGCAACCAATAAGTGAGGCATTCTTGTTAAATCAAATGTGCGAATTCCACCATCTAATGATTTACCAAGAGGAATTTCTAACAATTTGCTTGGATTAGTTTTGCCAGCCTCCCACATTTCGCGGAAACCAACCATTGCAACTTCGGCATTAGGAATTTCGACGCCGACTAAAGATTTCCCAGGAATTGGTGCTTCAATTCGGATATCTTTAGCAGCTAAGGCTAATGCTAAATCATCTGATAAATTAACAACGCGTGAAACTTTTGTTCCAGTCGCTAATTTGATTTCATATTTTGTAATTGATGGACCGACGACTGCCGATTCAACATTGGCACCAATTCCAAAAGATTTGAAAGTTTCTTCTAAAATACCAATATTTTTACGAACATTCTCACGTTCGCCTGATTGATTTTTGACAGGAACTTCTGCCAGTAAATCAATGGTTGGTAATTTATAGTTACCATTATAGTTATTAGTATTTGAAAAATTGACAGGTTCATCATCAAGAGGAACTTCTGCTAAAACTGGACTTTCAGTTTCATTTTCTTCAAAAGGCGCTTCTGGAATATTTATTGGAATTTCAGTAGGTGCTGAGGTAAATAATGAATTTTCTGCTGCCTCTGGAAGCTCTTCTCTTTCTGCTACGGCTTGTTTTTTTTCTAGCTCAGCAAGTGCTTTCGCTGCTTTTTTAGCTTCTACTTTTTCGGCATGCTTTTCTTTCCATTTCGCTAAACGTTGATGTAAATCTTCACGCATTTTAGGGAAAAGTCCTGGAATCATGAGATAAATAGCAACTAACCAAAGTACTGCAGCAATAATATAGACACCAATGACTGAAAACAAGGCTTTAGCAGGCTCGGTGATTAATGCTCCAATGACACCTGAGCCGACAAAATGAATGACACGGCCAGCCATTAAATCAGACCAGATAAGATGAAAAGTTTCATTAAATCCTTGATGAAGTCGAATTTGAAAGACAAACATTAGGCCGATAAAAGTTAAAATAATGGCTGGAATAATTCTTTTATTTTCTTTTAAAACTTGCTTACGAAAGACGGAAATAATCATTAGTCCAGCAAGCAAGAGAAGAAAAACAATCGCAAGAGAACCAACAAACAAGCGGACAATGTTATAAAGTAAGACTCCGACAATTCCTAGGCGAGCAAGCGCAAATAAGATTAAAAGAAGCCCAACAAAAAAAGCAATCATTTTGCGTGTTGCGGCCTTTTTCTGTTGTTCTTTTTTAGTATTTCTTCTGGTTGTTTTTTTCTTTGCAGGCATTTTTTTACTTTCACTCATTTTTAATAATATTGACAGGTTTGTCAGTAAAATAATATTAATTATATTTATTTATTTTTATAGTTAACACAAACTGACAGTTCTGTCAGTCATTTAAATTCTTTATAAAAGAATAGATAATTCCACTTACAATTATATCATAAATTTGATACAATAAAATTATGGAAAATATCAATGATTATAAGGCTTTAGCCTTCTTCGATTTAGACGGAACGTTGCTTAACAGTCAAAGTAAACTTGACCAAGAAGTTATTGAAGGAATTCATCGGATTCGCGAAAATGGTGTTTTACCTTTCATTGCTACTGGCCGTGGACATTTTGAACTTGATGAAATCATGAGTTTAACTGGGATTAGTGGAGCGGTTGCCATGAACGGACAGTATATTGTTTTAGATGGTGAAACAATTTATAAAGAAGAAATTCCGACAAGTAGTGTTGAAAAATTACTTGAGGCAGCAAGTCCTCACTCAGAAGCCCTTTCTTTTTATGACAGTCAAGGTTATTGGGTGAGTGAATTAACTGACTTAGCTAAAACCGCTTATGCTTACACTCATATGCCAATGCCACAGGCAGATGCTAGACGTTACCTCTCTCAGGAAGTCAATATGCTTTTGGTTTTGACCAATCAACTCAGTCAAGTTGATTATTATAAAGAACGCGTTCCTGAACTTAACTTTTTCATGAACTCTCCAAGTTCGATTGATGTTACAAACAGCACAACTAACAAAGGGACAGGAATTAATCATGTCAAAGAGGTGCTAAATTTCACTGGTCAAACTTTTGCCTTTGGTGATGGTCGCAATGACTTAGATTTATTCAAAGCAGCTGACCACAGAACGGCAATGGGAAATGCTGTTCCTGAATTAAAAGAGTTAGCCGATTTTATTTCTACAGAAAATACTAACCACGGAATCATCAATGCTTTTAATCATTGGGGCATCATGTAAAGTCTAATAAAAAATTACTGACAGAAAGTCTGTCAGTAATTTTTTTATTTATTTTCAAGGACTTCTCGTCTTCGATAGACATAAGCAAGAATGAAACAGAGGGCAACTGGTAAGGTCAAAATTAAGCCAACACCGTTAAAAACAGAGGCTACACAATAAAAGATACCAACAACTAAGAAATAAATTCCCCAACCTTTTTCTTTTGTCAATCTTGCAAAAGCCACCCAATTTAAAGCCAGTAAAGCGATTAAAATCAGAGCTGCAATCATCGCCGCGGTAGATAATAATTGCTTATCAAATCCT
The DNA here is from genome assembly GCF_038006485.1 of Lactococcus sp. FSL K6-0773. NCBI lineage: Bacteria > Bacillati > Bacillota > Bacilli > Lactobacillales > Streptococcaceae > Lactococcus > Lactococcus sp. FSL K6-0773. Next base: position 172,116 of record NZ_JBBOVF010000001.1, on the reverse strand, counting down.
GAATCTTGAAGTTCTGTCATAATTTCTGAATTCTCTGGCATATAAATAATGGCCCAAAAACTAATTAGCCCAACAAGTGCCAAAATTGAAAAAATAATCGACCCTACTAGAGCAAAAATTTTTGATTTTCTCATTTTTTCTCATTTCCTTTTTGATTCTTTAATTATAACATTTTTAGACCAACAAAAAAATCCGCCTCAAATGGCGGATTAATGACAGACTTGTCAGTAATTATTCATTTACAAATTTACTGACAGAATATCATTATTTATTTTAAAGCTTGGGCAGCTGTGATAATTGCAAGTTTATAGACATCTTCTTCGTTACTTCCACGAGAAAGGTCAGAAACAGGTGCGTTCAAACCTTGCAAAATTGGCCCAATCGCTTCAAAATTACCCAATCGTTGAGCAATTTTATATCCAATATTTCCTGATTGAATATCAGGGAAGATAAAGACATTGGCACGACCAGCAACAGTTGAATCTGGTGCTTTTTGACGAGCCACCGCTGGAACAAAAGCAGCGTCAAATTGAAGTTCACCATCAATTTCAATTTCAGGGTAATCTTCTTTAACAAGTTTTGTCGCTTCTACTACTTTATCAACATCTTCTGATTTTCCAGAACCTTTAGTTGAGAATGAAAGCATGGCAACTTTGGGGTCAATATCAAAGAGTGCAGCTGTTTCGGCTGAAGCTACAGCAATATCGGCAAGAGTTGGTGCATCTGGTTTGATGTTAATCGCACAGTCACCAAAAATATATTTTTCATTGTCATCACGACCACGAACCATAATAAAAGCACCAGAAACAGATTTTACTCCTGGTTTCGTTTTAATGATTTGAAGGGCCGGACGAACAGTATCAGCAGTTGAATGAATTGCGCCAGAAACCATTCCGTCAGCAATTTTCATATAAACAAGCATCGTTCCAAAATAATTTGGGTCTTTCAAGAGCTCTTTTGCTTGTTCTTCTGTAACTTTACCTTTACGACGTTCCACAAAAGTTTCCGTCATCGTTTCAAAACGTCCACAATTTTCTGGGTCATAAATCTCAAAGCCTTCAGGATTAATTCCACGTGAAATCAATGTTTCAGTGACTTCTTTTACATTTCCAATAAAGACAGGTGTAATTAGTCCATCAGCGTTAAGACGATTTGCAGCACCTAAAATACGTGCATCAGTTCCTTCAGGAAAGACAATTTTTAAGCCTTTTCCACTAATTTTTTGCTTCAGTGATTCAAAAAGTTCCATTTTGACAAAATCCCTTGGTTACAAATTTCTCATAACCCACCGCTTTAAGTTGCGGATTTCCTTTCTGCAATTGTTACGAATTAAGTATATCATACTTTCACAAAAAAAGTAAGCATTACCATTATTGCTATTTAAGGACAATTAGCCTTTTTATTTTTCCAATTTTTCACGAGATTCACTAGCCAAAAACAAAAAAACTGTCAAAGACAGCTTTTTTTAGTCGTTTAAAATGCTAGCGATTTTCGTCGTAATAATATCAACCCCAACAGTATTTGAGACCCCTTCAGGAATAATCACATCTGCATATCTCTTTGTTGGTTCAATAAATTGATGATACATTGGCTTAACAGCATCTAAATACTGTGTAATTACTGAATCAAGAGTTCTTCCTCTTTCTTCAATATCTCTGCGAATTCGACGGATAATCCGCACATCGTCATCTGTATCAACAAATATTTTGATATCCATTAAATCACGCAAACGTTCATCTTCTAAAACCAAAATTCCCTCAACGATTAAAACATCAACAGGTTCTTGACGGTAAGTTTCTTGTGAACGCGTATGTTTTGCATAATCATAAATCGGAATATCAACCGCTCGTCCATACTGAAGCTCTTTTAATTGAGCAATTAAATAATCTGTATCAAAGGCTAATGGATGGTCGTAGTTCGTTTTTGTCCGTTCTTCAAAAGTCAAATGCGATTGATCTTTATAGTAACTATCATGTTCAATCATTGCAATTCGTTCATTTGAAAAAGTTTCTAAAATAGCATGTGAAACACTTGTCTTTCCACTTGCTGACCCACCAGTGACACCAATAATCAACGTTTTCTTCAAAATTAATTCTCCAAATTTTCTTCTATATATTCTACCACAATTTTTGAGCTTTTTGTCATCAACTGACAATTTCTTTACTTTTTAAGCGTTCACATCAAAAACTCTTAATTTTACTGACAAAAGCTCTTAATAAGTGACATGGAATCTTTGGAATTCTTATTTTTATAATTTATTTACTGAAAATTCAATAGTAGAGCAATGACCTTTAAGAAAAAATTTGATATAATAGAACAAGCTTTTAACAGAATTTTAGAATCTTCTAACGAATGATTCTGTCCACCTATAAAGGAGAATTTGATGCTAAAACTTGGAGTAATTGGTACGAGCTGGATTGCTCGCTCATTTATTGATGCTGCCCATATGACTGAAAAATTTCAGTTTTCTGCGGTCTATTCCCGTCGGCTCGAATCTGCTGAGCAGTTTTCTGCCGATTTTAAAGACATCCAAAAATTCGATAATCTTGACGATTTTTTTAAAGCTTCACTTGATATTATCTATATTGCCAGTCCAAATGCCCTCCACTTTGAGCAAGCTAAAGCCGCAATTTTAGCCGGACATAATGTCATTGTTGAAAAACCTGCCTTTTCAAATCCTAAAGAACTGACACAAATTATTAAGCTTGCTAAAGAAAATGAGGTCTTCTTCTTTGAAGCAGCCAGAAATATTCATGAACATTCATTTTCGATTATTAAAGACTTTCTTGCTGACAAAACAGTCAAAGGGGCAGACTTTACTTATTCAAAATATTCATCAAAAATGCCTGCTCTTTTAAACGGTGAAATCCCTAATAAATTTAATGCAAAATTCTCTGGTGGACTTTTAGCCGATCTTGGTGTATATCTTTTGTATGCTGCAATCTTTTGGTTTGGCAAACCACAAAAAGCAACTTATGATGCAGTTTTACTTCCGTCAGGCGTTAATTTAGCTGGTGTTGGAATTCTTGACTATCAAGATTACAAAGTTTCGATTAAATGCGCAGGAAATGTGAATTCATATCTTCCTAGTGAAATCTATACTACTGATGGAACTTTAATTTTGGATGGTGTTAATGCGATTACTTCTGCCAAATTCATTACTATGGATGGTTCAGAAACTAGAATCGACATTGAAGCTCCAAAACACTCTCTTTATGATGAAGCTGTTGACTTTGCCCAAATCTTAGAAAATAATGATTTTGCTGCAAGTTATGACCTACATCAATTTGCCCAAGAAGTTTCAGAAACTTCATACCAAATGCGTCAAAGTGCTGGCATTGTTTTTGATGCTGACAATAAATAAAGCTCATTAAAAGTTACTGACAGAAATATTTTGTGAGGCTGTCAGTAATTTATCTCTGGTCTCTTAGTTAAATTGGATATAACTACTGCCTCCTAAGCAGTGATTGCCAGTTCGATTCTGGCAGGGGCCATCTAATAAAAAAGAACACCGAATTCGGTGTTCTTTTTTATACTCAATCAATCCCAAACGAACTTGAGAGTTGATTGCTATGAGCCACTAAGTTTGATTTATTTATCAAAGATTTTAAGACGAGTTTTAATCAATGCTTAGTTATAAACAACCCAGCTACCAGCAGGAAGTTTACTTGCCATCGCAATTTGTTCTGCCAAAGTCATTCCAGCATATTCGCCATGACCTAGCAATTGGAAAGCACCATAAGCACCTGAACTTGAATTCACACTATCAATCCCACCATTTGATTCGTGAGTAATGATATAAGCCCATTCGCTAGCAGAATAGCCCGCTGCATTAGCTGTATTCGATGCCATATAATTAGCAAGAGCTTGGATGTCAACTTGTCCAGAAGTTTGGCTCATATTAAGCCCACCAGAAACACTTTGTGTTGCTTGAGTTGGTGCAACTGATGTAACTTTAGTAGGTTGTTCTTCAGCAGTTTTAGTTGTTGCAGAAACTTGAGTTGTTGTTCCTGTAAGAATGTTATTAACTTCTGTTTGGATTGCTTTCACATCAAAACCTTTACTTTGAAGGTTAGTGACACGAGTATCTCCATTTCCGTAGTTTCCGTTAATTACTTCTATAGCAACTTCATGAGTTGATTTAGGTGTATCCGCATGAGCGATTCCGCCCCCAATAAACATGAATGATGCAACTAATCCCGTTGAAATAGCAACTTTACTTAATTTCATTTAGACCTTTCGATTTCGCCACTAAGAACATTCCATAGGATTCAAACTGAATCCAGTCTATCTTCTATTAACATGGTTACTTCCCATACACATCATAAAGTCCGAACGCTTGTGTAGGATTACCGTAAGCAGTTTAACGTCATTGCACGCTATGGACGTTTAAAAATTCATTTCTCACAACTTATTGTGAGTTAAAAAACGATTTAACATCAGTAGTAAATTTTCTCCACCACTCATGAGAAATGATTATATTACCCATTACTTAACCGAACCTTAAAACGAATGCTAAGAATCCCTCACTAAACTGATTATAAAGCCTTTTCCTTCAAATCTTATTCTCATATTGTAGTATCTTTAGTACGAACTATTGGAGGCTTAAACCGTTCCCAAATCAATTAAAATTAGCATATTTTATATTTATTTTAACAAAGATTACTAAATATAATCTTCAAGTCTATGTTGATTCTTAACCTATAATCAGTTATAATTACAATAGAAATGAAAGCACTTCAGTAAAATGAGTAACATTTGTTAACGTTTTTACTTAAACTTTTTTAATATGATTAAAAAATAGAGAATTATTTTCTCAAAAAATAAATAAGTAAAAGCCGTAAAATAACGGCTGTTTTTATTCAAATTATATTTTCAGGAGTAATTATGTCCCTCAAAAATTTTTTAGAACTCGTCGAAATAAAAACTAAAATCGCCAGTATTTTCCCTTACATTATTGGTTTACTTTTTAGTTTAAGCTATTTTAAAATGATAAATATTGGCCTATCTCTCTTATTTTTAATAGCAATGCTCCTTTTTGATATGACCGTAACTGCTATTAACAATTATCAAGATTTCAAAAAAGCCAAAGATGAAGATTATAAAAAGCAAGAAAATATCATTGGTCAAGCCAATCTTTCCACCCGATTGGTAGCTTCTATTATCTTGTTTATGCTTATTTTGAGCCTTTTTTTAGGATTTCTCCTCGCTTATTTTGTTGGCTGGCTTTTCTTTATTCTTGGTGGAATCGTCTTCTTTATTGGCGTTTTCTATACTTACGGTCCTATTCCACTTTCACGTATGCCTTTAGGAGAAATTTTTTCTGGTGGGACAATGGGCTTTGGAATTTTTGCAATGATCATCTTAATCAACAGCGCTCAATCACCTATTTTTAACCTAAATCTTGATTTCACAAACGACTCTTTTAGCTTTACTGGTAGTATTTTTGCAGCCATCGCCATGATAATTGCAAGTTTACCACTCATTTTTACCATTGCAAACATCATGCTGGCCAATAATTTACGTGATTTAGATAGCGATATAAAAAATCATCGTTACACATTAGTTTATTATATCGGTCGTCCAAACGGAATCAAACTTTTTCAACTTTTGATGTATTCTTCCTATTTAGCTATTATTATTGGATTTATCTTTAGAATATTTGAATGGCCAACTTTACTTAGTTTACTCACTTTTCCAATTATCAGAAAGAATCTAAAATCTCATGCTAGTCAAGTTCCAAGTCCTCGCAGCTTTGTTTATTCACTGAGAAATATGGTTCTATTTAACAGCGCTTATGCTGTGAGTCTGTTTTTATCAATCCTTTGGCAATATTTAAGCAAATAAAAAAAGTGATAGAATATCACTTTTTTATTTTTCATTTAAAACCTGACGAAGCTGTTCTCTAGCAATCACTTCATCTTCTCGTCTAATCAAAAAGGTCAAATAATCTCCTGCTTGTAATTCAGTATTCCCGTGTGGAATGATATCCTTACCTGAACGATGAACCGAAACCAGCAAACATCCTTCTGGTAAATGTATCTCTGACAACTTCTTACGATCCGCAACTGAATCAAATTGAACAATTGTTTCAAACATCATCTGCTTATCCGAATCATCAACATCAATTTCTTTTTCTTTCAACATGTTGTCTAATAAGGAATCATAAATTGGCTCAGATTGTAATAAATCAGCAACGACATAAGCAATTAAAGAGACAAGAGCCAGAGGAAGTAAATGGTCAAATGAACCAGTCATTTCCACCAAAAGAAGGATTCCAGTCATCGGTGCTCGAACAATTGCTGTAAAAGTCCCAGCCATCGCTAAAATTACTAGATTGGCAAATAAATGACTTGGAAGATGAAAAAGTGAAATAACAATTGTCGCAAAAACAGCTCCAAGACTAGCACCCAAAACTAACAGGGGAAAGAAAATTCCTCCTGGCACACCCGAAGCATAAGATACCATTGAAATCAGGTATTTCCCAATGAGAATCAAACATAGAAAGGCTAATCCCATTCCTAAACTAAAGGAATCCATTAAACGATGGCCACTCCCAATTATATTAGGAAACAATAAACCAGTTGCCCCAACCACTAAAAAAGTAAGTAAAACACGAAGAAATGGACTCTTTATTTTCTTCATCAAATTTTGACTCGTGAGGAGTGTCCAGTTATAAAAAGCACCGAAAAATCCTAAAATAATTCCTAAAATAATAAGTAGCCAATAATTTGAGAGTTCAATTGAACCAACAATTTGGAAATGAAAAACTGGACCACTCCCAAACATTATTCGTGCAACCATATCAGCAACCATTGCTGAGGTCATACAAGTTAATAAAATCAATGGAGAAAAGTATTTAAATACTTCTTCCAAAGTAAACATGACACCTGACAAAGGTGCATTGAAAGCAGCAGATAAACCAGCAGATGCTCCAGAAGCAATTAGAATTCTTTTATGACGTTCAGTTTCAGCCAACCGACTAGAAACCATCTGACCCATTGAAGCCCCAAGTTGGACTGAGGGACCCTCACGCCCCAGTGATAGACCTGCAAACATTGCTAAAGTCCCAGCGATAAATTTAGCAAAAGCAGTCGTGAACCAATTATTTTTAAAATAACCCTGTAATTGCCCTTTAACTTGTGGTATCCCAGAACCTGAACTCATCGGATATTTCTTCATAAAGAAAGTAACCACAAAAGCTAAGAAAGCCAAACCCAAAATAAGGAGGGGAATAAAAATAAGGTGTGAGCTAACGAAGCGATAAATACTCAAGCCCCAAGTTTCAGCTTTTTCCAGTGCCAACCGATAAAGACTGGCCAAAAAACCCGCAGTCAAGCCCACGAGTACACTTAGAAAAAGCAGATAAAGATTTTTATTTGTTGATTTCTCTATATCTTTTAATTTCATTACTACTTCCCTACTAACGCTTATTTTAATAAATTTTTAAGCAAGATTATTATACCATAAAATAGATTCCTTATGTTTTGTACTTTTAATAATATACACATCACCTGTATAAATTTACTCAAAAAGGCACTCAATCGAGTACCTTTAATTTTTTAACTACAGATTTACTTAAAGTTTTCTATCTTTCCAAAAAAGAAAGAGCCCGAAAAACATCATCAAATAAAATGGAAGTGTCAATGCAGTAATTTCTAGTGGTATTCTTACAACAAAAATAAGAATAATGAGAGAAATAGATAAGACTAAACCTCTATACTTAAAAATTGATTTTGGAATTCGTGGCCAAACATAGATTTGTAAAAGAAATCCAATGAAAATCATCACCGAACATAAAACTAAAAACATCACTCTACCTCCTTGTTAAGTTTAATTCTCTTTTTTCCCCTCAGAATCTCGTTTACTATCGTGTATTAAATAATAGATACCTAAGCCAATTAAAAAAATAGAGAATAAAACTACTGGGAACAAACTATCATTTTTTACGAAAACAAAGAAACTAAGCAGTAATAACGACGAAACAATGATAATCAATCCTCTTTTGCTTCGGCCATAGCTGATAAAAAAAAGAATCTTTATATTTTTTTCCTATTAAATAAGCCCCCCAGATTATCAATAGTATAGCGATACTAAGTAACATTTTAATACCTCTTTTCTAAAATAATCAGATTATACAGCGTAAATAGAATAATATCCCGTTCTATCGACATCCATATTAATATAATTATTTAAGTGAGTATTGTTGTAATAGTCTAAATCACTTTTCATTTTTTGGAAATATAGGCCTGCTGCTCCCGCAACTGCAGCTGCAATTCCACCACTAAATATGGTCGCAAGAACACCTACACCACCAAATCCTAAAGTATAATTATCTAAATCATGATCCATTTGATAGACTGCTGCATTACTTCTAAAGTAGTAACGCGCTCCCCACCAAAAAGTATCGAAAGTATAGGCTGATGATTTCAAAGTAGAAGCTCGACTCACTATTTCTTTAGTGGCAGGATTTATAATCAACTTATTAGTTTCAACCTGTTGATTAACAGCATTAATTTGCTCTACTACTTGTTCAAATTCATTTTGATTAACCTGAACATTTTCTGGAAGATTTAAAACATACTGATTATTCTTAACGGAAACATAGGAGTCAAAATGGTCTTTAATATCAGTAAAACTTGAAGCTTGATTACTAGAAATTTGCTCTGTTGTGACATTAGAACTAACGACATCAGCATTAACTATTATTGGAGTAACTGCTGATAGCAAGATTGCTGAAGTCATAAGACTTGCATAAATTTGTTTTGTTTTCATAAGTGTTTCCTTTCATTTTTTTCTGGAAATTGAGCTATCCCAGTCAGTAAAGAACTTCCCTCGCCCCAAGTCACCTTTCGCTCTGAACGAAGTTCCTTGTAAAATTTTAAGACATTTAAAGAATGTTGAGAAGAAATCACCAAAGGAAGCAAGGCATTTCTGAGATGAACGAGTTCAAATTCCATATTTTTAGATTTTTCAATCCGTTCATAATAGTCCATCAGTATTTTCTTTTCTGCTTCGTTTAATTTTGAACCTGCCCGTAGCAATTTCTCAATTCGATTCAAAATTTTCTCTCTCATTTCTCTTTCTTTTTTTAATATATTTCCTCCTTTTTTATTTTTTCTTGATAATCAAGCTCGATTTCTTTTATCTTTAATTTTATTTTAGCAGAAAAAAAACCTCCTTTTTAAATCATTGCAAAAATGCAACGAAATAATCTGGAGACTTTTTTATGTTAATAATTTTCCTAAAAGCTTTTGATATCGTTTTTGATAATAATCTGCTAAATCTTCATATCCAACTTGCCCAAAAATTTCAATGGCATTTTTGATTTGCTTTTCACCGCTTATCTTGTCTTTGAAACAATAGCTATAAAAACCATGTGCCAGATTTCTTAGATTTTCAACATAGAGGTCGTAGAAATCATCTTTAGGGTAACTTTTTTGCAAGATACTTCTAGCTGAGTCACGAGCTCCTTTTGAGGAAAGCAAAACGACCGCTCGATACGAAGATTGAAGAACTCTTCTGCGATATTTAAAAACACCATATAAGTGTTTACTCTTCCCCCAGAGTTCTTTCATCAAATACATAATTTCTCGTTCACCGAAACTATCCAAAGTCAGATAAAAAATCGAAAGTTCAAAATAGCCCCATTCTCCAACGTCATAGAGATATTCAACCACATCGTCAGCTTCCATTTGTGTCAGTGTTTCATACCGACTTTTAGCACAATAAGCTAGCATTTTTGAATCATATTCCATAGCTTCTAAATAGAGACTATGAAGTTTATCGACGTCATCTGCAATATCCGCAAGAATTATATCTTCTAAAAATTCTTCTTTATAATCCATTGAAAAATTATTGATAAAATGTTCATACTCAGCTAAAGTCACATTCATCTCTTGCAGCGCACTATCCAAGCGCTCAAAGCTTATCATGGTTTGACCTAATTCAAATCTTGATAAACTCGCTTTTGAAATACCTATTTCTGAAAAATGAGAAAGCGAAAAATTCTTTTGTTCTCGTAGTTTTTTAAAAATTTCCCCATAACGTTTATAAGGCATATTTTTCCTCGAAATTTTTATTTTTTATTGACCGATTACTTTTTACCAATACGAATATTTGATTTAGGTTTTTTGGATTTAGTGGCAAAATGACTTGCGATTGCTCCACCGCCATGTTTTTGATATTCTACGGCAACAAAGCCAGCTTTTCTAAAAAGTTCTTCAAGCGTCTTGGCATCTGGAAAATCTTCTGCTGATTTTTGAAGCCATTGATATTCTTTTAAAGATTTGGCAAAAACTTTACCAAAAAAGGGCATGACATTTTTAAAATAAAGTTCAAAAGCTTGTTTATAAATTGGCAATGTGGGATGTGAAGTTTCGATACAAACTACTCTGCCCCCTGGTTTTAATACACGAAAAATTTCTTTTAATACAGTAAGATAGTCAGGTGTGTTTCTTAAACCATAACCAATCGTAACTACATCAAAATTTTCATTTTCAAAAGGTAATGCCATTGCATTTCCTTGGAGAAATTCAATGTTTTTCTTCGCTTCTTCTTTAAGTTTAGCCTTAGCAATTTCGAGCATATTTTCTGAAAAATCAAGACCAATTACTTTACCAGAAGGACCGACACTTTCAGATAAATCAAAAGTCCAGTCTCCAGTCCCACAACACAAATCAAGAATAGATAGACCAGTTAAATCTCCCATTCTTTTCATTGTTTTAGCACGCCATAAATCATGTTGTTTAAAACTGATAATGGCGTTCATTTTATCATAATCTGATGAAATACTATTAAAAATTTCTTGTACACGTTCTTCGTTTACTTTTGTCATAGACATATTATAGCACAAGTTCTCCCTTACTATTTGCTCATTATGATTATAAATGATAGAAAAACTACTGACCAGTCTGTCAGTAGTTTTCTTAACATTAATGGAAGAAATGACTCTTGCTTCCGATCTCGGAAATTTTCTTCGTTTTATCTTCAAAGTGTGGGAAGAGGAAGGCACCTATTGCAACAAACACAATTGACACTGCTACAAGAATGATTATCGCAAACCAAGCATTTGGCCAGTAAATTCCTCCCGCTGATTCTCGTAAAAGGTTGACAGCATGAGTAAATGGTAAATAAGGATTAATGGCTTGGAAGAATTTTCCAGAAACTTGGATTGGATAGTTCCCACCACCACCAGAAATGGAAAGAACCAGGATGATAATCGCTATTCCTTTACCTACATTGCCAAACAGTGCGACCAGAACATAAACCATTATCATAAAGGCTATGGATATTAGTAAGGCAAAGAGAACACTGTAGAATGGATCTCTTACATCTACTCCTAAACCAAAATAATTTCCAAGCGTTACAATCAAGGCTTGAGCAAGTCCAATGGCTACGAAACTTCCCATTCGAGCAAAGAATTGTTCACGTTTAGAATAACGTTTTTTATCTTTATCTGATAAGTGAACCTCCGTTGTTGCCAAACTTGAAAGTAAGACTGCACCGACCCACAGACAAAGCGCAGTATAGAAAGGTGTACTTGCTGAACCATTGTTGGCAATCGGGTAGATTTGATTTTCTTGGACTTCAACTGGTTGTGTCAGGAAGTCGCTTTCTTTGGTCGCATCTAATTTTAGGAGTTTGACGATTTCACCTAAGTCAACTTCTTTTTCACCTTTTTGAATAGCTGCGGCTGCTTTTTGAATTCCTGATTTGATTTCAGGCCAATCATTTTGGATTAAATCATTGGCTTGATTCAAAGCAGACTCAACATCAGGCATTTTATCATTTGCCATTGTTAAGGTATCTGTCAAATCTTTACGAACACCAGCATAATCATTTTTAAAGAAATCAGAAGCTGTCCCTAACTTACTTTTAAGAGTAGGAAACTCATTTTTATAGAGATTAGCTCCCTCATTGATTGCATTAACAATAGTTGTCATATTGCCATTTAACATCACATTCGCATCATGAATTTCTTGTTTAATGGCTGGCATTTCGCCTTGATATTTTTCTAAAATGGTAATAGCATTAGAAACTGTTTGGCTTGTTGAATTTAGTAAGGCATCAAAGTCGATTTGTTGAGCTTGATTTAATAAACCTTTAGCGTCTGTTATGGTATTAATTAATGTTGTTAGAGCTTTATTAATTGTACTACTAATCTCACTGACATCAATTTTATTAATTAAATCAGAAATATTATTTACTACATCATTGATTTGTGATAGATAAGCTCGAATCTTAGTTACATCACCCTCTTGCACTAAGTCATTTAGGTGACTCATTCTGGTACTAAGTTCTGACAAGAGCGAATCTAGATTAGTTAATTGCTCAATAGTAGAATCTAAATCGTGATTTCCATTGCTTTCTTGCACCTGCTTCATATATTCAACAATATTTTGAATGGCTTCTCTTTGTTTAGCAATGTTATTAGTAAAATTGGTAATTAAGCTATTTATTTGTTCCTTTTCATCATCAGTTAATTGATTATCGGCAATCGCTTGGTCAATAACAGAAATAACGGATGAAGTATTTTTTGAGAACTCTTGAATTGATTGAAGTGTTATTTGAACGCTATTTGTAATGCTAGGCAACGCACTCTGCATTTTTTTCGCCGCATCCAAGGTTATAGTCCCCAAACTATCAGCATCTTGTCCCAATTTTTTAATGTCTGGCATTGATTTTTGGACTTGATTGATAATTTGTAAACCTTGTTTGGCTTCTTGAATGCCTTGAGTCATGTACTTTCTACTGACGCAAAGTCATCATCAATCATCGAGATTTGTTTTCCAGCATTTTGAATCTCAGGTATTTTCTCTTGAAGGGTCAAAACGAGTGAAAAACTTTTATCAATTTCTGGCATTTTATCATTTAATTTAATGACCTTTTGACCTAAAGCATCTACTTCTGGTAAATAAGTGATAAATTCATTAGCTTTTGCCAGTTTTTCTTTAATTTCTGGCATTTTTCCATGAAGATCAACAACTTGTTGAGTGTATTTATCAATGGTTCCTAAATTATCATTAGTTGATAAAATCACTGATTTAACCTTCTGAATACTTACCATGTTTTTATCAATATCGTAACCAATTGTATTGAAGGTTTTTAAAAGGGTACTACTTGCCGTTTTGATAAACTCTTCAGAAATTTGCGATTGTAGAGAAGAGGCTCCTTTTGATGTTATTTTGGGAGCGATGGCATTGATTTTTTCGTTAATTGAATAAACAATTTGTGGTTTTTTAATATCTCCCGTGGTGAAACTTAAGAGGTCTTTTGAAAAATCCTTTGGTAAATAGATTCCAGCATAGTATTTTCCAGATTTCACACCTTTATCTAAATCTGCTTTGGAATCAACAAATTTCCAGCCTAATTGGTGATTTTTCTTTAAATTTTTCAGTACTTCATCACCAATATTGATGGTTTTATCTTGAAAACTTGCAGATTTATCTGCACTATAGACCGCAATTGGCAGTTGCGAAGTATTGGCATAGGGGTCCCACAGGGCTTTAATATTAAACCAAGCATATAAAGAGGGAATTATCATTAGGGCGACAATTAAAAAAGTCGCCACGGGATTTTTAAATATTCGCTTCCAGTCTAGGGCAAACAACTTCCATGTATTTTTAATACTTTTCACTTCTTATCCTCATCATTCTTATCTCACTTGTAACTTTTTAAATTTCTTAAATATCATCGAGGCTTTTTCATACTTCATGACTGCGGATTTAAAAATTACGCAATACACGATTTTATCATATTTCATAAAAAAGTTCTAGCACTGCTTCCTTTTAATGGACACTTGCTTAACTATTGTAAATTTTTCTTGCTAGATAAAAATCTTAAATCAAAGAAATGTTTTGTTTGATAAAAAAAGGAGGAAAGCCCCCCTTTTTAATTATTCATTTGTTAAATCTTCACCGTTGCTTGCAATAACTTTCTTGTACCAGTTAAATGATTTCTTAGGCGTCCGTTTCAAACTTCCTTTACCATAATCGTCTCGGTCGACATAGATGAATCCATAACGTTTGCTCATCTCACCCGTTCCTGCTGATACTAAGTCAATACATCCCCAAGAAGTATAACCTAATAGTTCAACGCCATCAAGTTCAACTGCTTTCTTCATTTCTTTGATGTGTGCAGCCATGTAATCAATTCGATAATCATCAGCTACAAATCCATTTTCATCAGGTTTATCTACTGCTCCTAAACCATTTTCTACAATAAATAATGGTTTTTGATAGCGGTCATAAATAGAATTCATTGTGATTCTTAAACCAAGTGGGTCAATTTGCCAACCCCATTCACTGGCCTCTAAATAAGGATTTTTTACAGATTCAAAGATATTTCCAGCTGATTTATCTGCATCCTCATCCTTGACTTTAGCGACTCGACTTGCATAGTAACTAAATGAAATAAAGTCAACTGTGTTTTCAGAAAGGATTTCTAAGTCGCCTTTTTCAATCGGAAGTGTAATTTCTTCACGCTCTAATCTCTTTAAAAGGTAGTTTGGATATTTTCCACGAGATTGAACATCAATGAAAAAGAGATTATCATGATTTTGTTTTTGAGCTTCAAAAACATTTTCTGGATTACAATCAAATGGATAGTAATCTCCAGCAGCTAACATGCAGCCTATCTTATTTTCTGGGTCAACTTCATGTCCAATTTTTGTTGCTAAAGCCGATGCTAATAGTTCATGATGAGCGGCTAAGTATTTGGCTTGTTCTTTATTTTCTCCTTCTTCAAAAACAAGTCCTGCTCCCATAAATGGAGCATGGAGGAGCATATTAATTTCATTAAATGTCAACCAATAGCGAACTAATCCTTTATAACGAGTAAAAATTGCTCTGGCTAAATTTTCATAGAAACCAACCATTTTTCGATTACGCCAGCCACCGTATTCTTTAATTAGGTGGACAGGACAATCAAAGTGAGTGATGGTTACTAAGGGTTCAATTCCTAAACGTTGGCATTCTCTAAAAATATCTTCATAAAATTGCAAGCCTTCTTCATTTGGCTCTTGTTCGTCGCCTTTTGGAAAAATTCTTGTCCAAGCAATAGACATTCGATAGGTTTTAAATCCCATTTCAGCAAAAAGTGCGAGGTCTTCTTTCCAATGATGATACATATCAATCGCTTCTTTTGCTGGATAAAAATGCTCTTCATCGAATTCAAGGTGCTTCATTTCCCCTGTAATAATTGGAAAACGGTCTTTTCCGTGTGGAACAAGGTCGACATTGGCAAGCCCCCGTCCTCCCTGATTATAGCCGCCTTCACATTGATTAGCTGCAGTTGCTCCGCCCCAGAGAAAATCTTTACTAAATGGCATAATAGATGACACTCCTTTTTTTATTCTTTTTTTCATTTTAACATTTTTTTATGACATTTGATAGCGATCTCATCTATTTTTTGAAGCGTTTTCTATAATTTTATAAATAGAAAAGACTCAAATTAATTTGAGTCTTCTTCTTTTTCTGGTTCTGCCCAATTTCTTCGCAAACTAAAATGGTCTGGAACTAAATCATATCCTGGCTGGCAAAATGGGTGACAACGTAAAATACGTGCTGTTCCCATTGCCAAACCTTTGGCTGGTCCATGTTTTTCAATGGCCTGAACCATGTAATTGGAGCAGGTAGGATAATAGCGACAGGCTGGTGGCAAGGCTGGAGAAATCCAGCGTTGGTAGCCATGTACTGCTTTTACTAATACTTTTTTCATCTATTTCACTTTATTAAGTAAGAACTTATCATCATTCTTGCTAGTTTTACTGACAGACATTACCAGTTCTTTATTTTTACTGACAGAAATATTTTGGAACATCTGTCAGTAAATTTTTATTTCAAAAGACTAAGAATATCAGCAACCATAAGTTCTGGTGTCAAATGATAACGATTATAAAGTTCTGTCACTGGAACAGAATCATTAAATTCACGTTTCGCACCAAAGTTCAAAACTTTAACATCATACTTACCAAGGAAGGAAGCAACTTTTTGACCAAATCCTCCGTCAAGAATTCCATCTTCGATCGTTGCAATAACTTGATGATTTTCAACTAGGTTTTCAAGGAAAGCTTGGTCCAAATCGTTGATGAAAAGTGGATTTATTAGGGTTGCATTAATTCCATTTTCAGCCAAAACTTTAGCTACTTTTTCACCATGTGAATAAAGACCGCCAAGTGCCAATAGGGCAACTTTTTCGCCTGATTTTGTCATTTGATATGAAGGGGTTGAATAATCTGTGAGAACTGTCGGACGTGATTCTAAGCCGTGTTCTGGCATTTGAATCACAACTGGTTCTTCATGTTGCTCAAGTGCCCAATCAAGAATTGAAATAAATTCTTCTTCAGAAGTTGGAGCAAGATATTTGATATTTGGAATGTTTGAAATCCAAGTCATGGCTGATGAGCCTTGGTGTGTTTCATCTGAACCTGAAATAACTCCACCTTTAACAATAACAATTGCTGGTTCTTCATTAATTGCTAAGTCATGCCAAAATTGATCATAAGCACGTTGAACAAAAGTAGAATTGTGGAAAATAATTGGACGAGCACCAGCCGCAGCCATTGCACCACCAAAAGTAATGGTAAATTGCTCAGCAATTCCTGCATCAATATAACGGTCAGGATATTTAGCTGCAAATTGTTTCAGTCCAAAGATTCCTGGAATTGCTGCATTGATGGCAACAAGAGGAAGGCCTTCTGAAACCTTTTTATCCATGTAATCCAACATAACTGAACTATAAGATTTACCAGAATCAATCACTTTTGATTGACCAGTTTCTAAATCGAAAGGCATGTGCCAGTGAAAAGCTTCTTTATTTTCAAGAGCTGGTTGATAACCACGTCCTTTTTCAGTATGAATATGAAGGACAATTGGATGGTCGATATCTTTTACTTCTTCAAATAGGTGAATTAAAGATTCAATATCATTTCCATTTTCAAGATATTTATAATCTAAACCAAAAGTTTTAAAGAAGTTATTTTCGGCTTGACCATTTGTCGCCCGAAGTTCGGCAAGGTTACGGTAAAGTCCTCCATGATTTTCAGCAATTGACATTTGATTATCATTAACTAAAATAATGAGGTTTCCTTTGAAATCTCCGGCATTATTGAGGGCTTCCATAGCAAGTCCCCCAGAAAGTGAACCGTCACCAATGACCGCAACAATGTTGCCTTTGTCATTTGTCAAATCACGCGCTTTGGCATAACCTAAGGCATTAGCAATTGAAGTCGAGGTATGGCCAACTGTGAAAAAGTCGTGTTCTGATTCTCTTTGACTGGTGTAAGGTGTGATGTCATGGAAATGTCCATCAGTAAATCCATTTTTACGTCCAGTTAAAATTTTATGTGGATAAGTTTGGTGAGAAACATCCCAAATAAACTTATCAATTGGTGAATTGAAAACTTTATGAAGGGCAATTGTTAATTCAGTCACACCCAAGTTTGGGCCAACGTGTCCACCGATGTTTGATACTTTATGAAGAACTGCTGTTCTAATTTCTGAAGCTAATTCTTCTAGTTCTTGATTTGATACTTTTTTTAAATCCGCTGGGCTGTCTATTTTTTCTAACACTGACATCTCTGATTTTCTCCTTTTTAGATTTACTTAGTTATTTACTAACAGAAATTGTCTTTAAAAACTAGTAAATCGACTGACAAAATTGTCATAATTTGAATGTTACTATTATCTTATCATAATTTGTCAGTAATTTTTTCCTATCATATTTTACAACTTTTGGAAAATTTTTGCAGGATTTGAAATTGTGCTATCCACACGAATTCTAACAATGAATTTTGTACCTTTAGGTTTATTATCTTCAACTGTAATCTTCCCATTGTAAGCTTCAACAATTTGTTTGGCCAGAGAAAGACCCAAACCTAAGCCACCTTTTTGACGCGTTCTTGCTTTATCTACTCGGAAAAAGCGGTCAAAGATTTTTTTCTTATCTTCATCAGAAATTCCTTCACCATTATCGGCGACAGCAAAAACTAAGAATCCCCCATTTTTTTGAACATCTACAGAGATTTCACCCTCATCACCCGTGTATTTAAGAGCATTATCAAATAAGATGGTTAGCAATTGTTTAATCAGGGCTTGGTCCAAATTAATCGTTCCATCTAATTTCAAATGGCCTGAAAACTTTTTACCTGCGTTTTCAGCAAGCATTTCATAGCTATTAAAAATATTCTCAAAATAAGTTGCCGTAGTCGCCTCTGGCTCAATTCTGATTCCAGAATCTCGACGAGCTAAGTTCAGTAAGTTACTTGTTAATAAACGCATATTACGAACTTCTGATAAACTTTCAGAAATATTTTCTGATTCATCAATAATTGTTGCTGTTGGCTTTTGGAAAAGTAATTCTAGACGATTTTGCAAGATTGCCAGAGGTGTTCTCAATTCATGTGAAGCATTTTCAACAAATTCTTTTTGTTTTTCATAAGCGGCCAAAATTGGTTTTAATGTCCAGTTTGCAAGATATAGACTAATAATTACTGACAGAAGCCAGAAAGTAATCATTGTTGTCACAATGACCCACATGGCTCGGCTCATGGCATCTTGAATTTGGTCAACATTTGAAAAAATTTGTGCATAAACCGGAGTTACTGTTCCATCAGTATTTGTAATAATAAATTGTGATGTTGTCAGATAACGATAGTGCCAATTATCTCCATAAGGATTTTTTACAGAAACAGTTTGAATAGTGTTAATTTGATTTTCGTTAAATTTCATTGTTTTTTGCAGAAGGCTCATGCCAAAATTTGTACTTATATTTGCATTTGAACCCGCTGAAGGTATGAAACTTTTACCCTCTGAATCATAAAAAATTACACTATTATTGGGACCGTAATAGCCACTATCTTGCGAATTATTCATTCCTAATTGATTATTCGCTGCTTCTATCAAAAAGACTCGGTTTTGAGCCAAATTGTGTAAATTTTGGTCAGTCGCTCGATACATTCCTAATTGCATGACTTGAATAATAATCACGGCTAAAGCAACAAAAATGACTGTAAAAGCTAGAAAAAAATGAAGGAAATTTTTCCCATCATTTTTTACAATAGCTGAAGATTTAACTTGTTTAATTATTTTCTTCAAAGAGGTCTCATTTCTAGATAGATTTACTGACAGAACTTTTTGTTAATTTATAGATGACTTTCATCTCTATACAACAAGCTGTCAGTAAAATTTTATCTCAAGATATAGCCAACATTTCGCAAGGTTGAAAGATTATTGACAAATTCTGTATCTTTCAATTTTTTCCGAATTTTACTCATATAAACTTCAACAACAGTTACTGTTGTATCACTGTCATAACCCCAAATCCGGTCAAAAATTTGCTCTTTTGGCAAAATAACGTTTTGATTTTGCATTAAATAAACGACTAAATCAAATTCTTTTCCGATTAAATCAACAGGTTGATCATCAACTAAAGTTGATTTATTTGATAAATTCAAACGAATATTTCCATAAGTTAAACCGTTTGAATCTTCTAATTTACCTGTCCGTTTCAAAAGTGCTTGAATACGTGCTTTTAGTTCATCTAAATAGAAAGGTTTTGTTAAATAATCATCTGCTCCAATGTCGAATCCGTGCATTTTATCATCCAAAGATTCCTTAGCAGTCATGATTAAGACTGGCGTATCTACATTTTGCTCACGTAATTCCTTTAAGACTTCAAAACCATTCTTTTCTGGAAGCATTAAATCAAGCAAAATTAAATCATAAATTCCCAATTCTGCCTCATAGAGTCCTTCAACTCCATCATAAACCTGTTTGACTTGCGCAAATGATTTTAAGAAATCGTAAACAGATTTTGAGAGTGATAAATCATCCTCCACTAATAAAATTTTAATCATTGAATCCATCCCTTTTCACATTTTTTAGGGCTCATAATTTATAAATTATTTTTAGTTAAATTGCTTGGAAAGTCAATAAAACTGCGCCCAACCCTTTCTATTATTTTACACTATTATCATATTTTTGTCTTGTACTAGGCTTAACCTTATCTTAAACAAAACTAAAAAAGCTAGAATTTAAATTCTAGCTTTTGTTGATTCTCTAATAATTAATTCAAAAGGGATAATTGATTTTTCTGGCAAATTTTCTTTCTTATCTCGTAAGTCCAAGATTTTCTTAATTGCACTTGCCCCTAATTGCTCAATATGAATGTCAAAAGTTGTTAAATAAGGATGAATCATTGCTCCAAAGATAGAGTTGTTGTAAGTAATTAAACTCACATCTTCTGGAACATTTAGACCTTGACTTCTTAGACGTTCCACAACTTTTAAAGACAAGACATCATCCATAACTACAAGAGCTGTTTCATTTCGCAAGGAAAAATTAGCATCCATAAACAAGAGGTCATGATTGAGCCCAAGTTTCTCGGATTCATCTTTAAAACCTTGATAACGTTCTTCAAAAACTTCTGTTTCTTTCGTATCGGTCACAAATGAAATATTTTGATGTTTTAATTGTGCTAAATGACGAACAGCCTCGCGTCCAAGCAGCATATTATCATTATCCACATGGGTAATTTCATTTTTTCCTTCAGCCGGAGTTCCAACTAAAACAAAAGGAACCTTATTTTCTAATAAATAATCGCGAACTTCATCATTTTTTCCAGCGTAAAGCACGATAAATCCGTCAACTCGCTTTTCTGAATATTGAAGTTCAATCTGTTTTTTCAACTCTTTGGCTGAATGCCCCGTCGCAATAGCGATTGAAACATCGTAATCACGAGCTGTTTCATTGATTGAGGTCAATATTTTCATAAAGAAAGGTTGGCTCGCTTTGTCAGCCACTGGCGGGAAAACAACACCAATTGTATTTGTTTTTCCCGAAGCTAGAATCTGAGCCGCTGCATTCCTTCGATAACCTAATTCATGCATGGCTTTGCGAACTTTTACTTTTGTTTTATCTGAAATCTCTGAACTATCTTTAATGACCCGACTGACCGTTGAGGCATTAACACCAGCTTTTTTTGCAACATCTTTAATTGTAACTGCCATATTTTCACTTGAGACTAGCTAAACCCAGCTCAACTCACCGCTCCTTTCTCTTTCTTTTATTTGACACTCTGAAATTTTATTTTGCCAAATTTTCGATTAATTTTCAACTATTTTTTAGATTTTTGATAAAAAAGTCATTTAAAGACATCAAATTACTTTGTTTTCGTAACATAAAAATCTTTTAACTCAATTTTTTCACCATAGATTTCAAGATTTAAGGCTTGGCCACGTAATAATTCAAGTTTCACTTCTTGACCAACAGAAATTTTTAATAAACGTCCGCGATAGTTAATGTGAAAGGCATAACCCGTCCATGCTTGTGGTAAAAATGGGGCAAAACTCAATTGACCATCCCAGGTTTTCATTTGGGCAAAACCATGAACAATCGCCAACCATGAGCCAGTCATTGATGTGATGTGAAGTCCATCTTCTGTGTCGTTATTATAATTATCTAAGTCAAGACGAGCTGTTCTTTCATACATTTCAACAGCCTTGTCTTCCATGCCAAGCTCTGCTGCTAAAATCGCATGAATGGATGGAGAAAGTGAGCTTTCATGAACAGTTAATGGTTCATAAAAATCAAAATTTCGTTGTTTTTCGGCTAATGAAAATTGATTGCCGAAGAAATAAATTCCTTGAAGCACATCTGCTTGCTTAATATATGGACTACGTAACACTCGATCCCAAGACCAATTTTGGTTCAATGGAAGATTTTTAGGGTCAAGTTGAGCCACTGGAGTCAAATCTTTATCTAAATAGCCATCATGTTGAACAAAGATACCCAATTCTTCATCTTCTGGATAATACATTTTATCCACAATTTCTGCCCAGTGAGCAATTTCAGCTCCTTCAATTAAATCTGGGCGTGGATATTTCGCTAAACTTTCAGCAGTATAAGTCAAAACCCAAGCTGCCAATTTATTAGTGTACCAGTTGTTATTGATATTATTTTCATACTCATTTGGGCCTGTGACTCCATGAATCATGTATTTATCATTTCGTTTACTATAATGCACACGGTCTGCCCAAAAACGAGCAATTTCAATCAAAACTTCTAAGCCTTCATGAGCAAGATAAGTTTCATCTCCCGTGTAGTTGCTGTAGTTATAAATCGCATAAGCCATTGCTCCATTACGGTGAATTTCTTCAAATGTAATTTCCCACTCATTATGACATTCAACACCTGTAAAAGTAACCATTGGATACAAAGCACCTTTAAGTCCTTGTTGACGGGCATTATGTTGTGCTTGTGGCAATTGATTATGACGATATTTTAAAAGATTTTTAGCAACTTTTTCATCAGAAAGTGCCAAGTATAATGGAACGGCATAGGCTTCTGTATCCCAATAAGTTGCTCCGCCATATTTTTCTCCAGTAAATCCTTTAGGGCCAATATTTAAACGTTCATCTTCGCCGTAATAGGTAGAGAAAAGTTGGAAAAGATTAAAGCGAATCCCTTGTTGAGCTTCTGCTGAACCGTCAATTTGTACATCAGCAATTTCCCAACGTTTTTTCCAAGCGATTTCTTGTTCTTTATAAAATTCATGATATGTTTTCTTAGAAATTTCAAGGGTCAAATTTGATAGCACCTTTGTTAAATTCGAGGGTTCAATATCACGACTTGTGACAACTAAAACATTTTTGATAAAGGTGAGTGGTGCATTTTCTATTAATTTTGCTTCGTAAACATCTAAAACAGAACTTTCTCTTGTTTCTTGCTTAACTCGAGTAAAATCGCCTGCAAAGCTTTGTTTAGCTGCTACCGTAAATTGTTCAACTCCAAATGGATTAGGAATTGTTTCAGTGACAATAAATGAACCTGTAGCTGTATTATCAAGGTTTTTTACTGTCCAAAATTTTTCATCGTAGTTGGAATCTTCATTACGAACATTTGCATCAATGATTGAGGCTGTACGGATTTGATGAATTTCACCATCTAAGCTTTCAAACATGAAAGCAAAAACCGCAAGTTCTTGTTGAGCAATTGAGAAAAATCTTTCGGCAGTCACACGTACTCCATAAGCTACATAAGTATAGGTGAGTACCCCTTTTTCCATATCAAGCGACAGATTAAAATCAGTCACATGACTTGCGGCTAAATCAACCTCTTTGTCATCAATAAAAACTCTGACCGAAGCAAAATTGAGGGCATTGATTGCTTTACCAAAATATTCAGGATAACCATTTTTCCACCAACCTACACGTGTTTTATCTGGAAACCAAACCCCTGCAATGTAAGTCCCTTGGTGACTGTCGCCACTATAAGTTTCACTAAAATTTCCGCGCATTCCCATGTAGCCATTGCCAATGGAAGTAAGTGATTCTTGCAAACGACGGTCTTCTTTTTCAATCTGATTTGATGTAATTTTCCAAGGGTCAATGCCCATAATTCTTTTGATTTGTTTCATAGTGTTATCTTGTTCTCACCTTCTATTTTTTATAAACCCGATATTCCCAGGCTGACAGAACCATTTTTTCTTGAAATTTTTGATTTGAACTGCCCAAGACTTGTTGATAATTAATGACAGAACTTTCAGCAGAGCTGTCAGTAAAACTGTCAATTTTTGTAAAATCTAAATGAGCTTTTTTGTCAGCCAAATTGACAATAATTAAAAATTCAGCTCGTTCATAAACTAAAACTTGAGGATGTCTTTTAAAATGAAATTTAATTGAACCCTCTGAAATCGCTGGTTCTTGATGCCGTAATTCAATCAATTTTTTATAAAGTTCAATGAGTTCTTGATTAGTTCGACTACTAATAACAGAAAAATTTGGATTAATTTCCATCCAAGCTTGTCCACTTGTAAATCCTGCATTTTTAGAATTGTCCCACTGCATTGGTGTTCTTGAGTGTTCACGACTATTTTGGGTGACTTCTGCTAGTGCTTGATTTGCTGACAGTTCTGTCATTAACATTTCATATTTCTTTTTAATCTCGTCAGCTCGCAATTGCTTTGCGTCAGTAAATGGAAAATTAGTCATCCCAAATTCCTGCCCTTGATATATGAAAGGCGTTCCTCTTAAGAGCATATAACTGACAGCCAACGCTTTTGCTGATTCTATTGAACCATCGCCAAAAGTATCAATACTTCTTGGTTGGTCATGATTTTCAATATACAAAGCATTCCAACCCCGTTCAAGCAAATCTTCTTGCCAACGCATAATGACTTTTTTGTAGCCATAAATACTGCCCTGACCATTGCCATTTGATTTTCTGACATTATGTTCTAATTCAAAAATCATATTGATATAGCCAGCTTCATCGGTCCAATCGGGCGCTTGCTTGGAGCGAACCCCTGAAGCTTCCCCAACAGTCAAAGCACCATATTCATCAAAAATAGCTTTCAAATCTGACATATATGTTTCAATCCCAGCAACATTCATGAAAGGCACCCACGGGCCGTCGCCTTTCCAAGATTTAATTTTATAGTTCCATGGCATTTTTTGAATGTGTGAAATCGCATCTAATCTGAAGCCATCTATTCCCAAATCTAACCACCAGCGAATCATGTCATAAATTTCTTGCCGGACTTTGGGATTTTTCCAATTTAAATCAGGCTGCTCTTTGGCAAAAACGTGAAAATAAGCTTGTTTTGTTTTTTCATCATAAGCCCAAGTTGAATCACCAAAAAAGGAAATCCAATCATTTGGCATTTGGTTAGGGCTAGCGTCTTCCCACAAATAATAATCACGGTAAGGATTATCTTTTGATTTTTGACTTTCTAAAAACCAAGGGTGTTGGTCTGATGTATGATTGACTACCAAATCCATGATGACTTTCAAGCCATTTTCATGCGCTTTATCTAGTAATTTTTTAAAATCTTCAAGTGAGCCAAACATTTCATCAATGACTTGATAATCAGAAATATCATAGCCCCCGTCAACTTGTGGACTCTTGTAAATTGGATTTATCCAGATAAAATCAATCCCCAATTCACGTAGATAAGGAATTTTTTCAATGATGCCATTGATGTCGCCAATGCCATCTCCATTGGTATCTTTGAATGATTTTGGATAAATCTGATAACCTACCATCTTGTGAAAATCATTTGTTTTTATTTTTTTCATAGTTTTACATTTTCATTTTTAAAGTCCCTAAACTGAACTTATTTATTTTTTTAAAATAACGGTGCTGTAAGCTGGAATTGTCAATTTTCCATCAGTTAATTTTGCTTGAGAACTACTGACAGAAAGTTGGTCAGTGATTTTTGTCCCAACAATGCTTTTTGGGAGTTTCATTGTCACATTTTCTGTATCGGAAAAATTATTGATAATAGTCAAATCCTTTCCATAATTAATGACAGACAAGCTCTCTTCACTGACAGAAATATTTTTCAATCTGTCAGTCGCAATTTCAGGATATTTTGCTTTGACCCGTAAAATTTTTTTGTACCAATTGAGCAGTGAGTTCGGATTGGCTTCTTGTTGAGCTACTGAGCCTCCGTCAGTTGTGGCAATTTCTGTCGCACCTGGCACAGAAATGTCTGCTTTGGGAGAATCTGTCCCAGCAGCATTCCAAGGCATTGGCAAACGTTTATTTTGGTCAATGCCAGAACCTGTCAGCCCCAATTCCTCACCGTAGTAAATAAATGGATTTCCCGGCATCAAAAGATAAGTTTGAGCAGCCATTTTCTGCATGGATAAAGAACTTAAAAGTGTTGCAGATCGGTCTGTGTCATGATTACTCAAGAAAGGAGCGTCAATGGCTTTCGGGTTATCCGCATGAATTTCTTGGTCCCATGCTTCAATTTGTTGACCAAATAAAGAGCCTTCACCTAAGACTAAAGCTGAATTAATTGGACTTGAACTCGATTGCAAAGCATTCGGAAAGTCAAATAATGAATCAATACCTGACTGATAAATATCATCAATTGCCGAAGCCGTTGAAAAAACTTCACCCACTAAATAAGCTTTTGGATTTTGCTTTTTGACCGTGTCTGTCAGCCATTTTGTGAAAGCTGTCGTTTTTTTATCATCATTTGAGAAATAAAAACCGACAGCATCCAAACGGAAACCAGAAACACCTTTGTCCAACCAAAGTTTCGTAATTTTTGCAATTTCTTTTTTGACCTCAGGATTAGCAAGATTGAGGTCTGGCATCGATTTATCAAACTCTGACTCATAGTATTTGCCGTTGCTGGCTAAACTATAACCCTCTTCGGCTGTATCTGACCAATTATAATAATCCACATATTTTTTGTCGCCAGATAGTGCTTTTTGAAACCAGATATTATCAGTCGCCGTGTGGTTAAATGGCATATCCAAAATCACAGCAATTCCTCGTTTTTTAGCTTGAGCAATCAGATTTTCAAAATCAGCCATTGTCCCAAACTTGGGATTAATTTCTTCGTAATTAGTGACATCATAGCCATGATAACTAGGACTAGCAAAAATCGGTGTCATCCAAAGTCCTTGCACTTTCAAATCCGTTGTAGAATTGGATTTTCCAGTATTCAAGTAGTCTAAATGTTGCGTGACCCCATTTAAATCACCTTCGCCATCATGATTTGAATCGGCAAATGAACTCGTAAATATTTCATAAAAATTACGATACAAACTCCTATCAACCTTTTGGCTGACAGCCGCTTTTTTTACTGATGAATCTTTTGAATTTGCTTTTTGACAAGCACTTAAAGCACACGTCGCCAGTAAAGTTACTGACAGAAGTAAAAGCTTATTTTTCATAATATTCGTTCTCTTTTTCTTCCCAGTAAAGTCGGTCAGAATCAGTAATTTCGCGGAGAATTCGTGCTGGATTACCTACTGCAATCACATTTGCTGGCAAATTTTTTGTCACTACCGTTCCTGAACCCACAATTGTATTTTCGCCAATCGTAACGCCCAGATTAACAATTACTCCTGCACCGAGCCAAACTCGATTACCAATCGTAATCGCTTTTCCATATTCTAGTCCACGCTGTCGAACTCCGGCATCAATTGGATGAGAAGCCGTAATCAGACTGACGCGAGGTCCAAACATCACATCATCGCCAATCGTAATCGGTGCAACATCCAGAAAAATACAGTCCATATTGGCATAAAAGCGCTGACCAATTCTTGTATTTTTACCATAGTCGATGTAAAGCGGTGGATTTACAAATAACTCATCACCAGTTTGACCAAAAAGTTCTTTTTCAAGTGCCACAATTTTTTCTGTATCAAGTAGATTGAGTTGGTTAATTTCTTGATTTAATGCTCGATTATTATCAGGTTTGTATTCTGGTTCAACTTTACTTGCTTTATAGAGTTCGCCAGCAACCATTCTTTTAAATTCGCTCATTTTCACCTCACCCTTTTGCGCTTTTACTATTCCACTTCGCAAGCAAAGGCTTCCCAAGCTTTTAATTTAATCTGAGAAAGTTCAGGCAGGAAATTTTCATTGTGAATCAATAAGTCACGACAGACAAATCCTGTTTTAAATTGATTTTCTTCATCAGATAAATTGGCAACGACCAAATATTTCTTGCCCTTATAAGTCCGCAAATATGCAAAAACATCAGCCTCAGAATCAATCAACTTGAAGTCCCCATAAATGACCCAATCATGTTGTTTACGAAGTTCAATCAACTTTTGATAAGTATAAAAAACAGAATCAGGATCACTCATGGCTTGATCAGCATTAATTTCTTCATGATTAGGATTGACAGCGAGCCAAGGTTTTCCATCAGTAAAACCTGCATTTTCTCCAGCCGTCCATTGCATCGGTGTTCTTGCATTATCACGACCAACACGACGAATTGAATCCATGATTTCATTTTCAGAATGACCAGCAGCTAAGCGTTCAGCAAACATATTCCGTGACTCGATATCATTGACTTCTTCAATTAATTCAAAAGAATAATTCGTCATTCCAAGCTCTTCACCTTGATAAATATAAGGCGTTCCTTTCATCAAATGCAATAAAATCGCAAAAGTTTTAGCTGATTTCAAACGATATTTCCCGTCATTTCCCCAATTTGATACAATCCGTGGTAAATCATGATTATTCCAAAAAAGTGAATTCCAACCTTTTTCTAAAGCTTGCCATTTGGCTAAAATTTCTTTAAGTTTTGAAACTGAAAATTCCTTTTTATCCCATTTTTCGCCCTCATCAAGATAAGCATTTGTGATGTGTTCAAATTGAAAAACCATTGATAATTCTTGACGTTTAGGGTCAGAATAAAGTTCCGCAATCTCTGGTGTTGCTCCCCAAGTTTCACCTACGGTCAGCAAATTTTTCTGACCAAAAGTTGCCTGATTCATCTCATGCAAATACTCATGTAATTTAGGCCCATTTCCTGTGATTTCTTGGTCAATTTCTTTCCCAATCAAGTCAATCACATCCATGCGAAAACCGCCGATTCCCTTATCAATCCAGAAATTCATCATGTCATAAACTTCTTGATGAACCTGAGGATTTCCCCAGTTTAAATCTGGCTGACGCTTGCTAAAAAGATGAAGGAAATATTGGCCCGATTCCTCATCAAATTCCCAAGCAGAACCAGAAAAGGTAGATTGCAAACCATTGGGTTCATCAGCCCAAATATAATAATCACGATAAGCATTATCTTTTGATTTTCTAGCTTCCACAAACCACTTATGTTCATCGGAAGTATGATTAACTACCAAATCCATAACAATTTGAATGTTTCGCTTTTTAGCTTCCATGAGCAATTCATCCATATCCGCCATCGTTCCAAAAACATCAGCAATTGCTTGATAATCAGAAATATCATAACCATTATCATCCATTGGCGATTGATAAACTGGACTCAACCAAATTGCACCAATCCCAAGTTTTTCAAGATAATCTAATTTAGAGATAATTCCTTGCAAATCACCAACACCATCACCATTAGCATCCATAAAAGAACGCGGATAAATCTGATAAACGACTGTTTTTTGCCACCAATTTTCTTTCATATTAACTACTCCATTAAGATGTGAGTTCATTCTCCTATTTTCCTAGGGTATAGGAGAATGAACTCAATTAAAATTTTACTGACAGCTTTATAAGTTAATCCCGTCAGTAAAATACTCACTAAACCAAAGATTCTGTCAGCAATTTTTACTGACAAAACTATCAGCAAAGCCGATAGTTTCTTTATTTACCGATTCAATGATTCCCTCGGTCGCAGTGAACTGACAGAATCCGTTTTCTATTTATAGATTACAAAACCATATTGTAAAATATTATTTTGGTCAACCAAATTAGAGAAAACCACTTCATCAGCTGAAAAATAAGCCGGTTTTTCGCCAATATTGAAAATAGCTTTCAAAGATCCACGTTCAAATTTCACAATGCCATTTTCTGAATCTACGATTTTCCATTCTACTTCTGAATCACTTAAAATTCCTTGATATTGTTTGCGTAGAGCAATCAGATTTTTAAAGAAATCAAACATCTCTAAATCTTGATCTTTTTCTTCCCAAGGCATCACCTTACGACACTCAGGGTCCATTCCACCTGTCACCGCATACTCATCCCCATAATAAATACAAGGCACACCTGGTTGCATGAAGGTGAACGTTTCAACCAATTTCATCAAATTTTTATTATTTTTTGCAACAGTCAAAATTCTGGGTGTATCATGAGAATCTAAAACATTAAACATCATTTGATTCACTTGCTTACGGTATAATGTCAGTTGCGTATTAATATTAGAAACCATTTGTTCCAAAGAAATCTTCTTCGTAATCAAACCATCTTTAATCGCATCAGTATAAGCATAGTTCATAACGGCAGAGAATTCGTCACCAACTAACCAAGGTTGTGCAGAATGCCAAACCTCACCTAAAATATAAAAATCATCTTTTGCCGCGTCACAAGTTGTACGGAATTTTTTCCAGAAAGTATGATCCACTTCATCCGCCACATCCAAACGCCAAGCATCAATATCAAACTCAGAAATCCAATAATCAGCTACTTTCAAAAGATAAGCTTCAACCTCTGGGTTAGCCGTATTGAGTTTTGGCATGTGTGGAGTAAAGGCAAAAGTATCATAAGTTGCATTCTCAGCATTTTCAAAATCATCAGTCGGAGTATAAGTTGCTGGCCAACTATTAACATGGAACCAATCCGCAAATTTTGATTTTTCTTGATTTTTCAATACATCTTGCCATTGAGCAGACGTATCTCCGATGTGATTAAAGACCGCATCTAACATGACTTTAATACCACGCGCATGTGCTTCTTTCACCAAAGTTTTAAACAATTCCTTATCCCCAAATTGCTTATCAATTTCCATATAATCTTCTGTATCATATTTATGATTAGAAAAAGCTTGGAAAATAGGAGTAAAGTAAATGCCATTCACACCGAGTTCAGTCAAATGTTCCAAATGATCAATCACCCCTTGCAAATCTCCCCCATAAAAATCTTGACGGTCAGGAACATCTTGTGGATTCCAAGCTTTTGTTCCCTCAGGATCATTGCTCGTATCCCCATTGGCAAAACGTTCAGGGAAAATTTGATACCAAACCGTTTCTTTGACCCATTCAGGTGCTTTAAAACGATCACTTTCATGGAAATAAGGCAAACGGAAAGCCCCATATTTTTTAGTCACCAAGCTCTCATCATAATCAAACATTCCTTGGTCTGTGTAAACTACTTTTTCTCCATCCAAACCTGTAATGACAAATAAGTAATCTACTCGTTTCGTTGCAACAGTAATTTCGGCCTCAAAATAATCGCTAATATTAGTAGAAAGATACTTTTTCATCTCTACTTTTTGACTAGCCCAATACTGTGTTTCAGGGTTATCAAGCCCTTCCCACGAATAAGGATCGCCATAAAATAATTCGACTTTTTCCACATCAGATTTTTGTGTTTGCAGACGAACATGCATCAGATTTTTTGCATAAAGATAAGCAAATTCCGACTCAGGACGATGATAAATTGCAGCTTTGTTCATAATAGAACCTCCAAATTTTTTTGATGGCTGTACTGTCTTAAACTATTTTCAATTAATCTCAAGGACAGCGAAAAGCACCTTTTCCGTCGCTTTTCTATAGTGTCATTTCCACCACATCTGGAGAAGATAAATCTCACATTAATCATATTTTATCATAACGCTTTCATTGACGCAACCGTTTGCGACAATTTTCGCATATTATTTTTTAAAACATTTATTTTTCATTCTAAAGAATACGCTGAAAAGTCGGTATAAACCAATTTCTAAGTAATCAAAATGTAATATTTTTCCCCTTGACAAAAAGCAAACGGTTGCGTAAAATGAGGAGTGTATAAAATAAACCGTTTTCATTAGGAGGAAACACAAAATGAAATCATGGAAAAAAGTTGCTCTTGGTGGAGCATCTGTACTCGCCCTCGCAACCCTCGCAGCTTGCGGTTCATCAGCAAGTTCTAACAAATCATCATCTTCTTCTAGCTCAAACAATGTTAAAGGTAATGTTACCTTGTGGGTTGACCCAGCTAATGTTGATAGCTACAAAACACTAGTAACTGGCTTTGAAAAAAAATATCCTGATGTTAAAGTAAAAGTCAATCAATCTCCAACAGGTTCTGCAAATGCCAAAACTGACGTTGGTAAAGACCCAGCAAAAGCAGCGGATGTCTTCAAAGTTCCTAATGACCAACTTGGTGCCATGGCTGAAGCAGGTTACATTAACCCTCTTTCTCCTGATGCAACAAAATGGGTAGACAAAAATGACATTTCTGTTGCTGGAGAAGCTGTTTCTTGGAAAGGTAAATATTATGCCTATCCTCAAGACCAACAATCAAATATCATCTTCTATAACAAAGCTAAATTCTCTGAAGCACCAACTAGTTGGACTCAATTTACACAAGATAAAGCAATCGGTACAGACTTTACAAACTCTTATAACTGGTATCCAGCCTTCCTTTCAAACGGTACAGTATTGTTTGGTAAAGATGGTGAAACTTTAGATGGTACTGACGTTGCCGGAGATGCTGGACTTCAAGTCTTGAATTGGTTTGCAAAACAAAAATCTAACACAGGTGTTGTCCAATCAGGTCAAGCATTGCTAGCTGATTTAAAATCAGGTAAAACAGCTGCTGTCCTCGATGGACCTTGGGATGCAAGTAATGTTAAGAAAATTCTTGGCGACAATTACGGTGTGACCACCCTTCCAACAATTGATTTCGGCTCTGGCGAAAAGAAAATGCAAGCTTTCTCTGGTGTAGGTACACTTGCTGTTAACTCTGCTTCTAAAAATCAAGTCGCTGCATCTTCTCTCGCTCAATATCTTTCTAATGCTGACTCACAAAAAGAACTTTATAAAGATAATAATGCAATCCCAGTTGCTAAAAGTTTGCAAACTGATTCAGATATTACCGCAGACCCAGCTGCCCAAGCTGTTATCAAACAAGTGCCTGAAGATACTTTGATGCCTAAAATGCCTGAAATGGCCACATTCTGGAATTTAGCTGCTCCTTTGATTAATAATACATACCTTGGTAAGACTCCTGCTTCACAATATGACAGTCAACTTAAAACTTTCCAAGATTCTATCTCTAAAGCAACTAAATAATTCATTAGTACTCTTTTAAAGAGGTTGGGCACAGCCTAATCTCTTTATTTATTAGAAAAGGACAAAGTTATATGTTCAGAAAAAAAACTTCTTTACCACCTGAAGCCACTTATAAAGAAGTCTGGTCTAAAGGGGATATTTTTGCAAAACTGAGTTTTTTTGTGATGGGACTCTTTCAATTAAAAAATAAGCAATGGCTAAAAGGGCTTCTCCTTCTTGCCAGTGAAGTCATTATTATTTGGTGGTTACTCTTTTCAGGCTTTAAAGCTATCAGTATGCTTGGAACTCTTGGTACAGTAAAAACTAAAAAAGTTGTCTGGGATGCTTCTGAGGGAGTATATAATACTCTTTTACCTGATAATTCTATGCTCTACCTTCTATTTGGTGTTTTTGCAATAGTAGCGATTGGTTTACTTATATTTTTATATATCGTTCATCTTAGATCTCTTCGTCACCTCTATGCACTTAATCGTGACAATAAGCATATTCCAACAACGCTGGAAGATTTATCTTCACTATTAGATGATAAACTTTACATTACATTAATGGTTCTTCCACTTCTTGGAATTTTAGCTTTCACTGTTGCTCCGTTAATCTTTATGATTACCCTAGCCTTTACAAACTATGATACTCAACATTTAATTGGTTTTTCATGGACTGGATTGTCTGCATTTGCTCAAGTTTTCCAAGGGGACTACGGAAAAGCCTTTTTCCCACTATTAATTTGGACCATTATTTGGGCTGTAGCTGCAACTTTAACAACATTCCTTGGTGGTGTTCTATTAGCCTTGCTAATAGAATCCAATGGTGTTAAATTTAAAGGTTTTTGGAGAACTATATTTGTTGTAGTGTTTGCCGTTCCTCAATTTGTTTCTTTGCTTTTAATGGGAATGTTCTTAGACGACCATGGGCCTATTAATAGCGTTTTACAAAATGCCCACTGGATTAAAGGGCCAATTCAATTTTTATCTGACCCAATCTTGGCTAAAATTTCAGTTATTGGTGTAAACATGTGGATTGGTATTCCAGTAACAATGTTAGTTTCAACTGCTATCATTCAAAATTTATCGCAAGATCAAATTGAAGCAGCAAAAATTGATGGAGCTAATACTTTCCAAGTGTTTAAATCAATTACATTCCCACAAATATTATTTGTTTTAACCCCAACATTGATCCAACAATTTATTGGTAATTTCAATAATTTCAACGTTATTTATCTTCTTACAGGAGGTGGACCAAATACAGACAATAACTTGGCAAATGCTCAAGCAGGAACAACCGATTTATTAATTACTTGGCTCTATAAACTTACTACACAATCTACAAGAAATTACGCTCTTGCTTCTGCTATTGGTATCATAATATTTGTTATCACAGCAACTGCATCACTCGCTCTATATCGTAGAACTAATGCATTTAAGGAGGGCTAATTAGTGAAATCTTATAAAACTCAGAGAAAACTTTCTCTAACATTCCGTTACCTTTTATTAGTTATCTTAGCTCTCCTTTGGATATTCCCTGTCATATGGATGATTTTAACAAGTTTTGCTAAGAATAATAATACAGGTTTCGTTCAATCTTTATTTCCACAAAACTGGACTTTGGAAAATTATATAGGTATCTTTAATAATTCTCAATATCCTTATGCGCATTGGCTTTTAAATACTTTTATTTTAGCAGTAATATGTGCGGTGGCGAATACTTTTATCACAACAATCATGTCGTACGCACTTTCACGTTTACGTTTTAAATTCAGAAAACCATTTTTACAATTCGCATTAATTATTGGCATGTTCCCAGGAATCATGGGAATGATTGCAATGTATTCAATTCTTAAATCTATTAATATGCTTAATATTTGGGGAATGGCACTGGTCTATGTAGGTGGTTCTGGATTAGGTTTCTACGTGTTCAAGGGTTTCTTAGATACCATCCCTCGCTCTATTGACGAAGCCGCAACAATTGACGGTGCAACTCGCTGGCAAACTTTTATTCATATTACACTTCCTCTTTCTCGTCCAATGATTGTATATACATCTTTAATGGCATTCATCGGACCATGGCTTGATTTCATGTTCTCAAGTTACATCTTAGGTGGTGGAGATCCCAAAATTCGTACAGTGGCCTATGGATTGCAAAATATGATGACAAATTCAAAAGGTTCAAGTGCTACAAACCTCTATCAGTTTATCGCAGGTAGTGTACTGATTGCAGTGCCTATTACAATCTTATTCATAGTTATGCAAAAATTCTACGTCAATGGAATCACAGCTGGTGCAGATAAAGGATAAAAAAGTAAATATTTCATTAACAAGATAAAAAGGGCACTGATAATAATAATTATCGGCGTCCTTTTTATCTCTTCTTTATATTCTAATTATATCCATAAATAAAAATTTTATATGCTATAATTAATCCGTAATGTCACCAAAATTGGAGTATATAAATTTATGAAAAAATTTTTTATTATCATCTTTGCTATTTTTTCTATTGGAATTTTAAGCAGCTGTAAAACTTCAAGTAAAGATAGCGTTAAAACTAATACTAATCCTCAGCAAGCTATTCAAGGAGAATGGATTTCGTATTCCGAAAGTAAAATCAATCTTCCGAAAACAACGAGTGCTGCAGATGCACATAAACTGCTAGATTTAACCGCATCTACCAGTGAAAAAATCAAGTTTGATAAGAAAAAAGTCACACTTGCTACTAATGAATACGACTATAAGCTAGGTCGACAAATTATTATTGGTTCATACAGTTATGATTATAAGTTAGAACATGGTCAGGATATTTTAAAATTTGATACGACGAGTTCAGATATTGGTGGAAATGTTTATTATCGAGTAGGAAGTAAGCTTGAAAAAGAAAAGACCAAAGAAATTAACGACAAAGAAGCCAAAGAGAAAAAATCAGTGACTCATTTGAATGAAGTTTGGAAAGCAAAAACAGACATCATTGAAAAATCACTCAAGGAAGCAATGATTGGAACATGGTCAGGCCACTTTAAGGCAGTAGCAACTACTGGACAAGGTGTGGCTTGGGCGCCCGGAATGCAAACATTAACTTTCGATGGTGGAACTAATCTTTCATTTCACGCCTCTTCTGATTCTTTGACAAATTTTGACCAGAAAGTAATTCACAACGCTTATGCTTCTTATCAACCTAATGGAATTTTAGGATTAGAACCTTCAGATCATATTCCAGTAGATCCTAAGAAACTTTTAAATATCATTAAAGACCTCACCGCCGAACAAATGTTTAGCCGTATCAAATATATTGCTTTTTCCTATGATGTAACAACTGATACTGGCACGATTTCTCAAAGCTTTTCCCCTTCCGAACTTTCATATAAAAACGGAAAATTATCATTTGATACTGCCTTACTCATCACACAATGTGGTGATGAAGGGGTTCAAATTTCTGGAGATGTTTCTAAAACGGAGTAAAAAAATTGAAAAATAAAATTATCGTAGTAGCTATACTAATAACAACTTTTTTCTCTCTTTCAGCATGTAGCAAACTAACAAAGTCAGAAAGTACACTAATAAAGGGTCAGTGGGAACTCTTACAAGGACCCATACAAGTAAAAAGTAATCTCAAATTATTAGATTTTCCCAATAAGAGTACTTCTATCGTTAATTTCACTAAAGAAAAAAATTATCACTTTAATGAAAAGAAACATGAATTAAGTTATCTCAACTCCTACAAATATCAAACATCTTTTGATATTTCGGGAAACATTTTGACACTAACCAATAAAAAGCAAAAGATGATCTACTATCGGAAAAATTCCGTTCAGTATAAAAAAGCAATAACTCCAATTAAAAATAATATGAATTCAGTTAATGAAGTATGGAAAGCTCAAAACCAATCTTTTTTGAAAGATTATGAAGAGGCTATTGCAGGAGACTGGTCGAATGCCAAAGGAAATGCCCAAGTTAATTTAAATCATGATTCTCCGGATCCTGATGCAACTCTAACCATCTCCACACCTAAATTTCTCTTCTTTGATATTTCCTTTACTGGAGGTGCTCGGGATAAAACGATGTCGGTCAACTTTAAAGACAAAAATATCTCTGATGCTGCAATAAAACTTATATATTCCGATTTTGACACTCTTTTAGGTCTTGGATGGAATGCCTCAGAAAATTTAAACGGAACAAAAGAAAAAATAAAAAAAATAACTTTCAGAGATTTATTTATGGACTTGGAAGAAGTGACCTTAGCATATAGCATTCCCGACTCAACATTAAGTCAAGAGATTACTGTTTCTGCCTATAGAGCTACAGTTTCATCAAATATCACTCATTTTGATGAGTGCACTATCACAACAAAAGACAGCTCCACAGATCACGAATTTAAAGCTTATTTAAGCCCCGTAGAAACCACAAATTAATATGAATCTATTTTCCCTGAAACTACTTCTAATCCCTATTCTAGTTTTATCACCACTTGTCTTATTGTTAATTGAAAAATTAACTAAAAAAAAATATATTACCGCTAAAAATATCTCAGAAGACGTAATTAAGGCTGACGAGATTGAAGCTCTTGTTTTAGCTGTTCTTAGCTCATGGAATCAGTCAAAACTATATCAAAACAGTCAATTTTACAGTAAAAATTTACTAAAAAAACAGGACAAACATATTGTTCACAATGATATGTATGGAAAAAAAGAATCCATTTTTGATATTCAGATTGAAGGAATAAACAACCTACACCAATTCAAGAATAAAATTACTGCGGAAATTTCCCTTAAAGCGAAATATTCTCTATCTTTTGATGAAAATGATAGCCTTATGTACCTTGTCACCTCAAGGTCAATGTCCAGATATAATGAAATGCTAAAAGATCTCCTGCCTGATAAACAAACATATCAAAAAGACGTACAAAAGTGGGAATTTGTTATTGAAGAAAATCTCTTTAAAGTGAATAAATTCTCATCAAATCTGAAATAAAAAAAGCCCTCTTAAGAATGGCTCTTTTTATTTTAGAAAAGTGAAAGAACATCTGAATAGTGAGTAGCAATCATATAAAAACTCACAGCAGCTATTGACCAAGCCCAGACGATGTGTCCAAAAAATTCTGAAAAGTGTTCTGAAAAAGGTTGCTTCCAAGGTTGTGGTACCGTTCTATTAATAGGCATTAACAGAATATGCCATAAAAACCAGATAATAATACCATAAAGAGCCCCCTCGCCTAAGCTTATACCACTCCATATTTGTGATAAGACAACAAAAATAAATGAAAAAACAATTGAAAAACTGAAATGAAGAATCAAGGCAAACCAATACACTTTTTGGTCTTTAGAATACAAAAAGTAAGCATGAGTAATTTTTTGGGGAAAGCCAATTTGTTGCATAAGTTTTTGAGGAGGGTTTGTTTCATCTCGCTCTTTTGTACGAGGAGGAAGAATGGCTTCCCAACCAATTTTTACCATTCCAGAAATTAGTCCAGAAACAATACCAATCCATAAGCAAGGCAATAAAATTCCCAAAAACCAATCCAACGATATATTTTTTACCATTTCAAAATCTCCTTATAATATATAAAATAAAAACTACTCTTATTTTATAAAAAATTTATTATAAAGTGTATTGAATTGTTTGCTCATTAAAAATAAAGATTTATTATCATTAAAGCGAAAGCCAACTTCCACGTTGACCTCTTTCAATAAATTGTTGCGACAACTGAAGATAAAACCTCACAACTTCACTAGATAATTCCTGTTTTCTAGCAAGAGGCGCTAGAGAGTGTTGAAGATCGTTGATTACCTTCGGAGTATAATTTCCCTTTTCTAAATTATTCTTACTCTTCACTAAAACTTCACGTTCTTTGCTATTCAATGTTTTACTAAGAATTAAATCATAAAGTTCTTCTAAGATTTCTGCTTCACTCGCTTTTTTGACCATTTATTCACTCCTTTAACCTTTCAGATAGCTTATTTTATAATTTTCTGATAATATAGTCAATTTCTTCCGAATCTATTTTATTTATTTCTAAATCTTTAGTCAATACTCTCTCTAGTATTTTAGTCATTTTTAAATTAGAATAGATATATAAATAGATTTTGTGTCAAAAAAATCTATAATACTTTATCAAAAAATATTCATTAACCACTAAATAAGAAAGATGATATCAATGGATCAAAAAACTAAAATTATAAATTTCACCGCTCGTACTTTTCGTGTTTTAGTAGCAGTTGTCTTTGGATATACCATTTATGATTTATTTTTCAGAAATATATTAACTCGTAAGATTCATATTTTTTTATATATTGTCACATGGCTAATTTTGTCCTATCTGATTATTCCGAATATCACAAAAATCATCACAAAAATTTATCTACCGGAATACTTTATTGGAAGGTCCAGAACTTCTGATGGTGTATTAGGTGATTCGGTAAATTTATTAATTGACGGTTCAAAAGAAGATATAGAAGCTGCTTTTTTAAAAATGGGTTGGACAAAATCAGATAAAATTACTTTAAGGTCCTCTCTCAAAATTATAAAATCAAGCTTATTACATCAAAGCTATCCCACTGCACCCGTTAGCTCTCTCTTTTTATTTTCTAAAAAACAAGACCTCGCCTTTGAAAAAGAAATTGCTGGCAGTCCTAAACAAAGGCATCATATCAGATTATGGGAAACTCCACAAGATTATTACCTCCCTGGGGGAGTAAAGTCTGATTGGGTCTGTGCCGCTTCTTTAGATATTGGTATTAGATTTTCTTTATTTACAGGACAAATTACTCATCGTATTGATGAGAATATAGATGAAGAAAGAAATCTTATCGCAAATGAACTCATCGATCATGGACTAGTTGAAGAAAGGAAGCTATATACTCATTTCACAAATCCTTATCGAAGTAGAAATGGTGGGGGAGATAAGATATCTACAGATGGTTCTTTAGTTTATTTGAAACTTAAATGAATTTTTCTCATATATCATTACTTAACATAAAATAAAAGAAGAATCTAAATAAGATTCTTCTTTTATTTTATGCACTCTACTAGTTTTACAGCGACTAAATTTTTTTAAAATTATTAAAATTTCGAAAAATAATCAATATTTCCATTTTAAGAAACGTTTTAGTTGACTGACCGTCATCAATAAGCTACTCTAAAGATAATAATAACAAGAAGGAGTTAGTCCATATGAATAAGAAAACCCTTATCTCGTCACTACTAATCACCCTTGCTTTTCTATTTTTAAATGTACAAAAGGTCAGCGCAGCTATCGATTATAATCTTTTTAATTACAATTATCCGGTAAGTGCCTATTATCCTAAATCCTCAGATAAAGCCAATGTTATGGGCAGAATAATCAAAATAAATAATGTTAGAAATGATTATTCAGTTTCCATTCCAATGGATGTTTCTCAAAATTCAGAAGGAAAGCTCAACTATTTTGGGTTGACAACTTCTACAAATGCCTATTTTACACATGATTCTGGAAACTCAATCACTAATGCAGGTTCTCTCACTGGTCCAAATACTTTGGTTGGGCCCGGACTTCAAAATCCTGTCAAATTACCAATTCCCAGTAGCACGATAACTATTGATGGGCAAACTTACTATTTTAACTACTATGTTGTTCAGGTGGTCACAGAAAAAGTGATTAGTCCAATCAATGAGGTTCAAGGAAATAATTATGCTCTGCAACCTTTAGACACACTTTACCAGCAAATGCCAACTTCGCTTGGGCATATTATTCTGATAGCCCTGGTGCTATCATTCATTATAAAACGGAAGATGGTACAGAATTATTAACTTCGCCAACTCTTATTGGTGAATCAGGGGATACTATTCCCTCAGAAGTAAGAGATTTCACGGGATATACTTTAGTATCTGTTCCCGAAGAAGATAGTTTTAAAAAAGCACAATTAACTAACTTGACCTATGTTTATAGGAAAAATCCAGTAGCTGCTGCTACTGTAACCGTAAAATATATTGATACGCAAGGAAATTCTATTTCAGATTCTATCCCACTTTCAGGTAATGTCGACCAAGAATACACTACTGAACAAAAAATTATTTCGGGCTACACTTTTAAAGAAGTTCAAGGAAATAAAAGTGGACTATTTTCAACTACTCCTCAAACCGTTACCTATATCTATACTAAAAATCCAATCGAAATAAAAACTGGAACAGTGACTATTAAGTATGTTGATACAAATGGAAATTCCATTTCTGACGAAATTACAAAATCTGGAAATGTAGGGTCTTTATACACTAGCGAACAAAAGAAAATTTTAGGATATAATTTCAAGGAAATTCAAGGAATTGCGGAGGGACAATTTACAATTGAATCCCAAACTGTAACCTACGTTTATACAAAGATTTCAACTCCTACAATAATCAAAACTTCTGTAATTCCACCTAAAACTTTATCAGTAAAAACCCTACCAAAAGAATCTTTACCCGAAACTGGCGATAAATTTTTTGGCTTCACTTTACTTTCAGGAAGTCTTCTAATTCTTGTTAGCACTACCCTTTATCTATTGAAATCTAGAAAATATAAATAATAAAAAAGAGAAGTTATTAGTAACTTCTTTTTTTATTTTGTTTAAAATAATCTTTTAAATTGACACATCGTATTTTTTAGATATAATAGATTTATGGAAAATGTGGAAACTTTTAAAACCCTATCAAATGAATATCGATTGAAGATTCTTACTTTACTCAAAGAACCAAAAAAACATTTCTACAACGAAACTAAAGTAGATGAAGTTGAAACGGGTGTTTGTGTAGGTGAAATCCAAAAATTACTGAACTTAACTCAGTCTACTACTTCTCATTATTTATCTATGTTAGAAAAAGACAATTTATTAATTGCTACTCGCATTGGTAAATGGACCTATTATCGTCGAAATGAGGAGATGATTTCCGATTTTAAAAATTTCATATTAGAAGAGTTATAATTAACTTTCTTTTTACTTCTTCATATCGATATTTCTCGAATTATAGTTTTAATAATCTACTTTCCAAATATAATAATAACAGGATAAAAATATGCCAAATCAATTAACTGATCATGTTACCTTACGTCATGGGGCAACTTTAAACAACCGTATTGTAATGTCTCCAATGCAAACTCATTCTGGTTTAAAAGGTGGTTTCGCTTCTGATGATACTATTCAATATTACTCTGCCCGTTCACGAGCGGCAGGTATGTTAATTACAGAATTCCATTATGTAAGTGAAAATGGTGGACCAGCATATGTGCCAGGATATCCTGAACAAT
The DNA here is from genome assembly GCF_038006485.1 of Lactococcus sp. FSL K6-0773. Classification (NCBI taxonomy): domain Bacteria; kingdom Bacillati; phylum Bacillota; class Bacilli; order Lactobacillales; family Streptococcaceae; genus Lactococcus; species Lactococcus sp. FSL K6-0773. The sequence continues at coordinate 130,370 of NZ_JBBOVF010000001.1, read as the reverse complement.
TAGGAGCTTATTCTGACGCTCATCTTGAAGGACTACGAAAAACTGTACAGGCTCTAAAAAAAGATGGAAATAAAGCTATTCTTCAAATTCATCATGCTGGGCGAGCCGCTGTAGGACGTCATGTTAATGGATTAGATGTGGTGGCTCCTTCTGCTATCGATTTTTCTTTCTTAGATTACCCTGTTCGTGAACTCACAATAACAGAGATTGATGATATTATTCTTGATTTTGGTAAAGCCACAAAACGGGCAATTGATGCAGGCTTTGACGGTGTTGAAATTCATGGTGCCAATCATTATTTAATTCAACAATTTTTCTCAAAACTTTCTAATCTTCGCACAGATAAATGGGGTGGTTCACTGAATAAACGAATGGCCTTTCCGCTAGCTGTTGTTAAAGAAGTCAAAGCAATCGTCGATGAATACGCACCTAAAGGCTTTATCATTGGTTACCGTATTTCTCCTGAAGAACTTCATGGAAAAAATGTTGGCTATGATTATACAGAAGCTCTAACACTTATCTCTGAAGTAATTAAATATGAACTTGATTATATCCATCTTTCATTATGGGCAGGATACAATTCTAAACCTGAAAATAGCGAAAAATCTTATGCTGAACTTTTTAAGGAAATTTTAGATGATAAAACAAAACTTCTTATTGTCGGTGGTATTTTTGGGGAGGATACAGCGACTGATGCGATTGAAAACTATGCTGATTTAATTGCCGTTGCTCGTGGAACTTTGATTGATCCCAACTTTGCTAAAAAAGTTACTGAAGGAAAAGGGGACACAATTCTTCATAAGATTAGTCCGGAAACAGTTGAGTATTCTCACTTAACTCCTGGATTACTTGAAGCCTTCAGCCGTGAAGATTCTCTTGGATTACCTCCTTTACCCGGAGGCGAAACTATTAGACACTTGCATACAGGAAAGTATGATATCTAGTTTTTTGATGACTAATATATATTAAAAGCTATTGTAACTTTACAGTAGTTTTTTCTTTTAAAATAAAAAAGTTCCTGACTTAACAGGAACTTTATTTGGAACTCCAATATCCGAGAAGCTCCGTAGAATTTGCTTTTGTACCCCAACGCTAAGAGGTACTTTTATATTATATCCTAGATAGAAAGGTGATTACAAATCATACTGTCGCTTTACAAAAAAATTTTAACAAGCTCTATTATTTAGGCCAATTTTCCTTAAAAAAAGGTTGCTAGAATTCTTTCTTCCTAGTAACCTTTTAATGATATTTTTAATCAATCAGGAACAATCCGTGTTCCTGCTCCACTTTTGACAAAGTTTTCCACATTTTCAAGTGAAGTAATCGTGGCATGCTTACCAGTATTTTCGACAAAAGCAACAGCTGCTGCCACTTTTGGTTTCATAGAACCTGCCGCAAAATAACCTTCTTCTAGATATTGACGCATTTCGCTAACTGGTACAACTCCTAGAGCTTTTTGATTGGGTTTACCAAAATTTAAAAAGACATCACCGACAGAGGTAAAAATAACTAGTTCATCAGCATCAACAAGTTCTGCTAATTTTGCTGCCGTAAAATCTTTATCAATTACTGCTTCGACTCCTTGATATCCCTTATTTTTTTCAATAACAGGAATTCCTCCGCCACCAGATACTGTAACCAAAGCTGATGATTCTAACAATGGTTTAATTGCGTTAGCCTCAACAATTTTGAGAGGTAATGGTGAGGGGACTACTCTTCGGTAACCTCGTCCAGAATCCTCAATCAATTTCCAATCAGGATATTGAGTCTGAATATTTTTAGCCTCTTCTTGGCTATAAAAAGGTCCAATAGGTTTTGTCGGATTTTTAAAAGCCTCATCATTAGCATCAACTACTGTTCTTGTCACTATAGAAACAAATGGAACATCAGACATTCCATTATTAGCAAGAGCTTCTGTAAAAGCTTGTGCCATCCAATAACCGATTTGCCCTTGAGTCATAGCAACAGCTGTATCAAGTGGCATTGCTGGATTTTTAACTGAATTACTTTCAAGTTGTTGCAAAAGTAAATTACCAACTTGGGGTCCATTTCCATGAGTGACGACCATTTCAACATCATTGTCTTTTATTAAAGGCATTAATTGTTCGGCAGTCTTATTAAGTGCCATAGATTGTGCTTGCGCTGTAGGGTCGCTAGTTAAAATAGCATTCCCCCCTAGAGCAACTACAATACGTTTTGCCATTTTCTGTTAAATCCTCTCTACTCCTTATTTGGCTTTAGGTTGTTGTTGAGTAATACAATGGATATTTCCTCCACCATAAACTACTTCAACAGTGTTCACGCCAACTATTTCGCGGTCTGGAAACATCTCTTGAACTTGTTTTAGTGCTAGAGCATCATTTTCATCACCGTATTGTGGTACGATAACTCCTTTGTTTGTAATCAAAAAATTCATATATGAAGCAATACAAATATCTCCATCTTCACGTGGCATTGTTCCTTCAACTGTATCAATTCTAAATTGTTTTTTAATCGTTACATTTTTAGCTGGACAAGTCAATTTATGAACCTTGAGTTGACGTCCTTTAGCATCTGTCATTTGGTTCAAGCGTTTATAAGCATCTTGTGCTGCTTCATAAAAAGGTGACTTCTCATCCTCAGTATAAATGCATGCAACTTCCCCTGGCGCTACGAAGCAAGCAACATCATCCACGTGACCGTTTGTTTCTTCTGGGTCAATTCCATCCCCAAGCCAAAGAATTTTTTCAGCATTCAAATGTTCTTTAAGTTTATTTTCAATGTCCTCTTTGCTCATGTGAGGATTGCGTCCTTCAGATAAAAGGCACATTTCAGTAGTCAAAACTGTTCCTTGACCGTCAACATGGAATGAACCTCCTTCAAGAACAAAATCATCTGTCCGATAAGAGTCAACACGTTCTAATTCACAAACTTTTTGTGCCACTAGATCATCTTGATCCCAAGGAAAATATAGACCATCAACAAGTCCACCCCAAGCGTTAAAAGTCCAGTCATTTGCTCGAAGTTCGCCCTTATCATTAATTACAAAACTTGGCCCACAGTCACGAACCCAAGAGTCGTTGTTAGAAACTTCAAGCACACGCACATCAGCGGGTAATTGATAACGAGCATTTTGATATTGGGATTGTGAAACTAACATTGTTACTGGTGTAAATCTACTAATTGCTTTAGCAACATTAGTAAAGGCAATCTGAACAGGTTTTGCTCCATCACGCCAGTTATCTGGACGTTCGGGCCAGATCATAAAAATTTGATCTTGAGCTTCAAATTCACCAGGCATCCGAAAACCATCTTCTTTTGGTGTTGTACCAATAATACGTTTTGCCATTTTTTCTCTCCTATTTTTTTATTTTTTTAAATTTAATAATTAATCGCAAATTGTAAAATGAAGTTAGCCACCTTGAGTCAAGCAAAAAACATCTGAATCTCTTATACTAAAAGTTCGACCAAATAGTATAAAAAGGAAATTCAGATGCAAGACTATTCTATCACAAGCCAGAGCAAAGGGAAACACCTGACCAATCAAGACCGTTTAAACATTGAACGTTGGCACAATAAAGAAGGACTGAGCAACCGTGAGATTGCGCGCTTATTGAATAAAGCTCATGGGACGATTGACAGAGAGATGAAGCGAGGGGAAATCCAGCTCAAGCGGAAGGTAAAATACTCTGCTAAAAAGGCTCAAGAAAATTATGAAGGATTGAGGGCTCACAGTGTTCGTCCGAGTAAACTCACGACTGAGATTGATTGTTATGTGAGTACACGTCTTAAAGAAGACAAGGACTCTTTGGAAGTCATTCATCAGGCTCTAAAAGGAGTTTCTCTGAGCAGCCTCTACAATTGGGTCAACTGGGGCTGGTTAGAAGCCAAGCGTCATCATCTTTTCTATCCGCAGTATAAGGCGGCAAAGAAAATCAAACCTCGTGCGCCAAAGCATCCTTTTGGCAAGTCTATTGAAGAACGGCCTGAGTTCATTAACAATCGCTTAGAAGTGGGGCATTACGAGATTGACACGGTCATTCTTACGAGAGCTAAGAACAAGGTGCTTTTGACGCTCACAGAGCGAAAATACCGCACGGAGATCATTCGCTTGATTGATGGGAAAACAGCACAGGCGGTCAATGATGAGCTGGTGGAACTTCAAAAAAGTTATGACTTCAAATCCATTACCCCTGACAATGGCCATGAATTTGCAAGGCTCTCTGAGGTCGTAAGCTGTCCAGTTTACTATGCACACGCCTACGCGAGCTTTGAGCGAGGGACGAATGAAAACCATAACCGAATGATTCGTAGGCATCTGCCAAAAGGCACAACAAAGACGACCCCTGAAGAAGTCGCCGCTATCGAGTATTGGATGAACCATTATCCAAGAAAAATGTTCAACTATAAGAGTTCATATGAGATGAGCTTGGCTGGCTAACTTGGACTTGCAATTTGCGTTTAATAATTAATTCACCAATCACAATAAAAATAATTGCGCCAATTGTAATCGGTAATTGTTCTGTTAATGATGCCTTATCATATTGCAAGGGTATGGCTGTAAAAATTAATGATATGATAATAATAATCATTGGTAAGGCCATATATACTTTCAAGATTCCGTCACTACCACTCACTTTAAATGGACGTGGAGTCTCAGGGTCAATCTTGCGCAATTTATAAAAAGCAGGGAAGACCGGAATATAACTCAATAAAAATAGTACTAAATTTAATGAGAAGAATGACCAGAACAAATCTTGGTTGGGTAATAATGGAGCAATCACAACAATAAATGTCGCTACAATCCCATTCATCAAAGCTGCCCCCCAAGAAATTCCATTAGAAGCACGTCTTTTTGAGAAGAATTTAGGCATATCACCATTATCAGCAGCATAACTAGCAATATTATTGACCCCTTGTGACCAAGAAACCATATTACCCACTAAAGTCAGCATAAACAAGAAAGCAATTAAACTAATGAACCAACCTGTTGGTGTTCCTAGCATCACTTGGAAACTATCTACTAATCCCGAACTTGTCGATAATTTATTGGTTGGAATAGCAACACCGATCCCAAAAGCCGAAAACATATAAATCGCTGCAATTACAATCCCACCAATGATGATTGATTGTGGGATTTGTTTCTTAGGATTTTCCATACTGTCAGCAAAAGTACAAATGACTTCAAACCCCAGTAAGTTAAAAATGATTACTGAGATAAATGATAGACTATGCAAATCAAAACTTGGAAGTAATGATGCTAAAGTATAATGATTTGCTACTCCCTTAGTCAAAGCTGAATAAACTCCTAAGCCTCCTAATGCTAATGCTAAGAATACCTTAATTACTGCGCCTCCATTTAAAATCCAAACGCTATCACTTACTGGATATAAACTAATCAAAACAATAACCCAGATGAAAATTAATTCAATTAATAGTGAAATACCTGTATTTAATTGAAAGCCAAACATTGTATGCAATAAATCAGGACAAAGTACAGCAAGTGAAGCCATCCATAATGGGAAGTTTACCCAATAAAACCATGAAGCACGCGCTCCCCAACGATGACCAAAGGCTTTTGTAATCCAATCATACAGTCCACCCTCACCAGTATAAGTTGTTCCAAGTTCAGATGTAATTAGACCATAAGGCAAGAGAAAAGCAACGATGAGAACAATCCACCAAAAGAACTGCGAGTTACCAATAGCAGCAACCGGTGCTGCTGCTTCGGCAACAAAAACAACACAAATGACAGAAAGAATAGCACTAAACAGACTAAATTTTTTCTTTCCATTTTCCATAAATAATACTCTTTCTTATTTGGCTAAGTAAGCCTCTAACTCAGCCTTAGCTTTGGCTTGTGCTTTCAAATCATAAGGATTTTTTTCAGCATAATCAGACATCAACCAAACAAGGAGGGCACGGATTGAAGTCAAGCGATTTTCGGCTTCGTCAAAACAAATTGAGTTTGGACCATCAATAACCGCATCAACAACTTCTTCACCTCTTGAAGCTGGAAGACAATGCATAAATTTTGTATGTGCTCCTGCTTTTGCCATCATCTCAGGTGTCACTTGATATTTAGGGAAGAAAATCGCTAGACGTTCTTCTTCTGATAGTTCTGCATCATACAAACCGTACCAAACATCTGTATAAAGGAAATCTGCACCGACAATTGATTCTTCATCGTCTGTTACTTCATAAGTACCACCAGAAACCTCACAATTTGCAGCTAATTTTGCTTGATGTTCTTCATTAAGTTGGTAGCCTTTAGGGCCAAAATGAACAAAGTGCATTCCCATTTTAGTTGCGATTAAACCTAATGAGAAACAAACTTGAGTCGCATCACCGACAAAGACAACTTTACAATCTTCTAATTTTTTACCAGCTGGTAAATGTTCAATCATTGTAGTCAAATCACCGACTTCTTGTGTTGGGTGATTATAGTCTGACATCCCGTTAAGAACTGGAATGGTTGTATGTTTTGCAAGGTTATTAACTGATTCATGACGATCAACACGCGCCATGATGATATCAAGCAATCTAGAAAGAACTGTGCTTGTATCTTCTATTGTTTCATGACCACCGAGTTGAATTTGACCAGGTGCTAAATATTCTGCATGTCCTCCTAATTGAGTCATAGCTGTTTCAAAGGAAACACGAGTACGAGTTGATGTTTGTTGGAAAATCATTCCTAGTGATTTGTTTTTAAGAAGTGGTGGATAGTAGCCATTTTTAATCGCTGCTTTGATTTTTAAGCCCAGTGTTACAATATCAAGAATTTCTTCTTTAGTGTAATCTTCTGTTGTGATGAAATCACGTTTGTTTGTTGTTACCATTTCTTTATTCCTCCTGAATAAAATAGTTATTTGACTTCCCTCTTGGGAACGATTTCAGTATATCAAGAGCAAAAATATAAAACAATCAACTCTAGGATTTAATCTTTTAAAAAAGCCGAAAACCCTTTGATAACAAAGGGTTAAGTAAAAAGGTTTAGTAAGGTTTAGAACTATTTTAACCGCTTTCTTAATCAAAATAAAAATAAACTCCATTAAAAAATGGAGTTTTAGGATTATTGAGTAAGCTCTGATTTTTCAAACGCTTCCCAGACTTCGCAAACTTCTGAACGTTTTTCAACTTGGAGTTTTATAAAAATATTGTGAGTGTGGGTTTTGACTGTTCCTAGAGAAAGATATAATTGATTGGCTATTTCTTGATTGTGTTTACGTTGAAGGAGAAGTTCAAGAATTTCTCCTTCCCGTTGAGTGATTCCATATTTATCCATAAATCTTTCAAAGTAATATTCATCTTCTTCAAAATTACTTACAGAATCATTAGTCTCTTTTTTTTCATTTCTAATATCAATGACCGCTACTTCTTCGTTGCTTTTTTGATAATTGGTTAGAAAATATTTAATGGCAATAAGGCAAAGTGAGATATGAAAAATATCTTCTGAAACATTTCTATTATGGATTTTAAGCATATTTGTATGATAAATATCTCTAAAATAAATAATAAAAGTATCTTCTACCACTATAGCTAATCCAAAAAATATTGCTAGGCTTCCAATTAATTTTACATATTTTCCTAAACTGCTTTTAGGAATCATTTTTCGATTATGAATTAATAAATAAATTCCAAGATAGACCGTTAGTAATTGGCTTGGAAAATAATAGAGCCAGACCTTTAGCGCTGAATTTGCCATAAAAGGAACAACAATAAGCCATAAAGCAAAAACAATATAAATACCATATTGATAAGTTGTTATTTTTTCTTCAAATAATTCGGTTACTAATTTTAAGGCAATACCAAAAGTTGCCAAATAATAAATGGTTTCAATGATTGGATTAACCATAAATTGCCGATTATAGTCATTTGCAAATATTTGAAAGGTTTCGGACATGGTCACTATTAAACCGTTTAAAATAAGAAGCAAAAAATAAAGACTTACCAATAAATAATTTTTTTCTCGCTCTTTTAGATACAAGCTTAGAGAAAGTGACATCACGACTGTGTATAAAATTGTCAAAAAAGTAGTATAAATATAATTAAACATCATTGGATTAGACCTACTTATCTTATTATCATACTCATATCATATCATAAAAATACAAATTTATAATTTATTTATAAGCCATTAATCAATAACTAAAGAAAAAAATTGTCATCATTTTTTTCATATGAATATTTAAAATTAAAAATTACTAACAAAACTGTTAGTAATTTTCTCTTTATTGACCAAGAAGTTCTTGGGCTTTCGCTTTGTATTTTGTCATATCAATTGAAAGTCCTAGACCTCCATACATATCATAGGCATTCTCCCAGTCATTGTTAGCTGGAATTGTTGTTGATTTTATACCATTTTTCATATCCAGAAGAGCTGTAATTCCTTTAGTTAAGAAAAATGAATTTGGAATATTCGTCATTGTAACTGCTCTTGTTGTTCCCAACGCACTTGAAGCAGTAAACAATGAGAGTGGATTTTTCATTTTAGACATTACTGTTTCTAAAACTTGTTGTTGACGTTTTACTCGTCCATAATCTCCCTCATCATCATGACGGAATCGGGCATAATTCAAGAGCATTCGTCCATCCATTTTTTGAGTTCCTGGTTTAATCATCATAAATGTTCCACCACCATCAGGATAACCTAAAGCGGCTGCTTCTTCAGCTGTCAAGTCTTTGTCACTTGAAACTTTTCCTTCTGTTGCAGCTAAATCATCGGGAACAGGTACGGCAGAAAGATTCTCACCATTCACAGTCGAAAATTTTGCATCAATTTTTAGGCCAGTTGGGAACAAAGAATCAATAATCGTTGCAAAACTTGAAAAATCGACGACTGCATAATATTGACAATTAATGCCAAAGTTATTTTTCAGTGTCTCACTCATCAAATTCACACCCTGTTTATTGTATTGTTCTCCAATTGTAAAGGCAGAATTTATTTTTGAGTCTGGAGTATCACTTGAGCCGACATCAGGAATATTGACAAGGGTATCACGCATAAAGCTCACGATTTGTGTTTGATGGTTCTTGCCATTGACATGTAAAACCATAATAGTATCGGTATGAGCAACACCTGATGATTGCCATGGTCTTTGGTCTGCTCCTAACAAAAGAATATTTACAGAACCGTCCGAATTTTTTAAACTTGTGAACTTTTCTTGTTTAGCGACGCTTCCCTCATGTTTAACGCCCCTTTGATATCCATAAACAAAGAAACCAATCATGACCGCAATGATCACAACAATAATTGTTAATATTGTTCTTAACCAGTGACGTTTTTTCTTCTTGCCAGATTTAGCTTTTTTAGAAGATTTACTTTCTTTTTTTGATGGTTTATTTCTGTTGTTTTCTTGATTTGAAAAACTTTCTCGCGTATTTCTTCGACTAGCATTTCTACCATTAGAAGAGGAAGTATTTTTTTGAAAGCTTTCTGGTTCATAATCGGAATATTCATATTCTGGCTCGACGTATTCTTCAAATTCCTCGGATTCTTCGGGTTCAGATTGATTTCCAGCTTTTTTTAGTTCATTGAGTAAGTCATAGTACTCTTGACGCTCTCGGATTGTGAGATAATTGATGTTATGTCTCAAATATTCTAAGCGTTTATACTTTTTTTCATTCATTGTCATATTATTATATCAAAGTTTGATAATTCCTGCAAAATCTTACCAATCTTTAGAATATCTAATAATTAAAAAGAACTCATTTACATGAGTTCTTTAGCTTTGTCTTCAATAAATTGAACAATTTCATTAATTGTTTTTCCAGTACTATCAAGTAATATCGCATCTTCTGCTTGTTTCAAAGGAGAAATTGCTCGTGTGCTATCTTTGCGGTCTCTTTCCGAAATTTCAATTTTCAAACGCTCAAGATCGGTTGGAATTCCTTTAGACAAATTTTCTTTATAACGTCTTTCAGCTCGTTCATCAACTGAAGCGACAAGGAAAATTTTCAAATCTGCCTTCGGTAAAACAACTGTTCCAATATCACGTCCATCCATGATAATTCCACCATTTTTAGCAATTCTTTGTTGTTCTGCAACCATGAATTCACGAATTTCGGTCATAGCTGAGATTTTAGAAACAGTATTTGTAACTTCATTTGTTCTAATCACTTCTGTAACATTCTCTGAGCCCATTAAAACTTCTTGACCTTTTTGACCATTCATAAAAGAAATTGGATTTTTTTCAATAAATTCAATGATTTCTTTTGCATCATCTGTTTCCTTTTGCAAGGCAACAAAAGTAGCTACACGATACATAGCGCCCGTGTCCAAATAAATTAAGTCAAGATTTCGTGCAATAATTTTAGCAACTGTTGATTTTCCACTTGACGCTGGACCGTCAATTGCAATTTGAATCTTTTTCATAGAATCTCTTTATTTACCTTATTTCCTATTTTAGTTCAATTTTACTGACAGAATTATGTAAAAAGGTCTGTCAGTGATTTTTTATTTTAATTTTAAAACTTGTCCAGCATGAATAGCTGATCCATCAGCATTATATCCATCAGCTGTAATTCCATTCAAACTAGCAATCGTTTCCCAAGGAATTCCTGTCTTAGCTGCAATCGTACTTGGATAATCTCCGGTAGCAATTGTATAAGTTGTTCCAGACTCAACGCTACTGCTAGATGATGAGGCAACTGTGCTGCTGCTACTAGCAGGTGGAGTCGCTTCTGTTGAGGAAGAGGCCGCGGCTTGACTGGTTGATTCTTCGGTTTTAACTACTGATGAAGATTGATGAAAACTTTTTGCGATACTAGCTGTATTTTGTACTTGGTTATTCCATAAAATAAAGCCAATAGCTAGCCCAACAAGAATAAACATGAGGATAACGAGAAAAGTCAAAAAACGCGTCGTTAACGGACGTTTACTTTCATCTCTACCTCTATCATGTCTCTTCATTTCAGTCGATTCTTCTTTCATCGCACGATAAATTTCATTATTCCAGGGTTCTTTTGTTGACACGACCTTTTCCTTTCAATTTTACTATTTTTTTATTATCATTTCCTATATGAAGATAAAAATAATTCCCGACAAATGTATCGCATGTGGTTTATGTAATCTCCATGCGCCAGAAGTTTTTGATTATCACGATAATGGAATCGTCAAATTTTATGATACGGAGGAAGTTCAAAAAGAATTTTCCGATGATAATTCACTTCTTTTAGCTATAAAATCCTGTCCTACAGGAGCACTTAAAATCGAGAGAGATTAGTGTATTATTTTATCAACTACTATTCTACCATAAGTTTTTCGATTCCTGTTACTTTTCAAAAAGATTTATCTTACTTTGATAATCTTTTTTTATTTACGACCCAAAAAATGCTTTATAAAGCTATCTATACAAATTATTTATAAAGGGTTTCCATTCCTTAAAAAACAAGTGTAATATTTTTATGAAAACATTTGCAAATATTGATTTGAAGTAGTATAATAACTAAGTAATAATTTTTATTATAATCTTATATAGGAGGTTACTCACATTGAGTATCGGAATTGTTATTGCGAGCCATGGTGAATTCGCCGCAGGCATCAAACAATCTGGTTCTATGATTTTCGGAGAGCAAGAAAAAGTACAAGTTGTTACTTTTATGCCTAGCGAAGGACCAACTGATTTGCATGCTAAAATCGAAGCTGCCATCGCAACATTTGATGCTGAAGATGAAGTACTTGTCCTTGCTGACTTATGGAGCGGTTCTCCATTTAATCAAGCAAGTGCAGTGATGGGTGAAAATCCAGAGCGCAAGATTGCTATCATCACAGGCCTCAACCTGCCTATGCTTATCCAAGCCTACACAGAACGCATGATGGATGCGTCTGCCGGGGTGGATAAAGTCGTAGCAAATATTATGAAAGAAGCCAAAGGCGGTATTAAAGTACTACCTGAAGAACTTCAACCTGCTGAAGAAACTGCTGTTGCAGCTGCTCCGGCTGCTGTTCAAGGTGCGATTCCTGAAGGAACAGTCATCGGTGATGGTAAAATTAAAATTAACCTCGCTCGTATTGACTCACGTTTGCTTCACGGACAAGTTGCAACTGCTTGGACTCCAGACTCAAGAGCAAACCGCATCATCGTTGTTTCTGACACCGTTTCTAAAGATGAACTTCGTAAGAAGCTCATTGAACAAGCGGCTCCAACTGGTGTAAAAGCTAACGTTATACCAATTAAGAAAATGATTGAAGTTGCTAAAGACCCACGTTTTGGTGACACTAAAGCCCTTCTTCTTTTCGAAACTCCACAAGACGCTCTTGCAACAATCGAAGGTGGCGTACCAATTGAAACATTGAACGTTGGTTCTATGGCTCACTCAACTGGTAAAACAATGCTCAACAAAGTTCTTTCTATGGACAAAGATGACGTTGCTACTTTTGAAAAATTGCGTGACCTCGGAGTTAAATTCGACGTACGTAAAGTTCCAGCTGACTCTAAATCTGACCTCTTTGGTTTGATTAACAAAGCTGACGTACAATAATCAGAATATGCTCGTCTGATATTCTGATTACTAAAATTGAATATTAGGCAGCCAAATAATTAAGGAGATATAAAAAACATGGAATACGGTGTTTTATCTGTAATCTTGGTCATTGTTGTTGCCTTCCTTGCTGGTCTTGAAGGTATCCTTGACCAATGGCAATTCCACCAACCAATTATCGCCTGCTCGCTCATCGGTATTGTTACCGGTCATGCTTCTGCAGGGATTATCCTCGGTGGTTCACTTCAATTGATCGCTCTTGGTTGGGCTAACGTTGGTGCCGCTGTCGCACCCGATGCTGCCCTTGCCTCTATCGCATCATCTATCTTGATGGTTCAATCAAATAACTTTGACTTGACTCACATCATGGGTACTATCGTTCCTGCTGCTATCTTGCTTGCAACTGCTGGTCTTGTATTGACTACTCTTGTACGTATGCTTTCAGTTGTGCTCGTTCACCAAGCTGACCGTGCTGCTGAAAATGGTTCATACTCAGGTGTTGAAATGTGGCACTTCATCGCGCTTATCTGTCAAGGTTTGCGTATTGCTATCCCTGCTGGACTTCTTTTGGTTATCTCACCAGATGCTATCCAAAAAGCACTTGCTGCTATTCCTCCAGTTATCTCTGGCGGTCTTGCTGTCGGTGGTGGGATGGTTGTTGCCGTTGGTTATGCAATGGTTATCAACCTTATGGCTACTCGTGAAGTATGGCCATTCTTCTTCCTTGGTTTCGCTCTCGCACCAATCTCTGAATTAACATTGATTGCAACTGGTGTCCTCGGTGTTGTTATCGCTATCGTTTACCTTAACCTCCAAGCTTCTGGTGGTTCTGGAAATGGTACTGCATCTTCATCAGGTGACCCAATTGGCGACATCTTGAACGACTACTAAGAAAGGAGGATCTAAAAAATGTCTGAAAATAAAGTAACTCTTGATAAGAAAATCCGTCGTAGCGTTATGTGGCGTTCAATGTTCCTCCAAGGTTCTTGGAACTACGAACGTATGCAAAATGGTGGTTGGGCTTACTCGCTCATTCCAGCATTGAAAAAACTCTACCCTTCTGGCGAAGAAGCTAAAGAAGCTTTGAAACGTCACTTGGAATTCTTTAATACTCACCCATACGTTGCCGCTCCTATCATCGGTGTAACTCTTGCCCTTGAAGAAGAACGTGCTAACGGTGCTGATATCGATGATGCCGCTATTCAAGGGGTTAAAGTTGGTATGATGGGTCCTCTTGCCGGTATCGGTGACCCTGTCTTCTGGTTTACAGTACGTCCTATCGTTGGTGCGATTGCAGCTTCATTGGCTACTGGTGGATCAATTATCGCTCCACTCTTCTTCTTCATCGTGTGGAACGCTATCCGTATCGCTTTCTTGTGGTACACTCAAGAATTTGGTTATAAATCAGGTTCTGCAATCACTAAAGACCTTGGTGGAGGACTTCTCCAAACTGTTACTAAAGGTGCATCTATCCTTGGTATGTTCGTCCTTGGTGTATTGATTCAACGTTGGGTAACAATTAACTTTAATGGTCCTAACGCTGTTGTTTCAAAAATTCCTTTACAAAAAGGTGCTTATCTAGAATTCCCTAAAGGTTCTGTATCTGGTACACAACTTCATGATATTCTTGGTCAAGTTGGTAACAAACTTTCTCTTGATCCTACAAAAGTAACTTACCTTCAAGATAACTTGAATCAATTGATTCCTGGTCTTGCTGGTTTGCTTATCACATTCCTTTGCATGTGGTTGCTTAAGAAAAAAGTTTCTCCAATCGTTATTATCTTTGGTCTCTTCGTCGTGGGTATCCTCGGTCGTTGGGCTCAAATCATGTAATCGATTTGGTATAAAAAATCAATCTTTGGATTGGTTTTTTTATTTTATTTTTCTCTAATAAATTGAAGTATTTAAGGCAAGTAAAGCGTTTTTATGGTATAATGGTTTTTAGATTATTAATCTAGGAAATGGAGAGAATCTGTGGCTCAATCACTAAATACTAAGGCTGATTTTTCAACAGAAGGAATTGCTTATTTAGGTTTTGCTGAATATGGAAAAATTCTGATTGGTGATGTTGCTTTTGAGTTTTATAATGACCGAAATGTTGAAAAAAATATGACTTTTCCTTGGACGGCAGTGGCTCGTGTTGAGGGTGATGTTTCAAAATCCCTCAAAGGTGAGGTAAAAGTTGGTCGACAATTTTCAATCGTTTTACAAAATGGCTCTAAGGTTCGATTCTCATCGAAAAACTCAGGAACTGTTTTAAAATGGATTCGTCATTATTTAGGAAACGATAAAGTGGTTAAATCCCCTAGTTTCCTCGGAACTTTTAAAAATGCTTTTAAGAGAAAGAAGAAAAAATAAAAATCCCAATCTGGGATTTTTTTGTTAGTTAGAGCAAGAACATTCATTAGTTGTGCAAGAACAGTTTGACTCATTTTTTATTAATCCAACTTTTTGTAAAATTTGTTGGCGGTATGAGGGTCGTCCGATGAGACGTGTGACTTTACTGAAGATGTAACAAGATAAGAGTGTGACGAAAAAATTAGGAAGGGCAAGATAAGTCACGACTGCTAATAGCATAACTATAATATCAATGCCAAAGAGCGTTTTATCTATTTGCACTTTCCACTTGTTTTCAAAAAGTCGCGCAAGTAGAATAGAGCCTCCAAATGTTCCTTGTGATAGAACAACTAAACCTGCACCAATTCCTGAGAGGATTCCGTCTATAATTCCCACAGTAATCAATGAGTCCATTTGAAAGCCAGTAATTCCTATGGCTTCATAAATCATCATCCATCCGCTCATGGCCAACGCTCCAGGAATGGTCAGTAACAATTCCCGCTGCTCAAGTAGTTTCCAACTCAAAAGAAAGAGTGGAATATTGACTGCAAAAAAAGTCAAAGCTGGATTTATTCCGAAAACAAAGTGAATAAATACTGAAAATCCTGCGATTCCATTGCTAGCCATCGCGTTAGGAACGACAAAAAGTTGAATAGAGAGAATATAAAGGCCTACACCAACTAATAGTATGAATAGATCTCTGAGAAATAGTCTATCAATTTTTACTCCGATTAAAGTCATTTTACCTCCTTTATTAGTTTTTTCTTATAATCTAATGATAACATTTTTATATTTATTCTTTAAACCATATCCCTCGTTGGGCCTATTTTTATTATCTTCTTTAGTTCTTGATATAATATAGATATGTTATAATACAGGTATAAACGGAAATGAGGACGATTTTGGCAACTAATAATTCTGAAATTTTTTATGAAACAAAAGGAACAGCCTATTTAGGTGTGGTTGAAAATGGAAAAATTATCTTGGGTGATGCTGGTTTTGAATTTGAATATAAAAATCCACGTCGAGGACAAAATATTTTCTTTACTTGGTCAAGTATTAAAAGCGCCGAAGTTGATGTTTCGATCAGTGGAAAACTTGGTCAGCAGTTTTCTTTGATTTTAGACACTCAAGCTAAGGTACGATTTTCTTCTAAGGATTCCGGATCTATTTTGAAAAAAGTTGCTGAATATGTGGGTAAAGAAAATATTGTCAGAGCACCTAGTTTGCTTGACCCTTTCCGTCGCGCTTTCAAAAAGTAATGATTGATTTTAAAATGATGATTTTAAAAATTTTTGACAAAGTAATTCACAAAATGGTAAAATAAATCTAGAAATGGGTCTTATTAAATTTTTTTAGAGAGCTTGTGGTGCTGAAAACAAGTAAAATGAAATAATGACTTTCTACTTCTGTTAATTTTCTCATGAAAATGAGAACGTCTGCTTACGTTACAAGTGACTTGAGTTCTATTTTTACTGACAGCTTGAATATCAGTTTTCGTCAGTAAATAAATAGATAATTTAGGTGGAACCGTGCGATTACCGCGCCCTAATTCTTTTTGAATTTGGGCGCTTTTTTTCTACTGACAGAACTTTTTCTAAAATATTCTTGTCAGTAAGTTTTATATAAAAATAAAGGAGAGCTTATGCTTGATATTAAAAAAATTCGTGCTGATTTTGACGGTGTTGCTGCAAAATTAGCCACTCGTGGTGTTGAAAAAGAGAAACTTGAAAAACTTCATGACTTAGACATTAAACGTCGTGAACTCATTGTAAAATCTGAGGCTTTGAAAGCTGAACGTAATAGTGTTTCTGATGAAATTTCTCAAGTAAAACGTGCAAAAGGCGATGCCAGCGCACAAATTGCTGCAATGCAAAAAGTTTCTGCTGAAATCAAAGCCATTGATGCTGAACTTGCTGAAATCGAAGAAAACTTGAATGAAATCATTATCATGTTGCCAAATCTTCCTCATGAAAGTACACCAATTGGTGCTGATGAAGATGATAATGTTGAGGTTCGTCGTGTTGGTCAAACTCCAACTTTCAATTTTGAACCTAAAGCTCACTGGGATTTGGGTGAAGATTTAGGAATTTTGGATTGGGAACGTGGTGGTAAAGTCACTGGTTCACGCTTCCTTTTTTACAAAGGTGCTGGCGCAAGACTTGAACGTGCACTTTATAACTTCATGCTTGATGAGCACGGTAAAGAAGGTTATACTGAAATGATTACTCCTTATATGGTTAATCAAGAGTCAATGTTTGGAACGGGTCAATATCCTAAATTTAAAGAAGATACTTTTGAATTGAAAGATGACCGTGGTTTTGTTTTAATTCCAACTGCTGAAGTTCCTTTGACTAACTACTATCGTGGGGAAATTTTGGATGGCGCAGAATTGCCAATCAAATTCACAGCAATGAGTCCTTCTTTCCGTTCTGAAGCTGGTTCTGCTGGTCGTGATACTCGTGGTTTGATTCGTTTGCACCAATTCCATAAAGTTGAAATGGTTAAATTTGCTAAACCCGACCAATCTTATGATGAACTTGAAAAAATGACAGCAAACGCTGAAAATATTCTGCAAAAATTGGGTCTTGCATACCGTGTCGTGGCTTTGTCAACTGGTGACATGGGATTCTCTGCTGCTAAAACTTATGATTTAGAAGTTTGGATTCCTGCACAAAATACTTACCGTGAAATTTCTTCATGTTCAAACTGTGAAGATTTCCAAGCCCGTCGTGCCCAAATTCGTTATCGTGACGAAGAGGGTAAAGTTCAACTCCTTCACACTTTGAATGGTTCTGGACTTGCTGTTGGACGTACTGTGGCTGCTATTCTTGAAAATTATCAAAATGAAGATGGCTCAATCACTGTTCCTGAAGTCCTTCGTCCTTATATGGGTGGACTTGAAGTAATTAAATAATTAAAAAATCTACTGACAGAAATTTCTGTCAGTAACTTTCAAAATATAATCCTAAATTAAAATCTTTAAATATTTTTGATGACAATGCTGTCAGTAAATGCTATAATTAATTCAATTTACTGACGGAGGGCTTTGATAAATGAATAAAATATTTCCTAAAAAATTACAAGAAGGGGATGAAATCCGTGTGATTTCACCTAGTTCTTCTTTGACTCGGACTGGAAAATTTGAAGATAAATTAAAAGCAAAAGCTCGTCTTGAAGCACTTGGTTATCAAGTTACTTTTGGTCAGCATATTTTAGAAAATGATTTGCTTGAATCAAGTTCGATTAATTCACGACTTTCAGATTTCCATGCAGCATTTTCAGACCCTAATGTTAAAGCTGTTTTATGTACCATTGGTGGCTTTAACTCTAATGAACTTCTTCCTTATATTGATTGGAACATTGTAAAAAATAATCCTAAAATTTTCTGTGGATTTTCTGATATCACTGTTCTTCACCAAGCGATTTTCGCTAAAACTGGCTTGATCACTTACTATGGTCCAGGTTATATTGCCTTTTTAATGGATGAATTACAAGACTTTCAAACTAATTCTTGGCAAAATGCAGTCGCTGGTCAGTCAACTTATTCTTTAAATGCCAGCGATTTTTACACGAGTGATGCTTGGTATGACCCCACTCAAGCTCGTCATCTTCTGCCTGCTGCTTGGAAAATATATAACCATGGCAAAGCGAAAGGGGAAATTATTGGCGGAAATCTAAATACCTTGATGCTTGTGACAGGAACCAGTGCTCAGGTCAAATCCAATCAGCCAATTGCTTTTTTAGAAAATGCGGAGCAGGAAGATTTCTATGATTGGGACCGAGAATTAGCTCATTTTTTACAAGTTTATCCTAACATTTCTGCTTTAGTCATTGGTCGTTTTCCTAAGGAAGAGGGGATGACTGAGGAAATTTTACACTTTATTTTAGATAAATATCCCCACTTAAAAACAATTCCAGTCGTCTATGATGTCGATTTTGGACATACTCAACCTATTTTTACTTTTCCTCTGGGAGGGCAAGCAGAAATTTCCACACAGCCTTTAAGAATTGAAATCTTAGAAGGCTAGAACATCAAAAAGGAGAGTCACATGACTGAAGTTTATTTTATTCGACATTCTCTTAGAGATAATGCAGCCTATGACGATATGGATGTTCCGCTGACTGCCGAGGGTTAAAAACGCGCACTTATCTTGGCTGATGCTTTTGCAAATGTATCAATCGAGCAAATTTTTTCCAGTCCATTTCAACGTTCTGTTCGTACCCTGAATCCTCTTGCTCACTCTAAAAATCTTGAAATTCAACTCATTTCTGATTTTAGAGAAAGAAATGTTGGCCATGAAATAGCTGATTTTTGGCCCTTTGCTAAGCAACAATGGAATGATTTTGATTATAAATTTGCTGACGGAGAATCCTTACGTGAAGTTCAAAATCGTAATATTTCAGCCCTTGAACAGATTTTAACAACTTCTAAAAATCAAAAAGTTGCAATCGGAACACATGGTACTTCTCTTTCTACCATTTTAAATTTTTATCAACCAGACTTTCAGTTTCAAGATTTTCAATCTTTAGCTGGAAAGATGCCCTATGTCATCAAAATGGACTTTGCTGAAAATAAATATCTGACCCACCAAGTCATTGAAATTGATTATGAGCAATAAAAAAAGTTACTGACAGAACTGCCAGGATATTCGTAATGTACTAAAGTACAAACGACTATCCTATGACAGCAATTCTTGTCAGTAACTTTTTATTTTATAGTTCAATAATGTTTCCAGAATTCAAGTAAACAATCCACTCACAGAGATTGACCGCATAACCGGTAATTCGTTCTAAGTAAACCAGTGTCAACAAGTATTCTTTACCTGTTGTTACTGTTTCAGAGTTTTCTTTCATTCCGTCAAGAATTTTTTCTTGAATTTCATGACTCATACTTTTGATGACATATTGTTGTTCAGCAATTTCATGAGCCCGTTTATCATTGCCTTGAATATAAGCATTGAGTGAAGCATCAACGATAGATTTAACTTTTTCACCGAGTAAGCTAATATCTTCTTCAACCACGTGAATTCTTTCTTCACCTTTAAGTGAAATGGTTGCCTTAGCAATAGATGCAACGTGGTCACCCATTCTCTCAAGGTCAGATGATGCTTTTAGAACGGTGATGATTGTTCTTAAATCGCTAGAAACCGGTTGTTGAAGTGCAATCATTTCTAATGATTGATTTTCAAGACTTTTTTCTTGGTCATTAATGGCATGGTCGCCTTCAATGACTTGTTCAGCCAAATCACGATCATGGCTAACAAAGGCACGAACGGCCTTATTCAATTGAGCAGAAACTTGCGTGCCCATTGAGTAAAATTGATTATGAAGTTTATTAAGATCTTCTTCAAATTGTGTACGCAACATAATTACCCCTCTTTGTTTTTATAGTAATGTTATTATGATACATTCATTTAAATCAACGCTATTTCGCTTTCTTTAATGAATGCTAATGAAATATCTCGCTTCGCCTTTGGCTAGACGGTCCATTCCATTTTAAAGTCAGCATCAAAGGCTGTCAGTAAAATTTATCCAAATTTACCAGAAATATAATCAGAAGTTTCTTGTTTTTCTGGATTTAAGAAAATACTTTTCGTATCATTATACTCAATCAGATTTCCGTCTAACATAAAGGCGGTACGGTCTGAAATTCGTGATGCTTGTTGCATACTATGTGTAACAATCGCGATTGTATAATCTTTTTTAAGTTCAAGCATGGTTTCTTCGACACGAGCCGCTGAAATTGGGTCAAGGGCTGATGTTGGTTCATCCATTAGGATAATTTCGGGATTGACAGCAAGGACACGTGCGATACAAACCCTTTGTTGTTGCCCACCTGAAAGTCCAAGTGCTGAACTGTGCAAAATATCCTTAACTTCATCCCAAATATTTGCTGCTTTGAGTGAATTTTCCACCACTTCATCAAGAAGTGCCTTATCTTTCACTCCTTTTAAACGCAATCCATAAACCACATTTTCATAAATTGAAAATGGAAAAGGATTGGGTTGTTGGAAAACCATGCCAATTTCTTTACGTAAATCAACAGTATCAACTTTAGGACTGTAAATATTTTTACCTTTATAATCAATGGCTCCAGTAATTGTTACTGTTGGAATCAAATCATTCATTCGATTGATTGAACGTAAAAGCGTTGATTTTCCACATCCTGAGGGACCAATGAGCGCTGTAATTTCATTCTTATAGAATGTCATGTTTATCGTATTCAACGCTTTTTTCTTGCTGTAATAAAGCGATAAGTCGCTGACGGTTAAAACTGCTTCTTTTTCCATATTTTACCTTTTTATAAGTTACTGATACAACTACTAGCACATTCGTAATGTACTAAAGTACAAACGACTGTCCTATGACGGACAAGTTTTTCGACAAATCAAGAATCCGTCAGTAGTTTTTTACTAACGAAAATTCCGTCAGTAATTTTAAACTTTATTTTCTCTTAACCAAAGTGACCAGAAACATAATCTTCTGTTGATTGCAAACTAGGTTGAGTAAAAATTGTGCTTGTTTTATCATACTCAATCAAATCTCCTGAATAGAAGAAAGCTGTATTGTCAGAGGCCCGAGAAGCCTGAGCCATATTGTGAGTCACAATGATAATCGTATAATTTTCTTTAAGTTCCATCATTGTTTCTTCAATTTGCATTGTTGAAATTGGGTCAAGAGCTGACGCTGGTTCATCCATCAAAATAATTTCTGGTTTTACTGACAATGCTCTTGCAATACATAAGCGCTGTGCTTGTCCACCGGACATGGCAAGTGCGGATTGATTAAGATTATCTTTTACTTGATCCCACAAAGCAGCTTGCTTTAATGAAGTTTCAACAATCTCATCCAGTTTTTTCCTGTCTCTCACGCCATCACGACGATGAATGAAGGCAATATTTTCATAAATTGATTTTGGAAATGGATTAGGTCTTTGGAAAACCATCCCAATTTGCTTACGAACTTCAAAAACA
The DNA here is from genome assembly GCF_038006485.1 of Lactococcus sp. FSL K6-0773. Lineage (NCBI taxonomy): Bacteria > Bacillati > Bacillota > Bacilli > Lactobacillales > Streptococcaceae > Lactococcus > Lactococcus sp. FSL K6-0773. The sequence continues at coordinate 108,594 of NZ_JBBOVF010000001.1, read as the reverse complement.
TTCACTTTATTTTCGTTAATATTGACCCCTTCATAATTGATTTCGCCAGTCACCCGAGCGCCATCAATCGTGTCATTCATGCGATTCAAAGCACGTAAATAGGTTGATTTACCAGAACCTGAAGGACCAATAAGTGCTGTGATTTCATTTTTAGGAAAAGACATTGTCACGCCATGGATTGCTTCTTTTGTTCCGTTATAGAAAACACGCAAATCATTTGTTGATAATGCAATTTCTTCTTTCTCAGGCACCATAATTTTGCGCTGAGACCAGTCATATGTTGTTGCCATAATTATTCTTTCTCTATAAAATCTTTGATTTTCTTAGTTAGAAGATGTTAACTTCTTGTGAATTCTATTTCCAAGGAAACGTGCCCCCAAGTTAAAGAGGAGAACAAAGATAATCAATACTGCTGAAGCTCCTGCAGAAATTTGTTGTGCTGTTGAAATCGTTCCTTCGGTATTAAGTGCCCAGATATGAACAGCCAAAGTTTCAGCTGGTCTGAAAAGTGAGAGTGGCGAAGTCAAGCTCATCGGATTCCAGTTTGCCCAGTTAATTGGTAAGTTCGTTTGTCCAGCAGTGTAAATCAAAGCCGCAGCTTCACCAAAAACGCGTCCTGAAGATAAGATAACCCCAGTAATGATTCCGGGCACAGCAGCTGGTAAAATGACTTGTGTTGCCGTTTCCCAACGTGACATTCCGAGTGCCAAACCACCCTCACGTTGTGAAGTTGGAATTGCTCGAAGTGATTCTTCAACATTCCGAGTCATCAATGGTAAGTTGAACACAGTTAGTGCCAAGGCACCTGATAGAACTGAGAAACCAAGACCAAATTGTAATACGAAAATTAACATCCCGAAAAGTCCAACAACGATTGAAGGAAGTGAAGATAAAACTTCAATAGCTGAGCGAACAACACCAGTTAACCAATGTTTTTGATTCGCATACTCAGACAGATAAATTCCTGCGCCAAGTGATAAAGGAACAGAAATAATCAAAGTGACTATCAAAAGATAAACAGAGTTAAAAAGTTGGACTGCAATCCCACCACCTGTCAATGGATTTGACGCGGTGATGATAAATTTAGGATCTTTAAAGATAACTGGCAAACCTTTAATTAAAATATAAGCCAGTAAAAAAGCGAGGATAAGAACAATGATGCCAGAAAGGACGTAAAGGACACCAGTGGCAATCTTGTCAGAGCGTTTAGCGTTCATTATTTAAGACTTCCTTTCTTAGCAATAGCACGCATTGCGAGGTTGAAAAAGAGTGACATAATCAAAAGGAGTAAGGCAAGTGACCAAAGTGCATTCAATTGAATACCAGGTGTTGCATTTGGAATTCCTGATGTCAAGATTGAAGTCAAGGTTGAAGCTGGTGAAATCAAATCTTTTGGCATCATTACAGCATTACCTACCACCATTTGAATAGCAAGAGCTTCACCAAAAGCACGCGCCATTCCAAAGATAACAGCGGTCAAAATCCCTGGTGTTGCGGCTCTTAGAAGAACACGCCAAATTGTTTGCCAACGCGTTGCACCAAGTCCGAGTGACGCTTCTTTATAATAAGAAGGGACAGCTTTCATAGCATCCACAGTCATTGAGGTTACAGTTGGTAAAATCATGACAAAGAGTACAAACACACCTGACAAGAGACCCAAACCAGTTCCACCAAAAACATTACGAATGGCTGGAACAACAACAGTCAAACCAATGAAGCCATAAACAACTGAAGGAATACCAACAAGAAGTTCAATGACAGGTTGCAAAATTTTCTTACCATATTTTGGTGAAATTTCTGTCATATAAATTCCCGCACCAATCGCAAATGGAGTGGCAACAAGGGCTGAAAGTACAGTAACAATCAATGACCCCGTAAACATCGGCAATGCGCCAACTGCGGGTTTACCGTCAGGGCCAAGATTACCTGGTGACCAATTTGTTCCAAAAAGGAAACGGAAAGGATTAACACCATCTGAATAGAAAGTTGACAGACCTTTTTGAGCAACAAAGACAAGAATTGCACCTACAACGAAGACAATAAGGGCAATACATAAGAAAGTTAAACTCTTACCAAATTTTTCAAGTCTTGAATTTTTATTGCTTGAAAGCAATTTTTCTTTGATTTTTGAATTTTCCATAGGGACCTAACTATTTTTGTTAATTTGCATCTATCTGATTAATGCAAATGAAGTTATTGATTAAACTTATTTTGACTAATTTTTTTACTGACGGAGGATAAGTTTAATTTCCATCAGTAATTATTTAATTTTTTCAACATTTCCTTTAGCATCACGGTCAACCTTCATTTCAGAAACACGGATATAACCAAGCTGCTCTAGGGTTTTCTTATCATTTTGAACGTATTCGATAAATTTATTTTCGATTGTGTTCTTACGAGATTTGTTGGTGTACATATGCTCATATGACCAAATTTTCCATGCATTAGTTTTTACATTGTCATAAGTTGGCTCAACACCATCAACATTAACCGCCTTTACACCGGGTTTGTTGGTGTAACTGAAAGCAACATATGAAATAGCCCCTGGCGTTTGCCCAACTAATTGGACAACAGAACCTGAAGCATCTTGAGTTGGACCATTCACTTCTGTGGCACCATTCAAAGCATATTTATCAAAATTTACTCGCGTTCCTGAACCAGCAGTACGACCAATGACCGTAATTTTTTGGTCTTGACCTCCTACTTCTTTCCAGTTGGTAATTTTACCAGTGAAAATATCAATCAGTTCTTGTTGAGTCAAATTTGAAACTTTTAACTTTTTGTTGATAATTGGTGCAAAACCAATGACAGCAACTTTATGGTCAATAATTTTATCAACTGCTATTCCTGATTTTTCTTCAGCGAAAATATCAGAATTCCCAATCTGGAAAGAACCAGCCGCAACTTGAGCCAATCCGACACCAGAACCACCACCTTGAACCATAATAATTTCATCAGGATTTTGCTTCATATATGCCATAGAAGCATGTTCAACCATGGGTTGCAAGGCAGTTGAGCCACCTGCTGTGACCTGTTTATTTCCAGAACCACAAGCTGCCAATGCAAATAAACTCACACTGGCCATCAAAGCAATAAAAATTTTCTTCTTCATAGCTTAATTATACCATAATGGCCTATCAATGAGCGGTTGATGATAGCGTTCTTATGTAAATGTTTTGTAAATAATACGGGAAAATGCCCAACTCTGAAAAAGAGTGAGCAATTTCCTGTCTTTTAGGGAAAGAATTATGAAGAAAAATTTAAAGATAGTCTCTCATCAGTTCATCCTGTTTATGTTCACTGATAAAATTTTTATAAAAAAGGAGTCAAACTTTTAAATTTTAATTTATGAAGAAGAAAATTTTTATTGCTTTGAATCCTATGGTTATAAACTAATTTATTAATTGTTAAATTTACTGACAGACTTAAATTATTTTGAAATTGACTTACTGTCAGTATTATTTTTTAGTGATATTTCCGTCAGCGTCACGTTCAACTTTCATGTCACTGATTGGAATGTATCCCAATTTTTTGATGTCCTTGTTGTTTTCTGCCACATATTTAATGAAAGCTTTATCTGCTGCAGTTTCTTTCTTAGTATTGGTGTACATATGTTCGTAAGACCAAACTTTGTAGTCATTAGTTACAACATTTGCTTCTGTTGGCTCAACACCATCAATCGAAATATCTTTGATGTCTTTACTTGTATCAACATAAGAAAGTGCCACATATGAAATCGCTCCTGGTGTTTGACCTACCATTTGAACAACTGAACCTGAAGCATCTTGTGTTGGGCCTTTAACCTCTGTTGCTCCACCAAGTGCGAATTTATCAAAGTTTACGCGAGTTCCAGAACCCTCAGTCCGTCCGATAACCGTAATTTTTTGGTCTGAACCGCCCACATCTTTCCAGTTTGTCACCTTACCTGTGAAGACATCTTGCAATTGTTGAGAAGTTAAGTTTTTAACATCAATTTTTGCGTTAACAATCGGTGCAAAACCAACAACCGCTACTTTATGGTCAGTAATTGCAGAAGCATCAATTCCTGATTTTTCTTCAGCAAAAATATCAGAGTTCCCAATCTGGAAAGAACCAGCTGCAACTTGTGTCAAACCAACACCAGAACCACCACCTTGCACAGTCACTTGAACACCAGTATTTTTTGCCATAAATTCTGTTGACGATTGTTGTGCTAATGGTTGAAGAGCAGTTGAACCTCCAGCAATAATTTTTCCTGACAGAGCTTTGTCAGAAGAACTTGAGCTACTAGATGATGAGCCGTTTGATGAACCACAAGCTGCCAAAGTTAACAATGCACCAGCAGTAATAAGACCAACAAGAATTTTCTTTTTCATGAGAAGTTTCTCCAATTAATTTCTAAATAAGTTGTTAAGCGTTTTTGCTTACAAAACTATTCTATCATCGAAAGAAGGCACTGGGTGTAAACACTTAGTAAATACAAGGTAAATGGATTGTAAACGATATTTTTATCTTGAAAACTTTTTTACTGACGGTAAATCTGTCAATAAAATATGACAAAGAAGGCATATTTTCGCTGTAAATAAAAGAATTATCAGCAAGCTGACAATTCTGTCAGTAAAAAAATCACTGACAGATTTATCAGTGATTTCTTTAACGGTTATAAGCTTTAATTTGTCTTGCAATATCCCGATTTTGTTCTTTACGTTTGAGCGTTTCACGTTTATCGTAATCTTTCTTACCACGGGCAAGCCCCATCAAAACCTTAGCAAAGCCATTTTTCAAATAAACTTTTAAAGGAATAAAAGTAATTCCTGTCCCTGATAATTCCTTATCAATCTTAGCAATTTCTTTTTTATTTAGTAATAGTTTCCGCGTACGCAATTCTTCAACATTAAAAATATTGCCCTGCTCAAAAGGAGCAATATGAACATTTGATAACCAAACTTCTCCATTACGAACTCTGGCAAATCCATCTTTTAATTGAATTTTTGCCTGACGAACAGACTTAATCTCCGTTCCTGTCAGCACAATTCCTGCTTCAAAAGTTTCGTAAATTTCATAATCATGCCGAGCCTTTTTGTTCTGAGCTAAAGGCTTATCTTCTGTATTTTTTACCATGCCCTCATTTTACCACAAAATGAACATTTATTTAAGGATTTTTAATGACAGATAAAATCTCTCTGACCAACAACTCATAAGCCCTTGATGTAAAATGTAAACCATCAGCTCTCAACAAATTTTTAGGATTTTCAGAGCTCTTCATTATCTGAAAAATATCAATCACCTTAAGCGATTTTTCTTTGCCTAAATTTAATATGACTTCTCTAAAAAGTTCAACCTCGGAAAGCTTACTATAATGTGTCGGTTCATCATCATTATAAAAAGGAGGAGTAATTAGAACCGTTCTTTCTACACCCAACTGCGAAATCATTTTTAATAAATTTTCGCGAAATTCTGCCGGTCGAATCAAATGATAAGGCGAAGCATCATTTGCCCCAAAGAAAATAAAATTTAAGTCCGCTTCTTCCTCTAGAACGTATTTTAGACGTAGAAGTCCACCATAAGTATCATCTCCATTAATTCCATGAAGTACCACTTTCAGCTTGGGCTCATTTTTCTCAATTAATCTTGCAATAATATTTGACGAACCCCCTTCATCCATTCCAAAACCATTGGTAATTGAATCTCCAAAAATTGTAATCTTCATTTTAGGCATCTCTTTCAAGTATTTTCATCATTTTACCATAAAAATTTACTGACTCATATCCAGAAAATAAAAAATATCGTAGAAAATCTACGATATTTATCTTCTTAGGCTAATTTTTCAGCAACTGCGGCCAAAAGTTCAGGAATTCCTGCTGCTTTTGAACCACCAGCCATGGCCATATCTGGTTTTCCACCACCACGACCATCAACAAAAGGTGCTAATTCTTTAACTAAATTACCTGCTTTTACATCTGATGACTTAGAAGCCACTAAAAGACTTACTTTTTCACCAATTTTAGCAACTAAAACAAGAACATCTGAAAGCTCTTTTTGTTTCCAAATATCTGCCAAATTACGCAAACCATTAGCGTCAGGAACAGTTACTTCACTGGCGATAAAGTTGAGAGAACCAGCTGTTTGCACATTTTTAAAAATTTCATCTGATTGACTTGCTGCAAGTTTTCCAGCCAAAGCATCATTTTCTTTTTGAGCTGTTTTAAGCTCATCTTGTAAGCTAGTAACTTTTGCTAAAACTTGTGAAGTTTGCGGCGCTTTAACCATTGTTGCTACTTCATTCAAAGTATTTTCAGCATCTTTAAAGGCTTCATAAGCTTTTTGACCTGTTACAGCAATAATCCGGCGAACACCAGAACCAATTCCTTCTTCTTTAACAATCTTGAATAAACCAATTTCAGAAGTTGTTTGTGTATGTGTTCCACCACAAAGTTCGATAGAGTAGTCACCAATTTTTACAACGCGAACATTTTTCCCATATTTCTCACCAAAGAGGGCCATCGCTCCCATTTCTTTGGCTGTAGCAATATCAGTTTCAACTGTTTCAACTTTTAATGATTGCCAAATTACTTCATTAACTTGACGTTCAATCTCAGCCAATTCTTCTTTAGTCACTTGTGCAAAGTGCGTAAAGTCAAAACGTAAGAATTCAACCTCATTAAGTGAACCAGCTTGTAGCGCATGATTCCCAACAATATTATGCAAAGCAGCATGAAGTAAGTGAGTTGCTGTATGATTTTTCACAACAGCAGCTCGGCGTTCTTTGTCAATCTCTAAAGTATAGCTTTCACCAACTTTAAGTGGTGAAAGAGTTTCAACAGAATGAAGATTTTGGCCATGAGGCGCATGTTGTACATCTAATACATTAGCCACAACTTGACCCTCTGCATCTTTAATTACTCCATGGTCAGCCACTTGACCACCCATTTCAGCATAAAAAGGAGTCACATCAAAAACAAGTTGAGCTTTCCCAGAAACTTCATCAACAATTTCATCGTCTTGAATAGATACAAGTAATTTTCCTTGAGTAGTCTTATCTTCATAAAGGAATTCTGATTCTACTTCGATAGATGACAATGTTTCATTTTGAGCGCCCATTGAACCACCTTTGACAACAGCAGCACGTGCACGCTCTTGTTGAGCTTTCATGGCTACTTTGAATCCTTCGTGGTCAATTTTGAATCCTTCATCTTCTGCCAATTCTTCTGTCAATTCCACAGGGAAACCATAAGTATCGTAGAGGCGGAAAATATCTGCCCCTTCAAGTCTATCTTTTCCTTCAGATTTAAGATTTAGCAAAAGTTCATCAATCAATTTTTGACCGGCATCAATCGTGCGGTTGAAAGTTTCTTCTTCACGATCAATAATTTGCATGATGAAGTCTTCTTTTTCAAGCACTTCTGGATAATAGGATTGCATGATTTTCCCAACAGTCGGAACGAGTGAAGCCAAGAATTTCCCTTGAATTCCCAATTTTTTACCATGCATAACCGCGCGACGAAGTAAGCGACGTAAAACATAACCACGTCCTTCATTTCCTGGCAAAGCACCATCACCGATAGCAAATGAGAGTGAGCGAATATGATCAGCAATCACTTTAAAACTCATATTTTCGCTGTCTGGACTATATGTTTTTCCAGATAGTTTTTCAATTTCACGAATGATTGGTAAGAATAAGTCTGTATCAAAGTTTGTTTTTCCGCCTTGAATAATGCAAACCATTCGTTCAAGTCCCATTCCCGTATCAATATTTTTTTGTGGCAATTCAGGATATTCTGAACGAGGGATTGATGGATCGGCATTAAATTGTGAAAGAACAATGTTCCAGATTTCAATATAACGGTCATTTTCAATGTCTTCTGCCAACAATTTTAAGCCCACATGTTCTGGGTCATAAACTTCTCCACGGTCAAAGAAAATTTCTGTATCTGGACCAGAAGGACCAGCACCAATTTCCCAGAAGTTATCTTCAATTGGCACAAGATGTGTTGGGCCTACCCCAACCTCAACCCAACGATTATAAGTATCCTTATCAGCTGGGTAATAAGTGATGTAAAGTTTTTCTGCTGGGAATTCAAACCATTCAGAACTTGTCAATAATTCCCAAGCAAAAGCAATCGCTTCTTTACGGAAATAATCCCCAATTGAAAAGTTACCGAGCATTTCAAACATAGTATGGTGACGTGCTGTTTTACCAACATTCTCAATATCATTTGTCCGGATAGCCTTTTGAGCATTAGTCAATCTAGGATTTTCCGGCACTACTGAACCATCAAAATATTTTTTCAGCGTTGCTACTCCTGAATTTATCCAAAGCAAAGTTGGGTCATTTACAGGAACAAGACTTTGAGAAGGTTCCACAGTGTGACCTTTTGATTTGAAAAAGTCGAGGAACATTTGGCGAACTTCTGCGGAAGTCATGGTTTTCATTATTTTCTCCTTTTATATAAAGTTTAAAGTCTAACAATAAACTTATTTCATATACTTTGTTAAAATTTTCACAATAAAATAATAAAATTCTACCGTAAACAAAGGGGCGTATACAGTTATACCGCGGTACCACCCTTATTCACAATAGAATTTCTATCATCTTAGTTCGGTTGTTAAAGCAGTTATCGCTGCTATAAGCACTTTTTTTAACTTGCTCATTCTCACCATTTAGAGCTCTCTTTAAAGTTAATTTTTATTATCTAAATTATTTAGATGATGAAGAACTTGATGTTTGTGTAAATTGTGAGAAGAGTGATGCAAATGCAGATTCTTTCACAGTTACGTTATTCTTTTTGAGGTATTTAGCAATAACTCCACTTACAAATGTTGTATCTTGTTCTTTTTCAGTTTTAATGACATTTTGAAGTTCTTTTTTGTACTTGTTCATGTCAGTTCCTTTTTCAGATGTTTTTACCATTTCGACAATATAGTAAGAAGTAGCACCTGTTGATGAACTTGTTGATTCAATCACATCTGAAAACTCGCCATTTTTCAATTTGAAAGCAGCTGTTTGAACTTCTGTTGGAACACTTGTTGAAGTTGAATTAAATGTTACTTTGCTTTCAGCATTTGTTTTTTCAAAGCTTGCTTTACCAGCATCATCTTTTTTAGCGGCATCCAACGCTTTTGTTGCTGCATCTTTTGATGTTTCAGAAACAACATAAGCTGTTACATCTGGATGGTAAGATTCCCAAGCTTTTTTAAGATTAGCATCTGTATATTGAGTTTCTTTGATTTCATGGTCAATCGCTGCTTGTTCAAGCATTTGTGTACGCATGTATGGTGTGAAACTTGCTTCAGTCAAGCCTTGTTGTTGCAAAGCAGATGAAAATTGGCTACCATATTGGTCTTTAATTGACTTAACTTTTTTGCTGACATCTTTATCGGTTACTTCTTTTCCAAAGTCTTTAGTAAAAATTTTGTCAAAAGTTAAATTTTGAAGTAATGTATTTGTCGGTTGTGATGGAAATTGTTTGGCTTCCTTGTATAAATCAGAAACGCGAATGGTATCACCTTTCATTGTGATGATATCCTTGCTTGCTGAATCGCTACTTGAGCAACCAGATAAGGTTACCAATGCGGCTCCGGCAAAGACAGTAGTCATAACTAATCCGAGTTTTTTGAATTTCAAGATATTCTCCTTCGCATGATTCGATGTTTGTAGTTAATGTGTCCTAAAACATCCTTTTATTTTTAACTTGTTGCAATTATATCATAAAAAATTAAATAAAGCTTTAAATACACCAAAAAATGAATCAGCGAATTGACAACCTAAAAGTTTAATTTATGCTTTTTTTATCATCAACAAGCCATCTCCAAGTGGGAGAATACTTGTTAAATATTTCGGATTATCTAAGACCTCATCAAAAAGCTTGCGTAAGCCACGCTCTAGCGCCCGCTGATTTCTTTTGATTTCCATAATTGGGGTCAATATTTCTCCACCTTGAAAAATATCATCCATTAAAATCACTCCATTTTCAGATAGTAGATCTAGAGCAATTGGTAGGAATTCGATATATTTTGATTTAGCTGAGTCCATAAAGATTACATCAAATGAGCCCGATAACTCTTTCAAAATATCTGCAGCATCGCCCTCTTTAAGAATAATTTGGTTTCGATGGTCATACTTGCCCAGATTTTTTTTGGCTAACTCAATCATTTCAGGATTACGGTCAATTGTTACAATCTCCGCATTTGGAACCTCTTGAGCCATTATGAGAGCCGAAAAACCAATTGCTGTTCCGATTTCGAGAATTCTTTTTGGCTGCAACAAACTCAACAACATTTGAAAATAAATAACTGTCTCATGTGGGATAACTGGAATATTATTTTCTTTAGCAAATTTCAGTACTTCTGCAAGTTCTCCGGTTATTTGTGTTTGACTTGAACGCATCCATTCTACTAACTCTGCTTTGACAACTGGTCGATTCATCATGGGGTTACTTGTACGTTTATATGTTTCAACCATTTTTAAAGATGGACTCCTTTTTCAACTAATTTTTCTAATTCACTCAATCGATTTTCAAAAAGCTCAAAGGCAGCATCTAAATAATCGGTAGATTCCATATCAACTCCAGCTTTGGCAATTACTTCTAAAGGATAAGCTGAGGAACCTGCCTTCAAATATTCAAGATATTTTTGACGATCCTCAGTTGAACCATGAACAACTTTTTCAGCTAAGAAAGTTGCCGCAGCAAAACCTGTTGCGTATTGAAAAACATAGAAATTATAATAAAAATGCGGAATTCTAGCCCATTCATACTGAATTTCTGGATTTTCTTTGACTGCTAAATTATAGTATTTTTCATTTATTTCGCCATAAAGTGAGTTTAAGTATTCACTTGTTAAAACTTCACCGGCAGCATCTGCTTCATGAATTTTTTGTTCAAATTCGGCAAATTGACTCTGACGGAAAACAGTTCCACGGAAACTATCAAGCCAGTGGTTCAAAAGGGCGAAGCGCTCCTTATCATCTTTACTTTCCTTTAATAAAGTTTCAGTTAAAATATTTTCATTTGTAGTTGAGGCAATTTCAGCTAAAAAGATTGGATAATCCCCATAAACATATGGTTGGTTTTCACGCGTGAAAGCACTATGCATTGAGTGCCCCATTTCATGAACTAAAGTAAAAAGATCATCTAACGTTTCTTGCCAATTTAGAAGCATAAAAGCATTGGTATCATAAGATCCACCTGAATAAGCACCCGAACGTTTTCCGATATTTTCTTCGACATCAATCCATCTTTGTTCAAAAGCTGCTTTAACTTTTCCTTTATATTCTTTACCAAATATCGCTAAAACTTCTTCTGCTTTTTTCACTCCATCTTCATAGTTAAATTTATAATCTAAATTAGATAATGGAGTATAGATATCATACATCTTTAAATCAGTAATTCCTAAAATTTTCTTGCGTAGTTCAATATAACGATGTAAAAGTGGCAAATGTTGATGAATGGCCTCCATCAAAACATCGTAAACTTTTTCTGGAACAAAATTATTAGCCAGAGCAGCTTGACGGGCTGAATCATAAGAGCGGATTTGGGCTTTAAGATTATGGACTTTTACATTAGTCTGTAAGGTCTTTGCATAAGTATGCTGATATTGTTCATAATTACTATAAAGTGCTTTGTAGGCTGCTTTTCGTACTCCCCTATTCTTACTTTCCATTAAGGAAGAGTAATTTCCATGCGTGAGTTGAATCATCTCATCAGATTCATTTTTGACCATAGGTAACTTAATATCCGCATTATCAAAAATTTCAAAAGTTTCTGAAGGACTTTCAAAAATTTCACCAGCCGCAGCCAATAACTTTTCCTCTTTTTGACTAAGAATATGAGCTTTTTTTGCAAAAAGGCGCTCAAACATATGGTCATAGTTTTTTAATTTTTTAAGCTCCCCCAACCATTTGTTATAGACTTCTTTTGAAATTTTCAAAAACTCAGGTTCATAGAAGGCATAGACCTCTCCGAATTTCATATAGAGGGCTGTTGCTTTTGACTGATACTCCTGATACTTAGCCTCTCTGGTATCTTGGTCATTTTTCATTGAAGCATAAACATATAGTTTTTCAACTTGTTGAGAAATGGATAACATTTTTTCGGTAATTATCAGAAGACTTTCAGCTGAATCAAGTAAATGACCGGGGTCTGTCTCTTCAACGAGTGAAAGTTCGCTTTTTATTCTAGTTAGCTCTGCTTCCCATTCTTTATCTGTTTTATAAATTGTCGTCAAATCCCAAGTTAATTTTTCAGGAATTTCATTTCTGTTCTTAGCCATGAAGATCACTCCTTTTTACTCAAATTAATTTTTATTCACATTAAAAACTTATTAGCAGAATTTCATTCATTCATATCCTTCTTCTGCTTTTTCATTATAGCATAGAAACGGGGAGAATAGACTTCCTTAAAGCTATTTTGCTGAAAATTTATTAAAAAGTTTTCATAATAGAGATTAATATTATGCTTAATTTGAGTAAATTTATGTAAAGGAATTTTATCATCAAAAACTTCAAGTAAGTTCAATCCCAAAGGAGCAATAAATGAACGTTCAAAAGTCAAATTCAACAAATTTTCACCTCTTTGGTAATATTTTTCCTGAATTTTCAACCATTTTGGTGAACAATAATAAAGTTGCCGACGAATAAATTCTGCTAGTTTAAGATCAACAATAAGTGGTATTGTCAGTAACTTTTGTGATAAAAAAGGCAGTCGTAATTGCTCAATAAGTCGTCCTTCCCCAAAAGGAATTTCTTCTTGTAAATAAATAATTTTTCCACGCAAATCTTCATGAATCAGGGATTTTAATCTCATCTTCTGAGCTTTGAAATCTAACTCCCAATAATAGAAACCTCTATTTTCTGAAAAATAGACTAGATTTTTTTGAAGTTCTGTTATTTGGTCTTTTAACCATAAATCTTGCCCCATAAGCCAAAGTACCGTAAAACCGTGGACTTGATAATTCTCTGTCCTTTCTTTTAAACGTTTCATAGAAAGATGAGAACATTGAATTTCAATAGCTATTGTATCATTTACCAATAAATCTGGCCTCTGCTTAAATTCAGGAATATAAGCTTCAATTTCCACCTTATCAGTTTTTTTAAACCATTGATAGAGTGCTTTTTTTAATCCTAAATGTTGTTCAGATTCGTTTTCAAGCCATAAGTCGCAAGCTTTGAGAGATTTATGAGCAAAGTGAGGCATCTTTATTTCACCATTTTTTATAAATAACTCTGATTTACAAGAAGGACAAAAATATTTTCCTGTCAGTTCTTTTACTTCTATTTCTAATAAGTTTACTACTTGTCCATTTTCATCAATTGCTGTCAACATATCTTACTATACGAAAAAAGTATTTATTTGTAACCAAAAAAGTTACTGACAGAAAGTTGTCAGTAACTTTTTATTATCTTTGATTCCAAAAATAGCCAATTTGTGAAACAATAGCAATACTCAAAAAGATAGCCACAATGATTCCTACTCGTATCATATGTTTTTTCTTTTCATAATTTAAAACAGCAATAAATTCACGAATAAAAGCTGGAACACGATAATACATAGCTGTCTTTCCACCCTTCCCACCTTGAGCTTCAAGTTTTAACATTGCTGCAAAAAGAGCTGCTCGAAAAACATGGTAATCAGAAGTGAAGAATAGAAATTTTTCCCTAATCAATTGAGAAGAAAAAAACAGGTTTTCGTAAGTTGTTCTTGATTGATCTTCAAGCATTGTCCGCTCAATCGGAAAACCAAGAACTTCAACCGCATACCGTTGCATAGCTCTAGCTTCAGAAACTTTCTCATCAGGACCTTGTCCACCTGAAAAAACTAAAATTGTTTCATTATCGCGGACAGCTTTGACCGCTGCCAAAATTCGATTTCCTAACAATTTACCCACATGTTCTCCCTGAATTAACCCTGCGCCTAGGACAACATAGTAATTTGCTCTTTGTTTTCGAACACGCCGACCATAGACCCAACTTGATAAAAAGAAAATTCCAAATTGCCAAGCAAGATAAATTGAAAGAATGGGATAAACCATTCCTAATATTTTTAGCCAAATCCAACTATCCGGTAATCTGCCCATTGAAAGATGAATCCAGTCAACTACTAAAAAGGTCAACACAACAATAGCCAATAAAAGATTCCCTATCGATTTTGATTCTCTGCGCCACATCTTTATTGTTAACACAACGATACTTATAGGTACAATAATACCGATTATCATTGGTATGATTAAGAACATCACAACTGCTTCAGCAATAAGTAATAATAAAAGTACATTTTGATGCAATTCGGTTAATACTAATCCTGAACCAATAATTCCATTAATTGTAATCCACAAAAAGAGCAAAGCAAAAAATGATAAACGCCCCAATCGTAACGTTCTTAAATCCTTCAGTTTTCTAATTTTCCACCAAAAAATAAACGTCAATACTGCAAAAAGTATTGTTGGGATTACCCCAATAATAAATAAACCATTCTTTATATCCATGCTGTTATTATACCTTGACTTGAAGCAAACTGTCAATCAATTGCGCCAAGTCTTCTTTTGAATAAATTTTGTAAACTATATCTTGTATTTAGCCTAGATTTAATAATAAAAAATGACCTTTATGAAAAGTCATTTCAATTTAAAATTTTTTAACGTTCTTTTTACTCATAAAAGAACACTTTAATATAATTGATTGCTTGTTTATTATGAGGCATTTCAGCATGTGATGTATCTTTGCCTTTAATAAGATAATGAACTACAGAATTTCCATTTTTCATCAGTAAACGATAGATTGAAAAACTATCCGCCCAAGGAACTGTACCATCGGTTTGCTTTTCACTATCGTAATCTCCCGCAAGCAACACCGCTTGAATACTTTTATCAACTCGTTCATAATTTTGCAACCAATAATCATAATATTTCGTCTTAACTTTAGGACCATCCGTCAAAACTTGGGCTAGCGTTTGATCCGGTTGTGGAGTACTGGCATTAAATTGACCATCAAGAGAGACCCATTTTTTTATTGGAGGAAGGCTACGGTCATATCCATATTCAATTAAATAACGGTAAACACCTGAACCTCCTGCAGAATATCCTAAAACATTCGCATAAGGAATATTATAATGCTTACCAAGATAAGACATAATCGCTTTTAAAGAACCCTCGTACTTCAAAGAATTATTGGTCCCTTTGACCATTCCCACTTCTATCGTTGGATATGTATTATGCTTATCAATTTTACCAGTCACTTTAAGTGAATAATTATTATCTGTATCAACGACGATTGTCAGTCCCTTTCTAGCCCGAGTATCTCGATCAGAAGTTACATCATTAACCATAGTATTCATAGTTGATGCTTTGCCATCAGAACCTGTAATATAAATAGTAGGATATACCGGTCGATTATCATCCGCTAAAGGTGGGTGGGGAGCTAAAATAAACCGCCCAATAATAACACCAATTATAAATACACCAATAAAACTCACAATAAGAGAAATATTTTTTTCATGCTTTGCTTCTCACATATTTCTTTAGATTACTCACATTTTTTACATTCAATACTCTTTCATTTGATTTTAGCATAAATTAGCCAAAGCAGTAATTTTTTTATCTTTAGATATGCATTATATTTGTTTCATTGGCTTGCGACTAAAGCTGTGAGTAAAAAAGACCCGTCATTTACTGACGAATCTTAATTTTTTAAAGTACTGCCAAAACAGCGAAGTTAATCAAGAATAAAAGTGCAACAACCCAAATGACAGGTTTTACTTCTTTCACTTTTCCTGTGAACAGTTTGACCAGAATGTAAGTGATGAAACCAGCTGCAATCCCATAAGAGATTGAGTAAGCAAGTCCCATAAATACTGAGGCAAAGAAAGCAGGAATTGCTTCAGTCAAATCACCCCATTTAATTTCTTTAAATGAACCAAGCATCATCATCCCAACAATAATCAAGATTGGTGCAGTTGCTTGTGTTGGAACAATTGCAAGAAGTGGTAAGAATAAACTTGAGACAGCAAACATAATTGCCGTTACAACAGATGCAAGACCAGTACGTCCCCCTGCACCAATTCCGGCTGCAGATTCCACATAAACAGTTGTATTTGATGTTCCGAAAATTGCTCCGATTGGAGTGGCAATCATGTCAGCAAACAAAGCTTTATCCATTTTAGAAGAGAAACCATGACTTGTTTCCATATCTTTCAAATCTTCATCTGTAAAGATTCCTGTTGCGCGACCTGTTCCAATAAAGGTACCAATTGGGTCAAAGATAGATGTCAATGAGAAAGCAAGGACTGTCATCAAAACTTCAATATAACGTGATGAGTCTGAGAATAAAGAGCCAAAACCTTTTGGACCAAAAGCAGCACCAAAGGTTGTTCCCATTTGATTGATAGCTGTTCCTAAGTTGTTTTCAGCAAATAAAGTATTCACATCAACTTTAACTACACCAGTCAAAAGAGCTAGGATAGTTGTTACTAAGATTGAAAGTAAAATTCCTGCACGCCATTTACGAATAACAAAGAACATTGTCACTACAATCCCAACAAGTGCGACTAATACGCCTGGGTTATTAAAAGTTACAAGTTCTGGAACAATTGATGAATTTGCTGTAATAGTTCCATGGTTGTTCACATAAGTTCCTGGGTCAGCGATAAAACGCAAAATTCCTGCATTTTTAATCCCAATATAGGCAATGAAAATACCGATACCACCACCAATTGCGTGTTGTAAACTTTCAGGAATTCCAAGAATGATTGCTTTACGAATGGAAGTAAAAGTAATAATAATATTGATAATCCCACAAATGAAGACCATTGCCAAAGCTTCTTGCCAAGTATAACCAAGAGATAATACAACAGTGTAAGCAAAGAATGCATTTAGACCCATTCCGGGTGCCAAAGCGTAGGGAACATTAGCGATTAAGGCAATTGCAAGTGTCCCAACAATAGAGGCCAAAATAGTTGCTAAGAAAACTGCTTGGACAGGCATTCCTGTTGTACCCAAAACTTGTGGGTTAACAAAGAGGATATAACTCATAGCAAAGAATGTAGTCAAACCAGCCATTATTTCACGGCCAACTGTTGTGCCGTTTTCTTCAAGTTTAAAGAACTTGTTCACGAATAATTTCTCCTTTTAGGGTCTGTGATTAAAATTTCAACCCTTTGATAAAAAGTTGTCTTTGCTTTTTAAGCAAACACGTCATAAAATAAAAAACATTATATTATTATTCTAATCAGTTTTAGTTAAGGAAACAAGAAACTTAGCATAAAAACTACTCTAAATCCTTTAATTATTCGGTAATAACGAACAAGCTTTTTAAAAAGTGCTTTCTTGTTCGTAGAACATGGTAGAGTTCCGCTCCTGCTTCTAACTATGATATAATGAATGAATTGACAAATAAATTTTAGAATAAGGGGAGTTTGAATGGAGAACTACAAAGAACGTAAACTGATTGCAATTGATTTAGATGGTACTACTTTGCAGTCTGATGGACGTTCAATCAGCCGTTATACCAAATATATTTTTAAACAGGTAGAATCACTCGGACATATTATCTGTATCACAACCGGACGCCCTTTTAGAATGTCTTTAGATGTCTATCGCGAGCTTGAGTTGACAAGTCCAGTCATTAATTTTAATGGGGCTTTGATTTCAATGCCTAATGATAAAAACTGGGAACATACAAAATCTTATTATATTGATCGTTCCTTCATTTTTGACCTTTTGAGGCACCAACAAAATTTTAATCTCCATTTCTTTGCCGTTGAATATCGGCGAAAGTTCTTTCTAAACACTTTCCGTAATGTCGAGCCCAAGCTCTTTGGTGTAGAAAAATTTCAACCCTATAATCGACTTCGTGCAGACCGAGTTACTGAAAATCCTCATGCAGTACTCCTTTCCACTCGCCAAAAAGATAAATTAGCATTGGCAGAGGAAATGAAACGTCATTATAATGGCAAGATAGATGTCGGCGTTTGGGGTGGACCGAATGGCATATTAGAAGTTGTTCCTAAAGGAATTTCCAAAGCCTCTGGTCTTAATCATCTACTTAAAGTTCTTGATATTCCTTTAGAGAATCTTATTGCTTTTGGAGATGAACATAATGATATTGAAATGTTTAAATTAGCTCCCAATGCTTATGCTATGAAAAATGCCTCTGCTAGACTTACTCCTTATGCCAGTGAAATTCTTCCTTGGACAAATGATGAGGATGGTGTAGCTAGACAGCTTGAAAAACTTTTTTTAACCCCGAATAAATAAATACCAATCGATGATTGGTATTTTTATTTTTACAAAATAATTTTTAAATGACAGTCTGTCAAATTCTTTTGACAGCTCCTTTTTTTGAAAATGTAAATAAATCGGCTTATAATGAAAGAGCATACATCTCTAGGAGATGTCTAGTTTTTAACAAAGATTTCAAAATACTAAGGAGTGCTTATGAAAGTTTCAATATTCTCCACTTGTGTGATGGACCTGATGTTTCCACAAGTTGGAATTGCCATGGTTGAAGTCCTTGAACGTTTGGGGATTGAAACAGATTTGCCAGAAGAACAAATTTGTTGTGGACAACCTACTTATAATTCAGGGTTAGTTAAAGAATCCATGCCAACAATCAAAAATCAGATTGATGCTTTTGAATCTTCTGATTATGTCGTTGGGATTGCTGGTTCTTGCTCAGGGATGTTTACAGAATATCCCCATATGTTCGACGAAAATGACCCTTATAAGCAAAAAGCAATTGATTTAGCGAATAAATCCTATGAATTCACCCAATTTCTTTATCGGGTTTTAGGCCTTGAAGATCTTGGTGCCACATTTAATGGCGAAAAAGCAACTTATCACCGTTCTTGCCACATGACTAGAATTCTAGGTGAACGAGAAGCTCCATTCATTTTATTGGATAAAGTCAAAGGGCTTGAAGTTCTTTCTCTTCCTCATTTGGAAAATTGTTGTGGCTTTGGCGGAACTTTTTCAGTTAAATCTCCTGAGATTTCAGAGATGATGGTCACTGAAAAAACAAACGATATTCTATCAACTGGTGCTGAAATCTTAATTTCTGCTGACTTAGGCTGCTTGATGAATATTGGTGGAAAATTGAATCGCGAAGGTAAAAAAATAAGAGTGATGCATATTGCTGAAATTTTAAACACAAATGTCGATTTAGAAAGAATAGATGCTGTGAAAAACCCAGCATTTATCAAAGCATAGGGGGAGAAAATGGGACTTTCTACAAGTACAAAAACTTTCGCTGAACGTTTAGAAGAGAGTAAAAAAGACCAGTTTGCTAAAGCTGCGGTAGCCAAAGCGCAGGATGCCCAATGGGAGAAAAGAGAATCTGCGCGTGATGAGCTTGGAAATTGGCAAGAATGGCGTGATATTGCTGAATCCATTCGTCAACATACTTTAAAATATTTACCCCATTATCTGACAGAGTTTTCAGATAATGTTGCGGCTCGTGGCGGTCATGTTTTCTTTGCCGCTGATGCTAAAGAAGCCAATGATTATGTTAAACGGATTGTTCTTGAAAAAAACGCGAAAAAGATTGTCAAATCAAAATCAATGGTGACCACGGAAGTCGACATTGACCCAATGCTCGTTTCGCTTTCTGATGATATGGATATTTTGGAAACAGACTTGGCTGAATTTATTTTGCAAGTGGCTGATTGGGATGAGCCTTCACATATTGTTTTTCCAGCCTTGCACAAAAATCGTGATCAAATTCGTGAAATATTTGCTAAAAAATTAGGCTATGAGGGTGATAATAATCCAGTTAATTTGGCTCGCTGTGCTAGGGATACCATGCGTAAGCTTTTCTTAAAATCTGAAGTCGGAATTACCGGTTGTAACTTTGCCATTGCCAACACTGGTGACATTAATTTATCGACCAATGAAGGAAATGCTGATTTAACAATTTCAATTCCTAAGACACAAATTGTTCTGATGGGAATGGAACGGATTGTTCCATCAATCAAAGAAGCTGAAATTTTAGATAATATGCTTGCTCGTTCTGCCGTTGGTCAAAAACTGACAACTTATGTCACTTTTGCCGGTCAACAGGCCGACGACGAATCCGATGGTCCTGAGGATTTTCATGTTGTCATTGTTGATAATGGACGCTCAAATGCGATTGGAACTGCTTTTGAAGCTGTTTTACAATGTATTCGTTGTGGTGCTTGTCTGAATGTTTGCCCAGTTTATCGTCAAATTGGTGGACATGCTTATGGTTCGATTTATCCTGGACCAATCGGTTCAGTTCTCTCTCCCGTTTTAGGAGGTTATGAACAATATGGTGATTTACCTTATGCTTCAACCTTATGTGGGGCATGTACTGAAACTTGTCCGGTAAAAATCCCTTTGCATGAACTTTTAATTGAACATCGCAAAGTGATGGAAGATGATCTTTCAATGCATCATGATGGCTCTTTTGTCAATTTTGAAATGAATACGATTGGGAAAGGAACAAGTAGCCCAGCACTATTTGGGATGGCGATAAATATGGCTCACACTGGTCTTAATATGTTACCCAAAGCTAAGGAGGTCAGCGTTGAGGGTTCTTTATTTAACTATGGCGCCGTTAGAAAAGCTCCTGCTCTAGCTAAAGGTTGGACAGATGTCCGAGATTTGCCAATTGCTCCGCCACATAAAGAACAATTTCGTCAGTGGTATAAAAAACATAAGGCAGGTAAATAAATATGACAGGAACTATTGAAAATCGAAGTAAATTTTTAGAAACTTTATTTGAAAAACGTGGGGGTGTAGAACTTCCATTTGAACCTTATGTTCCAATTTCAGATTTGCCTGAGACACATTTGGCTCATTTAACTACTGAGGAATTATTGGATATTGCTAAGGAGCAAGCCAGCCGAGTTTCTGCTAATTTAATTGAAACCTCTTCTTTTGAAATGAATGAAGTGATTCGCCAATTAATTGAAAAATCTGGTGGCGGACAAGTCATGATTCCTTCAACAGATGAATTTGAAAAATTAGGAGTGAATGTTATTTCAGACCAATTGGTGAAGTGGAAAATTGGTAAAGAAAATCGTGATGAAAATATTAATGCTGCCCAAAATTCTAATGTCGTCGTGGCTGTTCCTAAATTTTTCCTCGCTGAATCAGCAACGATTGTAGTCGAATCAGAAGCTGGCCAAGGGCGTTCTTTACACTTCTTACCCACTCATTATATTTCTGTAATTCCACTAAGTCGTATGGTTCCTCGTTCTACCCAAGCTGCGGCTTGGTTTGATGAACATAAGAAGCCTGGGTCAACCCTTCATTTTATTTCTGGCCCCTCAAATTCTGGTGATATTGAGATGCAACTTGTGGTTGGACTTCATGGTCCTTTGGAAATTAATTATGTGATTGTCAAAGATTTATGAAAGGAAAAAACTCTGCTGACAGCAGAGTTTTTTATTATTATTTTACTGACAGATGTGTTGTCAGTAATTTTTGCTTAATCGCGATTTCCACCTGCGATACCGAAAAGACGGAGCAGGAAGAGAAACATGTTGATGAAGTCAAGATAGAGTGAAAGTGCCATTGAAATTGCCCAACCATCACTTACTTGTCCATTGTTTGCATTATAAACCTGTGTAATTTTTTGATTATCCCAAGCGATAAGCCCTGCGAAAATCACAACACCTACTAGGCTAATAAGGATTGTAAGTCCTGTACTTGCAAAGAAGAAATTAAGAAACATTGCAATAATCAAGCCCCAGACTGCAACACCAAATGCTTTACCCATTGCCGATAAATTACGTTTAGTAAATCGTCCATAAACAGATAAACCAAAGAACATTGCTGCTGCCGTAACAAAGGCTAAAGTAATATCAGTGGCGGTATACATCAAAAGTGTAAAACTAATCAAGAATCCCATAAATGCCGCATAACCGATAAAAATCGGTAGTGCCATTTTTGAGTTTTTCATTGCTAACCCTTGAAGTGATACTACCATCACTAAAGGAATAATCCAGAGTACAAGGAAGAATAAACTTCCACTTTGGAGAATTGCTGTCATGTTATCTAAGAAAAATGTAATCATTATCCAAGAAACGAGTGCAGAAACTAATACTCCTGCTCCCATCAACGCATAAATTTTACTGAAAAATGCATTCAATCCATCGCTTCTTTGGTCAAAGATAACATTATTATCATTCATATTTTTCATTATATTTGGCCTCCCTTTTTAATTTAAATCTAAAACTATTTTACCAAAATTTGGGCTTTTTGTCATCAGTCTTAGGTCCTATTTTTTAATAATATATGGTTATTTACTCTGATTTAATACAATTAAATACCTTGATATCAACATTTCTATTAATCTAACTATATTCTACCACATTTTGGAACGTAACATAAAACGTAACACTTAGAAAATGTTACGTTCGCTATAACTTGCACCGCCGTGCGTAAAATTGAGAACCATGAGTGAGCACTTATTGAGTGCTTTTTGTTATGATTTTTGCTGGACTCGAACCAGCGACCGAACGGTTAGCTACCAACTAAGCTAAAGAACCGATTGTGATAATCAAAAGCGCCTTTATTGGTTATTATAAGTGGCAGGCGTGGACTGCTATTGATTATCTACATACTTTAAGTGATTTTATTATTGTCCACTAAATTAATTATACAATATTCCATGAAAAATAAAAAATGCCAGCAGATTGCTGACACCCGTGTTTAAGACTTTCATTATATCATATTAATCCTAATTAAAAACCACTCTATAAAAGAGTGACCCTAATTTATGCAAAGGAAAGTGTGTGTTTCCTCTTGCTGGCTAAGTATAACATACTATCCTGGAATTACAACATCGTATTAAAAAAACTGAAGCTACTGCTCCAGTTTATGCACGATTTTCAAATATAATTATGCTTTTGTGATATTGACTGCTTGAAGTCCACGTTGACCTTCTTCAACATCAAATTCAACTTTTTGACCTTCGTCAAGTGATTTGAATCCATCAGATTGGATTGCTGAGAAGTGAGCGAACAAATCTTGTCCATCTTCAGAGCTAATAAAGCCAAATCCTTTAGTAGCGTTAAACCATTTTACTGTTCCATTTGCCATAATATTTATTTCCTTTCGACAAAATTGTAAATCTCATTTTGCGAAAAGTGAATCTATAAAACATTTTACTCATGACAAAATCTACTTTCTCATAATAACACTAATTATACTCAATGTCAAACTTCCTATTTATTAATAAAACCCACATCATTACGACATGGGTTTTATGAACTGTAAGGAAAGCAACTAATCTTTCCGTCCAACAAGTATAACACTAAGGTTAGTTAAAGTCAAACTCACTATTAATTGAAAAATAAAAAGCCGCTCACAATTGAGCAGCTAAAGATGACAGGCGGTGCTTTCGTTGTACCAACCTTACGCTAAGTATATCACTTTAATCAGGTATTGCAATGATAAACAAAAAGCCACCCCAAACGCAAGAGGGCAGCTCTGATATATAGTAAGGAGTCTACTAAGCTCCTACGCTAATCATAACACTTTAAAATTTAAAAACAATAGCAAAATAAAAAAGCCACTCCGAAGAGCAGCTTAACTCTAGAAATAGGATGAAATCTCACAAACATCCCGAATACATTATAACATAATATCATTGACAATTGTTCATAAAATTGTTAATATTATAATAGTTAGTGCAAGTTAATCTAGTTTTATACTATATTATTCATACCTTGCTCTAATCACGTTTCGGCACTGGCTTAATGCTAGTGCTTTTTTATATAAAAAAATGCCTCATAAGGGGGAGGAGGCATTTAAGAAAAATTTTATAACGAGCTTCTCATGGATGAAGAAAGCTCAAGGAAATAAAATATCATGATGATTTATTATAGCGCTATCATTATTTTTTTTCAAGAAAAAAGCGCCCCAGTTAGGAGAGGAACGCTAAAGAGTAAATTTATGAAAAATTATATATTTTTGGGTAAATATAGTATATATCTACTTCCTTAACTAGAACAAAAAGCCCTGTTTAAGGGCAGACGTCATCTTATATAGGTAAGATGAATTCATTCTACTACTTTTTGTATTCGTTTTCAAATAAAAAACACCGTCACTTAGTCAAAACGATGTTCTCGGAGTTATTTATAACCTTATGTAAAAGGATAAAATTATTATACAATTTACTGTTTCCGTTGTAAAGAAAAACGCCCCGGAGGGCGAATATTAATCATTTTTATTTTCTTCTTCGGAAAGCTTCATAAGCTCTGAAACATTTAAAGTCGGAAAAACAATTGCCTCATTTTTATCTAAAACTGTCACCATAGAAACTATAGCTCTCAGATAAGGTAATAAAATAGCAGTTCCGTTAACACCAAGATATTGATGTTTTTCTTTGTCAGATGTTAAATCTTCTCTGAAAGTAAAGTAACCGGATATAATAACATCTATTTTTCTTTTTTGTTCCTTTTGAGGAAGGCTTATATCCAATGTCACCACACCTACCTCTGAATCGTCTGATAAAGCTCCAGAAACTAAAAACTTCATTTTAGATTTAGTGCTTTCATCCTCATTAAGGATAATATAATTTATTTTTTCTACTTCATATCTTTTAAATTGAATAACTGGAGCGTCCATTTTTTCTCTCTATAATCTTTATAACATTACGCAGCCATCACTGTTTCACTTGAAATCAATACGTCATAAAAACCAAATGGCTTAGCATTTAAAAGCCCTGATTTATTTTTCACATCTTTATCATTAGAAGAATCATCTTCGATACTGTAAACAACTTCCAATAATTCTACTTTGTCAAATTCATATATATGTTTTTTTTCCAAAAATTCTTCAAAACCCTTAGAAAATTCACTAGCAAAGATTGGATCGTCCAACTGATTAGATAGTTTTTTTAATTTAGTTAACATGTCCATCACGAAAACACCTCCTTATGCTTTTTCTTGATTATATCATAATGAGTAGGCTTTATACAATAGATAACCTTATATTTATTTGTTACTTTACTTCTTTTCAATAGCTCAGTTTGAGGAGTATTAGGATAGTAGGTACTAAATCTGACTAATTTACAACCTAACACTTCACATAAATAGTCAACTTTTTCACCCAAAGATTTCCCTCTAAATTGTACAAGTTTGGACACCTTGGATAAAATATCTTGATACTCTTTTTCTTGAGCATAATCCATTAAATCTAACATATGATCAGAGGAGTATTCAGCAGATACAACCAAGAGACTTAAATCTTTCTTTTCTTTATATTTTAATTTTTGCCCTAACCAATAATCAGCATTGCCTCTATTATCCCAAAAATACATTCCTATACCTGAATATTTACTATCCGATTTATGCTCACTAATAATCAACTCATTATTTTTAATTAAATTATCAATCTTTTCGTTTGTATTAACATGATACAATGTTGTTTTCTCTTCCATACGAATGTTATTATATCATATAAATTAATAATAAAACAAAAAATCCCGCCGAAGCGGTGTTATACTTTAGTTTGTTTTTTAATAAAGTGTCTAATTAAAGTAGAAGCTTCAAATAGTATAGATAATATAAAAGAAATTCCCCCTATCAAAAGAATTTGATTAGACTGCTCAAATTCGCCGAAAGCTAAAACCTCAATACTTAGTATAATAACAACAAGCCAAGTTCCTTCAAATTTCATCTTACTACCACCACTTTTAGTTTTATTAAAAAGTATATCATATTCTGAAAAATAAAAAAAGTCCTGACTAAAATCAGAGTTTATTCCTATGATAACTAGTAACTTAACTTATGCTATACTTAAAATAACTAAATTAACTCTATAGGCGGAATTATATATGTTCATTTTTTATGTTATTGTTGCTGCTTTAATATGGGCTGGAGTATCATACTGGTTACATAAAAACAAGCCGCTAAAGAATGCTGGTGAAGTGCAGCAGGTATATTTGATTATAACAAGCATAAGTGTGATTATTATAGCGCTAATCATCCTCGTTTTTCTTATTTATATGATGGTATCCAGCAAATCATTAGATAACTTATCCTGGGCTATCATTTGTATATTAGTTATCGCTGTTGCCGCATTGTTCTTCAAAGAAAATAAAATTTAAAAAAGCCTGGCCAAAGCCAGGGTTTATTTTATAGTTTATTCAAATTTAATAGATATTGAAATATTTATTTTAAGAACAGAACCATTAAATCTTCATCAAAATATTTGTCTCCAGTTTTTAAGGCATTTATTTCAACCCCATATTTCTCAAAACCTAGATGCCCATAAAGTTTTACCGCTGAAATATTATTTGAAACAACTGATAACCTTATTTGTTCTAAATCAGGATATTCTTCTTTTACTTTATTAATTAAGGTAGATAATAATAGTTTGGCTAGACCTTTATTTTGGTAATCTCCATGAATGAACATTCCATATATATCACCCTTATGTCTGTCCTTTTCACCAATTTCTTTATGAAATGAAACCATTCCTATTAATTCTTTTCCGTCAAAAATTCCCATAAAGAATTTGCTGGAGTTTGGCGATATTCTTTCTATAATTTCTTGTTCTGAGAACTTCACTTCTCTCTCGTAAGTAGACCCAAAAGATTCAGAGGCTGCCTTTAAAGCATTCAATCTCAATTTTTGATATGAACTCCAATCACTTTTATCAATTAGCCTTATTTTCATAATCCACCCCCGTTGTTAAGTGTATTTTACCATAAAACAAAAAAGCCCGCTGAGAACGGGCTTTAAAAACTGATTTCTTAACTACTATTATATCATAGCCCTTTAGGGGACTTTTTATTTGTTTTATATTTTGTATTGCGATGAAACTAAACTTACAAGGCTATTTTTCACGATATCCTCGCATATAATTTTTCATATATTCAGGATTCTTTGTTTCCCATTTTTTACGAACTTTCTTACGAGCTTCTTTTCTACATTCTTCGCTACAATATCTTTCTTGCTTGGCGGTATTGAACAAATTTTTGCAAGTTTTGCACCGAATAACGCTCATTTTTCTTCCTCCTTTCTGCTTGTTAAACACATACTCAAGAAAAAATATGTACAGTGACGGCGTGAAGTACGGAGTAACCCAGAGGGAGGGGGCTATGCCCCCCCATAGTTTCTTTAAAAATATTTTCAGATTTAAAAAATAAAATTAATAAATAATAAATTAATATAAATATTTTTTTATTAATCATAAACCTTTTAGTAAGTTGCTCAATGCTTGCTTAGTTCGTTCCGTCTTGTCGGTATCGACTCCGTGCTTGCTTTCATATTCAGATTCAATCTGTTGCATAGCTTTTTGTTTAGCAGTTTCAATTTCTTTGTCACGCTTTAACTTATTATCATTGTAATTTCTTTCGGCAACTTGTTTCATCAATCCATTAATCTCATCACGTTCGGCGTTCGCCTTATCTCTCATCTTGTCAAAGGCTTCTTTGCTCCGCTGTCTGCTCGTCTCCTCTCGTTCTTTGCGTTCAATCTCTGCGCCTTTTCGGATGTCCTCAACCCAATTGCCTGTATGTTGTTGGCTGTTGTCTTTGATTGTTTCTGTCATGGTGTCCCCCCCTTTTATTATGCGTTCATATCATCAAGAAATGTGTTGCCAAGATATTTAAAGTTATAAACATTTCGGACTGAGTTGTTTCGTTTATACTCTACCGCTCGCGTTATTCTGGTACCGTTTGACGCTACTAAACAATCGGCGTCTTTGTAAACATCATACTGCGCAATACGTAACAACTCATCAGCTTTATGGTAGACCGCATTAGATTCATCAGCCAATGCCTTGAGTTCTGCCATTAGCTTAGCGCCCTTAATATTTAACTCATCTTGTAACGTATCGGCGGCCTTTTCAATATCTGAGACCAATTGATTATACTCCTCCTTAGACACTAATGGTGTATTTTGCAATTTGTCTAACTGCTTTTGATACAATTCAATAGCGTGTTGTGATGTCCATATATCCCCCTTGGCTTTATCATAAGCTACTAAGTCAGCGGTCTCCTCGGCTGTGATTAATTCCTCATTAGCGATTTTTAAGGCTCTTTCCGCTTTTTCTTTATTATTTTTAAACTTCTCAATTTCCAATAAATTACCGTCTTTTTGATTGATAAGTTCTGCTTCAATTTCTTCAAATGTTTTCATTATGGTTTCTCCTGTATTTATTTGTTAGTAAATATATATTATAATCGGAACTATTGATAGTTCCTGTAATTCCCTATGTTTATTAGGTTGATAGCTGTTTTTATAAATTAGTTAAAACAACTGATTTTGGTGGGTGTCTTACCCTCATTATTTCTCCTTTATTATTCTGGTACTGTACCAAGTGCCCACGTTTTGCGACTTTAATTGCCACAACATGACTCCCATTAAATACGGTAGTGCCTAGTCTAAATAACTGGTCAGGGTTATCTTGCCATTTGCCAATGACTTTCATATTATCCAGTGTCTTATTAAAGACAAACGCTGATGAATCATTTACTGTATAAACCATAATTACTTTATCGCTCATTATTTTTTCTCCCTATGTTTAAACTCGTTTTATTGAAACAATATTTTTTATGTTGAATAAGTAGCCACCTAGCCACTCCGCATTTTTATCAACTAAAAGTGCATGACTAAATTTCTCAAATTCCTCTTCATCATAAGGAATATTAAATGGCATTTTTTCATTGACTGTAAAGACTACTGTCTTTGTAAAATTAAAGCTCATTATCAAACCTCTTTTTCTAAATTGGTATAGCTTTTTCTATTTGATGACTATTAGTTTCTAAAATCACCACAATAGTTACACATTATTTAAGAAAATAGTTATGAATAATTACACTTTTAAAACCTCTCAAAACCTTGTTATAAAGCCATAGTTACGATAAATACATTAATTACACATTTTTCCTTTATATAATATAGAATATTAAAATCTAGTATCCATAATTGGTATAATTAACTCAAACTCTTTTATAATAAATTACTATTTTACTCAATATAAAAAGTGTATTTTGCGTATTTTCTGTAACTATCCTTTTATATAGCTGTTTATGAGTATCAAAAAAACATAACTATTTGTAACTAAATTACACTTTTATGGTGGTTCATACATTGTTTCAAGAAATGCTTCAACTGCTTTTGCAGTACGTTGAGGGTTACCAATTGCAATAACACGAAAAGATTTTCTTTTTCCTTCAAAAGTTGGAAATGTACGAACCGTTTCAAAATATCCAATAATATCAAGGGCTTCTTTTCTTCGCTTAGGACTTCCAGCACCATAATAGGTTTCTTTCAATAACTTCTGAACCTCATCCGTTTTGATTATTGTCTTGTTACCTTTGATATGCTCCTCAATAATATAAATTTGCACGTCATCAAAATCAAAGTGATCACTACTGAAGTTATCCATCTCCACTTGCTTAAAATTGAACTTAAATTTATTCTGTCTCCAATAAATAAATGAAGAGTATAAAGCAGCCACTCCTGCAAGCCCCGTTGCTTCTCTACTGGTCTCAGATACTCGCTGTTCAGTAAATGCTTCCCAGTAGGGCGAAAAGATTGATTCACGTTCGCTATCAGTTTCCCCTTTAGGACGATTCTTAAAAGCAATGTTCACAGCCCTGCTATTCATCTCAGAAGAAAACAGAACTTTTTCATTTGAATCAATAGACAGCACACCAGTAAGATTAATATCCGCATAGTTTTGACCGATACCTCGACCACGATATGTACTTTCAGTAGCCAGTATTTTCAAATAACGTTCTAAACTCTTTCCGTTTTCTCCTGATTCAGTCACCAGTAACATTTCTCCGCCATCAAATCCAGCCCAAGCCATTGCGGCCGTTGCCTTATTTGAGAGTTCGTCTAGGTTGACATGTTTCCTATCAAAAATTGATGAAATTACTTTATGACGTAATCCTTTACCAGTACGTGTACCAGATTTACTCACAAAGAACCTTGTCTTAGTAATCTCACGACATGCCACCAGCATTTGATAGATTGGCTGTAGTTGCGCATTATGCAAACTATCTGCATCATCTATCACCATTCCTAAGTAATTAGCGTTCAAGATTGACATCTCAATTACATCAGAGAGCTGACAATCAAACACTTTAAAGTAACATTCATTGTCTTTGATAGAACAATTTTTTAAAATTTTCTTTTGATGTAGATCCATTTGAAAGTCATGACAAGCAATAATGGATGCTTTAATTTCCTTAAGAGGTTTTAGCTTTATCTGTTCATCTATAAAAGATATAATTTCTACAACCTCACTAGCTGTGAAATCAGAACGCTTGCCTAATTTATATTCATGAGCAATATCCATCTCTGACAATCGTTTGAATTGTGAGGTTGAAATATCATATAAATATCCATTATGCAAAGCAAGCTTTCCAAATAGATAATCTAGGATCACATTGACAAAACGAGGTATACTTTTACTTGATTTTAATGTAACTACTTCTTTATCTTCTCCATCGTCAGTTTTTTCAGCTTTTTTATTAACTCCACCGTAGAAAATAGATACAGTATTTTGACCGTTGTTTAAATGCAAACTAGGTCTTTTAATTCTTTTATTTTCTCCTGTAGACTTTACTGACAGATAAGGATATTCATAAATATCACGATGCAAGATATGTACCAAATCAAGACTTTGAGGAATCTTAGCGCCATCAATGTTTCCAAATTTTTCCCATGGAAGATTAATCACACTTTTTAGATTATTTTCCAATTTTTCCCATACCTTGCGTTGTTTTTCCAAATCTCCGTAATCAGTTTTAACTTCTGTCACTTCTTCCCCCTATTCAGCCAATGAATCCATCAAGGATTCCAATTGACTTTTTTTATACCAAACAGTACGATCTCCATCTTCTAAAACCACTTGCTTTAATCCGTGTGCCCGAAGTTTAGCTAAATATGTGGTTGAAATGTTCAGTTCTTTCAATAATTCAGCTTGTTGCACGTAAGGGAACAAGCGACTTTGTTCAACTCTTGCCTCAACTAATTTATCAACATGGCTTAATACTGATTGTGTTAGCTCTTGTTCTGCTTCAAATGATAAGATACTCATGATTTTCCTCCTCGTTTAAGACGTAGATGCCACTTTGGCGCTTTAGATTCATTGACAATTAATATTTTTCTTACTTCAGCACGACTAGGTTTAACCAACCAAGTAGGTAGTATTTCTGTGCTTATAACGTCCATTTTTATAAATTTCATGCTTTACCCCTTACCCTTTCGTCATGTATCTAACGTATGAAGTTACGTTTCTAAACGTGCGTTCTAAGCCTCGTTTGTTCCAAACCGTCCAAGTATGAGTGCTTGGGTCAAACTGTACTTGTGCGCCTGATTGTGTGCCGTGAGTGGGGTAGATTACTTCGATTATTGGTTTATTCATGTTGAAAATTCCTCTCATTATGGTAAAATAAGAGCATGAAATCACGTTAGTGCGTGACTCATGCTAATTTTGTATTAATCCTTTTCGTTTGGTCGCGGTAGGGATTTTTCTTTTGTCAAAAATGCTTTGATTTGTTGTCGGTCAAAACCTAAATCTAGTAAATTAGTAATACTCGATTCGTAAGTTTGCAGTAATTGCA
Source organism: Lactococcus sp. FSL K6-0773 (assembly GCF_038006485.1). Taxonomy (NCBI): domain Bacteria; kingdom Bacillati; phylum Bacillota; class Bacilli; order Lactobacillales; family Streptococcaceae; genus Lactococcus; species Lactococcus sp. FSL K6-0773. The sequence continues at coordinate 77,069 of NZ_JBBOVF010000001.1, read as the reverse complement.
GTTCTTCAGGACTGTCAAGCATTTGTTTAAGTTTTGCGTTAGGACGTCCTAGCGCTTTTCTCATGCCTCTAACGCTCTTATATTTACCGTTGGTAACAAGAGCTGTAAGCATATCAGCAAAGATAACATGATAGTTTTTCTCAAAGTGAGGACTTTCACTGATGGCAGTCGATAATTCTCGCCGTGTGATAGTGGCTTTTGCCATTTCTTTGGCTTTGACTAATTCGCCTTTGAAATAAGCATTCAATACGCTACGTGTCCATTCACGGAATTTTCGGGCCGTTTCACTCTTTGGTGCAAGGAAAAGAATTTCTTTGATTCCCTCAAAAGTAAATACTCGAGTATCATATTGTTTTCCGTCACCGTGTGCCAATTTGGCACTAACTGAAAATTCTCTGTTTTTGAGATACTTATTTTTCTGTACTAGTTTTGTAATACCATATCTAGTTTGATATCCAATACACTGAGCAAGTTGTTCAGTTGTCATGAAAATTTCATGATTATCATTACGCCAAACGTCACAGGTAATACCATTGAATAACTCTTGATTGACTAATTGTAAGTTCATAACTATACACCTCCTAATTCGATATAAAGATAGTCTTCTTCAAATTCTTCAGGAGTCTTACCAGTATATTTCATAAGCTCTTCAAGGTTGTCAAAAGCGTCTGTCCATGATAAAGTTTCTTTGGTCACTGCAATGACTTTGACATCGATTAAACCTTCTTCGCCTGCTAAAATCTCCATATCGTCAGGTAAATCCTTGATGGCTTCCTTAAGTTCTTTTATTTTCATTAATCCTCATTTCTACGTAGTTTATCGACAATCGCGGTCTTTTTCTTGGTTCTCTATTACAGCGCACGGCAAATGCTATTTTTATGTTAGGACATGCAGTTTATAGCCATTGCTTAGGCTGTGGAATCATCTACCAATACTTGCAACGGCTGGATAGTTGCGTAAGCACATTACGGAAAGCTGTGCAAACCGTGCTGTTTATTCTTGGGTTGATGATTACTTGTTATTGATTAATTGTTCTTCTGGGAAATATTCAATAAGCTCAGATAATGTGCAATTAAGATGATTACATATTTTAATTAGAGTTGATAGTTTTATATCTTTGCCATTTTCAACTATATTGACAAGCGATGAAAGTGTGCTTTCTGCAATACCTGTGTAAGCAGAAAAACTTTTTGCTTTAAAATTATTCTTAAGCAATAGTATCGAAAAATTATTCGCAATCATAAAATTCCCCTTTTTGTTTTTTGTTTGCGGATGTGAATATTTTTTTATCGCAATCAAATAATATCAAAATATAAAATATAAGTCAAGATAAAAATTTAATTTTCGTTAAATTGTTTTTTATTCGCGCATATGCTAATATTAAATAAAGGAGAAAAAAATGATTATAAATAGATTATCTGTTTTACTTGCTGAAAGAAACGTAAGAGCGAATAGGTTAGCCGTTGAAACGGGCATTGCACCATCTACTCTAACAAGGATTAATAATAATAGGTCCTCCCAAATCGATTATGAAACTTTGAATAGTATCTGCAATTTTTTTAAAATAACTCCAAACGATTTTTTTGATTATTCCCCTTTTGATTTTGAAGTAGTATTATCTACAGAAGAAGAAATAAAAGCATCCGGTGAACTAACTATCTTTATTCAAGTTCAAAAGTTCAATTCTTACATTGGTACTTTTGAATTTACTGGAAAATATAAAAATAGTGAAGATTACGTTCCGACTGAATTTGCTTCTGATGGTACTCCTGAGAATTTTATGGAAGTAGAAATTTTGGAGGTAGTGTTTCCTGATGAACTAACTAGCTTTGTTAAATTTATAAACAATCAACCACTTTTAGAAGATGCTTCTTTATCTTTGAAGATGAATACGGAAATATATAAAAAAGTTGAAGAAGCTTTAAAAGAGTTTACAAAAGATTATTACAATGATGAGTTTAATGACTTTTTGACAAACTACGTTAGCATTCTTGAACCAAACCAAGTTGATAAAGAGATAAAATCAAAAGTTTCCGAAATTGAATCTCGATTACGTACCAATCTCATGCCGTTTTAAAAAGTTCAAAGCTTGTCACGAACTCCTTGACCCCAATACAATATCCATGATTTTCCATTATGCGCACGGCAAATGCAAAGAGGAGAATCAACATGAACAAATTAAATATAAAAGAATACAAAACAAAAAGCGGAGAAGTACGCTATATTCTCCGTGGTGCTTATATCGGTACTGATGTGCTGACAGGTAAGCAAGTGCGGACTTCCATTACTGGGCGTACAAAAAAAGACATAAAAGTTAAACTTTCACGTCTTCAAAATGAGTTCATAAAAAATGGTTGTACTAAAAAAATTAAAGTCTTAAAAACTTTTGATGAAGTTGTAGCAGCATGGTTTGATTTTTATAAAATAAATAGAAAATCAGCAACTGTCAAGCAAACAGAAAAAAATTTAAGATTATATCTTATCCCAGCATTTGGGAAGTATAAGATAGATAAACTCACAACTGCCATTTTACAGCATCAAATTAATATATGGGCAACTATCGCTAGTAAACCTTTAAACGGGCGTCAGGCACGAAAAAAAGGCGAAATGAGCGATTATAAGAGATTATATACTATAATCAATAGAATTATGAAGTATGCTATTTCAAATGGTCTTATTTCATCGAATCCATGTTTAACTGTTCTAATGCCTAATGTCAAAGTAGAATCTACAAAAAAAGAGATCAAGTTTTTTACTAAATCTCAACTTCAAAGTTTATTTGATTATTTAGATAATCAGGCTTCCCCTCAATGGAAAATGCGGCTATTAAGAAATCTTTTACCTTTTCTAGCTTCAACCGGTCTCAGAATTGGCGAAGCAGTTGCATTGAGCTGGTCTGATATTGATTTCAAACAGGGAACTGTTACGGTATCAAAAACGGTAAATGACAGCAATCAAATTCAATTGTCTCCCAAAACTGAAACAAGTAACCGAACAATAGATATAGATAAATCTACACTAAATCTTTTATCTAAATGGCAGCTTGAAATAAAAAAAGAGTTCCTCAAATATGGAAATCCTAATCAGCCTTTGCTTTTTCCAAATATCAATGGCTCTGTGCTTAATAGTCGACTACTTAGAAATACTTTACTTGATTGTTTTGAGAATGTGGGCCTACCAAATATCGGCTTTCACGGCTTTAGACATACTCATGCTACGCTCTGTTTAAGCGCAGGAATGAGTTATAAAGCTATCCAAACTAGGCTAGGTCATTCAACATTACAAATGACTATGGATATCTACGCTCATCTTGAACCTGAAACAGCTAAAAATGAACTCAGCTTATTTGAGAAATACCTTAATTATTCAAACCAAGCGTAACAAAAAACGTAACATTATTTCCCAAGAAACTCTTAAACCCTTTTATAATCAGGCTCACACAGACTTTATATCATAAGTCTTAGGTCTGATTTTTTATTTCTATTATTTACTGACAGCCTTTTATTCACTTTTAGGAACAAGGGTTGTCAGTGCTTTTCGATAAACCTTGATATCTAATGGAAGCGGATCACTTTTATCCCCATCAATTCTTGAATATGGATTATCTTTCTTTTTCTTTGAATGTGTGAGAATCTCTAAATGGTCAGTATCAAAATGAGTCATTTCAAGAAAATCATCAAATTTTCCTCGACGAAGTTTGTTCAAATGAAAAAGGATATTAAATAAATTGATTTCTTTTAATGAATAAACACGGATAAGTCCGTCATCAACTTTAGCTTTGGGGGCCAAAGCTTGCATTCCACCAATTGTATCTGTCATTGTAATCAATAATAGTTTTGTTCTTAATGACTTGGTTTTTCCATTATATTTTACTTTAATTCGATAGGTTTTATTATAGCGGATAACTTTATAAGCATCTTTTAGATAAGCTAAAGGTCCAAATTTTTTCTTCTCAGAGCCGCTGACATTTTGGGCAATATCTGCTAAAATCCCTAATGTTAAACTTGATGTCATATAATCATTATTGACTTTGGCAATATCAAATTTTTGAATTTCGCCTTGACTTAAATTATTAAGTGCTTCTTCTAATTTTTGCGGAATATGAAGTGATTTTGATAAATTATTAACCGTACCATTAGGAACAATGCCTAGAATCGGTTTTGCTCCTCCTTCAAATACTCCTCCACAAATTTTATTGATGGTTCCATCGCCAGCTAAAGCAACCACAAGGTCTGTTTGGTCTTGACTGGCTTTTTTAGCAAGACGGATTGCATCCTCTGGGCTTTCTGGATTGATAAATTCAAGTTTAGAGGCTGAATTTTCTGGTCTTGCAAAAAAGTCCTTAATTGTTTTCAAAACTTTGTCTTCATCATTATTACCAGATTTTTCATTATAAAATACTTTTACATTTTTCATAAAATACCTCCTTATTTTAGTGCAATGGAATTTATTGCTTACATACTAATTTTATCATATTATGAAAAATCTCTGACAAGACTTGCTTTATTTTACTGACAGACTTATTTCTAAATAAAAAAACCTATCAATGGATAGGTTTTATTTTTTACTTTTTTAATCAATACTGAAATAAGGTAAACGTTTAAAATGCTTACGCCGATTCCATTTGTACTTGAGGTTAACTGACCCTTCAAGGGTAGCTACATATTTATCAACAGCAGTAACAATCCAACTTTCTTTATAGCGTGGCGGATTGATTGTCGCACCGAACATATGTTTGATGATTATGTCTTTTTCAAGAGCTGACAAGGTTGTCAGTTTGCGCGCATTACGGTAGGCGATATGAGGATGCACATAGGCATGGCTCTTAGCAAATTTTGTATTGCGCCAATCATAATAGAAAAGGTCATGCAAAAGTCCAGCTCTAGCTGTAGCTTTAGCATTGAGGCCACGTTTTTTCGCAATGAGATAGCTTACATAACTTACTCTTAAGCAATGTTGCAAGCGTGTTGAAGTATAGTGATGTGTAATCCCATCAAGCTTTTTAAGCTCATCCATTTCTAATAGATGACCGACATAACTCATATATTCTGCGTCGTTAAACCACGGCTTTTCTTCTAAATTCATGACTTGATTATAACACGATAATTCTCTTTGTCAATATGATTTACTCAGTTTTTAGATTAAATTTTTCTTTTTAAATGCTTAGAAATTTATTTTTAATGCTTGTAAAATTTTGAAAATTTGCTATTTTACTTGATTTCCATTTTTATTTATTTATTATTTTAGTAAAAAATATTTTTTCTATTTTTTCTAAAAAAGTAAGGCCGATAGTTTACAAAAACTCAAATTTCCTGTATAATTGATAGGTATTAGAAAAATCTTGGAGGGTGTAGTGTGCCCACCTGGGACATCACATCAACCGCTTTTCTATGAAAAGTAATAAAAGGAGACAAAAAATGGCAAACATTAAATCTGCAATCAAACGTGCTGAATTGAATAAAGTAGCAAACGAACGCAACGCACAACAAAAATCTGCAATGCGTACTCTTATCAAAAAATTTGAAGCTGCACCTACTGAAGAACTTTACAGAGCTGCTTCTTCATCAATTGATAAAGCTGCTTCAAAAGGCCTTATCCATGCTAACAAAGCATCACGTGATAAAGCACGTCTTGCTGCTAAACTTGGCTAATTAAAAATGTCTGTCTCTTTGGCAGATTTTTTTATATCAAAAAGTACTGATAGAAACAAAAAAATACTGACAGCAATTTCTGTCAGTATTTTTTTATTTATTAAAGATTGCAAAGTCTTGTTGAGTTAAACCAATTAAAGGGTCAAAATTTCCTGACAAAATAAGTGCTTCTGTCAAGCTTCCCTTATCCAGTGTTTCAATTTCTTCATCTTCAAATAAAGAAATTTCTTCTACTTGTGCTGGCATTTTTTTACTGACAGAACGAATTTGCCCTTGTAATTCTACTGGCGCTGCAGGCTTCTTCTCTTTGTCAGATCTTTCTTTTTTGTCAGTAACTTTTTCACTCACAATTTCTACTGACAGATTTTTAGCCGCTGGATTTTCTCCCATAAATCGCTCAATCAGATAGGTCTTTCGATTCGCTCCTTCACGCGCCACCGCTTGTGCAAAAGCTCGTTCTTCACCAAGTAAAATCAGACTTTGTTTAGCCCTTGTAATTGCCGTATAAAGCAAATTTCGCTCTAACATGCGTGAATACGAAGAAACCATCGGCACAATAACTGTGGAAAACTCCGAACCTTGAGATTTATGAATGGACATCGCATAAGCCAGAGTAATTTTATACCACTCCGCTCTTGGATAAGTCAATTCTTGACCATCAAAATCCATCACCAACTCATCTTGTTTACTATCAGTATATTTTGCTGCAATCAATTCTACGATTTGTCCCAAATCTCCGTTAAATACATTGGCCTCAGCATCATTTACTAAATGAAGAACTTTATCTCCTTCACGAAATTTCATATCACCCAAAGCAAATTCAAGTCGGTCATTAAGCGGATTAAAGAGATTTTGCAAAAGAACATTCATTGCATTAATTCCGGCCATTCCTTTATACATAGGCGCTAAGATTTGTAATTCAAAAGGATTATTCCCTCTTTTTTGCCATGCACTTGCGATTTGTTCAACCATCTGAGGAACAAAATTTGCACTGACCTCAAAATAAGAACGGTCAGGTTTTTTCGCCGTGAAATCACTTGGCAATTGCCCATCTTTGATGTGGTGAGCTAAATCAGTAATGGTAGAATCATCCCCTTGACGAAAAATCTTATCCAATTTTACTGACGGAATTTCTGGAATTTTTAGTAAATCCGCAAAAATTTGTCCTGGCCCCACAGAAGGAAGCTGGTCAGCATCTCCAACAAGGAGAACTTTCATTGAACCAGGAATCGCTTGAAAAAGTTTATTAGCTAACCAAGTATCAACCATAGAAAATTCGTCAACAATCAAAAGAGCACCAGACAATTCATTTCCAAGAGCATCTTCTGCTTCATCTTGTCCCAAACCCAAATGGCGGTGAATCGTCGCTGCTGGAAGACCAGTCAACTCATTCATCCGTCTTGAAGCTCGACCAGTCGGTGCTGCCAGTAATATAGGAAAGACGTCATCATTATAATGGTCTGGGTCCAAATCTAGCTGATGAAGACGGGCATAAGTTTCAATAAAACCATTAATAATTGTTGTTTTACCAGTTCCTGGTCCACCAGTCAAAATGAAAAATTGCTGATTCATTGCACCAATAATGGCTTGCTTTTGCAAATCATCATAAGTAATTTCTAAATCTCTTTCAACTTCAGCCAATACTGTCAGTAACTTTTCATCAGCAAAATCTTTACCCGAACGATTAGTTAATGCTGTCAGTGATTTCCGAATCCCGTCCTCAGCGAAGTACAAGGAATTCTCAAATATTTTTGTTCCTTCTTGTTGCACTTTTCCATCAACTATTAAACCATTAATTTCCTCCGCAACAGCAGACGGGTTGACCTCGACATTACGAGCTTCTTCAAGTAAGTCTATCGTCATCTCAAGTAAATTTTTGGCTTCAATGTAAGTATCGCCTGTTGATTGCGAATGTGTATTGACCTCATGCATCAATGCCGCTCGAAATCGATTAGGGCTATCCGCTTCAATTCCTAAACTACTTGCAATCTTATCAGCTGTTTTAAAACCAACTCCCTTAACATCTTCCACAAGCTGATAAGGATTTCCCTCAATTTTTTCAATCGTTTCTTCTTTATAAAGTTCATAAATTTGAAAAGTGATTTTGCTTGGTAAGCCATATTCTGCAAGCTTGGTCAGCACTTTTTCCATTCCATGATTCTCACGTAATCGTTTGATAAATGAATTTTTTCTGGCTAGGGTCAATAGACCATCCAATTTCTCCGGCGCTTCTAAAATTGAATCTACCGTATTTTCAGGAAAAGTTTCAACAATTTTTTCTGCCGTTTTCTTACCAATTCCAGGAAATTTATCTGAAGAAAAATATTTAACTAAACCAGCACCAGAAGTCGGCACTGCTTTTTCATATTGACTGACCTGTAATTGTTCCCCATATTTAGGATGCTGCGTCAATTGACCATAAAATGTATAAGAATCTCCTTCAACCACATCCCCAATTGTCCCGTTAACCACAATTTCAAAATCATCATATTCAGCATTAGTTTCATCAATTTCAATGAGTAGAACTTTATAAAAATTACTGGGATTGGAGAAAAATATTGCCTCAATCGAACCAGTAAAATAAGTTTTTTCAATCATAGCTGTTTATCCCAAATTTTTAAGTCAAAATGGCCAGCATTTGATTCTAAAACAGTGACCGTATTATTGGCTAAACCACCAACTGAACGTAATTCAGCAATTGGAAAGCCAGCTAAATGGCGCATTCCAGCCGTTCCAGAAGCCCCGTGACCAACTAAAAGTACATTGTCCATTTTAGAATTCAACAAATCCTGAGCCAAAGAATCAAAGCGATTCAAGACAGAACTCACAGATTCAGCTCCAAAAACACTTCCATCAAATTGATCCAACTCAAAAAGTGAATCATGCATTTCTTTAGGATATTTAGCAATTGCATCGCTAATGAACCAACCCTCTAATTCCCCGAAATTCCACTCCGACAATCGTTTGTCAGTACTCACACTTTGATTTGTCAGTAAATCTGCCGTAATCAAAGCTCTTTTTTGTGGACTCGACAAAACTTTGTCAAATTCAATTGGTTCTAAAAACTTATGAACTCGTTCAATCGCTTCATAAGATTCTGGCAATAAAGGTGAATCTCCTTTTTGTCCTTGCAAACGTCGCGCCAAGTTCCACTCCGTCTTACCATGTCGTACAAAATAAATTCTCACCTTTACACCTCTCCCAATGAATAGACTGCATAATTTCCTAATAAACGAACCTTTACTCCCAAACCTGATAGTTCTTCAAGAGCATAAGGAATTTTTAAATTATTTTTTTCATTATTTACTAAATCAATATTAAAAAAGTACTGACCTAGCCTTGTTCTTAAAGGACGTGATTCAATTTTTGTCATATCAATATCACGCCAAGCAAAAACAGAAATCGCTTTATGAAGCGCTCCTGGCAGGTTATCAGGTAGAGTCAAAGCCAAACTCACCTTCTCACCTGTTTTTAGTAAATCAAATGATTTTTTCTCTTTTCCCAATAACCAAAACCGAGTAGAATTTCCTGCTAAATCCTGAATATTTTTGGCAACAATCTCTAAATCATACATTTTAGCCGCGTAAGAATTAGCAACAGCTGCAATTGGCAAATCTGGATGATTTTTCACAAATTCAGCTGCTGCTGAAGTAGAATCAGTAATTTCAACCTTTGCCTGTGGATAATGCTCTCGTAAATAATTTCGTGTTTGTGCAAGCGCTTGAGGGTGGGAATAAATATGTTCAATTTTCCCCTCTTTTGAAAGAGCCAGCAAATTTTGTGAAATTGGCAAAACAAATTCAGCCACAACTGTCGCCTTAGAATCATGAAAAATTTTATCAATACTCATATTCACAGTTCCTTCAGTCGAATTTTCAATAGGAACAAGAGCAAAATCACATTTTCCTTCATCATAAGCTTCAATAACATCCAGAATACTATCATAAGCAAATAATTCTTCTGATACAAATGCTGTCTCAGCCACCACCGAACAAAAAGAGCCACGAGGTCCTAAATACGCAATTTTCATCTTAATTTATCCCCCATTTTTCACGAATCTCTTCTACAATTTGCTCAGGACTCTTATCAGTAACATCAATCGTTAAATCGGCCACTTTTGCATAGTCATTTTTTCTTTTTTCAAATAAAAGTTGAGCGGCCTTTTTATCCTGCGCTAGAGGACGAACATTCTGCAAATCCATCGAAATTCGTTCCCAAAGCGTTTCAAAATCAGCGGTCAAAAAGACAACTCCAGCTTCTCTATCAAGAGCCTCTAAATTCTTTGGATTTTCAATTATTCCACCACCCGTTGCAATAATTATATTCTTTTGCAGCGCAAGTTCAAAAACCTCATTTTCAATTTTACGAAAATCAGCTTCCCCAAATAATTCAAAAAATTCAGCAATTGTCATCTCAATTTCTTCTTCAATTAATTGATCCAAATCAGTAAAATTTTCTGTTAAAAGTTTTGCTACTGTGGACTTTCCCGCACCCATAAATCCAATTAAAATGATACTCATTTTTTACTTCCAATCACTTAAGTTCAAATATTTTCCGACAATTGTTCTAAATCGTCAAAGAAACTTGGATAACTTGTTTGAATTGCTTCGGCACGTTCAAGCTCAATTTCCCCATTTTTAACCAAAAGTGCTGCAATTGCAGCCATCATTCCAATTCTATGGTCACCTAAAGTATTAATTGAATTTGCTGGAGCATGGAGTTTCGTTCCACCTTGAATAATCATTCCATCATCTGTTGGTTGAATTTTGGCCCCCATACTATTAAGAGCATTCGCGACAACAGCAATTCGGTCAGTTTCTTTTACTTTAAGCTCAGCCGCATCTCGAATAATTGTTTGGCCTTGAGCTTGCGTTGCTAAGAGAGCAATGATTGGCAATTCATCAATTAATCTAGGAATTAAATCACCTGAAATTTCAGTTCCTTTCAATTGACTAGCTTTTACTTTTAGAGTTGCAGCCTTTGCCACATTATCTTGCTCTAAAATTTCCAACTGTCCACCCATTGCTTGAATGACTTCGATAATTCCAGTTCTTGTTTCATTAACTCCAACGTTTTCTAAAATAAGTTCTGAATTTTCAACAACCAAGGCCGCAACCAACCAAAAAGCTGCCGAACTAATATCTCCAGGAACTACTACTTTTTGACCCACAAGTTTTTGTCCACCAGGTACAAGAATTGTTTTATCAGAAACCTTTAGTTCTCCACCAAATTGAACTAACATTTCTTCGGTATGTGAGCGTGTTTTTTCCTTTTCAACAACTTTCGTCAGCCCTTCTGCCTGTAAAGCAGCAAAAATTACAGCTGATTTTACCTGAGCCGAAGCCACCGGAAGAACATAGTCAATTGCCTTCAAATGCGTGCTTCCTTTAATTGTCATCGGTAATTTAACCTTATCGGTTTGACCAGTAATTTCTGCCCCCATCAATTGTAAAGGAGTTGCTACACGATCCATTGGTCTTTTTGATAAACTGTCATCACCAAACAAAGTAGTTTCAAAAGGAAGGCCTGCTAAAATTCCCGATAAAAGACGAGTTGAAGTTCCGGAATTTCCCATATCCAGTGCTTTTTCAGGAGCCTTAAGTTCTGAAATTCCTTTACCGTGGACAGTAATCACCTCACCCTTATCTTCAATTTCAACTCCCATCGCACGGAAAGCTTCAATAGTAGATAAGACATCTTCTCCACGTAAAATATCATAAATAACAGTTTTTCCTTTAGCAATAGAGCCAAACATAATACTACGATGTGAGATTGATTTATCTCCTGGAACTTTTAAACGTCCTTTTAAGCCTTGCGAATTTATCTTTAATTTCATTATATTATCCTAAACATTTTTTAGTATTTATTATAGCATAAAAGGGCGCTCAGAGCCCTTTTATTTTCAACAATTTTTCCTAAGATTTTAAGACTAAGAAAGTCCTATCTTTAATCTATATCAAACAACTGTAAAATCAGTTGCTTTTTCAATAATTTCTCGTGCTTCTTTTAAATCTTCCGCTCTCTTAAACGAAATTTGAAGTTGACCATGAATATCTTCGCGATTTTCTTCATTAATTTTTACATTTGTTATTGAGAAATCTTCTAGTAAGCCTAAAACCTTTAAAACAACTCCTTTTTCATCGGGAACCGAAATAAATAAATCATAAAAGTTTGGCAGAGCCCCTTTATGAATTTCCATAGCTTGACGGATTTTTTTACCTTGTTCAAAAAAGTGTTCTATAGCTGCAGAATCTTTATTAGCAATTTTTAAAGCAATTTCATCTAATTGTTTTTTGAAATTTTCTATTCTATCAATCGTAATTTCTGGATTTGATAATAAGACACTTGTCCACATCAAACTGTCAGCCTCTGCAATTCTAGTTAAATCTCTAAAACCACCAGCCGCTAAATGTTTCACTAAAGGATGTTCTTTTGAAAAATCATCTGACTGCCAAACAAGGGCCGAAGCCAAAATATGCGGGAAATGAGAAACCTGCCCAGTGACTCGGTCGTGCTCTTTTGCATCTAAAATAATAAATTTGGCATGAAGTCCTTTAAGTAAATCACGTAATTCTTGGTTTTCTTGGGTCAAAACATAATAAGCATTTTCAAATAAATTAATATCTGCCGCCATTACTCCTGATTTATGAGAGCCAGCCATCGGATGTCCACCGATAAATCGTACTTTGTCTTCATCAAAAAGTTGATTTGCCAGTTCAACAATTTCACTCTTGGTTGAACCTGTATCTGTAATTAAAAGACCTTTTTTCAAATTCAAAGTTGCTAGCTTTTTCAAAAGCTCCAAAGTGGTTATAATTGGAACAGCCAAAATAATAATATCTGCTTTTTGAGCTCCTTCAACTAAGCTAACTTTAGAATCAATAATTCCACGCTTTTGAGCAATTTCTTGAATGTTCTCACGATCAGAGCCAAGAATTTCAAAATCAGGATTAGCTCTTTTTATCCCTAAGGCAATTGAACTTCCAATGAGACCAAGTCCAATGATTAATATTTTTTTCATTTTTATTCTTTCGTTATTGTCACAGACGTCCCATTTCCAATTTCAGAGTTAATTGAAATTTCAAATTCTAATTTATCTAAAATTAATTTAGATAAATAAAGTCCAAGACCTGTTGACTTTTGTTGAATCCGACCATTATATCCAGTAAATCCGTGTTCAAAAAGGCGAGGAAGGTCTTCTTTTAATATCCCAATCCCACTATCTTGAATGATTAATTCACCAGTTTTAATTTTAATTAGAATCCCACCTTCTTTGGTATACTTTACAGCATTATTCAGTAATTGCTCAACAGCCAGACTCAACCACCTTTGGTCACTATTGACTAACCACTCTCCTTCAATTTGGATTGAAAGGTTTTTCTGAATAAAAAAGCTACTATATTTTTTGACTAATTCTTTCACAAGTGAAGCCATACTCACTTTTTCAAATCTGAAATCAGTAGCTAAATTATTAATTCTTTGATATTCCAGAAGAATTTTTAGATAATTTTCTAAAGAAAAAACCTGATTCTTCAGCTCCTCACTATTAACTTGAGTTTGAGTCATTAAATCAATAGCTGCCAAAGGGACCTTCATCTGGTGCGACCAGACCCTGATAATATCTTCCATTTCACGCTCAGCAAGATTTTGTTGTTCTAACTTTTTTTGCAACTCTTCGTTGTCTTTCACTACTCTCTCAATAGCTTCACAGTTTGCTTTCCATCGAAAATAGGATGAGATAAGGTAAATAATAAAAATAATGACAGCAAATAAAGTACTGTTAACAAATGCCATCATTGGTAGATGCCAAAGCCAAAATGTCACAATATAAATAGCTGACATAAGCAAAAAGACACCAATTTGTGGAATTTTAGACTTAAAAAATTTAAACCAGAGCATAACCACTTCCTCTTTTTGTCATAATATGCTTATCAAAGCCAATTTCACCAAGTTTTTTGCGTAAACGAGTCATTTTTACATTTAAAGTATTTGCATCAATAAATTCATCTGTTTGCCACAACTCTTGTAGAATTTTTTCCTTGGTCACCACTTCACCATTTCCACGAAAAAGAAGAGTTAAAATTTTATTTTCAGAACTTGTAAGCTCAATTTCTTCGCGTTCACCTTCTTGAGTTGAAATCAAAGTATTTTCAGATAAAACATAACCAGCAAATTCTAACTTTTCAATCCCTGAAAAAGAATAACTTCTGCGCAGTAAAGCTTTTATTTTTGCATTTAAAATTTCTAATGAAAACGGCTTGGTTACAAAATCATCAGCTCCTTGATTCATAGCGGTTACTTGATTCATGTCATCCGATGCCGAAGAAATAAAGATAATAGGAATTTGGGAAAGCTTTCTTAATTCATTTGTCCAATAAAAACCACTATAAAATGGTAGCCCAATATCCATTAATACTAAATCTGCTTCAAATTCCATAATTTCTTGTTTTACTGCTCGAAAATTGGAAACACTTCTGACTTGAAATTCTTTTTCTAAGGCAATCTTAATTGCTTTCACAATAATTTCATCATCTTCTACAATAAATATTTTAGTCATATTCACTCCTCATTTGTTTTCAATTTTGCTATCATTTCTGTATCACTCACTCTTTCATACCAAAGTTTTCTTGTTTTCGAGAGAAAAGCAATTAAAACATCTAGTAGAGGTAAAAGACTCAATCCTAAAAAGAGTAAAATAAGTAAAAAGTTTTGTCCCAATTGATCCTGAGGTATTGTACCTGAACGTTGAAGAAAATATTCTGCTGAGATAATCAAAGCAAAGTTTCCAAAAGATAAAAATTGGCGCAAAGCAATTCTAAAACGATTTTTAGCTTTTATTTGAATTCTCAATAATAATTGACCTGGTGTTGCTTTGAGAACTAGCGGGACAAGTCCTAAAATTATTAATTCTGAATAATAGCCTATTGGTAGAAAAAGACTTCCAATGATAAAAATAAGAACCAAATCAACTAAAAAGGCAATGAAACGTCTTGAAAGACTAACTCTTGAACTTTCAGCCTTAGTTGCATCCAAATCTGGTAAAAATCGACTAAAAGTAACCGCAATTCCAAATCCAATTAAACTTCCAAGCGTATTAATCATTAAATCATCAACATCAAACAAACGATAAGGTCGAGGATATAGTCCAAAAAGAGCTGACCTTTGGATAAGTTCAAATGATAAAGTTAGCAAAAAGCTTAAAACAAAAGTTTGTTTAAATGAGCGTTTAAATAAATATCTTAAATAAAGGCCAAAAGGCAAGGTTAAAAGTAGATTAAAAAATGGTTGGATAAATGTTGAATCTTTTAGAGCTGCAAGCCAAGTTGAAGGTTCATTTATATTAAAAGGACTATATAAAATAAATTGACGAACAAACTCAAATGGAACTAAGTTTTGCTTTGGACCTGTCATTTTTGCTACTTCACTCACAGGAGGAAGCGGGAAAATTGTCATGGCATAAGCGCAAATGAGATAAAGAATAAATGAAAAATTGACAAAAAAGCGCCAAAAATTAATCCGACCATACCGACGATATTGTACAATCAAATATGGAATTAATGATATAAATAAAAATATAAAAAAGAGAAGAACTCCAATTTGAATTGAATGAAGATAGATCGTCATATTTTCCTTTCCCTAAAGGTAACTATTTTTCTCTAACAAAAGATACATTTAGTGCCGAGAAAACCATTGTTTTTGTTCCTTTTATTATATCAAAAGTAGCTCTCTTTTGTAGCTTTTTCCTTCCCTTGTTTCTTCTATATGGATTTAAACAAAAAAAGAGGCATATTTATGCCTTCTTTTTTATCTTTCAACAATTTTGTAGTAAACACGACTCGTTGCCTTATAGATGAGGTAGTAAATAATTGCAAGGATTGCAATTGTTGCTAAGGAAATAGTAAAAATAACTGAGCGGTCATTAATGTCAAACAACATTATTATTTTTTCAATCATTAAATATGCACCAGCAAAATGGGCGATAGTGATAACTAATGGTAGGAAGAATATCAAACGAACTTGTGATTTGATTGTTTTTTGAACTTCTTCTTTTGAAAGTCCCACTTCCTGTAAAATTTTGAATGAGCGTTTATCTTGTGCCCCTTCTGAGAGTTGCTTGTAGTAGATAATTAATGCAGCTCCAAGAATGAAACTAATTCCTAAAACAAAACCAACAAAGACAAATCCTCCAATTTGAGCGCGCTGATCTTGCAAAGCTTCACTTCTATATGAAATCGATAAATCTTTATTATCTTTAAACTCTTCCTTGAAAGCTTTAGTAAATCTTTTTTCATCAACAGGTTTGATATCAAAGATGATTGATGTTGATGCAAGATTTGAAAATCCTTGATCATCACTAATTGTTTTATTGTAATTAGCGAGTCCTTTATCAAAAGCTTGATTATTAGCAAAGACAATCATCATAGCCTTAGAAGAAACCGTTACAACACTGCTTGATGGAAAATCTTTAACAGAATTAAGCGTGTCAGCAACTTGATAAGTCTCTCCATACCATTGAATTGATTTGATCTTACTATCAAATGACGTTTTATTTTTCGATATGTCCACAAGTAAGACTTGATTGTCTTTTAAAGAAGGAATATCTTTATTTCCTAAAAATTTAAGTGTTTGAGCAGTTGTTAAGGTCGCAAAATATGAATTTTTATCAAACATCACTCCTTGCTTATTTGAAGTAATAAATTGATCTTTAGACGACTTGACTCTATCGGCTTGTAAATCTTGAGCATAGTACATATCAGATAGATTTTTGATTTCTATATTTTTGCTAGCTGCGGCACTTTTAATTCGTTCAATGTCTTGTTTTACATCCGTATTATTTGCAACCGAATAAGTCTTTGCTTCTCGGGTATAGTAGGTTTTTACTGAGTTCTCAGTTCCAAGAAAAACACCTAAACTGACAACTACGGTCACGATTGTCATAGATAACAAAATAGTGATATTCCCTAGACCAACAGCATTTGCTTTCATTCGATAAAGCATAGAACTTGTTGTAATGAAATTATTTGGTTTATAGTAACTTGGACGTTTCTTTTTCAATTTAAGGTACCAAACGGTAAAACTAATATAGAAAAGATAAGTACCAAAGATAACAAGTAAAACGGCAATAAAGAATTTCATTATTGCTGCCATTGGGTCTTCAACCGTTAAAGCGATATAGTAACCAGCTCCTAAAAGAATGACTGCGGCAATGGCGAAAAATAAATTTGATTTTGGTTCTTTTTCACCTTTTGACTCTTCTCTTAGAAGATCAAGACTTGAAGAACGCCAGATAATCCAAACTCCGATCATCATTAAAACTAAAAAGAAAACAAAGAAGAGAATGGCAAGTAATAAAATTGCTGTGGGACTAATGACTAGATTAAAATAATTTCCTCCAATCATATTTACAAACACTAAGAAGAGAAATTTTGAAAAAGCAATCCCACAAATCGTTCCAACAATAACCGTAATGATATAGCTTAAGAGTAATTCTAAAAATGCGACTCCTACAATTCTTGTTTTACCAAAGCCAAGAATATCATAAAGTCCAAATTCTTTAGAGCGCTGAGTTTGTAAAAAGCGATAACTATAAACTAAGATAAGAACTGCAAAAATAGATAAAACAATCAATGCAAATCCCATCACTTGTGAAAGAGAACTCCCTCCTTTTAATTTACTAATAGAGGGAGATAAAGCGATTGATGCTGTGACGAAAATCATTACGAACATCGTAACTGAGGCCATTAAAAAAGGTGCAAAACTTTTAAATCCCTTTTTGATGTTATTGGCCGCAAGTTTTAAACTAAGCATTTAAGGACACCTCCTCATCCTCTGATGCTCCCAAGAAAGCAATCATTGAAAGAGTAATTTCTTTTGCAAATTCAGTTGAGCTTTTTTCACCACGATAAAGTTGATGGTAAAGAACACCGTCTTTTATAAAAAGAACACGTTTCGCATGGCTTGCAGCTAAACTTGAGTGAGTAACCATAATAATGGTTTGACCACTATCATTAATTTCTTCAAAAAGGTTGAGTAAGTCTTCTGAGTTTTTAAAGTCCAAAGCAGCTGTGGGTTCATCGGCAAGAACTAAATCAGGTTGGCTAATCAAGGCACGTGCTACAGCAACCCGCTGTTTTTGTCCTCCTGAAAGTTCAAAAGGTTGTTTTTCTAAGAGATTTTCAATGTTTAGTTTAGGTGCGAGAATTTTTAGTCTACTCTTCATTAATTCTACGCTTGATTTTGATAAAACGAGTGGAAGGTAAATATTGTCTCTGACGTTAAGGGTATCAAGTAAATTGAAATCTTGAAAGACAAAACCGAGATGATCACGTCTAAATGCAGAAATTTCTTTATCTTTAATAGCCGTAATGTCTTCTTTATTTAAGAGTACTTGTCCAGAAGTTGGTTTTTCAAGAGTTGATAGGATATTCAACAAGGTTGTTTTTCCTGAACCAGATTCCCCCATAATGGCAATATATTCGCCTTCTTCTACACCAAAATCAATGTCAACTAGGGCTGTGGTTTCTTCTTTTGAAAATCTTGTTTTAAAAATTTTCTTGAGATGTTTTACTTCGAGTAACATATTTTTCTCCTATCTTATCTTTCGATTTCGTTCTTTTTATTTATTTTAGCTAAACGTGTTCGCATTGCCTTCATGGAATAAAGGAGGCAAGCGCCCATTAGTGAAGACAAAATAACTGTAATGGTCATTAGCATAATATTAATTTGCAAAAATGTCATGTTCTTTCCTCTTTCTTTCTGAGACTATTTTTATGAGTTATTATTTAATTTCTTAAGGGCTTCTTTAGGAACCTCTGACTTTTTAACTTCTTCCCAAGAGGTTACTCCTTTAACGGAATTAACTGTTAACTTCAGGTAAGCTTCTTTACGGAGATTGTGGTCTGCCATAAATGTAACTCTCTTTTCTTTTCCATCTTTTTGATAGGATTTTATATCATAATCATATTCTTTAAATTTTTTTCCTGAATTATCACTGACTTCTTTTTCTTTTCCGTCTTTTGTGATTTGAACGTAGTAGGTTCCTCCACCATAACTTACTTTGTACCATGCAAAACCCGCTCCACCGACGAGGATGATAAGTGCTATTATTCCAAAAAGTATTTTTTTCATTTTGTTCTCCTTATGTTTTCTTGATAAATTCATTGTAACAAGAAATGTACACCTGAAAACTTACAAATTCGTAAGTTATTTATTTTATAAAAAAAGCCCAAGATAGGCTTTGTTTTTTTTAATATTCTGACAAGCGCTTTTTGTAACTGGCTACAGCGTCTCTTAGTTCATTCATTGTATCTGAATCAAATTTATCACAGATTTCTTGAGCGACTACCGTTGCTACTACATTTTCCATCACAATTCCTGCTGCTGGAAGAGCGGTTGGGTCAGAACGTTCTACACTTGCTTTGTAGGGTTCATGGCTTTCGGTATCAATAGACATCAAGGGTTTATACAATGTTGGAATAGGTTTCATGACTCCACGGACGATGACTTGTTCACCATTTGTCATTCCTCCCTCAAAACCGCCTAACTGATTACTTGAACGAGTGTAGCCTTTATCCTCAGACCAGATGATTTCATCCATCACTTGACTTCCTGGTCGTTTTCCTGCTTCAAATCCAAGTCCAAATTCAACTCCTTTAAAGGCATTGATAGAAACAACCGCAGCAGCAATTTTTGCATCCAACTTTCTGTCATATTGGACGTAGGAACCAAGACCAGCCGGAACTCCTTCTACTCTGGTTTCAATTATTCCACCAATTGTATCTCCAGCTTTTTTTATTTGGTCGATGTAATTGCGTAATTCTTCTGCTTGACTCTCATCAAAAATAGACAAATCACTAAGGCCAGCTGTCTGACGAATATCTTGAACACTTAAATTTTCTGGACTTGTAATTTCTCGTCCGCCAAAATTTACGACATGATTAGCTATTTCAATTTCTAATTCGTGAAGTAGTTTTTTTGCCACAGCTCCAACCGCAACACGCATTGTTGTTTCACGCGCTGACGAACGTTCTAAAACATTTCGTAAGTCTTCAAATTCATATTTCATTCCGCCAACTAAATCGGCATGTCCTGGGCGTGGTTTGGTCAAACGACGTTGCTTTTTAATTTTATCTTCAACATCTTGGGCTGCCATAATCTGTTCCCAATTCTTGAAATCACGGTTTGTAACATTAAGTGTAATCGGGCTACCAATTGTTTTTCCGTGTCGAACGCCTGAAGTAATTTCAACTTGGTCAGACTCAATTTTCATCCGTCCGCCACGACCATAGCCGCCTTGACGACGTTTAAGTTCAATATTAATATCTTCTGCTGACAATGAGAGACCGGCTGGCACTCCTTCAATAATTGCTGTAAGTCTTGGGCCGTGAGATTCTCCCGCTGTAAAATAACGCATTTTATACCTCCATTTTTAGTAACTTTTTACTTATTTCATTTCAAAAATTTGAATAATATCTGTTAATTTATTAATTTGCTGTGAATTTTTTGCTGAAAGAAAATTGATTGATTGAATGCCACTATTATGGGCTGCTTCAGTATCAAGGATTCGGTCACCAATATAATAGGTTTCTTCAGGCTTTAATTTATACTTCTCAAGTAAATAATTGATTGCTTCAGGATGAGGTTTTCTTTTAAATCCATTTTCAGAAGTGACTATTTCTAAAAAATAGGGGGAAATTTCCAGCTGATTAAGCAAATCATAAGCATTTTTCCCTTTGTGAGTATAAATGAAATTTTGAATATTTTCTTTTTGAGTCCAATCTAAAACGGCTTTTGCACCAACCATTAATTTAATTTCGTCATTTTTAGCTGTTGAATTTGTCGTGAAATCTTCTTTTATTTCTTGAAAAGGAACGGGTTGTTCTTTTAGTAAAGCATTGACTGACTGACCTTTTATAAAATTATATACTGTTTCTCGGTCAAATGGTAGGTTAAAGTTTGCAAATGATTCGGACAAGGCTTCTAAAAACACCTCATAGCTATCAATTAGTGTTCCATCTAAATCCCAAATAAATGTCGTCATTAGATTAGACCTCCATTAATTTTTGATAAATCGGTAGGAGTTGGTCAATTGTTTCTATCATTTCCGCTAGAATTATTGAGTCCTCTTTGCCGTTAAATCTTTCTTTAGGCCAAACCCGTCCAATTTCCAATTCAGATTTTTTTACTTTTCCTAAGCGTTCAGCGGCTTCTCTAAATGCTGACAGGGGATAAGTTTCTGCTTTTGTATGGTCTTTTGAGATTAAGAAATCTTCTGTCAGTAACTTTTCTACTGACAGACTTGTCAGTAAGTTGGCGTATTCTTTTTGCTTTTTAGGCTGGTCTATCATTGATAAATAAATAAAAACGTAATCTTCCCAAATTCCTAATTGAAAATGGGCTTCCATTTTATAACCACGGACTTTTGTGGAAATTGCTGACCAAGTATTTTCAGGCGCATTTGCTGTTCTTCTGCGATGTTGAGCGATGTGAAAGTAAAATTCTTGATTTGGAATTTTTACTGACAGCTCTGTCAGTAACTTTTGACCAATTTCAGAAAAAACAGGTTGAATTTCAGAACGAATCTCAGTCATTCTTGGTTCTAAACCTTCTATTTTAAAAATTTCAAATGATTTTTGAGTAAACATTTTAGAGTGATTATCCTCAATTTTCTAAGTTCTTTTATAGGTATTACTGCTTAGTGAACGCGCAGACGGAAGGCAGTGAGCGTGAAGCCCTGTTCCATATTACTAGCTACTTTATAAAAATTTAATGAATATTATTCCGGTCAGCATAATTAGAATCCCAACAATTTGCCAAATTTGAATGCCATATTTACTTGAGCGCCACCAACCAAATTGTTGAACCAACATACTGCCTAAAATTTGTCCAATCAAGCCCATCATAATTGTCAGCCCTGCACCAATTTGCGGAACAGCAACGACTGTTGCAAAAACAAATGAAGCTCCTAAAAATCCACCAATTCCATTCCAAGGTTTTGCTTTTTTTAATTCTGAAATTTTTGGCAAACGGTGGTCAATAAAAAGAGACACGATAAAAATAGCTAAAAATCCAATGAAGAACGAAACAAAGGCTGCTTGTGCAGTATTTTCAAGTAAAACTCCCAATCGGCCATTAATTGCTTGTTGAGCAGCTGACATTGCCCCAACGATGACCGCCCATATCCGCCAGCCTAGTAAGTTAGTTTGGTGCGTTTCTGCTTCTTTTTCTTTTAAATTAGGAAGAACAACCGCGACAATAACACCAGCTAAAGTAATGATAATTCCCAAAAAGCGCATCAGAGTCATCGGAAGTTGCATGGCATGAAACCAGCCAAATGAATCAATAAGTGTCCCCATCAATATTTGACCCAAAATAGGTAAAATCACTGTTTGGACAGCTCCTAATCTTGGAAAAAGTAAAACATTAGACGTTAGGAAAATCCCACCAAGAACCCCACCAATCCATATCCATGCTGGGTGTGAGCCAACAAATTGAAAACTAGGAAAAAGTGTTTGACTTGTCACTAAAGTGATGATTCCTAAAAAAATCGAACCAACAAAGTTGGAAATTCCAGAGGCTAAAAATGGTGAGCCAACAATTTTTCGTAAATCCGCATTGATTGGATTTTGATTAGCAAGTAAAAAACCGCCAACTAAAGCAAAAGCTAGGTAAATATACATCGTTTCTCCTTTAAATAAGTGTTTTTACAGCTTTTATAAAAGCTGGGAGTTTTTTAATGCTACCACATTTTTGTAATTTTTAGATAGGGTTCCTCTCCGAATAACTCAAGTTATTTTTTGAGATAGTCTTTCATTTCTTCAAAAGTCACTTCATTAATTTTAGCGGTGCCAATTTCAGGAACAATAACGGTTTTGATGATTCTTCCTCGTGCTTTTTTATCATGAGTTAATGCTTTAAACAAAAGCTCTTCATCCCAAGGTTGATATTCGTCAGGTAAACCAAATTTTTTGACCATCTTTCGAATTTGGTCAGTAATTCCTTTGGGCATAAGACCTTTGAGTTCGGCAATTTTACTGATTTGAACCATCCCGATAGCAACTGCTTCTCCATGCATCACTTTGCCATAGCCTGCAGTATTTTCAACAGCATGTCCAATTGTATGACCAAAGTTCAAATAGAGCCGTACACCATTGTCTAATTCATCATCAACAACCACTTTTCGTTTTACTTCACAAGACCGATAGATAATTTCTTCAATCTTATCAAGCTTTTTTACTAAATCATCCGCCGACAAGTCTGTCAGTAAATTCCAGAGATCTTTGTCAGCAATTAGGGCGCACTTGATGACCTCCCCCAGTCCTTCACGGAATTCTCTTTGACCGAGCGTTTGCAGAACTTCTGGGTCAATTAACACGCCGTCAGGCTGTGTAAAAGTCCCAATCATATTTTTAGCCATTTTGGAATTAATTCCTGTTTTCCCACCAATAGAACTATCCACTTGGGCGGTCAAACTTGTTGGAATTTGTAAGAAATGGATGCCACGCATGTAAGTAGAAGCTACAAAACCAGCTAAATCACCTGTTACTCCACCACCGAGTGCAATAATTCCGTCAGAACGAGTCAATCCAAATTCGGCACAAAAGTTCCAAGCATTTTCGGCTGTCAGTAAATTTTTACTGGCTTCTCCTTCTGGAAATTCAAAAGTTGCCACTTCAAAACCTACTTTTTCAAGTTGGTCAACAACTTTTTGACCATAAAGTCCATTGACATGATTATCAGAAATCAAAACAATTTTTTGCTTCTTCCACAATGAAGAAACCCAAGTTCCAATATTAGCCAAGGCCCCATTTTCGATGATGACATCATAGGGATGTTCTGGTAAATTCACATTTAATTTCATGCTTCTTTCTCCATTTCTAATGTAATTTCTGCAACAGGCATTTTTTTACCTGTCCATAAATAAAAGCTTTCCGCCGCCTGTCCAATGAGCATGCCAAGTCCATTTTCAGTTTGAGCTCCTTGCCCTTTTGCCCAACGTAAAAATGGTGTTTCTCTAACTTTATAAATAGCATCTACCACCAAAAGTTTTTCAGGAAGAACTAAGCTCTTTTCCAGCGGCAAAGATTCTCCGTCCATTCCGACTGAGGTTGCATTTACTAATAAGTCGGTCTGTTTCAACTCTTTTTGTAATCTATCAGCTTCAGATAAGTCTGTCAGTAAAATTTCAATCCCTGTTTTTACTGACAGCTTTTCCAATTTTTCTTTTAGCGGAATATATGAGGCCGATTTTCTTGCTGCGACCACAATTTTTTTAGCTCCAGACAAAGCTGCCTGAGCAATAATTGCAATTGCTGCACCCCCTCCACCAAGAATAAGCATTTGTTTATTTTGGATATTGAAATGATATTTTTCTAAACTATTGAAAAATCCTATGCCATCTGTATTGTGTCCAATTAATTTCCCTGATTGATTGACTACTGTATTAACAGCTCCAATTAATTCAGCTGCCGGACTCAATTCATCCATAAATGGAGTAATTTCTGTTTTATAAGGCATTGAAATATTAAGTCCATACATGTCCAAAGTACGAACATTATCCACAATAGCTGGCAATTTTTCAGCCTCAACTTCCCATGCTAAATAAACACCATTTTCATTCGTTAAATCAAAAGCCAGATTATGAATAAATGGTGACAAGCTGTGTTTAATTGGGTTTGCTACAACAGCAGCCATACGAGTGTAGCCGTTAATGTTCATAAAAATTCTCCAAAATTACTGATGAAACTACTAATATATCCATAATTGCGCAAGACGCAAAAGGCTCAACTATGCTAGTGTCTTTGTCAGTAAATTCTATTGTCATTGACATATTAATCGATAAAAAAAAGGACTGACAGTTTTGTAAGTCCTATTTTATCATAAAGTTAAGCTTCCTTGCGACTTCCAAGAACGCGTTTCAAAATGCCAATAATTGCCGGTAGTAGTGACACAAAGACAATGGCAATCATGATGATTTCAAAATGTTTTTTAACAAAAGGAATTCCACCAAATAAATAGCCTGCACCTAAGGCAACAATAACCCAAGCAAAACCACCGATGAAGTTAAAGAAAATAAACTTTTTATGTGGCATTTTACCAGCACCAGCTGTAAATGGAACAATCGTCCGAATGATTGGCATGAATCGCCCTAAGAAAATGGCCCAAGAACCCCATTTTTCAAAAAATTGATGAGCTTCTTCCATATATTCTGGTTTTAAGAAACGAGAAAGCCATTTATGTTTTGGAATGACATCCCCAAATCTTCGACCAATTTCATAATTCAACAGATTAGCAATGAAGGCAATAATCCCCATCACCAAAATCAATAAGCCAATAGATAATTTTCCGTTTGACATTGCTGCCAAAGAACCAACAAAAAATAAAATGGAATCCCCAGGCAAGAAGGGGAAAATCACTAATCCTGTTTCAATAAAAATAATCGCCCCTAAAACAACATATATCCAAATATGACCATTAGGCATCTGGGCAAAATTAGCCATCCAGTCATTAAAGAAACCAAAAATCGAAAGTTGTACAAACATAATATTCCTTTTCAAAAGTTAAAAATTCTTACAATAGTTTTGTTTACTTAAATAGAATACATCCATAAAGAATTCATTCAAGCACTCGTTCAATTTTACAACAAAAAGGGCCTTTTGACAATAACAACTTTCTTATAATTTATCAGAGAAATCTCAAAACTAATGGTCAAACAATGTCAGAAAACCTAACATCAGCTTGCTTATAAGCAACTTTTGTGGTATAATTTTTCCAGAATAAAATAAACTGAGCTTAGCTCCTAATAAATATAGGAAACTAAAAGAATGTTATTCCAACACTTATTTAGAAGAACATTTTTTTAATTTTCATTTTTTTATATTTAAAAGAAGACAAGCTCAAATCTCATATTCGAGGAGACAAAATGAAGAAATTATTTTTCGCTCTGGCAATGATGCTTGCCACTGTTACAGCTTTCCTAGTCGCACCTTCGGTTAAGGCCGAGACAACTGTAAAAATTGCATCCGATAGCTCATACGCTCCATTTGAATTTCAAAATGGTCAGAAAAAATGGGTAGGGATTGATGTTGATATCATGCAAGAAGTTGCTAAAATCAATGACTGGAAATTAGAAATGTCATATCCTGGTTTTGATGCAGCTCTCCAAAACCTTAAAGCTGGACAAGTAGATGGTATAATTGCAGGAATGACAATCACTGACGAACGTAAAGAAACTTTTGATTTTTCAAATCCTTACTATACATCAGCATTAACCATTGCTACAACTAAAGACTCTAAACTTTCTGATTACAGTGATCTTAAAGGTAAAGCAGTTGGAGCAAAAAATGGGACTGCTGCACAAACATGGCTTCAAGAAAATCAAAAGAAATATGGTTACACAATCAAAACCTATTCTGACGGTGTTCATATGTTTGCCGCTCTAAGCTCTGGTAATATTGCTGGAGCAATGGACGAAGTTCCAGTTATTTCTTACGCTATGAAACAAGGGCAAGATTTAGCAATGAACTTCCCATCAATCTCCCTTCCAGGAGGCTATGGTTTTGCCGTAATGAAAGGCAAAAATTCAACGCTTGTCGATGGTTTCAATAAAGCACTCGCTGAAATGAAATCAAACGGAGATTATGATAAAATCCTCAAAAAATATGGGATTACTGCCACTAAAAAAGCAACACCTAAAAAAGATGTTTACACCATTGCTTCAGATAATAGCTTCGCTCCATTTGAATTCCAAAATGATGATAAACAATTCACTGGTATCGACGTTGACTTGCTTAACGCTATTGCTAAAAACCAAGGTTTCAAACTAAAATGGAATTTCATCGGTTTCCAAGCAGCTGTTGACTCTGTTCAATCTGGACATGCTGACGGAATGATGTCAGGAATGTCAATCACTGATGCTCGTAAACAAGTTTTCGATTATGGTAGTCCTTACTATTCTTCAAACTTAACTATTGCCACATCAAGTACAGATGACTCTATCAAGTCATGGAAAGACCTTAAAGGTAAAACTCTTGGTGCTAAAAATGGAACTGCTTCTTTTGATTATCTTAATGCCCATGCAAAAGAATATGGCTACACTGTAAAAACTTTCACTGATGCAACAACCATGTATTCATCATTGAATAACGGTTCTATCAATGCTCTAATGGATGACGAACCCGTCATTAAATACGCCATTAAACAAGGGCAAAAATTTGCCACACCAATTAAACCAATTCCTGACGGACAATATGGATTTGCTGTTAAAAAAGGAAGCAATCCAGAGTTGATTGAAATGTTTAACAATGGTTTAGCAAATCTCCGTGCCAATGGTGAATATGATAAAATCATTGATAAATATTTAGAGAGTGATGCTAAAACAATCCAATCAAGCGCAAAAGAAAATACTTTCTTTGGTATTTTACAAAATAACTGGGAACAAATTGGCCGTGGTCTACTCGTTACTCTTGAACTTGCCATTCTCTCATTTATCTTAGCAATGATCGTCGGAATTATCTTTGGACTCTTCTCAGTAGCTCCAAGCAAGATTCTACGTACAATTGCACGCATCTATGTTGACCTTAACCGTTCAATTCCGCTCTTAGTATTAACAATCTTTATCTTCTACGGAATTCCTAACCTGTTACAAATCATTACGGGTCACCAATCACCACTTAATGAATTTACAGCGGGTGTTATCGCCCTTACTTTGAACTCTTCTGCTTATATTGCAGAAATCGTTCGTTCTGGTGTTCAAGCTGTACCTTCTGGACAAATGGAAGCCAGTCGTTCACTCGGTGTGACTTACCTGACATCAATGCGCAAGGTTATCTTACCTCAAGCCATTAAAATTACAATCCCTAGTTTGATTAACCAATTCATCATCACATTGAAAGATACAACATTAGTTTCAGTTATCGGACTTGTTGAATTGCTCCAAACAGGTCAAATTATCGTGGCACGTAACTTCCAAGCCTTCCGTGTTTATGGATTAATTGGTTTAGTTTACATGATTGTCCTCCTCTTCTTGATGTGGATTGGACGTCGCGTAGAAAAAAGAATGAAATAAGGAGAACATACTAATATGGGAATCAATACTCAAATCGAAGTCACTGATCTTCACAAATCTTTTGGAAAAAACGAAGTTCTAAAAGGAATTACAACAAAATTTGAAAAAGGTGATGTAGTCTGCATCATTGGCCCTTCAGGTTCTGGAAAATCAACTTTTCTTAGAGCTTTAAATGGGCTTGAAACAGCTACTTCTGGCGATATTATTATTGACGGATTTAACCTTACTGATAAAAATACAAATCTTAATCTTGTTCGTCAAAACGTTGGAATGGTTTTCCAACATTTCAATCTTTTCCCAAATATGACTGTGATGCAAAATATTACTTATGCTCCAGTTGAACTGAAAAAGATGTCAAAAGATGATGCAGATAAAAAAGCAATTCAACTTCTTGAAACAGTTGGCTTGTTAGATAAAAAAGATGCAATGCCTGAAATGCTTTCAGGAGGTCAAAAACAACGTGTTGCTATCGCCCGTGCCCTCGCAATGAATCCTGACGTTATGCTCTTTGACGAGCCAACCTCAGCACTTGACCCTGAAATGGTTGGTGACGTTCTAGCCGTTATGCAAAAATTGGCCGAAGAAGGAATGACAATGCTTATTGTTACTCACGAAATGGGCTTTGCACGTAAAGTTGCTAACCGCGTAATCTTTACGGATGGTGGAGTTATCTTGGAAGATGGTACACCAGAAGAACTCTTTGATAGCCCAAAACATCCCCGTTTACAAGACTTCTTATCAAAAGTTTTGAATGCATAAAATAGAAAAATCCCATTAAAATTTAAATGGGATTTTTTTATTTATTCATACTCTATTTTATTATAAATACAAGTGTTTTTGAAAAAATAAAAACCAGAGCTCTGGTTTTTATTTTTTTCGCAAATTGCAAGTCCAAGTTAGCCAGCCAAGCTCATCTCATATGAACTCTTATAGTTGAACATTTTTCTTGGATAATGGTTCATCCAATACTCGATAGCGGCGACTTCTTCAGGGGTCGTCTTTGTTGTGCCTTTTGGCAGATGCCTACGAATCATTCGGTTATGGTTTTCATTCGTCCCTCGCTCAAAGCTCGCGTAGGCGTGTGCATAGTAAACTGGACAGCTTACGACCTCAGAGAGCCTTGCAAATTCATGGCCATTGTCAGGGGTAATGGATTTGAAGTCATAACTTTTTTGAAGTTCCACCAGCTCATCATTGACCGCCTGTGCTGTTTTCCCATCAATCAAGCGAATGATCTCCGTGCGGTATTTTCGCTCTGTGAGCGTCAAAAGCACCTTGTTCTTAGCTCTCGTAAGAATGACCGTGTCAATCTCGTAATGCCCCACTTCTAAGCGATTGTTAATGAACTCAGGCCGTTCTTCAATAGACTTGCCAAAAGGATGCTTTGGCGCACGAGGTTTGATTTTCTTTGCCGCCTTATACTGCGGATAGAAAAGATGATGACGCTTGGCTTCTAACCAGCCCCAGTTGACCCAATTGTAGAGGCTGCTCAGAGAAACTCCTTTTAGAGCCTGATGAATGACTTCCAAAGAGTCCTTGTCTTCTTTAAGACGTGTACTCACATAACAATCAATCTCAGTCGTGAGTTTACTCGGACGAACACTGTGAGCCCTCAATCCTTCATAATTTTCTTGAGCCTTTTTAGCAGAGTATTTTACCTTCCGCTTGAGCTGGATTTCCCCTCGCTTCATCTCTCTGTCAATCGTCCCATGAGCTTTATTCAATAAGCGCGCAATCTCACGGTTGCTCAGTCCTTCTTTATTGTGCCAACGTTCAATGTTTAAACGGTCTTGATTGGTCAGGTGTTTCCCTTTGCTCTGGCTTGTGATAGAATAGTCTTGCATCTGAATTTCCTTTTTATACTATTTGGTCGAACTTCTAGTATAAGAGATTCAGATGTTTTTTGCTTGACTCAAGGTGGCTAACTTCATTTTACAATTTGCGTTTTTATTTTTTTACTATTTTCAAAAATTTATAAAACTTATTAAATCCTGTAATTGTTCCAATAGCAACTACACCGCCAGCAAATATTCCAGCTGTTCCTGCCACTTGTATTTCCAAATTATGAGCTGACACGTTTGGATATTTAGACTGCTCGTTATTTATTGCTACAACAGATGATTGAGGCATTTGGGAAATCTCTGTAGGCATTTTTAAAGGCAGTTTAAGTGGTGAATCAATCTCTTTGTATACTTCTTTGAAGGTATCATTTGATTCACTATTAGGTTTCTCGTTTTTATGAATTGCTTCTTTTTTTATAGTCCCTTGTTCCTGTGGTTGATCTACTGTTGTTGAATACTTGCTAGTTTGTTTACCTTGTTCATTTTTTCTTTCTGCTGTAGAACTCTGCTTACTTGAATTGTTATCACTTGTGGTAGGTACAACAACTTTTGAAACGATGAGTGTAAAGTGCAACTCTTGATTTTTATATTTCTCACCTGAGATTGCATCTTTTAAAGTAGCATATTGCTGACCATCAGTTGTCACTACTTTCGAAATATAGTAATTGTCCGGTAAATTAGGGAGTTCAGGCATAATAACTGCTTCATTTATCTCACCTTCAGTATCATTAATTGTTGGCAGTAAAATCGACTGGTCTACCACATCAGAACTATATTGATAATTAAAATGTGCTTTTCCAATAGGAAGCTTCTTATAAGTAACATTAATTACATTATTTTCCGCATCATTATTTGCCACAACTAAAGGAGGGGCAGACACAAAAATATACCCGGGTATTTCTGGCGTAAGGAAAGAGAAGGTATTTATATCAACAATATCCCTGAGCTGTTTACCTAACACCTTAATTGTATCTCCCACATTAGCTTTTATAATGGAAGGGGAAAAATTTGTTATTGGTTGGTTGGTATCTTGATCAAGATAGTTAACCTGAACACTCTGCGTTCCTTTATAAGCATTAAACTCATCTTCTGTACTCGAATAGGTCAAACGTCCAAAATTACCTCCAGTCGAGCCAATTATTCCCAGTGACATTGAACGAGCAACTGTTATTTTTTCCGAAAGAGTTGTAGCTTTCCCCCCATTTTCTGACGAGATTGTATATGTTAATTCCCCTGTTACATTCTTATCATTAGTAAGTGTGCTACTTGGCTGCCAATCTATTTTCATATTTTCAGTAATTGTACTTCCAGTATTTGGAACTGAAGTGGTTGGATAAGCCTGTTTAATTAACTCCCCCAAATTATTTGTCTGACGAATTGAAACATTGTTGGATGCCGCGTTTTCTGTACCAGATCCGTCTAAATCTACATCAGAGTTTTGATATAGATCTCTACCCATGAAGATTGAATCTGACAGGCCACCAATACCCAAATACTTTCCAACAACATTTGAAGTCCCATCTGCAGCTAAATTTGATTTCAAATTATTTGCAATAAAATCTGTAGATTTTGGTGTTAAGATAAATCCTAGAGAATCACCAGCAGCAAAAGGGTCTGTACTAGAATTAGCTTGTAATGAAAAATTACCCGAAAAGCTGACTTTCTGAGTCATATCAATCGCACCATTAAATAAAGCATATCCAGCAGATTTAGACTTATTATTTACTAAATTCACTGAAAAGGTAGACGTTTCTACAGTCTCAGCTGACCCTATATTTGTCCATAACGCCGAATTCTGATTCGACTGCGGAGGATAGATATGGTTTCCAGTATCAAAACTCTGATCTGGAACTAGCTGAGAAATTGTAGTATCTGCCTGAACACTCTTGTAGAAAGCATCATTTAAAAAATGGAATGACAGTGAATAAGTGAAAATTATTATAAAAAGAATCAATTTTGAACAAAAATTAATTTTCTTTATTAAATAAGAAGTTGTTAACTTAAAATATTTGTCGTTATTGTTCAAACTTAATTCCTTTCTTATAAATTACTGTAATTGACTTTCACTCACTAACTGCCTTGATTTAAGAAGAGCACTCTTTTCATTCATAATTAAATCACGAACTTGCAAATCTTGAGATTCTAATTCTAATAAGTTAATCGCTTCTGATAAATTCTTAACTTCTTTATCTTCTATACATCCGATGATATAATTCAAGCTTCGCGAATTAAGATATTTTTCTGGTAGTTGAGGCACCTCTAAAATTTCTTCTTTTAGAATCTGGTTCATTTTTTTTATAATTTCATTTTCTTTTTTTTGATATTTTTTCAAAAATAATCTTTTAACCATTCTTTTCCCTAAAGGAAAATAGTCTCTCATCCATAACCATTGGGAGCCTATACGTATACCATTACCTAACACCAGGGCAACAAAACTGATTGAGAACATTCTTACAAAAACTTCTGTGGCACCTGTTTTTGCTGCTACTCTCCCAAACATACCAGATTTTTCGGTCATAAACCAAACAATTAAAATCGAAGAAATGAGAAATCCTAGAAAAATTGCTTGCCACTCAACCTGACGGGCGACTCGTCGTTCATAATTTTGTTTCAGCTCATCTGAACTTTGCAAAAGTTCTTCTAGCTTTGTTAGTACATCCAATAGCTGATGACAATAATCAAGAATCACGTTGCCCCTCTCTAATTTGCAGTATTTTATTTAAAGAACTCCATCAATTTTAACATGTTTGTCTTTATTTTGCAATCTTATTCCCTTAAAATAAAAAAACACCCGTAGGTGCTTTTTATCTATGAGACGAAACATTCAGCCGGTTAAGCGCTCGGTGGAGTGCTACTTCCGCTCTATTTATTTCATCTGATTTCTTCTCAGCTTTAGCAACTTCAAGTGCTTTTTCAGCTCGAATTTTTGCACGTTCCGCACGTGATACATCAATATCACGATTACGTTCTGCAGAGTCTGCAACAATTGTTACAAGACTATCTTTTATTTCGATAATTCCACCATTTACTGCAATATAATCAACATGTGTTTCATCATCTGGACGACGAACTTTAAGTTCATCAATTTCAAGTCCAGCAATCGTTGAAATCATATTTGGCAAAATACCAATTTCACCATTCGTAGTTCGAGCAGTAATGTAATTTGCATGGTGATCGTAAATCATACCAGCAGGGGTAATTACTTGAAGTGTCATGACGTTTTCAGACATTCGATTCCTCCAATTTTTTCTATGAAAATTTAAATTACAAAGATAAAAAATACTTTTCTAAAAACAAAACTCTAACAGTCACTCAAATTTTACAATTCAATCAACTTTTACTGACAGAATTTTTTGTCAGTAATTTTTTTAGTCAATAGAGTATTTTCACTTTCTCAATTCATCAGAAATCGAATTAATAACCCATTGATTTTGCTTTTTCGAGTACATCTTCAATTGGACCTACACCACGGAAAGCATCTTCAGGGACTTCGTCATATTTACCTTCCAAAATTTCTTTGAAGTCATGAACAGTTTTGTCAATTGGTACATATGAACCAGGTTGACCAGTAAATTGTTCCGCAACGTGGAAGTTTTGTGAAAGGAAGAATTGGATACGACGTGCACGTCCAACGAGAATTTTTTCATCGTCAGACAATTCATCCATACCAAGAATGGCAATAATATCTTGCAATTCTTTATAACGTTGGAGGACACGTTGAACTTCCATTGCCACTTCATAGTGTTCTTCACCAACAATTTCAGGTGTAAGCGCACGTGATGATGAAGCAAGTGGGTCAACGGCTGGATAAATACCCATTTGTGTCAAACGACGTTCCAAGTTAGTTGTTGCATCCAAGTGAGCGAAGGCTGTAGCTGGCGCTGGGTCAGTATAGTCATCGGCAGGGACATAAATCGCTTGGATAGATGTAACAGAACCCTTCTTAGTAGAAGTGATACGTTCTTGCAATTGCCCCATTTCAGTAGCAAGTGTTGGTTGGTAACCAACGGCAGAAGGCATACGTCCCAAAAGGGCAGAAACTTCTGAACCAGCTTGTGTGAAACGGAAGATGTTGTCAATGAAAAGCAGTACGTCTTGACCTTGAACATCACGGAAATATTCAGCAATTGTCAAACCAGTAAGGGCAACACGCATACGTGCTCCTGGTGGTTCATTCATTTGACCAAAGACCATGGCAGTTTTTTCAATAACGCCTGATTCTTTCATTTCCCAGTAAAGGTCATTCCCTTCACGAGTACGTTCCCCAACACCGGTAAACACAGAAATACCTCCGTGTTCTTGGGCGATGTTGTGAATCAATTCTTGAATAAGGACGGTTTTACCAACTCCGGCACCACCGAAAAGTCCAACTTTACCACCTTTAAGGTAAGGTGCAAGCAAATCGACAACTTTAATCCCAGTTACGAGAACTTCGTTTGCAGTTGACAATTCGTCAAATGTTGGAGCTTTTTTATGGATAGGATTACGTTCTGCATCAGCAGCAAATTCTTCCCCACCGTCAATAACATCACCAAGAACGTTAAAAACACGACCAAGAGTGGCTTCCCCAACAGGAACGCTGACTGCTTTACCTGTATCAAGGACTTCAAGTCCACGAGTCAAGCCATCAGTAGATTCCATAGCGATTGTACGAACTGCACCATCACCAAGTTCCAAAGCAACTTCAAGAGTAATTTTTGTTTTTAGGCCATTGACATCTTTGTAGACAATCAAGGCATTGTTAATCTCAGGCAATTTGGCATCAGAACCAAATTCCACGTCAACGACGGGACCGATAATCTGAGTAATTTTACCAGAACTCAATGTTTTTCCTCCTGTTTTTATTTTCTGTCAAAGAACAGAATTTCTATTCATTTTTATGTTTGTCAGTAAAAATTTTACTGACAAAAACAATTAAGATTCAAAGCCATCACTGACAGAATTCCTATCAGTAAATTAAAGCGCTGAGGCTCCTGCAACGATTTCCGTAATTTCTTGCGTAATCGATGCTTGACGAGCACGGTTGTATTGAATAGTCAAATCATTGATAACAGAGTGAGCATTATCAGTTGCAGTACGCATTGCTGTCATACCTGCAGCATGTTCTGCTGTCTTAGCATCAACGATTGAACCATAAATCATACTTTCAGCGTATTGTGGCAACAATTGGTTTAAGATTGTTTCACGATCTGGTTCTAATTCAAATGTTTCAAGAGATGGTTTTTGTTGACCTGATTCTTCAAAAGAAATAGGCAACATTTTTTCCATACGTGCATCACTTACCAATGAGTTCACATGGTGATTATAGCAAACATAGAGTTCATCGAATTCTTCTGCTTGATATTCAGTTACCGCTTCTGTAACAATCGCTCTAACTTCTTCAAAAGTTGGTTGGTCTGAAAGACCACGAAGGACATAAGAAACTTTAACATTGCGTGCTTTGAAGAAATCTGCTCCAGTACCGCCAAGTGCAAGAATAGTATATTCACTTTCATTAGCATGACGTTTACGGATAGTATTCATGACAGATTTCAAAATATTTGAATTATAGCCACCGACAAGTCCACGATCCGAAGTAATTACAAGATAGCCAGTTTTTTTGACTTCTCTTTTTATCATCATTGGATTCTTTGCTGGCTCTTTGTCTGAGGAAACTAAATCAGTTGTAATTTTACGAACTTTTTCAGCATAAATTTGAAATGCTTTGGCATGAGATTCAGCTTTTTGAAGTTTCGCAGCGGAAACCATTTGCATGGCTCCAGTTATTTGACTTGTTTTCTTCGTTGAGGCAATCTTAGTTTTTATTTCATTAAGTGAAGCTCCCATTAGTTAGCCTCCTTATTAATAATTCGTTGTATTTTTGAATGCTTTAATTGCTTCGTCGAGTTTTGCTTCTTCTGGCAAATCTTTAGTTTCAGTAATCACGTTCAAGAGTTCTGCATAATTTGCATCGAAGAAATCGAACATTTTTGTTTCAAAATCAAGAACGTCATCAACTGGAACATCATCAAGATGACCATGAGTCAATGCATAAAGAATTAAAACTTGTTTTTCAACAGCCAATGGTTTGTGCAATGGTTGCTTCAAAACTTCAACGGTACGACGACCACGATTCAATTTTGCTTGAGTCGCTTCATCAAGATCAGAACCAAATTGAGTAAAGGCTTCAAGTTCACGGAATGACGCAAGGTCAAGACGCAAAGTACCAGCAACTTTCTTCATGGCTTTGATCTGTGCAGCACCACCAACCCGAGAAACTGAAGAACCAGCATCGATGGCAGGACGTACACCTGAATAGAATAAGTCATTTTCAAGGAAAATTTGACCGTCAGTAATAGAGATAACGTTTGTTGCAATATAAGCTGAGATATCTCCGGCTTGTGTTTCAATGAATGGCAGTGCAGTCATTGAACCACCACCAAGATCGTCAGATAATTTGGCAGCACGTTCCAAAAGACGTGAATGTAAGTAGAATACGTCACCTGGGTATGCTTCACGACCTGGTGGACGGCGGAGCAAGAGTGAAAGTTCACGATAAGCAACCGCTTGTTTTGATAAATCATCATAAACAACTAAGACGTGTTTACCGTTGTACATGAATTCTTCACCCATTGCAGCTCCAGCATAAGGAGCGATGTAAAGAAGTGGTGAAGGTTGAGAAGCTGACGCAGTTACGACGATTGTATAATCCATCGCACCGAGTTTGCGGAGCGTTTCAACTTGTGTACGAACAGTTGATTCTTTTTGTCCAATCGCAACGTAGATACAGATCATATCTTGACCCTTTTGGTTCAAGATTGCATCAATAGCGACTGATGTTTTACCTGTTTGACGGTCTCCGATAATCAATTCACGTTGTCCGCGTCCAATTGGAACGAGGGCATCAATCGCTTTAAGACCAGTTTGCAATGGTTCAGAGACTGATTTACGTTGCATAACACCAGGAGCTTTTGCTTCAACAGGACGAGTTTTACCAGTATTAAGTTCTCCAAGTCCATCAACAGGTTGTCCAAGTGGATTTACAACACGTCCGATGAGTTCTTCACCAACTTGGATTTCCATGATTTTACCTGTACGTTTTACAGTGTCACCTTCACGAATTGAGAGGAAATCACCAAGTACGATAATACCAACGTCTGTCGCATCCAAGTTTTGCGCCATACCAAGGACACCATTTGAAAACTCAACAAGCTCACCGCTCATCGCATTTTCAAGGCCATAGGCACGGGCGATACCGTCACCAACATAGGTAACGACACCAGTTTCAGCAACTTCAAAATCTGGTGTGAAATTTTCAATTTGTTTTTTAATCAGTGAGCTGATTTCATTAGCTTTAATTGCCAAAAATATGCTCCCTTCTAGAAATTTTTACTAGTTCAAGGCTATTTAGCTTTAAACTGCAGTTATACCGTTTGAGCATGATAGGTAAGATTTGAAATCACCTTTATATTTTCTCAAAAGTTTAACAGTATGATTTTGAAAAATTTTCCACTGAGTTTTGAGCAGAGAAAGAAAATTTTTCTATCCTGATTAGAGGATTTCAGCGGCGATTTTAGCCAATTGTGTTTTTAGTGAGGCGTCAATAATTTTTCCACGAGAATTCACAATGAATCCACCGAGAATTTTTTCATTGACTGTGTTAATTACTGTTACTTCATTTAGGTCAAATTTTGCTTTCGCCATAGCTGTAAATTTTTCAATCTGAGCATTTGTCAAAGCAATGCTTGAAACCACCTCAACGTCAGCAATCTTAAACATATCATCTGCTGCATTTTTAGTTTCATCAAGTATTTCACCCAAATCTCCTAAACGACCATTTGAACGAACGGTATTAAGGAAATTTGACATTACTTCTGAAGAAGTTTGAAGTAAAGTATCAATCAATTCAGATTTTGCAGAGAATGAATAAACTTCGCTACTTAAAAAAGCAACCAAGTTATCTTCTTTGAAAAGTTGAATCATTTCGCTAACTTCAGAAAGAATTGCTTCAAGTTGTCCTTTTTCTTGGGCAACTTCTAGTAAAGCTTTACTGTATTTTTGTGAATTTACTTTTGTCATCTTATTCTCCTAACTTAGCGAGATAAGAGTCGATTAATTCCTGTTGTGCAGAAGCATCTAATGATTGTCCAATAAGCTTTTCAGCAATTTGAACTGAGATGTCCGCAACATCGCCTTTAACTGTGTTAAGAGCTTCTTTGCGTTCTTGCTCGATATCTTCTTGCGCACGTTTTTTCAAACTAGTTGCTTCTTCATTTGCTGTTGCAAGTACTTTCGCACGGTTTTGTGAGGCAGTATCGTTTGCAACTTGAATGATGTTAGCAGCTTCTTCTTTTGAACGTGCAAGTTCTGCTTGACGTTGTTTAACCAAGTCAGCAGCTTGTTTGTTGTTCGCTTCTGCTGCATCGATATCATCAGATATTTTTTTCGCACGACTTGCAAAAACACTAGTAATTGCATTCCATGCAAAGAGGCGCAACAATACCAATAAGATAATAAATGCACCAGATACAACGATGATGTTACCGAGAACGGTATTCGGAGCAGCTTCTAATAATAATGTTGACAATTTCTACTCCTTTCTTAATGTTCTGCTATAATTTTGTGGCTAATGTACAAGTTTGTCAAAAGGACAAAGACATAAGCTTGGAGGGCTGAAATGAAAAGTGAAAAGCCAATCCATGCAACTTCAAGAATCCACGCAACTGGAAGCATCCACATGGTTGATTGAATCATACCGGCGATAAGACCAAGCATGATTTCACCCGCGAAGATATTCCCATAAAGCCGTAAACCAAGTGAAAGTGCATTTGTAAATTCTTCCAGAATATTCATTGGAAGAAGACCTTTCGGATCTTTCCAGAAGGCAACTTTGAGGTAACCTTTAAAACCGAATTTTTGTACACCCAGTGTATTTGACATTACAACAACAAGTAGTGCAAGAGTCAAATCGACTGTTGGATTTGCAGTTGGTGATTTCCAAAGGGAAACATCACCTGGCGTACTAATTTTGGTTACTAGCCCAATGCAGTTGGCAATAAGAAGGAAAGAAAAGAGGGTAAAGTTCATGAGCGCAAAGCGTGGTGCTTCATGAGGGCCGACGTTATCTTTGGAAACTCCATTGACAAAATCAACAACCCACTCAAGAACATTTTGTTTACCTTTGGGTTTGAGCTGCATATTGCGGCTCGCCCAGAATACCAGACCGAACACAATGAGGACAGTCACAAAAGTCATTACTGTGATTGTTCCATCAAATGGAATTGGCCCAATATTAAAGGTCCATGTTGATTCCATACCTGTTCTTCCTTTCTGTTTTTAAAATTTTGTTGAGAAAAATTTTAACGGAAAAGGAATGCCATAGCAAGGGCGATGAAGAATGTACCTTCGACGAAGGCAATACCCATGAACATTGAACCACGAAGTTTTCCTTCAAGTTCTGGTTGGCGTGCAACGGCTTGGAGAAAGTTTGAAACGATAAGTCCATCACCGATAGCGGCTCCGAGTGCTGCAAGACCGATAGCAATTGCTCCAAGAGCGGCAAGTGTAATTGTCATTATAGACCTCTTTCTATATTGCGATTTCGCAAATTTATTTTACTAAGAAATTCTACTACTATTCGTAGTTTTTGTCAAAGACAAGCATGAGAATTTCATCATTTCTCTCATTTTTGTCTTTGTAAGCGTTTGAAGACAAAATTTTTAAATTTTGTACTGAATAAACAGAGAAATTTTTTTAGATTAGCTCAAGCGTTCTTCTTGTTTATAATTTATTGGGAGCCATTTTAATACAGATTCGATTTTTTGGGTCCAATAATACCATTCATGAACGCCGTCTGAGCTTTCATAAGTAATATCGAAACCTAATTTTTTCAACTCGGCTGTCGCGTATTCATTTCCTGGAAAAAGAAAATCTTGTTTCCCACACCAAGCATAAAGTTTGGGTTTGTTTTCTTGTTTTCTGTCTGCCAAAGATAAAATTTCATTATCTGACCCTTTAAAAGTTTCCCAATTTCCAAAAATTCCTCCCCAGTAAGCTGGATTTTCTTTGAAATTTTCTTCCATTCCATCAAAAGTCAAAACGCCAGACAAACTAGCCGCATAACTAAAATAGTCAGTTCCTAATGCGAGACGATAAGCTCCATATCCTCCCATTGATAAACCAGCGATAAAGTTTTTTTCTCTTTTTGTGGATAGATTTGGGAAAAAATTGTTAATTACTTTGGGAAGTTCATGAGCAATCGCATCAAAATAATTCATACCATATGTGGTGTTCACATAAAAACCAAGATCCGTTGAGGGCATGACAATTGCTAAATTAGTATGCCGAATCAATCGTTCAATTCCTGAACGAATTATCCAAGAATTCTCGTTTCCGCTCATTCCATGCAAAAGATAAAGCACCGGAATATCTGTTTGGGTAAAATCTTCCACTTTACTTGATTCAGGATAAATAACATTAACTTTTCGATTCATCCCAAGAACTTCTGAATAGTATTCGATATTAATTACTGCCATAAAATATCTCCTTAATAAATTTATGTTGTTATCATTTGTTGACAACTCTCTACCTATTAAAAGTGGATTTTCTTCAATCCCTTAATTTTGAAATTTCCTTTCTCTTTTATTCTGACCTTCTTTCACTTTTTTTCAAAGTGTGCGCTGTGAAGTCATTACTCCATTTTATTTTTGGGGTACATTAGAAATCAAATAATGGTAGTATTTTTACGTTTCTACAGGCCTTCAACGTCTTCTTTATTCTAACATTTTATAGATGTCTTTTGCTCACTTTTTCCTTTCATTTATCTAACTGTTTGGATTCGCCACTGTTGATTGATTTGCATTAGTTTAAGCGCTCCCTTTTGATCGGTTCTCAGTATTCTGATTTGGTTTTTTTTTAATGTTTCTAAAGTTTCTTGATTGGGATGTCCATATCGATTTTTCTCTCCAACCGAAATGAGGGCAAGTTTGGGATTAATTTCTTTAATAAAGTCAGGGTTTGAACTTGTTTTACTGCCATGATGACCTACTTTTAAGACATCAAATTTCAATTTAGGATAATTCTTGAGCAGTTCTTTTTCTCCTTCTTGTTCTAAATCCCCTGTAAATAGAAATTTTGTATGATAAAAATTTCCATAAGTCACGATAGAATCATTATTATCCCCTTTTCCTGTATAACCATTTGATAAAACTTGTAAAGCACTATCAAAGATTGGAATTTTATCTCCAACTTTACTGATGTGAATCGCAATATTTGCTTTCTTCAATTTTTCTACAAAATGATTATTTGTCAGTTCACCGGGGCTAACCCAAATTTCTTTTATTTTTATTTTATCAGCTAAATTCAAAAAAACTCCAACATGGTCAGCGTCCGTATGCGTCAAAATGAGCTGGTCGATTTGACTTACTCCAACAGATTCAAGATATGGAATGAGTGTTTTTTCGGCATTTGTTTGACTTTGAGGTTTTTGCCAACTTTCTTGCGGAAGGGCTAATCGTCCGCCTGTATCAATCAAAATTGTTTTTTTATTAAATTTATCTTGCAAAAAAATACTATCCCCTTGGCCAATATCAACTGCTGTGATACTGGGGTAAACTGGATTTTTACAAATAAAAAAACTACAAACAATTAGGCCAGCAAAAATTATTTGTCTTCTTTTCTTAAAGAGATTATCAATTAACAAACCGATTAGGAAAAATAAGATTAATAATTCAATTGGCCGGGGATTCCCTAAAACCAAAGGATAATGTAAGGGTAAATCAACCTCATGAATTAGCCATTCTAGAATTTGAAAAATATGATTTATATTAAAATTATAGCCAATTAGAGACAAGAGAAAAGTTCCTAATAGTAAAGGCAATAAGATTACATCAAATAAAAAGCCAAAGCCAATCGTCAGTAAAATTGAAAAAGGCTGAAAGATATGAAAATCCAAAATGAGTAAAGGTAAAACACTCAAAGAAATCACTGATGATTCTGTCAGTAATTTTCTTATTCCTTTTAGTTCTGAAATTTTATGATTAATCATTGAAATGACAAAAGCATAAAATAAAGTTAGTTGTCCTCCTGTTGTCAGTAAAAATTTAGGACTGACAATCATCAGAAGAAAGGTTGTCACTGCTAGGTTATCTAAAGGATTTAGACGAATATTTTTTTGAAATAAAGCTCGTAATACTGAAACCGAAAATCCTGTCATAAATGCATAAAAAATTGAAAAGGGAATTTGCCAAATATTTAATTTTTCTCTCGTTATTCCTAGTCGAAGAATAATTCTACGAAACCAATCAATGAAAAAATTAACTTGCATTCCCGATAAGGCAAAAAGATGAATAATTCCTAATGAACTGTAAATGTCTCCTATTTGATTAAAATCTTTACTTAAAAAGCCAAAAAGTAAGCCAGTCATATAATCATTCATTGGCTTTGGAAAATGAGTTTGTGACCAGACAATTGCTTTTCGTCTTAAAACATGGAGGTCAAAAGTGTCGTTTAAAACTATTTTATTAATTTTATCAATCGTAATTTGCCGATAAATATTCTGACTCGCTAAATACTTTTGATTATCGAATCCATTAAAATTTCTTTGTTTTTCTGGAATTTGAAGGTTTCCTGTGAAACTCAGCTGACAATTTTGACTTAGATTTTGATAAAATTTTTGTTCTTTTTTACTTTTTAGAGTCTCGTAAACTTGATAATTTTGGCCTCTTTCTTTTCCTTGAAAACTTAATAAATCACCATTAACTTGGATAGTGTCGGGGATCATTGTAATTTTGGAAAGAGTGGTTGGCTGATTTTCACTATTCTTAATCGTATCCATTTTTACTACTAAGAAAAAACTTCCCATAACTAATAAAAATGGGATGACTAAATAATATTTTCTATATAAGGCAAGTAAACTTGAAAAAATGAACAAAATGAGACAAATTAAATTAAAATTGAAGATTAAAAAATACAAGATAACAGAAAGATAAGCTAAAAATATCAAAGGAATTTTATTCAAAACACAACTCATCTTTCAATTTTTCTAGTGTTTTATCTCCAAAACCAGAAACTTTTCCCAAGTCTTCAAGTGATTTGAAATCACCATTTTTCGTCCGAAAATCGATGATGTCTT
Source organism: Lactococcus sp. FSL K6-0773 (assembly GCF_038006485.1). Taxonomy (NCBI): domain Bacteria; kingdom Bacillati; phylum Bacillota; class Bacilli; order Lactobacillales; family Streptococcaceae; genus Lactococcus; species Lactococcus sp. FSL K6-0773. The sequence continues at coordinate 34,400 of NZ_JBBOVF010000001.1, read as the reverse complement.
GAGCTTTTTTCTGACCAACACCTGTTAATTTTTGTAGTTCAGTCAAATCTGCTTGATTGATATTTATTTTTTCAGTGGTTTTTGAGACTTGACTAGTGACCGAATTAGCAGAGCTGTCAGTATTTTCTGTGCTTGAATTTTCACCAATTTTTGGGACATAAATTACTTCTTCATCTTTTAATTTTGCTGACAGATTAATTGATTTCTGGTCAGCTTGGTCAGTAAAACCACCAGCTTCTTTAATTAAATCAACTAGACGTTCATCTGACGAAATTTGATAGACATTAGGCTTTGTTACCGCACCTTTTAAATCAACCATAATTTTACTGACAGATTTTTCATTAGGTTCACTAAATTTACTGACAGAGCTTTGCCTGCTGACAGAACTTAAATTTTCTACTGACAGATTTGTAGTTGGCTTTTGACCGTTGGTTAAAACGTAAAAAATCCCACCAGCAATGAGCCCACAAACAACTAAAACAATCATTTTCCAATATTCTTTTACTTTTTCTAAAATCTTATCCATACTTTTATATACGAAAAAACTCTTGGAAAGTTTCCAAGAGTTGAATTATAAAATATTTTTTATTTAAAGATGAATCGATAAGCCAAAATTATTAGAATGATAATGATGACAAGAGCTAGACGCAATGGAGAATTTCTCCGCCATGGATTTTTCTTTTCACCATTTTCACTGACCAGTCTGTCAGTTGTTTTTTTCTTTGAATTTCGACCTGTCAGTCCTTTAAAAAGTTGACTCATAATTTTTTCGTCGCTGTAAGAAAGAACATTTCGCGCATAAATTTTCTCACCCGCTTTTGCTATTGCAAGCGTTGCTAAAAGTTGTAATCCAAGAGCAATCCAGGCTTCTGTCGTTGTTGAATATTGAATAGCCAGTCGGCTAGTCATCAATGTTGGACTGATAAATGGAATAAAACTAAGAACTTTCAAAACAATATTCCCCGGAACAGTCGAGCCAGCAATTCCCCCAATATAACCAATCATCGCTAAAAAGGCAATTGGCTGAGTAGCTTGTTGCACCTGAGCTTGTTCATTAACCAGAGATGCCACAATTGATGCGAGAATTAAATAACCTAAAATCCCAATTAAAGACATGGCTACCAAATAAATTCCGAAACCGAAAGTAATCCCTGAAAGCATGGCACCAATTGCTTTAATCTGATCTAAATTTTTGATAAAAGGATAAGCAATTCCAAAACCAAGCACATAAATTCCAAGCTGAGTCGCTAATAGTAGAATTACACCAATAATTTTCCCATAATACTGTACGTTTGAGCTAGTGGCCGCGAGTAACGTCTCCATAATTCGACTAGATTTTTCATTACCAATTTCCTGTCCGATGATTCCCACATACATCATCATCAATGTGAAAATTAAAATCGAGGCAATGGAGCCAATTGCGATATTCGCGCCAGTCTGTCCATCACCTGTTGACTTTTGTCCAGAACTTGTTTGTGTTTTCATTGTAAACTTAGCTGGACTAAGAAGGTCTTGAACATCAGCGGCTGACAGATTGAGACGTTGTGCTGTTTTTGAAATATTAACTTGAGTCAGCGCAGTTTGAAAACTTGATTGGTCAAATTTGACACTTGATTTATTATCAGTGACAATGGTATAAGCTCCATTATCTTCGGTTAAAAATCCATCAATTTTTCCGGAAGAAAGGTCTTTCTTAGCGTCATCTAAAGAAGACTCGTTACGAATATCTGCTTTTAAAGTGTCATTTTTAGAAAGAATCTGAGTTAGAGCAGGATTATCGACTACAGCCATTTTTGGACTTTGATTAGCCCCGCTACTGATGACTAAACCGATAATTAAATAAATCGCTCCTAGCAAAAATGGTGAAAGGACAAGTGCCCAAAAGCCCACTCCTTTGACACGACTTCGGTAAATATTTTTTGCAACAAGCCAAGTTTGATTTTTCATTTTATTTCCTCACTTCTTGCACTTAAATTTTCTTGATTGTTCTCAGCTGCTTCCATTCGGAAAATTTCATCTAGTGACGGTGGAGACTGAACAAATGCTTGAACATAGCCATCTTTAGCCACTTTTTGGAAAATTTCACGTCCAACTTCTGCCTCAGATATTTTTATTGAACGACCACTTCCTCTTTTTTCAATTGATTCAACTCCTGTAATTACAGAGAGCTCTTCATTGGGCAGATCAGACTCCAAATAAATACGGGTACGGCCATAAGAAGCTCGAATGGCTTCAACCGTTCCATTTAAAATTGTTTGACCGCCTTTTAGCATTAACAAATGGTCAGATAAAAGCTCAACATCACTCATATTATGGTTAGAGAAAATAACCGCCGCTCCCTTATCACGACTCCGTTTAATCTCATTTCGCAAGAGTTCTGTATTCACTGGGTCAAGCCCTGTAAATGGCTCATCCAAAATCAAAAATTCAGGCTCATGAATCAAAGTGGCAATGAATTGAATTTTTTGGGCATTCCCTTTAGAAAGGGTTTGAACTTTGTCGGTTGGTTTACCAACGACCTCTAAACGTTTCATCCAGTCTTGTAACTTTATCCGGGCATCTGCTCGTTTCATTCCATGGAGTTCCGCAAAATAAAGAATTTGGTCTTCAACTGTCATCTTTTGATAAAGACCACGTTCTTCGGGTAAGAAACCAATTTTTTGCTTGATTTCTTGCGTAATCGGTCCATCTTGCCAAGTAATTTTCCCTTGGTCAGCTGATATAAAATTAAGAATCATCCGAAAAGTCGTTGTTTTCCCAGCACCATTTTGACCAATTAAGCCCATAACTTCACCTGGTTTAACAACCATATTGAGATTATCAACAGCGATTTTATCACCAAAGCTTTTTCGAACTTTGTCAATCTTTAATGTCATAATTTTCCTTACTCTTCCTTTTTTTCTAATTATATCATTTTATTTTCACTTTTAACCTCCTTTTCCCTCTTAGGTAAGACAAAAAATGTCTTAATTTTGTCATTTTAATTTTCTTTCTTCATTTGACCTCTAAATCCTAAAAAACTTAGGCTCAAAAGGAGCATGCTTGCAAAAAAAGCAGGTCCAGCAGAACTAAAACTACTCATACCCCACAGCCATCCTTGCCCCTGAGCTAAATAAACTCCTGTGTTGATTAAGTCAATTAGAAAAACTAAACTCAGAATGAGCCACAAAACTTTTAAGCTTTTCATTTTCCGAGATTTTATCCCCAGATGCCAAATCCAAAAAGCAGCAAAAGTAAAGATTAAACTTCCAAAAAGATAAATGAGCTCAACGGATTGAAGCCAGTAAAAATGCTGACTCTCAAGGCTAAAACCAATAACTGTCAATAGTCCTGCAAAAATCAGGACGGGGATAAAAATGGACCAGATAAATTTGTTCATTTTTTCTTCCTTTCTACTTTTAATTTATTTAATTTTATTTTAATATTTTTCTTACCATACACAAAATGTTTTACTTTTTCAATAAAATAATAAAAAATCTTGACTAATTAGCCAAGATTTTTTCTAGTTCATTCTCTGACAAATCTGTCAGTAATTTTATCGCAGTAACTTTATCAGTAGTTTGGAGAGAGCGTTCTAACCAAACAATACCATACCATTGTTCAAACTTATAACCCGCTTTTGGAAAAAGTCCAATTTGTTCAAAACCAAATTTTTTATGAAATGCAACACTTGCTGGATTTGGATAGGTAATACAAGCATAAGCACGCTGATAATTAAGTACCGATAAAGCTGTCAGTAACTTTTGGTAAAGGGCACTACCAGCGCCATGTTGCCGTTCATTTTCATCTAAATAAATTGATAATTCAACCACCCAATCATAAGCCGCCCGTTCTCGATAAGCGCCAGCATAAGCATAACCAATGATTTTGTCATTTTCAATCGCCACAATATAAGGATAGCGACTTCCTATTTTTTCAATTCGCTTTTCAAATTCTGCAATCGTTGGGACTTCATACTCAAAAGTAATGGCAGTTTTTTCAACATAAGGTTTATAAATTTCTAAAAGTCTTTTAGCATCAGACTTTTTCGCTAATCTAAACTCCATTTCCTTCTCCTTTACATTTTTAACTATTATACACCATTTATTAATTACTGACAGAAATTTCTACACATTTTTATTTAACACTTTTTTATCAGAGATAAATAAAAAATTACTGACAGCTCTGTCAGTAAAAATTTTCCATAATAAAAAAGCTGGATGCTCCAACTTTTACATCTTAACCAACAATTGTCACAATGACTAAACCAATCAAAGTTAGAATCACAACAAATCCTGCATTTACAATTGTAAAATATTTTACAAATCCTCGCGTTTCACCACGCGCATTCATTCTAATAACTTTGTAAGCAATCAGCGTTGCCATTGACGAAACAATTGTGCCAATTCCCCCAATATCAGCTCCAAGCACCAAAGAAACAGCATGAGGAGTGAACGGAGAAATCAAAATTGGGGCCGCGATATTAGAGATAAATTGACTCATAATCACAGTTCCTAAAAAAGAAGCCTGCGGTCCAACTAAAGTATTACTGATAAAATCAGTCAACACACTGATATTAGCAATATTTCCTACAATCAAAAAGAAAAAGATAAATGTAAATAAAAGATGATAATCAATTCCTTTAAAAAGTCTCGGACGATAAATTAACACAACTAAAGCAACAATTGCTCCAGCAAGATAAAAATTCACATAGCCAAAAACCGAAGCTGCCATCAATAACATCAAAACAACAAAAATAGAAGTTTCAACTTTATTAAATTGCGTCACTTTAGTTTCAATCACCAAAGGCTCATTATCAATGAATTGACAAGCAATCATCAAAATCAATAAACCCAAAATCCATAAAGCGCCTGTTCCTTTAAAAAAGTCCAAATTAGTTAAAGCGGCACCACCATGATGTGCTGCTACTTTATAAAAAGAATACAAATAAAGATTATGCGGATTACCTTGCGGAAGTAAGGCAGAACCAATGTGACAGGCCGGAACAATCAATGCTGCTCCAATATAAACTGACTTTCGGTTTTTAATTTCTTTAGTAATCGCTAAATAGAGCGGTAAAACCGTCAAAATTGTTAAATCATTTGTAAAAAAAACGGCTAAAAAGAAGGTAAGTAGCGTCGTAAATCGAACGAGCTGACGCGTTGTTGTACTTCTTTTAACTAAGGATTGTCCCAAATACTGTAACAAACCTGTTTCTTTAAAACCACCAATTACAAGCATCAAACCTGAAACCGTAACGATGACGTGACAATTAAAGAAACGCGTTGTCACTCCACCCAAACTAATGGCAATAATTGCAATAATAAACGAAATCAGAAAAACTTTGTCCACTAGAAACCAATTTTTAATGGCCGTCCATACTTTTTGGGATTCGCGCTGAGTAGCTGAATGTTCCACTACTTCTCCTAACTAGCATATAAAATTTTGCACCACAATAAATTATACCATCTAAAGATGACAGTGACAAGCTTTTTCTCATATAAAAGTAAATTAATTTTAAAGGGACTTTTTCAAGTAGAAAATACATTTATTATCCATAGATTCCATCTAAAATTTCATCAAAAAAATCCCCCTGACTAGGAGGGATTTGAAAGAAATTAAGCTACTCGCTATAGCTTATTTACGTAACCATGACTTTTAGGTAAACGCTTTCCTATAAGGATAAATATATTTCATCATTTTGTGTATCCGTTTGCAAGAATTAACTGAAATAGATTTAATCTTTTTTTATATTAGAAGTCATATAAGACTTTTTAACTTTTACAGAAAAATTTCAACTACCATTTTTCTAAGACCAAAGCCATTTCCCAAAAATCAGCCTCCATTTTACTACTAATCAAAAAAGCCTCAAGCATCTGTTCTTGCTCTTGTTCATCACTTTCTTGATAAAGCCGATTAATAATATCACACTCTTTTGCGATTTGGACGGTAGCTTCTTCACTCGCATAGGTTTCAATCCATTTTTGATACAAAGGATTGGGCGACCCCACCTCAATTAATCGTAAACCAATTTCATGATATAGCCAAGCACAAGGCAACATTCCCGCAATTGCACTATTGACAGAGCCATCAATAAGCTGACGATACATATGAGAAACATAATGATAAGCAGTGGGAGCAACCGGCGTTTCTAAAATTTCTTGTTCACCAATCTCTAATTCTTTAAAAAATCCCTCGCGAACAAAAATCTCTCCATTTTTTAGTTCTTCGGCATTTAATCTTAAATGTGCTTGAATCTCTTCACTAGCAGATTTCTTGGCAATAAGAAAATATAACTTACTAAAATGTTCAAGATAATAACGGTCTTGCAACAAATAATAGCGAAAAACCTCAGGAGCTAATTCTCCACTCACTAATCCTTGAATAAAAGGATGCTCAAAACTTCTTTCCCAAAATATTGATGATTTTTCTCTTGCTAATTCAGTAAATAACATTTCATTTCTTCCTTCATAATATTAAAAACATATGCCTATTCATTAAAATAAACTTGCCAATGTCGATGACAATTTGGATTAAAAGCGGAGCTGCACTTGATACACTCTCCTCGCGAATAATCATTAAAATTTAATTTTTTTCCACAATGGCCACAAAGTACTGGAAAGTCTTCTTTATCAGTAGCCCTAAATAAATGATTCTCTAATTCATCGTGACAATGATAACAAGAAAAATACTTTTCACAGTCTGAACATTTTAGGGCGACAATATCATTTTCTTGATGATAATGAGTACACCTGCCTTCCTCATCTATCACTTTCCCCCAGATTTTTTCTCGCAATAAAATTCACCTTTCATTACCAATCAACTTTCACAACTTCGCCACTTTTAAAAGTTTGTAATTCTCCTGATTTTGCTTTTAAAATCAAGCTTCCGTCATCAGAAATTCCTTCTACTTTTCCATTAACAGCTTTTGTTCCCAATTTTAAAGTCACATTTTTACCAAACAACAATGACCTCTTTCGATACTCATCAATTAAATCTGGCTGTCTATAATTTGCGAAATTATTTATCACTTCTTTAGCCATTTCTGCTAAAAGCTGATTTCTGTCTATCTTAAACTCAGGATTTATTCCCTGAGCCTTTTCGGATAAATCTGCTGGAAAATCTTTTGTTGACAGATTTAAGCCAATTCCCATAATGAAATTTCCAGCAGAGCTTGATTCTAAATCTAAAGCAGCTTCAGTGATAATTCCGCCAACTTTATAGGTTCCCAAATAAATATCATTAACCCATTTGAGTTGAAAGTTTTTATCTTTATAAAATTGTTCAAGGACCTTGACAACGGCCACAGCCGTACTTGTCGTCAATAATCCTATTTTCAAAATATCATGACTGGGGTTGGGTAAAATAAGACTAAAATATAATCCAGTATCACTTGGAGAATAGAAATTTCGGCCACGCCGACCGTGTCCCTCCGTTTGATTATTTGCAACAAAAATAAAAGGTTGTTTGACCTCATGTGAAGACAAATATTGCTTCGCTAACTCTTGCGTAGAAGTCACCTCATCAAAAACAAAAATTTTATCTTCAAATTTCATTCCACTATAAAAATTTATCGTATCTTCATCTAATGATTCATTTCCAACATACTTATAGCCCAAATTTTTACGACTTTCGATTTGATTGCCCTTGCGCTTTAAAGTATTAATTGCTTTCCAGATACTTTCTCGACTAAGCTTTAGCTCCTCAGCTAATTCATCACCCGAAACCCAGTTTCCTTTTTGTTGAAGAAGTTTTAACAAGACAAATTGTTTTGTTGTTCGCATAATTATCACTTTCTAAAATACATTTCAAAGCCTCCTTCTTTTCTAAGACGTCGCACGATAAGAACAGTCAAAATGGCTTTGATACAATCACCAGGAATAAAAACTAAATTAGAAATCAACGAAGTAATTAATGGAATATTAGATTGAATAGATAGCCAGATTGCTCCGACTAGATCAACAAAAATAACTCCAAACACTAAAACAATGATTAATTCTCCAATCCAATTCTTTGAAGCTGTAATTTGCAATTTCTTAAGGAAAAAACCTATTAAAAATGGTGTAAAAAGCCAAGCAATTCGGTAGCCTCCCGAAGGCCCTAAAAAGCTCGCTGCTCCGCCATTTCCACCCGTTAAAACAGGTAAGCCAATTAAAGCTAAGGTAAGAAATGCTCCTACCGAAATTGTACCATATTTGGGGCCAAGAAGTCCCCCAGCCATCATTATTCCCATATTTTGCAAGATAATTGGGACAGGAATAAAACCAATTGGTATTCCTGGTAAAAATCCTAGAATAATAATAAATGCAGTCATAAAGGCTGAATACGTTAATGTTTTGACTTTTTGATTCTTAGTCATATTTGCTACTCCTGATTTTATATTTTACAATAAAAGAATTTTTTATTATACTGATATCATATCAAACAGTAACCCTAAAATCAAATTTAGGTTAACTGTTAATTTTATTATTTGCTTTTTTATTCACACAAAGGAAAATTTTAGATGGAAAAAAATAAATTTAATTTTTCAAAACTGGCCGCACTTTTTACTGATTATCCAGCTCTTAAAATAGGCGAAATTTCATATAGCTACCAACAAATCAATGATTTAATACAAAGAAAATTAACAGATTATAGCCACTCCTCTAAAACTGTTATTACTCTAATAAATGATAGTCCCTTGAACTTTATTATTGATTTTCTCGCAATTATCGAAAGTGGAAATTACCCACTTGTCGTGGATAAATCTTTTAAGAAAAAGTCTTTTAAATTCGGACTTATCCCTGAGGATACTCTGTTTTTAGCAAGTACATCTGGGACAACTGGACCGCCCAAAATCTATTATCGTAACTGGGAATCTTGGAAAATGGGTTTTGAAGTTTGTGATGATTTATTTCATTTGAGCAACTCACAAGCTCTTGCAACTACTAGCCCACTAACTACTTCATTAGGACTTCATACACTCATGTGTGCTTTATATTTAGGAAAAACCTTCCTAACAATTACAAATCCTTCACAATTTATAAATATTACAGAAAACTATGCTCTCTTTACCGTCCCAACCTATCTCTTAAATAACCTCAATGAATTATTTGCTTTAACTTCTCCAGAGATTATTTTTTTAGGTGGAGGAACACTGAGCCCAGAGGCGATTAATAAAGTAAGAAAAAAACTTCCGCAAACTCAAATGATTGAGTTTTATGGAAGCTCTGAAACAAGTTTTATTTCATGGCAAGCAGTTAATGAGGGTAAAAAAACATCATCTGTAGGAAAACTCTTTCCACACGTAGAACTTACTTTAGGACCAAAATATCGTCTTACAGTTAAAAGTCCTTATTTATTTTCTGGCTATCTTAATCAACCTTATCCACAATCATGGACAACTGATGATTTAGGAACCTTAAAAAATAATCATCTTTATTTATTTGGACGTCGGTCTGACATTATCGAACATGGTGCAAATAAAATTTTTCCAGAAGAAATTGAGCGTATGGCAAAAGATTTATGTGAAGACTGCATCGCTTTTGGAGTGTTTGATGAAAGATATAGTCAAAAAATTGCTCTACTACTCTTAAAACCTATCGAGAAAGAGAAATTAATCAAAATACTAGCTCAAAGACTTCCTAAATACAAACTTCCTCAAATATATTTAGAAACTCCCACTCTTAATTTTACTAAAAATCAAAAAATATCCAGAAAAGAATTAGAAAAAGAATATTTTAGAGGTGTCTATCATGAGCTTTAAAAATCCCGTCGGTATCATAGCAGCAAACCGTTTACCTATAGGAAAAATCAATGGTTTTTATAAAAAAATTTCTCCTGAAACTTTATATCAAAATCTAATTAAACAACAATTTAATAAAAATCTACTTCTCAAAAAAGCTGATATTGACTATATTATTTTGGGAAATGTGACTAATCAAGGAGGAAATTTAGCTCGACGTTGTGCCTTAAAAGCAGGATTTTCTAGCCAGGTCCCAGCTTTTACAATTGACCAGCAGTGCGGTTCTGGACTGACAGCTATGATTAGCTCTGCAAACTACATTATTTCTGGTGAAGCTTCCGTTATTTGTACAGGAGGGGTAGAAAGCACATCTCAAGCCAATATTGTGCTTGATTCAGAGAGTTATCAGCCGATTAACCGATTTAAAATGGCTCCTGAACCCTATGAAGATTTCGACATGGGAACAATTGCCGATATGACAGCCCTAAAATACAATATTCCTCGTAGTGTTCAAGACCTTTACGCTCTAAATAGTCATAAAAAAGCGACTCAAGCTATTGAAGGAAAACTTTTAGAAAATGAAGTTTTTCCCTATCAAGATGAAGGATTTACAATAAGTAGCGATCAAACTGTTCGTCCTAAATCCTCAATGGAAGCTTTGAGCAAATTAACCCCTGCTTTTACCACTAACGGAACAGCCACTGCTGGAAACTCTTGCCCAATAAACGATGGTGCTTCTTCAATCATATTGTCATCCACTAATAATCCTTTTGATTTTCAAGGCTATTATTTAGGACAAACAACTATTGCTTTATCTCCATCAGATTTCTTATTAGGCCCAATAAAAGCAACTGAAAAACTTTTACAGAAATTTAACCTTAAACTTAATGATATTGAGGCTATCGAATTAAATGAAGCCTTTGCCAGTCAGGCCATTTTATTCCAAAATTATTTTAAGCTTGATGATATAAAATTAAATGCTTATGGTGGTTCCCTTGCATTTGGTCATCCTTACGGTGCAACTGGTGGCATTCTAATTTCTCGACTCTTAAATCGCCTAAACCAAGTGCAAAAACCATGTCTTGGCATCGCAACTTTGTGCGTAGCTGGAGGTATGGGAATCAGTGTACTGATAGGTAATCAATGGTATCAAAAATGATTTTAATCGCTCAAAAAAGTCTTCCAAGACATTTTAAATTAGAGGGCCAAAAAAATTTTCTCTCCTTACTTCCACAATTGTGGCAAGAATTAGAAGGAATTCCCTACAGTCTTAAAAATGGAGAAAATTGGTTACTATCCGAAGAAATTATTCGATATCCATCTTCTAATTATTCATTTGATAAACTGAAACTTTATTTACTAAGTGAACACATCACTCGTCATTCAAAAAAATATATAATCAATCTAAGTCTTGAAATAACTAGCAATACAAAGTTATTGGCACAAATTAACCTAAGTCTATTATCTGAGGATTCCTGGAATGAAATTATACAAAAAAATCAATAAGGCTGATTTAATTGATTATCTTCAATCAGTTAAAGATACCAATTCTTTACACTACGGTAAAAATCCCATTATACCTGGAAATTTTTTATTATTTATTTTAGAAGAGATGTATCAAGAGTTCTATTCTATGCCTTTATCATACTTAAAAGCAAATTTCTGCTCACCAGCCTATTTGAATGAACGCTTTTGTTTTATATTTAATCAAAACGCTTTTCAAATTACTGACAGAAATCAAACATTAATCCTAAAAGGAGAATGGAAGCAATGAACAAACGAACAATTTTGATTACCGGTGCAACAAGGGGAATCGGCTGGGCAATTGCTCAGAAAGCTGCTCAAGCCAATCACAAAGTCATTTTAACTGGCCGTGACCCACTTAGTTTAAAAAGTAGAGCTGAAGAATTGAAAAAAAATTTCCCAAAACAGAAATCCAAGCTATTCCACTAGATGTTTCTAATCGCTCTAGCGTTGCTAATGCAGCCAAATTAATAAAGGATATTGATATTCTAATTAATAATGCTGGAATTACTGCTGATAGTACTTTTAAGAAAATGAGCCCAGAAATTTGGGATGAAGTCATTTCTGTCAATTTGACTGGTGTATTTAATAGTACTCACGCTTTGCTTGATAAAATCAATCAAGGTGGACAAATCATTACACTAACTTCAAAATCAGCTTTATTTGGTAACTTTGGGCAAGCAAACTACGCGGCGTCCAAAGCCGGCATCATTGCTTTTACGAAAACACTAGCTAAAGAATTGCAAAAAAGTATGATACGAGTAAATTCTGTTTCTCCTGCTGCCGTAACTGATATGACTCTACCAGTATTAAAAAGTTTAAAAGAAACTTATGGTCAGAATATCCCTGATGAATGGAAAATGGGTTCAAGCTCTGATGTCGCTAATTTTATTATTAATGATTTAATTGAAAGCGAAATGACAGGCAAAATTTTTTCCATTAACGGCTCTGAGATTGGCTATTGGCAAGAACCTACATTTCATAAACTTTAATAAGGTATAGAAAGAGAATTAAATGACTTGGTATCACGAATTAGGAATAAAATATCCTCTTTTTCAAGGTGGAATGGCTTGGGCTTCTAATGCTGAATTAGTAGCTGCTGTTTCAAACAATGGAGCTTTGGGAATTATTGGTAGCGGCGGACGGACAGCAAATGAACTGAGAAGAATGATAAGAAAAACAAAAACTCTCACTTCACAGCCTTTTGGCGTTAATTTAATGTTACTCGATAAAAATATCAAGCAACTTTTAGAAGTGATTTGTGAAGAAAAAATATCAGTAGTGACAACTGGTGCAGGAAGTCCTAAAGAAATTATTGATACTATAATTGCTAATAATATCAAACTTTTCCCTGTGGTTCCCAATAAAGAAATTGCTCTAAAAATGTTAAATCTTCCTATCTCCGGAATCATTGTAGAAGGAAATGAAGCAGGAGGTCACGTGGGGAGCCAAAACTTGGCCTCACTTCTCAAAGAAATTGCTCCAATCTGTCCCTTACCGCTCATCGCTGCTGGTGGAATTTATGATCACCATACTGCTTCTTTGGCTAATATTTTAGGTGCAAATGGAGTACAAGTTGGCACCGCCTTTTTATTGGAAAAAGAATGTCAAATTTCACCAATTTACCAAGAATTAATCTGCAAAGGTGAAGAAAATGGAACAAGTTTAATCTCAGATAAGAATGGCCATCTGACCAGACTATTAAATATCTCATCAGAATATCCTTTAAATAAATCATTGAAAGCCGCAGTAGAAAAAGGTGATTTAATCAATGGTGCATTTATGGCTGGTAGCTCTTCTGCTTATCTTGAAAAAATTGAGCCTGTTGAAAATATTATTCAACGAATTATGAAAAAATAAAATTTAGATTAATCCTCTTTATTATTTAAAGTGATTCTACCAGAGTTTTCATTGTACCTATTTTCTCTAATATCACAAACTAAGTAAGATATAAATCATAAAAAAATACTCCCCAAAATCAAGGGAGCAGATTTTTTATTTTACCCAATAGAACCCTCCATTTAAAAATGGAATTACTTAATCTCATGATATGACCTAAAACATTGATACATAAGCCTTAATAGATTTAGAACATTTTCAAAAAAACGTCATATTCACATAGAAGTTTAAGGCTTATGCCCCTTTTGTGCCCCTTTTATTTTATGGTTCTTGCTGGACTCGAACCAGCGACCGAACGGTTAGCTTCCAACTGAGCTAAAGAACCGAAATATGATAATCTGTAGCACTTATCTTGGTTATTATATAAGATCTGTATGGATGGAACTGCAGATTATCAAGTGTTTGTAAATGAATGTTTTTCTCATCCACTAAAACTATTATACAACTTTTTTAATAAATAAAAAAAGCCACTCCGAAGAATGGCTAATGAGGAGAATAAAACTCTTCATCGATGTCCAATATTATTATAACATAAAAAGCACCCTATTGGAGTAAGGCCCTTAGGAGTAAATTTATAATCGACGACTATATTTGAATTTTTTTAAAAAATACGTTATACTTAAACTTACATAAGGAGAATAAATATGGAATATAAATTGTTGTTAGATGATTTGTTGACAAAACTCTCGGAGTCCGGTATTAATATTGAAGAACTAAATCTTGTAGAGGAAAGAGCCGATGATGTTTCAGATTTTGTTTTCTCTCATGGTCCTTCTATAAATGATAAATCAAAAATTAATGAATTATTTTCACAAGCTACTGAACTAAAAAAAGAATCCCAACAATGCTGGGATTTTTTTATTTTATAACGTGATTTATTTTTAATCCTTTATCGGGATGAAATAGGAATCGGCTGTTTGTTGTTTCCAAATCTACTGCTAAACCAGAGATTAAGCTTAAAACCCTAGTTGAAGGTTTTATATATCCATTATCTACAGGCATCAAAGCTGATTGCACAGCCAATGAAGTACCTTCGCCAAATAAGTCTAGTGTCATTTTTATAATTGAATAGGGATTGGTGTTTGTACCTGGAGTAATAATAGGTTCTAATGGTAAAGTTGAGGAAACCAAAGATATATCTTTTTCTTCTAATATGCTTATATTTTCCGAGTCTAAGATTTCTGGATAATTTTCCTCAAGGTCCCCAGCTTCATTTTCTAGATAAAGTACTTGATTACTTGGAAAAGTTGTAACTACAAGCTTTATTCCACTATCTTTTAGCATATTATTTAATTTTAAAACATTTTCAACTCCTTTTGCAAACAAAATGATATATTCTATATCATTATTTTGTGCATAGATCTTTGTTTCTTCAAATAATTGATCAATATTGTTAATTTTATTAGTGTTTTTCATTATAGATATTTAAGATACCTTTCATTTTTTGTTTTATCAAGAATATGTTCATCCGGATGAGCGACAAAAGAGTTAAAAATATTAATGGCTTTAAAGCAATCTAAACGTTCTAAATCAATATTCGTACTATCTGGATATGTTAAATGGTTTCCCCACTTTTCTTCATCACTATTTATATGAAAATGCGGAAAATCCTTATAGGGTTTATAATCAAACCTTACAAAATCACTAGGGTCTGTAGTATTTCTTATTTCATAACTATATTTGTTCGTAATTATCGAATTCTGAGTTTTTGGTATAGTAGTCTCTTGAATTTTAATTACATAATTACTATCTCCATAGTTTTTAAAACTTTTATCAATAATTTTTAAAGTAACACTGGTTACCACCGTCTCTCCATTCCTAACACCATAAATAATATCAATGCAATCCTGTACTATGGCTGATTCCAATCGCTCTTGAATATATTTAATAATGTTTTCTAAATAATTTTCTTGTGAAATTTTAAACTCTTTTACCAAAATTTATAGCCTACCTCTCAATCCTTTAATTATTTTCTACATTTCATATCTTATTTATAAATATAATACCATTACAAAAACATTATGGCAAGTAATTATTGGGTAATTCCTTATTATATTAATCTTAAAATCATCCCAAAAGGATATTATCTAAAATTTTTAAATAAAAAAAGCCCGCCGAAGCGGGTTTTAATTTTAATAATTTAGAGTTTGACCAACGTAAATCAAATTAGGGTTTGAAATACCATTCATTGAAACTAAGCTTTGAACTGTTGTTCCTAAACGGCTCGCAATTGATGAAAGATTATCACCAGATTGTACAGTGTAAGTTCGTGATGTAGCCCCAGATTGACCGCCTGTGAAGCGAATAACCTGACCGGAGTATATCATGTTCGGATTAGATAAACTGTTCTGACGTGCCAATTCTTGCCAGTTGGTTCCCCAGTTTAAAGCAATCCCACTAAGTGTATCACCTTGTTTTACAATATAACTTTTTGCGGATGTCGTTGGCTGGCTTGTAGAAGCATCAATAGTTTCCACATCATGAACGGATAACCAGCTCATAATACCATCAAGCAAGACAGTATCTCCATTCTTCTGGATGATTTTATGTGGTTGACCTTTTACCCATTGAGGAATTGTTTCTCCTGTGGCATAATTCTTAGCGCCAAAGTTTACTTTAACCGTCATTCCAACTTCTACATCGTTTCCTTTAACTTCATTTGCTTCTTTACCATTTTCAATGGCTGGTGTAGCAGTATCGGGTTTAACTTCTTGGCCTTGCTGTTTTCCGTATCCATTATCTGTGATTCCTGTTAAATCAACATTTCCATCAAGTCCGCCAGCAACATAAGTTGATGTGAACTGGAATACTGAAATTCCGTCCATACTTGGGAAAAAGCTATAGTTTGGAACTGGTGTTACTTCATAATTTGGATATGCCGCAATCCAAAGTGAGTTAGGAAACTCTTTGATGATTTGCTTATAATTGACATTTTCCAAAGTGTACGGCTTGTAAGAATAATACATTGGAGTATATCCAGCCGCTTTTACTCGACGCATTCCGTAAAGAATCGCATCAGTATTTGCTTGCTTATCTCCACTTGCTCCACCTTCATAGTCCAAAGCTACAATAGAATTCTTTGGCGTTTGAATTTTTGGTAAATAGCGGTCAAGTGCTGCTTTTGCTACTTCTTGTGAACCTCCGACTTGATACCAAATGTAAGTATGTGCTCGTTTACCTTGAGCAATTGCCGATGCAACTTGCGTTGAATAAGTCGCTTGGTCTACAAAGGTTCCACCGTAAGTTCCTCCGATTTGGCTAAAAGCAAATTTATCATGAGCATAGCCAAAATTACCGTAAGTTCCGTTATATTTTGACCAGTCCACACCTTGGTCACCAACTGCGGCAAATACAGGTCCACTTGCTGCAACAACAAAGAAAGCTACCATTCCAATGGCAGCTTTTTTGATTACTTTTTTCATTTATTTTCCTCCGTAGTGTCATTTTCAATAACATCAGTCTTAGAACTTTTTGATTTCAAATAATTCACAAGTTCTTGAAACATCGGATTTACTTGGCAAATTAATTGAATCATCCGTGCGCCAAAGAAAGCAAGTGAACCGTTAATAATCCAATTTACTTCATTTTCATAAGCCCTTGAGCTTGAGAAATGCCAAAACTCAAATACAATCCAAAATAAAGCGATTGTTGTTAAATCAATAATGATTCTTTTTCTCAAAGGTGGGTCCATTTTTTCCCCATCTTTTAACCATGTCAGTCCTAATATAATTAAGATTAACCCTGAAACTCCTAATAATTGATACTCCAATTTGTATTTTTCCTTTCATATTAAAAACCTATCCATTTAACGATTGGCTTTCCCCTTTATTTTGTAGCCATGACTTGAATGATAACATCGCGACCTGTTCCCCCAGCAGTGTTGACTCCTGAAATTAGTCGGAAAGTGCTTGGCCCTGAAACTGAACTCCACATCAAATTGTTTGTTTTAGAAACAGATACTGTGAAACCAGTTTTGGTAAAACCAGCAGGTAGGTCTGGATGTTGTGTTTCAGCACTCAAATATAAAGAACCCCACGGTTGATCTATTCCTTTATCTACCGATATAATTGTGGTCAATCTATACATGTTTCCATCTAAATTTTCAACGAACCAACTCCCGCTTTTATAAGATGGAAAAACATCAAGGTCTTTGATTTTTATTCCATCTTTGAAATTTTTAACACCAGAAACATCTTGGTTTCCTGTCATTTTTACAGAAGCGTCAGCCGTTTGTTTCATCTCAGTATTCATTTTACTAAAGTTATTATCAATCGTTTCAGCACCGTTTTGCATGCCACGATAAATTTTAGTTAATTCAGCCATTTATTTCTCCTATTTCTATTATTTGGGTAGTGTCGTTTTAAAGGCAACACTTTCTGACTTATCACTTTCATCATTGCCATTAGTTTGATTAACCTGAACGTTGTATGATGTGCCCGCCTTTAGATTTTCTAAATCAAATGACAGAAGTTTACTTCCACCTACGGGTGTACCATCTAAATAAACTCGATACTTCATTTCGTCCCAATCATACTTGCTTGAGACTGTACTAGAAACCGGGTTAGTATCAACGTAAGTTCCTACATACTTTGGCCAGTCAGCAGTTGTGACTTCGCTAGCTGATTGCATGTATGGAGTGACGATTGAGCCTGGTTCCCACTTATGACCAGCAGCCCATAAAGCCGATTCTGAACCTGAACCTGTTATTTCGTATCTGACAGAAATAGTATCCTTAGCTTTCAAAACTACGCTTAAACTGTCTCTTAACCAATCAAAATTATTTCCCATAAACTTTTCAGGTATGAGATGACCAGCGCTTGCCTCAACATATCTAGTTATATTTGCCGAACTTCCTGAACTTTTAACATAAGCTGAAAACGTGTAAACACCACTTTTTGGAGCTGTAAATGTTTTATATATACCTCCCCATGGGGAGGTTCTTTTCTTAACAGCTAATCCTTTATATGTTCCGTCGTTGTCATAACCACTTATATGCTCCCAGTCCCCACTAAAATCTTTAGTTCCGTCTAATAAATTCAAATTCGGATAAACAGTCGTGAAGCCGTCAGTACCGTCTGCGCTGTTAGCGTAGGCGGTATGTAAATAATTTTTATCTGCCATAGTATCCCCCGTTTTCCCACGAAATTTTTGCACTTGAAGAAGTGATATCAGAAACAATTAGATTAGTTGGTGGCTTCACTTTTTCAACATAGCCTTTGGTGATTGTTGCGCCCTCAATAACAAAACGCATAACCTCAGTTCCGTTGATTAACAACAGTTCGTTACCATTATTTACAACTTCTCCGGCCATTGCATAAACTGACGGAAGCTCAACATTGACTTTATTTCTGATATAGCTTAATGAAGAAGCTAGGTTATAAATTCGCTCTCCGCCAAATACTGGACCAGTATCAAATCCATTGGCTTCGGTTCCAATTGAATTTTTGTAATAAGTTACTTTCACATCCGGTTGATACTCTGAATCGTGCTCAATTACTACATTAAATCCGCTTGGAACTTTACGATAAATAATTTTATTGAGGTCTAAAACTTCCGCAAGTAACCGTCCTCCTGGATCAATTGATTCAAGGATTTCACGGTTTGCTTCCACAAACTGTTCCCAGCTATTTTTACCATCTTCAATATACTTATTAAAGATTCGATAAAGCTCTTTGAAAGTCTACCAATAGTTTGAGTCTTTGAAGGGTTGCGAATAAATGGATTTCTCAACGATATAGTGAAAAGTCCGAGTGGAGAATTGCTCAATCCACCGCCCGCCTTCTTGTTTTCTAAAGCTAAAATAAGCTTCATTTCGTCCAACCATTTGAAGCGCATTGTCACTGGCAATATAATTCAATGTTCCATTTTTGGCATCAAAGGAGACAACACTTTCTTCTGATAATCCTTGACCTGTGGTTTCTTGTGCCATTAAACAAAAGAACGGTTGCAGTCCCTCAAAACTCTTGGGCTGACCGTTCTCTACAATTTGAGCAACAATGGCTTGACTATTGACATCCGCATGTCTTAGCTTAACAATGCCAATATTGTTATTAAGCTCTGTGGTGGACAGTGTTATAAAATGTTCTGTCATAATAGACCCTTTCTAAAATTTGATATAATCCCTTGGATTCTTAAAGTGAGCGCTTGATGATGGCCAATATTGGTCCATAAATTGGAAGTGCAAATGTGGTCCAGTGACCGGACCAGTCGCTCCCATAAGTCCAATTTGTTGGCCCTTTTTAACATTTTGACCCACAGAAACATCGATTCTGCTTTGATGTGCGTACCCTGTATAAAGTCCATCCGCATGCTTGATGACCGTGTAATTTCCATACCAGTCATAATAATTACTTCCCGCTTGGACCACTTGACCATCGTTAGAAGCTAAGATTGGAGTTGTTGGATTGCCATTAACCAAGTCCATAGCATTGTGAAATTCTTGCGCTCCGGTGATTGGACTCGTTCTCCAACCCATTTCACTTGTTACGGTAATAGGGCTTGAAATCGGAGCAATATAACCTCCGCCACCGCTTGGGATTTCAAGATTAACAAATTTGTTATACCATTCTTGGGCCCAAGTGCTACGTTCAGGGTGTCCGTTTAAGGGCCGCTCAAAGTTAGCTACAAATGCTTGAGTGGCAGTGTTAATATCCGTTAATGTCATGAATTGAGTCCAAGAATAAGGATAAGAACTTTTTGCAATCCATTGGCCGTTTGGTGCATGCCACATCAAGAGCTTGAATTGGGCTGTGATTGTGTCAGGATTGTCAGTCACTCCTGCTCGTGTCATGAGATTAATCATATAAACACGTCCAGAGCTAGCGCCTGAACTATCCGTCCATTGCCAAACCCCATAACCGAATCCAGGACGTCCGCCGCCCTCATCAGCCGTTGGATTGGCATCAGATTCACCCTGTGCATTTCCGAGTAAAGCGGCTGCCGCTTGTTTAGAGAATCCAGACCCAATTGCCATTGCCCATATTTGCCAGTAACGTTTATCACGATCACTTGTGACTTCTGGTGGATATTGGCCATTCCAACCACCACCACCGCCGCCAGAGTTTCCTCCACCGTTGGTATCGATTTTTACTCCATTAACATAAAAGTTACCCTTAACTTTTACTTCTCCGTAAAGATTTAATTTGCGATTTTCAGCCGTACTGTCTTTTGGAATTTCTAAAATATTTAAAAGCGCTCCGTTGTTTCCTTTTGATGACAAGGCGAAAGAATAACCCTGATTTTGAATTGCATTAATCCCTTGGAGTTGTCCGCCTGTATAAGTTGGCGCAAAAGCAAACATCTCATTTTCGGAAGAACCGTCTTTTTTTATAAAGCGAATCTTTCCTTGATCAAGTTCAATAATGAAATCATTATCAACTGAGCGAATCTTGACCCCTTGCAAAACTCCGGCATTAATAAAGTTAGCATTGAAAGTCCCATCAAGTGTCCATGCAGTATTACTTTTGCCATTATGAACATCTTGAATTGTCGTCCATTGACCTTTTTTACATTGCTTAAAAGATATCCCAGCATTATTTTGAATCATGAAATACTGTGAATCTTGAATCTTTGGACCATCCATAAAGACTTGCTCATAGGTCTCTCTTGATTGAGAGACGCCCGCTTCAATTCCGTTGACCATGTAAATCGAGCCACCATTGGCACCAGCACCGCGCATAATATCGTCTTGATACTTTCCAATTTCTGTGGAGTCATACCAAGTCATTTTGTTGCTATCAAGGTCAGAGATATTGCTTTGAACTTGTGACAAATGGCGAAGAATTGAGTTTCCACTTAAATTATCGCCTAGACTAGCTTGCACTCGTCCATTAACATAATCAGTAACCACTTTAAAGACTCTTGTCTGATAGTGATAATTTCGCTCTCCTCTATGGATTGAAACAGTATTTCCAATTGAATCACTGCCTAATATCTCAGTACTAAACTGAACGAGTGGCCGGCAGTAATAAGCTAGTTGGTCATAAGTCTTTTGTAAAAGTTCGCTTGCATCTTCCACATCATCAAAGACAACAACCGTTTTACGTGGTAACATTTTTCCGTTTGAGGGAATGCCATATTCTTTCGTCATTTCTGAATATTCAATCCAATTTTGACCTTTAGGCTTATCAAGTGGTTTACCATTTGACTTTCTCCACTCGACATCTGAAAACTCAAGTCTTCGTCCATATCCGTCCCCAACTTCTTCACCTTTCCCACGTCCAATTAGGGCAGTGACAATATTTGTGCGGTCTTGTTGGTGGACAATTTTCAAAACTTCATCGCCATATTCAAAGCGTTTATTGGTTATTTTCCCAATTTGGTTATAGCAGTGAATGATTTTTTTAGCAATCTTATTTCCTGTAATTTCAATTGAAAAGGTAAACTCTGCGCCTAACTCTTGTAGAGCTTTTAAAGCTTCACGCATGGAAGTATAGTAGAAAGTACTGGAAACTGTTTTAATTGGTTCACAGATACCCAATACCCAGTCACAACCTGAATCAGATAAAAGCTGATTAATCACATAAGAAAAAGACCTATTTTTAGGTCTTATATCTTTAATGATAAAATTGTCCAGTTCGTCGACTGCAAAATTTATCGCTTCAAATGAAAGCAGATTATCTTCGTCTTTTGCGGTTAAAATTCGATATAAAGAAAATTCTTGTTCTTTCGTATCATTAACTGCAATATAGCTGGCATCTTTAATTGTTTCATCAAAAGGTAAAGAAACTGAAAGTGTGTCATTCATTAGTTCAGAAGCGTTAGTTGTGATTTCTTTTGTCTGAACACATTCTATGAATTCATCGGAATCATAACTTTTGATAACTTGTTGCATCTTATCTAAAAGTAAGATATTACTCACTAAAGCACCGCCTTTCTATATTGAATCGTTAACTCATAGTTTGAACTTGAAAAATCTGTTCCAGTTGTCAATCTGATATTTTTAAAATCAGAGTCAAGGTCTAAGAGGTTGTTATTTACTTTTCCATTAAGAAAAGTATTGCCAGATTGAAAATCAAATTCCAATAGGTCGCCTTTTTTAGCCTGTGATGATTTCAAGCGATAATTTCCGTCAGTTGCAAGTAAACCCTCTGTCAGTAAATTGAATGATAGCTTATCCGGTTTAACTGGGTAAGGTAAAACTTCAATGACCTTATTTTTTACACTTTGAGTTTTTCCGTGTTTAAATGGATCGCTACAAAGTACAGTAAAACTTGAAATAATTGAATTAGTATCTCCCGCTACAGTATCAGCAGTTTGGAAACGGCCATAAAAAGTATATTCCAGATCATCATAAAAAATAATGGGAACATCTTCTTGACGAATCAAGAATGCTTTTAAAGTATCAAACTTTTCTTGTAATACTCGAGGGTCCCTATCCTCAAGCTTATATTTTATCGTCAGCTCTCGAGGAGGATATTTCACATTGGTGATCACTCCTCCCACTTGCATTTCTTGTGATTCAAAGCTGAG
The DNA here is from genome assembly GCF_038006485.1 of Lactococcus sp. FSL K6-0773. Classification (NCBI taxonomy): domain Bacteria; kingdom Bacillati; phylum Bacillota; class Bacilli; order Lactobacillales; family Streptococcaceae; genus Lactococcus; species Lactococcus sp. FSL K6-0773. The sequence continues at coordinate 11,803 of NZ_JBBOVF010000001.1, read as the reverse complement.
AGAATACATTTCTCGCCCCTCAACCGTCAAAGTCTGATAACCTTCTATGAGTTCCTCTAACCAAGTCCCATCATAACTCATGGCGCTGGTTGGAATAAAAGGAAGGTTGCGATAATGCTCCTGTTTTGTCGTATCTCTAAACTTGTACATTTCTACCTCCCGACTAGAATTTATTCATCATGACGTTTTGCAATCCTTGAACGCCTGAAATATCATCAACAAAAGCTTTATATTCTTGGCTTCCGAGTTTTAAGGTTACATAAGCCGGCTGTTTTCCTTGGTTAAGATTCACATCATGAGAAACTTGACTACTGATTGAGCGATTAGCAGCCGCAACATTTGCCCCAATATCCACAGAATAGTCAGAATTAATTGCATTAGCAATCATGTCGCCCATTCCTGAAACATTGGATTGAACATCACGGAAACCTCCAGTTAAACCAGAATTTAAACCATTCATAATGGCATTACCAGCGGGAATTAAAAGTTTTCTGTCGACACGAATTGGACCTTTATGCTTCCGAATCCAATCTCCAATTCCACTTATAAATTTCATCCCATCTTCCCACTTTTGTTTTAATCCTTTTACAAGTCCATCAATGATGGCTTTACCAATATCTAGCAAGTTTATATTTTTTAGATTGTTAAATGTCGTTTTTACATTATCAATCAAATCACTAACACTTTGTTTCAAACCATCCCAAATTCCTTTGAGTCCGTTAATCATTCCGTTCCACAAGTCAATTGTTCCTTGTTTCAAGTTTTCCCAACCTTGTTTGACTCCGTTCACAATAGCATTAGCAGAATCAATAACCCACTGCTTAAATGAAGCCCAAGTGTCCTTGACCCATTGAACAGTTGCGTTCCATAAATCAACGGTACCTTGTTTAAATGAATTCCAACCATTAACAATTCCGTCAACAATAGACTTAGCCATATTAACGACCCATGTTGTGAAAGCTCCCCAAAGACTTTGGATTGTGTTTACAATTGTTGTCCAGATATTAACTACAGTTTGGAAAAATGAACTGTAAAATCCAACTACGATATTCACAAAAGTTTGGACTATTGTTTGAATCGCTGTTGCTAGTGTTTGCCAAAGCATTCCAAAATCTTCTTTGAATTGGTTAAAGTCCCCAGTGATTAAATCAATGAGCAACAAAACTGGACCCATAACAACCGTCTTAATAATCTCCCAAGCTGAACCAAAGATAGTTTTAACTTGCCCCCATAATCCGCTAAAGAAATCAAGAATTGGTTGAAAGATTGTTTTGATTGTCTCAACAAATGGAGCTAAGGTTGTTGTAACGCTATCCCAAGCGCTAGATAACCCGCTTGTTGTACCTTTCCAAAGATTAGCGAACCACTCCTTGATGCCGTTCCAAGCATTTTTAACACTATCAACGGCATCTTTTGCACCTTGGATTGTTCCATCCCAAAGCCCTTTCGCTCCGTTTTTGATGTTGTTCCAGGTATCAGTGAACCATTTGACAGTAGCATTCCAAGCGTTTTGAATTCCTTTTACTGCAGTATCAACCGCTTTTTTGATTCCTTCCCATAACCCTATCCAGAAATTACGAAAATCTTCACTTGTGTTCCAGAAATAAATAAAACCAACTACCAAGGCAGCTATTAATCCAATGATTACAGTAATTGGGTTAGCAGCCATAATAGCGAACAATATTTTTATTGTGCTCATCACTCCTGTTATTGCAGACTTAACTTGGTTAAAGGTTTTTACAACTGCCCCAACACCTTTGAGCTGAACCATGAATGCTCCCCAAGTTGTAATTATTGGCAATAATACGGGCAAGAACGGCTTTAGTGCATTAATTATATTTCCTATCAATTTGATAAATGTTGCAATTACACTAATAACTGGAGGAATAGCTTTTGTAATTGCACTAAAAACTTGATTAACTACAGTTTTTAACTTGTCAAAATTCTGAGCGATTGAACCAAGACCAGCGCTCTTCATTCCGTTATCAATTGCAGATAAAACATTCTCCAAACCTTTCACTACTGCTGTTTTTACATTTTTGAACGAGGTTTTTATCCCTGCTGAATTTTTCTTAGCAAGTTCCGCAAATCCTCCAACACCGCCATTCAATTTAATTAATCGACTATTAAAGTCATCGAATGTAATTTTCCCACTTTGTAAAGCATCATATAGCTCACTAACCGAATTTACACCTTGGTCTTTAAAAGACTTAGCAACTTTATCCATTGCAATGGGCATTGTTTCTTGAAGTGTTCGCCACGATTGCATATCAACAGTTCCCTTAGATAACATTTGAACATATTGTTGCATTCCTCGGCTTGCATCTGCAGTTGAAGCACCAGAAGCTAGAAAAGCATTGTTTAACGCAATAGCTGTATCAGTTCCTTTTGTTAAGCTTCCTGTAGATATAGCAAGTTGTTGAGTATTGGATACAATTTCATCAAGAGAGGTAGGTAAGCCATCAATTCCTTTATTCAGTTTTGCCATTGATTTATCAACATCAGAAGCAGAATAACCAAGCGCCTGCATTACAACAGGATACTTATTCAAAGTATCAAATCGATCTATAGCACCATCTAATGAATTTCTAACCAAACCTACCGCAGAATCAACAAGTTTAAAAACCCCAACACCCTTAGCAATATCTAGGATAGAAGTATTTGTATTTTGTGAGTTCTTGTTCAATGTTCCCATTGAACTATCTGCTTTATTCATGGTTGAAGTGAAATTTTTATCAACAGCACTCAGAACCGCTTCTACACTATAAGATTCCATGTTTTTCCTCCTTTCTTACTTATTTGCTTTTTTCATGAGGTTAATTAGTTTTTTGTCCTTTTTAAAAGCACTGTCCGAAGTTTTGATTCCTAAAATATCATTTTCAAATTTTTCTTTATCAAAAAACTTCTTGAAGGTCGAATAAACTGGAACTTGCTTCTTACCTTGTTGCTTAGTTGATTGAACTTGCCAATTTGCCCATGCCTGTTGGTAAATAGATTCTTGCTCATCAAGTCTTTTTAGCCTATAAGCTTTCAGCCTTAATTCATACTCCGAAATGGTCATGCGCTCTATATCTCTTAGATTAGCAATTCCGAGATAACGCAAACAATTTAACTGAACTTGTTCATAGAGTTTGTCAAAATCTGTTACTGTAGATTTTTGCTGACTTCTTTCTCGAAGTTCAACGTTTTTTTCTTGGTAAATTCCGACTTTTTTAACTCTTCGAGTACTAAATCAAAAAGCATATCAATACCATTTTCTTCAATCCATTCAACTATCCCTTTCTCAGAGACACGAGGATTTTCTGTTGCATTCGCAGTTTTTAGCATTTCAACAAGTGTTTCGATATCTCCGCTAAAGAAGTTCATCAAAGCATTATCTAAGCCGGCTTTTAAAGTCATCCCACGCTCTGTGACTTCATTTTTTTTGTTCAATTCCTTAATGAATCGGTAACCAAAGATAAAAACATACTGTTTGCCATTAATTGTTAATTCCATTTTTATTTCTCCTTAAAAAATAAAGACTAGAGCGAATCTCTAGCCTTTTGTTTATAGTATTTAAATTGTCACTTCTACAACTGTACTCCAGGCAGAGCCAGTAATATTTTCAGCTTTATCCCGCAACAGTATCTTTGAAGACATACTGAACAACATTAGCTTGTTCTTCAGTTAGTGTGGCATTGCCCTTTTGAGGTTTACCAAACACTCCGAATTCCATGCTTAGTTCCAGCGCATCTTCTGAGTTAGGTTCATAAGAGAAACTTGTAAGATAAGCACGAAGATATTTAGCTTTGTACTTTCCATCAGATCCTTTTTCAGCTTTATCAATTTCCCACACTTCAATAATATCGCCATTATCCATAGCGTCATCCATTTCGCCAAGATGTGGGTCACCATTTGCTGCAATAGATGTGGCAGATAAACTGTATTCAATTGCTGCAAGAGAACCTATTGTCCCATCTTTGGTAGCTGTAGTGTTGTAATCTCGAGTTTTTTCATTCGAGTGTTCTGTTTGGAATGCAAGTTTCCAAGCGGCTTCTTTTGTTGCTTTACTAAGCAAACGATAGAGCAAGATAATGTCTTTCCCCTGTTTAGCTGTTAATTCTGTCATATTAAATCTCCTATCTTAGTCTAAATTCTAAGTTAATCAACGCTCTTTTAAGCGGTGTACCTGTTGTTGTATCGTCCATCATTTGAATGGTACTTGCTTGTAAATTCAAAGCCCAAGAATAGCCATCTGTGGCACTTATATTCAATGCTTGATTAAATATATTGCTTGCCATGTCAGACACTTCCTTGCGCTTCTTCTGTAAGCCCCAAACGGATAATGAAAGACTTACTGTGCCTTTAATATCCGTTTTATTTGGTTCATGAATAGTTTGAGTATTCTCCATTTCAACAAATGGATAGCCCACTTCATTCATTTGCTTATAATCATAAACGGTATACCCCAATGATTGGACTCGTTTGAACAATTCGTCAAAAATAGATTGGTCTCGAGTTTTAATCATTTCGTCAACTCCTTTAGGTCGTTTATAAAAATTTTCTTTTGAATATCAAAAGCTGGCTTAACAAAGGGCTGTGCACCCATGAAACGGGTACCTACTTCTAAATATCCACCATAATCACTCGTAGGACCAGTTGTTGCTTCGAGATTATTTCGAGATAAACTCAATATGACGGAGCGCTTTGTAAACCCTGTTGGTTTCACAAATTTCTTTCCCTCATAATGTCCTCTAAAGACTGCGTATTTTTGAATTCTAGTTGTTAATTGAGCACCATTGCTTTTTACAACATGTTTGACATCATCAAGCGTGGCATTTTTTCTCAATTTCTTTTGCAAGGCATCAATTCCAGTAATTTTCATTGATTGACCTCCTGCAAAATAAAAGTGTTTCGCTCACTTGGATTGCGGTAAGTCAATAAAGCCCACTTTTTATTATCAAACTCAATGTAATCATATTCTGGCATAGTAAAAAGGGGCATCATTCGCATGACTTTTGCCCCTTGTTTAATATCCCCGAAAACTTTTATACTTCTGTCAGTTCCAATATCAGTGATGTTTGCACTAAATACTGCTCGAGTTGGTTCTTTTTCAACCCATTCACCTAAATCGGGGTCATAATGTGAGTCGGGCGATTCTTTGATAAAAGTAACTTCATCTAAATATCTCAATACAATCTGAACCTCCCAATCTTCTTATCGCCCTCAGTTTCTTTTGATTTTCGCCATGATTCAATCTCATCGGCATACTCATCAAAATCAGATTCTGAAAAAGTCATGCTTAATCCTTCTTGTGAGTAGGACTGCATGCCTTCTTGACCGATACGATTAAAACGCTTCAAGGAAACGTCCAAAACAACATATTCTAGTTCTGGCGGTACTTCTTCAATGTCAGAACCAAGAATAAGCAATAGACGTTCACGAGTGCGTTTTTCGATTACTTCCAAGCGCTCATCCGATGAACCGCCTAAAAGCTTTTTTAAATCATCAGTGATAGCCATAAGCAACTCCTAATTTTGAAATCAAATCTTCTTTCTTATCGTTTTTTGTATATTCTATCCCTTTAGTTTCAAGAAGCTCTTTTAGCTGATTAACGGTAAGCGTCGTTAGTTCATCATTTTTCACTTGCTTGGTCGCATTTATGTTTTCATATTTATGCAAGTGGCGACTTAGTAGCCGTCCCATTATACACCAGACGTAAATGTGATATTAACAACTTTTGTTAAATCATAGAGATATGCTGCGTAATGTTCATCTGCAGTAATTACAGTTGTTTTAGTAACAATATCACGGTCAGTTTCTACCTGAACTCCACGTTTTAAAACTAATTTCAAAGCTGGGCTATTTGAAACAATCTTGAACATTAGAGCTGAACCCTCAGCTAGTTTTTTAGATCGTACAATTTGAGCGCCTAAAACATCAGCGTAAGTTCCGTTGATAATAGTATTTGCTCCTACTTCTGAACCAATTTTTTGTGCGTTTGCATCTTTACGAATTTTTGCCGCATCTTTAGGATTGACGATAAGAACATAGGCTTGTGCATCCTCATCATTAAAGATATCCAATGCAGCTTGAACCCCGTCAACGTTTGCTTTAGTAGAAACAGTTTGAGAGGTAGTCTTAGCTGCGCTCAATAAGTCGTCATCGACTTTATTTGCAAGAGATAGCCCAAGTTGTTTATTAGATTCTCCAATTGGATCACCATAACCAGATAATGCGGCTTCATCCGTGATTTCTGTACCTTTTGCAGCTTTTTTAATTGTTACTGACTTAGTAGTAGTTCCGATTTTATCTAACGAAATTTCTCCGCCTTCTGCAACATCAGCAGCATCGCCAATATAAGTAAAAGCTGGGAATTTCAAAGTATTACCTGGTTGTCCTTGAAGTGTTGTGTCAACTTGTGCAAGGGGTGCAAACCGAAGTGCTTTATTCAATTCGTATGAAACAATTGGTGCAAGCACCTCTGGATTTACTAAGTCTGTAAGTGTTGTTTTTTGTTTTGACATTTTAATAGCCTCCTGTTAATTTTTTAAATTCATCTGGATTTGATTTTGCTAATTCAGCTTTTTCAGCATAAGTCATTGAATCAAATTTATCTTTATCGACTGATATTACATTACCCGGAACACGTTTAGGCGTTGTCCCTGTGTTTCGTGCTTTTTCCCACTGTGAGCGTTGATTATCAAGTAAATTGAGGAAAGTTTTTACATTACTGTAAGTTTTTTCTTCATCAACATCAACCAACAATCCTAACTCCGCAGCACTCAAAGCAATTCCACTTTCTTTCAACACTTCATCAGCTTGGCTGGTGATATTTGAAATTTTGATTTGTGCTTTAAGGCTTGCGATTTCATCGTCTTTAGCTTTTTGAAGTTCGGCAGCTTTTTCTTCGTCAGATTTTTCTTTAACTGACTTTCTTCCACCTTTTTCAAGTTCTTCAATACGAGCCAGCGCTTGGTCAAGCTGTGTTTTTGTTTCATTTTTTTCAGCCTGCTCTTTACCAATTCGTTTTTGAAGCTTTTCGACAATTTTGTCATTGTCAGTTGATTGTTCTTGTTGCTCTTCTTCATTCGTTTCTGTTTCAGTTTCTGAACCAACTTCAGACGTCTCATCAGCTGCTTCTTCTGCGAACAGTTGCAAATTAAGGGGTAAAAGTTCTGTTTGTTCCATTTCTGGTTCCTCCTACTCGCATTTAAAGACTTGGGAGTCTGATTTTCTCGTGTTTTATTTAGTGTCCACAACATTCGGAAACGGACATAAGAAAAACTCATGGAATACCAAGGGTTTAAAACTATTATTTAATGAGTTGATTGTGTTCCTTGATATAAGCGTCAAAATAAAATTCTTGCTTATCTCCGTTGTAAGTTACTTCATAATAGCGACCGTCTGGGGCATCGGTAGAAAGCAACGCTTTGTTATTCTGCAAAGTCTTGCATGACCACACGACATATACTTCTAATGGTGTCGTTTTTGCCTCGTTCTTTTTATTGGCATAGTCAGCTACCATTTGCTTTGCTTTGTTTGTGAATTGTAATTCGTCCATTTTCTGCCCTCCTTTGAGCATAAGAAAAGCGCCTGTCAGTGACAAACGCTTTGTGTTTTTAAGTTCCTGGTATCCAATCTTTTAACTCTTTGAGTGTTTTGTAGGCTTTTTTCATCATACTATTCTCATCCAGATATTCAATCCCTTTAATTGTAATTTTTATATCAGATAACCCATTAATTAACTTACCGTCTTTGGTTTCAATAAAAGATATGCCTTTAATATATCCATTTTCTTTTAGTTCCTCAAGAATATCATTTAAATAAGGATAGCTCACTCTGTAATTCTGTGGGTCAAAAACTTCTGGATCAATTTTTTCACCTTTTTTCATTGCATGATAAAGGTAAGCTAGAATTTTATAAGAGATATAAAAAAAATCATCTTTGGCCATCTATAACCTCGCTTTCGTTAATATTATTTTACCATAAGTAGAATTTTATCCTTTTCTTTTTCTGCTCAATTCTTCAATCGCTTTGTCAGCTTCTACCCTGTCATCAAACGCTTGCTTGTACTCATCTTGACTAATTACTTTCCTATCAAGTAAATCATCCCAGAAACCTTTATCATCAACATGCGGTGCTGTGCTACATCTACAGAACGGGTGCATGTTAGGTGCATTAATACCAGGCGACATATCTTTAAGCTTGAAAATTTTACCATTCAATGCCCCACAGATAGGACAAGCTGACGGTTCAGCAATATACTCATAACTATCAATATCAGCTTTTTTATAGCTTTCTTCTTGAATAGCTGTCTGAACTCGTGTTGTTTCTGACACAAGCAATCGTTGAGCATTGTAAGTGGCATTGAGCTTTCCCTTTTCTGTCATTAGCCTTTTTAGTTGTGGGGCTAGTGCTTTTGGATTGATTCCACCAGTCACTGACCGGATGAGAAGTTTTTCAATATCAGCTTTCAATTCAAATTGGTACTGCCAAAGCTTGTCAGAAAAACTGGCAAATCCTTCGACCTTATAACTTCCGTTAAGAACTGATTCAACTAGACTGTTATAGCCTTTCTTTGGAACGCTTAAACCAAGAATTCCGGATTGTCTTTCAAATTCTGCGAGAGCTACACCAGTCAAATTCTTTGAGAAATATTTGTCCAAATCGTCAAATACAGAAATAAGCTCCAGACCAATATTTGCTTTCAGGAGTTCTAAACGATTCACTCTCATGGTCAAGTTATAAAGTTTCAACACTTGATTTGCTTGGTGCGAAAAGTCTTTTTCTTCTACGTATTTCTTAGCTTTATTGGCAAATGCTTTGACATCCATTTTATCCGCACGTTTCATGGCTTCACTGATAGAAATCCCTTGCCCATTCGCAAAGTTCTGCCAGTTGGCATTGATTTCTTTTTGAATGGCTTCTTGAGCTTCAAATAGCTTATCCATGATTTGCTTCATGCGTTTGGTATCATCTTTGATTTGCTGTTCTTGCCAAGCTTTCTCACGTTTTTTCCAGTAATCAGGAGTTTTCATAGACTATTCCTCATTTGTTTCAGGAACTACTGTATCTGTTCCCTTTTCACTAGGTTGCTTATCCTTGTCAAAGATAGCTGTAGAAGCTTCTTCTTTTTTGATTTTTTCCATTTCAGCTTGGACATCTGGAATAACGGAAATGACACTTAAAGCAGTTTCTTGGCTAGTGATTCCCATAAGAATATTAGCAGTTTCAGCTTGCTCTTTAATATCTTTAGGCTCATTACGAGTAAAAGTGTACTCAATATCTTTCCAAGCTTCCTTGTTTGAAACGTTCGTACTTAACTCACAATATAGTTTGTATCGACTATTCAAAGAAGATTGGAACTTACGTTGAAATGACAAAGCTAAGTTACTCATTGCTTGAAGCTTGTAAGCTAACGAAACACCACTGGATGACCCGAAAGATTCATCAGAGATGTTCGCAACCATTGTTGTTTGGAAGATTAACTTAGTCAGTCGGTCCAATAGATTTTCTGTTTGAGAATCACTATCAGGCTTTTCTAAGAATTTAACATCTACTTTTGAAGCAGAACCACTTTGATTATTCTGATTCTTATCATAATAATTAATTAGACGATTATCTTTGATATTTTTAGCATCTTCTTCGTCTATTTCTGCTCCCATGAAAACCAAATACTGATCGCTAAAATAATCAACGTCATTTGCTTTTTCACTAATAGCTTTATTAAAAGCGTTGACTAATGAAATAACAGATTCAAAAATACTCATTCGTTCTTCGTTGAAATAGAACTCTACAACTGGCAAATCTGGATATGGGTTGTAAGTCTTTTCTCCAAAGCTAATCTCATCATTTTCTCCGCTGATTTTAATAGTTTCAAGTAGAGTATAAACTTCTCCATGAAGTTTTTTGTCCTCGTCAACACCATATCTCACGGCAAATAAAGGCTCTTGTTTGACTGTATCGTCATAGACCATAAACATATTTTCTGGACTATTATAAACAACATTCGTTTGAGTGTCCTCGTCTTGATACAAGAGTTCAAATGCTCGACCATAAATACAAGCCATCTTTGCAAGCTCTGACTCTTCATCTTCCATGTCATTCAGGTTATCAAATTCTTGTAGTTTAGAAAGTATTTCTTTATCTGAATGAGACTTTTTAACTGGAATCCCATTAAAGTAACCTGTGAAAGTATCAACGATATATTTAGTGAAATTAACAGCTAAACGATTGTCAGGTTTCCAAGAATCTTTTGCCGGTTCATCATCAATAGCCATAATTCCAAGATACATATTTTTTAAGTACTCATACCGAGCAACTTCTAATTTATGTTTTTCCATGAACTTGTTAACCACTTCAACTGTGATTGGTTCATCTTTTGGAAATGTCATTAATTTAGGTGGTTTGTATTTCAATTAGAAATCTCCTTTTATATTTTAAATGATTTTAATCCGGCTTTTATTCGCTTACCACTCATTGTCTCAGCAATCCCGGTTGTTGCATCGGGCGCATCATCATGTTTATTTTTACCTTCACGTTGATAAGTCGTCATTGCTTGATAGTATTCTGGAAAGCGAGTCCGCCAGTCATTAGGAAATCGAACGTGCTGCTCTATCCAATAACTATTGGAATAAATTCGGGCTTCTTTATTATTTCCTTGGAAGAAATCTTCTACAGCACAAGCCACTTTGCCTTGAATCTTATCCCTGACAGAACGAGCAAAAGACCGACCGCCATTGTTGCGCTCGATTCTTGATGCATTCACTCTGTTATTAATTAATTGATTGGCCACTGCGTTTTCTGTGTATTCCATCGGTTTTTGAGTGTAAATGATATCCAGTACATCCGCAAAGCCGTCTGAGGTTTCGCCCCATACAATTGAACAGAGATAGTCTTTCCCAGTGTCTGCAGTATCGCAATAGTTCCAAATCTTTTTGTACTCTGAGCGAGCGTTGTAGGTTTGGAACTCACTATATAATCGACCTTTGACATCAATCGGTTCTTGTTGGTAGTTGGCGCTGGCAATATCAGCCCCCATTGTTTTTACTTTGCGCTTATAATCTTCGAGTGTCAGGACATCATCACAAAGCATTTCATTCGTTTGTTCATTGAAAGCCTTGAAATTAATATGTTTTACTCGATAGCCATTCTTAGGCAGTTCACGCAAAGCCCGTCCGGCTAAATCTTCGCTATGCCAACGAGTCATATTGATTATGATTTTACCGCCTGACTCCAAACGTGAAAGCATGGTATTAACAAACCAGTCCCAATGTTTTTCTAAGACTGTCGCGTTGTTAGCTTCCTCAGCATTCTTGATAACATCATCAATGATAATAATGTCAGCACCAAAACCTGTTGCAGTCCCTGTTGGAGAGGTTGCCAGATAGTTATTATAGCCGTCCGACAAACTCCAAAGATTTTTAGCAGCATCTCCATACTTAATTGCAGCATCGAAAATATCAGAGTAAACGATTTTGTTCTCGTCTGCTTTTTCTTCTTGGAGCGTATTACGAACATTTTTAGAAAAGACTGTGGATAAAGTTTCGTTATATGAACCAGTCATGATTTTCTTCGTGTGGTCATTACCAAGCACCCACTCTACAAATTTACCAAGCGTGAGAGATTTCCCGTGACGTGGCGGAAGATTCAAAACTAAAACATCATGATCATTATCATTTAGAAATGACTGAAACTCTTCACACATAGTCACTAGATAAGCCCTATTACGTTTATAAAAGCTTGGCATGATGAGATTACAGTAATCAAAGAAAAAGCGCTTGGACAGCTCAATTTTTGCCCCTAGCGCTATTTTATCCAT